>JBFONV010000003.1:0-505070 GCA_040779335.1 Colwelliaceae bacterium 6471
CTAGCGACAATAGCGCTGTGGTACCACCTGATCCCATGCCGAACTCAGAAGTGAAACGCAGTAGCGCCGATGGTAGTGTGGGAGTTCCCATGTGAGAGTAGGACATTGCTAGACTCCTATTTAGGTCGTTCCTTGCCATCCATGGCAGCTCGACATTAGTACATCCTTGTACGTCAAAAGCCCGTTACTGATGTAACGGGCTTTTTGCTATCTACACGTTTGTCGTTATTTACCGATAGACACCACTAAATCATCAAACAATGCGACTTGGTCAATCACGTTGACGACATTCTCATGGGTGGTGTTATAACTGGGGATGACGACAACGTTCTTGCTGTCATATTTAGCGAGAAAATTCTCAATACGGGCAGAGAGTCGCTCAATATCGACTGGCTTATTATTAAAACTCACATAACCGGCATCGCTCAGCCTTATTATTATCATGGGAGCATCGCTCGCGGGTTTATTGTTGGCCTTAGGGCGATTGACTAACAGCCCTTCTTCTCTAACAAATGACGTTGTGTCAATAAAAAGTATTAAGGCAAAAATGTATGTTACGTACTACCGATTAAAAATCTACTGGGTAAAGACCGTTTTTCGTTATTTTATTTAAATAGGAGTTCTTTAATCCTTGATGGTTATCCTTCGTAAAGCGCAGGAGTATTCCTCCAACGTCTATCTCTGTTGCTTCAGCTGCTTTTATAAAATTCTCTTTCGTTATATTGCCTTGGATATTGTTAATAATATTTGAAAATACGGCAGCATTAATATATCCCTCCAAGGATTCATGACTAAGTTTTTTGTTACCCATTGCTGTTCTATATTCTTTGACTATTGGTAAATTCGAGCCCTCTGGATCCGGTATTACTGACGTTATGTATATTTCTTCTTCATTTATTAACCTAGTCCTTAATGATTCAGCGCCAGCAAATGAAAGGGTTACAATTTTGCTTGATATATTTTTGCCTCTTAAATGATGAACTAATTCTGAAATTGGTTGATAAGTGCCAATACAAAAAATGACTTCCGGATTCTCGTATATAAGCTTGTTAACTGCATCTTTGATCTCGATGGTATTGCGCTTATAACGGACTTGTTCAACTTTTGTGATATTTCTTTCTTTAAGCGCTTTTATGTAACCTTTGCTGGCTGCTAGACCGAAGTCATCGGCTTGGATAAAAAGTGCGACATTTTTTAAGCCTAATTTATCGACAAAATATTTTATTTGTGTTTCAGCTTCATTATAGTAACTTGCTCTAATGTTAAAAAATTCATTCCTATGCGGTGTTCGTAAAAACTCTGCTCCAGTATATGGGGCGAAATAAATACTTTTTTGTTGTTCTAACATAGGAATAATGGCCTTGGATGTAGGGGTGCCTACATAGCCAAATAGAGCGAAAATGCTTTGTTTTTCGAGTAATTCTTTAGTATTTTTGACGGTTTTATTCGGTTCGTACCCATCATCATAGCTTATGATGCGGATAGGATTTTTTTTACCATATTCGGATTTATTATGTTTATTGAAGTATAGTTCAGAGCCTAATTTTAGTTGTAAACCTAGGTTTTTGGTTGGCCCTGTTAACGCATTAGACATGCCTAAAATGATTTCTGAGGCGTATACAGGACTTATGATAAATAGCATAACAACGAAAAAAGCACTCTTTTGCATAATCTCTGGCTATATGTCTTAAAAACAGGATTTAGTAAGTATAACAAACAATATTAATTTTGCTTTTAATCCAATGAATTAACTAATATAAATAGATAAGTATAAGAAGTAGCTATATAGCCTTACTTTGATATAACCAAGGCATCGTGACTTTAATATTTAACTTAATGTGTACTAATTTTTATTACAGTATGTTTTATAACAAGACTCCCAATAGACCAAGCTGTATATGTAGTTGCACAAATCTTACCTATTTAATTTTAGGAGTAATTGTTATTAATGCTTTGAATATCAGTATTATAATCATTACCGAAAATGAGTTGTTCAAAGAATGATTTTTAATGTCTTTTACTAGCTAACAGTCCTGTTATTGCTCATATGTAAAGAGGCTTTATTGAGCCTCTTTATCATTGGTGTGATGATTATTTATGAGCTAGTCTACGCTCTCTCTTGTTCGAATGTGTTTCTTTGCGCGATTTTTGAGATATTTTGGGGGGCTTAACCCTAACCCTATGTATAGATTTTTGCTTGTCATTACTTTTGCTTTTTATTACCGGGCGCTCGGTTTTAATCCTCAGCTTCGGCAAAGTAACATTATTAACTGGAGCCATTTGTTTTGTCGAACGTTCAGCTACAACGCTTTTTCTCAGTTCTTTTTTGTGACGCTCAACAATTCTATTATTGTTTAGGTCAATTTTTCGATTGTTAATCACGCGAGATTTGCTTTTTTCTTGCGTAACTTGTTTCTTAAGTCTTTCGTGTCTCGTCAATACTTGTTTGACACGGGGCGAACCTGTTGACGATTTGTTCATTCTCGAGTTTATTACTTGCCTAGATGTTAATAGTTGTTGTTCATTTGCTCTTACCCGTTGTGATTGATTAATCGATGGCCTGTTACTGCGATACTTATTTTTTATATGCTCACTTCGATAAGCCACGCCTCTTCGATGCACAGGGTTATGATGCCAGCGTTTGACATGACGGTTATTAACAATACGACGATGACGATAATTATCTCTGGAGCGCTTATAGTCGCTAAATACTACTACATGTCTATTGTGCCAATGAAAAGCATTAAAAAAATAGTCAAATGAAATATGTACACTTGGATACCATGAAAATAATCCAACTTCTACAAAAGAGTAGTGGTTGTGATGCCTGTTCCAGTTCGAATTCCAATAAACTGGTGGGTAATGACGCCAGTACCAATTGCCATAAACCACACGTGTATCGTAATAAGGCACATAGATAATTTCGGGCTCAGAAGACTGAATAATAATGTTGTTATCTTCTTCAGCAACCGTTAATTTCTCCATTTGTGTTAAATGACCGGCTTGCTTAGCTTGTTGACGTAATAATTGAATGCTAGACAAAACTAATTGTTCATTTTGTAAGAATGCATCACCTAGTTTCTGCGTCCATTGCAGATCATTATTTAATCTTTCGAGTACTTGAGGAAAAGGCACTAGTGCTTTAACACTTGGATCCCATTGTTTATTTTCTATTTTTTCTGAAATTAAATAGGGGTCAATATTACGGTTATCTTCTAACCAACGACTTGCTTCGATAACTTCTAGGGGATAGGTTGCAGCAATAAGAATGTGAGTTAATAAACTATCCGGATACAATGCGATGGGCGCCAGAATCTGTGCCAGCTCCGCTTGGCTAAATTGACTTTCACCTTGGAGTTCTTCGCTTGAAACGAAAAATGCCATTATTGAGAGGGTTATGATGATCAACAGCTTTGGTAAATATTTCATTGGCTCACCTGCTAGGTATTTTATTCCGAATCATTCACGGAATTTAAATGATGGGACAATTTTATTACTATGTAACTGAACGTTAGCTGAATGATGGCTAGTTGCTTAGAAAATAGTTTAGTCAATAATGTCCAATCTATTTTAAGTGGCTTAACTACTACATTGTTTTAAATCAATTTCTTTTCAAAAGTTTTCGTGAAATTTTTAAATCAACTGCTAATGTTAATAACAGGTTTTATCTGTTCATTCAGCACATGCACGGCTGATTAGCTTGGAGGTTAATATGAAATATTTATGGAGCGCCATCGTTGTTGCACTTTTATTTATGGTGACAAGTTGTGATAGCGGCGTCAAATCAACACGTGGATTTAGTTTACCTCAAGGAGACGTGGAACTAGGCAAAGCAACGTTTCTTAAATATCAGTGTTTAACTTGCCATGTAATGGAAGGCGTAGAGCAAGACGATATTGTCAAGCATAACAATATTTCAGTTAAATTAGGGGGGAAAACTGCAACGGTAAAAACTTATGCAGAGTTAGTAACGTCTGTTATTAATCCTTCACACAAACTAATTACACGCTATCCGATCGGTATGATACAAGAAGACGGTAAGTCAAAAATGAGAATTTATAATGATGAAATGACCGTTACTGAATTAATTAATATTGTAGAGTTTTTGCAATCAAAATATGAACTTGTTCCATATAGAAGAACAAGTTATCAATACTACGATATGGGTCAAATAAATTAATCATTTACTCGGTTTTAATTTATTTCCATTATTGCGTTTTTATTGAGTAACCACAGCTGGCTTTAATTGTCGGTAATGCTGTGGTTGTCACCTTTGTTGTGTTGCATATTAGATGTGGGTACCTTGTATTGTTGTCAGCTGTTGTTTTGTAGACAGTGCACTGAGTCTTTATAATTTATTAGACTCCATTAGTAGTGATTATTTTTGTTAGTTTATATGAGAGTAGTCCCTGTTTAAAAAACATCGTTTTGAAAGCGCTTCGATAGAGGGGGAAGCAATTAACAGAGATTTTGTCGCTAATAACGTTGAGTTTTCTTACCTATTTTTTTATCTATGAATACCAGATAAAACCTTTTAAATATTTTATTATTTTAACAATACTATTACATCAATATTTGTACTGGTTATCTTATTTGAAATTTGGCTCGATAGAGGTAATCGTTTCGTCAAAAATTGCGCGAGTCTCGGGTTTATATTATTAGTTGTTGGAATCGTTGGGCGTCTATCTTGGTGAAGGTATTACTTAGAATAGCGCTCAGAAATTGTGGTTGAAAGATAAGTTTTTCTACTATTCATTTAATCAGCTACATTTGCTTTCAATTTTTGACTATATAGTTCCTGATTATGATTGAATCTAATGGACTGCCAATTTATGCTAGTTAAAAAGCAATAAAAATGAGCGGTTCATGCAAGCAACTTTTCAAGAGGCTACCCAGCTTCTCTCTCAAGGGAATGCCCCTTTAGCCGAAAAAAGGTTAAGACTTATTCTTACTAATCACCCTGACAATGAAGAATATCTTGCATTGTTGGGGCATAGTTTAATGATGCAGCAAAAAGCAAATGAAGCAATTGAAGTATTTCAAAATGTTGTTGCCCTCCATCCAACGTCAGCTAATGCTTTTGCGGAATTGGCTAATGCCTATATGTCTAAGAGTCAATTTAAGCGGGCAGAATTGGCTTTTCAAAAATCGATAGAGTTAAACCCCTCCAATAGTGATGTTTGGCACTTTCTCGGAAATTTATTGATGCAAAGAGGGGAAAATAATAAGGCCAAATCTTGTTTTGTTAATGCAGAAAAAAACGATCCCTTTCGTCCTTATTTTGAGCAGGTCAAAAATGCTCTAAATGAGAAAAACTATCATCAAGCGGAATCTACATGTCGCAACGTTTTAGCACAGCATCCTCATCATCCTCAAGCGCTATATACGCTTGCAACGTTGGCTTTTCAAGTTAAAGCTTATCAGCAAGCAGTGAGTATTTTAGAGAAAGGGCTTAGTTATGCACCATATCATATTAATTTATGGGAATTATTAACAAAAAATTACTCTCATTTAGGGTTTCTTGAGCAAGCGATAAATGCGGCAAAAAAAATTGTCGAGATGGAGCCAGCAAAAACCAATCATTATTTACGATTGGCAACTGAATTAGCTAATGCGGGTTGTTTTGAAGAAAGCTTGGCTGCGCTTGAGCAGGCGATATTGCTTTCTCCTAGTGTAGCTAATATTCATTTGCAACGAGGACATGTACTAAAAACACTCGGCAGACGAGAAGAATGTGAACAGGCATATAGAAAAAGTATTCTCCTTGAACCTATCAATGGTACAGCGTATTGGGCGCTCGCTGACTTAAAGTCGTATCGCTTTGATGAAGATGAGGTTGAACAACTCATTTCGATATTTGCCAATGACAGTGTTGACGCAGGACAGGCAGCACAGGTAGGCTTTGCACTAGCTAAGCATTACGAAGACAATAATGAGTATCAAACAGCTTTTCATTACTACCAACAAGCTAACCATCGTCGACCTGCGGTAAATTTTGATGCGCAAGAATATCGCCAAAGTTGTCAGGCAATTTGTGCGAGTTTTGATAGTAGTACGCTAAGTAAACAAGCACTAAGTAACCAGACTCCGGCGACTCCTATTTTTATTGTTGGCTTAACGCGTTCTGGTTCAACACTATTGGAGCAAATTTTAGCGAGTCATTCCGCCATTGAAGGCACGATGGAATTATACAGCATGCCAAGAGTCGTTAAGTTAATTGAGGATCTGGCGACTAGAAAAGGTACTGTTTATCCAAAGGTAATGACACAGTTAACGACTCAGGAATTAGCATTGTTAGGTGAGAGTTATTTAAAAGAGACTGAAATTTTTCGCACAGACAAACCTTATTTTATCGATAAAATGCCGCCCAATTTTCATAATGTTGGCTTGATCCATATGATCTTACCTAATGCGATAATTATTGATGCTAGGAGACACCCATTGTCGAGTGGCTTTAGTAATTTTAAACAGCATTTTGCCAGAGGTTATGATTTTAGTTATGACCTTGAAAATATAGGGCATTATTATAATAATTATCTAGCGGTAATGGATCATTGGGATAAAGTACTTCCAGAAAAAGTACTGTGTATGCAATATGAAAATATGGTGCAAGATACCGAACGTCAGGTAAAAAAATTATTGGCGCATTGTTCTCTACCCTATGAAGAACAATGCCTGAAGTTTCATGAAAATAAAAGGGCGGTGAGAACAGCCAGTAGTGAGCAAGTGCGTCGGCCAATTAACCGCTCGGGCATGGCGCAATGGAAAAACTTTGAGCAATATTTATCACCATTAAAACAGGCTTTGGGTGAGCAAACCTTGTCTCGTTTTGCACAGTGGACTTAATTTCTTATTTTCCGATAAGTGCTATATAGGTACTTTCATTGATTTAGATTGTTTCAAATAATAGTTCGTCACAAATAATCTGAATAATAAAGCCAGCAATAATAGCTTTGCTGGCTTGATATTCGTTAAATAAACTTAGAAAGTGAAATCTAAGCGTAATGTTACATTTCGCCCATTTTCATATTCTACATAGTGGTAATTTCCATAACTATTACCCGTTGTGCTGCGCCAGTTCATGATCTCTTTATCAAATAGGTTCTTAATATGTAAACTTGCGTTGATACCATCAGCAAGTTCAATACGACCTGATAAATTCACCTTTTCATAACTGGGTAGAGTATCTTCTTCTGTCGCTTTAAAATGAGTTTTATACTCATCATAAGCCTCTAAGTCTAAGCGGACAAAGGCTTGACGGTTCCAAATTTCAAAACCTTGGTCAAGGGCGAAATATAAGTTATATTTTGGAACTTGCGTCATATCATCACCCGCTTTAGCGCCAATAGATTCAACATCTTCTAGCATCTCAGCGCTGACATAACCTGCGTTAAAGGTAAAGGTTAAATCATCAGTGATATTAGTAACGGTTTCCAATTCTAACCCGCGAGAACGAGCTTCAGCAGCGTTTGCCGTAAAGCTGAAACCACACCCCATATCAATATCAGCTTGTACGCCCGTCCAATCGATTTGATAAACAGCGGTAGAAATTCTAAATTTGTTATCGAACATTACTGCTTTATAACCAAGCTCATAGTTATCAATGGCATCTGATTCGTAACGTGTTTGGAAATATTGGGCATTTTCATCATTGCGACATGCTTGTGGTAAGGTTGAAATATTATTTCCACCAGGGCGATAACCTTCAGCGTATAAAGCGTATATTGACATGTCTCCATCAGGGCGCCATGACACGCTGAATTTCTTACGGTTACCGCTCTCATCACCGCCTTGAACGGGTTTATTTACATAAGGAGTACCGGCAGGCAAATCCGAACGATTGTCTTCATCAGAAGTCGACCCCCATATGCCTTTGATTTCACCACGATATTTATCTTCTAATTTGTAGAAACGAATACCCGCAGTAAATTCAAATTCACCCATATCTTTAGTTTCAAGTGTATAGCTTGCTTCACCAAAGAGTGAACTTTCAGAATTCCAATCTTCTAATAGTTCTTCGCTGTAGTTAATATCTGGATTGCCCCAATAAAGCATTCCGAGCTCAGCTACGTTATTTACTACTTGTAATTGACCGTCGTTACCTTCCCATTCTCCGCCGAAATATCCCCAGTAATCCCCCCAAAATGCGGATGCAATTGCTTTACCTCGATCACCATCACCATGATATTGATCTTGGCGATTCGGGCCATCGCCCATTTCATCTTTGTCATAGAAGTAACCGACAGTCCAATCAATATTGCTATCAGTGTTTAGGTTTGATAAACGTAATTCATGGGTGGTTCGTTTGCGTTGAAAGTCATTAATGAGCCAAGTACGGAACATGTCACCGCCATCACTGCGCGACCAATTAGAACTGGTACCAACGTAATCATCATATTTACGATAAGAACCATCGTAATTTAGACGAGCAACACCGAATAAATTATCATGCTGGATATTCAGCGTATACATATTAGTATCGTCATTGGTCTTACGATCCATTAATTCCCATGCGTTGTAGCGAGGATCAGTACCGCCTGCAATATAGCCAGAACTTAAGCATTCTACACGACCTTTATCGCACGCAGCACCTTCTTGGATTTCAACATCATAACCAAAAGGAGAGTCAGGATTGGCAGTTAAAAGCGCCTCATAAGCAGCACCACCGGTAGCCAAATCTGCTGTATTAGTACCTATACGTTCGTATTCATCATGAACATAACCTAGATTTATGCTTAAATCATCTTGCGGTTGCCATAACATTTGAGCGCGAAGAAAATTAGCTCTAATATTACCTTGTACACCCGTGTTTACGTTCGTGACACTTAAAGGACGATCTGATGTACTCCCCGTTACCCGTAATGCAACTTCATCTGATACTGGCAAGTTTATGGCGGCATATAAACGCTGATCAATACCATCAACATTTTTCTCACTGCTACCTTGTAATGAAGCGTTTATTTCAAATTCGTTTAATTGAGGACGCTTTGATATTATTCGTACGGTACCACCAATCGCATTAGAACCGTATAGCGTGCCTTGCGGACCGCGCAATATTTCTACCCGTTCAACGTCATATAAATCATCGAATTCGTATGGTACACCGTCAGTAAATGTACTTGTTGTACCAATCGAGGATGACAAGGCGCCACCTGAATCATTACTGCCGCTTAATCCTCTCAATATCAGCTCTCCACGAGGACTCGCTGCGCCAGCAACTGAGCGAAATAGATCTGATTTATCAAGTAAGTTTCGATCTGATATTTCCATGGCGCCTACAGTAGATACGTTCATTGGAATTTCAATAATCGTTTCAGACTTACGACGAGACGTTACCATAATGCGTTCAATTTTTTCATTGTCTGCGCTGGTCTCTGAATCTGCAGCGTATATTGGCACTGTTGATAGTGCAGACATCACTGCACTACAAACAAGACTAGTTTTTAGTGTTTGGGCTAATTTAGTAGACATGTTCATTTCCTTAGCGTTAGCTGTTATTTTAATTTGCTAGTTATCAAAACAATTTACTTTTACTCGAGTTACTACAAAAGTAACGTTAATGTTCTCTACAATGGACGAGAGGCAATTAGGCATTACTTGAGTATTTATCACTTAAATATCAATGAGAAATCCCCGATGGTATTTAAATATATTATTCTGATATTTCGAGTTAACCATGAGTTAAATAAGCTGACAATACAAAAAGTTGTAAACGGATGTTTACTAAATGTGTGATTAAGCAATATTAATGAATATTATTATCGTTGCATTTTTGTTTTTATTGTTGTAATTAGATTTATTTTGATAAAGCCAAATTAAATCAATTGGTTATGGTGGTGTTTATTCTTGAGGGCACTGTGTTTTTTGCTTGGTTTGTATGTTTATTCACTTAGTGTCGAATCGTAAATAGTTGTAAATTGTTGTAACCGATACGTGAATGGCAAATTTCTAGGGATAACTAAAAGCTGTTTTGTTTGTTCTCTATTTGACCTTCCAACTAATCACCTTTCTTTAAAAAGCAGTTTATGGTGTTAATCGTGCAGATTGTGGTCCTAATACAGAAATTGCGTGAGCATCACTGACAACATCAGATCTTGAGTAGGTTTAGTTAAGGCCTGATCAAATTTATTCCCTGGAATGCTGACATATTCAAAGGGGGAAGATGTTCTCTTGTGCATATTCTTGTCGAGCACTAGCAAAATCTATTATGGTAATTTGATTTATGCAGCTCGAGTGATATTTGTCACTGTACCGTTATTCATTGTGTTTAAAATTCATTCTATAAAACGACATGTAGGCTCTACTTAGTTACAGAATGATTTGAATGTAACGCACTGTATAAATGCACGTTTTTGACGATAAAAATTTTAGGATGAAGGGGATTTATCATTAACGAATAATATGCATAAAGGTCAAATTGAGTCTTTATAAGGTTAACTTCAACAGTGATTTGATATTTTTTAAGGAAGTAAATAATGATGAGTATTCACGCTATTTTTCCAAATAGACGACTGTTGAACAGTTTTTTTCTGTTTATTCTAATCTCCTTATTTTCAAGTCAAAGTCAGGCAACAATTATTCTTTCAACCGATGCGACGGTTTCGTTCGACAGTGCGCCCTATGACGGGCAAATTATTCAGGTATCTATGAGTTATCCTTATCTCCCCATTACCATTGCGGGTAGTGCTAGTTCAGAGGTTAGTTGGAAAATAGGTACCGAAGACGATTTTTTATTGAACGGCTTCGTTTATGGTGATTTAGACATATTACTTTATACTTGGCGATTGACTATTGATGGTATAGGAACTCTATATACCGGTCATTCCATTATTGGCGATACTAACTGTGGCTCTACAGAATGGGAGGATGGTCAGCTTCACTATTTTGCCTGTGGTATAACACCTTATGAAGTTCCTGTCATTACAGAGTCAAAAACGGTTGGCGTGGGTGGTCATCTATTAGTGATTCATTATCAAGTCGTGTCATCGGAGTTGCAAATATTGCAATCGGCCAGTCTTATTCGTAGCTTTACAGTGGTGGCTGTACCTGC
This sequence comes from Colwelliaceae bacterium 6471, assembly GCA_040779335.1. Lineage (GTDB taxonomy): Bacteria > Pseudomonadota > Gammaproteobacteria > Enterobacterales > Alteromonadaceae > JBFONV01. Next base: position 11,051 of record JBFONV010000003.1, read on the forward strand.
TCCAGAACCGCCTATACTGCTAATCTTTGGGTCCGCGTTATTTGTTGCTATCGGGCTCAAAGTGTATGCTAAAAATACGTAAACTTGCAGACACTTCTATGCTTGTAATGACGAGCAAGTCAGTTACTCATTTATTGATGTTCGGCAATGAGTATGGGCTCAGTAAACACAATTATGTGTTTTTTAACGTTATCATCAAGAATTTCAATTGCTTCTAAAATATCATTGTGTTGCTGAAAAGAAATGGTTAATGGCGATTCAATCATCTGATTGGATTGTCCAAGCATGATCTCAACACTATCGCTATCGTAATCATAAGAGAGTTTTTTTAAGACTATTGCTCTATTTTCTAGATGATCCGCAAAGCTCTCACCTGTTATTTCGACATAGGTTCTATTTTCTTTTAAGACAACCGAAAGCTGACCTAGCCGGTATTGCCAATCAAAAGGTTCAAGTTCGTATGTTGTCATTTAGCTTTTTCCTTGAACATGGTTTCATCGGATATTAGCAGAGGTATTCATTGCCCTAACTGACTAAAGTCAGTAGCTACTTTTTTAATATGATCTGTTAATCGTTGCGAGAGCATTGCTGACAAATGGCTACTGACTGATAGTTGGTATATGTATTACTGCTTTATTTGGTAATATCTTCGACATTGATTTTCTTGACCTCGGACAACTCGTCTTCCAATAAGATCACCGTGGGTTTCTGTGACAACGGTCCGCTGGCCTTCTCGATGATGACTATCATAAAAACAAATAACGACCCAGTCGTAAACCCTATTCAGTTTATGTGCACGCTCGGTGTTGGAATAAAAGGTGGTAAAATGCCAACCATCTTTTTGCGTATGTAAAATAGGTAACCAGGCTTTGTTTTCTGGGTTAAATTGCTTAGGGGAGATCAAAGGTAACTTCCCGGCGTTGGCTTTATTGCGATATTCAGCGTCAGTTTTTAATAAAAGCTCGACACTAGGTTCTGCGTTTTGTTGATCGACTTTATCAGTAAAGGTTTTTAGTTGTTTATTGTGACCACTAAAGTTCTTAGACAACCAATTTGAAATTGCTTGCCGGCGTTTTTTACCTACTCCTTCTATGTGGTCGATTTGACCTGTTTGAACAGCCTTTTCTAGTGATGCTAAGGAATCAATGTGTAATGTGTCATAAATTCGTTGGGCCAATTCTCGGCCAATCGTTGGTATTACCTGAAACGTAGCGACAGGATCTGGGGCCCCTTGCAAGTTTTTGAGTCGCGACATGCTGCCTGTTGCAATATATTCATAAATCAAATGGGCGATGCCTGTTCCTATGGTAGGAAGGCGAGTCAGTCCATCAATACCTTCAGCTTGACATAACGCTTTAAGATCTTGAGGCAATTTCTCTATCGTTTGTGCGGCGTGAAGGTATGCCTGACAGCGAAAATAATTAGCGTTTTGCGCTTTCAGTAAAGATGCAATTTTACGTAGTTTTTGTGCAACATTCTTGTTGAAAACTGTCATTAGCCGCTACCATTATCAGGTTAATGGTCGCCCTGATCCTAAAGTCGTTTATGAGCGATGTAAACAGCCATTACTTTATAGAAAAAAATTAATAACTCGCTGATCTAAATCAGCGAAAGTCATCGTAAATATGGATAGAGTTTCGGTTCAATAACATAGGATGCAATTGAGGCGTAACCATGACTTATTGGATTTACAGTATGGGACTACCAATTCCTATCAGGGATGATCGCCTTTTAGTAACAAAGGAGGTTAAACCGTTATCAGCACTCACTAAATCACATAAAGTTACCGATACAGAAGAGGCCACATACCGACCAATAGCTGAGAATAGAGGACAGCTTCAGGGTCATATGAATTTTATTAATGCAACCTATCAAGATCAGACCAAGGAAGAACGTAAACTAGTGTTTTTTGTCGATGAAATCATGTCGAAGCCGGCTATTACCTTATCCGAAAATATCTCATATGATGAAGCTAAGCGTGAGTTTCAGCGACATAAATTTCATCATTTTCCCATAATGAGTGAAGATAATCGGTTGGTCGGGATTATTTCTGATCGTGACATGCTAGCCAATGCTGCTTTGCATGAAAAAGACAGAAACGTTGCTCGGCCTGTTAATGCCTTTATGAGTAAATCGGTTGTTACAGCCTCGCCAAAAACCTATATAAGAGAAATCGCACAAGTAATGCTTAGTCAATATATTAGTGCAATGCCCATTACCAATGATAGTGGAGGGTTACTGGGGATAGTCACGCGTAGTGATATTTTGAAAACGATGATAAAAAATGAACCCATAGAGTTTTGGATATAGATCTTATGCTGGCGTTAATACAGGAACTCCATTATGAGCAATATCAGTGGCATGGTTAGTGTTAAGCTAGCGCGATAGTTCTAATTATTGAAAGTATCAATTTTTTGATGATAACGAGTTAGGCAGGCTACAGCCGTTATTAGTTGTCACTATTACCTATATTATTGAGTTAAATAGATGAAGGCACAAGGCGTTAACCTAACTAACAATAACTCACTATGGCAAGGATTTTGGCGGCTAGCTGATCCTAAAATCACCTTAGCGTCCATGTCATCGATTTTTTTGGCAAGCTGTTTGGTTGTTGCCGATGGTGAGCTCAATGTGCTTTGGCTGCTGGTGACGGTATTTGCGTTTTTCGCTATTGAAGTTGCGAAGAATGCATCAGGAGACATCTATGATTATCAAACAGATATTGCTGTTGCTACGGAAGATCGCACCGAATTTTCTGGTGGTAAAAGAGTTATTGTCGATGGTTTATTGAGTAGAAATCAGACATGGACAATAGCGCTAATTTTTTACCTGTTAGGTATAGGAGCTGGCGTAGTAATCGTTTTTTTTCGCGAACCGCAAACATTATGGATTGGCTTGATTGGGCTTTTATTAGCTTGGTGCTATAACGGCCCGCCGGGACGGTTTGCCTATCGTGGCTTAGGTGAGCTTGATGTCGCCGTATGTTATGGTCCCTTGATATGTTTAAGTACCTATTTAATTCAACTGGGCGAATTTTCAACGCCAGCACTGCTTATTTCAATACCTTTAGGTTTACTGATCGCTGCATTTTTATGGGTTAATGAATTTCCTGACTATCAGGCGGATGTAAAAGCAAACAAGCGAAATATGGTGGTTCGTTTAGGGCGTTTTCGTGCAAGTCGAACATTGCCAATACTACAAGTTTCCGCTTTTATCGTATTGATTATGTTACCTATGGCGGGGTTTTCATACTATATTTTATTGGGCGGGATAGCGGTCATTCCCTCATTTTTAGCGGCGATAAATGTGTGGCGCGACCCACAACATGCATATCGACATTTTCCGGTAAGCGCTATGGCTTTGCTGGCATTTTTATTAATGTCATTGGGCTGTGGTATAGGCGTTTTAATATAAGATCTACTCTACACTCTTAATATCATTACCATCAAAGAGCACATCAACCATGCAGTAGCAGCGCCAACGATTGAATTGATAAAATTGATTAAGTTATTGCTTAGCCATATATCGCCTTTAACACTGTCCGATCTACTCGTCTCTTTAGGGCTCTCACTGTTCATGTTCTTTGCTTGATAATTGCCTTGAAAACTAGTGTTCAAAATGCTGTCAACCAGCGCGCCAAATATTCCACCACAAACTGCGGAGATAATTAAAATCATACTTGTTGTGAAGGTTAAATCGAATTTATGAGGGAAACTCAGTGGAGTATGGGAGACCAGAATAAATACAAGAGATGCGACTAGCCCAGATAATCCGGTAAGAAAAATCCCAGATTTTGTGACGGCACCAGGAGTGCCGACGCTGACTAACTTTCCTGTCAGCAACATCCGCGGTTGTTGTTTTGCAATAAACCCTGCGTCACTCGCCCATGTATCACCGGCTACTGCACCAATGCATCCTAATATTGCAGCAAGCTGACCGAGTTGATGATTATCCGAATTCACGCTTAGCATCGCCAAAACGATTAAAATTAAGCCATTGGCGAACACTTGCAGGAAGTCTCTGGGTAAATCCGTTTTGAGCTTTACTGATTCTAATTTGATGATTTTTTGTGAGTTTTTATTTGCATGTTGAGTTAAAAGCGGTGTTGAACGGGATATTTCGCCGGTAATAAAAAAACAAGTACCAACACTTAGCCCAATAGCGGGGCCGCTAGCGATGAGGATTATACTGGCAAAAATACAAGCCAGAATTGTCGCGGGCCAGGTCAAATATCCACGCCAATATACAAACCAAGAAACAATTGCCGCAACAAGCAAAGAGAAGAGAATGTAAGAATTCATATCGCCTCATGCAGTAGATGTTGTTTTGCATCTATTATCATTTTAAATACTCTATAGGTCGTTAAGCGTTAAGCTTTAGGTGACGTTTTTAAGTGTTATTATTTAAATTGTCACTGTAACTGATATACATCATAAAGCGCTCACTTAATGCTCGCATTACTAATAAGATATTTTTAAATTGTTTAATTATTAGTGTCTCAGAGTATTAAGCGTTGAATAATGAAAGCCGTGGCCAATTTGTTGGAGCAAAAACATTTACGTTTTGCCTCTGGCGTGATCACAATTTGGCGCGAGTGCTGCAAACAACTTTGCTCAAATTTTCGCTGTTAATAGGCTGCTTGCTGCTAACAATACCGTTAATTGATGCGAAGGAAGCGCACAACCTTGTTACTGAGAATCAAGTCTTAGAAAAACCGATATTGGAAATATTTGTACGTGACGGATGTCCGCACTGCGCGGAAGCTAAAAAATTTATTCCTACTTTAGTCAATAAGTATCCTAATTTACGTGTAGCCATACGCTCAATAGACCAAGAGCCCTCTGCACGAGAATCACTCATTGCGCATTCAAAAGTCGCGGGAATATGGCCTCCTGGAGTACCTACTTTTATTTTTTCAGGAAAATTGCATGTCGGCTTTACTAGTGCAGAGCAAACCGGGCCACAAATAATAGCACTGCTAAGCGATATAACGAGTTCAGAAAAAAACGTTTTAATACAAGAACAAGCACCAAGTACAAGTGTTGAATCTCGAGTATTTGGCAATATTAGCGTTGAACGTTTTGGCTTGCCTTTGTTTACCTTGGCGATAGGTTTACTTGATGGTTTTAATCCATGTGCGATGTGGGTTTTATTGTTTTTATTGTCACTTTTGGTGCGTTTACATAACCGCCGTAAAATGATGTTAATCACAGGTACTTTTGTATTCGTCAGTGCGATTGTCTATTACGCTTTTATTGCAGCCTGGTTTAATGTTTTTATGTTTATCGGTTTATCAACAACGCTAATAAGGTTATTGGGAGGATTGGCGTTATGCATGGCGATAGTCAACATAAGAGATTTCTTTAGTCAGCAGGCCAATTTTACTTTGGCAATTCCTAATTCGGCAAAACCCGGCTTATATTCGCGTATGCGCAAAGTTATAAATGCGCCTTCTTTGTTGCCATCTATAGGGGCCGTAGTAGTTTTAGCCATAGTAGTTAACTTTATTGAAATACTTTGTACTGCTGGATTTCCTGCGATATTTACGGCAGTTTTGACTCAACAAGAACTACCTACACCAATCTATTATGGATATATTGGTCTGTACATTTTGGCATATATGTTAGACGACACTATTGCTGTCGCTATTTCAGTAATTGCTTTGAGTAGCCAAAAATTATCGAGGGCCTCGGGCCAACGTTTAAAACTTATCAGTGGCGCTGTCATGTTGCTCTTAGGAGTAATTATGCTGATACGTCCATCATGGTTAAGCTGAATTTGCTTTTAATGGCTAAATTTGAGCTTGTTAATAGTTGCTATAAAACTGATTTACTTCAGCTGAAATGCATATACTTAAATAATTCTTTATTTTTTTCGTCTAACCTTATGCAGAGCATCTTGAAAGCTTCCAAAGATCAGCTTGTTGTATAGCTAAAAGCATCGGTTGGCCTTGTTTTCCAGTTTTGGTTCACAAGACAATTTAACATGGGTATTAGTTTTTTAAGTATGCTGATGCAAAGAATGTAACCAATTAGTGATCTTTAGATCCGATTGGGAGCACATCAGACATGGTGCAATAATGCGGACCAAAAAATTGAACAGTGTGCAGTTAAAGTGGCATAGCTTGTCTGTCCAAGCATCGCTTGAACGGCTGAAAACATCCAGTGGGGTTGGTTTACGTCAGCACGAAACGGCGTCTCGTCGCGAAAAATATGGCCCTAATCGTTTACCTACAGAAAAAAAGCGTAATGCCTTGCTACGGTTTCTGCTGCATTTTCACAATATTCTTATCTACGTACTGCTAGCTTCGGCGATGATCACTGCTTCCTTGGGGCATTGGATTGACACCGGTGTTATTTTAGCAGTCGTAATTGTTAACGCTATCATCGGCTTTATTCAAGAAGGCAAAGCCGAAAAATCTTTAGATGCAATTCGGCAGATGCTTGCACCTCGTGCCCATGTCATCCGCGATGGAGTGCGTGTTTCTATTATTGCAGCAGAATTAGTGCCTGGTGATATCGTATTACTGGAAGCCGGTGATAGAGTACCTGCGGATTTACGTCTGCTGGCCGCTCATGGGTTGTCGGTTCAGGAGGCCATTCTTACTGGAGAGTCATTATCCGCAGAGAAGCAAACTGAAGCAGTTGACGAGCATACAGTATTAGGTGATCGTTTTTGCATGGCATTTTCCGGAACCTTAGTAACATCTGGCCAAGGTAAGGGGGTGGTAGTGGCAACGGGCACTAATACTGAAATAGGGCAAATTAGCCGTTTGCTTGCGACTGTGAAATCACCGACGACACCGCTAGTGAAACAAATGGATGTTTTCGCACGTGGACTAACCATATTTATCTTAGTCGTAGCGGCACTGTTGTTAGTTTACGGTTATTTTTATGGTCACCATGATTTTTCACAAACTTTTATGTCGGTTGTTGGCTTGTCTGTTGCGGCTATCCCTGAAGGTTTACCCGCGGTACTTACGATTACTCTAGCCATTGGTGTGCAGGCGATGGCAAAGCGCCACGCAATTGTCAGGCGACTGCCGGCCATCGAAACATTAGGGTCGGTTTCCGTTATCTGTACCGATAAAACAGGTACTCTGACACGCAATGAAATGATGGTGGTGTCGGTGTTAACATCGCGACACTTGTTTACTTTAGAGGGTGATGGTTACGCTCCAGAAGGGATGGTATTGCTAGAAAATGCATGCGTTGACCCCTTGGAGCATATTACACTCGAACAGCTCGCTCGTGCTGCTGCGCTTTGCAATGACGCGGCTTTGCATGAACGAAACGGTGTTTGGCACGCTGAAGGCGATCCTATGGAAGCGGCTCTACTTGCCTTCGCCGGAAAAATGGACTTGGATGCACGCCAAGAAAGGGCAAAGTGGACACGTACCGATATTATCCCTTTCAATACCCAACAACGTTTTATGGCGACCTTAAATCACGATCATGAACAGCATGCGTTTGTTTTTGTGAAAGGCGCGCCAGAAAGCATATTGCCAATGTGTCATGATCAGCGCTCTGCCGATGGAAATCAGCAAGCCTTAAATGCAAGCCACTGGCAACAACAAGCAGAGGTTATTGCCGCACAGGGGCAACGCGTGCTGGCATTTGCAATGAGATCGATTTTGCCTAAACACACAGTATTGGAGCATACTGATGTACAAGGAAAGCTAACTTTATTGGGGTTGGTGGGGATGATTGACCCGCCGCGAATTGAGGCAGTTGATGCTGTCGCAGAATGCTATCAGGCCGGCATTCAAGTGAAAATGATCACGGGCGACCATGCGAAGACTGCAACCGCCATCGGAAAAAAGGTTGGATTAAAAAACGCTGACCAAGTGTTGACTGGTGCTGAGCTTGAAAGGATGGATGATCGACAGATCAAAAGTAGGGTGCTCAACTGTAATATTTTTGCCCGCACTAGTTCTAAACAAAAGCTTCGTCTTGTTAGTGCTCTACAAGCACACAATATGACCGTCGCGATGACCGGCGATGGTGTCAATGATGCTCCTGCACTCAAACAAGCTGATATAGGAATAGCAATGGGCCTTAAAGGTTCAGATGCCGCTAAGGAGGCCGCAGAACTTGTGCTTGCCGATGATAATTTCGCCTCTATTGTAACTGCCATCAGGGAGGGACGCACAGTTTACGACAACCTGAAAAAAGTTATTAGCTGGACGTTGCCGACCAGTACTGGTGAAGCCATGACTATTATCGTGGCACTACTTTTTGGTATGACACTCCCCGTTACACCAGTGCAAATACTGTGGATCAACCTCATTACCACTATCACCTTAGGTATTGCATTAGCGTTTGAACCAACGGAAGGTAAAACTATGCATTGTCGGCCTAGGTTGCGTAACGAAGCATTGCTAAGCGGTGAACTACTATGGCATATCGTTTTTGTTTCCATGCTTTTCTTAGTGGGGGTTTACGGAATTTATTATTATGCGATTGATAGCGGATATTCAGTGAACCTTGCGCGCACCCTGACGTTGAACACTTTAGTGGTAATGGAGATTTTTCATCTGTTTTTTATTCGCAATATTTACGGTACTTCTTTGACATGGAAAACCCTGCGAGGGACCAAAGTGGTATGGTTGGTGGTGTTTGTTATCACCGTATTACAATTTGCTATCACCTATCTACCATCATTACAGGCTATTTTTGGCACGGTAGCTATCCAGTTTAGGGATGGCGCTTTGGTCGTTGCGGTTGGTGTCGCACTATTTACTATAACTGAGATTGAAAAACAGATCCGTCTTACTTTGTTATCAAAATAGACGGGCTAAATAGTTCAGCATGTTTTAGTACTGCTAATTAGCGAGGGCCTAATAATGATATTGCGTGTGTATCATTGATTACGAGTAGATCTTGAGCGGGACGTTCGGTTATTGCATCGTCAAATTTATTACCTCGAATACTGACATATTCAAAAGGTAAATTATTTTCTCGCGCATATTCCTCTCTGGTATTGGCAAAAGCAATCATCATAATGTGATCGGCAGTCATTGGGCGATTTAATAAAGAATGAGCTAGCTGCAAGTCAGATGTGACCGGCTTATCATCAAGTTTGACTGTTTTTGTTGAACTACAGGCACTAAGTGCAAATATTAATATCAAGGTAAAAAGCTGGGGTAAAGTTTTCATCTTTTGTCTACTACAAATAACGGCTGTTATTTATACAAAAGCAAAGGCTGTACCAATGATTTTTTTGACACGTTGTTGTTATGTCGTTTACGGGATGTTTATATTGTTATTTATATGAAATATATAAAGAAAATAATTCTATATTAATGTTGCTAATCGCGATGATATTGTCGTGTTAACCTCTTAAAAAGGGGATTTATCATAGCGTCAAAAATTTGTAATAGCTGAATATAGAAGGGGTTATAGCAATTGCTATTATCCCTTCCATCTTCATAAAAGCAGCTATTATTCGTCTGCGACAGAACGTAATAGTGCGTTAATACCTATTTTGGCTCGAGTTTTAGCATCTACTTTTTTGACGATAATTGCAGCATATAGGCTATAGCTACCGCATTTAGAAGGTAAATTCCCAGGTACTACTACAGATCCTGCAGGAACCCGACCATAATGAACTTCACCAGTTTCACGATCATAAATACGTGTGCTTTGACCAATATAAACACCCATTGATATCACTGCACCTTCTTCAACTACTACACCTTCTACTATTTCTGATCGGGCACCGATAAAACAATTGTCTTCGATAATCGTAGGCCCTGCTTGCAAGGGTTCTAAAACACCACCGATGCCAACACCACCAGAAAGGTGAACGTGTTTGCCTATTTGTGCGCATGAACCGACAGTGGCCCAAGTATCGATCATACAACCTTCATCGACGAAAGCGCCAATATTGACAAAGCTCGGCATTACGACAACATCTTTGCCGATAAAGCTTCCGGTTCTTACAGATGCACCAGGCACGACACGGACACCGTCTTTTTCGAACATTTGCTTGTCATAGTCGGTGTATTTCATCGGGACTTTATCGAAAAAAACACTCTCGGCACCATCGATCACTTGGTTATCCCATATGCGAAAAGAGAGCAATACGGCTTTTTTTAACCATTGATGAACAACCCATTCCCCGGCGATTTTTTCTGCAACACGTGCACTTCCATTATTTAATGCAGTTAAGGCGTCTAATACCGCTTGTTTATCTTCGACAGTCACCGTTGCAGGGGTGATATTCATACGGTTGTCAAAAGCTTGTTCTATGATTTTTTGTAAATCGGCCATGAATTTTCCTATTATTTGCTTAATAACGTTTAATCTTTATTTTTTACTCAATATCTTCACATAAAGCATCTTTTAGTGTTTGCTTTTCTTCATCGGTTAATGCGGTGTTTTTAGTACTTGAGATGGTAAAGACATCTTCTGCTTTTTCACCAAAGGTTGTTATTTTAGCTGTGTGAATATTAATACCACACCGTTGAAAAATTTGTGCAAACTTAGCTAAAAGCCCTGGGCGGTCTAACGCAACTATTTCTAGCAGACAAGTATTTTTAGTATTGTTACTGATAAAACTTACTTGAGTTGGAAATTTAAATTGTTTTATACGTTTTGAAATAGGGCGTATGGTAAATTCATTGCAGAGATTTGAATTTATTGAGGCGCTTAACGATTGAGCGATATCTGCTGCTCTATGGCTATCTTTTATCGGCTTACCATGATCCAGTACTACAAAGGTATTAAGGGTATAATTAGTTTTGCTGGTAATGATTTTTGCATCATGAATTGATAATTTTTTGTTACCTAATAAAGTCACTATTGTCGCAAAAATATTGGTTCTATCTTTGGTATGAATAAAAACTTCGGTGCCGCCCCTATAGGGAGTAGGGCTAATGAGTACCAATGGGGTATCACGATCATGTTGAAGTATATTTTTACAGTGCCAAGCGATTTGCGAGGGTGAATAACGCAAAAAATAGTCGGCTTTAAATTCTGACCAGAGATCATGCAGTTTTGCGCGTTCTAAATTGTCTTCAATAAGCAGCTGTTCAGCCTGTTGTTGGTTTTCTCTTATTTTTGCGCGCAAATCAACGGGCTTTTCTAAGCCACGTCTAAATGCTCTTTTGGTGGTGAAATAAAGTTCTTCCAGTAAATTGGCTTTCCAACTATTCCATAAACTCTCGTTAGTGGCTCGCATGTCGGCAACGGTAAGACAATACAAGTAATCAAGATGTGCTTCATCTCTAATAATACTGGCAAATTCTTTGATCACATCTTCATTGGATATATCACGTCGTTGTGCGGTTATTGACATGACTAAATGGTGTTTAACCAGCCATGAAATCATTCGGCTATCATGGTCGTTAAGTTTATGAGCTTTACCAAATGCCAATGCATCGACTGCACCCAATTTGGCATGATCACCACCACGTCCCTTGGCGATATCGTGAAAAATACCCGCTAAGTAGAGTAACTCTGGCTTTCGGATCCGTTGCACAATTTTACTACACAATGGAAATTCATGATCATGTTCGGGTTGACTAAAGCGATAAAGGTTTTTAATGAGACGATAACTATGTTCATCTACGGAATAAGCATGGAATAGATCAAATTGCATTTGACCAACAATACTGCGCCATTCTGGCAAATACGCCCCTAAAATACTGTGGCGATGCATTAAGGTGAAAGGTAAGCCTAATCCTCTAGGATGCTTGATAATTTCGAGAAACAACTGACGACTTTTTGCATAATCATTTAATCCTGAGACCAATCGTCTTCTGGCATTTCTCATCAACCGTAGGGTACTAGAATGCAGCCCCTTTATTTCTGGGTGTTGAGCGATAATTAAAAACATTTGCATGATATTAATCGAGCGCATAAATACACGCTGATTAGTCGTTTTGATCAGGCCATCGACAACAATGAAATCTTGATTGATAACTTTGCTTTCACCTTCGTTATTTCGTTTTAAAATGGCGAGTTCAAAATGTTGCAATAACATTTTGTTGAGTTCGTCAACGCGGCCTATAATGCGGAAAAATCGCTTCATCATCCGCTCTATGACCATTTTTCCTTCATCACCAAACCCCATCATTTTTGCGACATCGGCCTGATAATCAAATAGCAAGCGGTTTTCACTTCTACCGGCAATAAAATGAAGTGCGCAGCGCATCCGCCATAAATAATCCTGGCATTCTAAGAGCTCAAAATATTCATTGTGAGTAAGGTATTCATGTTCGACGAGTTCTTCTAGCGAATCGGCACCAAAATGTCGTTTTGCGACCCAAGCAATTGTTTGAATGTCGCGCAGCCCGCCAGGGTTCGCTTTTAGATTGGGCTCTAAGGTGTAGGCTGCACCGTGATATTGTTGATGGCGTTGGGCTTGTTCGTCGCGTTTCGCAATAAAAAATTGTTCAGAGGTCCAAAAAATATCTTCATTTAATAGCGGCTGTAAATGTTGAACGAGAGCGTCATTGCCACAAACTTGTCTCATCTCCATTAAATTGGTCGCGACAGTGACATCATTCACAGCTTGTTTTAGACATTCTTTTATACTGCGAACACTATGGCCTATATCGAGCTTTACGTCCCAAAGTTGGGTAATGAATGCGCCTATTTTATCTTCAAGTTCTTTATCTATCTTGTCTTGCGTCAATATCAGTATATCGACGTCTGAAAAGGGGTGTAACTCTGCACGGCCGTAGCCTCCAACAGCGATCAAACTAATTTGGTACTCATCAAGCTGATGTTGACACCAGAGCTTAATTAAAATTTGATCGACAAAATAGGCCCGATCAGCGACCAAAGTGGACACTTCTTCATTATGAAATATATCTTTTTGCCAGTCGAAAAACAGTTGGTTTAGTTGACATATTTCTGCGCTATTAAGCGGCGACGCCGTAATAGAAAGTTTCTCTGTAAATTGCACAGGGATCAGCGTCTGGTTGTTCAAATTTTCGCCCTTTTTAATAGCTTAATTATGTAATATGCGAGGTATTGATTCTTCTTGACGCAGTGTTAATATTTCGCAACCTGTTTTCGTCACTACGATAGTGTGCTCCCATTGCGCCGACTTTTTGCCATCAATGGTATATACGGTCCAATTGTCTTCTTTGTCCAAGATAGTATTGGCTCGGCCAAGGTTGATCATTGGCTCTATGGTAAAACACATACCTTCTTGTATTTTGGTTTTATCATTATTTTTATAATGAACAATCTGAGGTTCTTCATGAAACTCTTTGCCAATACCGTGACCACAATATTCTTTCACTATTGAATAACGGCCCGATTTTTTTATGAATTTTTGAATAGTTGCACCAATATCGCCAAAAGCGGTGCCGGGTTTTACTTTTTTTAGTGCTAAGTAAAGTGCTTCTTGAGTGATACGACATAAACGATTGTCTTCAGCGCTAACTTCGCCAATCAAAAACATTTTACTGGTATCGCCATGATAGCCATCTTTAATGACAGTAACATCGATGTTAATGATATCGCCATCTTTTAGGGGAGTCTCGTTGGGAATGCCGTGACAAACAACGTGATTGACCGAAGTACAAATCGATTTCGGAAAATTATGATAATTTAACGGTGCGGAAATCGCATTTTGTACTTTTTCAGTATAATCGGCGCAAAGCGTATTTAACTCGTCAGTCGTGACTCCTGCTTTTACGTGGGGCGCGATCATTTCAAGTACTTCAGCAGCAAGCTTTCCTGCTACTCGCATTTTTTCAATTTCTTCCTGACTTTTAATAGGAATTCCCATTAAGACCTCATCTTACATTTTTGGGTTTAGTATTCATCGTTGTTAATAACAAAAGACTAATGGTAGTCTGCTATTTTTCAATTTTGCTTAAAATTTACTGGAAAAGCATCCATTTTTTGTATTTATAGTAAGCGGTTAAACTCTATTTAATGGCTTTGATATAAAATATTCCAATGTATTTAGCCATTTTGTTTTGCTGCTATTTCCATGGTAACGGCTTCGACAATTGCTTTAGGATTTTTTAAATACAAATTGTGGTTAAGCAAAACTAGGTTGTTATCAATCGCCAATAATAATGCTGGAATAGCACTTGTATTGATTAGCTCTTGTAGTTCCAATATTTCATGAACAACTATTTCGGCATCTTTGCTTAGTTTGTCTATCGCATAGACTTTTTCTGGCGGCGACAATTTAAAACTATCGACAATATCTTTAATATCGTCTTTGGTGTCGAGTAATCGCCCTTGTTGGAAATGTGCGTCTTGCAATGCTTTTAGCAATGGCAGTGCTTGTTGTTCGGTTTTGTAGTGTGCCCAAGTCATTAAGTTGGCAATAATGGTTGAATCTTTCGGTGTTTGAATTTTTTCAAGATAAGATTCGCCAAACGTCATGTCGCTGTCATGTTTAACGGCATTTACTTGTTCTATGGATACTGATTCATCTCCATCGTAGCGTGCGCTGTGCCATAGGTGAAGTTTCATCTTAGGAAATGCTTGCGCGATTTCCATAACTAAAGGAGTAGCTGCATAACTCCATGGACAGTGGCTATCGTAGATGTAAAATAATTCTGTACTCATTGGCGCTAATATTCACTTGTGCTTGGGTAATTTATAATACGCAAATTTTAACGTGCCTAGTTCAATAAGCCCAGAACAAATACATAATTCTTATATCATTCGCTTTTAGGTGCTAACTTTAGGTACCAATACGATAAGAATTTCTGGTGAATTGGTGTTTTTTATGGTATAAAGTGCGCCGCTAAAATAATCACTATAAACTTTTTAGGTTTGAGTGATGAATCTAGCAATAAACTTGTAAGGTTAATAGGTAACTTTACTTTAAATATAAACTCACATACATCTGTCGAAGATATACCGGGGTGCCTCGCTTATTAAGCTAAAGGTCGTGTGTATTGGATGTATGGACGCTTAACCCCATAAAGGAAAAAACATGCCAAACGTTTCTATGCGCGATATGCTTAAAGCGGGTGTTCATTTCGGACACAAAACTCGTTACTGGAATCCAAAAATGAAATCATACATTTTTGGTGCTCGCGATAAAGTTCATATCATCAACTTAGAACAAACTGTTCCTATGTTCAATGAAGCACTTGCTGTATTAAACAATGTTTCATCGAAAAAAGGTAAAGTATTATTTGTTGGTACTAAACGTGCTGCTGGCGATGCTGTTAAAGCTGCTGGTATCAAATGTGACCAATTCTACGTAAATCACCGTTGGTTAGGTGGTATGTTGACTAACTGGAAAACAGTTCGTCAATCAATTAAACGTCTTAAAGATTTAGAAGCGCAAAGTACTGATGGTACTTTTGAAGCGTTAACTAAAAAAGAAGCGTTAATGCGTACTCGTGAAATGGAAAAGCTTGATAAAAGCTTAGGTGGTATCAAAAACATGGGCGGCTTACCAGACGCTTTATTTGTTATCGACGCTGATCACGAACATATTGCTATTAAAGAAGCAAACAACCTAGGTATTCCTGTTATCGCTGTTGTTGATACAAACTCTAGCCCAGACGGTGTTGATTACATCGTACCTGGTAATGATGATGCGATCCGCGCTATTACTTTATACCTTGATTCAGCGGCCAATGCTGTTATTGAAGGTCGTGAGAAAAATATCGTAGTACAAGCTGAAAAAGACGGTTTTGTTGAAGCTGAGTAATCTTAGCTGTCATTAACGTTTTATTTTGCATTTGATACAAAAGCCTTAGTTGCTTTTGTATCAAAGTATTTACATTTATTTGAAATTTGAGGAAATTACTCATGGCAATTACTGCTGCAATGGTTAAAGAATTACGTGAACGCACAGCTGCGGGCATGATGGATTGTAAAAAAGCATTACAAGAAGCTGATGGTGATATGGAACTTGCGATTGAAAATATGCGTAAGTCTGGTCAAGCAAAAGCGGCTAAAAAAGCAGGTAACATCGCTGCTGAAGGTACAATTTTAATTAAAGAAGCAAATGGTGTTGCTGCTTTAGTTGAAGTTAACTGTCAAACTGATTTTGTTGCAAAAGATGCTAACTTTTTAGCCTTCGCTAATGAAGTTGCAGATGCGGCACTTGCATCAAAAGCGACAATCGAAGAGTTACAAGCGCAATTCGAAGAAAAGCGTATCACTCTTGTTACTAAAATCGGTGAGAACATCAATGTTCGTCGTGCTGAGTACATTGAAGGTGCTACTTTAGCTTCATACCGTCACGGTGCTACTATTGGTGTTGTTGTTGCTGGTGAAGGTGATGCAGAATCATTGAAACACATCGCAATGCACGTAGCTGCTAGTAAGCCTGAATACATCAACCCTGAAGATGTGCCAGCTGACGTAGTTGAGAAAGAAAAAGCGATCCAAATTGATATCGCGATGAACGAAGGTAAGCCACAAGAAATCGCTGAAAAAATGGTTTCTGGTCGCATGAAGAAGTTTACTGGTGAAGTTTCTTTAACTGGTCAAGCTTTCATCATGGAACCTAAGAAAACTGTAGGTGAAATCTTGAAAGAAAAAGGTCTTACTGTAACTAATTTCGTTCGTTTAGAAGTTGGCGAAGGTATCGAGAAAAAAGAAGAAGATTTTGCTGCTGAAGTTGAAGCGCAAATCGCTGCTGCAAAAGCATAATTAACTTTTTTAACGTTAATTATGGTTGTTTTAATTAGCTGAAAAGCCTTTTAAAACGCTATAAAGCACTCTTTTTTCTATTAGGACTTTCGATAGTCAGCTAAACGTATTAAAATAGCCGCGGTCTGAATAGACCACGGCTATTTTTTTATCTAAATCCCTATATTTTAGACCGAACAGGAATGTCTATTTATGAGCATCAATCCCAAACCAACATATCGTCGAATTCTGTTAAAACTTAGTGGTGAGGCCCTGATGGGGCAAGAGGGATTCGGTATCGATCCCAAAGTGCTTGATAGGATGGCACAAGAAATAAAAGAATTAATCGAAATGGGGATCCAAGTTGGTTTAGTCATCGGTGGTGGTAACCTATTTAGAGGTAAAGGCCTAGCTGATGCAGGGATGAACCGTGTTGTTGGTGACCAAATGGGGATGCTGGCTACTGTAATGAATGGCTTAGCGATGAGAGACGCGTTACACCGAGCATTTGTTAACACACGCTTGATGTCGGCAATTGATTTAGCGGGCGTTTGTGACCGTTATAACTGGGCGGAAGCTATAAGCTTATTAAAATCTGGTCGCGTGGTTATTTTTAGTGCGGGTACTGGAAATCCATTTTTTACAACGGATTCAGCAGCCTGTTTGCGTGGTATTGAAATAGAAGCTGATGCGGTACTTAAAGCGACCAAAGTAGAGGGGATTTATTCTGCTGATCCGGTTAAAAATCCAGAAGCAGAATTATATAAACACCTTACTTACCAAGAAGTACTAGAGAAAGAATTGCAAGTAATGGATCTTGCTGCGTTTACCCTTGCGCGAGATCATAGCATGCCTATTCGTGTTTTTAACATGAATAAAGCAGGCGCATTAAAATCTGTTATTATGGGTGATGATGAAGGCACGACAATAGATCACGCCGAAAATTTAGAGTAAATTCTGACTATTTTTAAGGAATATCAAAAGTGATAAATGAAATACAAGAAGATGCAAAATCGCGTATGGCGAAAAGCATTGAGTCATTTAAAATTAATTTAAATAAAGTAAGAACGGGTCGTGCCCATACTTCTTTACTTGATAATATTGTTGTTGAATATTACGGCATGGATACCCCGCTAAACCAAGTAGGAAATATTTCTATCCCTGATGCAAGAACCTTGGCTATAACCGTTTTTGACAAAGGGATGATTGGCGCCGTTGAAAAGGCGATTTTAAAATCTGATTTAGGATTAAATCCTTCTTCAAATGGCACATTAATTCGTATTCCTCTTCCACCGTTAACAGAAGAGCGCCGTAAAGATCTGGTTAAAGTCGTTCGTGGTGAAGCTGAAGGCGGTAAAGTGGCTATTCGTAATATTCGTCGTGATGCCAATTCTGATTTCAAAAGCTTACTAAAAGAGAAAGAAATTAGTGAAGATGAACACCGTCAAGCGGAAGATGAAATTCAAAAAATCACCGATTCATTTATAAAACAAGTTGATGAAATATTGGTTCATAAAGAAGCCGAATTAATGGAAATTTAACTTTTCATTGCATATTGATAAACGCCGTAGAGCTATTTTAGTCATAATAACTACGGCGTTTTTTTGTATTTTGGAGAATACGTGAGTAGCACTGAAGTAAACACAGATTTGGTGAAAAAAACACCTCAGCATGTTGCCATCATTATGGATGGTAATGGACGCTGGGCTCAGTTGCGCGGAAAGTCACGTGTTGCTGGCCATAAAGCTGGCGTTGAATCTGTCAGAGCTTCGGTATCTACTGCTAGGAAGCGCGGTATTAAAGCATTAACTTTGTTTGCGTTTAGTAGTGAAAACTGGCAACGACCTGAAAAGGAAGTTAGCGTGTTGATGGATTTATTTATGTTTGTGTTAACTCGCGAGGTTAAACGTTTACATAAAAATGATATCTGTTTTAAAGTGATTGGCGATATCAACCGTTTTTCTGATAAATTACAACAAAAGATACTTGCCGCCGAAGCGTTAACGGCAAATAACAGCAGTATGGTTTTATCGGTTGCTGCCAATTATGGCGGTCGTTGGGATATAACCAATGCGGCTAAAAAAATTGCCAGCAAAGTGAAACAAGGTGAGATGGAAATAGATGAAATAGATGAAGATTCATTTAATGAATTAACATCTTTGTCTGCATTACCAGAGCTAGATTTACTCATTCGCACTGGAGGTGATTATCGCATCAGTAACTTTTTATTATGGCAAGCAGCATATGCAGAGTTTTATTTTACTGATATCTTGTGGCCAGACTTTGATGAAAACCAGTTTGATGAAGCGCTTAATGTTTTTGACCAACGAGAGCGACGATTTGGTCAGACTGGTGAGCAAGTAATAAATAGCAAGTAAAATTATAATAATTAAAAAGGGTTATCACTTGTTAAAACAACGAATTATAACTGCATTAATACTCGCACCAGCAGCAATAGCTGCCATATTTTATTTACCGTTGAGTTATTTTGCCGCCTTGTTATTAGCTATAATGGCTATCGGGGCATGGGAGTGGGGTCCCTTAATGGGCTTTGCGTCAACCAAACGTCGATGGTTTTTTGTCTTTACTAATATCGCCATCATGAGCGCGCTTTGGTATTACTATCCACCTGAAAAACTATGGATTGGTGTTCACCAATTAGAACAACCTATTATCTATTTACTATGGCTTTCTGTTGCTTGGTGGGCTTTATCTGCAGCGTTAACTTTACTCTATCCAAGATGCAGCACATTTTGGTCAAGCCACCGCTCTATTCGAGGTGTTTTTGGCTGGTTAACCTTGGTACCTACTTGGTTGGCGTTCATGGTTATTCGTAGCAGTGAATATCAAACTGATAGCTACCATGGTGCGCAATTATTAATGTTTTTATTTCTAATGGTGTGGAGTGCGGACGTAGGCGCATATTTTGTCGGTAAGACTATAGGAAAAAATAAACTCTTACCTAATGTTAGTCCAGGGAAAACACTTGAAGGCTTTATCGGTGGGATAGCATTTGCTTGTATATTAACATCTTTGGCGGGCTATATTATGGATTGGCATGTTAAACAGTACACCTTAGTATTACTGGTCACCGTTGTTATCACCACTATTTCGGTATTGGGTGACTTAAATGAGAGTATGTTTAAGCGCCAAGCAGGTATTAAAGATAGTGGTTCTATTTTGCCCGGACATGGCGGTATACTCGATAGAATTGATAGTTTAACGGCAACAGCGCCTATCTATGCACTGTTTTACGTATTGATCGGCTGGTAAATAGAGTGATTAAACGTAAAGTTTGTATATTGGGTTCAACTGGCTCTATCGGTACTAGCACATTAGACGTTATCCGTCGTCATCGAGATAAATTTGCCGTGGTAAGTTTATCGGCTAATTCCAGTGTTGATAGCATGTTTGAGCAGTGTTGTGAATTTTTACCACAACACGTTGTGATGGTCTCTCAAACACACGCTGAGTTATTAGAAGTACGTCTTAATGCTCATGGCTTGAATGATATTGACGTCAGTTTTGGCGCAGAGTCACTTATCGATATCGCCCAATCTCCTTTATCTGATACTGTTATGGCGGCTATTGTCGGTGCATCAGGTCTCATGCCAACCCTATCGGCCGTTGAAGCGGGGAAGCGAGTGTTATTAGCCAATAAAGAAGCCTTGGTTACCTCAGGGGCGATCTTTATTGATGCAGTAAAAAAATCAGGCGCACAATTACTGCCGATAGACAGTGAGCATAATGCTATTTTTCAATGTCTTCCTCAAAGTGCTCAGGAAACCCCAGGCTTTTGTCAGTTATCAAGCAATGGTATTAATAAAATCTTATTGACTGGCTCTGGCGGTCCGTTTCGCACTAAATCAGTTGAACAGCTTGACAGTGTTACTCCAGAACAAGCGTGCGCGCACCCTAATTGGGATATGGGACGAAAAATTTCGGTAGACTCCGCGACCATGATGAATAAAGGCTTAGAGTTTATTGAAGCTAAGTGGCTATTCAATATTGACCCTGATGATATTCAAGTGGTCTTGCATCCACAAAGTACTATTCACTCAATGGTGCAATATAAAGACGGTTCGGTTATTGCGCAAATGGGCAATCCTGATATGCGAACACCTATAGCTCATGCGTTGGCCTATCCTGAACGCATAGATGCTGGTGTAGCATCATTAGATTTTTTTAATACCCCAGCGTTTGAGTTTGAAGCAGTTGATTACAATAAGTATCCGAATCTGAAGTTAGCGATAGATGCGTGTAAAAGTGGACAAAGCGCATGTACAGCGCTTAATGCAGCAAATGAAGTCGCAGTTGAAGCTTTTTTGAACAATCAAATCAAATTTACACAAATAATAAAAATAAATGAAACTTCTGTGAAAAAATTTGTCTCAGAAAGGGTGACATGCATAGAGGATGTTATTGCTTTGGACAGGCGAGTAAGGGAATTTGCTGAGTCGTTGTTAGTAGAAAGGTTATTGCCTGATACAGAGGAATATACGTAGAGTGTTGGAATTTATTTGGAATTTATCGTCTTTTGTCATTGCCCTAGGTATTTTAGTGACGGTCCATGAATATGGACATTTTTGGGTAGCACGAAAAAATGGCGTTAAAGTCGAGCGCTTTTCTGTTGGCTTTGGTAAGCCTTTATGGCGAAAAACAGATCAACAGGGTACAGAGTATGTCGTTGCATTGATCCCACTCGGGGGCTATGTCAAAATGCTCGACGAGCGAGTTGACGATGTTAAACCTAAAGACCGCGATAAAACCTTTAATAGCAAATCTGTCTATCAACGTATTGCTATTATTGGCGCTGGGCCATTCGCTAATTTCATCTTTGCTATTTTTGCCTTTTATCTGATGTTTATTATTGGTGTACCCAGTATTAAGCCAGTGATTGGCAGTATTTCTGAGCAATCGATAGCGGCGCAGGCACAATTGCCGGAAAATGTCGAAATTGTTGCTGTCGCGGGTAAGAAAACCATAGACTGGCAAGATGTAAACTTAGCTCTAGTTGGTGAAATAGGTCGTGACAGTATTGAAATTAGTACTAAAACTCCCGATAGCCAATATGTGCGAAAAACACTGTTAAACACTAAAGAGTGGAATTTTTCACCTGAAAAGTCATCTGCACTGGCTAGTTTAGGGATAACGCCTTTTGTCCCAAATGTTAGTAATATACTTGCCCGTGTTCAACCTGATAGCCCCGCGGATAAGTTTGGCTTAAAAGTTGGCGATCAGTTAATTAGCATTAATGATGTTAAGGTGAATGATAATTGGCAGATGTTTTCTAATGAGATCAAGAAATTTCCAAACAACGAAGTAAATATAACCATTAAGCGAGACGGGGAAACTCATGCCATTTTAGTGGTGCCAGGAAGCGTTGAACGGGATGGAAAAGTGTTAGGTTATCTTGGTATTTCACCTACCTATGAACCATGGCCTGAAGAATATAAAATTAATATTGAATATGGGCCTGTCGAAGCGCTCAACCAAAGTTTGGCAAGAACATGGAATTTAGTCACCTTAAGTTTTGATATGATCGGAAAATTAATCACTGGTGATGTATCAGTGAAAAATTTGAGCGGTCCTATATCAATTGCACAAGGTGCAGGAAGTAGTGCAGGTTACGGTTTTGTCTATTTTTTAGGCTTTTTAGCACTAATTAGCATTAATTTGGGAATAATTAACCTTTTACCACTACCAGTACTTGATGGCGGGCATTTACTTTATTACCTTATAGAGCTTTTCACAGGAAAGCCTGTACCTGAAAACGTACAAGAAATGGGATATAAGTTTGGTGCTATAGCGCTGTTGGGGCTGATGTGTATTGCGTTATTTAATGATTTATCACGGCTATAACTACAAAGAAGTAAATAAAGTTAATAATTTATGATGATTAAAAAAATTGCCTTGGCCGTTTTATGCGGCGCGTTAGGTACAACAGCACAAGCGGCCGAAGATTTTCAAGTTGAAGATATTCAAGTTAAGGGCTTACAACGAGTAGCATTGGGAGCGGCATTAACTCACATTCCTTTTAATGTTGGCGATACGCTCAATGATTTTCGGATTTCTCAGTCAATAAAGGCCTTGTACAAGTCTGGCCATTTTAACAATATCGTCGTGTCTCGTGACGGTGATACTGTTGTATATCGAGTTCAAGAGCGCGAAACGATCAGTGAAATCACCTTTGAAGGTAACAGTGATTTAAAAGATGAACAACTGACCGAAAGTTTAGATGGCAGTAATATTCGTGTTGGCGAAACGCTAGATAAAACAGTGATCGCTGGCATTGAAGTTGGTTTAGAAGATTTTTATCACAGTGTAGGTAAATATAACGCTGATGTTAAAGCTGAAATTACGCATTTACCCCGCAATCGTATTAACCTGAAATTTGTTTTTACCGAAGGTGAGGCCGCTGCGATACAACAGATCAACGTTGTCGGTAATGAAGTATTTACTGATGAAGAGCTACTTAATGATATTGAGTTGACCTATGATTCGCCTTGGTGGGATTTTATGGCGCAAGATCGCTATCAAAAGCAAACCTTACAAGGTGATATGGAAACCATTAAAAGTCACTATTTGGATAGAGGTTATTTGCGATTTAAGATTGATACCACGCAAGTATCAATGACCCCTGATAAAGAAGCTGTTTATATCGCGCTTAATATTACCGAGGGTGAACAATACAAGGTTAGCGAGGTTGATTTTATTGGCGACATGGCGGGCTTTGATAATACCATTAAAGCAATTAACCCGTTAAAAAGTGATAAATTATATAATGGGGCAGAAGTCACCTATACCGAAGAATTGATCAGTAAGTTTTTGGGGCGTTTCGGTTATGCCTACCCTAAAGTGGTGACCATTCCTGAAATAAATGACGAAGATCATACTGTTAAGCTATCTATATCCGTAGATCCCGGTAAGCGTATATACGTTAATCGCATCAACTTTAAAGGGCATAATGTTACTTCCGATGAAGTGTTACGACGTGAAATGCGCCAGATGGAAGGAGCTTGGCTTTCAAACAACATGGTTGAATCTTCTAAAGCCTGGTTACAACGTCTTCCCTATATGGAAACCGTTGAATATGAAACTAAGCAATTACCCGGAGAGGATGATCTAGTTGATATTGATTTTGAAGTGAAGGAGCAACCTTCTGGATCATTTACTGCTGGTATTGGTTATGGCTCTACTACGCAATTAAGTTTAAATGCAGGTATACAGCAGAACAATTTTTTGGGAACGGGTAACCGCTTGGCCTTTAATGTTAATACCGTCAGCTATTCAAGAAGTGCTAGTATTTCTTATACCGACCCTTACTTTACCGTTGATGCTATTTCTCTGGGTGGCCAGTTATTCTATAATGAATTTGACGCAGGAAGTGCGAACTTAGTTGAGTATAATAATAAGACTTACGGTTTAGGTTTGAATGTAGGTTTTCCGATCAATGAATATGTTCGCTTAAACTTTGGTGCGGGCTATAAGCATAACGGTATTACTCGTTTGCAAACTTATGAACAAATTCAGCAGTTTTACGAACTATATTCAGATCCTAATAATCCAGATGCGGGTTTATCCTTTGATAACTTTGATTTGTCAGCGGCGATATCGAGAACGACACTAAACCGTGGTACGTTCCCAACGGCTGGCTCGCAGCAATCATTGTCATACAAAATGACCACCCCTAACTCTGATGTACAGTACTTTAAGCTTAATCTTGATACTAAGTGGTATTTCCCACTAACTCGAGATCAACGTTGGACAGTATTAACCAGATTTCAAGCCGGTTATGGTAATGGCTATGGCGAAATAAATGGCAATGACCAAATTCTGCCGTTTTGGGAGAATTTTAGGGCAGGTGGTTCGGATACCTTACGTGGTTTTGAGAACAACATTGTTGGTCCACGAGCGGTATTTCGTTATCCCACTAAAATAC
Source organism: Colwelliaceae bacterium 6471 (assembly GCA_040779335.1). Taxonomy (GTDB): domain Bacteria; phylum Pseudomonadota; class Gammaproteobacteria; order Enterobacterales; family Alteromonadaceae; genus JBFONV01. The sequence continues at coordinate 35,570 of JBFONV010000003.1, forward strand.
CAGGGACACCAGACTCTATTGGTGGGACAACAGGTTGTTGTTTAGGACCTGATCATGATTATATTCAAGTTTCAGAGCGTTCTGTTGGGGGGAATGCATTAGCATTAGCCGGCGTTGAATTGATTGTTCCCACTCCGTTTTTAGACGAGAGCTATTCAAATAGTGTTAGAACTAGTTTTTTCGTTGATGCGGGTAATGTTTGGGATACGGAATTTAGCCTTGACGATTATAAAGATTTAGCTGAGGATGAGTTTATCAGAATAAATGATTACTCAGATCCAGGAACATTTAGGGCTTCTGCGGGTTTATCCATTCAATGGCTATCACCAATGGGGCCAATGATATTTAGTTTTGCGAGAGCTTTAAAAGAAGTCGATGGTGATGATACTAAGTTCTTTAGTTTTAACATTGGTAAAACATTTTAGTTTAAAATTGATATATTAAGTCAATAAAATATTTTAGGAGAAGAAGTTGAAAACGATTATTAAATCTATGGCGCTAACGGCTGCTGCATCGGGTATGTTATTAGCAAGTTCAGCGATGGCGGCAGATCAAAAAATTGCTGTAGTTAATTTCCAAGAAGTTATGAGTAAAATTCCTCAAACTGCTGCAGTTATGCAAAGTTTAGAAGAAGAATTTAAAGATGAAAAAGCTGTTTTAGCGCAATTAGAAAAAGACATTAAATACTATCAGGAAAAGAAAAAGCGTGATGGTTCGTTAATGAGTGCTAAAGAAAAAGAAGATCTAGATAAACAAATCGCGACTCTTTTTCAAGATTATCAAACTAAAGGTAAAGCGTTTCAACAATCTACCGGTGTTCGTCAAAACGAAGAAACTAATAAAATTGTTGCGTTAGTGACTCAAGCGATTGATAACATTGCCGCGAAAGGTAAATATGACTTAGTGTTAGAGCGTAAAGCTGTAGTGTTCTTTAAGCCTGATACTAGTATTACTGCTGAAGTTGTTGAACAAGTTAGTAAATTGAAGTAATGGTAGCAATGAGTTTCTCACTTGCTGAAATAGCCGAAAAAATTGGTGCGACTGTTGTCTATGCTCAGGATTGTGTAAACAATAATCCTGAGGTGAACGGTCTCGCCACTTTGTCCAGTGCTCAAGCTGGACAAATTGCTTTTTTAGCAAATAGTAAATATCGTACTCAGTTAAAAGAAACCCAGGCGAGTGCGGTAATTATTACTGAAGATTGCCTATCGGATTGTCCAACCCATGCTTTGGTGATGAAGAATCCATATTTTGGTTACGCGCTTGTTGCCCAATTGCTCGATACCACACCCGCCTCTGCACAGGAAATTCATCCTACGGCGGTGATCGACCCGTCAGTCACTATCGGGAATAACGTTGCCGTTGGCGCTAATGTTGTTATCGAGTCTGGTGTTGTTTTGGGTGATGATGTCAGTATTGGTCCTGGCTGTTTTATCGGTAAAAATGCAAATATTGGTTCAGGAACAAAGTTTTGGACTAATATTAGTATTTATCACAATGTCATTATCGGAAAAAACTGTCTGATCCAAGCAAATACTGTGATTGGCTCTGACGGATTTGGTTATGCTAACAATCAAGGTCAGTGGTTGAAAATCCCACAATTAGGCACAGTTGTTATTGGCGATAACGTTGAAATTGGTGCCAGTACAACAATTGATCGTGGCGCGTTAGAAAATACAGAAATCCATAATGGTGTGATCTTAGATAATCAAATTCAAATCGCACACAATGTCGTTGTCGGTGAAAATACCGCCATGGCTGCGTGCAGTGTTATCGCTGGAAGTTCGGTTATCGGCAAAAATTGCACCATAGCTGGCTTAGTTGGCATCAATGGCCATATTGAAGTCACAGATGGTTGCGTATTTACTGGGATGAGTATGGTGACTAAGCCAATAAAAGAACCCGGTGTTTATTCGTCTGGTATGCCTTGTGCGCCTAACAAAGAGTGGAACAGAAGCAACGCAAGAATAAGAAAATTAGCCGCGTTAAATGATAGGGTGAGTCACCTAGAAAAAGAGCTGGCTAATAAATAATAACGTATAGGCATAAGGAATAGTGATTTGGAATCGCAAAAAAATGCTATCGACTTAAAAGAAATTCAATCCTTAATACCGCATCGTTATCCGATGCTGTTAATTGATCGTGTTATTGATCATCAACCAGGTAAATGGTTGCATGCCATAAAAAATGTTACCGCGAATGAACCCATTTTTACCGGTCATTTTCCTGAATTTGCTATTTTTCCCGGCGTACTCATTCTTGAAAGTCTTGCGCAAGCAACTGGAGTTTTAGGGTTTAAAACCGTACAAGATAGAAATGAAAAAGAAATGTACTTATTTGCCTCTATCGATAAAGCCCGCTTTAAAAAGCCGGTTATACCTGGCGATACTATGCATTTGCATGTTGAATTTTTAAAAGAGCGCCGTGGTATGTGGAAATTTTATGGAGAAGCTAAAGTTGACGGTAAGGTGGTCTGTTCCGCTGATTTAATGTGCGCTAGACGAGAGCTATAATAACGTGAATCAACACAACACAATACATCCTCAAGCTATCATCGAACCCGGCGCGGTAATTGGTGATGATGTGACCATAGGCCCTTGGACATATATTAGTAAAGACGTTGTCATTGGCGACAATTGTAATATTAGTTCCCATGTTGTTATTAATGGACCTACACGTATAGGTGAGAATAATCGTATTTTTCAATTTGCGAGTATTGGTGAAGAGTGCCAAGATTTGAAATATGCAGGAGAGCCTACCGAACTTATAATTGGCGATAACAATGTCTTTAGAGAATGTTGTACGGTTCACCGTGGCACCATCCAGGACGAAGGCGTTACCAGTATTGGTAGTAATAATCTGTTTATGGCCTATACACATATCGCCCATGATTGTGTTGTTGGTAATTACTGTATCATGGCGAATAATGCCTCTATCGCCGGACACGTCCATGTTGGCGATCATGCTATTTTAGGCGGTATGTCAGGAGTACATCAATTTTGTCATATTGGTGCACACAGCTTTATTGCGGCAAATGCCTTGGTATTAAAAGATGTTCCAGCCTACGTTATGGCATCAGGGCAACCGGCAAAACCTTTTGGTTTGAATTCAGAAGGACTTAAACGTCGAGGTTTTGAAAAAAGTGCCATCGTAAATATTAAGCGTGCCTATAAGGAAGTTTATCGCAAAGGCCTGTCTGTCGAAGATGCGCTAACAGAAGTGACTAAATTGGTTGAGCAATCACATGAAGTAAAAGCGTTTGCTGATTCAGTTAAACTTTCCACCCGCGGCATTATTCGTTAGATCTATATACAGTGACTGAATTCCAAGACTCTGGCAATACCAGTATTGCCAATCCCAAATCTAAACATTCCTCTATTACTTTTGCCATCGTCGTTGGAGAGCATTCCGGTGACACATTAGGAGCTGGACTCATCACTGAACTGCAAAAGTTTTATCCAGATGCAAAATTTATCGGTATTGGTGGCCCGAAAATGTTGGCACTGGGCGTTGAAAGTTTATTCTCAATGGATGAACTTTCAGTGATGGGTATTTTTGAAGTGTTAGGGCGATTGCGTCGTCTACTTCATGTCAGAAAAACCCTGACTGAATACTTCATCGCCAATCCCCCAGACGTTTTTGTCGGTATTGATGCACCAGACTTTAACTTAACATTAGAAGAGCGTTTAAAACGAGCCGGAATAAAAACGGTTCAATATGTTAGTCCGTCCGTATGGGCTTGGCGGGAAAAACGTATTTTTAAAATAGCCCGAGCCACCCATCAAGTGCTCTCGCTATTGCCTTTTGAAAAATCTTTTTATGATAAACATCAGGTGCCTTGTACGTTTGTTGGTCATCCACTTGCCGATGATATTCCGCTGGTCTCAGATAAAGCGCAGGCGAGAAATGTCCTTGGTTTACCCCTAGAAAATAAAATATTAGCATTAATGCCTGGTAGTAGAGGGGGAGAATTATCACGCCTGGTTGCGCCATTTTTACAAAGTGCGCAGCAATTGTATCAACAAGACAACGCGTTATTGTTTCTTGTCCCAATGATCAGCGAAAAACGGGCTGAGCAATTTAAAGCCTTACAAGCTGAAATAGCCCCTGATCTGCCAGTAAAAATATACATTGATCAGACTCAACAGGTAATGGCGGCCAGTGATTGTTTGTTAACAGCCTCAGGCACGGTGACGTTAGAAGCGGCATTGATCAAACGCCCTATGGTTATTACTTACAAATTTAATCCGCTGACTTATCATATGTTTAAAGGTTTTGTTAAATTGAAATGGTTTTCTTTACCCAATTTATTAATGAATAAATCTTTGGTTCCTGAATTATTACAAAATCAAGTTACGGTCGATAATATTGTGCCATTGCTCACTGAGCGCTTATATAACGATCAAAGTGATCTTGATTTAGCTTTTAGTCAAATTCATAAAGAGCTACAACAAAATGCGAGTGAGAAAGCGGCGCGCGCTGTAATGGAGTTGATCGCATAATGAGCAATAAAAAAAAGCCTGCGTTTGACCCGTTTGAGTATCCTATTGCCTATTGTATCGCTGGCGTTGATGAAGTGGGGCGCGGTCCTTTAGTTGGCGACGTGGTTACTGCCGCCGTGATTTTAGACATAGATAACCCTATCGAAGGTTTGATGGACTCTAAAAAGTTATCAGAAAAAAAACGAACACTTTTAGCAAAAGAAATTAAGCAACATGCTATTGCCTGGTCTATAGGTCGAGCATCGCCTGAAGAAATCGATACACTTAATATCTTACATGCCACTATGTTAGCGATGCAGCGAGCGGTGCAAGGGTTAAATACAGAGCCTGACTATGTGTTAGTTGACGGTAATCGATGCCCAACGTTTTTATGCTCAGCAGGCAGTATTCCTAGCCAAGCAGTGGTTAAAGGGGATGACCGAGTTGCCGAAATAAGTGCTGCCTCCATTCTAGCCAAAGTTGCACGAGACGAAGAAATGATCGCTTTAGATGAGCAATATCCGCAATACGGTTTTGCTAAACACAAAGGCTATCCGACCAAAGTACATCTAGAAAAAATTATTGAGCATGGCGTCTTAGATTGTTATCGACAAAGTTTTAAGCCAGTAGCAAATGTTATTGCGAATGCAAATAAGGTGAACAGTTAATGTCTGTGCAAACTAGCGATCCTAAGTTTGTTCATTTAAGAGTACACAGCGATTATTCTATGTGTGACGGGCTAAATAAAGTTAAGCCCATCATTGCCAAAGTTGCTGATCTGAATATGCCCGCTATTGCGTTAACCGATCAAACCAATTTATGTGGTTTAGTAAAATACTATCATGCGGCACATGGCAGCGGCGTTAAACCGATTATTGGTAGTGATTTTTGGGTTCAAAGCAATGAGCTTGAAAATCAGTTATTTCGCTTGGTTGTGCTGGCAAAAAATAATACTGGCTATAAGAACCTCACTGAACTTATCTCTAAAGCATATTTACGCGGACATGTGCAAAATAAGGCCGTTATCGACAAAGAGTGGTTGATTGAATATGCACCCGGACTCATTATACTTTCGGGGGGCCGCGAGGGAGATATCGGTAAAGCGTTAATTAAAGGTAACGAAGCTCAAACCGAGCAAATGGTTGCTTTTTATCAGCAGTATTTTAACGACAACTTTTACCTAGAACTTATTCGAACGGGTCGCGACAACGAAGAAAATTACCTTCATGCCGCCATAGAGCTGGCACACAAACACCAACTTCCAGTGGTTGCCACCAATGAGGTCGTTTTTTTATCGCCCGAAGATTTTGAACCTCATGAAATTCGCGTCGCGATACATGACGGTTTTACGCTTGATGATAAGCGTCGACCTAAAAAATATAGTCCAGAGCAGTATTTGCGCACAGAAGAAGAGATGTGCGAACTGTTTTCCGATATTCCTGAAGCTTTGGCCAACACTGTAGAAATAGCGAAACGTTGTAATGTAACCGTCCGTTTAGGTGAATACTTTTTACCTGATTTTCCAACCGATGGACTTGATATTAAAGACTATTTGGTCAAAGTATCAAAAGATGGTTTAGAAGAACGATTAGCATTTCTGTTTGATAAAAATTCTCCTGATTTTGCCGAAGTTCGTAAAGAGTACGATGAGCGCCTTGCCATTGAACTTGAAGTGATCAACAACATGGGCTTTCCGGGTTATTTCTTGATCGTCATGGAGTTTATTCAGTGGAGTAAAGATAATAATATTCCCGTGGGACCGGGACGTGGCTCTGGTGCTGGGTCATTGGTGGCGTATGCATTAAAGATCACCGATCTTGATCCACTTGAGTTTGACTTACTTTTCGAACGATTTCTTAACCCTGAACGGGTCTCTATGCCGGATTTCGATATCGATTTTTGCATGGATAGACGTGATGAAGTTATTGATCATGTCGCCGAGCTTTATGGTCGAGACGCGGTCTCGCAAATCATCACCTTTGGTACTATGGCCGCTAAGGCAGTTATTCGTGACGTAGGTAGGGTGTTAGGACATCCATATGGTTTTGTTGACCGAATATCAAAATTAATACCTGGCGATCCGGGGATGACTTTAGCAAAGGCATTTGAAGTAGAGCCTAAGTTGCCAGAGGTGTATGAGCAAGACTCAGATGTTAGAGATTTAATCGATATGTGCCGCATTTTAGAGGGCACAACTCGAAATGCGGGTAAGCATGCTGGTGGCGTTGTTATATCACCAACGACAATCACCGATTTTGCGCCATTATACTGCGATGATGAAGGGAAAAACCCAGTCACTCAATTTGATAAGAATGACGTTGAAGATGCTGGCTTGGTCAAGTTTGATTTCTTAGGACTAAGAACTCTAACGATTTTACAATGGGCCATTGAAATTGCCGATGAAAAGTTGCTTGCTCAAGGCAAAGAGCCGATTGATATTGCGGCCATACCGTTAGATGACAAAAAATCGTTCAGTGTCTTACTAAAATCAGAAACGACTGCAGTATTCCAACTTGAATCTAGCGGCATGAAGTCGCTGATCGATAAGTTAAAACCTGATTGCTTTGAAGATATTATCGCACTAGTGGCCTTATTCCGTCCTGGTCCTTTGCAGTCAGGCATGGTTGATAACTTTATTGAACGTAAGCATGGCCGTGAAGAGGTTAGTTATCCTGATTCGACCTGGCAACATATTGATTTAAAACCGATCCTAGAACCTACGTATGGCATAATCTTGTATCAAGAACAAGTTATGCAAATTGCGCAAGTGCTTGCAGGCTATACGCTTGGGGGCGCAGATATGCTGCGTCGAGCCATGGGTAAGAAAAAACCCGAAGAAATGGCTAAGCAGCGTGATGGTTTTGAAAAAGGTGCTGTTTCTCGGGGCGTCGATGGCGAACTCGCCATGAAAATCTTTGATTTGGTAGAAAAATTCGCAGGTTATGGTTTTAACAAATCACATTCCGCCGCTTATGCATTAGTGTCTTATCAAACCTTGTGGATGAAAGCGCATTTTCCAGCCCCCTTTATGGCGGCAGTTATGTCTGCTGATATGGATAACACCGATAAAATTGTTACCCTAGTGGATGAATGCAAAAATATGGGCTTAACACTGCTGCCACCCGATGTTAATTCTGGCTCGTACAAGTTTACCGTTAACGGCGATGATGAAATTGTTTATGGGATTGGCGCGGTAAAAGGGGTCGGTGAAGGCCCGATAGAAGCGATTATTGCTGCGAGAAAAAGTGGTGGTCCATTTATCGATTTATTTGATTTTTGTGCACGCTTAGATTTAAAGAAAACCAATAAACGTGTATTAGAAAAACTGATCAAATCTGGCGCAATGGATGCACTTGGACCGAAAACCGATAAAGGTCCGCATCGCGCGGCATTGTTTGAATCGCTCCCTGATGCCATTAAAGCAGCAGAGCAGCATGCCAAAGCCCAAGCGTTAGGACAGAACGATTTATTCGGACTTATTAATGAAGAGCCAGAAGATACGCGACAAGCATTTAAAAATGTCGATATGTGGCCTGAAGAAGTTTGGTTAGATGGCGAGAAAGAAACCCTTGGCTTATATTTAACCGGACACCCAATCAATCGCTATTTGTCCGAAATTAAGCATTACGCATCCGGTCGCTTAGTAGGTATGCAACCTACTGGGAAGGATAGAAATGCCGTCGCGGTAGGTTTAGTTATTGGCGTTCGTGTATTAGTCAATAAAAGAGGGCGTCGTTGGGCCTTAGTCACTTTAGATGACAAGAGTGCACGCATGGATGTAAGACTCTTCCCTGATGATTATGACGCGTTTCAAGAGTTGTTGGTTAATGACGCAATTTTGGTCTGTAGTGGACAGGTCAGCTTTGATGAATATTCAGGTGGTATTACAATGACTGCCCGAGATATAATGTCTATTGCTGATGCGCGAGAAAATTACGTTACATCACTCGATCTAAGTATTGATAAATCAGCAATTGGACACGATTTTTTCGAACGATTTAATAAAGTACTGTTGCCTCATAAAGACGGTACATGCCCAGTCAAAGTATACTATCAGCGTGATGAAGCGCTGGCTACGCTTGAACTAGGGGTTCAGTGGCGAATATCTCCAGCAGACACATTGTTAAATGAGTTAAGAACATTGCTGGGTGCGGATAACGTAGCCTTACAGTTTAAATAAAGTATCAAGGTTGTCTTTGGTACTAGGAATTTTTAGGTAAATATAAGCATATGTCATTAAATTTTTTAGATTTTGAACAGCCCATCGCTGAACTAAATGCAAAAATCGAAGAATTGCAGTTAGTTAATAATGGTCAAGAGCTCGATTTAGATTTAGAAGAGCAAATTTCTCAGTTGCATGAAAAAAATAAAGAGCAGACTAAGAAAATATTTGCCAATTTAGATCCATGGCAAACAGCACGTGTGGCTCGTCATCCTCAACGTCCTTATACGTTAGATTATTTGCCGCGTATTTTTACCGAGTTTGATGAATTGGCGGGCGACAGAGCCTACGCCAATGATGCGGCCATTGTTGGTGGTACCGCGCGTTTAGATGGCAAGCCTGTTATGGTTATTGGTCATCAAAAAGGTCGTTCTACCACTGAAAAGGTAAAACGTAACTTTGGTATGCCACGCCCTGAAGGTTACCGTAAAGCTTTACGTTTGATGGAGATGGCAGAACGTTTTAAGATGCCAATCATTACTTTTATTGATACTCCAGGGGCTTATCCTGGTGTTGGCGCCGAAGAACGTGGACAAAGTGAAGCAATTGCGCGTAACTTAAAGGTAATGGCAAGACTTTCAGTACCGATCATTTGTACTGTTATTGGTGAAGGTGGCTCTGGTGGCGCTTTGGCAATTGGTGTGGGTGATCGTGTTAACATGTTGCAATATTCTACCTATTCCGTTATTTCACCTGAAGGATGTGCATCTATTTTGTGGAAAACCGCAGAAAAAGCGCCAACAGCGGCTGAAGCTATGGGGATCACTGCAACGCGTATTAAAGAGCTCGGGCTTATTGATACTGTGGTTGATGAGCCTTTAGGTGGCGCCCATCGTGATATCGACGAAATGGCCGCTATGTTAAAACAAGCCTTGAAGAACGACTTAAACGATCTTGAAGGGCTTACTACTCAAGAGCTTATTGATAAACGCTACGATAAATTGATGTCGTTCGGTTATTGTTAAGTAATGGATTAAGCGATTTACATTACAGTAAATCGCTTTTTTATGCCTCGTATCCCATCGCTACTAAGCGCTTATTTTAGTCAGCACCCAAGTAAGCCAATTGTTATTGCTTACAGTGGAGGTGTTGATTCTCAAGTACTTCTGCATGCTCTGATTGCACTAAAAAGTGCTAACTCGATCAACAACCCATTAAGTGTTTGTCATGTTAATCATGGCCTCAGCGACAATGCCTCATTGTGGCAAAATAAAGCTGAACAACTTTGCCATCTGCATGATATTCCTCTGATAATTTGTAATGTCAATGTAAAAAAACAACGCCAAAAAAGTACAGAAGCGTTGGCGAGGGCTGCAAGATATCAGGCATTTAAACAGGAAGTTGTCCAACCGTCTCTGATCGTGACCGGACATCACAGCGATGATCAAGCAGAAACTTTTTTACTGGCGCTAAAACGCGGTGCGGGATTGCAAGGTTTATCGGCCATGATGGTTGAAACGCCATTAGGGCAGCATACTTTAGTGCGCCCGCTATTGGATGTTTCACGGCAAGAGATCATCGACTATGCCCATGATCATCAACTGACATGGATTGAAGACGAGTCTAATTCAGAGATTTGCTACGATCGTAATTTCTTGCGTCATCAAGTTATCCCTGTGCTAAAAGAACGTTGGCCCAGTATTGTTGCGACAATAAATCGCAGTGCACAGCATTGCCGCGAGCAGCAAGGGCTAGTTAATGAGTTGGCAGAAATAGATTTATTATCTTGTGTAACGTCAAAAACAGGCTTGCTAATAGCGCCATTAAAAGCGTTATCCACAGCGCGTTTTAATAATGCAATTCGTCTATTTCTGAGTAAACAGAACTGTCTAATGCCGACGGTGGAGCAGTTAAATCAGCTTCATAGTCAATTGTCTGCTCAAAGTGATAAATCACCTGAAGTTAAAGTGGGTGAACATTGGTTTAGACGTTTTAAAGGCACAATATATTTAACTAAAAGCTTTGCTGATTTATCTGCATGGCAATATCAACTGAGCTTATTGGCTTCAGATAATATCCCAAAAAACTGCGTTGTTGATTTACCTGACGATTTGGGAAAACTTGAGTTTTATTTGACTGAGAATCAACAAAAAAGACTAGATGAAGTGCATTGCCACTTTGAAGGTTGCATGCAAGCGCCGAGTGAAAACCAACAGGTAACGATACGATTTTCCCATGAAAATCCTCGCTGCTTACCTGACTTTAGACAACATCATCGGTCGTTAAAAAAAATACTACAAGAGTTAGCCATTGCGCCGTGGCAGCGAAAGCGCATTCCTTTTGTATATTACGATGACCAATTAGTTGCCGCGTTAGGGTATTTTGTTTGTAAAGAATACCTCCCGCAACCTGATCAAAAACATTTACGGGTGATATGGTGTTATAAAGGCAACGCCAAATAAATTAATTTTCACTAACAGCGCAAATATTTATTTAAGTGGATATTAGCCACGGGTTTTTCGTAAACGTCTAATTCATTAAAAAGGCACCTAAGCGTATACTTAGGTGCCTTTTTTTCTACTAAATGTTGTTGTCTATTTAGTGATATGGTGAGAAGCTGCTGCCGAAAAAACGACGTCAGTAGAACTGTTAAGTGCCGTTTCGGCTGAGTCTTGAATTACACCAATAATAAAGCCAATAGCGACTACTTGCATTGCTATATCGGTATTGATACCAAATAGCCCACAAGCGAGTGGAATAAGCAGTAATGAACCACCAGCGACACCTGAGGCTCCGCACGCCGAAATCGACGCGACAATACATAATAAGATGGCCGTGGCAAAATCTATTGATATATTTAAGCTATGGGCAGCTGCCAGGGTTAATACGGTAATAGTAATTGCTGCGCCGGCCATATTGATGGTTGCGCCAAGTGGAATTGATACTGAATACGTTTCTTCATGTAAATCCAATTTTTTACACAGTGCCATATTAACAGGAATGTTGGCGGCAGAACTTCGCGTAAAAAATGCTGTGATACCAGAGCCTCTAAGGCAAGCGAAAACCAATGGATATGGATTTTTGCGGGTGATGATAAAAACGATCAGAGGATTAACGAACAAGGCAATAATTAGCATTGAGCCTAATAAAACCATGACTAAGTGACTAAATTCGGCCAAGGCACTAAAACCTGTAGTTGCGATCGTATTAGCAACCAAACCCAGAATACCCAGTGGAGCGAAACGAATTACAACCTTAACGATGCTAGAGACAGCGTCTGCGGTATCATGCATCATTTTTTTGCTAGATTCATTTGCGCGTTTTAGGGCAAAACCTAAACCTAGGCCCCAAGCTAAAATACCAATAAAGTTTCCAGTGGCTAATGCATTGATAGGATTATCGACTATTTTAAATGCCAGTGTCGACAATACTTCTGTCAATCCTTTAGGAGGGTTGGCTGTTGCGCCCGCTAAATCTAAACTTAATTGAGTTGGAAAAGTAAAACTCATGGTAACAGCAACAAGTGCGGCACTGAATGTACCGATTAGATAAAGGCCGATGATAGGCTTTAAATCAGCGTCACTAGTTGCTTTTTGATTGGCGATAGAAGAGGCAACGAGCACTAGTACTAGGATGGGAGCCACCGCTTTTAAAGCACTTACAAATAAACCACCTAAAATAGAAAGAGACTGAGCTGTTTCCGGTGCTACTAGTGCCAAAATACATCCTAAGATAATGGCGGCAAGTATTTGGCTGACTAAACTGGTAGAGCGAAATATATCAATGAAAGATTTACTGACAAGTGATCCACGTGCTGATGTCATAATTGACCTGTTTTAATATTAATAATGGGTCAGTTTTTATCATTGAATAACTCTTGTTGTCCACTAGTTATTTTGAAGTTAGATCTACAATTCCAATGTTTATGTCTTAGTAATTTTTTTAGTTGTTATAAATAAGTACTAATACGATTAAATTTTTTAAGATTATTTTAGTCATATCACCAGAATAAAAATTTAATGCACCTAGTAATAATTTTAATTAATTATATGCCTTAAATGTCTATGTTTATGCGCTTTCGCTTTCAAGTAATCACGGTTTTCTGCTGCGGGTTGTGCGATGTGAGCGTTGTTTTGGTCTAAATAGCATTGGTAAACTCGCCAATATATTTTCTGGCATTTTATCGAGTGCGAACCATTTATAAGATGCGCACTCTTTTACTTTCACTTGGATTATTTAGTGTCCCAATATCGTTGCATTTCAAGATAAAGAAATGAAGCTGTCCAAGTAATCAATACTAGTCCTGTTAATGACTCAATACCGGTTAAATATCGAATGCCACCTGTAGGGACAATATCACCAAATCCTAGTGTGGTGTATGTGGTAAAAGAGTAGTAGGCACTGTCGAGCAAGCTGCCATCAAACGCCCCAGTTAACTTTCCCCAGCCTTCAGTTTTTTGCATAAAAAAGTAAGCGATGGCAAAAACCCACACCTCAATAGCATGTGCGGTTAGTGCTACAAAAACACCGACTACAATTCTAAATCTATGCTTTATCTTAAATCGCGGCATGTATTTAGTCAGCTGAAATAAAAATTCGTAATGAAGCATTACTGCCGCGGCAACAACAATACAGTTAACGATTATAAGTAGAATCATTATTTGCACATTTTGATAATAGTAGTGTTAATTAATATGATTATATCCATCGTCTGACATTATCCATATAGGTTTGGTATTCAGAGCCGAAAAGTCTTTGTAAGGCTTTTTCTTCTGGCTTAATTTGATATTTGGTTATGTACCAAACAAATACCGGCAACACCAAAAAGGCTATAAAATTGCCTAAATATAGGCTCAGGGCAACAAGTAACAACAGCATCCCTAAATACATTGGGTTTCTAGAGTAAGCATAAATTCCGGTATTAACTACTTTGCTTGCGGTTTCTGGCTTAATAGGATTGACCGTTGTTTGATGTCGTCTAAAGCTAATAATGGCCGATAGACCAATGAAAAGTGCAATTGTAAAGACTAATATCGCCCCAGTCCTAGCGCCGACAATGTTATAGCTAACGTGTGGAAATATGGCAGTAAGTAACCACATGATGGCAATTGCGATAATAACTTGAAAAACTGGGAGTATTTTTAATTCCATGTGCTCACTCTGATGACGAATTAACGATTAAAAGTAACAGCGATGCTATCTAATTTACGCATATATCTCAATCTAAGCGATTATTTTATCTAATCAGCAGCCTTAATGTGTTTTATTGTAAAATTTAATAAGTTTTTGATTGACTACCGAGGGCTGTCTGGTCAATATTAGACGAGTTAATTAGATCTTAGATTTTATTTTTATGTATCATTATTTACCCGTTATAACCCATACAACGTCTTGTCAGGTTTGGTCTTTGCTGACCGATAATTGGCAGGAGAGAGCTGTGGCGTGGAAAATAGACTAATACATTAATTAACTATTTTGAGTCGCAGAAAACCTACTGCGGCTTGCCTCATTTTACTAATACCGCATCGTTTTTTACTACTTTAAACTCTCGCCAATACTCTTGTGTGGCTTGAATTACTGCTATGCCATTCACTTGGTAATATTCATGGAGATATAAAAAAAATGTCGGTTCCCGCAGCTTATTTCGCCGTTGTACTGGTCTGGTCTACCACTCCTCTTGGTATTGTCTGGAGCAGTGAGTCTGTCAGTCCAACCATGGCAGTTTTGTTAAGAATGGTTATTGCCGTTTTATTGGGTGGTGGGATTATTTATTTACGTAATATTGAATTGCCTAAACATAGAGAGGCACTAAAGGTTTACGGTTTTTCTTCATTGGGAATTTTCGGCGGCATGATGTTTTCTTACATGGCTGCAGCCTATATTCCTTCGGGTATGATGTCCTTGATCTTTGGCTTGTCACCAATTTTGTCAGCGCTACTTGCACAAAAATTGTTAAATGAACCTAAATTTAGCATGATTAGAAAAATATCAATGCTAGTTTCTTTTGTTGGCTTAGCCATTGTTTGTTCAGACTCTATTTCATTTAATGCAGGCAGTGAGCTTGGCCTTTTATATATATTGACGGCAGTGTTCTTTTTTAGCTTAAGCGGCGTGTTAGTCAAAAGTATTGATATTGTGATTCACCCGATGGCGACAACCGTAGGGGCTTTGGCTGTCTCTATTCCATTGTTTTTGCTGGCGTGGGTAATTATGGATGGCACCTTGCCAATTGAACACTGGCAAAGCCGTTCTATTTGGGCAATTGTCTATTTAGGTGTCTTTGGCTCATTTATCGGTTTTGTTGCTTATTTTTATGTTTTACAAAAACTAAGTGCCAGTACGGTAGCGTTAATCACTATGATGACGCCCGTTTTCGCGCTGACATTAGGAGCAGTGCTCAATGATGAGAGTATTAGTGCTAGGCTAGTTTTTGGTGCGGTGTTTGTTATTTCTGGGTTGTCGTTTTACCACTGGGGTGAAAAAGTGCTACGTAAAAAGGCGTTGTTAGTTAAATAGCGAGATAAAAAAAGCCCTATTCATATGAATAGGGCTTAATGGTAACTATAGTTTTCTGAATAGCTATTACGCTGAAGTTTTAGCTATATAGTCATTGACCATGGTTTCTAATACATTAAGTGGTACTGCGCCGCTGGTAAGAACAACATCATGAAATTCACGAATATCAAATTTATCGCCTAATTTCTGTTTCGCTTTTTCACGCAATTCCAATATTTTTAACATCCCGATTTTATAGGCGGTTGCTTGAGATGGCATTACTATATGACGTTCAACCATTTTCACTGCATCTGACTTAGCGTTTGGCGTATTTGCTACATAGTATTCAATACCTTGCTCACGCGTCCATTTCTTCTCATGGATGCCTGTATCAACAACCAATCGACACGCGCGCCATAATTCCATAGCTAAACGACCAAAATCAGAATAAGGGTCTTGATAAAAACCGATTTCTTTAGGGATTAACTCAGAATACAATCCCCAGCCTTCGCTATAGGCTGTGTAGCCACCGAATTTTCTGAACATTGGCATATTTTCAAGTTCTTGCTTTAATGCTATTTGCATATGATGGCCAGGGATGCCTTCGTGAAATGCCAATGCTTCCAATTGGTAGGTTGGCATAGCCTCCATATCGTATAGGTTAGCGTAATAAAAGCCCGGTCGAGAACCATCAGGAGCCGGTTGTTGATAGAAGGCTTTACCTGCTGATTTTTCGCGGAATTCTTCAACCCTTTTTACGACTAAATCAGCTTTTGGCTTAGTAATAAATAATCTGTCTAGCTGGGCTTTCATGCTATCAATTGCTGCTATAGCTTCCTTTAGATACCTTGCACGGCCTTCTTCATTGCCAGGGTAATAGAACTGCTTGTCATTACGCATGAAATTAAAGAATTCAGGTAAAGTACCTTCAAAGCCTACTTGTTCCTTGATCAGTTTCATTTCATTTTGAATACGAGCCACTTCTCTTAAACCTAGTTCATGGATTTCATTAGAGGTTAAGTCTGTGGTGGTGGTACGTTTTAAGGCATTATTATAAAAAGCTTCGCCATCAACGAATTTCCACGCTCCGTCACGGTTATCTGCCTTGTTTTCTAGCTCGGTTAAATAGCCAATAAGGTTCGTATAACCTAATTTAAAATCAGTCAGGAGTGCTTTCGAAGCATTGCTTAACAGCGCGTCTTTTTCGGCTTGCTCTATGTCCAACTTGTTAACTTTTTTAGTGAAGTCAGCTAGTAATGGGCTGGATTCTTCGCCATCAAAAGGAGCGCCTTTTAATAGATTTTGTGAGTCACGTATAACGTGTGCAAACACAAATTTCGGCGGAATGATACCTTTGCTTTCACGAATTTTCAGCTGTTCAATCAGTTGCGTTAATAACGTATTAACACCATGTAAACGAGCAATATAATCGTTTGCTTGTTTGACATCTTTGATACTGTGTTGATTGATTAATAAGGCTGGGATCTGCGAATGCACCCCGCGCATTTGATTAACTGGGTAATTATAATGACGCCATTTATCGTCATCTATTTGTTGTTGGAGCCTTTGGGTAAATAACTCATAACTAAGCTTGGTTTGCCCCTCAAGTTTACTGACGTCGATTGCTTGTAGGCGAGCTAAATCTTTTTTGGTAAAGGCTAATTCTTTATCGGCATTCGCTTCAGATAAATCATTCCACTTATCGTAATCGGTTTTTATGCCTAAATAGGTTTGATATACCGGGTTTCGATTAACGCCTTCCATAAATATTTCATCAAAAAGTTTGTTGGCTTTTTCAGACTCGGTTAGCGCAACGTCGTTCTTTTCTATATTTGTGTTAGCGGTTTGTTGTTTAGTTTGTTCAACAGTTGTAGATGATGAATTGTTATCAGTACAAGCGGTTAACACCGCCGTTGATATTGCGAGAACTAACAGTGATTTCTTAAAAGACATTTCTTACCCCATAGTAATATTTGTTGCTAGTTTGCCCTGAAAAGAAAGACTTTGGCAAGAAAGGGGAGACAAGTTGTTACATTTTTAGGATGAGTACTACCATTGTGTGCTTTTTGTCGATATCTCTATGTTTTCGTTGTTATGCACGTACTAAGTATTTTTAATTATCTGTTGCCTTGCTCTTGGCAAGGTTAAGCCAACGTTATAAATTAATCACAGGTTAGAGAAAATATAAGTATGAATGAAAGCGACGATAACTTTTAGACTAGCGAATCAGCAAGATATAGCATTTCTTTTGTTATTAAGAAAACGTGCTATGGGACAACATTTATTTGATGCTGGTTTAGATATGTCAGATGAACAGCACTTGGTTCGCATTAATGAGTTTTTTGAAGATTCAAATATTATATTGTGTGATGGCAAGGCTATCGGTTTATTGAAACTTGGTGTTTTACCATCCAGCATACATATACGTCAGTTTCAGTTATTACCTGAATTTCAAAGAGCAGGTATTGGCAGTAAAGTGCTCAAGTTAACCAAACGACGTGCCGCGCGAATGAACCGACCAATAACGCTAAATGTACTGTTAAAAAACCCGGCTAAGTTGCTGTATGAAAGAGAAGGTTTTGCCGTAGTCAATGAAAATACATTTGAGTATCAGATGTATTGCCCGTTATCATTATGCAGTGAAGAATTAGCCGAATATACTCGATAACATGCACAGTGTATTGAACCCTTTGAGGCAATACACTGTGCCTCAGGCTAATAAATTTTGCCTTGCTCTCGAATTTGACTGACATCGACGCGACTAGGAGTAACACTGCCATCAACAAGTCTTTGCGTGCTGATAGCGAGCGTTTTTATCACTTGATGCATAGAGTTTAAATCAAGACTTTCTAAGTCGTCGCTTACCTGATGATAGTGCTGATCTTTATCCAGTTGAGTACTGCTAAAGCTGTGCGCTGGCACACCTAATCGAGCGAGAGTCGCATTATCTGAACGATAAAATAAGTCTTGCTCTGGGTAAGGGTCAGTGTGAATTTCTTGATTATAGGGACTCAGTGCTTGGTTAAGCATATCGCCTAAATTTGAACGCTCTCGACCCGTCATCCATAGTGTTCCTGCACCAAATTTAGAGGGTTTGCCAATCATTTCAATATTAAGCATAGCAACGACATTATTGGCATCTAGCTGTTGAGAAAAATATTGAGAACCAAAACCGCCAATCTCTTCTGCAGTAAAAGCGCTAAACACTAACGTTCTGGCATTGTCACCTTTTTTAGCATAATAGTCCGCTATATTAATGACGGCTGTTGTTCCAGAAGCGTTATCATCTGCGCCATTATAGATTTGGTCTTGTTGTTTTCTTGGATCTACGCCTAAATGATCATAGTGAGAGGAAAATAAAACCATTTCATCGGGTTTTTTCTGTCCTGGAATGATACCGACAATATTGGTTAGTGATTGAGTATTAATGGTTGCTTGGCCGACAACGTCTATAGCATCAATTTCACTATCATTGGTTAATACTATAACAATTGCACCGCCACCGTTTAAATCTAATTTAGTTAATCCTCGTTGAAAAAAACTTTGATAGCGCGAAAACATGTCTTGGTGTTTGTTGTTCGCTAACACTAAATGTTGCCCGCCTTGTTTATTTACGGTCCTTAACAATTGACGTAAATCATCCGTTTCATTCACTACGTGGGTGTTTATTGATTCTGGTTTGTGCCATGAAAATTGCGCCATGGTGGTTGCCATCGCGAGTTTATCCGCACTGATAGGCTTGCCATTTAGCGTCACGGTCAGTAACGATGGTGTTATATTGACAACATTAAAGGTTTGTTTGAAGCTTTGACTATGATTAAAGTAGTTTAGGCCTATTTCTTTGAAGCGCTTTTCAATATA
This sequence comes from Colwelliaceae bacterium 6471, assembly GCA_040779335.1. Taxonomy (GTDB): domain Bacteria; phylum Pseudomonadota; class Gammaproteobacteria; order Enterobacterales; family Alteromonadaceae; genus JBFONV01. The sequence goes on from JBFONV010000003.1 coordinate 54,569, forward strand.
GTTTGCGGCGTTATCAATATCTGCGGTAAAACTAGCGCGACCTTTCAAGTCATCACTGGCAAGATAACGAATATCCGCAATAACTTTATCCTCGGCGATGTAGTTGGCGGCACTGAAAAATGAGGCGGTTGATAAAAGGGTCATGCCACCATAGAGTGCCCAAGAAAGGATATTGAATTTAGCATTTTTTTTATGGTTAATTTTCATTACTTTGGTCTTTGTTGTAGTCGTAAAATTTATCATTTTTTCTTACTTTATTTATCATCAATTGCTATATGTATAACACTGAGAGTAATAACTTCAGCGTGCCAATAGCAAGTCAATAGCGCTAGTTTAATAATCATTGGTAAACTATCCAATTATTGCAACAACGAAGATGTAACACTTTTTGTTTTAACACCTTACTTTAGTTCTATTTTATTGAATTAGCTCAACTTAATAGTTTCAATAAGTAAGGTCTCTTCACCAGAGGTCAGCCATAGTTGTCCATCTTGAATACTACACTGAAAGTCCATACTGCGACTGACGAGCTTCTCGAGCGCATCAGTTGTGTTGATATCAAATTGTTCGACCGTTAATTGTGGATACTGTAGCAATTTATTTTTAACCTGTTGCCACCAGATATCGACGCTACTGCCGTAGCAGTATAGTTTCACTTGCTTTGCCCGTGTGCAGGCTTTCTTAATACGTTTAGGATCAACTTGCCCCAGTTCTATCCATAAATCAATTTCATCACTATAGTTGATTTGCCATATGGCTGCTTCGTCTTCATCACTTATTCCTTTGCCAAATTGAAGTGCTTCGTGGGCATTAAGAATATAAGCGATAAGTCTCACCATCATGCGTCTATTGGTTTCTGATGGATGCTGCGCTATGGTCAAGCTTATGGTGTCGTAGTAGTTTCGATCCATATCCGATAAGTTTATTGATGCTCTGTAAATTGTTGATTTAGCGGCCATATATTAATTGAAATAGGTTATTATGCTACGTATCTTAACGATAATATTGACGGGGAACCAGTTAAGAATTTCATTTACTCACGTTTTTATTTTACGACTCTTGAAAAAGTCTGACGTTAAAAATCACGAATGATTAGAGTTCAACCTAATAAGCCGCTTAGTTTGTTGGCCATTGCTATGTAACTACCTTTGTTCTTTAATAGCTTTAGCTTTATACATCTATATTTCCTTAGATTTTGACTTGTATAGGGCTGATCTGTAGAATGCTTTTTAGTATCAATTCTAATTATTTGCATTGATGTCTTTATGAGGTTCTACAATAGGAGGGGATGTGCATAATCGTTCTACAAACGTAGATGACTTTGAAGCGATGGCAGATATAGCAGGAATTTGTTTCACTCATGATGAAAAGACGAAAACGTTAATCATCGATGAAATTGGTTTGGTCGATTTATCAAGTTTCGTGTGCCAGATAAAAAAGTATGCAGGTGAAAAAGGTATAGCCAAAATTAGTGTTCGAGTAAGAGAGGCGAGCGCCATCTATTTTTTTCAGCATGGTTTTATGGTTGAAGCTTCGATAATGGCATACTATGGCTTACAGGATGCTTTTTATGTAGTTTATTACCTCGATAAGTCTTACCGGGAAGATATCCAAAGCAAACCACAGGATGAGATATTAGACAAAGCCTTTTCCCGTACAAAAGAAGAATCCAATCAAACGACGAAAAAACACGCACAAATTGTTGTCTCCCCAACGAAATCAAAACGCGTTATTGACGCTAATAAACAGGTTGTTTTTACCGGACGTGAACACACTAATAACCGCCATGATATAAAAACCAAGTTTTTTGCCCAGATAAACAACAATATTGTCGCTACCGCAGATGCTAACTATTCTAAAGAAGCGCATGTCGTCGAATTTTCCAATTTTATCGCCAGTTTAGAGGTTGATATAAGCAGCATCATCAAATGTTTGTTAAGTGAAATGCAATCTTATTATGCTTCACTTGGCGCGCAGACTGCTTTTACAATTGTGTCAGCCAATAGTCTTGCCATTAATACTATTTGTGTTGAAAACGGGTTTGAATACGGAGGCAGGTTGACTAACGAATCAATTATAAATGGAAGCTTGGCCAGTCTTAATACTTGGTTTAAGAGAATATCATTGGAGTAAATTGTGGTAAATGAACCTGAACTGACGACATTCGCAGAAATTAAGTTACGCTTGACGGATGTCGAAAATAATCTCAATGCGAAATTTTTCAAGCACTCCATCCAAGATTTGATGGTTGAAAGAGCCTCCTGTTTTGATGAGATCCTAGTTAAATTATGGAAAAATACTGGCCTTTCAAGCAAGCAAATCTCACTTAACGCGGTCGGCGGTTATGGTAGAAAAACACTGCATCCAAAATCTGATATCGATATTGCCGTTATTTATGATGATGAACTGACGCCTATACAACAAGAACAATTATCACAGTTTTTTACCAGACTTTGGGATTTAGGTGTCGATATTGGTCATTCAACGCGCTCAGTTGAACAATCCTATACTGCAGCTAAAAACGATATCACCATCGCGACGAATTTATTAGATATTAGGTGTTTGTCTGGTGCTCAACATCACGCAGAGATGATGTTGAGTGAGCTTTATAGTAATGCTCTTTGGACTAGTGCGTCTTTTTATGAAGCAAAGTTAGTAGAGCAAAATTTACGACACCAAAAAGCAAAAAACACAGCGCTTTATCTTGAGCCTAACGTAAAGAATAACCCCGGAGGTATGCGAGATGTGCAGACCATTATGTGGATTGCACGTAAACATTTCTCAGTACCTGATCCTCACGCTCTCAAAACGACGGGGTTTTTACGCGCAGATGAACTGTCTGAACTCACTGAAGCGCACGATTTTATCTGTCGCATACGTTGGGCACTGCATATTGTAGCAGGTAAGCCACAAGAAAATTTAACCTTCGAATATCAAGCAGATGTCGCCAAATTTATGCTATTTGGCCATGATGAAAACGTGCAATTTGCCATTGAAAGAATGATGCGGCAGTTGTTTAGAGCAATGACGCGCGTGCGTGAACTCAATCAGATGATTTGTGATTCTTTTAAGTTGGACACCTTAAATCATATTAACGAACAAGCACCAAAAAGCATTGATCAATATTTTGCAATTTGTAACCGCATGATAGAAGCAAAGTTTGATGAAGTATTCATTGATAAACGGCAAGTTATGCGCTTGTTTTGTTTGATTGCGGAACATTCCGATGAGGTTGATAGTATAGCTCCCGAAACGTTACGACTAATTAGACAAACTAGGCGTAGGCTGCTTGGCGAACTGCAAGATTATCAGGGCTGTCGAGAAGAATTTTTACAATTGCTTTCTCATCGAAACGGTTTAGACAAAGCATTTAGCTTGATGCACCGATATGGCATTTTGGCATCTTACTTTCCTCAGTGGAGAACAATTGAAGGACAAATGCAGTTTGATATTCACAATGCCTATACCGTCGATGAGCATGTGTTTAAGGCAGTTCAATTTATTGATAGCTTTAAAAGCAACAAAAATAGTTTGACCTATAATGTCTTTCGGTCACTTAAAGACAAGAAAGCATTAATTATTGCGACATTATGCCATCATTTGTCGGGTGATCAGTCAATCGAAAATAGCGAATTAAGTGCAATACAAGCAACGGTATTTGCCGAGCTTCATCAGTTAAAACGTTCTACCATTAAGTTAATTAGTTGGTTAGTTGCACACCAAGATATACTGATCACCGCCATTCAAACGCTGGATATTAGCGATCCAGAGTCAATCAAGAATGTGGCAAAAGCCATCGGCTCTGAAGAAAAACTTAATGCCATTTATATATTTACCATAGCGGACATGATGGCAACCAATGATAACTATTGGAATGATTGGCAGGAGTGTCAGCTTAAACAGCTCTATCTCGCGGTCAGAGATGCCCTTAAAGATGGCTTAGAAAATATTTTTGGTCTTCGTACGGTGATCCGAGAAAACAAGGCTGAATCATCACAGAAACTATTAACGCAGGGTATTGCGGAAGATAATATTTTACAGGTTTGGTCTCATTTACCGAATAGTTTTTTTAGCGCAAATTCCGCCGAGGATATTGTCAGCATCACTCGAGAGCTCATTAACAACAATACTCAGTTACCCATTATTTTTATTAACCAAAATGTTGATATGGGTGTTACGAGTTTAGTTGTTTATACAGATGATCGTCCGAAATTATTTGTTGATATATTTAATACGTTAGCCAGTTCAAAATTGAAGGTTAAAGACGCGCAGATAATGCATACAAAAAATGGCCGGGTTTTAGAAATCATTAAAATGTTAGATCACAATGACGAGCCTATTGTTGAGGAATTAAGAATTGAGACCATTATTAAACGTATTAGGCAAGCAATAAACCAAGATAATAACTCATTACAACTTAAATCGCCTCGCCATGTAAAAAGTTTTGATAGTCAGCCCGTGGTCGAGTTTTTACACTCATCGAAAAAGAATAAAGCTTTGCTCAAAGTTAATACCCTTGATGATCCTATCCACATGGAAGAAATTTGTAGTGTGTTTTCACATCATAAATTAACGATTCACTCCGCAAAAATAAGCTCATTAGGTGAGAGTACTGAAAATGTGTTTTTAGTATCAAATCAACAACAAGAGCCGTTAACAAGTGACGATAAAGATAAGTTAATTGATATGCTTGTTCATAAGATAGCGTAACACCCAGCAGTTAAATAATGAAACGCTATCAATCTTTGCTCACTTGTTAGGCAAAAAGCTTTTATTTCAAGTAAATGGCGTTAGCTCAAGTTATCCAGTTGCTGCGCCTCCACTCATATCCATTGGCGCAAGCTCTAAGACGGGCGAAGCGTCTATTTTATCAGCATCCATCATCGTGGCGATGCGTTGCATAGACGATAATAGCAATGACTGTTCCCAATCTTCCATGGTGCAAAATTTTTGAATAAAGTGATCTTGTAGCGGTTTCGGTGCATCAATTAAACACGCTTGCCCTTGTTCTGATAAATACAGACTTACTCGTCGTTTATCTTCTGAACTGCGCACTCTTTCAATTAAGGTTTTACTTTCTAATCTATCAAGTATGTTGGTTACAGTCGCTGCACTTAAATTAATAGTCTTGGCAATTTGACTTGCGGTAACGCCGCTATGCTTAGATATTTCTTGCATGATGAGTAATTGAGGGCCTGTTAGCCCAGAAGATTTATTTAATTGTTTTGAATGTAAATCAATTGCTCGGATGACTTTGCGAATGGAAACGAGCAGTTCTTCATATTTTTGCATGGGAATGAATTATTAATTGAGTCAAGAATGAAATATTACCACTTATAAAAGGGATATGGATAGCTTACTGACATTTGCTTTGATTCATATTTATTTCACCGGCAATCTTCGCAGTAAGTTAAGTCTTTCTGGGCTAATACTTACGCTTAATTAATTTCTATACTCAGCCTAGAATAGGAGGGGGCGGCAAGTAGCCGTGGAATGTAGCAACAATGACAACTACATTTGATTGTTTTATCAAATTAATCTCGTTTTTAGCCTAAATAGTTAACAATGCAAGTTTTTTAATTTATTAATTAACGCTTAGCTACATGGATTTTAATAGATATCTGAACTAATTTTAGTTAAATCTAACATTGTTTGTGAGCCTAATATGAATGCATTTTGGGGTGATTTATCAATACAAAAAAAGCTAGTTATTGCGATGGCTATGGCATTGGTTTTATCTTCAGGGTTACTGACTTATTTCAGCAATTATTTCACTAAAAATATTATTGAGAAGCGATTAGAAACCAATGAGTTACCATCAATTATGTCAAACATTCGTTTGAATATTGAAAAAGAAATTTCCACCGCGATTACGGGGTCGATGCAAATTTCGGAAAATCAATTCATTATCAGTTGGCTAACTCAAAATGAACCGGAATCTTTTAATGAAGGTTTGCAATCATATTTATCAAGATTAAACAAAGCGAATGGTGCTGACGAAACGTTTGTTGGCTCTGTAACCAGTGGCAACTACTTCACTCAACAGGGGCTTATTAAAACCATGTCAAAATCTGAGCCACTTGATGGATGGTTTTATAAATTTTTTAGTGACGGTTTGCCATACGATACTGGTATAGGACCAAATAAAGATACCGGCGAGTTAACCTTATTTATCAATTACCTAATTAAAGATAACAACGTGCCATTAGGGGTTGCAGGCATGGGTGTGAGCATGCAAAAGCTGGTTGATTTTGTAAATAACTTCAAAATAGGAAAGTTAGGGAAAGTATTTGTTGTTTCAAAGGAAGGAATAATCAAAATACATTCGAATCAACAATTTGTTGATAAAACTAATATATCTTCCTTGCCGGGTTTAAGTGAATTGAAAGACAAACTGCTAAGTCAGAAGTCTTTCTATATCAGTGAAATGAATCGCGATGGTGAAGATTATTTTGTCGCTTCAGATCACATTAGTGAGCTTGATTGGTATGTTGTGGCGGAAATTCCGCAAAGCGAGGTGTTTGGTGCGCTATCCGATGTAACCCGAAACAGTGTTTTAGTGACTGTTATTGTTATTTCCATTTTTGTCTTTATTTCAATTGCCGTGGCGAGAGGGATCAGTGCTCCTATACTCGAAATATCTGAAAAATTACGTCAAATAGCCCAAGGGGATGCTGATTTAAAACAGCGTTTACCTGAAACATCCAATGATGAACTTGGATCACTCGCTAAAAGCTTCAATGCATTTACCAGTCAACTACAGGGGATCATTACGCAAATTCAAACCAATTGCAGTTTACTTCTGAAATCAGTAGCTGAAGTAAACGGCTTAAGCCAAACGACCTCTGCAGAGCTTAATGAGCAAAAAGATAGAACAATGCAGGTGGTGACTGCGGTAACTGAAATGGGCGCTACAATTGAGGAATTAGCGAGAAACGCGACAGAAACTGCAAATGCAGCATCAGATGCCTCAGAAAAAGTTAATGAAGGCAGTAATGTGGTTCAAGATACCGTCGGTTATATTCAAGATTTATCTGCCGAGATGAAAGTGTCAGGAACAGTGATTAATGAACTAGCAGAACATACGGTCTCAATTGGTTCGATATTGAGTGTTATTAGAGGTATATCGGAGCAAACTAATTTACTCGCATTAAACGCAGCAATTGAAGCGGCACGAGCAGGTGAACAAGGTAGAGGATTTGCCGTTGTCGCCGATGAAGTGAGAGGGCTAGCGCAGCGTACTCACACGTCTACCGAAGAAATACAGCAAATGATTGAAAAATTACAGGAAGGTTCTAAAAATGCGGTTGCAACAATAGAGTCGGGTCAAATGCAAACGGAAAAAAGTGTCAATGCCTCTACCAAAGTTGGAGATGCGTTAATCGCCATTAATAGCTCTGTAGAAACAATACAAGGTATGAGTATTCAAATGGCGACTGCAACTGAAGAACAAAGCGTGGTTGTGAATGATATTAATATGAACATTATGGGCATTAGCGATGTCACTATTTCAACATCCGAAGCGGCGGAAAAAAGCTCTTTAGCGTGTGAACAGCTGCGCCAATTAACGGAGGAATTGGACAGTGCGGTAAGTAAGTTTAAGGTATAGATTTACCCTAAAACTAATAAGTTGTATCTATATCGTTTTGTATAGACAAGTTGCAACCTATATCCTCGTATATAGATCGGAGGGTGAATGATTTTGAACTTAAAGCTCGTTGTAGCCAATGTATATCTGGTTTTCTGGTATATCGTTTTAGCCTATTTATCGTTATTAATAGCCCCGTTTGTATCGAATATTAGTATATTATGGTTTCCTGCCGGTTTAGCCTTGGTATATGCCTATATTTATGGCGTCTCAATTTTCTTTGGGGTAGTCATAGGCTCTATTCTTTTTAATTATTTTTTTACCGATTTTGGTATTTTAATCTCTTTAATCATTGGTATTGGTGCAGGTCTACAGGCGCTTTTGGGGCGGTATCTTTTACATCGGTGTGCTAGCTTCAATGTCTATTTATTGAATGCAATTTCTATTTTACGACTGATTTTTGTTGGCGCCTTTGTTACCAGCTTGTTAAATGCATCTGTTAGTAATTTTGCTATGGTAGTTTTAGGATATACGTCCTTGCAAGAGTTACCTACTACATTTGTGTTTTGGTGGTTAGGTGACAGCTTAGGTATTATTGTTGCTGCCCCTCTAGTGATTGCTTTTATTTATAGAAAAAAAAGTGAGTGGAAAGATAGAGTCAATATTATTTTTGGTGCATTTTTTACCATATTTTCTTTGAGTGTTATTGTCGCTTTTGTCTCTCAACAGTATGAAAGAAATCAAGTCTTGACCTCTATGGAGGAAATCACAACCATCATCGGCAGTAGGGTGGATCAACGTGTTCATTCTCATATTGATGCTTTGCATAGCTTGTCTGCGTTAATGGAATACAAAAATCCTTTAGCTAATGAAGAGTTTGTGCCTTATATCAATCATTTGTTACACATCAATAAAGGTTTTAGAGCTATTTCTTGGAATCCTCTGGTACTTGGTGAAAACTTGTCGAGGTTTGAACAACAAGAACGAGAAAGATTAGGGGATAATTATCGTTTAACAGAGATGATAGATGGAGTGATAGGTAGGATAAATCAAAGAGATAAACACGTGATAGTACAATATATTGTACCGGAAACTGATAATAAAAAAGTGATCGGATTCGATGTGTATAGTAACCCAGTGCGTCGTGCAGCTTTAGATTATGCGATAGCTAATAAAACAATATCAACGAGTGATAGTATTTCTTTGGTTCAATCTCAAAAGTCATCGCCCTCAACTCTGCTGTTTCTACCGATATTGAAAGAAGATAAGGTTGTAGGCTTTTTAACAGGAGTTTTAGAACTGGACTTATTTTTAAGAGAAGCGATAGATGAATTAGACTCACTGAATTTTAGCATTAAGTTACTTTCTGATAATAGTCAGGTGCTCTATCAAATTAGTAACGAAATAATGGAAAACGAATCCGAAGATAGAATTTTTTCTCGAAAGGTGTTTTTCGATATTGGCAATAAGCGTTTTTCTCTCGTAGTAGAACCTAATACTGCATGGATAAATAAACATAAAGCAGGTTTTTCTATCTCTTATATTTTATTTTGTATTCTCATCACCATACTTATTATTTATCAAGCGTTGATCATTACCGGTAAGCATTACCTTATCGAGTCTCTATCTCTCGACCAAAAAAAGAAAAACAAAAAACTATTTAATATTAACAAAGAGTTAGAAGAAGCACTGTTAACCCTTAAAGATGCTCAAGATAGATTGATTACTCAAGAAAAGTTATCATCCTTAGGCAATTTGGTCTCAGGGTTAGCGCATGAAATTAATACACCTGCGGGAATTAGCTTAACCGCGACCAGCTATCTACAAGAAGTTACCGAAGACATTTTAAAAGGGATGAATGATGCATCGATAAAGAAATCAGAACTCATGAAGTACTTTGCTAATGTGTCTGAAACATCTGGTTTAGTGATTAGCAATATTAATAGAATTTCACTATTAGTGGAACGTTTTAAAATGTTGTCTGCGGACATTAACAGCGAAAGCCGAACTCGCTTTAGCATAAAGGAACAATTAACTAACATTGTTTCATCGATGAAAGGAGAAATTGACAAAGGGCGGCACAAGGTTTCAATCACCTGTCCTGATATTGAAATAGAGAGCTTTTTTAATGTGTTTACCTATTTGTTTACTTATTTAATTGATAATTCACTTGAGCACGGATTTCATGATATCAATAGCGGTAATATATCTGTCGATGTACAAATTGCCACAGACAAGCTGGTCATCAATTATGCGGATAATGGTCATGGTATGAACGAAGAAACATTGGCGTTGATTTTTGAACCCTTTTTTACCACTAAACGCAAAGATGGTTCAGTGGGATTAGGAGGAACCATCTTTTTTAATATCGTTAGTCAAATATTTAATGGCACCATCAATTGTCAAAGTGAAATAGGAAAAGGTTTTACTATCAGCGTAACTATCCCCATCCCCAGTGAATCTATTCGTTTTTAATACCACCTCTAAAACAAAAAATTAAAACAAACGAGATTCAGACAACAGATCTCGCTTTTAGCATAATCGAAGGCAAAGGTATGTCGATGTATGTCAAACCTTTACAAAGCATTTCTCCTACGTCATTCGTCGTATTTATATTTCCATACAACGTAAGCCAGCTATCTTATTTCATTTGTACTGATACTTTTTAATCATTGATAAAAAAACAAGTATTCAATTATGTTGCTACCATCTTGGAGTCGCAAATGAAATTAACCTCAAGTGCATTAACCAGTCCTGCCGCTGTTGCTGTCAGTGTCGCATTAATTTTGTTAGTTGGCTTGTTAAGTCTATTTAAACTGCCCGTCCAGCTATTTCCTGATATTGAACGTCCGCGCATAGCCATACAAACTTTTTGGCGGGCGGCATCACCGCAAGAAGTTGAGTCAGAACTTATTGAGCCCCAAGAGCAAGTATTAAGGGGGATCCCAGGTTTAAGCTCGATGAATGCGTTTGCCAACCGAGGTAATGCTTTTATAAATCTTGAGTTTGGTGTGGATACGAATATGGACCAAACCTTAATCGAAGTGATCAGCCGAATGACGCGAGTGCCCAGCTTACCCAGAGACGCTACGCCGCCTAGGATCATGCTAGGTGGTTTTGGTGGTGGCACGCCCGCATTAACATTTTTCTTTTTACAGGCATTGCCAGGTAATAATAAATCCATTGATGATTATATCGATTTTACCAATGACGTCATTCGACCGCGTATTGAAGCGGTCGAAGGTGTGTCGAGCGTGCAAACATTTAACGCGCAAAATAGAGAAGAACTACAAATTAGGTTTGATCCGATCAAAGCGGCAGAGTATGGCATTCAAATACCGCAGCTTATTGCTTTAGTGAATGCTAGTAACGATGTCTCTGGCGGCTTTGTTGACGTAGGACGTCGGCAATATACCTTACGATATAACGGCAAATATCGTGTTGATGAACTTGCTGAGTTGATCTTGGAATCGCGCAATGGCAGTAATATAACCTTAAGTGATATTGCAACGGTAGAAGTAAGAAGAAATGATCGGCAAAATCTAGCGGTTCAAAACGGCAACCCCGCATTTTCAATGCGTATAGACCGTGCTAATGGGGCTAACGTCCTTGAAACCTTAAATCGGGTAAAAAATGAAGTTGAGCTCATAAATAATGAGGTATTAGCAGAAAAACAACTAGTAATGGTGCAATCATTTGATGCCTCTGTTTTTATTTATCGTGCGATTAACTTAGTGACGGGTAATTTGTTTGCTGGCGTCATGTTATCACTGTCGGTGTTGTGGTTTTTTGTCCGAAGAATGCGGGCGACGTTAATTATCGCTACGGCCATCCCAATAAGTTTACTAAGCACTTTTATTGTCCTTGAAATCACCGGACGTTCACTTAATGTTATTTCTTTAGCGGGGTTAGCATTTGCTGTCGGCATGGTGCTCGACGCGGCCATCGTGGTATTAGAGAACATATTACGAATGCGAGACAAAGGACTGGATAACCACCAAAGTGCAGAGCAGGGCGCACAAGAAGTCTGGGGAGCCTTACTGGCATCTACCGCAACAACAGTCGCCATTTTTTTACCGGTGTTTTTTCTCAAAGATATCGAAGGACAGTTATTTGGTGACTTAGCGTTAACTATCGCTATCGCTGTGTCGGTTTCGCTTATTGTTGCCGTGGTACTTCTTCCGGTGCTGACAAAATATTTTCTTACCGACAAAAAAGCGCATGATCCAAATGAAAAATTATGGCAACGCATCACTCAATTGGTTATGACATGGACCAACACCTCGTTTAAACGCTTAACGCTGGCAACAATTTTATTAATGGTGCCCGCTGTTATTACTTATGTTGCCATGCCTAAACTTGATTATTTACCACCAGTTAAACGTGATGCTGTCGATGCTAACTTACAATTTCCACCTGGGGCGAATATTAATACCATTGAAAAAGAGGTGGTTGAACCTATCATCGCCAGATTGCAACCTTACATGGATGGCACTAAAGAGCCCGCGTTAAAAAACTATTATCTTTTTAGTGGTCCGTTCGGTGGTAGTTTGGGAGTAAGAGCAAAAGATCAGAGCAAAGTTGATGAATTATTAGAAATTGTCCGTAATGAAATATTAGTGGATTTACCTGATACCCGAGCATTTGCTTTCCAAGGGAATTTATTTGGCGGATTTGGCGGTGGTAGACAAGTTCAAATGCAATTGCAGTCAAAAGATACTAAGGCTCTACAAGAAGCTGCCCGTCAAGGAATGGCTTGGGTAACTGAAGCCATTCCCGATGCTAGTGTGCAAGTAAATCCAGGGTTGGAAATGGCGGAGCCAGAACTGCGCTTAACCCCTGATGATCGCAGTATTTTAGAACAAGGTTGGAACCGTCGTGATTTAGGACGCGTAGTTAGAACCATGGGCGATGGACTGTTTGTTGGTGAGTACTTTAATGGCAGTAAACGCCTTAACATGATTTTACGCGCCGAAGGGTGGGACGACCCCGATAATTTAGGTGATGTACCTGTTGTCACCGGCAATGGTTCTATTACGCAATTATCTGAATTGGTTGATATTCAACGTACTGTTGGGCCGACAAGGTTAACTCGCATAGACGGCAATCGTACCATCAGTCTAAACATCAACCCGCCACAAGGCTGGTCGTTGGAAGAAACTATAGCAACCTTAAAGTCTCAGGTAGAACCAAAATTAAAAGACGTGATGCCAAACGATGGCAATATTTTGTATGGCGGTAGCGCCGATCAACTCGATAAAGCGATTGCGATAATGGCGGAAAATTTTGCTTTTGCCTTAGTGATATTGTTCTTGCTGATGGCTGCGTTATTTAGGTCGGTAAAAGATAGCGCATTGGTAGTGATCACTATTCCTTTAGCCACTGTTGGTGGCATACTCGCATTACAGTTGCTTAACCTGTTTGTTTTCCAACCCTTAGACTTGCTGACCATGATAGGTTTCGTCATTCTTTTAGGTTTAGTTGTCAATAATGCTATTTTATTGGTCCATCAAACACGCATTGCACAGCGAAATGGATTGACACGTTTTGCTGCCGTAGAACAAGCCTTATCGTTACGTTTACGTCCTATTTTTATGAGCACAGCAACCAGCTTTTTCGGTATGTTGCCATTACTACTGATGCCAGGGGCTGGCAGCGTGATTTATCGGGGGTTATCCGCTGTTATTGTCGGTGGTTTAGCGGTAAGTACCATCTTTACCATTATTTTGCTGCCGTGTTTGTTATGCCTTAATAAACATGATTTTTCTTGGTTGCGGCTTCAACATAAACATTCAACAAAATTAGCGTCAGTGCCTGCTTTGGGCAATGAACAATAAATTCAGCTTCAGGAGCATAATATGAAAAAATTACTTTCTTTTACGGTGTTTACATACTTTTTTGTCAGCATAGCTTCCTCAGGCGCTTGGGCAGCACAACAAGAGCCGGATAACGGGCAATTGGTTAGTACCGAATTGGCAAAAACTGAGCAAGTGAATCCAACCATGTGGTTACCTGGTAACGTGGTCAGTCGCTTGAATGCACCTATTTCTGCAGAGCAAACAGGACAGTTGCTATGGATAGAAGAGGTTGGTACTCAGGTTGAGCAGGGTCAAAGCATCGCCAAAATAGATAATCGGCATTTGTTATTACAATTAGCCAGACAACAAGCTGAAATGCAAAAACATCAAGCCAATGTTGATTATTTGACAAAACAAAAAAAACGCATGTCGACACTGAGTCAAAAAAACAATACCGCAGTTAGCGAGCTGGAAAGAATAACTAAAGATTTGGCGGTCGCAGAAAGCGATGTCATGGCTCTAAAAATGTCGGTTAAACAGATAAAATTAGCGATAGAGCATACCCATATTACTGCGCCATTTTCTGGAAATATTAGTCAAAGGTTTGCCAATATTGGTGAATTGATCGCTGTTGGTCGACCATTGGTGCAACTGGTAAATACCGAGCAACTGGATATTCGTATCGCTGCTCCTTTATCTATTGCGCCATATTTAACTTTGGGGGCGCCAGTCACAGTGAAATGGCAAGATAAATTAATTGAATTACCAGTTAGAACATGGAGCAAAGCTGGAGACCAATCATCACGCACCTTTGATGTGCGTCTTGCTGCCAATGAGCTTAATTTATTAGCTGGCTCAGCGGTAACGGTTTCTTTACCGAAACAAATCGCCAAAGAAGCGACATTAGTGCCTCGAGATGCGCTGGTTTTAAGAGAAAACGAAACCTTTGTTTTGACCGTAGATGATGAAGATAAAGCACAAAAGGTAAATGTGTTGGTCGGGCAGGGAATTGGAAGTTGGATTGCAGTTTCCGGTGCTTTAGACGCAGGCGATGAAGTCATTATTCGTGGCGGTGAACGTTTACAGCAAGGTCAAAAAATACGTAGGAATGATACGCTAATTGCGCAAACTAATGCGCTATAAATAACAACTGACCAACATCGTAGGGTATTTTAAAATGGTAATTGGAGACTGTCATAAAAATTTATTTTATTGATATGCTCTTATGTGATAAAAACATAACTATGAAGTTTATTTTGTGATTGAACCATAACAAGGATGTAATGTGAAAAAGACTATCGTTGTTTTAACAGGTGCAGGGATGAGCGCGGAAAGTGGTATTAATACTTTTCGTGATAAAGATGGTTTGTGGGAAGGTCATGATGTTATGGAAGTTGCATCACCACTTGGTTGGCAAAGTGATCCTGAACTAGTCCTTGAATTTTATAATCAACGTCGTCGAGAGTTACTCAAAGTAGGCCCTAATATTGGCCATCGCGCGTTAGTCGCATTAGAAGAAAAGTTTAATGTCTGTATTGTCACGCAAAATGTGGATGATTTACATGAGCGAGCCGGAAGCTCAGAGGTAATACACTTACACGGCGAATTACTCAAATCTCAAAGTAGCAGCAATGCAGAGCTCGTTTATCCTTGTCAAAGCGATATTAACCTTGGGGACTATTGTGAGCTGGGCTCACAATTGCGACCAGCTATTGTATGGTTTGGCGAATCAGTCCCTTTATTAGATGAAGCGATAGCACAGGTTATTGTCGCGGACATTGTTATTATTGTTGGCACGTCCCTACAAGTGTATCCTGCCGCTGGGTTGTCATCTTTTGCTGAGGAGCATGTGCCGATTTATTATCTTGATCCTAAGCCAGCAATTAATGATGCACTGTTACAGTCACCTCATTTAAAAGTCATTGAAAACACCGCTGCGCAAGGGTTGCCCATCTTGGTTGAAGAATTAATGATGTCGTGCCGTTAGCGCGTGTTTCCTGCATCGTTATTAATTCTTTTTTTACTCAATTATCGTTTAGCACATTAATCTGTGATGACTGGGGAGTGATAATTGAATATTACTAGATCGGGCTTTTTCTGTCGGTAAATGTTCAATCGACTTTCAAGTGTATCTTTGAGTACGGACGTTGATACCTGAGTAAATTGTTGATGTAAATAAAAGGCTTGCAGAGTCACTGAAGCGAAGCAATAAAGCTCAGTATGATGTTTGGTGATATGACTTAATAAATTAGACGCAACCCCCTGTTTTTGAAGTGTTTTACTGACAACGAGTCCATGCAATAGTGCTTGATTATTCTCACGGGTGATCATAGAAACTATTGCTGCGGCTATAATATTTTTACCCTCCTTAACCACGTAACATTGATCATAGCCCATAAACGCAGCGGAGTAGTTTTGCTGGCGGTAAAATCGCTTTAGCGCTTTCTTATCGCTTTTTTCTAACAAGGATATTGTTATCGGGTTAGTGAAGATAAGCTTGCCATTAATTTTTTATCAAACATGACTCGCATTATTGCACCAACATAAAAAAAGCCAAGTGTTTGCTTGGCTTTATTAAAGATAACTTACGTAAAGATAATTAACGGTTCCCGTGGTAGGAGCTTATGCGGTGCATTATGCTCGTAGCGCTTTTTCTCCTCGAGCGATGCCAACACAGCCTGATCGCACCGATTCTATTATTTCGGTTTCGTTGGCTAAGGTTTCAATAAAGGCATTGAGTTTATCAGCATCACCGGTGAGTTGGAGAGTATAAACTTGTTTGCCTATATCGATTATTGCCCCACGGAAAATATCGGTGATCCGTTTCACTTCCGTACGAGATTTATCATTCATTGCTAACACTTTGAGGAGTAAAATTTCTCTTTCTATGTGCTTGCGATCGGTAATATCGGTGATCTTGATGACATCAATGAGTTTATTGACTTGTTTAACAATTTGCTCAAGCACTCGGTCATCACCTTTCGTCGCTATAGTCATACGCGATAGGCTCGGATCTTCGGTAGGAGCGACGGTTAAACTTTCAATATTAAATGCACGTTGAGAAAACAAGCCAACAATTCGAGATAAAGAGCCTGGTTCGTTTTCCATTAAAATAGCTAAGATGCGACGCATTATGCCTGCTCTCCCTTTCTGATCCACATTTCGTCTACTGCGCCATGGCGAATTTGCATAGGGTAAACGTGTTCTTTTTCATCCACTAAAATATCGACAAAAACTAAACGATTTTTAATCGCAAATGCTTGTTCTAATTTAGTATCGAGTTCACTTAAATTATCTATTTTGATGCCGACATGACCGTAAGACTCAGCAAGTTTGACAAAGTCGGGTAATGATTC
The DNA here is from genome assembly GCA_040779335.1 of Colwelliaceae bacterium 6471. Classification (GTDB taxonomy): domain Bacteria; phylum Pseudomonadota; class Gammaproteobacteria; order Enterobacterales; family Alteromonadaceae; genus JBFONV01. The sequence goes on from JBFONV010000003.1 coordinate 71,311, forward strand.
CATATAAGAGGACGAGTGACGCCCGCCATAAATCATGTCTTGCCATTGACGAACCATGCCAAGTGAGCGGTTATTTAAGGAAATGATCACCACAGGCAAATTATATTGTAAGCAGGTAGACAATTCTTGAATGTTCATTTGGATAGAGCCATCACCTGTAATACAAATAACATGACTATCAGGAAATGCCAGTTTGGCTCCCATTGCGGCAGGCAAACCAAAGCCCATGGTGCCTAAGCCCCCTGAGTTTATCCATTGACGCGGCTTGGCAAATGGATAGTATTGCGCTGCGAACATTTGATGTTGACCAACATCTGAGCACACATAAGCTTCACCTTTCGTTATTTTATACATAGCTTCAACGGCACGTTGTGGCTTAATAAGTTCACCATCTTGTTGGTAGCTTACGCTTTTTTGTTTGCGCCATTGCTCTATTTCTTGCCACCATTGCGTTAACGCTTTTTCATCTGGCGAGTAATTGATGTTAGCTAATTCTTGCAGTAATTGTTCAATAACAACGTCAACTAAACCGACAACAGGAATATGTGCATTAATCGTTTTAGAGATTGACGTTGGATCTATATCAACATGAATGATGGTTGCATTCGGGCAGAACTTTTTAACATTATTGGTAACGCGATCGTCAAATCTAGCACCTAACGCTAAAATAACATCGGCGTTAGCCATCGCTTTGTTCGCTTCAAGACTGCCATGCATACCTAACATGCCGATAAAGTTTTCATGGGTACCTGAAATGCCCCCTAAACCCATTAAAGTATTGGTTATTGGCGCGTTTAACTTTTCAACTAATTGCGTTAATAAGTCCGATGCATCGGCGAGAATAATGCCACCGCCAGAGTAAATAACCAATTTTTTTGCGCTAGCAATAGTTTTAACCGCTTTTTTAATTTGTCTAGAATGCCCTTTAACCGTCGGATTATATGAACGCATTTGCACATTGGTTTCAATGTGAAAAGGCGCTTTGTTTTGCGGGATCAATAAATCTTTAGGCAGTTCGACCACTACTGGGCCTGGACGCCCTGTCTTAGCAATATAAAAAGCTTTGGCAATAACGTTGGGGATATCCTCTAAACGTCGACAGTTGAAACTATGTTTAACAATAGGGCGTGAACAGCCAACAATATCAGTTTCCTGAAAAGCGTCATCACCAATAAGGTTAGTTGCTACTTGTCCCGCGAGTACTACCATGGGAATTGAATCCATATACGCCGTAGCAATGCCGGTAACACAGTTTGTTGCCCCAGGTCCTGAAGTCGCCAATACCACACCGACTTCGCCCGTTGCCCTAGTATAACCATCAGCCATATGCGTAGCGGCTTGTTCGTGTCTGACTAATATATGCTCAATTTCATCTTGCTGAAAAATTGCATCATAAATATCGAGAACAGAGCCGCCTGGATATCCAAAAATGTATTTAACCTTTAATGCCGACAATGACTTGATCACCATTTCTGCACCGGTAAATAACTGAGTCGTCATGCTATTGCCCTTAATTTTATGTCCATGAAATAAAAGTTTTACTGTAAAAATATAATAAAAAACCCCCGGTCTGTTTAGAGCGAGGGTTTGTTGATTTGATTGCTTATTTGCCTTTTTTAAACACAACACCAACCCCGCAATGATTTGACAATCACCACGACTGAGAGGACTACGTTGAGTTTAATGCTTGTGATCATGTTATTTATCTTCAGCTAAAACAAAATTAATGCGTGCTGGTATTTTTATGATTTTTGTATGTCGCTGTCAACTACTAATTACAATTTATTGATTATTATTGATAACTTTTTATTGAGATAACTATTGACTGGTTATATTAATGTTGAAATTAAGTAAATATTTTTGTTCTCTATCGCCCTTAATATAAGGGGAAACCCTATTATACAAATTTTTAATCTATTAATTTTTATCATTTTTTTGCGTTTTTCACTATGCAAATATTTAAAGGGTGCATTACACTGAATATTAACTTATTTACGGAAGAAACTATTTTTAATGTCTAAATTTATTTTTCAAGATGAATCTTCTTCAGAAGAAGTTGTGGTAAAAAACAAAAATAATAAAGTCTGGCGTATATTAGTGATTGACGATGATGATTCTGTCCATCAAGTGACTAGGTTAGTATTAGCAGACGCTGAAATTGAGCATCGGGCCTTAGAAATTGTATCTGTCTACTCATCGCTTGAAGCACGAGAACTATTACTTAAAGATCAAAATTTTTGTATGGCGTTTGTTGATGTGGTGATGGAAACCGATCATGCCGGTTTAGAGCTAGTCGAGTGGATACGTAATGAGCTAAAAAATCAATCGATTAGGCTAGTTTTGCGGACGGGGCAGGCGGGTACAGCGCCAGAAGCCAAAGTGATCAAAGAATTTGACATCAATGATTATAAAGAAAAAACAGATTTTACCTCAGGAAAAATGATCACCACGGTTTATGCCAGTATTCGGGCGTACCGAGATATCATGACTATACAACGCAGTTTAGATGCCTTTAAACAGTTAATTACTGCCACACACGACTTATTACAAATTAGCCAGTTCCGCTCATTTGGATCGGCAGCATTGAATCACTTACTCACGTTAATGGACGTTGATAGTTCCGCACTTTATATCATGAGAAGTGAAACCGATTTTGACCAAGAAAGTTCTAATTTAATTTTGGCATGTACGGGAAAGTACGTTTGTGAATCGGATAATTTGGAAAAGTCTTCTATTGATGAAACGGTCAAAGTTGCTATCCAAACTGCTTTCCAGCAAAAGTCTCATTCAATGAACGAGGGTAACTTTGTTGGCTATTATGAAACAGCAAGCAATGCTCGTTCGGTACTCTATGTCGAGTTTGAGGATGATGCTGAACATTTTAGATCGGGTTTGGCTGAATTGTTCGCCACTAACGTTGCTTTAATACTTGAAGGCCTGACCAGACAACATGAAATTGAGCGCACCCAGAAAGAATTGTTATATATCGTTGGAGAGGCGATAGAAGCAAGGTGTAAAGAAACAGGCTCTCATGTCAGGCGAGTCGCATGGATATGCGAACTTATTGCCAAATACCTTAACCTTAGTCAGCGGTTTATCGACGCAATTAGACTTGCCGCACCGTTACATGACATTGGGAAAATTGCCATCCCAGAAAATATTTTGCATAAACCCGATAAACTCAATGATTCTGAATGGTTAGTGATGAAAACCCATGCTGAAATAGGAGGGAGTTTACTGGAAAAATCAACCGTAAGCGTGTCAAAACTTGGTGCTCGGTTAGCTCATTTTCATCATGAAAATTGGGATGGTAGTGGTTATCCAAATGGCTTGGCTGGCGAAGATATCCCCATAGAAGCGAGGATAATGGCGGTTGCCGATGTATTCGATGCATTAGGCTCTAAACGGAGCTATAAAGAAGAATGGCCTATTGAGGATATTAAGCAGTATTTACGCGAACAAAAAGGGATAAAGTTTGAACCTGTGATCGTTGATATTGTCTTGGACAACTTTGAAGAGTTTTCTGCGATTCGAGAATTATATCCTGATTAACGGGCTATTAACTTTTCCGAAGCTTGTGTATCACCACCAAGCGATAATGACAACGTTATACTAGGTGGCTTTTCAGCTAATGTTTATGGCTAACTTGTTGATAATTTGTCGACTGTGGTTGAACAGGCCTGTAAAAATGTATCCATAAAGTATTGTACTTCAGGGTGGTCTTTTTTGAGTTGTACTAACTTTTTACCTAAACGCACTTCGACATGCTCAAACTCAGGGTTGTTATGATTGAGTTCATCTAATGCTTTAATATAAGCGACTAATATATCAGCCGCTTTTACTATGGCTTTGTATTCACTGCTAACATTATCTTGGACGATAATATCGGTAAATATATCGTGAAATTCATCGGGCAAGCTTGATAAACATTCTTTTTCAGCTAAATATTCAATTTTTTTAAACTCTCTGGCTATTTCTGCGTTAGCGTATTTTGTTGGGCTGACTATATCGCCATATCGGGTTTCGCTCGCTTCGTGATACAAGGCTATAGTGGCAACTCTGTCGGCGTTTATAGTCCCACCAAATTTTTTATTTCTTATGACCGCAAGTAAATGTGCCACTATCGCCACTTGATGTGAATGCTCTGCAATATTTTCTGGTTTTACGCAAAACATTAATGCCCAGCGCTTAATTAGCGGCATTCTGAACATCCATGCGAGAAAGGTACTTTGCATTTTATAGTCTCTATTTACGGTTGTTGTGTATAGGTGCTGAAAAAACGTTTTAGCTTTGTCATCGCCGGCTCAAGTTCGTCAACATGTGGCAAGAACACTAAACGGAAATAATTGTGTTCAGTTATATTAAATGCGCGACCGTGTACCAATAGTATTTTTTCTTGCTTTAACAAGTCCAAAATCATTTTTTCATCATTAGTAATATTGAACTTCTTGCTGTCAACTCTAACGAAAAGGTATAGTGCGCCCATTGCTGGCTCGCAAGATAAACCATCAATTTCATTAATCATTTTATGAGCAAGGTCGCGTTGTCGTTTTAGTCGGCCATCTTCACTAATCAACTCATTAATGCTTTGATAGCCACCTAATGCTGTTTGTATCGCGTGTTGGCAGGGGACATTAGCACATAGGCGCATAGATGAGAGAATATTTAAGCCTTCAATGTAATCTTCTGCGTCAAGTTTAGGGCCAGTGATCACCATCCATCCTGCTCTAAAACCAGCAATACGATAATTTTTTGATAAACCGCCCATGGTTATAACCAATACATCATTGGTCAAACGAGCTGTTGGTACATGTACCGCATCATCATAGAGAATTTTGTCATAAATCTCATCGCTGAAAATAATCAGTTTATGTTTTCTTGCCAGCGCAATAATGCCTTGCAAAACTGCTTCGTCGTATACTGCGCCTGTTGGATTATTGGGGTTGATAAGTACGATTGCTCTTGTTTTTTTAGTGATTTTCTTTTCCATATCGACTAAGTCAGGGAACCAATAATTTTCTTCATCACATCGATAATGAACAGGGTTTCCACCCGATAATGATACTGCTGCTGTCCATAGTGGATAATCAGGGGCAGGAATTAATACTTCATCATCGTTATTGAGTAAGCCTTGCATAGCCATAACAATCAGTTCACTGACACCGTTACCAATATAGATGTCATCGATACTGACATTTAAGATATTTTGCTGTTGGAAGTATTGCATCACCGCAACGCGAGCTGAATATATCCCTTGTGATTCACTATATCCCTGCGAGCTCGGTAAATTATGGATAACATCTTTTAAAATATCATCAGGCGCTTCAAAACCAAACGGAGCGGGGTTGCCAATATTGAGTTTTAGGATTTTATGGCCTTCGTCTTCAAGGCGACGAGCTTCTCCAGCTATCTGTCCTCTAATGTCATAGCAGACATTTTTAAGCTTTAGTGATTTTTTTACGGTGGTCATAATCTACTTCTATGTGCAAGGTGACGAGTCAAAGTTATTGTGAGGCAATAGTATTTATCATTGCCTACTGTTGTATTGTTGCCAAATTCACGCGTTATTGAAACAGTTACTTGCAACTTTTTTATAGCAAAATTTAGTTTTCACTATAACCTAGTTATTAACAAGACTAAATTATGAGGTGTAGTATGCCTTTACCCCTACTTTGGTTGGGCGCCGCTGCGTTATCAGCGATGACGGTAAAAGAACTAGCAACAGAGCGTCAGTTGCAGCAAGCTAAGCGTAAAAACTTTCGCCAAGCCAAAAAGCTTACTGATCTTGATAGACACGAGCCCTTGGTGGCAATTTACCCAACGGACTTATTTGCCACAATACAAAATGTAGCGCCTAAATTTGGCGCTATAGTCTGTTGTGGTATTGGTGGTGTATTAGACCATTCTGGCATTTGGATTGGAGACGATACGATATTAGAGCTTGATGGCCGAGGCTTAATTAAAGCCGTTTCTACCCGCCGCTTTACCGATAACCGAACAGGAGACAAAATCTTTGTTGCCTGCGACTCTCAAGCTAACTGCTTAACTAGTGAAGCGGCAGCACAAAGAGCTATTAGTCAAATATTCCAATATCAACAATACCATGTGATTAACAATAACTGCCATCAGTTTGTTTGGCAGTGCTTAAAACCGGGTGATGAAAAGTTAACAACCTTTAAAGAGTTTAGTGAACGATTGGCACGATATTTTGACCGTCAAGTCTATTGGGATCTATGTGAACTATAGTAACCACTGTCAGTAGTATTAGAGTTCCCTCGTTGCTGTGATTACTGTACCAGCACTGTTCGCTATTTCAATGCCTTTATCAATGTCAAACTTACCTCTCTCGTCAAGAGCGCTAAAAATCATCGGTAATGCATTAGTTGCCAATTCAATATCTGAAATTTGTACATTCGAGGCTAAATTATACTCCGAGCCCACTTGATAAATAATCTTTTGGATTACTGTTAGTGTATCTTCAGATATTTTTTCTGGAAGATTATTCAATCCAAGCCAGACGAGTTTAACATTCAGTAAAGCGGATTTTTCTCGTAACTCCTTTATAAGTTTTTGATCAAACGTTGGCTTTTCAGCACAGCTTAACCAAAGCTCCTGATGATGCCAGACACACTTATTATGTGGAAATTTATCAGCGAGAAACTCGTGCCAAGTATCGATTAATTCGTTTTCTTGAAATTTACCTGACACCTGTTTTGCATCTATCGATGTGCAGGGGAATGACACTAATAGACCCGATGAAGCGTTTTTATTTTTTTTGATATTTTGATTATTAATAGCGGTATGCAAGTGCTGCCAAAAATATGGCCAGGTTAGAGTGTGAGTTTTTTTGTAAGTACGGTAGCGCTTTTTAATTTGATGTAATTGGCTATAAAGGAATATCATCCCAAGAAAAGTAACGCCTATAACCGCCAAATAATAATGGTTTTTTCTACTGATATTATTCATTTTAGTATTAATTTTTTGGTTTTCTACCGTTAAGGTTTCCTGTTCTGTTAATAAGGATTTCAGGGTGATCTCATTGGTTAGTTGCCCAACAAAATTATCGTTTAGTCGTCGCTTAGAATCTCGTTCATTTTCCAATAATTTCGCTTGGATAATATAGGCTTTTTCGTATTGGTTGCTGTTACTATAAAGGTTGACCAGCAAATTTTCGGCGATATATATAGAATCTGGATAAGGGACTAATTTATTGCTCTGCATAAGAGATTCAAGCATGCTGATAGCGACCGATGTATTGCCGAGTTTGCCTTGTAATCGAGCAAGCTCAATGTCGTTAAGCCCAACATAGTATTGCTCAACTGAGCTTTCTAATATCGTTTTTGCAGCAAGTAGATATTTTTCTGCTGAGGGCAAATTATTTGCTTTTAAATAGGCTTTGCCAATCGAATGTCTTAGTTCGCCGATTGAGTGGGGATCATTGATTTGAATGGCAATATCTAGTGCATTGAGATAATGGTTGATGGCGAGATCGATATTTTCATCAATTTCAAAATATATACTGGCGAGCACGGCTATCGATTTAATTTTCATTCGCGGATTATCTAACGTTTGGTATAGGTCAACCGATTTTTGTGCATGGATCAAACTTTGATTAAAAATGCCTTGGCTGAGATAGACGTTTGCTAAACGTATTTCAATTGACGCTATTCGTCTTGGCGGAGTGTTTTTATCGGTTAAGTTTAGCGCTTGAAGGTAGGCACTTGCCGCTTGTTGAATTTCATTCTGTTGCCAATATATTCGCCCTAGAATGATTAAAGCATAAATTTTATCTTCTTTATAATGGTGTTCAGAAGCCAGCATAATCGCTTTATTGATATACTCGGCTGCTTGGAGTAATTGGGCTTTTTGATTGTAGGCTTGCGACATTGATGTTAATAAATCTATTTTTAGTCTTTTGGTTTTATCGTCGAGACTCTTTTCTGGGGACTTTTCAATCAGATTTAGTGCGCGCGTCAAATCGGTGATCGCAGTATCGGTATCTCTAAACAAAATGCCATAAGTCATGGCTCGTCGCCATAGACTTCTTGCTTGATGATAACTTGCTACTTTTTCTGCCAGCGTAATACTGTCAGTGAATTTTTCAATGGCTAAGCTTTTGTCATTCAATCGAAAATATGCGTACGCCAAATTATGGGTAATAAAGTAGCGTTGTTGAGCCGATAACTGCTTATCATTGAGTAATGCTTGTAGTGTGGTTAGGATCTCTTTGGCATTTTTGTCGATAAAGCCATATTGATAATGATCATCATAAGTTGGAGAGTTATCAAATGCGTAACAGGGCATTTGAGAAAAGACAAGGAAGGATAAAATAGTCACTATTTGGGAAAGTTTTTTCAACATGTACTCGGTTCTTATGATTGATGTGGATAAAGTAAGGCTTTAATTTTATTTTGATTTTTACAGTGCCTTATACGACAGACCTATGGCTATCATCTCAGAAAAGTCGATTATAATCGATTCTACCTATAAAAGTAGACTGAAGGTTTAACTTCAAAAAAAGATAGCCAGTTTAAGTGCAAGTATTAGCACTCAGGTCCATTAAAAAAGACCTGGTTATTTAAGGAATATCGTCGTTAAAAAATTATGACGAATTAACCGCTTTAACTTAATGTTTTAATGTTTTCTATGTGATTTTGCGTTAAGAGTAACTCAAAACTATCCGCTAATTTTTCGGTTTCTTTCAATACTTGCTGCCAATATTTAATGCGGACTTCAGGCTCAAGCTCGGTAAAGTCTTTTCTGTCAGGAATTTTATTGTATGGAAGGGAACTGACAAACCTATCGGTGGGAACCAACATCACTATATTGTCATAATTATCTTTTGATATAGCACGGTTCAAATTCTTGTCAAACCAACCCGCTTTGGGGCTTGAGTTAAAATGAGGATATAAAATAAGTCCTGCATTTTTTACTTTAAAATCAAAGTGGTAATCAATAATGCCCCCATCTCGATACATCCCCTTTGGTGAATTGGCGATGTTTTTAATACCTTTCATGACCATCGGTATTGAACCAGATGCGAGTAGAGCATCGTTAATATTTTCTGGCGTAAATTGTATCTTGGTAGTCTTAAACCCATATTTATCATGAATATCTAATGAGCTATTCACCGGTTGATAAACGAAACGTTCATACTGTGACTTTAATAGCCTTCTATCAATACGATTTAATAAGTAGCTGCCCAGCAGACCTGCACCCTGTGCTATTTTGTTTTCACTTGCCGTTAATCCTTTGGATTTAGCGACGATAAAATGCGCTTTAAAAACCGGGTTATCGATAATTTCTTGCGCGCCAGATGTACCAAAAACAGTATTTAAGAGTTCTTTTGCTTTCTGAGTGATTTCAGCTGGTTTTGCATTGGTAGAATAAACCGTTTCTGAATAGGTTTTGGCTAATCGTTCAATTGCGGCAATAGGGTTTTGTTGGGCAAAGCAAGCCGCTCTGAAAGCGCCAGCACTTGAACCTATTAAATTGAGTGGTTCAGCTCTGTCTTTAAAAAATTCGCCAAATAGATATTTATCAAGGCCAAAAAGAGTAAACCATTTAGGCCCCCCTGACGCACCTAAAAATGAAGTGAATAGTTCCTGTTTAAAGCCATGTTCTTGAAGTGTTTTTATAGCAGTTTTACCTGCGTAAATTTCTAACATTTAAATTAACGTCCATATTAGGGCTGCTGTGGCCAATGGATCAGGCATCGGCTTGGCATATTGTAATGGAATACTTTAAAAATTGGGTTCTCGGTACGCTGCATTACTGCCGGGCAAAAATAGCGTTTGATACAAGCGAGTTGCATATTCATCGGTCATGCCAGCGACGTAATCGGCAATAACACGTTGATGGTTGTCACCGTTTTCTTTTGCTAATACCCATCGTTTGGCGGTATTACTGGGCAGTAGCCTTGTTGGATCAGAAGCTATCGCTTCAAATAGTTCCATTACGATCTGTTGTCCGCGATATTCAAGCCGTTGAATACTGGTTTGCTTAATGACAAATTGGTAAACAAAATCTTTAAATATTTGCAAAACACTGGCCGTTACAGGGGGCAACTTGGCATTATATTTTAGTAAAGCTTCATCAAACTCGCCCCACTGGGTTTCGCCTATGTCAGTTAATTCAATAGACGTGATCAGGTAATTGACTAAGCCCCCTATAGCGTCTTTTTGTAAATGATGCTGGTCGCTAAATAATTTATCGGCTAAGCTTTTACTGTATTCTTGCACCCATTTGTCATCAACCTCGCTAAGTTGTGCAATGACGTGTTGTTCAAAATTACTTCTACTGACGACATGGGTAACAATCGCATCTTCAAGATCGTGAATACCGTAGGCAATATCGTCAGCAAGCTCCATAATCGAACAATCAAGGGATTTAAAACAAGTCTTATGGTGTTTGTTTTCTCGGCAGGAAAGTTGCTGAAAAAGCACCTTGTCTTTATTTGATAGAGCCGCTAAAACCCAGTTTAATATTTCACTATCATCTGCATAAACGCCCTTAGGAGGATGCCAATCACTGGCTTTTAATTGCCGAAAATTATCGGGCGCTTCAATAACGTTGTCGCAGGTTAGTTTATCAAGGGTATGAGGATATTTTAGCAAGCCAAGTAAAGTGCGACGCGTTAGGTTCATACCGTAATGTTCACTAAAAGGCTCTAGTCTTGCGACGATCCTAAAGGTTTGGCCATTGCCTTCAAAGCCACCGTGATTTCTCATCATGTAATGCAACGCTATTTCGCCACCGTGCCCAAAAGGAGGGTGGCCAATGTCATGGGCCAAACACAATGCTTCGATGAGCGTGTCATCATCGGGAAAGAGTTGGCTGCACAGTGGCTGGTATTTTGATCTCAACTGGGCGGTAATACCGGATCCTATTTGTGCCGCCTCTAATGAATGAGTCAACCTAGTTCGGTAAAAATCACTCTGTCCACTACCCATAACTTGGGTTTTTGACTGTAACCGTCGAAAAGCAGCGGAATGCAGTATTCGCGCGCGGTCGCGCTGAAACGGGCTGCGATGGTCATGTTGACGTTTGACGACACGCATTAAACGGCGCTCTAGCCAAATAGAATTCATAGTATTCCTCAGTTGCCGGTATCAATTAAATGCATAAACTTTTTCTCTGCTCATGTCGCTATGCTAAAATTTGCATTTAACTAAGCATTTGATAAATTCGTTTTTGTCGCACTTAAGTTAGCATTACTTAGGTTAACATTACTCAATATTGCGAAGATAAAGCAATAGTTTATGGAAAAACAATTCAATATTAAGGAAGCCTTTTGACAATAAAATTTATTCGCTGCATTGCTGTCGTTATTAGTTTTACCATGCTTAACGCTATCAGCTTTGTCTGTAACGCAGATAATAAGAGTATCGAACTCGTCAGCGGCCTATCTAAACCTCCCTTTGTGATTGAGGAAACCAATAGTGGGATGCAACTTGATATTATCAGGGAAGCGTTTAAAACTGACAATATCGACGTTAAATTTATCCACTTGCCATTAGCGCGCACAATTACCGGCTTTCAACGTTGGGATGTGGCTGGCGTGATAACACTACCTGAAGATTATCAACACCCAGGAATGTATCTTTCTGAACCCTATATTAGTTATCAAAATGTCGCGGTAACGCTGAATGAGAGTGATCTTAGCATTAACTCTGTGGCTGATTTGTCTGGTAAAAGTGTCGCTGCTTTTCAAAATGCGAAAAAGTTCTTAGGTGATAGCTACAATAAAGTATTAGCCTATTCACTCGATTATCGTGAAATAGCCGATCAAAGTAAGCAAATAACCATGCTGTATTCTAGACAAGCGGAAGTGATTGTTTTAGATGTTAATATCTTTAAGCATTTTCTGCGCGAAAACTCCGGGGCTATGTATCATAAGGCGGTCAATATTCACTATATTTTTGATGAAAGGTTATATGTAGCTGGATTTAAAAGTGAGGAGACTAGAGATAGATTTGATCGCGGTATCCGTCTAATCAAAGACAATGGCACTTATCAGGCAACACTCGACCGATATTTACAATAAGCCCTTTATATCTGTGCTGTGGTGTTGGTAAAACATTTTTTCTAGTAGTAGGGTGCCGGGGCCAGCATTGTCTCTATCTGGGATGATCAAATGTAGCGGAATAACTTTATGCGTTTGATCTTTAATTAAAACTCTTCTTAAATCACCGCTATCAATATAAGGTTGCGCGAGATGTGCAGGTAGCCAACAAAATCCTAATCCTGTTTTTAAAATTGTGATCGCTTCATGAAAATTAGAGACTGTCCAGCGTTGCTCTGCTCGTAGCCAACCGTGATCACTCTTAGCTTTGCCAGTATCGCTGATGACAATTTGTAGGTGAGTAGCAAGCTCATCTAAGTTGATTTGTTCATTAGGAATGTCATCGTTATGCTTTGCACATACCGCCATCATATCTATTGTGCAGATAGTATTAGCCATATAGCCTTGTGGCACGATATTGGTGATCACTATTTCTGCTCTCTTTTCAGTGATCGCTTCGGCGCTGCCAGAAATCACTTCATCACGAATATTAAGCCGACTGCCTCTGCTCAACGGTTGAAATTCATGCAGTATTTTATATAAGTCATCTTTTGAGTAGATAATTTCAACGGCTATGGTTATTTCTGGTTCCCAGCCTTTATCTAAAGTGTCAGCAAGCGACTCAAGCGCCTCGACGTGTTGCATTATCTGCCTTGAACGACGCAGCATCGTTTCGCCGGCTTTGGTTAAATAGGCTTTACGTCCTTTTACTTCTAATAAGTTTATTCCTAATTGCGACTGTAACTTGGCTACCGCATGATTAAGGGACGACTGGCTTTTATTGAGCTTTTCAGCGGCTTTTGCATAGCCGCCATAATCGACAACGGATTGCAGAATCCGCCATTGTTCTAGGGTTGATTTCGCTCTAAATATTTTATCCATTGCCGCGTTCGTCTGCCCTATATATTGGCAATAAATATTGCGCGTTTAGGGGCGGGGTAACCTTCTACCGTTTTAGACGGATCGGCAGGGTCGAGGAAATCTTCTAAAGACTCGGTATCAATCCAGTCGGTTTTTCGTTGTTCGTCAGGAGTGGTTATGTCAATATTGGCAAGGCGAACATTCTTAAACCCACAACGTGTTAACCAAGCACACATTGCATCAGCGCTAGGAAGAAACCAAACATTTCGCATTTTGGCGTAACGTTCACCAGGCACTAAAACAGTATTTTCATCACCATCAATGATCAATGTCTCTAATACTAATTCACCACCTGGTGCTAGTTGTGCTTTTAATTGATAGATAAAATCTATCGGAGAGCGGCGATGATAAAGCACACCCATGGCAAACACGGTATCAAACGCGTTAAGTTCTGGTAAATCTTCTACGCCTAACGGTAATAAGTTGACGGAGTCGTCTTGAATAAAGTGCTGCACAGCATTAAATTGCATTAAAAATAATTGCGTCGGGTCGATACCAACAACGAATTTTGCTCCAGCACCTTTCATGCGCCAAAGGTGGTAACCGCTACCGCAGCCAATGTCTAATACATATTTGTCTTTTAAGTCGCTAATATGTGGTGCTAAACGATCCCATTTAAAGTCAGACCGCCACTCTGTATCGATATGCAGGCCGTGAATATGGTAGGGGCCTTTACGCCAAGGTTTAAATTTTTTCAGCAAATTTTCGATACGTTTGTATTCGCCGGTATTAATATCACTTTCAACGCCAACGCTAACGGTGTTGGCTAAATCAAGTGTTGATGGTTGGGTATTTGGCAGCGCTTCAAGCGTTTTTTGCCAATGCGAAAACTCACCATGTAAGCTCTCTTTTTGCCATTGGGTTAAATGGGCGGGCAAGGTATCTAACCAATGACTTAACCTGTTGGTGGCAATTTGGCGATAAAAGTTATTAAAATTAATCATTTGATGGCAACTATAGAGACAAAATTAAAACATTGAAACCAAGGAGAAACATGGCTAAATCCGGCCTGTTTTAATCTTTCGATATGGGTTTCTAACGGGTCAATTAGCATCACATTTTCTAACGCCGTTCTTTTTTGCGCAATTTCGAGCTCACTGTAGCCATTGGCACGTTTAAAGTCATGGTGAAGATCAATGAGTAAATCTCGACAATGTGCATCAGTGTCAGCTATTTTTTCCGATAAAACCAGCAAGCCACCCGGTTTAATATTCTCGGCAATGCGGTTAATCAGTGCCTGTCGTTGTTCGGGAGCGATAAACTGCAAGGTAAAATTAAGCACGACCATCGAGGCATTTTTTATTTCAGTGGTTAAAACATCTCCTTCAATAATGTTAACCTTGGTTTCCCCTTTAAAAGCGTTAACATGCATCTTGCATCGTTCAATCATCGCGGGAGAATTATCGACCCCGATAATTTGACAATTTTTGGCGGTGATGGCCCTTTTCATCGCTAGCGTCGCAGCGCCAAGTGAACAGCCTAGATCATATACAGTGCTGTCGTCGGTAACGTAGCGTTGGCTTAATCGACCTATGGTATCTATGATGGTGTTGTACCCAGGCACTGACCGCGAAATCATGTCTGGAAATACTTCCACAACCTGCGCATCAAAGGCAAAGTCTTTCACTTGTGCTTTTTTATTGGAAAATATTAAATCGGTGTTGGAGTGAGTCATGCAATATTAGTTAGCTCAATTAAATTAGCTGCATTTTACCCGAATTTAATGCTGGTTTAAACGTTCACGTTGTTCTAACTTGCCGATATGTTTACTTGTTTTAGTTTTGATTCATCGGCATCACTTAACTGCCCGCAGAGAATGTTTTTCCCTTTTTCTTTAGCCTCATAAAGAGCACGGTCAGCACGTTTAAACCATTGAGGATAACTTTCACCTGACTGGTAGGTAGCGATACCGAGTGAAATTGTAACGGTTTTATTGGTGAGCAATTGACTTTGTTCAATTGCAATTCGAATATTTTCAGCAATATTCGCGCTCATTTCTTGGTTTGTTTCATAAGGCAAAATAGCGAACTCTTCACCGCCAATGCGGAATAGCCTGTCAGTTTTTCTTAATTTCTTTAAAATGGCCTTAGTTAAATTAATTAATACTTCATCGCCTATATCATGCCCCCACTCATCATTAATTGCTTTGAATTCATCGATATCAAGTAATATAAGTGATTGGGAAGTAAAGTTTCTATTCTGTCTCATTACAATTTCATTAATCGCTTCATTAAATGCTCGACGATTTAATACTCCGGTTAAAGGGTCTTTACGCGCAATAGAAACTAGTTTTTTCTGCTGACGATAATTTTGTAATGAAAAGGCAAAAGCAAAAAGGTTGGTCGATACGATGGTGACGATAAATGTTAATAGTTGAATTAGCGGCAGTTTATCCGACAGCATAAATAAAGAGACGGTTAATGAAATCATATTAACGAATAAACCTACTTTTCTATCTAACAAGAAAAATACGCCTATCATAGAAGGAAAAAGCCAAGGAATTTGTACAACCCCTTTTAGTTCGATGGTTGCAAGTGATGCAAAAACAAACAATGCGGAAAGTATATATTTAGCAAGGGTTGTTTTATGGGTGTTCCAAACATATAGAAAAATAAAAATTGATAATAAGGAGAGAATTAAATCAAAAACAGCGATAGTCCATTCTTTATTGATAAAACGAATAATGCAAAAAGGAAAAATGCCGATAAAGCTGATCAAACTTATCGCAAGTATTACGACTTCCTTAGTGCTAAATTTTTTATTTTTAATCAATTAATTAACCTATGGTTAGTGTTATTTTTCATATCGAAATCATCTGATAAAAAATTAATAAGATTATTGGCACTATTTCGTTGAAATACATGCCATTTTATCAATTATGTGCTTTAAGTATCTGTCTATAATCATAGCGGTATTTTTTTACATTACTAAATATTACGTGTATTTAGATTAGGGCATTATTATCTTAATTATGCTTTGTGATTACTTGCATGCAAATATCCATATGTTTTAAAGGTCAAATCGGGTGACAAAACTAATGTTTTCTATATAATGTGCAACATTTTTTATCCTAACGAGTAAGCGCGAATTGTTCGCAGGTACTCATATCAAATTTTCAGGACAATATTAATGCGAAGCCTTTATTGTGGTGAGGTGAATGAATCTCATATCGGTCAAGAAGTTACACTATGTGGATGGGTTAATCGTCGACGCGATTTAGGCGCGGTGATATTCCTCGACTTAAGAGACAGAGAAGGCCTAGTTCAGGTCGTTTATGATCCAGATCTACCAGAGGTTTTAGAAAAAGCCAATACGCTACGCAATGAATTTTGCGTGCAAATTAAAGGTAAAGTACGCGCTCGTCCTGAAGGACAAGTGAATAAAGATATGGCTACTGGGGCAATTGAAGTATTAGGGTTAGAACTTAATATTTTAAATAAATCAGCACCATTACCACTTGATTCAAACCAAAATAATTCAGAAGAGCAACGTTTAAAGTATCGTTACCTTGATTTACGTCGTGCTGAAATGACTGAACGTATGCGTTTTCGCGCAAAAGTAACTTCTGCAGTTCGTTCGTCATTAGAATCACAAGGTTTTCTTGATATTGAAACGCCCATTCTTACCGCAGCAACACCTGAAGGCGCTCGCGATTATTTAGTACCAAGTCGTACCCACAAAGGCAGTTTTTTCGCTTTGCCACAATCACCACAATTGTTTAAACAATTACTGATGATGTCGGGGATGGAACGTTATTATCAAATCGTTAAATGTTTCCGTGATGAAGATTTACGTGCCGATCGTCAACCTGAATTTACTCAGATTGATATTGAAACCTCCTTTATGAGCTCTGATCAAGTTATGGAAGTAACTGAAAAGATGATCCGTGAGTTGTTCCTAAAATTACTGAATGTTGATTTGGGTGACTTTCCGCGTATGCCATATAGTGAAGCGATGACACGTTTTGGTTCAGACAAACCAGATTTACGTAATCCTCTCGAATTAGTCGATATTGCCGATATCGTAAAAGACGTAGAATTTAAAGTTTTCTCAGGCCCAGCTAACGATGAAAAAGGCCGTGTAGCGGTTATTCGTATTCCTGAAGGCGCCAGTAAATTTTCTCGTAAAAATATCGATGATTATACTAAATTTGTCGGTATTTATGGCGCCAAAGGTATGCCATGGATGAAGATCAACGATATTGATGCTGGTATGGAAGGATTACAATCGCCAATCTTGAAATTCTTATCTGAAGATGCAGTTAAAACTTTACTCGATAGAACACAGGCTCAAACGGGCGATATTATCTTCTTTGGCGCAGATAATTATAATGTGGTTACTGAAGCTTTAGGTGCATTGCGCCTTAAGTTAGGTGAAGACTTAGCCTTATTGCAAGGTGAGTGGAAACCATTGTGGGTCGTTGACTTCCCAATGTTTGAGGAAATTGATGGCAATTTACATGCATTACATCATCCGTTCACTGCACCAACAAACATGACACCAGCAGAGCTTGAAGCCAACCCCGTCGGCGCATTATCAAATGCGTATGACATGGTCTTAAATGGTTGTGAGTTAGGCGGTGGTTCAGTGCGTATTCATGATCAAGACATGCAATCAGCGGTGTTTAGATTATTAGGGATCAGCGATGATGAAGCGCAAGAGAAGTTTGGCTTCTTACTTGAAGCATTACAATACGGTGCTCCACCACATGCAGGTTTAGCATTTGGCTTAGACCGATTAGTAATGTTAATGACCGGCGCCACTTCAATTCGCGACGTAATGGCATTTCCAAAAACAACCACGGCGGCGTGTCCTTTAACAAATGCGCCGGGCAAGGCGAATCCTGCTCAGTTAGTTGAGCTAGGTATTCAAGTTATTGCACCAGAAAAAGATGAAACAGAATAGTTTTTAACTAACGTTTCTATGGAAAATTTCTATGAGTAATGCAGCTAAAGTTTATGCTTTAGCTGCATTTTTTATGTGTGTAAGTATTTAAGTTGTATGATAGCAACTGAAGGTATTAATAGCGGTCATTTAACGCTTATTTCGTTAGGCTATTTATAACGGCCATATAGAATTAAAAATAATAAAAAAGCAGGGCACAAATTTGGCGATAATATTGGGTATAGACCCTGGCTCACGTTTGACGGGGTATGGTGTTATTAAACAAGAGGGCAGAAACTTCACCTATTTAGGCAGTGGTTGTATTAAAGCAATGTCCTCTGGTGAAGACTTAGGTTCACGCTTACAAACTATATTTGCGGGCGTTTCTGAAATTATTCTCCAGTTTCAACCTGATCTGTTTGCGATAGAGCAAGTTTTTATGGCCAAAAACCCTGATTCAGCACTTAAATTGGGGCAAGCGCGCGGCGCCGCAATTGTTGCGGCAACTAATGCTGGTTTAAGCATTGCTGAATACTCGGCAAGGCAAATAAAACAATCGGTTGTCGGCACGGGGGCTGCAGACAAAGCGCAAGTGCAACATATGGTTAAATCGATATTGAAATTAGACGCAACGCCTCAGGCAGATGCCGCAGATGCTCTTGCTGTTGCTTTGTGTCATGGTCATAGCAATGAATCCATTTTGAAGTTAGCTGGACAGGCGAAGAAAACGGTACGTAGAAGATTAAGGTAATCGCATTTTTGCTCAGAGATTGATGAACCAACCAAACGAAAAAGATAAATACTTTACTGTATATATATCTAGTGTTATTGTGACATTTGATTTTATAAGTAGCGGAAATAATAAAAAGTGATAGGTCGTCTACGTGGTCTTTTATTAGAAAAAATAGCCCCCGAAATATTAATAGAATGTCATGGTATTGGTTATGAAGTGACAATGCCGATGACCAGTATTTATGCGTTGCCTGACATAAACGAAGAAGCGATTATTTATACTCATTTCGTTGTACGAGAAGATGCGCAATTATTATATGGCTTTGCCAATAAAGTTGAACGTAAGTTATTTCGATTGCTGGTAAAAGTGAACGGTGTCGGACCCAAACTGGGTTTAGCGATATTGTCGAGCATGTCGGCCGATCAATTCGTCAGTTGCGTTGCCCGTGATGATTTAACTACCATAGTTAAAATCCCCGGAGTCGGTAAAAAAACCGCAGAACGTTTGTTGATTGAAATGAGAGATCGTTTAAAAGATTGGCAAACCAGTAGTCAAGCGTCGGTTGCTAATATAACGCCAATCGATGTTCATCACGAAAATACCTTTGTTGATGATGCCAAAGGTGATGCAATAAACGCATTAGTTTCACTCGGTTATAGTCTGTCACAAGCGGATAAAGCTGTTAAAATGGTATATGTTGATAACAAGACCAGTGAAGAATTAATTCGTGACTCACTTAAATCAATGCTTTAACCGAGAATTAAACCCATGATAGAAGCTGATCGCTTAATTCAACCCCTTGCTTCTCCTGATGATGAAAGGGTTGATCGCGCTATTCGTCCTACGATGCTGGCAGATTATACCGGTCAAGATCACGTTAAAGCGCAAATGGAAATATTTATTCCTGCCGCTAAAAAACGTGAAGAGCCACTAGATCATCTGCTTATTTTTGGTCCACCTGGGCTAGGAAAAACCACCTTAGCAAACATTGTCGCGAATGAAATGGGCGTTAATATACGGACAACATCTGGTCCTGTATTGGAAAAAGCGGGCGATCTGGCTGCATTATTAACTAATCTTGAAGAAAATGATGTGTTATTTATTGATGAAATACACAGATTGAGCCCAGTGGTAGAAGAAATTTTATATCCCGCAATGGAAGATTATCAACTCGATATTATGATCGGTGAAGGACCAGCGGCACGCTCAATTAAGCTCGATCTCCCTCCGTTTACCCTAATTGGCGCAACGACCAGAGCTGGCGCATTAACCTCTCCATTGCGTGATCGTTTTGGTATTGTGCAGCGTTTAGAGTTTTATAATGCCAAAGATCTTACTGACATTGTCACTCGCTCTGCTTACTTTTTAAATTTATCGATTGATGGGGAAGGGGCCTATGAAGTGGCCTGTCGCTCTCGCGGTACTCCAAGGATCGCCAATCGGTTATTACGTCGTGTTAGAGATTATGCAGATGTGAAAACTTCTGGCGTGGTGACCAAAGAGACAGCAGCCAGTGCATTGGATATGCTGGAAGTGGATAATGAAGGCTTCGATTTGATGGACAGAAAGTTACTTAAGGCCATCATAGAAAAGTTTATGGGAGGACCGGTTGGGCTTGATAATGTTGCCGCCGCTATCGGAGAAGAGCGCGAAACTATTGAAGATGTGCTTGAGCCATTCTTAATTCAGCAGGGCTTTTTGCAAAGAACACCACGCGGACGCATTGCCACAGACAGAGCCTACAAACATTTTGGTTTTGACCGACCAGAATCGGCCAATTAATTCTATATTTTCTGACAGAGAAATAATCGAACAGACAAAGGATTGTGCTGCATCTTAGAAATAATTTTTTTGGGATAAAAAAAAGCCCGTATCAAAGATACGGGCCAACTTAAATATCAAGTTGATAGAAGGAAATAAGAGTTCCTGGAAACATGTCAGAGAGAAAAGATAGTAAATCATCTTATCAATAAGGTATCTGGCTAATGACGTAATAACTAGGGAGAGTTATCGTGTCACTGCGCTAGCTCAGAAAACAAGTGTATAATAATGATGTTTTATTTTGCGCACAAACTAAAAAAATTTAATTTTGGCATTAGAAAAACTAATGCGAAAATTTATGCAGTGATATTCCAAGTTCACGGATTATTATGCACTTTAACTGCATCATAAAGAATATATTGCTTTTTCTATCGATTAATTTTCTTGAAAATAAAGTTTGTTAACCTTTATTTTACAAAAAAATTACTAATAGTGGGTATCTATTAGTCACCTGACACATTTATTTTATATTTAATATAAATCATCACAGATCAACCCTTGTGAGGTATTAGGTTTATCTATTAAGATAGGCGTCTTAAAAATAATAATTTCCTGATACTAAGCGTTTTTAATGTTAATGACTGAAAATAAATACCAAGTTCGGGTGTTTTATGAAGACACAGATGCAGGCGGTATTGTTTATTATGCAAACTATTTAAAGTTTTTTGAGCGAGCGCGTACTGAATGGTTGCGCGAATTAGGTATTAAACAATCAGTTTTATTAGAACAAAACATTGGTTTTGTGGTCAGAAAAGTTGAAATGGACAATATTGCTTCGGCAAAGCTAGATGATTTTCTGACGATCACCTCAACGATTAGCGAGTTAAAACGTGTTAGTCTGGTCTTTAATCAACAAATCACCAACGAAGAGCAACAACTATTGTGTACTGCACAGGTAAAAGTTGCCTGCGTCCATTTAGGTATTGCCAAGCCTTGTGTCATCCCAGAAGCTATATTAGGAGCGTTTAAACGTGTCAGCTGAGATTTCTTTTTTTGAACTATTTTTACAAGCAACATTATTGGTTAAGTCAGTAATGTTGATTTTACTTGGTTTTTCTGTGGCCTGCTGGGCGATGATTTTTCAACGCCGGAAAGCGTTAAATGACGCAAGAACACAATTAAAACAATTTGAGGATAAATTCTGGAGCGGCGCAGATTTAAGTAAATTATACAGTGAAATTTCGGCTAGAAATCGCGTTAATGGTATTGAAAGTTTATTTGTCGCTGGTTTTAAAGAATTTGCTCGTTTACGTAAGAGTAGTATTAACTCACCACAAGTTATTGTTGATGGTACCCACCGAGCAATGCGAGTTGCGATGTCACGAGAGGTTGATTCGCTAGAAACACACCTGCCTTTTATGGCGACTGTTGGCTCTATTAGTCCTTATATAGGTTTGTTTGGTACTGTGTGGGGGATCATGAATTCATTTATCGCCTTGGGCTCGGTAAAACAAGCCACCTTAGCGATGGTTGCTCCCGGAATAGCTGAAGCGCTTATTGCCACAGCTATGGGCCTATTCGCCGCGATCCCTGCTGTTATGGCGTACAACCGATTTAGTCATCATGTTGAAAAACTTGAAAATAGTTACGGTAACTTTATGGAAGAGTTTGCAAGTATATTGCAACGTCAATCTGCTATTGAAAATCAGCAATAGAGGTTTAACCAATGTATCAAAGAGTTAGACGTCGTAAAGTCGCTGAGATAAATGTTGTTCCGTATATTGATGTGATGTTGGTGCTGTTAATCATTTTTATGGTAACTGCACCATTGATCACCCAAGGCGTTAAGGTAGATTTACCTCAAGCCGACGCTGAACCATTAGATAAAGACAGCAAAACACCATTAGTGGCCTCAATTGATGCGCAAGGAAATTATTATTTGGCCGTTGGTACCAGTAAAAATGAACCGATGTCAGCTGAAGACGTAGCGACTTTAGTTGCTGCTCATTTGCAGGTTGAGCCTGATACTCCAGTAGTTGTTAATGGTGATGGCGCAGTGTCGTACGACGCTGTTATTCAATTAATGGTGTTGTTGCAAACAAAAGCTGGCGTACCATCCGTTGGTTTAATGACAGATTCAGTGGAGAATTAAACGGTGAATCAAAAGTATATTGTTGCTTTGTCATTGAGTGTTGGGTTACATCTAGCTTTGGCTTTAGTGTTGTTTTTTGGGGACTTTAAAACTGAACTTAAACCAACGGCAACAGCGACTATGGCTGAAGTAAAACCGATCAAAGCCGTGGCAATAGACAAGAGCAAACTACAAGCACAAGTCAATAAGCTTCAAAAACAAAAATCGGATGCAGCGGCGGCTGAAGCTAAACGAATTAAAGATTTAGAACAACGAGCGGCGGCGGCTAAAAAGAAACGCGCTGATGAAGAATCTAGAATTAAGAATTTAGAAAAACAACGTAAGAAAAAAGAAGTCGAAAAGAAAAAAGCTGATAATGCAGCAAAACAAGCAAAAGCCAAGGCGGCGGCGGCGGAAAAAGAGCGTAAACGTAAAGTTGCTGAAAAACAAAAAGCGGAAAAAGCGGCTGCTGATGCAAAAGCCAAACGGCTAAAAGAAGAAGCGGACGCTAAAAAAGCGGAAGATTTACGTAAGAAAAAAGCGGCAGAACGCGCCCGTAAAGAACAAGAAGCGAAAGAACGCGCACGACAAGAGCAATTACTTGAGCAACAAATGGCACAAGAAATGGCCAGTCGTCAACAAGCTCGACGCCAACAAATGATGTCTGAAATTGGACGTTATACGGCCTTGATCACACAAACAATTCAACGTAACCTGATCACGGATCGCAGTCTTATGGAAGGTAAGTCTTGTAAATTAACCATAAGTCTTGCACCATCTGGTTTTGTTACTAATGTGGTGTCGGGGCAGGGAGATCGCACGGTCTGTGATGCCGCACAAAAAGCGATTTATAAGGCGGGAACTTTGCCTGTTTCAAAAGATCCTGAAGTCTTTAAAGAAATGAGTTCAATCAGTTTAACGGTAGTGCCCGAGTTTTAATAATGCACTATGAACAGCTTTATACGTTAAAACAAAATATGTTTGGAAAACTAATTAGAAGTGAATGATGAAATTTAAATTATTTTTAGCTCTTTTACTCACCATGCTATGCAACCGAGCCATGGCAACTTTAGAAATAGTTATTACAGAAGGAATCGACAGTGCTAGACCTATAGCGGTAGTGCCTTTTAAGTGGACGGGTGCAGGGCCTGTTCCTGAGCGGTTATCAAAAGTGATCAGTGATGATTTACTGCGTAGTGGCAAGTTTAGCCCGATTAATGAATTGAAATTTCCTCAGCGTCCAAGTCAGGATAGCGATATTGATTATACTGCGTGGGCCGCTGAAGGGGTAGAAGCTATTGTTATCGGCGAGATCAGCGAATCTTCAATTGGCCGTTACCAAGTGCGTTACCAATTGGTTGACGTTATTCGCGGTCAAATAACCGGTGGCGAAACACAAATGCTTAGCAATGGCGAATTAGTACAGGCTTCTGATCACATTCTCGATGAAAGTACCGTTGAAATAGGTGCGGATCAATTTCGTCGCTATGCTCATCGCATTAGTGATGTTGTTTATGAAAAATTAACCGGCACTCGTGGTGCGTTTTTAACCAAAATCGCTTACGTTATTGTTCGAGATGAAGGTAATTATCCTTATCAATTGGTTATCGCCGACTATGATGGCTACAACGAACATGTATTACTGAGCTCTAAAGAACCATTAATGTCGCCGAATTGGCATCCCAATGGCGGCCAGCTTTCCTATGTGACCTTTGAAAATCATCAAGCACAAATTTTTAGCATTGATATATACACGGGTAAACGAACATTAATAAGTTCATATAAGGGAATAAATAGTGCGCCCCGCTGGTCTCCTAATGGTCAAAGTATGGCGATGGTGCTGTCAAAAGACGGCAACCCTGAGATATATGTGATGAACATGACTACTAAAAAATTACGTAGAATTACTCGTCATCGTGCCATCGATACTGAGCCAAGTTGGACACCAGATGGTAATTCATTGATATTTAGTTCAGAACGGGGTGGAAAACCTCAGCTATATCGCGTAAATTTAGTCGATGGTAAAGTCAGAAGGCTAACTTTTGACGGAGAAATGAATTTAGGGGGATCGTTAACGCCTGACGGTCGCCAATTAGTTATGGTTAATAGAACAAGAGGTAAATATCATTTAGCGAAACAAGAGATGGATTCAGGTATTTTTCAAACACTAACGAAAACACGTCTGGATGAATCACCAAGTATCGCGCCTAACGGTGGAATGATTATTTACAGTACCTTGCACCATAATAGACAAGTATTAAGTTTGGTTTCTGTGGATGGACGATTTAAGGCTCGATTACCGGCACTTGACGGTGAAGTTAAATCGCCAGCATGGTCACCATTTTTATAAGTTTTTAGTTACTTACATTAATTTATTTTAGAATAAAAAAGGAAAATGAAATGCGCTTGAATAAAATTGTAAAAGCATTGGCTGTTGCAGTGCCTATGTTTGCGTTGGCCGCTTGTAGCTCAAATGATGAGTCTAGCTCTCAAAGCCAAGTAGACACAAATGCTCAAACAACTACTAGTGTTGAAGAAAATGTACAAGTTTCAGCTGCACAACGTGAAGCGGAAATTGCTGAGCAAAAACGTCAACAATTAGCCAAATTACGTTCAGAGCATATTGTTTATTTCGACTTCGATGCATCATCAGTAAGCAGCGAATTTGCCGCAGTATTAGAAGCGCATGCTAAATTTTTAAACAATAATACTAATGTTTCAGTATTAATTGAAGGTCATGCTGATGAGCGTGGTACGCCTGAGTACAACATCGCCCTTGGCGAGCGTCGTGCTAAAGCGGTTGTTACTTATTTAGAAAACATGGGCGTTTCAGCTTCACAACTTTCTACAGTAAGTTATGGTGAAGAAAAACCAATGGTTAAAGATCGCACTGAGTCTGCATTTGCTAAAAATCGTCGCGCAGTATTGGTCTATTAATCAGGGTTATAAATGAAACTGAATAAAGTTTTATTCGGGATCAGCATCGCAGCAGTTACCGTTAACGTAATTGCTGCAGAACCTGCTCCTGTATTCGATATCAGCCAAAATAGTACCTTACCTGCCAAGCCTAAAAGTATTGCTGAGCAGTTGAGCAGTCTTGAACGTAAGCTTGACGCACGTAATCGCGCGCAGGTGAATGTTCAAAGACAACTTGATGATTTGCAAAATGAAGTTAACGAGTTACGTGGCGTTACTGAGTTGCATACGCATCAGTTAGGCCAAGTGCTTGAACGGCAACGCGAGTTATATCAGGAGCTTGATAGAAGGGTTTCTGAGGCGCTAAAACCTAAAGCTGGAATACCAGCATCAATTGGGGTTGCTAATCCTAGTGTCGAGCCATCAGTGAATTACAGCAGTGATTTAACTGAAAACGAGTCTTATGATCGTGCGGTTAATTTGGTATTAAAAGAAAAACGTTATGAACAGGCCATTCCGGCGTTTAAAGCGTTTAATGAAAAATACCCTAACTCAACTTATGCGGCGAACTCACATTATTGGCTTGGACAATTGTTGTTCAATAAAGGTGAAATGAACGAAGCAAAAGCAGAGTTTGCTGTTGTGGTCAGTAAGTATACCGATTCCAGCAAAAGAAGTGATGCCATGCTAAAATTGGCTATGGTTGAACAAAAATTAAATAACAATGCTCGTGCTATTGTATTATTTAGACAATTAATTGAAGAGTACCCATCTTCGAGCGCTGCGCAATTAGCACAACCTAGATTAAGTGCTTTAACACAATAATTTTTAAAGTTTTTGGCTATAAATATAGCTATCTGCTGCCTTTTTGCGCAAACGTTCAATAAAGCGCAAAAAACTGAAATTTGTTGTTGCACTTGAAAAAATTATAAGTATCATATGCGGCGCGTTGGACGAGCAGTGTAACGCAATACAAATGTCGGTCGTTAGCTCAGTTGGTAGAGCAGTTGGCTTTTAACCAATTTGTCGAAGGTTCAAATCCTTCACGACCGACCACTTTCTTACCAAGGGAAGTGTGTCGTAACAATTTGTCGTAGTAATAGAATATCGGTCGTTAGCTCAGTTGGTAGAGCAGTTGGCTTTTAACCAATTTGTCGAAGGTTCAAATCCTTCACGACCGACCACTACTTCCTAAGTAGTGAATCAAAATTTGAGAAGAAATTATCGGTCGTTAGCTCAGTTGGTAGAGCAGTTGGCTTTTAACCAATTTGTCGAAGGTTCAAATCCTTCACGACCGACCACTTCTTCCACTTTTCTGTCATCAATATCTCATTTCCTTTTTAGCCAATATTTAACTTTTACCGCAAGCGTTAATTATCTAGACTACACATTTTCGCGACTATCACTTATAATTCGCCCGTTTTTAATGTGTTCCATGAGATCCGTAATGTCACAAGTCAATTTAGCTGTAGAATTTGATTTTCAATATCCCGCCAAACCTATGCCTTTATCTGAGAGCGAAAAATCTCAATATAAGCAAAGGATCAAAAGTTTGCTTAAAGAAAAGAATGCGGTGCTCATTGCGCATTATTACACCGATCCTGAAATACAGGCGCTAGCAGAAGAAACGGGTGGCTGTGTCGCTGATTCACTAGAAATGGCGCGTTTTGGCAATCAACATGATGCAACAACCTTGATCATTGCTGGTGTGAAATTTATGGGGGAAACCGCCAAAGTATTAACCCCAGAAAAGAAAGTTGTTATGCCGACACTAGAGGCAACGTGTTCATTAGACCTAGGGTGCCCAATTAAAGAGTTTAGCGAGTTTTGTGATCAACACCCTGATCGCACGGTTGTTGTTTATGCTAACACCTCTACAGCGGTAAAAGCGCGCGCTGATTGGATCGTAACATCTTCTTGTGCGTTAGAAATAGTAGAGCACATCGAAGAACAGGGCGAGAAAATCATTTGGGGGCCAGATCGTCATTTAGGCAACTACATCCAAAAGCAAACCGGCGCAGACATGTTAATGTGGCAAGGTGCCTGTATAGTTCATGATGAATTTAAAACCAAAGCGTTAGTGGATATGAAAGCGTTGAATCCTGATGCAGCGGTACTTGTGCACCCAGAATCACCTGCGGAAATTATTGAACTGGCCGATGCGGTAGGTTCAACTAGCCAGTTGATTAAAGCTGCGCAAGAATTAACCCATAAAAAATTTATCGTCGCAACCGACAGAGGCATTTTTTATAAAATGCAGCAACTGTGCCCAGACAAAGAATTTTTCGAAGCACCAACAGCTGGAGAAGGCGCTACATGTAAAAGCTGTGCACACTGTCCCTGGATGGCGATGAACGGATTAAAAGCGATAGAAGAAGCGCTTATCGACTCAGAGGGCAAAGAAGTCTTCGTTGATATGTCATTGCGCGAAGGTGCATTGCGTTCGACTAATAAGATGCTTGAATTTTCAGCAAGCTTAAAAAAATAGGAAAACGGCTTATCGGTTGAATGTTAGGCACTTAAGCTCATGTTTACCAGTTTTTAATTGCTAAATGCCTTAACATTCACTACCATAGCGCTGCTTCAAAATACATTAGCCAATGTGTAGCGAAGAGGTTGTTATAACTGTTTGTTCTTCATTTATAAACAACGAGTTAAATTAGATGATATGTCCGAGTCGTTGCCAAGGGTGAATTACACGCTAAGGCATACTCAGCCACAACCTAAGTGACGATAACACTTAAAAATATCCTACAAAATGTTTTCAAATATAGGTGACGTGTCCGAGTGGCTGAAGGAGCACGCCTGGAAAGTGTGTAAAGGGCAACCTTTCGAGAGTTCGAATCTCTCCGTCACCGCCATTCTCTCTTCTGATACTCTCTTCTTGTAATATCCAATATTATCTAGTAACTCTATTCCTATATGTTTTGTGTATTCTAAAATCTGTGAAGGTCCGTGTTTATTTTCTAACTAGCGGTTTTAGTAACACTCATAGTAACACCGACAGGCACCAACGTTTGAAAGGGAGACTTAAGTCTATGGTTATTTAAACTGCTTTTGCCACCCCTGGCGTCAATATATAGAGAAAAGCATTTAAATTATTTAGCCTTAGGGTATTCGGGAGTTATTTTTCACTTTCGTACGGGGACAAAGTAAGAATAATTTTGGTAACAACGTTTTAGGATCTGAGAGAAAAAGCCCTGTTCAATTCTAAACAGGGCTTTCTATTTGTTATTAAGAACTAAGGAGTAATAAGGTTTTAATATATTGGTAGAAATGATTTTTCATCGGTATTTCGTCCTTGTTGTTTAATGTTTTTTTATATTTAGCTACTAAATAAATAATTAAAGTTTTCCTTTGTTATGAACTTGCGGATCACATACTATTTGTTCATGTGTATGGCGGTTCTGGGCAATAATAATAAAGTTATAATCTTCAGGCTCGCGTTCGTTATCGCGATCAATTAAGGTGACAATTTGCTGGCCACTGGCTTGTTCAATTTGTGCGGTGACAGTATTCTGGTCGCACGGGATCAAACATTCGGTAATTTTATATCCTGCTTGCGTTAAATTGGTTAACTCTACTGTGATTTGCGTTGGCTCTGATATTACTAGTCCTTGTAAATTAACTTCTACACCATTAGCCATACGGCATAAATACTGATAAGTGTATGAGTTATCGTTATTTTGGTTGATTTTTAAAAAAAGCTTAATATGATTTTTTATGTGATGTTCAGACATAGTCGGGTTCCTTCAGACGTTGTTATTAATTTATGATTTGTATTTGTATTTGTAATTAATGATTAATTTTTTTTGTTGTTACTCATACCACCCCAAATTGAATAATCGGGAATATTATAGTCTGAATTTTGATAAAGCAGCAACCATGGATTGTCTGTACGTTTATCTGTATTCGACGGTGTATGTAATTGTAGTTCTCGTATAAAATCAATCGTAGTTTGATAGGTTGCTAGAGTTTTAAAGTTAGGGCGGTCTAGTTGTAATTTAGACTCTAGCAATCTTCTTACGGTGTCTAACTCCTTAGTTAGGGCCACTTGATTAACACTGTTACTGATATTTAGGATCTCTAATTTTGTGAGTCTAAGACGTCCATAAAAGGCGATATCAGTATCCGTGGAAAGGTGCTTGTTAAACAAAGTAATGGCGTTATTAATTGCCATAAGTGCACTTTGGTATTGGTTAAGTAGCGCCATAATTCTAGCTTGGTACTGGAGTAAATAAACATTTGCTTGAACGATTTCATTTAACTGAGCTTTAGTGCTTTTTAGTTCGTTAATTAATATTACTGCTTTATCAACATTTATTAATGCTTGATCTAGCTGATTTTGATTGATAAAAATCTGCACCGATAATAAATAACTCCATAATAAGTCCAGTTTAAAAAGCTCATTTTTATTGTCATTAGCGGTTAGCTGTTCAATGTTTTTTTGAGCTTTAGCGGAGTAGTTTTGAGCCTCATCTAAATCCCCTGCATCGTAATACATTAAGGCCTGTTTGTGTTCTAGTTCTGATAAGTGTTCGATATATTTAAAAGTAGGATCTGTGAGGTGAATTTTCTCAACTTGAGCGAGTGCGTCATGCAAATAGCTAATTGCTATTTTCAGTTTACCTGCTTTTGCATGAATATTACTTTGCCAAGAACGGGTATCGGCTAAATCTGCTCTTATGGTGGTATTGTTGGGTTTTGTTTCTAGTAATGTTAATTTTATTTGCGCAGATTGCTCAAAATAGTGACTGGCGCTATCGAGTTGATTGGTTTTTTCCGCTAAAGAGCCTAAATTGTTTAACGCATACGATTGTTCTAAGCGCCAGTTATCGTTTGGAAATAACTGCATTAATTGATTGGCGTATTCAAGGTAGTTTTCCCAATAAGGTTCGGCTTTTTCATAATCTACTTGTAAATACGCGGAATACCCTAACCAATAATTGGCGAGCATGGTCAGTTCTAATAAATTTTCATGGTTGTTATATCCGCTGTTACCATTGTCTGCCGCATTACGCTTATTGCCATTTTTATCATTACTTTTATCATGTTCTTGATCAAGCTCTGACAAGTGATTTAGCCCTTGACTCAGCGCTTGCTTCAGCGCGGTATGGGTTTGGTTAAAATAGGCTTCAGCTTCGGCAAAGTTGTTTTTACTGATATTGACTTCACCCAAAATATGCAGCGACTCCACCCATTGATTTAAGGCCTTGCCCGTTAAGTGGTCAGTCCCCGCTACTTTAAAATAATCGAGGGTTTTATCGGCAACAATATAGAGTAATTCGAGTTTGCCTAGTGGCGCAAGTTTATCTTTTAAATCGCCGAGCATAAACGAAATTAGGTTTTCAGCATTATTGCGGGTGGTGGTTATTTGCTGGTTTTTTTCAATCAGCGTAACCGACAACCATGCCAAGCTAACAAAGCTAACGACAAACGTTGCCGCGATGATTTTTCTGATGCGATTAGCGCGTTTGAGTTTATTTACTGATAGCGTAATCAAGTCTTTTTCGTCTGCGCTAATGGTAAAGTCATCGCCTTTGATAATACCTTGAATAAGCTTGAGTTTTTTATTGGAGTGGATCAATAAATGATTGCTTTTTTCATGGTACAGCCAGCGTTGGCTAGCTATTTGTAGGTCATGACGAATATATAACTTGGCAATATTCTTTTTAATCCATCGACTAATACGAGACCAATTGGTGAGCAAGCTATCGTGGGCAAGAAATATATATGCTTGCTCATTAATGCAGGTTAATTGAAATATGCCCGCGTTAATAAATTGGTTTAGTACCAGCAGTTTAGTGTTGTCGGCAAAGTGGCTAATAGGGCACGGCTGTTCACTTGTTGCTAGTTGGCCATTGGCACTGAGGGTGATGATACGAAACAATATTTTTTCAAAACTGATTTGCTGTTGCTCCGTCAGCTTTTGATAATGTTGCTCGGCAATATTAGCAAGGCACCCCGCAATGCCGCCTATTTTTTGATAGGCTTTGTAGGTGATTAATTGCTTAGATTTTTGTGCATATAATTGCGCTAACAAAAATTGCACAATACCGATAGGAACGGGTTTTTGTTGTAATTGTTGAATGATCACGCTACTTAAGCGTTCACGGTTTTCTTCATTGTATTCAAAACGTAAACCTGCCAATTGGACCGGTTTTTCAATAACATCAATCAGCTCGGTTAGGCTAAAAGCAGGCACTTTATATTGAAAGGCGTCTTTATATTGCGTGATTGAGTGCGCTAGTTCAGGTAAAAAATGTTCACGAATACTGGTAATGAGTAAACATTTTTTTGAGTTAACTAATGCTTGTAGTAGCAGAAAAAAGCATGCCTGATTTTGTGGGATTGGCTTATTGCTCGCATGGGCATCAAAAAAGGTTTCTAGATGATCCACAAAGATCACAAAGCGGCTATGCGTATTGTCGGTTAATAGTTGCGATTGCAACCATTCCATTAGTTGGATATTGACTTGGCTTGGTGGCGCGCTTTCTATAACACTGCAGCTATCGACAAGCTGGGCCGCTATGCGATCAGCATATTCTTGTGGGGTATAAGCTGACGATAACGTTGCTCTTTGTAATAGCAACGTTAATAACTGAATATGGGGTTCGTTTGATCTAGCCTCTGTTTTTTCTGCCAAATCGAGTGTCAGACAAAAATCTTGTTGTGAGGTATCGATAAAAGAGTGGGATAAAAAGCTGGGCAGCAACCCTGCGTTTACTAGCGAAGTTTTCCCTGTGCCGACCGATGCCGAAAGTGATAACCAAGCGGTTTGCTGTTCATCTAATTGAGCGACCCATTGGTTAATATCCTCAATAACTTGCGCTCTACCAAAAAATACATCACTTTGGGCTAAAGTATAAGGTGTTAATCCTGGGTAGGGGGAGTCACCTGTCCAGTATGGTATTGCTGGTTGTTGGGTTGATGTATTTAGCCCTTTAACTTTAGCAATAAATACATAACCTTTTTTAGGCACGGTTTTGATGAACCGCGGGTTTTTAGGATCGTCAGCAAGCGCTTTGCGTATTTGTGCAATGCATTTGTGCAGGGGGCTGTCACCAATATACTGATTGGGCCAACATACCTTAATTAATTCATCAGCAGATACAAGTTGTTCAGCTTTGCTACAAAGATACGTTAATACCTCCATCACTTTGGGCTGAACATTTCGCGTTTCATTGTTTTCTATAATGACGCTTTGCGACGGTTCAATATACAGCCCTTCAATATAGTATGGGCTCGTGATGAACTGGCTCGTTATATTGGTTGAATTACTCAAGGTTGCTACCTGTTATTTTTATTCTTATTTTTGTTGCTTGATGCAACTTATATTTCTCGCATTGTTGATACTTAATGCTGAGAATTTTCTAGTCTTTCTTGCTGATAACTATGGTCGTTATTTACTTTGTTTACAAAAAATAGCAACGCGAAAAAGGTTATTTTTTTTATCTTAGCAATTAATTTTTTCAAAGAGAATCTTTTTATTTGTATGTAATGCTTTGTTTAATTGGGGGTTTTTATATTGGTAATGTTTTGGTAAGAAAGTGTAAGCTTCACGTTAGGACACCTTTATTTATTTTTTTTATTCTTTTTTCATCCGCACCAATATTCAACAAAGCCCAGTTTATTAATTGCGTTTATTTATTGCTTTGTTGATTGTATAGATAGCAAGGAAGACAAATGGATAATACAAATAACAACGTGGTGATACTTGAAGTAGAAACCGAAAATTGCGCTTTATGTACTCAGCTTCTTGAGCAAAATGGTTATCATGTGGCGGTACAAAAAAACACTGATACACCGCTAGGGAATGATCATAATATTATTCCGTTTGGCGTAAAGAATGTCATTGAGTTGGATCTCAATACCACGAAAATTCCTGTGCAATGCAAAGATTCTAAATTAGTACAAGACACTTGCAACTACCTTAAAAACAACATTTATAACAAATTTATACTCGACGATATTGCCACTTTTATGGGATCGAACCGAAGTAAATTGGCGGCAACTTTTAAGCGAGTGTTAGGGGTTGGTGTATTTGAATGGTTAAGAAAACAACGGATGTTAAAAGCTAAATCGTTATTGATCCATTCTGAACTTTCTATTCAAGAAATTGGGTTTGAAGTGGGCTATGAAAATAGCGCTAATTTTTCAAGCGCTTATAAAAAACAATTTGGCTTGTCACCTCGTCAACAAAGAAATTTGTCGAAAGTTGAAATAGTTACGGTTTCAAAAGTTTTTAATACGTAATCAAAAGAAATTGTTTTTTTTATGTTCTAAATTCTTATCACTGACAAGAAAACCCAACACGTTTGCATTGTTGAATAAGAAAATATGAACGGGTTGAATACAGTGAATAGGCTTTAGAGGAATGACTTCAGTTCGACATGTACTGAAATGGCGGAGCCTACTTGCCATATGGAGAGCAGGGAAATGAACTTACATTGGTATGCGATTTATACAAAACACAATGCCGAGCAGACCTTACAGCAATGTATTACCAATTATAGTGAGCGCTATGCATTAAATTATGAAACCTATTTACCGCTTAGAGAACACGTTACAAAGTGGCGCGATAGAAACAGTATTAAAAAGCTACCGTTATTTAGAAACTACCTTTTTGTCAAACATGATGATAATGGCTTTTATAAAATAAAAACCATGAAAGGATTTTGTGACTACATCCGATTTGGTTCAAATCCCTCGACTATTCCCAGTAAACAAATGGAAATTATTCAAAAAGTTGTAGCACACCAAGCAGGAAAATATTGTCAATCGAGCTCGTTTGTAAAAGGTAAAAAAGTAAAAATTTGTCGTGGACCTTTAGCTGGATATGAAGGCGTTTTACAGGAAGAGCAACATAGCAACATGCTGGCGATTGAAGTTAAGAGTTTGAAACTATTTCTAAATGTACATGTTGCAGTAACGGATGTTGTGCTCGTATAGACGGGGCTATAAAAGTTTAACCTGCGATGCTAATAAGGAATAAAGATGAGTTTTTTTAGCGGATTATTTCAACTTTTCGGTCGAAAAGCGGACCAAAATAAAGTGCTACTAGAAAGCGATATTAAATTTTCGGCGTTAATTCAAAATATTCAAAATAATATCGTTCAAGCTAACGAATCACTTGAGTGTGTGGGTTTAAAGTATATTGAACAGTTTTTTGATAAAGAGCCTACAAGAGATACAACTAAGGTAATAAACCATAAATTTAGCGCAATTGAGAGTGTTCTTGAGTCTGGTGACACTGATACCGCGAGTAAATTGTTGCTCGATTTAAAGGCTGACGTAAATGGACTCAACGAGCATAGCACAGGGAAAGCGGCAAATTACCGGCCAAAAATGATGTCATTTGAAATGCCAGTTTTGAAAAACGGTGTTTGGGTGACAGAAGAAATGACCATGCCCTTACTCGCATTGTCACCTGTGCAATTGCCTAAAATTAAGGAATTAACTTTTACGTCGACCCTGCAGAATATTCAGCATGAAGGTGAAGACGTATATGTCCGTTTAATTAAAGAACATGGGAATGAAAACAAAAAGAAAAAATTGGCAGATGAAAATGTTACCGAGTTAAAAATTTCAATTGGTTCAGAGCAAAGCGCTGCAGAGCTAAACGATGTAATTGCACATTATGAGCAAATATTACGCTCAAATGAAACCCACATATAATTATTAGGAAGGAACTATCATGATCCGTTTTGAAGCATTAATGCAGGCGATTCAACAAAGCATACATAGTGCAGCCCAAGCTGTTGAATCAGCCGGGGTTAAGCATATAGATAAGTTTTTTGACAAGATCGCTAATGAAGATTCTCAAGAAAAACAAGATAAATCAAAAGAACTGAGTGAGGCTATCAATAGTGGCGATCGCGCCAAAGCAGATGCCTTACTTAAAGAAATTAATGAGCTTCCCGCTGGTGATGCCGGCGGGAGTGAAGGTGACGCGACGTATCGTCCGAAAATGGTCGCCATGGCGTTTCCTAGTCAAGGTGCTGATGGCGTTAATTCTACTATTGTTAACGTCCCGTTGATCACCTTAAGTCCGATTAGTAGTCCAAGGATCAAGGATGTTAAATTCTCGGCCGATCTGGAAGTGACCGCGGATGGTAGCGATGAACTTTATGTTGCATTTAGACCCCCGCAAGTAACCGGCGGCGAAAATACCATTACGAAGAATACCACCAACACACATATTGAAATATGTTTAGTAGGACATGAGCCACCTGAAGGCTTACAAAAAATAATAGAAGGTTA
The DNA here is from genome assembly GCA_040779335.1 of Colwelliaceae bacterium 6471. GTDB lineage: Bacteria > Pseudomonadota > Gammaproteobacteria > Enterobacterales > Alteromonadaceae > JBFONV01. Next base: position 106,984 of record JBFONV010000003.1, read on the forward strand.
TGAAAAAGCCTTAAGAGCTCAAATTCCAGGTTGATTTACTGTTAAAGGATTTTGACATCTAGGAGAAATAAAATGGTAGATCAAAATAAAAATTTGGTTTCTATGGCGAAGCAGTTTAGCGGCTTACCCATTAAAGAACTTATTGGTGCTCCTCTCGTGGCGGCGGCACAAGCAAACAATATGATGGCATTAACGCAAACGAAGTTCATGTTAGAGACTTGTTTCTTTTTAAAGAAACAAGGCGAGAAAGAAATATATAAGCCCATCATGATCAATATGACTCTTACTCGGCCGGTGGTTAATGCTGATGGTTCAGAAGCAGAGTCAATTGAAACGGACTTTAATTTACCTTTATTGACGATTATCCCGCTCAATTCACTTGCTGTTGATGAAGTGAAAGTAAATTTTGATATGGAAGTTAAAAGCTCCTTTACCAATGAGAAGTCAGCAGGCTCGACGAAAGATAACAAAGATGAACATTCGATTAGTCAAAAGCTTAGCGATAATAGCGTATCTGCTGAATTAACAGGTTCGGTCGCAGCCTCAGAGAAGTCATCATCAGAGGATTCATCATCATTTAAAAAATCAAACTCAGCAAAGTACGAAATTTATGCGCACGCCAGTCAAATATCTTTGCCTGTTGGTGTTATCACCATAATTGACGCTTTTAGTAAATCTATTGCCCCAATTCAATTGAAAGCAGACGGCAGCAAAAACAAAGTTTCGCCACCATAACGTTTCAAACCTAAACGTTTTTAAAATCAGACGCTTTTAAATAATAAAGTCTGCGTACCAAAGCAATCTTATTTACGGCGCAAACCTAACAATACCATTAAAAAACACCTGATTGTGATTTAACCGTCAATACTCAGTTGCACTTATCAATACCTCAAGCAGGAGAGGTGAACGCTCATCTCTTCCCTGAAAAACGCTCAAATGCTGTAAACAAATGGTGTCGACAATCTTTGTTGAATCATCTGTTTTTCACGAAATTAAGATGGAACTTGATCTGGATCTTCATTGCACCTTCAACATGATGTGAGGCGCTTGGTTGTGTTCAGTAGTCATGCAGAAGTATATGTTCAGGATGAACAATGCCTGCTAAAAACCCGATTTATTTTTTATTAAATTGCAAACCAATTTTTATCAAATAAGAAGGGAAACTGTTTATAGAAAGGACGCTTTAATAGTTTGTTAGCACTCCTGATATAAATTAATTTTACATTTAATGAGGAAATCAAAATGCCTGATAACGATAGAGCCTTAGTCTCGATGGCACAACAATTTAGTGGTTTACCAATTAAATCACTAATCAGCGCGCCTTTACTTGCTGGCGCAGAAGCAAATGCAAAAATGGCGATAACGCAAACTCAGTTTCTATTGAGTACCTGTTTTAATGTCACTGGTGCGGCTGGTTCTGAAGAGTATAAACCTATCATGATTAATATGACGCTAACGCGTTCGGTTATTAAACCTGATGGTTCTGCTGGCACGCCAGTTGAAACAAAATTTGACTTACCTTTATTAACCATTATGCCGCTTAACTCGTTAGCTGTTGATAATATTACGGTTAATTTTGAAATGGAAGTGAAAAGCTCCTTTTCAAATGACAAAGAAACGTCTGAAGAGTCAGAAAAAGCAGCTGAAGGTAGCTTTAGTGCGAAAGTAGGTTGGGGCTGTTTTTCTGCCGAAGTTAGTGGTTCAGTTTCAGCGTCAAGTAAGTCGGCTTCTTCTGAAAAATCGCATTATGAGAAGTCAAACTCAGCGAAGTATGAAATTAATGCTCATGCTGGACAATTGCCATTGCCTGAAGGCGTTACAACGATCATACAAGCCTTTTCTCAATGTATTGCACCTATTCAATTGAAAGCGGAAGGAACTCCAACTCCACCGTAAGATAGCGAGTGCGCAATAACGAAAGTGTTCATAATCGTTATCTAGGTTATGAATACAAAAGTAAATATGCTCGGCTGGACAGGCCGAGCCATTTTTTAGGAGTTATTAGTAATGAAAGATTACAGCGAAATACAATGCCCTGACTGTGGGGGAAAAATACTCATCGACGCTAAACGCTTAATACAAGGAGGAAGCTTTAGTTGTACCAATCATCGTTGCGGTGTTTCCGTTTCGTTGAGTAACTCTAGTTACCAAGTTACAGAAAACGCTATGCGTGAGTTTGAAAAGCTTAAGCAAAGTCATTTTTAAAGAATATGCCTTTTAAATGACTATTAATGACAAGTAATAAACGAAAACTATTAATTTTAAGGAGAACGTTATGATTCATGAATATGACAATAATGTGTTTACGCATGAAGGGCAATGCACTGTTGATGAATTTCGCAAAGAGATTTTCGCAAGTAAAGAAATGATAGCTGCGGTTCAAGGACTTGTTGTTTATGCAGGATATCACGGAGATACAAAAGGAAATTGGGACCATGATTTTGATGAAACCGAAATTGAAAAAACGATGCAAAGTGCCGCTGAATTTCCAAACGCTGATGTTCGTTTGATAAAAGAGCCAGGCCTTAGTGAGCAGCAGATCAGAGACGCTGTCGCACGTGGTAATGTATTTTTTACTTGGTGTGATAGCGACGCAAAAGTTAAAGCTGTTATGGACTGGTAAGAAGTCAGACTGAATTTAATAAGTGAGTGTTTGGTTGGTTAACTAGTTAGCTATGAAGATTTTTAATAACTTAAATAAAATAAAAAGGAATAATTATGCCTATTGAAATAAGCGTAGGGAAAAGAACATATCAGAGCACAGATAGAAAACATTCAGAAGAGGTCATGTTTGAATCAGGAAAGTATAACAATGGTGATTTTACAGCCGAAATGACTGGATGGCCATGCACAGGAGAACGCCATCACAATTGCCATGATTTGTTTAAACGACAATCTAAAGATCGAACAATTACCGTCATTGTTGAAGACGACCACGGAGGATATGCAAAGAATCATGGCAAGGAATTCGGCGCTACTGGCACCATTACTTATGTAAACGGGATTGTTGAGTATTCTTAACCATTACATCGGTTGAAGGTGTTCAACATACTATATCGATATTAATAAATTTTACAGGAGTTAAATTATGGCACAGTTTCATGCGGCTCAAATAACAAGTAAAGGCGTTAAAATAGATGATCGTAAAATTGATAAAAGTGAGGCTAGTCAAAGGATCCGACAAGGTAAAGATGTTTGGGGTTCTAAATCTAACGCAAATACCTTAGCGGAATCTTTAAGTGAAGGTCAAGGGAATATGCGGCATGCACCTCATGTTATCGGCGGGTACAATCATTATCACGATATTAGTCATCACTATACGGGACACATCTTTTATGGTGAACCACATTAAGTGGATTAGTAGTTGTATACCAGTATTTCAGGTGATAAATAACGTTTTTTGTCACCTGCAATCTAACCTATATAGTTGAGAGTTTTTAATTTAGACGATATATGTTGGCTGATTAGTTCCTATCTCAGAAACCGATTTATCTATAACTGTCAAAGTACTATGACAAAAGTTTACAGTAATAACTTGATATCAATTGTTAGCACTTAGTGTTAATTGTAATTAACGGTCCGTTATTGCTGCAAAAAATACCAGTGAGGCGTGTGAATTTTATGAACAATAACATGGAACGGGTTGCTAATAGTCACCAGTCACCACATAGGAGTTACTGGTATACAGTAACGATTACATCAGTTGTATTGATGATACTAATTGGTTTGATGTGGTTTAAAGTCGATAGCGACTATAAACCGAATGATAATCAGCTGGTTTCAGAGTCATCTGCACGTGACGATTTATTAATTAAACTCAAGCAATCTGGTAGTTATAAACAAGGGAAGTACTTGGAGGTTCCCACTGGCGTCTATATACAGTCATTAAATTTCGTCTCTGCAAATGATGTTTATCTTAATGGCTATATTTGGCAAACCTATCCGAGCGATAAGGTTATAGATAAACCGAGCGTTTATTTTCCTGAAGAAGTTAATGGAAGTGCGTTGCCTGAGCCCAAATATAGTAAAACGGTTGATGGAAAAACGACTTATGGTTGGTATTTTGAAGTGACCGTGCGCCAACCATTTGATTATGGTAAATATCCATTGGATCATAAAACGGTATGGTTAAGAATTCTCTCATCAGACTTTGAGGGTAATACCTTACTTATTCCAGATCTCAATAGTTATCCATCAACCAGCCCTGGGGTCTCATTTGGGCTTGACGATCAAATTGTATTAGGCAATTGGGAAATTAACGAAACCTTTTATGACTATAAAATGAACAGATACCAGACGAGTTTTGGTTTTATGGATAAAACATCCGGGGTTGTGCCCGAGCTTCATTTTAATGTTGTGCTAAAGCGTAAATTTGTTAATGCCTTTGTGGTGCATTTGATCCCGATGCTGACAGTAGCTGTTCTATTATTTGCCATTTTATTAAATCTCACCCATGACAAAGATAAGCTTAATTCAAATGGTTTTTCACAAATGGGGGTTATTGGAGCCGTGTCTGCACTATTTTTCGTTGTAGTTATTTCTCATGTAGATATACGAACGAGATTCCCTTCACAAGGGATTGTTTATATAGAGTATTTTTACTTGGTTATGTACTTGATTATGATTGCTATGGTGATTATTAGTTTTATTTATCACCAACCTAATCGTTGGTATAGCAAAATATTTAAACAAGACTCTCTCATCCCCAAATTACTGTATTGGCCTGTTGCACTGGGCACATTGGCGATCACTAGTTATATCGTATTATTGTGAGAAGGAATTTGTTATGTTTAAATTTTGGCCTGAAAATAGGCAATTTTATCTGTCGATAAAAACCCGTATTCTCTTACTCGTATTAATGGTACTTATTGTTAGCATCGTATTAGCAAGTTGGCAAAGTATTAAAGTAGCTCGAAGTGGAGTGCAAAATACTACGGTTAATCACTTAAAAACGAATCGTGAATCGAAAGCCCGCCAGTTAGAGAATTATTTTGAACAGATCCGTAATCAAGTTGAGATTTTATCAGCTGACTTTATGGTTATTGATGCCGTGCGAGAATTTAGTCGTGCTTTTGAACAATTAGACAATGCTGCATACTCTGATAGTCTGACAAGTCAATCTTATGGGCCGCTTAGACAATATTATCAGCAGGAATTTTTACCACGATTAGAGCGTAACAGTGAACAGAGCGAAACGTTTGAGTATTATTATCCTAAAGATGGGCGTACGGCATATTTACAAAATCATTATATAGCATTGAATGAATATAGCACTGGTAAAAAGGATCTATTACTGTCAGCAAACGACGATAGCGAATATAGTCTAGTTCATCAAAAATATCATCCAATATTAAATAATTTGCAGAAAAAATTTGGCTTTTATGACATTTTTTTGGTTGACCAAAAATCAGGCGCTATTGTTTACAGTGTTTTTAAGGAGGCCGATTTTGCCACTAGCTTAATTGATGGCCCATATGCAAACAGTAACTTGGGGACTTTGTTTAGACTGTTGCAAGATACTGAAATGGCAACTACGGTGAGAATGGTTGATTTTAGCCGTTATTCTCCTTCATACAATGCTCCAGCATCTTTTATCGCCAGTCCTATATTTGATGGGGACACTAAAGTAGGCATGTTGATTTTTCAAGTGTCGATAGACGTGGTTAATGGTATTACTACAGGCAATAAAAATTGGTATTTAGATGGGCATGGTGAAACTGGCGAAAATATTATCGTCGGCAGCGATTCTATATTGCGCAGCCAGTCTCGGTTTTTGATTGAGGAGCCCGAGAAGTTTATTAAAGATATTAGCGCAGCTGATCACACTCAAGAGGTGGTAGAAGCTGTAAATAAATTTGAAACAACTATTTTGTCATTGGGTTTTAATATCGAGGGCTTGACCAATGGTATGCAAAAGCAAAAAGGGCAGCTCGATCACTTTGTTGATTATAGAGGTAAGGAAACCCAATCAGCTTTTGTTTCGTTAGATATTCCTGATGTTCAATGGTGGCTAGTCACTAAAATAGATAGTGAAGAGCTAGATCAGAATTTTTCAGAAATGTTTATGGTAGAACTGATAAATGATGCCTTTATTATTTTTCTGATCTTACCGTTCACTTATTGGTTTATTGGTTTTATTTTAAAGCCGTTAAGGACAGTTGACCAACTCTTGGCTAAGGAAACATCGATTTCGCACAAAGGATTACCAATTGAAGTTCGCTTATATAAACGCGCACAGCAACTGAACCAGCAATTTGACACCATAAGAAAAATTTGTCACCAATTGCAGCGTAAACTTAGGCCTGATAATACCGAACAACTAAGCAGTGATGTTATCCAACTGATCAAGGATATTTCGTTGCGATTATCGCTTGAAGTTGAACTGTTGGAGGTACGTTATCATAAAGCGCAACGTGTCACTCAGGCAATTAACGAAAACTGGTGCGAGCTCGATAATCAGCACGAGGAGCAATCAGATAATATTGAGATGTTTAATCGAAAATTAATTGGGCAGATTGAAAGTCAACGCAGCACAATCGTTAAATTACGGCAGGCCATCAGCAAAATGCAAAGTTTGACACTACAGGTCAAATCTCTTCGTTTTAACGTTTGTAAAGAAGCTAGTATGGGTAAAACATCCGGTCTTTTTCACTACATTAACGATGAGTTACTTCGCATTGAAGAGTTATGTTTTAGTACTAAAGAGCAAATGGATATCTGCACTAACAAATTCAACCAAGATACCGAACATACTTTAGATATTTTCCATTTCTTAGGTCATAGTCAGCTAAAGAACGCGCAAGGGAAGCAAGTCAATCCCTTAGCTGTTGATGCCATTCAGCAGAATTTGCTTGAATTAAAACGATTATTTAATTCAACAGAATTTGAGCAAACATCGTCAGCACTCTCTGAGTTACCATTTGATGTCAATACTCATCACGAACCTGCTCAGTAATGTTTAGGTTAATGGTTTTAAATTTTTAGTGCATTTTGGTTCTTGTATTGAATTTAGAACGGTGATTTTTGAATTCTAACGTTCTATCGTAGCTGAGTGTGCTGGTAATGTTATCGTTTTGTTGTTTTGGCTTTTGCCTTAGCTTTACTTGATTCTCGCAAGATTAAACTTGGTTCAAACAGGTTTTTGATTTCTAATTTCTTATCGTTGTAGATATTTTTAAGGACCCATTTTGCGGCCATATGGCCCATCTCATTTACCGGGTTATCGATGGTAGTCAGTTGAGGGTAGAGGTATTCGCTAAAGAAGTCGTTATCAAATCCTATAATAGAGCAATCGGCAGGAACGTTAACGTTATTCTCTCTAGCAACTTTCATTGCGCCTGAAGCCATTTCATCGTTAGCACAAACAACACCGGAAAAGTTAAGTCCTTGGTCGATGAGATATTGCATGCCATCGCTACCACCTGTTATTTCAAAGTTGCCTTGGTATAGTAACGTTTCGTTGAAGTTGATACTGTGTTCGGCTAACGCTTGTTTATGTCCATATAAACGATCTTTAGCATCAGGCTTCCACAAGGGCCCTGAAATGTATGCGAGTTCACGATGACCTTGTTCTAACAGGTATTTAGTTGCTTGGTAGCCACCTAGCTTGTTATTGAGATAAATACAGTTGTCTGCAATTTCTGCGACATATCTATTGATAATAACGAAGGGGGTTTTTCCTTTACTAAGTTCGATAAGGTATTCATCTGACACTGCGTCAACGTGTAAAATAAGCGCGTCGCAGTTGCGGGCTATTAAAAATTCTATGCCCGCTTTTTCGCTTGCTTCATCACTATGCCCCGCGGCAATAATGCCGTGTTTTTCCGCTGCTCTTAACTCAGACTCGATACCACTAAGCATTTCACCATAGAATGGACCATATAATTCAGACACCAAAATACCGACACTGTTAGTTCGGTTTGAGGCCAACGAGCGAGCAATAGAGTTAGGGCGAAAGCCAAGTTGCTCCATGGCTTTGTTTACTTTGGCCTTGGTTTTTTCGCTGACATGTTCATGATTGTTTAAGACTCGAGATACCGAAGATAATGATACACCGGCGAGTGCGGAAACTTCATAAATTGTGGCCATTTTATTCCTTGTTTAGCTTGAGCCTTGTTTTGCTCGCACTTAGTTAAAAAATTTAATTTGTTTGTTCAAGATTATCAAATTATTGAGCTAAGGTATTTAATTCGTTATGAATTTGTGTAACTTTTTGATTATCTAATATATACCATCGCATTATAGCGGCAACAAGTATCGAGCCAACCGCTGGGTACAGGGTAAATGATAGTAAGATACCTTGTTGAGTCGCTTTAGTTTGCTCGATATCTGCTTGGTAACCATAATACGCTAACAGCCATCCGGCAAAAGCCCCGCCAAAAGCAACCCCTAATTTTATAAAAAAGACTACTGCCGAATAGACCATTCCTGTAATACGGACACCCGTTTTCCAATGCCCATAATCTATGGTGTCAGCCATTTTTGCCCATAACAGCGGTGTCGCCATTTGAAGAAAGAAACTCCATAAGAAAAATAAGCTAAACGCGATAACTACTTGTTCTTTAGGGACAAAGAAACTAACAATACATAATAAAGCCGCGATTAATTGCAATCTAATATAGGCTTTAATTTTACACATTCTTTTGGCCAAAGGCTGAGCAAGTGCGCAGCCTAATATACTGCCGATCATACCGAGGGTAATAAAGGTAGATATATGCTCTTCAAGACCGAGGTAATACTTCACATAGTAAATCGCTAGTGTTGCTCTTAATACCTGTCCGGTGAGCAGAAATAAACCAGCGAGGCATAATATCCGCCATTGATCGTTTTGCCATAGCGATTTTGCAGTGTCAAAAAACGATGATTGGCTCAGGTTTGGGGCCGATATGCGTTCTTTTGTGCCGGCAAAGCACAATAAAAATAAAACCACGCCAAAGGCACTCATTGCCATCATGGTGATTTGATAACCTTGAGCACTATTACCTTGCCCAAAATACTCAACTAAGGGTAGGGTGCCCGAGGCGACAATTAAGCCACCTAACATACCGAATACGAATCGAAAGGATTGCACTGATACTCGTTCTTGCGGGTTTGTTGTCAATACGCCGCCTAATGCAGAGTAGGGAATATTAATTGCGGTATAAACAATCATTAACAAGCTGTAAGTGACAAAAGCGTAAACGACTTTTCCTGTATCGGAGAGCTCTGGGGTGATAAATGCTATTGTACTGATAAGACCGAATGGGATAGCAAGCCACAGTAAATAGGGTCTGAATTGCCCCCAGCGCGTTTGGGTACGATCGGCTAATGCACCCATTAGTGGGTCGGTAACCGCATCAAATATGCGCACGACTAGAAACATAGTACCGACAATAGCGGGTGATATCCCAACAACGTCAGTATAGAAAATAAGTAGAAACATCATCACCGTTTGAAAGATAATGTTGCTTGCTGTATCGCCTAATCCATAGGCTATTTTTTCTCTAATGGTTAGCATAGTTGTCTAAATCCTGTTAATTAGCGTTTACGTTGTGTGATGAAGTTACGATATGCATGTCCACTATTTTTAATGGTTCTTTTTTGCGTGTCATAGTTGACATACACAATGCCAAATCGTTTGAGGTAACCTTCAGCCCATTCAAAGTTATCCATTAAACTCCAAGCAAAGTATCCTTTTATATTGACCCCTTGACTAATAGCGTCATTAACCGCATTTAAATGTGTATGATAGTAATCAAGTCGGTCATCATCTTTGACGGTGCCGTTGGTTATGGTATCAGGCATGGCTGCACCGTTTTCGGTGATATAGATAGGCGGTAAATCATAAATCTTATCGTAGGAAATTAGCAATTCACTAAATGCTTTAGGGCATACTTCCCAACCCATATCGGTAAATGCTGCGTCTACAGGTAGTTCCTGAACAAACTGCTCTTTTTCATCATGACGATAAATAGCCCGACTGTAATAGTTTATACCAATATAATCAATTGGTTGAGAAATGATAGCAAGATCATCTGCCAAAATTTGGGGTAACTCTGCCTCGGGTAGTGTATTGATAATGTCTGGATAGCGAGCATCTAGCAGTGGCTTGATATACCAATGATTAAAATGATCATCCGCAATTTTAGCTGCTTGTACGTCTTTTTCAGAATCGGTATACGGATAACATGGCGCAAAGTTTAGCACTATACCATTAAGGCTGTTTGGGCTGTTTTTTTGTAATACCGGCATCGCTAAACCATGAGCAAGTAGCAAGTGATGTACCGCCTTTTTGCCAAATTCTTTGCCTATTATTCCGGGGGCATGTAAACCCGTTTCATAACCTAAATATCCACTACAGAAAGGTTCGTTAAGCGTGGCATAGGAATAAACCTTATCCCCGAACGCTTGCGTGATTAAATCGACATAATCTCTAAATAGATAAGCGGTTTCTCTATTTAACCAGCCGCCATTGTCTTCTATATGCTGGGGGAGATCCCAATGGTAAAGGGTGACAAAAGCTTTAATGTTTTTTTGCTTTAGTGTATCCAGTATTCCTAAATAAAAATCAACGCCTTCCTGATTTAATGTGCCATCAAGTTTGATGACTCTTGGCCAAGAAATGGACAGCCGATAAGCATCTACGCCAAGCGATTCAATCAAGTTTAGGTCTTCTTCCCAACGAGAGTAGTGCTCACACGCTACATCTCCATTAGAGTTATCCTTTATTTTCCCCGGTGTATTACAAAACGTATCCCAAATACAAGGAAGGCGCTTATCAGCAGCTCCTTCAATTTGAAAAGAAGAGGTTGCCACGCCAAAAATAAAGTCATGCGAATGCATAATTGATGATTCGGGTATCGATATTTCTAAGTTATATTTTGGTTTATTGTTTGTCACTGTCAATATCTATCCTAGTTGGAAAATAACCCAAATAATTCAATCAAAGGTTTTAGTTATTTTTAGCCTTTTTTAAAATTATTTTGGAAGCGCTTCCAGTAATGCTAGATGTTTATTAAATAAAGATCAACCGATTTAAATATTGATAAAAAAATTAAATTATTCGCTCTCTGAGCGAGCGAGCATAGCGTTTGGTGCTGCTTATGCAGATGAGGATGGAGGGATGAATAGTATTATCGATTTTGGCTTTCCTGTTCCTGCATCTTATAAACTAACGCGTGATAGCCATGCTGTTTTTGCCGAAATTTGCATAGAATTTATTGATAAACTGGCTATCACTGCCGGTATTCGTCATGACGAAGCTGAGCAGTTAAGTGTCACAACGACACGCTTTATTGGTCAATATGATCTCAACGCTAACACATCAGTGTCTTTTCAGTTTAATGAAGGCTTTAAGTTACCAAGCTTTTTTGCTTTGGCGCATCCATTTGTTGGTAATAGTGAGTTAATGCCTGAGACCAGTGAAAACTATGAGATTAGTATTGAACGTCAGTTTTTAACTAATAAACTTTCAAGCCGTTTTAGTCTTTATAAAAACACCTACTCAGATTTAGTCGACTTTGATGCTATCGCCTTTACCAATGTTAATCGCGATAGAGTGCGTGTACAGGGCGCTGAAGTTTATTTGGCCTTTGATGCGAATTCGCAATTACATTTAACCGGACAAGTAAGCTTTAATGATATAGATACTTTTGAAGCAGATACTGTACTTAGAAGACGTCCTAAATTAAAAGCTAGCCTGTTAGCACGCTACAATATGCGTGATAACCTATCTGTAACAGGGCGCTATACTGTTAATGATGGCTATTACGATAGCTCTATTGCAACTGGCATGGTTAAAATGGATGGTGTTGGTCGCATTGATTTATCAGGGAATTGGCAAGTGAGTCATGATTTAAGCCTGCGTCTAAACATTAATAACGTGCTTGATGCCAATGAAGAAGAAAGTATTGGCTTTGAAAACAGTGGCAGAAGTATGACTTTAAGCTTAACCAAATTGTTATAACAGTCACTGCTACAAAGAACCTGACATTTAGTTAACAACTTAGTGCGCAATTAGTTAGTGCGAAAATAGCCTGTAGCGTCCTATTTTAATGTATACCTCCTCATATTAATGAGGAGGTATACATCTTGAGATATACCGAGCTAAAAAGGTACATTAGTGACTTAGTAAGAATAGGTCATACTTAGCGTTAAACGTAATAAGTACCATGTGATCACCACAAAAATTTTATCCTTAGAGAGTATTCAATGTTAGGACAGCTGTTTGGGGCTATAGCTTATAGCCTAGAGCTTAATGCTGATTTAACGCATTTAAAAACTCGATTATTTCAGATTTTAATTCGTCGATAGTGATCACTTCGATAAGGGCATTGGCTTGATTGATTGAATCAAGTGCATTGCTGTCATCGTCTATTTCTTTATATCTTTGTGCCATCGATAAATAGATAGAAGCTTTGGCATTATTAAGGTCTAATTTGTTAGCACAATCTAATCCTTTTTGATAAATATCAATGGCTTGATCGGCATCAAGGGTGAAGTCAGCCAATGCTTCCCATTGCAAAGGGTGATCTCTTGGTGTGTCTTCGTTAGTGGCGCAAAGCTTAATTAACGCTTGATAATGTATTTCTCTTGCTGTGTCATCGTCTTTAGCCGATGCGTCTGCGATCGCCTGTGATACCTTTAGAATGTCATCGAATAATGGAGCTTTCATTTTCAAAACCTGTGTATTTTACTGCTATGAATAATTGAACGTAATATCGCATATCAAGTACACGGAAACTATTAATAATTACGTAAAAGATGTTTAGATGGGAAATTAGTTTAGCGCTGACAATGAAGAGGGAATTGGAAGCATCATTGGGTTGGAAAACAATATTTAATAGGAGAACCATGTTGATCAAAGTTGCTTAAGAACTCGTCACGCCAGTTATAAGAAACACGCGCTGATAACTGCCCATTTTCATAGAAAACTGAAAAGTTAGCTGAATCGGGATGTTTTAAAAACCATGATGTTATGCTGCAATTCATATAGGTATCCTAAGAACAAATCAGCCTGTACATATCAGTTGCTATAGCGTCGTTAACTGAAATCTATTACATACAAATATGTGAGTAATAAGTGTACTTTTTAAGTATTATCGACATATTTAATGACGATTTCCCCATAGTGGAATATCGTGATTCCTTAACACCAAGCGAGTTAATACAAGTTAATCATATAGTGAAAATGGTTGCGGAGATTGTGCTGGCAATACTTGTCCGTAAAGTTGAGTCAGTATTGTTATTATGCAGGTTTTATTGTTTTGGTTTAATGGTATAAAGTAAAAGTTATTAATGTCGACTAAACTTATACAAATAAATTACGCGTGTTTAGTTTTCTCATTTGCTAGCTCAATATGATGATGCAATTACTGCACGTCTGAAAGTAATAAGATACCAACAAATATTTTGAGGTGATATGTTTAAGTTTCTGTTTTTTTTGTGCATATTGGTTAGTTTTACCAGTACTGCTGAAAAATTTAACGTGGTGGTTGGATTTGCTAAACCGCCCTATGTTATTCAAGAAAATAATAGTGGTTTTGAATTAGAGTTAGTAGGACATGTCATTAAAGCGATGGGGAAGTCGCCTTATTTTGTTTTTGTTCCTTTTGGTCGAAGCCCTAAGATGCTTGAACGTAATGACGTTGATAGTATTATGACCATTAACAAGAATATGATCGCTGATACCAGTTATTTAAGTGATGTCTATATTATTTATCAAAATGTAGCGATATCGCTGAAAAAAAACAATAAAGTTATCAATGATATTGAAGGATTATCTGAGGTCAGTGTAGCAGCCTTTCAAATGGCGACAACTATCTTGGGCTCGCACTACGCAAGCGCAGTGGCCGATAGCCCACTTTATATCGAAGTTGCTAACCAGAAACGTCAAACCAAGTTATTGTTTGACGAAAAGGTTGAGTCTGTGGTGATGGATGTAAATATTTTTAACGCGCTAAGTCCTTTGGTGGGAGGGAAGAGCGATCACTCTGATGTGGATGTTCATTATATTTTTCCTAAAAGTCCGTATCACATGGCATTTAAAGATAAAGCTAATATTGCCAAATTTAATAAGGCCTTGCAGGAGTTTAAATCATCTCAAGCTTATAGCGATCTAATTGATAAATATAATTTAAAAGGTAATATAAATTAGCTAGCTAAATTAAATTCCATAGCCGGCTAATGTTATCGATACTTATCCATGATCGGATTTGCTTATAATCATTACTAAAATTAGAAAGATACTGATAATTCTGAATGAATAATTTAAACATTAAAAAACGCATAGTATTAACGGGTGGACCAGGTGGCGGAAAAACAACCGCGTTAGATTTATTTCGCCGTGAATTTCAAGGGCGAATAGCGTCGGTACCAGAAGCAGCGACCATGATATATAGCGGTGGCATAGAGCGAACTGTTGATGATGACGTTATTTGTTCCCATCAAAAAGCTATATTTAACTTACAAAGAAACTTAGAAGATGTTCAGCGTAAAACCAATCCTAATTGTTTGATTTTATGTGATAGAGGTAGTTTGGATGGGCTCGCTTATTGGCCTGGTGCCGATGAAGACTTTTTTAAAACCATGAATACCACCATGGAATATGAATTAAGTCGCTACGATGCAGTGATTTTTTTTGAAACAGCAGCGAAGGCCGGCCAAGGGATAAAAAGTAATAATCCCATTCGCACAGAATCCGATAAGAAAGCCGTATTGATCGATCAGAGATTACAAAAAATATGGTCACAACACCCAAACTTTAACTTAGTGGGCAGCTCTGAATCTTTTATTCGAAAAGTCATGTTTGGCATAATGACAATCGAAAATGTCGTTGATTTAATTTAACTTGAATTTGGGCGCATCACGGGCTTGATGCGCCTATTGATGTTCAGTCATCTAATCGCTGGTATAGCTCGGCAATTTTTTCACTGAGCGTTGCTACTTGTTGTTCTAACTGCAAAATCCTCAGTTCAGTTTCGCTAGTTTTGGTATTCGTGTTTGATGATTGTGTATTAATGGTGGGTGTTAGAGCAATGTCCCCATCACCAAATAAATGCATGTATCGAGATTCACGTTTACCCGGCTCTCGTTCAAGTTGAACGACCAATGCATCTTCATTAACACTCTGCATTTGTGTCAACACGGATTCAACTTCGGCAACGTTGGCAAATTCGGCTAAACGATTGGTTCTGGTTCTAAGTTCACCTGGCGTCTGTGGGCCACGCAGAAGCATCACACAAATAATGCCAAGCTGCTGAGCCGTTAATTTTAAGCTGCCAAATTCGGTGTTACAAAAACGGTGTTTATATTTGATAACGCGACTATGTTGCCCGGTTTGTTCTTGAACCATATTCATTTTAATAAGCTCATCAATCGTATTTTGCACGTCGATTTCACTGTATTGGGTTACTGGCTCTCGGTTACTTTTTTGGTTACAGCCATTGGTTAATCCGTTTAACGATAACGGGTATTGCTCTGGCGTGGTGATCTCTTTTTCGAGCAATACTCCGATAACACGACATTGTGCTGGAGATAGTGTTATTGCCATTCTTTTATCCTGTTGTTCAAGTAATTTAGTGACCCAATAATGCTATTTATTGTGCACGCCATTCGTCAGGAGTCATGGTTTGCATCGCTAAGGCATGAACGGGATTATTGATTTGCTCTGCTAAAATCTGGTATATGGTTTGCTGTCTAGCAACTTTACGTTTACCTTCGAAGTCTTTTGATACTACGATCACTTTAAAATGAGTATCAACACCGCCATGGGCATGGCCAGCATGAAGATGACTTTCATTGATTACTTCTAAGTGTTCAATCGATAAATGTTCAGATATTTTATTTTTGATTAATTGCTGAATTGACATAAGTTAACCTTAAAAATGGATAAGTGGGCATTATACGCAAAGCAGAAATGTACAACAATTATTGATTTTCTGCTAAGAAGTATCGTTTAAATACTTTTAGTTGCTAGGTGACAATCATCTAACTAGACTAGAATAAGCTAACATAGGTTGATGTTTACTAAGTTATAACTTTTACGGTTGATATTAATGAAGTTAATTAGTTTGGTTTTAATACTTTCTTTTGCTTCCTTTGAGACACATGCTTGTGCGCAGCACGAGGCAAAAGATTACTTGAAAAACATTTTATGGATAACGGAAGAGCATCCACCATATAATTATTCAGAACCTAATGGTGAGTTAAGTGGTATTTCAGTTGACATATTGTCACTCGTTTATCGAGAGTTAGGAATGGAGCTACAACGAAAAACGATTTTGAATGTACCATGGGCTCGGTTGTTTCATAATGTCAAAAATTATTCTCAAAATGCCGCGTTTTCAATGGCTACCACTGATGAGAGAAGTAAGTTATTTCACCTTGTGGCTCTTCCTTTTAAAGCGAAAGTTTCCATTATGGTATTAAAAGAGCGTCAGGAGTTGCTATCTCAAAAAAAGCTAAACGAACTTAATGTCGCTGTCGTTAGACGAGATATGGGGCATCAACTACTTGAGTTGCAAAAATTACCGGTCAATAAAGCATTAACTATCAATACCAACAGTATGTTAAAAATGCTTATTAAGGGAAGAGTCGATGCAATTGCTTATGCTGAAGATACCGCAATATTTGAGCTAGCGAAAATCGCTGACGACCAAATTGTGCCTATATATGAACTGGAAGGACATGCTTTATATAACTACGCTTTTAATAACGATACGCCGCAATGCGTTATAGACTTATTTTCTAGTATATTAAATGATCTTGACCGTAATGGAGTATTGAGCCCTATAAGGGATAAGTATTTACATCATTAAAGTGGTTAGATTACAAGTCCATGAGCCAGACTAAACCTATTAACATTTATAAAATTATAGTGTAATGACGCCAGCAATAAATACCTTAAAGAAAGCAAAAATCAACTACGAAATTCATGAATATAACCATGAATCGTCTAATGAATCTTATGGAATGGAAGCGGCGAAAAAGCTTGGGATATCACCTAAATTAGTGTTTAAAACCTTAGTTGTCAGTACTGAGAATAATGAACTGATCGTTGGTATTGTCCCTGTTGATGAAAAGCTGAATATGAAATTAATTGCTAAAGCGGTAGGTGCAAAAAAAGCAATAATGGCCAACACTCAAGATGTGATGCGAACAACTGGTTATGTGTTAGGTGGCGTTAGTCCGCTAGGTCAGAAAAAAAGCCTTCGTACCGTAATCGATCAGTCAGCATTTGAATACCCGATTATTTATGTGAGTGCTGGCCGGCGAGGATTAGAAATAGCGTTGTCAGCGCAAGACTTACAATTATTGACTAAGGCAACACAAACTAATATTTGTTAATTCGATAGTATTCTGCTTAAATAATAGTCGATCAATTCAAGGACGTGATAAATGCAGACTTACACCTTACCTTTTGCTCAAATTAATATACTGCGTGATGACGTTGCTGAAGTTATAGTCAACCACGGCGTGGAATTTGATCTTGAATTAGTTCGTCAATACCATGAGTTTTTACTTTCGCACTTAACTGCACCATTTTCTCTGCTGATTAATAAAATTAATTCCTATAGTTATGATTTTGAGGCCCAGCAAAATATTGCCACTCTTCCTGAAATCAACGTTATGGCTGTGGTAACTTATAACGAAATTACTCACGTAACGACAGAAACTTTAGCTTCTTATCCTAGAAAAATAGATTGGGAACTTTCCTTTTTTACTGATAGGGAAGCAGCGTTAGCATGGTTATTCTCAATGCAATCAGCATGTCAGGAGCAGGATCAGAATCACGGCTAATTTCTATATATTAAAAGAAAGGGGATATACTGCCTTTTTTAATATCTAGCAAGAGGTCATCTGACTTTCGAGCGTTAATAGCCACTTCTTAGGTTAAAAATACTTATACCTTAATTATTGCTTTCCATTTTAGTTAAATGCTCGTAGTGCTTAAGTTCTATCAGTGATGTAGGTGTCGTAGTCGGGAATGGATTTAACATATTCACAGTCAAATAGTGGAGAGGTTACTAATAAATCGGCGGTTGCATGATTACAGGCCACCGGAATATTCCATACTGCAGCTAATCTAAGTAGGGCTTTTACATCGGGATCATGAGGTTGTGCTTCTAGTGGGTCCCAAAAGAAAATCATCATATCAATTTTTTGTTCAGTGATCAGTGCACCAATTTGTTGATCGCCACCTAACGGGCCACTGATCAGCCGGTTAATGCTCAGTTGGGTTTTTTGACTAAGTAACGTGCCCGTTGTGCCTGTTGCATAAAGTTTGTGTTTAGCAAGTTTATCCTCATATTGCTGGCACCAGCCAATAAGATCCTGTTTCATGTTGTCATGAGCAACCAGTGCAATAGATTTTAGTTTATTGGCAACAACGGATTTATAATGCATGAGTTAATATTACTGTTAATAATCATTGAGTGTTAAGCCTATCATATTCAACAGTAAAGCCAAGCTGTTGCTGTCCTCAATATTTACGCTGAATTGCTATGTAATGCTATGCGATTTCCCTCGCTATCATGAATAATGGCGCGATAGCCATGCGGCCCCATAGATTGTTTTGCAGCAATTATCTTGCCGCCGTGTGCTACTGTTTGTTCTATCGCGTCCTCTAATCGCCCATCGACATTGAAATAGATAAGGGGACCATGGGTAAATATATCTTCTTGAGGAGAGGGTAATAGACAACCTGATACATTAGTGGTTGCATGCGGTAAAATACCAAATTCATACTGTTCAAACGCTTGCTTTTCGACCTTGTCACCTAATATGGCACTGTAAAAACCGATGGCTCGGTTGAGATCTGTTACCGGTATATCAATCCAAACGATCTGATTTTTCATTAGGCTTCCTTAATGATTCGTTGTTTAAATCTATTTATTAACTATTTGCCAATAATGAAAATTTTTCCAGATTAACAAGGAAGGTTTTTTCTCAATTTATTCCATGTTAATTGATTTGCTATCAGGTAGAATTAAAGTCTATTGTACCGATGACAACTCTAGCTTTAGTAATTTCTATGCGCATTATTCACACCTCCGATTGGCATTTAGGACAACATTTTTACGGTAAAAACCGAGCGAATGAACATCAACAGTTTCTGTCATGGTTACTTGAGCAGATTGAAAACCATCAAGTTGATGCGGTTATCGTTGCCGGAGATATCTTTGATACAGGAACGCCTGCGAGTTATGCGCGGGAAATGTATTTTGATTTTATCGTTCAAGTTCACAAGCTTAATTGCCAGCTACTCATTCTCGCGGGTAATCATGATTCGGTAGCAATGCTCAACGAATCTAAACAGTTGTTATCAAATTTATCCTGTAAGGTTATTCCTAGCGTTAGTAGCGATATTGATGAGCAGGTATTTGTGTTAAAAGATCAACAGGGCCTAGAGCAAGCGGTGATTTGTGCTATTCCCTTTATCCGTCCGCGCGATGTTATTCACAGCCAAGCGGGGCAATCCGCCATGGATAAACAACAGTCGTTGCAACAAGCCATTAGTGATCATTATCAAACCTTATATCAGCACGCCCAAACACTGGCCGATAATACCTTGCCTATTATCGCTACTGGCCATTTAACCACCGTTGGCGTTAGCGTTACCGAGTCGGTACGAGAAATTTACATTGGCACCTTAGATGCCTTTCCAGTAAATGCGTTTCCGCCGGCGGATTATATTGCATTAGGACATATTCATCGTGCACAAAAAGTCGCTAAAAGTGAACATATACGTTATAGCGGCTCGCCAATCCCACTCAGTTTTGATGAAGCCAAACAAGCCAAACAAATACTCGTTGCAGAGTTTTCGGGGTCTAACTTACAGCAGGTGTCCGCGATTGAAATTCCTCGTTTTCAAGCCATGGCGATGATGAAAACAACTATTGACAGCATGGCCGACGATATTCAGGCTTTGTCCTTGGCAAATAAAGATAAAGAGACGGTGTGGTTGGATATTGAAATTGAAAGTGCAGGTTACTTACAAAACATACAAGGGCGTATTGACACATTAGTGACAGATACCAATATTGAAGTTTTGCTCGTCAGACGCAGCAAAGCGGCACGGCAATTAATGCCTGAACAACACACTAAAATCACCTTAAATGAGTTAACCCTTGATGATGTCTTTCATAATCGAATGGCACAAGAGGATTGGAAAGAAGAGGCTGAACAGGCGCGTAAAATTAGGCTTGAACAGTTGTTCAAGCAAATTGCTAGTGAGGCGCAAAGTGAGCAAACGCCATTGCTTACCAAAGCAGACAAACAAGAAACGGAATTGCTTTAATGAAAATTTTAAGTCTGCGCTTTGAAAATATCAATTCGTTAAAAGGGCACTGGTTTATTGATTTTACCGCTGAACCTTTTCATAGCAACGCGCTGTTTGCTATAACTGGGCCAACTGGCGCAGGTAAAACCACTATATTAGATGCTATTTGTTTGGCCTTATACCATCAGACACCACGTTTGACCGTGTCGGATAAACAGAATCAATTGATGACTCGCCATACTGCCAGTTGCTTAGCTGAAGTTGAATTTGAAGTAAAAGGTGTTGGTTATCGTGCTTTTTGGAGTCAGCGAAGGGCAAAAGGGAGCAATGACGGCAAATTGCAATCGCCAAAAGCCGAATTGGCAAGGCTTGACGGTAAGATCATCGCCGAAAAATTATCAATTGTTCGCCAAGAGATAGCGCAGATCACTGGGTTGGATTTTGCTCGTTTTACCAAATCTATGATGCTATCTCAGGGACAATTTGCGGCATTTTTAAATGCCCCCGCTAACGAGCGTGCTGAATTGCTAGAAGAGTTAACGGGCACCGAAATTTATAGTGTTATTTCTCAAAAAGTATATGAACAGCATAAGGTTGCCAACGAGCAATTAAAGCATTTACAGGATAAATCGCAAGACGTTGAACTGCTCGGTGTTGATGAATTAAATCATGAAAAAGAACAATTACAGCTAGCAGAAAATCAAGACATTGAGCATCGACTCGAATTGAAGAAATGGCAACAAGTACTCGCATGGCGTCATAAATGGGACGAGCAGCTAGTGCAGCGTCAAAGTGCAGAACAGGCACAGCAACAAGTGCTAGCAAGGCAAGCACAAGTGGCGGATGAACTGACTAAATTATCCTTAGCTGAGCCCGCTGAAAAGTTGCGACAATTATATGAAAAGAATCAGCAGGCATCTGATCAAGTTACCCAGCAGCGTGAATTACTACAATCGTTAGAAGCAAAAACAGAGCAAGCGAATAAAGATGTCGAACAGGCTAACCTTACGGTTAATCAAATTCTTGAAAAACAAGCGTTAGAAGAGCTTTCTTTTGCTGAAACCGAGTTATTGATCACCGACAAGATAATGCCACTGGAAAGTGATATTAATCACCAACAACAGCAAAGCATTGTTATTAACGAAAAGCTTGATGCTATCAGTCAGTCAGCTTTGGCCGCAAAGTCAGTACAGACGCAATTATTAACTAAGCAAAAGACCTTACAAACCAAGGTGAGTGAACATCAGCTAAAAATTGATGACTTAAAATCTGTGCCGCAATATATGGACAAATTATCGCTGTGGGCGCATCGATTTGAGCAATTGCAAAATGAACATCAAGCGATTGCCACTATTCAACATCAATATGAACAAGCTGAAAAACAGCAACAACATTTGCAACTAGCGCAACAACAACAGCAAAAAAATTACGATGCGCTTAAAGAGCAATTGGCGGCATTGACACAACAGTTAGAACAGAGTGTTCAACAAAAAGTACAACACTTACAGCATCACCAAGATATATCGGAGCAAGCGCTCAATGAACAAATTAATACCTTGCTTTCAACACAGGTTTTGCGCGAAACCTTATTACAAAACAGTCGTCGATATCAGCAAGTCATTGTTGAGCTTGAACAGTTAAAGCAGCAGCAACACAGCATGCAAGAGCAGTTTAATAATAACGACAAGCAATTACAGTTGCTGCGTCAAAGCTATAGTGACGTTAATCAACAAAAACAAGATGTTGAAACTATTGTTGAACAGCAAAAAGCCATTATGGCGTTGTCTGAGCATCGCGCTAACCTGAAACCCGACCATGCTTGTCCATTGTGCGGCTCTGTTGAACATCCCGCTATTACTCAATATCAGCAACTTGATGCCAGCGAGCATCAACAACGATTGCTACAACTTAATAATCAACTGGCCGAAATAAAAGTATCGGGAGATGAACTTAATACGCAACAAGTGAAGTTAACTGAGCAGCTCAGCTCATGTTCAGAAAAGCTTGAAGGGTTAAATGCTGAGGAACATTCGCTACAAGCACATTGGCAGCAGCATAGCGTTAATCTTGGCTTAGCAATGCAAATTGAAGCGTTTACGTTAATTGAAGAATGGGCCAACGATAACCAAGAAAATTTGCGCGCTTTACAAGCCTCACAGTTGCAAATTCAGCAGTTAAACCAGCAAGAACAACAGCTTCAACAGCAATGGACCTTGCTAGAAAAACAGTTGATGGCTGAGCAAAACAACCTCGCGCTTAGCTTGGCTGAGCAACAAAATATTCAGCAGGTTTTGGCCGAGCTTATACAAACAATTACCGCGAAAAATGGTTTTTGTGAGCAAACCGTTGCTGAGTTAACCCAAGATATTACGGCGTTAGGCTTGAGTTATCCTGATGCCGCGCAATTTCAACAATGGCTGAGTAGTTTACAGCAACAGGTTAAAGAATATCACGCCCTGCAAGAGAGTACTGTTGATGATAAAGAGCAGCTGGTTAAAGTAGAGCAAGATCTGGCGATACAACAAAATGTTATCGACAAATTGCAGACCGAAAACAGTGCGTTAAGTGCTGAGCGACAACATCTCTTAGAGCGCTTAGAACAGAACAAGCAACTAAGGTATACCTTGTTTCAAGATCAAGTTATAGCAACGGTTAGGGCTGGTATACGTCAACAAAAACAAGATACGCTAAACCAATTGCAGCTACACCAAAATAATGCGCAAACACTTAAGCAAGCCCAAGATCAGTACGTGGGGCAATTTCAAGCTTGTCAGCTGCAAGCGACTGAATACGAAAAACAATATCAACAAGTTAATGACCAGTGGAAAACGGCATTGATAACCAGTGTTTTTGACTCAGAAAAAGACTTTTTAGCGGCGTTAATGCCGAGTGATCATCAAGAGAAAATTCTGCAAATACAACAAGAAATCACTGATGAGCATAAAAGAGTACTAACAATCATTGAACAGTGTCAGCAGCAAACCAAAGTGCTTGAAGATGAGCAGGAGCAATTAAAACAATTATCGATTGAAACGTTTGAACGAGAAGAGATCGCCAATAAGTTAGTTGTTATTGAAGAAGACATCAAACAATGTCAGCAAAAACAGGGCGAAATCAAACAACGTTTGGCGACAGATGACAAAAATAGAGCTCAGCAACAACAGCTGCTATCAACAATTGCACAGCAACAAGAGCAATTAGATGATTTATCGCACCTTAATGCGCTCATAGGGTCGGCCAATGGCGATAAATTCAGACGATTTGCGCAAGGTTTGACCTTAGAACATCTGGTTTATTTGGCTAATAAGCAATTAGAGCGTTTGCATGCACGTTATCAATTACAGCGTCAAGAAAGTGATACTTTAGCGCTAGAAGTACTGGATACTTGGCTGGCGGATACGGTTCGCGATACTAAAACTTTATCGGGGGGCGAAAGCTTTTTAGTGAGCTTGGCATTAGCGCTGGCGCTGTCTGATTTAGTCAGTGTTAAAACCAGCATAGATTCCCTGTTTTTAGATGAAGGCTTTGGCACTTTAGATAACGATACCCTAGAAGTAGCGCTGTGCGCATTGGATAACCTTAATGCCAGCGGTAAAACTATTGGGGTGATCAGTCACGTTGACACCCTAAAAGATCGTATTGCGGTTCAAATTAAAGTGAAAAAAATGAGCGGCTTGGGGATCAGTGAATTGGAGCCTCGTTATAAATTTTCTCCAATAAATAAAGTCTCTGCTGAATTAGTGTAATTAGCGGGCGCCTAGCTGGGCTCGCATTATTGCTATTACTAATCAATAAAAAGTAAGTAATTGCAAGTAACCAATAACAAGTAATCAATACAAGTAACTAATAGCAATTAATCAAAGTAATTAACCAATCGCAATAACCTCACCGTTTTAGCAACATTATTCCCACTATTAAAAACTTTTTCCCTTGGGTGGGAATGAGTGAATGGTCCAGTTTTAAAATATCCTTAATATTCAATAGGTAATGTTTTGGCATGAGATTAGCAAATTAAGTGTCATCACAGTTTTATTGAAAGCAATATTATGGATTTAACTAGTACACTTAATAAAAAATCACCGTCGATAAACCGAAAATGGCCTATTGCACTGCTTGCTATACCGCTTGTTATTTATTCTTTTTGGGCACTTTCTTCTATGAATTCTCTTGCCAGAGTCTCCATTGATTCAGTGCGTTTGTCTGATGTAAAGCAGGGAGAATTTAATGTTAAAGTTGATGGCTATGGACGACTAAAAGCGAAATACCAACGAATATTAACCAGTCAAACTCAGGCGATTGTTGAATCCATTCATTTATATCCAGGTGCGAAAGTAACTGCCGACACTATTATTTTAACGCTATCTGATCCTCAGCTAGAGCAGGAAGTAGTTAATGCTAGGCTTGAATTGGCTAGGCAAAAAGCTGAGATGAGCGAACAAATTATTGCGCACAAAAGTGAATTACTTGAACGCGATGCGCAAATTGCATTGCTTAATAGTGAACTAGAAAATGCGCAGCTTAGGGTCCAAGCTGAAAAGCAGTTGGTTGATAAAGGCATTGTTAGTGCACTTGATTTTAAGCGCACACAACTCGATGTCAGACAGCTTGGAAAAAGAGTAGAAATCGAACGAGCACGACAATCACAACTTAAGGAAATGCAAAAACAACGCCTTAGCATTCAACGAGATCTCATTACTCAATACGAACTCAATTTCCAAACCATTAACGAACGCTTTAATCGTTTAACGGTAAGAGCGGGTTTAGAAGGAGTATTACAAACTTTACCCATTGAAATTGGCCAAAGTGTTACCCCCGGCACTCAGTTGGCTATGGTCGGTTCAGATAAACAATTAGTGGCTCAACTTCGCGTACAACAGCGTCAAGCGGACCAAATTAATATCGGCATGCCGGCCGTGATCAAGACTTCTAATAAAGATATTCAAGCCCAAGTGATCCGAATTGACCCAATCGTTACTGAAGGTCGGGTAATGGTCGAGTTAGACCTATTAGGAGATTTACCTGCTAACGCAAGGCCCGATCTTAGTGTCGAGGGTTATGTGCAAGTTCAACAGATCACAAATGCTCTTTATGTTGAGCAGCCTACCGATAGCTTTGAATTTAAAAACAAAGATATTTTTAAGATATCTGCTGATGGAAAAACCGCTCTACTGACCACTATTGAATTTGGTACACTTTCGGGGAATCAAATTGAAATAGTTAAAGGTGTTCAGCGTGGCGATAAAATCATCGTATCTGACATGAGTCAGTGGAATAACGCATCAAAAATACAACTTACCGAGTAATAAAAAGGAAAAATCATGGATTCTACACACGTTGGCAACACCATTATTTCATTAAAACAATTATCGAAAACCTATCTGACGTCTGATATTGAAATTCAAGCGCTCAGTAATATAGATCTTGATATTTACCAAGGTGATTATCTGTCGATTAGTGGGCCATCAGGTTGCGGTAAATCAACCTTACTGTCTATTCTTGGCCTGTTAGACTCTCCGACACAAGGGCAGTACCGCATTGAAAATGTTGATACTCAGTCACTGTCGATGGACCAACAAGCAGAATTGAGAAACTTGCACATAGGTTTTGTCTTTCAGTCGTTTAACTTAATTGATGAATTGAGTGTTTTTGACAATGTCGCTTTACCGTTAACTTACCGAGAAAAGGCGTTAAGTGCGGAAGAAATAAATACTCGTGTGAGCGCAGCATTAAATCAAGTTGAAATGGAGCATCGCAAGGGGCATAAGCCTAATCAACTTTCTGGCGGACAACAACAGCGCGTTGCCATTGCTAGAGCATTGGCAGGTGAACCGAGTATTTTACTCGTGGATGAGCCAACGGGAAACCTTGATTCAAAAAATGGTGATGCGGTAATGGATTTATTAGGCGAATTGAATCGACAAGGCACGACGATATGCATGGTCACGCACGATCCTCGCTACGCAGGGCATGCGACCAGACAAGTACACCTGTTAGATGGAAAAATCATTAAATCTTCTAGTGCGGTGAAAGAGCCGATCCATGCTAACGAGGAGCACTCGGAACAATCGTCAGTGCAAACACTTGAAAAAGCTGTGGGGTAATGATGAACATATATCTCAAATTTAAAACGCAGTTTAGATTAGCCTTTAAATCTTTGCTCAACGCACCAGGCTTTGTTAGCTCGGTCTTAGTCACAATGTCGTTAACCATGGCGACCGTGTTTGTTATTTTTTCTTTGGTCAATACCTATTTCTTAAAGCCGTTAAACGTGCTGGACGAGCAGAAATTATATGTTGTTGAACAAGAAGTCGACACGCCATCGGGCACTAATTCTGGCTACCAAAGCTATAAATCTATGGTGCACTGGATGAAAACGCAAAATAGTTTTGAGAAAGTGGCTGTGGTGAGTCCAGCAAATGACATCATTACTAATTTGCCCGGTGAACCTAAAGTTGTCGCCACCTATACCACCCCTGATTATTATGATTTATTTAAAGTGCCACTTGTTTTAGGGCAAAAATTTTCATCCGATTTAAAGTTTGATCAGGCAGACAACCATGTGATGATCTCAGAGAAATTTTGGGCCAAATATTTTAATAAAGATCCCGATGTTATCGGCAAAAGTCTTATTGAAGGTGAAAACTCCTTTAAAATTATCGGGGTAGTGTCAGAATCGTTTGAGCCGCCTTATATGTTTTATAACGGCGAGTCAGACATCTGGTTACACTTCGGCTCAGATCCGCGTTTTTTTAACAACGGTCGATGGGATAATCCATGGGATAATACCTATAAATCGTTAAAAATTGTTGGTACCGCTAAGGTTGGAGTCAGTCAGCAAAATATTTTTGACGATCTGGATGCCAGCATAGAGTCTATTCGCGCAGAATGGCTAGAGGGCTATGAAACTTCAACGGATTTTAGACCCTTAATAACCCCTTTTAGAATTATTGAATTAGGCGACAATGGTCACTTAAGCTTGTTTTTATTAGCGGGTACTTTAGGGTTATTGTTAATTGCTGTCGTTAATGTCAGTAATTTATTTTTCTCCAGAGCATTAGCTCAACATAAAAATTTGGCGTTACAAGCGGTCTTAGGCGCTAAAAGAGGATTACTCTTTACGGCAATATTGTCTCAAACGCTAATTTTGATGGCTGCCTCAGTGTTAATTGCATTGTTTTTGTCCGCTTGGGGGATAAAGCTCTTTAAGCATATCGCGCTAGGAAAATTACCTTTAGTACAATCTTTATCCATAGATAGCAACTTGTTACTTATGGCTGTTGGTTTATCAATACTGTTGGCTTATCTATTTGCTTTGGTTACTTCTCGTTTGGTGAATTACCGAGCATTAAAAAATCAATTGCAATCAAGTGGTAAAGGTGGAGTTAATCAAGTGTCTGGACGAACAGTACGTATGTTAGTCGGTGCACAGATGGCATTAGCTTCACTCTTGATCATTTTTGCCTGCTTAGCATTAACGCAAACCCATGAAACCCTTAATCGTCCAATGGGCAGTAAAGTTGTCGATATGTATTCAGTTACTGCGTTTATTCGCAATGAAAATGATGAACTTTCTATGGCTGAGCGCTTTGATAAAAATAGTAAAATTAAGCATGTTTTAGAGCAACAACCTGAAATTAAACGCATTTCTAGGGGCCAAAGCCCAGTATCCCAACGGGTAACTCGTTCAAATTTAACCGATATGCACGGTGAACAAACGCCATTTTTGCCGCAACAATGGGTCGGTGCTGATTATTTTGATCATACAAACCTAAAAATTATTAGTGGCCGCACGTTTAGTGAAGAAGCGCATCGAGGTGAGAAAAATGAGGTGTTAGTGACGCACAGCCTAGCCATGCAGCTTGATCCTAATGGCGATGTTTTAGGCAAGGTTTATGATGGTCATGATTCAAAAAATGAAATTGTTGGTATCACTGAGGATTTCAACCATCCTAATTTTTATGATCAAGACAAGGGGGCTCATATTTGGTGGCCCAGCAGACCTTTTGCCTATGCTTATATTATTGAAATGCAAGCCGGAAAAAAACTAACTCAAGAAGAAATGCTGCGAATTTTGCGAAATGAAGATAGCCGGTTTAATATCTGGGAATTTCGCTCCCTTGAACAAGAATACGATCGCATCATCTATATGGATGTCGTGACCCTGTATCTAAGTTATATACTGGCCGCATTTACCTTATTGTTGGCCAGTGTCGGTATTTACGGTGTACTTAGTTATAACCTAGGGTTACGACGTTTTGAATTTGGTATTCGTATGGCATTAGGGGCGAAGAGGTCTCGACTGTATAAGCTTTTGGTTAAAGATGCAGTTGCTCCTTTGCTAATTGGTGTATGCCTTGCTGTTGTGATCACCGCGATCATATATAGCCAATTTAGCGTAACGTTATCGCAATGGCTTTCGTTTAATTTTGTTTTTGCGATACCTGCGGTGATGATCACCACGCTTATTGCTTTAATGGCGAGTTTTAGGCCGATGCAGAGTATTATTAAGTCGCGACCGATGAAAGCGTTGAGAAATGAATAATAGCGGTATCGTAAAAAATTAATTGTTAAGCTAGGGTCTGTTCATCTTTCAGTTTGTAACTCTGTTGCGCTTGAAAAAGATGGCTATCAAGGCACTTAATGAAAAGTTTGGTTGTTCCAAATGCACATTAAGTAACACCGAGAGCCACTTTTTCAATGCAACCCAAAGGGCTATGGCTAATTTTCAACCTAACTTCGTTGAAAAACGTTAAAGTAGAACGACTACATTGCACGTTTTTCGCCTTATTATCTTTAAAATTAGCCTATAGCAGAGAGTAAAATGAAAAATCAACAGCCCCTAGGTCGTTTAATAAAATATAAATGGCCTTTTTCTTTTTAAAACAGGTATAAAACTGTTATTAGTTATTGTTACTGGCCGTTTTCTTTATTCAATAAGAAAACGGCTATAAAAACGGTTAGGTAATAGAGTAAGTAAAAATTTATGGATTTAGTTCTTATTGTTGATGATCAAATTGATATTCGCATGTCTGCATCAATCGCCTTGAGTAATCATGGCTTCTCCTGTTTAGAGGCAGAAAACCCCGTACAGGCAATGGAAGTGTTAACCAAACATGATGTAGATTTAATCTTACTCGACATGAATTACAGTGAAGATACCACGTCGGGACAAGAAGGAATGGCGTTGTTGCGAAAATTAAAAGCGCAGTACGACTCAATTCCTGTTGTAGTGATGACTGGATGGGCAAGTGTTGAAATAGCCGTACAGGCCATGCAATTAGGCGCGGTAGATTTTATTGAAAAACCATGGAAAAACACTCGATTGGTGTCGATTGCCAAACAACAAATTAGCACGGCAGAATTACAACAAGAAAATGCCCGCTATTCGGCTTTAAATAGTTCAGTTACTGAGCCTGATTTCGTTCAGTCGCCGAACATGCAATTGCTACTAGAAAAAGCACGTCGAGCAGCGAAAAGTGGCGCAAATGTGTTGATCACCGGTGAAAATGGCACAGGGAAAAGCCTATTGGCGCATTATATCCATATGCATTCTTTGCGTGCGGACAGTCGTTTTGTCAGTGTTAATATGGGCGCTATTCCCGAGTCGTTATTTGAAAGTGAATTATTTGGTCATAAAAAAGGTGCATTTACTGATGCGAAAGAAAATCGTCTTGGACGCTTCGATATTGCTTCTAACGGTACCTTATTTTTAGATGAAATTGGTACCTTACCGCAGAATTTGCAGGCGAAAATGTTAAGGGTATTGGAGACGGGAGAATATGAAGTGGTTGGCTCTAGCCAAACTCAAAAAACCGACGCACGCATTATTTCAGCCACCAATGCTAATTTAGAACACTTGATCCACACTCAGCATTTTCGTCGCGACTTATTGTTTAGGCTGAACACCATAGAGTTACATATTCCGCCTTTACGAGAACGACCAGAAGATATTTTAGTATTAGCTGAACACCTGCTAAATAAACATGGTCATAAATATCAGCGCGCCAATTTATCGCTATCGACTGAGGCTCGAACTGCCATCACAAAGCATACTTGGTTAGGCAATGT
Source organism: Colwelliaceae bacterium 6471 (assembly GCA_040779335.1). Classification (GTDB taxonomy): domain Bacteria; phylum Pseudomonadota; class Gammaproteobacteria; order Enterobacterales; family Alteromonadaceae; genus JBFONV01. The sequence continues at coordinate 137,312 of JBFONV010000003.1, forward strand.
ACGAGAACTCAGTCATGCGATCGAACGCGCGGTGATCATGTCAGACAATCCAGTGATTGAATTATCAGCACTTGGTTTAAGTCATCATGGTGATTCATCACCAAGTGATAGAAAGTTATTAACCCTTGAAGAAAGTGAGAAAAAAGCCATCGTACGGGCAATTCAGTATTTTAATGGTAATGTCATCGAAGCAGGCGATTTTTTAGGGCTGAGTAAGTCGGCCTTGTATAGACGTTTAGAAAAGTTTGCGCTCGATCCTAAAAATTTAGAGTCAGCTGATGTTGAATAACTTAACGCTGGAAACAAGGCTAATTGTCTTATTTAGCTTCGCCGTTATTTTACCGGTAATTCCATGCCTTTATATTATTAAATTTTGGCAATTAGATTTACTTGAAGCTTCAACGCTACTGTTGGCTTTTTTGATCCCTGGAAGTTGGGTTTATTATCGCTGTTATCGTTATATGACCGATGTTATTGAACGCATTGGTTTGCAATTGGATGCACTGGGTAATGAAGAATACAACAGCTGGCATTTAGCGGGGTTTAACGGCGGCCGAATAAATTCTTTGAGAAACGATTTTGCGAAGATCGGCGATAAACTTGCTAATAAGCGCTTAGAGTATATGCACAACGAATCTTTTTTAATTGAGTTTATTGCTGAATTGAATTTGCCTATTTTGATTGTTGATCACCATGAACAAATTTACTCATCAAACGCAGCTTTCAATGATCTCATTAGTGTTAATATATCTTCTTTAATAGGTCAAAAAGTATGTGCAATCGGTATAGATTCTAACAATGAGCAATGGCAACAAATTGCTCATTCACACTTAAGTCAACGCCATGAAATTAGAGCGCATGTTTTTAAGCGAAGTGGCAGAAATTATCAATTACTGGTGTTTTTTTCTATTGAACAGCAATTAAGAGAAAATGAAAAACAGGTTTGGCAGCGTTTAATAAGGGTGCTCAATCATGAAGTGAGAAACTCATTGACTCCCATTTATTCTATGGCGCAGTCTTTACAAGAAATGAAGTTACAGGGGCCGTTAACGAAGCAGCAACTGCAAACGGAAAAAAATATATTACAGGTTATCGAAAACCGTTCATCGCAATTGTTAGAGTTTGTCGATAATTATACGGCCTTTAGTAAACTTGCACCCCCAACGCCTAAGGAAATATCGGCAAATGACGTTGACAAGCAAGTTCAAGCGATTTTTCCTGCATTACAAATACCAGCCCATCAAAATTTCACCTTAAATATTGACATAGGGCAGCTAGAGCAGGCCTTAATTAATTTAATCAAAAATGCCTTTGAAGCTAGTGCTGCAGATGCCAGCGTCAAGATGCTGTGGCGTGCACAAAACAATCACGTTCATATTGATATTATTGATAGCGGTAAGGGCATAGCCAACCTTGACAACCTCTTTGTGCCTTTTTATACCACTAAAAGTAAAGGTACCGGCATTGGCTTGATTTTGAGTCGAGAATTCATTCGTAATCAAGGCGGCGATTTAACCTTGGAAAATCGCCAAAATCATCAAGGAGCTATTGCTCGGATCACATTGCCTTGTGGCTAGTTCATTGATATCAATATCATTACGTTTTATGCCGACAATTTATATTATATATAGTTTTTGTCCCTGTACTTGGTCGCTTTTTAACGAAAATTCAATACAATAGCTTACCCAATATTCCGCATTAGTGGTCGTTCAATTGTCTACATGGATTTACTTCACTTTGCTCGCGGCAACCATGCAAGCGGTTCGAACAGCAGGGCAAAAAAAGCTATCGGCTCACCTTAATGCTATGGCAACCACTGGCGTTAGATATGTCTACGCACTGCCATTTGCTTGGTGTTACCTATGGTGGCTAATGGACTTTCGGGCAGTTGAGATCCCCGCGCTAAATGCGACATTTTTGCAATATGCGTTAGTCGCATGTGTTATGCAGATCATCGGCACCGCCTGTTTAGTGGCGGCATTTCGCTATCGAAATTTTGCAGTAGCGACCAGCTTGTCAAAAACGGAAGCGATACAAGTGGCGTTCGTCGGTGCCATTCTTTTTTCTGCCTCGCTAAGTTTTTGGGGCTGGGTGTCAGTTATTATTGGCGTCTTTGGTGTATTAATCGTTTCAAAAGTTAGGTTTACTTACGCCGATGTCTTTCAAAACCCAGGGGCTGGCTTTGGTCTTGCCGCAGGTTTAGGGCTGGCGATAACGACCTTGTTAATTCGCGAGTCTAGTTTAGCCTTACACACCGATTTAATGGTCAGTGCAGCGGTTACATTAGTTTTTATGATCACCGTACAGTCGTTTATTTCATTGTTCTATATATATATTCAAGACAAGTCTCAGCTTACGTTAATGCTAAAGCATTGGCGTATATGTTTATTCGTTGGTGTAACAAGCGTACTCGGCTCGATTGGATGGTTTACAGCGGCCAGCTATCAAAATGCGGCCTATGTTAAAGCATTGGGACAAGTGGAGTTTTTTATTACCCTAGTGTTAACTTATCGAGTTTTTAAAGAAACTATTTCACTGAGAGAATATGTCGGTATGTTCTTAATAGTAGCAAGTGTTGTTATATTGTTATTGTGGGCATAGTTTATCTGGGTATAGTTTAGCCGCGAAATAAAAAACACTATTTTCTATATAGGGAAATGCATGGTCTTTGATATAATGCTTACCGCTAATATAACTGACAAAGATACATTTTGGATTATTAATGAAAATTGCTGATAAAACGGTTGTTCAATTTCACTATACGTTAAAAGATCAAGAGGGAACTGAGCTTGAGTCTTCTCAAGGTGGAGATCCTATGGCGTATTTGCACGGCCATAACAATATGCTGGTAGGTGTTGAAAAAGCGCTTACAGACAAAGAGGCTGGAGACAAGTTTTCGGTAACATTACAACCTGAAGACGCTTATGGCGAAAGACAAGAAGACGCAATTCAACGTGTACCAGCTAAACACTTACAAGGTGCGAAAGTTTGGAAGCCGGGTATGGTAGCTGTTGTTCATACTGAGCAAGGGCAACGCCAAGTGACGGTAATCAAATCAGGTAAGTTTATGGTCACTGTTGACATGAATCCGCCACTTGCTGGCAAAGTATTAACCTTTGATTTGGATGTTGTAGACGTAAGGGCTGCGACTGATGAAGAAGTTGAGCACGGTCACGCTCATGGCGTTGGTGGTCATCACCACTAACATCACGATAAGTTATCAATGGTTGCTGTTCATGCAACCATTTTTTATTACCTCACTCTTTTAAAATTACCGGGTTCAACCTTACCGTTTTTTCGGCGATAATTTTTAGTCGACAAATATAGACACTTCACCGAATACGCTGTTTCTAATATGTCCGACGCCTGTTATGGTAAATAAAAACCAGTATAGGATCGGAGTACATGACATCAATTTTAAAACCCATTGCAACTATATCAATGGCTGTTTTGACAGCATTTTCTAGTAACCTTTATGCACAAACACAAGTTATTCATGCCGGAGAATTACTGAGCGTACCCGGAACTAAGCCGTTGACTAAGCAAACGATAGTGGTTACTGATGGTATTATCACCGCTGTCAAAGCGGGGTTTATTGATAAGGCGGAGATTGCGCCTGACGCTGAGTTAGTCGATTTATCATCTAGTTTCGTTATGCCAGGCTTATTCGATATGCACGTTCATTTACAAGGCGAACTAGGCCCTAAAAACGACAGTGAAGATTTAAGAATGTCAGATGCGGATAGACTCGTGGCTAGTGCCTTTTATGCGAAAAAAATTCTACACGCAGGCTTTACTACGGTAAGAGACTTAGGCGGACTTGCAGAACAAAGTTACGCATTACGTGATGGTATTAAAAAAGGGTATCTTGAAGGGCCAACGGTCATCGCCGCGGGCACTAATGTTGCGGTAACTGGGGGACATGGAGATGTTGATGGCATGAGTCCTGATTTGCTGGAAATGCATACGCCAAAAACGATTTGTGATGGCCCTTATGATTGCCGTCGTGCAACGCGTCGCGCCATTAAATTTGGTGCCGATGTCATAAAAATAACCTCTACAGGGGGCGTGCTTTCGGATACCAATACTGGCACCGGTCAGCAAATGGCCGATGATGAACTAAAAGAGGTGGTCGACAGTGCTCATGCGCTAGGACGTAAAGTCGCAAGTCATGCTCATGCTGCATCAGGGATCAATGCTGCATTGCGCGCTGGCGTTGATAGTATTGAGCACGGTAGTTATGCCGATAAAGAAAGCATTAAACTCTTTAAAAAGCACGGCGCTTACTTAGTACCGACGTTATTAGCGGGAGACACTGTGGTTAACATGACGAAAACCTCTGATTTTATGTCACCAGCGATTAAAGCTAAGGCAATACGTGTTGGCGCGGATATGATTGAAAACTTTAAACGCTCTTATAAAGCTGGCGTTAAAATCGCTTATGGTACTGATAGTGGTGTATCGGAGCACGGTATCAATGCCCGCGAAGCTGTGTTGATGCATCAGGCAGGAATGAGCACAGCTGATATATTGAAATCAGCAACGGTCAATGCTGCTGATTTAGCAGGCTTAAGTAAATCATTAGGAACGTTAGAAGTAGGAAAAACTGCTGACATTATTGCTACTGATGCTAGTCCTTTGACCAATATCGAAGAGCTACTCGACGTTGATTTTGTTATGAAATCGGGCAAAGTCGTTAAGCAGTAATCCTATCAGCCTTAATGGGGTAAAACGCATGGAACATTCTCTGTTTTTACCCCTATAATCCCCATCTCCCTGTTCATTTTTATCGCTACGTTAAATAAAAACTTGTTTTTATGAATTACATATGTAATCTTTAGGTTGTGATTACGTTTGTAATCTATAAAGGTAGGTATGGAAATGATAGAAATTAGTAAAGCTGAATTTGAAGTGTTAGAAGCACTTTGGTGTCAATATCCCGCGACAGCAAATGAGATAATTGATCGATTAAACCGTGACAAAGAGTGGCACGAAAAAACAGTTAAAACATTATTAAATCGGTTAGTTAAAAAACAAGCTGTTGGTTTTGAAAAACAACAGCGAAGCTATCTATATTCGCCATTACTTGAGCGAGACACTTACACGTTTACCGAAAGTAAACATCTTATTGAACGTATGTTTAGTGGCCGTATATCGCCATTGGTAGCGGGATTTGCCAAGCGTAACAACCTTAAAAAACAAGATATTGAAGAACTAAAATCATTGATTTCAAAGTGGGAAAATGATCATGATTGATTGGCTCGTTACCTTGTTATTACCAGTAAGTAGCCTGCTATTGTTGTTGCTGTTGGCTCACCATCAAATATTATCGCGTTTAGGGGCTAAAACTGCTTATTATTTATGGAGCCTTGTTCCTTTAGGCATGCTGTTTTATAGCGTCCCGATTAAGTGGCAAGATTCAACCACTGTAAATGATATCGGATTTGAACGTTATTGGGTGGTTCCTACCCAAAAATTGCAGCAGGCAGTTGCCTCTGATTGGTTATCAATCATCTGGGCTATAGTGGCGGTGCTTATATTGCTTTATTGGCTGGGGAGTCAATATTACCTAAATCGTTATTTGCTTCGTCATAAAGTATCACCTAGTGAGCTTGTGACCGAGCTCCCTCAGGGCATAACCGTTTATTTATCTAGCCATGCCCATAGCCCGATGTTAGTTGGATTTTTTCAACAAAAGCTTATTCTTCCTGAAGATTTTAATGATCTTTATACACCAGAGCAGCGAGAGCTTATTCTTGAACATGAAATTTGCCATTTTCAGCGTAAAGACATGTATTGGAATATGCTGGCGTTGTTTTGTTTGATGATATTTTGGTTTCATCCACTAGTATGGCTTGCATATGCAAGGTATCGGAGAGACCAAGAACTTTCTTGTGATCAAATTGTTTTGGCGCGCAAATCGTTTGACAGCAAGGTCACCTATGGTAAAGCACTTTTGGTTGCGGCAGAGACGTCTCCGCCATTTCAATTTGCCACCATATCGTTTAAAAAATATGGAGATAAAGACATTATGGTCGAACGTCTAAATAATATTAAAAATAATCGAAAAGCCTCTAAAACTGGGCTAAGTATTTTATCACTATTCACAATAAGCATGCTGTCAAGTTTAAGCTATGCAGGTAATCATTTTGATGATAGCTCGGCAATAAAGCATGCGAATATGATGCAGGGTAAAACGGGTATACCTTATCCGGTATATCGTATTGAACCTAAGTATCCAGAACAAGCGATTGCCGATCAAATTGAAGGCTCGGTGCTACTTAGTTTTGATATCGATGACATGGGTAAAGTGCAAAATGTTGAAGTTGTTAACGCAAAACCGAGCAAAATATTTAATAGGTCGGCTAAGGTTGCGTTAAGTCAATGGCAGTACTCTGCACCTTCGTCAATGACAAAAAATAATTTAGTACAACTTGATTTCGCCTTGAATGAGAACACTAAATTAACGGATTTAGTAGAGCGCATTAAAGTAGGGCACTAAGTGGTAAGGATAAAAAGTTGCGGCGAGCGACTTTTTATCCTGTTTTAATCGGGTCCGATTTTATTTTTCGGCCAATAAAACCTGTCGTTAAGCCAACTCCAATTAAAATTAACGCACACCCAATAATTGTCGATATGGAAATAACTTCATCTAAGAAGATTGTTCCCCAAAAAATGCCAAATGCAGGAATTAAATACGTTACTGACATCGCTTTAGCAGGGCCTAAATCGGATATTAATCGGAAAAAAATTACGTAAGCGACACCCGTGCATAATATACCTAACAAAATCACTGAATTTATCGCTGCGTTGCTAGGTAGTGCTTGCGGGAGGTAAAACATGGCAAAAGGCAGCAGTGCTATAGTTGCCGATAATTGGCTACCTGCTGCAAGTGCCAATGGCTTAATGCTGCTTAAATATCGTTTAGCGTAATTTGCAGAAATGCCGTAACACAATGTTGCTAACATCACGGCTAATACCGGTAACACGATGTTAGTTTGTTCGGTATTCATTTTATTAAAGACTAATAAGTAAACGCCGATAAACCCAATACATAAACCAGCAATAGCACTGGGTGTTAACCGGTCTTTTAGCCAAAAATACGCGACAATGGCACCAAACATAGGCGTTGTCGCATTTAAAATAGAGGTTACACCCGCAGACAGGGTTAGTGTTGCATAGCCAAAGAGCACAAAAGGGATCGCGGTATTTAGAATGCCAACGATAAATATCTTGCGTTTGTAGCCTTTAAGACCGCGATGATGCTTGTATAAAAATACTAACGGCAGGAGAAATATGCTGGCGATTAGGGTGCGAGTAGCCATAAAGAAAATGGGGCCAAATTCAGGGCTGCCAATGCGCATAAACATAAAAGATGCGCCCCAAATGGCGGCTAAAGCAATTAATTCAATGAGAGGATTTGTTTTCATTTGTCCAACTTGTGTTTGCGTCTTTCAATGAGTCATGCGAGCGATATCATAGCGTATTTATTGTCAACTTATCGCGATTTTCAGACGGTTAATTGGATAAATTTTGCTGCGTAAACCTTACCTCACTGCTTCACGACTGAGAACTTTCGTTAATTATCTACCCTTTCAATATTGACCACGCAAATCTCATTAAGCGAGCGCATGCGCCATTGAATGTTAAGATCAAATAATTTCATCCCATATAATTTGTCATCGGTTTTGTTTTGTTTGTATGCGGGACGCGGATCTTGTGCGAGCACTTGAGTGATAAGACGTTTTAGTTCGGCGTATTCTTTTGTAAAAGTTGCTAAAGCGGGTAATGTTTGTTCCTCAAATCGAACACTAACTGCAGTCTTTGGTTCTTGATGAGCAAATCCACCCTGGGCGTTATTAAGAGCATCACAATAAGGAATATAAGGCTTTATGTCTAATACCGGCGTTTTATCCAGTAAGTCTAGGCCAGAGATATTGAGGGTTACTATGCCATCTTCATTGGTAACACTGTCGAGTGTTACTACCGACATGCCAATTGGATTCGGTCGAAATGTTGAACGAGTGGCTAATACCCCTAATTTTTCATTTCCACCTAAACGAGGTGGTCGCACTAGGGGTTTCCAGCCTTGGTTTTGAGTTTCATGAAAAACAAATAACACCCAAATATGGCTAAATTGTTCAAGCCCTCTCACTAATTCACTATTATTGGCTGCTCCTATTAACTCGATTGTACCTTTGGCTGCGCTAACCAATCCCGGTTGTCTGGGAATAGCGAACTTCTCTTGGTAGGGAGAGGAAACCTTGCCAATAAATGTACAATTAACACTATTGTTCATGATGGTTTGTTTCTAATTGGTAGGCTTTCGCGTAGCAGACCAGCAGGGCCGAGCATTCTTTGGCTTCAACAGCGGTGCAGCCAGTAAAGATAACCGCGTTTGCTGATTGCAGGTAAGCTTTTTTTCTCGCATCAGTGCGTGCGTTAATTTCGTCGGGTGCTGCATGATGCGCTTTAACTTGGCAGTCTTGTCCTTCAACCAGCCCAACAAATCGGTAACGGCCAGGAAATTGCGCTTCACTTTGATAAATTTTGACTTTAGCGGCAGAAAAATACTCTTGGAAGTTTTTCTTATCAAGATTGGTTGAAACACTATAGTTTTTAGCACAGCTTGATAAGAGTAATGCCAGTGCGCAAGAAAATATTATTTTATACATAGCAAATGTTCCATCAGGGAAACTAACTGTTGGTCAAACAAAAAGGGTGAACACTGTGTTCACCCTTATTTTTACGCTTGTTGTTAAACAGCGTTAACTTATTTTACGCGCATTCCCGGTTGTGCGCCATCTTCAGGGTTTAAGATCCATAAATCTTTGCCACCAGGACCTGCGGCTAATACCATGCCTTCTGACATGCCAAAACGCATTTTACGCGGCGCGAGGTTAGCTACCATTACGGTCAGCTTGCCGACTAAATCTTCAGGTTGATACGCTGATTTTATTCCCGCAAATACTTGTCTGATCTCACCGCCTGTCTCGTTAGAGTCGAGGGCGAGTTCTAAGCGTAATAATTTATCGGCTTTTTCAACATGCTCTGCTTTAACAATTTTAGCAATGCGCAGGTCGATTTTAGCAAAATCATCAAATTGAATTTCAGGGCTGATCGGATCGTCAACCAAAGGACCCGATTGCGGCGCTAAATTCTGTTCAGCTGTTGCCGTTAAGCTTTCTTTAGATGCATCTGTCATGGCGTTTATTTTATCCATATCAACACGCTGCATAAGCGCCTTAAATTTGTTTATTTTATGGTTGGTGAGTAATGTTTTGTGATCATGCCAATGCAATTCATTATTTAAAAATGTTTCTGTGCTTTTGGCGAGTACTGGTAGTACCGGTTTTAAATAAATCATTAATGTGCGGAACATATTAATGCCTAAAGAGCAAATGTCCTGTACTTCTTGGGCTTTAGTTTCATCTTTCACTAACTGCCAAGGCTCTTTAATGGCAATATATTCGTTAACTTTATCAGCAAGTGCCATAATTTCACGCATAGCTCGGCCAAAGTCACGCGCTTCATAATGCGCCGCTAAACTGTCGCCAGCATTCATTACTTCATCCGCCAACGCTTGATCATCGATGGTATTTGATAACATGCCATCATAGCGTTTACTGATAAAGCTGGCACAACGAGAGGCGATGTTAACGACTTTACCCACTAAATCGGAGTTCACGCGTTGGGCAAAATCTTCTAGATTTAAATCAAGATCATCAATACGATTAGTTAACTTCGCGGCATAGTAATAACGTAAATATTCTGGATTCAAGTGGTCTAAATAAGTACGTCCTTTTATAAAGGTACCCTTAGACTTAGACATTTTGGCGCCATTGACGGTAACAAAGCCATGAGCGTATACCGAAGTCGGTTTGCGATAACCTGCACCTTCTAACATCGCAGGCCAAAATAAGCTATGGAAGTAAATAATGTCTTTACCGATAAAGTGATACAGCTCGGCGTCAGAATCTTTTTTCCAAAAGGTGTCAAAATCAATATCGCTTTTATCACACAGGTTTTTAAAACTGCCCATATAACCAATAGGCGCGTCTAACCAAACATAGAAATATTTACCTGGCGCATTTGGGATCTCAAAACCGAAATAGGGCGCATCACGACTGATGTCCCATTGCTTCAAGCCATGTTCAAACCATTCTTGTAATTTATTGGCCATTTCGTCTTGCAATGACCCACTGCGCGTCCAGTCTTGCAACATTTGTTCGAACGCTGGTAAGTCAAAGAAGTAATGTTCTGAGTCACGTAACACTGGTGTAGCGCCTGAAACAACAGAGCGAGGATTGATCACTTCTGTTGGCGAGTAGGTGGCACCGCAATTATCACAGCTATCGCCATTTTGATCTTCACTCTTACATTTAGGGCAAGTGCCTTTAACAAAACGATCGGGTAAAAACATGCCTTTTTCAGGATCATATAATTGCGAGATAACTTTTGTTTTTATATGACCATTAGCATGTAAACGCTGGTAAATTTCTGATGCAAACGCTTGGTTTTCATCACTGTGCGTTGAATGATAGTTATCAAAGCTAATATGAAAATCGGCAAAATCGGCCATATGCTCTTCACGAACACCCGCGATCATCTCTTCTGGTGTAACACCTAATTCTTGTGCTTTAAGCATGATAGGGGTGCCATGAGCATCATCGGCACAAACGAAGTAAGTTTCGTGTCCTCGCATGCGTTGGAATCGCACCCAAATATCTGTTTGAATGTGCTCTAATAAATGTCCTAAATGAATAGAACCATTGGCATAGGGTAATGCGCAAGTAACCAAAATTTTACGCTGTTTTTGTGATTGCATAGGTGACTTTTCAGATGACATGTAATGTAAAAATATTTTTGATGGTAATCGTGCTGGGAATGGTACAGAATTTACCTGCTATTTTCATTAATAATTGCGGTGTTTTATACAAATTACGGCAATTAAATTGAGCAAAAGATAAAATTCGTGATAAACAATCCTTAATTGTACGTTTGGAAAATTATGTTCGGCAAATTATTCTCAGGTAAAATTCTATCGTCAAATGATCACCAGCAAGCCATTAATGTTATACAAGAGACGCTAGAGAACTATCGTTCTGATGCATTTCCTTATGGTGTTATGGCGATACTTCAGCATTTTAATATCAAAGAGAAAAAGGGCGGCGTGTCGGTTGATTTGTCGTTGCCTTTTCCCTGTCACGATGAGTTACAAGCATTAGAAATTCAATTAACTGAATCGTTACAGTGTAAGGTTGAGTTTGATGTAACGGTCGAGGTTAAACCGGTGCGAGCGCATAACATTGCCAATATTGGTAATATTATTGCGATTGCATCAGGTAAAGGTGGCGTAGGTAAGTCGACCACTACGGTTAATTTAGCGCACGCACTTCGGGCCGAGGGCGCGAGTGTTGGCATTTTAGACGCAGATATTTATGGTCCGTCAATTCCAACAATGCTGGGAGTAAAAGAGCAAAAGCCGACCTCTGCAGATGGTAAAACGATGATCCCAATTCAGGCTCATGGTATTAACGCGATGTCGATAGGTTTTTTGGTGTCTGATGATGAGGCTACCGTTTGGCGTGGCCCCATGGCGAGTTCGGCATTTAACCAGTTATTAAATGAAACCGCTTGGCCTGAATTAGACTATTTGCTTATAGATATGCCGCCAGGAACGGGCGATATCCAGCTTACTTTAGCGCAAAAAGTGCCTGTAGCTGCTGCAGTGATCGTTACCACGCCACAAAACGTCGCTTTAGCTGATGCCACTAAAGGGATTACTATGTTTGATAAAGTGAAGGTTCCTGTGCTTGGGGTGATAGAGAATATGAGTTACCACGTTTGCGATAGCTGTGGACATCAATCGTATTTGTTTGGTCAAGATGGTGGTGCTGATATCGCCGCAAACCAAAAAACGACTTTATTGGGGCAATTACCTTTAAACGCAGCAATACGAGAAGACGCAGATCAGGGCAATTCGAGCATAATTGAAAATAGCGCTGGTGATATAGCCAAACTCTACCGTAGAATAGCGCGTAATATGGCCGCGCAATTGTTTTTACAATTAGATGCCCGTAGCCCACAAACCGCAACCATTGCCGTAGAAGCAGAATAACGGAAGAATAATTACCATGAGATTGTGTGATAAAGATATAGAACAATATATAAGCGATGGCAAGATAGTGATAAGCCCAACGCCAGATTCAACGATGATTTCGGGCGTAAGTGTTGATATTCGCTTGGGTAATGAATTTCGCGTGTTTCAGGATCATACCGCACCTTATATCGATTTAAGCGGTCCTAAGGTGGAAATGCAGGAAGCCATGGACTCAGTAATGAGTGATGAAATTATTATTGCCGATGGTGACGCTTTTTTCTTGCATCCTGGCGAATTAGCGCTTGCCGTGACTTATGAGTCGGTAACATTACCTGATGATATTGTTGGTTGGTTAGATGGTCGCTCTTCTTTAGCGCGTTTAGGTCTTATGGTGCATGTTACGGCACATCGCATTGATCCCGGTTGGTCAGGGCAAATCGTTTTAGAATTTTATAATAGTGGTAAATTACCATTAGCTTTGCGACCTAAAATGAAAATAGCGGCACTAAATTTTGAGACGATGTCTTCTAGTGCAGCTCGTCCTTATAATAAGCGAGATAATGCTAAATATAGGGATCAGAAGGGCGCAGTGGCCAGTAGAATTAGTGAAGATGAAAGATTGAGTTAACTGCTCGGTTAACAAAAGTTAACTTAATCTATTTTTTTAAGCACTGTTTTATCCCCAGACAAGACTGAATTGATCAGTGTTGCTGGGGATTTTTATTACACCGCAGCTTTATTTATCGTCGTTGATTTGCTCAGTAAAAACTGGTTAATAGCCGCGATTAATTTAGCTTCGTCATGATGATGTTTGATCTCTTGGTTAGCCAAGTCAGTACAAATGATATCAACTTTGTTTGAGGTAACATCTTTATCCTGACAAATAACACATTCTACTGGTTGAGAGCCGATGTTCTCTTCTATCCATTCCAGTTTTTCATCTATCGTTAACTGAGCCGCGGGACTTTGTTCAGGCACTATATTTTCGATAAAAATACAATGTGCATCACTCTTTAATAATGCATTTGAAATATCTCGAACCAGTAGAGGAGGGATGACACTGGTAAGAAAGCTCCCTGGTCCTAAAATGACCAGATCAGCGTTTTCTATTGCTTTTATACAAGGTTTAATAGATTTAACCAAAGGCGCCAACAGTAAGTTTTTTGGCATGATCGGCATGTCGTCAACCGATAACTCACCGACACGACATCTTCCTTTTGGGTAAAATGCCATTAGATCGGTGGGGGTTTCAGACATTGGCAATACCGCAGTTTTAACACGAAGTAATCGACGAACAAGTTTAATTGAATCTAGAGGTCTTGATTGGATTTGTCCAAGACCATAAAGAATAAGGTTACCGAGGTTATGTCCGCCTAATTCGTCTTCACCATTAAAGCGAAAGTTAAAAAGCTGACTGCCGATAGAGTTGTCATCAACAAGTTGCGTTAAACAGTTGCGCAAATCGCCCCACGCGATAGAGCTGTTTCTTTTGCGAAGGCGACCAGTCGAACCGCCATTATCTGTCGTTGTTACTATACCAGTTAGCTGATCGCCTAAAAAAGACAGGGTAGACAATACCCGCCCCAATCCGTGACCACCACCAATTGCAACAACGTTTAGCTTATCAAGCTGCATGTAAAATTTACGATTAAATATAATTAAGTAAACCTTAACTGCAATTCGGTAAAAAATAAAGTAAATAAGCCTTTATCCGTTGTTATTAAAGCATTGCGGTAATAAACCTGCGGGGAAATTTTATCAGAAACCACTCGCTATCTTATTGTTTTATAAAGCAGGCAAAGTAGCGTTAACCGAATGTCAACACATCGGAATAAAAAAGAGCAATTGCCAATTTGCTAAACCAAGATAAATCGCTGATTATGCAAAAATTAATCAAGTTGCTGGTTAAGTAAACACTTAACCAGATTCTTTGATAAATTTGCACTATTTTATAAAATAAGGGTTGACAGTAACGGGGGGGCTGCTTAGAATGCGCCTCGCTTTCAACAAGTACTAGGTCTGCTTGTTGGGGTAGCAAGTTTAGTAAGTATTAGGCCACTTACTGAATAAGCACGCGGGGCTATAGCTCAGCTGGGAGAGCGCTTCGCTGGCAGCGAAGAGGTCTGCGGTTCGATCCCGCATAGCTCCACCAATATTTATGCCATCTGATTTATTAGATAGCGAAAAGTTTAAAAAGTCTAAGTCCCTATCGTCTAGAGGCCTAGGACACCGCCCTTTCACGGCGGTAACAGGGGTTCGAATCCCCTTAGGGATGCCACTTTTTAAAAGAAAATGAGTATGCGGATGCAATTGTGTCCCTATCGTCTAGAGGCCTAGGACACCGCCCTTTCACGGCGGTAACAGGGGTTCGAATCCCCTTAGGGATGCCACTCATTTTTTATTGGTTTAGTAGTTTTAGTTTAATGGTTAAGTGTTTGACACATATTTCGTTATTTAACGGTAATGAAAATATTCATGTGATGAATGTACATTGTGTCCCTATCGTCTAGAGGCCTAGGACACCGCCCTTTCACGGCGGTAACAGGGGTTCGAATCCCCTTAGGGATGCCACCATTAAACAATGACAAATATTTTATATGTTTGTGACTGTATAGCGTTAATCGTTTATAGATACTAACATATAGCTATTAAAAAGTTTTTAATAGTCGAATTTTGTCCCTATCGTCTAGAGGCCTAGGACACCGCCCTTTCACGGCGGTAACAGGGGTTCGAATCCCCTTAGGGATGCCAATTCATAAAAAAACCGACTTTAGTCGGTTTTTTTATGCCTAAAATTTATCACGCTTATTTTATCTAACCCTCAGCCTTTATTATCGCTTTTATGTGACTATCAACAAACTCGGCGATCATAGGTTGAGCATTTTGGTTAGGGTGAATACCATCGGGCTGCATTAACGCTGGCTGTACCGCAATATTAGTCATGAAAAAGGGGAATAATGGGATATCTTCTTCTTCGGCCAATTCACTAAAGACATTTTCAAACATGGCATTATATCTAGCGCCGTAATTGGGAGGAATTTTTACGTCCATGAGCGCGACAGGAATATTATTGGCTTTGGCTTGTTTGATTATTTGTAACAAGTTGTTTTTGATTAATTTGGGCGGAAAGCCCCTTAAACCGTCGTTTCCGCCAAGTTCTATCAATAAATAATCAAAATTCTGTTTCGATAAAATGCCAGGGAAACGAGACAAACCACCACTAGTTGTCTCGCCACTTATGCTAGCATTAATAATAGAGTAAGATGAATTTCGTTCTGTTAACTGCTGATTGAGTAAATGAACCCAGCCTTGATTTTGTTTCATTCCATAACTTGCACTAAGACTATCGCCGAGTAATAAAATTGACTTAGCAGCAAAGGCTTGAGTAAAACAAAGAAGATTACTTATAAAAATTAGGACAAGAAAAACACTTTTTATCATGAAATTATATTCCGAAAATATTTTAAAAACTAAAGCGCTAACAAAATCAGTTCAATTAGAAGATAAGATCTTAAATCTTTTACAACCCATTGATTTAGAAGTTAATGCTGGAGATACGTTAGCAATTGTTGGCTCTTCAGGCTCAGGTAAAACAACACTGTTGTCTATTCTAGCAGGTTTAGATTTACCAACCACAGGGGAAGTTTATCTTAAAAATATCCCTTTACACCAGAGTAATGAAGAACAACGTAGTCAAATTCGTGCTGAACACGTTGGCTTTATCTTTCAACAATTTTTACTCGTTAATAGTTTGACTGCCATTGAAAATGTGATGTTGCCAGCCGAATTAGCTAACATGGATAACGCTGAACAAATGGCAAAAGAGTTACTGGCACAGGTCGACCTTGGTGACCGATTATCTCATTATCCCTCACAGTTGTCGGGAGGAGAACAGCAACGTGTAGCCATTGCGCGCGCTTTTATTTCAAAACCTGCGTTGTTATTTGCTGACGAACCTACCGGAAATCTTGATAGCAAAACCGGTGAACATATTGCGGAATTGTTGTTTGAATTAAATGAAAAGTTTGGTACTACCTTAGTCTTAGTCACTCATGATCCAAAACTGGCAGCAAGATGTAAGAGACAAGTAGTGATGGATAGCGGCGCCCTAATCGAGCAAACCAATATTGTTTCACATGTGGGGTAGTCATGACTAATTGGATGAAGCAATCATTACGTTTACTGCAGCATGAATTTAGACGTGGTGAGCTAACCATTATTTGTTTAGCTATTGTCTTGGCTGTCGCCACGGTATTTTCCTTATCGGGTTTTTCTCAGCACATTAAAAGTGCACTTATTAACAATAGTACTAGTTTTATTGCGGCCGATAGAGTTTTACGTTCGAGTCGACCTGTAGCGACAAGTATTTTGGCGCAAGGTCGCGCAAGAGACTTACAAAGCGCAGAGCAAATAGAAATGTCATCAATGGTTTTCTCGGGTGAGAAAATGCAGTTGGTCGAAATAAAGGCTGTTTCTAGTACTTATCCGTTAAGAGGGGAGTTATTAATTGCCGATAAAGTAGATGGCCCGGCAACGCCTATGCATGCACCCGCTAACGGCAAAATATGGGTGGAGAAAAAGCTACTATCAGCACTGGAACTTGCAATTGGCGACTCTATCGATATTGGCGTTAAGCATTTTACTATTGATGGTGTTGTTACCCAAATACCTGATGCTTCATTTAGTGTGTTTACTTCTGGTCCTCAAGTGATTGTTAACATCCTAGATATTGATAAAACTGAATTAATTCAACCGGGTAGTAGATTAACCTATAAATATTTATTTGCCGGTGAAGCAGCACAATTAGAAGCCTTTGATGATTGGATCAAGCCGCAAATAAACGAAACACAGCGTTGGTATGATATTCAATCTCGTCAATCGCCACTTGCTAATGCGTTAAATCGCGCTGAAAAATATTTGGCGCTAGCAAGCATGTTAGGAATAGTGCTAGCAGCTGTTGCTGTCGCGGTTGCAAGCAGACGTTATAGTCATAGACATCAGCCTACTGTCGCCGTTTTTAAAGCGATGGGTGCAGCACAAGGACACGTAAAAAAGCTCTACCTGTTACATTGGTCATTATTATGTGTTTTTAGTTTAGTTATTGGTTTGCTTGCTGGTTATGGTTTACTTAGTGTTGGTTTACACAACATGCAAGACTATTTACCGATACAATCCGATAGTCGTCTGTCTTGGTATCCGTTTACTGTTTCGGTGCTAACGGGTGTTATCTGCGCCGTTGCCTTTGCCATTGCGCCGTTAAAAGCGTTGATTACTACCTCGCCACTAGCCGTTATTCGTGGTTTCTCTGAATCTATTGATGTTAAGAGTAAATATCATTTGCATTTATTATTGCCTTTATCGGCATTATTCGCGTTGTTATTGCTTTTTAGTCGTAATGTAGCCTTAAGTTTATCCTTGTTGCTAGGCGGTATTTTGGTTTCTGCACTTTTATTATTATTGGGTAGAGTCTTGATGAATGCAGGTAAAAAAGTCGGCAGTCAGGCAGGTAAGTCATGGCACCTTGCGATGGCAAACTTAAAAAGACGCGCGAATGAGAACAGTGTGCAGCTCGTTAGTTTCACTATAGCAATAAAGTTGTTACTGGTGATTTTAGTGATGCGTAATGCGTTAATTGATGAGTGGCAACAACAATTGCCAGATAACGCGCCAAATCGATTTTTAGTGAACATCGCCCAGCAAGAGGTTGAAAACGTCGGCCAGTTCATTGAACAGCACAACTTGACCGCAAGTGGTTTATATCCAGTAGTTCGCGGACGATTGGCATCTATTAATGAGGATGTTATCGCTAAGAGCGCCAGTAAAGAAGAAACAGATGGCAGCGATAATGGCCGGCAAGGGGTAGGTCGCGAGCTTAATATGACTTGGCGAACCGAGCTGCCAGCAAATAATGTCATCACGCAGGGGCAATGGTGGCAGCAAGACAGTAATGTAGCGCAAGTGTCCGTTGAGCAAACGCTTGCTAAACGTTTAGATATTAAACTCGGTGACATGCTTGCTTTTCAAATAGGTAGCACCGAAGTTGTTGTGTCGGTGACCAGTATTAGGGAAGTTGATTGGCAGTCGATGCAGCCTAATTTTTATATGGTGTTTAATGCTCAAGTTTTGCAGGACTTTCCGGCGACCTATATTTCTTCAGTGTTTTTACCTGAAAATAAGCAAGGTCAATTTCAACAGTTTTTAAGTCAATATCCTACTATTTCAATTATTGATGTTGATGCCATGATCAACCAATTAAGAACAGTTATTGAGCAAGTATCTATTGCCGTTGAATTTATATTAATACTGGTTGTTTTGGCTGGATCTTTGGTGTTGGTTGCTCAGGTTCAGGCAAGTATGGAGGAGCGAGAAAGGGAACTGGCAATTTTGAGAACTTTGGGAGCTAAAGGATCATTGTTGCGTAATAGCGTGTTATTTGAGTTTATTTCGTTAGGCGCTATTGCCGGTATAATGGCGAGTCTGGCGATGGAATTAGGAGTGTATGTTCTGCAGAGCCAGGTTTTTAATATGTCTGCTAGTCTTCATCCGTCATATTGGTTATTAGGGATCTTTTCAGGCGCTGCCTTCGTCGGTGTGGTTGGGCTGGTTAGTTGTTGGCGATTGTTAAATATGTCGAGTGTAACTTTAATCAGACGAACGATGTGATAACAATATTGGCCAATGACTAAAATTTTATGGTAAAAAGAGGTGGCTCAAAAGACTATACCTTGTAAATACTTTTAACGTATAGTCTGCATTAATGCTTTGTATTTTTTAAGTTTGTTAAATATACAGAGCGTTAAATTTGAACTTTTTATCTGTAATAATAAGGGAATAAAATATGGGTGATATTAAAAGTAGCGTGGTCAAAACACTCGTTGTTATGGCGGCTCTTTTTATTGTGTTAGCAGGACTAAAAACGGCGGCCAATATTTTGGTGCCATTCTTGCTGTCTGTGTTTATTGCCATTATTTGTAATCCTATCGTCGCTAAAGCTCAACAATATAAAATACCTAAAGGCATCGCCGTTATCTTAGTTATAGTGATATTTGTGTTCATTGCCTTATCACTCGCAGGTCTGGTGGGGAAATCATTAGGTGAGTTGTCGCAATTATTACCGGAATATCGTGCTCAGTTAAAAGAACAGTTTGCTTGGATAACGGGTAAATTAGCAACGTACAATATTCAAATTTCAACGGCTATCCTAGTGGAATATTTTGATCCCGCTGCGGCTATGAGGTTAGCTGCAGACATGCTGAGTGGACTTGGCGGGGTTATGGCTAATTTGTTCTTGATCATCATCACCGTCGTTTTCATGCTTTTTGAAGCCTCTTCTTTACCAGCAAAAGTGCATTTAGCACTAGACGACCCGTACATGCGCTTACAGCAAATAGATAGGTTTTTGTCTTCGGTAAACCATTATTTAGCGATAAAAACATTGGTGAGCATAGGTACTGGTACCTTAGTGGCGACTATGCTTTGGGGATTTGGATTAGATTTTTATTTACTGTGGGGAGTGCTGGCATTTTTGCTTAATTATATCCCTAACATCGGTTCAATTATCGCCGCCGTTCCTGCCATGTCACTGGCTATTTTGCAACTTGGACCGGGAGCCGCAGGGATTATTGGGCTGGGTTATCTCGTCATTAATACTGTGATGGGTAACGTGGTAGAACCAAGATATCTTGGAAGAGGCCTAGGATTATCGACGCTAGTGGTTTTTCTTTCGTTAATCTTTTGGGGTTGGTTACTTGGCACTGTTGGCATGCTGTTGTCGGTGCCACTAACGATGATCATCAAGATTGGATTGGAAAGTTCAGCAGAAGGGCGCTGGCTCGCGGTGTTATTGTCTGGAGAAGATGTCAACGTAGAAAGAGTCGTCGGCTAAGTGCTTTTCTCGCTTAAGTGATTAAAAATGAGCCTTAATGGTAATAATTTATCTAAGGCTCACAAAGTACAGGAAATTTAAACGCGCTGTACCGACATACTTTAACGCTTATTCATTACATTAATGATTAGCCATATCAAGTTCATTTATGCGATTTCTAGTCAACTGGATGTAACATTTTTTATAGGTAGAAGCGGCAGTTATGCTTGGTGACTTTGCTAAATATTGCCAACGGCAGTCATTTTCTCGATAGGTGATGAAGTTTTTTTGCGAGCGTTTAAACATTTCTAAGGCTGATTGCCGGCCAGTTGTTAACGCTTGCTCTTCTAATGAAAATATTTGGTTGTTCACCCAAGTTTGAAGTTCCCGTTCGATCGCTTCTTTAGCCAAATCTAAGCATTGCGAATACTCAATGTTTGAAGCTTTTAATTTTTCGCAACTATCGAGTGTTTTTAATGCGTAAGCGGGCGTTAATATACCCAATTGTAAACATGAAAGGGCAAGTAGTAAGCGGTTTATGGGGGTAAAATAATTTCGCATCGTCATTATGCAGGTAGTACTTTTTTGTAGGGTTTAACGGTAACGCTTTTGTAAACGCCAGCTTCAATATATGGGTCTTTATCTGCCCATGCTTGTGCTTGAGGTAAACTGTTAAACTCAGCTATGATTAAAGAACCACTAAAGCCAGCATCACCAGGATCGTTACTGTCAATCGCTGGACATGGACCGGCCACCAATAATTTGCCTTCGTCTTGTAAAACACGTAATCGGGCTAAATGTTGTTCCCTTACGCTCATGCGTAGCGCCAAACTGTTTTCTACATCTTCACTGTATATAAGATAAAACATATTTTTTCCAATGGTTATTCTGATTTGTTGCTGGACTCGATGACACTTTCTTCACTTTCTGTATCTTGAGGCAAGTACTTGTAGAGTGACATTACTGAGCCTATGGCAAAAACAAAGGTTAAACCCGTTAGTCCAAATACTTTAAAATTCACCCAAATTTCCTGTGAAAAATTAAAGGCGATATATAAATTAAGTACTCCGCATAACGCGAAAAATATCGCCCAAGATAAGTTTAATTTTACCCAAATGTTATCGGGCAATGTCAGTGCTTCGCCAAGAAATTGTTTGATCAAATTGTTTTTAAATACGTGGTTACTGATGATCAGTGCTACGGCAAAAAAGAGGTTGATGATAGTGACTTTCCATTTGATAAAGGTATCGTCATGGAAGAATATTGTTAAGCTGCCAAATACGGCAATAATACCGAAGAAGATCCAGTACTTTTTAGGAACCGCTTGTTTGCGTACGATAAAGTAGAGAATTTGTAGTGCCGAGGTGACAATAAGAGCGCCTGTTGCCCAATAGATATCGACAAACTTGAAAAAAACAAAAAATATAACGAGTGGAATAAATTCAAAAATTGCGTGCATATCAAACCGTAAGAAAAATTGTAATAAAATGATTTTAACGAAAGCAGCTTGAATAGCCAATCTATTCGCGGTTTATATGCACAAATAAATTGTATCAAAAAGCTAGAATGTAGGTTCTAGCTTTGATTTTATTAACAATTATTAAAAGTCTTTAATCGCGATTGTAGCCAAAAGGATCATCAATAGAAAATGAAGGCTCAGTAAACCATTTTGGACCATTTTCGCTCATATAGAAGTGATCTTCTAATCGCACGCCAAACTCTCCAGGTAATACCAGCATGGGTTCGTTAGAAAACGACATACCAACGGCAAGAGGGGTGCGATCACTTCGCACCAAGTATGGCCATTCATGAATATCTAAACCAATGCCGTGGCCCGTTCTGTGCGGACAACCAGGCGTTTCATAATCAGGCCCCATACCTTGACTAGCAATATAACGACGAGCCGCAACATCGACCTCCCCACATGGTACGCCTAACTGAGCGGCATCAAATGCTTTTAGCTGCGCCATTTTTTCGACATGCCACATATCCCGTTGACGCTGACTTGCTTCACCAAATACGTAGGTGCGAGTGATATCTGAATTATACCCTTCAAGTTGACAGCCAGTGTCTATGAGTACAATGTCATTTTTTTCTAATGTTTTTGGTGTTTTTACACCGTGAGGGTAGGAGGTGTCTTCACCAAATAGGACTATACAAAAATAAGAGCCCGCCGTTGCCCCCACACGTTTATGAGCTTCATTAATAAATGTTTCAACTTCTTGGGTGGTAATACCTTCGCGTAATATTCGGGCTGTCGCTTTATGTACCTGCATTGTCATATCTTTTGCACGTTGTAAAAGTGCTATTTCGGCGGGCGATTTTTGGCTTCGACAACCTGCGGTCACAAGTTTCGCATCGATTAGCTCAAAATTGCTAGCGTATTGTTTGATGCCATCGGCAATGAAAAATGCAGTAGATTCATCTATAGCAATTTTTCCCTTATTTATTCCCATAGCAGCAAGTGTTTCAATGAAAAGTTGATAGGGGCTTTGGTGTTCCTGCCAACCGTTAATTTTTCCTGCAACGGTCATATATTGACTTAAAGTATTTATTTCAAAAAAAGGAGTGATGTACTCAATGGCTCCATGTTTGGGAATGATTGCACCAACCATACGTTCACTGGCATACCAACGAGTGCCTGTATAATAGTAAAGGTTGGTGCCTGCATTTATGTAGGTGGCGTCTATATTATGCTCACGCATTAATTGTTGTGCTTTATCAATACGTTGATTAAATTCTGCTAGCGAAATTTTATTGATGCCCGAGGTCATATCAACAAGCTGCGCTAATTCTTTATCTGGCGTTGAACCGCCTACACCTATTGTCATTTATGTGTCCATTAGTCGTTAAAGTTTTATTGAGTATGCCATGCTTTTTTAATTGTGTGAATACTTTATACAATATCCTGTTTCAGCTTTATGGATGAATCATCAGCTTTTTTTATTGATAATTGCCCAGTTCCCTTTTACTGATTCATACTATAAATTCTTCTAAAGCAAGTGGCTAATGTAATTGCAATAACATGTACATGGCGGTTCAGTAAATGTTAATCATCATGACTGCTCTTAATCATAACATTTGCTTATATTTATTGAACATCATTGTAAGGACTGTCAAAATTCGAGTATTGTAGTCTTTTAGATATAAATTCCGATAAGAAAGAACGCGTTACTTAAGTTCCAACGGAAGTCTTATGTAGTGCAATGGGGTATATTTAGCGCCTTAGCGTATTAAAATACCAATAACGTATTAATTATTAAATAATAATGTCAAATTATTAATATTGGCTCGAAATCTGCTGAACACGCGTAGCGTCATGTAATCGTCAATTGACGAAGATGTCGCAGATTTTTTTAACTTAGGAGTAGTATTGGATGACAATTAAGACATACGTTTCGGAAGACGATAAAAACGTGACTATTTCAATTGAAGATCGTTTTGATTTTTCATTGCATCAATTATTTAGGGATGCCTATAGCCAATTTTCAAAAGCAGAAACCATATTTACACTTGATTTAAGTAAAACGAGCTATATGGATAGCTCGGCTTTAGGTATGATTTTATTATTGAAAGACCATGCTGAAAATTTGTTTGGTAAAGTGATTATTAGTCAGCCTAATAGCGATGTGAACAAAATTTTGGAGATAGCGCAATTTCATCGCCTTTTTAGCATTGAGCACTAATCAATGCGAACGATAAGTAATATTCATATAGGTAAGATTGTTTTAATTGTTGATGATTCTTCGACCCGATGCCAAGTATTGAAAAGGGTGTTAGAGGAAGAAAACTATCATGTTCATACCGCAACTAATGGTGTTGATGCGGTTAATAAATTTATTAACCATCATCCTGATCTCATTTTGTTAGATATTAGTATGCCTATCATGAATGGTTACGATACGGCTCGAAAGATTAAAAGCCTACCGAGTGGTAACTTAACTCCGCTTATATTTATTACTAATGAAAATACCGAACAGGCCTACATTGATGGCGTAGACTCTGGCGCTGATGGTGTATTAGTGCGACCATTTTCTGCTGAAGTGTTTAAAGCAAAAATTAAGTCTCTTCGTCGGATCAGTGATTTACATCGCCAAGTAAAATTGTTGCAGCAAGAGCAGCAACACGATACGGAATTGGCTGAAAAGTTATTATCGGGAGTGATTGAGTCTAGAAATTTTGGTCTGGATAAAATAGGGGTGATCAAACAAGCTGCGGCGATTTTTAGCGGTGACATTCAATTATCTGCTTTGTGCCCCAATGGTGATGTTAATGTGTTGCTGGGGGACTTTACTGGCCATGGTTTACGTTCTTCAATCGGAGCTATACCATTAACTGAAACATTTCGAGCGATGACCAAAAAAGGTTTTTCACTGTTTGAAATCATCGTACAAGTAAATAAACAGTTGTACAATTTGTTACCTGCTGATTTATTTTTAGCGGCAACCTTTATCAGTATTTCACCCCATGAGCAGTCGGTTTATATATTAAACGCTGGGTTACCCGATTCTTATATTTTTGATGCTGATGCGAATATAAAACACCAAATATCTTCAAGCCATCCACCACTCGGTGTGCTGCCTAAATTATTACCTGATACACGATTAACCGTTTACTCGATTAGTGCGATGGATCGAGTGGTATTGATCAGTGACGGCATAATTGAAGCAAGAAACCAAAATAAAGAAATGTATGGCTATGAACGATTTTTGATAGCCGTTAAACAGGGAGTGTTAACGGATAATGTCTCTCAAATGGTGTTGAATGATATCAATATGTTTTGTGAAAATGCGGTACAAGAAGATGATATCTCGTTATTAGATATTCCATGTGGCGGTTGGGAGCAGCAATTTAATATTGAAGCCGTTAATGCTCACAACGTCGATTATATGGAAGATGTGTATGACGCGCTCACGCCGGTATGGAAATGGAATTTAAATTTAACAGGCAAACGATTATCGTCGATCAACCCCATCCCATTAGCGATGAATCAAATAAATGAAATTGAAGGGGCGGGAGACCATTGGCAACATTTGTACACTATTTTGACGGAATTATTTGTCAATGCAATTGATCATGGCGTGCTTAATTTAGACTCAGGGTTAAAGAATTCAGCGGAAGGCTTTTCACAATACTATAATGAAAGAGAAAAGCGTTTAAGAGCTTTAGATACTGGTTATGTCGATATCTATTTAGAATACTATCTATTAGCTCGAGGCGGAAAAATGATTATTAAGGTTAAAGACAGCGGTGCAGGATTTAATACCTTCAAAGTCTTTAAAAATATCAGTGATTCTTCTAACAGTGGTTATGCGTTAAGTGGTCGAGGAGTCGAATTGATAAATCGCTTATGCGATACTATTGAATACAAGGAAAATGGTACCTTAGTCGAAGCTACCTATGTTTGGAATATTAAATAGTTTAAAGGTATTATTATTTTAATGGCTTAATACCTATCGCAATAACGATCAAGGATAGAGTGCTCAAGGATAGAATGATTTGATTTCGCTTGATTTGTTATTCACATCCGTCAAATTTTAGCTAAGCTTATGATATTTACAATTAAACGAGTCTGAGAAAAATTTTATGTATACAGTGTTAGCCATTGATGATGCAAAAGATACTATAATGTTACTCGATTTTGATTTGTCTTCTGCAGGCTATCAGGTCATAACTGCAGATTCTGGTGAACGTGGCTTAGAGTTATTGGCAAAAAATAACGTCGATCTTATTCTTCTCGATATGTATATGGCAGGTATGTCAGGACTCGATACCCTAGCAAAAATAAAAGTACAGTCTGATACCGCACAAATTCCCGTTATTATGTTATCAGCATCTGATGATGAAGATGAAATAGTCGCTGCTTTAGAGCTCGGGGCTGATGACTATGTAACTAAGCCTTATATAGCAAAAGTACTGCTTGCTCGTATTCGCACCTCGCTTCGATTAATGGAAAAAACCCAAGAACTTGAACGGCTAGCGAAAACAGATTTTCTTACTGGGATCAATAATCGTGGAAGCTTTGATGCTTTGACCGCAAAAGCGATAAGTCAATGCAGACGATTTTCTCAAGTACTGACATTGGCTATGTTTGATATCGATAAGTTTAAAGGTATCAATGATACCTATGGTCATGAAGCTGGTGATAAGGTCTTAATCGATTTCGCAAAATCATTGCTATTGTCCTTTCGCGAGTATGACATTATCGGACGCATCGGTGGTGAAGAATTTGCTGTATGTATGCCTAACACGCCAATTGAGCAAGCACTGAGCGCCTGTGAGCGACTGAGGAAGCATGTCGAGCAGCATATAACCAAAGTAGGGGAAAATCACTCGGTGTCTTTGTCCGTGACGGTTAGTGGTGGTGTAGCGTCTGCATTAGGTGATGATATAGATTTGAATCAACTTTTTCGTAAAGCTGACTTAGGTTTGTATCAAGCGAAAAACTCTGGCCGCAATGCCATTATAGATGCAAGTAGTATTGATGCGAGTACTCTTGATGATCATGATATGGATAACATACCAACATCGGAGGAGGTCGCTGAGCCTTATCCTGGTATTGATGTCTCTATTGGTATTAGTAATGTTTTAGGTGATCAAACGCTATTTGAAGAAATTTTGCTGATGTTTTATCAAGATCACCATCAAGACCAAGAAAAAATAGCCCAAGCTTTGTCGATGGGGGATATTTTGCTTGCCAAACATTTATCACATACGTTAAAAGGCGTAGCATCGTCCATAGGGGCTATTGAGTTGTCGGAAAGTGTTCAGGAGCTGGATGAAGCGATAAATCAGCAAAACAATCAGTTGTACGATGTCTTGTATGAGGAAGTGGCTAGTACCCTAAATAGGGTCATAACGGGAATTAAGAATAGCCTAGGCGATAGGATAGTCTCAGCTGATACGAATTAACACGCGCTTGTATCAGTCAATCTCTAATGATAAGTCCGATCGGGGCACACAGCAGCAGGGCAGAATTTCATTCTCGCCAATATAAGCTAAAGGATCACCATTTGGGTAATCTATTTCGCCTTTTTTTAATTTCACTCGGCATACCCCACAAAAACCGTCTCGGCAGTGGTAATGTACTTCAACCTTTGCCGCTTCTAAACATTCCAATAGACTCTTTTGAGAATCAAGAAAGATAATTTCTTTGTTGTTGACGGTAACTTTATGACCCACGTTTAAACCATTCGTTTATTATTTAATGCTTTGGCTGAAAGTGTCTGTTTTTCCGCCAAAGCCTCGCTAATATGCATGATTTTTATAAATCGAAGTCGTCAAAGTCGTCACTTGACACTGACGAGTCTACTTGACCCACTAGATAGCTTGATATCTCAGTTTCTTGAGGTGCAACCTGGACATTATCGCTGGATAAATAGGCATTGATCCATGGTAATGGGTTGGTTTTTATTGAGAAGGGGGCATCTAAGCCTATCGCTGCCATACGTTGATTACTGATATACTCAATGTACTGTTTTAAAATTTCTGCGTTTAGTCCGATCATCGAGCCATCTTTAAACAAATATTCTGCCCATTCTTTTTCCTGTTCTACAACATCTAAAAAGACCTGACGACCTTGTTCTTTCATTTCTCGGCTTATAGCTTCCATTTCTGGATCATCTTGTCCATTTGCCCATAAATTGAGAATGGTTTGCGTACCGGTTAAGTGTAAGGCTTCATCACGTGCGATGAGCTTTATGATCTTGGCATTACCTTCTAATAATTCCCGCTCTGCAAAAGCAAATGAGCAAGCAAAGCTAACATAAAAGCGGATCGCTTCTAGTGCGTTAACTGAGCATATTGCCAGATACAAATGTTCTTTGATTATACGACGACTGACTTCAATTGTTTTGCCGTCAACCGTATAAGAGCCATCACCTTGTGAATGAAATAGCTGCGTTAATAAAATGACATCATCAAAGTATTTAGCGATGCTGCTAGCGCGATTTAATATCGCCGGATTAACCACAATGTCATCAAAGACTTCACTGGGATTGCTAAAAAGGTTACGCAAAATATGGGTGTAAGAGCGTGAGTGTATGGTTTCGCTAAACGCCCAAGTTTCAACCCACGTCTCTAATTCAGGTAACGATACGATCGGCAACAAAACGGCGTTTACCGAACGCGCCGCCATACTATCTAATAATGTTTGGTATTTTAGGTTGGAAATAAAAATATGCTTTTCAGAGTCAGTTAAACTTTGCCAGTCAGCTCTGTCTTTTGAAACATCGACTTCCTCAGGACGCCAGAAAAACGATAATTGTTTTTCGATTAAACGTTCAAAGTTGACAAATTTTTGCTGGTCATAGCGACTGACATTAACACTTTGTCCCAAAAACATAGGTTCGCTCAAAGCATCATTTGCTGTTTGATTAAATGTGCTATACGTCATTTCTTCTCCTAAAACACTCGGTGAATACGTCCAAGTGTTAATGAAATTTTGTTGTTGTAAAAGGTAATGTTGAGGTCGTGTTTTGTTTTATACGCGGTAATTTTATGAAGAAACTACCGCGTTTATTTTTTATATTTTACACGCACCGCCGGCACAATCATCGCTCTCGATTTCCACTTGACTGTCGTCTGCACCATCTCGAGTATTATGATAGTACATAGTTTTAACACCAAGTTTATAAGCGGTTAGAATATCCTTTAAGATTTGTTTGACTGGAACTTTTCCACCTTCAAATCGAGCAGGATCATAATTGGTATTCGCCGATATAGTTTGGTCGACAAACTTTTGCATGATACCTACAAGTTGCAAATAACCTTCATTACTTGGGATATTCCAGAGTAATTCATAGTTATTTTTTAGCTCTCTATATTCAGGTACAACCTGCTTTAACACTCCATCTTTACTGGCTTTGATGCTGATCAAGCCGCGTGGTGGTTCAATGCCGTTGGTTGCGTTTGAAATTTGAGATGAAGTCTCTGAAGGCATTAATGCTGAAACGGTTGAGTTTCTAACACCGTATTCTTTTATGCTTTCGCGTAGGCTTTCCCAATCAAGGTGCAGCGCTTCACTGGTAATGTTGTCAATTTCTTTTTTATAGGTATCAATTGGCAAAATTCCTTTAGCAAGGCGGGTTTCGTTAAACTTAGGGCATGCCCCTTGTTCTTTTGCTAATTGATTCGACGCTTTTAACAAATAATATTGAATGGCTTCAAACGTTTTATGCGTTAAGTTATTGGCACTGCCATTTGAATAGAAAACACCATTTTTCGCTAAATAATAGGCGTAATTAATTACACCTATGCCTAAGGTACGTCTACCCATAGTTGCATTGTATGCAGCTGGGACAGGGTAATCTTGATAATCAAGTAAGTTATCAAGTGCCCGCACAGCTAAATCAGCGAGACTTTCAAGCTCATCCAAACTGTTAATTGCACCCAAGTTAAAAGCCGATAGGGTACATAGCGCTATCTCACCATTAGGGTCGTTAACATCGGTCATCGGCTTAGTCGGTAAAGCAATTTCTAAACATAAGTTACTTTGACGAATAGGAGCCATTGAAGGCTCAAAAGGACTATGAGTATTACAGTGATCGACGTTTTGTAGATATATTCTGCCGGTACTTGCACGCTCTTGAGCGAATAAGGTAAATAATTCTATCGCTTTGATGCATTTTTTACGGATAGAATCGTCTGCTTCGTACTTAAGATAAAGCGCTTCAAATTTTTCTTGGTCCTCGAAGAATGCATCGTATAAGCCAGGGACGTCACTAGGACTGAACAAAGTGATAGACTCACCCTTGATCAAGCGCTGGTACATTACTTTATTGAATTGAACACCATAATCTAGATGGCGTACACGATTTTCTTCAACACCACGGTTGTTTTTAAGCACAAGCAGACTTTCTACTTCTAAATGCCAAAGTGGGTAGAATAGTGTCGCTGCGCCGCCACGAACACCGCCTTGTGAGCAGCTTTTAACTGCAGTCTGGAAATGTTTGTAAAAAGGAATGCAGCCAGTATGAAAAGCTTCGCCATTACGAATGGTGCTACCTAATGCTCGTATACGCCCAGCATTAATACCTATACCAGCGCGCTGTGATACATATTTTACAATAGCGCTTGAGGTTGCATTGATAGAGTCTAAGCTATCACCACATTCAATTAATACACAAGATGAAAACTGACGAGTAGGAGTACGAACACCTGCCATAATAGGGGTTGGTAACGAGAGCTTAAAGGTAGAAATCGCGTTATAAAAGCCTTCGATATAGTCTAAGCGTGTTTCTTTTGGATATTTAGCAAATAAGCATGCAGACACCAATATGTATAAAAATTGAGCGCTCTCATATATTTCACCAGTAACACGATTTTGAACTAGGTACTTGCCTTCGAGCTGTTTAACCGCAGCATAACTAAAATTTAGATCTCTTTTATGATCTAAAAATTGTTCCATTTGTTCAAATTCATCCTGAGTGTAATCGGCAAGTAAATGCTGATCATACTTACCCGCTTCGACGAGCTTAACTACGTGCTGATAAAGTTTAGGTGGCTGAAATTTGCCATAGGCTTTTTTACGTAAATGAAATATCGCTAAACGGGCCGACAGATATTGATAGTCTGGCGTTTCTTCAGAAATTAAATCAGCGGCAGCTTTAATAATGGTTTCATGAATATCTTCGGTTTTTATGCCGTCATAAAATTGGATATGTGATTTCAGCTCTACCTGTGACACTGAAACATCGTCTAATCCGTCCGCAGCCCAAGCAATAACGCGATGAATTTTTTCTAAATCGATTGATTCTTTTTCGCCGTTTCGTTTTGTTACAAAAAGATTGTTATTCATGAAAGACCTGTAAATCTAATTATTATTTTAATTTTCAAAAGAAGGATAGTTTTCCCCGTTATACTTTATTTGTCGTTGGACAAATGATGCACAACATATGGGGGTGTTTTAAAAACTAATCACAAGATAGTGAGGTTTTGGGACTATTGCAAGTGATAATATTTTCACTTTTTATAGAAAACTCTTCGTAGTAAAACAATGGTTAGTAATGACTAACGTAGCGTCGGCTTTTTATTTTGATATTTAAGAAACGCAATGATTATTTCAAGTTAATTTTTAGCGATAGAATTATTTTCATTAAAAATTTAACCTCGATATTACTATTTGTAATATATTTTAAATAAATCAATAAAAACAAATGGTTAATTGTTTTGCTTTATCTTTGAACAACTTGATTAGAAAATAAACGTGCAAATATCTTCAGGAGTTTTTGCTAACGCATTCGCTTGCCAAGATAAACAGGATTGTTGATCTAATATATACCCCCATAGTGCGACAATTGAATACATGTTTGCACTATTACCTGCTTCTATGTCTCTGGGCGCATCACCGATGTATAAACACTGTTTAGCGTCTATATTCATCAGCTGACAGGCATGAATTAACGGCGCAGGATGTGGTTTGCGTTGTTTTATTGTATCACCACCAACAATAGCTTGACTGTGCTCGAATATTTGAAAATGTGGCATTAATTGATAAGTCAGGTTTTCAGGTTTATTGGTAACAATACCCCATGGTATATTCTGTTCGTTAAGTCTTGTCAGCAGGGGTTCAACACCGGGATATAAGCAAGTATGAACCGCAATATTCTCTTGATAATAATCAAGAAATTCCTGACGTAATTGCTCATAACTAAAATTCTTGAGTTGCTCACCAAAGCCAAGTTCTAATAATCCTTTTGCGCCGTCAGAGGCTACTGGGCGATATTTTTCTCGTGCGATAATTGGTTGGTTATGTTTCGTTAAAACATAATTTAACGCTTCGCCTAAATCGTTTGCGGTATCTAATAAAGTGCCGTCTAAGTCAAATAATACCGCATTGTATTTATTGTTCATTTTCATTCTACTTATTTAGAGAAGTTAGCGCTTTTGGCAGCATAAGATGTAGTTAACGTCTAATCCTGGCGCCAGTTTATGGTTTTCGGTGAGCGGATTATAATGAATACCTGTAGCATCGATACACTTGAGATCGTTTGCTTCTGCCCACGATATAAGCGCAGAAGGGCGGATAAAGCTATCATGATCGTGAGTACCATTGGGTACTAATTTTAATAGTTTTTCTGCTGCGACTATGGCAAGTAAGTATGATTTGATGGTTTTATTAAGCGTTGAAAAAAATACAAATCCACCTGGTTTAACCATCTGTGCACACGCACGCACTATAGAAGCAGGATCAGGGACGTGTTCCAACATCTCCATGCATGTTACTGCATCGTACTCTTGAAAGTTATTTTCGGCCTTTTCTTCGGCGGTTATTTTTTGATAATCTACGGTTACACCTGACTCAAGCGCGTGCAGCTTTGCAATGTTAAGAGGCTCATCGCCCATATCAATCCCTGAAACTTTAGCGCCTAATTTTGCTAAACTTTCGGCTAATATCCCGCCACCACAGCCCACATCGATGATTTTTTTATCAAAAATGTCGCCCATATGTTGAATGATGAATTGCCTTCTCAGGGGATTAACTTGATGTAAGGGTTTAAAATCACCGGTTAGATCCCACCATTGACTGGCAACTTTTTCGAACTTAGCGATTTCATCATGGTTTACATTGAGCGAATTTGACTTTGACATAACAACAAGTATCTAGTGAATAAGGTTTTATATTGGAATTGAGATTCTAAACTAAACCATAAACTAAACATAGTGTGACAAGTAAAGATTGTGAGACTATTTAGCAAGGTTCGTTGTCGTTTTTATTTTTGCTAGATAAACATCAAATGCAAGCCACAAGTAATCAAGTGACTTGAGTTTTAATGGTTATTCTTGTCATTTATCTTGTAATGATATTGACCAGACTAGGTTTGTATAAAAAACAATCTATACGAATATCATAGTAATTACATCTGGCAAAGTTTGCGCGCTGATAGTGAAATTATTCTATTTAAATTCAATGAATTAACTAGATATCTTTATTGGTGAATAATTGACTTGAAACTCATGCATTTAGATCGCAAAATAGTGAGTAATAAAGCAGTATGGCATCACTTGTTTTTGTGATAATATGCCGCGTTGAATAAAAAAATAATAATTTCGAAAAATTTTCTGAATTCTTTTTAAAAAAGCAAAGTTAAGGGATACCATCGATTTATGACCGATCTGGCAAGAGAAATAGTTCCAGTCAATATTGAAGACGAGCTTAAAAGCTCCTACTTAGATTACGCAATGAGTGTGATTGTAGGTCGTGCTCTACCTGATGTAAGAGACGGCTTAAAGCCTGTGCATCGTCGCGTTTTGTTTGCAATGAACGTATTAGGTAATGACTTCAATAAACCGTATAAAAAATCAGCCCGTGTAGTAGGCGATGTTATCGGTAAATATCACCCCCATGGCGATACAGCTGTGTACGATACCATCGTACGTATGGCGCAACCTTTTTCAATGCGTTATATGTTGGTAGATGGACAAGGGAATTTTGGTTCAGTTGATGGCGATTCAGCTGCTGCAATGCGTTATACAGAAATTCGCATGGCAAAAATCTCTCATTCTATATTAGCTGATTTAGATAAAGAGACTGTTGATTTTGTGCCTAACTATGATGGTACAGAATTTATCCCAGCGGTTATGCCAACTCGAATTCCGGCGTTACTTGTTAATGGTAGTTCTGGTATCGCTGTTGGTATGGCAACCAACATTCCGCCACACAACCTAACTGAAGTGATCAACGGTTGTTTAGCGTTAATTGAAAATAGCGAATTAACTATTGATGAATTACTACAGCATATTCCAGGACCTGATTTTCCTACGGCTGGTATTATCAGTGGTCGTGCCGGAATAGAAGAAGCTTACCGTACGGGACGTGGTAAAATTAAGATCCGTGCCCGTGCTGATATTGAAGTTCATGAAACCACTGGTAAAGAAACCATTGTTGTTCATGAATTACCTTATCAAGTAAACAAAGCGCGCCTAATTGAGAAAATGGCTGAGCTTGTTAAAGAAAAACGCCTTGAAGGTATTTCAGCTTTGCGTGATGAGTCTGATAAAGACGGCATGCGTATGGTTATTGAAGTTAAGCGTGGCGAAGTTGGTGAGGTTGTTTTAAATAATCTTTATAAGCTTACCCAAATGCAAGTTTCCTTTGGTTTAAATATGGTGGCACTGACTAATGGTCAGCCGAAACTATTTAACCTTAAAGAGATGCTTGAAGCCTTTATTTTGCATCGTCGTGAAGTTGTTACTCGTAGAACCATCTTTGAATTACGTAAAGCAAGAGAACGTGCACATATATTAGAAGGCTTATCAATCGCCTTAGCGAATATCGATCCTATTATTCAACTCATTAAAGAGTCGAGTAATAGAAAAGAGGCCGAAGAAAAGCTAATTGCTCAAGGCTGGACGCTTGGTAATGTTAGTGACATGTTGGCACGTGCTGGTACAGATGCTGCTCGCCCAGAGTGGTTAGAGCCAGAGTACGGCATCCGTGATGGTTTATATTTTTTAACAGCAGAACAAGCAAAAGCCATTGTTGATCTGCAGTTATACAAATTGTCAGGCATGGAACACGAAAAAATTCTAAGTGAGTACAAAGGGTTATTAGACCTTATCGCTGAATTAATGCATATTTTATCAACGCCTTCACGCTTGATGGAAGTTATCTGTGAAGAGCTAGAAGCGATTCGTGATGAATTTGGCGATGTGAGACGTACTGAAATTTCAAATGCTTCACATGATCTGTCAATGGAAGATCTTATTTGTGAAGAAGATGTTGTCGTTACACTATCTCATGAAGGTTACGTTAAATATCAAGCGTTAACTGATTACGAAGCACAACGTCGAGGTGGTAAAGGTAAAGCAGCCACTAAGATGAAAGATGAAGATTTCATCGAACGTTTACTCGTTGCTAACACTCACGATACGATATTGTGTTTCTCAGATCGCGGTAAACTATATTGGTTGAAAGTGTTCCAGTTGCCGTTAGCGAGTCGGACCGCACGTGGTCGTCCTATCGTCAATATTTTACCACTTGAACAAAATGAGCGTATCACTGCGATTTTACCAGTACGTGAATATGAAGATGATAAGTTTATTATCATGGCAACCGCTTCAGGTACTGTGAAGAAAACACCATTGACAGCATATTCTAATCAACGCGCTAACGGTATTATCGCCCTTAACTTGCGTGATGATGACACACTTATTGGTGTAGACATTACCAATGGTGAGAATGACATCATGTTATTCTCTGATGCAGGTAAAGTTGTGCGTTTTAACGAAAAAGCGCGTGATAGTGAAACAGGTGAAATAAAAATTGACCCTGAAACTGGTGAAGAAGTACAGGCACTAAGAGCTATTGGTAGAACGGGCACTGGGGTTAGAGGGATAAGGTTAGAAGGGGATCAAAAAGTTGTTTCTCTTATTGTCCCACGAACCGATGGTCCTATCTTAACTGTAACCCAAAATGGTTATGGTAAGCGTACCGACCTTGCTGAATATCCAGCGAAGAGTCGTGCAACTAAAGGTGTTGTTTCTATTAAAGTCAGCGAAAGAAATGGTCCTGTTGTTGGTGCGGTTCAGGTGAACGAGCAAGACGAAATTATGATCATCACTGACAATGGCACTTTAGTGAGAACTCGAGTGAATGAAGTGAGTGTTATTGGTCGTAACACGCAAGGTGTTCGTTTGATTCGTACAGCTGAAGATGAGCATGTGGTCGCACTGCAACGAATTGATGAAATCGAAGAAGCTGAATTAGTTTCTTCAAGTGACGACGATGTTGTAGCAAGTGATGAATCAACAGAATCTTCACATGATAAACAATCACAAGAAGATATAGCCCCTGAGAATGAACAACTCTCAGACGGTGATTAATTTTACCGCGATTAACAAATAAAAATGGGCGGTTTTAACCGCCCATTTTTATTTTTAGTTATTTAATGACAATGTAACGTTTAACGTATTTGACTAAAAGGATTAATGCTCCCAATGTCTCGTGTTTATAATTTTTGTGCAGGACCTGCAATGTTGCCCGTTGAAGTTATGGCAAAGGCGCAAAGTGAATTTGTTAATTGGCAAAATACGGGTTCATCCGTGATGGAGCTTAGTCACCGTAGTGCAGAGTTTATGGCTGTAGCGGCAAAGGCAGAAGCTGATTTACGTGCTTTGATGCAAATACCGTCAAATTATAAAGTATTGTTTTGCCATGGCGGTGGTCGCGGGCAGTTTTCTGCCGTGCCGCTTAATTTACTTGGTGAGGGACAATTAGCGGATTATATTATTTCAGGTTCTTGGTCCAAGGCCGCAGCCAAAGAAGCGCAGCATTATGGCGATATCAAGGTTATCGATATTACTACTAAAAATAATGGTAAAACTTCAGTATTGAGTTCTTCTCAATGGCCGTTGAATCCTGATGCCGCTTACGTGCATTATTGTCCTAACGAAACGGTTGATGGTATCGAAATATTTGAAATCCCGGAAACCAATGGTGTACCTATCGTTGCAGATATGTCTTCTACAATTTTGTCGCGTCAAATTGATGTTTCTAAATTCGGACTGATTTATGCCGGCGCTCAAAAAAATATTGGACCATCAGGGCTCACTATCGTCATTGTTCGTGATGATTTATTAGGGAGCGCACGGCAAACAACCCCTTGTATTATGGATTATCAGCTCATTGCTGAAAATGATTCTATGTATAACACCCCTCCAACCTATGCCTGGTATTTAGCGGGGCTTGTCTTTGAATGGCTTAAATCAATAGGCGGAGTTGAACGTGTTGCTACGTTAAATCTTGAAAAAGCGCAATTACTTTACCAATACATAGATAATAGCGATTTTTATCATAATAATGTTACCGAAAATGTTCGAAGCTTGATGAATGTCCCGTTTTGGCTTAACGATGAAGTCTTAAATGATAAGTTTTTAGAGCAAGCGGAAGCTGCAGGCCTAATGGCACTTAAGGGCCATCGTATGGTTGGCGGTATGCGTGCAAGTATCTATAATGCGATGCCGATAGAGGGCGTACAAGCACTAATTCTATTTATGAAGTCATTCGCAAAAGAATACAGTAAATAAGAAAAAATTAACGATTAATTTCGCTATGTTTTGCTCGCGCACATAGCGATTAAATAATGAGATGAAATAATTATGTCTGCTGAAAATCAATCCTTAACAATTTTTGCAACGCCAGCTTCTAAAGTGAATGGTGATATTACCGTACCTGGCGATAAATCATGTTCACATCGCTCAATAATGTTCGGCGCCCTAGCTGAAGGCACGACACATGTAAAAGGATTCCTCCCGGGACAAGATTGTTTGGCGACCATGAATGCGTTTAAAGCTATGGGAATTGACATTGAAGGGCCCGATGAACAGCAAAATGTTACTATTCATGGTAAAGGATTGCATGGTTTATCTGCTCCTAAAAATGGCTTAGATATAGGGAATTCAGGCACTTCTATTCGTTTACTTGCTGGAATTTTAGCGGGGCAACGCTTTCCTTCTAGTATGGCAGGAGATAATTCTTTAAATAAGCGCCCGATGGGAAGAGTTATCGAACCCTTAAAATTAATGGGGGCAAACATCCACGCACAAGCTGACGGTACACCACCTGTAGAGTGCGAAGGACTTGAACAACAGGCGTTGACTGCCATTCATTATGATTTACCAATGGCCAGTGCCCAAGTTAAATCATGTGTTATTTTAGCTGGCATGTATGCTGATGGCGTTACGAGTGTAACCGAACCTGGTATAACCCGTGATCATACAGAAAGAATGCTTCAGGCATTTGGTTACCCTGTTACTGTTGAAGACACTTCTGTTGGCAAAAAAGTGTCAATCGAAGGGGGTCACAAGCTTACTGCATGTGACCTTACTATCCCGGGGGATATTTCATCGGCGACATTTTTCATGGTTGCAGGATTAATCGCCGAAGCAGGTGAAGTTATTATTCGAAATGTTGGTATGAATCCTACTCGAATAGGCGCGATTAATATTTTGAAACAAATGAATGGGAATTTGACCATAATCAACGAACGTATGGCTGGGGGTGAACCTGTGGCAGATATTGTGGTAAAATCCTCGGCATTAAAGGGAATTGATATTGATGAACGCGATGTTCCGCTTGCCATTGATGAATTCCCCGCTATATTTATTGCCGCTGCTTGTGCAGAAGGGATCACGCGTTTGCGTGGCGCAGAAGAATTAAGAGTCAAAGAAAGCGATAGAATTCAGGCAATGGCTGATGGATTAGTAAACTTAGGTATTGATTGTATAGTTTATGAAGATGGTATCGACATTATTGGTGGGCAATTGACCTCAGGAACGGTTGATAGTCATGATGACCATCGCATTGCAATGTCATTTGCTATTGGCTCACTTCGAGCCAAAGGCCAGATTAAAATATTAGATTGTGATAATGTCGCGACATCATTTCCAAATTTTGTTGCGTTGGCAAATCAAATA
Source organism: Colwelliaceae bacterium 6471 (assembly GCA_040779335.1). GTDB lineage: Bacteria > Pseudomonadota > Gammaproteobacteria > Enterobacterales > Alteromonadaceae > JBFONV01. The sequence goes on from JBFONV010000003.1 coordinate 175,696, forward strand.
GGATTATCGCTAAACCAGGAATGAATGCATGATTGAAAAAACACCGGTAATTACCATAGACGGCCCAAGTGGAGCGGGTAAAGGAACGGTAGCCAGAATAGTAGCAGAACAACTTGGCTGGCACTTACTTGATAGTGGAGCTATATACCGAGTACTAGCTGTGGCGACACAGCATCACGATATTTCTGTCGATGATGAGGAGCCGCTCATCCCTATTGCTGCGCATTTAGATGTTCAGTTTGATATTAGTGGTGACGGAGAGGGTAAAGTTATTTTGGAAGGTGAGGATGTCACTGATAGCATTCGTACTGAAGAGATTGGGGCGCTGGCTTCAAAAGTTGCAGCTTTCCCAAGGGTAAGAGAAGCTTTATTACGTCGCCAGCGTGCCTTTAGCGTAGCGCCAGGCCTAGTGGCTGATGGGCGCGATATGGGCACCGTAGTTTTTAGTCAAGCGCCGGTTAAGGTATTTCTGACCGCCAGTGCTGAAGAAAGAGCAGAACGCAGATTTAATCAGTTGAAAGATAAAGGCTTTGATGTTAAAATCGGGCGCCTTTTGGATGACATACGTCTAAGGGATGAGCGAGATCAGAACCGAAAGGTGGCTCCGCTTGTACCCGCAGAAGGTGCGTTAATTATTGATTCTACTAATCTTTCCATACAGGAAGTGGTTAATAAAGTCCTTTCATTTGCTAATGAAAAATTAACACAAACACAGACTTCCTAACTGTTTAGGACGTTAAAATTGAAGCCCAATGTAAGGATGCATAGGGCATTATTAATAACCCCATGAAACATGTATGTTGATTGGATTAAAAAACTGAGTTCATATACACGTTATGACTGAAAATTTTGCACAACTTTTTGAAGAAAGTTTAAAAGAAATCGAAACACGTCCTGGTTCTATAATCAAAGGAACTGTGGTAGCCATCAACAAAGACAACGTTTTAGTTGACGCCGGCTTGAAATCTGAAAGCGTAATATCTATCGACCAATTTAAAAATACAGCTGGTGAAATAGAAATTAATGTTGGTGACGAAATTGATGTTGCATTAGATGCAACAGATGATGGTTTCGGTGAAACTATTCTTTCTCGTGAAAAAGCAAAACGTCATGAAGCATGGCAAGTGCTTGAAAAAGCTTACGAAGAAAAAGAAACAGTTATCGGTGTTATCAACGGTAAAGTTAAAGGTGGTTTCACGGTTGAAGTTAGCAATATTCGTGCTTTCTTACCGGGTTCATTAGTAGATGTACGTCCAATACGTGACACTGCTCACCTTGAAGGTAAAGACCTAGAATTTAAAGTTATTAAGCTTGATCAAAAGCGTAATAACGTAGTTGTATCTCGTCGTGCGGTAATTGAATCAGAAAGCAGCGTAGAACGTGATCAATTACTAGAGTCATTGCAAGAAGGCTTAGAAGTTAAGGGTATCGTTAAGAACTTAACAGACTACGGTGCATTCGTAGACCTAGGCGGAATTGATGGCTTACTACATATTACAGATATGGCTTGGAAGCGTGTTAAGCACCCAAGTGAAATCGTAAATGTTGGTGACGAAATCCCAGTTAAAGTATTGAAATTTGACCGTGAACGTACTCGTGTATCACTAGGTATGAAGCAGTTAGGCGAAGATCCATGGGTAGCTATTGCTAAGCGTTATCCTGAAGGTGCTAAGCTTTCTGGTCGCGTGACTAACTTAACTGATTACGGTTGTTTTGTAGAAATCCAAGAAGGCGTTGAAGGTCTTGTTCACGTTTCAGAAATGGATTGGACTAACAAAAACATTCACCCATCTAAAGTTGTTAACTTGGGTGATACTGTTGAAGTTATGGTTCTTGAAATTGACGAAGAACGTCGTCGTATTTCTCTTGGCCTTAAACAATGTATCCCGAACCCTTGGGAAGAGTTTGCTAAGAACTTCAACAAAGGTGACAAAGTATCAGGTAAGATCAAGTCAATCACTGACTTTGGTATCTTTATCGGTCTTGACGGTGGTATCGACGGTCTTGTACATCTTTCAGACATCTCTTGGAACGGCGGCGAAGAAATCGTTCGTGAATACAAGAAGGGTGATGAAATTTCAGCTGTTGTATTACAAGTTGACCCTGAACGTGAACGTATCTCTTTAGGTGTTAAACAAGCAGAAGACGATCCTTTCAATATGTATCTGACAGATAACAAAAAAGGTGCTATTGTTAATGGTAAAGTCGTTGAAGTTGACGCGAAAGGTGCTAAGATTGAATTAGCTGAAGGTGTTGAAGGATATCTTCGTGTAGCTGATATTTCACGTGAGCGTATCGAAGATGCGTCTACTGAATTGTCAGTTGGTGATAGCGTTGAAGCTAAATTTGTTGGTGTAGATCGTAAGAACCGCACTATCAGTTTATCTATCAAAGCGAAAGATCAAGCAGACGAACGTGAAGCGATGGATAGCTTAAATCAACCTGAAGAGTCTGGTTTAAGCGCAATGGCTGAAGCATTTAAAAACGCTAAAAGTTAATTATTAGCGGGAATGGTGAGGAGAAACTTTGTTTGGTGAAGTATTTCTCCTCTAGTTTAAACTCTATTGGCGCGAAGCTAAATGAACACTGGGAGGTCTAATGACCAAGTCAGAACTCATTGAAAGATTGGCAGAAAAGTTAAGTCACTTATCTGCTAAAGATGTAGAACAAGCTATTAAAGAAATCCTTGAAATGATGGCGCAAACCTTATCTAAAGGGGAACGTATAGAAATAAGAGGGTTTGGTAGTTTTTCACTGCATTATCGTGCACCACGTGTTGGTCGAAATCCAAAAACGGGTGAATCGGTAGAGCTTGCTGGTAAGTATGTTCCTCATTTCAAACCCGGTAAGGAGTTACGCGAGCGAGTAAATCTTACTTGTGCGTAATTTCACTTTCTAGAAATAGATAGCATAAATTGATAAATCAATTTAATAAAAAACGGCATGCTATAGCATGCCGTTTTTTTGTCATAAGAATTTAGGTGGACTTTATTTTGCGTGTTTATTTTACGTTATTTCTTATAATCGTTTTATTGGCTATTGCTTTTATCTTTGGTAGTCAAAATGAACAAACAATAACATTAAATTACTTAATTGCTCGTGCTGAAATGTCGGTAGCTGCAGCGGTTAGTTTGTTTACTATGATTGGTTTTTTTCTAGGATTGTTATTTTCATTATTTTGGAAATTGTTACGTACGGTGCGGTCAAAGAAAACGACAACTGTTAAAAAGGCATTATAGATAATATGTTAGAGTTATTATTTTTATTGTTACCAGTAGCTATGGGATATGGCTGGTTTATGGGGCGTAACAGTATTAAGCAGAATGACCAAACAGCTAAACAAGATTTGTCGATAAAGTATTCTACTGGCCTAAATTATTTATTATCTAACCAACAAGACAAAGCAATAGATTACTTACTCGAAGCGCTAAAAGTGGAAGATGATACGGTTGAAGCACATTTTGCTATGGCCAATTTATTTAGGCGTAGAGGAGAACTAGACCGAGCGTTAAAAATACATGAGCACTTAGTCAGACAAAAACATTTATCTGCAAACGATAAGCAACAAGCCGCATTTGAGCTAGGTAAAGATTTTTTAAGTGCTGGTCTATATGATCGCGCAGAAACCATGTTTAATAAACTATTAAAAACTAAGTCCTATGGTTTAAAGTCTTTGACATATTTGATGCAAATATATCAATCAACCAAAGATTGGCAACAAGGCTTATCTTTGAAAAAAGAAATCATCAAAACCAAAGATAAAAAATTATTACATACATTAGCTAATTTTTATTGTGAGCTCGCAACATCGGCATTGGAAAACGATAAGTTTATAGAAGTTATTGAATTATTAGAAAATGCATTGCTTCGAGATCCCAATTCTTGCCGTGCTAATTGGCTAATGGCTCAAATATATGAGAACCATCAGCAATATGCTGAAGCCTGTCAATGTTATCAGGATATATACCAACAAGATAAAGAGTTTTTCCCCGACGTTATAGCAAATATGCATCATTGTTATACGCAAATAGACGCGCAAGACGAGTTTTATAAATTTATTCGAAAGGTTTATGAAGAAACGGGCAGTACTAGCGCTTTGATAGAGTATTTACAGCAGTTAGAGCAAAAGCATGGCATGAGTCGAGCGAAAGATTTTCTTTTATCTGCGTTAAAACGTAGACCTACTATCAGAGGCTTTAAACATTTTGTAAAAATGCAAGTAACTGATACTCAAGATTCAAATACTGAAAGTCTAGCGGTGATCACAGAGCTAATTTCTGCTTATTTAAACGTTAAACATAGATATAGTTGCCGAACATGTGGATTTAATAGCAGTACCCACTATTGGTCGTGTCCATCTTGTCATGACTGGGAGCAACTTAAACCAGTTCGTGGCCTAGAAGGTGAGTAACTGTGATTACCAATGTTAAGTAAATTTATCCTGTGTAAGAGCTGCTCATTTGCTATCGTAAACTCCGCGCCTTTTCCTTGCATAAATGACAACTAACTTAGAAAATAGCGCCTACATAAAATTCAAAAATTAAACTTTAAAGGAAAGTGTGATGAATGATCCAAAAGTGGTAGTGGCATTAGATTTTGATAACCAAGCTGATGCGCTTACTTTTGTTGATAAAATTCAACCGAGCGATTGCCGTTTAAAAATAGGCAAAGAAATGTTTACTTATTTTGGACCTGAGTTTGTTAAGGAATTAGTCAATCGTGGTTTTGATGTTTTTCTTGATTTGAAGTTTCATGATATACCAAACACGGTCGCTAAAGCTGTAGCAGCAGCGGCAGAGCTTGGAGTTTGGATGGTTAATGTCCACGCTTCTGGTGGTTTAAAAATGATGAAAAAAGCGAAAGATGCACTAGTGCCTTATGGTGATAATGCTCCGCTACTTATCGCGGTTACAGTTTTAACTAGTATGGAAGAAGATGATTTAATCGGGCTTGGTATTACCAAATCACCGGCAGAGCAAGTAATGCATTTGGCGACACTTACTAAACAAGCCGGTTTAGACGGCGTTGTTTGCTCGGCTTGGGAAGCTCAAGAGCTAAAATCTACACTGGGAAGCGACTTTAAGTTAGTTACACCAGGAATTCGACCCTCGGGCGCAAATAGCGATGATCAAAAGCGCATTATGACGCCAGAACAAGCAGTGCAGGCTGGTGTTGATTACTTAGTTATTGGTAGACCAATAACTCAAGCAGATAACCCTCACTTAGTTTTACAGCAGATTAACTCTACTCTTACTTAATTAAGACTAATAGTATCTTTATCCTTTGATTAACTTTTAGTTTAGGTAGTAATTATTGACAAAATAGTTACTACCTACTATTACTTAATCTACCATTCAATTTAATGTGAATGGCTAAAAACGGAATTAATTATATCAAAGGATAGAATGATGAAAACACTCACTACGCTTATAGCGGCAGGAATTTTTTCTTGCTTATCACTTAACCTCCACGCAGATACATCCAAAGAAGTTATATCTATAGAAGAATCTATTGAAGCTGTGTATATCAACCAAGCAAATGAAGAGACATTAGCTACATTAAAAGGTATTGGCCAAAAAAGAGCTCATGCCATAGTGCTTTTTAGAACTGAAAATGGCGCATTTGAATCGATAGAGGATTTGCTTAAAGTAAAAGGTATTGGCGAAAAAGTGTTGTCTGACAACGCCAGTCGCATAAAAATTTAGTAGTAAGTATATAAAGTGCATAAAAAAGCCAGTCATTTGACTGGCTTTTTACTGAAGCTAAATGTCAAAGCAAAATCGCTTAGACCGTTACTGTTGGCTTTGTCGGACCAGCAGAACTTTTACTAGTAGCATCACCAACAGATGCGCTTTTACCTGAAGATATATGTACAGCTCTATCTTCATTGGCATAAAAAGCAGTCGGCAACTCAATAACCGTGTGGATTGTTTCTGGTTTCACCATCGGAGATGAAGCCTTTGCGCTATAAGGTAAGCGAACAAACTTTATGGGCTGTTTTTTAATATTATCAGCATCTTTGACCGATGACTCAATCTTAATAGCACTATCTGCAATGTTGAGTTCATGTTGATGTTCGATATTATTAACTTCTGTCTCTACATCAACATTTTCAATATTTGTAGATACGGTAACTTTTTCAGTTTTTTCCTCTATTGATGTTTCTTCAATAGCACTTGGCGCAGCTACTTGTTCTGTTTTTTCTATCGGTGCTTCTACATCTGCTTCTACATCTGCTTCTACATCTGTAATAGGGCTATCTTCAGTACTCTTTAAATTATCCTTGTTACTTTGTTCACTATCAGTAGCAGTGACTTCATTTTTACTGGTAAGCTCATCACCAGTATTAGCAACTGTGTTTGCCTCAGGTTGCTCATCTGCAGGAAGTGATGCTGATTTTTCTTCTTCACCAAATGGCAAGTCGGGTTGAACTTCTTTGCTTGAGTCTATAACTGCGCTCGATTTTTCAGTTGCTTCCTCGCTTGTTACATCCTGGTGTTGAACTTGGTTATTTAGCTCATTCGCTTCTTGCTCAGGATAACGTGCTTCTACAGGATCTTCACTGACTTCAACCGTTGTTACCGAGTTGGTTGGTTGCTCGTCATTGTTTTGGCGGCGTCTACGCTGCCCTTGTGAACGCAAATGACGTGGAGAACGACGATTTCTTGGTCTTTCTTCACGGTTGCTCTTTTCAGCAGACTCAGAGGTTTGTTCAACAACAGGTTTTGCTGCTAGGTTATTAACATCGGCATCAACAAGCTTTTGATCAATAGAGTTTGGCTGCACTACTTTTTCTTCGCTAAAGTTTACTGGCTTGTTGGCATCATCACTTCTAACTTTTTTACGACTATTTCTACGTTGTCGACGTTCTGCAACCTTTTCTTCTTTAGGCTTTTGAACTTTATCTCGAACTGGCTTTTGTGTTTTATCTTGTTGAGGTTTACGGCTTTGTTTTGCGCCTTTAACCTCTCTATTCTCACGACTATCTGTTTTACTATCAGTTCTTTTTTCGTTGTAGTTACTTTTACGTGCTTTGTTGCGTTGAGGTCTACGGTTTGTGTCGCGTTTAGGCTTATTCTCCGTAACTGGTTTTTGCTCTATTTGCTCGTTAGGTGCAAATAAGCTTTTTAACCAACCAAAAAATCCTGCCTTGCTCTCCGTTGATGGTTTAGTGACTTGTTTAGTCTCTTTTTCAACTGGCTTGTTGGCTATTCTCGATGGACCGGCCATTCCTTGCAGTGCTGGTTCATCACGTTTAACGATATCAGTTGCATATTTAGGCATTACCGCTTCTTCAATCGTTGCTTGTTTTACCGGCAGATCATAGCTTGCTTCCGAAATTGACTCATCCTTACGTACTCGCAATACTTCATATTGTGGTGTATCCATATGAGGATTAGGGATGATCAAAATATGCACACTGTGATGCTTTTCAATATGCATCACAGAACGACGTTTTTCGTTTAGTAGATACGTAGCAACAGGCACCGGCACTTGTGCTTGAACATGCAAGGTATTATCTTTTATTGCTTCTTCTTCCATTAAGCGCAGTACAGATAAAGCCAATGATTCAACGCCTCTTACATGCCCTGTACCATTACAGCGAGGACATACACCTTGGCTAGTTTCACCAATAGATGGACGTAGACGTTGACGTGACATTTCTAACAATCCAAAGCGTGAAATTCGGCCAAGCTGAATTCTGGCACGGTCTTGACGCACGGCATCGCGCATTCTGTTTTCAACTTCGCGTTGGTGTCTTACTGGCGTCATATCAATAAAGTCGATAACAACCAATCCACCTAAATCACGAAGGCGCAGTTGACGGGCTATTTCTTCGGCGGCTTCTAAATTAGTGTTAAACGCCGTTTCTTCAATATCTCCACCTTTAGTCGCGCGGGCAGAGTTAATATCAATAGACGTTAATGCTTCAGTAGGATCTATTACGATCGAGCCACCAGAAGGCAGACGAACTTCGCGTTGAAAAGCTGACTCTATTTGTGTTTCTATTTGGTAATGCGTAAATAGTGGTACATCGTTGTCGTATAGTTTAACTTTACTGAGGAAATCGGGACGTACTACTTCGATATGTTTTTTGACACTTTCATATATTTTAGGGCGATCAATTAATACTTCACCGATATCACGACGTAAATAGTCACGGATCGCACGCAAAATAACGTTGCTTTCTTGATGGATAAGAAACGGAGCAGGGCGATTTTCTGACGCCTCTTCAATGGCCTTCCAGTGATGTAAAAGGACATTTAAATCCCATTCTAATTCATCGTAATCTTTGCCTACACCCGCTGTACGGACGATAAGCCCCATACCCTTAGGAAGTTGTAGTTTGCTTAATGACGTTTTTAGATCGGTGCGCTCATCACCTTCTATCCGGCGAGAGATGCCGCCAGCACGAGGGTTATTAGGCATTAAAACTAGATAACTACCCGCTAAACTAATAAAAGTGGTTAGGGCAGCACCTTTTTGTCCTCGTTCTTCTTTATCTATTTGAACAATGACTTCTTGCCCTTCGTGAAGGACTTCTTTTATGTTTGGTCGACCTTGGAAGGTGTAACCTTTAGGAAAGTATTCTCTGGCAATTTCCTTCATCGGAAGGAAACCGTGGCGCTCTGCGCCGTAATCAACAAAAGCGGCTTCTAATGAAGGTTCAACTCTAGTGATTTTAGCTTTGTAGATATTCGATTTTTTTTGTTCATGACCAGGACTTTCAATATCTAAATCGTAAAGTTGTTGACCATCAACTAGTGCTACACGCAATTCTTCTGATTGTGTAGCGTTTATTAACATACGTTTCATAGTTTGTGTGACTCATTTTTAGTCACAACACACCATTTGCTTAGAACACAAAGCAAACTATCGCTATGGTAACAGCACTTTGTCAGCCTCACGGATGTCAATCTTACTAGGCCTATTGCTTAGTAAGCTGTTAAAAATTCTGATTGTTTAATCTTTCTATGATGTAATCACCATAGTTAATTTGTTTCTTTATGTGCCCAGCAAGTGTGCTGCACTTATTATCAGACAAGTTGAGTATTGGACTTGGTAACAGGCCGGTTTTTTCTGAACCTTTCTCGCCTATTTATTACCACCGGAAAACTTTACTTTGCCTATCTGATAGGATTACAAAATTACTCAACTGCGCAGGACAAGCTGTTTATGCATTATCTTCGACAAGTTACACGCGTCGAATTTAGCAACAGGCCGTTTCGTTATTATGTCACCGATACTTTTATCGTAAATGTGCATAATAAGGTGGCCGCATTTCGCCTCTTACGTTTCGCTTTGAGCTTCCTTAATTTAATTACTGCTTAATATTTCAGTAACTAGAGCATTATCCCACTATATTATGTGTAATGGCAATGAATTAGCTATTTTAATTGTCTTAAAAGCTAAAAAAAATGTGTTAAACTCCGCCCCATGAATGAATCTAATAAACCTCAAGTCAAGTTTTACACTATTGATAGTGAAGATACTGGACAAAGAATTGATAATTTTTTATTGAAAACCCTTAAAGGTGTGCCTAAAAGTCATATCTATCGTTTATTAAGAAAAGGCGAGATCCGGGTCAATAAAAAGCGTATTAAACCTGAATATAAATTACTGCTCGATGATGTGCTAAGAGTGGCACCTATTCGTATCTCGGAAAAAACCAATGTTGTATCGACACAATTAAGCGTGGTGGCTAGTCTCGAGTCAAAAATATTATTTGAAGATGAGCGCTTAATTGTCATTAACAAACCGTCCGGCATGGCTGTGCACGGAGGCAGTGGCGTTAATTTTGGACTAATAGAGGCCTTGCGTGCTTTAAGACCTGATGCCCGCATGCTTGAACTTGTTCATCGTTTAGATCGGGATACATCAGGCTGTTTGGTTATAGCTAAAAAGCGTTCAGCGTTGCGCCATTTACACGAACAACTGCGTAATAAAAAGGTACAAAAGTTTTATCATGCCTTGGTAAAAGGGCATTGGTCAAATAAGCTGACGCGAGTAACTGATGCGCTCAAGAAAAACGATCTTAAGTCAGGTGAGCGTGTAGTTATTGTTGATAACATTAACGGCAAAGAATCAGAAACTCGCTTTAAAGTGCTTCAGCACTATCAAAATGCGACACTGGTGAGAGCTTTTCCAGTAACAGGGCGAACTCATCAAATTCGTGTGCATTGTCAAATAAAAGGGCACTCAATAGCTTGTGATGATAAGTACGGTCATGAATCCTTTGATGGGGAAATGAGAACTATTGGTTTAAAACGTTTGTTTTTGCATGCCGCGAGCATAGAGTTTACTCATCCGTCTACAGAACAAAGAATAAAAATCGAAGCACCTTTGGACGACAAGCTTCAGACAATATTAAGCCAATTGGTAAAAGTTTAGCCGAGGAGACGTTTTATGCACCAGTATAAATTGGTTGTTTTTGATTGGGATGGTACGCTCATGGACTCCATTGGGCGTATAGTTTCCTCCATGCAATCGGCGGCAAAAGCGGTGTTGTTGGAAAGCCCCTCTGACGAACAGGTAAAGTCGATAATTGGTATGAGTTTACCTAAAGCAATGAGTGTTTTATTTCCTCAAAGCACACATGAGCAAAGTGAACGTTTAGTGGCGCAATACAAAGAATACTATGTTGACTTAGATCCGACCCCGACCCCATTATTTGATAATGCTATTGCGCTGTTAGAACAATTAAGGCAACAAAATAAATTATTAGCTGTTGCAACGGGGAAAGGTCGTAATGGCTTAGAACGAGTTTTAAAAGCCAGTAATACCGACCATTTATTTCATGGCTACCGTTGCGGAGATGAAGTGAGTTCTAAACCTGCTCCTGATATGTTAACCAGTTTATTGCAAGAGTTCGCTATCGAGCCGCACGAAGCAGTGATGATTGGCGACAGTACGTTAGACATGGAAATGGCGCACAACGCAGGTGTAGATCGAATTGGGGTTACCTTAGGTGTTCATGATGAACATAAATTATCTAAGTTTGCGCCCAAAGCAATTGTTAACTCTCTTCATGAATTACAAAAATTACTGGTTAGATAAGTTTATCTAACCAGTCACAATAATAACCTTATTGAGTATCTTGTAGAGCCAGTACGTTGATGTTGTGCTCTTTTAGTAATGCGACAAGTTTTATCAGGGGCAGACCAATGAGCGTATTGGGATCGTCACCCTCAAGCTTTTCAAATAAACAAATGCCTAATCCTTCACTTTTAAAGCTCCCTGCACAATTATAGGGTTGCTCTGCATTAAGATAATGAGTTATTTCGTCTAAAGACAAGAATTTAAAGTGCACGGTAAAAGGTTCAACAAGCGAAACTGTCTTTTTTAACAGACTATCGTACACACACAAGCCAGTGTAAAAGGTGACTGCTTTATTACTAAACCTCGTAAGCTGTTTGACAGCATTGTCGAAATTATGCGGCTTGCCTAAAATATCACCTTCACAAACCGCAACTTGGTCAGAGCCAATAATCAATGCATCATGATATTGCAAAGCGACGGCTTTAGCTTTCTCAATAGATAATCGCTCTACTAATTCTATCGGTGACTCACCCTCTTTGGCGGATTCATCAATATTGGGTTTTGCACATTCAAAGGGGAGATTTAATTTTTCTAGTAAATTTTTTCTAAATGGAGAGGTCGAGCCTAAAACGAGTGTTTTCATGATAATTACTCAAAAAGTATTCAGATTATTGCTAATATAAGGGTGATCATACGTTTTTAAACAAAATAAGCTAATTTTCTTTTGACACATGGCGGTAGGGGCATTATTATGCGCGCCTTATGCAGAATCTTAAGCTTCCGATAACAATAGACCCATTTAAAAGTGCTCAGCGCAGGCTAGAGTGCGATGGTGTTTTTGAATTATCGGGAATGAATAGATTGCTTGCTGCATGTCATTCATGTAGTGGGCAAGTTAAGGTTGATGTTAAGTTCGATGTGGATGAACTTCGCTTGGTAGTAATATCAGGGAAGGCGTCGGCATCAGTAGCATTAACTTGTCAGCGGTGCACTGAGGATTTTGAACAAGTGCTGGAAGTAGAGTTTATTTTTAGCCCTGTGAAAAATCCTGAAAAAGCTGCTGAATTGCCGTCATATTATGACGCAATTGAATTAGATGAGAATGGTGAAGTTAACTTGCGTGAGTTAGTGGAAGATGAGCTTTTGCTTGCTATCCCATTAATTCCTAGGCACGAACTTGAAGACTGTCAGTCACCAGCCGACAGTGTTTGGGGTGAGTTGCCTGAGGAGCTTGATAAGCCGAATCCATTTGATGTATTAAAACAACTTAAGTAAATAATCGAATTTAGGAGTAGGTAATGGCAGTTCAAAAGAGCAAAAAGTCTCGTTCAAGACGTGGCATGCGCCGTTCACATGATGCTTTAACCGCTGAAAACTTATCAGTAGATCCAGTATCAGGCGAAACACATCGTCGTCACCATGTAACAGCTGATGGCTTTTACAAAGGCGTTAAAGTAATCGCTAAATAAGCTTTTACTTGGTAAAAATACGTTGAATAATCTAACCATAGCGTTAGATGTTATGGGGGGCGATAAAGGCCCCCTTGTAACGATCCCTTCTGCAATTATGGCTGTGCAAAATATGCCTAATTTGCACCTAGTTCTTTGTGGTGATGAAACGCTCATTACTACAGAACTCGCTAAACATAAAATCGTCGATCATCCTCAGTTTACACTTTATCCAACAACCCATGTTGTTGAAATGAACGATAAACCTTCTTTTGCACTGCGTAATAAGAAAGATTCGTCCATGCGTAAAGCGCTAGATTTGGTTAAAGATGGTACGGCTCAAGCGTGCGTTAGTGCAGGAAATACCGGTGCACTTTTTGCTATCGCTCACTTTGTCTTAAAGACCCTGCCAGGGGTTGAACGTCCAGCGTTAATTTCTTCATTACCTACACACGATGAGCAGCAGCATGTTTTTATGCTGGACTTAGGCGCGAATGTATTTTGTGATTCATCTATATTGTACCAGTTTGCTATTATGGGCTCGGTAATGGCAGAGCAGGTCGACGGTATTCATAATCCTCGTATTGCACTATTGAATATGGGAGAAGAAGACATTAAAGGCAGCGATCACATTAAGCTTGCGGCAACTCGCTTAAATGAAAATACTGATATCAATTATGTTGGCTTCGTTGAAGGCAATGATATTTTCGCAAATAAAACCGACGTTATTGTTTGTGATGGTTTTGTGGGTAATGTTGCGCTCAAAACCTGCGAAGGTGTTGCACGTATGGTCTACAACAAGCTTAAAGGTATTTTAACGCGTAATGTTTTTACCCGATTTATCGGTTGGATTTTAACTTCAGCATTAAAAAAACTATTTAAACCCCTGAACCCCGACCAGTATAATGGTGCAAGTTTGATAGGATTGCGGGGCATTGTGGTTAAAAGCCATGGAAATGCGAATGTTATGGCTTTTTATACGGCAATCATGGAAGCGGTAAAAGAAACGGAAAGAAAAGTGCCTGAAAAAATTAAAGAGAAGTTAGCACAAAGCTTGCTACCCAAAGATAACTAATTAAGGCTTCACCAACTATTATTTGGTGAATAACAAGATACATTAAATTAAGGCAAACATTAATCTAGGTTTGCTTTTATTCATTTTTATTAGGTAAAAAAATGCAAAATAATTTAGCGTTTGTTTTTCCTGGTCAGGGATCTCAAACAGTTGGCATGTTAGCCGATTTTTCTGAAAATGACATAGTTCGAGATACATTTTCTGAGGCTTCTAAGGCGTTAGGATATGATTTATGGGAATTAATTTCTGTAGGGCCAGCTGAAAAGCTTAATCAAACCAACTACACTCAACCGGCGTTATTAACCGCAAGCGTTGCACTGTGGAAATTATTGGAAAACGATATTGCCGTTACCCCTAAAGTTGTTGCTGGACATAGTTTAGGTGAATATTCTGCATTAGTGTGTTCTGGTGTACTGTCTTTGGCTGAGGGTGTGCAATTAGTGGCCAAACGTGGTGAATATATGCAAGCCTCAGTACCTGAAGGCGTTGGTGCTATGGCTGCAGTCATCGGACTAGAAGACCAAGCAATTATTGATGCGTGTCATCAGGCTCAAGGAGATGAGGTTGTCTCTGCCGTTAATTTTAATTCACCAGGGCAAGTAGTCATCGCCGGACATAAAGAAGCTGTTGAAAGAGCAGGTCTGTTGTGTAAAGAAGCCGGTGCGAAAAGAGTATTGCCATTGCCGGTAAGTGTTCCGTCACACTGTGCGTTAATGCAACCTGCTGCCGAAGAACTCGCTAAAGCATTTAACAACGTTAACTTTAATATCCCACAAGTAGATGTGGTAAATAATGTTGACGTAGTTGTAGAACAATCTGCAAGTGCTATTAAAGAGGCTCTTATTAAACAACTTTATAGCCCAGTGCGCTGGACTGAAACCATTCAAAAGCTTGCAGATGAAGGTGTTACTACTATTTTAGAAGTAGGTCCTGGGAAAGTATTGCAGGGGCTTATTAAGCGCATTGATAAATCAATCACGTGTATTGCTGTTAATGACCAAGCGTCATTAGACAGTGTTAAAGAGTTGTTGAACTAGTTTTATTATTAACAATGTTAGTTAGGGATTTCACTTTATGTGTTTATAAGGTGAAATAAGTAAATAAAAAGAATAGGTTAAATTATGTTTTCATTGGACGGTAAAGTCGCATTAGTGACAGGTGCCAGCCGAGGTATCGGTAGAGCGATTGCGACTCAGCTTCAAGATTTAGGTGCTACGGTAATAGGTACTGCTACTTCTGAGCATGGTGCAGAAAAAATCAGTGAGTATTTAGGGGCAGAGAATGGTTTAGTGCTCAATGTCACAAATGATGACTCTATAAACGCATTGTTTGATGCAATAAAAGAAAAGCATGGTGGCGTTGATATTTTAGTTAATAATGCCGGTATTACTCGCGATAACCTTTTTATGCGTATGAAAGACGAAGAATGGCAAGATATCATCGATACTAACTTATCTTCAGTGTTCAAATTAAGTAAAGCGGTTATTCGTTCTATGATGAAAAAGCGTCATGGTCGCATCATTAATATTGGCTCTGTCGTTGGTAGTATGGGCAATGCTGGGCAAGTAAACTATGCAACCGCAAAAGCGGGCTTACTAGGTTTTACTAAATCATTGGCTCGTGAAGTTGCTTCACGTGGTATCACTGTTAATACGGTTGCGCCTGGTTTTATTGATACTGACATGACTCAAACATTAACAGACGAACAAAAAGAAAGTATATTTTCTCAGGTGCCAGCTAATCGTTTAGGTAAACCTGAAGAAATAGCTAATACCGTGGCTTTCTTGGCTTCTGACAGCGCAGCTTATATAACAGGTGAAACTATTCACGTTAATGGCGGCATGTACATGATTTAACCATTTAGTCATTTTACTCTTGCGAAAAATGACTAAATGAGCGTAAATAATACATTGTTAACAGGTTAGACCAGATGGAAAAGTAAAATTACTTACTTGCATGGTGCGCTGTTGACGAATACACTACACGCAATTTGAAAAATTGCATTTTCTAGTAAAGGAAAAAAAATGAGTACTATCGAAGAACGCGTAAAAAAAATAACAATCGAACAATTAGGTGTTAGCGAAGCAGAAGTTAAAAATGAAGCTTCATTCGTTGACGATTTAGGTGCTGATTCTTTAGATACAGTAGAACTAGTTATGGCTTTAGAAGAAGAATTTGATACAGAAATTCCTGATGAAGAAGCTGAGAAAATTACTACAGTTCAAGCTGCTATCGATTACGTTACTGCTAACCAGTAATTTGATCGAGTCAGGCGGACATTTCCGCCTGACCATTTTTTCAGAGATCTACAGTTCGTAGATTATTCGCTAAGGTAAACAATAGCGAATTTACCTTTCTAAAATTCTTTTCTATCGGAGGCAACTCATCCTATGCGGCGTGTTGTAGTTACCGGTCTTGGTATGTTAAGCCCTTTGGGCAATTGTCCTGAAAGTACTTGGCAAAATTTGTTGCTAGGTAAAAGTGGCATTGGTGATATCGAACATTTTGATACTTCTGAATACCCAACTCGATTTGCTGGGTTAATTAAAGACTTTAATGCAGAAGACTATATGCAGAAAAAAGAAGCCAAAAAAATGGATCTTTTTATTCAATATGGTGTTGCTGCTGGTGTTCAAGCCTTTAAAAATTCAGGTATAGAAATTACAGAAGAAAATGCTCACCGTATTGGTGTAGCTGTTGGCTCTGGTATTGGTGGTCTTGGTCTTATCGAACAAAATCACGAGAAAATGCTTAACTCGAGCCCGAGAAAGCTGTCACCATTTTTTGTACCGTCGACTATTATCAATATGATTTCTGGTCATTTGTCTATTATGTATGGCTTAAAAGGGCCAAACATATCCATTGTTACCGCTTGTACTAGTGGTGTTCATAACATTGGACACGCGGCACGCATGGTTGCCTATGGTGATGCAGATGCTATGTTAGCTGGCGGCGCAGAAAAGGCGTCTACCACATTGGGGATGGGCGGCTTTGGCGCGGCAAGAGCGCTTTCTACTCGTAACGATGCCCCACAACAAGCATCACGTCCTTGGGATAAAGACCGTGATGGTTTTGTCCTCGGTGATGGTGCTGGCGTGATTGTTGTCGAAGAGTATGAGCATGCTAAAGCACGTGGTGCCAAAATTTATGCAGAGCTTGTTGGCTTTGGTATGAGTGGTGATGCTTATCATATGACCTCGCCACCAGCAGATGGTGCGGGTGCAGCTTTAGCGATGCAAAATGCAATTAATGACGCTAAAGTTGATAAGAGTTTGATTAAATATATCAATGCTCACGGCACTTCAACACCAGCTGGTGATATAGCGGAAACCAATGCGGTTAAGTCGGTTTTTGGTGCTGATGCTTATAAATTAATGATGGGCTCAACTAAATCTATGACCGGGCATTTATTAGGGGCGGCCGGTGCGGTTGAAACAATTTTCACCATCCAAGCCTTAGATAATAATGTCGTTCCACCAACAATTAACCTTGATAATCCTGATGAAGGCTGTGATCTTGATTACGTTGCTCACACGGCACGTGATGTAAATTTAGATTACGCATTGTGTAATTCATTTGGTTTTGGTGGCACAAACGGTTCATTATTATTTAAAAAATATAAATAATTCATTGTTTGCTTTATTTACCGCTTGAAAACAATATATTAAGCCTGAATACTACTCGTTAGTTTCAGGCTTTTTAATATTCGTGATATTTTATGCTCTACAGTTCTATCAATGGTATAGAAGATCAATATATCTCTATTAGTGATCGTGCGCTGGCGTACGGTGATGGCCTATTTACCACCGCTAAAATTGTCAACGGTGAAATACAGCGACTAAATGAGCATATTGAGCGTTTGCAAAGCGGATGTCAGCAGTTAGGTATTTACCAGCCTGATTATATAGCGCTAAAAGCTCATTTAACCGATGCAGTTAAACCTTATGAGCTGGCGGTGTTAAAAGTGGTTGTTTCTGCAGGACAAGGGGGGAGAGGGTATTCGCGTAAAGGTGTCACTTCACCTAATGTTATTGTTACAGTTAACGCTTTTCCCGAACATTATCTTGCTTGGGCTGAAACAGGAATTACGCTTAGCGATTGTTCCTTAACTATCGGCCTTAATCCACTTTTAAAAGGGATCAAGCATTTAAATCGATTAGAGCAAGTATTGATCCGACAAGAATTAGATACTGCCCTTGCAGATGATCTACTTGTGACTAATGTACTTGGGCATGTTATTGAAACAAGTTGTGCTAATGTGTTTTGGTTAAAAAACGAAGTGCTTTATACTCCAAGCCTTGAACAATCAGGGGTAAATGGCTTAGTACGCCAACAAATACAGAATACCTTCACAAATGTTCAAGTAGTTACGGCCGAATTAAATGACATTGATTCTGTCGACGGTATGTTCATCTGTAATTCTGTTATGGGTATCGTTCCTGTTAAACAATACAATCAAACACAATTTTCAATAACGGCAATAAAAAATATGCAAATGGCATTAGAGGAAAAACTTAAGTGTTAAAGAAAATAGCCCTTTTTGTCACAATATTATTGTCTATATTAGTCTTGAGCTTTTTTTTGATGCTTGATCATCAAATGAATACGCCGATAAATATAGACCAAGAAGAATTTGTTGAAGTTAAAACGGGTACGTCTGTTAGCTCCTTTTCTAAAGCTTTAGTAAACCAGCATTGGCTAACAAACCGATTTTGGCTGCGGGCATATGTGCGTATCAATCCAGATATGGCCAACTTAAAGTCTGGCATGTATAAAATTATGCCAGGAACATCACTGGTCGCACTATTAAATAAAATCGTAGCCGGCGAAGAGCATCAATTTAAAGTGACCTTTATTGAAGGAAGTACCTTTAAACAGTGGCTCTCGATTCTTGCTCAACAAAAACACTTAAAGCACACTTTGCACAGCGCTTCTATTGATGATATTGCCAAAAAACTTCAAATAGAACATAAAAACCCAGAAGGGTGGTTTTATCCAGACACATACGCATACACATCTCACACTACTGATCTGGCGTTATTGCAGAGAGCTTATCAACGTATGCAAACAGAATTAGAGACATTATGGGCAACACGAGCGGAAAATTTACCTTTTGATACTCCTTATCAAGGCCTGATTTTGGCCTCTATTATCGAAAAAGAAAGCAGCAAAGTTGATGAATTGCCACTTATTGCATCGGTGTTTATTAACCGCTTATATCAAAAGATGAGACTGCAGACTGATCCCACTGTGATTTATGGCTTGGGGGATCGATATCAAGGGGATATCAAAAGATCTCATTTACGAGAAAAAACATTATATAATACTTATCGCATCGATGGTTTACCGCCCACTCCTATCGCTATGCCCGGTAAAATGGCGTTACAAGCGGCTTTAGCTCCAATATCGTCCGATTATTTATATTTTGTCAGTAAAGGGGATGGTTATCATAAGTTTTCCACAACCTTGGCAGAGCATAATCGAGCAGTCGCTGAATTTATCTTAAATAAGAACAAATGAACTATGGGAACGTTGGATGAATAAA
The DNA here is from genome assembly GCA_040779335.1 of Colwelliaceae bacterium 6471. Taxonomy (GTDB): domain Bacteria; phylum Pseudomonadota; class Gammaproteobacteria; order Enterobacterales; family Alteromonadaceae; genus JBFONV01. Next base: position 194,804 of record JBFONV010000003.1, read on the forward strand.
GGAAAATTTATTGTTGTTGAAGGAATGGAAGGCGCAGGGAAGTCCTCTGCGATTTCGGCAATAGAAGAAGTGTTAACAAAAAATAAAATCCCCTTTATTAAAACAAGAGAGCCTGGCGGGACGCCTTTAGCTGAAGCTTTACGTGATATGGTTAAATCGGCAGAACACCAAGAAGTATTAACGCAAGAAACCGAATTATTGTTGATGTACGCTAGTCGCAGTCAATTACTTGCCAATAAAATACGTCCTGCTTTGGAAAAGGGCCTTTGGGTGATTGGAGATCGTCATGATCTATCCTCTCGAGCTTATCAAGGCGGGGGACGACAATTTGACGATAAAATAATGGACGCCATTGCCAACGTAACGTTAAAGGGGTTTAAACCCGATTTAACGCTTTATTTGGATATTGAACCTAAAATAGGTTTGTCGCGTGCCAAAGCGCGTGGAGAATTAGATCGTATCGAACAAGAAAAAATTGAATTTTTTGAACGGGTACGTAATAAATATTGCCAATTAGCCGCTGCAGATAAGAGCATAAAAACCATTGATGCTAGTCAGTCAATGGACGAAGTTCATCAAAATATAGATAAATGCGTTGAAGCTTTCATCGCTCAGGAAGTGGTTGAACCTTCATGAAAACGTGGTTAATCGAACATCAGGTTTCTTTATCGCGGCAAATAACGACGCAAAAGTTACCTCATGCTATTTTGATCAGTGGTGTAACGGGTGCTGGTAAGAGCATACTTGCTGATTGGCTAGTGCAAGTGTTGTTGTGCCAACATCCACAACAACAGCTGAGCAATGATCAAGATTCAAATTTATCACCTTGTGGGCATTGTAAAGCGTGTTTGCTTTATCAAAATAGTAGTTATCCCGATAATCTGGTGGTTGAAACTGACACCAAAACAATTGGTGTTGACGATATCCGCAAAGCAAATCAGTTTTTTGAAAGTACCGCATTAATCGGGCTATACAAGTCAGTTGTTGTACGCAATGCAGAGTCTATGACAGTTTCAGCGGCTAATGCCTTATTAAAAACGCTTGAAGAGCCAAGTAACAATAGCATTATTATTTTAACGACAGTTGAAAGTGATTTATTGCTGCCGACTATTATCAGTCGATGTCGTTTAATTAATATTCGGCCAAATAATAGCTATAGTAATGATAAAACAGCGCAAGTTCTTCAATATAGAGAGTTAGCAGAAACAGAAATTGCTAAGCAATATAAGCAAATAGAGCAAGATTTTTATCTTTATCTGACAACGAGAACGGGTCGAAGCCAGCTACTCAATGCTTTAGTCAGCACGACTAATGGCGTGAGGTGGTTAGAGAAGATTGCCATGGATATGATGTTTAAAAACAATGGTTGGGATAACAAAGCTCAACTTGTCGCTGGTGACAGTCCTGATGTCCAAGTTAACTTTAATCATGATACCCTATGGCAGATATATCAGCTTATTGTCGCGTGTACAAAGCAAATAAAAACACTTAACCAAGTTAACGTGCAGTTTGCTATGGAAAAATTGTTAATTGATATATACGATATAGTATCTACTTAAGGAGTATAACCGTGGAAAGCTTGTATTTAGAGTTTGTCTCTGATCGAGATTTATATCAATCTTATATGCCATTTTTAAAAAATGGCGGTTTGTTTGTGCGAACGGCTGAGTATTTTGATCTAGGCACCGAGGTAATACTTGAAGTTGTGCTGCCTGACTCATTAGAAACTTCTGAAATTAAAGGAAAAATATGCTGGTTGACGCCTGTGGGGGCTCAAAATGGCACGCCAGCAGGGATTGGCGTTAATTTTATTGAAGATCCCGATAATGTGCGCAATCAAATAGAGAAAGCAATTGGCCGTTATTTAAATTCCTCAGAGCCAACGTTATCAATGTAATATCCAATCAACTGCTACGCTGTTAATAAAACAGCCAAGAGCAAACCATTTGTAAAATCGTGCCCTAGGATGTATCTTCTACATCCTTTTTTCACTAAACACTAATCAACGTATTTAAACGTTGAACTGACTGTAAGCATTTTAGGAGCTAGCTGTGTTCATCGACTCTCATTGTCATCTGGATCGTTTAGACTTATCAGCATTTGATGGTAATTTAGATAATGTTATTCAAGCGGCAACTGATGCTGGGGTGACCGATATTTTGTGTGTCAGCGTAAAATTAAAAGATTTTGCGACGATGGCTGAGCAAACGCAGGCCTATGCCAATGTAAAATTAACCTGTGGCGCTCACCCGTTAAATCAGGAAGATGCCGTTGATGAAGAACAACTATTATCAATGGCGCAGCATGAACGAGTGATCGCTATTGGGGAAACAGGCTTAGACTATTTTTATGCGCCTGAAACTAAGCAGTTGCAACTTGATTCTTTTATCAAGCATGTGCGTGTCGCCAAAAAACTTGATAAGCCACTGATCATTCACACCAGAGATGCGAAGGAAGATACCTTACAAATTCTTCGAGACGAAAACGCTGAACAAGTCGGCGGAATTTTACATTGCTTTACCGAAACTTGGGAGATGGCTGAGCAAGCGTTAGCCTTAGGTTTTTATATTTCATTCTCTGGCATCGTAACGTTCAAAAATGCCAGTGCTTTGCGTGACGTAGCGAAAAAAATACCTGACGACAAGATCCTGATTGAAACTGATGCGCCATATTTGGCGCCCGTTCCACATAGAGGACAGCAAAATCAGCCTGCATACGTTGTTGAGGTTGCTAAACATCTAGCGAGTATTCGCGGACAGTCGGTTGAAGAAATCGCGAAGCTATCATCTAACAATTACCGTCGTCTTTTCAAATTAACGTAGTTGAATATTTAAGATAAAAAATGGCCCGAATACGATTAAGTATCGGGCTCAAGGGAATGGCTCATAGGGTTTGAGCCGTGCGCTAATTAACTATGATGTTGCGAGCATTTAAGGTTAATTTCAAATCAGTAAGATTAAGTGTAGTGGAAACTTTAATTATTGCGAATAAAATTGCGATAATATTTTATCCTATTGAAAATAAAGTATTTTTTACTGTATTCGCGTGGTTTTATCTACAGCTTGTAGTTGTCTTTCTCACCGGTTCTCAACATGTTATGCACAGCTAGTGACGCTTTGATTACTCTGCTATATATGTCATGATGTCACCAGTGATTTGATAAAAAGAATAATAATTTCGTGCTTAACCGTATATGGATCAGTTTTTTTGTTATCGCGTTCTTTTCCGCTTTATACCAGTGGTTAATGCTTGATAATAGTTTGATATTTGAGCAAATTGTCGCGGCTATTTTTAATATGTCTAAAGTGACTGTGGAGATAGCGATTGGACTTATTGGCATACTAAGCTTTTGGTTAGGCATGATGAAGGTCGCCGAAAATGCCGGAATTGTAAATAAAATTGCGCAATTTATTTCACCATTGTTTATTCGATTAATGCCTGAAGTCCCTAAAGGGCATCCGGCAATAGGTTCAATGACAATGAACCTATCAGCGAACTTTCTCGGGCTAGATAACGCAGCTACGCCGTTAGGGCTTAAAGCGATGCAAGATTTGCAAACGCTCAATCCTAAAGCCGATACAGCGACTAATGCTCAAATTTTATTTCTAGTGTTAAATACCTCCTCAGTGACTCTATTCCCCATCGCTGTTTTTGTGTATCGGGCACAGCAAGGTGCGGCTAATCCAACCGATGTTTTTGTGCCCATTCTACTGGCTACCTTTGCGTCAACAATGGCTGGTTTGATTTCTGTTGCTCTAGTACAAAAAATCCAACTGTTCAATCGCGTTGTATTACTTTATCTGACAGGAGCGATGGCAATAGTAACGGGGGTAGTCGTTTATTTTGCGGGACTATCAAGTGAACTATTATCGACTCAATCTTCCTTACTTGGTAATTCCTTAATATTTACCACCTTGCTGGTTTTTATCGTATTGGCTTGTTATAAAAAGGTGAATGTCTACGACAGTTTTATCGACGGTGCTAAACAAGGGTTTGATACCAGTATCAAACTTATTCCTTATTTACTGGCAATGCTTTGCGCTATTGGCGTGCTAAGAGCGAGTGGCGCTCTTGAGCTAATTGTCGACATCTTTCGTTATTTTATGCAGTTTATTGGTGCGGATACGCGCTTTGTCGATGCAATGCCGACAGCCTTAATGCAACCACTAAGTGGTTCTGGCGCAAGAGCGATGATGTTAGAAACCATGAAAACCCATGGTGCTGACTCTTTTGCCGGTCGATTATCTTCTATTTTTCAAGGTTCGACAGAAACAACATTTTACGTGTTGGCGGTATACTTTGGTTCGGTGGGGATCCGACATAGTCGTCATGCAGTGACCTGTGGCTTGATTGCAGATCTCGCCGGCATTACCGCAGCAATTGCCGTATGTTATTGGTTTTTCGGATAAAAATATTTTTTTATTTAGTCCTGTAGCTAGACTGTTGCTCAATTTATACCACTAAAGTCTAAGTTAAATTGTCGACAATTCTCTGGTTTTGCACTTGACTAAATATTTAATACCGCTATCATTTGTCACAAATCTTAGAAATGTCGACAATTTGTATGGCACTTATTAATCCTACTCATCAAGAAGCGGTTACCACGGCCGATAAAGTCTTTGAAAAAATGCAACAAGCAATTGTTGAAGGCAAAATTATTGCGGGCAGCAAAATAAGTGAGCCTGAGCTGGCCAAGCAATACCAAATTAGTCGTTCCACCTTACGAGAAGCCTTAAATCGTCTAGAAAAGTGTCACTTAGTTGAACGTAAAGCCAATGTTGGCTCGCGTGTTGTTGAGTGCACCATTGAAGGCTTACTCGAAATCTATGTTGTTCGTGAGGCACTTGAAGGAATGGCCTGCAGACAAGCAGCAATTAACATGACTGATGAAGATATCCTTGAAATGCAAACTATGCTTAAACAGCATGCTAGTTCGCAAGCGTTGCAAGATGGTGTTGCCTATTATCAAGAGGAAGGCGATCTGGATTTTCATTATAAAGTTATTTTGGGCAGCCATAATCAGCAACTGATCAATATTTTATGTGGGCAACTATACCATTTAGTGCGTATGTATCGTTTTCAGTTTGGTATGAATAGTCCTAGAGCTTCTCGAGCGTTTGATGAACATTCGCGCATCATTGAAGCCATTGCTGATCGTGATGGTGAACTTGCTGAGTTATTAATGAGACGGCATATCGCCGCATCACGTAAAAATATTGAAAAGAAAATAGCTGAAAAGAATATTCAACAAGCTACGAAATAATGGCTTATTTAAAAACAGAACATCAATAAGGAGACTAAATATATGTCTACGAAATTATCACCAGGGGCGAAATTTCGCCAAGCGTTAGCGAATAATAAGCCATTACAAGTTGTCGGTACTATCAATGCTTATTGCGCGATGATGGCAGAACAACTTGGTCATCAAGCTATTTATTTATCTGGCGGTGGCGTAGCGAACGCGTCTTACGGTTTACCTGATTTGGGGATGACATCGCTAAATGATGTTATTGCCGATGTGCAACGTATTACTTCAGCATGCAGTTTACCGTTATTGGTTGATATAGATACCGGTTGGGGCGGTGCATTTAATATTGCTAAGACTATTCGAGATATGGAAAAAGCAGGCGCGGCAGCGGTTCACCTTGAAGATCAGGTCGCACAAAAACGTTGTGGTCATCGACCCAATAAAGAGATTGTGTCAACAGAAGAAATGGTTGATCGCATAAAAGCGGCCGTTGATGCCCGTACCGATGACGATTTTTTTATCATGGCCAGAACTGATGCATTTGCGCAAGAAGGTTTAGAAGCCGCCATTGCTCGGGCAAAAGCATATGTTGCTGCTGGTGCTGACGGTATTTTTGCAGAAGCTGTTCAAACAGAAGAGCATTATCGCGCTTTTTCAGAGGCGTTAGATGTTCCTATTTTAGCGAATATTACCGAATTTGGTCAGACTGAACTATGGAATAAAGAGCAACTTGGCGAGTGGGGCGCTGCTATGGTGCTTTATCCTTTATCTGCTTTTAGAGCAATGAATAAGGCGGCGGAGTTGGTTTATAAAACGTTATTAACTGATGGCGATCAAAAAGCTGTTATCGATAATATGCAAACACGCATGGAATTATACGATTATCTTGGTTATCACGATTATGAACAAAAATTAGACGCGTTGTTCAGCGAAGGTAAGAACAAATAAAAGCGGGTTTTAAATCTCATACAACAAGCTAAATAGAATAAACAAAGACTAATGAAAATTAGTCGTGATTTTAGAGGAAATAATAATGGTTGATAAAAAATTAGGTGGCGCGGGTTTGCGTGGACAAAGTGCAGGTGAAACAAAATTATGTACAGTAGGGAAGTCTGGTAGTGGCTTAACCTACTGCGGATATGATGTCTCTGATTTAGCCGATAATGCAACATTTGAAGAAGTTGCCTATTTATTATTTAACGGTGAATTACCTAACGAACAAGAATTAGCGGCGTATAAAGTGGAACTGGCTGGGATGCGTGATTTGCCAGTGGCCCTTAAAGAAGTATTACAGCGCATCCCAAAAGATGCGCATCCGATGGATGTTATGCGCACTGGCGCGTCATTCTTAGGTAATTTAGAGCCAGAGCAAGATTTTAGTCAGCAGCATCAAGCCGCTAATCGATTGTTGGCGGCATTTCCGGCGATCATGACTTATTGGTATCGCTATACCCACGAAAACGTTGAAATTGAATGTGTCACTGATGAGGACAGCATCGGTGGGCATTTTCTAAAACTATTAACCGGTAAAACACCGTCAGAATTGCACCGTCGTGTTATTGATGTGTCTTTGATTTTATATGCTGAGCATGAGTTTAACGCGTCAACATTTACCGCCAGAGTCTGTGCGTCAACATTGTCTGATATGTATTCGTGTATCACGGGCGCTATTGGTTCATTGCGCGGTCCATTGCATGGCGGAGCAAATGAAGCCGCGATGGATATGATCCAGAAATTTACTTCGCCTGAAGATGCTAAAGTTCAAATGGCGGCTATGTTAGCACGTAAAGAAAAAATCATGGGCTTTGGTCATGCCGTTTATCGCACCTCAGATCCGCGTAATGTGATCATTAAAAAATGGTCTGAAAAACTTGCGCATGAATTTGGCGATACGTCTTTATATGATATTTCGGTGGCCTGTGAAGAATTTATGTGGGACACCAAAAAACTATTTTGTAATGCGGATTTTTTCCATGCTTCTGCCTATCACTTTATGGGAATACCAACAAAACTGTTCACGCCTATTTTTGTATGTTCACGCTTAACCGGATGGGCAGCCCACGTTATGGAGCAGCGCGAGAATAATCGTATTATTCGTCCTTCTGCCGATTATATCGGTAGCGAACCTCGTAAAGTTCAACCGATTTCTCAACGCTAGAAAACAGCGAGATAGTTTTCTGTAAACAGGGGACACAATAAATATTGGCTTAATTTCATACTAGATAAATACATGAGTTTAACGACGAGTCGTTGTACTTTTTAGCTTGAAGTTAGGCCAATACTCTCGGTCGAGCATTATACAAAATTAATTTTTGGACTACGTTATGAACTATGAATACCGCAAGCCACTGCCAGATTATAAAATAAATGGCACCAGCATAGATTTCTTTGATACGCGCGCTGCAATTGAAGCTATTCAACCTGGTAGCTATGCCAAACTTCCTTATACCTCTCGTGTTTTAGCCGAGCAATTGGTGCGTAAATGCGAACCATCAAACTTAACGGCTTCTTTAAAACAAATTATTGAAGGTAAACAAGATCTTGATTTTCCTTGGTATCCCGCGCGCGTGGTGTGTCATGATATTCTAGGACAAACGGCTTTGGTTGATTTAGCCGGCCTTCGAGATGCGATTGCGGAACAAGGTGGCGACCCTGCTAAAGTTAATCCTGTGGTGCCAACCCAGTTAATTGTGGATCACTCATTGGCAGTAGAGCATGCCGGTTTTGAAGCTGACGCATTTGACAAAAACCGTGCTATTGAAGATCGACGCAACGAAGACAGATTTCATTTTATCGAATGGACTAAAACGGCGTTTAAAAATGTTGATGTGATCCCTGCGGGCAACGGCATTATGCATCAAATAAACCTTGAGAAAATGTCGCCGGTTATCCAGTTGCGTGATGGTGTTGCATTTCCTGATACTTGTGTCGGTACCGACAGCCATACGCCACATGTTGACGCTTTAGGGGTTATCGCTATTGGCGTTGGCGGGTTAGAAGCTGAAACCGTTATGCTTGGTCGTCCGTCAATGATGAGATTGCCAGATATTGTTGGAGTTAAACTTATTGGTCAGCGTCAACCGGGTATTACGGCTACTGATATTGTTTTGGCAATAACTGAATTTTTGCGCAATGAAAAAGTTGTTTCAAGTTACTTAGAGTTTTTTGGTGATGGCACCAAAGAGTTAACTATCGGTGACAGAGCAACAATTTCTAATATGACACCAGAGTATGGTGCTTCAGCGGGTATGTTTTATATCGATCAGCAAACCATTGATTATTTAACATTAACGGGGCGTGAACCTGAGCAAGTGGCATTAGTTGAAAGTTACGCTAAACATACGGGCTTGTGGGCAGATGATCTTGTTGATGCGCAATATCAACGGGTATTAACCTTCGACTTATCGAGTGTTGGCCGCAACATGGCTGGCCCTTCTAATCCCCATCGACGCTTAGCAACCGCTGATTTAGCGAGTACGGGAATCGCTAAAGATCTCGACAAATGTTTATTGCAAGAACAAGAGGGCAGCATGCCCGATGGTGCAGTAATAATTGCTGCTATAACCAGTTGTACTAATACTTCTAACCCGCGCAATGTTGTTGCTGCAGGTTTAGTGGCGAAAAAAGCGAATGAACTGGGCTTAGTGCGCAAACCTTGGGTTAAATCTTCGTTTGCTCCAGGTTCAAAAGTGGCAAAACTGTATTTAGAGGAAGCGGGCCTGTTACCTGAAATGGAAAAACTAGGCTTTGGGATTGTTGGGTACGCTTGTACAACCTGCAATGGCATGTCAGGGGCGTTAGATCCTAAAATTCAGCAAGAAGTGATCGATAGAGATTTATACGCCACGGCAGTATTGTCAGGCAATCGTAACTTTGATGGTCGTATTCACCCTTACGCTAAGCAAGCATTTTTAGCGTCTCCGCCGTTGGTGGTAGCCTATGCTATTGCTGGTACGATGCGCTTTGATATTGAAAAAGATAGTTTAGGTACTGATAAACAGGGCAATCAAATTACGCTAAAAGATATTTGGCCATCGGATGAAGAAATTGATGCAATCGTCAATGAATTTGTTAAGCCTGAACAATTTAAGAAAATTTATACCCCGATGTTTGACTTAGGCGCTTTTGAACCAGCTGAAAGTCCGCTTTATGATTGGCGCCCACAAAGTACGTATATTCGCCGTCCGCCATACTGGGAAGGCGCATTAGCAGGTGAGCGCACCATGAAGGGGATGCGTCCATTAGCGGTATTAGGAGATAATATCACTACCGATCATTTGTCACCGTCTAACGCCATTATGCTAGACAGTGCCGCGGGGGCATATTTACACAAAATGGGCTTGCCAGAAGAAGACTTTAATTCTTATGCGACCCATCGCGGAGATCACTTAACCGCACAGCGTGCTACCTTTGCTAATCCAAAATTGCTTAATGAGATGTGCCTTGATGAACAAGGTCAGATAAAACAAGGTTCGCTGGCACGTATTGAACCTGATGGCAAAGAAAGTCGCATGTGGGAAGCTATTGAAACCTATATGGAGCGCAAGCAGCCACTAATTATTGTTGCTGGTGCTGATTATGGGCAAGGTTCTTCTCGCGATTGGGCGGCCAAAGGGGTACGACTAGCGGGTGTTGAGGTTATTGTCGCTGAAGGATTTGAGCGTATACATCGCACTAACTTGGTGGGCATGGGGGTTTTACCGTTAGAGTTCGTTAATGGGGAAACACGTCATACTTATCACATTGATGGTACAGAAACCTTTGATGTTAAAGGTCAAACCGCTGCTGGCGGAGCCATGACTGTAGTGATGACTCGTCATGCAGGGGAAAATAGTGGTGAAGTGATCGAAATACCAGTGAAATGTCGATTAGATACTGCCGAAGAAGTCTCGGTTTATAATGCCGGCGGCGTATTACAAAAGTTTGCCCAAGACTTTTTGCAGTCTAATCGCTAAATCGTCTTATCAATGAACAGCAAAAGGTTGCTGTTCATTGTTTTTAAAGGAAATATGCATGAACTATGTACCTCAAATTAAAATCCCCGCAACTTATATGCGTGGCGGTACTTCTAAAGGCGTGTTTTTCAATTTAGCTGATTTGCCGGTACGTTGCCAAGTACCGGGAGAGGCACGCGATAACATGTTGCTGCGGGTCATTGGTTCACCTGATCCTTATGCTAAGCAAACCGATGGCATGGGCGGTGCAACTTCAAGCACCAGCAAAACCGTTATTTTAGCAAAAAGCACCGTAGCCAATCATGATGTTGATTATCTATTTGGCCAAGTGGCGATAGATAAAGCGTTTGTTGATTGGAGTGGTAATTGCGGTAATTTAACCGCCGCTGTCGGCTCTTTTGCCATTTATTCGGGTTTAGTCGATGCCAGTCGTATCCCTGATAACGGTGTTTGCACTGTGCGAATTTGGCAGGCGAATATTAGTAAGACCATTATTGCTCAGATTCCTATTATTAATGGTGAAGTGCAAGAAACAGGTGACTTTGAGTTAGATGGTGTAACTTTTCCAGCCGCAGAAGTGCCGGTTGAATTTATTGCCCCCGTTGATCCTTCAGAAGCGATGTTTCCAACAGGCAATATTGTCGATGAACTAGAAGTTCCTGATGTAGGCACGTTTAAAGCGACCATGATCAATGCAGGTATTCCGACCATTTTTTTAAATGCCGAGGAAATAGGTTATTCAGGTACCGAGTTACAAGACGATATTAATAATGATGAGCAAGCATTAAAACGTTTTGAAACGATAAGGGCGTATGGCGCAATCAAAATGGGGCTAATTGCCACTGTCGAGGAAGCGCAAGCTCGTCAACACACACCGAAAGTCGCTTTTGTTTCATCTGCACAAAGCTATATCGCATCCAGTGGCAAAAATATTTCGTATCAAGACATTGATTTGAATGTGCGAGCATTATCAATGGGGAAACTTCATCATGCTATGATGGGCACTGCTGCAGTAGCCATTGGCACCGCGGCTGCTATTCCTGGTACCGTAGTTAATTTAGCTGCTGGTGGTGGCGTAAGAGAAACGGTAACCTTTGGACACCCGTCTGGCACGTTAAAAGTGGGCGCACAAGCTTCAATGGAAGCGGGAAAGTGGCAGGTAAATAAAGCCGTGATGAGTCGAAGTGCACGTATATTAATGGAAGGCTGGGTACGCGTACCAGGAGATAGTTTTTAATAATTCCTATTTAATTACACTAGCCTAATAAGTTCGTGAAAATGTTTAAGCGCTAGAAACGAAAAAGCCGTATTAATGTAATGCGGCTTTTTTATTGCTATTTAAAGTTGATTAACGGAGATTAATTAGCCGCAGGAACAATTTTATTATCGTCAAATTTCACTGACTTTAATTGCACTTCAAATTGTTCAACCCCACCTTTGGTTTGATAAAGTTTTACTAATAAGTAGTTTAACTCTGGTGCAAACCATGCGTAGGTTACCCGTTCCTTTTCAACTACTTCACGTTTTAAGCGAATGGTATTGACTAAACCATAAGGTAACATCAGTTCTTCTTTATCGTCATATTGATAAACATAATTTTTAATAGAACCTGATGTTTTGATCACCGGGTAAACATAATGTTTTTGTGTCGGGTTGTTAATTAAATTGATGCGGTGTTGCAGATGATAACTCAATGAGTCTTGAATATTGGTCGGAAATTCAACGTTTATTTCTTTTTTATCTTTTAGATTAGTAGCGCTATTGTTACTAACGTCATATTGCCATTCATACTTTTTATCTCGACCAGTGCCTTCTCGAGTATATTTATAATGAACAGGAGTAACGTGATCTTTATCTAATTTTACCAAGGAGCTTTCTTTACGTTCGTCAGAGAAAATAAGCCATTCGATGTTAGTCTCATAACTATAACGAGCGGTGTTATCGTCAAGGTATTCGAGTTGTCTGATACCAGTCCCCACGGGATCTGATTTTCGCAAAATACTGTATTCGGCGGTAAATGGTTTGATGACGTTTTCAATGGATTGTGGTTCATTTGCATGAACCACTGTACTTACAAGCGCAAAAAGAGCAACGGAACAACATAATTTTCTTAGCATATAAAGACCTTTTTCGACTCTACAATTATTATTCTTCGCTTGCATAACCTGATGGTGGAAGACTGTTACCGTCAAGTAATACACCGTCATTGACCATAGCTGCGCGCTCTTCACAGAACCATTTTACCACTAAAGGGTAAATTCTATGTTCTTGTTCGTGAACCCGACTTGCCAATTCGTCGGCAGTGTCGCCAGCAAAAACTGGCACTTTAGCTTGAAGTATCACCGGACCACCGTCTAGTTCTTCTGTAACAAAATGCACGCTAACGCCGTGTTCAGTGTCGCCAGCATCAATAGCACGCTGATGGGTATGCAAACCTTGATACTTTGGCAACAAAGATGGATGAATGTTCAATAATTTTCCATGAAAATGTTGAACAAACGCCGGCGTTAGAATACGCATAAAACCAGCGAGTACGATCAAATCGGCATTAAAGGCATCAATTTTTTCAATTAATGCCAGATCATAGCTTTCTCTTGACTCAAATGATTGATGAGAAAGGCATAGGGTTTCAATATTGGCATCTTGGGCTCTAACTAAGCCATAGGCGTCTTCTTTATTAGAGATCACGCCAACAACTTCTCCAGGGAAACTGGGAGATTTGCAAGCGTCAATGATCGCTTGCAAATTTGTGCCACTACCAGAGATCAATACTACAATTTTTTTGCGCATTGCTTATGCCTTAGTAATGACCACTTGTTCTTCACTGTCTTGCTTTTCGGTGATCTCACCAATATGCCAAGCGTTTTCACCATGTGCGGTTAAAATTTCAAGACTTTTCTCAACGGCGTCACTTGGTACCGCAATGATCATACCGACACCACAGTTAAAGGTACGGTACATTTCATGAGTAGTGATATTGCCGTTTTCTTGTAACCAGTTGAAAATTTCTGGCCATTGCCAGCTATTTTCATTAATAACGGCTTGGGCACTTTCTGGTAAAACTCGAGGAATATTTTCCCAAAAACCGCCACCTGTAATGTGAGATAACGCGTGGACATTAACTTCTTTAAGTAGGGCTAATACTGATTTTACGTAAATTTTAGTCGGCATGATTAAATGATCGGCAATCGTTTTATCATTTAACATTTCTTGTGTGTCAGTATTGTTTACTTCTAACACTTTACGAATTAGCGAATAACCATTTGAATGAGGACCAGAAGAGCCTAACGCGATAAGTTGATCACCTGCGGCGACGCTGCTGCCGTCAAGTAAGCGAGATTTTTCCGCTACACCGACACAAAAACCAGCGATATCATAGTCGCCAGCATGATACATACCTGGCATTTCAGCAGTTTCACCACCAACCAAAGCACATCCAGCTAAAACACAACCATCAGCAATACCTGAAACAACATCTGAAGCAACAGCAACATCTAGTTTATCTGTCGCATAATAGTCTAAGAAAAATAACGGTTCAGCGCCTTGAACAATCAAATCGTTTACGCACATGGCAACTAAATCAATACCGACAGTGTCATGTTTTGCTAAGTCGATGGCTAAACGTAGTTTAGTGCCGACACCATCAGTACCTGCGACTAATACGGGTTCTTTATAGCCAGTAGGAAGTTGACATACTGAGCCGAAGCCGCCTAGACCGCCCATTACTTCGGGACGAGTGGTACGCTTTACTGCACCTTTAATGTTTTCAACAAGGGCATTACCTGCATCAATGTCAACACCAGCATCTTTATAGCTTAGAGACTGTTTTTGTTCGCTCACGAGAAACCTCAATTAATTACCGACTGTACGTAAAGGCGCATATTCTAACAGCGCGTGCGCTCGGTGAAAATCTTTATAAGAAATTATTTTTTATATGTGATTAAAACCAGAAACAATATGATAAGATCTTCAACATGAAATTGAATCCTCGTCACAGTATGATCAGATATTGGTTTGTTTTAATTAGTCTTTTCACATTTTCCTTTGCTCAGGCCATTGAGGTTGAGGATTTGTATTTGGCTAAAGTTCCGGTGCAATCACAGGCAAGTAATTTACGCGCTAACGCGATTAAGCAGGCATTGGCCGCTGTTTTTTTAAAGGTTGGTGGTAAACAGTCGGCTATTGAACAACCGATTTTTAAGCAAGCGATAAGAAACTATAATAAGTACTTGTCACAATATCGATATGAAAAACAGCAAGATAATATGTTTTTAGTGGCAATGTTTAATGAAGATAAAGTTAATGCATTATTTGTCGAAGCAAACACCGCTATTTGGGGCCGTTTAAGGCCGCAAATTTTGCTATGGGGTGTTGAAGAAAATAAATTATCACGCAGTTTATTGGGCGAGTTATCCGGCTCTGAGTTGCCTATTATCGTCAACCGTTTTTCTCGTGAACGCGGATTACCTATTATCATGCCGCTTATGGATATAGAAGATAGTAACAATATCCAAGTTGCGGATATTTGGGGGCGATTTGAAAACCCTATTTTGCAAGCATCTAGTCGTTACAACGCTGAAGCAGTGATCATATTGCGCATCTCCAATAGTAGTTTAGTGCCGCAAAAAGAAGATGAAAGTAACTGTCAGCCGTTATGTAAAACAATAGTCTCCGACTATGTGTTGGATTGGAGTTTAATTTCTGATAATCAAGGGGTTGGCCGCCAGCAGTTTGGTCAACGTTATCAAGGGCGTGATAAAGACTCTTTGGTTGTTGATGCGTTAAACGATATTACTGAGCTTATTTATCAAGGTTACGCGTTATCTACGGTAACCAGTAATGAGTTTGTTATCGATGTTGCTAATATAAATTCTATTGAAACCTTTATGAAAGTGTATTCGTTTATCGAAGAGTTGTCTGCAGTAAAAGCGCTGAGTTTAGTTGCGGTCAACGAAAATAATTATCGGTTTAATATTCATCTACTGGGGTCGAAAAGTGCACTGTTGTCGTCGCTTAAATTGAATAACTTACTGACACAATATATCGATCCGTTAGCGCCGCCAGACATAGACGATGTTCCTGTTTTCTATTGGAAGAACCAATGAAAGAAGTTGCGCAACTTGCATTAGCTGTACAATTGCCTGACGACGAAACGTTTGAAAGCTTTCAAAGTGAAAGTCATCAAGGGGTACTCAATCAGCTGCAGGATTTTATAGCTCGTGAAAATGCAGATATAGGACAACCAAACAGTTTTTACCTGTTCGGTATAAAGGGCGTTGGTAAATCTCACTTACTACATGCGAGTTGTGTATATGCAACAGAGTTAGGTAAGTCGTCGTTATGTTTGTCGTTTTCCGAAATTAAGCAATTATCGGTTGAAATATTAGATGGCCTCGAACAAATTGATTTAATTTGTTTAGATGATATTCAGCTGATCGCTAATGATAGTGATTGGCAGCGTGCGGTATTTGATTTGTTTAATCGCGCAATTGAACATAATAAGTGTTTAATTATCACGGGTGATCAAAGTGCAGCAAAGCTCGGGATAAGCTTACCTGATTTAGTGTCGAGGTTAACTTGGGGATATACTGAGCAAGTTAAAACACTCAGTGATGATGACAAAATTATCGCATTGCAATATCGAGCCCAGCAACGTGGTATGGCATTAAATAATGATGTTGCCCGCTATTTACTTAATCGACTGAGTCGAGATATGGCAAGTTTAATTTCTTCGCTAGATGAGCTTGATAAAGCGTCTATTAGAGAACAGCGCAAAATTACTATTCCTTTTATTAAAGACGTGCTATTGAATAATTAACCTGAGTTCGGCTTAATGAATATTTGTTAAACCGAGTTCAGGAAATTTGACGACTCATCCTATTGTACAGCTACTAATGTTTTGGCAATGCTTTATGAAAATATCGCAAGGTGTTGACATTAGCCTTGATATTTTCATGCTTTGTCATTCGCGGTAGTGCCATGCTATTGATGTTTTTGATGTTATTGGTGTTTTCACTGAGCATCAAATTTTCTATCCAATTATTACCCGCAATCATGGCTATTGGTGTCGGTAGGTTGGCAACAAGTGTTTGGGCATCTATTTCTGGTAAAACACGTTCAACAACAAAGTTTACTCGTGGTTTTATTAATGGCTCACCAATTCTTCCGCGTTGCCCCCAAGTAACAATATAGTCATTAGCGGTAATGTTGTTGCCAGTCGGTTGATTGGTAATGGCAACATCACGCAAAATACCAAAACGGACTTGCATCATAAACTCATCAAATAACATCGCATAGTCTTCGCGTGTACTGGAGTAATTATAGTAATCTGAAGCTAAATCTGGGCTAAAAAAGGTTTTTATATCTTCGGGTAAATAGGCTTTTTGTGTGGCGTTTGCAGTTTCACCATGAAAGCTCACTTGCGCTAAATTGCGCATTTGCATGTTTTGTAATGGTGAGACAATAGCGAGTTGATCTGACTCAAAATCGGTGGTTTGTGCGGCATCTAAAATTCGTTCATTCCCCTGATGGGAAAACCACTCCGTACTTGGAAAGAAATCATTGGCATGAGCCAATTCGTGGTACATTAAATCTGACACTCTATAGAGGGCATCCTCCAAGCTTCGTGAGGCTCTATTTTCTTTGGGTTGAATGGTATAAGCATACTGGTTGTTTTTGACAAAGCGCCAAGGCATGACAAATTGCAAATCGTTACCAAAATCGGCTCTGTAGTCGGGGGCTTCGTTTATGGTGTCACGTTCATCTGCAGTTAACCAAAAATTTTCAGCATCTAAGTAAATAGCGCCAGTAGCCACCCAGTAAAATGAGGGCCTGATGTCATATGAAATCACGATAGCAGTGGTTGCTCTTAACAAGTTCTTAAAATCGTTATTAAGATCATAATTTTCGAGTAGTTGTTTAAAACGATCTCCCATCCATTGATGCGACACTACTACTCTGTCCATAATATCGTTTACCGATGGTAATGTGGAATCTTCAGCAATTAGCGGCAACGCATTAAAAGTACAAGAGCTTGATAAAGTATTGTCATAGACACAAGCAACCAGATTGTCAGCATAGGGAGAATTGCTATTATAGGGAAATACCCGTGCAACAGGCTCATCAAAGTAGGCATTATTGTTAATCTCAGCAGCGTTTTCTACTAAAATCCCAATAGTATCGGTATAAGTATTGCCACCGTTAGAAGCGCTTACTTCAAATTCTAGCATGGTGTCCTGTGATACTTCAGGTGCATCAAAAAACACCGCTAAATCGCCGTTCGTATTATTGTCCGTATAACTGATACTAGGACCGCTTATTTGGCGCCATACAATAGAGTCTTGCGCTAAGGTCTCAGCAAGGGTAGTGCGCAAGGAAACTTTGTTCCCTTCAATCACTGCATGCCCCAATCTGGCGCTAATTAAACTACTCTCGTTAGATACCGTTAATGTATGAGACAGCATGCTAGTACTGCCGTTAACCTGAAAACTGACTTCAAAACCATAGTCACCGGCCGTGGTTGCGGTAAATGCGATTGCTTTACTAGTTGGTGCGAGAAATGTGACATTTTCGCCACTGGTTTGGCGCCATTGAATGTTGGTAATGCTGGTACTTGGGTTATAAATAAAAAGTTCGACAGCTTGTCCTGTTTTTGCCCCTTCAGCAAAAGCAATAATTTCCGTTTGCGCAGTGCCACCGCCATTTTTGGCTGAATTGTTTTTTCCTGATGAGCCATTACAAGCGGTTAATATACAGGCAAGGCAGAGTAACAATAGCTGTCGAGTCATTTTTCTTCCTTAGTTGTCTTGAGGTATTAACTGTCTTTAGGTTTTCTGATGCTAAGACCTAATTCTTGGCCCCTATATTTGGCATAATAACTACCCGCTACAAACATAATAGTAGCTAATATAAGTTCAATAGATGCCCATAACCTATCTTCTGGTATTACCCATAATGTTGTGAGGCTATGTAAAAAATAGATCATGACAATGAAATTAGCCCATGCATATGTATAGGGGTTTCCTTGTACTAATCCTTTTAGCGGAAATAGTAACGGTAGCGTAAACATGGTTAATGTTAATAGTGGCTGAAGTCCTTCTGATGGGCTAAGCACAAGTAGCCATAAGGGCATAAAAATCAGTAAAGAAAAATAACCGAATAAAGCCAGTTTCTTTAAATTATTAGTTGATAATCGCTTCATGATAATTAATGGCTTATGAACGGATTAAGGTTAATACATTTTCAGGAGGGCGACCAATAACAGCTTTATCACCACAGGTGACAATTGGTCGCTCGATTAATTTTGGTGTATTAACCATTGCCTGAATGAGCATTTCATCACTAGCACCTTTTAGATTTTGCTCTTTAAATTCAGCTTCCTTTGTGCGCATCATTTCGATAGGCATTAGCGACAATAATGACAGCAATCTTTTTATCTCACTTTCATCTAATGGCGTTTTTAAGTATTCAACGATGGTCACTGGTGCGCTAGCATCTTCGATTAAAGCGAGTGTTTGTCGGCTTTTAGAGCAACGAGGATTGTGATAAATAGTTAACATTGTGGGCTTTATTCCTTACTTTGTTATAAGCGTTTAAGTTTATCTTCTTGGGCTTGAAGTTGTAATATTCTTGCTTTAATACGTTTTTTTACCAGTACTTGTTCATCGGCAAAATTGTACGCTGTTTGTAATTCATCAACGGCTTTGGGATAGGCACCTAACAGTGCTAGTACTTCTGCTTTTGCACTATGCATCATGGCTTTTTTGTCTTGCTTTTGATAAACCGATGTCAATAAATCATACGCGATAAAATTGTTTGGTTTCACCAGTAAAAAGTCTTGTAGTAAAAGCTCTGCTTGTTCGTATTTTTTGGCTTCTTGAAGTACATTAGCGTAGTTCAGCGTAACAACCTGATTATTAGGCATTAATAAGTTCAGCTCACTGAGCATCGTGTTTGCCTGTTCAAAAGACTTCGTTTGAATATAAACATCCGATAACGCATCAACATAAAATAAGTTATTAGGATCTTTTGCTCTAAGCGCTTCTAAAATATCGCCGGCATTAGCATATTGTTTATGTTCGAAATAGGACAAGGCTAAACCATATTGAGCCGCTTCTTTATGAGCATAGGTGTTTTTATCAAGTACCGATTGATAATAGGCAATATTGCTTTTAGCTTCACCTTCATATCTTGATTTTATTCTAGCCTTGGCAAGTTCAAACATCAGGCTAGGGGGCTTGATAGGAGAAGATAAGCGTTGTGCTCTTGTTCTGGCATCCGATATTCTAGACTCTGGTAAAGGGTGGGTTAACAACATGGCAGGAGGCTTACTTTTATAGCGAAAGCGTTCGGCCATTTTACCAAAAAAATTCGGTGCCCCCATAGGATCAAAACCACTATTGGCTAATAAGGTAATACCGACTCGGTCAGCTTCTTGCTCGTTGCCTCGGGTATAATTGATACTTGATTGTTGTGAGGCCGCGATACTTGTGCTTAATGCGGCCATACCAACCGTTGGGTTTATCAAAGTTAGTAATACACCCGATATCATTCCCGCCATGGTTAGCCCTTGAGCTCGCTCTTGGGACTCTAGTCTTCTTGCTAAGTGGCGTTGGGTTACATGTGATATTTCGTGGGCAATAACCGAGGCAAGTTCGCTTTCATTATCTGCGGTGGTAAGTAGGCCACTGTGAATACCTACATGTCCACCAAAAAAAGCAAAGGCGTTTAGTTCTTGATTATTCAGTAAAAAAAATTCAAAACTATAATTGACATCTTGAGCATTTTTAACCAACTGATTACCCAGATCATTAATATATTCAATCAGTACCGGATCATTAATAATAGGTTGCGACGCGCGTAATTGTTTCATCATCGCTTCACCGATAATTCGTTCTTTATCGATAGACAATAAGCTGCCACCCGCAGAACCAATTTCGGGGAGTTTATTTCTATTCAATTCTTGAGAAATTACTGTAGGAGAAGCGAGTACCGTGGTGAGTATACTTGCGATAAACAGTGGTTTAATCTTAGGCAAATTTATTATTCCGATTATTAGTTAGTTGCATTAGCATCGTTAATTTCTGACTTACGACGATTGATCTCTTTGCAAAATTCCAAAATGTTATAGCCTTTGACATCAACAACTTCAAAAGAGTCCCTTAATATATCAATTAATTCTTCCACGCGCGCATAAGCATACTTGATTAACGCCAGATCAGCTTGGTCACCTTTACGAAAAGCATAGATAATAAAGGAAATTAAACTGCTCATTCTAAATAGCATGCGCATGTTCTCAGGCATCCACTTGATAAATGGGCAATAAGGATTGTTGATTAGCGTGGTATGGACTCGCTCTCCGTCTATAATTGGGAAACAGTGTAGTTCGTAATTTTCATTGTCTATTACGTGTTGCAAGCTAATTTGCGGTTTATTTTTAACTTGAATATCACCGTTTTCATCTCGATAGCCCTCTAATAGCGTGAAATTCCAATTGTTCTTATTTAATAGCGCTTTATATGGGTTATCAAAACCTAGTGTGAGAATACCATCGACTTCAGCAATAGTGGATGACGCCATGTCGTAGATCGTCGGTACGTCCCCCCAAGCTAGCTTTTTTTTCAAAGCGTTGATTTCTTTTAAATCGGCCTTATCTGATAACTCTTTCATATTGGTTCCAGTAATGCTTCGTAAATTCTTTATAAAGAATGCTATGACATGATTGTAATCAATTGTCGCAAATAAGATAATCGAACAAAAGTGCTGTTTGAATTATTTTTATGTTATACGAATATGATGCAACGCAAGACAAGTGTCCATTGGCGCTGGTAAAAACGCGTTTAATGTTAAAAAAGCTCCAAAAAGATGATGTTTGTATCGTACGTATTGCTGATAGCGGTTCAAAAACTGATATTCCAAGATTATTGAACAAGCAGGGTTATCCATTTACTGAGAGAAAAATTAATAACTCAGTGCTCGAATTACACATTAAAAACAGGTAAGTTATTATTATGTTAAGTTTTTTTACCCAATGGTACCAACGAAAATTTTCGGATCCGCATGCGGTTACGCTATTAGTGATTTTGATCTGTGCATTTTTGTTTGTCTATTTCTTTAGTGATTTGCTCATGCCGGTGTTTGTTGCTATCGCTATAGCATTCTTATTAGACTTACCCGTCAACAAACTGACTCACTTGGGGTTATCCCGAACTAGTGCTGTTATTACTGTGGTGATTGGTTTTATTGGCTTATCTTTTATTGCTATGTTTGGCTTATTACCTATTATTTGGCATCAAAGTAGCAACTTACTGCAAGAAATTCCTCATATGGTGTCTGAGGGAAAAATATACTTACTGACATTACCCGAAAAATACCCAGAAGTGATTCAGGCCGATCAAATTGAGACACTGATCACGCTCACTAAGGAGAAATTTATTGAGTGGGGACAAATAGTGCTTAAAGCCTCATTAAACTCGATTTCGGATATCGTAGCGTTAATGGTTTATTTGATTTTAGTCCCAATAATGATGTTTTTCTTTTTGAAAGATAAACAAGAATTCATTACTAGTTTTACTCGCTTTATCCCAAAAGAGCGTCGTATGGCAACTCAGGTAAGTAATGAAATGAACTTACAGATCATGAATTACATTCGAGGCAAAGTGATCGAGATAGTCATTATAGGTAGTGTGTCTACGTTAGCCTTCATCTTTTTAGGGTTACAATATGCGGTATTATTGGGAGTGCTTGTAGGGCTTTCTGTTTTGGTCCCTTATGTTGGCGCGACCATTGTTACCATTCCTGTGCTACTGGTTGGTTTATTTCAATTTGGTACCAGCGCTCAACTGGGGTATATCATGTTGGCCTACGGTATTATCCAAATGTTAGATGGTAATTTGTTAGTACCCTTATTATTTTCTGAAGCGGTAAACCTGCATCCTGTGACGATTATTATTGCGGTGATCCTTTTCGGAGGATTATGGGGTTTTTGGGGCGTATTTTTTGCGATACCGTTGGCTACCTTAGTAAAAGCGATTATAAATGCGTGGTCATCAACACAAAGTGAATTAGCAGAAAGCTAACTCGCTAAACATCATCATGTAATTCAGGAAGATTCTATTTGCATGATGATGTTTTCTTCTCAATCAATAATCTATTGATTTAATTGTTCTAAGACTACTTGATGATGATCTTTGGTTTTAAACTTGTCAAAAACATGGGCAATCTTACCGTCTAAACCGATTAAAAAGCTTAAACGATGAATACCATCATATTCTCTTCCCATGAACTTTTTTAGCCCCCAGACACCAAACGCGTCGGCGACGCTATGATCAACATCTGAAAGTAAGCTAAAGTTAAGCTCGTCTCGTTGACAAAATTTTAATAATCGCTTGGGCTCATCGGGACTTATGCCAAAGACAACCGTGTTTAAATCATTTAGTGCTGCTTTTATATCCCTTAGACCTTGTGCTTGTACGGTGCAACCAGGCGTCATTGCTTTAGGGTAAAAATACACTAAAATTTGTTTTTTACCGATAAGGTCGGCTAACTTCACCGGCACGTTATTTTCATCGGGCAGGGTAAAAAGTGGTGCAACGTCACCAACGGATAATGTTTTCATTACAGTTCTTCCAATAAATTTGAATTCATTTTTTTTATACAACCTTGCACATCTATTTGCTCGCACAATTGGATAAATTCACTTTCGAGATCACTCATGCTAGTTTCATCAGTTAATGCGATAAGAATGACCGCACGGTTGATATTGGTATCGGGAGTTACTTCAGATTTCAATGAAGAAATATCAATATTTCTGGTGGCGAAAAAGGCGGTAACTGCTTTTAATACGCCTGGTTGGTCTATGCCAGCATACTCAACTTGATAATGACGGGTAAAGTCTTGTGAACGATAGCCCGAGGTGCGCTTCATCATCGTAATCAGTTCTAAGCTATGGGCAACTGCGGGTAAGCGATTCTCTATTTGATTTATGGCTTTTGCATTGCCGTTAAGTAGCATGATAAAGGTAAATTCTAATCCGAAAATAGCCATTCTGCTATCGATGATACTACAACCACATTCACTGGCCAGTTTAGTTAACTCACTGACACATCCTGTTCTGTCTGCGCCCATTGCGGTTAATACTAAATATTGCGACATAAAATCAAATAACCTAATTCAAAAAACGCTATTGTAACGCAATTGTTGATTAAAAATTAAGTACCAATCCAATTTGATCTTCATTAACCGACATTGAGCAACGAAATTAGTGATTTAATGCTCGCCATACCTTGTGTTTGCAAAAGCAGGCAAGTACTATTATCCGCTGTTTTAGTTAACGACCCGAAAAGTGAATGTTCTCAGGAAGTATTGTTGCATTAGTTACTCCGTTTACGGCAGATAGTAAAATTGATTATGAGAATGTCAAAACATTGGTACAGTGGCATATTGCCGCGGGTACTAGTGCTATCGTTGTTGCAGGGACAACGGGCGAATCACCGACATTATCAGCAGACGAAAAAGTACTACTCGCGCAAGTAGCCGTGAAGGCCAGTGAGGGAAAAATAGCTATTTTGGTTGGTAATGGTAGTAATAATACCGCAGCAAGTATTGCCTTGACTAAACGACTAAATGATACTGGAATTAGTGGTTATTTAACGGTTACACCTTACTATAATAAACCGACTGATGCGGGACTGCTTGCCCATTATACTGCGATAGCTCAAGCAACTGAATTACCTATTATTTTGTATAATGTTCCGGGTAGAACACTGTGCGATATAAATAATGATCTGGTGATCAAATTATCGGAACTATCTAATGTTGTTGCACTCAAAGACGCTACTGCTGATTTGTCGCGGGTAAGAACACTGGCAGAAAAATGTTGTCAGCCTTTTGATTTACTCAGTGGTGATGACGCAACAGCATTGGAATTTTGTGCGTTAGGTGGTCAAGGAGTTATTTCTGTAACCGCTAACGTTGCGCCTAAAGAAATGGCCGAAATATATGCAAACTTAGCGGCTGGTCAATTGGATGCCGCCAAAACACAAGATAAGAAATTGTCTTTATTACACAAGAACTTGTTCATTGAATCTAGCCCTATGGCGGTAAAATGGGCGCTTTATAAATTAGGTCAAATTAAACAAGCAAAATTACGTTTACCGTTAATAACCTTATCTGAAGAGGGACAAACCCTCATTGAACATACTTTACATGATTCAAAATTGTACCCTCAGGAGTTTTAATGAATCGTCACATAATATATATATCTGCCATTAGCATAGCTGTTTCAGCTTGTAGTGGCATTAGTACAAAAAGAGCTTCTGGTGATTTTGAATATGCAAAAAGTATTGAAGCAAAATCACTCAAAGTCCCCGAAGGGCTGCACGCACCAGAAAAGTCAGAAGAATTTTTTATCACTAATGATATCAATCATAAAGGCCCTGTCGGTGCCAACGTTGATATTCGAGCGCCTTCATTAGTTTTACCTATTGCAGCATCGTCTCGTGTTGAACAAAATTCTAGTGAGGCAAAAATTTGGTTTGATCAAGTGTTAGATGATAAAGATTTACAAGTATTTATTTATCAAGCATTGCAAGATCAACTAACTGAAGATGGCGTGGCATTATCAACGGTCAACGCACAAGATAAAATATTTGAGTCTGACTGGTATCATTCTGAAACTGAATCGGGCTATTGGTTATTCAAAACAGTAGATGTTGCTGAGAGCATGCGTTTTCGTTTTCAATTTGAAAGCAAACCTCATGGTCGCAGTGTTGCCCTTAAAGTCTCTGTAGTGGAGTATATGAAAACCAACGGGTCAGGTGCCACCAAACAAATGGACGTTATTGACAAAC
This sequence comes from Colwelliaceae bacterium 6471, assembly GCA_040779335.1. Classification (GTDB taxonomy): domain Bacteria; phylum Pseudomonadota; class Gammaproteobacteria; order Enterobacterales; family Alteromonadaceae; genus JBFONV01. Next base: position 219,856 of record JBFONV010000003.1, read on the forward strand.
AACGTGCAGAAATGTCCATGCTTAATAAAATCGTCAATCAAGTTGATTATAAATATCGTAAAGTACAACAAGAACATAGGCTGATGCGTGCGAATCAACAGTTAGTCAGTGTTAGTGAAAACTCAGCAGGTGAGAGTGCTTATATTGTTGAAATGGAATTAGACTCCCTATGGTCAAACATGCCTATTTTCTTTGAAGATTATGGTTTTACCATTGCCGATCTGGATGAGAGTAAGAAAATTTATTATGTTGATTTTGTTAAACCCGATGCTGGGTTTTGGGACAGTATTTGGGGAGATGGTGTACCCGTTATTGAGATTGAAAACGGGCGCTATCAATTTGACTTAACCGCAAAGGATAATAAATCGCTACTGATCATTAAAGATAGCAACGGTAATGTGCTGTCAGCTGAAACGATGAACAAAATATTCCCAGTAATGGGGCCTGCTCTATCTTTTAGAAATATTTTTTAGAGAGTAAATTGTCGTTGAACAGTTAAAATAAAAAACGCCGATATTCGGCGTTTTTTATTGATTTTAATATGATGAATTTACCGCTTAGTATCTTCATTGTTGTCGTTTTGATCACCATCCCATTCTGATTTTGACACCGTTGGCATTTTGTGTTGTTTTTTATTGGTACGCGGTAAAGTTTCTTTTAAATCGTTTAAGTTTGTTTTTCTTAAGGGATGTTTAGCACTTTTTTGAAAGGTACTAAAATTACCAATCAGTAACACCACAGCAATAATAATTATTGTTATTGCTAGCCAATTATCCATGATTAAAATTTCCTACGTTTTGAATGAATGATTCGTTGATCATGCTTAAATGACTAATTATCTCTTGATAGCCCATGACGGTATTGGTCGTTAACGCTTCTTTTATTATCAACGGGGTTAGCTGACGTTGATAATGATTCGCTAGTGGCGCATAGGATAAATGCCAAGGCTCACAGGCAACACCACCTCGATAGCGATCATAAGGTAAGAAAAAGCCAAATGAATTGCTGTACTTTTCAAGCCACAACGTCAGCTTATGCATTGGACCATTAGACTGATATTCCCATGATTCTAACTGCAGTGTTTGCTCTGGCCCCAATAGGTTGGGCGCGTAAACATCAATGTCCGTTCCCCAATGATGTCTGCTGGCACTAGGAAGGGCAGAATAGAGTAAGATGGCTTTAATTTTATCAAGTGTCGCTAAATTTTTGGTATCAATAATGTCGTTATTGATATTTTTAATCGCGGTTTTACCTAAAAATTTATTATTCCAAATCCGGCATTGTCGATCAAAATCCCTATAGCCACTTGCTATACGTAAATCTATACCGTCATGCTGCGCGGCCTGTTTCATGGCATTCCATGCTGTTAACATTTGCTGATGTATGCCAATTGATGGTGTTAACCATTGAATATGTTCAGCGTTTCTGCCGGTAAGTTGAGCGTCGGTTAAACTTGGGGAGGACATAAAACATTCACTAAACAATGATAATAAATATCAGCCAATTTTCTTAAATCATCACAGCTTACGCATTCGTTTATTTGATGAATGGTATCGTTACATGGCCCTAATTCAATCACTTTTGCTCCTGTTGGTGCAATAAATCTGCCGTCAGACGTACCACCAGAGGTTGAAAGCTCGGGAGCACTGCCCGTAGTGGTAATAATAGCGTTCGAAATTGCATCTAACCAAGGACCGGATTCAGTGATAAATGGTTTACCGTTGAATGTCCATTTTAGTTCATAATCTATGCTATGCAGAGCAAGAATACTTTCTACTTTTTCAACAATAATATCGTCAGTCAACTCGGTGCTGTAACGTAAATTAAACCAAACATCTAAATGACCGGGGACAACATTTGTCGCACCAGTTCCAGATTTAATATTCGATAATTGAAAACTGGTTGCCGGAAAATATTCATTACCATGGTCCCAATGCATTTGGCTTAATTCTGCAAGAACAGGCATAGCAAAATGAATAGGATTTTCGACGTGCTCAGGATAAGCAACATGGCCCTGCTTACCTTTGATTCTTAGTTCGCCTGAAATAGATCCTCTTCGACCATTTTTTATAATATCGGCAATGGTGTATGAACTTGAGGGTTCACCAACAATACAAAAAGTTATTTTTTCATTGCGGGCTTCTAATGCATCAATAACGCGAGTAGTACCGTTAATAAAAGGCCCTTCTTCATCACTGGTGATTAGATAAGCTATTGAGCCTTGGTGATCTGGATGGTAGGTAACAAATCTTTCGGTGGCAATAAGCATGGCAGCTAAACTGCCTTTCATGTCTGCAGCGCCACGACCATATAGCATGCCGTCTTTCTCTATGCCCTCAAAAGGCGGCGTTTTCCACTGAGATACATCGCCAGCAGGCACAACATCGGTATGACCAGCAAAGCAAAAAACCGGTTCACTGTTGCCTTTACGAGACCATAAATTAGTCGTGTCTTCAAAAATCATGGTTTCATTTTCAAAGCCTAATGTCGATAAACGCTCTTGCATTAGTTGCTGACATCCAGCGTCATCTGGTGTGACAGACGCCTTAGCAATTAAAGCCTTAGCTAATTCAATTACATCTGTAGTATCATTTGTTGACATTAAATATCTCTTGATAAAAATCTTCTTTAAAGCCCACATAACACCTGTTTTCATGAATGAGAATAGGTCTTTTCAGTAACGTAGGCTGTTCAATACAGGCGTTAAAACAGCCTGTATCCGTTAAATTGTCTTTTAGTGCTTGCGGCAAGTTTCTATAGGTAGTGCTGCGCTTATTTAATAATGTATCCCAATCACTTTTTCTGACAAAACTAGTCAATAATTCTTGGGAAAGCCCTTGTTTTTTAAAATCATGAAAAGTGTAAGTAATATGGTTTTTATCTAGCCATTTCAAGGTTTTTTTTACTGTATCGCAGTTGTTAATACCATAAATTGTTGTCATTAATATTTCTCTGGAAAAAGTTAAATAATGAGATAATCGTTTTCTCTAAGGGCTGTGATCGCCGCTGCTATTTTGTTATTTTTAACTAGGATATAGTCAGTATCAAAGGTTGAAATTGCGAAAATACTGATTTTATTATCCGCAAGTACCGAGGAAATTTTGGAAAGTAATCCTGTTAAACTAAACCCTAGTGGGCCGACCACTTCTAATGCACGCCAATCAGACTCTACCTCATCACTTTCAATATTGTGATTAGTGGGAATAACAATAGAAATTTCATCATAGGTTTTAGCGATAAAAAATATCGGCGCAGTAAAAACGGCATCAGGGATCTTACTGTTAACGGCTAAACTATGAATGGCAAAAACCTCATCCATTAATTCCAAAGTTAGTTTTGGCATAAGCAGAGCATATCCTTTCTAGGGTTTATGGTCACTATACACTATTTTAGTTGCCTAACTCTAGCCGCTATGGCGATCTCTAGTGTTGATCTTAAAGAAAAAATTGGCGATACAATTTAATTGCACAGGCCTGTTTCTTTTAATAGAGCTTAGTGTTGTCGCAGTAAATGTGTCAAATTGCTGATATTGATATAAAAAGATCAACAAATTAACCCTAAAAGACTAATATATCGTCAGATAACTTGTTTATCTTATCAATTTGATATCCACAATACCTGTGGATATCATTGTTAGTAATCTATGTTCTACTTTTTATGTTGATGAAATATATAGGAATATATCATGTGGTTGTTTTTTGACTGCTGGCGTTGAAATTGTAAAAATTAGCAAACCTAACAAAATAGGGATCTTTTACTAAGTTTGCCGTATTCATATAAAAACAATCAGGTATAAGTCGTTTTTTAAGCGATTTTTAGCCAAATGATTAGGTATTTGCTTGGATGGCGGTTAGCGCAATAGTGTAGACAATATCGTCAACTAATGCGCCTCGTGATAAATCATTAACCGGCTTGCGCATTCCTTGCAGCATCGGGCCGATGCTCACTAAGTCGGCTGAGCGTTGTACTGCTTTATAAGTCGTATTACCCGTATTTAAATCGGGGAAAATAAATACATTGGCTTGCCCGGCAACAGGGCTCCCCGGTGCTTTTTGTAAGGCAACATTCTCCATAATGGCAGCGTCATACTGCAGTGGCCCATCAATGATAAGATCAGGGCGTTTATTTTTCGCCAACTTCGTTGCCAGTGCAACTTTTTCTACGTTTGCGCCATGACCAGAACTTCCAGTACTGTAACTTATCATTGCAACTTTGGGCTCTATACCAAATTGTTTTGCTGAATCAGCTGATTGGATGGCAATATCAGCAAGTTGCTCTGCATTGGGCTCTGGATTTATTGCACAATCACCATATACCAGTACCTGATCCGGTAATAACATGAAGAATATTGATGAGACTAAGGAGCTTCCTTCTGCCGTTTTAATCAGTTGTAAGGCGGGCTTTATCGTATTTGCCGTGGTGTTAACCGCTCCAGAGACTAAGCCGTCGACTTGACCAAGTTGCAGCATCATAGTGGCAACGACAACGTTATCTTTTAAGTTTTGTTTTGCGACTACTTCGGTCAAACCTTTGTGTGCTCGTAATTTTAATAGTGGCGCGACGTAGTTTTCTCTGATCGTGTCTGGATCTGTGATCAACAATTCAGTTGGTAAATGGATGCCTTGCTGCTCGGCAATGCGCAATATTTCTTCTTTATTCCCAAGCAACTGGCAACGCGCTATTTTACGCTCAACGCAAATCGCCGCCGCTTTTATAGTGCGGATGTCCGTACCTTCCGGTAAAACAATAAGCTTATTTGCTTGTCGCGCCAACTCGGTGATTTTGTGTCTAAAGGCAGGGGGAGAAAGTGGGTTATGGGTATTTGCATGGTGAGATAAATCCTCAAGCCATGATGGGTTAATATGATCAGCAATATGTTGCTTGACGCGATCTTGGCGCTGAATGTCATCTAATGGGATTTCAGGGTTAAAATTCATTAAGTGGCGTGAAGTGTGCCAAGTATCCCAAGGAACAGACAATACCGGTAAACCGGCATCTAGAGCTTGCTGACATAAGCTAAGCACCTGCTTGTTGGGTTGAAAGCCATTGGTGAGTAGGAGTGCGCCGACCTTAGTACCATTAAGCGCTGATAAACAGGTAGCAATGATTATATCGGTTCTATCGCCAGGGGTAACCACTAAGCGACTTGCTTGCAAATGACTCACTAAATTATCAACAGTGCGCGCGCAAAAGCTAATGCTACGAATGCGTCTGTGCTCCATATCCCCAGCGTTAATGATGTTAGCATCTAAATAATTTGCGATGTCGAGCACACGAGGTGCAACGAGATCTAAATCCCAGTTAATAGCGCCTAGCAAAGCAAAGTGTCTATTTTTGAACAGGGACGACTTACGCCATTGCTCAAGATCAAAATCTTGATTTAATTCATTTTCTCTTGGTAATAATCCGAACTCTTCTTTATCTGGAGAGTTTACTTTATTAATGATACAACCGATAACGCGCTTGTTTTTTATGCCTCCGTAGGTTTCTGCACTCACTTCTATCCTATCTTCAAATTCAGCTACTGAATCACTATCAGGTGTCGCAACTAATACAATTTCTGCCGATAGGGCACGAGCAACGTCTCTATTGATACGCCCTGCATAGGGCTGTCTGGTTGTTGGTATCAAACCCTCGATAACAATAACATCTTGCCCGTGTTCGAGCTTATTGAGGTTAGCAACAATATCTTCGAGCACATCACTGAGTTGACCATCTCCCATTTTTTCTTCCATATAACTCAGTGAAACAGTAGTCGCACTTTCTGATAGTCGATCGGATTTCAGCTGATGTTTGTGTATACGCATAATGTTTCGAGAGGGCTGGCTAATAGGCTTAAAGTGACTAACATTTAGACCTTTTTGTTGGCAAGCGTGTAAAAGCCCCATAGCTACGCTGGTTAAACCAACGCCAAAACCAACGGGGATCAACATAATTCGGTATGACATAGGGTATTAGTCCTTGTTTAACAATTCAAAAGTTTGCTCAGCAATCACCCATTCCTCATTGGTGGGGATAACTAAGCAGGGACGAGAGGTCGATTGAGCTATATTGCCTGCGCGGCCAAATCGTAATTGTTTATTTTGTTGATGATCTAAAGATATATTGAGTAAAGAGAGTTGGGCGGTTATTTGTTCCCTGACATAACTCGAGTTCTCACCAATTCCTCCGGTAAAAACAATGCCATCAAGTTCACTTAAGCTCGCACTTAATGACGAAATACTTTTAGCAATTTGATAGCTAAATATATCTAAGGCTAATTTAGCCTGAGCATTGCCGTCGATATTCATCGCTTCTTCTAACGAGCGACAATCATTGCTAAGTTCTGAAATACCGAGTAATCCACTTTCTTTATTGAGCATGTGGTTCACTTGTTCAGGCGTGTAATTTAATTGTTCGATAAGATGGAATATGATCCCCGGATCGATACTGCCACTTCGACTTCCCATCATCACGCCCTCAAGCGGCGTAAAACCCATGCTTGAGTCGACACTTAGACCATTTTTGACCGCGGTGACACTACAACCATTACCTAGATGCGCGCTGATCAAATTACATTGGTTAAATGGTTTATCTAATAATAATGCCGCCTGTTTAGCGACAAAATAATGGCTGGTACCATGAAAGCCATATTTTCTTATACTGTGCTTTTTATACAGAGAATAAGGTAGACCATAAAGGTAGGCCTTACTAGGCATAGTTTGATGAAACGCAGTATCAAATATAGCTACCTGTGGTAAAGAGTCAAAGGCGGCTTCTGCTGCTTCAATACCGATCAAATTGGCCGGATTATGCAATGGCGCTATTTTTGCCAAGGCAAAAATCGTTTGTTTAACTTCATTGGTGATCAGGGTAGGTTGAGCGTAGGTTTCTCCTCCGTGCACGACACGGTGCCCAACGGCAACTATATGTTTAACAAGTTTTTTTTCGCGTAATAGTTCAACAAGTGCTGCAATGGCCATTTTATGGTCGTGTGGTGAGGCTAAACTATGTGACCAATTATTATCCAAATAATTAATGCTTATACTGGCTGATTTGTTGGTTAACCTTTCGGCTATACCCTCAATAAAAACATCGCCATTGTCGGGATCTATTAGGGAATATTTTAACGACGAACTGCCGCAATTGATGACTAAAATACCGTCTTTATTCATAATGTAATACAAAAGTATAAGGCTGCTATTTAAACCAGATTATAGCGGTAAATACCTTGAAAAATATTGATGTAAACCAGAAATTGATGATATTTATCCTAGCAACAACTGTTCATTTTTAAGTTTATGCTATATTTAACGGTAATGTTGAGGTAATGTGTGGCCTATGAATATGAGTGTTATTGAAATTATTAAACTAGGTCAAAAGTATATGAAGCTTTGGCCTAATAAAGCTGAATTGGCTAATTACTTTGCTGAATATCGTACTGTTCAGTTTAGCCGTGTAGTATGTCGTTATTTCCCAGCTTTGGCCGTTGTTTCAGCCTTTGTACCCTGGTATTTGAACGTCGATATTGCGACGTCTCAAATATTGTTTTATTTTCTCTTTATCTTGAGTATGCCAGTTCAAGCTTTAGTGATGCTTGGTGTGAAGGCGGATAAATATTTATCGCCTTCATTAGCAACTTGGTATAAGCAAGGGGTCGCACGTGTAAATGAGCAAGGCGGAAAAATTAAATTATCTCTGCATAAACCCCGTTACCTAGACTTGGCAATGCTACTCAATGTGAGTTATGCGTCTATGCAGTCAAAGCAGTAATTACTCATTTAAAAGCGAATGAATACTAAAAAGCACCGTGGCAATAATATTACCACGGTGTTTTTTTATGTGCTGGCTTAGCTATTAAGTGTTTTGATATAAACGGATCAAAAAGTCGGCCTGACATTCAAAGTTGGTCAACATATTAAGTTTGCTAAGTAAATCTGGTGTAGTCTTGAAAGCAAATGGTGTCATCGCTAATAGATTGATCAAATCTTGGTTATTACTAAAGGTCATTTTATAGTTCAAGCGTTGCTCTTCTATAAGCGTCATTTCATTTATAGGTAAACGTTCTGTATCGTGTTGCTTAGCATCGCGATATATAAGTTGTTTTAATTCTATTAAATGATTTTCAGCGGGGGTCACCGTCAGTAAATAGCCTTTAGGTTTTAATACTCGGCTAAATTCTTGCTCCAAAATGGGCGCATAAATAGAGTAAACCCAGTCGAAGTACTGTCCGCTAAAAGGTAAGTGGGAAAGTGTTCCAACGCTAAAAGCACATTCGTTGTATCGCTTAGCGGCGATTTTTATGGCATTTTTTGCGATATCCACGCCATAAACCTGATTATTTTTATGCTTGTGTTGATGGGTATAGAAACCTTCACCACAGCCAGCATCCAAAACCGTTGACGAGTCATTAGTATCGATGTAGCTCTTGTAAAGCGCAGTAATAAGGTCGACCAAGGCTTGATAGTAACCCTGATCTAAAAATGCACGGCGCGCCGCGACCATGCTCTTATTATCACCAGGATCTTTTGAATGCTTATGTTGCACGGGTAACAGATTAACGTAGCCCTCTTTGGCAAAATCAAAACAATGATTATTGACGCAACGTATGCTTTTATCCACTTGTGACAAAGGCTCTTGGCACAGCGGACAAATATAGGCTGGAAATATATTCATTACTTAAATGTTGACCATATTGGTGCATGATCTGATGGTTTTTCAATACCACGTAATTCGTAATCAACATCCGATTCTATACATTTATTCGCTAAACTCTCTGTTGCTAAGACAACGTCAATGCGCAGTCCTCGATTATCAACGAAACCTTTTGAACGATAATCAAACCAAGAATATCTTTCTTCTTTATTTGGATGTAGTTCTCTAAAGGTATCTTTAAAGCCCCAATCCATTAATGTTTTTAACCACTCACGCTCTTCAGGTTGGAAGCTACATTTGCCGGTTTTCAACCAACGTTTCCGATTAACTTCACCAATACCTATGTCTAAATCTAGGGGCGAAATATTGATGTCACCCATAATGACAATGTTTTCATCAGGTTGATGGTTGTCATTTAAGTAGCCCATTAGGTCTTTATAAAATTGGCGTTTATAGGGGTATTTAGTTTCATGTGCGATGTTATCTCCTTGAGGAAAATAACCGTTTAATACCGTTATTTCATTGCCTTGTTCATCGGTAGTTTTAACCATTATCATACGACGTTGAGCATCTTCGCTGTCTGATGGAAAGCCTTTTTGAACTTGAATGGCCGGTTTTTTACACAGCATCGCGACCCCATAATGGGCTTTTTGACCATGAAAATATACGTGATATCCCATAGCTTCAACATCTGCTAACGGAAAGGCGTCATCATGAACTTTAATTTCTTGTAAACCGATAATGTCAGGTTGATGTTTGTCGATAATGGCTTGTAATTGATGTAAACGCGCACGTAAACCATTAATGTTAAATGAGATGATTTTCATTAAGTTTGAGTTCCTTGATTGAAGCAAGTCGAGCAGCTATCTGAGTAGTTTAAAGTTTATTTATAAAACTATAATACCACTATATTAATGCCAGAAAAATCGATCGTTTAGATAATTATATTTACCAAACAAAGGCATTGTGGGTTTTCAGTAAAGATCGGGTAAGTAAACAAAAATAATAAGAAAAATTGTTAGATAACGTGATTTAATTGCTTAAGAATTTTCACCAGCAACCGATAACCTAATTAGTATAAATAAATTGGTTGTTTATGTGGTTGAAAATAACTTGCTGATACATGAATTACAGTTAGGTGAACAACTGAATGAGTGTGTACATAGTAAACGGCGAGCTGACTTCTCATTGATGTTGGCTATGCTGGTTGATGATGTCAGAGAGCACAGCCAATTTATTGTTCCTAAAAGTATGCCTGCCCTAACGCAAGTGACAGACGAGTCACTGCGTCGTGAATTTAAATTACCAGATAAAGCGCCACTCTCAATTGATGATTATGAACAGATTTCTACTTATAATCAGGCTGATTTAGTGGCGGAAAAGCGTATGACTGAATTACGTTTAGTAAATGCTTTGCAACCAAAACCTTTGGCTTTTAGAAATGATAACCATCACATTGAAAGTCAGGTCATGAGTAATACTTCATTATACTGTCAACGACGTCATAAAGAGAAAAGCGAAGCGCAATTAAAACAAAGATTACCGTTTAATGCTAAAGGGTGGTTGAGTGATATTCAAGAAACCATCGTTAAGTCAAGCTTGATTAACGTCCACAGCACTGCTTAAATTTTTTGTTACTTTGACAGGGACAGGGCTGGTTTCGTGTTAATGTCGCCACCTCCAAATGTTCAATAATATCGCCGTCTAGGTAATGCCACCGTTGATTTTCGAGAATAAAACGAGAGCGTTCGGTTAATTGAAATTGCTTATTCCCTTGAATGTAGCAAGCAGTAAATAAAACACTGTGATCAGCATCCGCTGCTTTAATGCTAAGCGAAACCCATATAGTTTCATCTGCCCAAGCTTGAATTTCTTCAATTGATTGGCTAGTCCGCGTACTTTGCGCATAAGTTTTGTATAGATACTGGGCATCTTTTATTGCGTAGGCACAATACCGAGAACGCATTAATGTTTCAGGGGAGTTGGCAGCAACCAGTTCATTAATTAACGGTGAGCAACAATCGGCAAATAACTCTTTAGAACCACACGGGCAAAACATACTTAGCTCTTTACAACAAAATTCACTCATTTTACCACATGATGCAATTATCAAAAACTGCCTTTAGCATTCTCGCTTTATTTTTAATGTAATCTCGTTGGTGTCTTTAGCATTATGCACTGTGTATTTGAGTATTGTGCATTAGTATTTAGTTGCGAAATTTGGCTTTGTAGAAATGCTGTGTCGCAAAATACAATCGCCGAACAGTTACCTTTACGTAATACTTTTTCTATGTGGCTAAAGTTCATCGCATACTTTTTAGTATTCACTCTTAAAATTTTTGATACATCGACATTGTGCTCGTGAGCAAGCATTTCTACTGAATCATCGGTGGGGTTAACCAGCAAGATCCATTTTTTTTCATGTGAATACTGTTGGCATATTTGAGCATAGTAATTGAACAGCTCATGCGTGCTGGCAACGTCTACAATATCAACCCAATGTGGGAGTTTATTTGCCGATATCTGTCTGTTTAGTATGTTGTTAGCTTTTAACTTGTTGATATTAAGTGTGTTTGTCTGATTCATTTCAAAAACCCCGATATACTGTATAAATAAACAGTATATCCTTTTTAATGCAAATTCAAGTAAAAAATAATTGTTTTTTTGTGGTTGATATTTGTGCAATTTTATAAATCTTTACTAGAATTCAAATTTGACGCACTTAAAAAGACACTTATTGGCGTAAGGGATGTTATGGAAAAGCAGTTTAAAGTTGGTAGTAATGTTAGAGAAGTACAACATTCGCTAGATAAATTACAAGAAAGTGTTTATCAAGTAGAGTATTCGGAAGATTCATTGATGCGATTAAACCAAGCACTCAAAGATATTAACGAAGAAGTGAACTTATTACGTAATATTATTCAATTGCATACCCGATCTAATTAGTTAACCTCAACTTGGTTAAGCTAGTTTGTTCAGTAATGCTACTTAGCTGCCAATATGCGCTGTGTTTACTACCAATAACCGATTATTGGTTAATGACTTCAATTTATAATGCTTATTTTTAACGGTATTGATTAATACACGTTAACACGACTTAAACCCCTTCATTTTATCAACGATAAATTTTCCCTGATCATTTTTATTTACTTCCTTAAGAGTTACATAAGAAACGCTTGCTAATCTCAAGTTGTAGTCTTGTTAAAGGTGATTTGAGATGAATAGAGAACATACCGGTGTTTCAACCGCACTAGCAAGTAAAGTACTAGAGCAGAAATTTAAAGCTTACGATGTTCTAGATGAAAGTCGCTCTATAGCTGAAAAAGCGGTCAGACGTATTTTTAGAAAAACATATAATGCTGATATTAAAGAATTCTTACCATTACTACTGACCTTAGAAACTAGCAGTAACGTTGCTGCGGTAATTGGTTTGCGCAATGCGGGCCACTATCCTTTATTTGTTGAAAACTATCTCACTTCTCCGATAGAACAATTAATTAATAACATTGCTCAAAAAAATAAAGTAAATCGTGCTGATATTGTCGAAATAGGGAATTTGGTCTCTGATATTAATGGTGCCAGTTATTTTCTTTTCGTCGTTTTAGCCTTCGCTTTACAACAGGCGCAAATTAAATGGGTCGCTTTTACCATGACTGCTGTGGTTGAAAAACTGCTTAACAGATTGCATATGGAACCCATCGTTATATGCCAAGCGCAACAGAGTGCGGTTGCCAACAGCGCGTCGAGTTGGGGCAGTTATTATCACAATGCGCCTAAAGTGTCTGTTGGCAGCGTCGATGATGCTTGTGCGTTATTAATAAAGGATCGCCGAATTAACCAGTTGCGTACTCATTTTCAAGAGGACATCAGTTCGCTTGCTCGTAGTATTGAAAGAGGGTGTATCAATGAATGATTTACTCTTAACCCTCAAGAATATATGGGACGGTAAAGATAAGCCGATCTTAATGGAAAACATATCAGCACTAACATTCGATGAATTTGCCAATGAAGTTGATTGTTGTGTAAAGACCTTAACTGCGGCTCATGCTAAATCGGTCGCCTTGATTTCTAACAACAGTATAGAGTGGATTATTGTTGATTTCGCCTGTCAGACAATCGGTATTCCTTTACTCCCACTACCGAGTTATTTTTCCCGGCAGCAAATCCAATACAGTATCAACGACGCGGGCTGTAATGTGCTGCTTTGTGATCAACACCTAGATCATTATTTTTTACCACACGCAGAAGTTAGCACAGAAAAAAGTGCAAGTGATTTTATCGCTACTACTACGCTAATGAGTGAGTATAAGCAGCTTCACCTCTATAAAGTAAATACCGTTAATGACGCGGATATGCCTGTAGGCACTGCAAAAATTACCTATACATCTGGTTCGACAGGACAACCTAAAGGTGTCTGTTTAAGTCAGCATCAACAGTGGCAAGTGGCATCGTCAATTGCACAAGCTATTGATGTAAAAATTGATAACCATCTCTGCATCTTGCCTTTAGCTGTCTTACTTGAAAATGTTGCGGGGGTGTATTCGGCGATGCTCAATGGTTCTACGGTCGTGGTTAAATCACTTGAAGAATTAGGTTTTACTGGCAGTTCCTCTTTAGATTTTGAAAGATTGTTGACTAACCTTAGCGAAATAAATCCCAGTTCATTTATTACCACACCTGAAATATTACAAGGGTTGGTTATTGCGGCTGAGCAGGGATGGCAAGTACCCAAAAATATAAAGCTTATCGCAGTAGGAGGCGCTAGGGTCGCAGAAAAACTGCTGCAAAGAGCGTTAAATGTTACGTTGCCTGTGTATCAAGGATATGGCCTATCAGAATGCTCATCGGTTGTATCACTCAATGTGCCTAATGAAAACCGCTTAGGCTCTGCCGGAAAAGTGCTACCACACATGCAAGTTAGCATAGACGACGGTGAAATAGTAATACAAGACAACCTGTTTTTGGGCTATGTCGATGAACCAAACTCTTGGTATCAAAAACTTTATCGGACAGGGGATCTAGGCTACCTAGATGAAAACGGCTTTTTACACATCAGTGGCCGAAAGAAAAACCTGATCATCACTAGTTATGGCAGGAACATTAACCCCGAATGGATTGAATCAGAATTACTGTCTAGTAATGTGCTCAAACAAGCCTATGTGTTTGGCGATGATAAACCTTACTGCGTTGCGGCGTTATGCTCAATGCATGCTGATATCGGTGAGCTTGAAATCGCAGATTGGCTGTCTTTGGTCAATGCGAAACTTCCCGATTATGCACAAATTAAAGTTTGGTTTGTCTATAACGAAGCGTTAACACCGTCTTCTGGTTTGCTTACTGAAAATGGCCGTCCTAAACGTATAGAGCTCGACCGATTTTTTGAACCCGAAATAAAGCAATTATATCTACAATCACTCGTTACATCTTCTGAATTGGAGCTTTCATCATGACCTTTTTTCAACGTTTACAACAAGAAACGCTCACTGAACAACAATATTTATTGTCGGCGCCAATTATCACGCGCTGTTTCAAAGGGGATATTTGTTTAGACGACTACGTTGCCTTTTTACAGCAAGCCTATCATCACGTTAAGCACACAGTGCCTTTATTAATGAATGTTGGCTGTAAACTTTGTGAAGATAAAGAATGGCTAAGAACGGCTGTTGCTGAATATATAGAAGAAGAAATAGGTCACCAAGAATGGATCTTAAATGACATTGCTCAGTGCGGCTATGACAAAGAGCAGGTTAGAGAAAGTCAGCCTGCATTCGCAACAGAGATGATGGTGTCGTTTGCTTATGATGCGATAAACCGAAAAAGCCCATTAATGTTCTTTGGCATGGTGCATGTGCTTGAAGGCACAAGCATCGCTATGGCTGACAACGCCGCTCAAGTGATAGGACAATCACTTAACTTACCTAAAAAAGCATTTTCATATTTAGTTTCTCATGGCTCTTTAGATATTGAGCATGTGAAATTTTTTGAAAGCTTAATGAATCAGATAACGGACGAAACAGAACAAGCCACCATTATAGATGCGGCCAAAAAGTTTTATGTGCTGTACGGTAATATTTTTAGAGATTTAGTGCCTGAACACGGCGTTGCAAAGGCCGCATAGGAGACGTTATGCAATATGTTGATAAAGTTATCATCCTTACTGGCGCTACAGGAGGAATAGGTCGAGTGTTGGCTAAGTCGCTATCTGAACGAGGCGCTAAATTACTGCTCATTGCACGTAACGAATTAACGTTAGTCGAGTTAAATTTAGCGCTTGGTAAAAAACATGATTGCTTAAGCGTAGATGTTACTACTACCCAAGGTCGTGATTTAGTGATTGAAAGAGCGAAAACTATAGGTGCTAATATGCTAATTAACGCTGCTGGTATTGGGCAGTTCGACAGCATAGAGAATATCTCAGAGCAAGATTTTGAGCAGGCAATAGCGGTAAATTTATTAGCCCCCATTTGCTTATGTAAACGCTTCTTGGCTGATATTCGAACATCAGCACCTTGTATTATAGTAAATATAGGTTCAGCACTGGGCAGTATTGGTTACCCTTATTACACCAGTTATTGCGCGAGCAAATTTGGTTTGCGTGGCTTTACTGAAGCCTTACATCGAGAGTTGTCTGCAACCGATGACCAAGTGTTTTATTTTGCGCCACGAGCAACCGCGACATCGATGAATTCATCTTTAGTAGATCAAATGAATAATAAATTAGGTAATACCATAGATACACCTGAGCATGTTGCGAAGGCGTTTATCGAGCAACTTGATAAACGCTCATCGCGCAAAGTTGTTGGCTGGCCAGAAAAACTATTTGCTCGTTTAAATGGCTTTTTTCCTGAATTGGTTGACCGCGCCATTGCGAAAAAAATCGATGACATTCGTCAATTTATTCATACCGTTCAACAATCATGAGGACCAATAAAATGAAACAACTTAATTATCTTGTTGTTATATTTTTATCGACGTTGATGATCTCACCTTGGGGAGTTGCCGAGGATGCTATTGAAATAATCAAGCCCGTAAAACAACAATGGGCACACGTTAACTTTCAACTAAGCGGCAAACAACAAGAACAAGGATTTGAACAGCTAATCAAAGACGTTGGCGTACTAACCACACAACACAGTGATTTAGCTGAAGTCTGGATTTGGAGTGGTATTGTTAAGTCGAGTTTTGCTGGGGCAAAGGGAGGGCTTGGCGCCTTATCGTTAGCAAAGTCGGCGAAAAAAGACTTAGAAAAATCATTATCTATTGATGCTAAGGCATTAAATGGTGCCGCTTATATGAGTTTAGGCACCTTGTACCATAAAGTTCCTGGATGGCCGATAGGTTTTGGAGATGATGATAAAGCCGATGAGTATTTGCAACTAGCGCTTGAGCTTTACCCTGATGGCAAAGAAACAAATTACTTTTATGGTGAGTATTTATATGATGAACGTAAATATGCCAAAGCAAATAAATATTTAATGACCGCGCATCAAATACCTGTTCGCGAAAATCGTCGTATTACCGATGAATTTCGCCAAACTGAAATAGATACACTCATTGATAAAGTTGGTAAACGTCTAAATAAATTAGAAAAACGTCATAAAAAGTAACTAAAATAGTTATTATAAAAAAATAAAACTGCATATTTGTTTATTATGAGAATATTACTTGTAGAAGATGATTTACAACTCGCGACAGGATTACAACAAACATTACGTCATGAAGGCTTCGTCGTTAATCATGTCAAAGATGGAAAAAGTGCACTAAGCGCATTGACTGTGCCCGATCACGATATGGTGATTTTAGATTTAGGTCTTCCAGACATTGATGGCTTAAAGGTGTTGAAAGGTTTGCGAGATAGAAAATCGGATTTACCGGTGATTATTTTAACGGCGCGAGATTCAATTGAGCAAAAGGTCGAAGGTTTAGATGTTGGTGCCGATGATTATTTGGTTAAACCATTTAATATCAGTGAGTTACTTGCGAGGTTACGTGTTTTTGAACGTCGATTGGGTACGGCAAAATCGGCCATTATTGACCTTGATGGTGTCAGATTAGATATCGCCGCCCATAAAGTCTTTGTCGAGGGCGAACATCTTAATGTTTCAAAAAAAGAATATATGGTATTAAAAGCACTCATGGAAAATGCGGGGCGCATTCAAACGCGCGAGCAAATTGAGTCGCGTTTATATGAATGGGGAGAAGAGGTTGCTAGTAATGCCGTAGAGGTGCATGTGCATAATTTAAGGAAGAAGTTACCTGAAAAATTTATTCAGACCGTTAGAGGGGTTGGTTATACGGTGAATCGCGTATAATGTTAATACGTCGATACTTAGTATTGTTCTTGCTCTCGGTGATCACGTTGATCACCTTTTATTCTGCTATCCAAGGATATAAGGCGAGTATGAATAAAACATCAGTACTATTCGATGCTGAGCTTATTGATTTGGCCGATACGTTGGCGGCAATTTCTCCCAAAGGCGATGTAAACTCCGTATCGACAAGTTCAAGTTTTGCTTTTCAAATCTGGGAGAGCAAGGCTTTGCTGCTTAAAAGCGACAATGCTCCTGATACAGCAATTATTAAAGAAGCCAATTTGTCATTAATCAACGGAAAACTGTCCGATATCAACAGTGATAATCAACTTTTTAGTGAATTAAATTTCTCGGGGCAACGCTGGCGAGTATATCGAAAATTAACCGAAGATGGTAAACGCGTTGTAGTGGTTGCACAGCCGTTACAAAGACGCTTTGAATTAGCTGAAGATGTGATAGTTTCGGCAGTAATGCCAATAGTGTTAGCGATACCTGTAATGATGTTTATTGTTTCTTTAGTTATTAGACAAGGGCTTAAACCGCTAACGTATTTGACCAAGGCTTTAATGAATAAAAAGGCCAATGACCTTAGCCCTATTAAAAGTAATAAAGGGCAGAATGAATTAACCCCCGTTATTGACACGTTAAATCAGTTGTTTGAGCGCTTAGCCTTGTCATTTGAGCGTGAAAAACGATTTGCATCGGATGCAGCCCATGAATTAAGAACGCCGCTTAGTGTACTAAAAATAAATGTCCATAATTTACAAAGTGAAATGCGTGACAGTGTCTCTACAACACCTTCAACTCAGCAAGAATTATTGCAACAGCTGGTGCGAGGGGTTGATAGGATGGCTCATGTTGTTGATCAGATCTTGACACTTAATCGCACCAATCCAGAGCAAATATCGATACAAAGTGAACTCATTGATATAAGAGCCATTGCACAACAAGTTATTAGTGATTTATACCCTGAAATAACACAGCGAGATCAGCGGATATCACTTAATAGTGACCATATGTTACTTAAAGGCAATGAGTTTGCATTGAAAACTTTGCTGCAAAACTTGATTTCAAACGCAAGCAAATATACTCCTGAGGGCGGTGAAATACGGGTATCGGCAAAAGCTGACCGAAATCACGCGATAATTACTGTTGAAGATTCTGGGCCAGGCATTGCCTCTGAGGAATATGAACGCGTTTTTGATCGTTTTTATCGTGTTGGTGGAGATAAACACAATAGCTCAGTTATTGGTTGTGGTTTAGGGCTAGCCATTGTTCAGCATATTGCACAATTACATGGTGCTTCGATTGAATTAGCAAGATCTGTGGCATTGGGCGGCCTGCAAGTGAACGTAAAGTTTTTAATATCAACAGGAGGCGCCAATGAGTAAGCGCCAAATGTCATCATTAATATTTTTTATCAGTTCTTTTTTTGTTGCTTTTGCGGTTTGGGCAGATAAAGAGCAATATGCATTAGAAATTAAAGATCATCTCTTTTATCCTGCTGAAATAGTTATCCCTGCCAATAAAAAAATTAAACTTATTATATATAACCGAGACGATACACCAGAAGAGTTTGACAGCTTTGACTTAAATCGTGAAAAAGTGATTTTTCCTCATAAAAAAGCGGTGATTTATATCGGCCCCTTACCTGAAGGACGATATGAGTTTTTTGGTGAATACAACCCTAACAGTGCCCGTGGTGCGCTTCTTGTTACCTCTGCAGAGAAAACTAAGAATAAAGCAACCATTAATATCGCGCCTACTGTGATAGAGGCACATTGATATGCTCATTAATACGGTTATTTTATTTTTAAGAGATGCAATGCCTTTAGCATTAATTATTGCGATGTTATTGTCGCTAACCATTAAGTTGCAGATAAATACTCGATGGTTATATAGCGCAATTTTAATCAGTTTGTTTACGATGATTCCGTTTATTAGTTATATCGATGTTATCGCACAACTTTTTGATAGTAGGGGGCTAGAATTAATGTTTTCAATGATTTATGGACTGATATACATTTTAATAATAATCACTCTATGGTCAATACATTTCAAGGAAAACAAACGCTACGCGCTATATTGCGCTGTTGCTATTTTTGTTCTGGTAGCAACACAAAATGGTGCGAATTTTTTAGTGTACATCACCGGGTATTGGCGCCAAATTGGTGCGGTACCTTCTCTGTTTGTCGGGGTTGCACTCGGGGTTGGTATTTGTATCAGTATTGGTATTTTATTGTATTTTATTACCGTGTTAAGTGACGATAATATATATCCAGCCAGTTCATCATTATTGCTACTATTTTTCGGCGCTGGGCAAATTAACCATGCCAGTAATCAATTATTACAAATTGATGTTTTACCCGAGAGTCAATTGCTCTGGGATGCTAACTTTCTTTTACCTGAAAGTTCAGAAATTGGGTACTTTTTTAGCGCTTTATTTGGCTATGATGCTACACCAACTTTATTTCAAGCGCTGTTATATGTTGGCTTGTTATTTATACCTATGGCCGTGTTTAGGTTACATAAAGGAAAATTTGATTTGCACAATATACAGGGGAACAGCTAATGAAAGGGGTTTCGATCATTTTGTACCAGATAATAAGTGTTACTTGTGCTCTTTTTACCTTAATTGTGTCACCGAATGTGCATGCCGATGGCGTCGTCGTTGATAAAGTTTATCATCCGTATGTTTTACCCAACGAGCGTGAATTTGAATGGCGGTTATTGTCTCGTCAAAACGATGATGGCAATAGTTTGGCTCAGCGTATTGCATATGGACATGCCATATCGGAAACAATTACTGTTGAAGGTTACCTTGTTGGTGAGCGAAATCAAAATGATGAATTTGGCCTAGAGGCCTATGAAATTGAAGTACGTTGGATGCTTACGGATCAAGGACAATATTGGGCTGATTGGGGAGTGCTATTTGAATTGGAAAAGACCCATCAAATTGATAACTGGGAGTTGACGTCGGGCGTACTCGTTGAAAAAGAATACGGTAGAGCGAGTGTGACGATGAATATGTTCCTGATCTATGAGTGGGGTGCAAATATTAATGATGAAATAGAGTCAGAGTTTCGATTTCAATACCGCTATCGATGGTTTCCTCAGTTACAGCCAGCGATAGAATTCTACTCAGGACAAGATTACGTTGGTGCTGGCCCCGCATTTATGGGGATACAACGTTTTGATGGTCAAAAACAACTTAAGTGGGAAGCTGGATTTATTGTTGGTTTTAATGGCGACAGTAAAGATCATATATTGAGACTTGCAATAGAATATGAATTTTAGCGGCATAACCAACAATAATTTCAGGTTTAGTGCGGTTATTATTGCGTGACGAGTTTTTTATCTCCGAGCTTAAATGTACCGTTTGAAAGAAACTGAACCACTTGATCTCGCTTTTTACCTATTAATAAAGGCCCATCATCCATAAATAAAAAATTTTTCCAGCAACGTTGAAACACATCCCAATTGGTCTCAATGATGTTATTTCTTGAACTACAAAAATAAACAACGGTATTTTTATCCCAGAGTAGGTTGTTAATTATTAGCTCGGGTAATTGCGGTGTTTCACTATCCCATACCGGTTCCCATTTTCCTTGTTCATACCAAATTTTATCATTGTGCGGCCAATCACCATTCTTGAAAAAATCGGGATGATCAACTTGCCTACTAATTGAGTTATCCCACAATACATTTGCTCTTGCGCTCGTCATGGGTTTAATTAACGCCAGATCTTGTGTGGCAATAGGGAGACTTTTGTGACGAAAAACCCAAGCGTTTTTCAAGGAATCAATAGATGTGTAATTCATTAATATTCAACATTTTTGTTACTTGCAACTGATTATATCAAGAGTATATAGCAAGTGAATTAATAAATTGCTCGCTTAGCGAGAATTTACAAGTTCAATTGTTAATAAATAGCGCATGGAATTAATTTAAAATAAATTGTCGGTCTCTGTATTGCAACAAGATGTGAGCTTATTTGCTAAGCAAAAAGTTATTTACAGGCCGATTTAACGAGGTGCTGATTCTTTTTAACATATTTATCGAATTATTAGGCTGAGCATATGTAAATATTTTGTTATTTTAAGCTAGCTTACATATAATACGGGCAAAATAAAAAGGAAGAACTTCTCATGAAAACATTTTTCTATACAAAATTGACCATTGCTCTAACTGCGGCAAGTCTCTTATCTTTTTCTGTCAATGCATTAGAACAGCCTAATGGCGATGATCTTATTGGTAATTATTATGGCGGTATCCATCTTACCCACGCTATTGACGGTGATGATGGTGATAAAGGCGTATATAATTCTGCAATGGATCATGCCTCAGGCGCGGGTGTTGAAATCGGGTACCGATATAGCCCTGAAACCGAATTCAGATTGTCATACTCTCATATGAACTGGGTCTTTGATGAACTTGAAAGTTATAATAGTGGTAATTCATATACTGCTCTAGATGTGTTGTATTTTCCTAATAAACAAAACCTATATTTTGTTGGTGGTTTGGGGATATGGGATATCGTTGATGAGAAGCCTTCTGCTGATTTAGGCGCCGGCTATCGTTATTATTTAACGCAAAAATCGGCATTGTATTTGGAAGGAAAAGGTAACTATCAGTTTTCTGACAACCATTTAGATTATTCAGCTAAATTAGGTTTTATATACTTTTTTGGTGAAAATAAATCATCAGGACCAAAAATTAAGCCACAAACTCAATCTGTTACAAAAGCAGAGGCGGCATCACAAACAGTAATGAAAGTTGATACCGATAACGATGGTGTATTTGATGATTACGACAAATGTGCTAATACGCCGATGAGCGATAAAGTTGATGCTAAGGGTTGTACAGTCTTTACTGAAGAAGTATCTACAATGGAATTGTTGATAAACTTTGACAATAACCAATCTACTGTTAAAGCAGAGTACTTTACGGAAGTGAAGAAAGCGGCTGATTTTCTTAACCAATATCCTCATACATCACTAACCATTGAGGGACATACTTCAAGCAAAGGCGCGGCAGCTTATAACAAAACGTTATCGCAAAAACGCGCGGAAGCGGTTGTTGACTTGCTAATTAATGACTATGGCATAGATGCAAGTAGGCTTTCTGCGATGGGCTATGGCGAAGAACGATTAATTAATATGGACGATACTGCTCAAGCGCATGCTGACAACCGCAGAATTGAAGCGAAAATATCAGTCACTAATAAAGTTGCTATTAAACGTTAATTAAACGCTTTATCAACAACCCACAAAGCTAAGTGTGATCTCTGTTACACTTAGCTTTTTTATTGGTTAGATTTTTAGTATCAGATAATCTCTTTGTACAAAGAAAGTTAACTATCGACGAGTACCCACATGTATCCGATTAACTATGTAGAGCCCGTTTTTCGTCCTCCTAGCGAGTGGAAAAGTCTTATTTTACAAGTCACTAATGGTTGCTCATGGAATAAATGTACATTTTGCGACATGTATACAGGAGCAAGTAAAAAGTTTCGCGCTAAATCAATTGAAGATATTGAAGCTGAAATAGCGGCTGTTGCGATCTCAACATTGCCCGTGACCAGAGTATTTTTAGCTGATGGTGACGCTATGATGTTACCTTTTCGGCGTCTTAAAGAAATTTTATCCTTGATCTCCCGTTATTTTCCTCGTGTGACCAGAGTATCTAGTTATTGTTTGCCTCGAAATTTAACCAATAAAACGGTTGAGCAACTCCAAGAGCTTCATTCCCTCGGATTACAATTACTTTATATTGGCTGTGAAAGCGGAGATGATGAAGTACTGTCTTTAATAGAAAAAGGTGAAACCTACCAAAGTAGTTTAGCGGCATTAACAAAAATTAAAACTGCAGGAATGAAAAGCTCAGTAATGATTTTGAATGGATTGGGAGGACCGCAATTATCTCACCAGCACGCAGTTAATTCTGCGAAGCTAATGAATGAAGCGCAGCCTGATTATTTATCTACATTAGTGGTTTCTTTTCCTTTTGGGGAAGAGCGCTTTGCCGCAAATTTTAGTGGTGGCTTTCGTCAATTAAGTCAGCAAGAACTGTTTAAAGAAATGGAAACGTTGCTGTCGACACTTGAATTGAGCAAAACAATATTTCGCTCTGATCATGCGTCTAATTACCTTGTTCTCAAGGGGGTATTGGGTAAAGATAAGGATTTGTTACTTGCGCAAGTTCGAACTGCTATGACTAAACCTGAGCTCATTCCATTGCGACAAGAATGGCAACGGGGCTTATAAAAGTGACATATAGCAGCAAGGATAATGATAGTGAATTGCATAATAAATCACATATTTGCTATTTATTTGCACAAAATCTCCTTTTCTGTATTTGCTTTTAGAGATACTTGCATTAAGATCTGCTACAATGCTCCGCTAAATTCACTCCCATTCATTAAAGAAAGTTAAAGTTAGTATGCGTATAAAGTTAATTGTTGATATAGATACCTCTCCAGAACATAACTGTGTTGCTGGTAAAGAATTTGAAGCCGTATTAATCCATCCTCGTTCGACAACTGTAGAATTTATAGCTGATTCAGGGAACCCATTTAGAGCGTTCCACTATGAATATGAAGTTATTCCTGCAGAATAATTTCTATTTAGTGCCACCGATATTGTGGTGTTGAGCGGATAAGCCCTGTACAGGGCTTGACGTGCATTTCTATAAGACTTAGTTAAGTTATCTGTTTTCAAGTTTTTCGGATTTGAAGGATGGCTGCTGCCCCGTATTTTTCATGGCATAAATATTTTGTAGTACCTATTTTAGTACCTATACCAGTAACCGATTTAGTGTCGCAAGCTATAAGCAGTATTACAATGCTGCTCGTTAATGCGATTATAGATAATGCTAAATTTTAGTTTTTCGGCCAGAGCGCTTTCTACCCCTATCCATTTACGTTTTTCTTTGCTAGTGAAAAATTTGCCATGATCACGGTTATCGCTCCAACAATCAGTGAAAGCAGCGCTAGGCCAAATTTAGCATTATTTTGCATGCCAGTAACAAGTAAAAAGCCGGCTATGACAATAAATACTATGCCGATTATCAAGAACGTTCGCGGATATTGACTGATCAGATTGATTCGTTTAGATGAACGTTTTATCGATTGATTTTTATATTTTTTTTTGGGCTTGTGTTTTTTTGTCGACATTTTACTCTCCAATTTTTAAAAAATCCTGACAGCGGTGTTAGCAAAAGTCCTAAACGCATTGTTTTCGCATACGTAAATACGTTTTGTCGTTACAGAATATATCGAAATTTTAACCTTTATATTGCATGCTATTACACTAATTTACCTGAAAACTTTTTATTATCAAGTTGTTAAATTAGTTAAAAGTTTCATTGATTTTACTGGGGGCGGAATAAAAACAGCAATGTGAATTGATAGCAGTAGTTTGATTTTTTAAGGTTATATGTGTGCGGTACGGACCTTAAATCTGCTGTTTATCGCAGAAAATATTTAACGAACCCTCAAACTCTCAATAAATAACTTTCTTTGATTTAATTTTGATACATCTATTTTTATGCTCTAGTATAAATTACGGATAAAGATATTAAATACTTATAGGTTACGTGGATTTACAATGGGCAACGATACAGAAGTTGGGTCTAAGAAAAAAGAAATAGAAATTAGCGGTGATCATATAGATACAGAAAATAGTAAAGTAAGGATACTTGCTATTGATGATGAGAAAATAAACCTTAAACTGCTAGATAAAATGCTTAGGGCTAATGGGTATTGTAATATAGAGCTAATTCAGAACCCAGAACAAGCAATAGATGCCTATCATCAACACCCTGCTGATCTGATTCTACTTGATCTACAAATGCCAAGAAAAGACGGCTTTACCCTGTTAGATGAATTTCATTCATTGAATGATCCGTTGTTACCGCCTATTGTTGTTCTGACCGCATACCAACAAAGAGAATATCGATTAAAAGCGCTACAATTGGGCGCTAGAGATTTTCTTACCAAGCCATTTGATCAAATTGAGCTTATCGCTCGCATACGTAACCTAATCGAAATGCAAAAACACCTTAAAGTAGTAAGGCAGCAGAAAGATATACTGGAACAAGAAAACAGTTTGGCACAAAACCTACATGAAAACCTATTGGGCGATAATGGTCATAATTTACCAGGAGTAAGTTGTTTTCATCTTCCAGCAAGCGTGTTTAGCGGCGATTTGTTTCTTGCAAGAACATGCCCTCATCACCAAAGGCTCTATATCGTTTTAGCTGATGCTATGGGTCATGGCTTAACCGCAGCTATCAGTTTAATACCATTGTCTATGCTATTTCATTCTATGGTGGATCAAGGCCGTGATATAGAGGAGATAGCGACCGAGTTAAATGCTTTACTTTATAAGTTACTTCCAGATGACCGATTCGTAGCGGCTACGTTATTGCAATTTGACCTAAATGCAAGAACTGTGCAGGTATGGAATGGAGGATTGCCCCCCGTACTTTGTATTAGCCCACAGAACAAAAACTGTATACAGTTCAACTCATTAAATATGTCGCTTGGTATATTATCGCCAAAATCATTTAAAGCTGAATGCGTCAGTCACTCACTCTTAGATGGAGACAAAATGATGCTTTACTCTGATGGTGTGACAGAGGCGTTAAATGAGCAGAACGAATATTTTAATACTAGACTTAACGATATGCTTAATTCGTTGTGTGAGACCAAATTTCCAATGCAATTGGTTCGCACAACACTTGAGCAACATATTATTCACACGGAACCAAAAGACGATATCTGTTTAGCTGAAATTGATATTCAACATGTTGTGCTTGAGAACATCCATCTATGACTGTGGCCATATTACAATTTATAAATCCGAATATTCTTAATATCACAATTAGAAGCTGAGTTTGATTTGATTGCAAAATTATATTTACTAACATAATTATTAAACATTGCTCAATGCATAAAGATGAGAAAAAGATGCCGTTGTACACAGATGCGTTAAAAAAATTACAGATTGAATTCAAGAAAAGTCTCCCTGATCGTATAGACGCGATCACTTCTCGTTATAAAAATCTTAGCCTATCTAATTGGCAATTAAATGAAGTAAAACAGCTACATCTCGATATTCACAGTCTTACTGGGGCTGCCGGCACTTTCGGAATACAGTCACTTTCTGTTTTGGCTAGACAAATAGAGGTTGTTCTTAAATCTGTCGTTGAGCGCGAAGAAGTACCAAATATCGAAACTTGGCAAGAGATAGGTAATGAGATTTCACGACTCAAACAAGTTGCACAAAATGCTATTAAAGACTCCTCGCATAATTTAATGCCGCCAGAAAAAACAAAAATATCTAATCAAAGCCCTTTAATATACATAGTTGAGGATGATGATAGTCAGGCTCAACAGTTAATGAATACTTTAAAAAGGAACGGATATCAGACTCAGATATTTAACTCTCAAACAGCTGTGCAAAGCGCATGGGAAAACCCTACTAAACCCGATGCCCTGCTGATAGATATTAATCTTTCTAGTGATAATGAAGGTGGTTTTAGACTGCTTGAATGGATACAAAAGAATAGCGAGCAATGTCCACCAGTGGTCATTGCCTCAGTGTATGACGATCTTGACACTCGTCTTCGCGCATACCGAGCGGGGGCTGCTCGATATTTTTGTAAACCGTTAGTGACAGATGACTTAGTAACCACGCTCGATCAGCTTACTGGGCGTATCCCTACAGATCCTTATCGCATATTGTTGGTTGACGATGATCGAATATTGCTAAAGTTACAAACAGTGGCTTTGGAACAATCAGGGATGTTGGTAGAGTCTATATCTGAACCGCGTAAAACTTTGCAGGCACTGGACACATTTAAACCTGATGTACTGCTATTAGACGTCTATATGCCTGATATCAACGGCCCTGAATTGGCTGCGGTTGTGCGTGAACGACATGATAATCTTCATCTACCTATTATTTTTCTTTCGGCAGAAACTGACGTAAGCGCACAATTAAAAGCGCTTAGTTTAGGCGGTGACGACTTCCTAATAAAACCAATAAAACCTGAACATTTGGTGTCTGCTGTTACAACTAGAGCTCGGCGGGCACGTCAGGCAAATGTTTTATACAATCGATTAAAGCTTAACCTTTATGAACGCGAAAGAGAGCACTTAGCATTAAATAAGCATGCTCTAGTGAGTATTACTAATAGAAAAGGTGATATAAATTATGTAAATGACACCTTTTGTAAAATCAGTGGTTATAGCCGTAACGAACTATTAGGACAAAATCATCGAATAGTAAAGTCAGGCATACATCCACCTAAATTTTATGAAGATATATGGCACACAATCGTAAACGGTGATATTTGGCAAGGCGAGATATGTAATCTCAATAAAAATGGCGACTTTTATTGGGTTTCATCAACGATTATGCCACTTGTCGATGATAATGGTAATGCGTATCAATACGTGTCTATTCGTACAGACATTACTCAACAAAAAGAAGCAGAACAACAACAACGTAAGAAAATAGCGATACAAACAATGTTGTCAGAAGCTGCTGGACTATTGCTATTGTCAGACTATAAAAATTTAGACAATAGCATTAGGCAAGCGCTTGCTTTAGCAGGAAAATGCCTTGGTGTTGATCGGGCCAGCTTGTTTTTAAATAGTTCTGACGGTCGTTACACGATTAACACTCTAGAATGGAACTCACCAGACAGTATATCACCACCGCACAAACTTAAAAAAATGGAGTTGACTGATGCTCCTTGGTGGTTTGAGCAACTAGGTAGTGGTAATACCATTAAGGTGCCAGATGTAGTCAATTTACCAAAAGAAGCAGCAAAAGAAAAAACAATGTTCGAGTCGTTTGGCATCACTTCCATTTCTGCGCTGCCACTGCAAGCTCATGGCGCAGTAAAAGGGTTTGTTGTTTTTGAACATACGGCAAAGACAATGGACTTCGGAGAAGAACAGCTGTCGTCTTTAGCTATATTGACTAATTTGCTCAGTGGGGCGCTACTACGAGCTAAAAGTGAAGAAAAGGCTGCTCTAAGTGCTATGCAGCTTAATGCCACTTTGGACTCCACTAAAGATGGTATTTTGGCTGTTGATTCTGATGGCCAAGTGCTGTTTATGAATGAGCAATTTCGCAATATGTGGGGAGTTCCAAAAGATTTAATCGACGATACTGATGATCAATCTTTGCTAGAATATTCTAAAGAAAAACTTCTTGATCCTAAAGCCTTTTTTGAAAGAATAGAATATTTATACCAGAGTGATGAAGATTCTAATGATTTGATTGAGTTACGTGACGGTCGTATTTTTGAACGTTTTTCGAGAGTATTTAATAAGCAAAATATCGACGAAAATAAGCCTAGCCGAGTGTGGAGTTTTCATGATATTACCGAGCGTCATGTTGCTGAATTATCTGCTACTGCAGCCAAAGAGCGTCTACGCCGTGGTCAAGAATATGCCAATATTGGCACCTGGGAGTGGGACATTGAAAGTGGCGACTTGTACTGGACTGAAAGAATTGCTCCGTTATTTGGTTATCAAAGTGGAACACTTGAAACATCCTATGAAAACTTTATGGGAGCCATACATCCGGACGATCGTTTAAAAGTAAGTAATGCTGTCAATGCTTGTGTCGAGCTTGATGAACCCTACGATATTGAGCACCGTGTTGTCTGGCCTAACGGGAATGTGCGCTGGCTCCATGAGCGCGGCGCTGTGCAACGAGATAGTAATGGCAAAGCTGAACGTATGATTGGTGTCGTGCAAGATATCGATATTCGTAAACGTACCGAGTTAGCCTTAGATAAAAGTAAACAAGAGCTACTCCAAGCTCAGCATCTTGCTAAGCTAGGTAACTGGAGTGAAGATTTAATCACTGGGGAATTGACTTGGTCAGATGAGGTATATCGAATATTTGGTGACAAACCAAACTCCATGGAATTAAGTGCAGAGTTATTTCGCAGCAAAGTACATCCAGACGACTTGACGTTGTTCGATGAAGCTCGAGATCATGCAAAAGAAACAGGGCATTTTGAGTTGCTCCACCGCATTGTTTTACATAACAATAATATACGTTATGTGCAGCAGTTAGGAAGTGTTGCTAGGAATAGTGATGGTCTCCCTATAACGCTTTTTGGAACATTACAAGACGTTACCGAACGTATTGAAGCCGAACAGAGGTTGCGTGAATATCAAGAGCGCTTTACCTTTGCCATCGAAGGCGCCGGAGATGGTGTTTGGGATTGGGATGTGAGTAGCGGCAAAATGCTAATGTCAGGACATTATGAACCCATGCTTGGATATGAGTTTGGTGAACTCGAGCCCAACATTGAAACATGGCTTGAGTCTGTTTATCCGGATGATCTTGAACATGTAGAAAGTCAACTAAACGAGTACATAGAAGGTAAGAGAGAAAATTATAATATCGAGCTTCGTTTACTCTGCAAGAATGGCAGTTATAAATGGGTATTATGCCGAGGTACTATTGTAGAACGTGATAAAGACGGAAGACCATCACGCCTAATTGGTATTCACAGTGACATTGATGAACGGAAAAAGTCAGAACGAACACTACATCTGTTTAAGCATGTTGTTACCTCAATGATTGATGGGGTTATAATAATTAATCCATCGGGTATTGTTCAGATGGCCAATCCACCAGTTTCGGCTATATTTGGTTACGATGATAATACTCTGATAGGTAAAAATGTATCCATGTTAATGCCAGCTAAAATCGCTAGCCAACATGATGCTTTTTTACAACGTTATATTAACACAAGAGAAGGACGTATTGTTAATCGGCAAATTGAAGTGACGGCAGTAAAACGTGATGGCACTGAGTTCCCGATAGAATTAGCAGTAAGTGAAATACTTGTCGATGAAGATTCGCTTTTTGTCGGTCTTGTGCGGGATATTACTGATAGAAAATTATCAGAACAACAAATTATTGAAGCGCGAGAGCAGGCAGATAGAGCGAATCAGGCAAAATCTGAGTTCCTTTCCAGTATGAGTCATGAGCTACGTACCCCAATGAACGCGATCCTTGGTTTTGGTCAGCTAATGGAGTATGACGACACCTTACCCGATGATCACAAAGATAGTGTCAATGAAATTCTTAAAGCGGGTCAACATTTACTAGAGTTGATTAATGAAGTACTAGATTTAGCTAAGGTTGAATCAGGTAAACTTTCGCTATCTATAGAGCCTATCGAGGTGTGTTCTATTATCGAAGAGTGTGTTTCCTTAGTTGATTCAATGGCAGTAAAACGTGACGTTAATGTTACTTATCATGCTGTACTTAATGTAATAGTGAAAGCAGATCGTACTCGATTAAAACAGGTGCTTCTTAATATTCTTTCAAATGCGATAAAGTATAACCGCGAAGGAGGATGTGTGACCATTGAGCTGGAAATTGAGACTGAAAACAAGTTAACGGTTCATGTGAAGGATACTGGTTTTGGCATCCCTGAAAGTAAGATTAAAGACTTGTTTATACCTTTTAATAGACTCGACGCAGACAGCAGCAATATAGAAGGGACAGGCATTGGTTTAACGATTACCAAGCGTATTGTCGAAATGATGGGAGGGGCCATAAACGTAGAGTCCGAGTATAATAAAGGCAGTACATTTTCGATAATTCTGCCGCTGACATCGTTGAGCGATAAATCGTACGAAACGGACGATGTTAGCCGAGAATTGTTGCCGTTGCATGAAGAACTGCTAACAGAGCCAACTGATAAAACGTGTTACACCGTTATTTATATTGAAGATAATCCAGCCAATATTAGGTTGATTACACAAGTACTGCGTCGAACACCGCATATTCGTTTATTGACTGCTCTATCGTCATCATTTGGTGTTGAGCTTGTTACCTCTGAGTTACCTGATCTTATTTTGCTAGATATTAATATGCCAGATATGGATGGTTTTCAGGTAATGAAAATACTTCAAAGTACTAAGGAATTAAAAAATATACCAGTGATCGCAATCACAGCTAATGCTATGTCGGCTGACATTGAGCGAGGTAAACAGGCTGGATTTGTAGATTACCTGACAAAGCCGATCAATATCCCACATTTTTTAAATGCGGTGGAGAGCCACCTTCCTGGAGAGCATGATGAAACCTAATCAGTTCGGACATGAACGCATCTTTATCATTGATGACGAACCCGCTAATTTAAAGTTACTACAACGAATGTTAGAAGCTCAAGGCTACAATGAGTTGGTCTTGATTAGTGACCCACGTGAAGTTATCTCTCAGTATCAGTTGAAGCGTCCTGATCTCATATTATTAGACATCAATATGCCTCATTTAGATGGCTATCAGGTAATGGAACAACTTCAAGCATTAGGAGATAGTTTATTACCTCCTATTGTTATGCTTACCGCGCAAAGCGGCAAAGACTTCCTGCTACGTTCTTTGGCGGCCGGGGCGCGTGATTACATTTGCAAACCCTTTGACCGCAATGAGCTGCTAATGCGCGTTCGCAACTTACTTGAAGCTCAAGTCGCTCATAGAATGGTGAATAATCAAAAAGAAGTGCTCGAAGACATGGTCAAAGAAAGGACCGTGGAATTGAACCATACCCGCCTGCAGGTAGTGCAACGACTAGGTATGGCAGCGGAGTATCGTGATGAGGAAACTGGTTGTCACATTTTACGTATGAGTCATATTTGTGCACTGTTAGCCAAGGGGATTGGGTGGGATGCTGATCAGTGTGACTTGATTCTTAATGCTAGTCCTATGCATGATATTGGTAAAATTGGTATTCCGGACGCGATTTTACTAAAACCGGGCAAATTAGATCCCCAAGAGTGGGAAGTAATGAAAACCCATGCCTTAATAGGTGGGAGGCTCCTTGAAGGCGGAGGGAGTGAGTTAATGGAAATGGCGCAGGACATCGCATTAACTCATCATGAAAAATGGGATGGCAGCGGATACCCTAACGGTTTATCTGGTGAAAATATCCCTATGTCAGGGCGCATTGCTGCATTAGCTGATGTTTTTGACGCATTGACCTCAGTACGACCATATAAAAAAGCTTGGACAGTAGAAGCCTCCGTTGAGCTAATAAAAGAGAATAGCGGTAAACATTTTGACCCCATTTTGGTTGAGGTATTTTTAAAAGATCTACCGCGTATCGTTTTGATTAGGGAGCAGTTTTCGGAACTAGGTAACGCTTAATGCAACCACCAAAATTTCCTGACAATGAACAGCAACGTTTGCAGGTCTTGCAACAGCTAAATATTCTGGATACACCTGCGGAAGAGCGCTTTGATCGAGTTACTCGTCTCGCTAAACAAATGTTCAACGTACCTATAGTGTTAGTGTCGCTAATAGATTCTGACCGTCAATGGTTTAAATCTCGCCAGGGACTTGACGCATGTGAAACAGGAAGGGATATTTCGTTTTGTGGTCATGCTATCCACGAGCGAGATATATTTGAAGTCAATGATGCGAGTCAAGACATCCGTTTTGCTGACAATCCGCTAGTCACCGATGCACCCAATATACGTTTTTACGCTGGAGCGCCAATGATCACAGAAGATGGTTATGCTCTGGGGACACTTTGTTTGATAGACAGTCAACCACGTGAGTTAAGTCATGATGAACGTCAAGCATTATGGGATTTAGCCAATATTGTCTTGTCAGAGTTATTTCATCTTGAGCGCAATCGACAAAAACAAGAGGTAGCATCGGCAAGGCAAGTGGCAGAAATTATCGCGCGCTCTCAATTGTATTTTATTCAAGAGGAAAAGAGGAGCAAAGCATTTGATAATCTATTAAATGACATTCTTAAACTGACTGAAAGTGAGTATGGCTTTATTGGAGAGGTTTTATATGACACTGATGGCTCTCCTTATCTTAAGACCTACGCTATAACAAACATCGCTTGGAATGACGAAACTAGAGCTTTCTATGAAGAAAAAGCGCCAAAGGGTATGGAATTTCTTAATCTTAAGTCATTGTTTGGTTCGGTGCTTACTAGCGGTGAAGCGGTTATTGCTAATGATCCGTACCATGATCCTCGTCGTGGAGGGCTACCAGAAGGCCATCCTGCATTAAATGCATTTTTGGGGATACCTGTATATCAAGGCAATCGCATGGTTGCTATGTTAGGAGTTGCCAATAGGGCTGGCGGTTATGATCGGAACTTAGTTGATTCATTGTCATCGTTATTGGCCACTATTGGTCAATTAGTGGTAGCGGCTCAATTACAACAACAACACCTTGATGACCAAAAGGAATTGTCACGCCTATCTATAGTGGCGAGTCAAACCACCAATGGCGTTATTATTACTAATCAAGACGGATTTGTGGTGTGGATCAATGAGGGGTTCACTCGTATTAGTGGCTATACATTAGACGATATGAAAGGACAAAAGCCTGGCAAAGTATTACAGGGAGTAGATTCTGATGTAGAAACGATAGCGCGAATTAGTGCGGCTTTGACAAAAAAAGAAAAATTTGAAGAAGATATCGTAAATTATGATCGCCGTGGTAAACCATACTGGGTAAGAATTCAATGTAATCCGTTTTACGATAAATCTGGTCAATTTAAAGGCTTTATGGCCATTGAATCAGATATTACTTCTGAAAAAGAAAATGCTAAACGCCTGCAAAAGAGCGAACAACGTCTAACATCGGTGATCGAAGGCACAGACATTGGCACCTGGGAGTGGAATATACAAACAGGAGAAACGATTTATAACAAGCGTTGGGCTGATATAGTCGGTTATACAATCGATGAACTTGCCGCGTCGAGCCAGGAAACTTTTCATAAGCTTTTGCATCCCGATGATTTGGAACATATAAAACAACAAGAAAAGAACCAATTTGATGGTAATATCATTGCTTATGATTGTCGAATGCGCCACAAAGCGGGTCACTGGGTTTGGGTTCATAGCCGAGGTCGATTGGTGGATTGGACTGAGGATGGCAAACCGCTATTAATGATAGGTACTCATGCCGATATCACTGAGGCTAAACAAGCCGAGAATGCGCTAAAAGCGAGTGAAGCACGCCTGCGTAGTTTTTTTGAAATGTCTCCAATTGGTATCGCTCTAAATGACTATGAAACAGGTGTATTCGTTGATTTTAATGAGGCGCTTTTAAGGCCTACAGGTTATAGCAGAGAAGAATTTATCAGCATTAGTTACTTAACACTAACGCCAAGTAAATATGAAGTGCAAGAGAAACAAAAACTAGCAGAGTTAAGAGAAAAAGGCCGTTATGGCCCTTATGAAAAAGAATATATTCGTAAAGACGGTAGCCGTTATCCGGTGCAATTGAGCGGTATAGTGGTTTTCGACAACAACGGTCGTAAATTGATTTGGTCAATTATAGAAGATATTTCTGAACGAAAGCGGGTTGAGCAAATAAAAAATGACTTTATTTCGACTGTTAGTCATGAATTACGAACACCACTAACGTCAATTACAGGAGCGTTAGGCCTTTTATTAGGTGGCGTAGTTGGAGAGTTATCGAGCAAAGTACAAGGTATGCTTGAGATAGCTCAAAACAACAGTCGACGACTAGGGTTCTTGATAAATGACTTATTGGATATAGAAAAACTGTTAGCGGGCAAGATGACATTCGACATGGAAGTACAGCCACTACAACCGTTACTTCAACAAGCTATTAGAGACAATCAACCCTATGCAGAGCGGTTTGATGTGCACCTTCGGCTAATATCTGGTAACAAGGAAGCACTAGTTGAAGTGGATACCGTTCGTTTCAATCAGATCTTGTCTAATTTACTGTCTAATGCTGCAAAGTTCTCTCCGAAAGACTCAGAGGTTACTGTGTCATTCTCATGTCAAAATAATCGTGTTCGTGTTTTTGTTTCGGATGTTGGTCCTGGCATTCCAAAAGAGTTTAGTAAAAATATTTTTCAAAAATTTTCGCAAGTAGACTCTTCAAACACGCGGAAAATAGGAGGAACAGGACTAGGTTTAGCTATTTCACAAGAATTAGCCTTGTGTATGGGGGGAACAATTGACTTTGAGAGCTTGGTAGGTATAGGCACAACATTTTATGTTGAATTTCCTCTGATAGCAGGAGGAAAACCGTGGACAACTGGATAAGTTCAATATCATTTAGAAATAAAGTGTTAGCAACCCTATTACTTGCCGCATTGTCATATGCAGGAAACTACGTCAGTTTTACGTTGTTTTACGGTGTTTCTTTTATTTTTGGTTCTGTTGCTGTCATGTTAGCCGTGACATTGCTTGGTACTTGGTCTGCGGTAATCATTGCATTAGTTGGTGGTAGCTACACGTTAGTTCTGTGGGAACATCCATATGCATTAGTTATATTTACCATTGAAGCCTTGGTGGTTGGTTTGTTTTACCGACGAGGTATGCATAACTTAGTGCTGGCAGATTTTATATACTGGCTAGTACTTGGTGCGCCATTGGTTGTGTTGTTCTATACCCAAGGTGTAAAGATGGATATGGAACCTTCTCTGCTGGTGGCATTAAAACAATTCTTAAATGGCGTGTTTAATGCTCTATTGGTTGCTTGCGGGTTAATTATTTGGCAATTAACGACAAAAGTAAAAATTGCGATAGATCGAAATGTTAGGGGGGCTTCTTTATTATTTAATTTTTTTCTACTGGTAACACTGACCGCAGGGATTTCCCCTATTATCTATGAAGGCCAGAATCAGGTTGCAACGCAAGAGTCATTGCTGGTAACACGAATGAAGCAACATGCAGGCGACATAGTAGAACTATTGAATGATATCGATCAGCAAAGTGTTGAACGTCAGCAGCAGCTATTGCAAGGTTTTCAATCCCGTCATGGTATCAGTTTGGCAATATTGGCAAGTGACGGCACAACCGTCACTCAAAGCGGCACAATAAAAAGCTTAAACAGTAAAGGGCGTATAGCGCCGGTAAATGATGACTTAAAGGTGTGGCAGCCGGAAGGCGAAATGTCAG
The DNA here is from genome assembly GCA_040779335.1 of Colwelliaceae bacterium 6471. Classification (GTDB taxonomy): domain Bacteria; phylum Pseudomonadota; class Gammaproteobacteria; order Enterobacterales; family Alteromonadaceae; genus JBFONV01. The sequence goes on from JBFONV010000003.1 coordinate 255,760, forward strand.
CAATGCAGCGTTGGCAAAGGGGGAGTTATCTCTACAGTCAAGCATTTGATTTAGCATCGCAACCCATGCGGTTAATTATAGAGCTACCGGCTGAAAAAATGGTAAGCCAATTAAAAAATGAACATCTTCGCCTATTTATTATATTGACAGTGATCTTTATCTCAGCAGTGGCGTTAATTTATATTTTAAGTAACGTCATTATGCGCCCGTTAAAAATATTAGAAGCTCTCAGTAAGCATATAGCTACTGATATTGAGCAAGGAGAGCCCCTTAAAATACCGACCATTCGAATTCGTGAATATAATAATTTAGCGCAGTCTTTAAGTGTAATGAGTAGCAAACTTAGTGAAAGCTTTAAAAGCTTAGCATACGCTCATGGTATGTTAGAAGAAAAGGTGGAAAAGAGAACACAAGAGCTTAGTATCTCTAACCGTGCTATGCAAAATGTAATGGATGCATCAACGCAATTCGCGATTATTTCGACCGATGTAGATGGTGTTATTACTTTGTTTAATGCTGGTGCGGAACTAATGTTGGGGTATTCAGCCGAAGAGGTAATAGGTAATCAAACTCCTGCCTTATTTCATCTGACAGAGGAAGTGGCTAAACGAGAAGCTGATCTAAGCACTTTGTTGGCGAAGGAAGTTTCCGGTTTTCAGGTGTTTACTGAGATCCCAATGTCTAAAGGCTTTGAAACTAGAGAGTGGACTTACGTAACTAAACACGGAGAATACCTCTCGGTTTCCCTAACTATAACTGTGCGGAATAATAGTAATGGGAGTATTGCTGGCTTTTTAGGGATCGCAGAAGACATTACGGAGCGTAAGCGCATCGAACGGATGAAAAATGAGTTTGTTTCCACTGTCAGCCATGAGTTACGAACGCCACTTACATCAATCTCGGGGGCCTTGGGGTTATTGGCAAACGGGGCACTTGGCGAACTATCTCAACAAGCGCAAAAAATGACGGACATAGCATACAAAAACAGTCGGCGTCTCAGTCACCTTATTAATGATCTGTTAGATATGGAAAAAATTGTTGCTGGGAAATTAAAATTTAATATGCAAAAGCTTCGGTTAGATGCTGAGGTCGAGCAAGCATTGGAAAGCCATAAAACCTATAGTAGTGATAAGCATATTCAGTTAGTCATTAAAAATTTAGTCCCTGATGCTCAGGTATTTGTTGACAGTCATCGTTTGCAACAGGTATTGGCTAATATACTATCTAATGCGATTAAATTCAGCCCTGAAAATAGCGTGGTAACCGTTGAGGTAAAAGCTATAAATGATTTCGTGCGAGTTTCTATATCGGATAAAGGACTTGGTATTCCCGAGGAATTTAGAGCAAATGTGTTTGAAAAATTTGCGCAAGCGGATTCAACTGACTCTAGAGTTATGGGGGGCACCGGCCTTGGTCTTGCTATTACTAGAGAGTTAGTTGAAAAAATGGAGGGAGTAATCGGCTTTGACTCAGTTGAAGGTGAGGGAGCTATTTTTTGGTTTGAGTTTCCTTTGCTTGATTATTCGCGGATCAATTTAGATAAAGGTGAACCTTTATCTAAATCTAAAAAGTTAGGTCACATCTTGGTTGTTGAAGATGATTCTGATACGGCAGAAGTAATACGTTCTCTGCTTAACGATAGAGGCTACACTACCGATGTTGCCTATACTGGTTACGATGCTTTGACTGCATTAGCTAATACTAATTATGATGCGATCAGTTTAGATCTAATGTTGCCAGATATGAACGGCCGCAACATTATAAAACAACTCCGTAATGATAATAAATTGCAACATATTCCTATTATGGTGATATCTGCTAGTGTCGAAGAAGGGAAACAGAGTCTTGCTGCCGATAATTGTGCCATAGATTGTTTATCGAAGCCATTTGACCAGCGTCGATTGATAAAGACCATAGATACATTAGTAGAAACATCGGCATACACGAAAGTAAAAGTTTTGCATATAGAAGATGACATTGATTTGCATCACGTTATTGGACGAATGCTAGGAAATCGCTTCGATTTAGAGTCGGTTACTTCGTTAGAGGAAGCGAGACATATCATTGCGCTGGAGCAATTTGACATTATTCTTCTTGATATTCAACTGCCAGATGGCTCTGGCATGGAACTGATTTCTGAACTCCGTTATTGTCAACCGCAAGCCTCAGTTATCATACTCTCAGCTATAGAGGTTAGTTTGGACGAGGCGAATAAAGTGGAGGCCGTTTTATTAAAGTCGCAAATTACGGCAAACACATTATTAGAAGCCCTTAGTTGCAGTGATAAAATGGGCGTTAAAAATTAAATATGGATACTTTGAAATTTATTTTAAATTGAGGCTTTAGTAGAGTTAGTAAGGGTAAAAAGATGATTTATCCTATTTACTGAATTAGATGATAGACCAGAAATTTAGTTATTTGATCGACGATGTATGCCTTATAAAAAGCCTTTCTATATCCATACGGAACAAATTAACACCATGTAAAAACGAATATTTTTAAACTTTTTGCTACTTAACATTAGTCAAAAGGAAACTGTTGAACTATATTTTTATTAATATTAATTATTTAATTATTTAATTATTTGATTTAACGGAGCTTTTCTTGACAAAAATAAGAATAAATATTTTAGGAACTGCACTGCTGGCTCTGCTGTTTGGAGCGTTATTACATTGGTTCGATTTGCCAATATTCGGATTGGTAGGTGCTATTGCACTGATGACCATTCAAATGATTATGATCTGTAACAGAACCGATTTTGTTGATGCTTCTAGTGAACCTCAAGTAGTAGAGGCCAATTCAAATGAAGGACTCTATAACGTTTTTGAAGAAATAGGCTCTATTATGGGGGAGTGCCGAAGTAATATTGAGAAAATTAGCGATACCCAACGAGATGCTGTTTCTACGCTTAATGCAGCATTTTCTGATTTGAAAGAGTTAAGTGAAAAACAGACACAACAAACTAATATGTTACTGTCAGCTGATAAAACCGATGATGGGTTTGATTGGATGAGTGAATTTGCACAAAAAACCGCACTGACCTTAGATCATTTTGTAAAAACTACTGTTGATATGTCAGCAAACTCTATGGATTTAGTCGAAAAAGTAGAGAAAATCAATGCGACAGTACCTGATGTATTAAAAGCTATGCAGGACATCGACCAACTATCCTCTCAAACTAATTTATTAGCATTAAACGCTGCAATTGAAGCTGCTCGGGCAGGCGAAGCCGGACGAGGATTCGCTGTAGTTGCTGATGAAGTACGAGCTCTTTCAACAAGGTCTGCTGGCTTTAGTGAACAAATTCAAAGCCGATTGCAGAATATGGCAGAACAAATAGAGTCATTGACCAATGATATAGGAAAGGTTGCTTCACAAGATGTAAGTTATGTAATGGAGTCTAAAAAAGAAGTAAGTTCTGCAATAGAGTTACTAATAGAAAAGTCAGAATCTAATAAAGCGTGTGCAGCTGAAATTGAACAAAACAATCAGGCGATACAACAATCAACCTTTGATGCTATCCGTGGCTTACAATTTGATGATATTAACATGCAGCACCTCATTTATACCTCTGATGTTCTGCAAATGCTCGAAACATACCTAGATAACATTAAAAATGAAAACATCGAGCAGATGAGTCAAGATATGTTGCATAAGTTAGATGAAATGCAAGCTTGGAGAAAAGGTAAATCTAACCCTGTATCTTCCGATTCCATGGCTGGTGGTGAGATTGAACTTTTTTAGCTGGAATTTTTATATTATCAAGTAACTCCGTATTATCAGGGAATTAATACTATGACAGAGAAGCAAAGCTTTAGATTACCTCCGAGGTTTGATTTTGCGTATCACACAACATTCAATAAAACCTGTGAAGAATTGTTGTCGGATACTAAGTCTACAGAACTAGAACTCGATTTTTCGCAAGTAAATTACCTTGATAGTTCGGCACTAGGCATGTTGGTGCTGCTATCCAAGAAAAATAATGCTGCAGTTAAAGCAAAACGTTTGACTATACGGGGTGCACGCGATACCGCTTTAGACATTCTAAACATGGCTAATATGAATACACTATATGAATTGGTCTGAGTGTAAAAACATTCCCCTATCATCTGTGCAAATACTACTACTACAAGATGAACCATGTAAGAGTCAGTCTTATCAAACTTATTTAGCTGATAAGGGATGCTCGGTTTTTTGTTGCGATTCTTTACTACAGATTAAAAGGATTATCGAGCAAAAAAAATCTGAGTTTACTATTGTTTTGCTAGATGAAGAATTTGTTGGTAGTTGCGGATTTGAAATGTTTGCCGCTATTAAAGATGAGTTTATATATACAGCGGTTCTCATGCTGTGTGTTAATAATGATGTCGACTTTATATTGGAATCGCTTAAAAGCGGCATAGATGATTATATGGTCAAACCCATCAATAATGAATTATTGTGGTATAAGGTTTGTGTATTGGCTAAGGGTATGAACTTGCAACGAAACGTCGCAATAAAACATCAGACCCTAATTGAGTTTGAGAAAAGGGAACAGTATGAAAGTCAATTAGCGAGGCACTTGTGCGAAGCCTTTTTAGCCACTGCAGAGCAACAGTCATCAGCCATAACATCCTGGATAAAAACATCAACAGAATTCAGTGGCGACTGCATTTTAGAATGCGAAGGGAAAGACGGGAGTCGATATATACTATTCGCTGATGCTATAGGCAAAGGATTGGACGCAGCGGTATCTCTGTTGCCATTGATGCAATATTTTAGCAGTTTGGCCAAAAACGCGTTGCCGTTGGCAAATATTGTTTCCCAACTTAATGACAGGATGTTAAAGGTATTACCTGATGATCGTTTTGTGGCTAGCGCTATTGTGCGGATAACTCCATTAGAAGGACGGTTAGAAATCTGGAATGGGGGGCTTCCAGCATTACTGTTGTGCGATAAAGAATACAATATTCTACAAGAGTTTCCCTCTCAGAGTATGTCATTTGGTATTACTCAAGATGTTTCATTTCAACCTCATCCAAAAAATATTTTTCTAAATGAAGGCTATAAATTGATCATCTATACAAATGGTTTGGTTAATAACTTTGATATACAAGGTGACCGGCTTGGTGTTACAGAGGTTGTTGATCTCGTTAAAAAAGAACCTAATGGATTATTGGCGGTGCAAGAGTATGTTGAGCAGCAATTAGCTGACGTAAAAAATGGCATATCGGTTTGTGTTGTTGATAGCGATCAACTATTAGTAGATGGTGAATCTTTTTCAACAAATAATCTCGTAAATAACGGGAGCCTGCAATGCCATTATAGGATTTACGGTCAGGCAATTAGAACAACAGATATGTCTACTCAACTGACAGAACTTATGAAAAGCCAAGAGTTGCCATTACAATTTGTGCAGCGGGTATTCACTGTAGTGACTGAACTGGTCTTAAATGCAATTGAGCATGGTATTTTAGAGCTGGATAGCGAAATTAAATCGGAGGAGGATGGTTTTATGCTGTTTTACGCCGAAAAAGAAAGGCGCCTTCAACATGTGGACAAAAAAAGTTACATTGATATTAATGTTGATTGGCAGGCTGATAGAAAACAGCTACGACTGGAAATATCAGATAGTGGCAGAGGGTTTAGTGGTGACGTATTCAACGTTGATGACAAACTGACATTTGGCAGGGGACTCAATGTCGTTGATAAACTAAGTTCCTCGTTCGAAATAATCCCGCCTGGTAATGCATGCCGGGCTATTCTTGATGGAAATAACTTACATGAGTAAACATATATTAATTGTTGATGATTCAGCTTCTATTCGCCAGATGGTTGAGGCAACACTGAAATCTGCATCTTACACAGTTACTGTCGCAAAAGATGGACAAGAAGCATTAGATTTATGCAAATCCAATAGTTACGATTTTGTTTTAACGGATCAAAATATGCCGCGCATGGATGGTCTTACATTGATTAAATCATTACGAACTCTCGCTACTTATAGAAGTAAACCTATCGTTGTATTAACGACTGAAGCAGGAGATGAAATGAAAGCTAAAGGTCGAGCTGCTGGAGCTACCGGTTGGATGGTTAAGCCCTTTGATCCAGCAAAATTGTTGCAGGTTGCGGCGAAAGTACTTGGTTAAGTTATCCTGTACCGGCCAGAAAATGGAGTAATGCTATGTCTATCGATATGAGCCAATTTCACGGTGTTTTTATTGAAGAAAGTAATGAACATCTTGATGAAATGGAAAACCTGCTAATGTCATTGGATATAGAAACTCCAGACATTGAAGAATTAAACAGTATATTCCGTGCAGCACATTCTATTAAAGGTGGTAGTGGTATTTTTGGTTTTGATGCACTGATATCTGTTACCCATGTGATGGAAAACTTATTTGATAAGGCAAGACAGAATAAGTTTACTTTCAATAAAGAAGTAGTTGATCAGCTGTTAGAAGCTGTTGATGCACTTCGTTCATTGTTAGATGCGTATAAAAATGATGACGAGCCAGACTGGAACTTAGTTAATCAAATAACAGTAAAAATTGAAGCTTTACTTGAGCCATCTAAAGAAACGGTAGCAGAGGATGGCAGCTTTGGATTCTTTGAACCTAATGAAGAAGAACAAGGTTTTGGGTTTTTTAGTGACCCAGTTTCAGTGCCAGCTGAAGAAGACGGTTTTGGTTTCTTTGATGATGAATCAGCCGATGAAGATGAATCAGTAGAGCCAAAAGTTGCACAACTTAAAGCTGAAGATGTATCCCAGAATGAAAAGGCTACAGACCAAATTGAACCTTTCCCAAAGGAAAATGTAACAGCTTCTAAACAAAAGGCTGTCAAAACAAAGTCGGAGCAAAGCGATTCTAGCAGTATTAGGGTAGATATTAGTAAAGTTGATAGTTTAGTTAATATGGCAGGTGAACTGGTAATAACTCAATCGATGTTGAATTTGATTGGAGCTGAAGTTGAAGGGCCCGCTATGGAAAAACTGCAAAGCGCATTAGTAGAACTTGAACGTAATACTCGTGAGCTTCAAGAAGGCATTATGTCGATTAGAATGTTGCCTATATCATTTGTGTTTAACCGATTTCCAAGGGTTGTAAGGGATTTATCTTCTAAATTAAACAAGAAAGTTAACCTCGTTATTGAAGGCGGTCATACGGAAATCGATAAAGGACTTATTGAGCGCTTAGTAGATCCGCTTACTCACCTAGTTAGAAATAGTCTCGATCATGGAATAGAGAGCCCTGAAGCAAGGAGTGAATCAGGCAAAGACCCAATGGGTTCTCTGGTACTCAAAGCTGAACAAAAGGGCGGAAATATAATTATTAGTGTAACTGATGATGGAGCAGGTTTGAATAAGGAGAGGATCCTCAAAAAAGCCTCTGAAAATGGTATAGAGTTACCCGAAAATCTTACAGAGCAACAGGTATGGGAGCTAGTCATGGCGCCGGGTTTTTCTACTGCAGCTGAAGTGACCGATGTTTCGGGGCGTGGCGTGGGAATGGATGTAGTAAAACGCAACATTGAGGCTATGAGCGGTCGGATTGAGATTGAATCGCAAAGTGGAGCAGGGTCAACTTTTCAGATTCGTTTACCATTAACGTTGGCCATTCTCGATGGCATGTCTGTAGCGGTAGGACAACAGTTATTCATAATTCCTCTAGTCAACATTATTGAGTCTGTTCAGCCATCGAAAGAAAGTCTGAAAAATATAGGTAGTCAAACAGTGCTTGAGCTGCGTGATGCTTACTGGCCCATTATTCATTTACATGAGTTTATGCAGGTTGAACCGATGTATGCAAAACCTGATGAAGGTGTACTGGTGTTAATCGAAACCACAAAAACTCGTTTTGCTTTGTTGGTAGATGACTTAGTTGGTCAACAGCAGGTCGTTATTAAAAGTCTAGAACAACACTACCGCAGGGTTCCTGGGGTTGCAGGTGCAACTATCATGGGAGATGGCAGCGTGGCGCTTATTTTGGATGTCGAATCCATGGCGTCAGAAGTTGGTGAATCTGTAATGTTAAAGGATGAAGTATGACAAATAAAGTCCAAAAAGAGTCGATCGAGGCAGAGAGTGCCTCTTTAGAGTTTCTTACTTTTATTTTGGGTGATGAGCACTACGGCTTGGATATAATGAAAGTAAAAGAAATAAGAGGGTATGAGCCGGTTACAAAAATCGCTAATGCCCCTCCGTTTATTAAAGGTGTACTTAATTTACGTGGCGACATCGTACCTATTATTGATCTGCGTCTTAAATTCAATGTGGGTGAAGCAACCTACAATGAGTTTACAATTGTCATTATGTTGCATATTGATGAGCGGATTATTGGCGTAGTAGTTGATGCAGTTTCTGATGTGATTAATATCCAAAATGAAGATATTAAGCCACCACCAGAGTTTGGTGTCGCATTTGATAGTCAATATTTGCATGGACTTGCGCCAGTTAATGAACAAATGGTCATTTTACTTAATATCGAAAAGCTTATTTCCAGCCAAGAGCTGGGATTATTTGAAAATACCCCAGCTAGTCAGGAGACACAGTCATGAATATTAAATCTTGGTTTGGTAAAAACGATGATCAAGAAATTTTGCAGCAGGTGTATCAGGCGATGAATGCTACTTCATCGAATATTATGATCGCTGATACTAGCCGCAAAGTTGTTTATATGAACAAAGCCGTTGAAAGCATGCTACGTGAAGCTGAAGCTGAACTTCGTACAGCTTTACCAGATTTTGCAGTTGATAGAGTACTGGGAAGTAATATTGATATTTTTCATAAAAATCCCGCGCACCAAAGTAGACTGCTTGCTAATTTGACAGAAACTTATGTGGGAAACATTGTTGTTGCAGGTAGAAGCTTTCGATTGATTGCTAACCCTATATTTGCAGGTGATGGAACACGCTTAGGCTCTGTTGTGGAATGGCTAGATAGAACAAAAGAAGTTGCAACCGAACATCAATTAAGTCGCATTCTTGGCGCGTTAAAGTCAACAACAACAAACGTCATGATCGCTAATAATGAACGTGAAATTATATATATGAATCAGTCGGTTGAAATGATGTTGCGCGAAGTCGAAACTGACTTACGTAAGGAGTTGCCTCATTTTGCAGTCGACAAAGTGGTGGGGAGTAACATCGATATTTTCCACAAAAACCCCGCACACCAAATGAACTTGTTGGCAAATTTAAAAGCCAGCTATACCGCTAATATTCGGGTTGGTTTACTGCATTTTAGGTTAATTGCTAACCCTATCTTTGCTGAAGATGGGGCACGATTGGGCTCCGTAGTTGAGTGGCAAGACCGCACTAAAGAAGTAGCCATCGAAGAAGAAATAGACGCAGTTGTCAAAGCCGGTGCAGCAGGTGATTTCACATCTAGGATAGAGGAAGGGGATAAGCAAAACTTTTTCCTTACTTTAGCGAAAGGGGTGAATGGATTGTTAGCCACCACAGAAAGTGGGCTTAATGACATAATAGGTGTATTAAAAGCTATTTCAGAGGGAGATCTCACTGATCGAGTGATAGCGGATTACCAGGGCAGTTTTGAAGCATTAAAGAATGGTTGTAATCAAACTGCAGAGAACTTGGCGCAAATGCTTGGCGAAATTCGTCAAGCGACTGATACGATTAAAACTGCATCCAGTGAAATTTCACAAGGCAACATGGATCTTTCAAATCGAACAGAGGAGCAGGCATCAAGTCTTGAAGAGACGGCTTCTAGTATGGAAGAACTTACTGGTACGGTAAGACAAAATGCTGACAATGCTTCTCAGGCTAACACACTTGCAGCAAAAGCTTCTGAAGTAGCAACAGACGGAGGCCAGTTAATTGAAAAAGTCGTTGTAACAATGAGCTCTATCAATGAATCCTCACAAAAAATCGCTGATATTATTGGAGTAATAGATGGTATTGCTTTTCAAACCAACATTCTTGCCTTAAATGCGGCGGTTGAAGCTGCAAGGGCTGGTGAGCAGGGACGTGGATTTGCGGTTGTTGCTTCAGAGGTTAGGACGTTAGCACAACGGTCAGCAAATGCTGCGAAAGACATCAAATCGCTAATTTCAGATTCGGTGAGTAAAATTAATGATGGTAACGATTTGGTCAATAAATCTGGCGAGACTATGAAAGAAATTGTGAGCTCGATTAAACGCGTTAATGACATCATGTCTGAAATAGCTGCAGCGTCATCTGAGCAAGCGTCAGGTCTAGATGAGGTAGGTAAAGCTGTTACTCAAATGGATGAAATGACACAGCAAAATGCTGCGTTGGTAGAACAAGCCGCTGCGGCATCAGAAAGCCTGTTATCTCAAGCGGAGCAGTTAGCGACTAATGTTAGCCAGTTTAAATTAGATGAGAGCAACTTACATATCAGTAAACCAGTACGTCCATTACCGCTGCATAACAGTGCGCCTGTTGATTCGGCACCTAATACACGCAAGGTGATAAAGCACGCAAAGCCTGAAGAAGACGAATGGGAAAGCTTTTGATTAGTTCTGAAAGAGCCGTAGCTGAACGTGAGTTTAATTACGGCAAGGCTGACTTCGATGCGGTAAAACAAAAGCTTTATCAATTGTCAGGAATTAAATTGGCGGACAGCAAAGATTCGATGGTCTATAGCCGTCTTGTTCGGCGATTAAGATCTTTGAAAATGAGTGGTTTTAAAGTGTATCTTGATTACCTTTCACGCCACCCAGAAGAAGAAGAGTTGTTTATTAACGCATTAACGACCAATCTAACGTCTTTTTTTCGTGAGCAACATCACTTCGATATTTTACGTCGTTACCTGCAAAACCATCCAGAAACGCGCACCATTTGGTGCGCGGCAAGTAGTACTGGAGAAGAACCTTACTCTATAGCAATGACCGTTGCGGAAGTGTTTGGGCGTTTTGATACACCTGTAAAAATTATTGCTTCTGACATTGATAGTCAAGTGTTACAGCAAGCTAGGATTGGTGAATATGCTTTTGAGCGAATTAAGGGTTTAGAGCACTCTCGTCGCCAACAATTTTTTTTCCGAGGCACAGGAAGTAAACAGGGTTTAGTTAAGGTCGTGCCAGAGCTAAAAAAAATGGTAGAGTTTAGGCAGTTGAATTTGTTGCATGATAATTGGAGCGTCAAAGGTCCAATAGATATTATTTTTTGCCGAAATGTAATGATTTACTTTGATAAAAGTACTCAGTTAAAACTTTTAGAGAGTATGGTTGGATTGATGCCCGAACACGGTTTGTATATAGCAGGGCATTCTGAGAACTTTAGCCAAGCATCACACTTAGTAAAACCCAGTGGGAAAACCACTTATTCACCCGTTAAAAAGAGATAACTCTGTGTTCGAATTTGACGTCAATAATGTCCATTTAGCGCCTAACCGCTATTATGACAGAATATTTGAAAAAGAAGCGGTGAAAATTTTGCCTGGCGAGTATTTCGCTACGATGCAAGACACGCTTATTGTTACTGTTTTGGGATCTTGCGTATCGGTATGTTTGCGCGATACTACCTCAGGTATTGGTGGGATGAATCATTTCTTATTACCAAATGATAACAGCCAGAATTGTTTTTTGTCAGAGTCAGCTCGTTATGGCGTTTATGCGATGGAAATATTAATTAATCATTTATTGAAGCTTGGGGCACGAAAAGAAAAATTGGAAGCGAAAGTATTCGGTGGCGGTAATGTGTTGAAAGGATTCACTACAGTAAATGTTGGTGAACGTAATGCAGAATTTGTTTTGGATTATTTAAAAACAGAGCGCATACCTGTGCGTGCTGAGGATTTACTGGATATTTATCCGCGTAAAGTTTATTTCTTTCCGAACACTGGCAAGGTACTCGTTAGGAAAATTAAATCATTACATAACACGACAATTATGGACCGTGAAAGCGACTATCGTCAAAAACTCAGTAAGGGTCACGATAGCGGTGAAGTAGAGTTGTTTGATGACTGATATTTCGAAGATAAAAGTATTGATTGTTGATGACTCTGCACTTATTAGAAGCCTTTTAAGTCAAATAATTAAAAGTGATAAACAATTAGAGCTAGTGGGCGCGGCCCCCGATGCCTATGAAGCCAGAGAGATGGTTAATCGTCATCGCCCAGACGTCATTACGTTGGACATTGAAATGCCTAAGGTAGATGGATTAACCTTTCTTGACCGGCTTATGAAAGCACGGCCGACCCCTGTTATTATGATCTCTAGTCTCACCGAGCAAGGTGCAGAAGTTACTTTACGAGCGTTAGAGCTTGGAGCAGTGGATTATCTTGCTAAGCCTAAAATAGATATTGCGAAAGGGATTGAGGCATACACGGAACAAATTATTACTAAAATTAAGATGGCCGCAAGAGCTAACGTGAGAAAGCACCATCATACTTCTGCTCCAACAGAGCGTTTGATGTTTAAAACAACTGAGAAGATCATCGCTATTGGGGCATCTACAGGGGGCACAGAAGCAATTCGGGAAGTACTGGTAAATCTACCTGTAGATTCACCAGGGATAGTTATTACACAACACATGCCACCAGGCTTTACTCGAAGCTTTGCAAATAGGCTAAATGATCTTTGTCGTATACAGGTAAGCGAAGCTCAAGGAGGCGAGCGAATTATGCCTGGACAGGCCTATTTAGCGCCAGGAGATAAGCATTTAGTTGTTGTTAAAAGTGGAGCAGACTATCGCCTCGCTCTTGATGATGGGCCAAGATTCAGTAATCATAAACCTTCTGTTGATATAATGCTTCGTTCAATCGCTGATCAGGTGGGGCAAAATGCCATTGCCGTTATTCTTACTGGCATGGGAAAGGATGGGGCAATGGGGATAGCTGAAATTGCTGAACGAGGCGGATATACCATTGCTCAAGATGAAGAAACGAGTTTAATCTTTGGTATGCCAGCTGCAGCAATAAGGACAGGAAAAATCAGACAAATTTTGCCACTAAACAAGATCAGTGAGCAATTAATTAAAGTACTTAATGCTATGGGCAACGAATACCGCATATAGGTGTTTCTGCAAAATACTTTAAAGTCTATCTATATATATTGGTACGCTTTTATTAAATAGAACATTTTGATTAGTGGGTTAAAAGCCCTGACAGTTATTGTTTCTATCAGAGCCACACGTATCTGTTTATTGTCTAAATATTTAATCTGAATTTGGAGTTATGCTTCGATAGTTTTCTTGTTTTTTGGGGCTTTTCCCATTTGTAACAAACTTGGTAAAAATATCAGTGTAAATACAGTGCTAACACTCATGCCGCCAACTATAACAGCTGCAATGCCTCGATATAATTCTGCCCCTGCACCTGGGATCAACAATAACGGTAGCATGCCACAAATACTGGTTAGTGTACTCATTAATATTGGTCTCAGTCTTAACCTTACCGCTTGTTCTACTGCGTCATGGCGAGACAATCCTTCATGCTCTCCCATACGCGTTTGATAAACCAATAAAATTGCGTTGTTAACAACCAAGCCAAGCAAGATGATGAACCCGATCATGGTTAATAAATCCAGGGGTTGGAAAATAACTAAATTAGTCAATTGCAAAAAGACAATGCCGCCAATAGTAGCCAGTGGAATCGTTAACACCACCAATAAACTGTCTTTAAATGAGCGAAATAGGGCAGACATGAGTAAATAGAGGATGATTAATGCCAGAATAAAGCTTTGGCTCATACTGGCAAGTGCTTGTGTTAGCGCTTCCGCTGAACCTCTATAATTAACGCTACCCGATTCAGATAGTTGCGCAAGGATCGCTGGTTGGGCTTTTTCTTTGATAATGGCAATAGCGTCTTCAAGGCTTAAATCGCCTGGCGGGGTAACTTGCAAGGTGATCGTTCTTTTTCTGTCGACACGGCGAATAGAACTAGGGCCTGCGGTCCTGACAATATCAACCAGTTCACCAACAGGTTGTATACCGGCTTGTGGGGTAAATAATGGAATTGCGGCAAGTTCTTCTGGCGTTTCCCAATCGGTCGAGCGTAAAAAGACATTGAGCCTTTTTTGTCCGTTAAAGAAGTCGCCAACATATAAGCCAGTGCCCAAAGAACGTGATATTGCAGAGACTTCTTGTCGAGTCCATCCTGCTTCAGCCATTCGTCGCTCTACGGGGATCATGCGCAGTTCAGGCTCGGCTAGCGTTAAGCCGGGTGTCGGTTGTATTTGTGCTCCTTTTAATGCATCACTTATCGCGCCGTAGCCTACTTGGGCTGCGGTGAGTAATTCGTCTACCTCATTACCTTGAATATCGATATCTATACGACGACCGCCGCCCAAATTTTGAAATAATTGCGATTGTGAGGCAAATGCCATCGTGTCGGGAAAGCCGACTAAAAACTCGCTATTGACTATTTGAACAAGTTTATGGATATCATCATCATGTTCGGCTCTGCCGCCCATGAAACCGAAACTACCAAAAAAACCCATCCAAACATGGCTAATTTGGGGCTGCTTTTCGCCCGATAAATAAGGCTTGAGTCGACGATTAATTTCATCACTCATTTCAAAGCGCGCCGCGGGGTAACTTAATCCTGGAGGAGGTAATATAAATGCTTGAAATTGATTTTGATTTCCTTTGGGCAGGTAATCAACTTTAGGAAACAGTAACCAGCAGCCAACAAATGACGTTAGCATCAACCCGAAAATCCATCCGTACCTTTTAGCAGGAGTGCTGGTTATATGCATAATGCCTTTGGTTATATTGTGCCACCAATGGGTATGAGGGTCTGTTTGGGTAACTTCTGACAGTAATCTTCTTGCGGCGGTTGGTAATACCGTTATGGCTATTAATAATGATGCGATGATTGCCACGGCAATGGTGATCGCCAAATCGGCAAATAGCTGACCTGATACTTCTTCTAAAAAGGCGATAGGCAAAAATATTGCGACAGTCGTAATGGTTGAAGCGAGTAGCGCGCCCCAAACCTGACTTGCGCCTTTAAAGGAAGCTTCGTGGGGCTTTTCGCCTTTTTCTCGCAGTCGCACTATGTTTTCAAGCACGACAATGGCGGCGTCTAGCACCATACCAACGGCAAACGCTAAACCTGCCATAGAGATAATGTTTAATGTTCTTCCTGCGGCAAACATCACCACTAAAGTGACAATCAACGAAATAGGAATGGCAAGCGCAACGATCAGGGTGGCTCTAAATTTACGTAAAAACCACCATAACACTATAACTGCCAGCGCTATGCCTATCATGAGGTTATTTTTTACAAGGCTCATAGAGCGACCGATATAAACTGTTTCGTCGTACATTTGAATTAACTCAAGTCCCGCACGTTTTAACGGCCCTTCATTTAATTCTTGTGCGGCGGCTTTTAGCCCTTCCATTACCTGAATGACATTAACCCCTTGCTCAACTTGGACGTTCATGGCAATAGCAGGGTCGCCATCTAAGGTTAAAACACCTGTTCTATCTTGTAAGGTCATTTCAACAGTTGCGACATCACTGAGCAAAATAGGCTGGCCATCCCGCCAGTCAAGGATCATTTCCCTGAGTTGTTCAGCGCCATATTTACCTGAAAATCGCAAGGTATATTTACGTCGGCCAACTTCATTAAACCCACCAGAGGAGTCAGTGTTATTACTCAATGTTGATGCTAACGCCGGAATATTAAGCCCTAGAGAGGCAGCTTTGTATGGATTGAAAGTAACGCGTAACTCATTTGCTAGGCCGCCAAAGGCATTGGTTCTTGATATACCATCAACACGTTCAATTCTTGTCTGTATAACCTCTTCAACATAATCTTGATAGCTAACAATATCTCGTTCATTACCCGCAAGTGGCTTTAATGCAAACCAAGCTATGGCGGTAAAGGTACTATCACCACCGACTGCTATTACAGGTTCTGTGGCATCAGGCGGATAACTAGGCACTTGATTAAGTGCGTTCATTACATCGATTAAGGCTCGTTCTAAATTAACGCCGGTACGATATTGCAGGGTAATAGAACCATTATCTTGACTAGAATTTGAAATTAACGATTTTAAGCCTTGTAACCCTTTAAGCACGTCTTCTTGCCGTTCAATGATCTCTGCTTCCATTTCTTCGGGCGCAGCACCACGCCAATTGGTGGAAATGGTGATCATGGGTTGGCTAATATCAGGCGTTAGCTGGATGGGAAGTTTGAATACACTGATCGCGCCAAATAGTGCGACTAATAATATGGCGACAATAACGGCGGTTGGATTTTTTAAAGAAGCAGAAGTTAATATCATTTTTTACTCTAGGTTAGTTATTAGCTAAAAGATGCTTTACTTAATTATGGGAAACGAGTGCATCATTGTTTTCTTTAACTTCAACGGTTTGACCATCACGTAATCGCTCTGCGCCGCGAATGACGATAAGATCACCGTCTTTAACTTGACCGATAATTTCAACCAGTCCTTCAACGGCAATACCAATAGTGACATTAATTTTTTTAGCGATGTTGTTACTGTCTATTTTAAAAACACTAGTACCATCTCTGCGCAATACCAAAGCATCTCTTGGCACGGCTAATACTTCTTTACTTTCACCATTGGCCACCGCGGCTTTGATATTTAATCCTACTGGCCAATCAATTGCTGACATATCAAGTCTGACTTCCATCAGATGAGAGCGGCTATCTGAAACGGGGATAACTGATTTAATTGGTGCAGTGCTTTTTCCTAAAGGAGACTCTATTGCTAAGACATTAGTCTGATTTAAAAAACGATACGCTGTTAACGGTGCAAAAAGGGATGCTTCCAAATTATCAGTTTGAACTAGGCGTATTATTGCAGTACCGCTGTCAATGTATTCGCCCTGATTACTTAATCTTTGGGCAACTAAACCTGAAAAAGGTGCCTTGAGTCGGCTATATTCGATATTTTGCTCGACACGAGCGAGTTTGGATTGTGCAGCCATTAAGTCAGCCTTAGCAACGTTTCTATCTGAGGTTGTCTTTTCAAGATCGGTTTTTGCGGAAAGATTTTGTTTTACTAAGGCTTGTTTACGTGAGACTTCAGATTCGAGAAAATCTAATTTTGATTGGGCACTTAGCACATTTGCTTGCGCTTCCGCTTTTTGAATTTGAAAGACTGTATCATCTATTTTCGCAATGATATCTCCTTTTACAACTTTGCTACCTAACTCAGTAATTTTTATTACCCGACCCGAAATATCAAAAGCAATTTGCGAGTTGTTTCGACTCACTACCGTGCCAGAGACCCAAGCTATAGGAGCTAGTGGGGTTATTTTCGCTTTTACTACGTTTACAGGCGTTGCCGCAGCAACGCTTGTATGCATGCTCGTCAAGGCCGCAATAGCAATTGGTAATAAAAGATTAAAACGACTCATTAAATTTATATCCTTTTCTTTGGCGTTTAAGGTGTTTGTGTCCGTATGCCCTTAATCTATATAGTCTAGTTTACTTAGATAAATGCTGAAAAATCGATGCCTAAAGTGGCCGAATAGTAGTATAAAAACATTTCGTTGCTTTCTACTGTTTATTTTTCTAACAAATTATAAAACGCTATTAATAAGCATGTTTTCAAGTTGTTATTTATTGTATTGAATAACATTCTGATATAAAAGCTAAAAAATGTAAATAACTTGAATATCAACAGTAAATGTCACTCGTTATTTGTTGCTTTTGGGTGCGGTTAATAAACTTTAGATTTAATCACGATAATTTAACCTATATAGGGAGAGTCTGCGTTTGATATTTTAGGTTTTGTGGAACTAGATGCAGGCTACTAACATGGTGGATTGATAATCATCACCCATCACTGTAATAAAATTACACAAAAATGTAACAAAAGCAAAATATCAATTGATAAAGCACGTGTGTTAGTATAAAAAGTAAACTTGTAATGAGGTTTTAAATTTTCTGTAATAATTTAACAACATTATGGCGTTATTGTTAATGTAAGTTGTTTCTAGTACAAAACATCTGCAGCAACTTATGTTTTTAGGCGCGATTTATGCTTTTGCTATGCTGTCGTGTTTAAAACTGCTTATTAGCAACAAGATACGATCAATGCTGGTGCTTTTTATAAATTAATTGCACAAATATAAGGCAAGGAAATCAAATAAGTATTAATTCGCATAAGCTTGAAGGAGAAAATTAATGTTAACTAAAAAATTTTTTAAAACCAAAGAAGAAGCCGAAGTTACTTTTGAATTTAATCGTAGTGATGTGACTTCAGTCGCTTTGTGTGCTGATTTTACCGATTGGCAAGCAGTTGAAATGAAATTTAATAATAAAACTAAAAGTTTTAGAACAAAAGTAAGATTGCCTAAAGGTGGTAAGTACCACTTTAAGTATTTGCTTAATGATACCGAATGGGAAAATGATTATGAGGCAGATCAATATCTTCCCAACGAGTATGGTAGTGATAATAGTGTCGTTTTTACGACTAATTAGTTTGATGTTGAACCTTGGTTAACTGCAATATAGTAAAGGGTTGACTATATTGTAGTACCAACGGTTATTTAGCGCTCTTATGCCGATCTCGGTGACGCATAGATAATCTGTTCAAATTAATTGTTTATCATTTGATTATTTAGCTTCAATGGAAGCGCTTCCTGTTATGTGTTATTTTGATTTAACTACACGGAATGAGAAGTAAAAGGCGATAGGGCAAACATGCAGCAATATAGAATGGAACCAGGAAGAGTCTACCCAATAGGGGCGAGTATCGACGATTCTGGCGTCAATTTTTCTTTATTTTCTGCTCATGCAGAAAAAGTTGAACTGTGTGTTTTTGATGAAAGTGGTCGCCAAGAGTTAATGCGTTTTGCTTTACCAAATTATGAGCACAATATATGGTGTGGATATCTTAAAGGCGCAAAAGCCGGGTTAGTTTATGGCTATAGGGTATACGGCCCTTATCGTCCAGAATTTGGTCACAGATTTAATCATCACAAATTACTGTTAGATCCTTATGCTAAAGCTTTAGTTGGCTCATTTAGTTGGTCTGATCGCCATTTTGCCTATAAGCTCGGCGATCCAAGACAAGATCAGTCATTTGACGAACGAGATAATGCCGATGTCATGTT
Source organism: Colwelliaceae bacterium 6471 (assembly GCA_040779335.1). GTDB lineage: Bacteria > Pseudomonadota > Gammaproteobacteria > Enterobacterales > Alteromonadaceae > JBFONV01. The sequence goes on from JBFONV010000003.1 coordinate 274,765, forward strand.
TAAAGCAGTAGTGACCGAACCATCGCTGCTAAAACACCCTCGAAAACCTATCGCTTGGCAAAATACTGTTATTTATGAAAGCCATGTTAAAGGTTTAACAGAGCTTAATAAAAAAGTGCCTAAAGAGTTACAAGGCTCATTCTTAGCGATAAGTCATCCTGCGATGATTGCTCATTATCGTGCAATAGGTGTTACATCAATAGAACTGCTGCCAGTACAACAATTTATTTCTGAGAAATTTTTATTAGATAAACAGCTAGAAAACTACTGGGGGTATAATTCGCTGGCGTTTTTTGTTCCCCACAAAGATTATTTAAATCAAAATCAAGTGTCTGAATTTCAACGTATGGTTGATGAACTGCACCAAGCCGGTTTTGAAGTACTTATTGATGTAGTTTACAACCATACTTGTGAAGGCAATTGGCTAGGACCAACACTTAGTTTTCGCGGAATCGATAATAAGTCTTATTATCGATTAAACCCCTCAGAGCCCCGTTATTATATTAATGATACTGGTTGCGGAAATACCCTTAACATCAGTCATCCCCGAGTGCTCCAAATGGTGATGGATAGTTTGCGTTATTGGGTGCAGGTAATGGGAGTAGACGGGTTTAGATTCGATTTAGCGACTATTTTAGGGCGTGAAGAGCACGGATTTGATAAGAGCAGTGGCTTTTTAGATGCGATTTTGCAAGATCCTATTTTAAACGGGGTCAAACTTATTGCAGAACCTTGGGATATTGGCCCAGGCGGCTATCAATTGGGGGGATTTCCAGCTCCATGGTCAGAATGGAATGATAGATATCGGGATACAATTAGACGATTTTGGCGAGGTGATAAAGGAATGCTACCTGAATTTGCCCGCAGAATTCATGGCTCCAGTGATATTTTTGAACATAATGGTCGACAACCGTTTTCGAGTATTAATTTTGTTTGTAGTCACGATGGTTATACGTTGCATGACCTTGTCAGTTACAAAGAACGTCATAATGAAATAAACGGTGAAAATAACAGGGATGGGCACACCGATAATTTTTCTTTTAACTGCGGTATAGAAGGGCATACAGATGATGAAAGCACTTTATCCCTCCGATTAAGGCAAATGAAAAATATGCTTGCGACCCTAATGCTCTCGCAAGGCGTACCAATGATACTTGCTGGTGATGAGTTGGGCCGAACTCAAAAAGGAAATAATAACGCGTATTGTCAAAACAATGTCATCAATTGGTTAAATTGGCATGATAAAACCTTCTATGCTGAAGAACTGCTGCCATTTGTAAGCAGTTTAACGGAACTAAGGGCACGTTTACCAATGTTGGCTTACCCTCAATTTATCCATAAGGATGATAAAAATATTCAAGCCGATATTGTGTGGTATCACAGAAGTGGTCTACCTATGCAAAAGGAGCATTGGCATTCTCATCACGCCGGAACATTGGGTTATTTAATTAAAGGTAAGTCTATTGATTCGCCGTTACTTTTATGTCTATTTCACGCGGGAAGTGAGCCAATTGAATTTCAACTCCCAGAGCTAGATACGGTAAAACATTGGCAAGTAATGGTTGATACAAATACGAGTGCAATTCAAAAAGAAGTGCGTCATATTTCTGCTGAGCGGAAAATAACCATGGCGCCTTCTTCAACGATCGTTTTATTAAACGATCAATGAATAAGTAAATAACGAGGAATGATTTAGTTGTGAATACAAAAAATAATCAATGCAATATTACTGTTAGTAATGACAGTGTAATGATGAACGAGCAAACTTTTGTTGAAGATCTGGCCCGTCATTTTCATTTTTCGTTAGGAAGAGACAAAGTACAAGAATCGCATTTGTATCTATACAATGCTTTAGCGATCACTATTAGGGATCGCTTGGTTGCACAATGGCGAAAAACCAGAGAAAATCGTAAAAAGCAGCGTCGTGTTGGCTATATTTCGTTAGAGTTTTTAATGGGACGTGCGCTTAACAATTCAATTTTAAACCTAGATTTAGACGATACCGTCAGAGCAGCATTACAAGGGTATTGTTGTAACTTAGAAGATGTTGAACAAGCGGAACACGATGCCGGACTTGGCAATGGTGGCTTAGGACGTTTAGCTGCCTGCTTTTTGGATAGCTGTGCAACGCTCGCGTTGCCCGTCGTTGGCTACGGCATTCGTTATGAATATGGCATGTTTAATCAACAAATTAAAAACGGTTATCAAAGGGAGCATCCTGACAGCTGGTTGCGTAATGGTAATCCATGGGAAATAGCCGCTCCAGAGAAAGCAGTAAGAGTTAAGTTTTTTGGTAATGTTGATGTCATTACCATGAAAGATGGGCGTCAGTATCGTCAGTGGAATAATACTCACGATGTTTTAGCTGTGCCTTATGATATGCCCATTCCTGGTTATCAAAATGGTGTTGTTAATACTCTGCGTTTGTGGAAGTCTGAAGCGACAGATGAATTTGATCTAGATGAGTTTAACGCAGGGAGTTATACAGAGTCGGTTGCACAAAAGAACCTTGCAGAGCAAATTACTATGGTGTTATATCCTAATGATACCAGTGAAAATGGGAAGGAACTGCGCCTGCGCCAACAGTATTTTTTATCTTCCGCTTCATTGCAAGATACAGTTAATAGTTATCTGGAAATCTTTGGCGATAACTTCGAACAATTTGCCGACAAAAACTGCTTCCAATTAAATGATACTCACCCCAGTATCGCGATTGCTGAACTAATGCGCATTCTAATGGATGATTATTTTATGGCTTGGGATGATGCGTGGCAGATAACAACTCAAACCATGGCCTACACCAATCACACTTTATTGCCGGAAGCACTTGAAAAATGGCCGGTAAGGTTATTTGAGAATTTGTTACCTCGCATTCTAGAAATAATCTACGAAATTAATGCCCGTTTCTTAAAATTAGTAGCGATATGTTGGCCTGGTGACAATGATAAGCAACAAGTGCTTTCCTTGATAGAAGAAGGCCATGAACCACAAATTAGAATGGCGCACTTAGCTATTGTTGGCAGTTATTCCGTTAATGGCGTTGCTGCGTTACATACCAAACTTCTAAAAGCGGGCTTGTTTAAAGAGTTTTATCATCTTTGGCCGGAAAAATTTAATAATAAAACTAACGGTGTAACGCCTAGACGCTGGTTGTCACATTGTAATAAAAGCTTGTCAGCGTTGATCAGTAGTAAAATTGGCAGCAACTGGGTTTCAGATTTCTCTGAAATATCAGCACTTGGTAAATATGCAGATGACAAAGCATTTTATAAAAAGTGGAACACAAGCAAGCGTGAAAACAAAGCTGAATTAGTTAAATTTGTTGAGCTGGCAACAGGTGTAAAATTTGATGTCGATATGATGTTCGATGTTCAGGTTAAACGCATTCACGAATACAAACGACAATTACTGAATATATTACATGTTATAGGCTTATATGATCTTATTCGTAAAGGTGAAACGTCGAATATTACCCCTCGTTGTGTCTTAATTGGAGGCAAAGCAGCACCCGGTTATGCCATGGCAAAGCAGATTATTAAACTGATTAACAATGTCGCAGATACCATTAACTTAGATCCAAAAGTATCAAATTACTTACGAGTTGCTTTTGTGCCTAACTATAATGTATCGGCAATGGAAATTATTTGTCCTGCTACCGATTTATCAGAGCAGATTTCTACCGCCGGGAAAGAAGCATCTGGCACGGGTAATATGAAGTTCATGATGAATGGCGCTATTACCATTGGCACTTTGGATGGCGCCAATATAGAAATTAGAGATGAGGTTGGTGAGGAAAACTTTTTCCTTTTTGGCGCTCAAGCTGACGAAGTTGCAACAATACGCCAAGATTACAATCCCAATAATATCATTGAGAACTCAGCAGTCTTATCGGCAGTAATGCATTTACTGGAAAGCGGACATTTTAATTTATTTGAACCCGGTATATTCGACTCTATTATTAATACCATTCGAGATCCAAACGACATGTGGTTAACCGCCTATGATTTTGATAGCTATTTTCAAGCGCAACGTAACGTTGACCTGGCATATAAAGATAAGGCGTTGTGGACCAAAATGAGTATTTTAAATACCGCGTCAAGTGGCGTGTTTTCAAGCGATCACACTATTCAGCAATATAGCGATGAAATATGGAAATTATAACCCTAACGAAATAAAAATATGTTTTATGCCTGGTAATTAATCAAGATAAAGGAGGCGCTATGCCTAATTACGAAGAACGACGAATCAGTAGTTTAACCAAACAAACTTACGCGTTAGTGTTAGCTGGCGGTCGAGGTTCTCGATTATTTGAATTGACCGATAGAAGAGCGAAACCAGCGACTTTTTTCGGTGGCAAGTTTCGAATCATTGATTTTCCTTTATCTAATTGCATTAATTCAGGTATCAGACGTATAGGTATCGCTACCCAATATAAGTCTCATTCGCTGATAAGACATATCAACAGAGGCTGGGGACATTTTAAAAAGGAATTAGGCGAGTCTATTGAAATCTTACCGGCTTCTCAGCAAAAAGGCGATGGTTGGTATGTAGGGACAGCAGATGCTGTATTTCAAAACATTGATATTATCCGTCACGAACTGCCTAAATATGTCATGATTTTATCAGGTGATCACGTTTATCGTATGGATTACGGACCGTTACTGGCTAAACATGTTGCTAATAACGCTGACATGACCGTATGCTGCATAGAGGTCCCCGTTGAGGAAGCTGCTGGCTCTTTCGGCGTCATGACCGTTGATGAAAAACATCGAGTAGTCCGTTTCGATGAAAAACCGGCAAATCCTTCTGAAGTTCCAGGAAAACCCGGAGTGACGTTAGCGTCAATGGGCAATTATGTATTTAATACCGAGTTCTTGTTTGAGCAATTAGAAAAAGATGCGCGAGAAGAAGGCTCAAGTGGTGATTTTGGTAATGACATCATTCCTAAAATAATTGAATCTCATCGGGTATTTGCTTTTCCTTTTAAAGATCCTGATGGTGACAGACAACCATACTGGCGCGATGTTGGTACATTAGACTCATTTTGGGAAGCCAATATGGAGTTAGTTACTCCCGAACCACAATTAGATATGTACGATGAAAATTGGCCTATTTGGACTTATCAAGAGCAAACAGCACCCGCAAAATTTGTATTTGATGAAGACGGCAGACGCGGTATTACCATCGACTCAACAGTTTCAGGTGGCGTAGTAGTATCAGGCTCAACAGTAAAACGTTCTTTATTGTTCTCCAAAGTACGGGTCAATTCATTTTGTAAAATTAAAGATTCGGTGATTTTACCGGGGGCAATTATCAATCGGGGTTGTAAAATTCGAAAAGCGATCATTGATAGAAGTTGTAACATCCCTGAAGGCCTAGAAATTGGTATCAACCATGATGACGATAGGGCAAATGGTTTTCGAGTAACCGATAAAGGTGTGGTGTTAGTGACACGTGAAATGCTTGCCGCATTGCCACCAAAAAACAAATAACCTTCAAAATAACAGGTCAATACGTCGCTCTTTTTGGCTACGTGTTGACCTATTGCGTCCTGTTATAAAGTTGGTAATTCAATATGTTACTTAGTTTTTTTACACCTGGCGACTTGAACGTTCGATTAGGAAAATAGAATGGAAAACTTAGCAATAAGTTTGTTAGATAATGACGAAATTTCAGCATTAATTGATGCGAAACATAGCGATGTTTTTGCTGTCTTGGGCATGCATAAACATCCCACTAAAAACCGTTTGATTGTCAGAGCTTTTTTACCTAACGCTGATAGTGTCAGTGTTGTCGAGCGAAAAAGCAGTAAAGTTGTCACGACGCTTGCTCTGGTTAATGAAGCTGGCGTATTTGAGGGCGAAATTGGTCGCAGAAGCAAGGTCTTCGATTATCTGTTACGCGTTGTTTATGGCAATGAAACTGTTTTACTAGAAGATCCATACCGTTATCCATCACTGCTAAATAGTGAAGATTTATATCTCTTTTGTGAGGGAACTCATGAAAAAGCCTATCAATGGATGGGAGCCCATGAACATCACGTAGAAACGGTAACTGGGACAAATTTTGTTTTATGGGCCCCAGATGCTTCGCGTGTTTCTGTTGTTGGCGATTTTAATTTTTGGGATGGCAGACGTCATGTTATGCGTAAACATCCTGCGGCAGGTATTTGGGAGATTTTTATTCCTAACGTCGATACTAATGCAAATTACAAATATGAAATAGTTGATAAATTTGGCCAACTTTTACCTTTAAAAGCTGATCCTTATGCGTTTGCGATGCAACAATCTCCAGGAAATGCCTCAAAGGTTATTTTGAATCATTCATATCAATGGCAAGATAACGAATGGATGAGCAAACGAGCATCTTCTTCAAATCATTATCAAGGCCCCGTATCTATTTATGAAGTGCATTTGGGCTCTTGGCGACGAGGTGAAAGTGCTGAACATGATAACAGTAACCAAAATCCTCGCTACCTTACCTACAAAGAATTAGCATCGCAGCTAATTGGTTATGTGGTTGAGATGGAATTTACCCATATTCAACTGATGCCTATTAGTGAATACCCATTTGACGGCTCTTGGGGCTATCAGCCTATAGGGTTGTTTGCCCCAACGTCAAGATTTGGTACGCCGGACGATTTCAAGTATTTTATTAATTGTTGTCACCAGGCCGGTATTGGCGTGCTGATAGACTGGGTACCGGGACATTTTCCAACCGACGTTCATGGTATAGGTAAATTTGATGGCACTTGTTTATATGAGCATGAAGATCTTAGAAAAGGTTTTCATCCCGATTGGAACACGCTGATCTATAACTATGGTCGCAAAGAAGTACAAAGCTATCTGTTATCCAATGCGCTTTATTGGTTAGATGAGTTTCATGTTGATGGTTTGCGTGTTGACGCTGTCGCGTCGATGCTATATCTAGATTACAGTCGGAAAGAGGGCGAATGGCTCCCTAATATTCATGGTGGCCGTGAAAATCTGGAAGCCATTGATTTATTACAGCAAGTGAATCGTCGCGCTTACTTTAATTATCCTGGTGTTATGATGGTCGCTGAAGAATCGACCGCTTGGCCTGGAGTGTCTAAACCAGTCGATAGTGGTGGCTTAGGTTTTGGCTTTAAATGGAATATGGGCTGGATGAATGACACCTTAAAATATATGGAACGTGATCCTATTTATCGTCAGCACCATCACAACGAAATGACTTTCGGTTTAGTCTATAGCTTTAGTGAAAATTTTGTTTTGCCTTTAAGTCACGATGAAGTTGTGCATGGCAAAGGTTCGCTACTAAATAAAATGCCTGGTGATGATTGGCAAAAGTTTGCTAATTTACGTGCTTATTATGGCTTTATGTGGACCCATCCAGGTAAAAAATTGTTATTTATGGGCGGAGAGTTTGCGCAGCGCAACGAGTGGCATCATGATCAAAGTTTGGATTGGCACTTGCTGGAAGATAAACGCCATGAAGGAGTACAATTGTTAATTAAAGATCTCAACCATGTCTATCGTACTTTGCCCTCACTGCATGAGCTGGATTGCGAGGGCAGTGGTTTTGATTGGCTTGACTCGCAAAACAGTGAACAATCAATATTTATATATTGGCGTAAAGGACTTGAGGGTACGTCACCAGCTCTGGTCATTGTCAACCTAACGCCAACTCCTTATGAAAATTATTCGGTCGGCGTGCCGCTAGCTGGTTTTTATCAAGAATGTTTAAATACAGATAGTGCAAAATATGGCGGTAGTAACATTGGCAACCATGGTGGAGCTACAACAATTGCTCAGCCTTATGCAGGGCAACCCGAACAGCTTCTATTGTCTATTCCTCCATTAGCAACGCTAATATTTGAATGGCATGGACTAAAGTAATAGTAATGAATGTATGGTTATAATTTTATTAATAAGTCCGTTACCCTAATAAATAAGCCAATACTGAATAGATATAGAATGAAGAGTACACAATGAAAATACTAATGGTTGCTGCAGAAAATGATGCCATACCAGGGGGGAAAGTTGGCGGAATAGGTGATGTGGTTCGTGATATTCCACTTGCCCTTGCCGATATCGGTCAGTACGTAGATGTGGTTATGCCAGGCTATGGTCAATTTTCTGCGTTACCCGGTGCTCAGCATGTTCGCTCTTTACCTGTTATGTTTGCAGGACAAAGGCAAACGGTTGAGTTGTTTAAAATTACTCAAGTTAAAGGAGATAGCTCAAGCCACAAAAATGCCAAAAGTAATGTGAATCAGTGGGTTATAGAACATCCGTTATTTGCTATTGGCGGTCAGGGTAAAATTTATTGTGATGATCCTGATAATCGACCGTTCGCATCTGACGCTACTAAATTCGCACTCTTTAGCACCGCCGCTGCTCAGGCCATTATTAGCGACGTTTTTGGTAAAATAGACGCAATACATTTACACGACTGGCACTCTGCCATGGTATCAGTTTTAAGAGCGTTTTCACCAGATTATCAACAGCTTAAATCGATCAAAACTGTTTATACCATTCATAATTTGGCATTACAGGGGATCCGGCCAATAGACGGTGATGAATCATCCCTTAAAGCATGGTTCCCTCAACTGGATTTTCAGCAGGAACAAATTAATGATCCTCGCTACCCACACTGTTTTAATCCTATGCGAGCAGCAATAAACTTATCCGATAAAGTGCATGCAGTTTCGCCAACCTACGCCCAAGAAATTTTATTACCTAGCGATGAAGAACACGGTTATTTTGGCGGCGAGGGATTAGAAGCCGATTTACAAAATGCAGATAAAACAGGGCGCTTGTATGGTATTTTAAACGGCTGTGAATACCCTGATAGTCAAGCACAGAGATTAAATTTTGATACGCTACTAGCCTTTAGCATAGACGAATTGATGAAATGGTTAGCCAATAAACCTTTAGTGGATAGTGCCCATTTAATCGCCATGACGCGGATCAAACAGTTGATAGATGTTAATGATGAGCAAGCACCGATTATTTTAACCTCTGTTGGCCGCATCACAGATCAAAAAGTCCGCCTTTATCAGCAAAAAATGGCTAACGGTGAGACGGCACTAGAGCAATTGTTATCTTTATTAGCAGGACACGGATTATTTATCTTAGTTGGTAGCGGCGATTCTACGTTGGAAGGTTTTCTCACTAAAATTGCCGCAAAAAGAGATAATTTTTTGTTTCTCAAAGGCTATTCTGAAACATTATCTGAAAAGGTATACGCCTCAGGAGACCTGTTTATGATGCCAAGCTCTTTTGAGCCTTGTGGTATCAGCCAAATGTTAGCAATGAGAGCAGGACAGCCTTGTTTAGCCCATGCCGTAGGTGGTTTAAAAGACACTATTACTCATGATGAAAATGGCTTTTTATTTAGTGGCGACACTCCTGATCAGCAAGCGGAAAATATGCTGAACTGTTTAAAATATGTTTTAGATTTAAAGCAGAACAACAGCAAGCAGTGGCAAAAAATTAAAAACAATGCTTTGAATACTCGGTTTTTATGGGAAGATGTTGCCTTAGACTATATGAAATATTTGTATTCATAAGCCCGCTTGGAATATGTACATTCCAGTCAATGAAGTTTGATGAAATTGAAGTTTATCGTTCAAGCAATTTCTTTTGTTGATATGTCAACACTAGAGAAAATCTGTATTGAAATATAGCTAACCGGTGCTGCGGCTATATAGCAAGGTGAGACTGTAAAAACTGCAGTCCACGAGCTGTTGATGTTTTAGCTAACAAATATAGTCTAAACAATATTTTGTTACATTATCTAAAAATTTAAAACATGTGAAAGGCGAAGCTACTTTTTTATCTGATATTGACGCTTGCTTAAAAATCGCTAAAAACAGCGGCCTCCATCAATCTATAGTGAGTAAATACGGCGATAAAAATATGAATTAAAATTCCTTTATTTCTAGCTTTTTGCTTCCTATACGTTTGAAATCATACCTGTTAGAAGTTTGATATTTCAAACTTGTTGTTATAATATCACATCCTATGAAGCGTACTGTTAATCATTCACATCCGCGAGCCCAATTACAAATTAAAAAAATCAGTTTAATTTTACTGATTGCTTTGCTGTGTTCGTTTATTGGGCATGCTGAGCATTTTGATTTATCAAATCAAGTAGTGGAAAAACAGCAATGTCAGCTGTGTCAGCATAATCTTGATACGCCTAAAGAAGTGAAAGCTGATTTTGCTTGTACTCAGTTTCAACTGTCTTATCAAGCATGCCAATATGACTTTGCAGCGTACACTACGCAACAATATTATGTTCCTCCGTTAAGAGCCCCACCTGTAATCCATTATTAAACTAATTCAACTTAAATTCAGCATACAAATGTGCTGAGAGTATTTTAATTTTTGGATAAAAAATCGATGAAACTTAACAAAATTATGACAGTGTGTGCACTGTCATTTACTGTCGTTGGTGCAATAACGACAAATGCTGCATGGGCTCAAAATATTTCAGGAAAAATCGTTAATTCATTAGGTCAAGCCATACCTAATGCGGAAATAAAAATAGCGAATGAAAAGCAGCGGTTCACAACGGATGAAAATGGTTTTTTTAGTATTACTAATGTATCTGCTGGCAAACTCGAGTTACATGTTAGCGCGGCACGGTATAGCCATATCACTGAAATTCTTAATGTTGCAAAAAGCGATGTTTCAGGTATAGAGATAAAACTATCTCCAACGGTAATGGAAGTAATTGATGTTCATGCTACGCCATTACATTCTTCGTCGATAGAATCAGCGTTGCCAGTTAACGTCTTGTCTGCGGACGAGCTACGTTTGAAGCAAGCTTCAACACTGGGTGAAACGTTAAAAAATGAAGTTGGTGTTCATTCTACTTACTATGGCCCAGTGGCAAGTAGTCCAATCATTAGAGGACTGGACGGCCCCCGCGTACTTATCACGCAAAATGGTTTAGATGTTGGTGATGCCTCACGCGTAGGCCCTGACCATGTTGTTTCATCTGAAACAAGTACAGCCACACAAATTGAAGTGTTACGTGGACCTGCAACTTTATTTTACGGTAGTGGCGCTATTGGTGGAGTAGTTAATGTTGTCGATAATCGCGTACCAACACATAGCGAGCAGCAACTTGATTATATGCTTAAGCACAATGACGTCGCTGATGAAAATGAAGCATCTCTTAATCTTAATACTGGCAGTAAGAAAGTTGCGTTGCATTTAGATGGCTTTTGGCGCGAATCAAATGATTATACGATCCCCGGTTTTGCTGAGCTCCCTGGTAGTCATAATGAGCAAGAAGAACATGATGACGACCATGAAGATGAACATGAGGAAGAAGGTGTAAAAGGCAAACTAGAAAATAGTGCGTCTAAATCTTCGGGCTTTACGGTTGGTGCAAGTTATTTACTAGATCAAGGGTTTATCGGTTTTTCTTATGGGAAAATGGACCGTGAATATGGTGTGCCAGGGCACGGCCACGGTGACGAACATGACGAACAAGACGAACATGACGAAGAGGGTACTCGAGCGAAATTAAAACAAGATCGCTTTCAATTATTAAGTGATCTAGAGTTTGATGATGATGTGATTAGCCGTTTATCAAGTAAGTTTGCGTATACCGATTATCAACACCAAGAAATTGAAGATGGAGAGCTTGGTACACAATTTAAAAATCAAATGCTCGAAGCACGCATAGATGCATACCATAACGAATACATGGGTTGGAAAGGCGCATGGACGTTCCATTATAAACAATCTGACTTTGAAGCTATAGGTGAAGAAGCCTTTACTCCGCCATCAGAAACAGAGTCTGTTGCTTTAGCATGGTTAGAAGAAAAGCACTATGGTGATTTACTGGTACAACTTGGTCTACGAGTTGAGCATGTATCCTTAACTTCTCATGCTGAGCTTGAATTGCATGATGAACATGAAGAACTGGATGACCATGAAGAAGCAACTCACTTTGAAGAGCAAAGCTTTAACCCTGTAAGTGCGTCAGTAGGCTTAGTTTGGGGTTATCAAACAGGTTATAATGTCGGTTTTTCTGCTGCGATGTCTCAACGTGCACCTTCTGCAGGTGAATTATTTTCAAATGGCGCTCATATTGGTACCAACACTTATGAAGTTGGAGCACTATATAATGTGCATTACCATGATGATGATGGTTTAACTGAAATTGAGCTAACTGACCAAGATGTAGATATTGAAACTTCATACAGCTTAGATCTGACGTGGCGAAAATTTGAAGGTGATTTTGGTTTCGTTATTAGTGGTTTTTATAATAATATTGACGACTATTTCTATCAGCAAAATACCGGTTTGTTTGCTGAAGATAACCATGAACATGGTACTGATGAAGAAATGCTTGACGAAGACGAGCATCAAGAAGAGTTAGGTTTACCTATTTATGTTTATCAGCAAGGTAATGTTGATATGTATGGCTTTGAAAGTGAGCTGCTTTATCAATTTACTCCAAGCGTTAAAGTTAAAATTTTTGCTGATTATATTAGAGCTAAATTAAGTGATGGCGATAATCTACCAAGAATTCCACCAATGAGAATCGGTAGTGAAATAGATTATCAGGCTGATAATTATTCAGCAGCGTTAAGTATTAGTCATTATGCTAAGCAAAAAGATACCGCGCAATTAGAATCAAGCACCAATGGTTATACTATGGTTGATGCAAACTTTAATTATTATCTTGATGGTATTGGTAATGACATGGTGTTATTTGTTAAAGGTGAAAACCTGACAGATGAAGATGCTCGTGTTCATGCATCCTTCTTAAAAAATATCGCTCCACTACCAGGGCGAGCAATTAGCGTTGGTATTAGAGGCAGCTTCTAAGGTTGTTATTGTTAATACAAATCAATGAAAAATAAAAAGGCGCTCATTGCGCCTTTCTTTATTGCGCAGCGAAATACGCGGTATAGATTTCGAATTTTTATTCTAGTGGGATTTTATCTCTTGCCTGTGCTAAAGTCAGATCAGGAAAACGGCCTTAATATAAACGCTTGGCTTGTGCTTTGAATCGGTAGCGATATTGAAAACTTAACGACCTTGTTTGACTAACCCTAACGCTTAATCCATCACGATCACTTAACTCAAACCTTTTGGACTGTGGTTTGTTTAACAAAAACTTTAATTTAAAATGGCTTATCGTCATATTGTGTCTTAGAAAAACCGCTTTATTGGGGACACACAAGGGTACACAAACAAGATAAAACACTAGCTATTAATAAAATATAAAAAATACCTTAGCTAATAACAAAGTAACTAATAGATTGTTTTACATGGATAAAATGAAACACGACTCTTCTTCTCAAAACACTGAAAACCAGCCATCAATTCTCTGGCACGATTATGAAACTTGGGGGGTATCGCCAAAATACGATAAACCGTCACAATTTGCGGGTATTCGCACTGATTTAGCGTTAAATATTATTGGTGAGCCGGAAATGTTTTATTGTCAGCCACCGCAAGATTATTTACCACATCCTGAAGCCTGTTTGATCACCGGTATCACGCCACAAAAAGCGCTGAGCGAAGGTTTGTGTGAAGCGGAGTTTGCTCAACGTATTCAAGAACTTTTTTGTCAGCCCAACACTTGTGTTGCCGGTTACAATAACATTCGCTTTGATGATGAAGTGACGCGTTATCTTTTCTTTCGTAATTTTTATGATCCCTACGCCCGCGAATGGCAAAATGGTAATAGTCGTTGGGATATTATTGACATGGTTAGAGCCTGTTATGCTCTTCGACCCGAAGGTATTGAATGGCCTGTTAACGAAAATGGTCAGGTAAGCTTTCGTTTAGAGTTACTGACAAAAGCCAATGGCATTAGCCATGAAGCAGCGCACGACGCGATGAGTGATGTTTATGCCACTATAGCCATGGCCAAGTTAATCAAAGAAAAGCAACCTAAGCTTTATGAATTTATTTTCAATTTAAAGAACAAGAAGCAAGTTGCCGAACTTATTGACGTTTATAACATGACACCAATTGTTCATACTTCGAGTAAAGTATCGTCAGAGCATGGCTGCACCAGTTGGTTCGCACCGATAAGTTATCACCCCACCAATAAGAATGCGGTGATAGCGGTTGATTTAGCGAAAGATCCACAACCTTTGTTTGAACTGTCCAGTGAAGAAATCAAAACACGGTTGTATACCCGACATGATGAACTTGCTGATGATAAACAACCTATTCCAGTTAAGTTAATTCATATTAATAAATGCCCAGTTGTTGCTCCTGCAAAAACCTTATTGCCTGAAAATGCCCAACGCTTAGCGATCCCACGCGAATTATGTTTGCAACATTTAGCGCAGATTAAAGCGCATTTAGAACTTCGGGATAAATTAAGTGAAGTATTTGTCGACACCTATGAGCAAGATGAAACCATTGACGCTGAACATTCATTGTATGCGGGTGGATTTTTCTCAACCAGTGATAAAGCGCAAATGGAGATATTAGTAAAGTTGCCGCCAGAACAACTAGGAACACATCCATTTCAGTTTCAGGACAGTCGCTTAACCACGTTGCTGTTTAGGTATAGAGCAAGAAATTACCCGTTAACCTTAACCAACGACGAGCAGTTACAGTGGCAGCAATATTGTAATAACAAGTTGCAATATGGCGGTAAAGGGATCTTGAGTGCTGAAGAATTTATGCTGAAACTCGAAAATTTAGCCTATGAAAACGAAAGTAACGAACAAAAAATGAGAATATTAAAAGCCTTATTTCAGTACGTTCAATCATAGTCGTTGTCACATCGGCTTTTATTATAAAAACTGTCGATGAAATATGCGCAAAACTAGCTACGTTAAGTAAATTTTTCAAGAGAAGTTGTTTTATCAATAAGTCACTGACGCAATATTTAACTCATTATGCTGAGCCGGAGATCCACTCACTTAATAATATGCCAACATCCTTAATGTTTGAGCATGTTTTAGTGATCCCCGCGTATAAAGAAGATTTGTCATTTATCAAGCGTTATTTTGAGTCATCGCTTGCACGGTTAAATGTCTTAATTATTCTAGTCATTAATCAGCCAGAAACAGATGAAAACAAGCAGCCACAAGTGCAATTGCACCGCAATGTGCTAGCACTTGGAACTAAGGTTTGGCAGCAGGATAATTTATCGCTACTAGCAATCAAGCAAAGTAACACCCAGATATTACTAGTTGATCGTTTTACCTTTGCAATCCCCGTAAAGCAGGGCGTCGGTTTAGCGCGAAAAGTAGGGTGTGATCTTGCTGCTTCATTAATTAATCAAAACCTTGTTCAATCACCTTGGATCCATTCAAGTGATGCTGATACTCAACTACCGGATGACTATTTTAATGCGCCCCAACACGTTGAAAAAAATGCAGTAGCGGGGTGTTATAACTTTATTCATCAAAGTAACGACGCCGTTATTGATAGCGCTAATCAGCAATACGAACATGCGTTAAGATATTATGTAAACGGTTTACGCTACGCTGGTTCACATTATGCGTTTTTTACTATCGGTAGCATTCTCACTTTTAATGTTATCGCTTATGCAAAAGTAAGAGGTTTTCCAAAAAGAAGTGCTGGCGAAGATTTTTATTTACTGAATAAGTTAGCAAAATTAGGGCAAGTGGCATTTTTCGAAAAAACGACTCTAGTGATAGAAGCACGAACGTCAGATAGAGTACCTTTTGGCACAGGGCCTGCGGTCAGTAAAATTATCGCATTGAACGCAGAAAACAAGCCTTATTGCTACTATCATCCCGATATTTTTGATTTACTCAAACAGGCATTAACCGCATTTAAAACCTTATGGGGAAATTTAACCACACTCGATAACTGGTATGCTGAATTGCCTGATAGCTTAGTGATCATTTTTAAAGAGTTGGATTTGCATACTTTTATCGACAAACATCAAACCTCTACTCAAGGGCAATTTAACAAACAACTGATTGTTTGGTTTGATGCCTTTAAAACTCTAAAATTTATCCATTCAGCACGGGATCATTTTTATCCTGATATTGCGTTAGATAAAGCCATTGCAATGTCATCTTTTAGCCACAATCGTTAACGAATTACTCCTTAACGAAAAATATATCAACAAGTTTTAGCCGTTGTTTTACGAGTAAGGTTCGCCGGTAGGAGACTTTACTACATAAAACAGGCAGTCATTTTGGGCAATTTTTTTGTTGGTTGTAGCCATAAAAATTCTGATATTAACTGCACATATTAATTGGTTATCCCGAGTATCAAAATAATCATTTAGTACGTTATTCTTTTTGTCATCGAGTAATTCCAGATTATCTAAGCCTCTTTCGTCGAGCCATCCAAGCATTTGTCCCTGAATAGCACTGCCGTAGTTAAATTGTTCAATGGTCGATTTCAATGTAACCCCCGCATAACCTTCATCATGCGCGGCATAATCTAGGTTGACGTCGGGTTTAGTTTTTAACCTTAACGGACGATAGATAACTTCAACGGTTTTTTGCTGATGGCTGCTAGTTATATCAAGGTGAGAACTGATCCGTTTTATGCCTTCAAAAGCCACCTCATGTGATTGTTCGTCATTACTGCCACCACACTCAATGGTTATAGTTGGACAGTTAAAGTTTTGTTCCATTAATGCGCCAAGGCGGAAAGAGGATAAAATCATAGTCTGGCAAAAATACGAAGCCAGTGATAAGCCATCGGTGGTAATAATCGGGCTTACCGCAAACGCAGGTCCATACCCCGAAGTATTATGCAAATCGACTACCGCTTCAGGAGACACCTCATTTATGGCATGAGTGATTAAGTTTGCACGTTGATAATAACTGGTATTTTGCGTGCTACCAAAGCATCGATTTAAATCCAAACCACCAGTAATATATCTATTGCTAAATAGTGGATGTGCGCTTGCGGCTTCGATAGAAGCGATAATAATGCGAATGTTGGTTTCCGGCGTAGGACATTTGCTGTCTTCGGTTAGCCAGCGATGCAGCGCAATTAACCCAGACGGCTCATTTCCGTGCAGCAACGTGGTGATAACACGAGTTCTGCTTGGATCCTTTCCTGAAATATCAATTACGGTAGGACCCGTTAACGACAATAGAAACTGGTTAAAATCGGCTTTTAAGGTTAATAAATCCGGATCTGATAGGTAATTTATTTCATTAAAATCTATGTCCATGATCTTTCCCATGTTGCAACAGGCTGACAGCTTCGACTTTGTTTGATGTAGTGCTGAACTAATTGCTGACATGCTGTATTTTTATCAGTGTATTGTTCTAGTGTTTTAAGGGTACGTTTTTGCCATATGGCGCCAGTAACACCTTCGTTTAATCGCTGTTCAATAATTCCTAAAAAGTAATCGGCTTCGTTAGTTTCAACGCCAAGCGATAATAATCCAGCTTTTGCAGCCGGTAACAGCGCGGCGATAACCTCGCCAATCTTGGCTTCTTTCGGATGATGTTTGTTTTTTAATGGCCAAAGTATTTTCGCGTCTAAACCATGCTGTGCTGCCCTATAAAAATTGTATTCGGCAAATCGAAACGGAACCTTTGCAATAAGTTCATCAATATTTTCACTTATACCAACAGCGAGTCCGATAGCAAACGCTGCATTGGCAACCATGTCTAGACTAGTAGGGCCTGCAGGTATAGCCCTAAATTCAATACGAATATGGCCATTACCATGATTACAAAATACTGGTCTGTGCCATGGCCAAATTGTCCCTACGTGCAGAGACAACTCATCTAATGCAGGGATCTTGTGGCTATCATTTTCATTAAATACTTCTGGAATAATCGGCGGATAAAGCGCTACTGCTTCAGCAAATAATTCCCAAGGACCATTTCTTAGCCAACCATGTCCAAAATTCACTCTCGTTGGCTCTTGCCATTGCATATTGTCGCGCAATCGAATATCTAAAGACTGTTTAAACAGTGTTATGCGTGTTTCGTCCCAGACTCTATTACCTAAAAATATGCCTGAATTTGCTGAGATTGCAGCTACTAACGGGGCGGTTATTTGGGCCGCATTAAAGATATCTTTAAACCTTTGTGGTTTTACCATTAAGTGAACTTGAAATGAGGTATTAGCGCCTTCGGCTGATATGTCAGAAAAATCAACAGAGACAGGCTCTTCACCATTAATATTAACCTTAAAGTTTTCGCCTCGTTGCTGGTGGAGTTTTTTAGATAAACAGTGATAGCGTGCAATATCGCTCATATATTGGCTATTGAGGTGCTCTTTTCTCAGTGTTGGTAATATACCGACTGGCACAACATTGATATTGTGTTGACTGGCAACCCTTTCCAAATAGGTTGTTTTTAATAATATTTCATTCCGTAAATGGGTAAAAGGCGTGCCATTTTGATCGAATGCGCTAAGGTTGAGTTCTAAATTATATTGATTAAGCTCCGGTTGAAACTGTTCATCTTTAAGTGCATCAAGCAGCAATTGATTGCTTAAACTTACTTCGCCGTTATCATCAACCAGATACATTTCTAGCTCAGCACCAATTTTCATTGGTTCATCACCAAAATTAGGTAACGCAATAATTTCTTTAAGTTGCTCTAGCTGCTGATAGATTTTTTGTTGAAATAATATGTAATCATTTTCAGTATATTTTA
This sequence comes from Colwelliaceae bacterium 6471, assembly GCA_040779335.1. Classification (GTDB taxonomy): domain Bacteria; phylum Pseudomonadota; class Gammaproteobacteria; order Enterobacterales; family Alteromonadaceae; genus JBFONV01. The sequence goes on from JBFONV010000003.1 coordinate 293,357, forward strand.
ACTTTGAAATATTCTTACCCATAAACATCAGATCCATAATCAGCTCATGTCTTAAGCTTGTCACAATTTTGCTGTAATACTCATTGATTGAGGTCAAATTTTGGGTGGAAAGCAAAAATAAATCCCAAAAGTTAATAACCTCTAGAATAATTAACCAAGATCGCTATTTTGAGGAGAGAGTTAAATCCATTTTAAAGTGTTGTAATGTTGCTGCTTGGGCAAGTAATAAGAAAGACGTTTACTATCAACTATACTAGTTGCTTAAAAGAGCGAGGTTTATTTTAGGCATAAAAAAAGGAAAACGTTATTCGTTTTCCTCTTTGAGGTCTGCTAATTTACACTAGTTGCGGGGTAAACCGCATAATGTAAATTTAGATTGCAGTGATATTGTCAGCTTGTGGACCTTTCTGACCTTGTGATACTGCAAACTGTACTTTTTGACCTTCAGCTAAAGTTTTAAAACCATCGCCTGAAATTGCAGAGAAATGTGCGAATACGTCTGGACCTGATTCTTGTTCGATGAAACCAAAGCCTTTAGACTCGTTGAACCATTTAACGGTACCAGTAGTTACGTTAGACATAATTATTATCCTATCTTTTAAGAGTATTTGTTGCGCCTTTAACAAGGCAATGTTGCTGGAAGTATTGCGGTTACTTATAAAAAACAGGACGAGGTAAACATTGAAACTTCGAAATGGTATGTAATAAATATTCGGTGCACTTTCAAACTGAGTGAATTATATACACTCCTATTTTAAAGTAAAGACATTTATAATGTTTTTCGATATGTGGACATTAACTGGTACTCAGTAGTGTAGCAAAATGAGTCGTTCTCATATAAATTGATAACTGTATTTCAATCTTTTGAGTAGCCTATTTTATGCAAAGTTTAGTCACCGCCATCTTAGCGCAAGTTGAATCAGTTGTTCTTGGTAAGCCTTTGCAAATACGTTTGGCATTAGCGTGTTTGTTAGCCAAAGGGCACATACTGATTGAAGATTTACCTGGCATGGGCAAAACGACGTTAGCACAAGTGTTGGCGACTACATTGGGGTTAAGTTATCAACGCACGCAGTTTACCAGTGATTTATTGCCCGCTGATGTTGTTGGTATTTCCATATATAACAGCGAATTAAAAAAGTTTGAATTGCATAAAGGACCTATATTTAATCAAGTGGTATTGGCTGACGAAATCAATAGAGCAAGCCCTAAGACTCAAAGTGCGTTACTAGAAGCAATGGAAGAGCATCAAGTTAGTATCGATGGTGTTACCTATCCCTTGTTAGATCCGTTTTTTGTTATTGCCACTCAAAACCCTTTATTTCATGCGGGCACCTATCCTCTACCTGAATCACAACTTGATCGTTTTATGATGAGAATATCGTTAGGGTTTCCTGATGTTAGTGCTGAGAAGAAAATTCTGTTAAGCGATGATCAACGCAATAGGTTTGCAAGCATGAAGGCGTGTATCAACAATACAGAATTACTTGCGATGCAAAATGATATCGTCAATGTTTCTGCATCTGAGCCGCTACTTGAATATGTTATCGCGCTGTGCCAAATGAGCCGTGATCCCGCTTTTAATGCCAATCCCTTATCACCTAGAGCAGGTAAGTCCTTGTTGAGAGCGGCAAAGGCTTGGGCTTATATGGAAGGCCGAGATCATGTTGTGCCAGAAGATATACAAGCGGTCTTTGTAGCTGTATGTGAACACCGTCTGGCGTTTGCTCATAGTGAATTTAGTCATCAGGGTGACACTATTTCTCAGTCAATATTATCGCAAATTGACCCGTTAAACCCTTTATAAACAAAAGAAGTCGATAGCATTGAATGTTTTTACCGCTGTTACTCAACCACTGAATCGATTGTTCAAACAAAAGTTTAACCTTTGGTTAGGCCAGCGCATGCCTAGCGCTGAACGCCATCAATTAAGTAATAGAAACATTTTTATTTTGCCGACAAGATTCGGTTTGATGTATCTATTATTTGTGCTCTTGCTGTTTTTATTGGGGACTAACTATCAAAACAATGTCATTATTTTACTGAGCTATTTGCTTGTCAGTGTTTTTATCACTTGCATGATGCATAGTTTTTTTAACTTGTCTGGGCTTATTTTTTCAGGTCAAAGCAGTTACCACGGTTTTGCGGGACAAGCTATTGCCATTACATTGACGGTGACTAGCGATAAAGCCCGCTATCATTTAAATTTTGCTTTTGATAAGCAATCAGCCGTTCATATCGGCGCTATAGCTGGTGTTCAATCGGTTGATATCCCATATTTATCCTCGAAAAGAGGGGTGTTTAAACCCGGACGGGTAAAAATATCAAGTGAATACTCTTTCGGACTTTTCAAAAGCTGGACCCAACTTGATTTTGATCATCAATGCATTGTCTACCCGAAACCTAAGGCATTTAAAAATCAACAAACGCCGCTAGGGAACGCTAGTAATAGCGATGGACAAGGTGGCAGTGTGCAACCAGGTTTTGATGACTTTTATGAGCTTAAAGCTTATGTACCTGGTGAGCCATTATCTCGGGTGGCGTGGAAACAATATGCACGCGGACAAGGACAATTAACCAAACATTACCAGCAATACAGTGACAATACCGTATGGTTGCGCTTAAACGACATGCCAGCCACAACAGTTGAGGAAAAATTGCAATATTTATGCTTTTTGGCGCTTGAATATCATCAAAGTGGTCAGTGTTTTGGTGTTGACTTGCACAGTGAAAAAATTCAACCAAGTATCGGTCAGGAGCATATACATACCTGCTTGTCGGCGTTAGCTTTTTATCCAAACAGGACAGCATAATGAGCGGCAATTATCGTTTTACTCGCTTAGCTAATGACTTTTCATTGGCACCGAAAGTTGCTTGGTTATTGCTGCTGTGTTTGTGCATTAACATAGCAATGTTAAGTAGTGAGATAACACTGTGGATGATAACAATTATCGTCTTGTGCCTCATTTGGCGTGGGTTGATGACCTATAAAAAAGTAGTTGCTCCACCCAAATGGCTTTTGGTTATCAGTGCGCTGTTTGGCTGTGTTGCCTTAGCCCTTGCGGCAAGGCAACTGGGGTTACTATTAACTATGCTCCACCTGTTGGTGTTTTCTTATGCGCTTAAGTCGCTAGAAATGCATACTCGCAAAGATTTTTTCCAATTATTTTTATTAGGCTTATTTGTTTTAGCATCGGCGCTTATTTTTAGTCAAACCTTATTGTTTTCGTTGCTCGTTATCGCACTGTTAATTATAAATTTTGGGGTTTTATTGAGTTATTTCGCGCCGCCATTAACCATAGATAAAAGTGTGCTAACCGTTAGTAAGTTATTAGTACAAAGTATTCCGTTGGCCGTGGTTCTATTTGTCATCTTTCCTCGCTTATTACCGTTTTGGCAAGTACCTTTATCTAATTCTGCAAAAACAGGGTTGTCAGATACGGTTGCGCCGGGGGATATTGCTAGTTTAGCCCTATCAAGCGACCTTGCCTTTCGGGCTGATTTCGACGGCAATACGCCATTGTCATCTCAGTTATATTGGCGAGCTTTGGTACTGGAAAGTTATGATGGCCGTCGTTGGCAGCTTCATCCTGATAGTATTGACGTCACAAAAAAACGAATGCGGGCAGGGGCATCGTCTAGTCCTAATAGCGCTGTCGGTGCATTCAATGCTAGTGGCACCAATAGTTACGACTATCAAGTGATTGTTGAACCAAGTTACCAGCATTGGCTATTTGCGTTAGATGTCGCTTACGTTGACGATCCTAATATTGTCATCTTACCTGATCATAGCTTGCGCAGCATAAAGCCAGTGACACAAACACAAAGTTATCAGGTTAGCAGTGACATCAGTAAACCGATGGATTTGGTGCTACCCCTGAGGTTAAAAGAACGAAATCTATATTATCCGCTTGGCAGTAACCCTCGCTTAGAGCAAATGGCGAAACAGTTGTTAGCCACTTCGAGCTCAGACCAAGCGCTGATCCAAGCAGTACTGCAACAAATTCGTCAGCAGTCCTACCGTTATACCCTGCAGCCGCCGACGTTAACGAATAATAGTTTAGATGAGTTTTACTTTGACACTAAAGCCGGATTTTGCGTGCATTATGCCAGTGCTTTTACTTTTTTAATGCGAGCCGCTGGTATTCCAGCGCGCATGGTCACGGGGTATTTAGGAGGTGAGTATAATCCTCAAGGTCAATATTATAGTATTTTTCAGTATGATGCTCACGCCTGGTCTGAAGTGTGGATAGCGGGTAAAGGTTGGCAACGGGTTGACCCCACGGCAGCAGTCAGCCCCGATCGAGTTGAAAAAGGCTTTTCTGCAATCCTAGCGCAACAGCAATCGTTATTGTCGAATGATTTTTTTAACCTACAAAGGTATCAGCAATTTAGCTGGCTTAACGACGTGCGTTTGCAGTTAGAAGCCATCGATTATCAATGGACTAAATGGGTGATAGGATTTACCGCTCAACGACAATATGATTTGTTGACTCGTTGGTTTGGCGAAATAAAAACACTAACCTTCGTGCTATTGCTCAGTGTAACTTTTATTGGCGGCTTATTTCTATTATGGCTGGTGAATAAAAACTGGCGAGACCAGCAAAAATTTCCGCTACCGTTAGCATTATATTTACAAGGGGTGGCATTGCTGGCGAAAAAAGGCCTAGTCAAGCCAAAAGCAATGCCAGCAATGGCATTTAGTCATCAGGTTAGTCAACAACTACCGCAGATAGCTGAACTTTTTCAGCAGTTTTCTTGGAGCTTTTATCGCCTACAATATCAGGCTTTATCCGAAGAAAACGTGGCTCAGACAATTAGTGAAATGAAAAAACAACTTAAAGCAATGAAACAGGCGCTTAAGCACAGTTAATTTTGGCATAAGACGGTTTGTTTACACTGTTGTAATAACGCGCTAAATTCCTCCAATGGGCGGTCTAAACTGCTGGCGTTAACGTAAAGGTGATAACCTAAAACTTGGTTTAATAAATGACTTTGATGTAAAAAAGCTGCAATAGGCCCTTTAGTGATAGTGCCGTCGCTATGTTTGAAAGGCGAAAAATTGATCACACTTTGCTCGACGCTGAGTAACCTCTGACCAACACAATAAACCAGCAACACCCTCTGTTCGTGAATTAAGCGACTTGCTAGGCGAGGGGAAATATTGTCAGCTATGGATTTGATATCGTTCAGAGAAATGCCGACATAAGGCAATGTTCTGGATGATAATCCGACAGTTTCATTAATGACACCAATACGTTTAATCTGCGGCCATACGATGCTCCATTGGCCATATTTATGCTGATGAACAATATGTTCGGGGGTAATTAAAAAACTGACTCTAGGCTCGTATTGTTTGAGTAAACCTATCACGGTTATTACTAAGCACATTAAAAAACAAAAAATAAGTACTAGCCTAGCTTGCTGAAAATACCAGGAGCTGATCAGTAAAAAACAAATGAATAAAAATATCCCTAGTAAGGTTAAAAATAACCCATGACGATTAGCGCTAGGGCTGATGGCGATACAAGGCAAATTTTCTGTCATCTTTTGGTCATATAAAGCGTGAATAATAGTCAATATGACAAAAGTCGGACTTGTTTAAAAGTAGTTCTATAACTAACTTTAAATAATAGGGGAATGAGGAGTAATATTATGACGCAGTATCATTCAGGTGTTAAAGAATACGATGAGAAAGAAAAATTTGTTGCCGTGCTCGGTTACATCACTATCATCGGATGGTTAGTGGCGTTATTTTTATATGGAGAGCATAAAACGCCGCTGGTGCGTTTTCATCTGCGCCAGTCTTTAGGCTTGATCATTACCGCCGCAATTTTATCTTTTGTTCCTCTTATCGGCTGGATATTAAACGCTGTGGTATTTATCGTCTGGCTGGTTTGTATTTACCACGCGTTTATGGGACATATTTTTCGTGTGCCGGTAATGGGCGATCTTTATCAGGAACATTTAGATTTCGTGATCTAAGCCTATTTGCAAGTCATTTAAGGTGACCATTTAGTCATTCATAGCCATGATTATTTTATGTAAAGGTAAGTTTTTGCTAGTCTTCTTTTAGCCCTTGTGTTTAAATTTATTCAGAAAAATAATCGCTGACAAGGCATCACTTTGATCTACCTTTATCCTGCCAATAAAATGGAAAATTTGTTGGTATTGTTGGATAAAATTCAACATATCTCACCACTGCCTATTTTTACTCAAGAAGTCATTGTTGTGCAAAACGCAGGTATGCAGCATTGGCTAAATCTTTCGCTTGCTCAACAACGCGGCATTAGCATGAATGTTGGTTACGCGTTACCTGCTCAATTCTTGTGGAAGCTATTAAGAGCAATGGCTAGCGATGAAGATATTCCTGAACAGTCTCCTTATTCACGTGAAGTATTGAGCTGGCGGGTCCACGCGTTATTAGCTAGCAAAACGGTGGTAGACGACCCAGATTTTTCATCTGCTACCCACTACTGGCAAGGTAAAGTAGCTGCTAAAAACAGTGGAAATAAGGCTGCATTAAAACGTTTTCAGCTGGCTTGCCAGCTCGCCGATTTATATGAACAATACTTAATATTTCGCCCTGACTGGATTAATGAGTGGCACCAAGGTCACCACAAAATCAGTGACAAGTATTTTGTTTGTAGTTCCTCCAAAGAAGAATCCACTGAATTAAGCCATTGGCAGAGCAAATTGTGGCAATTATTGATCAAAGAGCAGGCCTATAACCCCGTATCATTAATGCAAGATGCAATAAATAATATTGGCCATAAAAAACAGCTGTTGCCAGCGCGAATTTCATTTTTTGGCATTAACGCCATGGCACCGATGTGGTTAGAATTTATTCATGCGTTAAGCGAACATATTGATGTTCATTTTTTCCACCTCAATCCTTGTTATCAATATTGGGGTGACATTGTTACTGAAAAGCAAGCGCTTAAAGCAATTACCGATTGGGTGGATGGCTATGACGATGTTAGTCAAGCCCTTGGTAATCCGTTATTAGCTAACTTGGGGCAGCAAGGGCGAGAATTTATGGCGCTGCTTACCCAGTACAGTACGTTGAATATTGACGCTTTTGAGGGAATACCTGCACATAATGAAGCTGAGCAACCCTCGGTATTACACACTGTTCAGCAAGACATCTTACAGCTTCGAGACGCAAGGGAGCAGCCTGTTGCACTGGTTGACGATTCTATTGTTATCACCAGTTGTCATAGTGCATTAAGAGAGGTGCAAGCCCTGCATGACTGGTTATTACATCAATTTAACCAAGACAAGCGCTTGACGCCGAAAGATGTTTTAGTGATGTGTCCGCAAATAGAACATTATGCTCCTTATGTTAGTGCAGTGTTTACGCGCGGCTGGCAAGATATTGATGATAAAATTCCGCCTTTGCCTTGTTCCATTGCTGATCGTAATAGTATCGACTCAGAGCCATTAATCGCGGCATTTAGTGAAATATTAAATTTGCCCGATAGTCGTTTTCAGGTCTCACAGCTTATCGGCTTTTTACGCTTACCGGCGATGCAGCTTAAATTTGATATTAATTTAGATGATTTAGATAAAATTACTCTTTGGTTAGAACAAGCTGCGATTCATTGGGGATTAGATGCTGATCACAAAGCCAAAATGCTCAATGTTGAACAGGCTACGTCCAGTTTTACTTGGCAGCAAGGGTTAACGCGACTGGCGCGAGGTTTTGCTTTTGGCGATGTTGAAACCATTTATCAAGAACAATTAATTTTGCCGACGGTAGAAGGGGACAACGCGTTACTACTGGGCAAGTTAATGCTTATTATTGAGCAATTACAGCAGTTTTCAGCACAGTTAACCCAACATAGAACCGCTTCGCAATGGCAAATGTTTCTCTTTAATATCGTCAATGAGTTGTTTGCAATCGACAGTGACACCAGCTTGAGACTCATCAGTCAAGCCATTGAGTCATTAGTAGAATATTGTCAGCACGCCAAATACGATGGTGAAATTGAGCTAGAGGTGATTAGATATTTCTTGAATAGTCATTTTAGCCAGCCCGATCCTGGCCGGCAATTTATGGTTGGCCAAGTGACATTCTGCTCCATGCTGCCAATGCGCAGTATTCCGTTTAAAGTGATTGCCGTTTTAGGACTGAACGACGGCGAATATCCTCGACAACGTCAGCCGTTAGGCTTCGATTTAATCGACATGACCCGCAGTCAACTCGGTGATCGTTCACGACGTGGTGACGATAGATACTTGTTTTTAGAAGCCATGATTTCTGCAAGACAAGCGTTGTATTTGAGTTTTCAAGGCCGCAATATAAAAACTAATACGCCAAGACAGGCCTCTTTAGTGTTAAAAGAGCTGATGGAGTACTTGCAACTTGGCTATGGTTGGTCGTTTGCAGAAACGCCAAACAGTCAATTGCGGCAAATGCCCATGCAATCGTTTAGCGAAAAAAACTATCGCGGGGATTATCCCAGTTTTGATGGTAAATGGTTAGCACTGCAACAAGCTCAGCCGCCATTAGCAAATCAGCAGTCTGTAAAAATTAATTCAACTGAGCAAGAGCCGGTATTAACATTAACGGCTGACAGCTTGATTCGTTTTTATCAGCATCCTGCAAAGTATTACGCGCAGCATTTGCTTAATCTATTTTTTGACGATAATGCTGTGGTGCTAGATGATGCCGAGCCGTTTAAATATGATTATTTGCAAACCTATTTATTGCGCGAGCAATTACTTGCTGCGTATTTGACCACTGATAGCGATAACGAACAGGCGGCAGCAACTGTACTTAAACACGCCCAATTAGCGGGGAAGTTTCCCGATTTGCCCACTAACGAGGCAATGTTCAGTCAATGGCAGCAGGATAGCGAGTTATTTTCGCAGCTTATAAATGATCAAATCAGTGATGATTATAATTACCTTGATTGTGCAGTAACCTTGACAATGCCGCCGGTTGCTGATGAAGATGCGCTAAGCATACATCTCAAGGCACGAGTATGTGTACAAGCACAACAATTAGTGTTTTATCGCAGCTCTAGTGCTAAGCCCAAGGATCTTTTTAATCAATATTTGCATGCTCTCATTGTGCAAGTGTGGCAGCAGCAACATCAAAATGATAATAGTGAGCAGGCAAAAACATTAGCTAACATCAGTTGTTGTCTCGGTTTTTATTTTGATACTAAGAGCCAAAAAACCACACAATATAGTCTTGATTTTTTAGCAAATGAAGATTCTATCTCAAATGATTCTGAACACGTTGATGCTAGCGCAGTATCAAGCACGTTGTTAAGCCCAGAACAGCGATTAATTCAGCTGCTTAGCTTGTTTTTAAAAGGCCAAGAGCAAGCATTGTTGTTAAACGGTACGATTGCTGAAAAACTCTTTACCAGTAAGAGCTTTGAGCAAACTGATTTTGAAAAACTTTGGTATGACAGCAATGGCTTTACTTCCATGGCTGAAGATCCTTACTTGCATTATTTTTGGTCTGAATGTCCACAGTTGGACGATATTAAAGCGGATCTTATTGCCGTTTATAAACCTATGTATCACGCCTTTACTAAAGAGACGCTAACGCGCGTCGAGACGGGAGAGCAGCATGATTAAAAATTTAGTCGCGCATCAAATACCGTTGTCGGGTAAGCACTTAATTGAGGCGAGTGCAGGAACGGGGAAAACCTTTAATATCACCCGTATCTATTTACGCTTGTTATTAGAGCAGCGTTTGCCGGTAGAACAAATACTGGTGATGACCTTTACTAAAGATGCGACCGAGGAGCTCAGAGGTCGTATTGACGCCTTTATTCGTCAAGCGATTAATGACTGGCAGCAACTGAGCACAACCGATGAGTTTTTTATTGCTATCGCAGCAAAGATAGATCACCACGAAGCACAGCATTTATTAAAGCAAGCGTTATTATTTCTTGATGAAGCGGCAATTTATACGATCCATGGCTTTTGTAAGCGAGTGCTGAGCGAACATGCTTTTGCTAGCGGTCTGGCTTTTAATGCCCAAATGGAAGCGGATTGTCAGGATCTTATTTTAGAAGCCTGTCAGGATTGGTACCGAGTACTAGCACATACATCTCCGGATGATTTTATTACTGTAGCGAGTTTTTGGCCCGATCCGATGGGATTTTTAAGTCAATTTTCCAAAGCGATTAGCCACAGTTCAGCGTTAGCCGTGGTCAGTGCCGAAGAGATTATCGCGCAGTTTCAAACTCAGGTTGGTCTCAGCCTCAATACGCTCAACACTCATCTTTCGGTTTTAACTGAGTATTTGATTGATGTTAAAAAAGGCGCCGACAGGGAGCATCGAGCAGCTGAATTATCTGCGCTGTTAAATTGGTTGGAAGCAGTTGTTCAAGACATAGAACATGCTAAGCAGCCCATACCTGATAGTTTTATTGATGGTCGCCGCTTTTCGCGTTCGCCGATTAAGGCGCAACTGGTCGAGATTTTTGCGCCGGTTAATTTGGTTAAGTCATTAAACAAAACGTTATCAACCCGTATTAATAAAGCCCATGCTTTTGAGATCATTCGATCTGGAATCTATCAGATCAGAGCGGCAATAACATCGAAAAAGCAATTGCAAAATATGCTTAATTTCGATGACTTGATTGCCACGCTTGCCAATACACTTGAGGAAGAACAGGATCATAAACTGGCTAACCGACTTTTTCGTCAGTATCCGGTGGCCTTAGTGGATGAATTTCAAGATACCGATCCGCTACAATTTTCTATTTTAAAAGCCATTTATTATCATCAGCCTCAGGCATCGTTATACATGATTGGCGACCCTAAACAGGCAATTTATGGTTTTCGGGGCGGAGATGTCTTTGCTTATTTGTCAGCGCGTGATGATTGCGATCATCAATGGTTGATGGATACCAACTGGCGCTCTAGTGTTGCGATGATCCAAGGCTACAATCGTTTATTTCTCGGTAACAACAACGAAAATGAAGCGTTGTCGGTGCAGGAAAGTCTTACCACACAAGTTTTTGGTTATGGTATTCCTTATCTGCCAGTTAAAGCATCGCCGGTTGCGTTAACTAAACCGGTGACAAGCGAAATATTAGGGCAGCAAAAAGCACTGCAGTTTGTCCATTTTTCATTGCCTGAACCTGAACAAACATCCAAAAAAGTAAAAGCGGTACCGCAAACTTATCGTAAAACAATGGCGCAATGGTGTGCTAATGAAATTGTGCGCAAGTTTGCTCAATCTCCACAATTGAAAGCACAAGATATCGCTATTTTAGTGAGAGATGGCGCAGAAGCTGATGAAATAAAACAAGCATTACAGGTGAATAATTTGGCCGCCGTATTTCTCAGTAATCGGGCTAATCTTTTTCATTCTGAGCAATGTAAACAACTAAAAATGGTATTAAAAGGGATACTGTTTGTCGAAAATGAACGGGTGTTTACTGCTGCTTTAGCTAGCGATTTAATTGGCTGCTTTGCTCAAGATTTATATGAATTACAGCATGATGAATTGGCTTGGCAACAATTAAAGTTTGCATTTATCGCGCTTAGAGATGAATGGCGATATAAAGGGTTTATCTCCATGGCCTTGAAGTTGATGCATGATCATTTCAAATTTTATAGTGAAGATAAAGATCGTACCCTGACCAATTTATTGCACTTGTTTGAAATATTGCAATCGGCAAGTCAACGTCATCAGCAACCTCAAGAATTGTTATTCTGGTTTGAGCAACAATGTGCCCTCGATAATCCGGAAATAGAAGCGGAGCTAAGATTAGAAAGCGACGACAATTTGATCCGAATCGTGACGCAGCACGGTTCTAAAGGTCTAGAGTATCCTGTTGTATTCGTACCTTTTGCCACACGGCATAAAAACCCGTTGCGATTTGCTAACAAAGCGGTCAATTTTATTGAATATCATGATGAACACCGAAAACTTCGTATAAGTCTAGATGGCTCGGAACATGCCAAAAAAGCGATGGCGGAAGAAGCCTATGCAGAAACCATTCGATTATTGTATGTTGCAGTAACGCGTGCAGAGCAGCAGTGTTATATTTTTACTACGCCGTTTGATGATTATCATCTTTCTCCTTTAGGGCAAACCTTAAAATGGTCTAAAGGGCAGGACATGCTGTCGAGTTTAACTTCACTGACACAACAAGATGCTGACGCTATTGGTATTCTTAAAGTCAATGAGGTTAACACTAACGAGATTTATGCACCATTAGAGCAACCGCTATCAGCAGTGGAAGTCGCCCGTTTTAGTGGCAAAATAGAGCGCGATTGGTGGTTGAGCTCATTTACCGCGTTAAGTAAGAACCTTCGTCATGGCGGCGTATCAACGCCAGATCGTGATGCCGATTCGGCATTATTAACCAGTGACGAACTCGTTAGCCCAAGTAGCCATCTGCTGCGATTTAATTTGGAAAAAGGCGCTCATTCTGGGAATTTGCTGCACGATATTTTAGAGCAGCTTGATTTTAGTCACCCTGATTGGCCAATGGCGAGCAAATGGCCGTTGCTTAAATATGGTAATTTACCTTCAGGATTTAATGAGCAGGATCTTTACCAGTGGCTCAGTGAAATTATTGATACGCCACTGCCCAATGGCGGACGGTTAGCCGATCTGTCCAGCACTCATACCCTAAGAGAAAGTGAGTTTTATTATCCGATGCAAAGCGCCAGTACCGATAAACTGACGAAATTGCTAACCGATCATCGAAACCAAGCGGCACATCGAATTACCGATAAGACAACATTAGCTCAGGTGCGCTTACCTGCTTATAAAAAGTTAAAAGGCATGATGCATGGCTTTATTGATCTGATTTTTGAACATCAAGGAAAATATTATCTGTGTGACTATAAATCCAGTCATTTAGGTGATCATTTTAGTGATTATCAATCTCAGCAGCTGGTCGAAAATATTGAACAGCATCATTACGACTTGCAATACCTGATTTATGCGCTGGCATTGCATCGTCAATTAACCTTCTGTGTTGATGGTTATGATCCCGACATTCACTTTGGCGGCGTTTATTATTTTTACTTGCGTGGCATGACCAATAAGGATGAAGCATCGCAAACTGCCGGCTCCACGGGTATCTATTATCGCGCTATTGCAAAAGAAGAGCTGCAAGCCTTTGACCAGCTATTTAGTGATCCACAAGGCGTTAAGGGAAATGCTCATGGATAGTACATTAACAATAAAAACAGGTGTTTATGCTAGTTTTCGAGAAGCACAACAACAAATTAGCGGTATTGAAGCGATTGATTATTTCTTGGCTAAAGAGCTTGTTGGCGCCTTATGCCATGACGATATTGCCGCGCAGAACATCCCGGTAGTATTTCATTTGATTTTGGCACTAAATGAAAGTTTACGAAATGGCCACACTTGTTTGCCCATTAATACTATTGCTATGCATCGCTTCGGATTTTTAAGTGATAACGAAGGCATCGTCAGTCATAACGGCTTCGTTTTTGATGATGCTGATAAGCTCTGTAATTTATTGTCTACATTAAATATCGGCGCCAATGATAGCCAGCCCATCGTGTTTGCCAAAGAGTGTCTTTACCTTAGACGCTACTACCAATTTGAACACGAGCTCAGTGAATTTATCGTCGCTAAACTGAATCATCGCAGTGAATATTCCCTCGGCGATATTGAGCAATGTCTGGCAACGCTTTTTCCAGACTTCACAGATACTGAAATTGATTGGCAGCTGATCGGCGTTGCTAATGCTTTAAATAAAAACTTTAGTGTTATCGCCGGTGGGCCAGGAACGGGGAAAACCTATACGGTGACAAAACTGTTAGCGGCAATGATCGCATTACATCAGTTACCGGCAAATAGCTCGCCATTAAAAATATCCTTAGTCGCGCCTACAGGAAAGGCGGCTCAAAGACTGTCTGAGTCGATCTGTAATGCCGTTAACCAATTTCGTGGCGAAGTGGACGATACGGTATTAAATGCTATCCCTGAACAAGCCCAAACCATTCATCGTTTACTCGGCGTCATCCACAATAGTCCCAACTTTAGACATCATCAGGACAACCTGCTTGATGTCGACGTTTTATTAATAGATGAAGTGTCTATGGTTGATTTAGCGTTGATGACTCGAGTATTTAGAGCGCTGCCAGATCATACCAAAGTGATATTGTTAGGTGATGCTGATCAATTGCCATCCGTTGGTGTTGGCAGCGTGCTTGCTGATATCGCCCCAAGACCGCATCAGGGCTTTAGTGCTGATAATATAAAATATTTAACTCAAGTAACTAATGTTCGCGCATTACCCAAAGCCAAAAATCAAGCGGGCGATCATGTTACTTTCTTGTTGAAAAGTCGTCGATTCGATGGCGAAGGTGGCATCGGCCAAATAGCATCGGCGGTGATTAATGGCCAATGCTCAAAAAGCTGGCAATTATTAACATCACCAGCAAACGAACCGGAGACGACAACGAAAGAGCAAAGTGGCTTGCATGAGCTACAAATTCATCAAACCGATGCCAATGACTGGTTACCTGAGCTTGTTAGTCAGTATTACGCGCCGCTATATCGGTTTAATAACGTCGCTGAGGCCTTTATCCAACTCAGTCGTTTTAGAGTGCTGTGCGCCACACGACAGGGTGAATTTGGCGTAGAAAAAATGAATGACTTAATTCAAACATTACTCACTAATCAAGGAATAATACCATTTACTCAAGGCCCATATCACGGCCAACCTATCATGATCAGTGAAAATGATTATCGACTCGGTCTGTATAACGGTGATGTTGGTATCATGTGGCGCAATGACGATGGCCATTTAATGGCAACATTTGAAAGCCAAGAAAAAGATAAAGCAGTCGAGTTTAAACGCATTATTCCATCAAGATTACCCAAATATGAAACGGTTTATGCGATGACGATTCATAAAACCCAAGGCAGTGAATTTGAACATGTTGCCATGGTATTACCCAAACAGAGTGATAATCGGTTATTATCCCGAGAACTTTTATACACGGGCATCACTCGAGCGAAAAAACAACTTAGCATTGCGTGTAGTGCGAATGTTTGGCGCCAAGGTGTCGAAACTCAAGTTAAGCGATTTTCTGGCTTAACACTTTATTGAAAACATTTTACTTTAAACAACCGTTCAAGAAGAAAATAAATGCAATTAATTGATATAGAGAAAGCACAATATAGAAAACGTTTAAACATTGTTATTGTTGGGTTTATCCTTGGTTTACTGGCACTTTCGCTACTTTTTGGCAGCATTTTGATTGCGTTATTTTCGGAGCCGACAATGGTGTCGGATGCATTAAAAACCGAGGCTGCTAACAACTTTCGCTTTAATTTATCGGGAGTCATTTTAGCGTTATTAGCCTGTGCAGCAGTATTAAATAAAGTAAAAACAACGGCATTTTTCAACGAAATTTATTATGTCTGGCAACTAAAGCAGCTCAATAACCTTATTTATCGTAAATTAAAAAAGCTTAAAACTGATATGCACCAAGGTAATATTAACGCCTTGATCATCATGAACTTCTATTATAAGAGTTTAACTCAGGTTTATTTACTCGATGATAATACCCTGACCATGTCCACGCTTGAAAAAGATATTCGTTCACTTGATGAATTAATCGCATCAAAAAATTTGTCTATTTCAACCGACCAATTTGAACCATCAATGCTTAAAGAATATTAAACATTTGGCTTCACGTTAACCAAGAAATAATCAGTAAAGAATAAAATAACTTGATAGGATATGTCGGGCGCGTAGTTAAAATAAATTTAAAGGATAGGCTTCATAATGAAACGTTTTGCTATAGACAATTACGTTTACTATTGCATTCATAGACTTTACCCTCATTAAGATAAAATAAAGCGTAACAGGATCAATAAATGAAAAAACTGAAAAACGAAGCAGCATTGTTAAAAAAGGCGATAGAGATCGGTGAAAAATATGCCATGAATCGTGGTTATAAAGGATTCTCAGCGACGAATGCCTCTAAAGAAAAAATTGAAAGTCTATATCGATTGTTAGTTAATGATAAACTTATCCAACCATTGGCAGTCGATGCAGAAGATTTAGCCAGTATGAAGCATAAACTGGCATTGTGGATAGCAAAGCAGTTACCGGAAAATCATCCTTTATTAAAATGATTGTTAATAAAATTAACCTGACGATATTGAACAGCACTGATGAACAGAAAGAAAAAAATAAATGATATTTTGAAAAAAAAAGTAAAAAAGGCTAATGCTAAGCTACATAATAGCAATAAGCCTAAATATATATCTAAGGCTGAACGAGCCAAACTTGAAAGTGAGGGGGGCGATAGCCACCAATCGCAGGCGGATAAAAGCGAATAATATTACCAGCGTTGCCTGCTAACAAATGAACGCTTTTTGTCTTCAGCATGGGTTTGGTTATACGTTTTTATCTTACTGTTTTTACCGAGCAATATTTTGATTTGATAGTAAGACTCTCTCAACAGTGCAAGAGCAGCACTAGATCGCCAGCTTTTATTGTATAGTTTTTTCACTGCTGCTATTGCATCAGGCGATTGACTTAACATAGTTTCAGCAAGTTGTTGTGCTTTTGCCACTGGATCATCATCTAGATGGGTTACAAGGCCTAATGTTTGGGCATGTTTGCCATCCACAAAAGCGGCGGTCATCGCCAGTTCTTTTGCTACATCTAAACGGGTAAGTTCTCTTAATGCTAAGGTACCGCCCATATCTGGGATCAGCCCCCAACGTCCTTCGAGTATTGATAATGACGCGTTTGGACAGGCAATACGAATATCAGCCCCTAAGGCTATTTGTAAGCCTCCGCCCCAACAACGTCCATGAATTGCGGCGATTACCGGCGCAGGAATTGTTTGCCATGCGGTTGAAACTCGTTGTGCTAAATTAGAATGCCAAGGTAAGAATTTAAATAATAATTTTATTGGACTTGTTTTCGAGGTCATAATCGACTTTACATCCAATCCGCTGCAAAAATCGGGACCATCGCCAGAAATAATAATGGCACGCACATCACGGTTACGCTTTAAGTCCTTAATCGTTTTATCAATGGCATAAAACATTTTCATATCAAGCGCATTGTGTTTTTCTGCTCTGGATAATTTGACGTGGGCAATTTGATCAACAATTTTACAATGGATACGCATATTAGTTTTTATCGCTTATTGCTTATTAAAAATTCAGGTACGACCAGTTAAACGTTAACTAAAGTTATCGCACATGTCTATTAAAAGCTACGTTTAACGATATTCAAAATAAGTAAATTTATTTTATAGACTTGAAATCATGCTTGCTTTCAAGCAAATTGATGTTATCCAATCAATAATAAGAATTTTTAATGAACAAACTCGCTTTTCGCCGCTCATTAACGGCTTTGTCCCTGATGTCTATTTCATCTTTATTTGCGGCATCTGTGTTCGCTGAAGAGGCGCCTTTTGCTATCGCCATTCATGGCGGCGCAGGTACCATTAGTAAAGCCAGTATGAGCGAAGAAAAACGTGCGGCTTATGAAAGTAAACTTGAGCAAGCCGTTAAAGCCGGATATCAGTTATTAGCCAGCGGAGAATCAAGTCAGCAAGCGGTGATCGCGGCAATTCAAGTGCTAGAAGACTCGCCGTTATTTAACGCTGGTAAAGGAGCGGTTTATACCTATGATGAAAAGCACGAACTCGACGCTTCTATTATGAATGGCAAAACCCTCAACGCAGGTGCAGTTGCCGGCGTAACAACCGTTAAAAGCCCGATTGCATTGGCGGAAAAAGTCATGGAAAAATCAGTCCATGTGATGTTAAGTGGTCAAGGCGCTGAGCAGTTTGCCCGACAACAACAAATGGACATGGTGGATAATAGTTATTTTGATACTGAGCACCGCCTTAAAGCGTTAAAAAAAGCCAAGCAAAAATTACAAGAACAAGAACGCGAATTAAAAAATTTTCAAGCGGCACATCATGCATTAGATGCTGAATATAAATACGGCACCGTTGGCGCCGTTGCGTTAGATAAACACGGTAATTTAACCGCAGGAACCTCTACCGGCGGTATGACCGCTAAACGGTATGGACGGGTAGGCGATGCGCCCATCATTGGCGCGGGGACTTATGCAAATAATGAGAGTTGCGCTGTTTCAGCAACCGGACATGGGGAATATTTTATTCGCTATCATGTTGCAGCAGATATTTGTGCGCGGATGCAATATCAGAATATTAGTTTGGCAAAGGCAGCAGATACCGTCATCAACGATGTGCTGGTAAAAGCAGGGGGCTCAGGTGGCATTATTGCGATTGACCGTCAAGGCAATATTACCATGCCCTTTAATAGCTCTGGCATGTATCGCGCGAGTATGTCGTCACTGGCTCCTGCATTTGTTGGAATTTTTAAGGATGATAAGTAAGTGAGTAAGAATATGACGATGAAAGTGCTGGTGTTGACGTCTTTATTTGCGTCGTTGAGTGGTTGCTCTGATGATGTCGGAAAGGTGAGCCTAGGTTTATTTACCACTAAGGATGTAGTCGTGGTTGCGCGAGTTGATCCTAAAATTAGTGGCGTAACATGTCATATTAGTCATGTAGAAGCGGATCTGGATTTTTCTGATCCCTCTGACATGTCTATTGCCTGCCGTCAAACCGGCCCTATTACAGCAGCGGAAATGGCGAAAATCGATCAATCCAAAAATGGTGAAATTGTTTTTAAGGAATCTAAAAGTATTTTATTTAAAAGCCTAAAAGTCAGGCGGATTTATGATAAGGAACACAATAGTTTAATCTACCTGTCCTACTCAACCAAAGAAACCAGTGGCAGCCATCACCATTCGCTCTCTACCGTGCCATTATTTGGCACTCAGGCGTGGGATTGGGCACAGTTACAATTATCAAGTAAAGGATAGGGCATTTAATGTTATCAGCACTTTTTAAAACCCGCCCGTTATTAGCGACAAATGAACAAGCGTGGATCTTAGATACGTTTGCCTGGGCGATTGAAAATTTTGATATTAACGTCTTTAAGGACGAGAGTCAGTTGGTTTTGCCGAATAACGAGTTTTATCCGGGTAAGGTTAGCAGTATCCATGAAATGGCGCTCGCCATTTTTAACAACACGGTTAAATATGCAGGAATGCAGGGCTGGCCCATTAAACTAGTGGCGCCGGAGGTCTATGAAAATAAGCCCATGGCCCAGTTAGCGTTACCACAGATATTTAGAGGAAAACACGGACAGATTACTGAGCAAAGTGAGCAGCAATTCATCTACATTACTTACAATCCTCAGCAAATTAACCAACCGCAAGATATGATCGCGTCCTATGCTCATGCCTTAGCCACTATTCTTATTGTGCAGAGTGGGGAAATACCTCCTGGTGGACAAGAGAACTTGGCACAGGCGGCAGAAGTTGTCGCATGCTTTATGGGCTTTGGTGTGATGTTTGCTAACACCGCTTATCAATTTAAGGGGGGATGTGGTTCGTGTTTTAATGCCAGTGCTAACCGACAAGCGGCGCTACCCGAAACTGAGAGCGTTTATATATTGGCATTATTTTCGGTGTTAAAAAACATACCGATAAAATCAGTGCGTTCGCATCTTAAATCGCACATGAGAAAGACCTTTACTCTGGCATACAAAGAACTGAATTCATCGCTAAAAACCGCGACGCAACCTGCGCTATTAGCGGTCAGGTAAAAAAATGATTTAATTATTTATAAAGTCATGAATTATTTGTGGTTTAGGTCTACCATTACTAATGGTAGCGTAAGATTAAAATTTTAGGGAACACGCATGGAATCATTACAAGTAAAAGAATATATGAACCATTATCCAGTCACTTTTACACCTGAAATGGTGGTAGAAGAGGCGTCTTTGCGGTTTTTAAAGACCAAGCAGATTGGTGGGCCTGTTATCGATGAAAATCATAAATTAGTCGGTTTTTTATCTGAAAACGATGTTTTGTCAAAAATGATCGGTTCTATTTATCACAACGTACAGGTTGCTCAAGTTGAAGACTTAATGAGTAAAGAGGTCCTGACGGTTAAGCCTTATGATAGTGTCATCGAACTTGGTCAGACTATGTTATTGAATAAGCCTAAGGTCTATCCTGTCGTTGACGATGATGGCAATTTACTGGGCACTATTTGTCGAAATGATGTCTTACGCGCCATTGACAAACATTTACGCTCCGGATTTCAAGCCGGTAATTAAACGTTAATTATATATGCATTTAGGTCTTAATGAGCTAGGTGCATATTTTAGTTTTATCATTCCCTTAGCTACATTTCTATACTGCAAATAATCAATAAAATTGTTATTATGCTGTTTTGCATAACCGATTGAGTTTGTTTTGTCTTTAGAAGTTACTCCTGCCGATATCCCTAGCATCAATTCATTATTTACCCTATTAACACAGGCGAAATTATCCGATCAACCTCGGCTAAAAAAACGGTTGTTGTCATTAAAGAAAATCAGCGATGCAGTTAAGAAAAATAGCAGACAACAACAAATTCATCAGGCGATACAAAAGTCTATAACCGACAAACAGCATAAACTGGCGTGTTTGCCTCAAGTGAGTTATCCACCAGACTTACCCGTTTCGCAAAATGTTGAACACATCACAAAGGTCATTAGTGAAAATCAAGTGGTTATCATTGCCGGGGAGACCGGATCAGGCAAAACGACTCAGATCCCAAAAATTTGTTTGGCACTTGGCCGCGGTGTAGACGGCCTTATCGGGCATACTCAACCGAGAAGGATCGCCGCAAGAACGGTTGCCTCGCGTATAGCGGAAGAGCTTAATAGTGAGCTTGGTGGTTTAGTTGGTTATCGAGTCAGATTTAATGATCAGATCAGCGACGACACTTATATAAAATTAATGACGGATGGGATTTTATTGGCGGAAATGCAACATGACCGATTGTTGCGCCAGTACGATACCTTAATCATCGATGAAGCCCACGAACGTAGCCTCAATATCGATTTTATTTTAGGGTATTTGAAGCAAATTTTACTTAAACGTCCCGACCTAAAGGTCATCATCACTTCAGCAACTATAGATCCACAGCGTTTTTCTAGCCATTTTAATAACGCTCCGATTGTTGAGGTCTCTGGTCGCACTTATCCGGTAGAAATGCATTATCGACCACTCAATGAAAATAACGACGATATAGACGTAATTTCTGGTATTCAAGCCGCTGTAGACGAACTCAGTGCCATTAGTAATGGTGATATTCTGATCTTTTTAAACGGCGAACGCGAGATCAGAGACACTGCAACGGCCCTTGAAAAAGCTAATCTTAAGCATACTAATATCTTGCCTTTATATGCGCGCTTAACAGTACAAGAACAAAACCGAATATTTAAGCCTCATAATGGTCGCAACATTGTTTTGGCAACCAATGTCGCCGAAACCAGTTTAACCGTGCCCGGGATCAAATACGTGATCGATCCAGGTACCGCGCGTATTTCTCGTTATAGTTATCGAACCAAAGTACAACGACTACCTATCGAGCCTATTTCACAGGCAAGTGCCAACCAAAGAGCGGGGCGCTGTGGTCGGGTCTCAGCCGGTGTGTGTATTCGATTATATTCTGAAGACGATTACTTAAGCCGCCCTGAGTTTACCGATCCTGAAATATTGCGTACTAATTTGGCGACCGTTATTTTACAAATGTTGTCGTTGGATTTAGGCAATATCAGCCAATTTCCGTTTGTGCAGCCGCCTGATAACCGCAATATTAATGACGGGGTTAAATTACTCGAAGAACTCGCCGCGATTAACGCTAACAACCACGAGACTAAGTTGACCAAAGCGGGTCGTATGCTTGCTAAATTTCCTATAGATCCTCGCTTAGCGAAAATGATCTTAAGTGCAATCGAGTTGGGATGTATTGAGCAGGTATTTGTAATTGTTAGCGCGTTGAGTATTCAAGATCCTAGGGAACGCCCCCACGAAAAACAACAAGCGGCAGATGAAAAGCATAATCGATTTAAGGATAAAGAGTCAGACTTTATTAGCCTGTTAAACTTGTGGCAATATATACAAACTCAACAGAAATCGCTGTCTAACAGCCAGTTTAGAAAACTGTGCCAGCGAGAATTTTTATCTTATATCCGAATTCGAGAATGGCAAGACATCGTTAGCCAACTTAAACAGGCGTTAAAAGAACAAAATACGCTAATGTCATCAATTGATATGGATACCGATAGCGGCGCAATCATAGTGCATCAGGCAATTTTATCGGGTTTATTAAGTCATTTGGGCCAACAAGATGAAAACAAAGAGTTTAAGGGCGCACGTGGCAGTAAGTTTTATGTATTTCCTGGCTCTGCATTAGCGAAAAAACCGCCCAAATGGCTGATGGCAGCAGAGCTTGTTGAAACCAGTCGCTTGTTTGCTCGTATGGTGGCAAAAATTGACCCGCTTTGGATTGAACCACTCGCCCAGCACCTGATTAAAAAAAGTTATAGCGAACCTCATTGGGAAAAAAAGCAGGGCGCGGTAATGGCATACGAGCAAGTTGCATTGTATGGCATGATCATCGTTGCTAAGCGTAAAGTTAACTTTAAGCAAATAGAGCCAGTAATTTGTCGAGAGATTTTTATTAGAGAAGCACTAGTTGAGGGTGATTGTACGCTGCAAGAAAACTTTTTTACCCACAATAAAAAGCTTGTCGCCAGTATTGAAGCACTTGAGCAAAAAGCTCGTCGCAAAGATTTTTTGATTGACGAACAACAACTTTATGACTTTTACGACCAAAAGCTCCCTGCGACATTAGTTTGTCAACGTAGTTTTTTAAGTTGGTGGAAAAAGACCAAGCAAAAACAAGCTGATTTGCTGAACTTTACCGAAGCTTTCTTGCTAAACGAAAGCTCTCAAGAGTTGTCGACCTATGAGTATCCAGATGTTTGGCAACAAGATAACTTAACCTTACCGCTAACGTACCATTTTACGCCTGGAGATATTGATGATGGTATTAGTCTTAATATTCCGGTTGGCATTTTAAACCAAGTGCAAAATGTTGGCTTTGACTGGCTAATTCCAGCATTGCGTTATGAATTGGTGATTGCTTTAATCAAAGGCTTGCCTAAAGCGTTACGTCGTAATTTTGTGCCGGCACCTAATTATGCCGAGGCGTGCCTGGCTAATATGTCAGAACAAGATGGCACTTTAGTGCAATCGCTAGAAAAAAATCTATTAAGAATGACTGGTGTTCGTTTACCTGAAGACGCCTGGCAAGAAATAAGTTTACCTGTGCATTTGACCATGAATTTTAAAGTGTTGGATGAAAAAAATAAGCTTGTTAAGCAAGGCCGAAATTTAGACGATTTAAAAGCTGAATTACAGGGTAAGGTCAAAGCGTCAATTCAAAAAGTCGCAGAGAAAGGTATTGAACGCGATAATCTTTCGCAGTGGGATTTTGAACAGTTACCTGTTGGCTACGAAAAGAAAGTGGCCAACATGACCATTAAAGCCTTTCCTGCATTGGTGGATAAGCAAAAATCAGTGGCTATTGAGTTATTCGAACAACAAGCCATGGCCGAACAAGCGATGCTTGCAGGTGTTAGTCGTTTGATTCTACTCAATATTCCTTCTCCGATTAAATATTTACAGGAAAAGTTACCTAATAAAGCCAAATTGGGGCTTTATTTTAATCCATTTGGTTCTATCGCCGACTTACTTGAAGACTGCATTTTAGCTGCGTGTCAGTATTTAGTTAAAACCTTTGATGGCATAGCGCGCAATAAAGAAGACTTTGAACGGTTAAAAGATCATGTCCGTGCAGAAATTGCTGAAAGCGTATTAGAAGCTGCCATTAAAGTAGAACAAGCACTTGCCTTAAGCCATGACATTCGTAAAAAATTAAAGGGTAAGGTTGCGCTCAATGTTATTCAATCGCATGCCGACATTAAATCACAGTTAGATTCACTTATTTTTAAAGGTTTTGTTACAGCTTCGGGACTGCAACGCTTAGACGATATTAATCGTTATTTACAGGCAATAATGCGCCGATTGGAAAAACTTCCTATCGATCCAAATCAAGATCGGTTAAAAATGCTCGAAGTAGAAAAAGTGAGCCAAGCTTATCAGACCGCGATTAACAAACAGCCCAAGGGAAAACTCGTTTGTGATGAATTATTGGAAACCCAATGGATGATAGAAGAACTTAAAGTGTCATTGTTCGCACAAACGTTAAAGACCGCTTATCCTATTTCGGTGAAACGAGTATTAAATCATATCAAATCGTTTTAACTGATATAAAGCAAAGGCAGTTATGTTGTAATTTGACACGGTGAGCAGGTATTAGTATAAATGATCTCAGTCATGAGGCATCAACCGAGTAATGGAGCAGTAATGGTTAATTTTGATGATAAACGTAATTTCTATCGAATGATGTTAAATAGCGAAGTAGAGGTTACTATAATTGACGCAGAAGCTAATACTAAAGTCCTCGCGACGTGTCGTGACCTGAGCGCGACGGGAATTGCTATAGAAATGTCTCACCCTTTAGAGTTAAATACCAATGTTCGAATTAGCGTTAAGTCTGCTAATAATAGTGTTCAGGCACTTGATGTTTGCGGTAAAGTTATTCGTGTAAATGAAGAATCTTCAGATTGTTACCTGATTGGCGTTGCCATCGAAGAAATCGACTAAGTCTATCTGAACATTTTTTATTAACAGTGGAATAATAACAAGTTATTATCGTCGTACATTTTCTAAAAGGATTTAAGGTTAAAAATCGATATGGATATTACCCAAATTTTAGGTTTTACTTTGGTGGCCTTATTGTTGGTGGTGTCACCAGGGCCCAACGGCTTACTTATAGCTAAAACGGTACCCACCCAAGGGAAAAAAGCGGGAATGGCCAATGTTATTGGCTTTTTGTGCGCTTTTTATTTGCATGGTGCGCTGTCTATTTTAGGCATTTCGGTTATTTTAATGAAATCTGCCGAAGCTTTTTTCATTGTTAAAATAATCGGTGCTATGTATCTGTCTTGGATCGGCATTAAGTCACTAATAAACGCGTTTAAAAATAACGCTGCTGAAGTTGCAACCAGTCATACAAAAACTAACAACTCATTAGTGCAATCATATTTGGAAGGTTTTTTAACCAACGCTTTAAATCCTAAGGTTTCAATGTTTTATCTCGCTGCTTTCCCTCAGTTTATTCCTGCTGGAGAAAATGCCGTTTTATATGGATTTATACTTGTTACTATCCATTCATTGATGAATATGGCGTGGTTTACGTCAATGGTATTACTGTTGGGGCGTTTGGCTAATATGACAAAAAACCATCATTTTCAGCGAGTGTTAAAAGGCGTTACTGGCGTGGTCTTTTTGGGGTTTGGCGCCAAATTATTATCCTTACAATCAAAATAACTTATCGGATCCACGTCGTATCTTTTCATCATTAATTAAATAAGCCCATATAACAAATGGGCTGCTTTTACGTGCACTATCCAACATTATCGGAGTCGTAGTGAATAAACTAGAACAACAATTAGCTTTTATCCAAGAGTTAGATCGACTCAAGGCTATTTATCGAAAAGCAAAGGTTAAAGCAGACCAGAATAGATATGAAAATAGCGCTGAACATAGCTGGCATATTACGCTAATGGCGCAGGTTTTACAGCCGTATGCTGCAGACACCGTCAATATTGGTCGAGTAGTCAGCATGTTGTTATTACATGACATTGTAGAAATTGATGCCGGCGATACCTTTGCTTTTGCAGACCAAGCATTATTAGACGCTCAAGAGAGCAAAGAGCTAGAAGCCGCCAATCGAATTTTTGGCCTGTTACCACAAAGCCAATATATCGCCTTTAAAACGCTATGGCTGGAATTCGAGGCAGCAACATCTGAAGACGCACGCTTTGCTAAAGCGATGGACAGAATGTTACCTCTTGTTCAAAACATGCAAAATAACGGCGGAAGTTGGCAAGAGAACAACGTCAAAAGAAGCCAAGCGCTAGCGCGCAATTATTACCTAAAGGATGCTGCACCAACGCTTTGGCAATATGCCTGTGAGCAAATAGATTTGGCAACGAAAAACGGCTGGTTGATTGATGAATAAAATCGTTGCCATACTATTGTGTATAGCTTTCTCATTAAGTACTGGAGTTTCAGCTTTTGCCACTGAGGAGCATAGCTTTGAAATCTCAAACTCTGAGATTATTACTATTGAATCTAAGATCCTGAATCGAAAATACGATCTTTACATTAAGGTTCCTCGTGACTATTTTAAGGAAAAAAATAAATCTAAAAGGTATCCAGTACTATTTTTAAATGACGGTCCACATACGTTCAAAGTTGCAGCAGGGGTAACTCATTTTCCAAGTATGGATAGGGCAATCGTTGTTGGAATATCATTCGCGCATGGCGAGAATGGCCAATTTAGCCGTGTGCGTGATCTCACACCTGAAGTTGATAAAAGCTGGAAAAATTACACTACCGGTGGTGCACCCAAGTATTTGGCGTTTATTGAAAAAGAGGTATTTCCTTTTGTAGAGAAAAACTATCGTATTAATGTAAATAAAAGGATACTTTCTGGGCATTCTCTTGGTGGTTCGTTTGGAGCCTGGGTTTTACTGACTAAACCAACGTTATTTTCTGCCTACATATTAACTAGCCCTTCATTATGGTTCAAAGATGATTTAATTTTTGACTTGGAAGAAGAGTATTCAAAAAATAACACCTCACTAAATGCAAAAATATTTATGGCTACTGGTGCGTTAGAAGTCCCCGAAAATGGAATGCGAAATGATATGGTTGATGTCCATGTACGATTCATAAAACGTTTGCGAGCTAGAAATTATCAGGGAATTCATATCAGTGACGAGATCGTAGCGGGTACAGACCACTACTCGACTTTTCCTGTAGGATTAGCGAAGGGTTTGAGACTGATTTTTCAAGACATATAACCGTGCTCTGACACATAACAAAACAAATCAAATGGATTCTGCAATCTATCGTAGTTTGCAAACGAGACTAAAGCTTACAAGCTAAATTAATAACGACAAAACCAGTTGGCTGTGTTTGGTTCTTCGCCATTACAGCCAACTTAATTTAGCCAAGTTTTAAAGTGTCGTGTTGCTGTTTATTGAGTATCTAATGCGACAATTATAAAAATAACAACAAGGATGATGAGCTGATTTATTTTTATCAAAGCGTTATCGTTCTTTGCGAAACTATCTATTTTACCAATCATTAATAGAAGGAAATATTCAGCACCTTATTATTGATGTGCGAAATAACCCTGGTGGGGACGATGATATGTGGAAACAAGGACTTTTGACCTATATCGCAGATAAACCCTATCGACACACCAGCCGTTACACCAAAAAAATTATTGCAAAGTATATGGATAAAGGTGAAATAGAAGGTGAAGTTGTTAGTGCAGAGTACGATAAATATGAAATGCCCAGTGAAGATGAATCATTAAGGTTTCAAGGCCAAGTTTCCGTTGTTGTTGGTAAGATTACTTATTCTTCCGCTATTTTATTTGCTAATACTATGCAAGATTTTGGATTTGCGGAAATCGTTGGTGAAAAATCTGCAGGTTATTCATGGCAAACAGGAGGCATACAGTTTTTTACGTTTCCTCATTCTGGGCTTAAGGCGGTTAGTCCACGATTTTATCTAGTAAGACCTAGCGGCGAAGGTAAAGGTTTGCCTGTGTTACCAGACGCTGCCTTTAAAGATAATGAGCTTGATCCAAGAGCATTGATTAATCAAATAGCGCAAAACTACTTAAATAGTCAACTTGCTAACCAATTAAATTAGCACATACCTTCGACAGTTTTGGGCTCAAGGTTAAGGCATTTAGAAGTTTACACTAGCCTTAGTTTTGGGCCCCATGTTGTAAGGCGTTGGAAAAATATTGAAGGCTGAGTTTAGGCTTTGACTTGCTCATCGCTTGTTTTCTTTACTACTTTGTTGAATGTTATTTGAGCATTATGTTCAGGGTTTTATATACTTAAAGAAAACAGGGAAATGACAATTGGCTAACATTATTATCGTCTATTCATCCACTGATGGTCACACTAAAGAGATCTGTCTTCGACTACAACAAGTGATCGAGCAGCAGACACATCAGGTAACGCTGGTGGCTATTAACGACGCATTTCATGTGGACTTACAATCATTCGATAAGATCGTGATCGGTGCCAGTATACGATACGGAAAGCATAGCCCGTTAATTGTAGAGTTCATAAAAAGTAACGATAAGCTTTTGGATATGAAATCTAATGCATTTTTTTCGGTTAATGTCGTTGCACGAAAAGCAAATAAAAATCAGCCAGAAACTAATCCTTATTTACAGAAGTTTCTGAAAAACATATCTTGGCATCCAAAAAATTTAGCGGTATTCGCGGGAAAAATTGATTATCCGCGATATAACTTTTTCGACCGTTTAATTATTCGGTTAATTATGCTGATGACTAAAGGCCCAACTGATCCAAAGGCGGTTGTAGATTTTACTGATTGGCAACAAGTTGAAGCGTTTGGACGACTCGTCAGTAAGATGTAAATTCTGGTTTTATTCAATTTACTTTTTAATTCAAACACTTTAAGGTTTGTTTTTTAGTCTGAAGTTTTCCTTATGCGTCCTAGCCAATATCCTGATCACGAAGTTAGCACTTTAAATTTCCGCGTGTTAAAAATGCTCTGGCCTTATTTATTCGAGTATAAATTACGTATAGGTTTTGCTTTCATTTGTTTGATATTAACTAAAATTGCCAGCGTTTACTTGCCGTTTATCTTAAAAGACATCGTTGATCTTTTGGATACGCAACAAGAAAATCGGGTTTATTTAGTGCCTTTTGGCTTAGTTGCCGCCTATGGGGTGGTGCGCTTATCTGTAGTTTTGTTTGCAGAAATACGTGACACTTTATTTGGCCGTGTAACTGAACGTGCCATTAGACGAATTGGGTTAAAAGTGTTTCGCCATTTACATCAACTTGATTTGGATTTTCACCTGAGTCGTCAAACGGGTGGGTTATCGCGTGATATAGACCGCGGCACCTCCGGCGTAAGCTTCTTAATGCGTTTTATGGTTTTTAATATAGTACCAACGCTGATAGAAATTGTGATGGTAGTGACAATACTGTTGGTGAATTATGGTATTTGGTTTGCACTCGTCACTGTTATTTCAATCGTCAGTTATATTGCCTACTCAGTTTACGCCACAGAGTGGCGCACGGGCTATATTCGAGCGGCTAATAAAGCCGACTCCTCAAGCAACACCCGAGCAATTGATAGTCTTTTAAACTATGAAACTGTTAAATATTTCACTAATGAGGATTATGAGGCTAAAGCCTACGATGTTCAGTTAGAAAAGTGGGAACAAGCAAAAGCGAAAAATCGGTTATCGTTATTTGGGTTAAATGGTGGGCAAGCAGTTATTATTTCCTTGTCTATGACAGCTATGTTGGCTCTCGCTGCATATCAGGTTACGTATGAGCGCATGACATTGGGGGATTTTGTACTGATCAACGCGTTTATGATGCAATTATTTATTCCGTTAAATTTTTTAGGTTTTGTTTATCGCGAAATCAAAGGTTCATTGGCTAACATAGAGCATATGTTCGACTTGTTGTTAAAGAAACCTAAAGTTGAAGACATTAAAGAAGCGCCAGATCTATCTTTAACGAATGTTGATATTTGCTTTGATAATATTTGCTTTGCTTATGATAAAAAACGTCCGATTATTCAAAATGTTTCGTTTGATATTGCGGCAGGACAAAAGGTTGCAGTTGTTGGTGAAAGCGGCTCAGGTAAATCGACATTAGTTAAATTGTTGTTCCGATTTTATGATGTAGACTCGGGTAGCATCAAGGTTAGTGGTCAAGCAATAGATAAGGTTAGCCAGCATTCATTAAGAAAAAGTATTGGTATTGTTCCCCAAGATACTGTTTTGTTTAATGATACTTTGTTTGCCAATGTAAACTATGGCGATCCTGATGCATCCGAAGCTGACGTGCTAAAAGCAATAGAATTGGCGCACTTATCAGACTTTGTAAAATCTTTGCCCGATGGACATCAAACCATCGTTGGAGAGCGTGGATTAAAGTTATCAGGTGGAGAAAAACAGCGTGTTGCGATTGCTCGAACTATATTAAAAAATCCGCCAATATTAGTTTTTGATGAAGCGACTTCATCACTCGATAGCCGTTCAGAACAAGCTATTTTGGCGGCGATAAAAGAAGTTGCCGAGCATCGTACAAGTTTGGTTATTGCACATCGTTTATCTACTATAGTAGATGCTGATCATATTATTGTTTTACATCAAGGAAGGGTGGTAGAGCAAGGTACTCACCAAGCATTGCTTGCTAAAGGTAGACAATATGCTCACATGTGGAAACTTCAACAATCATCACAGCAAATATAATAACGAGATTATTCGTTGGCATTAATGACTAAACGGCGTATGGTGACGCCGTTATTATACTGTTAGAAAAATTACTGTTATGCATCAAGCCATATTGAAAACAAAGCAATGGGTAGAACAAGTTATTGTCGGACTCAACTTTTGTCCTTTTGCTAAAAAAGAGGTGGTTAACAATACCATTCACTATCACGTTTGCCACCTTAAGCAAATAAAACCAGCGCTTGAAGAATTTGCAACGCAATGTCTTTATCTAAAACAAAATCCTGAAATTGAAACTACATTGATTGTGTTTGACTTAGGGTTTAAACAATTTGATAAATATCTTGAGTTATTAGATTGTGCCAATGAATTATTAATAAACTTGGGATTTGAAGGGGAGTTTCAGCTAGCCAGTTTTCATCCTAATTATTGCTTTGAAGGTGAAGATCCTGACGATGCGGCTAATTTTACTAACCGATCACCATATCCTACCATTCACCTTATTCGTGAAGCCAGTATTGAGCGAGTATTGAGTGTCTACAAAAACCCTGAAGATATTCCCGACAATAATATTTCATTGGCTAGAGCTAAAGGGAATCAATATTTTTCGGAATTGCTTGATTCGCTAATACAAAAATAATGGAAGGAGAATATTTATTAATGCTAATAAAATGTATTTGTATTAGCGCGTGTTGAATTCAGGCTTTAGTTGTATTAATCAATGCTATAGCTTAGTTTTCAGCAAAATTTTTAAATTTTTCTTGCTCAATAACGCTTGCAATCATTCTTTGTAAATCACTAACAATAAGATCTGAAGTTTTTTTATTGGCAGCGACATATAGCGACATTGCACTTATTTTTAATGGGTGTTTTGTATACGGGCTCATATTCAAAGGATTATTCTCTGGTCGATCTTTACTCAAAAGCTGACTCGCTAGTGTGAGATCTGCTCTTCCCTTAGAGACCATTTCCCATGCCTCAATATATCCTCTGGTAAGGATAAGGTTTTCTCCTATTACGAAGCCTCGCTCTACCAATATATCTTCTTCAATCCCCCCTCTAGTTGTAACTACTTTATACTTGAGAGCGTCTTCTATAGAATCTATCTTAATACTCTGGTTAGAGTTCGCGTAATAAAAATTATATTCTAAATCTTTTAACTTACTGACCCATTTAAACTCATTTTCTCTTTCCGGACTGCGTACAATAGAAAATATAATCACGTTTTCTTCATTCTGTGCAATTGTGTAGGCACGAGCCCACGGCAAAACATCAAATTGAGCGCTGTATTGGGTTTTCTCTATTGCTTCCTTTAGAATTAAGTATGATCTGCCGCCAACCAATTCATTATTTTTAGTAATTTGATGAGGGGGAAGGTCTTCAGTGACAAAGCGCAGAACAGTTGGTTCTTTTGCTGATAAGTAACTTATAGGTAATAAGTTACTGACTAATAGCGCTAACATAGCTATTGCCGTTATAGTTGTGTTCTTAATATTATTGCCCAAACATTGTTTGATCATTATCATCAGCAAATTAATGTGGTTTTAACTTCATCTAAAATAAAGTCTAGACTAAAAACTATTAACAGACACTTTACATTATAAATACAAAAAATCAACAAAATCAAAGTGTTTAAATTATGCACAGTTCATTTTTACTTACTTTTATATCTATCAATTTATATCTAGTTGGTATCAAAAAAAGTAATTAATATAATGATATTTATAACCGAGTGTTATTATCGACCTTTATTAAGTCTTCAGTTAAAATACCAAAAAATTAATAGACGATAAAATGAGAAGATAGCGTTAATATCATGCCGTATCTACAAGAGTTTTTAATGATAGCCGCGATTCATTTTTTGGCGGTTGCAAGTCCAGGGCCTGATTTTGCAGTGGTGTTGAAACAAAGCATCCGCTATGGGCGAGTAGCTGCAATATATACAAGCTTAGGTATAGGGACAGGGATATTAATTCATGTAGCTTATTCATTAGTGGGTATTGGCCTTATCATCGCTAGTGATGAACGATATTTTTCAGTACTGAAATATATTGCCGCAAGTTATTTTTTATACATTGCTTGGCATGGTTTAAGGGCTAAGAAAGGGACTTTTCAAGAACAACAAAACACAGTGGATACAGGCAACACAGCAGGGCCTAGTAACAAAAAGTCATTTATCACCGGTTTTTTTATTAATGGGCTTAATGTTAAAGCCACGTTATTTTTCGTCAGTTTGTTTTCAATGGTCATTTCTGTACAAACCCCTTTGTGGATCAAATTTGGCTATGGTCTTTATATGGCTGTAGCGACGGCCATATGGTTTTGTGCGTTATCCTATATGCTTAGTCATCAACATGTCCGCGATAGGTTAATTAATAATGGTCATTGGATAGAGCGCATTATGGGTGTGGTATTATTAGTTATCGCAATTGAATTAGTCATGAGTGATATTGGCAAAGTTGCTGTGTAAGGCGACTTTGCTTTAAATGTAAATAAGTAAAAGGTTATTGTTTAGTGGATAATGAAGAAATAGTGCAAGTAGGCGGCAGTATTGAAAAAGCGCTTAAAGGGGATTACCAACTCGATATAAAAAGTGTGTTAAGAGAAGCGTGGCAAACTACTGTGGCGTCGAGATTATCGATAAACGTTGGCTTACTTTTTACTTTAATAATCGGCATGGTAACCTCTTACGTTATTAGTAGTACGTTGGGTGGAATAGAAGCCGTTGCCAATGATCCGCAATCTTTTATGTTTTTAAATATTGTCGTTACCTTAGTTGTTTGGCCGTTTCTTGCAGGTGTAGAAATGATGGGGGTATTTCATTCTGTTGGTTTAAAAACAGAAAGTAGATTGGTGTTTGCTTTTTTAAAAAGAGGCAGTTGGGTAGCTGTTTGTGCCTTATTAACGTCCCTACTGGTTAGTATAGGATTGGAGTTACTGGTGTTGCCCGGCGTATACTTAGCGGTAGCGTTATCGTTTTCTATCCCTTTGGTTGTTGAAAAACGTTTATCACCGATTAAAGCGATTGTTCTTGGTATTCAAGCAACACGCTTTCAATGGTTTAAAATATTTGCCATTTACTTAGTACTGATCTTTGCATTAATCGCGGTGACTATACCTTTAGCGTTAACATTACAAAGTGATTTATCGATTATTGCCACTATGTTCTTCTTATTCAGTTTAACTTATTTGGCGCCAATGTTTTATAATGTTAAAGGGATACTTTATAGAGAAATTTTTGGCTTACAACTTAAGACTGTTAGTGGCTCTATAGGTTCATCTGACAATATTTTTTCAGCATAAATTGAGTTAAGGATAATATGAAAACAACTTTGCTAGTAAAAATTCCATTAATCGCATTATTTGCTTTTGCGTTAGTAGCGCCTTTTATTTTTAAGTTTTCGGAAACAGTAAAGCTCGATGATAACGCGATACAAGGGGATAAAATTGTCGAGCCTGAGAAGCCTTTGCATACGGTTAAATTACCTAAATTTGCGCACATTAGGGATGTAAAGGAAAAGAAGCGTCAATTTTTTAATTTTATTCGACCAGCTATTGAACAGGAAAATGGCAAAATATCACGCGAAAGGCAAAGTATCGCTCAAATACAGGATAAAATTTCACTAGAAGAGCCTTTATCTGAAGAAGACATATCAGTATTAAATGCTTTGGTGAAAAAGTATAAGGTCAGTAAAAAATATTCATTATTACAACAGCTTGATGAGTTGTTAAATCGAATCGATATTATTCCCGCCTCGCTTGTTTTGGTGCAAGCGGCAAATGAGTCTGCGTGGGGAACCTCTCGCTTTGCTAGAATAGGATTAAACTTTTTCGGGATTTGGTGTTATCGACAAGGCTGCGGTATGGTGCCCAATAGCAGAGATTCAGGTGCTAATCACGAAGTAGCCGCGTTTGATAGCGTTAATGCTGCGGTAAAAAGGTATTTATATAATATAAATACTCATAATGCCTATGATGTGTTTAGGGTAATAAGAGCCCAGTTACGCGAACAAAATCAACCATTAAGTCCGCAGGTTTTGGCTACGGGGCTTCTAGCCTATTCAGAGCGAGGCTCTGATTATGTTATTGAAATAACCGATATGATCCGCCATAACAAAGAATATTTAACCCCAAGAATAGCTGACTAACTAAGGTTTATTTCTCGATAAACCCTAGTTAATTTCGATGATTTTTAGTGTGTTATCACCAGTTGCTACCTTGTTACTTGTAGGTACATGTTCACTGGTTATTACTTCGCTATCAAAAGCTATGTCGCCACCATTAATAATGCCTGACGATGAGTCAATGCTCTTAAAATCAAATAGCTCACTATCACACAGGTGTGACGGTACAATGTTGCGCATGGCAGTGAACATTGACTCTATTCTACCAGGGTAATGTTGATGCCAATCATTTAACATCTGTTTGATATTTTGACGTTGTAAGTTAGGCTGTGAACCGCATAAATTACACGGGATGATCGGGAAATTTTTCAATTGTGCGTATTGGATCAACTCAGACTCTTTGCAAAATGCCAGTGGCCTAATAACAACATGCTCGCCGTTATCTGATACTAATTTAGCGGGCATTGCTTTCATTTTTCCACCGTAGAACATGTTTAACATTAACGTTTCGATCATGTCATCTCTATGGTGACCGAGCGCGATTTTGGTGGCGCCCAATTCTTTTGCCGCTTTATATAATACCGCTCGTCTTAGCCTTGAGCATAGACTACAGGTTGTTTTGCCTTCGGGTATTTTATCTTTTACGATGGAATAAGTGTCTTCTTCAATAATTTTGTAATCAATAGCTAAAGCATCTAAATATTCGGGAAGCACATGCTCTGGAAAACCCGGTTGTTTTTGATCTAGATTAACAGCAACAATGTCAAAATGAATGGGGGCGAGCTCTTTTAAAATCATTAATATAGACAGCAAAGCATAGCTGTCCTTACCGCCAGAGAGGCAAACCATTATTTTGTCGCCATCTTCGATCATATTGTATTCAGCGATCGCCTTACCAACATGTCCACGTAGACGTTTTTCTAACTTACCTAATTGTGATGCTTTAACGGCAGACATTGTGCTCATATTCAGTTCCTATACAAAGAGGGCGCGTATTATACCGAAGCAATTGATAGAATTAAATCTATTGTGCGTATTAGACGTAATTACCGTGTTCGTAGGGGCAACCACACCTAGCCTCTCAAAAGCGGAACATTCAAACTATCTCTTGAAACACATTTAGGGAGGTATTCATGAAACACAATCGTACAGATGATGGGTAAAATACGCTTACCTGAATAAGCAGTGGTCTAAACTTGTACGCTACCTAGAAGATGGTCAATTGAGTATAGATAATAATAGGGCTTTACGGGCGGTAAAACTCTTTGTTATCGGGCGGAAGAACTGGTTGTTTAGCCAAACGGCTAACAGTGTTCATACCAGCGCAGCACTTTATAGCATCATTGAAACCGCCAAAACCAATGGGCTTATTCCTTTTGACTACGTCATGTTATGTTTGGATGAACTTTGCAAGCAAGAGCCTGACATTGACAGTTTATTACCTTGGAATATTAAAGGTTAGGCGTCGAACCCAGACGCTTACAATAATATTGACTAATCGGTAAACAATAAAAAAGCGATAGCATTAACATGCTATCGCTTTTTTTATCTCGCTTTTTAAGCGTATGTGCGTTTTATACCAAACCGCTAAAACACGTATTTCACACTAAGCCCAAAGGTTCTCGGATTGAGGTAAACATTGCGCCGCGTACCGAAAAAGCTTTTTTCACCCAGAATAATTGCACTATCTTGGTTTGCTAGGTTTCGTGCCCATAAAAAGACGCTAATACCCTTGTCTAATGGCTCGATTCCTATACTGGCATTTACAACGCCGTAGCCGTCAACCTGTCCAATAGCAAGAGCGTCACTGTTAGCAAGGGTTATTTGGGTTAAACCGTCAAGATCGGTATTGTAATCATCCTGATAGTTGTAACTTAGCAAGGCAGATAATTCTGCGTTAAGTGCGGGTAACGGATAGTAATACTGCGCACTTAGGTTAAACGTAAAATCTGACACCCCGGGCAACTTTGCACCTGAAAGGTCTTCACCATTGCTGCCACCAGCGGGGAACTTTCCAAATTCAGCGTCAAGCAGCCCTAACGCGACATTTATCTGAAAGTCATTGGTGAGTTGATACTGCAAGTCTACTTCCAAACCTCGGGTTTCCACTTCTGCGGCGTTACGAATACTCAGTGCCGTAGTGCCTGCGGCAAGGTTGATCAATTGATTTATTTGATAGTCATCATAGCTTGAATAAAAAACTGCACTACTAAAGGTGACACGTTGATCAAACAAATGCCCTTTAATGCCTAATTCGTAACTTGTAACGCTTTCTTTGTTAAATTCTATACCAGCGTCAAGCTGCGCCTGTGTTAAAAAATCAACATTATAACCACCACTTTTATACCCTGTTGCGTATTTTACATAAGCATTAACCTGCTCGTTAAGACGATAGTGTAAAGACACCAAGGGGGAGAAATCATTATCGCGCCTTTTATCAATTACTTGACCATTGGCTAATTCAAAGATGGGAATAACGGGAATACCTGTGATGGGATCTATGCTGGAAATGGTCCAATCCACCTTTTTTTCTTCGCGAGAATAACGAAATCCCATATCTAACGTGAGGGCATCATTGAGTCGATAATTGCTGTTAAAAAAGGCCGCATAGCTTTTTGTTTCCACATCGCCTATCGTACTGAGTAGACCGGGATGAAATGCAGCTAGCATAAAAATTGATGTAGGGTCACCCAATGCCGCACCAAATTCAAACGCACTGCGGGGGACGCCCGTAAAAAGAGAAAGTGTTTCATCACCTACAGTCGGTAATCTTCTGGTGTGAGCGTCTTGTTGATAATAATACACACCCGCGACATATTGAAAATCGCCCTCGGGCGAAATCAACTGCAATTCCTGACTCCACTGGTCGTAGTCATCAATGTAATCTAGATAGGACACTGACTCTTGAGAAAAGTCAAAATCGTTAATGTATTGCACATAAACGTCGCGGTGTCCGGTAATTGACTTGATGGAGTAATCATTATGTATGCTCCAGTCAATAATCAAGATTTCTCCCTTAATGTCTCTATCTTCATGAGGATCTACATCAAAGCTAACCTTATTACGCGCTGGAGATTCCGAGTTTTTAGCGTTTCCTAAGGTGTTGGTTATGGGCTCACCGTCAAATGACAAACGGTCTGATCGTAATCTATCAAAAGAAAAATTCACTTCAAGACCGTAAAAAGGTAATGCTTTTATTTGTCCGCGATAAGTATAACTGTCTTGCTCGTTTAACCAATTTCCCGTGGTTATATTCTCGGTAAAACCTGCTCGCTCATATTGATTGAAACTAAATTTTGCTGCGACATTGTCTCCAAGCGGCGCGTTAAGCATAGCCGTAGCCTGCTTTAAATCATAATTCCCCACAGAAAAGCCCACAGCACCGCCAAATTCGTCTTCAGGCTTTTTAGAGACCAGGTTGATTGACCCGGCCACATTATTCTTGCCAAATAATGTGCCTTGCGGACCTCGCAGCACTTCAATACGCTCAAGATCTAATAAGTCCTGATTATGGGCCGGAGATTGTCCGATATAAACGCCATCTAAATACAGTCCAACTCTAGCATCAAAACCAATATTGCGACTTGCTGAGCCAACGCCGCGTATGGTAATACTAGACGAAAAGTCATTGGTGGTTGTCATAGATAAATTGGGCACAAACTCGGCTATTTCATGTAACTGACGTATGCCTGTTTTACCTATACTGTCACTATTAAAGCTTGCGATAGAAATAGGAACTTCCAAAATGTTTTCAACGCGTTTTTGCGCAGTTACAGTAATAATTTCAATGCTCTTATCTTGTGAGCCGATATCTTGCGCACTGACATCTTTCACATTGGGCAGAGTTTGTGGTTCAACCGCCGATACCGAACTGGTCAACATTGACATTAGACATAATGATAGTTTTAACGTACCCGTGATCCCTTTAAGCCTCATTTGATTATTACTCATTTAGCTATTCCTTTATAATACACTGTTATTTTTTTGATAGTTGCAGGTTAAATGCGTTAAATAATGATATTTTCAACGATTAACATTAAGAGGAAAAATAAACTAAAACGTCTGGTATATTGAAAAGCATGGGGAGCAAACCATAATGGCCATGCCTCTTGGCGAAATCCTTGTGGCATTTCACAAGGACGTGCTTGGTTAAAAACGTTAACGGTTTGTAGTAGGGTTGGTAAAACAAGTAGTAATAATAAAACTCCTATTCCCAAATACCCATTTATATACAGGTAAGCGGCTAAAGCATATTGGCTTAACATGATAATTTGTGCAACTTTGCGAGACTTACTTTCTCCTAATAAAACAGGAAGTGAATAAATGCCTTTGCTTTTATCCATATCTATTTTATCTATATGTTTACCAAAAATAACCGCCGTTGGTGCCAAGGCATATAATGTCCCTATTAGCGCCGAGGCCAAGCTCCATTCACCGCTTGCGACGAAATAGGTTCCACCCACCATTAAGGGCCCCCAAACCAGTAAAACTGACAATTCCCCTAAGGCAAGTTTCTTTAAGGGCCATGTATAAAACAATACAAAAAAGGCACCAATGAGCATCAACCATAGCACTTCAACTCCACGCAAATACATGATCACAGCGCCACAAAATATAGCTAATGAACCGGTAACTACGATATAACCCATGAGCTGTTTCTTGGTGAGCAATCCACCTTCTAATACATGTGTACCATATTGGGTGCGAAAATAATTCCCTTTATCTACCCCTCTAATTGAGTCTGTGTAGTCATTAAGTAAATTATTCGT
This sequence comes from Colwelliaceae bacterium 6471, assembly GCA_040779335.1. Lineage (GTDB taxonomy): Bacteria > Pseudomonadota > Gammaproteobacteria > Enterobacterales > Alteromonadaceae > JBFONV01. The sequence goes on from JBFONV010000003.1 coordinate 332,574, forward strand.
GGCATGAGCAAACACTAAACCTAAAATACAGACTATAGATATGCCCACATCAATAGAGTCGTGACTTAGTGCCACTAGCATGCCAATAATGGCTGAGCTAAATGTCATAAGGGTGACAGAAAAACGCGAGGCAATTAACCAACGCGTGCATAGTCCAAAGCTACTCCACTGCGCTTTGTCAACTTGTGGCACTGTTCTTAATGCTTGAACCCAAATAGCCTCTGGCATATTAACTCCTTATTTAATTTATCACTCTACACTATAAGCTTATGCTAGCCTTATTTGCTTTTTTAAAAGCTCGATTGCATCAATAAACATAGCAGTTTTTGAGCGCATTGAACTAAATATTCACAACTGCTAACACAGTAATATTGTATTTATGAATAATAAAAACAGATAATTACATTAACTACATCACTAAAGAGCGATTCAGCAAATGGTGTTGGTAGACTAAAACGTGATTAAATCTTTCGTCAACTTAGTAACTAAATCAGGAGGCCCTTGGGCCGCAGTCGTCTCAATAACCGTTAGTGTAGAAGTGAGTTCAAATGCAGCACTAATCGCTGGTTTGGGAACGATAAAATAGACAGGAATGTTTTCCCGAGCGAACGACACTAAACCCGCAGCAGGGGAGACTTGCTTTGAAGTTCCCACGATTATGACAATATCGGCCTTAACAACTTCAGCGATAGCGTGATCAAGGTTTGGCAATTCCTCGCCAAACCATACAATGTAAAGTCGCAGTTGTCTCCACAATTCACATGTATCACCGGCAGATATTAATTACCCTCATAACTTTAGTGAACTTTACGCGAAAACAAAGCCATTCGAGCTGTAAACATGCAATAATTAGCGGCTATTGATAAGTTTACGGGCAAAAATAAACCGAGTGAAAAACTCGGTTTATTGTCGTTGTTCTGGCTAAACTAGTTCGTCGATTACGATTCTAGTGGCGATACATAACCATCGGGTTTTAATGCCAAGACATCGCAATTTAATCGGTCGATGACATGCTCGGCGGTATTGCCGATAAAGGCTGCTGATAACCCAGTACGTCCAACGGTTCCTAAGACAACGAGCTCTGCATCTAACTCGTGGGCTATGCTCTCTATAACATCTTCTGGAAGACCTTCTTTTACATGGGTATGTGCGTTATCAATGCCATAACTTGCTGCATGCTCATTCATGGCTTTTTGATGATGTTTAAGCATCGTTTGATTATATTCATTTGAATTAAATTCAGGAATTTCAATAGCTATGTTCACTGGAGTGCCAGGGAAGGAATTCACTAAGTGAACATTTGAATGAATAAGTTTTGCTAAATCTAACGCTTCATCAGTAATTTTTTTATTCAGAGATAGATGTTCTTCTTCATCACTACCAACATTAATAGCGGCGATGATATTGCCATTTTCAGGCCATAAATGCTCTTTTACCAGTAATACCGGACAAGGGCATTTTCTTAAGATATGCCAATCGGTTGGCGTGAAGATAACGGATTTTAACTTATCGTGCTGATGAGTACCTTTAATAACAATATCGTATTTGTCTTTGAGAACTTGTTCTATAACAGGTTCAAATGGACGATTATGCCAGACAACATTACATTTAATATCTATACCTTGGTGCTCAATGTCATCGATGAGTTTATTAACCCAAGTGATACGATCATTAACCACAGATTGTCGCATGATTTCTCTTTCTTCACTTGAAAGCATAGTGGTCATTTCATATGAAAAATCAAAAATAGTGAGGAATGCAGTTATACTGGCTTTGGTTAGTCGGGCGAGCTCCACTGCACGTTTTAACGCTTTTTGATCGTCTGTAGATGGGTCAATAACGGCTAATATTTTTTGATGCTTGTCCATAATATCCTCGCTTAGCTAATTGCTTTCTCATAAGCATATAATGCATTAGTTAGTATGAGCAATATTTGTTTTAAATCAATTTATTAATTAGTAGCTATGCAGGTATTTTTGTTCTGGGTTAGCGTACTAAACCAGTAGAAAGGGAGAAGCAAGGTAGGAATATAATACGACCGCTATAATGCGGCCGCTTCATTCAATTTGTTAATGTCGACAATAGTGACTAATTTACCATCTATTTGAATTAATCCACTTTTGTGGAAGCGGTTAAACAAACGACTAATGGTTTCAACAGTTAGTCCAATATAATTACCAATATCGCCTCTAGTCATAGTTAAACGAAACTCTGTTGGAGAAAGACCTCGTTCAGCATAACGTTTACTTAACGTACTGATAAAGGTAGCAAGGCGTTGTTCTGCATTTTTACGATTAAGTAAAGTTAGCATTTCTTGATCTGAGCGAATTTCAACACTCATTAAACGCAATATCTGTTTTTTAAGCTTAGGCATAGTATTAGATAGTGTGTCTAGCGTGTTATATGGGATTTCACAGACCATAGAGGTTTCTAGTGCTTTAGCAAAACTGGGGTGTTCACTAGCCGCGATGGCGTCAAAACCAAGTAAGTCACCCGCTAAATGAAAACCAGTGATTTGTTCTTCACCTTGTTCATTAACGGTAAAGGTTTTAAATGTGCCTGAGCGAATAGCATAAAGTGATTGCATCTTTTCGCCGTCTTGGAAAAGCTGTTCTCCTTTGTGAATAGGGCGTTTTCTGTCAATGATTTTGTCTAAAACATCTAGTTCTTTATCATTAAGTGAAAAAGGTAAACATAGTTCACTGATACTACAGTTTTGACAGTGAATATGTTGCGCTCCTGAACACTGGCGATTTTGCATGATTATCCATCATTATTTTATACTTTAATGATGTAGATCATATTAGAACATCAATCTATATGCAATCAATAAGCTGTACAAACCATATAAAATTAGTAATGTTGCCGTTAACTTTCTGAACAAAGGGTTGGTAGCAAGTGTTTTTAGTTTGAATATCCCCAGTGATAGTGAAAGCAATGCAGGTAAAGTACCTAAGCCAAAACAAGCCATGATCATGGCACCCGAAAGTGCACTGCCGCTTGCTAATGACCAGGTTAGTGTTGAATAAACAAGCCCGCAGGGCAGCCACCCCCACAGCAGTCCAAGCCCTAACGCTTTTTTGGGGCTATTTACTGGAATAAACTTTTTACTTAATGGCGATATTCTTTGCCAAATGATTTTTCCTAAAAATTCAATTTTGCTTAACCACATTAACCACTGGCCAATATATAGTCCTAACAAAATGAGAAAAATGGCTGCGACCATCCGCATTCCAGCCAATGGTAAACCAACATTTTTTGCGGCGATTGAGCCAGTGTAACCAACAATAGCGCCGATAACACTGTATGAAAATATTCGGCCAAAGTTATAGCAGCTAACTAACATTAACCTTTGTGGTGATGATTGTTGAGGCAGGGCTGAGGTAAGCATAGTAGTGATGCCGCCGCACATACCTATACAGTGTCCAGCGCCAAGCACTCCAACCCAAAATGCGGACAGAAAATCAATGCTCATCTGTACCTTTGTGCTCTTCTAGTGTTGGTTGCTGTTGTTCAAATTGACTATCTTGGTTTGCATTTTTTTCATCTGAAGACGAGTCGTCATCATACAAAATACTCATTCCTTGCTTTTCAAGATCATCAAATTGTTCAGTCTTTACAGCCCAAAAAAACAAGTAAATACCGACTAATGTTAATAAAATTGCAATGGGAATCAATACGTAAATTACACTCATTTTTTCAATAATCTTAAAGAGTTAGAAATCACTAAAATTGAACTGGCTGACATGCCAATTACCGCAAAATAGGGTGTGACAAAGCCAGCTACAGCAAGTGGTAATACAATAACATTGTATCCGAACGCCCAAAAGTAATTCTGCCATATTATGCTTTTGGTTTTAAAGGCTAAATCGCGCAATGTTTTAATGGTAAGTAATTTGTTGTTCAACAAGATTACATCGGCACCACTTTTAGCTACATCGGTACCACTGCCCATAGCAATTGAAACGTGAGCGCTACCAAATACTGGCGTATCATTAACACCATCACCCACCATAGCAACCAGATCTTGTTTTTGAATTTCTTTGATTTTCTTCATTTTATCTTCAGCGGTAAGGTTACCGATGGCATTATCAATGGGCAATATTTGGGCTATTTTCTGGCAACTTGCGTCATTATCACCTGATAGCACTATAGTCTTTAGGCTGCTCATTTTAAACGACGATAGTAATGTCTGGGCATCTGATCGCACGTGGTCTTTAAGATAAAAAGCTGCGATCAACATGTTATTAGCGGTTAACAGGCATTGGGCATCGTGATAATTTTGGTTCTCACCATTTTTTAACAGCCAAGATGGCTTACCTATTCTATATTCAATATCGTCAATATTACCTATAACACCTTGACCAGACAAAACGGTTACGGATTGTGCTGAAGTATCAAAATTTCTGTAACGGTTGAACGCTTTAGCAATAGCGTGTTCTGAGTGAACTTCAAGTGCAGCGGCTATCGCTAAGAGTTTATGTTCACTAAGATCGTTATCTAGGACTATTGTTTTATCAATGGCAAATTCACCCGTTGTTAATGTACCGGTTTTATCAAAAGCAAAACAATTAATCTGGGGTAAGGTTTCCATTACGTGAGCTGATTTAACCATAATACCTTCTCGATTTAACCTTGTGGTGGCACACGTTAACGCTGTTGGTGTCGCCAACGATAGTGCACACGGACAAGTTGCTACGAGAACCGATAGGGTGATCCAAAATGCTTCTTCTGGCGCGTGCTGTTGCCAGTAAATAGCGGTCATAATGGCAGTAACGAGGATAACAGCAACAAAATATTGCGCTATTTTATCTGACAGTCGCGCGAGTTTTGGCTTATGCAGTTGTGATGATTCGCTCAGCCGTATTAGCTGACTTAAAAATGACTCATTACTGGCATGTTTTACACTTATTGTTAAATTACCGTCACCATTTATAGTGCCTGCAAAGACATTATCACCAACGGATTTATCGATTGGGCGTTGTTCGCCTGAAAGCATCGCTTCATTTAATTGGCTACTACCAGAAACAATTAGACCATCGGCTGGCACTGTTTCTCCGGGCTTAATGATCACATTATCATTTGGTTGTAATTTTTTGGCCGCAATAACTTGCTCTTGCTTCCCCGTTATTAGCGTCGCGGTCATCGGCATTAACTTAAGCAGGTTTGCAGAAACTTCTGCAGCACGTGATCTTGCTCTAAACTCTAAAAATTTGCCAACTAATAACAAGAAGGTAAACATAGCGACAGACTCAAAGTACACTTCACCTTGTTGGCTTATGGTCGCCCACGCACTAGCGCTATATGCGAGCGCTATTGCTATAGATACCGGAACATCCATGGAGAGTCGTTTAAGTTTTAGCGCATTAATAGCCCCTTTATAAAAAGGAAATGCTCCATACGTTACGATTGGCAGAGTAATGATTAGCGAAGTCCAACGTAAATAGATGAGATTATGCTCGGACATGTCAGAAAATGCGCCAAAATATAATCCAATGGCGATCATCATTACTTGCATCATTAAGATCCCAGAAATACCGAGTCGCTTAATAAAAGTCTTACTTTGCTTCTTGTTTAATGTTTCAGCTGTGCTTGCTTTGAATGGCAGTGCTTGATAACCAATTTTGTCAATTGCACTAAGGATTTCACTTAACAACAACTTTGTATCGTCCCAACGAATCGTCGCTCGTTGAGTAGTTGCATTAACATTTATATCGATGACACCTGATATTTTAGACAGTTGCATCTCGATAAGCCAAGCGCACGCAGCGCAGCTAATGCCATCAATTGTTAAGATCGTTTCTTTAAAGTCGCCATTTTTGTAGAGGAATTCATCTTGCAGACTGTCATCATCAAGGAGTTTATTCTTCTGTAGTTGCTCCGGAACAAGAGGAGTGCCCTTTGAAGCAGGCTCGGTTCTAAACCGGTAATAGTCAGTTAAATTATTGGCTACTATGGTTTCTGCTACTGCCTGACAACCAATGCAACACATAGGTTGCTCTACGGCGTTAATAGTAACAAACAAGCATAAACCGTTAGGGACAGACTCCCCACAATGAAAACAACAAGATGACATTAATTTGATTCTGCAATCTTTGGAATAATTTCAATAAAATCTGATTGAGGTAAGTAAATCGTATTTTGAATTTTCCAGTGACCTTCAAAAGGGGTTAAAGTTATTTGCCATTTACCTTCTATTTGATGATCAAATTGATGCCTGAAATAGCCATTACCATCGGGTGTTAATGCTAGGTAAAAATCTTTACTTTCTTGTGTAGGGTGATAAAAGTTAACGTTTATCAAAGGAAAAGACTTTTCAATGCCTGTTGGTTTGATCACGAGTTCATTATTAGCCAGTTTTAATTCAAAGCGCATACCGAGTTTTTGTGCTTGCTTTATTTTAGCGAGTTCAAGGTTTATTGCTTTGCCTTTTTTGTAATAATCTCCGATCACCAGTGAATCAGGTTCGTGATTTGCAATAATGAAAGTTGTAATGCCAGCTACTACCGCAGTGAAAGGTAAGATGAAGACTAACCATGCCCAGGGCTCTTTATACCAAGAAGTTTTCATGAGGATCAAACGTAGATAAAATGTAGCGATATTATACTGTTTTTCTTTTACCTAACCACCAAAATATTTGTTTGAAATCAAACAAACCACAATAAAAAAGCCTTGCTAAATATTTTAGCAAGGCTTTTGGTAAACGGATTAAACGTGAAACTTAGTCTTGAGACAGACTATATACATACGCACTGATCACATGTACTTTTTCTGCGCCTAATATATCCTGCCAAGCTGGCATAACACCGGCTCTACCATTGCGTATTGACTCTTCAACGGTACGTAATGAACCACCGTATAACCAAATATTATCGGTTAAATTAGGAGCACCCATTGCCAAGTTACCTTTGCCTTCAGGACCATGACAGCCCATACACATAGCAAACTTGCTCTTACCAGCTTTAGCATTTTCAGGGTTTACAGAGCGACCGCTTAGGGTTAATACATATGCAGCAACCTCTTTAACACCTTGTTCGCCACCAAGTGCAGATTCCCAAGCCATCATGCCATTTGCTTTACGACCATGTAATATCGAGTCTTTAATTGCATCTGGTGTACCGCCATATAACCAATCTTTATCAGCTAGGTTAGGGAAGCCTGTTGTACCATGAGCATCACTACCATGACATTGAGCACAGTTTTGTATAAATAAGCGTTGGCCTATTTTTAGTGCTTCTTCGTCGGTAGCTAAGTCTTCAATACTGCGCTTTGCGTAGGCCTCGAAGATAGGGCCAAATTTAGCGTTAGCTGCAGCAATTTCACGATCGTATTGTACCAAGGTACCATTTTCTTTAGCAGCAATCGCTTGTGCTTTTGACTCCTCAATACTTAATATACCTTGGTTAGAGCTTTTCCAGCCGAGTAGGCCTTCCCAATTTCCTAAACCAGGGTAAAGTAATAAGTAGCCGAACCCCCAAATAATGGTAAGTAAGAAGAACGTACTCCACCATTTAGGTAGTGGGTTGTTTAATTCTTCAATGCCGTCGAAGGTATGTCCCATAGACTCACCTTCAGGTACACCTGCAAAGTTCTTTAAACACCAGCGCAATAAGAGGTAACAACCTACTAATGTGCCAAGTGAAAGAACCGTAATCCATATACTCCAGAAGCTAGACATTATTATTAGTCTCCTGTTTATTTTCTTCGTCTTTGTGGTCTTTTTCAAAAATAGAATTTGCCGCTTCATCAAACGATGCTTTACGTTTTTTACTATAAGACCAAACCACAATGATGATAAAAAGTGCCAAAATTATAAGGGCTACTAACCCTCTAAGCGTTCCATAATCCATAATAATTACTTCAGTGCGTGCCCAAGTGACTGCAGATAGGCAATTAATGCGTCGATTTCTTTTTTACCTTTTACGGCATCTTTAGCTCCATCAAGGTCTTCTTGAGAATATAACGGAATAGAGTTGCCATTTTCATCTTTGTGGCTACGGTTTTTAGTTAACCAATTGAATGTTTCCAATTTTTGTTTAGTTAACTCACCGTCTAGCTCGTTTTCTGCTAACCATTTAAATGAAGGCATATTAGACTCTGGTACTACTGAACGAGGGTCTATTAAATGCGCACGATGCCAGTCATCACTATATCTGCCGCCGACACGAGCTAGATCTGGCCCCGTACGTTTTGAGCCCCATAAGAATGGATGTTCCCAAACTTGTTCTCCGGCTACAGAGTAGTGGCCATAGCGCTCGGTCTCAGCCCTAAAAGGGCGGATCATTTGGCTGTGACATACGTTACAACCTTCACGAATATATATGTCACGTCCTTCCATCTCTAGTGCAGTGTATGGGCGCAAGTTATCGACAGGTTGTGTTGTTTCTTTTTGGAAAAATAACGGTGTAATTTCAACTAAGCCACCAATACTGATAGCGGCAATAGTCAAAATAACGAATAAGCCAATATTCTTTTCAACTTTTTCATGTTTATTAGTCATGACTCGCTCCTTATTCCGCTTCTACAGGCTTAAGACTACCGTCTTTTGCCCCAATAGTTTTGAACATGTTGTAAGCCATTAATACAAAGCCTGCTACAACTAATACACCACCTACAAAACGAATAAAGTAGAAAGGATAAGATGCTGTTAAGCTTTCAACGAAGCTGTACGTTAACGTTCCGTCTGAGTTAACTGCTCGCCACATCAAACCTTGCATAACGCCAGAAATCCACATGGCGACAATGTAAAGTACGATACCAGCAGTGTGCATCCAAAAATGAACATTGATTAAACGAATACTGTACATACGGCCTTGATTAAAGAGTACAGGGATCAAATGATACATAGCACCAATAGAGACCATAGCAACCCAACCCAATGCGCCAGAGTGAACATGTCCGACAGTCCAATCAGTATAATGCGATAGTGCATTTACCGATTTAATAGCCATCATAGGACCTTCAAACGTAGACATACCGTAGAATGACAACGAAACGATAAGGAAACGTAAAATAGGATCATAACGTAATTTATGCCAAGCGCCTGATAGGGTCATAATACCATTAATCATCCCGCCCCAAGACGGCAGGAATAATACGATAGACATTACCATACCGAGTGATTGTGCCCAGTCAGGTAAAGCTGTGTAATGTAAATGATGTGGACCAGCCCATATATATAAAGAAACGAGCGCCCAAAAGTGAACAATAGATAGACGGTAAGAATAAACTGGACGTTCAGCTTGTTTAGGAACAAAGTAATACATCATTCCCAAGAAACCGGCAGTAAGTAAGAAGCCAACAGCATTGTGTCCATACCACCATTGCATCATCGCATCGATAGCGCCTGAATAAAGCGAGTAGGACTTGGTCATAGATACTGGAATAGCCATACTATTACCGATATGTAGTACCGCTACCGTAATAATAAAACCGCCGAAAAACCAGTTAGCAACATAGATATGAGACGTCTTTCGTTTTATCAGTGTACCAAAAAAGACGATTGCATATGATACCCAGACAACAGCGATTAAGATATCAATCGGCCATTCTAGTTCTGCATATTCTTTACTGGACGTATAACCTAGTGGCAAAGTAATCGCTGCGAGCACGATAATCGTTTGCCAACCCCAGAAGGTAAATGACGCAAGCTTGCCACCAAACAATGTTGTTTTACAGGTACGCTGTACAACATAGTATGAAGTCGCAAATAATGCGCTGGTACCAAATGCAAAGATAACTGCATTGGTGTGTAAAGGACGAAGACGGGAGTAGGTTAACCAAGGTGTATCAAAATTTAACGCTGGCCAAATTAATTGAGCCGCGATGATAACACCGACAAGTGTCCCAACGATTCCCCAGATTACGGTCATTACAGTAAATTGACGTACAACATCGAAATTGTAGTCTACTGCTGACGTATTACTTTGAGTCATGTGAAGGTTTCCGCAGTTTAAATATTAACGAGAGTGTTTTTTTATTATTACAAAAATCTATATTAACACGGACTTAAACCTTAAAAGTTTAATGTTCGTGAGATATGTCACGAATTAAAAGCCATACGTGCCATAACGAGGCGATTTTACCCTTTTGACGTGTTATAAATCAACTTATATGGCGGGTTTACTTTGATATAGATCAATAGTCATTTCAATTAACCCACAAAATAAATAAGGCTAAGGTGAAAAAGTAAAAAATACTTTATTTGTCAAAAAGAAAGCGAACAATATCAAAGCGTAGAACAAGATTATTTATTAGGCTAGTGTTCAAAATATTTATTTGCGTTTACTTGGCCACATTTACATCGTGAAAGGTTGGTATTGAGCTTTGATTAATTACCTTTATTTTCAGGTGATTATTGATTTGCAAGCCGTGAAAGCACATCTACATTTAATAACTTCATGTTTTTTCCTTGTATCATTATTAAATTTCCTTTTTGCAGTTTGGTCAATATTCGGCTTAGGGTTTCGCGTCTGAGGCCAAGGAAATTGGCGATATCATCTCTGCTCATGGGCAAATCAAACTGCCAAGTTTGCTCATTGCTGGCATTGATGCGCTTAGCAATATTCAGTAAAAAGGCGACCAATAAACTTTCAGCGGTTTTTTTAGCAACAATGGCATTGATACCTTGGTGGTTGAGATAGTTTTGCTTAGTCAACAAGCTGATAAATTGTAACTGCAAGTTGGGAACTGCCTTACTGCAATCAACTAGTTGTGACATTGCAACTTTGCATAATGACGATTTTCCTATTGCAATAGCTTTATAGTTGTATCTGTTTGGGGAAATCGCATCATCACCTAATAATTCTCCAGCAAAACGAAAACCAACTATTTTTTCTTCACCAATTTCGTTTTGATCGCAAAGCTTAAAAACTCCTGAACATACCGCAAAAATATCTTTAAGTGGCGCATGTTTTTCGAAAGCTTGCTCGCCAGATTGAATAGCGCAGCGTTTGGTAAGATAGCTATCTGCGAGCGACAATTGACTACCACCTGAAACAACAGGACCGCAAACTGGGTTCATGGCACAATCTTGGCATTTTACATATTGCTCTTGTGAACTGTTCATGCCTCGGGAGTTAAATGGTGCGCTAGCGCCAGACCTTGCTTTACTCTTTGCCATATATTGCTACTCGTAACGCTAATTATATTTATTGATAGTTTATTTATCCGTTGAAGGAACAATATATATCGATATAATTTACAAAACTTTGCGCTGTGTCTAAAAATCGTTGATTTAAGAAAAGGAAATTTGGTTATCATTTCTCGTTATTTATTAGGGATTATTTTCCTGCTTATTGCTTGTACGCCTGTAAAAAAGGATGTTACAACGACGTCTTCATCTTGCTTGCCAAGCCAGAGTAGCTGCATTGTAACTACGGCGCATGGTAGTTTTAAAATATTGTTTAATGCTGAAAAAATAACGACTGAAGTACCATTTAATATCACTGTACGCTATCAAGGAGAGCATTTTATCAAAGCGTTGTCGGGGTATCTCGAAGGTAAAGATATGTATATGGGAAAAGTCCCCGTTTTTTTTGATTCTGATATTACAGATAAAAACGTGTTTATAGCGCAATCCATGCTAGGGAGTTGTAGTGAAGAAAAAATGATTTGGCAATTATGGTTAAACGTAATTGGTGATAAGGCTGATGCAAGTGAGCCATTTGCAGAAAACTTTTTTATTGAATTTGAAAGCACTCGTTTTTAACTACCGTACCGCAAGATTAATAATAGCTAACTCACGGCTAACCAAATTGCTACGAATATCATTAGTGAACCCGATATTTTGTTCAATAATTTCACGTTATCTTGGCGCACTAATAGTCGACCGATAGATTTCCCACCTGCCGCATATAGCATCATACAAGAAAACTCTGAAATAACTATAACACCAATCAAAGCAACTAGTTGCGTTGGTAACGCGTAACTTGTGTTTATAAAAGGAGGCAGCAGAGAGATCATAAAAGCCCAGCCTTTGGGGTTAGCAATAGCGGTTAAAAATCCTTGTTGAAACAGAAAGCTTTTATTGATTTTAATATTAATTTTTTTATCACTGCTTATGGCTAATTTTCCTTTAGAACGCCACATATTGATACCAATATAAAGCAGGTATAAAGCACCAAACATTTTCAATATAGTGAAGGTGATTGGAGAATTAAGCATAATAGCTGAAACGCCAATTACCGATGAAATAGCAACAATGGCAACCCCCAATAGTTCGCCGTACATCATCCATAAGGTTTTTCTAATGCCTATGGACATCCCTAACGTCATCGCTAGTGTCATACACATACCTGGGGTCAAACTAACTAAAAAAAATGTTGGTATAAATATAATGAGAGTGGTTAAGTCAATCAAAAATATGGCCTGTTGAATAGATTTTTAGCGATAGATTGTATATTAATTTACTGGGGTCTGTTGATCTTTCATTTTAGTCTCTGCTATAGGTTAATTTTAAAGCTAACAAGGCGAAAAATGTGCAATGTAGTCGTTCTACTTTAACGTTTTTCAACGAAGTTAGGTTGAAAATTAACCATAGCCCTCTGGGTTGCCTTGAAAAAGCGCCGATCGGTGTTACTTAATGTGCATTTGGAACAACCAAACTTTACATTAAGTGCCTTGATAGTCATCTTTTTCAAGTGCAACAGCGTTATAAACTGAAAGATCAACAGACCCTAAAATTGTTCCAAATTTATTAAGGGAATTAGATAGTTTAATCAAATGAATATGATATCTTAATATTTCCTTAAGATAAGCCAATTATACTTAATCCACCTCTCTAATAATGATGAAAAATATGACCTCAAAGATTTTACTGTTGTTAAAAACAACCTTTGTTTTTGCTTTTTTAACGTTTATTTCAATTAATTCACACGCCTTGCCGCTGGCCAAAAGCCAACAGCAGCTGGATGAAATGCTCAAGCTTAACGCGGGTAAAGTGATTTATCTTGATTTTTGGGCGTCCTGGTGTGGCCCGTGTAGGAAGTCTTTTCCTTGGTTAAATAAATTACAACAACAGCATAAAGACAAGGGGTTTACAGTGATCAGCGTTAACTTAGATGCTGAGCCAAAATTAGCGGCAAAATTTTTAGCTGAAGTGCCAGCTGATTTTCCGGTTATATATGATCCAAAAGGAAAAACAGCGTCTCATTTTAAAATAAAAGGTATGCCTAGCAGCATTATTTTTAATAGAAAGGGCAAAATTGAGGTTGCGCATGCAGGCTTTTTTGTCAAAAAAATACCTGAGTATGAAAGTGAAATAAACAAGTTACTGAATAAAGAATGAGGATGTTATGAATAATAAAATGACCTGCTTACTGGCTTTTGTGTCACTGACCACATTTTCAGGTTGTGCGAGTTTAGGTGTTCAACCGTGGGAGCGGGATTTATTGGCCAAAGACGGCATGGCATTAACGAGTTCGCCTATAGATGCTGCATTAGATGATCATATTTATTTTAGTAAAGAAGCCTCAAGTGGCGGGAAAAGCTTCGGTGGAGGAGGTTGCGGATGCAATTAAAGGATAACAGTCAAAAAAAAGTTAACGTTAAAGCGGCGTTAACCATTGCAACATCAGCTTTATTAGGGGTAACTAATACCGTCGTAGCACAAGAAGACGATAGCTGGGAGTTTGATAGTGCATTCTTGTTTTATAGCGAGGTCGATAGAGTTTCCGCCGCAGAAGCCATTATAGGCGCGCAAAAAACGTTTAAAAATGATGAAGTCTTAAACCTTAAACTTACCGTCGATGCGTTAACTGGAGCTTCAGCAAATGGCGCGGTTGCACAACCTAATGTTCAAACATTTACAAGACCATCAGGTAATGGCCAATATAATATTAAAGCGGGTGAAACGCCATTAGACGATACTTTCCATGATACACGGGTGCAACTTAATGCCCAGTGGACACAGCCTTTAGCGGCAAACTATACCGTAAGTGGTGGTGTACACCTTTCAAAAGAGTATGATTATCTATCTCTAGGAGTAAACGGGAATATTGCCTATGACTTTAATCGAAAAAACTCTACCTTTTCCTTTGGTCTAAGTCATTTTCAAGATACTTTTTCACCTGAAGGAGACATACCTAAGCCATTTGCCTCCATGCTAATTGGTGATAGCGAATCAGGCTCATGGGATGAGGAATTTGCCCAAACTCGATTAAAAAGTGACGATGATAAGACTACAACCGATATATTACTAGGTTTCTCTCAAGTGATTAATCGACGGATGTTGATGCAATTTAACTATTCATATTCTGTTGCAGATGGTTTTTTAACCGATCCCTTTAAAGTATTAAGTGTGGTAGATAGCCAAGGCTATACTCAAGACTTGGTCTATGAAAATCGTCCTGATAAAAGAACCAAACAAAGTACCTTTGTTCAAGCTAAATACCATTTTGACAGCACAATATTGGACATATCGCATCGTTATATGTGGGACGATTGGGAAATAAAGTCACATACCGTTGACAGTAGATTTCGTATTCCTTTATCAGATACCAGTTATATAGAACCGCATGTACGTATTTATCGACAAGATGCCGCTGAGTTCTATCAACCATTTTTAAATGAAAGTGAGCCATTACCGAAATTTGCCAGTGCAGATTATCGTATCGGAGAAATGACTACTTATACCTTAGGTTTAAAATACTCAACGATAATAAATCAAGGCAACGAGTTGTCGTTTAGGCTTGAGTATTATCGTCAAACGCCTAAAAGTATGGGGATGGCAGAGCCGGGTGTACTTGCTGATTTAGCGTTATATGAAAATGTAGATGCTATTATCGCTCAGGTCAGTTATTCGTTTTAAAGGTTGGATTTTTGAAAAGAAACCGCAACGTCGATATCGTTCAGCGCCAGGATGGTTATAGCATCAATTTTTTTGCTATGGCCAGTCCTTGTGAAGTGCTGGTTGATAGCGATGATAAAAGCCTAGTAAGGGTCTTAGCCAAGATCATTCCCGATGAGGTTTGGCGGATCGAGGATAAGTACAGCCGTTACGATCCCGACAGCTTTTGTAGTGCAGTCAACCAGAGTAATGGCAAACCAGTCGCACTTGATCATGAAAGTTACTTACTTATGCAATTTGCTCAGCAGTGTTATGAATTAAGTAATGGTTTATTTGATATTACGTCAGGGATTTTGCGAAAAGTTTGGCATTTTGATGGCAGTGGTAATGTGCCAGACAGTAAAAGTGTTCGTCATCTACTTGCTTATGTCGGCTGGCACAAGGTTCACTTTGATGAAAACAGTGTTACTTTGCCAACAGGCATGGAGTTAGATTTTGGAGGTATTGGTAAAGAGTATGCCGTAGACCGAGCAATGTTATTGGCCAAAAATGTTACCAATGAACCCTTTTTAATTAATCTGGGGGGCGATCTATGCGCCAATAAGGTGCGAATTAATGGCCAAGCTTGGCAAGTAGGAATAGAGCACCCAGGATTTGTTGATAAACAACCTATGGTTGTTGCGCTTTTTAAGGGAGCACTTGCCACGAGTGGCGATGCTAAGCGATTTTTACTAAAAGATGGAGTCCGTTATAGCCACATTCTTAATGCAAAAACTGGCTGGCCGGTAGAAAATGCACCGCGTTCGATGACTGTCGTCGCACCTCAATGCATTCAAGCGGGTATTTTAGCTACTTTATCCTTACTGCAAGGTGCTAACGCAGAAACTTATTTAACCGAGCAAGAAGTGCGTTTTTGGGCGGTAAGATAAACCTACAAAGCTTAACGAATCATAAAAGAGGCGTTAAGCTTTAGGCACTATATGTTAATCGAGATAAAAACCTAGGTGTTGATGAAATCGCACTAACATTTCTTCTTTGTCATTTTCATAACCTATTTTTTCCGCAATCGCATGCAATGCACTTTCTATCTGATGTAAAAACTTGCCAAACCCATGACTGGTTTCATTATGCTCAGAGGCAACAAACACCAATTGTACACTATCAACGAGTTTCTCTGCGTCCCATTTGCAAGTGTAGCCGCCACTTGATTTTTTCGGATTATAACCGAGCATTTGGAGCTCGCCATTAGCGACAACAATTTCGTCGTCACTTTTACGAACTATAGGTATTAAACCATTGGCGATAACCGCGCCATTATTTAAGTTATAACGTTTTGCAGCATGGGTAAAAGTATCTGCTATTAGGTTATATAGCGGATGGTAGGGCTCGGAATTGGTTTCATCTAAGTCAACCAGCAACTTCATTCTTTTGTTCATCGGAATATCGACAATGGCATAGGTTAACGCATCGATACTTGGCGGTAAGACTAAGTCATCAGCTAAATAACGATTGGTCATTGAGCGAATTTTATGGGTTTGTGTGCCTACAACACCTTTGTCTTTAGCAAACAGATCATAGGTAAGGTGTTGATGATCACATAATCTAATGGCATTTTTATCTAAGCCGATTTGTTCTGCAAAGGCACAAATCGCCTTTTTTACATCACGGTGAAATTTCGCGGCATTAAGGCGAATTTCATTGCCATTAGCGAGAAAGACTAAGTTAATCTTTTTCGCTCTTACATTGCCGTCAAAGTAAGCACTTTGACTATGGTGGTATGAAGGGTTGTATAAAAACAATATTTGCTGTTTGGTTTGAGATGTAAGTTTTTCTGGGCTAAAACGAACACGGGTAAATTTATCATTAGCAATGAACTGTCCACTGTCTAACTCTAGTTCATTGTTAATATTGAAAAATATTTTTGATAAAGTTTGATAAAACTGCTCATAAGGCTTTTCTTCTGTTTGCTCAATAATATTTGAAAAGCGATCAATTATCTCATCGGTAATTTCAAATTTAGCGAGTAGATATTGGTTCTCTCGAGCTGACGATGGAATGTAAACTTTGTGTTGTGTGTTTCTCATTCTTGATATAGACATTTCTAGTCCCTGCAAAGTAATAACAATGCGTAAATTATATCAAAGCCTTGATTGCAAACAATTAATTACCATGATGTAAATCAAGTTATAGCGAGACTTTTCGCGAAAAAATGTATGTTTCAAGTTTCCCTCAAAACGTTAAAAAATTATTGAATATTCATTAACACTAGCTTGACAAATTTTAATGTTATTTTTGAGTCACTAAAGTTACTTTTTTTCTGCCAAGGTTCGTCGAGGCCATTCGTTTTTGATAATTCTAAATCAGTTTTAAATCAGTCTAGCCATGGCTGATATAAATTTTTTTGCGTTAATAAATAAGTCAATTATTGTTTTAAATGAAGAAATATTCATATTCGTTATATTCACTATATTAATAATATGATTAGTGAATAGAATCTTTTTGCTTTAGCTTAGCGTTAAATGCTATGTTTTATGTCAGTGTTTATCATATAGTTTTTGCTTAACCCAGTGAAAGAGTTGGCATTAGTTTTTCAATCAGGAGTGCGTTATATGTCAGGTAAAGTTCAAATACCCAGTTCAGGTGAAAAAATTACCATTGTAAATGGTAAAATTTCAGTACCGAATAATCCGATCATACCTTTTATAGAGGGAGATGGTATTGGCGTGGATGTAACGCCTCCTATGATAAAAGTTGTCGATGCCGCAGTTTCAAAAGCGTATGGCAATGCACGTAAAATTAATTGGATGGAAGTCTATGCGGGCGAAAAGGCAACAGAGGTTTATGACTCGGAAACCTGGTTGCCTGATGAAACTCTCGAAATGTTTAAAGAGTATAAAGTGGGTATTAAGGGCCCCTTAACGACGCCCGTTGGCGGCGGTATGCGTTCATTAAATGTCGCATTGAGACAGATACTCGATCTATATGTATGCCAGCGTCCAGTGCAGTGGTTTACCGGTGTTCCTAGCCCCGTTAAAAAACCTGGTGAAGTCGATATGGTGATCTTCCGTGAAAATACTGAAGATATATATGCTGGGGTTGAATACCAAGCCGGAACTGAAAGCGCGCAAAAAGTGCTAGATTTTCTGACTCAAGAAATGGGTGTGACTAAAATTCGATTTACTGAAAACTGTGGTATTGGTATTAAACCTGTTTCGAAGCAAGGAACTGAAAGGTTAGTGCGTCAAGCTATTCAATACGCGATTGATAATGATAGAGACTCAGTAACCTTAGTGCATAAAGGTAATATTATGAAGTTTACCGAAGGGGCATTTAAAGATTGGGGCTATCAGTTAGCACGAGAAGAGTTTGGCGCAGACCTATTAGATGGCGGTCCTTGGTGTTCTTTTAAAAACCCGAAAACAGGTAAAGAAATTATCATTAAAGATGTTATAGCTGATGCTATGTTGCAGCAAATACTATTGCGTCCGGCAGAATACAGTGTAATCGCCACACTTAACCTTAATGGTGACTACTTATCAGATGCGTTAGCGGCTCAAGTTGGCGGCATAGGTATTGCGCCAGGCGCTAATTTAAGTGATGAAGTGGCTATCTTTGAAGCGACTCACGGAACCGCACCTAAATATGCAGGACAAAACAAGGTTAACCCAGGTTCAGTTATTTTATCTGCAGAGATGATGCTAAGGCATATGGGCTGGACTGAAGCGGCTGACTTAATGATTCAGGGGATGTCTGGTGCCATTAACGCCAAGACCGTAACCTATGACTTTGAACGCTTAATGGATAATGCCACATTGGTAACATGTTCAGAATTCGGTGACTGTATTATCGAACACATGTAGTTAATTAATTTTTATCTTGATATCAAAACACAAAAAACACAGCAATTGCTGTGTTTTTTTATTCATCAGTTTGGGTCGTTAGCTAATACTATGATTCAATATCGGTTGGAGTAATACTTGCCGCATGATGTCCTTTAGGACCTGCGTTAAGTTCATAATTTACGTCCTGGCCAGCTTTTAATGTTCTATAACCGTCCATTTGAATGGTTGAGTAGTGAGCAAATATGTCTTCACCTCCATCCTCCGGACGAATAAAACCAAAACCTTTCGCGTTATTAAACCATTTAACTGTACCGTGAGCCATACTTCTACTTCCTTCTATATTCATCGGTAATTAGGTATGCTTCCCTAAAAGCACTTTGCACAACAACGTAGCGACTAAAAAATAGCCACTAATAGAATCGTAGATAAAATTCTGAATTAGTCAAGCATATTTCTTAAGTTTTTATTAATGATTTCGCGTACAATTTGTAAAATAGATGAAGCAAAAACTTCTGGTACAGACTAATATAAAATTATGACAGATCGAAAAGAGTTAATTGGCAATCAAGAAGCCATCGATGAAGCGATTAAGGACAAACTTCAACGACCTCCTATGTATAATGTGGTCTTGTTGAACGATGATTACACACCAATGGATTTTGTAATTGAAGTATTAAGAAAATTTTTTAATATGGGGGCAGAGCAGGCAACTGAAATTATGCTGGCAATTCATTATAAAGGTAAGGCTCGATGTGGCACGTATACTGCAGAAGTTGCAGAGACTAAAGTTGATCAAGTGAGTATATTTGCTTACGAAAATCAACATCCATTGAAGTGCACAATGGAAAAAGCGTAAATGCGCATGGTTTTTATTTGGAGTAACCTATGCTTAACAAAGATTTAGAAATTTCACTTAATTTAGCTTTTCGTCAAGCTAAAGAGTCTCGTCATGAATTTATGACGGTAGAGCATTTACTGTTAGCGTTATTAGATAATCCATCTTCTGTCGAAGCACTGAAAGCCTGTGGGGCTGATATGCCTAAGTTACGTAAGGAACTGCTCGATTTCATCGGCGAAACCACGCCAGTGATCCCGGTAGGAGAGGATGAGAGAGAAACTCAGCCGACATTAGGCTTTCAGCGAGTACTGCAACGGGCTGTATTTCACGTGCAATCATCAGGTAAAAGTGAAGTTAACGGCTCTAATGTTTTAGTCGCAATATTTAGTGAGCAAGAATCCCAAGCCGCTTATTTTCTTAAAAAATCTGATATTAGCCGGTTAGACATTGTCAATTATATTTCCCATGGTATCGCTAAAGTTGAATCACAAAACAATAGCGCTGCTACTGACGAAACGATGACACAAGCCGAAGAAGAACCCAGAACAATAGAAAACTTTTCGACCAATCTTAATGAAGAAGCGCTGAAGGGCAATATTGATCCACTTATCGGTCGTAATGATGAATTACAAAGAACGTTGCAAGTGTTGAGTCGTCGTCGGAAAAACAATCCGCTATTTGTCGGTGAGGCCGGTGTAGGTAAAACCGCTATTGCCGAAGGGTTGGCAAATTTAATTATATCTGATGACGTTCCTGATGTTCTTGCTGATGCGACTATATATTCTTTAGATATGGGGGCCTTACTTGCAGGGACAAAATACCGCGGAGATTTTGAGAAACGTTTTAAATCTTTACTCAAAGATTTAGAAAATGATACCAATGCCATACTGTTTATCGACGAAATTCATACCATAATTGGCGCTGGAGCAGCATCAGGCGGAATGATGGATGCGTCCAACTTAATTAAACCCTTGTTGTCTGCAGGTAAGTTGCGTTGCATTGGCTCAACGACGTATCAAGAATATCAAAGTATCTTTGAAAAAGATCGCGCATTAGCGAGACGTTTCCAGAAAATAGATATAGCAGAGCCTAGTATTGATGACACCACTAAAATTTTAGTTGGTCTGAAAGAGAAATATGAATCACATCATGGTATTCGTTATACCAATAAGGCACTACGAGCTGCTGCGCAGTTGTCAGCTAAATATATTAATGAAAGGTTTTTGCCTGATAAAGCGATTGATGTTATCGATGAAGCTGGCGCAAAACAGCAACTAATTGCTGCTTCAAAACGCAAGAAGATTATCAATAACACCGATATAGAAAATATAGTGGCAAAAATGGCCCGCATACCGGAAAAATCGGTATCTTCATCGGAAGTCGATAGCCTTAAAACTCTCGATCGTAATCTAAAATTAGTGGTGTTTGGTCAAGACCAAGCTGTTGATGAGTTATCTTCTGTTATTCGTTTATCGCGTGCAGGTTTAGGTAATGATGAAAAACCTGTCGGTTCCTTTATGTTTGCTGGGCCTACTGGCGTTGGTAAAACTGAAGTGACGCAGCAATTAGCTAAAATTTTAGGGGTGGAGTTATTACGGTTTGATATGTCAGAGTATATGGAAAAGCATGCGGTCAGCCGTTTAATCGGTGCACCTCCCGGTTATGTTGGCTATGAACAAGGCGGATTACTGACTGATGCGGTGTTAAAGCATCCCCATGCGGTTGTATTGCTAGATGAAATAGAAAAAGCGCATCAAGATGTTTACAACATTCTCTTGCAAGTAATGGATCACGGTACGTTAACCGACAACAACGGTCGTAAAGCTGACTTTAGAAACGTTATTTTAGTGCTGACCACTAATGCCGGTGTCACTGAAACCACACGTCAATCTATTGGTTTTAAACAACAGGACCATAGTTTCGACGCTAAAGATGAAATTAATCGAGTATTTTCGCCTGAATTTAGAAATAGATTGGACAATATTGTGTGGTTTAATCATTTAAGCACTGAAGTTATTCAACAGGTTGTTGATAAGTTCATTGTTGAACTTCAGGCTCAACTTGATGAAAAAGGTGTATCACTAGAATTAACGAAAGATGCTAAAAAATGGTTGGCTGAGCATGGCTATGATAAAACCATGGGCGCACGTCCTATGTCTCGCTTAATTCAAGAACAATTGAAAAAGCCACTGGCTAATGAATTATTGTTTGGTGAATTGACTCAAGGTGGAGTAGCAAAAGTTGGCGTGAAAAAATCACAATTATCCATAACTTGCGAGAAGAAAAAAGAGTTGGTAGAACACTAGCTCTTCAATAATTACCAAGTGAAAGTAACAAAAAAGCCCTGAAATATCAGGGCTTTTTATTTAATTTAATGTTATTTTATCTAGCACGGAAAATAATGCGGCCTTTTGATAAATCATATGGCGTTAATTCAACAGTAACTTTATCGCCTGTCAAAATGCGGATATAATTTTTACGCATTTTTCCTGAAATATGCGCAGTGACGACATGACCATTTTCTAACTCAACGCGGAACATGGTATTAGGCAAAGTATCTAAAACTGTACCTTGCATTTCAATATTTTCTTCTTTCGCCATTGGGCGTAAAACCTCTATAGTTGTGCGTAAATAAAAAGCTGCGCAGATGATGCCGAATTGATCGCCTAATGTAAAGCGATCGCTACTATTTATTTATAGTTTTCCACGTATTTATCACTAATCTTTGATATGGAGAGTACCGATCTTTATAGTTCATTTTCTGACACTTCTCTATTTGGTACCCCAAATACAAATATTCTTTATCAAATCGTTTGGCAATATCTAGCTGAGTTAATATAGCAAAAACACCTAATCCTGATGATCTATAGTCAGGAGAATAAAATGTGTATACCGCTGACAACGCCTCTTGCAATATATCAGTCACTGCCACAGCGATGAGTCGTTCCTGGTGGTAAATTTCGACAAATATTTGTTTGGTAATTTTGCTTGCTAAAAAGCTTTGATATTGTTCACGCGAAGCAGGGTACATGCTCCCGTCTTTATGAATATTATTAATATACTCTTCAAATAATGAATAGTAGTGAGGTTTAGCTTCATAAGAGAGTGTCACTTGAAAGTGTTTGTTCTTTTTTAATAAACGTTTTTGGCTTCTTGAGGGCTGAAATTGTTTTACTAATACTCTAATTGATTGGCATTCGTTACAGTTTTCACAATGTGGTCGATATATCTGATCACCACTTCTTCTGAAGCCTTGTGACATCAACCAAGAATAACTATCGCTGGTTTGTAATAAAGGATCTGTTGCTACCAATAAACGTTCGTGCTCGTTTGGCAGATAATTACAAGGAAAAGACTTTGTTATGCCTAATTTATAATTTGTATTCATGACTTAATTATAAGCGTATTTACAGAATTCGACTACGCCAAAAATTATCTGGTACAGATATTTGTATTGCTTCATCTTTTAAGCGAACAAATTCATCTCTACTAATTTCAATAGCGCCCATATCTGCAAGGAATGGATTGAGCATTTGGCAATCGATAAACTTTATATCGATGGTTTCAAGTAGTTGCGCGATATGTATCAGTGCAAATTTTGACGCGTTACTTTTTTTATAGAACATTGATTCACCAGAAAAGTAACCATTAATGGCAACGCCGTATAGCCCTCCGACCAATTCGCCTTCCATCCAGACTTCGATGGAATGTGCAAAGCCTTTATTATGTAGAGCTAAATATGCATTTTGCATGTCATTGACTATCCAAGTCTCTTCTTTACGAAAAGGGGCATCGGCACAATATTTTATCACTTCGGGGAAAGCTTGATTTAGGGTAACTTGATACTGCGTTTTTTTTAAAGCTTTTTGCAGGGTACGATTAACCTTTATGTTATCGGTGTAAATAATGGCTCTTGGATTGGGAGACCACCACATTAAGGGATCGTTTTCGCTATACCAAGGAAAAATTCCATGACGGTAAGCATTGATGAGGCGTTTAGAAGATAAATCCCCTCCTATGGCGAGTAAGCCATTAGGTTCAGTGAGGGCGCATTCTAGTGGTGGAAATGCCAGACTCTCAAATTGTAAATGCTGAAGAATCTGGCGCATAGCGTATCAATAGTGATAATTAACTGTTTTTAGCATCTAAATAACGCTCAGCATCTAATGCCGCCATACAGCCAGCACCCGCTGAAGTAATTGCTTGGCGATAGATGTGATCAGCTACATCACCCGCTGCAAAAACACCTTCAACACTTGTTTGTGTCGCGTTACCGTTAGTGCCGCTTTCGATGGTTAAGTAACCATCTTTCATTGCTAGTTGATCTTTAAAAATATCGGTATTAGGTTTATGGCCAATCGCTATAAATGTACCCATTACGTCTACATTTTCCATTTCACCAGATTTCACGTTTTTAAGACGAACGCCAGTTACGCCCATATTGTCACCAAGGACTTCATCTAATGTCGAATCTAAGTGCAGAATGATGTTGCCGTTTTCCACTTTATCCATTAATCGCTTAGTTAATATTTTTTCAGAGCGGAAACTATCTCTACGATGTATTAAATGAACTTCTGAGGCTATGTTTGAAAGATAAAGCGCTTCTTCGACGGCGGTATTACCACCACCAACCACAGCGACTTTTTGACCTTTGTAAAAGAAGCCATCGCAAGTTGCACAGGCTGAAACACCACGCCCCATAAAGGCTTCTTCAGACGGTAAACCTAGATATTGCGCCGATGCGCCTGTTGCGATGATTAGCGCATCACAAGTATATTGGCCACTATCACCAATTAAAGTAAATGGGCGCTGGCTAAAGTCTACCTTGTTGATGTGATCAAAAATAATTTCAGTGTCAAATTTTTCTGCATGTTTCTGCATGCGGTCCATTAATGCAGGACCGGTTAAATCATCAGCGTCCCCTGGCCAGTTTTCAACTTCAGTTGTAGTAGTAAGTTGTCCGCCTTGCTGCATACCAGTTATCATTACTGGTTGTAAATTTGCTCTTGCTGCGTAAACGGCTGCCGTATATCCCGCAGGGCCTGAACCTAAAATGAGTAACGGGCAATGTCTTGCTTCGCTCATGTATTGCTCCAAATTTTATTCGTTATATGTGAATTGATTGGGATTCTAAGGAAATAACTCAAGGGCGTAAATTAACTTTTTAATAAAAAAAATGAGCGCAGCTTAGAAAGTGCGCTCATTTATGTACAGATAAACCAATATCTATCTGTAAAAGGGCTTTCATCTGTCTGTGCAAACAGACAAATGAGTTAGCTAAACATATTAATTAAGTAATGCTACTCCAGGATCAATATATTCAAACCCTAAGTTCTCAGCAACACTCTTACATGTTACTTGACCATTAATGACGTTTAGACCATTTAATAAATGTTTATTATCAAGTAACGCTTGTACATGACCTTTATTAGCTAATTGAATAATATAAGGCAATGTTGCATTGTTTAACGCAAATGTCGATGTCAATGGCACAGCGCCAGGCATATTCGCTACACAATAATGCACAACATCATCAACAATAAATGTCGGTTCAGCATGTGTGGTCGCAACAGATGTTTCAATACAACCACCTTGGTCTATTGCTACGTCGACAATAGCTGAACCAGGCTTCATATTCTTGATATGTTCTTTAGTAACAAGTTTAGGTGCCGCTGCGCCAGGAATTAACACGCCCCCGATCACTAAATCAGCTTCAAGTACGTGTTTTTCTAAAGCGTCAGCAGTAGAATATACCGCTTTGATTTTGTTGCCATATATATCGTCTAAACGGCGTAAAACAGCAGTGTTACGATCTAAAATAACAACTTCTGCACCCATGCCTACAGCCATTTTAGCCGCATTGTTACCAACCATTCCGCCACCAATGATGACAACTTTAGCTGGTTCAACGCCCGGTACACCACCTAGCAACATACCGCGACCTGCATTTGACTTTTCAAGTGCTTGTGCTCCGGCTTGTATTGACATGCGGCCTGCAACTTCTGACATTGGTGCTAATAAAGGTAGACCGCCGTTGTCGTCTGTCACTGTTTCATAGGCAATACATATAGCATTGCTTTTTATTAGGTCTTCAGTTTGTGGTAAGTCTGGGGCAAGGTGTAAATAAGTGAAAAGAATTTGACCTTCACGTAACATTGCGCGTTCAACTGCTTGTGGCTCTTTTACTTTTACAATCATATCTGCTTGAGCAAAGACATCGCTTGCAGTGTTGAGTACTTGTGCT
Organism: Colwelliaceae bacterium 6471; assembly: GCA_040779335.1. GTDB lineage: Bacteria > Pseudomonadota > Gammaproteobacteria > Enterobacterales > Alteromonadaceae > JBFONV01. Next base: position 358,286 of record JBFONV010000003.1, read on the forward strand.
CCAACAGCGGTGTAATCTTCATCAGTAAAACCGATACCAGAACCTGCATTGGTTTCAACAACAACTTGATGGCCGTGGCTAATAAGTTCACGAACGCTTGCTGGAACCATGCCGACACGGTATTCGTGGTTTTTTATTTCTTTTGGAACGCCGATAATCATAATTTTAATTCTCACTTGTTGATATTAGTCGCTAGTATAGTGGTAAATTATTAGAATAACCTGTCGTTATTTGAGTTGTCTCAGTATATAATTCTAAAAAATAAGTGTTTGTTAGGGTTTTATAAATTGAGCAATGTTAATGATAAAAAGTTAGATCGCATTGATAGAAATATTTTAGTCGAACTTCAAAAAAATGGACGATTATCGAATGTAGAATTGTCGAGGCGAGTAGGTTTAAGTCCGACTCCTTGTTTAGAAAGGGTTAAACGACTAGAAAATGAAAACTTTATTTCCAACTATACCGCGACCTTAAATCCACATAAATTAGAAGCGGCACTGCTGGTATTTGTCGAAATCACGTTGACAAAAACCAGTCCTGATGTTTTTGATGACTTCTCTAAAGCAGTGCAAGAATTGGATGTAGTTCAAGAATGTCACCTAGTTTCAGGTAATTTTGATTTTCTATTAAAGACTCGAGTTTCAGATATGGCAGCATATCGCGTGCTTCTAGGAGATACCTTACTGCAGTTACCCGCAGTGAGCGAAAGTAGAACTTATGTTGTCATGGAAGAAGTAAAATCGAGTAATGCAATACCAATAAAACGTTAAAGCATTTAATTACTGTCAATATTTTGTTATTTTACCCTATATAATAAGTAAAAATTTCCCATGGTTACGATATTGTCTTCAGAATCTCCTAAATTAAATGGTGTACAACGTCTGCTTGAAGCGGGTTTGTTGTTTTTTTGTGTGTTTGCCATGTATATCATGCTGGCTTTATTTAGCTTTGATCCAGCAGATCCCGGTTGGTCTCAAACAGGATATCAAACACCCGTGCGAAATTTAGGGGGTGCCGTTGGTGCTTACCTATCGGATTTGCTGTTAAATCTATTTGGCATAGTCGCGTATAGTCTGCCATTTGTATTGGCGATCATTGGATGGCTAGTATTTCAAAAATTTCATCGCTTGATGCAGCTTGATTATTTAACGTTGGGATTGAAATTTATTGGCTTTATCATGTTTTATATTGGCGTTACTTCAATTGCCAGTATGAATTTTGACGATATTTTTTATTTTTCCGCGGGTGGTATCTTAGGTGATGTATTAAGCAATAGTCTTTTACCTTACCTCTCTTTTGTCGGCAGCAGCTTACTATTTTTACTATTGTGTTGTTCAGGCTTTGTATTGTTAACTGGGCTGTCATGGTTAAAATTTATTGACGCTGTTGGCGCATACACCATTTTATTTGTCCAATATCTGATATCGTTACCAAGTCTATTAAAAGATAAATTTAGTAGCGATGAAATAGCGAACAATGACGGTAGAACTGACGATGTTACCGCAGTTAAATCTTTAAAAAACAATAAGAAAAATACTTTAGAGCAAGTTGAAGTAAAAGAAGCTTTTGCTGCTTTAAGCACTGATCCGATTGATAGAAATGATGATTTTGAAGTACAGCATAAACAAATCCTAAATGATGATATTTCTTTTGGCTTTGATGACAATGAACCCTACGTGACCATCGACGATTTGATGGGAGAGCCTTTAGCCTTCAATGTTCAAGAGCACGTTAGCGATGATGAAATATCTGCCGCATTCGAGCCGGTAGAAAAAATTGTCGTTGACGAGCCGACAACACTGCATGACAAAATTAAGCAGCAATTAGAAGATGGAAAGCCTGCAGAACCAAATTACAGTGAAATGCCATCACTAGATTTGCTCGATCGTTCAGATAAAGTTAAAAATCCTATCGATCAAGCCCAATTAGATAAGGTTTCCCGACTAGTAGAAGCAAAATTAATTGAATTTGGTATAAAGGCTGATGTTGTCGATGTTTTACCAGGCCCCGTTATTACACGATTTGAATTAAACTTAGCTCCTGGAGTAAAAGTTAGTAAAATCACAAACTTATCTAAAGATTTGGCGCGTTCATTATCAGCTAAAAGTGTACGTGTTGTTGAGGTGATAGAAGGTAAATCTGTGATAGGTATAGAATTACCAAACAAACATCGCGAAACAGTGTTCTTTGCCGATGTGATTTCTTGTGACAAATTTGAGCAATCTAAATCAAATTTGGCCATGGCGATTGGTAGTGACATCTCAGGTCAACCAGTGATAGCTGACCTTGCTAAAATGCCACACCTATTAGTTGCCGGTACAACAGGCTCAGGTAAATCTGTTGCGGTAAACACTATGATTGTCAGTATTCTCTATAAGTCTTCGCCAGAAGATGTGCGCATGATCATGATAGATCCTAAACAGGTAGAATTGTCAGTGTATGACGGCATTCCACACTTACTTTCTGAGGTGGTGACCGATATGAAAGAGGCGGCCAACGCACTTCGTTGGTGTGTAGGTGAAATGGAACGTCGCTATCAGTTAATGTCCAAATTGGGGGTGCGCAATCTTAAAGGCTATAATGAAAAGGTCGCTAAAGCAATAAAGGCGGGTGAGCCTATTATAGACCCACTATGGCAACCTAGTGATGCTTTTAGTCAAACGCCGCCGACATTAGAAAAATTACCATCTATCGTTATTGTCGTTGATGAGTTTGCCGATATGATGATGATTGTCGGTAAAAAAGTTGAAGAGTTAATCGCGCGAATAGCGCAAAAAGCACGTGCCGCCGGTATACATCTAATATTAGCAACACAGCGCCCATCTGCCGACGTTATTACTGGTTTGATTAAAGCGAACATTCCAACACGTATGGCTTTGCGGGTGCAATCACGCATCGAATCACGAATAATTCTTGATCAACAAGGTGCAGAGCAGCTGTTGGGAATGGGGGATATGTTTTATCTGCCGCCAGGGGAAGCTGTACCAATACGTGTACATGGGGCCTTTGTTGATGATCATGAAGTACATGCGGTTGTCAGTGATTGGAAATCGCGCGGTGAACCTAATTACCTCGATGAAATTCTATCAGGTGAAAGTGAGCAAGATATATTATTGCCTGGTGAACAAGCAGAAGGTGACGACGAAGAGCTTGACGTACTTTACGATGAAGCACTCGCTTTTGTTGCCGAAACTCGTCGTGTTTCTATTTCTAGCGTGCAACGAAAATTTAGAATTGGTTATAACCGCGCTGCACGTATCGTCGAACAAATGGAAATGCAGGGTGTGGTTAGTTCGCCAGGGACTAATGGGGCTCGTGAAGTGTTAGCGCCGCCACCGGTTAAATCCTTTGACTAAGTGTTTGCTTCGTTGCCGCTAAGCAATATTAAAATTTGAGTAAATATGATGAACCAAAAAATCAACCGATATTTTAAGCTATCCTTGCTCGCGGGGATAGTTAGCGTATCAGCTATTGCACATGATAAAAGTAGTATTAATGACCCAGTGACAGATAGCGCTGTGGTAACTACAACGGTTACCGATAAAGCCCCTGTTAAGCCAGTAATGGCAGAAAATGATAAGAAAATACAACTAATGACAAAGTTAGCAAAGTTGCAATATTTGTCGGCCAACTTTAGTCAAACGGTAATTGATGGTGATGGTAATACCTTACAAAGCGGTAGTGGAAAATTACTGTTAAGTAAGCCTAATTTAGTGCGTTGGGAAACGACTGAGCCCGATGAGTCATTAATTGTTTCTGATGGCGATACTTTGTGGTTTTTTGACCCTTTCATTGAGCAAGTTAGCGCCTATAAATTACAGAGTGCTATTGCCAATACTCCGATATTGTTATTAACCAATCAAGATCAAACATTGTGGAATAACTATCAAGTGAGTCAGATCAACCAAGATACTTATTTGATCCACGCCTTAGACACCAATAGCCAAGTTAAAACGTTGGAACTCAATTTTGACAATGATCAACTTGCCGGTTTTGTTATTCTAGACGCGACAGGGCAACTAAGTCGGGTTGTGCTTTCAGATGTCGATATGTTAAATCCACCGCCAATGGAAAAATTTACATTTGTTTTATCTGAGGGTATTCATTTAGATGACCAACGTTAACGGTTCATTACCTTTAGAATTTGACACTAACAATGAATTTCAACCTTTAGCGGCTCGCCTAAGGCCTACTACTTTGTCGGATTATGTCGGTCAAGAGCATATATTAGCGCAAGGCTCACCTCTGCGTACTGCTATTGAGCAAGGGCATTGTCATTCTCTGATTTTCTGGGGACCGCCAGGAACAGGCAAAACTACGCTGGCAGAAATTATCGCCAGTCATGCTAATGCCGATATAGAAAGAGTCTCAGCAGTAACATCTGGAATAAAAGAAATACGTTTAGCGATAGAAAATGCTAAGCAAAGAGCCATTCATCAACAACGACGCACTGTATTGTTTGTTGACGAAGTTCATCGCTTTAACAAAAGCCAACAAGACGCGTTTTTACCTTATATCGAAGATGGCACTATTATCTTTATCGGCGCCACTACCGAAAATCCGTCCTTTGAATTAAACCAGGCTGTTTTATCAAGAGCGCGAGTTTATACCCTTAAAAAGCTTGAGCATAAGCATCTATACCAAGTGCTTTCTAGGGCGTTAACTTCAGAGGAAAACGGTTGCAATGAAAGCATAATTGTAGAATCTGATGCCGAGCAGCAGCTAATTAATCACGCAAATGGCGATGCCAGACGATTATTAAACTTGTTTGAAAATTGTTTAGAAATGGCCGCTGTTATCAACAATGCTCGGGTGATCACCGCTGATCAAGTTATACAAGTCGCCGGTAACAAAGTTGCCCTTTACGACAAAGGTGGTGATGCGTTTTATGATTTGATCAGCGCATTTCATAAGTCGGTTCGAGGTTCAGATCCAGATGCGGCATTGTATTGGTACGCAAGAATACTAGAAGGTGGCGGTGATGCGTTATACGTTGCCAGGCGATTACTCGCCATTGCCAGCGAAGATATCGGTAATGCCGATCCCAGAGCCATGCAACTTGCTATTAATGCCTGGGATACCTTTCAACGTGTTGGTCCATCAGAAGGCGAGCGCGCCATAGCACAGGCTTGCGTTTATTTAGCGCTAGCGCCAAAAAGTAATGCTGTGTATCAAGCTTTTAATCAAGCAAAATTATTGGCTAAAGAGACCTCCGATTTAGATGTACCTTTGCATTTAAAAAATGCCACTAGTCAAATCACAACATCTTTAGGCCATGGTGACAGCTACCGTTATGCACACGATGAAGAGCATGCGTTTGCTGCAGGCGAAAATTATTTTCCTCAAGCAATCGCCAACACCGCGTTTTATCATCCCAATGAACGTGGTTTAGAGAAGCAATTAAAAGAAAAGCTAGACTATCTTAAATTATTGAATAGGCAGAGTAATGACCAACGCTATTAATAACTTTACCTTGTATACTCTTGTTGCCCTTGGTGGAGCAGGGGGAGCGAGTTTACGCTTTTTTATTTCACAATTAATTTTAAACTGGCTCGGAAAAGGATTCCCTTTTGCGACGTTGACGGTTAATATTTCCGGCTCTTTAGTAATGGGAATATTGTACGGACTCATTGAGCAAGGTGTTATTGAAGTAGGTGTTTATCGGACATTGATAGGCATTGGCTTTTTAGGCGCTTTTACAACTTTCTCGACATTTTCATTAGATACTTTGTTGTTGATACAGCAAGGTGATTTTTTTAAGGCGATGATAAACATTTTGCTTAATGTGAGTTTATGCATTTTTGCAGCTGCATTAGGGATGTTTATTGTGACTATTTTTAACAAGTAAACAAATACGTGATATATCATGCTTGATCCAAAACTGCTCAGAACAGACATAGAACAAACCGCTGCTTTACTAGCGAAACGTGGTTTTACTTTAGATACTGATAAACTTAAGGTACTAGAAGAAAAACGCAAAGCTATTCAAGTTAAAACTCAAGAATTACAAAGCCAACGTAATACTCGCTCTAAATCGATTGGCCAAGCAAAAGCACGTGGCGAAGATATAGCGCCATTATTAGCTGAAGTTAGTCAACTCGGTGCTGAATTAGAAGCGGCGAAAGAGGAACAAAGCTTAGTTCTTCAGCAATTAGACGAAATAGCATCAAGCATTCCAAATATAGTAGATGAATCTGTTCCTGCGGGTTTATCGGAAGATGATAACGTTGAAATAAAACGTTGGGGCACACCACGCGAATTTGACTTTGAAGTAAAAGATCACGTTGATGTCGGTTTTGGTGTAGATAAAGGCCTAGATTTCGAGAGTGGAGCAAAGCTAGCTGGCACAAGATTCGCGGTTATGCGCGGACAAGTGGCTAAGTTGCACCGTGCGCTCGCACAATTTATGTTAGATGTTCATACTGAAGAACATGGTTACCAAGAAATGTATGTGCCATATTTGGTTAATCACACATCACTGTATGGTACGGGCCAGCTACCTAAATTTGGCGAAGACTTGTTCCATACCGATCTTGCCAATAAAACTTTTTCGTTGATCCCAACGGCTGAAGTACCTTTGACTAACTTAGTTCGAGATGAAATCGTTGAAGAAGCAGATCTTCCGATTAAAATGTGTGCCCATACTCCTTGTTTTCGTAGTGAGGCTGGCTCATACGGTCGTGATATTCGTGGTTTGATCCGCCAGCATCAATTCGATAAAGTTGAAATGGTGCAATTGGTTAAGCCAGAAGAGTCATTTAATGCGCTTGAGCAATTAACCGGTCACGCAGAAAAGATTCTAGAAAAGCTTGGTTTGCCTTATCGTACCGTGGTGTTGTGTACAGGCGATATTGGTTTTAGTTCGACTAAAACCTTTGATATCGAAGTATGGTTACCGGCGCAAAACACTTATCGTGAGATTTCATCGTGTTCCAATATGGGCGACTTTCAAGCGCGCCGTATGCAAGCTCGTTATCGTAGCAGCGAAACCAATAAACCTGAACTATTACATTCATTGAATGGCTCTGGTTTGGCGGTTGGTCGCACTTTAGTGGCGATACTGGAAAACTACCAACAAGCAGACGGTAGCGTTTCTATTCCAGAAGCGTTGCAGCCATATATGAAAGGGCTAACTAAGATCGGATAATAGGTTCGCATCAATTAAAAAATAGCAAACGGGTGTATATACACCCGTTTTTTTTTGGCGATAGTGAATGTAAAACATATTTTTCAGGTCTTTATCATTACACATTTTATTTAGGTAAAAGGGGAAAGGTTTGCTTCGTAATATTGCTGTTCAAGCTATCGTATTTTTTCTTATTTTTAACGGCCTGTCTTGGTTACGAGAAACAGGTATGTTAGCAACACAAACTAAAGTTTCTCCTCAGTATCCGTTGGCGACATTACTAGAGGAGCCAATCACCTTACAGTCAAACGGTAAAAAGACATTAATATATTTTTTTGCACCTTGGTGTAGTGTCTGTCATATCAGTATTGAAAATGTTCAATCTATATATGCTTCAACTCCTACTATCGATGTTATTGGAGTTGCTTTAGATTATGACGATGTCGATGAGGTTCGCGAATTTACCAATATGCACCAGCTCACTTTTCCTATCGCACTAGGCGATGAGTCGGTGAAAAAAACCTTTAAAATTAAGGGGTATCCAAGTTACTACGTCTTGGATGAAGAAAATACTATTGTCAGTAAATCTATGGGATATTCTTCGGAAATTGGGATGTATATAAGATCGCTTTAGCACTTCTGATCCGATTGATGTTTGTGTACACTAAAGCATTCAAAATATAACAGCAGAAAGTCTCAATGCAAATAACGTCAAATTTTGATAGCGGGAATATTCGCGTTATCGATGCTACAACGCCTAGTAACATTTTGTTAGAAATAGAAAAAGATAACCAATCAGATTTTTACCAATGGTTTCATTTTAAACTCCACAATAACGAACATATTGAGCATGTTTTACATATTACTAATGCGGGTAAATCCGCTTATGTAGAAGGGTGGAAAGATTATCAGGCTGTAGCTTCGTACGACCGAGAAAGCTGGTTTAGAGTACCTACTGAATTTGATGGCAATAAACTTACCATTACCTTCACTCCTGAATATGACTCGGTTTATTTCGCTTACTTTTCCCCATATAGCTACGAACGTCATCAAGATCTTATTCACAACGCACAATTACACGTTGACTGCCAATTGCAAGTGTTAGGGCAAACCATTGATGGTTTTGACATGAGCGTATTGAAGATAGGTGAAGAAGGGGAAGGTAAGAAAACTATTTGGTTAACGGCTCGTCAACATCCAGGTGAAACCATGGCCGAATGGTTTATGGAAGGGTTTATCGATCGTTTACTTGATGATGATGATGGTGTTGCTCGTTCTTTATTAAACAGTGCAGTGTTTTATCTTGTTCCTAATATGAATCCAGACGGTAGTACTAGAGGCCATTTGCGTACTAACGCTGTGGGCGCTAATCTCAACCGTGAGTGGCAAACACCAACAATGGAACGCAGCCCAGAAGTATATCTTGTGCGTGAAAAAATGTTGGAAACAGGTGTGGATTTACACTTGGATATTCACGGAGATGAAGCCTTACCTTATAACTTTGTCGCAGGTTGTGAGGGGACCCCTTCGTATGATGATCGCATAAAGTCATTAGAAGAGCAGTTTAAAGATGCGTTGTTAGCGATAACCCCAGAGTTCCAAGACGACGAAGGCTACGATAAAGATGAGCCTGGACAAGCGAATTTAACGGTAGGTTCAAGTTGGGTAGGTGAGCAATTTAAGTGTTTAGCTTTCACCATCGAAATGCCATTTAAAGACAATGACTTATTGCCAGACTATAGTGTCGGATGGTCAGACGCACGTAGTAGTTTATTTGGACGCGACGTGTTAACGGCAATTTATCAAACTGTCGATGATTTACGTTAAGCATTATTACTAAATAGAACAACAAAACAATAATAAATAAAATAATATTAAAAAATTTGAAGGAGCTACTTTGTGCAAGAATTTGTTAATTTAATTAATAGTTATATCTGGAGTCCGGCACTGATTTATTTGTGTCTTGGCGCTGGTCTCTTTTTTACTGCGTTAACCCGTTTTGTTCAGGTTCGCCATTTTCGTGAAATGTGGCGCTTATTAATGAACGGTAAAAGTTCTCAGCACGGTATTTCTCCTTTCCAAGCACTTGCTGTCTCGCTGTCAGGCCGAGTTGGTACCGGTAATATTGCTGGTGTTGCCGCTGCCATTGGTTTTGGTGGGCCAGGTGCGGTTTTTTGGATGTGGATAGTCGCTTTTTTTGGCGCCGCTACTGCTTATATCGAATCGACCAATGCACAAATTTTCAAAGAAGAAAAAGACGGTTACTACCGAGGTGGTCCGGCATATTATATTGAAAAAGCACTCGGACAAAAGTGGTACGCGTGGTTATTTGCTTTAGCAACAATTATCGCTTGTGGCGTTATGTTACCAATGGTGCAATCTAACGGAATAGGATCAGCAATAGAGCAAGCATTCGGTGCCTCTACGATTGTTGAAACGGCGTTAGGGCCAATAAGTTTGGTCAAAATATATACCGCAACCGCTATCGTTATGTTGCTCGGTTTTATAATATTTGGTGGGGTGAAGCGTATCGCTCGTTTCACTCAATATGTCGTGCCATTTATGGCTTTGGCCTACATTATCGTCGCAGTCGTGATTATTGGACTTAACATTGACAGATTACCTGAGATATTCATGTTGATTATCGGCGACGCTTTCACTCCTATGGCAGGTTTTGGTGCTGCTATTGGCTGGGGAGTTAAACGTGGAGTTTATTCAAATGAAGCAGGGCAAGGCACAGGACCTCATGCTGCCGCTGCCGCTGAAGTTGAACATCCTGCGCAGCAAGGTCTAGTGCAGGCGTTTTCAGTGTATATCGATACATTATTTGTTTGCTCGGCAACTGCGTTTATGATTTTGATCACCGGCGCATATAATGTTCATGGTGTTGGTGATGCCTTTATCGTGCAAAACCTGGCCGCTGATATTGCGGCAAACAGCCCTGCATATACGCAAATGGCGGTTGATAGTGTCTTTACTGGTGTCGGTAAACCATTTATTGCCATCGCGTTGTTCTTCTTTGCGTTCACTACAATATTGGCGTATTACTTTATAGCTGAAAATAACGTTTACTATATTAGACGTACTTTTAAAATCCCAGCATTAACATTTTTACTAAAAGTCACCATCATGAGTGCGACATTTTACGGTACAGTAAAGGCCGCTGATGTAGCGTGGGGTATGGGTGATATTGGTGTTGGCATGATGGCTTGGCTTAATATCATCGGCATTATTATTATTTTCTTTATGAGCAAGCCCGCATTGAAGGCGCTTAAAGATTATGAAGAACAGCAAAAACAAAATGTTGATGTTTATACCTTTGATCCTGTTAAGTTAGGCATAAAAAATGCCGATTTTTGGGAAGAACGAAATCAACGAAACAAATAATGACATATGTTAATTAAAATGAAAAAAACGCCCGCAAGGGTGTTTTTTTTAGGTAAAATAACGCCACAATTTTTGAGTGAGATAAATATGGCCGTAATTAATTGCCCAAACTGCAAAAAGAAGATTTCTGATAAGGCAAAGTCATGTAGTCATTGCAATATTGAGTTGCAAAACCTAGATGAAGATAAAATGAATAATATCCGTCAAGTGAATATGATCAAACAATCACAAACGATCATGACACATTCATTTATCGCGATGTTACTTTTTTGCGGTGGTTTTCTATTTATGTATTGGCAAGATCTGCAACCAGGAACATGGCAATATCTAAGTGCCATCACCTGTACAGTTATCGGTTTTATTTTATATATAGTGACACGTGTTCGACTCATCCTTTTAAAAAGGAGCAGTAAATAGTATGGATTTATTACAACTCGTAGATAATATGACCGAAGAAATGTACTTACGGTTAAAATGTGCTGCAGAAACCGGCAAATGGCCAGAAGGAACAGTCGTTGATCAAGGTCAAAAAGAGTCAGCATTACAAATTACGTTGGCCTATCAAGCAAGGCGACTTAACAGCGATGAAATTATGACAGTCGGTGCGAATGGCGAATTAGTCACGAAAACAAAACGAGAGTTAAAACAAACTTTTACTAATAAAAATGATATTGCTAGGTTTTCAGACTTATGATCTTATCCAAACTATTTAAACCTAAGTGGCAACACAAAGATGTTAACGTACGTATTGCCGCGATTAATGAACAACTCTCAGTAAGTGATAATGAACAGCATAAAATTTTATTATCGTTGATAGAAGATGACGAAAGTGAATTAGTTCGTCGGGCCGCACTGTTAAAATTGAATAATTTTAATGATTGGCTGGCTGCCAGTAACAGTAATTCTAATCAAAAAATAAAAGAGTATGCGCGTAGCCAAGTTTCACAAATTTTACAAAATCGACATACTTTGCGATTAACGGTTCAAGAAAAAAAGGCTTACCTTAATACGCAAGATAAAAACTCGACAATCGAAGCGTGGCTGCAAACTGAAACCGATACTGAAATAGTTATCGCGCTATATAACAAAATTGCTAAGCCTCAGCTGTTAACATCACTATTTACGCAAAAACAAAATCCTGAGATCCAAAGTTACTTTGTTGAAATTACTGAAGATAAAAGTTTATTAGAAAAGTGGTACAAAAAAGCCGTTGATGAAACTGTTGCACAGTTAATTACTGATAAACTTGAAAATATAAAAGCATTTGAACAAAAACCCCTTGCTGTTCGCAAACAAGTACAATTACTGCTTGCAAAATTATTAGCATTAAAAGATATCAGTGACTACGAAATTATGGTGAATAAGAAAGCCGTATTAGAAGAAGAGTGGTCAGGTCTAATCAGTGATATTAGTATTTATTTGCCAGACGAACAGGCTGAATTCCAGAGTAAATATCAGAACATTAGTGCGCAGTTAGCAAAATTATTTGCAACTAAGGCCGAAGAATATAACCAATTGCAAATTGAACGTGCAGTAATGCGTCAAAAAGAGCAAGTGTCCGAGATCTTAGATCTGGCGATCGAAGAAATTCATCAATCACTGGCTACGGCCATTTTTGAGAGCATGGAAGTCGATGAAAACGTTTACAAAGATAAATTTGCAACATTAACCGATATGGTGGCAACCTCAGTACTTAATGATCAAGAAAAACAAGCATATTTTGCTAAAATTAAGTCGCAAGAAAAAAGGCTAGGGCAGTTGCCAATTATTGCCGAGTCCGTAACAGCTGCGACTCACTTAATATCGAAAATATCTCAACTTGCTGTACCGACAAGTATTGATGAACTCAACGAACGCTTACCGCTTTACGATAGCTGGCGCGAACAGTGGAAAACGGTAGAAAGAAATGCAGAAGGGGTATTACCCGATTCGATTGTCGACGCCTATAAAGAAATAACCTCGCAATGGAAAAAAGCATTGCAACCTCTATTTAGCAAACAAAAAGACTTGTTTAATCAAACCCAGAAAAAATTTGGCGAATTAAAGAGGTTAATTGCCAGCGGTAAATATAACGCGTGCTTTGGTGTCTTTAAAAAAGTACAACATTTGTTTGAGCAATTGGCAGATCATCAACAAGCCAAGTTACAACGTGAGTTTGACACATTGTCTGAAAAAATGGCAGAGCTGAGTGATTGGGAGCACTATATTGCGACACCTCGCAAACAACAGTTGCTCACTGATATTGAGCAAATTGTTAATCAACCTTTCGATAATCCCAACGAACAAGCGCAAAAAGTTAAACAATTTAGAAAAAACTGGAATTCACTCGGTCATGCAGATGATGAGTTGGATAAAGCACTAAATGAACAGTTTAATCAATTGTGTGAGCAGGCGTTTGCTCCCTGTCGCATATACTATGCTGAGCAAGAACAATTGCGCGAACAACATTTGGCAGTTCGACTTTCAATTATCGATGATGCCAGCAAGTTAGTCGCAGAAAAAGACCATGCAGATATAGATTGGAAGGCTGTAGACGGCCAATTAAATAAACTGAATCACCGTTGGCAAGATGCAGGTGAGGTTGATCGGGTTAAATATAAAGAATTAAATCAACAATATTTGGAAATTCTTAAACCGTTAAAAGTCGCTATTAAAGCCTTTCACGAGCAAAATGTACTGAAAAAAAGAGCGTTAATAGCAGAGGCGGAAGCTGAACTTAATAATGAAGATGTTTTTACTGCTATCGATAAAGTTAAAACGCTTCAAGCACAATGGCGCAATATTGGTTATTCCGGCCCTAAAGAAGAAAATAAATTGTGGCAAAAGTTCCGCGTTGTTAACGACGCACTTTTCAAAAAACGTGATGAATTTAAGGCAGAAATACATAGCCAAAGAACAGAGCAACAAGCGCAATTTGAAGCACAATTGGCGGAACTAAAACAAGGCATTTCTGGTGAAAGTCAAGATGCTGAGCTAAATGATATTAAGAGCAAAGCCAATGAATTGCTTGCTACTATTCTTCATCATAAGCCGGTTAATAAAAGTGTAGCCCAAGCCGTAGAATCATTTATTGAAGAAATTAACACCTTCATTGATGAACACAAGCTAAAAGCCCAGCAGAACAACTGGCGACTAATCTTTTCTTTACTTGAACAAATATCGCTAGGAAAAGTATCACTAGACAAACTTGCGACTAATGAAGAATTTTCACAACTTTCGCCCTATTGGCAAAAGAAACTACAAGAATCTTGTGCAAAAACGGCAACAAGTTTACGTGCTAGCAAAACTTTAGAACTTGAAATTCAGGCGGGTATTGATTCTCCTAAAGAATTTACGCAACAACGACTAGAAGTTCAAATAAACTTAATGCAAGAAAAAATGGTTTCAGGGGCAACAATTGATTTACAAGAGGCGTTTCTATCATGGCTTAATTCTGGACGCTTTGTTGCAAAAGATTTGCCGTTAATTAATCGTATCAAGCCGATATTCTGCTAATCGTTAAACGGTTTACTGATGGGATCAAAAATGGCGAGGTTTATAACATTCGCCATTTTTGATACTCGATCACAACAATAACTGCTTAGCGATCTGCTCGAGATATCAAATAGTGAGTTCACCACGCAAGTTCTCTTGCATTAATTTGCCGATTTCTTGGTAGCTTAAATTTTGGCTCAGCAAATAATGTAACTTAGTTAATGTCGCTTCTAAGGTCATATCACTTCCACTGATCACGCCACACTCATTTAATGAATTTCCAGTGGCATAGCCACTCATATTGACGCGGCCTTTGGTGCATTGACTGCAATTAACAACAATAATCCCTTGTTCACGTGCCTTGTTTAAACAGTCGAGTAATGCTTCATCTTGAGGCGCATTGCCCACTCCATAACTTCTCAAAATTAATGCTTTAACCGGTTGTTTTAGAACATTTTCAATTAATTGACTGCTGATCCCAGGATACAAGTGGACAACACCAATTGGCTGAGGAGTAATATGACTTAATTTTACTGGCTGATCTGATGCGGTATTGAGTTTACCCGCAACTAGCTCAATGTTTATCCCTGCTTCGAGCAGTGGTGGCATATTAGGTGAGTCAAAGGCATTAAAGCCATCGGCGTAGGCTTTTATGCAACGGTTACCACGATAGAGCTTATTGTTAAAATATAAACCGACTTCGTTAATAGGGTAGTTAGCCGCTATGAAGAGAGAGTTTAAGACGTTTACTTGACCGTCAGATCGTAACTGACTTAATGGGATCTGCGAGCCAGTGACAATAATCGGCTTTGATAAATTTTCAAACATGAAAGACAAAGCTGAACTAGTATATGCCATGGTATCAGTACCATGTAAAACAACAAAACCGTCATAATCATCGTAATTGGCTAATATATCATTGGCGATCAATTGCCAATCACTTGGTGTCATATTTGATGAGTCAATTAACGGATCATACTCGTGAATGGTAAAGTCGGGCATTTCGCTACGATTAAAATCCGGCATATTTCTTAACGACTCGCTCAAATGTCCTTTTACCGGAACATAACCTTGCTTACTTGGTTTCATGCCAATGGTGCCGCCGGTATAGGCGACGTAAATCTTTTTCTTCATAATTGAATTCTTTGCAGTGGCGGAAAATGCCCCGTTAACTGGGGCGTTATTGTTAGTTTAGTTCACAACTTAAGCATAAGGTATAGATACCTTGAGGATCGTTTAATTGATTTAACTGTTTAAGTTCTTTTTGCAATACTGTCATAAGCTGTTGAACAGGACCTGCGGCAATATGTTCATCGTTGACCAAGATACTCGCTGCTTGGCCAAATAAACTGCGAAGAAATAACTCTTTAGAAGAAAGTTCTTTTTCAATTAATAAAGTATCAAAGTTCGTTAAACCGGCAATTTCTGCTGCGGCATCTATTGCGTCATTTAAGTCGCCTAGTTGGTCGACTAACCCAAGCTCAAGCGCTTTCTTACCTGACCAGACTCGCCCTTGAGCGATGGCATCGACTTCTTCAAGTGTCATGTCGCGGTTTTGTGCGACAAGCGTAATAAAGTCTTGGTAACCTCTGTTGATACTTAGTTGAAAAATCTCGGCCATACCGTCACTCATAGGACGTGTTAAGCCAAATCCTGCTATATCAGTGGTGCCAACACCGTCAGTATTAATACCGATACGGTTTAAGGTGTTTTCAAAGGTCATAATAAAACCAAAGATACCAATCGAACCGGTGATGGTTGAAGGTGAAGCAATAATTCTATTGGCTGAAGCTGAAATCCAATATCCTCCAGAGGCGGCATAAGTTCCCATTGAAGCAATAACGGGTTTCCCTGCCGCTTTTAATAAATCGACTTCTTGACGAATTACTTCTGAGGCGTATGCACTGCCACCTGGACTGTCAACGCGTAACACTACCGCCTTAACTTGATCATTTTCACGTGCTTTACGCAACAGTTTAGCGGTACTATCTCCGCCAATCGTGCCCGGTTTTTGATTGCCATCCAAAATAGTGCCTTTAGCGACAATAATGGCAATTTTGTCTGATTTTGGATGATGAACAGGGATAACTGGCTTAATGCTATGGAGATAGTCTTTGAAATGGACTTGATTAAAGCTATTGTTAGCAGTGTTTGTTCCTACCATATCGATAAGATCTGTTTTAATTTGCTCACGGGTCTTTAAATGATCAACCCATTGATTATCTAGCGCATACTGAGCGATATTACCGTCAGCCGCTTTTAACTTATTAACCAGTACGTCAACATCTTCATCAAAATTTCTCGTTGAAAAGTCACGTCGGCTAGCCACCTCATTTTTATATTGTGACCATAAATCATTTAACCAAAGTTTATTTGCTTCTTTCGCGGCAGGAGACATATCGTCTCTCATATAAGGCTCTACCGCAGATTTATATGTACCAACGCGAAAGATATGTTGGCTGATCGACAATTTGTCGAGCGCCGATTTAAAATACAGTTGATAACGGCCATAACCGTCTAATAACAACCAACCCTTTGGGTTTAACCATATTTCATTAGCAACACTGGCAAGATAATATTGATCTTGAGTATATTGATCGCCAACGGCAATAACCTGTTTACCCGTGGCTTTAAATGATTGGATGGCATTTGCTATATCACGTAATTTAGTTAAACCAGGCCCTTTCATGTTTTGCAGTTGTAGTACCAATACTTGAATTCTGTGATCAGATTTGGCCGACTCTATGACATCGAGTATATCGCTTAATAGTATTTCAGGGTTTTCGTCCTGTTGGCTAAAAGCTTCCGAGAGGAATTCATCCATAGGATCAATTTCATGCTTTTGTTCAACAACTTCCCCGTGAAGGTTAAGTACTAATGCAGACTTTTCAGGAATGACAACTTTATGACTATCACTGGTAATAGTGATAATAAATATAATCAATAGGATAAAAAACACGAGATTGACGATGATACGTCTCGATAGGTTCAAAATACGGAAAAAATTTCCAGTAAAACGTCTCAGAATACTTTTCTGTTCATTCATATTTGCAGCAGTTCACAGCTTTATTAGTTAGATAAGTATATGCTACTTAATCTTTGTGCAGTTAAGTAGTCACAATTGTAAAAAAATGCGTATTTTAATAAAAATAACTTGGGCGAGTTTATGTTATTCGCTTTTAGCACAGTAAATATCGGCAAAGCGTTTGCTTAATTCAATTGTATTACTTTATTATTGTTGTTTGTTTTCAATAAATAAACATCACATGAATAGTGTAGACTTATTACTTAATCGTCAATCAAACCCTTTGCTCGTAGCACCAGCACCGACAGAGGAACATTTAGATTTAATATTAAAAGCGGGCATGCGCGTCCCCGATCATGGCGGCTTGCAACCTTGGCATTTTACCGTTTTTAAAGAAGATCGTTTGGCATTATTGAGTGATATTTTTGTTGAAGCAACAATGCATAAAAATGCTGATGAGTCTAAACAAATCAAAGCCAAAAATATGCCGTTTCGTGCGCCATTAATTATTGTGGTTGCCACCCAATACCAAGAACATGAAAAAGTGCCTAATCAAGAGCAACTTATTGCTGCAGGTTGTTGTGTTCAAGCCATGCAAATGGCCGCCTTCGCTATGGGATATGGGGCAATGTGGCGAACTGGAGCAATGAGTTATAATACTGTCGTAAAAGAAAAACTTAATGTTGGTCTTAACAACGACATTGTTGGTTTTCTCTATATTGGCAGCATTGCTAAATCACTCGCCAACAAAAAACCTAAACCTTATCTGAACAAGGTCACGTATTTTTAGCGTTGACGACATAGATAGTGGCAATGGTAGAAGTATTGCAAAAAAAGCTTTTACCTGCTCGTGACAATTATTGACCGACTTCTGTTTTGGCTAATAACGTGCCATTACAAGGAGGAGGGCTCATAGAATCGTGGCATAAACTAATTTGCCACGGAGCATAGTGTTCTATTTTAGGTAGTTTTGCTAAATACTTATCGATGTCATTTTCAGTTATTGGACCGATAACGACTCGATATTTGCTGTTACTGGGTTTGTTAATGTTGACCACTTGTGCGTTACTATCGTTAAAATACCGTTTTCTTTTCTGTGCGAATTGCCATTGGTTAAAGCTACCAACGACAAGATAGACATTCGTTTGTGGTAAGTATCTTGGTGTAATACTACTGGCATTATCATCGTCGGGCTGTGGTTTATTTTTAGCGCTAACCAAGCTATTCATCGAAGCTGTTTTTACGGATGGCGTATCATTAATTTCTTGATCGCTAATTGGCGATTTTGCTAATAACCTCTCAGGTTGATTTGTTATTGTATGGCAAACTTGTTGGTTCATTAAGGCTCTATGCATAGCGCAGTCCTGATGTCGCACTGCAGATATCACGTGGTCAGACATTGATTTACCACTGACCATATAGCTAACACTGGTAAATGTTAGTGACGCTAGTTGCAGAGTTGCGCAACCTGAACTTGATATTACTAATCCAAATAAGACCATGAATCGAAATTTTTTCATACAGCACTTCACTTAGTCAATTCAGTCATGACACATATATAGAAGCAAAATATGAACCAAAATCTTAATTATTAAGGACGTGAGTCAAAAGATTGTAAAGGGCGAATAATGCTTAGATGTGTTTTACAACATATAAAAGGTAAGACAACAGTATGGTATAAATCGTTCAATATTTAAGCGATTTATTTTGTTGTGCAAAATCCAATTAATTAGTGAATGCGATAAAGTAAAAAGCCCTCTGAAGAGGGCTTTTATAACGAGCTTGTTTTCAATGTTTAGAAAGCAGCGTTATTAGGTGTTCTTGGGAAAGGTATAACGTCGCGAACATTCTGAATACCAGTAGCATAGGCAACTAAACGTTCAAAACCAAGACCAAAGCCTGAATGAGGTACTGTGCCATAACGGCGTAGATCACGATACCAACTATAATCAGCCGGATCTAAGTTCATTTCAGCTAAACGTTGGTCTAACACGTCTAATCTTTCTTCACGCTGGCTCCCGCCAATAATTTCACCAATGCCTGGCGCAAGTATATCCATAGCGGCAACGGTTTTACCATCGTCATTTAAACGCATGTAAAAAGACTTAATATCTTTCGGGTAGTTTTGTAACACAACTGGACCACCAACATGCTCTTCTGCTAAATAACGTTCGTGCTCAGAATTTAAGTCAACGCCCCAAGCCACAGGGTTTTCGAATTTTTTACCACAATTTTCTAAAATAGTGATCGCGTCGGTGTAATCCATACGGACAAATTCGCTGTTAATAACAGAGTTTAAACGGTCAATAACAGTTTTATCTACGCGTTGTTGGAAAAACTGCATGTCGTCAGCACGTTCTTCTAATACGGCTTTAAACACGTATCGTAACATTTCTTCTGCTAAATCAGCTGCATCAGATAAGTCTGCAAAGGCAATTTCAGGTTCGATCATCCAAAATTCAGCCAAGTGGCGACTGGTGTTAGAATTTTCTGCGCGGAAAGTTGGACCAAAAGTATACACTTTAGATAACGCACAGCAGTAGGTTTCAACGTTTAATTGGCCTGAAACAGTCAAAAAGGTTTCTTTACCAAAAAAGTCTTCTTTGTAATCGACCTTACCTTGTTCTGTACGCGGTAAATTTTCCATGTCTAATGTACTAACGCGGAACATTTCACCAGCACCTTCACAATCGCTACCCGTAATTAATGGGGTACTGATCCAGAAATAACCTTTGCTATGTAAAAAGCGGTGTACCGCTTGCGCCAAGGTATTTCGCACTCGCGTTACCGCGCCACCAATATTGGTTCTAGCACGTAAATGCGCTTGCTCACGCAAAAATTCAATACTATGACGTTTAGCCGCCATAGGATAAGTATCAGGGTCTTCTACAAAACCTAGTACTTCAACATGTGTTGCTTGAATTTCAAAAGACTGACCTTGTCCTGGAGACTCAACCAATATGCCGGTTACTTTTACCGCACTTCCTGTTGTCAATTTAAGTACATCTGACTCATAATTGTCTAGGTCATTGGGAACGATGGCTTGAATAGGGTCAAAACATGAACCATCATGAATAGCTAAAAATGAAATACCAGCTTTAGAGTCACGGCGGGTTCTGATCCATCCGTGCACAGTAACAGCTTCGTTCACAGGAGACTTTCCTGCTAGTACATCAGTAATTGATATAACTGACATTTAACGACCTCTTTTCTTTATCAAAATCACTCAAACTTTAGGGCATGATATGTTACCTTGCTTGTTATCATTAACAAGTAAAAATTGCCAAATAGTGTCGATATCAAAAGAAAAATCGAATTTTACTGATAAAAAAGTAAAAAGTAAGTCGAAATGGGATGGTATAGAGCGTCGACACGGTCATGACGTTTGGTTTTACTTAGCCCGTTTATTGTCTGTTAGCGGTTGGTTTATTTTTACGGTTGCGTTAGTTCTTTCCTATTACGCCGCTCCGCCTCAAGAATATGGATTGCTACGTTATTATAATATTGAAGTTCGTCAGTTTTGGCGGACGCCTTTAACGGGGTATCTATACATTCTACTATGGGCTAGCGCTGCCATCAGCTATATCTATATAATAATGGCAAGATACCGTCGGCGACGAAAAACAGATCATAAACATTATGATGTCTTTATGTTGTTAATGGTTTCCATCGCCTGGGTCGTTTACATTTTAATGCAGCTTCGTTGATATTTATTCCTGACCAATCCCTTACCCCTAGTTTGAGGTCAGTTAACTAAAACAGGCTTCTTCATCCAGCACTATTTTAATGGCATCAATTAGCTGTATTAAGTCTGCTTCCTCGATAACATAGGGCGGCATGATATAAATAAGCTTGCCAAAAGGGCGGATCCAAACCCCGAGTTCAACAAAACGTTTTTGAATGATAGCCATATTAACTGGACAAGTTGCCTCGATAACGCCGATAGCGCCCAGTACACGACTATCAGACACTCTAGGGTGGTTAATGAGTGGCAATAAGTGTTGTGTAAGGATTGCTTCTATATTACTAACTTGGCTTTGCCATTGATTCAACATTAATAGCTCTAAGTTTTTATTGGCAACGGCGCACGCCAGCGGATTCCCCATAAATGTTGGACCGTGCATAAAACAACCCGCTTCACCTTCACTAATAGTATTAGCGACATCTACCGAACATAGGGTAGCTGCAAGCGTTAAGTATCCAGCCGTTAATGCTTTGCCCAAACATAAGATATCAGGGGAAATATCAGCCCATTCGCAGGCAAATAATTTTCCAGTGCGGCCAAAGCCAGTCGCTATCTCATCAACAATCAACAATACGTCATATTGATCGCAGAGTTGTCGACATGTTTTTAAGTATTCAGGATGATACATGCGCATGCCGCCAGCACCTTGAACGATTGGTTCGATAATAAAAGCGGCCACTTCATGATGATGATTAGCAAATAATGTCGATAATTCGCTGATATCTTGCGCTTGCCATTGTTGGTCGAACTTAGTTTCTGGGGCCGGTGCGAATATTTGTTTACTTAACACCTGCTCAAAGATTTGGTGCATACCTGTAACAGGGTCGCATACCGACATGGCGGCAAAGGTGTCACCATGGTAGCCGTTTTTAACGGTTAGGATTTTTGACTTCTTTTTGTTACCTTTGCTTTGTTGATATTGGATCGCCATTTTTAATGCGACCTCAACGGCCACAGAACCACTATCCGAAAGAAAAACTCTTTCTAATGTTTTTGGCGTCAAGGCAATTAATTTTTGACATAAATCGATAGCTGGTTGATGCGTGATACCGCCAAACATCACATGTGACATTTTGCTGGTTTGTTCAACCAGCGCCTGATTCAATTGTGGATGATTATAGCCATGGATAACTGCCCACCATGAGGACATACCATCGATTAGATAGTCGCTCGTCGACAACTTTAATCTAACGCCATCCGCCGACTCGACCAAATAAGAGGGTAATGGTTTGGTCATTGACGTATAAGGGTGCCAGATGTGTTTGTTATCAAAATCAATTGAATTTGTGTGATTATTGTTCATATGTTAACTATTGGCTTGTATAAATGTTGACATCATTAAAGTGCTGGCTAGACTACCTGTTAACTTTTGCAGATGCAATTTAGAAATAACAAGGTAAACAAAATGTCACAGCAGTTAAATCCGTCAATTTCAACGCCAGCAGATATTCGCCATAACTGGCAATTAGATGAAGTAAAGGCGCTTTTTAATTTACCTTTCAATGATTTAATGTTTAAAGCTCAAACGGTTCACCGCCAGCACTTTAATGCCAATGAAGTGCAAGTTAGTACCTTGCTATCTATTAAAACCGGTGCTTGCCCTGAAGATTGTAAATATTGCTCGCAAAGTGCACGTTATAAAACTGATATTGATAAAGAAAGATTGATGGAAGTTAATTCTGTTTTAGAAGCGGCAAAAGCGGCTAAAGCTCAAGGTTCGACGCGATTTTGTATGGGCGCTGCCTGGAGAAACCCTAAAGAGCGTGATATGCCTTATGTGGTCGAAATGGTCAAAGGCGTTAAAGCGCTAGGATTAGAAACATGCATGACCTTAGGGATGTTATCCTCAGAGCAGGCGGGTGAATTGCAATCGGCAGGGTTGGATTATTACAATCATAACCTAGACACCTCGCCAGAGCATTATAACAGTATTATTACCACGCGAACCTATCAAGACCGATTAGACACACTAGACAATGTTCGCAGTGCCGGCATGAAAGTCTGTAGTGGCGGTATTGTAGGTTTAGGTGAACAAGCTAAAGATCGCGCTTCTTTGTTACTACAACTGGCTAATTTGTCACCGCAACCTGAAAGTGTGCCAATTAACATGTTAGTAAAAGTTGAAGGTACGCCATTATCAGATGTTGACGATCTGGATCATTTCGAATTTATTCGTTGTATTGCCGTGGCTCGCATTATGATGCCTAAAAGCCACGTACGTCTTTCTGCTGGCCGTTCGGAAATGAATGAACAAATGCAATCATTGTGTTTTCTTGCTGGTGCAAACTCAATATTTTACGGTTGTAAATTGCTTACCACTGACAATCCTGAAACCAACCAAGATATCGCGTTATTTGAAAAACTGGGTATAAACACTGAAACAATTGCCAGTGACACCGACGAAGATCAACAGCAACTTGCAATTAAAACTGCGATCGTTGATCAACAAAACAGTGATTTGTTTTATAACGCAGCTAACTAAATGTTATGGCGTTTGATTTTATTCAGCAGCAATTAAACCAACAAAAAAATCAGTCGCGCTATCGACAGCGCGTCTGCATCGCCGAGCAAAGTGGGCGAGAAGTAGTTATTGATGGTAAGCGCTATTTAAATTTTTCTTCTAATGATTATTTAGCTCTTAATCGGCACCCCGATATTGATAATGCCATGCAAGTCGGTATTGATAAATATGGGCTGTGTGCAAGTGCCTCCAGTTTAATTACCGGATTTCATTATGCGCATCGCGCGTTAGAAGACGAAATTTGTCAATGGCTCAACAAACCAAAGTGTTTGTTATTTTCCAGTGGTTTTTCCGCAAATGTTGGCGTACTTAACGCATTAGGACAAGAGAACGTTAATTTTTGGCTTGATAAGCTTAGTCATGCCTCTATTATTGATGGCGCTTTATCGAGTAAAGCCACCACTAAAAGATTTTTGCACAATAATACCGAACAATTATCACAATGGTTAAAATCAACGTCCTCAGAAAATAACCTTATTGTTTCTGAAGGTGTGTTTAGCATGGACGGCGATCAGGCAGATATAAAATCTTTGGCTACACTTGCTAAAGCACATCAGGCTTGGCTTTATCTCGACGACGCGCACAGCATAGGTGTTATCGGTGATAAAGGTCAGGGTAGTGTTAGTCAGGCAAATATCGATATAGTGATGGCAACTTTTGGGAAAGCGATTGCGACTAGTGGGGCGTTCGTTGCTTGTGAACAAGATGTTTTTGATTACTTAGTTAATTATGCGAGACATTACATTTACTCTACCGCTATATCGCCAGCTTTAGCTTGGGCAACAAAAAAGAGCATCGAAATTATTCAGGCAGAAGCGTGGCGACGTGATAAAATTAACGAGTTAAGTTGTCATTTAGCCAATCGATTGCATCAAGATGTTAAATTGATCTCAACGGCGTCTTCCATTCACGCAATTGTGATAGGAAAAGAAGAAAAGGCTCTTGCTGTGTGTGAAGAGCTAAAACAGCAAGGTATTTGGTTGACAGCAATACGTCCACCAACAGTGCCAGTGAATAGTTCTCGGTTACGCATAACCGTATGTGCAAGTCATAATGTTAATGATATCAATCAGTTGGCTGATTGCTTAAATAGAGTTATTGTTTAATGCCTGAAATGAGAAAAAGAAAAAAAATCGCCCGTTCGTTCGGCTCAGCCAGCAAATCTTATGATGTTTCAGCGCGTTTACAGCGTTACAGTGGTAAACATTTAATGCCTTGGTTACCAAATAGAAACGATTTAACAGTACTTGATTTAGGATCGGGTACGGGTTTTTTTACTAATATTTTGGCCAGCAGTTATCAGCAAGTTGTTGGTGTTGATATTTCTTATCAAATGATTGAATTTGCCAGTACTCATCGTTCAAAAGACATATGCTGGCTGCAAGCAGATGCTTTTAAGCTACCCTTGCAAACCAATAGCATTGATTTTATCTACTCTAATTTAGTTATCCAGTGGTGCGAGCCACTTGATAAAGCGCTCGATGAGATAATGCGAGTATTAAAACCTGGCGGCTTATTTATCTTTAGTACCTTAGTTGATGGCACTTTATATGAATTGAAGTCTTCTTGGGCACAAGTCGACGACGATAAGCATGTTATAGATTTTAGGTCACCAGCCGAGTTGATGACTTTACTGAATTCTTCGCAGTCAAGATTGATTGAACATCAGGCACAGGACATAGTGCTTGAGTATGAAAGTGTGTTGCATTTGGCCCATGAATTAAAAGGCTTAGGTGCTAATCACGTTCCTGAAAAGCGCGGTAAAGGCTTGGCGGGTAAAGATAAGTGGCAGAAGATGACTCAAAGCTATCAAGATTTTCAAGAGCCCAACGATGTTTATCCGGCAACCTACAAAGTGTTTTCTGGATTAATGGTCAAATTATCAGATTAGGTTATATATGCGTAAATTTTTTATCACTGCAACGGATACCGATGCAGGCAAAACCTATGTTGCTTGCGCATTAGTAAAAGCACTCACCGCGCTTAATAAAAAAGTAGCAGTATATAAGCCTATTTCAGCGGGCTGCGAACTTATTAATGGTAATTTAGTAAATGAAGATGCTCAATTATTAACCGCGCTTGCCAATAGTGGGCAAAGTATTAATGAAGTTAACCCCATCGCATATCAAGCGCCTATTGCGCCGCATATTGCCGCGCAGCAGAGCAAACAATTAATTACAGTAGATGATATTTTAACAGGCTACGACAAAGTTAACGCTCATCAAGCTGACATTGTACTGACTGAAGGTGCCGGCGGTTGGCGTTTACCGCTCGGACAAGGACACTATTTGTCTGATTTTGTTCGCGAAACCAAGCAACAGATAATTTTAGTCGTTAATATGAAGCTCGGTTGTCTTAATCATGCAATATTAACCTACCAAGCAATTATTGCTGATGGGTTAACTTGTGTAGCTTGGGTCGCTAATTGCCCAACAACCATGGATTTTCTGCAGGAAAATATCACCGAGCTAGAACATTTATTACCTGTCCCTCGCATTGCAACACTAGGCTATAGCGAAGATTTAAATATACCAGCACAGCAACTTAACCTGTCGGTACTGTTAGCAAATCATATCTAACTATTTCAGTTGTTGTGGCTAACCGGTGTTAATTAATTGCTTTAATTATCTGTTTTAGTTATCTGATTTAATTAACACCAACATCTTATCTTTTATTTAATTCTTTAAGACAAGCACTCGCGATAAAGCCTGAGCGTGTTTTATGATCTGCCGATATATTTACTCGATCATCGATTTGTTTGATCAACAACTCAGGCAAAGTCACATTTATTTTATGGCTCTTTCCTAAATAGGGAAGAATGTCAAAATTTACCAACGCCCAAATCGGGTTTTCCTCAGAACAATTTTCCATATGAAACTCTATCGGCTTTGCCGATGGAATGTTCTCACCATATTCAGCAAGAATACTTAAATGCGAAGCTATCGCTTCATCAACACTTTCCATTGCTTTGCTTATTGACGGCGCTTTTAACTGGCAGCCGGGCAGATCTGGCACGCTCAATTTATAGTCTGACTCAAGCGCATTTTTTGAAATTAAGATTGGATAGTTCATTGCAGGTCCTTTTTTTACTTAAAACAACGATACCCCTAGTAACTCTATAAGTCAATTTACAGATAACTCTGGTAACCCTTGGTACACCACCACTAATAACCCTAATAACCCCTTACGCAATGAGGCTGGTAACCCTGATAACTCTGTCAATACGAGTGTAAATACTTACTTAATCTATAGTTCAATGATTAGATGGGGGCTTTCTGGTCGTTGTATAAGTAGAAAAACGTTTTTAGGGAGTTATTGGAGTAGTGTTTTAGTTGCTTGTTAGCGACAGGCATTTGAATAAAGCAGTGGTGTTTTTAGCGCTTGCCCGACTCAATGAGCCAACGTTTGACGAGTATTAAAAGGTGGACGTAAGCATTACAAAAAGTGTTGGTTAACTTATTCACTTGGTAAATAATTGTGGAATTAACATTGAAATGTGCATAAATTTTCTAGCCAAGTTTTGTCAGCACATTACCGTAAATTGTGAGTGACTATTAGTGCGTGACTATTCAGGAATAAAAAGAAGGCTAAAAAGAAGAGTAAAAAAGAGAGCAACAATTATAAATATTCGAATAACATGGATTAGTTGCCAATGTTACCGAATATGGAAAGAATGTACAAAAGTATCAATGGTCCGAACCATTCGCTAACCATCTGTTTACAAAGTAAACTTTAACAAAAATTTAAAGCAAGACGTCTGACTGTTTGCACGGTTCTACTTCGCTATACGGTTTAGCAAACTGATATCAGTCCCCAAAATAGACACTATATTCGTTAAATCACAGGCACAAAAAAAGCCCTGTAAAACAGAGCTTTCAATGTTATCAATTTGGTCGGAGTGACAGGATTCGAACCTGTGACCTCACGTCCCCCAGACGCACGCGCTACCAAGCTGCGCTACACCCCGACATAAGCATTTATATCTACATGCTTGCGGCAAGTATAATAATGAATTACCGCGGTATTGCAATCTAAAATCATTTAAAACGCTTTAGTTGCTGATTTATTACACAAACTTAGGGATTAACCTTATTGCTTAAGCTAAATTGCTTAATAAAATGCACGCCATCTATCATCAACGGGAAATCAGCGCTTACGGTTATTGGCGCTTCCAACTGTCGTGAATAACTTTGGAAGTTACCATTTTGGTCAATAAAAACCGATTTATCTTTATTAAAGACCATAATGCCATCTTTCATCGTATTAGCGATAATACGATCTTTGCGTAACTTAAGCAGGTTGTCACCGCTGCTATATGTCGATGATGACAGGTTACACCCCAGCCAGCTTTCTACTAATGTTGGTTGCAGGTCCATATGACTGGTGAGGGTATTTTTAGCAGATGACTTTTCTGAAGGCCATATCAGCAATGCTGGTTTAATTGACAAGCTGGTATCGGTATTAGTATTGCCAATAGAGCTCACCCAAATAATGTCTCGTTGAGATTTTTGTTGTTGGGCTAAAAGCAGGGCGTCCATAAACAATTCAAATTGATAACTATTATTATCGGTAAAATAGATGAAGTGCAGCCCTTGTTTAACACTATTTAATTTATCGGCAAACACTAAGCTCGATATATCGGTTAGTTGGGTTTTGCTATCAAATAGGTTTTCATACCAGAGTTCACTATTGTCGATATCGGTATTTTTATTACCGATCACCGTTAATGTTTTCGCTAATTTTTTAGCCTCAATCGCTTGAAATAACAAAGGCATTGTCTGTTGCTGCAATATGCCTTGCTGATAAATACTAGGAAGACTATAAAGTAAATTAAACCAGCCATCTTCACGTTGCGCAGTATCAATATGGTAATTCAGTCTGATGTTTGCTGAGTGTGATCTTTGAGAAAATTGTTTGATCTGCGCACTATCAAGTAACTCTTTCGTTAAAATAACAAAAGTCGATTGCTGGTTACTTATGTCAGCAGAGCATTGCTGAGGTAATTGCGGGTACGTTGGTACCGTGTCATTAAACGACAAAGAACTCGTTCTACGTTCAATGTAATCGTCTAGATTAAATAAGCCATATTTAGTCAATAAGGTTTTAGCGGTACTAGGGTAGGACAGCGGTAACACAGTATCTTGTCTTAACACATCGTAATCGAGCTTAGCATCTGCCCATATATGGGTACTATGGCTAAAGAAAAACAAGACTACATAACTAAAAATAACATAAGGGGCAAATTGGGTTTTTTGTAACTGGCGCAGATGCTTCCATGCGTAGTTACTGATCACCAGTTCATAGGCCAATATCATCAAACATAATATTGTGCTGACAAACCAGAACAGTGCTGGATCTTTATTTATCTGCGTCACAATCAAGGAAATGATTTGTTCACTAGAAGACGCATTTAAATGGTAACCAAGTCGACTATAAATATAGGCGTCGAGCACCAACAACAATAATTCAATGGTAAAAATAATTGAGGCACTGGTCCGAATAAACTTAGTATTGGGGAATAATAAAATTAGGGGAAACAGGATCAGCACAAAACTCATAAAGGTTAAAAACCCCATATGGCTTATCCAGGTAGAGAATAAATACAGTTGTCCTAAAAGGGTTTCTGGCATCGATTCACTAAATAAATAAAATGACGACAATACTATTGCCGCAATAATATTAAAAAACGTAAACCAATGACCCCAACTAATTAAAAGTAAGAGCTTTTTGCTGTATGTATTAGAATCAGAGGAAACCATTTATTGTTGTTATTCTCTTATTAATTTATTAGACGTAACTTTACTTAGCATTAGCAATTGATTGCTTTAATGCAGCAGTAAAGTTATTAACTATAGCTTCTCTTTGATGTTTGGGAACTTGATTACTGATAATATCTGTAATGGTGTTTCCTAAGCACATTAGTGCTAAATCAGGGGTTGCAGACTCTTTTATCAAGACATCGAGTAAATCTTCAATAATTTTTTCTACACGTTCGTTGGAATACTTGGATACAATAGGCATCTTTTTACTTAATTTACATTTGAATAACTTAAGATAAGTTTATCAAATGACTTAACAATATAATACTGGCCTTTAGCGATGAGTTTAATAATTTCAAATATTGCCCTACATTTTTTATCAAAAAAAGAAGAAACGGGTGAAATAGTCATACGTTTTGGCCCTGAAGCGTTAGCCGTAGGACCAAAAATCCAAAGTTTCGTTGATGCGTTGCACAACATTTATAATGGCAAAGGTAATAAAGCTTATGGCCATTTTTCAACGATGCCTGCAGAAGGAGACAGTGCGCGCTTCGTTGATATTATGGAAAGTTACTTAGGCGAATCACAAGATTTTTATGCATTTAGCACTCAAGCTGCAAATTTACTAAAAAATGAGCTTGAAAAATACGACCTAGCCGAAACGGGTTATTTAATCATCTGTCATTATGAATATATGGGCGGACGATATTTATTAGCAGCGATTATTCCTACTTCTGAGCATTACTCGGTTGATGGTGAGTTGAATATATCTGCGGATAAGCACTTAGATACCAACAAGTTGCAACTAGCTGCCCGTATCGACCTTTTTGATTACCAGCAAAATGCTCAAGGAAACCGTTACGTTTCCTTTATTAAAGGCCGTGCAGGTCGAAAAGTGTCAGATTTCTTTCTTGATTTTCTTGGCTGCGAAGAAGGGCTAAATTCAAAAGAGCAAACGCAAACCTTAGTACAAGCGGTTGAAGACTTTGTCTCTGTTGCCCAGTTAGATGCAAATGAGAAGCAACAAACACGTAAAGAATTGCTTAATTACTGTAAAGAGCAAAAAGAAAGTGCTCAAGATGTATCGTTACAAGAATTGGGTAACGTGATCAAGCAAGAAGAAAGTGGTAAAGATTTTTATCAATTTTGCCAAGAGCAGGCTTATCCAATAGAAGAATCTTTCCCGCACGATCAGGCAGTGATCAATAAAGTGACAAAGTATTCCGGATACGGCAACGGTATTAGTATTAGTTTTGAAAGAAGCCATTTTGGTCAAGATGTTGTATATAATGCAGCGAATGACAGTTTAACGATTTATAAAGTGCCACCTAATCTTAAAGAACAGCTATTGGCATTGCTTCAGGATAATAACGCTTAATATCAATAGCTTACATGGTTACGCGTTACCAAGAGCTTTATTGAATAAACATTTAAACAGACAAAATTTAGGATAAAACATGACAACTTTAACTATTTCTCGCCCTGATGATTGGCATGTGCACCTACGTGATGGTGTGGCACTAGCACGCACTGTAAAAGACATTAGTCGGTATTTTGGCCGTGCTATCGTTATGCCTAATTTGGTACCACCGGTTACCAATGCACAAGAAGCCAAAGACTATCATGAGCGCATTATGGCTAATGCGCCAAGCGCACATTTTAAACCATTAATGGTGCTTTATTTGACCGATAAAACCACGGCCGATGATATTGTGGCTGCAAAGCAATCGGGTATTGTTTACGCGGCAAAACTTTATCCTGCAGGTGCGACAACTAATTCATCATCTGGTGTCACCGATATCAGCAATATTTACCCGGCATTAACCGCGTTACAAAATGAAGGCATGCCGTTATTAGTGCATGGTGAAGTAACCACCGATGATATTGATATTTTTGATCGTGAAGCGGTATTTATAGACACTATTTTATCGCCGTTGGTCGCTAAATTTCCTGATCTTAAAGTAGTGCTTGAACATATTACCACTAAAAATGCGGTTGAATTTGTTAGACAAGCTAATAAAAACGTTGCGGCAACCATCACCGCGCATCATTTGTTGTTTAATCGTAATCACATGTTAGTGGGGGGGATACGACCTCACTATTTTTGCTTACCAATATTGAAACGCAATATTCATCAGCAAGCGTTAATAGAAGCAGCAACCAGTGGCGATGAAAAATTTTTCTTAGGAACAGACTCTGCTCCTCATGCACAGCAAGCTAAAGAGTCAGCATGTGGTTGCGCCGGAGCCTATACCGCTCATGCGGCAATAGAATTATATGCTGAGGCGTTTGAACAAGCAGGCGCACTTGATAAACTAGAGGCGTTTGCCAGCTTAAATGGCCCTAAATTTTATCAATTACCGGTAAATGGCGATAAAATCACGTTAGAGAAATCGTCATGGACTGTGCCAGCTACGCTAGATTTTGGCGAAGATAAAGTCATTCCTATTCGAGCGAATGATGAAATTAGTTGGCAAGTCATTAAATAAGGACAAATTAAATGCAGTTATTTGTAAATGATCTTACCGTGATCGATTTTTCCTACTTGTGTGAAAGTCGTGGCATTGTCGGTGAAAGTTGGATCGTCGATGTTTTGTTAGACGGTGCATTAAACGAACAAAGTATGATTTTGGACTTTGGTATCGTTAAAAAACAAATTAAAGCCATTATTGATGAAGCCGTTGATCACAAATTGTTATTACCAACTCAACAACAAGCGTTAACTATTACTGACTCTACCTACAATAAAGGGCATGAATGCATAGACTTTATCTCAGCTGTTGGCGGATATTTTTTGCAATCACCGGCGTGCGCGTTTGCTAAAATTGATACTAAAGTGATTGATATTGAATCTGTCACTGATTTTCTCGTGCATATTATTTCTGCGCAACTTCCAGAAAATGTTAAAGGTTTGCAATTAACTCTTCGCCCAGAAAAAATTGACGGCTTTTACTATCATTACACTCATGGCTTAAAATTGCATGACGGTAACTGTCAACGCATTGCTCACGGCCATAGATCCAAAATTCAGATATTTAAAAATAGTATGCGTTCTATCGGTCTAGAAAAGACCTGGTGTGACCGATGGCAAGATATTTATCTCGCCAGTGAAGATGATCGCGTTAATAAAGCCGATATTCAGTTATCTGAAACGGCAATGGCTAAATTAACACCCGATCACCAATTTTTTTCCTATCATGCGCCTCAAGGTCGATTCGATATCGCCGTACCGACGAATATTTTAGAAGTCGTTGACTGTGATTCAACCGTTGAATTGCTCGCTGACTATATTGCCCGACAATTGAAAAACGATGCGCCACAGGATGATTTTAAAGTTGTCGCCTATGAAGGTGTAGCCAAAGGAGCCATAGCGAGTGCTTAAATTTATTAAGTTGTCAGCTATTGCTTTTGTTACTAGCTCGATTATTTCAACTGAAGCATTAGCCGAGATCAAACTTATTGGTGAAGCAACGCAGGGCGGTTTGATGATCGGTAAAACATCTGCGCACAATACTGTTAAGTTTGATGATAAAGCATTGGCCGTTTCAGCTAATGGTGACTTCGTGTTTGGTTTTGGTCGCGATGATACTCAATCGCACCAACTTGTGGTTACTACACCTGCAGGCAAAGTTGTAAAACAAAGCATCATTCCTGAAAAACGTAGTTATAAAATTCAGCGAATTGAAGGCATCGCGAAAAGTATCATGAAGCCTGATCCCAAATCAGTGGCTCGCGCGAAATTAGACAATCAACAAATAGCTGCCGCGCGCAAAACATCGAGCTCTACAAACTTTTTCGCGCAAGGATTCATTCCACCAATTGATGGCGAAATTACCGGGGTATATGGCAGTCAGCGCGTGTTTAATGGTGAGCCTAAACGACCTCACTTTGGTTTAGATTACGCTGGGAAAACCGGCGATCCGGTAAAAGCGCCTGCATCGGGCAAAGTATTATTGTTTGTTCCTGATATGTTTTATTCTGGTGGCACTATGATCATAGATCATGGACAAGGGATCACATCAACGTTTTTGCATTTAAGTAAGTCTTATGTCAAGGTAGGCGAATTGGTATCAAAGGGGCAGGTCGTAGCTGCCGTTGGAGCAAGTGGTCGAGCAACTGGGCCTCACCTAGATTGGCGGATTAACTGGTTCAATGTGCGTATTGATCCCGCATCTGTGTTAAAAATAAAGCCTTTAGATTAAGTTAGTTTAGGCTAGAGAGTTTTGATTTAATGAAGAAACATCTATTTTTAGCCTTAACGCTAATGTCTTTTCAAAGTACAGCCATTTCATTATCTGTTGGCTGGGAGCTTTGGTATCCTTATCAATATCACAATAAACAACAACAACTTGTTGGGCTCGACTTTGAAATATTCAACGCTATTGTTGATGATGCAGACCTTGATGTAACCTACACCGAACTTCCTTGGAAACGCCATGTTCAATATATAAGAACCGGAGAAATGGACGTTGCTATGGGGTCGTCATTTACCGAGGAACGCGATAAATTTGCCTACTTCAGCATTCCTTATCGTCAGGAAGTTGTGAAGTTATTTGTCAAAAAAGGCTCTGTTGATAAAATAAAGCTCAATTCCTTATCTGAACTTACTACAAGTAATTTTATGATAGGGGTAGAAGGCGGATACTATTATGGGCAAAAATACCAAGAGTTAATTCAAGATATCAAATTCCAAGCTCGCATTAGTGAGGTTGTTGATTTAGAAGAAAATGTAACAATGCTGATGAAAGGCTACATTGATGGCTTTTTAGTTGATCCTATTACGATGAAAGCGTTTACTGAGAAGTACCGATTACATGACGAATTTGAAACCCATCCTATTGAAATATATCAATCTGATATTCATATTATGCTCAGTAAGGCTTCATGTACACCTAATATAAAAGAAAAGATAGATCAAACAATTAGCAAGTTAAAAGCAAACGGTACTTTAGATAAAATCATCAATCGCTGGACACATATTCAAAGCCAATAAGCGCATTCCGACAACCGACAAAACATAGCAGTAAATACTATTCATACCGCTATTTATCTACTTAGTTATATTATGACCACAATTATGACCACAAAGCAGGGTCGACATTATAAAACAGCTTTAATTGTTGATATAGTGCAGGGTGATCATGGTTAAATTGTTTGGCTTGTTCAAAGAATACTTCACTGGTAACCGCAAAAAACTCCGCAGGCTCGCTAGCGCCATAATAGTCAAATAATGACGGTATACCCGCGTTTGCTTGTTGTTGAAGTAAATTAAATTGTACTGAAAAGGCCTTAGACCAAGTGTCATAAGTTTGGTTTCTGCCTAGAATGGGAGCGCCATTGGCTCGACCATTTTCTTGATCTAATTGATGAGCGAATTCATGAATGACGACATTGTGTCCATCGTACGGAATTTCTGCGCCAAGTTTAGTGTCTTCCCAAGATAAAACGATTTTACCAAAATCCCAAGACTCGCCACTTAATGCAAGCTTTTGGGTAAATTGCACGCCAGCTACATTTTGTTTTAATTGTGATTTCACAAATGAACTAGGATAAACAAGAATAGTTTTCAATTTAGGGTAATAATCAGTTTTTCGATTGAGTAACAATAAACACGCTTGAGCAGCAATAGTCACTCTAATGTCATCATTTATTTTTATACCGTTGCAGCCGACAAAGTTTTTTTCAGCAAGAAAAACCTGAATGTGCTGTTTTAACTGCAGTTGCAGATCAGCAGGCATTTGTCTGAAATAAGGCATGCGATGTTGTAAAATTTTGCGCCATTGTTTTTTAAAAGGAGTACGCCTAATTTTATCGCGTTGGTGTTCGCGCCAATAAGGTTTTGCAACAGACCAACCGATAAGTAACACACCAACAAATAATGGTAATAAAAGAGGTAGCATAACAACCAAATAAAATGAGTTTTAATAATAGATTGGTGCATTAACTTGAGATATCAAGCGTTAAACATTTGAATATGTTTTCTAATTCATTTTTTGCATATTACCGAAATGTTTTGATAAAAAGGAATGTGGAGTTTAGTTTGTGTCGGAACAAAGATTTACAAAGCGCCAGACGTTTCATTATTCATTAAGTATGCGCGTATTAAAGCCAGTGTTAATTGATTTAAATATAAAACGCTAAAATTTATAGGATACGATGCTACGTGAAAAATAACCTAGGAACATGCACAAACATTAATTTTATGCACGTAGCGTTACGTTATATATGTTGTTAAACAAACAAGGTTAGTAAATTTTTAAAGTATTAGTTAATAACTAAGAATGATTAGTTTAAACAATTACAGGGTAAACACGCTCAGATTGCTCATAGCTCACTATGTCCAATACTGTTTAGTATTGGACATAGTGGTATAAGGTCTTTATACTGTGCTCATATATAGCAATAACATAATAATACGATGTCCTTAACAAATCCTATTCCTTTATATCCAACTCATGCTGAGCTGACTGAATTAGTTTTATCTGATTATCCTGAGCTAAATGATATTTTTGCCAATAATGAATCTTGGTGGTTAAATCATTGGACTTGGGGAAAATCATTTCTTGAATACATTGGTCGCAATAAATCAGCACATACCTATGAACGATTTAGAAATGAAGTTGAAAAGTTTCTGCTGTGGACTTTCATAGAAAAGAAATCACCGTTAGATGAATTTCGTAAAGCTGATATTTTAGAATATGCTGATTTCTGTTGGCATCCGCCGATCACTTGGATTGGAACCAGTAATCAAGACCGTTATAAACTTGAGCACGGCTATTTCAAAAGTAATGAATCTTGGCGTCCTTACAAAATGCAAGCGCCTAAAAGCCAAGTACTTAAAGATGTTGATAAGAAAAAGTATCGACCGTCTCAGCAAACCTTAACCTCAACGTTCACGGCAATTATTGTCTTTTATAATTATTTAATGAGTGAAGAACTTTGCTACGGAAATCCTGCGCAAATAGCTAAAAAAGATTGTCGGCATTTTATTACCGATGCTCAAGTTAAAGAAGTTAAACGCCTTACCTCTGCTCAATGGCAATACATGTTAGATACGGCCGTTGAAATGGCTAATGAAGATGCTATTTATGAGCGGAATTTATTCGTTATAGCGGCGTTGAAGACCTTATTTTTGCGTATTTCAGAATTATCTGAACGTGATAACTGGTCACCGATAATGGGCCATTTTTGGCAAGATGAAAATGAAAACTGGTGGCTAAAAATCTTCGGAAAAGGACGTAAATTAAGGGATACCACCGTACCGCCCGACTTTATCCCATTTATAGAAAGATATCGATTATCACGCGGACTTTCGCGTCTTCCTGGCAGCGGTGAAAATACTGTGCTTGTAGAAAAAATACGCGGACAAGGTGGTATGTCAGCTAGGCATTTAAGACGACTTGTACAAGATATCTTTGATCAAGCTTATAAGAAAATGAAGCAGTACGAAGGTGAAAATAAAGCGCTCAAGCTAAAAGAAGCGTCGACACATTGGTTAAGACATACTGGTGCAAGCATGGAAATTGAACGCGGTCGCGCATTAAAAGATCTATCTGAAGATCTTGGGCACGCAAGTATGGCGACTACCGACACAGTTTATGTGCAAACAGAAAACAAACAGCGTGCTGAAAGCGGTAAAAAGAGAAAAGTGGATTAACTTCAGCCTATTAAAAGCTAGCCAAAAAACAATGTCAAAATTCACTTTTATTTTATAGGTGCCCTGTTTTCACAAATATCAAGGTCTCCTGTTCAACAAACGGGAAATGCTGACTCAGATGCGGGCTCCTTATCCAAGTTCCCTTTGGATATTGACCATGTTCGTCAATAAACTGTCCGGAAATAACAAAAATTTCTTCGCCGCCAAAATGACGATGAGGTTGAAAACGCTCATTAGCTGGCCATTTTACCAGTGCGACTGATTCAGTGCCAAAACTATGTAGAGGCATCACTTGCAAGCCCCCTACACCTGGTCTCCAAGTAGTATTATTTGTGTCGATACAAATATGCTGGTCGTCCCCTGCTTGAAATTGACATAACTTGACTAACAGTGTGCAACCATTTTTGCTAAATGGTGCATGAGAAA
Organism: Colwelliaceae bacterium 6471; assembly: GCA_040779335.1. Classification (GTDB taxonomy): domain Bacteria; phylum Pseudomonadota; class Gammaproteobacteria; order Enterobacterales; family Alteromonadaceae; genus JBFONV01. Next base: position 395,406 of record JBFONV010000003.1, read on the forward strand.
ACCCTTCAGGATTACGAAGGTAGGTTCCTGCTGGATAATCTCCTGATTCATCCGAAAAAACACCGTCTAATACAAAAATCTCTTCTCCTTTGGGGTGATTATGCGCACTAAAACTGGTTCCAGCATCGTAACGAACAATACTGGTAGCATGCCCGTGCTCTGCCTGCTCTCTGGCTAATTGTTTACGCCATACGCCTTTACTAGGGCTTTCAACCCAAGTTTGTTCGTTGGTGTTAATAACCACTTTTTCTTCAAAATTCATGTTTAACATCTGTGTTTCCTAATAAATACATAACGAACATTTTTAAATGATAATGCCTGTGCTAATTTCAATTTGTACACTTTCATCTATGTCGACTAGGCAACTTATCCGTTTGAAGACTGTGTAAACCAATAAGATGACGATCTTTTTCATCCTACATTATTTTATCACTCTATAACTGCTAGTAGCGGCTCAGAGCCGTTTATAACGGTAAAAAAGCTGTTCTAATATTAAAAATTTGAACAGCTTTGATAATGAGTGGTTAATAACAGCCCGTTACTTACCTACAACCTTATTTTTCATAAACTTTAGAATATGGTTAGCTATAACGTCCCCATCTTCTTCTAATGCAAAGTGACCAGTATCAAGAATATGGAAATCTAGATTTTTTAAGTCACGCTTATACGGGTGCGCACCTTCTTCTGGAAAAATATAATCGCCTTTACCCCATACTAGCAATGTTGGCGGCTGATGCTTTCTAAAATAGGCTTGCCACTCTGGGTATAACGCAGGATTTGTGCCGTAGGAGTAAAATAATTCCAATTGGATTTCTTTATTACCAGGGCGGTCAAGTTTCGCTTGATCAACAATCCAGTTATCTGGGCTGATCATCGCTTTGTTGCGTGTACCATTGGTATACTGCCACTCAGTTGCACCTATAGTTAACAAGTTGTCTTTTAATACTTGTGCATTTGCTGGTGTTTTATCTTTCCAATAGGCTTTAATTGGTGCCCAAAAATCCCGTAACCCTTCATTGTACGCATTACCATTTTGTACAATAAGCCCTTGAACACGTTCTGGGTGTGCTGCTGCAATTCTAAACCCAATAGGCGCGCCATAGTCCATGACATAAAGAGTATATTCTTCTACGCCTTTTTTTTGCAAAAAGCTGTCAGTTACTTTGGCTAAGTTGTCAAAGCTATACTCAAACTCATTTAATGCTGGCATCGAGCTATTACCAAAGCCTGGATAATCTGGCGCAATTACATGATACTTTTCAGCTAAAACAGGAATAAGGTTTCTGTACATATGTGAAGATGTTGGAAAACCATGAAGTAGTACAATGGTTGGCGCCGCTTTATCACCAGCTTCACGATAAAAAATTTTCTGTGACTGAACTTCTATTGTTTTGTGTTCCGTAGTTGCTGCTTGCACTAAACCCATATTACTGACACTGAACAATAAAGAGCTTGTGACCATCAGCAGATACTTCTTAAGGCGTGACGTATTAGTTAATTTTACTGGTGTGTTGTGGTTAATTTTCATTTGATTTCCTATATAAACGATGTTTTAAAAAAATTTAAATGGTGCTGCCAGTTTACGCTGACGCTAGCACTATACTGGGGTTGCGAGTTTTCCACTTTTATCTAACGCCATCAGTTCGGTAAAGCCACCGATAGACTGATTTGCGATAAATATCTGTGGAAACGTTCTTCCATTAGTTCTTGTTTGTAGCTCTTCAAAATGCTCTGGCTGTTGATAAACATCGTATTCAACGTAAGTGAGTTGACGATTATCTAGTAGCTTCTTGGCATGGTTGCAGTAGCCACAACCTGGGCGTGTATATACTTCTATTTTCATTACTTGTTAGTCCTCTTGCATTCCACTTTATAGTTTTAACTAGCAAACACGCTGCTTGTTATGTGTTTTGATGTAGCTATTATCTCTGTCATTACATCATTGATAAATCCACTTGACATTGAATGATTGTCAACACTATATTGACAGTGATGTATGTATTGGAGCGTTATATGGATACCTTGGATGGCATGAAAGCGGTAATTGCAGTAGTAGAGACAGAATCATTTACTGCCGCGAGTGAACGTTTGGGTTTGTCAAAAGCGTTAGTGAGTAAATATGTAGGTCAGGTAGAGCATTCGCTTGGCGTTCGTCTATTCAATAGAACAACTAGACGCCTAGTATTAACAGATGCAGGGCGCAGATACTATGAACAATCAGTGCTTTTATTAGAACAATTCGCATCAATGGTTGATCAAGTAACTGAAACTCAAACCACACCAAAAGGAAATATTCGAATTAGTGCGCCGGTAGCGTTTGGGGAAACGCAATTAGCGCCAGTATTACCAAAGTTTTTAAAGCAATACCCTGAATTATCTATTGAGTTAAGCTTAAGTAATGGCGCAGTAGATATGATAGAAGAAGGAATTGATTTACGTTTACGCATTGGTGGGATCACAGACTCAACGATGATCGCACGAGAAATTTGCGTTTATCCGCTGATCATGTGTGCTTCGCCAAGTTACCTTGCAGATCACGGTACACCCACTCAAGCAGAAGATATTTCGCGACATCAGTGTGTGATCGACAGTAACTTTCGCATTGGTAAGCATTGGCCAATAGTTTCGCCTAGTGGCAATGCTCATACCATAGAAGTGAGCTCTGTCATTGCAGCCAATAGTCCAACAGCTGTGCAGTCAATCGCAATCGCTGGCGGAGGTATTGCTATGATCCCGGCCTTTATCGTCGAACAGGCATTAAAGGAAGAACGCTTGGTACAAGTACTACCTCAACACAGCACTTTAGAGTTTAGTTTGTTGGCAATTTATCCACATAGAAAATATGTATCGAGGAAAGTAAGATGCTTTATTGATTTTATCTTGGAAGAGTTTCGAAAGAAGTAACTTAAGTAATGTCGCCCTCTCTAATACCTGCACTATTTCTAACCGATACTTTTTATCAATATCTTGCCAATTTAATAAGGAATGGTGTTGTTATAAAATTCTATCATTAGACTTTACAATACAATACAATACAACACTCCATATAGAGGAGGTTTATTAAGTAAAGTTACTACTTTGAAAGGATAATTCCACCAAACCCCTTACTCATTTTTTTCGTGTACAATAGAGCTTTTAGGTAAAATAATAAGCTCTTGTGCCAAATTCCATAATTTTAATAACTGATGAAATTCAACAAACTCATCCATCGTAGCATCGTCATTAATCACTTTTTCAGACAATAGCTGCAGACGTGCATAATCCATTTTTGTCATAGAACTTTCCTTGTTTATGATAAATAGCGCTTTTATTATATTTTTTGATTAAAATTATCTTGTTGAAAATAACGCATAGTTAAATCATTTTGGCTGTTTTCGTTCCATTGCTCTAGAAGCTTACTAAATTCTCTAATTTCGTTTGGCGTAGCGATATTATTAATCGCTTTTTCTGAAAGGGAGTCTAACCGCTCTATCTCGTCGTGGTTCATAATAAAACTATCCATGTTTAACGTTAATATTTACGTAGGTTTAAATTATGGTCACTCAATTGACCAATTTCAAATTTAAATAATTCTTTTTTATTAGTTCGTCAGTAATATCGTGTATCAGGTATTACTGACGTAATATGTGTGCTATTCGCTTATTGGATTAAGCGTTCGGTATCCAGGTTTGGCTAATATTTCTATATAAAATGATTCTAGTTTTAAGCTTTCAGCTTCGTCTATACATTTATTCAGTGCAGAGACATGTACCGTCTGCGCTTCATCCGCAGTTTGTCCATATTTACAATCAAAATCCCAATAATCAGCGCCCTCTGGCAAGGCTTTATTGCGCTCTCTTTTTAGATATTTTTTTATATCGTGTTTTATTGCATCGACTAAGCGAGCCGTTTTAATTTTGGGATGGATTAATGAAAATGTTTTTAACATGTTGTTCCTAAACGGAGTAATAGCGAAAATGGTAATAATGGGTATTTTACGTCATTATAACGCAACTATCGAACAAAGTTATTCAATAAGCCGATATTAATAATTTGTTGACCCTCGATTATTTTCTTTGATAATGGCGTTATCTTTAACGTAATTTTCTATCAATATGAAATCCACTATTTTTTTTACCATTTTTAGTTTATGTATTATGAGCTTATATGGCTGTTCAGTACCTGATCAAGCCCTAACCAGCATTGATACTTTTATTGCACAGCAACACGTAGACAAAAGCAAAGACGATTGGAAAACCAATTTAAAAAAACCTGAATTGCTCGAGTTTAGTAAAAATGTCACTTATTTTTGGGAGTTAGAAACGAATCAAGGGAAGATAACCATTAAACTTTATCCTGAAACAGCTCCTATGCATGTTACTAGTACTATTTATTTAACACGCTTAGGATTTTACGATGATTTAACTTTTCATCGAGTTATCCCCAGTTTTATGGCGCAAGGAGGAGATCCTTTAGGCACCGGGCGAGGCAATCCTGGCTATCAATATCAAGGTGAATTTAGTGAAAAAGTATCGCATAGCAAAGCAGGCATAGTCAGCATGGCAAACGCAGGTCCTGGAACTGATGGCAGTCAGTTTTTTATTACCTTTAAGCCCACGCTATTTCTGGATAATCGTCATACCGTATTCGGCGAAGTCCACATTGGAATCGATGATACACTAACAAACATTGAACAATTGGGGTCACGCAGTGGCCGCACTCAACAACCAGTGATTATCAGCAAAGCGAGCATCCGCACTGAAAAGAAATTGTAGAAATATCTCTTCAAGCTATTGATCTTTTAGTTTTAGCCAATAGAATCATTGCGTTAAAAAATAGTATAAATAAACAACACACTCAGGAAGGATAGTTTTATGACGCTTAGTCAACGCCATGTTGAAGACACTACTCAAGCTATTGCACAAGCTTTTGATGGCTATCTTACATGGCGATGGGAAGATAACCACAAATCCATGCTTTCAGAATTTGCCCGCAATAAAAAAGACAAAACTTTAGCCATTTTACGGCAACAATTTGATCATGAATGGACCAAAAAATCGATAAAATCAGCCCCTAAGGTTCTAAAAGAGCAATTGGGACAGCTAACTGAGTTATCTAAAGATCAAATTTTATTTACTCGACCGGGAAGCGGAGAGTCCCCTACTATTATCGCGATTTGGTGGCCATGGGGACATGGAGCAACCGTATCTCTGCGATTAACACTTGTTAAAGATAGCTACAAGTTACCCGAGCCTATCAATAATAAAGACAATTTTTTCACCGTTGTAAAAAAGTTGTTCTCTTAATTAAAAGCTCTTGGCTGTGTGTTTTTTTACTAAATGAATATCTAATTCAGGTAGCGCTTGAATAGGTTTTTGACCTTCTAGTAAATCAACTTCAATTTTCAATCACTCGCCAACCCTGTCTAATAAAAGAAAGAATTAACCCCTAGTATATTAGAACTGTGTAATATACTAGGGGTTATAGACAATTAGCATCTAGAATACGTTAGTTAAGTTGTTGTAACTCTCCGTCAGCTACCCTAAATTTATACAGGCGTACTTGCTCTAAGAAGCTTTGCGGGTCGTTATAATAACTACGGGTGATCACGTCTATATTATGGAATTCGCTACCTGTATTATGAAAATTAACTAACATTTCATCGGCGTTAACTTCAACAATGGCAACACCGTGTTCCCACATCCTAGAAAATTTCATCGAGTCTGTAACATCACTTCGTTTCGTGGCGGTTTGCACAAGGGTATCAAAAAAGTAAGGTAACATTTCAATTTGGGGATCTACATCGCCTAATGTTGACAATACTTGATTCATACCATCTTCTAAAAAGGAGCCAAAGGTACCTGATGAAATAGATGAAGTAGTAAAATTAAATGATTTCTTGCCTGTAATTGGGCTTGCAAGGTGCTCGGTAACATAACTACTATGCACATCGCCGCCAATACTGATCACACCAAATTGGCTGAGCACATTACTAACAAAATTACTTTTGTATTGTGGAAAACCGTCCCATTGATCAGCTTCGAGATAAAATCGTTGCTTTAATGGGCTAGGAATAGAATCAGAACTTAATACGCTTTCAAGACTTGAAAGGCCTGAATCTGCTCTGCTCGCTGATAGATCAAAGATTAGCGGAGAGAACGATACTGAGCTGCCCAAAACTTTCCAGGTACTTGCTGAAGTAGCAAAGGTTTGTGCAAGCCAGTTGGTTTGTGCTTCATCAAATCCTGACTGTACAGACGTACCTTGCTGTTGTGCGACGAATTCTTTATAACCTGCATAAAGATCATAAGTGTCTTTGATGACTAAATAGCGACTGCCTAAATAGTCAAAGAGCGCAGTTTTACCCATAGTATAAAACGCTATCCCTTGTTCAACACCAGTCTCAGGTAATAATGGTAACGCTTGAATCGGATGTTCAGCTGGCAAACTTGATTGTGCGCCACTTAGTACAAGGTTTAAATAGGACGTAGTCAATTTACCTTGTACCGCTGCAATTGCACGTTGTTGTGCTTGCATTAAGGCATCTGTTTGACTTATTTCAATTCTTGCTAACAGTTCTTGAGCATATAAACCGGTAAATATTTCAACGAAAGCCGACTTATAAGGCGTAAACATGACGTCATCAATATTAATATAAGGTGACATTTGAGCGACCACGGCGTCTACTTGTGCCTGTGGCATACCAATCGCTAATAAAAATCCGGTTAAGGTTGCTTGATCCATTTCTACTGTCGCAGGAAAGGCATCTTCAGGTAAAATATGATCGGGCCTGTTGGTTCTAAAGTCGGTCATCGCAAGATGCAAATGTTTGCCAAATTGAAAATCACGATAAATACGAGTGTTAGGATATAGATGACTGTCTTCGATACTTAACGCACCCGAGTCTAGTTCACTGTCAGTGTGAGGTTGTTCATGATCAATCGGCATGTATTCGAAATAAGCAATTTCTGAATTTTTCTTACGTTGGGTTTGTTGTTCGTCCCCTGCTCCGTCTAAATATGTGGCTCTGTCACTCCAACTATCGTCGGAAAATTCGTGATCATCCCATATTGCGATCATTGGAAAACGTTCATGTACTCTTTGTAAAAGTTCATCAGTTCTATAAGTTTTATACAACTGGCGATAGTTGTCTAAACTATTCGCGGCTAAACTGGCGTTATCGCCAACCCCAATGGTTAACGCGCCTTCAGTATCTGTAAATTCAATATTTCGCTCATTAGTACTCGATTGAAAAAGTGCATCGCCGGTAGTTTCATATATATAGTCGCCAAGATGGACTACAAAATCGATATCGTCGTTATCAAGGAGCGATAAATAGTTATTGTAATAACGGCCGATATAATCCTGACACGATACATAAGCAAACTTTACATTGGTATCACTATCGGCTAAAGGTGCTGTTTTAGTACGACCGACACGACTGGCATAATGACTGCCGTTCGTTTGATAGATATATCGGTAATAGTAATATTTACCTGGTTCTAGGTTTGTTACCCGAATTTTTAAACAATGATCAGAAGATGCGAGCGCTTCAAAGCTCTGTTCAACCACCAAACTGTTGAAAGACTCATCTGTAGAGACTTGCAACATCAACGAAATATCGTCTTCGCCATCTTGAACTCGGGTCCATAAAATAACTGATTCAGGCTTTGGATCACCCGAAACAACCGATTGTGGAAAATATTGACTGCCATCTAAAATGCTTGGTTGCGTAGGAGCAGGATCAGTAATAACCACTTTGTCATCTGAACTATTACAACCTACCAAGCTCGACGTAAATACAGCGCCGGCACTAACCGCAAGTGTCTTAATAAATTTCCGTCTTGTATAAACCATAATATTTTCCTTCTTTTTATATTTATAAGTATGTTGAACTCAATGTTAATTATTATTCGGGATAACCAGTAATATTTTTAATTTGTTGATAAATCGGCTTTAATTGACGATACATTTTTTTATATACGTGATGATAAAGCTTGTTATACAACCCAACGTTTTCATCGTTGGGTATAAAAGTGTCGGATACTCGAGTCATTGCCTTAATGGCTGCAGGATAGTCTGCATGCAAGCCATGACCAACTGCTGCACATATTGCCGCGCCCAGACCTGAAGTTTCATAGGTATGAGGACGATGTGCAGGTAAGCCAAAAATGTCGGCAGTTAATTGCATTGCCGCGTCGGATTGCGAGCCACCACCAGAGATAATTAATCGTTTAATTTTTTGCCCTTGGCGTTTTTCTAGCGTTTCCTTACCTTCTCTTAATGCGTAGGCCAAACCTTCTAAAATAGAGCGATAGACATGCGCTCGTGTGTGCACATCGCCAAAACCTATAATGGCCCCTTTTGCTTCTAAATTTTTCAGACCTGGAGACCAATATGGTTGTAGCATCAATCCCATAGAACCAGCCGGAACTTGTTTTACTAGCTCATCAAATAAACTTTCTGGCGTAACGCCAAGCTTATGTGCCTGCAGCATTTCATGTTGTCCAAACTCTTGTTTGAACCAATTAACCATCCAAAATCCTCGGTAAATCATAACCTCGCAATTATAATTATCGGGAATAGCTGAGGGATAAGGCGGTATAAATCGTTGTGGTTCTACGTAGCGGGTTTGATTGGTGTTAATGGTTGCTGTGGTGCCATAGCTTAGACTTGCTGTTGATGGGGTGATACAACCTGAGCCTAATACTTCGCACGCTTTGTCTGATGCCGACGCAATAAGCGGTAGCCCCAGTGTAATGCCGGTTAATTTAGCCGCTTTAGGAGTTATTTCACCTAACATATCCCCTGGCTTTACTAATTCAGGGAGCATATGTCTTTTAATGGGTAAGGCGAGCCATTTCCAATCGAATTTACCGGCCCATTGATGTAATTTATAACTAAACGGTAAATAGCCAACAATACTACCAACCGAGTCTTTAAAATTATTGGTTAGTTGGTAGGTCAGATAGCCCGATAGTAATAAAAATTTATCTGTTTTTTGCCAAATATCCGGCTGATTTTTAGCGATCCAGTTAGCTTGAGATTTTTTTCTAAAATATTCAACAACATCAGCTTGTCCGATGACGCCAAAGAGCATTCGCCAATACCAAGGCAATGGTTTGTTTTCGTCACATAGTCGTTGATCTAGCCACAATATTGCCGGCCTTAATGGCTTGCCAGTATTATCTAAATTAACCACAGTACCGCGTTGTGTTGTTAGCGTAACCGCCTTAATTTTGGCTTTTAAGTTACCGTCGATAACGCTTTTATCTTGCCACAACTGTTGACAGGTATGTCCAAGCATTTGCCAAAAGTATTCGGCATCTTGCTCTGCCCAACCTGGATTAGTCGAAAAATAGGCATCGAGTTCTATTCTGCTTTTAGCAACTAAATGCCCATTTAGATCAAATAGTAACGCTCGAATACTCTGAGTTCCGTTATCTATCGCTAAAATAAGCGCATCATCAGCATTACTCATAACGTTTTTTATTCTTATATGTTGATTCAAATCTTGGCATAGCTATTTTTATTTGCCTTATTCACTATGGCTTACAGGTGACATTACTAGGCACACTATAGTAGTTATTTATGATATTTTTATATCGTTCAAGTTCTTTTTGCCATATTTGTTCGTCCCACCCCAAAATATTGTCGCAATAAGACTTTAATAAATGCACATGAGCTAATCCACCATTGGGCAGGACATTGCCGATACGTGTTCTTCGTAGCAATAAGTCGTCTAAGTGAAAAACTTGCTCGTACTTTAATGCCCATAATAATTCCGCCAATACATGCCGACTATAAGCAATCGGTTTGAAAAAATCAGGGCTAAAACCACTCAAAAACATCGGAGCAAGATCGCCATAAAGCCCGAGCATTCTTTCTTTTAGTTGTTTTGTCGCGTGACCATTGTCAATAGCAGGAAGTATTTGAAAGGCAACAAAATCTGGTAATTTATCCTGGTGTTTTATCTGCTTGTTAACTCGTTTGATTACTTGCTTTGCTATAGTTCTAAATGTGGTTAATTTGCCCCCTGCAACGGATATAAAGCCGGATTTTTCAGCTATATAGTGTTCTCTTTTTTCTGCTGAGGGTGCGCTGTTTTTGTTACAAGAGATCACTGGACGCACGCCCGCAAACGTTGAAACTATATCGTCGATAGATAATTTGGCATGGGGAAATAGCACGTCCACACAATCTAATAAATACGTAAACTCAGTTTGACTAATGTTAGGCTCATTTATTAACGATCCTTTATGTTCAACATCAGTAGTTCCAACAATAGTCATATTTTGCCAAGGGTAAATCTGTACTGGTCGCTTATCTTCTGGGTGTAAAACTGACACTGCACAGGCCACGGGTAAACGCCAATTAGGAATAACTAAATGGCTACCGCGTAACGGTCTTATTTTTAATGACTTTGGTTGGTTATCTTTTGCTGTTACTAACTTATCTGACCAAGCACCGCTGGCATTGACGATACATTTACTTGATAGTTGCAGTGCTTGAACTTTTTGTTCTGCATCGCTAATTATTTCGACGTTTACACCGGTGATTTTATTGTTATTGCTAATTAAGTCAGTAGCTTTTGTATAGTTTATTGCCACGCCACCAAGTTGCTGGGCTTCTTGCAATAACCTTAATACTAGTCTTGCATCATCGGTGATGGCATCAACAAACTGAGTTCCGCCAATCAATGCGTCGTCATTTATAGCAGGTACTAACCATTTATAGAGTGATTTCGACCAAAATTTATGTTGTCTTTTGCCCGCTAAAAAATCATAAACAGTTAATAACAGATTAAATATCCATGGCCACGGAAACTGTTTTTTATAGTGTCCCATGACAAAGTTTTCTTGGGTGACTAAAAAACGGGCTTCTTTTAATAAGCGCTGCCGTTCTTTTACCGATTCTAACGCTAACAGTCCTTGCCCTTTTGCGAGGTAACGTAAGCCGCCGTGAACCATTTTCGAGGATTTACTTGAACTTCCCCAAGCAAAATCTTGCTGCTCTATTAATAGCGCTTTCATGCCTAATTGGCTGGCAAATTTAAAAATACCAGCACCAGTTATTCCTCCACCGATAACAATAATATCCCATTGTTTTTCAGTGTTTAAAATATCAATTCTATCCTGACGAGAGGTATTTAAATACAGAGCGTCATCAGGCTTAATATCAGTCATCTAGCAGGGTTCCGGGGTTCATCTGTTTATTCGGATCAAAGTGCTGACATATATTTTTGATCAATGACATTCCCAACGCCCCTTTCTCAACAGATAAATAAGGCGCATGATCTTTACCAACACCGTGCTGGTGGCTGATTGTGCCGCCATTATTGACAATGATTTCGCTGGCAGTGTGTTTTAGTGTTTTCCAGCGTGCGAGCGTTTGAGCATAGCTATTAGCACTTCTAAACACGTAGGTCGTATATAAACTGCAACCTTGTCCATAAACATGGGACAGATGAGTAAAAACATGTACTTTTTCATTTTCATGAATTAACGAATTCGCCAAGCCATTTTCAACTTTGCTTAGTAAATCATCGACGTTTTGCCAATCAGTTGCAGTTTCTAGTGTGTCGACGGCATATCCTTTTAACCATAACGACTCTCGCAAATAGGGAAAACGAAAGCGATTGCTTTGCCACTTTTCACCCAAAACTTTTCCTGTTGATATCGCTTTGTAACGATTAAATAACGGCTTTAACTGTGCTTTAGCTGATTTTACTTGTAAATATGAACCGGTTATTCCCATGGTTAACATACACTTATCGTTTTTGCAGCCTCTAATGGCTAAATATTTTTCTAACAAGTTAATAGAGCTTTCATGTCCAGCTAATTTTAATTGCGTTTGCGTTTCTACGGCATTACTGACTCTAAGCATTGATAGGGCAATTTTACTTTGCGCGACTTCTCGACAAAACTTGGTAGCAAGTTGCCAATTAGGAAAAAAGTAAACTAAAAACGTTTCTTTCTTTGGTAGCGCTGAAATTCTTACTTTCACTTCGCTCAATATGCCCATACGCCCTTCTGATCCTAAGATAATTTCTCTTAGGTCGGGGCCTGCTGATGAGGCTGGAAAAGTTGGCAGTTCAAGTGTTCCCGAAAAAGTTTCTAAATACCCCCCAGCAAAAAGTTGTTCTATACGCCCATAACGCAGCGATTGCTGCCCACTTGAGCGACTCGCTATCCAGCCGCCTATGGTGGACAATTCAAATGATTGCGGAAAATGCCCAAGGGTATAACCTTTTGCTCTTAATTGTGCTTCAACCATGGGGCCAGGTGTCCCTGCGCCAAAGGTTGCAATATTACTTTCCTGGTCTATTTCTAACAGTTGATTCATTCGGCTCATATCGACGGTTAAAATCGCCCTATCAGATATTTTCGGGTTGATATGACCAGCAACGCTGGTGCCTCCGCCATAAGGGATCAACTCAATATTATGCAGTTGCGCAAATTGTATAATATCTTTAATTTGCTCTCGGTTTTCAGGATAACAAACCCCGTCTGGGAACTGTTCAATTTCACCAGAGCGCATTGCTAACCAGTCAGGCAGCGATTGTCCTTTGGCATGACGCACTCTGGCTTCTTTATCTGTGGAGATCAATTGATGCAGCGGTAAACGCGACTCAGGCACCGCCGATAATGCATCTGCTAATGTACAGTCTGGTAACGGCTCTGATTTACCTAATAAATCACCTAAAAATACCGTAGCCGAATCAGGAAGCACCATGCTAGTACTTTCATCTCCCCAACCATTCCAACGTCTCATGCCATTTACCCTACTATTATTCCAATATCAATTATGATAAAACGGAGACAACGATAGAGATATGTCCTAAAAAGACACTGTTAGGGTCAATTATGGACAACATATATTTAAGAGACCATGAACAATAACCCTCAGCATAAAAACACATTAGGCATAGCTTCCATTCCAGCGGTAAATCAATACCTGCAGCTCGCCAATGAATACGAACTTGATGTTAATAGTGTCATAGAAAAATCGGCCATAGACCAAGCGATACTAACGGACAATAGCGCCCATATTGAGGGAGAAAAATTCCAACACCTGATTGCTGAGCTATTGGCCTTGTCAAACGATGAACTGTTTGGTTTGCACACCGCAAAATACGTGCAGCCTGGGTCTTATAGTGTTTTAGGATATATCTCGATGAATTGTGAAACCTTAGGCGAAGCAATAACTAAGATACAACCGTTTGAAAAATTAGTTGGCGATATGGGAACAACTGACCTATCGCAAATTGATAATAACCTGCGGATAAGTTGGCATTGTATCTATCCCAATAAACAAGTAAGACGGCATATGATAGACAATGTGCTGGCTTCTTGGCTGACCTTTGCCCGTTATTTGGTGGGTGAAAAACATGCGCCTTTATTTGTGCAGCTCACCAGAGCCAAACCAGATTTACAGCAACAAAAAGAATATCAGATGCTATTTAATTGCCCTATTCAATATCAGCAATCTATTGATGCGATCACATTTAAGGCTTCGTTGTTGGAAATGCCGCTTAATAAAGGTGATAAGCAATTGCTATCAACACTTGAAAGTCATGCGCAAACAATCATTTCTTCATTATCCGTTACCGACGATATCACGGCCAAAGTTGAAGCCTTGATAAAATCTAATCTCAAAACAGGTAGAATTCGACAACAGGATATTGCTGATTTATTGGGATTGGGCGCTAAAACGCTGCAACGGCGCTTGGCTGAAAAGTCGACAACATTTCAACAAGTATTGGATGTTAGCCGACTCAATCAAGCAAAATATTTATTAAACGACACGCAGTTGAACCTCGTTCAAATTAGCATTGAATTAGGTTTTGTCGAACCACGATCATTTTACCGTTGGTTCAACAAATTGATGCAGTGCACACCCGGTGATTATCGAATAAATAACAATTAGCTATCTTCAAAATTTGCAAAGGAAGAGCCAAACTTTTTATCCGCGGGATTAAATAGTTCATCGAGTAATCGATTAAATTCTTTCATTTCATGTAAACTCGCTGAATGTGAAAAAATTTTCTCTGATAACAAAGTGATACGCTGACTTGAATCTTTATCCATAACTAAATCGCCTAATTTGTTCACTTATAAACTATGGTTTGAAAATGCTAATTAAACAAGAATCGGACTTAACTAAATCAATCAACAATTTATAAATCTAAATCGTTACACCATTGGCTAGCGCGCACGAACTCTTGCTGTATTAGCTCCATTTCTAACGAATACTGGCTAATTTTATCTTTAATTTTATCATCTTTACCGACAATATAATTGGTTGTCAATTCCAGTAACTCGCCTAGTAGCCCTGCATGCCTTACCAGTGCTTCTTCTATTGGTTGAGCCAGCGGCATTGTTTTTACTACCTCAGCCATTGGCATACTCAATATCACTTCTATTGAACTAAGTAAGCCAGTAATAAAGGCAAAATCTTCAACTTCTTTAAATATGCCATGACTGGCAATAGTCGACATCAATTTACCAGTAATAAGTGACTGTTTAGAGACTTCATCGGTTTGATCTGTCGTTAATTTAGATAAGGCTAAAATAGAAACAAATTGTTTTAATTTATCTTCACCTAAATATGCAGCAGCTTGCTTCAGTGATGTTATTTCAACGCGTGCGGTTGCTACATTATTCACCATTTTTAACAAACCTACGGTCAAATTAACATCATGGCTTACTATGTCAGCAATCGTGTCAAAATTAAGCGGAGAATTAAATGTTTCGCTCAGTAGGTTAAGCATTTGAGTTTTAATGGGGGCTAGCGTTTGCCCTTCAACGATTTCAGGTTCGTGATAGAAAAAACCTTGGTAATAATTAAAGCCGACCTCAGCAAGCGATTGCAACTGGAAACGAGTTTCAACTTTTTCTGCAGCAAGCTTGATATTAAAGGGTTTAATACGTTGAACAATAGGGGGTAATCGCTTTGCGTTAATTTTTTCGACATCAACTTTAATGACATATAAATATGGGAATAAAATATCCCAATGATCCGCTAGATCATATTCGGTCAATGCAATTTTATAACCGCGCTCAAAGTAATATTGAATGATTTTTACTAATCGAGTCGTTGGTGCTTTTTGACCAACCAGTTCTATCACAATAGTGTCTTTGTCGAACATTAATGGATATTTGTTGACTAAACACTTTTCTGAAAAGTTAATAAAAGCCAGTTTGCCCATACTTAACGCTTCAATGTCGCCGTGTATATGATTTTGAATGATCAGCTTAGAGGTCGCTATATCATGATCGATTTCAGGGAAATTATTATCGACACTGTCTCTAAACAATAATTCATAGCCAATGGTTTTTGATTGTCGGTCTTGTATGGCTTGCCTAGCGATATAAGTATTTTGCATTCTTATTTATAGATTATTTTGTATAGGAAAACGATATTCTATTCTAATCACTATTGGCTAGCAATTGATAGTAGTTGCTAAGACTAAATTTAAAATTTTATCTCAAGAAAGCCTTGTTCGATTATCAATTCTAGCTGTTCGTTGTAATTAAGTCCTGGTAATTGCTCAGCAATAAGCTCAAGGACATTGTTTTCTTGAAAATGATCTATTTTGGTTTGTTTATCTGGTTGATAGACAAAGGCTCGATATAATTTCTTCTTATACTCGATTTTAACGGGCGCAAAATAAAATGTTTCGCTGGGGAGTCCTTTTAGCCAATTTAAGTTCTCAAACACATGGCTGTACTTCATGAGTTCAATCTGCTGACAATCAAATTGAGCATTAATAGTACCGGAGAAATAATCCGTTAAATCTAACCCTAGTGATTTAAAATAAGGTGTTTGTAGCGCAATGGTTCCTTTGGGGTATGGGCTATTGATTGACATCCCCGAAGCGACTTGATGCCCTTTGACCACTGAAAAAGGATATCGAATAATCATTTTACTGACTAAGCTCGGCTTTGAGCATAGGCAACAACGGGGTTATTGTTCCATCAATTTTATGGGAAGACTTTACACCTAACAACTTAACCAGCATAGGAAAAATATTGATATTTTCAAAACTATCGACAACAACACCTTTTTTAAAGCTAGGTCCTTGAGCAACAAATATTGCATCCAATTGGGTTGTTGAATCTGGTGCATAGCCATGGGTAGCTTTACCAACATAGCTTTCATCATCAACAAAGGTAAAAGGCGGTTGTGCATCAACAATTAAATCAGGGATCACTGATAAATTGGTATTGAAATGCCAGTTCGATGGCAACATACCTTTAGTATGCACGGAATATCGCACCTCACCATTTTTGAAGCTTTTGGCTAATAATTGTGATCGGGTATCTTTAATGGCAGCATCATTATGTGAATAGATCAGTAACTGCGTCTGTCCGTTTATCACGTTAATATTTTCATTTTTAATTAAGGTCTTCCATTCTACAGTGCTACCCGAATTAGCTTGAGTGATACCGTGATCGGAGATCAAAATAACATCTACAGGTTCAGATACTTGAGTCTTAAGTTTTTTAAGAAAGATGCCTATAATATTATCTATATCAACAACGGCTTTTTGTACTTCATGTGAATCGGGACCATACTCGTGCCCTGCACTGTCAACGCTTGAAAAATAGGTCGCAATAAACTGTGGTCTTGACGCTGCTGGAAAGTTTAACCAGGTTATTATCTGCTCAACTCGATCAAGGTTGGACACACTTCCATCATAAGGAAAATAATAACTCGGTAGCTTGTTCAACATTTTCGTTTCAGATTCAGGCCAAAAATAGGCAGCTGTTTTTATACCTTCATTTTCCGCTACAGCCCAAATAGTTGGATATTTTAGCCAATTACTATTGTTTTTCGCCGCGCCCTTTTTATATTTCTTATTTGTTTGAGGATCATAAAAAACATTATGAATAATCCCGTGTTTTGCCGGGTAAACTCCTGTCGAGATGGAAATATGATTGGGAAAGGTTTTTGTTGGATAAACAGGTAACAACGCTGTTGCACTGCTGCCATTGTTAATCATCTCTAAAATATGTTTAGGCTTATATTGAGCGAGGTATTCATTAGAAAAGCCGTCAATTGATAGCAATACCACAGGCGTTTTTGCGTATATATTAATACTGAATAGTAAAAAAATAATAAAAGCGACACGCATTCAACTGTCCTTTTGGCTGACAAAAATTGTTAACAAAACTTAATTTAACAACATGTTATGACAATTGTTAGTAGTTAAAATGATCATTCATGAAGTATTTAAACGTAAAACGTGTTGTGCTTTTTACCGACACAACACGTTTTTAAAATTCACTAAGATAAAAAGTTTATTTGAATAGCTCTAAGATATTCGTTAAATCTTTTTTCCCTTCAGCGATTTCTTCGGATGTTAATCCTGATAACTCGTGTGGAAAAACCAACCATTCATCTGATTCGTGCACATAATAATCAGGAACTAAATCAACCTTACTGTTCTTAGGCTTGTACCAAGGACAGGCAATACGTACATCGCTAGGCATATTTTTACGGGTCAATTGTTTAAGGTGTGTAATTAAGGCGTCAATACTGCGGCCAGAATCAAATACGTCATCAACAATTAATAGTCCGTCATCAGCATTAGCATTTTCTATAATATAATGTAAACCGTGTACTTTAATTTCTTTGCTTTGCTGGTTAATACCGTAATAAGAAGAAGTACGCACAGAAATATGATCAGTTTCAACTTTTTTAAAATCGAAATATTCTTGTACGGCAATCCCTATCGGCGCACCGCCCCGCCATATACCAACAATAAATTGTGGGCGAAAGCCATCTTCATATACTTTAGCGGCAACTCTAAATGAATCTTCTAATAATTCTTTAGCTGTGATAAATCGTTTTTCCATCGAGGATCAAACCTTGTACTTATTCTGGTGACTTACTTTAGTCACTTATATTTTTAAAAGAGTAATTATAACGCGGATATAACAATAAGGATCAACAAAAACTTATATATGTTTGTCGATATACAATAATTGTTTAAAAATTGCGCCTGTTGCTTTGACGAAAAAGCCTAAATTTACATTTTGATAGGTATCTGTAGTTTCATGGTAATTGCTATGTGTACCAACGCCATAATAGATAAAAGGTATTTTTAGCCGATAAAAAACACCGTGATCGCTCGCTAATTCCCATTTTGTTTTGCGATTTAAACCATACCCTCTTTCAGATTGCTTGAAACCTTTTTTAATCGGCAGCTCAAAACGCTCTTGTAAATGCACTAGTTCAACTAAATGTTCAGGTACTAACAATTGCTCTAAACCATCACTTATATATCTTAATGTTTTCGTTTGATGATTTCCGGCTATCATATCTAAATTAATATTCAATTTTACATTTTTCATCAGTGAATCATTATTTTTGACGAAAGCAGTTGCACCACTTAGATTCGCTTCTTCACCATCAGTAAACAAAAATATAACGCTATAATTTAATGGTGCTTGACTTATTTTTTCGGCAAAATTAAGTAACGCAGCAGTGCCTGAGGCATTATCGTCTGCGCCGTTGTATACTTGAGAGCCCTTATTACCGATATGATCAAAATGAGCGGTTAAAACAATATATTGTTGCTTGTATTTTCGCCCTTCGATCAAGCCAATCACATTTGTACCGCGCCTAGTTTGGAATATTTTTCTTTGTTCGAATGAATGTTGGTAGTTACCTTGAAAAGGAAGCACGTTAAATGCTTTTAATGTTGAGACCAAATAATTTTGTGCAAGTTTATTACCATCACTGCCAATTCTTCGTCCTCCATAGCTATCGTCGGAGAGAACTCTTAAATGGGCTAACAAAGCCGAATTATTTTCAACAATTCTTTCGTGAGTTTTAAGCGTGCCAGAAGTGCTTTGACAGCCGAGCGATAAGGCAACAATAACAAAAAAGGCTGCTTTAATGAGTCACCTCTTCGTTTTTCAAAAAATTCAATTTGGCGACATACTGACTGTCAGTAAACGGTACCCGATTAATGGCAATAGCTTTTAAAAGTGCTCGTTTGGCGGCCTTAATATCGTCTAATTTATAATAGGCTTTGGCAATGCCAAAATAAAATTCATGAATTTTATTATTAAGTTTTATAGCTTTGCGATAATGCTTGATCGCTTCTTTATTTTCTCCATTATAAAAGGCTTCATCGGCGAGCAAAGCGTGGTAATAGGGGTTTGCAATACGTTTTTCATGCAATAGTTTTTCTAATCGGTTTGCTTCTTTTACATTTCCTTCTCTTTTTAATAGAAACGATAAATTGGTCATCGCTGTTAAATTACTTTTGTCCAAGGCCATAGCATGTTGGTAACTCTTTTTCGCATAATCGTCTCGCCCTAAAAAGCGATACAAGATACCAAGATTACCCCAAGCTGCATCATAATGGGGATCGGTATGAGTAGCTGTTTTTAAATATTTGTAGGCAATGTCATATTGTTTTTTTATTAGCGCTTGCGCGCCTTTGTTGTTATAAAACATCGCGAGCACAGTCTTTTTATTGATCACCTGCTTAGGAAATGATTTCTTCGCCACAAAAGGATCAAAATCAATTTCTAATGCTTTTGACCATAAAATTAATTCATTGGGGGATTTAGATTGAGTTATTTTTAAATTAACATGGCCGGTAAGCATGTTATACGTACCGTTACGTACCCAATATTCGGGAATTTTTACGTTTTGAAACTGAATATCGAAATTAGCCTCTTTTGCTAATGCATAAGCCATAATCGTCAGTGACATACAATTAGCTGATTTACTATGATATGCTTCACGTGCAGTTACATTGGCATTGCTCGCATAGGCCACACCAATATTTTCGGTTTCAAATATATGCTTAATCAGTTTAAGTGCTCGTTCTTTAGTGTCTTTCTCGGACCTTAATTTGGTAATGACCATTTCCCGCATTTCATCGTCCAGCGCAAATATTTCCTGCTCCGATTCAATAACAATATTTTCATTATTCGGAAACAACTCATCTAAATATAAATTAGTGACGATGTCAGTGGACGTGGTCGCTTGATGTTGGGTGCTTTGACAAGCCCCTAGTAGGAAAAACATTAAGACAAATAAAGCATAAATAGAAGCTTTCATAACCTTCCCCCGATTAAAATTGTCTACCACCTACTACAAGGTTATAACAAAATTAAAAAAAAATTCGGTGAACGGGTAAATATTAACAACCGGTTACAAAATAAGCGATTTGATTTATGAAGAGTTGACTCATTGTAGATAACTAGCTTTAAGAATTATTAGAACGTGCAAGGTATTAGGTACTCTTGCGCAAGTTGTCTTCGAACAGCTGGTTTTCTGTATATGGCGGTAAGATAGAAATTTGAACTCTGGTAAGGTACTGTGCTACAAACCTATTGTTTTTATTTTCCCTGCCCTAACATGCAAAAAGCCGCTAATTTTTCAATTAGCGGCTTTTTGCATGTTAGGCGGTGAGATAGAGATTTGAACTCTGGTTAAGGTACTGTGCTACAAACCTACGGTTTATATTTTTCAGCCCTATAATGCAAAAACCCGCTAACCTTTCGATTAGCGGGTTTTCTATATATGGCGGTGAGATAGAGATTTGAACTCTAGAAGGGCTACAAACCCTTGCCGGTTTTCAAGACCGGTGCTTTCGACCACTCAGCCATCTCACCAAGACTAATACGCTATTGCGCAAAAGCGGTGCGAATATTAAATATTGAAGCTTTGTTTGTAAAGCATTATTTTAATTATTTATGTGAAGTGACACTTAACGTTTAAATAACAAGCAATATTTAGATTTATCTACTGAAAAATCAGCAAGGCGCTTCATCATATAGATTTAAGTTTGACAGGGAAAGTGTGATTTGAACATTGGTTAAGCTACAGCCCTACAAACCTATTGTTTGTATTTCCCCTACCTACAATGCAAAAACCCGCTAACCTTTCGATTAGCGGGTTTTCTATATATGGCGGTGAGATAGAGATTTGAACTCTAGAAGGGCTACAAACCCTTGCCGGTTTTCAAGACCGGTGCTTTCGACCACTCAGCCATCTCACCAGATATTCAAAAGCAGTGATGCTTGAGAACGAGGCGAATATTAAAGCCTCGAAATTCCCTTGTAAAGCATTTATTCTATAAAAAAGTTTGATTGCTAAAATTTTCTACAATTTGGCTCGTTTTTATACGAAAAATAATAAAGGAATTGAAATGAATGAAAAAAACGTCTCTCGGTGTCCTTGGTTAGATACTTCTAAGCCTGATTATGTTGATTATCATGATAATGAATGGGGTGTTCCTGTTTTTGATGATCACAAATTATTTGAATATTTAACCTTGGAGTCTGCGCAAGCAGGTTTGAGTTGGTACACCATTTTAAAAAGGCGTGAGGGTTACCGAGCCGCATTTTCTAATTTTGATGTGCAAAAAGTAGCAGCCTATAACCAGGAAAAAATTGAACAGCTGATGTTAAATGACGCCATTATACGCAATAGAGCTAAAATAAGTGCGGCGATTAATAATGCTCAACGATTTATAGAAATCCAAAACGAGTTTGGTAGTTTCAGTGAGTATATGTGGGGCTTTGTTGATCATAGAACTCTTGTCAATGATTGGCGACAACATAGTGACTACCCTGCCACTAGCTCAATATCAGATGCTTGGTGTAAAGATTTGAAAAAAAGAGGCTTTAAATTTGTCGGTTCAACAATATGTTATGCCCATATGCAGGCATGCGGAATGGTAAATGATCATAGCCATGATTGTTACAGACGGAAACAAATTATTGATCAATTTCAGCAAAGTTAGGCATAGTATTTTAAAAATGACCGTGTCATAATATGTCATGAGATAAGATTTTGTTTTGCTCTTTTATGTTCACAGCAATAGAAAAAGTACTTGAACTTAAGCTAAACGACCTTATCTAATAAGTGTAATTAAATTCTTTAAGGAAGGTTTATGCAATCTAACATCAGTTTAAACGCAGCTAGCCAAAGCTCTGCTATTGAAATTAACAAGGTGTTACGTAATACCTATATGTTATTGTCAATGACATTAGCATTCAGTGCTGTTACTGCGGGTATTTCAATGGCTATGGGATTATCTCATATGGCCGCACTTGTTATGACATTAGTCGCATTTGGTTTATTGTTTGTAGTAAACAAACAGGCAGATAAAGCGAGCGGAATATTTTGGATTTTCGCATTTACTGGTTTAATGGGTGCTTCATTAGGACCAATGCTTAACTATTACGCTGCTATGCCAAATGGTGGTTCGTTAATTTTTCAAGCACTAGGTGGTACAGCACTGATCTTTTTCGCTTTGTCGGGTTATGCGTTAACCACTAAAAAAGACTTCTCATTTATGGGGGGCTTTTTAATGGTTGGCTTAATTGTCGTATTGGTTGCCGGTATTGCCAATATCTTTTTCCAAGTACCAGCGTTATCAATGGCATTAAGTGCTGCGATTATAATGATCATGTCAGGTCTTATCTTGTTTGATACTAGTCGCATTATTAATGGTGGTGAAAGAAATTATATTCGTGCTACCGTGTCTTTATATCTTAATGTGTATAACATTTTCACTAGCCTATTACATTTATTGGGTGCATTTAATAGTGATGATTAATAATCGATAACATTTCGTTTATAATAAAAAGCCTCGCTCATGCGGGGCTTTTTAATAGCTACTAATAATTAGGATTTGATCTGTGCAAAAACTCGCTGTTGTTGTAACCACACCTCCTTACAGTAATTTAACGGCTACAGCGATAGAGTTCGTTGAAGCAGTCGTAAGCCAAAATATTCAAATTATCGGAATATTTTTTTACCAACAAGGCGTGCTTAACGCAAGTAAAGTGTTATCAGTGCCAAGCGATGAGTTTCAGGCTATCACGCGCTGGGCTGAAATCAGTCAGCAACATCAAATTCCTTTGCACTTATGCATTACAGCGGCAGAAAAACATGGTTTAAGCGATGAACTTGAAACGAGTAATTTATCAAATATTAGCGATAATTTTATTGTTTCAGGGCTGGGTGAATTAGTAGAGCATACCAACGCGGCTGATCGGGTGGTACAGTTATGACCAGCAAAAATATTGCGATATTAAATACCAGTTCCCCCTACTCTAGTACTAACGCTAAAGATGCATTAGATCTAGCAATGATTTTTGGTGCCTATGAACAAAATATTAATTTATTCTTTCAAGGCGAAGGCATTTGGCAACTCATTGACGGGCAATCACCTGAGCTAGTAAATACTAAAGATTTTTTAAAAACAATGTCTGCATTTGAGTTTTACGATATTGAAAATATCTACGCTTGTAGTCAATCCTTAAGTGAACGTGGTTTAGACGCAGGTTTTCATATCGATAATGTTATCGTTTTATCACCAGAGGCTTTTAGCGAAAAGCTTAAGTTAAATAACGTTATTTTTAAATTATAGAGAGCGCTAGATAATGTCAGTACTTCATCTGATCAGAACATCAAATTTTGCTACAAATGATTTATCCCTTTGCCTTAATCATTTATCAGCCGATGATAGCTTAATTTTACTCGATGATGGATGCTACAACCTGCATCATCCTTTGCTTAATAGCGCAGTGGAAAAGATAACCCGTTCAAATATTTATATGTTAAGTCAACACGCAAGCGCGCGGGGCTTAAAACTAGATCAAGATATCGAGTTAATTTCAATGGCAGAGCTAGTACAATTAGTGCTATCAAATCAAACGGTGATCACATGGCAATAAAAATTTCTCACAATGGTATTGAGATCGTATGTGATAAACACGGTTACTTAATCGATCACCTGCAATGGGATCGGGAACTTGCCGTTATTATTGCAAAAAATGATGGCATGGAACTAACCGATGCACACTGGGAAGTGATTAACTTTGTAAGGGATTTCTATTTGAAATATAACACTTCACCGGCAATAAGAGCATTAACTAAAGCGATGAAAGCTGAATTTGGTGAAGAAAAAGCCAATAGCAGATATCTATACAGATTGTTTTCAGAAGGACCTGCAAAGCAAGCAACAAAATATGCTGGGCTGCCGAAACCGGCGCGCTGTATTTAATTACTTATACGTGAATATTAATATTTATCCCTTTATTTACCTCGTTTGAGGCCTGTGTTGTAGCACCCGTCTGCTCTATTAATTGTATGGCCATTTGCCCTTCTATCTCCATTTGATTTTTTGCAACTAACGTCGTCTTTAAGGCAACGGAAGAGCGGATATCACTGGCATAAGGACTATAATCACTGGAAAGCTGCTGCATATGACGATCTCTCATTATGGTGCATTTAAAATAGAAGTATATACTACTGCGGTAATTTTCCAATAAAATAAGGCGCTTAGTAGCGCCTTATCAAGATAAACTCAGTAATGAGTGGTATTAATTTAGAGGTAATGTTGGGACGTAGATGCCCGCCATTTCGTGCATAACTCTAACAACCTGACAGCTATAACCAAACTCGTTATCATACCAAACGTAAAGTACAGCGCGATCGCCATCAACAATTGTCGCTTGTGAATCAACAACACCCGCATAGCGTGAACCTACTAGATCGGTAGAAACAATTTCAGTTGAGGCAGTATAATCAACTTGATTTTGAAGTTTTGAATTTAGTGATATTTGACGTAAATAGTCATTTAACGCTTCTTTGTCTGTGGCTTCTTTTAGATTCAAGTTCATTATTGCCATTGAAACATTCGGTGTAGGAACACGGATAGCGTTACCTGTTAACAAACCTTTTAATTCTGGTAAGGCTTTAGCAACGGCTTTAGCTGCACCTGTAGTACTAATAACCATATTTAAAGGTGCGCTGCGACCACGACGAGGCGCTTTGTGATAATTATCAATCAAGTTTTGATCGTTAGTATATGAATGAACTGTTTCTACGTGACCGTTACGGATACCAAAGCGATCATTTAATGCTTTTAATACTGGAGTAATAGCGTTAGTAGTACAACTTGCGGCGGATACAATTTTATCTTCCGCTAAAATCATATCCTCGTTTACTCCGTAAACGATATTCTTGATATCACCTTTTGCTGGCGCAGTTAATAGTACTTTTTCAACGCCTTTAGATTGCAAATGCTGACCTAAACCTTCTTCATCGCTCCAAACACCTGTGTTATCAACCACTAAGGCGTTATTAATGCCGAACTTAGTATAATCGATGTCAGATGGTGAATTAGCATAAATAACTTGAATAAAAGCGCCATTTGCCTTGATCACGTTATTTTCTTTATCGATAGTAATGCTGCCGTTAAATGCACCATGTACTGAATCACGGCGAAGTAAACTGGCGCGTTTTTCTAGATCGTCTTCATTTTTACTCGGACGAATAACAATCGCACGTAAATTTAATTTAGAACTAGGACCTGCACGTTCAATTAACAAACGAGCCAACAAGCGACCAATACGTCCAAAGCCAAACAAGACGACGTCTTTAGTTTCTGGTGAATCATCAGTTTTAACAATATCAGTTAATTCTTTTTCTAAATACTGCTCAATTGAAAAACCATTAGCACCGCCTTGAAACAAGTAACGGTATGCTAATTTACCTACATCAATACGCGCTGGAGCCAATGACATTTTGCTTAGAGCTTCAACAAACGGAAAGCTTTCTCTTAAACGCAATTTGCTATCTTCATGCAATGCCACTGATTTGTGTGCTTTGATGATATCTATTGCAGAAGCGTTTACTAAAGGACGACCATAAATAGAAACTTCAATACCTTTATTTCTAAATAATTGTCCAATGATAGGTTGCATATTCTCAGCAAATGTTTGACGCTCTTGCCAGCTAGTTTGATATTGTTCCTCAATATGAGAAGTCATTAGATAAACCTTTTATTTCAGTCAATTGAACGATAGTCTATTATCATTATAATCAAAGATAGATTTAAGATAGTAGCTAATATCACGATGCGGCGCATATTGTAATGCAAGCTGAAATGTTTCGCCACAAGTTACACCGCAATTTTTTTGATAAAAATGGAACATAAATGAAATTAATTCCTTTTGCTTTGCTAATTGCCACCCTCTCTGGATGTGATTCAGGCCCAAACCTCGCTGAACTATGTTCACAACACCCGAATATTTGTAATGAGTTTACCGAAGACAGTTGGTGCAAAAGAGAAAGAATCGCCGTAGGTTTTAAAAACCTTGCCGTACTGCAAGAGCCAGGAGATAAACATAAGTTTGACTTATTGGTAGCCTATGAAAATTACGCTAAATGTATGGATTTTGCGTCACAGATAGAACATATAAAATTAAAAGAAAAGCGTACATTTAGAATTGATAACGCCATTAAAGCAAAAAATAGAATACAGCAACTTTCTGACGAAACCGTTAATACGGAAAATCCGGATCTACTTTTTTATCATTGGTCACGTTATTTGGATAAGGAAGCATTAGCAAAATTTCTTAAATTGGAAGGAACTGGAGCGCTGGAAACGCCTTTGGCACAGTTTAACTTAGCCACGTATTACACCAAGCGTGATCCGAAAAAAACATTGACGCTATTATTTCACGCCCTTGAATTATATAAACAAGATGATGATATAAATATTGAAATATTTAAATCAATCTCAACAATATTTGATGAGAGAAATGAACCGAAAAAAGCATACATTTGGTTAAAGATGATCCAGTTGTATTCACCTGACGACGAGGAAACCAGCATTAAGGTTCGCGAGGAATATATCAAAACACATGCACTTGATAGCGCCTATTTAGATAAAATTGCGGTGGTGACGTTAGACAATATAATTAATGGTAACTTTAAATCTCCGCGTATTTAGAACTCGCTTTGTGCGCAGAAATTTAAGCTTAACGAATTAACGCAATAGCGTTTTCCTGTCGGTTTGGGTCCATCATCAAACACATGTCCAAGGTGACTTTGACAATGCGCGCACTGAATTTCAGTGCGCAGCATATGATGAGAATGATCAGGTAAATAATTGACATTACCCGCAATAGCGGCTGAAAAGCTCGGCCAACCGCATCCGGCATTAAACTTGTGTTCTGAGTCAAACAACGGTTGTTCACAGCACGCACAATGATAGTGCCCTTGTTCCCAGTGATCATTATATTTGCCAGAAAACGGTTGCTCAGTAGCTGCCAAACGACAGACGCGATAAGCATCCTCACTGAGTTTTTCTTTATATAAATCATCTGGGTTGTTCATAATCAAATTTCTCAATCTGTTAATTATTCAATAACGGTCATCTTCTTATCTTTGGTAGCCCATTCAACATGATATTTTTTACCATTAAGTTTATCAGCACGCTCAAATGTATGTGCACCAAAATAGTCTCGTTGTGCTTGCAATAAATTAGCAGGTAAAACGGCACAACGCATAGAATCATAATAAGACAATGCAGAACTTAATGCCCCTGTTGGAATACCTAATAAGGTGGCATGGGCTACAGACTTGCGCCAATTAAGTTGATTGTCATTTAACTGTTTTACAAAAAATTCATCCATCATAAGATTGTCTAAATTTTTGTTACGCTCAAAAGCATCAGTGATTGATTGTAAAAATACCGCACGAATAATACACCCTGCACGCCAAATTTTAGCAATACTCGCAAAGTTCAACTCCCAGCCGTGCTCTTTACCCGCGAGGGCCATCAGCTGAAAACCTTGAGCGTAGATACATATTTTAGAGCAATATAACGCATCATGTAATTGATCAATAAAGCCTTGTTTATCTTCTTGTGAACTGACAATTGGGTCTGGCCCGTGCAACTGGTGTGACGCATTCATTCTAAAGGTTTTAAATGACGACATAGAGCGTGCATAAACAGCTTGGGCAATAGTCGGCGCAGGGCACCCAACTTCTAAGCTACTCATCGCGGTCCAAAGTCCTGTGCCTTTTTGCCCTGCTTTGTCGAGAATAAGCTCAACAATCGACTGATTTTCGTCAATCTGATGTCTAAGTACTTCAACAGTTATTTCCATTAAATAGCTGTCTAACGGACCCTTATTCCACTGCTCAAAAATATCGGCAATCTCAGCGTCTGATAAAGTTAAACCTACTTTAAGAACATGATAAGCTTCGCAGATGATTTGCATGTCCGCATATTCAATACCGTTATGTACCATTTTTACATAATGCCCAGCGCCCGCTGGACCAATATATGCGGCGCAAGGTTCACCGTAATCACTCACATCTCCTGGCAAACTTCTTAGAATAGGTTTACCCGTGTTAGGATCAACCTTAGCCGAAATAGCTTCCCAAATAGGCTTGATCCTAGACCACGCATAGGGCGCACCACTTGGCATTAATGAGGGACCAAATCTTGCCCCTACTTCACCGCCTGATACGGCAGATGAAAACAAAATAAAATTATTCTTATATTTTAACTCTCTGGCAACCGTATCCGTCCATAAACTGTTACCGGTATCAATCACAATATCATCGGGTTGAATGCCCGCACCTATTAGGCTCTCACTAACTTGGTCTACAGGTGAACCAGCAGGGACAGAAAGCACAATTAAGTGAGGTGTTTTTAACTGAGCTAATAACTCCGTATATGAAGAGCAGGCATGAACTCGAGGCAAAGCATCTTTACGTTCCGCTTCATCTTGATTAATAACGTCTTTGACTTTTGCATTATCTAAATCAAAAGCCGCGATGCTAAAGCCATTGTCAGCGAGATTAAGGACCAAATTTTTTCCCATGACACCTAGCCCAATAAAGCCTATGTCACATAAAACGTTCTTTGACGTCATACAAAACCTTTATAACTATCTATAGGAGACCGCATTAGTGCAGCAAATTGGCGCTATTCTAGCACGCTAAATGATCCAAATCATACAAAATGAACATATACTTTGTGCAATGATAACGATTTTTTAGTAATCATACGTAATATTGAACGCTTAATTTAATATAAATTTGCATAACAACGATCTTTAACTTGAATTTTTTCTATTTTGGTGTAATTTTACTACATTATTGTGTTTTGGGGATTGTCATGACAATTAAAGTAGGAATTAATGGGTTTGGCCGTATCGGTCGTTTTGTATTTAGAGCAGCAGCGCAACGAGAAGATTTAGAAGTTGTTGGCATTAACGATCTTATAGACGTTGATTATATGGCGTACATGCTTAAATATGATTCTACTCATGGCCGCTTTAACGGAACCGTAGAAGTACTAGACGGAAATTTAGTTGTAAACGGTAAAACAATCCGCGTTAGCGCTGAACGAGATCCAAGTGCTCTAAAGTGGAACGAAATCAATGTTGACGTTGTTGTTGAATCAACCGGATTATTTTTAACCGATGAAACCGCACGCAAACATATTGAAGCTGGCGCCAAAAAGGTGGTCATGTCTGCTCCATCTAAAGATGATACGCCGATGTTTGTTAATGGTGTTAATCTCAATACATACGCTGGACAAGACATCGTTTCCAATGCGTCATGTACTACAAACTGTTTAGCGCCGATAGCTAAAGTACTTAATGACAATTGGGGAATTGTTGACGGTTTAATGACAACCGTACATGCAACAACGGCAACTCAAAAAACAGTAGACAGTCCTTCTGGCAAGGATTGGCGTGGTGGTCGTGGCGCTGGGCAGAATATAATACCATCATCAACGGGCGCAGCTAAAGCAGTAGGTAAAGTGATCCCAGAGCTGAATGGCAAGCTAACAGGAATGGCATTTCGAGTACCTACCCCGAACGTTTCTGTCGTTGATTTAACCGTAAATTTAGCGAAAAGTGCCAGCTACCAAGAAATATGTGACGCGATGAAAGCAGCATCACTTGGCGAACTAAAAGGGATATTGGGTTATACCGAAGATCAGGTTGTCTCAAATGATTTTATTGGCGAAACCTGTACATCGGTATTTGACGCAGGTGCTGGGATAGCATTAACAGATAAATTTGTTAAAGTGGTTTCTTGGTATGATAACGAAATTGGTTATTCTAACAAAGTGCTAGATTTAGTGGCTTATGTAATGAGTTA
This sequence comes from Colwelliaceae bacterium 6471, assembly GCA_040779335.1. Classification (GTDB taxonomy): domain Bacteria; phylum Pseudomonadota; class Gammaproteobacteria; order Enterobacterales; family Alteromonadaceae; genus JBFONV01. The sequence continues at coordinate 425,346 of JBFONV010000003.1, forward strand.
CGAAAGTTCAAAATCTATTCTAAAATCTGCTTAAATAGCCACTAAACTATTTATATAATAGTAAAAAGCCAGTTATGAAACTGGCTTTTTTGTGCATTCTTTTTTGTTAAAAAAATATAGTGATTCAATCTTATAAAAAAGGGCAAGTAGTTAACACTGCTTGCCCTTTTTTAATCAGCTGTTAATGTGTGCTAATGCTTGGTTGGCTAGCGTGGTAATTGCTGACCAATTTTTTGTTCTCACGATTTCGTCGGTAACTAACCATGAACCACCGCAACAAGAAACATTAGGTAATGCTAAATAATCTTTGATGTTGTTGATATTAATCCCGCCTGTTGGGCAAAATTTAATATCAGGAAAAGGGCCTCCTATTGATTGAATGGCTTTTACGCCACCAGAAGCTTCCGCGGGGAAAAACTTAAGATGATCATAGCCACTATCAATAGCGTCCATCATTTCTGAAATAGAAGAAATCCCCGGGATCAAGGCGATTTTGCCAGCAGTTCCAGCTTGAAGTAAATCTTTAGTCAAACCAGGGCTGATAGCAAATTTTGCTCCCGCATCATAAGATTGCTGTAGCTGTTCTTTATTAGTCACTGTTCCTGCACCTATTACGGCTTCAGGTAGTTCTTTTGCGATGGTATTGATAACATCGAGTGCTGAAGGCGTTCTTAAGGTAACTTCTAATACTTTAATACCTGATGTTAAAAGTGCTTCTGCAATAGGTAGTGCATCGGCTACATCTTTAATTACCAAAACAGGTACAATAGGACCCATCGCAAATAAGTCTTGTGGCGATACTTGCCAATTCTTTAATACCGTCATAATTCCTCTGTATTGTGTTGGCGAAGGTATGCCGAAGCCCCTAATATGCCTGGTTGTGATTCTGTAATAACAAACGTTGGGATTTCAAGATTGAAATGACTCAAACGCCCTTTTGATTCAAAGCGATTTCTAAATTCACTTGCTTTTAGAAAATCAATAAAACGAGGAACAATACCTCCCGCAATATATACACCGCCAAAACTACTGAGCGTTAGTGCAAGATTGCCAGCAAAACTCCCGAGAATTTTACAAAACTGATTAAGTGTTTTTACACATACTGAACAGCTATTATCTAACGCGCGTTGTGATATATCTTTTGCTAACAGTTGTGGTAACGAAAGATTCTCGATTGAAACAAAAGCTTGATATATTTGTTCTATTCCCATTCCTGACAGCAGTTGTTCATAGGAAACGTGTTGATACTTTGTTAAAAGAAACGTTAGAATTTGCTGCTCTGTTTCATCAATTGGGGCAAAGTCGACATGCCCGCCCTCACCACCAAGGCTTATCCAGTGGTCATCTACACAAACAGCATTGGCAACACCAAGTCCAGTGCCTGGCCCACAAATAGAAATAGGTCGACCAGCAATAACACTGCCCGATCCAATTTGAATTTTTTGCGTATCATCTAATAAAGTTACGGCATGTGCGATAGCGGTGTAATCATTAATCAATAATAATTTATTTAAACCGAGTTCTTCTTTCAGCGCTGCTTGAGAAAAATTCCACGGCAAATTTGTCATGCAAATGAGATCGTTATCTACGGGACACGCAATGGCTAAACAAGCATTAATGGTTTGTCCATTAATCCCTTCACTTTCAATGTAGGTCTTAATGACACTAGCTAAACCGTCAAATTCACTGCAGGTATAAACTTTAAGCGCAGTAATATTGCCACTTGACTCAACTAAGCCAAGGCGAATATTGGTGCCACCGATATCAGCAACAAGGTTAGTAACAGGTATACTCATTACAGCGCGCCATCCTTTTGTTCATCATCAAATAATGAGCAAGCACCGGTTTCCGCTGAACTTAAATTACGGCGCATAAAACCGAAAAGCTCGCGCCCCATGCCTTGATGATGACCATTAACGTCAAAACGGGCATTTTGGCGAGCGGCTAACTCATCTTCTGGCACTAATAATGTCAATGTACCTGATTCACCATCAACTAGAATCATGTCACCAGTTTGTACTTTTGCGATCAAACCGCCGTCCAGTGCTTCTGGGCATAAATGTATCGCAGCAGGCACTTTACCTGATGCTCCAGACATACGACCATCAGTCACTAAAGCTACTTTAAAGCCTTTGTCTTGCAACACACCTAGTGGTGGCGTTAATTTATGTAATTCTGGCATGCCTCGCGCTTTAGGCCCTTGAAAGCGCACAACGGCAACAAAATCTTTTTCCAACTCTCCCGCTTTAAATGCGGTATCTAGTTCATGTTGATCTTCAAAAACAACCGCAGGCGCTTTAATAACAAAACTACCGTCACGTAAAGACGAGGTTTTTAAAACTGATACCCCTAAATTGCCTTTTAACACTTTTAGGCCGCCATCGCTTTTAAACGGTTTGGCTACAGTGGCGATAACTTCATCATCACCTGATTCGCTCGCTCCATCTATCCATTTAAGCACACCATTTTCAATGACAGGCTTTTGGGTATATCGAGATAGCCCACGTCCACAAATTGTTTCAACATCTTCATAAACTAAACCTGCAGCGATTAGTTCTTTGAAGAGTAATGCCATGCCGCCCGCTTGTTCAAAATGGTTAATATCGGCATGTCCATTAGGGTAGATACGTGTCAATAACGGTACTGCATCTGACAAATCATTAAAATCTTGAAAATTAATAATAATTCCTGCCGCTTTAGCAAACGCAATAATGTGCATGGTTAAATTCGTTGAGCCACCCGTCGCCAATAAGGCAACGATAGCATTAACGATTGATCGCTCATCAATCATCTTACCAACTGGCATGTAATTGCCTGATTGTTGTGTCAATCGAGTTACTTGTTTAGCCGCTGCTTTGGTTAATTCTTCACGTAATAATGTATTAGGAGGAACAAAAGAAGCTCCAGGTAAATGCAAGCCCATTACTTCGACTACCAACTGATTGGAGTTAGCCGTTCCAAAAAAGGTACAAGTACCAGCGCTATGATAAGACGCAGATTCTGCTTCTAATAACGCTTCTTCGTCTACTTCGCCCTTGGCAAATTGCTGACGTACACGCGCTTTTTCTTTATTCGGGATCCCTGAAGGCATTGGACCTGCAGGCACAAAAACCGTTGGCAAGTGACCAAATGTCATGGTCGAGATAAGTAAACCTGGAACAATCTTGTCGCAGATACCAAGCATTAACGCACCGTCAAACATATTATGTGACAAGGCAACCGCGGTTGCCATAGCAATAACATCTCGACTCATTAAGCTAAGATCCATGCCAGGTTGCCCTTGCGTCACACCATCACACATTGCCGGAACACCACCAGCAAATTGCGCAACACCGCCAGTTTCTCTAACGGCCGCTTTAATAATTTGAGGGTAAGTTTCATACGGTTGGTGAGCGGATAACATATCGTTATACGCGGACACTATCGCGATATCAGAATGGTTAATTCCTCGCAATTTTTGTTTATCTTCTTTACCACAAGCCGCAAAACCATGCGCTAAATTACCACATGATAAACTCGCTCTGTGCACGGTTGTCGATTTAGCCGCATCTATTTTTGCTAAGTACGCTTCACGAGATACTTTACTGCGCGCTATAATTCGTTCGGTAATTCTTACTATATCTTTATTCATCATTATTCCGCCCAGTAGACTTGTGTGTTTACTTCAGGGTGTTGCAAAAAGGCTCTTATTGGCATACTCAATATGTCGTCGCCTAAAATAGCTTTATCCAACACCGCTTTTTTATTCAAGCCGCTAATATGTAAAAACGTATTCTCGCTGGAGATTAAGCTGGTAAAAGTAAAGGTGATCCGTTCATGCGGGGCCGTTTTAGGCACTACTTTCATTAAAGCCTTTTCATTATCTGGTGCTAAAGCGACAGAAATTTGTTCGCTACAAGGGAATAATGATGCTGTATGGCCATCTTCACCCATACCTAAAATCAAGACATCGAAAGGTAACAGCGAAGATTTTGCCGCTAAATTCAAATCAGCTAACATTTCTTCACATAAGCGTTCACCCTGTTTTAGGTGAAAAAATTTAGCGTCACTTGCTTTGTTTTGAATTAAATTTTCAAATACTAATCGCGTATTACTGGCTTCATCGTCAATATTGACCCAACGCTCATCAGCTAACGTTATCGTGATTTTTTTCCAAGGGAGTTCTTTTTGCGACAATAAATTAAAGAATCCTTTTGGCGTTGAACCACCCGACACGGCAATACTCGCATGCCCTTTAGAGGCAACGGCTTTAGTTAAGATATTGGCAACCTTATCGGCAAGATCCATATCCAACTGGTCGCGATTGTTAAATTCGTTTATTTGATACATTACTCAACCCACTGACGATCATCACGTGCTATTAATGATATAGATGAAACCGGCCCCCAAGAGCCGGCAGGATAAGGTTTAGGCTTTTCATTGGTTGACTGCCACGCATCAATAATTCCATCTACCCACGACCAAGCAGCTTCTACTTCATCGCGGCTAACGAATAATGATTGGTTACCATTAACAATTTCAAGCATTAAGCGTTCGTAAGCATCCACAACACGAGCATTGTCATAAGTATCAGAAAAGCTCAAATCCAGTTTATTTTCCTGAATAAGCATTTGTGACGCTATACCGGGTATTTTATTCATCATTTGCAACTCTACCCCTTCATCAGGTTGCAAACGAATGGTTAACTTATTAGCTGGCAATTGGCTGTAACTTTCTTTAAAGATATTGTGTGGCTGTTCTTTAAAGTGAACAACAATTTCGCTGTGTTTTGTCGGCATACGTTTACCCGTTCTTAAATAGAAAGGTACGCCAGACCAGCGCCAATTATCAATTTCAGCCTTGATGGCAACGAAGCTTTCGGTATTACTATTTTCATTGGCACCTTCCTCGTTTAAATAACCTGGTACCGGAACGCCGTTTAAATATCCGTCGCCGTATTGACCACGCACGGTTTTATCTTTGATATTTTGTCTTGTAATTGGCGTTAACGCTTTGATCGCTTTTAATTTCTCGGCTCTGATACTGCTAGCACTAAGATCAGCAGGTGGTTCCATCGCCAATAGTGATAATATCTGCAACAGATGATTTTGAACCATGTCACGCATTTGACCCGCATCATCGTAAAAACCCCAACGACCTTCTATACCAACACTTTCAGCAACAGTAATTTGTACATGATCAATACAGTTACGATCCCAATTAGTGGTAAATAGTGAGTTGGCAAAACGTAATACTAATAAATTAAGTACGGTTTCTTTCCCTAAATAATGGTCAATACGGTAAATTTGTTCTTCGTTAAAATAACGAGAGACCTGATCATTAATCACTTTTGAAGAAGCTAAACAATGACCGATAGGCTTTTCCATGATCACTTGGTCTTGAGGCGCTATTAAATTTGCTTCATGTAAGCCGTCACAAATATCACCGTATATAGCTGGAGGTGTTGAAAAATAGTAAATACGTTTTTCGTGGCCATTCGTTAATGTTGTAGCAAGGTGCTTATAAGATGCTACAGCCTTGAAATCTAGCGTCTGATAGACCAAACGAGCTATAAATCGCTGTAAAACCTCTTTATTTAACTCTTCACTAATAAATGTGCGCAAACTTTCTTCAACAATCTCAGCAAACTCTTTCAATTCATGTTCTTGACGAGCGACACCTACGATCCGGCTTTCTGCGTTTAATAAACCTGCGCAATCAAGTTGATATAGCGCGGGTAACAATTTACGGCGTGATAAATCGCCTAAAACGCCGAAAATGATGATTTCGCTGGGTGACTGACTATCAATTTTTTTCATAAATCTTATCTCGAGTCTACTCGTTGTAACTAAACTACATTAACCCCTAATTTAACCAGTGTTTCGGCATCAGTAAAGAACTTTTTGTAATTTTACTACATTTTGAGGTTTTCGTTTATATTTAACGGCGAGAGTAATACAATTACTCTGATTAATTATTAAACATTTGCAAAATTAAACCATTTTGATTTATATTAAGGCCAATTATGAAATAAAGTTTCATTTTCTTTGTTCTTTATCCAGAAAATAAATTACAATAATTGAAATGATCTAGGATCACAGTTTAATGAATATATTAGAAAAGATTGCCAACGAACTAGACACGTTCAGCAAATCTGAACGAAAAGTTGCAGAGGTTATACTCTCTTCTCCAAGCACAGTTATTCATGCAAGTATAGCGGCCCTCGCCAAGCAGGCAAATATTAGTGAACCTACGGTGAATAGATTTTGCAGAAGACTAGACACCAAAGGCTACCCTGATTTTAAACTACATTTGGCCCAAAGTTTGGCTAACGGTACGCCTTATGTTAACCGTCACGTTGATGAAAATGATACTGCGGATGAATATACCGCAAAAATTTTTGAATCAACCATGGCAAGCCTTGAATTGGCTCGTAAAAGTTTAGATACCGGTACCATCAATCGCTCGGTCGATTTATTAACCCAAGCTAATAAAATTTCATTCTTTGGCTTAGGTGCATCGGCTGTAGTAGCCCATGATGCGCAAAACAAGTTCTTCCGTTTTAATGTTCCTGTGGTTTATTTTGATGACATATTAATGCAAAGAATGAGTGCTATTAATAGTCAACAAGGCGATGTAGTGGTGGTTATTTCTCACACCGGACGCACCAAGTCATTAGTTGAAGTGGCAAGTTTGGCGAAAGAAAATGATGCCACGGTCATAGGCATAACAACAGCGGGAACGCCATTGGCAAAAGAATGCAATATGGTTTTATCTGTTGATGTCGCCGAAGATACCGATTTATATATGCCAATGTCCTCACGGATAGCACAATTAACGCTCATTGATATATTAGCGACGGGCTTCACCCTTCGTCGTGGTACCAAATTTAGAGATAATCTTAAAAAAGTAAAAGACAGTTTAAGAAGCTCAAGATTCGAACGTAAAGAATAAACCTGTCACTGTCATCATGGGTTCATAATTTACCAGTGCGCTGTTCAATGCGTAAAAGGTCGCCCTAAAGTAAGTGTTAAATAGAAATTAATAATAAGGATTAGAATGCCTAGAAGAACAAAAATAGTTGCAACCTTAGGTCCAGCAACTGACGATAGAGAAACGTTAAAGAAAGTATTAGCCGCCGGTGCTAATGTTGTTCGTTTAAATTTCTCTCATGGTGCTCCACAAGATCACATTGATCGCGCTAACATGGTTAGAGAGTTAGCTAAAGAACTAGGCGTTTACGTAGGCATTCTCGGTGATTTGCAAGGACCTAAAATTCGCGTGTCGACTTTTAAAAATGGTCCTATCAGACTAGCAATAGGCGATAAGTTTGAACTTGATGCAACACTTGCTAAAGGTGAAGGTTGTCAAGAAAAAGTTGGTATAGATTACAAGGCCTTGCCTCACGATGTAGTTACGGGTGATATATTGTTGCTCGACGATGGGCGTGTACAACTTAAAGTATTATCAACAACTGAAACGTCAGTTTTTACTGAAGTGACTATTGGTGGCCCACTCTCTAACAATAAAGGCATCAATCGTAAAGGTGGTGGTCTCTCTGCTTCGGCATTAACCGAAAAAGATAAAGAAGATATTAAATTGGCTGCTAAGCTTAATGCTGATTTTCTTGCCGTGTCTTTTCCACGCGACGCGGCTGATATGAGGGAAGCGCGTTTACTTGCTCAGGAAGCTGGCTGCGATGCGCAACTAGTATCAAAAATTGAACGCGCAGAAGCAGTAAATGATAATAAAGTACTTGATGAAATCATATTGGCATCAGATGTTGTTATGGTTGCTCGTGGTGATTTAGGTGTTGAAATCGGTGATGCCGAATTAGTGGGTAAACAAAAGCATATTATTGCGCGTAGTCGTCAATTAAATCGTGTCGTTATTACCGCGACGCAAATGATGGAAACAATGATAGAGCAACCCATGCCAACTAGGGCGGAAGTCATGGATGTTGCCAATGCGGTACTTGATGGTACCGATGCTGTGATGTTGTCAGCAGAAACCGCCGCCGGTAAATATCCAGTTGAAACGGTTGAAGCTATGGCTAATGTCTGTTTAGGCGCAGAAAGACAGCGCTCGGTCACTAAATCAGGTCATCGTATTGAACTGATGTTTTCAGAGGTTTCTGAAACTATCGCGCTTTCAGCTATGTATGCAGCTAACCATTTAGATGGTGTTAAAGCGATTATAGCGCTGACAGAGTCGGGACATACCAGTAAAATAATGTCGCGTATCACTTCGGGCTTGCCTATTTATTCATTATCAAGACACGACAAAACATTAAGCGAAACCGCTATTTACCGTGGTGTTTATCCAGTGTTGTTTGATTCAACACACAGCGACCACAGTAATTTAGCTGATAAAGTGTTACGTGAAGTTGTGCAGAAATCTGATTTAGCACTGGGTGATATAGTCATATTCACTCACGGAGATTTAATGGAAACCGTTGGCGCAACCAATACCTTGAAAGTCTTAAAGGTAACAAAGGCGCACGTACACTAATATCGCAATTTATTAGCGTTAAAAGGTAGCTACGGCTACCTTTTTTATTGTGCTGAATTAATAGCCAACCTTTAGTTGATATATTAATTTATTAAAATTTGTATCACTATTCTGCAATTATATGTAATCAAATGCTACAGTTAGCGACATATTCAAGACACTTATCGAGAGAGAATTCAGTGACTACAACAATAAACAAAATTGCTATTCTCACCAGTGGTGGAGACGCGCCCGGCATGAATGCAGCCATTCGAGCTATTGTACTTGCGGCTCACCACTATGGTATTACACCCTATGGATTTTCGCATGGGTATAACGGCCTGATCGAAAATGATATTACTTTATTATCCCCTGCCTCTGTCAACGGTATTATTCATCGTGGCGGTACCATACTTAAAAGCGCTCGTTGTCCTGAAATGATGACAGAAGATGGTGTTAATCAGGCAACCTTAACGTTATTAAAAGAAAAAATAGATGCATTAATTGTTATCGGCGGAGATGGCTCATTTTCGGGGCTTTTAGCTATCCAAGCACAATGGCAAGGGAAAACCATTGGTATTCCGGGCACGATTGACAACGATCTTGATGGCAGTGACTATACCATTGGCTTTGCTACGGCTGTTAATACAGCCATTGAAGCCATTGATAAAATTAGGGATACCGCCGACGCTTTTGATAGGATATTTATTGTTGAATTAATGGGTAGACGCAGTGGTCATATCACCTTCAATGCAGGTATGGCATGTGCGGCTGAGCATATTCTATCGTTTGAAAACTTTTCTCCAGAAAACCGTCAACAAAAATTGGTTCAGTTAGCACAAGAGATCAAAAACACTCAACAAAATAGGCATGCCAGTTACATTATCGTACTTGCTGAAAATTTATGGCCGGGTGGAGCCAGCAAACTAGCAGAAGAACTAAATGCTCATGCCAATATTGACAGTACGGCATGTATATTAGGGCACATACAGCGCGGTGGAAATCCTGTCGCGAAAGATCGTATTCTCGGAACCAAAATGGGGGTTGCCGCAATACAAGCGTTAATGCAGGGAGAGACTGAGATCATGATAGGCGAAAAGCATAATCACATGGTTCATGTGCAATTAAGTGACGCCATACAACATGAAAAACGTGTGGATAAGCATCTGATCGAAGCACAGGACAATATTCTCGCCCTAACTGTACAAACACAATATTGATTATGTCAACGTGCCCATAAAGAACACAAGGAATAAAGGATCACTGACTTACAGCAAGTTTAACTTTATCTTTATAACTTCTACTAACCTTAAGTTCTTTGCCGTTGCTTAACACTAAATAGTATTCACCGTTTAATTGACTACAGAATTTTTGAATAAAGTTTTTATTCACTATGGTCGAGCGATGACTGCGAACAAACTGCTTAGGATCAAGAGTTTCTTCAAGTTGTTTCATGGTTTTTCTAAGGATGTGCGTTTCCGCCTCGGTGTGAACACACATATAATCACCTGCAGCATCTATCCATAAAATATCTTTAACGGGGACTCGCGTTAACTCCCCAGCATCCTTGATCGCTAAGATGTCAGAGTAGTGCGACAAACCAATACCATTTTCATTATCCAACTCAGCTAATATTTCTTGGCTGTCATTACCAGTAACATCACTTACTAACTGGATAAGTTTAGATTTATGCTCACTATCTTCTATTGATTTTAAGTGTTCACGAACGCGGTTCATCGACTGCGACAACCTTACTTCGTCAGCAGGTTTCATTAAATAATCTTGCGCATGAACTTCAAAGGCTTTTAATGCATACTGATCAAATGCAGTAACAAATACCACAATTGGCATTTTTAGTTGTTGTTCAATAATGCTTTGTACTACTTGAAAGCCGTTAAGCCCTGGCATTTGAATATCTAAAAACATTAGATCAGGCTGCAATGATTTTATCGCCTCGATCGCTTCCCTGCCGTTACCACATAGCTGGACAACGTCCACGTCGGAGTGTTCTTCCAAACGTACTGCCAACCCTTTTCTCGCTAATGGCTCATCATCAACGATAATGGTGGTAAGCATTTTAGCCATTCTTATTTCCTAATTCGTACGGGATCCTGATGTTAACTTTTACACCAGTAGGGGTATTATTAGCAACAACTAATGAATAATTTTCACCATAAAGTGCTTGTAACCTTTCTCGGCTATTGGCAAGGCCGACACCATTTTCACGAAACAAATTACCATTTTTTATTTCTGCGCCAGGTCCATTATCGGCCACTTCTATCAACAAATCATTGCCAAATTTATTGACTGATACCGCAATAGTGCCCCCCTGCTCTTGTACTGCTATTGCGTATTTAATGGCATTCTCTGCAATTGGTTGCAAAATCATGCTGGGCACAAGTGCTAGTTGGCAATCATCACTGATATTGAAATCTACTTGTAATCGCTCTTCAAATCTGACTTTTTCGATGTCTAAGTACAACTGTAGCGCTTGCATTTCACTTGCTAAGGTCACTCGCTTCATCGGATCTTTATCAAGTGAGTAACGTAAAAATTCACTCAGTTTTGTTACCATATTATTTGCTATTTTGTTTTCCTTTATCAAAATCAAGGTTGATATAGCATTTAAGGTATTAAAAAGAAAATGCGGGTTTAACTGATAACGTAACATTTTTAGCTGAGCTTGATGAGCAACGGTATTGGCGCGCAAAACATTTTGCTTTTCTTTTTGCAACATTTGGTAATACTTTATCCCAAAATATAAGGCACTCCAGCTCATAATAATATAAAAAGCCCAAACACTCCCCTTAGTGTAATACAGCAAAAATTCAGGTTGTTCGCCATGCTTATATATTTGCCAATAGTTGACATTCTTAACTATTTGCCAAAGCACGCCGGTTAAATAGGAAGATAACATCACCACGGCGATCATTTTGCCAATAGAAAGGCTCCAGACATGACGATAGACATAACGCAACGGCACTGTAAGCATCCAACCGGCATAAGCGTTAAGTACAATGATAACCGTGAAAATATCTCTGACTTCATGTAGTAATGAGCCGAGATAATGGACCAAGGCAAAACCCATCCATCCGGCTGTATGCAACAGCCAAAAAAAACGGTTTCTATTCTCGATAAGTTCTTTCCAATTCACTAAAAGCAACCAATGATATTAATATAAGATAATTATGCGTTAGCTTGTACCAATAAGCACTGCGGTTAATCGTATCTTTTCAGCTTCTTATCTCATTTGCTGATAAAGCGATTTTGCTAAATTTTGCTGTTCAGTCAGGCGTGCTAACTGTGAAAAAGCGTTATTCCGCATGTTTACATCATTATTTTGTTTAAACTTTCCAAAATACCATAATGAATTGATTAATAATGATAAATCAAGGTAACACGTAACTTTTACATCACATAGACCGTGTTGGTTCTGTGTTTCTTTTTGATAAAATTTAAGTAGTGAATCTACTTGGTCGACGGATATATGGTTAATCGCCATATACATAGCAATATCATATTCTGGCTCAGCAAGGCAGGCACATTCATAATCGATTAACCATTGACGATTAGACGAAATTAGCACATTGGAGTAATTAACGTCGCCATGACAAGGCACTAAAACAGTCTGGTTAACTAAGCTTCCCAATAACCTCTCTCTAAGAGTGCTAACGGTGTCAATTTGCTTGTCGTTAACACATGCAGCGCTACTTAATGTGTTAATTGTTTGCTCAATATTTAATTTTGGCAGATCAACGTCCACTTGGTGAAAGCGTATCATTAAATTAAGACAATCTGACGCTATAGTTGCATTCCTTGCTCCTAGCTCAATTGATGGACAAACTTGAACATACTCAGTCACCAACCATTGATTAGAGCAGAAAATAATTTTTGGTGAAATTAACTGTTGAGCGGCAACTGTAGTGGCTTTGACTTCTACCTCTGCAGTTGCAGGATTTAGACGTTTTACAAAATATTCATGCATATCATCTTGCACATAAAAGCAAGGTTGGCTGCAACCTTGCTCTATTTTGGTGGTTTTCGCCATGGCAGAAAAGCACGGTAGTTTCTTAATTTCCGCCGTTAAATCCTTAAATAAGCTCATATAGCTTGGCTTTGACCTTGTAATTTATATGCTTTTTGCCATTGAATATAACCGTATAAAGCTAGTACAACATATAAAGCAAATAATACTGCCGTGGGTGTAAGATCTTTTTGTACATATAAGTAAATAGATGCAAAATCAATAACCAACCAGTATAGCCAGTTTTCTAACACCTTTTTCGCCACTAAGTATGTCGCAAACACCGCATAGACAGTGGTCGCCGCATCAAAATAAGGAAAATGTGCCGGTGTATAATTTGCCATAAACCAACCGACACCTACGGAAATAAACGCCAACATAACGATGATTTTTAGGTGTGAGTTTAGTGACCACTGTGTAATACCTGAAACTAGCTGGCTTTGCGGATGTTCATTCACTTGTTCCTGTTGCTTTTGCCAGCAATACCAGCCATAAACTGCCATTATCATGTAATAAACTTGTAGCAAACTTTCCATCCATAAATAAACATCATAAAAAATAATGGTATAAATGATGGTGCTGATAAAGGCCGCTGGCCAACACCAGATACTTCCTTTAGCAGCGAGAACAACATATAGCAGCGCTAACAGCATTCCCGTCAGCTCTAACCAAGGTAGTGAAATAAAATAGTCGATAGTTTCTGTCATTATGATTCTGCTTCAACCACAGAGCGATCGCCACCGATAAATTTACAAATAAATACGGCTGCATTTAGGGTTTGATGAACATGCTTAATTTCCGCCATCACATGTGTTACTGCTAAGTCATAATCACCAAACACTTGAGTACTCATGCCATTGGTGACAACTGATAGGCCATCAATGTTCCTCAAACGCTTAATAAAGTCCCATATCTGTGTTTTAAATTGCTCTTGTGCCAATGGATAAAGGCTTATTTCTATTGAAATTTTCATCGTTACACCCGTAAATTATTAGATTGTTGTCTTCTTTTTTTACTATAGAAAATGCCTTGAAAAAAGCCCCAACCTAAACCAAAGCGATGGTTTAGATTAGGAGTCTATCATTAAAATTGATAATCAAATGTCAAGCCAAAGACCGCTGGTTCAGCATATTGATAATATGCTTTTGCTTGATAATAATCTCGCGGATCATTTCCGAAATAAAAGCCACGCGTCGCATACTCTTTATCAGATAGATTACGTGCCCACAATTTAATTTGCCAGTGCTCTTGAATATAACTCAATGAGGCATTGACGATTTCAATTGCCTGAGATTTTTGCTCATGGCTATTAGAAAAATAAAAATCGTCTTTACCATCTACCGAAATATTTATTAGCCATTGTTCACCTGGACGATAATTTACCCCTAAATTAAATTGGTATTTAGGTGCGTGAGCCTGGTCGCGACCAGACAAATTATCACCGGATGCTCGGGTGTATTGATCAAATTCAGTATTAAGCAGACCCAAAGCACCATAAAATTCTACTAGAGGGTTAACTTGCCAAGCACTCTCAATTTCTACACCTTGGTTGTGACCACTCGCTGCATTACCTAAATAAGAAACAAACTCAGTCGAACCGTCATCTCTTAATGCTAAAAAGTCAGTTTTAACCTGCATATCTTGTCTATCCATATGGAAGATAGCAGCACGAATATAGGCAGCATTATTTAAGAAGCTGTATTTATAGCCTAACTCATAATTCCATAAATATTCTGGTGAAAATTGACGAAGATCAATCGGTAAAGAGCCATCAGTGTTAACACCACCCATTTTATAGCCACGGTTGATAGAGGCATAAATTAGCGTGTCTAAATCTTGCTGATAAGCCAATACCACTTTACCTCCTACCATAGTGTCACTCGGTGCAAAACTTAGTAGATCAGAGTTAGTATAATCGGCTTGGCGTTTTTCTGCTCTTAACCCCGTTGTTAAGGTTAATTGTGCTGACAACTGACTGTCGAGTTGACCAAATAGTGCATAGGTGTCGGTATCAAAACTTGAAGAATAATCACTGGCTAAATACGTATATTGTCGGGCTAATTTTTCTTGATCTTTTTTAGCATAAAAACCAATGAGCCAATCAGTGGTATTATTAAAAATGGCCTGGTTTTCTTTAGAAAGCAGTCTCACTTCACCCGTGTAAGTACTGCGCTTTCTGAAATACTGATCGATAGATGAATATCCCCACGCATCAGCAAAACAGCCAGCAGTTGATAGACAAGCACCGCTGTCCCAGTCGTATTCACCATACGCCCAATCTTCATCATAGCCGTAGTCTAAATCAGAATCTGCCGCACTGACTAAAGTGACTAAGTCAAAATTTTGAAAACCAGAATAAGAAAACTTAGCTCCTAGCGCAGAGGTTTTTTGACGATCAAATCCTGGTGTGTTAGAAAACGTTGTTCGGGTATTATCTAATGAGAACGCATCGTAGCCATTATCAAAATTAAAGTGCAATAATGTCAGATCAATTTTTAAATCTTCACTGGCAGTGATCGCAAGCTTAGCGCGGACACTTAATTCATCTCTATTATTGGTATCGTCACGACCTAAATAGTTATTTTCAATAAAACCATCGCTCTGGTATTTTTCGACTGCTAGGCGGTAGTTGGTTGACAGCGTTGCTGGACCTGACAATGCAATGCCCGCGCCGTATGAACCATAATTGCCAACACTCAAACGTGAATTGCCTTCAAAGACATCACTGGGCGTATTACTTGATATACTAATAAGGCCAGCCATAGCATTCGCACCAAATCTTGTGCCTTGAGGACCGCGATATATTTCGGTTTGTGCAACATCAAATGTTGATGCGACACTACCCATGCCGGTGAAATCAATGTCATCAATGAGTATGCCAACCGATGGATTGATCGGCTCTTTAAATTGGCTACGTTCTCCTATTCCTCTGATTTGATAATATCTTGCGCGCTGCGTGCCGCTGGCAAAATTAACATTAGGGATAGCAGCGGTGATTTCTTCCAAATTTTGCGCATTACGCATGCGAATATTATCATTGCTAATAATCGATAAAGAAGAGGCTGTTTTTTGCAAGTTCTGCTGACGAAAATCACTATGAACGGTAATAGTTTCAATAGTTTCGTCATCATTTGTACTTGAAAGTTCTGCTGCAAAACTTGTTGTAGGTATAAAACTTATTGCGATGGAAGAGGCTAAAAATAATTTTTTAAATTTCACTGTGAATCTCATAATAATTTATGGGATCCGGCACACGGAGGCTATTTAAAGATATTCTAATCAATAGAGGATCTAACCATCCCTACGCCGGTATTATCCGGTTCAGGTTCTAAGGGTTCGTAAACGTCTCAGCATGAAAAAATAGAATTTTATTCATGCACCCCTTGGTTCGGTGCGAATATTAGCAATTTTGACCCAAATGTACAGTGCTAATTAAAACAAATTTATTGACTTAGCATCGGGCCTAGACGTTGACCACCTAACAGATGCATATGTACATGGTAAACTTCTTGCCCACCATGCTCATTGCAATTGATGATCAGCCTAAAGCCATTTTCAGCAATGCCTTCTTCTTTCGCTAGTTTTTTTGCTACGGTGATCATTCTACCAAGTGTAAGTTCGTCTTCATCTTCAATATCATTGATAGTGGGGATCAGCTTATTGGGAATGATCAATATATGGGTATCCGCGCGTGGAGAAATATCTCTAAACGCTGTAACCAGCTCATCTTGATACAACAAAGGCGTTGGGATTTCTTGACGGATGATTTTTGAAAAAATAGTTTCTTCCATTACGATTAACTCTTGTTTGGGTTTATATATCAATAGTGTAGCGAATAGAAAACAAGGTAGAAACAAACTAAGCAAAACATCAGGTAAAAACACTCTACTTATCGCAGGTTCAGGTTAATTAATCTCTCGCCGTTGTGTAAATAAAAGTTCTTAAGCTAAAGGCTATAGTAACCAGTTTCAGCGGCGTCAATCCATAACCCTTTGTCGACCAAAAGGTTTAACTTTTCTAATAAACTATTTTCACTTATTGGCTTACTGAATAAGTATCCTTGCACCAAATCACAGTGTTCCGCTTTAAGAAGCCTTAGTTGTGCCCTAGTTTCTACGCCCTCTGCCGTAACCTTCATACCCAAATTTCTCACCATAGCAATAGTTGAAGAGACAATTTGCATATCGGCTTGATTATCTAACATACCGGAGACAAAGCACTTATCAATTTTTATACAATCAACTGGCATTTTTTTCAGATAACTGAGCGAGGAATAGCCCGTACCAAAATCGTCAATAGAAAAGGTAAATCCTAACGCCTTTAACGAGTGCATAGTCGCTAATGTGTTTTCTATGTCCTCAACTAAAGTGCGTTCAGTTAATTCAAGCTCTACATAATGGGCCGGCACATTAAATTCATGAAGCTGGGTCATTAGATATTCTGATAAATGGGGATCAACAAATTGATCAGCAGACAAATTGATTGCAATATGCAGTCCGCTATATCCAGCATCGTTCAATTGACTCAATAATTTAATGCTATGCCTGATCACCCAATAACCCAATTCGATCATATGTTTTGAGTTTTCTAAAATCGGAATAAACTCATCAGGGTACACTAACCCTCTTGTCGGATGGTTCCAACGAATAAGCGCTTCAAAACCGAATAGTTTACCCGTGGCGATTTCAATCTGTGGCTGTAAACTCAAGGTAAACTGTTCGTGGGCAATCGCTTCACGAACTTCGCTTTCTAACAGCACTTTTTCAGCAATTCTTTTATACATACCCGCGTCATAAATACGATAACAATTGCCACCACTTTCTTTCGCTTCGTACATCGCCATGTCGGCATTACGGACTAGATCTTCTGCATTGACCACATTATCAATCGATATTGCCCCACCAATACTGGTTGATACATAAAATCTATGTTCATTGACTACAACGGGTTCTTTAAATGACTGCAATAATTTATTAGCGACAATTTCGACATCGTCCCAGTTGTTAATATTGGGTAAAACAATAACAAACTCATCGCCACCAAAGCGACAGGCTATATCAGTTTCTCTTATTGATGTTCTTAATCGTCTCGCCGCTTCTTCAAGCAGTAAATCCCCCATGCTGTGCCCATGACTGTCATTGACCTTTTTAAAATCATCTAGATCCAAAAATAACACAGCAACTTTATCTACAGGTCGAGATAAGCTAGATAAACTTTTTTTCAGCTGAAAATTAAGCATATTGCGATTAGGTAACCCCGTAAGCAAATCGTACATTGCTATATTTTCCAACTCGCGGGTATTTTGCTCGATTTTTACATGCAAATTTTCTAGTTGATCCGCTAAACTTGATGCTGAGTCTGCTAACACGTCTAGTTCATCTTCTGCTAACTGAAAAGACGGTAACTTTCTCTGTTTGAATTCTTCGAACCTTTTTTCAGCTAACAATGGTAAATCTGCTGCTAGCATCAATAAACGTTTGCTTGACCTTCTACTTACTAACAATACTACAATAGAAATGAGCACAAAAAGCACGGTCGCTATCATCACAATATAATATTGATAGCGTTTGGTGGTTTGTCGGTATAACGTAGTGTCTTCAATCAATAACAGGTAATTTCCGTCATTACGATTGGGTTGTAATTCAAAAACACTTGAGGAAAAATATTCACTGCCAACTTGAGAAGATACGCTCTGATGCAATTCAGTTAATGTGGTATCAATCGGTATACTGTCAATGATTTGTTTGGTTTTTTCACCATTAGTCATTGTGAGTATATTCATTGACCCTAAAGTCGTTAACTGAGGCTCTTTATTAAGCGCGACGTTAATAATGGCCAGTCGAGTATTTTCATTAAGTTTAAGAAACGTGAATAATAGATCACTTAAATTTGCACGACTGATGACTACTTCAAGTTTATTGCCCCCAACAAGAACTGGCATTGCAACAATGTGATAACAATCTTTAGATTGCATCTGGCAATAAATCAGGTCTTCTGTGGTTTGGTTTTCAAATACATTTTTGGCCACCTCTATGACCTGTTCATTGGCCTCAACACCACTGCTATAACGCTGTTTGTAGTTATCATCAATAACCCAAACCGCGTCTATTCTTAATTCATCTAAATCGAACTGACGCTGCACCGCTTGATCAAATGTGAAGTAATCACTTTCTATAGAAAGATGTTGAGAACTTAAGGATGTTAACCAGAGAATACGTTTGTCATTGGATATGCTTTTCAGGTATTTATAGATAAGCTTTGCCGCAACGCGTTTTTCATTTTGACGTAGCTCAAAATCGGTTTGCAGCTGCACAACCGAAACCGTGGTAATGGTTACTGCGATAGCAAGCATCGACATCAAGGTTAATGCTAAAACTTTCCAGGGTAAACTTATAAATTTTCGCAACTGATTAGAACCAATACATCAATTGAACGGCCCACATATTCCAATTTTTATCATTATTTACTTGAAGATCTGGAATAATCGCAGGAGATAATCGAGCACGCCCTTCTATCCAATGATACTCCGCTTGAATTTGCCAATTGTTCGCTACACGGTACTTAACACCGAGTGTAGTATCATAAATATAGCCAAAATAAGATGGAATATAACCGCCAGACTCTGCGTTGAGCTTATGGCCTTTCCGATCATTTTTATCGGTATCAAATCTGTCATAGCGGGCCAAAACCGACCATTTGTCATCAACGAAATAACGACTTTGCAGGTAAAAGCCCTGGCCTTTTTTATCCGGATGGGTATCGGGTGAAAGAAAGCCATTAAATAAAAATCGTTCTTGCAAAAGTTCAGCGGCAAATTCCCACTTTTGACCACTGTATAACATATTAAACATGACACGTTGTGAAGTCGCGTCAGCATTAATAAAAGGTTCCATTGAAGATGCGGTATAGTTAAAATCAGAATCTAGAACACTTGCCCCAAACTGCCAGGCGCTGCTTTTAGGGCGATAATAAATACTAGCCTGATGAGTAAAATCTTGGTTAACATCGCCTTGAGCATACTTACTTACCAACAATTCGCTTGCAGAATCACTGATCGGTGACTTTCCATAACTCCATAACAAATCGATTTCACCGATATCTGTCATTGTCGTATACGCTAAGGCGATTCCATCGCTGCCCAAGGCGACATCCCTAAAGATGTCATAATATACCGACTGAGGAAGGATAATCGATGGCCTAGTATGTGGAACATCTCTAGTACTTGAATAGAGCCAGTGTTGATTTTTATAACGGCCAATATATAGATTAAGTTGTGAATCAAAATCAGTTGCGACTGTCCAATCCAATAGTAAATAATCTATTCTGGCCCCCTCTTCATAACGATTGCCGCCATTTAAATAAACGGCTTGCCCGGCAAGTCGAATACTAGGAGAAAATTGATAAGAAGCATTAACCCCTAACTCAGTTAAATTTAAACTTGTTTTGCCATCATCATTGATAAAGTTACTATTAGCAGCTTTACTAACTCCTTGCGCAGCAAATCCATGTACTGACCATTCAGCACTCAATGCATTTGATATCGATAAACAGGCAACAGTTAACAAGACTGCATTCACCCCTTTTAATAAATAGTGACTCTTTGCGTTTTTATTCATCTTTATTACCTACAACCATCACTTTTACTCCACTGTCCTTGGGAAGTTTGTCTACATAACCTATTGAGCCAGGCGTTTTAGCAACTAGCTCTATCATTTGCTCTACATTATTGACCACCATAGGTGGCTCACCTAATCCAGAAAAAAGCAATTTCCCCCAAATTTTGTCAAGTTGATAAGGAAAAACTTCTAATTTTTGAATACAAAACTCTTTATGAGTATTACTTGAATTAGCTAAAACAAACACTTTGATTGGCTGAGCGTTATTCCACTGTTTATTACGCATGGTAAATATGCGACGAATTTGAGATGAGGAAAGGTGTTGTGTATCAACAGATGGATGGACAATGACCTCAACCGCCTTTACTGACGTGAAAGGGATAAGGAAAGTAGCCAAGATGATAAATATTCTTAACCTAAACTGGAAAAATGTACCCATGACATCCCTGTTAAATTTAAATTAAACATATCAAGATCCAGATTAAAGTATAGTGCTCTTAAAGATTATAATTGCTTTAACGCAATTTTATTACGTAAAACACACCTAAGTTATTTTAATTATTAGCATTGTGCTCATTTCTTTCACAGCAATAAATTGCGGTGGATACACAATGACAAGATAAAAGTTTATCGGCATTACTGAGGGTAACTTTATCAAATATTTTAAAATATTTCCTTATTATTCAATATAATATTAAAAATAATTCAATTTGTTTATAAAGTATAAAAAAATTGAACAATTATTAAACCTCGTAGATGGGTGCTTGTTTATAGCTCTTTGCTTATCACATTAATTGATTAAACCATATCAAAGATTCGATATGGTTTATTTAGCAGATTTAACTAAGATTTTTGACGTCGAGCATTTACTGCACGGTCGAGTTCTGCGAGTAACAATTCGGTATCGTCCCACCCTATGCACGCATCTGTGATGCTTTGACCGTATGTTTCCACTTTACCATCAACGAGATCCTGGCGGCCTTCAACTAAGTGACTTTCAACCATAACTCCAAAAATATCGTCATTGCCTTGCGATATTTGCTGACAAACATCTTTGCAAACCAGCATTTGATTTTCAAATTTCTTACTACTGTTCGCATGACTAAAATCAATCATGATTTTACTGTTCAAGCCACAGTCAGATAATTGTTGGGTAACATCATTGACACTTTTTTCGTCATAGTTTGGTGTCTTACCACCACGCAAAATAATGTGACAATCACTATTACCTGTGGTTTCTACGATAGCTGAATGTCCATATTTAGTTACTGAGAGAAAATGGTGTGATGCTGACGCTGAACCTATTGCATCGATAGCAATCTTGATAGTGCCGTCAGTTCCATTCTTAAAGCCTACTGGGCATGAAAGTCCAGAGGCTAACTCTCTATGCACCTGACTCTCGGTAGTTCTTGCTCCAATTGCTCCCCAACACATAAAATCAGCCATATATTGCGGGGTGATCATGTCTAGAAACTCACCCGCTGTTGGTAATCCCATATCATTTAAATCAAGTAATAGTTTACGGCCAATGCGTAAACCGTCATTTAATTTAAAGCTTTCATCCATGTATGGATCGTTAATCAGTCCTTTCCAACCGATGGTTGTTCTTGGTTTTTCAAAGTAAACCCGCATCACTATTTCCAGTGAGTCTTGATATTTTTCGCGCAATTTGACTAAACGTTGACCATATTCCAGAGCAGCGACAGGATCATGTATAGAACAAGGTCCAATCACCACGAGCACCCTATCGTCCTGACCGTTAAATATATTATGGATTGCCGTACGCGAAGCAAACACTGTTTCTGACGCTTTTTCTGATGCAGGATAGCGCTCAAGTAGTGCAACTGGAGGCAGTAATTCTTTAATTCTATTGATGCGAACATCATCGGTTTGATAGGTCATGCTTATTCTCTTTACTTCATTGATATACTATTTATTTACGTCTAGACACCTAAATGACTAATCCCAAGGTTAATTTATCAGTCTTGTCCTATTAATACCAATATAAAATGTGAAAAAAGGCTTATAATAGTAAGTTCATCGTAGTTTAAAATTAATCACAATCTGCATAAAAAAATCTGCTACGTTAAAGACATGAAAATTCACAATAAGAAGGATTACTCATTATATTATGATAGATTCAACACTCCCCCTTATCGATTTACATCGACACTTAGATGGCAATATTCGGCCATCGACAATTTGGGAACTTGCTCAAAAAAATAACATTGCCCTGCCAACAGATCGCTTTGAGCAATTTTTACCTTTTGTTCAAATTCAAAAAAGTGAACCCGACTTATTAGCCTTTTTAAAAAAACTAGACTGGGGCGTTGCGGTATTAAAAACCTTAGATGATTGCAGGCAAGTTGCTCACGAAAACGTTGTAGACGCATTTAATGCAGGTTTGCACTATACAGAGCTACGCTTCTCTCCCTATTACATGTCGATGAATCACAATTTACCCATTGAAGGCGTAGTCGAAGCTGTTATTGATGGCGTGAATTCAGGTAGCAAAGAGTACAACGTTAAAACTAATTTAATCGGCATTTTAAGCCGCACATTCGGCGTTGAATGTTGCCAAGCTGAATTAAATGGTTTGCTTGCTCATAAAGAGAGTTTAGTTGCAGTCGATCTCGCTGGCGATGAATTTAACAAACCTGGCGAATTGTTTGTCGAACATTTTAGGCAAGTTACTGATGCTAACTTGCACGTCACCATTCATGCCGGCGAAGCAGCTGGTCCTGAAAGTATTTGGCAAGCTATTAAAGAACTAAAAGCAGATCGCATTGGTCATGGCGTTGTTAGTTACCAAGACCAAGCATTACTTGACTATATGCGTGAGCATAACATCGCGATAGAATCATGTTTAACCTCAAACTTTCAAACCGGTACAGTTAAAGACTTAAGCAAACATCCTATAAAAATCTTTTTAGAAAATGGTCTACGCGTTTGTTTAAACACTGATGATCCAGCAGTAGAAGGTATAGAGTTGAAACACGAATTTGAATTGGCCCAGTCTTTACTCCACTTAACAGATCAAGACATTAGTCAATTACAGAGAAATGCCGTAGATGCGAGCTTTTTGTCTGATAGTGAAAAACAACGGTTATTACAGCTAAACACTCTTTAAATCATTATATCAATTTAAAGGAGTATGGCTTACCTCTGGATCATTGAAGGTTTTTTCAGTTAAAATTACACAGTAATAAAATGCTAAACGTAAAAAACTAAGTTTAGCACCAATTTACAACAAGACAGCAATTAACAATTCAGTAAAACACCCTTGATAGCACTGGCTTGAAACTTACTGAGACATTAACATTTAACAAGGTTAACTCTCATGGCTACACCACATATAGAAGCAAACCCTGGCGATTTCGCCACTACCGTATTAATGCCTGGCGATCCACTTAGAGCCAAGTTTATCGCCGAAAATTTTTTAGACGATGCTAAATGCGTAACCAGAGTACGAAATATTTTTGGTTATACCGGCACGTATAAAGGCAAGCCCATTTCAGTAATGGGATCGGGTATGGGTATACCGTCTATTTCTATTTATGCTACTGAACTATATAAAGATTATGGCGTAGAAAATATTATTCGTATTGGTTCATGCGGTGCCGTACGTGATGACATTAAGGTTAGAGATGTTGTTATTGGCATGACAGCAAGTACGGACTCCAACGTTAACAGAATGCGTTTTAATCAATGTGATTTCGCGGCATGTGCCGATTTCAATTTGTTACAAAAAGTCGTTAATACTGCCGAAAAATTAAAGATGCCAGTGCGCGTCGGTAATATTTTTACTGCAGATCTCTTTTATACACCTCAACCTGAAATGTTTGCCACCATGGAAAAATATGGCATTTTGGCCGTCGAGATGGAAGCAGCTGGCCTATACGGTGTTGCGGCAGAATATGGTAAAAACGCATTAACGGTATTAACGGTGAGCGATCATATTAAAACAGGTGAACAAACAAGCGCAGAAGAGCGTGAAACAACCTTTAAAGATATGATGGAATTAACATTAGAGAGTATCTTATAAGGTATTTTCTTGAAGATTTTATGCATAAAAAAGGCTAGCGTTTGCTAGCCTTTTTCTCATTTAATTATTGATTTAAAACCAATTAAAAGAATGACACTTTAAATTCAGCACCAATAAAACGTTCTTCGTTAACAATCGCTGTATTGTTACTGAAATCAACCGCACCAATTGCTTGTTGCTCGTCGGTAATATTACGGACAAAAATAGCTGCGTCATATTCGTTATCGCCGCTAAACCAAGTATAGCCAGCACGAACACCACCTTCTAGCAGTGAATCACCATTAAATTCTTTTGATTCATACAAGAAAAAGCTTATATCATCGCGGTAAGACCAATCGGTATAAATATACATTTCACCGTCGCCAACCTCTTTCATATAACGCAATGTTATTGCCGTGATCCATTCAGGCGCGTGTGGCAGGCTGTTACCATCGATCAACGCTCGGCCATCGACAACGGTGTCTGTTACTGTACAAAGTGCACATACTGGTACAGATAAATCGTTATCATTTAACTCGGTATTGTTGTAACTAACGCTCGCTGTCACGAAAAAGTTCTCTGTAAGCATAAACTCAGAATCAATTTCAAAGCCGTAACCAACAGTTTCATTCGCATTAAGCAAACGTGCAGTATTACTGTCACCGCCAACCGATGTTAATTGTTGGTCGTCCATAGTAAAGTAGAATACTGAAGCATTTAAACGACCAAAGCCATCTAGAATGTCTGATTTAACACCAGTTTCAAATGAAAGGATAGTTTCAGAATCGGCTACAGAGATACCATCATCCCATGCAAATAA
This sequence comes from Colwelliaceae bacterium 6471, assembly GCA_040779335.1. Lineage (GTDB taxonomy): Bacteria > Pseudomonadota > Gammaproteobacteria > Enterobacterales > Alteromonadaceae > JBFONV01. Next base: position 450,299 of record JBFONV010000003.1, read on the forward strand.
CGAACGACCTTGGATACTAGGCGCTCTAAAACTATCGGCTACACGGGCATAAAGATTAACATCATCATTTAATTTATGGGTGACACTAAGATCCCAGCTAACATGTTCATCGCTAGGGTTGACTTCACCATAGGCTGTTTCAGGTTGTCCCAAGAAACCAAGCGGTGCTTGACTGCGCTCAGACGAATAATCTTTTTCATCATCAGAATAACGTAATCCTAGCGTTACCGAGGTTTTTTCAGAGATATCATAATCGAATGAACCAAAAATAGCCCAAGCAGTCGTATCTTGTTTTTGCACTACACGGCCAGTTTGAGCGCCGGCGGCACCAAACAATGCATCATAAGCAAAGCTATCAATAGTTAAATCTTCGCTAAAATAGAAAACACCCGCTTGATAATTAAAATCACCATCAAAATTACTGGTTAAACGCAGTTCTTGGGTAAATTGTTGGTGATCTGGAATACCATCTGCCGTTTCTGAACTGATGGTTATAACTCCTGGTCCCTGCTCTGGAGCGAAGACTGCCCCATAACCACCATCTACATCTCCACGAGAGTATATTTCAGCACTTTCATAGCCTGTAATTGAAGTGATAGTATAGTCACCTAAATCAAACTCTAATTTTAAACTTGCGCCTTCAGTTTCAACTTGTTGCGTTATACGATCAGCAGAATCCAAATAAACCGTGTCTCTATTAAAACCACTGACTAAGTCACTGCTACCAGGTTTAAACGCGTTAGCGTAGAAAGTAATAGGCTTACCATCTAGATCTCGCATATGGTAGTTAAACAACGCATTAAAATCGTTACCTTCATATAAAAATTGAATTCTTGCTGCTTGATCTGTATAGCCGCCAGAAACATTATTCTTCTCAAAACCTGGTGCCATATTATCGATATAATCATCTCGGTCTTGCCTAAGAATGGAAACGCGAGCAGATAATTCATCTGTCAAACCACCACCAACCGCTGCACGAAAGTCAGTAGTACTTTTACTACCGTATGAAAGCGAGGCAAAACCATCAAAATCTTGGGAAGGTTTAACTGAATCAAATTTCACTAAACCGGCTGGTGTATTACGACCAAACAACGTACCTTGCGGCCCTCTGAGTACTTCTATACGAGCAACGTCGAAAACAGGAAACCCCTTCAAAATAGGATTTTCTTGAACAACGTCATCTACCACGAGTGATACTGGTTGAGACGAGTTTAAATCAAAATCAGAATTCCCTAAGCCGCGCATATAAAACCGCGGAAAAGTACGACCAAATGAAGACTCAACAGATAAACTAGGTACGCGCGCATTCATAAAGCGAATATCCATTGCCGCAGAACTATAAGCGTTTAAATTATCGCCTTGTAAAGCGGTAACAGCTACAGGAACTTCTTGTACGTTTTCAACACGTTTACGAGCGGTAACTTCGATAACTTCTAATCCGACAACTTTTTCTTTAGCCGTTTCTTCGGCAATAGCTTGAGAAGCCATGCCAAAAGATGATGCCAAGAACGCAGCGTGGATAGAGCAAGCTAACGTCGTTTTTTTCATGACTTTCATAAATTATCTCCCCAGATAAATTAACGTAAAAATTTTCTTAGTCTTGTCTACTTTATAAAAAAGGTGAATTTTTTAACGAATTCACCTTTTAATTATTTAAAATCTAATGCTTTTAAAAATGACTTACCATAGGCCATACCATCAAGTTTAAAGAGTTCTGCAATTGTTTGTCCTAGGTCGGCGAAAGTCTGCCTTTCACCTAAATTTATTGATTTTATATTATGATGATAAGCTAAAATGGGCACGTATTCTCGAGTATGATCATTACCTGGCCACGTAGGATCACAGCCATGGTCAGCGGTTATAAATAAAATATCATCATCACTCATAGCGCTATAAATATCATCCATCCGACTATCTAAATACTCTAAGGCTTGCGCATAACCAATCGGATCGCGGCGATGACCATAATCTTGATCGAAATTCACTAAATTGGTAAAAATCAAACTATTATCTTCTGAATTAGTGATATGACTAATGGTAGCATCAATTAACGCTGGTAATCCTGTTGCCTTAGTTTTAACCGTGATCCCTTGATGGGCAAAAATATCAGCTATTTTGCCGACGCTGATCACTTTTCCACCAGCAGCCGTTAATTTATCTAACACGGTTTTAGCTGGTGGTAACACGGAATAATCACGTCGGTTGCCAGTACGAACAAAACTAGTCTCATCTTCACCAACAAATGGTCTGGCGATCACACGACCGATATTTAACTGTTCTTTATCTAGCAAGGCTCTAACGTGTTCACAATATGTATACAAATTATCTAAACCAAAATGCTCTTCGTGGGCAGCAACCTGAAAAACGCTGTCTGCAGAGGTATAGCAAATGGGTAACCCTGATTTTATATGCTCTGTGCCTAATGCCTCGATAATTGTCGTGCCTGATGCATGGCAATTACCCAACAAACCCGTTGTGCCCGTTGCCGTTTTAATTTTTTCTATCAGCTCAGCTGAAAAGCTTTCGGTTTTATTGGTAAAATAGCCCCAGTCAAATAGCACGGGGACTCCTGCCATCTCCCAATGGCCGCTTGGCGTATCTTTGCCGGTACTTATCTCAGCAGCATACCCATAGGCGCCTTTACTCGGCGAGCTTCCTAAAAAAGGAAAACTAGTATTTGACGCCAACTCACACGACCTAACCAATCCAAGTGCTGATAATTTTGGCACATTAAAGGCTTTTCCTGAATGCTTAAAATAAGCACTAGCCAAGTTTGCTAATGTATTGGCAGACACGTCACCAAACTTATCAGCATCAGGAGCATGCCCTATTCCTAAACTATCTATCACTAATACAATTGCGTTCGCCACCTGAATTCCTAACTTAATAAACTGAAAATAATAAAAATAAAACCTGACACACAAGTCAAGTTGAAGTAAGGTTACAGTAGCACCAAATTATAGATAATGGCAAACAATAACGCCTAATCAAGCTTATATGTAATGTTAGCGCATCTCTTCTGTGCACTAAATATAAGTGTGTAAGTGCAAAGTATTTATTACTGGGCCTGTTAACTAGATAAAGGACAGAAAAATTTGTTAAATTAGCGTCAATAAATGTGACCATTTGGTCAGGTTTATGGTAATCTGCGCTACATTATTATTATATTAACAATTTGCTTTCAACGACGTAACTATAGCTAATAAAAAAAATAGTTCTACTAACGTGAAAATTTAACAAAGGTCTACGTTTTGCAACCATCCAAACCCACCGTGATTGCGATTACAGGTGCTTCAGCATCAGGAAAATCACTTTTTGCGCAAACTATATATAATGAGTTGTTACCCGAGCTTGGTGCTCATTGCATTTCAATTGTGAAAGAAGATGCCTATTACAAGGCTCAAGATCATTTAACGATGGCAGAACGCATAAAAACCAATTATGACCATCCTGATGCTTTTGAACACAGCTTGTTGTGCGACCATATCAATGAACTGGTCAACGGCAATGCTATTGAATGTCCGGTGTATTGTTATAAAACACATACCAGAACAAAAGAGACTTTGGCGTTAGCCTCAACCAAAATTATATTAGTAGAGGGTATTTTACTATTAAGCAATCAGGCGTTACGCGAAAGTTTTGATATTAAAGTTTATATGGATACACCGTTGGATATTTGTCTGATCAGACGCATCCAACGTGACACCGTAGAAAGAGAGCGCAGTATTGATTCAATAACCAAACAATATTTAGAAACGGTTAGACCTATGTATCATCAACATATAGAACCGTCTAAATCATGGGCAGATTTAGTGATCACCCGTGGTGGTAAAAACAGAATGGCCATCGAAGTCATTAAAGCAAAAATACGGCAATTAACCCGAAAATAAATAAAATAAGAGGTTTATATGGAATTTAGCGCGTTACGCGGCATATTGGGCATTTTCGCCTTATTAGGGGTCGCGTACCTTTGTTCGACAAAGCGTAAAGCTATTAATTATCGAACAGTTGGCTTTGCATTCGCATTACAATTACTCCTTGGTGCGTTTGTCTTGTATGTGCCTTTTGGTAAAGATGTACTTGAGTCCATATCCAATGGCGTGCAAAGCGTTATTGATAGTGCCAAAGTCGGTATTGAATTTCTCTTTGGTGGCCTAGGTACAGACGCTATGTTTGGCAATGGTGTTGGTTTTGTCTTCGCCATACGTGTATTACCTGTCATTATATTTTTCTCCTCTCTTATTGCCGTACTTTATTATTTAGGCGTCATGCAATGGGTCGTTAAAATCATTGGTGGCGCACTGCAAAAATTACTGGGTACCAGTAAACCTGAATCACTCTCAGCAACCGCGAACATATTTGTTGGTCAAACGGAAGCACCGCTTGTTGTCCGTCCTTATATTGCTAAAATGTCCCAATCTGAATTATTTGCCATTATGGTTGGCGGTTTAGCGTCTGTTGCCGGTTCTATTTTGGCAGGGTATGCGGGGCTAGGTGTCGAACTTAAATATTTAATCGCTGCATCGTTTATGGCCGCCCCGGGTGGCTTGTTAATGGCAAAAATGTTGGTTCCCGAGACCGAGCCAGAAAAAATATCTCTTGAAGCCGTTGAAATAGACGATGAAGAAGATAAGCCCGCTAACGTCATTGATGCTGCCGCGACTGGGGCCGCATCAGGTCTGAAACTGGCGGTAAATGTTGGCGCTATGTTACTCGCTTTTATTGCCTTAATTGCCCTACTCAATACCTTAGTCAGTGGATTTGCTGGTATTTTTGGTTTTGAAGGTATTACCATAGAATGGCTACTAGGCTATGTGTTTGCACCGTTCGCCTTCATTATTGGTGTACCTGTTGATGAAATGCTACAAGCCGGCAGCTTTATCGGCCAAAAAATAGTCGTTAATGAGTTTTTTGCCTATGTAAACTTTGTTGAGATCAAAGACACGCTAAGTGTCCAAACCCAAGCTATTATTACTTTTGCTCTGTGTGGTTTCGCGAACCTATCGTCTATCGCTATTTTACTTGGTGGTATTGGTTCAATGGCACCCAACAGGAGACACGATATTGCCCGTTTAGGTATGCGTGCTATGTTTGCAGCAACGTTAGCAAACTTAATGAGTGCTGCGATTGCAGGGGTATTTCTTAGCATATAAAGAAATGCATCGTTTATAAATTACTCACTGTTCCCTTATGACGGATAAGGCGAATAAAATTGGTTTGATGTTATGTAAATACAAAAAATAAAATTGAAGTTAGTCCCAAAGCGTATCAAAGGTCGTTATAAGTAAACTTATAAAACCTTAGTTGACACTTTTTTATTAATTACTTTTTTAATTTAGGTGCTTTATGAGCAATAAAAATTTACAAAGCGCACATGCAAACAGCCACGATGAACGAAATCCTGGTATGCCGTTAGATTTAGGTTTTATCAACGGCATTAACATTAATCGCAGTGCAGTAGAAAGACGTGCAGCCACTATAGGCACAAGACGCACAGTAAAAAAACAATATCAAGCCGCGTGGTTACTTAAAGCAATAACGTTTATTGATTTGACCACACTCTCAGGTGATGACACGCCAGGTAAAGTGCGTCGTCTTTGTCAAAAAGCGAAACACCCTGTTCGCACAGATATTCTTGAATCGCTTGGCGTATCAGAACTTAATATTACAACGGGTGCTGTTTGTGTTTATCACAATATGATAGATACCGCCGTTAACACGCTAAAAGATACCAATATTCCAGTTGCAGCTGTCTCAACGGGTTTTCCCGCCGGACAATCACCTTTGGCGATAAAATTGTTAGAAATAAAAGCTTCTGTTGAAGCTGGAGCAACAGAAATAGACATCGTTATTAGCCGTGAAAAAGTACTCACCGGTGACTGGCAGGCTATTTATGAAGAAGTCAAAGCCTTTCGAGATGCTTGTGGCGATGCTCATATTAAAACGATTTTAGCAACTGGCGAACTTGCCACCCTCACCAACGTAGCGAAGGCAAGTTGGGTATGTATGATGGCAGGTGCTGACTTTATCAAAACCAGCACAGGGAAAGAGCCTGTCAACGCCACTTTACCAGTGAGTCTTGTTATGGTACGTGCAATACGAGAATATTTTGAACTTACTGGTATAAAAATAGGTTACAAACCTGCCGGTGGTATTCAAACGGCAAAACAAGCCATTGAATATATGATTTTAATGAAAGAAGAATTAGGAAACGAATGGTTACAACCCCATTTATTCCGATTTGGTGCCAGCAGCTTGCTCGGCGATATTGAACGACAACTCGAACATTATGTTACGGGCAGTTATTCAGCGAATCACCGACATGCTATTAGTTAGTCACCAATAAAAGAGAGAATTCATTATGTCAATTAAAGAGATTTTTAACACGATGGAATACGGACCTGCTTCAGAGAGCACCACAGTAGCCCAAGAGTGGTTGAACAAACTTAATAACACCTTTTGCCACTATATTAACGGCCAATGGCAATCACCTGATTCTAACAAATACTTTGATTCAGTAAATCCCGCTAATTTAGTCACCATCGCCAAAGTTGCCGATGGTAATGACAAAGACGTAGACGCGGCAGTAAAAGCAGCGAGTAAAGCACAAAAAAGCTGGTACGCCATTGGCGGCCATGCACGTGCTAAATACCTTTACGCCCTCGCCCGTCAGCTACAAAAACATAGTCGACTATTTGCAGTACTAGAAACCCTAGACAATGGCAAACCGATTAGAGAATCACGCGATATTGATATCCCACTAGTGGCTCGTCATTTTTATCACCACGCCGGTTGGGCACAAATCATGGACAGCGAATTTCCTGGCTATGAACCACTAGGCGTTGTTGGACAAATCATTCCTTGGAACTTTCCACTATTAATGCTGGCATGGAAAGTAGCCCCTGCACTTGCTATGGGCAACACAGTAGTTTTAAAACCCGCTGAATTCACCTCGGCAACAGCGGTGTTGTTTGCGCAAATTTGTGATGAGATCAATTTACCTAAAGGTGTCTTTAACTTAGTGCTTGGTGATGGCAAGGCGGGACAAGCGATCGTTGCGCATGATGATATTGCTAAAATCGCCTTTACCGGTTCAACTGACGTTGGCAAGATCATTCGTCAAGCCACCGCTGGTACAGGAAAAAAACTGTCTCTAGAGTTGGGCGGAAAATCTGCGTTTATCGTGTTTGAAGATGCCGACCTTGATAGTGTTGTTGAAGGCATTGTTGATGCTATTTGGTTTAACCAAGGCCAAGTATGCTGCGCAGGTTCACGCTTATTAATGCAAGAATCTATCGCAGAGAAGTTGATCAAAAAAATCAAAGTTCGGATGGAAAAACTCGTTATCGGAGATCCATTAGAGAAAAGTATCGACATGGGTGCGGTCATCGACCCGAGTCAACTTAATACCATTAAAGAGTTGGTTGCATTGGGGGTATCTGAAGGAGCACAATTGCATCAAGCACCATGTGACATCCCAGAAAACGGCTGCTTTTACCCGCCAACATTGTTAACAGATGTTGAGCCTGCCTCAACCATATCGCAACAAGAAATATTTGGCCCTGTCTTAGTAGCTATGACCTTTAGAACACCAAGTGAAGCTGTACAAATCGCTAATAACAGTCGCTATGGTTTAGCTGCGAGCGTTTGGTCAGAAAACATCAACTTAGCCTTAGATGTTGCCCCCAAATTAAAAGCGGGCTCTATCTGGGTAAATAGCACCAACTTATTTGACGCCTCCGCCGGTTTTGGTGGCTACAGAGAATCTGGCTTTGGCCGCGAAGGTGGCCGAGAAGGTTTATTCGAATACATGCAAGAGGCTTGGTTATCTAAGTTATCGACAAAAAATAGTACGAAAAAAGCAGCAAATAAAACAGCGCTAACAGCAGCAGACGTTAATATCGATCGCACGGCAAAACTATACATTGGCGGCAAGCAATGTCGCCCTGACAGTGGTTACAGTCTGCCCGCTTATGACGCGCACGGCATTCAAATTGCTGAGATCCCAGATGGTAGCAGAAAAGATATTCGTAACGCTGTAGAAGCCGCGAATAAAGCCGTTGGTTGGACAAACACCAGCGCACATAATCGCGCGCAAGTGCTGTACTTTATCGCTGAAAACCTTGATGCTCGTGCCGATGAATTTGCTAAACGTATTAATCAGTTAACGGCTAAGTCTATCGCAGAGGCGAAAAAGGAAGTTGAACTTGCAATAAGTCGCATTTTCTCTGCGGCGGCATGGGCTGATAAATACGATGGACAAATACATTCACCACCACAGCGCATTGTTACTTTAGCCATGAAAGAAGCCATTGGTAACATCGCGATTGTCGCACCCGAGGAAGCCGGGTTTTTAGGAATGATTTCAACCATTATGCCTGCAATAGCTATGGGGAATAGAGTTATATTCGTGCCCTCTGCTCAAACAGCGCTGCTTGCTACCGATTTTTACCAAATCCTCAATACCTCTGATTTACCGGGCGGCGTGGTCAATATTATCACCGGTGATCGCGATGTGTTAACAGACACAATGGCTAAACACTATGATATCGATGGTTTTTGGTACTTTGGTAGTGAGCAAGGAAGTCAATTGGTGGAATTTGAATCTGCGGCAACCATGAAACGTACTTGGGTCAATTACGGCAAGTATTTTGATTGGTACAATGATGCCCAAATAAATAGCGATTTGTTTTTACGAAAATCGGTTGAAATTAAAAATATTTGGGTGCCTTATGGTGCTTAATTAATATATTCAATGGGCTTAACAAACGATAATTGTTAAGCCTTTTTTTTTAAACTAATATTACCAATAATAACGAATACGTAACTTATGGCCCAACTCTACTTTTATTATTCTTCTATGAATGCGGGTAAATCAACCCATTTACTGCAATCGTCTTACAACTATAGAGAAAGAGGATTGCACACTCTTGTTTATACAGCCAAAATTGATGATCGCTTTGCTCAAGGTAAAGTGGCGTCTCGACTTGGTATCGATGCCGACGCCAGTCTATTTGATGAACATACTACTATCTATCAAGAGATTGAACGGCAACATCAACAACAAAAAATTGATTGCGTGTTAATTGATGAAGCACAGTTTTTGAGCAAAGAACAAGTACAGCAATTAACAGACGTTGTTGATTTACTCAAGATCCCAGTATTGGCTTACGGGATCAGAACCGACTTTCTTGGCGAGACATTCTCGGGCAGCGCCGCCCTGCTTGCTTGGGCAGACAAACTAGTCGAACTTAAAACCATCTGCCACTGTGGTAAAAAAGCTGGCTTTGTTATTCGTATTGATGAGAATGGACAAGCAGCAAAAGCAGGTAAACAGGTTGAAGTTGGTGGTAACGAACGCTATGAATCATTATGCAGACGTCACTTTAAAGAACATGTTTGGCAATAATTTGCTAGCCTGATTTACTGGCTATATTTGTTGGAAAAAATAAAATAATTTTCTAAGCTAATTCACACAATAAATAGTAATATTTTTAAGTAATTAACAACCATTGGTTCAAGGATCACAGATGGCTACCTACGCAAGTGAGCACCCTTTAGTAAAACATAAAGTCAGTTTATTACGAGATAACAATATCTCTGTTAAAGCGTTTCGCGAGCTGGCAAACGAAATTGCCAGCATACTCATTATCGAGGCTACCACAACATTTCCACTTGAAAACAAACCGCTAACCTGTTGGTCGGGTAATATCTCTACCCCGATGATTGCTCAAAAGCAACCAACGCTTGTGCCGATATTAAGAGCGGGGATCGGCATGTTAGATGGCGCGTTAAAAATGCTACCGTGTGCAAAAATTAGTGTAGTCGGCCTAAAGCGTAACGAAGAAACACTCGCGCCCGAAAGTTATTATGAAAATATAATCAGTGATGTATCGCAGCGCACCGCCATTATTATCGACCCTATGCTCGCCACTGGTGGCACAGCAAAATCTACCATAGATTTGCTTAAAGCATCAGGATGTAAACATATAAAAGCGGTATTTTTAGTTGCCGCCCCCGAAGGCGTTGAAGTATTAACCTTGGCTCATCCTGATGTCGATTTATACATAGGTGCCCTTGATGAAAGACTCAATGAGCACGGTTATATACTGCCGGGTTTAGGTGATGCGGGTGACAAGATATTTGGCACCCTGTAAGTTACTTTTTAGCCTATGCATCGATAGTTTCATAGATCACTGGTAATGGTGCTATTGATGCTTCCCCTATTAAAATTGACGCTAGGTATTGATTGCTTGCTTGCTTGGCTGAATCTTCACTGCTCGCGTGCACTCGAGCTAAGACATCACCGCGATTAACCAGTGTTCCTACCGGTAGAATTCTATCTAGACCTACGCTATGATCAATTTTTTGGTCATTGGCTAAACGGCCCCCACCTAACTCAACTATCGCCATACCAATATCACGGGTTTGCATATGGTTTATATAGCCATGTTGTGGTGCAATAATTTCCTTAATGACATTTGCTTTTTGCATTGACTGCCAAGGGTTTTCAATCAAATCTGACGGTCCACCTAGCATCGCAATCATTTTGCCAAATACTTCTGCAGCTTTTCCAGAAGACAACGCGTGATCAACTTTTTGCTGTGCATCGCGATCACTACTGGCAATCTCGGTATTGATGATCATTGCTTTAGCTAACGCGACAACAATTTGATGCAATCTCGGTTCACGTTGTTTACCTGTTAAATATTTTACCGTTTCGTAAATTTCTAAGGCATTACCAGCACTGGTGCCAAGCACTTGATTCATGTCGGTAATTATTGCTTGTGTTTTAACACCTGCACCATTAGCAACACGAACAATACTTTGCGCTAACGCTTTTGCATCGTCAATATTTGTCATCATCGCACCATTACCCATTTTGACATCCATCACTAACGCATCTAGACCCGCCGCAAGCTTTTTCGACAAAATAGAAGCGGTTATTAACGGGATAGATTCTACCGTCCCAGTAACATCTCGAATGGAATATAGACGTTTGTCTGCCGGCGCAATATTACTAGTTTGTGAGATGATTGCGACACCTAATTCCGCAACGATACGCTTAAACTCAGCATTACTCGGTTGTACGTTAAACCCTTGAATGCTTTCTAGTTTATCAGCCGTCCCTCCAGTATGACCTAACCCTCTGCCCGAGACCATAGGCACATATGCACCACAGGCGGCAACAATAGCCGCTAACATAAAACTGACTTTATCACCGACACCACCGGTTGAATGCTTATCTACGATTGGCCCATCTATTTCCGGCCACGAGAGTACGTCACCAGAATGCATCATGTTTTGGGTAAGGGAGACAATTTCGTCGGTATTCATCCCTTGTTGGTAAATCGCCATCGCCATTGATCCGACTTGGGCATCATTAAAATTTCCGGTAACTAAACCATCGACAAAACATTTGATTTCTTGCTCGCTAAGCGCTTTTCCATCTCGCTTTGCTCTAATAATTTCTTGAGGTAAATACATACTAATCAATATCCTTATGAATTCTTATTATGATCGATTAAGTTCTGTGGCGTGAATGCGTCGGGTAGCAATTGCTTTACCGTCCAGACTTTTTGCTGATTTAAATGATTAACCGCCATGATTGGCGCTGCGGGTTCAAGAAACTCGGCAATCACTTGTCGACAAGCACCACATGGAGGCGTTAAGATTTCTTGCCCGGTGTATATCACCATGGCGCTAAATCTTTGTTCGCCGTTGACAATGCCGTGGCTAATACAGTTACGCTCTGCGCAGACGGTTAAACCATAAGATGCATTTTCTACATTACACCCTTTAACGACATTGCCATTATCCGTCATCGCAGCAGCGCCAACGTGAAATTTGCTGTAAGGTGCATAGGCTCTATCGGCAGCTTGTTTTGCGGCCTCAATTAATGGTTGCCAATTCATAATATTGTGATCGGACATAATATACCTTTCTAATAACCATAGTTGTCTTTATTTCTTTTCCTGACCATTTGGTCAGGATAACTATATAACAATGGATGAAATGTGCAACAACTATAAAGCACTAAGATAAATCTTAGACAAAAAAAACCGCACAATAATGCGCGGTTTTTACAGCTAAGCTAAATCAATACTTAGAACGTGTATTTAACACCTACACGAATTTCCCATAGCGATTGCGTAAGAAACGTTGTTTCTTCAGCGTTAGCTGGAATAAACTCATTGTATGTATAAGTGCCGTCACTGTTCAAGTCAGCGTCTAAAACGTTTTGCCCAACAAAGTTACCCACTTTCTTAAGACCAGAGCTATCATCCAACAAATTAGCAAGGTTTTTAATTACAAAGTAAGCATTGGCTTTTTGACCGTCATAAAAACCAGGTAATTGCTGATCAATACGGAAGTCTAGGCGTGTATTCCAAGAAGCATTATGCGAATTACGGTCAACAATCTCACCACGTTTAAAGCCTTTTGAGTCAATAAAATCGTTGAATGCAGCTAAATCGAAATCATCAGCATAGGTTACGTTAGCATCATTTTCTGTAGGAATGTATAACAAATGACGACGGCTACTAAACTCTGTAGCACCAACAGTTATACCATCATAGGTATAAGACATTGGGCGACCTTCAGTTCTTGAACCGAATAAGCTAAAGTTGGTTTTATAACCATCAAAGATCTCAGCTGTGTAACGCAAGTTAAACGTAAAACGATGAGGTGTTTCATAGTTAGACGTTGCTAAACCCGGGTCCATCGCATCTGTTGTTGCAAAACCAGTAAAGTTAGAAAACGATACCGCACTGGTCATCGGAGAAACATCTTCAGACTTGTTGTATGCATAACCAAATGAAGCATCTAAACCAAAATCAAACTCTTTTTTAACTGCTATTGAAATTGTCGTAGATTTACCATCTTCTTTGGCGTTATCAAGAATTAAGTCACTCTTACGGAAGTTACGAGTAATAGCACTGCCATTATCACGATAGCCTACGGTGACATAATCGTATACTGCACGACCATCAAAGTTTTCCGTTCTGTTCTCTAAGTCCCATGAAGCTGCAGTAATTAGTGCGCTATCTTTCTTTTGAGAGTATAAGAAATCACCCTGGAAAATATAATCATTTTCTGTCGTATAGGTAAAACCTAAGCTGTACTTCCATTCTGAAGGTACGTCAAATCCTTCTGCTATAGCATTAACAGATGGTTCATTGCCTAAAGATGGTGAGTTTGCTGTTACCTCGTCAACCTGATCCTGCAACGGATCAAATATTGGACGACCTGAACCACTAAACAACCCGGCAATCGGTGTTCCATCAGGATTAAGTAATGGAGTATCTCTGCGGTAGGTATCGATATTTGTAATACCATCGTTTGAATAAGAGTTAGAAATCCAAACATTCGGATTACCACCAGAGTAAAGGCCAAAACCACCACGTATTTCTAAATTATCTTCTACACGCCAATTGAAGCCAAAACGAGGCTGAACTAAGCTTTTTCCATCAAGTGTTTCGGTATTGCTATAACCGTAACGATTAAAAAAGTCAGCGTTAAAACGTGGTGTATCATCACTGGTATACCAGTCATAGCGTAAACCAAAGACTATTGTTAAATCGACCTCGTCAAATACATATTCATCTTGAATATAAGCAGCATGTGTTGCGTATTCAAAGTTAGCACCCGCATCAACAGGATTATTTGTACCGGCTGAGTTATTATAGTAAATATCGTCTGCCATACCTTCTTCAAAATCATCTAAGCCATTGAAGCGGTATTCCCCAATAGTATGCTGCATAAACAAGTTAAATACGTTTAAGTTCTCATACTCATAACCACCTGTGAACGTGTGATTTTCGTAAAAATATGCTGCAGCAAGCTTTAATGTTTGGCTCTTCCATTTAAGCTTGTTTGATTGTCTAGAATCATCTGGGCCCATATAAATTGAAGCGCCATTAATTCGTTCAATTTGAATTTCGCCAAATCCACTATCAGCATCTAAAGACTGTTGACGATTATCAAGCTTAGTTTGGCCGATACGTATTTCAGTTGAAAAATCGTTTGTCCAGTTTGAATACAATGAGCCCACAACAGCATTTAACTTAGCACCCACTTCATAAAAATGGTTGCTCAATGTAACTGTGTTATTACGTTCGTCTGACTGATCCCATTTAAAACCATCATTGTAGTTATAAACTAGTGAAGCACGGTGATCATCGTTAATGTTCCAATCTAGTTTAATTAAAACTTTTTCATCTTCTACAGGCATTGAAGCTGGTGTACCACCGGCATCATAGCCGTATACGTCTTTAGCGATTTGTATTGCACGATCTAGCTCAGCTTGAGATATTTGATTGCCTAGCGCATCGTATTGGAAGATTTGTGCACCTTCTAATTTTTCATATGCGCCAAAAAAGAATAGTTTATCTTTAATTAGCGGAAGACCAACATCAAAACCGTAGCGTTTTTCACTATAGTTTCCCGTATCAACTTTTTCTCCGTCTATTTCATCACCACGCAATGAGTCGCTTGAGTAATCAAAAAACACGCTACCATGTACTTCGTTGCCACCAGATTTTGTTACTGCATTAATATTACAGCCTGTGAAACCACCATATTGAACATCAAATGGAGCAATCTCTACGCTAACTTGGTCAAGTGAGCTAAAAGAAAATGGCATACGTACTGTTGGATAACCATTAAAGTTCAAACCGAAGCTATCGTTCATGCGAACGCCATCAACCGTTAAACTACTATTACGAGGGTTACTACCGGCACAAAGAATAGCTTCTTCGCCATCACTTTCTTCAATGTTAATGCGAGGGTCAATACGAACCAAATCTTTAATATCTCGATCAGCAGATGCTGCAGTTTCAAGATCAGTTAAGTCAAAGTGTCTTGATGGGCTTGTTGAGCCAAACTCTACTGCCGTTAACGTAGAACCTGTTACAACGATTGTTTCAATGTTGTCAGCTTCTAAAGCAAGGTTTAGGTCTAAGGGTTCACCTAATTTAAGATAAACATCATTAATGATTCGGTCTTGAAATTTATTTGAATCTAATTTTATAGTATATGGACCACCAACACGCAAACCTTTAGCTGAAAACAAACCTGAGTTGTTAACAGTAAATACACTGGTTGTGCCCGATGGAACGTGAGTTAATGTAATCACTGTGCCAGCGGCAGGGTTGCCTTGAGGTCCTACAACTTCACCTTTAATTGAAGATGATGTTGTATTAGCCATTGCTGATGTCGTTAAGCCAAGTGCAAGAACAACTGCACCTGTTATGCGTGAGAGACGATGAGTTTTCATCAGATTTTCCTTGGTGTTTTTGTCGTTTTATTATTTTAAAAGCCACTCTATTAACTGAGTATTACTTTTAGTCTAAAATACGTTTTCAGGTGAAATTAGACCAGAGATTTTTTACAATTTCATTACATTTTTTCATAATAGCTAAAAATAATAGTTATCTTGTATTGTATAAAATTACAGCAAAAGCACATGTAAAAATATAAGTGCTTTTATTTCAATGATTTATGCGCAGTCTCCTTTTAAATATTTCATTTTCAAATAATGATTATTTTTTAAATAAATTTTGATTGGTTAAAAATTAACAGACTGCATATTATTAAATACCTAGACTGTCCAGGTGGTCAGGAATATAACAATACCCTATTAAAAACCTCGTTTTATAACGTTTAGTAATGATTGTTTTTAATCTACCAATCGAACATCTTTTATAATTTAAGAAATATAAATAATGAATTTTTCTTTAAATATTGCATTTCAACATCAAATACAATGATTTTACTGTTAACATGAATAAACTATAGGTAATCTATTTAATATTATCGTGAAATAGCATGTGTTATTACGACATTATTTATTAACATCTATATATTACAACTGGTAACATTCTGACCTTTTGGTTAACTAAAAACATAGATAAAATAATGACATATACCGCTATGCCTGATAAAACAACGCGGCTTTAAATATAATAACAATATAGGTTTTGATTAAATGACTGAGAGTAAACAGCCTAATAAGCAAGGGAAAATACGAGCGCAAAGTCAGCAAAAGATTCTGGAAGCAGCGCAACAAGAATTTATATTGCAAGGCTATAAAGGCGCTACCGTACAATCAATAGCTGACAGAGCAGGTCTGCCTAAAGCTAATGTGCTGTATTACTTTAAAAGTAAAGAGAATATTTATCATGCAGTCTTAGAGCAAACATTAGATATGTGGGATCAAGGTATTGGTGATATAGAACCAGAAGACGGTCCTAAGGTTGCCATCGAGAAATTTATTGCTGCTAAAGTAAAAATGTCGTTTATGCATCCTGATTCCTCTAAAATCTATGCGATGGAAATTATTCAAGGCGCTCAACACTTAAAAGAATTTGCCAGAACTTACCTACGCCAGTGGGTGAGAACAAAAGCTAAGCTTTTTCAACACTGGATAGATAACGGCGAAATGAAAGATGTTAACCCCGTTAATTTAATCTTTTTGATCTGGTCATCAACTCAGCATTACGCCGATTTTGAAGCGCAAATACTGACTATTATGAATCGAGCCGATTATGAAGAGGAAGATGTTGATCAAGTAACACAATTTTTAACCGATATTATTCTTCGTGGTTGTGGTTTAAAATAGGACGAAATTTTGAAAATACTCTCTGTCAGCTTTTTAATAATATGCACATTAATGATGAATACAGCGCAAGCTAAAACAACTGATAGCATCCGCATTGCTACGTTTAACGTCAGTATGGAGGCGCTCAATTACATGCCATACGATAAAGAACGCAAAACAGTCGCCAAAGGCAATGAACTAGCAAGCGCGCTCGCCAATAACCATCAACAAATAAAAAATATTGCTGAAATTATCCAGCGTGTTAATCCTGACATTATATTGCTGAACGAATTTGACCGTGCCGATGATAGTCACCAATCGTTAAAACACTTTATTGAACAATATCTGGCTGTCAGTCAAAATGGTCAGCCAGCGATTAACTTCCCTTACTTTTATCAAGGTCCGGTAAATACTGGCGTTAAAGCGCCATTTGATATGAATAACAATGGTATCTTAGATGAAGTGCCTGCCGATACTTACGGTTTTGGCCATTTTCCCGGACACTTTGGTATGGCGCTATTGTCTAAGTACCCGATAGACATTGACAACGTTAGAACGTTTCAATTGTTTAAATGGCGTGATATGCCTGATGCGCTGCAGCCAATAGACCCGCAAACGAATAGCCCTTGGTATGACGAAAAAGCGTGGGACAACATGCGACTTTCTTCTAAATCGCACTGGGATCTTCCTATCAATGTTAATAATCATCGCATTCATATTTTAGCGAGTCACCCTACTCCACCAGTATTTGATGGACCGGAAGACCGAAACGGTAAACGAAATCACGATGAAATTAGGTTCTGGCACGATTATATATCTAAAGAGCATAGTACCTACATTTACGATGACAACAAACACTATGGCGGCTTAGCTGAAAATGTTCCGTTTGTTATTGTCGGCGATCAAAATGCTTCTGCAGTAGATGGCGATGCGATAAAGGAAGGGATCGTTAATTTATTAACATCTGACAAGCTTCAAGATCCTCTGCCTAATAGCGCAGGTGGCAAAGCGCATCAGCCTGATAACCCAAATGCAATTAATCATACCGCATACTGGGGCATGAGAGCCGATTACGTACTCCCTTCTACCTACGGATGGCATGTGAAAGACTCTGGCGTATTTTGGCCAGGAGAATCTGATGAAAGCTATCGTTTAATCAAAGATCGCACCGCCTCATCAGATCATCGTTTAGTATGGGTTGATTTAGATTTAACCAACACCGACAATTAGACCAAATAAAATTAGGACTTAAAAGATGAAGCCAGTTTTAACTTCACTATTGCTCGCGATTAGTTCGCTCACCATAGCACATGCAACTGAACCCAAAAATATCATCATGATAGTAGGCGATGGCATGGGCCCCGCTTATACAACGGGTTATCGTTATTTTAATGATGATCCAAGTACTGAAAAAGTTGAAAACACTGTATTTGATCGTCACCTTGTTGGTATGAGTAGTACTTATCCTTCTGACGAACACGGCACCGTTACCGACTCAGCTGCCGGTGCTACTGCGCTGGCAACGGGAACAAAAACTTACAATGGCGCGATCAGTGTAGATAATGATAAAAAGCCCTTGGAAACCATTCTCGAAAAGGCTAAATTACTGGGCAAAAAAACCGGTGTTGTTGTTACTTCTCAAATTAACCATGCAACTCCCGCCGCCTATTTAAGTCATAATGAAAGCCGAAGAAATTATAATGAAATTGCCGATAGTTATATTGATAACGGCATTAAAGCCGACCTTTTATTAGGTGGTGGCTGGCAATATTTCATTCGTGAAGATAGAAACTTAGTGGCCGAATTTAAACAAGCAGGCTTTCATTATTTAGATACCTACGCCCAACTTGATAGCATCCCAAAGGACAAGCCTATTTTAGGACTATTTGCTGACGTTGGCTTGCCATGGGCTATTGATGACAGCAACAAACATCGCTTGTCTTCGATGACAAAGGCAGCTACCCACTACTTAGAAAATGAAAAAGGCTACTTTTTATTAATAGAAGCTAGTCAAGTTGATTGGGCCGGCCATGGCAATGATATTACCTCTGCAATGGCAGAAATGGATGATTTGGCAAAAACCTTAGAGTTTTTAGAAGAATATGTAAAATCTCACCCAGAGACGATAGTTGTGTTGACCGCCGATCACAGTACCGGCGGACTAACGCTTGGCGCAGATAAAAAATATCAATGGCACCCAAAGATATTAAAACAAATGACAATGTCACCTGAAAAAATAGCCAAAACATTAGCCAAGGAAGATATGACGGTTGATAAGTTAACACAACTATTCCCTTTTACTTTTAGTGATGACGAGTATTCAGCATTAGTAGCAAGCAAAACAGATGCACAGTTAACGTTAACGCAATACCTAGCTATGACTGAAAAGCAGCAAAAAGGTCAACGTAAGCCTAGCGTTGAGTATGCTCTTTATAAAAGCATAATTCATATAATTGATAAAAGAACCACTACAGGCTGGACAACTGGCGGCCATACGGGCATCGACGTACCTGTATTTGCTATCGGCGCACATAATGGTTTATTTAACGGCTATCAAGATAATACCGATATCGCGAAAAAGCTTATTTCTCTGTTATCTGTGCAGTAAACTAGCGATGGTTTAAACTTATAATCCATCATTAAAAAAGCCGAGATAATGTTATCTCGGCTTTTTTAATGCTTACTTTATAAGACTAACTTACATAACTAGGCATTATTCTTAGAGAAACTATACAGCTTGGCTTTTTAATGTTTCATTTAACCGGTCAAAACCTTTCGCTAAATCATCTATTAAATCATCTACATCTTCTAAACCGATATGCAATCTAATCAACGGAAACTTGTATGGCCAAGTGGTTGCTGTGCGCATAGAGCCAACACTATTCACGCCAAGGATCAAACTTTCAAACCCTCCCCACGAATAGCCCATTTTAAAATGCTTCATACCGTCGAGAAATTGGGTTAAAGCGTCTGGGTTACCTCGGTTTAATACAAATGAGAACAAACCGTTTGAACCTAAGAAATCTCGTTGCCAAAATTCATGTCCAGGGCAAGATTCAAAAGCAGGATGTAAAATCACTTCAACTTCTTCACGCTCCGCTAGCCATTTAGCAACTTTTAAGGCACTTTCTTGGTGCTGCCTCATTCTTACCCCTAGGGTTCGAATGCCGCGTAATGCTAAATATAAGTCATCTGGTGAGGTACACTGCCCCATTAAATAACTATTTTCTCTTAACTGCGGCCAATATTTTTCAGTTGCCGTTGCTGTACCTAACATCACATCTGAATGACCAACAACATATTTAGTGGCAGCCTGAATAGATATATCAACCCCGTGTTCAAACGGTTGGAAGTTTATTGGCGATGCCCAGGTATTATCAAGCATCACTAGACAATCGTGCTGATGTGCAACATTTGCAATACCCGGCACATCTTGCACTTCCATGGTCAAAGAACCGGGAGACTCTAAAAATATAATACGGGTATTAGGTTTGATCAGCGCTTCAATATCGGCGCCAATTAAGGGGTCATAATAGGTGGTTTCAACCCCAATATTAACCAACATTTTGTCACAAAAATCACGTGTTGGTTCATATACTGTATCAACCATCAAAATATGATCACCGGATTTTACGAAAGATAAAATAGCATTAGTAATAGCTGCAGTGCCTGACGGATATAAGGCACAACCTTGACCACCTTCAAGTTCAGTCATCGCATCACTGAACGCAAAAGCTGTCGATGTCCCTCGGCGCCCATAAAACAGCACTTGGTTAGCTTTATTAGCCGTAGCATGTTTCATTTCTTTTACTGAATTAAAGACTACGGTTGATGCGCGCTCGACCGGAGGATTAACCACACCGCGCGTCCATTTATTGCTTCTGCCGGCTGTTACTATTTTGGTATCTTTTTTCATATTATCCTTAGTCAAATTGCGCGTATCTATTTATGTTGGTATTCTACATTAGCTATCTAGCCATCTAAATAGTTATACAATGTATTATCATGAGGTGCACTTACTTTTTTAATCTAACAGTAATTATTTTGCTCTAAGCGATATTAGAGCGATGGAAACAGATTAAGTTGCGTATCAGTAATAGCACTATAACTAGTATTAATAAAAGGTAATATCGCATCAGCAACTGTGGCGAGCTGGCGGTCAATATAAAATTGATAATCCAGTGGTGCAGACAAGTGCTGCTTGGTTTGCGGACCGTTAAGAGTAATATAGTATTCTATCCAACCTTTATTTTGATACTTTAACGGTTTTCCCTGCGCTTGGTTTAATTCATCGGCATGACGGGCCGCTTTTACATGTGGCGGAACATTTTTAATATAATCTTTTAATTGTCGTCTGATCCGTTTGCGATAAATAAGTTTATCATCGAATTCTCCCGCGAGTGTCTTAGCAACAATTTCTTTGACGTAGTCACTGATAGGTTCATTATTGAAAATCTTTTTATAAAGTACTTGCTGAAATTCTTTGGCTAATTCAGTCCAGTCTGTACGAACACTTTCTAATCCTTTAAAAACCAATTTTTGTTCACCGTCTGCTAATACTAAACCAGCGTAACGTTTTTTCGTACCAACATCTAATCCTCTGATTGTGGGCATTAAAAACTTAATAAAATGGGTTTCAAATTCTATTTCTAACTTACTAACAACTTGATAATCGTGAGTGATTTTACTTTGCCATTGCTTATTAATGAAACCTTGCAGTTGCTCACCTAGCACCTGACATTCAGACGCAGTTTTTTCATTGCCAACATGAACAAAAATAGAGTCAGTATCGCCATAAATAACCCGGTAGCCTTCGTTTTCTATCCAATCACGTGTCGTAGTCAGTATTTGATGACTGCGTTTAGTTATTGAACCTGACAATCTAGGATCAAAAAATCGGCAACCTGTTGAGCCTAAAATGCCATAAAACGAATTCATAATGATTTTTATTGCCTGAGATAATGCCGCATTTTTGTCTTGTTTAGCTTTATCGCGTTCCAGCCAAAGAGATTCAATAATACGAGGCAAAAAATGATGTTCACGTGAAAAATACGCACCATCAAAACCCGCAATAGCCGTTTCTGGCTGTTTCAGACCTTCAATTAAGCCCATTGGATCAATATTAAAAGTGCGAATAATACTGGGGTACAGGCTTTTAAAATCTAACACTAAGACATTATTATAAAGTCCAGGAATGGAGTCCATTACGTAGCCGCCAGGCGACACAAGATCAGAGTTACCATCCCCCATATTTGGCGCTACATAGCCGCTACGGTGCAGTTTAGGGAGGTACAAATTGGTAAATGCGGCAACCGATCCTCCGATACGATCGATGGCTAGTCCGGTCAGTTGTGCTCTAAGTATGGCAAATTCTAATAGTTGTGTTTTTTCAAAAATAAGCCAAACTAGCCGGCAATCCTCGAGATTATAACGCGCGAGTGCCGCCTTATCATGATGAAAATTATGTGTAATTTCCTGCACTCTATTATCCACATCTTCTACTTTCTTACCTATGCCGAGTAAAGTATTGGCGACATTATCAAGCGAGAAACTGGGAAAATTGTACGTAGCCGTTTTTAATAAATCGATACCATCAAGCACCACCCTGCCAGCTATTTCAACATAACGTTGCTCACTCGCTTTGTTCTTGCGCCAATAAGGAATACTTGAGTCTCGCCCAATCGCAAACGTAATTTGGTGAAGATCACAACGCTTTTGCAGCAGCGTCATATCAAAATTAATAACATTCCAGCCGATTAAAATATCGGGATCATACTCATGGATCCAAGCGATAAAGGCTTTCAGCAGTGCTTTTTCGTCTTTAACCCATTCTAGATAACTGACATCAAGTGCTTGTGGATCACCAATCATTAACACTTTTTGCTGGTCTTGAGTATAGATACCGATGGAATACAATTGCCCTTCCATTGAACATTCAATGTCTATTGAAGCAACAGATAATTTAACCGTCGATTGACCAGGCTTACATCGACTGTTTAGAATTTCGTCGTATTTGTCTTTTTCAATGACATTACCAACAAAACTAAGGTCGGCAGTAATAAATCGTTCCATTAAATAACGATCATCGGGGCGAAAGTCATCTTCATAACATTTGATCCCCAACTGAGTTAAAAGCTCTCTTGCTTGATAAAAATCGCGCAGAAAAGAAAAATAGATACCGCTGACGGCTTGCTGATTAAAGGTTTTTAACGCTAACGATGAAATTTTAGTGGTAGTGATATTATTTAAGGCTAATAGTTGTCGTGCTTGATCTACATGATTATTCTCAACAAAAAAAACGGCTAATTCGTTTTGTATCACCAATTTAACTGGCTTTTCTTTAGTTTTAACCCACAAAGTAACAGATATGCCTTGGCGAGTATCTTTTGAGTGCCGAGTAAGTAAAAATCCATTACTGATAGAATTGTGCATTAAGGGTTCTATTTTTTACTAATAAACTGTTAATATATACAGCAGTGTAAATCATCTGTTGTTTATAGGAAACCACAACAAACATGTTAAGTGAAAAAATAAAGCAAACTATCAGGACTGCTTATAAAGAAATTGGCCAAAATTTACCTAATTTCAATCCACGTAAACAACAGACATTTTTGATTGCTGAAATAGCCAAGGTCCTTGCCGGCGAATATGATAAAGATCGTAAAATCATCACAATTGAGGCGGGCACGGGCACAGGAAAATCACTTGCCTATAGTTTAGGAACTATTCCTTTAGCGATGTCTCGACAGAAAAAAGTCTGCATTTCAACCGCTACCGTGGCGCTGCAAGAACAACTCGTTGATAAAGATTTACCTTTTTTGAAAAAGCACGCTGGTATTGATTTCTCATTCACTCTCGTTAAAGGTCGGCAGCGTTATGTTTGTCGGCAAAAACTTGAAGCGGTGACCAGCAGTGCTGATACTCCACAAGCGGGCTTTACCTTCGCTGAAAAACCCAGTGACAGAGATTTAAAAACGCTAAGAGCGATGTTTACAGCGTTAAAAGACGGCTCATGGCAAGGCGATATCGACTCTTGGCAAGAAAGTGTCCCGCACTTTATTTGGCAGCAAGTGCAAAGCGACAAGCACAGCTGTTTAAAACACTTAGCTGAGCATACCCATTGCCCGTTTCATAAAGCACGTGAAACCATGGAATTAGCCGACGTGCTGGTGATTAACCATAGTTTACTACTTGCCGATTTAGACCTAGGAGGAGGTAAAATACTGCCCGCGCCTGAAGATACTTTTTACGTCATTGATGAAGCACACCACTTGCCAAAAGTAACGCGTGACTTCTCCAGTGCTAATGTTACCGTGAAAGGTGCTATTGACTGGCTCACTAAGCTTAGGGAAACCGGCGATAAAATGGCAAAGTTGATCAAATCGCAACGGGCAATATCCCCAGCATTAAAACTTGCCGATGATTGCCAAGACCTGTTGGTAGACCTACAAAAAGTATTTAGTTTTATCGATAATAATAAGGACGTGTACTTTCATAAAGAAAATCAGTACCGATTTGAAAATGGCATTTTACCGAAAACGCTGAAAAACTGGGCTGAAGATCTGTATGAGCTCAGTAAAAAATCACTTAGCCACATCAATAAACTTTACAACATGTTGATGGAGTCGGTTAAAGACGGTGATACGCAAATGTATTTAGCCGAACCTTTACTTGCAGAGTCTGGCTTTATGATCCAACGTCTCGAAAATCTAAATGCGCTGTGGCAAATGTATGCGAAAACCGACAGTGACAAAGGCGCACCAATGGCCCGCTGGCTCGAAAGAATTGAAGGGAAACGTCAAGATTATCTACTATGCGCTTCCCCTATCGAAGTTGGTTTTACTTTAGAAGATATGTTGTGGTCGAAATGTGAAGGCGCGGTGTTATGCTCAGCAACAATAATGGCCCTTAATTCCTTTGACCACTTTCGTTTTCAAGCAGGATTAAAACAAAACGATGGTACCCAATACCAGCAGGTTAACTCGCCTTTTGATTATCAAAATAAAGCTAAACTGATCGTACCGAAAATGAAATATGAGCCGAATGCCGATCAATTTACCGACGAGTTGATTGCCGTGCTCCCCGCTTTGTTAAAACAAGGAAAGTCGAGCTTAGTGTTGTTTTCATCTTATTGGCAAATGGAAAAAGTGGCTCAAGCCTTAAGAGAAAAGCACACACTTGTATTACAAGTGCAAGGTGAGCAATCTCGTCAGCATATCATTGAACGACATAAAAAGTATTGTGATGATGATAAAGAAAGTGTGATTTTCGGTACGCAAAGTTTCTCTGAAGGGCTTGATTTGCCAGGTAAATATTTAACTAACTTGATTATTACTAAGTTGCCTTTTTCTGTACCGACCTCTCCAGTTGAGGAGGCTCAGGCGGAGTATATCACCGCAAAAGGTGGCAATCCGTTTATGTCTATTTCGGTGCCTGAAACCTCTAAAAAGCTTATTCAGGCCAGTGGACGTTTGCTGAGAAATGAGCAAGACGAAGGCTGTATAACCTTGCTCGATAGGCGAGTGGTAAGCAAGCGCTATGGTAAAGATTTATTAAATGCTCTGCCGCCATTTAAACGGGTAATAGAATAATTCGCCTGCTAGCTTAATGGGTTAAAAACTCATTTTGGTAAAATTGCAAGAACTGTGGGTTAGTCCGTTCACTTTCCCACCACGTCGTTAACGCTTCTAGGTATTGTGGCGTTGATTTTATTTCCGCTAAAATTGCGTTTACTTTAGTAACGACTTGTTTACCCCACTCGTTTTTAGGGCATGCGATCGAGCCTACTGTGTATTGAGGAACATTTTTAATCGAATATGTTTGCAGCTGTACTACCGAATCATCATTTTCTCGGCTAAAATGACCAAGTTCAAACGGGTAAGCAATAGTGGCGTCCACTCTCTTTAACTGAATCAGTCTAAACACTGCTCTAAGATCGGTATTAGATATTTCAAACAAATTACTTTTATCAACGTAGGACGTCAGCATTTTATCGATTGACTCTGTATATGAACGTCCTTTTATCACGGCAAAAGTTAAATTCCGCCCCTTTAATGCTAGTGCTAAATCAACGCTGTTATTGACTAAAAACTCATCAAACATGCCTTTTCTCGCCACAACTCGATTAGTAGGGTTAACCATAGTTGAATTAGAGTAATACATATAATTTAGTCGTTCTTGAGTAATAAAAAGTGCGGGGTGACAAACCTGCTTGCCCGCTTTGATATCAGAAATTGCTCGGGCTAACGTCGTTAATGGCATTTTGTGTTCGTATTCAGGCATTTTATCGATGATAAGTTTCAACATTTTTTGAACAAACCCTTGGCCATGCTCGTCTCCAATCATGATGATCCCAGGAGGACGATGGTATACTTGCCAAGAAATAGTGTCTTTGCTTAAACAATAAGGCGAGATGAATAAAAGTAATAAAAAAAGTATCCGCCCCTTAAGGCTGATATTTTTTTGCAGCATACTTTCTCTAACCATACAAAAACCACTAAAACATCGTTAATTATTAAAACTATAGCGGTTGTCAATTTAATACACAACGCAATATGACATAAAGTAAACCTGACGCATTTTATATACTAAAAAGTAACCAAACGTTAACAAAACATAGCATTAGGTAACGTTTGGTTTGAAAATATGGATTTACTTTATGATATCAATAGTGGGCCCCACCTCCTTTTTTTAAGCGAATTTAGTAACATTTTGGCTAAGAGCTATTTACTCTTTTAGGCTTGAATTTCTATAGTTCAATAGCTCCTAATGATTATTAGCCATGTGGTTGGTTTGATTATGTAATTTAACGACGACTCGGCGGTCATAAAAACTAACCTCTTGCTGCGCACTTGCGACAACAGGATCCTTTTCACCGAACGCAAAAGTGTTGATCCGCCCTTCATCGATGCCAAGATTAATTAATGCTGCTTTTACTGAACTTACTCTTGCCAGGGATATGGCATGGTTAAGCTGTTCGTCCCCTTGTAAGTCGGTATAACCAGACAAATCAATTTGTATTGTTGGACTGGCTTTTAATAACTCGGCCAGCGCGTTAACTTGCTCTAAGTAGTGAGGAGCTATTTCACTTGAACCCGTTGAAAACTGCAGACTCATTAACAAATTTTCTACTTGTAATTGCCCGATGCTTTTATAGTTTTGTGCTAATGCTAATAATTCAGTTTGATATGCTTGTTCACTTTGCGTTAGTCGTTGCTTAAATTGCTCCATCGCGGACTGATGGCTATTTTTTTCCTCAACTAGCGCAAGTTCTAGTGATTTAATATCATGTTCTGCATTGACATTTTTAGCGATAAAACTCCCTGCGATAGCGGTAATAAAGGCTCCCGCAGGGCCACCAAATATTGCGCCAACAACAGCGCCGACACCAAAGCCTACGCCTTCACGCTTTTCTGCTGTGCTCATCTTATTGTTGTCGCTCACACTTGTAGTTATTGGTTTATTACTTGCCCACACGGGCGAGCCCATTAAAGCGCCTATAACGACGATGCTGGTCATTTTAAGTGTAAGTGTTGAATTTTTTGTGCCTGTTGAATTGCTGCTTGTGTCATTTTTTAAAGTGAAAGTCATTAGAGATACCTTATTTATGATTGATGTTTTAACTGACACTTATTAAAACGTAAAAAATTGACCATTTAATGGGTCAAAAAAGGCAAATCGCTGAGCAATTATGGCAACAATATGGCAATTTCAATTAATCAGCGCATTTCGTAAAATTATTGGATATAGTCTGCCTATACAAGAGTTGGTATGTTGAATGTCAGCGTGATTGCTTAATGTTGAAATTGCAATGTATATAAAACCTCGAGACAAACGTCCTAATGGGATGCATGACTCAATGAACGAGAACTAAGTAAGATAAAAAATGAGTAAGGCATGAGTAAACGCATTGCAATAGTAGAAGATGAAGCAGCTATTAGAGAAAACTACGCTGATGTATTAAGGCATCAAGGCTACCAAGTACAAACATATGCTAATAGAGAACATGCCACCCAAGCATTTTCTCTTAGACTCCCACATTTAGTGATATTAGACATAGGCCTAGAGAAAGAATACGACGGCGGTTTTACCTTATGTCAATGGCTTAGAAATGTATCGAAAACATTGCCAATTATTTTTTTAACGGCAAGAGATAATGACTTTGATACCGTATCCGGCCTGCGCATAGGTGCTGATGACTACCTGACTAAAGACATTAGCCTGCCACACCTAACCGCCCGTATTGCAGCATTATTTCGCCGACAAGACGCGCTCAATCAACCGCAACAAGACGATCATTTATTAAGTTTTGGTCCCTTGTGTATCGACAGCCAGCGTATGAGCATAACGTGGCATAACACCCCCGTTGATTTAACAATAACCGAATTTTGGATGGTGTATGCACTGGCGAAGAATCCTGGGCACGTTAAAAATCGCCAGCAACTTATGACTGATTCTAAAATATTTGTCGACGACAGCACGATAACATCGCACATAAAGCGCATTCGTAAAAAGTTTGCCATCGTCGATCATTCATTTGATTGTATTGAAACAGTTTATGGTATGGGCTATCGATGGAATCAATTAGATATTCCCCCTGTAGCGTAAAGCGAGGTTAATGTTGTATAAATTTAGGTTTGGATTACGCTTAAAACTCTTGCTGTTATCGAGCTTTTTGTTTGCCCTGCCATGGTTTGGCTACCAATACGTTTGGGAGTTGGAAAAATATTTGCGCTACGGTCAAGAGCAAACACTTATTGGCACCGCAAGAGCACTTGCAACGGCATTACATGAAAGACCTAATTTATTTAATAATCAGGCGAGTTTTTTGCCAAGTGTTGAAAAAGGTAAAGATCTATATGGCTATAAGTTTAATCAAGCCATAAAACTTGATGGTTTGTATCAAGATTGGCCTAGTTTCATTGAACAAGCACACTATTATGGCAGCGATCATCAGCTCAACAATCCACTTCCTATTGACGAGCTCAGTCTACATTACACTGCTGCGGTTGGAAAATATGACAAATATTTGTATTTGTTTTTTAATGTCGTTGATCAACAGACCATTTACCGTGGTAAAAATAGTAGAAGTATCACTAAGAATGACCACCTTGAGTTAGGTTTTGTCAACGCTGACGGTGATTTTAATCGCTATATTATTTCCAACAAACAACCCGGTTGGATTGACGCATATAAAATTACCGACACTGAAAATGATATTCCGATATCAGCGCCAATGCTCCAAGGGCAATGGCTAGCAACGCCACATGGCTATCATGTTGAGATCAGAGTGCCCTTGGCAAATTTAGGCGACAAAATTGCATTTGCCATTCACGATGTTGATGTCGAGCTTGGTGACGTCATAACAAGCATTGGCTCTGCCGATCCCTCCTCAGTTGATACTTTAGGTACGGTATTG
Organism: Colwelliaceae bacterium 6471; assembly: GCA_040779335.1. Lineage (GTDB taxonomy): Bacteria > Pseudomonadota > Gammaproteobacteria > Enterobacterales > Alteromonadaceae > JBFONV01. The sequence goes on from JBFONV010000003.1 coordinate 479,317, forward strand.
GTGCCATCGCCAGAAATCGAACGTATTGTTAAGGGGATGAGTTATACCAATTCAAGTATTTTGGTGGTTGATCATCATAGGCGTGTCTTAGCAACAGCGGGCGACATTAAAAAAGCAAGCGGCGTATGGCGGGCAAATGTGCCGTCTAAACAAACATCAAATTTTTGGTATGATATCGAACAAAATTGGTTACTGCCTTTGTATTACCAAGTGTTAACTAAACCATCAAAAGACTTTATTGATCAACTCTATGACGCCAGTAACCTAACCGGTGAGCACATTGAGCAGGCGCTGATTGGGCAAGCAAGTTCTAACTGGCGACTCACTCAAGATCAACAAGCGGTTATTTTATCAGCCGCGTATCCTATCTATATCGACAATGAAGTTAAAGGGGTAGTGATCGTTGAAGAAACAACGAATGGCATTCGCACCTTACGTAATCGCGCCTTAGAAAAGCTGTTTACCTCGATCTTATCAATCATGCTTATTGGTGCTTTGGCATTCTTAATATTTTCATCGCGGATCTCTTCACGAATACGCCGACTTCGAAATCAAGCTGAGCAATCAATAGATAAACACGGCCGGATAAATAATCTACTGGTCCCATCAACTACTAATGATGAAATTGGCGATTTATCACGCAGCTTTGCCACCGCAGTGAACAGATTAAGTCAATATAATCATTACTTAGAAAATATGTCTTCAAGGTTGTCACATGAATTAAGAACACCGATAGCGGTAGTACGAACATCGTTAGAAAATTTAACCATGCAGCCGATAAGTGAACAAGCAGCTCCCTATATAGAAAGAGCTCAATCGGGTGTTAACCGACTTAATCTCATTTTAACAAATATGAGTGAAGCAACCAGAATTGAGCAAATGCTACATACCACCGATAAACATGAATTTGATGCCAATCAAGTGATAAACGGTTGTATTTTAGGCTACCAACAAATATATCCGAGTATTCATTTTAATGTATCTTTGCTCAGTACAACTACCAAAATTTGCGGCTCGGCGGAACACTTTGCGCAATTACTCGATAAAGTGATTGCTAATGCCGTTGAATTTACTAATGACAACATCGTAAACATAGCGGTGACAACACAAGCGTCCTCGTTAATATTACACATCGCCAACAATGGCGTATTACTGCCCGTGCAAATGCAATCGCAATTATTTGATTCTATGGTATCTGTTCGTGAAAACAACTCACAAGGTCAGCCCCATTTGGGTCTAGGGCTGTATATCGCTAGATTAATCTGTGAGTTTCATAAAGGAAGAATTAGTGCGATGAATCAGGAGAAGGCTCCAGGCGTGATCATAACCATCACGATACCTTTGGCAAACTAAGTTGTTATTTATCGATAGCTGTTTTACACAAGCAACGTCAATAAGCTTTATTCAATTCCAATATATTTATGTACTTGAACGGATAGTCGCCAATTATTTGCAATACAGGTTTTAATCGCCAATTCCGTCGCTCTAACCTTTTGACTTATAGGCTGTAAATAAATAGGCGTATTATCAATATTATGTTCGCTCAATAACGCTTTTAAATCGTCCACATGTTGATCGGTTGCCACAGGATGTTTTATTTCGTTAGCTCTTTGCATCGCGCTAGTCAGTATTTTATAGCCACCTTTCATATTGACTTTTGGTGATACGGTCACCCAACATTTTTCACTAGTATTGATTTCAAAAGTCCCTGATGTTTCTATCTGGCAAGAATAGCCTTTATCTTCAAACGACAAACACAGCGGTGTTAAATCGTACATACAAGGTTCACCACCAGTAATAACAATATGTTTTGCTTGATATTCCTGATCAAGAATAATATCGAAAATATCCGCTATGGATAATTCGCTCCACTTAGACGATTCTTGCGTTTTGGCCATTAACGTATGACTAGCAATACTGTCAGTAACATTAACCTCCCAAGTGTGTTTAGTGTCACACCAGGAGCAGCCAACAGGACAGCCTTGTAATCGTATAAATATTGACGGTTGGCCAGTAAATGAACCTTCCCCTTGTATGGTTTCAAATAATTCATTAATTTTGTAACGAGTATTCATTATTAATGGTATTAGCCTTTGTAATTCGTCTTTAAGATCAAGTAAAATGCGTCGGTTGATCATTATACCCCAAGAGACCTTATAAATGAGTGAAAAAGTTGTCGTAATTTATTCAGGAGGCATGGATTCTTTTACCGTGCTTAATCGTGCGTTAAAAGATGGCAAAGAAGTATACGCACTTTCTTTTGATTATGGACAACGCCATGTAAAAGAACTTCAATGTGCCAGCCAAGTATGTAACGCGCTTAATGTTCATCACAAAGTGATTGATATTTCATCAATAAATCAATTGTTAGCGGGTTCATCACTGACCGATGATATTGATATTCCTGAAGGTCATTATGAAGCGGAAAACATGAAATCGACCATAGTGCCCAATCGAAACATGATTTTATTATCATTAGCGGTTGGCTATGCGGTATCGGTAAAAGCATCCCAAGTGTATTATGGCGCTCATTCAGGTGATCACGCGATATACCCCGATTGCCGACCAGAATTTGTTTTAAAAATGAATGATGTCTGCCAAATCGCCAACTATGAACCCGTTGAAATCTTTAGCCCCTATCTTAACGTCAGTAAAACTGACATTTTGACTGATGGCTTATCAATGGGCTTGGATTATTCTAACACTTGGACCTGTTACAACGGGCGTGAAAAAGCCTGTGGAAAATGTGGTGCCTGTCAAGAAAGATTGGAAGCGTTTGAAGAAAACAACGCTACTGACCCGATAGCATACGAAAGTTAATAATATTGTAAGATGTGAGCTGGCCTATGGTAATAATACCGATAGGCTAGTTAACCACTATTTCAATTACTTAGCTTTAGTTAGCGCTTATTTGAGCGACAATGTTTCGAGCCTCTCAAAAATATTAACTGAAATTTAACAAAATCAGCCAAGTATCCGCATATATTAGGTAAAGCCCATTTATAAGGGCTCAAAAAAATTTAGATAGATTACAATGAGTAACTCATCCTGACTTCTACTAAATAATTCGTATTATGCACAAACGACCTATCAATCACCTGCTTATAGCCAAGAAATATAACCATTCAAGCCTTTTGTTCTAAACTTAATGCAAGTCGAAAAGTGTAATCACTACTACTTTAATCGTAGAAATTATTTATTCTCAACAGTGAGTTAAGTACTAAGCACTAATAACTTTCGATAGCCATGATATTACGACCTATAAATAGGAGTTTGTATGAGTGTAATTTGGATGAACCACGCAAGCCACCTGAGTGAACTAGTAAGTGCTAATAATGAAATGCAAGCGCATCTATATTTAGAGCAATTAATGTTATTTCCCATTGATGTTCAAGACAAAATTATTGAAGAGATCAGCCGATTACCCAATTGTAACAGTGAATCCGTTGCTTCAATTATGAACCGATATACGATCATTGATATGGAGTAACTTACCTTCCTATAACCTAACTAACTCGATAATTGCTTCATCCGTAACTGAGCAATTTCATCGCGCACTGCTGCAGCTTGTTCAAATTCCAAGTTTTGCGCATGGGTATACATTTTATTTTCAAGCTGCTTAACTTTTGCATCAATTTCAGCAACCGATAACACTTCATAAGCAACGGCCTTTTCAGCAATTTGTGCATGAGTTTGCTTAAACTCAACGCCACCATCAACATCCATTACATCAGTAATTCTTCGTATTACTCCCTTAGGAGTAATACCATTATCAAGATTATATTGATGTTGTTTCTCTCGGCGTCGTTCGGTTTCGTCAATTGCCCGACGCATAGAGCCAGTGATCCTATCCGCGTATAATATTGCCCGACCATTTAAATTACGAGCTGCTCGACCAATTGTTTGTATGAGTGAACGTTCAGAACGCAGAAATCCTTCCTTATCAGCATCGAGAATTGCCACTAAGGATACTTCTGGCATATCTAAGCCTTCTCGCAATAAGTTAATACCAATTAAAACATCAAATTTACCCAAGCGAAAATCTCTGATGATCTCAACTCGTTCAACGGTATCGACGTCTGAATGTAAATAACGCGTTTTAATGCCGTGCTCATCCAGATAATCAGTCAGATCTTCTGCCATACGTTTGGTTAATGTCGTTGCGAGTACTCTTTCTTGAATAATGACTCTTTTACGAATTTCTGATAATAAATCATCTACTTGCGTTTCAATCGGACGAACTTCTATGATGGGATCAAGTAACCCGGTCGGACGTACAACCTGCTCAGCAATCTCATCACCAGATTTTTCTATTTCATAATGGCTGGGCGTAGCGGAAACATAAATAGTTTGTGGCGACAACGCCTCAAATTCATCAAATTTCATCGGTCGATTATCAAGTGCTGACGGCAAACGAAAGCCATATTCAACCAAATTCTCTTTACGTGATCGGTCACCTTTATACATAGCGCCTATTTGTGGCACGGTCACATGAGACTCATCAATAATAAGCAAACCATCATCAGGTAAATAATCAAATAACGTTGGCGGAGCCTCGCCAGCCGAACGCCCAGATAGATAACGAGAATAATTTTCAATGCCGGAGCAATAACCAAGCTCGGTCATCATTTCAATATCAAATTGTGTTCTTTGACTAATACGCTGCTCTTCCACCAGCTTATTATTGTCTTTTAACTGTTTAGCGCGTTCTTTAAGCTCAATTTTTACTTGTTCGACCGCTGCCAATATTTTTTCGCGTGGCGTTGCATAGTGAGTTTTAGGATAAACAGTCACTCGAGCTAATGTTCTTTCAACCTGCCCTGTTAATGGATCAAACTCACTGATACGCTCCACTTCTTCATCGAACAACTCAACACGCAAGGCCAATCTATCTGATTCAGCGGGAAAAATATCAATTACGTCCCCACGCACTCTGTATGTAGCACGTTGAAATGCAACGTCATTACGAGTGTATTGAAGTTCAGCTAACCGCCTGAGAATATCGCGTTGATTAATGATGTCGCCTTGGCTTAAGTGCAACATCATTTTTAAATAAGAATCTGGATCGCCCAAACCGTAAATAGCCGATACCGATGCAACAATGATAACGTCTCGCCTTTCTAACAAAGACTTGGTCGCCGACAGGCGCATTTGCTCAATGTGTTCATTTACCGACGCATCTTTTTCAATAAAGGTATCGGTTGTTGGCACATAGGCTTCGGGCTGATAGTAATCATAATATGAAACAAAATATTCAACGGCATTATTAGGAAAAAACTCTTTCATTTCACCATAAAGTTGGGCGGCTAAGGTTTTATTAGGCGCTAACATCATGGTAGGTCTATTTAGCTTTTCGATAACGTTTGCAATGGTAAAGGTTTTGCCCGACCCCGTAACCCCAAGCAATGTTTGATGGGCTAAACCATTATCAATGCCGTCAAGTAGTTGTTTAATTGCCGTTGGTTGGTCGCCACTTGGAATATAATCTGATTTAAGCTCCATCTTTTTCATTAAGGCGCCACCTCCGCATTAACATTTTCGACAACAAACTGTCGTGAAAATAATCGATAAGAAATAGTTGCCATAACCAAATTCCCCAGCAAACCACCAACAAAAAAGCCTTCTAAACCGTAAAAATGACTACCTAAATAGGCTAATGGTACATAGCATACAAATAATCTAATAATGCTTAAAATCAATGCAACCATTGGCTTATGCAAGGCATTGAATGATGAATTAGTTAAAATAATAACCCCTTGCAAACCATAACCTAACGGTAAAATCCAAATAAACAGTTTAATAATATCCGCGACCTGCTGTTCTTTAGCAAACGCGTCAGAAATCCACGGAGCCAACAACAATAACAATAAGTAAATGGCTATTTGCCAAACCATAACAAATTTAACCGACGTATTATAACTGTCTTCAACACGGTGCATTTTCCCCGCCCCAAAATTTTGACTAATAAAAGGCGGTAGCGTCATCGACATCGCTAAAACTACTAGACAAGCAATAGATTCAATACGAGACCCAACCCCAAAAGCCGCAACAGCAGATGCGCCGTATTCAGCGACTATTGCCGTCAAAATGGCCGCTGCGATTGGGGTCAGCATGTTTGCACCAGCAGCTGGTAAGCCTATATGTAAAATCTTTCTTGCTGAGACGACGAATTCTTTAACAGATAATAAATGGGTATGAATAAGTTTGCGCCTAAATGCCAAAATATTGAGCACCAATCCCATGCCAAATAACCATGAGATTAATGTTGCAATAGCTGCACCTTGTATACCCATCGCGGGGATTGGTCCAACGCCAAAAATAAAAATAGGATCTAAAATTGCGTTGACTAGTCCAGCACTCCCCATAATGATACTAGGGGTTTTAGTATCACCTGATGCGCGTAAAATAGAGTTACCGATCATAGGACCGATCAAACATACGCTGCCAATAAACCAAATATCAATATATTGATGAATTAGTGGTAAAAGGTCATCGGTTGCTCCCAGCAAAATAAAAATTTCATCGACAAATAAGTAACCAATATATGAAAGAATACCAACAACAACAGCCGCTAAATACATAGCGGCAGTACCTGAACTTTTTGCAGAGTCACTATCACCCCTACCTAACGCTCGCCCGATGACTGCTGAAGTCCCTATCCCTAAACCAATCGTTAAACTGATAACAGTAAAGGTAATCGGAAATGTAAAACTTATCGCAGCAAGAGGCTTAGTCCCTAATAATCCTACAAAGAACGTATCAATTAAATTGAATGTCATTAGCAGCACCATTCCATATATCATAGGAATAGTCATTTTCTTCAATGTGCCCGCGACAGGATCTTCAAGTAGATTGGTGTTATTTGATTTATTAGGTGTCGTCATTAAAATTCTTGGCTAAAGTACGCTAAAAGGTCATTGTAAAAGATAGTGAATAGAGTCGCTATTTAAATATTGGTTTTCAAAAATTGAATGTTAAATAATTTAAAAATAAGAAAAAGAAAACAGTCGTTAAGCAAGATATTAATTACCCAGACTTTCGTAGTAACACACAGTTAATTTTATCTAATAGGCGCTTTGGCTAAAAAAAACGCTAAACGCCCTAATTTCACACGATACCAACCTATCACATTGAATTAATTGAATTATATTCATAAGTATTTATTTTGACCTAAAAACCACACCCCTTATTTATAGGGAGATGTTACGCTTTATTACAGTTTAACTCACACACTTATCCACAGCTTTAGTGGATAAGTAGTAAGACACATTCCATTACACTTTCACTGTGCATTTATAAGGCAAAGATTGGCTAAAAAGCTCGCGCAGTGATGGCAAAATAGGCAAACAAACATAAAATTGATTTTTTTTAAATTTATCTGTTGACAGTATCGCAAGTGCCCTTTAATATTCCGCCCCGTTAACGAGTTACCAACTTGATTAACGAAAGAACACAATTCCTCAATAGCTCAGTTGGTAGAGCAACGGACTGTTAATCCGTTTGTCCCTGGTTCAAGTCCAGGTTGAGGAGCCAAATTATAAGTAATGGTTTTATACGGTTACTTGGCGTTAAGCCACTTCGTTTAATAAACAGAAGTAAAAAGTTTATTCCTCAATAGCTCAGTTGGTAGAGCAACGGACTGTTAATCCGTTTGTCCCTGGTTCAAGTCCAGGTTGAGGAGCCAAATAAAGGGCTACGAGAAATCGTAGCCCTTTTTTCTTGCCTAAAATTAATGTCTAAAATAAGCTATCCAAATAATTTCTTCAATTTATCTTTAACTTTCTCTTTTATCTTATCTTTGGCTTCGCTTGATACGTCTGGTGTAAATTTCACTTGGTGAAAAGGTCCACTAACTTTAATAGGAATAGTTATCCCGCTGACATTTTCGTCTCCGGTTTGTCCTTGTGAGGTTGCGACTAGTTTTGTCGCTAATTTTAAGGCCAGTTTAGTGTCAGGTAAATTAATATCTCCAGCTCCTTTAACTCTGATAAAAGGGTTTGTTAGGGAGATATTATCGGTATGGGCATTGCCTTTTTTGATATCAAATTGTCCAGATAACGCAGCAAAATCTGTTTTTTCTGAATGCATAAAGTTTTTATCTAAATCTACTCCTTGAAAATTACCTGACATTAGGTTTTGAGCACTGCGCGCTAATGCTCCTAAGTTAACCCCTTTAATGGCACCATCTTCAATCGCCAAATTTAACGTTCCATTTAGGTTGGCAATAAACTCAGCCTGGCTACTTCCTTGAGAATTAAGCTGCCAATTAATATTACCCTTACCTAACAATTTATTAAAATTAACAACGTCAGTGAATAGTGGCTCAGCATCTATCGCGGTTAACGTAAATTCGCTAGCCACGTTATACGGTTTATTTTTAGCGTTAATATTTATACTGCCAACGCCTTGCCCATTATAAGCGTTAAACTCCTCTAGTTTTATAACAGCCTTGCCCTGCTTCACATTAACGTTAAGGCTATTGTGTGCTAGTTTGATTTCATTTAAGAACAATGCCGTCGATTTGAGTTTAATATCAAGATCAATGTTATTAAGCGCCGATAAATCAATGGCGGTATTATCCCATACAACGGGAGCTTGCTCGTCGTTGCTGGTCGTTATTTCGGGTGTAGTTTTCGCAGTATTTTCATTCGACGCTAAATAAGGAGTAAGGTTTAATATTCCTAAATCAACGTCTGCTTGAATATTCATAGGAGTAGAAAAGGTTAACCTTGAGCCGCCACGAATAGCTAAATCATCTAAAGTTAGCGTTAAATCCTTAAGCTGCACTGCATTGTTTTCATAAAGAATATCACTTGAGAATTTAAATGCTTTTAATACTTCATTACTCATCGTTGACTTTATTTTTTGCCAAGCCAATAACTCCCGCAATGAATGACCGTCAGCCGTTAACTTACCGGAAATTTTTTCTCCGCCCTTAGCAACATTCCCCGTATATTCTAGGGTTATTGCCTCTGAAGATACGTTAAAAATTGCATCAAACCTTTGCTCATTCATCATAGTGTCAAGGCTATTAATATTGGCATTAATGGCAATATTCTCGCTCATATAATTCATGGCACCATCTAATATTAACGATTGCTGCAAAGACGGCAGTAATACTTTCAAATTAATTTGCTCAAGATAATGTTCATTATTGGTGGCAGCATCAAAGTAGGTTACGCCGCCGTCGATGATTTCGACCTGACCAAAATTCAAATCAAAATCTACGGGTAAACTCGGTTTTTCGGCTGACGTTGATCCCCCTGCGGGCGCCACTTGTTGATTAAATTGCCAATTCCCTTTCCCATCTGTGTCTTGTTCTAAAAAGAATTTCGGTGCAACAAAAACAAATTTTTCAATAACAAGTTGCTTTGATAACAATGATAGCCAAGGAATATGAACAACTAGCTTGTCCATAGTTACCATCTCATCATGTTTACTCCCTGAAACATTAGCAAACCTTATCTCCGGTAACTCAAGTGTTAGTGACGGAAATAAGCCAAGCTCTGCTTCTTTTCCAACCGCTAAGCGCCTGCCAGTAATATCTTGTACCTTACTGGTAAGTTGAACAACAATATCGTGGGTCGAAATAAACTGGCTGCCCACGAAGACTGCTATCACTAACAGTAATAATATCCCGACTATCCATTTACCTAAAACTCGCATAATTTCCCTTATTTATCTCAAAGTTAGTATCGATAATAATTAATTGTAGTTGGTGTATAAGATCTAAACGTATTTGCAGTGCACTTTTAGTCATTATTAAAAGCACTACGCTGCTATTAGCATTGATAGATAGTTAGTAATAAAAACACGGCAAAAGTTCACTTAGTAACGTCCTAGTATTAATTATACGCACCAGACAGCACCGCTAATCCTAGCAACTAAGGTTTAATGACATTTGTCATAAAAAAAAGTGGGCCTTAAGCCCACTTTTTCATAATCATATTCTTGTAAAGAACTTGATATTACCTGAATAAAGACATTCTCTTTATTTAGTCATCATCACGTCACGAGCAGCCTTAAACTCAGTTCCCTGCTGCCAATTCGGCCAATCATCCGTATTTGCTAACAAGTAACCAACTTCAAAAAACAACTGTAATTCTGCAACTAATCCATCCCAGCCCCACGCGTCGTTGTACTCATCGCACGTTTGATGATAACAACGTGCAACTACCGCTTTTACAGGTTTAGCTATTTTTTCCTGTTCATCGTTTAACAACATAGAGCCACCGCCAGCACTCAACGCTGGAACCCCCTTCTTAGCTAAGCTAAAGTGATCAGAGCGATAGTAATAACCACGTTCAGGTGTTTGCTCTGGGGTTAAGGTTCTATTTTGACGTTTAGCCGCCTTTGTTAGGTATTGTTCTAGATGTGATTTACCAAAGCCGACTACGGTAATATCTTTTTTAAGTCCGGTAATGTCTAAGCTGTCCATATTCACCAAGCCAACAATTTTATTCAATGGCATAGTAGGATGATTAGCAAAATAACGAGAGCCTAAACGACCTTGCTCCTCGGCAGTAACCGCGGTGAATGTTATTGAACGTTCAGGTGTTTCCTTAAGCTTACTATATGCTCTTGCGATATGAATAAGACCCGCTGTCCCCGTCGCATTGTCATGAGCACCGTTATAAATTTCTTTTTTACCGTCAACTATAGTAGAACCGAGGTGATCCCAATGTCCCATATATATGACGTGCTCGTCCGCTCTTTTGCTGCCGGGTAAAGTTGCCAATACGTTATTTGAAACCGACTCTTTAATTTCATTTTTAACATTGATAGAGGCCGTTTGCTTTAACGAGACGGCTTTAAAGTCGGCTTTTAATGCGCGTTTCTTCATGTCCTCAAAATCAAAGCCCGCTTTAGTCATTAATTCTGCGGCTTTATCGCGAGAGATCCACATTTCAACATCAACCGCGGCTTCGTTCACTTCTTTCGCCGGTAAATGATATTGCGCGCCCGTCCAGCTGCTTTCTATAACATTCCAGCCGTAACTGGCAGGTTTGGTTTCATGCACAATAATTGCGCCAGCTGCGCCTTGTCTTGCCGCTTCTTCATATTTGTACGTCCAACGACCGTAATAGGTCATGGTGTTACCTTCAAATAGCTCAGGATCCTGAGTGGCATAACCAGGATCATTCACTAAAACAACCACTGTTTTCCCTTTTACATCAACATCTTTATAATCATTCCATTGATATTCTGGCGCATTGATACCATAACCGACAAACACCAATTCTGAGTTGTTTAAGCTAATGGATTTTTGAGTTTGACGTGAACTAGCAACAAAATTTTTCGGAAAAGAAAAATCCATATCACCAATTTGTAAGTTCGTTGGTGTACTTTCTATCGACACCATTGGCACGGCTTGCACATAGCTATCGCCATTGCCCGGTTTTAAGCCTAGTTGCTTAAATTCTTTAATCAACAAATCAGTGGTTAATTTTTCACCGTGTGTTGATGGTTCTCTGCCACCAAATTCGTCTGAGGATAATAATTTAACATGCGCCTTAATCGCAGGAATATCAAAAGAATGATATGCCTTATCAAAGTCGTCGTTCGCTAATACAGAAGTGCTTAGCAATAGCCCAATAGAGACAGGTAATAATTGAGGTAATTTAATATTCAAAATAATTCCTTGTTACGGCATAGCCGTTTATGCATCAGAAAAAAATCGTCAATTAGAATATCTGTAATTACGGGCGAACTCTAGTGAAAGAAGACTAACAGTTGATATACGTCGACCAAATAACTGGGTGTTTTGTACAGATATGCTTGCAATGTTTAATTGAATTAATTGGGTTAAGTCATTTTGTAATTCAATAAATTGCGTCCAAATTCGACCAGACTTTGTGAAACCTTCTTGTGCAAGCCCCTTTCAAGAACCCAGCTGTGCCAATACAAATTTCGTTGTAAATGATGTTTGGGCGCTAAGTCAACCAAACGGCCATCGGCTAAATATTCATTAGCTTGCGTGTGCGGCAGCAAGCAATAAGCGACTCCTGCTAGTGCCATGGTAACAAAAGCTTCAGAAGAACGTACCACATGACTCGGGTAGTCGGCTGCTTTTAAGTGAAAATATGATTCGATGTAATCACTATGCATAGTATCTTGTTGGTCATACTCCACGCTAGGCGCACGCTTTAATGTCTGTTGATTTAACCCCTTGGCAAAATATCGAGCTTTAAAGTCTGGTGTCGCGCAAAGTATATAATCAACTAAGCCAACTTCTTGCACTTTGCAGCCAGTAAAGCTTTCACTCTGACTGCTTAATGCAGCAAACACTTCCCCTTTCTTAAGTAAATTTTTAGTTCGTGTTTCATCACAAACTTGTAGTTTTAAAGCAATCGGGTATTTTTTCAGCAAAGGAGTAAGTGCCGGAATAAACCAACTGGCCAACGTATCGGCATTAACTGCTATAGATATTTGAACTGTAGATTCCGCCTCTTCCGGCAGGATATGCTTTATTAAATCGTATTCTAACTGGCGAACCTGTCTAAAATGTTGCAAGAGTTTTTCTCCTACAGAGGTAGCTGCTAAAGGCGTCCCTCGGATCAAAACGGGTTGCGAAACAAACTGCTCTAACTGTTTTATACGCTGGGACACCGCAGATTGGGTAATATTGAGTTTATCTGCTGCTTTGTCGAAACTTTGCTCATTCAATACCACGTCAAATGCGTGGATCAGTTTATAGTCTAAAGGTCTCATTAATTTTATTAATATATAGTTAATTTATTTAATTTTACTTATTTTAGTATTCTTCTTATCTTATCGCCAGTTTCTTCGGTTAAGTAAGGTTTAAGTAAGGTTTAAGTAATGACAACATTTCCAATTTTAAACGGTTTTATGATTGGTGCCGGTATGATCATCCCTATTGGCGTGCAAAATTCTTATGTATTGAACCAAGGCATAAAACGAAACTTTCATTTTATTGCCGCGAGTATTTGCATACTTTGTGACTTTATCTTAATGGCCGCGGGAGTATTTGGTGGTGGTGCCTTATTAGCCAGTAACGCATTACTGCTAAATATTGTCACTTGGCTTGGGATCGCCTTTCTTACCGGCTATGGCGCAATGTTCTTTAAAAGCTTTTTATATGATAGCCAGCAAGACAAAGATGAAGTGGAATTACTTCGTACTAGAAAGGCCGTTATTTTAACGACACTTGCGGTGACGTTGCTTAATCCACATGTATATCTAGACACCATAGTGATTATTGGCAGCATTAGCAGTCAATATCCGGACGAGGATAAATTGGGATTTTTAATTGGCATCGCCTTAGCATCGTTAGTGTGGTTTTATTCGTTATCGTTTGCCGCCGCAAAAATGGCCCCTTGGCTAAGTCAAAATCATGTCCAACGAGTCATTAATTTGATTGTCGCGTTAATAATGTGGTTTATCGCTATATCACTGGTAAGCAACGTTTAACTTTTTAGAGAGCAGTTTATAGGCAGCTGTTTTTCTCGCCCCCTTAATGAGCACATAGCGTTAAGGGGGATTTTATTGTTTAAAATACAATTTAAATTCTGCACCGCCTAATAATGCTGATGAATTGATGCTTAGGCTACCGTGGTAACTTTTTACTAAATCTTTTACGATGGCCAAACCAATACCGTGTCCTGATTGATAAGTATCTGCGCGTGTACCTCGCTGCAAAATGGCTTGCTTAAGATCGTCCTCGACACCACTGCCATCATCAGCAACTATTATCTCTAAACCATGCTTCTCGCGCTTTGCACCAATGAAAACGGTATGCTTTGCCGCCTTACACGCGTTATCCAGTAAATTCCCCAACAATTCCATCAAATCAGCTTCATCACCTTTAAAAATAAGCTCTGGGCAGACGTCACTCTTTATTAGAATGTCATTGTTTCTGTATATTTTATTGAGTGTATTAACTAATTTATCGACAACCTTCGATACTTCAATGCCCAAATGCCAAGACGATTGTCCGGCACTTTGTGCCCGTTTCAACTGATATTCAATGGTATTATTAATGGTATTAAGCTGTTCTAAAGAGGTATCTGAAAGCTCTCCCTGTGATTGGATCACAGCAAGCGGTGTTTTTAAACTGTGGGCAAGATCTGATAACGCATTTCGATAGCGTTTACGTTGACTTTCTTCGGTGCTCAATAACGTATTCAGTTGTTCAGTGACCTGCTCTAACTCAACTGGATAAGAGCCTTTAAGACGAGCCGTCTTACCTGATTCAACCGCAGTTAGTTCATTTTTTAATAAGCTTAACGGGCGTAACGTCCATATTAGCCAAAGCACTTGAACAAACATAAGTAATGCCATAAGTATGGCCAGCCACATCCATAATTGGTGTTTAAACTGTGCAGCAGTAGCTAAAAAGTCAACCTGATCTTTAATGATATGCAAAGTAAATGGAAAAGAAGTGTTATTTTCAGTGTAACTAACACTATAACTGTAAAGTAGGTGCGGCGTGCCTTCAATTAATATCTCGCTAAAGGAGGTATCTCCTAAAGGGGGAACAATCAAGTTTTTAGGTAAGTCTAGCGCGAAAAATGATGCTGAATTCCATAATTTAACCACGTTTTCCTTTTTCAAGGTATCTTCATCGATTGCAGTGATCACCGCATTCTTGTTGCTCAGCGTTTGCTCTGTTTTTATGGTAGTTGTCTGTTCGTTACTGGCTTGCACTTGTGTCGCTTGCTGCTGGGTACCTTGTTGTTGGAGACCTTGCTGCTGGGTAATCAAGGCATATAAACCTGACTGAATAACATTAAATTGGTTTTCTAGCAGTTGTTCGGGCAGAAACAACTCATTATTACTAACTTCTGCGACGGCTAAAATAGAGTAACTGTAAGCGCTAAGCTCATTCTTAATGGCACTTTTTATTTGCTCCTCAAAAGCACTATTTAAGGTAAAACCTATGATAGGCAATATTAATACTATCACCAACATAGCACTGAACACTAAGCGCACTTTTAGTGAGTTTAATTGCCATAGTGACAAACGCCGAACGTGCTTCTCGTTAGCTGTCATCGGCTAATATTCTTCTTAATTTATACCCTTGCCCTCTAAGTGTTTCGATGACATTTAGTTCACTATCAGGGTCTAGTTTCTTGCGTAAACGGCGAATAAATACTTCAATCACGTTTGAATCTAAATCGAAATCTTGATCATATATATGCTCGGTCAAAGTGGTTTTTGACTTAACTTCGCCAACATGCATCATTAGATATTCCAGTAACTTATATTCATAGCTGGTTAAGTTTATATCTACATCATTAACGCTAACCTGCGAACTGGCAGTATTTATCGATATCGGTCCATTGTTGATAATAGGACTTGCTTGCCCTGCGGCGCGACGAATAAGTGCATTTAAGCGCGCCAATAGTTCTTCAGCTTGAAAAGGTTTTGTTAAATAATCGTCTGCGCCGGCTTCTAATCCTTCAACCTTATCTTGCCAGCGATCACGCGCGGTCAATATAATAATAGGAAAAGAAATCTGTTGTGCCCGTAACGCTTTTATTAGGCTTATGCCATCTAACTTAGGTAAGCCGACATCAATAATTGCCGCATCGTAACCGTACTCCTGCGCTTGAAATAAACCGGTTTCCCCATCTCCTGCCAAATCGACACTGTAGTTAGCTTTTAAGAGTTGACTATTCAGGTTTTGTTGTAGTGCTAAATCATCTTCAACTAATAATAAACGCATCGTCTAATTCCCAATCACTCTGCCTGTTTGAGCGTCAATCAACACAGAAACAATATGCCCATCTTGTTTCAAAACTTTTACACGATATGCTTGTTGGCCACTTGCACGGGTAGTTTGTACTTTGAGCACTTTACCTCCGACACGACCTTGCGCTACCTTAGCCGCCTGTTGAGGAGACACAACTTTTGGCGCTTTAGGTGCTTTAGCCGGTTTAACAGATTTACTGCGCTCACTTTTTTGCTCTCCACCGCTAGCAGCCAACGCACTGTTCAGCGGAGATAGAAATAAAAAAGTTAAAGTTAATACAAGCGTTACAAGTTTCATGATTAGCACCTTTACAAACATTCTTTATTTAGTGTAAAAGATTGAATCTTCTAAATAAACAAAGAAGTTAATTAAACCGGCTGAACCTTTATTTTTACACGCATTTTTCGACCGGGACGACTATTCATTTGTGTTGTAAACACCTCCCCTCTATAACGATAGGTGACCTGATAGTGATCCAACGTTTTTACTTTTTTGTTACGAACTTTACATGTTGCGTGCGGGTCATAATGAGAGCCATGTTGATAATGGTATTTGTCATTACGGGTTGACGTTATTTCATTGCCAATTGCCCCGCCGATCACAGCGCCAGTAAAAATGCCGATGTGCTTAGCATCTGAATGTTTAAGAATGTTTTTGGCGATTGTACCACCAATCGCCGCGCCAATTACGGTAGGCAACACTTTATCGGCACGATGATGACTACGTTTATTTTTGTACGCTTGCGGCCTATTGCAACGATGATCTACATATTGAGCCGATGTATATTTATAAACAGGTGTCGTATTGATAACCTTAGCTTGGTCATAATAGACATTACGGTGATTTCCTGCTTGTACATTAAAGGCACAAATTATTGCAGCACTCGACATGATTAATTTAGATAATGTGTTCATAAACTTTCTCCTAAGTATCTTTTCCCAAATTGACAATATGTTGCCTATTGGAAAGCTTAAGACATAGCATAAGCTGGGGTAGCTGAATTGAAGCTGAACAATTTTACTTTAGTAATATATCTATGAATGGACACAACCTGCATAACGTGTGTTAGGTAGTAAAAATATACTGCCAACGAAAAAGCATGAATGGGGGAACTGCTGGAGCATAAAGCAACGTTCAAAATAAGTGGGTGTGTATCGTGAAGAAATAAGTATAAAGTTTATACTTATTTCTTCCGTGATTATGCAATCAGTTTTTGACTAAGGATACCGTCATTAACAAAAGATAATAGCTGCTCTACTGATAACTCATTTAAACCTAATGAAGTTAAGGTTCTTCCTTCTTTATAAAAATCTCTTTTTAAAATGCCACCACACATCTCTATTAAGCGATGACACTCTGGCATAGCAATATTCAATTTATCACCTAATGATGCTAATAAAACCAATCCCATAGGGACATCTTCGGTAATGTAACGATTATCAAAACTATAGGGACCGGGTGGTGATGATAATTTATAGCTTTCAAATACATCTCTTGGGTTTTGTGTGAGATCTTCCTCGTTTCTAAATAAACATGCATCTAAGTAAGGAATAGCCTCACAACCTAACGCACTTAATACCGCCATTTTTTCTGCATCTAATTTCTCAATCATCAGCCATGCCATGTCTGTCGAGAGTGCATCCCTGTACATATAAGGAACTTCATTAGGGTGATGTTTGGCACAGTACTCAAGCATAGGGTACATAACATATAAGCCGATTGTATGAACAATGACATTAGGATTATGCAGCGCTGACTCAAAAATATGTTTACGAACTTGCTGCGGTTCAATGTTGTAAGCTGGAAATATACGTGATGCAACGGCCATGCCTTCAGCGGTTCTTGACGCTGGAAAAAATGATAGAGAGTTTCTAGCATTTTTAAATAAGACTTTTACTGTACCAGGTGAGACTATTCTTGCGTCGTTAGGGGTCGATTCACCTTCAGCTAAGATTGGATTATTTTCACAAAATTGACGATAAAACAAACTCCCAGCGTATCCTGGAACCAATATGACCAATTGATCATCCTGAAAATATTTTGCAATCCGTTCAGCTAAAGCCTGATGATATGTTGTTTGAATGAAAATCATCACAACATCTGCCCCTTCAATCGCTGCTTTGGGATCTCGAGTGATCATTTCCAACGGTTGGAAAGCCTTTTCGGCATCATCCGCACTGTCGGTAAAGTGGCCATTGTTGGTGTTATTGATGCAATATATTCCTTTATTGCTAACCATTGCTTCAAAGTGATCATCATGGGTAATACGATTCGATGTCTTTAATAGTCTTACTTTATGTCCAGCCTCGGCAGCCATAAACGCACACGCAGAGCCAGCGTTACCCGCTCCAATTATGGTGATTTTCATTCTTCTTCCTTTTATTTATTGATCTTATTTCAAAGGTATAAAGACTCATCCTTTGAAAGCATAAAACAGTAAAAATATAGAAATGTAGAAATGTAGAAATGTAGAAATGTAAAAATGTAAAAATATAGCAGTATATAAATATAGAAATGTGGTAACGCAGATATGTGTTTAGAGTTATTTCTCTAAAACGTTAGTTCAAACGGTTCATAATCCCAATAACTTAACCTATCACTACAGGTAGTAAAATGGTCAGTGTGAATTTTGTGTCTGTATTATAGCGTATCCTTGCAAAAGATGTCGGGATAGTTGCCTGCTCTTATAATTTGCATAGATGTAGATTGGTGTGGCTAAGTAATATTAGCCACAAATTTGAAGTTTTATAACTAGCTTTGCTTAACCATCAATCCAATCAGGTTTTTACCCTATGTAGAAAACCAAAGTAGTAATAGTTGAATTAAAGACTGCCGAGCTCTTCCACTGTCAGGCCAGCAATACCGAGTGATTCTGGTGTGCGTAGCGCTCCTGCTGCATAGTCACGATTCATGAGTACCGACGTGAGCTGAATGATGGCATCAATGCTCGGAGTTTCTACGCCGATCTGCTTCGCCAGCCCAGACATAAACACAAGACCGTAACCCACATCCTCATTAATGTAGCGATGATCAAGTTGTGACTGGGCAGGAATACCCAAGAAACCAGGCGCTTTTCGATAAGCTGAACCATAGTTGTTTTCTTTCATATAACCCTGACGCATACCTATTTCAGGATCAGGGAGAATTGTAATCCCCAAACATTCACCGATGGCAATCCGCTCTCGGTCGACAGCTTCAATGAGCCGTCCCACAGAATCAGTCACTCCCTCTTCGTAAAACAAGAAATTTCCAGCCCCTTCAATGCGTGCTGCGTTAGTCAATGATACGGCAGGGTGAATGACAGGGTTAGCATTTTGCAGACTGGTCTGGATCACGCTGTGTGCATGTTCCATTCCTGGATATACATCCGCAATCATTTGCAATATGTCAGTTGTATGTCGGCCAGGTAACGAAGCCAGAAGATTACCAGCTTTCAACTTGAGAAATACATGCACCCTGCCCGCTTCAAGCAGTCGAACGGCATACTGTAGTGTATGGGTTTCAGCAATCCGTACAGAGTCATCCTCAAGCCTCAGTCCCGCAGCCTGTTTGAATACAAGCGCTCCCGCGCAAGACCCAGGGCTAACAATAACGGTTTGGCCAGGCTTTAGTTTGCCCGCACAGGCTTCACCAAATGGTATGGTGCTGAATGCTGGCCCAATGACATAAATAAGTTCGGCGTCTTCCAGCGCTTTGTCGATGTCATGGCCTGCATAGACTACGGGGCCAAACCCCGAAATATCTCCTTCTGCATAGACACCTCCCTGCTTGGCTATCGCCTCAATATTACCGGGAAACTCCGGAAAATCGAAAAGTCTTACAGAGTGCCCGTGACTGGCGTAATCGAAGGCTGTAGCCGAACCACCTGCACCGGCTCCCAATATCGCTATATTCATTAATTCTCTCTGTATGACATCGATTGAATCTCAGTAATATATACGCCCGACTTATCAGGTTCAACAACTATCAAGGATCAAAAACCAACTGTTATTTATGCTTGGAATTACACAGCTGTTTTTCTAAAGCATATGAACGTTGAAGTACCTACTATGCCAAATGTAGCCAGAACTATTGGAGTAATGTAGTCATAAGCATTATTGAAAAAGAGCGAAACGACAAGAGCAATAAATAATAATCCACACCCCATGAATATAAATGAAACTATATAAGCAATAATTCTTATGATACTGCCGCCTTTTCTATTCAGAGCAGCTGCTACACAGATATAAGCCACAACAATAATTAATGAATAAAGAGGTATTTTGCCCATTAAAAAAGCACCTAAGCCAATTGCAGCAAATAAACAGAAAAAAGCAGTTAGAACTATACTTAACACTCTCAACAGATTTCCTTATACATAACGCTTTGAATGATAGCCGGCATAGCACCTCCTTGTTGATTTGATTGTTATGCGGCGCATTGAAAGTGCCTACCGATTTGCCTTAATCATTAGAGGATACAAAGAGACCAATCAGTGTAATCATGGCCCCATATCGGAAAGCTGATTGTAGCACTGGCCCTAACATTGATTCTGAGCGCCAGAGTTCAAACCAGCTTTCAGCAATAACAACAAATCCACCAAACAACATAATCATGGCAACTGCACATCCAGTTAGGGAGATTTCCTTGGCTGCTTTGTATGCAGGTGAATCCGAAGCAGGTGCTCTCCACATTCTCATCGCGCCGACCCCGCATAAAGCTCCACTAGTCAATTTTGACACCACTATGAAGAGTGCTCCGATCCAAATCACCAATAGGTTATCAGTAGCCTGCCAGCTTTCGGATCCTCCGGCGATGGTAGACATGGACGTGACTGCACCAACCGCGCCAATGGTCCCTTCCCAATCGATTACATTATGGAAAGCTCCTAAAAACCCCCAAAGTGAAACTGTAAGAATCATTATTGATTTAGCTTTTCTTAGCATCGAACGCCACTCCTTTTACAATCATATTAATACTAGCCGCGCTTTATTTCTTCGCGGTGCCGTATAACTAATGATATGGACTCCCTACTCGGCATTTTTCTCTAGCGAGAGTGCCATAATGAAGGTGTTAACAAGCTTCAAATATGAAGAGTCCATATGTTTATAATTAAAGCCGTTGGCATCGATTTAGCCAAATTAGTTTTTAGTATTTATGAAATTAACGAACATGACAAGCCCAAATATCTTAAAACAGTCAAACAAAACAACCTGTTAGCTAAAATAGCAAAATTACCACCCTGTATAATAGGTATGGAAGCATGCTCAGGCGCGCATTATTGGGCAAGAGAGTTTACTAAGCTTCTCATGATGTCCGTATCATGGCGTCTAAATTTGTTATCCCTTTATCGTCAAATTGAAAAGAATGACGCTAACGATGCAGAAGCTATATGTGAAGCGGTAACCCGACCTAAAACCCGTTTTGTCAGTATTAAAAGCGAAGAGCAACAAGCCGTTCTTTGTTTACACCGCTTTCGCCAAGGCGCTATCAAAGATAGAACCGCGCGTATTAATCGTTTATGAGGGCTATTGTCAGAGTTTGGCATCATTATGCCTAAAGGTCGTTATCCTGCACAACATGCCATCGCCAGTCTCTTAGAAGGTGGTGAAAATAACTTACCGATACTTGCCAGAGAGTTACTTGATGAGTTATGGCAAAGCATTAAAGACCTAAACGAGGAAATCCTCAAATACGATAGAAAGCTCTATTCCTTAGGCAATCAAATGAAAAACGCTAAACGTTTGATGACTATTCCAGGCATTTGTGAAATTACCGCAATAGCGGTTGTTGCTACCGTCAATGACGCTCAGCACTTTGATACCAGTCGCTCATTAGCCACATGGATAGGATTAGTGCCGAGGCAATACACCACAGGTGCTAACGTGCACTTAGGTCGCATTAGTAATGCTCGGTAAAAAAATATTCGCACCTCACCTATTCATGGTGCACGCGCAGTTATTGCTAATTGCAAAAACAAAAAAGATAGAACTAGTCTTTGGGTAAAAGACCTGATTGAACGGAGAGGCTTTAAACGAACAACCGTCGCATTTGGCCTCAATCCAATGTCTGCGCATACCTTTGGTAAAATTTTCTCAGAGAGACCCGTTGGAAGTTTATCTAGTTTAGGCAACGAAAATTGAAGTCCATACATCTCATCTTCGTTCGTAATATTTTGTATCCAAGAATTAAAGAAGGAGACTCTAGAGTAAACTTCCGTAACTCCGTATTTAGCAATACTACCACCTTCAACTCTGGAGCTAATACCTAACAAGTAATTAGTATTATTTGTTTTTGTATAAACTGGTCCACCTCAGGGCGTGTTGTTAGGTGAAAAACTCCATTAATTCATTTACTATTCCTGATGGATCTTTAAAAGCTGCATAGCGACCCCACCTATTTTCATTAGGTGATTTATGTATAAAAACCACACCTTTTGATTTTAGCTCGTTAATTTTTTCATCCAAATTACTAACAGTTAGCACCAATGATGAATTTGAATTATATCCGTGCTCATAGTTTGTTGCTTCCATTGTTCCTTGAAACATGAATACATTATGTGAGCCACTTTTCAGCTTTAAGCTATCTTCATGTTCTTCGACAATATTTAGACCAAGAACGTCAACGTAGAAATCTCTCGAAACAAGAAGATCATGAACGACTAATAAAGTTGATGGATTCTCCATAGAGGCTTAATCTCCTTTTCACCTGACGCCCCCATAAGGGACTGATAATAGTTTGCTAAAATGTGAAGCGTAGCGGAACCGAGTAAACTGTTAGCCTCCTCAATGTGATGAGGAAGTGTCCACTAAAACGGGGAACTGCATTGTCCTTATTAATTAGCTTGTTAGCTATACCGCTCGCTGAACTCTGAAGCTATAACAACCATAGGCAGCATACCTTGCTATGACAAAAGAAACTTTATCATTAGAAAAATACTCATTTAGTATCGTATTCGCATTCTCTGGACTTGCCAATTGCGAATCTAAAATGCGCTCATTTTCACAGTAAGCTTTTAACACAAAAATATGACCTAAATAATCAGTGTCTACTCCAGTTGGTAATGGTAATTTTGTATCATCAAAACTCTCATCACCTTGGTTCTCCAAAACGAAAATCGGGCCATATTCTTTATACGGGCCTGATTTAGTAAACGGACAATAGCTAGCTAGTATTATCTTTTCACCTGGCATTGCTCCTCGAAGAACATCTCGACAAGGCTCTCCACCGACAGCGTGAGATATTTCTACTTGCTGATTTTGATCGTCAATACCTGAAATCCGAACCTTATCTAAAAAATCAGCTCTCACTGGTATTATTTTATATTTCATCTGAATCTAATGCCTTAATTGATTTGTATAGCTAACGCTTTGCTAAGCGGCAATAAAATTGTTGACTAGAATAAGCGACGAAGGAGCAAAAGCCAACTGTATTTTGTCCTTGTTTAACAGCTTGTTATAACTATTTAGTTATGAGCACATTATTCATGTTCTTACCTCCGAGGAAGTTTTTTCTAGGAGTGTAGTTAATCCAATCAGTTTGCTTTATGATTTTATTTTGGGAGTTAAATTCTTGAACAATTACAAACAACCACGGCCCCAATACCTGTCCGTCATAACTAAACTCATGAAAAAACCCCTGTGTTACAACAGTCTTTTTTTCAAAAATTTGCTTTGTAACAGTTAAAGCCCTATCACCCGAAAGAATTTTAAACTCACCTCGTTCCCAAGCTAAGAACCCTTTAATCTCTTCTTTATTTTTGAGAGTATTTCCATAGATAATATCTTCAAATTGAGCGTTATTATCGTAGAAAGACATTAAACGTTCAAAGTCAGTGCGTTGAGAATAAACACTAAAGTACTCATCGACAATTTCAAAAAAATCATTGTGATTATTGCTTGTAGACGAGCATCCACTAAATAGAAAAACAATTAAAATAGTCAAAATAGTACGCATAGCTGGATAATTCACCAATAGTTATAACGCCCTAATAATGGGCTAAAAATTGTTGGCTAAAATGTTGAGGAACGAAAACAGCCAACTGTTTTTAGTCCTTATTTATTAGCTTTTTATATTGCTGAACACACAGTGTTATTTATCACGCGAACCTTATCAGAAAAATTAGAATACAACACTTTAAAATCTTTTGAAGATATAATTTTTGTACGCATTATTTCACGCAACTTATCACCATTTTTGTGAGGCTCACGCTTTTTGTTAGCTTTGTATTTTTCTAAAACCTGATTATATGCCGCGCTTTGTTTAGCAAGCTCGTTATCATCAGATTCCTCAAGCTTAAGCCATTGGTTTATCGCTTTAGTTGATTCCAATTTTTCTGGAGATAAATCTAATAGCATGGTTACAGCCATTACACTTTTTTGTATTAGCAGTAATTGATCGTTTAAATATAAATCCGCAACTTCTTTTAGTTCCGTGTTATTGAGTGTGATCAACTCTGTTAAGTCCTTTTGCCAGTTTACTTGAGCAGCGGCATATTCCTCATATTTTGAAAGTAAACATTTCTCATCCATTGCTAATACAGATAGCGGAAAAACGAGTAACAAAACGGTTAGTAGATTACGCATGCCAATCCTTAAGCAATATAACGCCTCGTTAAGAGGCTAATAATATGTTGGCTAAAATAAGCGACGCAGGAGCAAAAGCCAACTGTTATTTGTCCTGATTAATTTGCTTGTTATGTTGAATTTACACCATTACTGCTCTTTTTTTATTGGTTTATACCTGCTTAAGTTTAAATTGTAATAAAGAACAGTTTGTTCCTTAATTATTGAGATATTCATTCCTTTGATTTCATATCCATTAGTAATAAAAACCAACTTTTCTTTGTTTGGTTTATTCTTTCGGTGAAGTAATAATTCATAGAATCCTTCATGAACAGTTAAATCATCGATTGTAAATGTATATTTAGATTTAATACCTGACGAAAGAATTGTTTGAGTGTAATACCCTGAAGAATCATCTTCTATTTGCAAGAAAGCTATATGATCAATATCACTTAATTGAGTGGTGCCAACCCACTTTCCTTTCAGACTATATAAATCCTCTCCAAAGACACTAAAAGTAAGAAAAACAAAAGTTAGCAGTGTGATTTTACATAAATTGGTCATCAAGAATCCTTTGGTTAAATTGCTGCTTCCATGAAACATAACGCCGTTTTAAGCGGCAAATTGCAGTTGGCTAAAATAAGTGAGGTACGAACAAAAAGCCAACTGTAATTTGTCCGACTTGAAAACCCTTGTTAGGCTACGAATTACAAATCATTTCGGATAGGAAACCACCACGTCTTTAAATTTTCTTTCTCTGAGCGGCTTACCGCAAGAGTTTCCTGAGCCTCAGTTTCGACATTAAACAAATATGATTTAGTAACGAAAATTTTGCCATTACGATCAAAAGCCTCTATTGCTAATTTATACTCACCTGTTTGTAAGGCGACATCGGAAATACTGTCAGATGTTTTACCTAGGCTCGCAAACCTTAGATAGTGTTGTGTCCCTGATTTTCCATGAACTAAAATGGGACTTGCAACTCTTCCTGCACCCCAAGCCTCACCTTTATGTGAATTATCTTCGGCAAAGTCTTGCCAAAAGAGTTCTCACTTTTGCTTTGTAGGTGATGTTAGTGTCAGTTTAAAGTCCGTTATAGTTCCCGAGTGAGAGCCTTCATTTATAACTGTAATTGGGATATACATTGCAAAGTTTGAAGGCATGTAATAAGCCCAAACTTTATTATCAATGTAAACATCAACTTCGGCTTTACTGTTACTTAATTTATAACCCAAAGCAGTACCGGCTAACGCACCAACGATTGAACCACCAGCACCCAATAATGATGCATATAATGTAGGATCCACGTAACTCTCCTTAGTAGCCTAACGCCGCAATAAGCGGAAAATTACTGTTGGCTAAAATGTTTGAGGAATGATCTTACACCACTTTTGTAGACACTTCCTAAGTCCATAATTTCTCATATTTTTGTGGTGTTGTATAACCTAAACTTGAATGTAATCGCTCTTGATTATAAAACGCGATGTATTGTTTAC
>JBFONV010000004.1:0-503786 GCA_040779335.1 Colwelliaceae bacterium 6471
TGGGGATGACGACAACGTTCTTGCTGTCATATTTAGCGAGAAAATTCTCAATACGGGCAGAGAGTCGCTCAATATCGACTGGCTTATTATTAAAACTCACATAACCGGCATCGCTCAGCCTGATTATCATCATGGGAGCATCGCTCACGGGGTTATTGTTGGCCTTAGGGCGATTGACTAACAGCCCTTCTTCTCGAACAAATGACGTTGTGACAATAAAAAATATTAAAAGAATAAATACAATATCGAGCATAGGAGTCATATCTACCTCACTTTCTCGAGCATCACTTTGAAATTTCCTTCTAGTCATAACATTTTCCTTTTATTTTATTAGTTGTTATTTTAGAGTACGAAGAATGACGTACTAATTTAAAATTATACGATAAGCTTCGTAAATGCAAAGATTCGGGCATTTATAGTGTTTATATTGTCGTTACTTGCTAAAATTCTCATTCATCATTAATAACGAGCAAATAATCATTTATGGCTATTAATTGGTTTCCCGGGCATATGCATAAAGCTCAGAAAGAAATAAAAGAAATTCTTCCGCAAATAGATGTCGTCATTGAAGTGTGTGATGCGCGGTTACCTTTTAGCAGCGAAAACCCAATGATCACTCAAATAAGAGGTGATAAACCCCTTATCAAAATTCTGAATAAAAGTGATTTAGCCGATCCGTCTTTAACTACTGTATGGCTTGATTATTTGGAATCACAACATAATGTTAAGGCAATAGCTTTAACTACGGATAATACAGCGTTAGCTAAAACTATCCCTTCGTTAATAAAAAAACTGGTGCCCAATAAAGACCAAGCAGGCAAGCAAATAAACGCCGTTATTATGGGGATCCCTAATGTTGGTAAATCAACGTTAATTAATACGTTAGTTGGAAAAGCGAAAGCGAAAGTTGGCAATGAACCTGCAGTAACGAAAGGTCAGCAAAGAATTCGATTGGAAGAAGGTGTCTATCTTTATGATACTCCAGGGATGCTCTGGCCAAAAATTGTAAACGAAAATAGCGGGTTTCGATTGGCGATAACCAGTGCAGTGAAAGATACAGCTTTTGATCACGAAGAAATAGCATGCTTTGCTGCCGAATATTTATTATCTTTGTATCCTCAACGATTAGCTGAACGCTATAAGTTAGAGCAACTCCCTGAACGAGAAGTCGAGTTAATTGAAGCAATAGGAAGAAACAGAGGCTGTGTCAAAAGTGGCGGTCACGTAGACTTTCATAAGGCGTCCGCGATTTTGATTAATGAAATTCGTGATAAAACCTTGGGGCCTATTACGTTTGAAACCCCAGATATGATTGAACAAGAGCAAACATATTTCGCAAACTTAGAAGCGGAAAAAATAGTGGCACGTGAAGCAAAAAAAGCAGCTCGTGGTCGAGGAAGAAAAAACAAAAGAAAGTAGGTTATTATGTCAACAGTATTTGAGCTCGATCCCCAGTTAAAAAACGACTGTATAGAGTTAGCGGAACTTCCGTTAAGTAAATTATTACTGTGTAATGATAGTACTTATCCTTGGTTTATTTTGGTACCTAGAGTAACGGATATACAGGATATTTATCAGTTAGATTGGCAAGATCAGCAGCAGCTTTTAAACGAATCTAGCATGCTTAGTGAGTTTTTAATGCAGGAGTTTTCTGGTGATAAAATGAATATTGCGGCATTAGGGAATGTTGTACCACAATTGCACGTTCACCATATAGTTCGCTTTAAGAGCGATGCGACTTGGCCCAAACCTATTTGGGGACAGCAACCGAGCGTACCTTATACGGAACAAGAACTGGCTGTTTTAAAGGCAAAATTAGTACCTAAGATAATGGCTATCTTATCTAATTAATCAATAGCCGTTATTGCGTGGCACTAATAACGGCTTAGATTAGATTTGCTTAAAATTTGTTAATCCCTTCAAGAGATTGTGAAAGATCGGCAATCAGATCTTCTACATTTTCCAAGCCGACCGATATGCGTATTAAACTATCACTAATACCAGCTTCAAGGCGTTCTTCTTGTGTATACGGTGAGTGTGTCATTGATGCCGGGTGTTGGATCAAAGACTCGGCATCCCCTAAACTTACCGCGATTGAAAAAAGCTTCATACGGTTTATGAATGCTTCTCCTCCTGCTAAGTCACTGTTAATTTCAAATGCGATGACACCGCCAGCAGCTTTCATTTGTGAGCCAATAAATTTGTTGCCTGGGTGACTCTTTAGTCCTGGATAATATACTTGTGAAACATTTTCGTGTTGCTCTAAAAATTCAGCAACTTTTTGCGCATTACTACAATGTCGTTCCATACGAATCGGCAGTGTCTTAATACCTCGTAGTATTAACCATGCATCATGTGGACTGATAGTCGCGCCAATGTCTTTAAGTGCGGTCATCTTTATATTCATGATCATATCACTACTACCACAAATGATCCCCGCAACGACATCGCCATGCCCGTTCAGATATTTAGTGGCGCTATGCACAACAATATCAATGCCAAACTTGCCCGGCTGTTGAAGTACTGGCGTTAGGAAGGTGTTATCTACAATAGAAATTACGCCGTGCTTTTTAGCAATATTAGCAATAGCTGCGATATCTAATACGACTAAGTTTGGGTTAATAGGGGTTTCTAGAAAAATTACTTTAGTGTTTTCTTTAATCGCATTTTCTATATTTTTTGGCTCTGTCATATCGACAAAGCTTACTTCAATACCAAATTTGGTTAGCATGTGACTAATAAGAGCGTAGGAGCAGCCATAAATCGCTTTAGAAGAAATGATATGGTCGCCACATTGCAAATTGGCAAGTAGAGCACCTGAAACTGCACCCATTCCAGTTGCTGTGGCTGCGGCATCTTCCATTCCTTCCATTGCGGCAACACGCATTTCTAACTGTCGAGTAGTAGGGTTACCTAAACGGGTGTAGATGTAGCCTTCAGCTTCTCCAGCAAAGCGACTTGCACCTTGCTTTGCGTTATCAAAGATAAAAGTGGATGTTTGATAAAGGGGAGTGGCTAAAGAGCCAAACTGTTCGTCGTTGATACGGCCTGAATGAATTGCCTGAGTTTCAATATGTTTACTGTGTTCCATTACTGCTCACTTAAATAGTTAAAGCACATTTTTTAATATCTTTAGTTGCGCTTGTTTACGATTAGCCATAGTAAGCAATTCCCTAACCAAGTTTTAAAATTACATATTTATCAAAGAGATATCTTTGTATTAATCTGCGCCTTTAATTTTTTGTAATTAATTTATTACAATGTTATCAATTTTAAATTGAATAAAGTGATGATTGCTTTACAGGGCTTATATATAAAGTAATGAATGCTTGTACTATTATTAGTACAATGTAATTAAATTATGACATGTAGATACTGTAATTAAATATGCGCTTAGAAATTAAATCGACCGACAGGATCGGGATCACTCAAGAAATCCTGGCTATTTTTTCAAATCACTCATGGAGCTTACGTGCTATAGAAGTGATACCGTATTTTACTTATGTTCGCATCGAAGACGTGAGTGTTCTAGGTGATGACATAGCGAGCTTACTCAGAAATATTGATGGTGTTATTTATTGTAAGGCAATAGACCTATTGCCATCAGAAAGAAGAGAGAACCACCTACAAACATTGCTAGATAGGATCCCAGATCCAATTATTGATATTGACGAGCGCGGTACTGTACTTGCTGTCAATAAAGCAACATTAGGCCTACTTGACGAAAATGACCGTGAAATTGAAGGTCAACCCATCATAACCTTCATTGACCAACCCCTTTCTGTAGTCCTGACCGATAGAGCCGCCACTTGTACTCTGGCGTTTAAAGGTAATACTTACATAGCTGATATTACACCAGTTTCATCTATTGGTAATATTGTTGGCACCGTACTGACGTTACGAACTATGAATACTTTAGGACGTCAAATTGCATTAATGCAACCTCGTAAAGAACAAGGTATTGAAAGTATCATTGGTCAATCTGAAAAAATGAAACTATTGATCGAACAGACAATAAGGTATGCGGAGCTTGAACTACCAGTACTCGTCACTGGCGAAACAGGTACAGGAAAAGAGCTGATCGCTAGAGCAATTCATAATGCCAGCAGCCGTTCGAAAGCGCCTTTTTTAGCGATAAATTGCGCGGCATTGCCTGAGCACCTTCTTGAAAGTGAACTCTTTGGTTACGCTTCAGGGGCGTTTACTGGTGCACAAAAAGGGGGGAAGCCGGGACTATTCGAATTGGCAAATGGTGGCACTTTATTCCTTGATGAAGTTGCGGAAATGTCGGTTTATTTACAAGCTAAGCTATTAAGGTTTTTACAGGACTTTCGTTATCGACGTGTTGGCGGAACAACTGAATTATCAGTGAATGTTCGTATCATTAGTGCAACCCATCAGGATTTGGCTAAGCTTATTCAAAAGCAGTTATTTCGTGAAGACCTATTCTATCGTTTAAATGTGTTAAGCCTCGATTTACCACCGTTAAGAGAACGACAATCAGACATTCCGTTACTGGCAAAGTATTTTATCAACAATGCTGCTAAGCAAGTGAATCAAGGTATCCCAGTAATGAGCGATGATGCACTGTTAACGCTCAAATCATATAATTGGCCCGGTAATATTAGACAATTGCAAAATATATTATTTAGAGTTGTTGCCTTGAATAATAAAGCCGTGATTGAGCAAAGTGATTTATCAACGGTGTTATCCCAAATAAACGACACTATGGAGCCTTTTAACGATGAGAGTGGCTATGGTAGCGTTAAAGATTGGGCAACGGCACAAGCCATGTTTGAACGTAAGTTATTACAAGAGTTATATCCGTTTTATCCAACAACTCGAAAATTAGCGAAGCGGCTTAATGTTTCTCATAATAAAATTGCGATGAAATTAAGAGTGCATGGTTTAGAACATAATAAGTAAATGCTGTGAACTTTATCGGTGAGTAAAGTATTAATGATAAATAATTCAGCCACCGATAAATTTAACTTTAAAACCTTTTTTTTCTAACGTTGACTTTATCGCGTCACGTTTATCACCTTGTATTTCAATGGTTTCTCCAACGACGCTACCACCTGAACCACAGGTTTTTTTCAGCTGACTAGCAAGCGTTTTCAATTCATCAGCAGCTAAACCTAAACCACTAATAACGACAACTCCTTTGCCCTTACGACCTTTAGTTTCTCGTCGAACTTTAGCATAACCATCTGATTCAGTAATAGATGCGCTTTTTTTCTGAGGCTTAATGCGACCGGTGCCTGTTGAATAAACTAATGAGTCATCGTTACTGTTTTCTTGATTGTTACTGTCATTGTTTATTTCTTTGCCAAAGACACTTGCCAGTTCACTTAAACTGGAAAAACTGTTTTTCATGCAGATCACTCCTTAAATTTTGGACAAAATAAAACCACTGCAAGAGTGGTTTTATTATACACATTTTTTAATGCGAATTAGTTTAAAGCTTACTTTCCAATTCAGGTAAAGCATCAAAAAGATCGGCAACTAGTCCATAGTCAGCAACTTGGAAAATAGGCGCTTCAGGATCTTTGTTAATAGCAACAATAACTTTAGAGTCTTTCATACCAGCGAGATGTTGAATAGCCCCACTGATCCCCACGGCAATATACAAGTCAGGAGCAACAATTTTACCCGTTTGACCAACTTGCATGTCATTAGGGACAAAGCCCGCATCAACGGCAGCACGTGAAGCACCAATTGCGGCACCTAATTTATCAGCAATACCTTCTAATAATTTAAAGTTTTCACCATTTTGCATCCCACGACCACCTGAGATAACAACACCCGCTGCGCCTAGATCAGGACGCTCAGATACGGTAAGTTCATCGCTAACATGGCTTGAAATACCTGCATCGGTTGCATTATCAAGGGCCACTATCTCAGCATTACCGTCAGTGGCTACAGCATCGAAGCCTGTTGCTCGTACAGTGATCACTTTTTTACTGTCTAAGCTTTGAACAGTTGCGATGGCATTACCAGCATATATTGGACGAACAAAGGTATCTGCACTTTCCACGCCGATAATGTCGGAAATTTGGGTAACGTCTAACAACGCCGCAACACGTGGCATAAAGTTTTTACCCGTTGTTAGTGCTGTAGCAATGATATGCTCGTAGTCTGCGGCAAGTTCAGTGACCAATAAGCTAACATTTTCAGCAAGTTGATGTTCGTAAGCAGCGTTATCGGCGACGAGAACTTTACTGACACCATTAACTTTAGCCGCTTCATTCGCGACATTTTGACAATTACTTCCCGCAACCAAGAGGTGAATATCACCGCCAATTGCTTGGGCCGCCGTGACGGTTTTTAATGTTTCAGCTTTAAGCGTGTTATTATCATGCTCTGCATAAACTAAGATACTCATGAGATCACCTTCGCTTCATTTTTTAATTTTTCTACTAACTGATCTACAGACTCTACAACTATCCCTGCTTGACGTTCAGCAGGAGGTGTTACTTTTAATAAGTTAACACGAGCAGATAAATCGATACCAAAATCAGCGGCTGATTTCACGTCTAATGGCTTACGTTTTGCCTTCATTATATTAGGTAATGAAGCGTAACGAGGTTCATTCAAACGTAAATCTGTTGTTACGATCGCAGGAAGATTCAAGGCAATAGTTTGTAAACCGCCATCAACTTCACGAGTCACGTTCACTTTGTCGCCTTCTACTTTTACTTCAGAAGCAAAAGTGCCTTGCGCTAAACCTGTTAAGGCCGCAAGCATTTGACCTGTTTGGTTATTGTCTGAATCGATAGATTGCTTACCTAAAAGAACCAGCTGAGGTTGTTCTTCTTCAACAACTTTTTGCAGTAATTTAGCAACGTTTAATGAGTCTAAATTTTGATCGGTATCTATTTGAATGGCGCGATCTGCACCTAACGCTAATGCGGTACGCAGTTGTTCTTGGCATGACTTATCACCAATAGATACGGCAATAATCTCAGTAGCAGTACCTGCTTCTTTTAGTCGTACTGCTTCTTCAACGGCAATTTCACAAAATGGATTGATCGCCATTTTTACATTAGCGAGATCAACATTTGTATTGTCTGGTTTTACACGTACTTTGACGTTGTAGTCAATTACGCGTTTGATGGGTACTAATACTTTCATCGCAGCCTCTGATTGTGCTTGTTGTGTTTTTAATGCTCAACGGTTTACACTGATGTAAATCGCCAATTTTATAATTTGAGTAATAACTCAAAAGGTTACTCATAGATGACGAGCACGTCAACGTTATCTTTACTAAACATTGATCAATATCCGGTAAAACAATGTTTGTAAATAAATTCTCTATAACAGGATAGTATTTACTCACGAAATATCTATATAATGTAGGATATTATCAAACACCCGTTTGAATATCAAACAGGTGTTTGAATTTATTAATTCGAATGATTTATTTGGAGGAATATCATGGAACGCGAATCTATGGAGTTTGATGTTGTAATCGTTGGTGCTGGTCCAGCTGGTTTAGCTTCAGCTTGCCGATTGATGCAACTTGCACAAGAAAAAGAGCAGGAGCTTATGGTTTGTGTTGTCGAAAAAGGCTCTGAAGTTGGCGCTCATGTTCTCTCTGGTGCGGTATTTGAACCTAGAGCTCTGGATGAATTATTTCCCGATTGGAAAGAAAAGGGCGCACCATTAAGTACTCTGGTCACTAGTGATGATATTTATTTGCTGAATAGCGAAAGTAACGGCATTAAATTACCTGGCTTTAGCGTGCCTAAGACTATGCACAATGACGGCAATTATATCGTTAGTATGGCGAACATATGTCGTTGGTTAGCCGAGCAAGCAGAGCAGTTAGGGGTTGAAATATTCCCAGGATTTCCAGCTCAAGAAGTTCTCTATAACGATGATGGTAGCGTCGCCGGAATATTAACGGGAGACATGGGGTTAGATGTTGAAGGTAGTCCTAAGGATTCTTATGTTCCCGGTATGGAATTACGCGCGAAGTACACTATTTTTGCTGAAGGGTGTCGTGGTCATTTAGGAAAAGAGTTAATAGAGAAGTTTGCTCTAGACAAAGATAGTTCGCCCCAACACTATGGCATCGGCTTTAAAGAAATTTGGGATATAGCCCCGGAAAAACACCAAGAAGGCTTAGTTGTCCATACCGCTGGCTGGCCGTTGACCAAAGATACTACTGGTGGTGGCTATCTGTACCACGCCGAAAACAATCAAGTGTTTGTTGGTTTAATTGTCGATTTAAATTATTCAAATCCCCATTTGAGTCCGTTTGATGAATTTCAGCGCTATAAACATCATCCAAAAATTAGCCAGTACCTTGAAGGTGGCAAACGCGTTTCTTATGGCGCGAGAGCAATGACCAAAGGTGGTTATAATTCTTTGCCTAAAATGACCATGTCAGGTGGAATATTAGTTGGCTGTGATGCCGGCACGATTAATTTCGCTAAGATAAAAGGTAACCATACCGCGATGAAATCGGGGATGTTGGCGGCTGAAGCGGTATGTGAAGCTTTGTTTGCCGGTGATGAAGGCGGTCAAGATTTAACGACGTATACTGATAAATATAAAGACTCTTGGTTATATGAAGAGTTATATAATACCCGTAACTTTGGTCCGGCAATGCACAAGTTTGGCACCTTTTTAGGCGGTGTTTATAATACGCTAGACCAAAACTTTTTTGGTGGAAAGTTGCCTTTTGACTTTAAAGATAACTCTCTTGATCATGCACAATTGAAATTGGCCTCTGAATCACCCGTGATCCAATATCCAAAACCTGATAATAAATTAAGTTTTGATCGATTGTCTTCGGTATTTTTATCAAATACCAATCATGAAGAAGAGCAACCTTGTCATTTAAAACTTAAAGATGCCAGCATTCCGCTTAATGTTAATTTGGTTAAGTACGATGAACCTGCTCAGCGTTATTGTCCGGCGGGTGTTTATGAAATACAGGAAACTGAACAGGGGAAAGAGTTTGTTATTAATGCGCAAAACTGTATTCACTGTAAAACCTGTGACATAAAGGATCCCAGTCAAAATATCACTTGGGTGGCACCAGAAGGTGGCGGTGGGCCAAACTATCCTAATATGTAATTTATTTTATGCCTGTAAAAAAGCCTGCTGATGCAGGCTTTTTGATTTTTGCTAGTAAACGCTTATATAAAAGCATTAATGATGGCTTGTTTTTATTAAATCAAAATCGCTTAGTTCGGGGATTTGTTGTTTCATGTTAGTTTCTATCTGATCTAAGGCAATTAGGCCTTGGCAAAATTTTTCGGCTTTGCTCTCCAGTGCATCGGCTTTCGAGCTGACTTCTAATTGTAAATTTTTGCCCATGTTTTCCATGCGTTCGTCGAAAGTATCCACGCGCTGTTCTACGTTTTCCTCATCATGATTGGACATAGCTTCACCAACGGCCACCAAGATAGTGCCAATAGATTCGGAGACTATTTCTTCTATTTCTTGTTCAAATTGGCCGGCAAATATTTGATCAAAGTCATCAAAGTCCTGAGGGGCAATATAATAGCTTTTATCACTATGATTAAAGCGTTTCCTAAGGCGCATCTGTAACTCGTCAAACTTCTCTTGGATGCGTTGATGTGAGGCACTGTTTTCACCGGTTAAACTGCCAATCACGTTGTTGACCGCTTTTAAACCTATGTCGACACCTTCTATGGCAATAGAGACTATTTCTGGAACTTGTTGTCTGATACCTGCGGTGAATTCTTTCAGTAATTGCTTTTGCTCTTCATTTAAATTTGCTTGACGACCGTTTACAAAAAGCTGTTCGGTACCATTAATTTGTACTATCGTTTGGCCGTGTTCTAACATGCGCACATGTGCTGGATCGATGATTACACCGTAGTTAAAGTTAACATCGCATCGCTCAGCTGCAGCACTTGTGCAATAAAGGCTTAATAGTGGCATAGCCCACGTGAAAAATTTCATCATATAACTCCGATTAAAGAACAGCCAATATTATTGAATAGCAGAAGTTGTATTATTAATGAAGGATCGGTTCGATATGAATTTTTCTTTCTTTATAATACATGCGACTTGGCCCATACTCGCGCCGAGATCTGTCTTTATAGTCTCCAACAATTATCTCTACGCCATGATACAGTTTTTCAGTGGCTTCAATTGAGACACTGCACATATAAGTTTGCATTTCCTGTTCTAGCGTTTCTTTTTCACCGAGTATCTCCCCCATCAGGTTTGCGTGAAATTGATAAGTGGATGTTATTTTTGCCAACATATCGTGATTCATTTTTTCTTTCGGGAGCTTTTTCAGTTTATTGCTAGCGACTTTTAGCTCATTTGTTTTGTCAGATTCAGCTTTTAAACGTATTTCTACGTCATGCAACTTTTCTTTAAAATCAGCTACTTTTTCTTCAAAATTTACGATGGTATTACTACCCGCGGTTGCTCCAACAATACCTGCATGAACGGATACGCCCGCTCTTATATAACCACCAATCAGTTTGCCATTCGCTTTATCTGCTGTGCCCACCCATAACTTGCCGCTAACATCTATTAGGCTATGCATGAGTTGATTTTCTATTCGAAGATCACCGCCGCAATTGATTTCAGCATACTGGCAATATTTTGCAAAAATATTGCCTTTAGCATTGATGCAAACGCTCATGGCTATATCTGTGACTGAATTACTTTCGACATCGTGCTTTTTACCTATGATGCCGCCAGCTATAGTAATATCTCCGCCAGACTCAAGTGTTGCAGACTCGACGAAACCACCAATGGTAATATCACCAGTGGCGATGACTTTCATTCCCTCACAGACATCGCCATCAATGATGACACTGCCGGTAAAGTTAACATTTCCAGTACTGACGTCGACTGTTTTTATTTTGTAGACTTCGTCTACTTCCATGCCGTTTTCAGTCATGCGTGGTAAGCCGACAAGTGTCGAAATTAAAATATTTTCATTTTTGGCGCTAAGGGCGGTTCCTTCACCAGGTTTAAGTTCAGTATCATTACCTGGAGTAGGCTCTAATGGTTCACCGGTCACTTTAAAACCTTTGAGACCAGGAGTAGGAGGCAGTTTTTTCACAAGAGGATCGCCGACTTTAACACAAATTATATCACCTAAGTTGCGCATATCGACGCTACCGTCTTCACGTTCTTTCGGTTTAAGTATGCGATCTTGTGCACTTTGAACAAGTGGCACTATCTGGGCATCGTTGCCATTTTCAGCAAGTCTTCCGGTAGCGATATGGCCTTTAACTATTTCTCCCCCTGTCCCTTTGGCAGCTAAATGAGCTAAATTGACTAACTCTTCTTTGCTAAAGCCTTTTTTAACTCCAGACTCTTGGGCTGCATTGAGTATTGCTTTAGCTGTTAAATGCTTGCCACCAAGTGCGGTGGTAATTTCTGCAGAGGCACCCATTTCATCTTTGTCAATTGAAACCGCAATTGTTGCTGGTCTACGCTCAAGTATCTGATAGCGTATTTCTCTGCCTGTCTGGCCATTTTGCAGCGGTTTCAACACGCTATTGAGTTCAGCGATAGCGTTTTTTATATTAGCGCTATCAACATACAAATTTTTATATTCAGAGCCAGCAATCATGTCATTGATAGTCGCTTCAGTAATAACTTTATTGTCTTTTACTGGTTCGATAACAATATCAATGTTTTCTTTTTTGTTACTGACAAAACTGGCTTTGGTCACTTGTGATTTTCTCCGACAATATGACTACTACAAAAGCTTGCTGTTAAATATAGTTGTCTTGATGAATTTTTATAAAGTTGCTGGTACCTACTTTTGAATAGTCAATTTTATACTCTCTGTTATCAAGTGCTTGAACAAAGAGTAAGGTTTTCTCTTCACCAAATACTTCCATTGCTGCTAGATCAACAACTTCCTGATAGGCTTTTTTTGCCTCAGATCTTTTTGATGGAACAGGCCCCTTATATACCCCTATTCCCCTATGACTAACAATTACAACAGGGTGGCTGCCATTAACTATTAATAAATCAAATTTTCGTATTTTATGGATCAGTGTATTTCTGCCACTGGTTATGTAATTTCTTTCTATCAAAATAAACCCCTATAATTCAGTGAATATACAATGGTGTTAATCATCTTGTATTAATTTAACTAACCTGTATTTTTTTTGTTCACCAAAATAAATATGTTACTGCTACCGTAATTCTAGCCTACACTCACAACAAATATATAAAGTTTTGATTTGCTACGCAATAAATAACATTATATTGTGATTAATATATTAATACACATTACCCTTGCTTGATACTGTTCAAAGACACTTTCACTGTTTTTAATTTATTTTTCTCATTTTTATATAATGGGGCTCTTGTTTACTATTAATGATAAAGCGACGGACAAGGTCTAAGGCTATTGCGGCGACCTGCTGCTGAAAGTGCTCCCGCTTTCCTGGAATGCATAAACCTTGGCTATTAAGCTTATTTTTATTTCCCCATGCAATCCATACGGTGCCTACTGGTTTTTCTTTAGAGCCGCCATCTGGGCCAGCAATACCAGAGACCGCTACGGCTAAATCTGCGTTTGCTTGGTTTATTGCGCCGCTAGCCATTTCGATAACAGTTGCTTGACTCACTGCGCCGTGCTTTTCTAGGGTTGCTTCGTTTACCCCAATGAGTTTATGTTTCATGGCATTTGAATAAGTTACAAACCCAGCTTCAAATCCTTGTGATGAGCCGGGCACTTGAGTAAGTAAACTCGCAATTAACCCTCCAGTACATGACTCTGCAGTAGTCATCTTAAGGTTGTTTTCTCTCAATAGAGCAATGACATTGGTGGCTAAACTGACTGGTTGTTCTTTATTGTTGTTAATAATGTGGTCGCCAAAAAGTGCGATTAATTTATTTAGCCATTGCTGTTTTTTATGCTGGGCTTCCTTGTTTCGGGTGGTAAGCTTTACTTCAACTAATGGATGCTCAGCGCGAAAACCTAGCTCTATATCTTTAGGCCAATTTGGAAATTCCTCATCGATCATCTTCTGTAAACTTGATTCTCCAATACCAAAAGTATGGTAACGAGAAATAATAACTGGTTCAGTTAATGGGTATTTTCGTTCAATTTCGGGGAGCAAAGTGTTTTTTAACATTCGGCTCAATTCACTGGGGACGCCTGGGGTACAATAAATGTCACAATCATTCATTTTTAAATGAAACCCCACCGCACTACCAATTTCATTAGCAATAATATTACAGTGTAGTGGTAATAATGCTTGCTTTAAGTTCGGCTCATTTAGTTCAATTTTACGGGCCTGACTCCAGTTTTTTAAATGCGCTAACGCTTGTGGGTGTTGCTGTAAAGGTACGTTAGCAGCGAGCGCTAGAGCTTGTGCCGTTAAGTCATCAATAGTAGGCCCTAGGCCACCATTGATGATCAATAAATCCGCTTGAACACTGATTTGTGTTATTTCAATGACTAATTGCTCAAGGCTATCGCTGACGGTAACTTTTCGTTTTATCTCAATGCCGATATCTTTTAGTTGCTCAGCGAGCATTGCAGAATTACTGTCGACAATATCACCAGACATCAATTCATTGCCTGTCATTAGAAGTTGTACATTTAACCTAGTCATAGATTTAAATCGTGTGTTATCACTTGCCTTGTTTCTATCTTATGGATTAATGAATGAATTATCATGTTTTTATTTGAAATTATTTTGCGTTTCTTTAAACCTTTTTTTTACTTCCTGTTACTAATCAGTAAAACTACATAAAAATATTCAAAAGGTGTGTTATGAAAAGTGCTATGTTGAAAAGTATCGCGGTGAGCGCATTTGTCTTAGGTCTTTCGGCTCAAGTTCAAGCTAAAATAGTCGACAAGGTTGAACAATCATTTAATGTTGGGGCCGACAGCTCATTTCGATTGGAA
The DNA here is from genome assembly GCA_040779335.1 of Colwelliaceae bacterium 6471. Lineage (GTDB taxonomy): Bacteria > Pseudomonadota > Gammaproteobacteria > Enterobacterales > Alteromonadaceae > JBFONV01. The sequence goes on from JBFONV010000004.1 coordinate 13,883, forward strand.
AATGTTAACGGTGCTGTGAATATTTCTGCTTGGGACAAAGATGAAATTAACGTACTAGCTACAGTAACGGCAGAAGATCAGCGCGATAGAGATCGTATTGTTATTGATATGAAAGAGAATAGCCGTGGTGTTAGTGTTGAAACTCGTTATAAAGAAGAGTCGAGTTGGGGTAATCATCACTCGGGGAAAGTTGAATATGAAATTAAAGTACCGGTAAGTATTCGCTTATCTGCAATTGAATTGGTCAATGGTTCGCTTAGTATTGACGGTGTTCACGGCGCGATAAAAGCTGAGTTAGTTAACGGTTCTATTAATGTCTCTGGTATGGCAAGTAATGGCGAATTTAGTTCTGTTAATGGCAGCATCAAATTAAATTATGATCAACTAGGTAAAGACTTTAACCGCCTTGAAGTGGAAACCGTTAACGGTAGCATTAAAGTTCATGTGCCACATGACCTTAATGCGTCAGTTGATATTGAAACTATGCATGGCAGTATAAAAAATGATTTTGGTATCACGGCAGATAAAAATATGTTTGTTGGACATAACTTACACGGCACTATTGGCTCTGGCGATGTGAAAATCTCGATGGAAAGCGTTAATGGAAGCGTTAAATTACTGAAAAATTAACCTAGGTTAATAGGCGAGTAGTGGCGACTTTAACTATGTTAAAGTCGCCTTTTTATTTTATTAGTATGTAAATGTTAAAGTTAAATGGTTAAATTTATTTAAGCAGGTATATTTAGGGGGACAGATGTGAAATATTTACTTTAGTTAGTTTTGTCACAGGTTAAAGGGCCTGTTCGCGATTAACAATGCATAACTAGATTATATTTATCAAAGGGAACTAGGATTAATGGATGAGCTTTACTAAATTGACATCTCAAATTATTTTAGTCTTTACTCTGCTTGGTATTACTGCATATATCAATAACGTGTTGGCGAAAGAGTTAGTTATTGGTGTTGAAGCCGTTAGTTATTACCCTTTATATGATTTTTCAACCAACGACATTTCTAAGCCTAGCTTTACTAAAGAGCTACTCAGCGACTTTTTTGAGTCTCATCATTACCCTTATAAGCTCCTTCCTTTACCTATCAAACGTTTTGATAAATGGTTTGTAGAAGAGAACATTGATTTTAAATTTCCTGACAATGTGCGTTGGCGCAGCGATAACTCATTGAATATCACTTTTAGTGATCCGGTTTTATTATTAGAAGCAGGCGCGTATGTTTTGAAAAAGAATAAAAACATACAAAGGCATGAAGTGAAAAAACTGGGGACGATCTTAGGATTTTATCCAACGTTGTGGCAGGAAGAAGTTAAAAATAAACAAGTTAGTCTGCTGGAAGAAACCAACCCGATTGCGGTTGTCAAACACTTGCTACATGGTAATATTCAAGCCACGAATATTGATGCTAACGTTATTCGGCACAACTTATCCTTACTCGGCAAAAACGAAGCGGTGGTGTTGAGCCCCCATATTCATAGTGAATTGTTTTATTACCACTTATCCTCGATAAAATATCCGCAAATAATTGCGGAATTTAATCAGTATTTAAAAGATAATAAACAAAAACTAGATGAACTTAAGCGTAAGTATCAGTTATTAAATAAGCCTTAATAACCTGTCTTGTCGTTATTACACATGAACTATTACAGATGAATTATTCAAGAGAGTTACTGATAGGTCGTTGGTATCGAAGCGATACTGACGAGCAGCGCGCGTCAACCACCGAGTACGCCGAAATGTCTGCCGATGGTAGCTATGAATTTACCTTTATTCGTCAAAATGAGCAGGGAGATATCCTTGAGCAAATTATCGAACTAGGAGACTGGGGTCTTGTTGGCGACATTCATTTTACTATGGCAAAAAGTGAATTCGTTGATGAACAACATTATGCTGCAGATTTAGCTGATCCCGATAATTACCATGCTTATCGTGTGTTAAAACTAGATAGTAAAATATTTGAATATCAGCATGTTGTTACTAACGAAGTGTTTATCCTACGCCGTGTTACTGATAAAATTGGACATTGTTAAAAATGAGAGACAGCTAGGATAAGTGGATCTTTGACAACAAAAATAATACATGCCAGATCACTAATAAAAAATTTGAGAGCCCAATGAAACGATTGAAAGCGGCAAGTTTAATTACAGCAATAAAAACCCCTTATACCTTTGACGGTGAAGTAGATTTAGCCACATTTGATGCGTTAGTTGAACGCCAGATTGCTGCTAAAGTAGATGGCATTATTGTCGGTGGAACAACGGGGGAAGGGCATTTACTCAGTTGGGAAGAGCACCTTATGCTGATTGCTCATAGTGCTTACAAATTTGGCAATAGGTTACTCATTATTGGTAACACAGGCAGTAATAACACTAAAGAGGCGATCAGAGCCACTGAAAATGGTTTCGCAACGGGAATGGATGCCGCGCTGCAAATCAATCCATATTATGGGCGAACGTCAAACGCTGGTGTTAGTCAACATTTTGAAAAACTCCTCAATATTGGCCCTGCATTCATCTATAACGTCCCTGGACGAACTGGGCAAGATATTGTCCCTGATATCATTGAACCTTTGGCGCAACACGATAATTTTATCGGCGTAAAAGAATGTGCAGGCAATGAGCGAATCGCTTATTACGAGAATAAAGGCATTGCTTGCTGGTCAGGTAATGATGATGAAAGCTTTGCCGGACGACACCATTTTAAATCTCATGGGGTCATTTCGGTCACATCAAATATGGTGCCTGAATTAATGCGGACGTTGATGGATAGCGCAGACGAATCGCTCAACAATAAGCTTCAGGCCTTAATGAAATGGTTGTTTTGTGAGCCTAATCCTATTGCCTTGAACACTGCAATGATGATGACGGGCGCGGTTAATCCAGTATTTCGTTTGCCATACCAAGCACTAACGCAATCACAACGTCAAACGGGCTTAGATATTTTGTCTGAATTTGCTCAGCAAGATCTTGTTGGTGATGCGTTGGCGCTAATGACTGATAGTGAATTTAGTTATTGCTGCTAGTTTGGCGCAGCTGAATAAGAGATAAAGCGATGTTTGCAATGTTGGGACTGAGTGAAGGGTCACATTGAAAGCTTCGCTCTTCACCTGAGATAGGACAATTAAAGCGCAAAGAAACGCTACATAGCTGTAGATTTAAATTATCAGGGTATGTGTATTGTTTACTGCCATGTAACCTGTCGCCCACAACCGGCAAGTTAATGCTTGCGGCATGTTTTCGTATCTGATGTTTACGCCCAGATTCTATTTTTACATCCACCAATGAAATATCTGCATCAGCTTGGTACTCAATAGTATTCATGATGCTTTTAGCGCTCTTATTATCAATAGCAAGTTCGATAATATCGGGTTGAGGACGCAGTTGATGATTACCATGGACAATAATTTGATAATGTTTTTCCAGTTGATGTTGCTCGAACATAAGACTTAATGCTCTTGCTGCGTGTTTACTATGGGCTAACAACATTAAACCTGACGCAGCTCTATCAAGACGGTGTACGATGAAAACAGGTCGTTCGGGTTTTAAGCTTAGCTGCACAACGCGATTGATGGTGCAATGATCGCTCCATTTTGAACCTTGCGATAGCATGCCATAAGGTTTGTACCACACGCTATAATCGTTAAAATCTGCAATCAGAATTGCTTGCTCAGCGCGTTGTGATAATACCTCGCTGTTGTAATAAAAGTGCAGTTCATCATTGTTTTTTAACGGTTTTTTAATTCGTCTTATACGTTGAGTACTCCCTGAACGAGTCAACCACAAAGCACCTTTAGCTATCGCTTGCTTTATGTCGGCATTCGATAAACTACATGCTTGGTTTAACTGCGGTAAAATTGACGAGTTATCATCTTTGATGCAAACATGGCATTCAAATTTATTGACTGTATTCACGAGTATTTTGTATTGGTCGCTATTTAGCGGTAGTTTATCAAAAAAATATACTTTAGTGATTTTTATCTCCAGTGCGGTTATGTTTTCACTAGGTTTATCGACGTTTGCTCGATATCATAGAGTAAAGTTATACCAAGAGAATATGAGAGTATTATGGATCGAGATTTAACCCTGTATCCCGAAGACGAAATTGGCAACGCTATTTGGAAATTGATCTCAGCTGGCGTAGATTTAATACCAGAAACGGAAGTCGAGTTTTCAGTTATTTTTCCTAATCAAGAGTTGGCACTAAAGTTTGGTCAATTGTTATTGGAAAATAATCAAAAATTATCTTTTTGTGCTTTCCAAGGGGATGAAGATTATCCTTGGGAGATAACCGCATATCCTTATATGCAGCTTAACTATGAAAATGTTATTGCTTATCAAGCGTTACTTACCGATAGCGCGGCGCCGCTAAAAGGTAAATTTGACGGCTGGTATTGTGGATATTTAAATGAGTGATGCATTAAAAAACCTTGATAAAAACACCTTCAAGTCTGTAGAGCAATCGAGTAAAAATGCATTTAATCAGCAAAAAGCACTCATTAAGCAGTTATTGTTGGGACGAACGGTTAATTGTTCCACCTGCGGTCAGCCTTTATCCCTTGTTCCACCAAATGATACCGGAAGAGCAGTGATAAAGTGTCAGAAAGGTTGTACCGATATATTATTAGATTTGGCTTAACTTAAATTGAATATAGGAGGAGCAATAGGGCTAAAGTGGATAACAAGCACTTTTGCTCACTCTATACTGACGGTACCAATCCCGTTATAAAAAAGTAGCGATATCGTTAAGCGATTTTTTCAGTTGAGCATGCTCTGGTATAGTTGCATCTTCAGCGGGATAACCAACGACCAACAACATATACGCACGTTCATTGTCACCGCGTCCACAAATTTTACTTAAAAAAGACATTGGCTTTGGCGTATGCGTTAAAGTGGCTAACCCCGAACTATGTAAGGCATTAATTAAAAAGCCTGTAGCAATACCGACCGATTCATGCACATAGTAGTTAGTGTTTTTCTCTTCAACACTTACACCACCTTTTTTCTGGCTAAATATAGCAATCAACCAAGGAGCATGCTCTAAATAAGGTTTATTCGCGTCTGTGCCTAAATCTTTTAACGCACTAAGCCATTCTTCACCAGCTCTGCCTTCATAAAAACCACGTTCATGGTGTTCGGCTTGTTCTCTAATTTGCTTTTTTACTTCAGCGCTACTTACTGCAACAAAGTGCCAAGGCTGATGATTGGCACCACTAGGTGCAGTGCCTGCGGCTTTCAAACAGTTCTCTATGATGGCTTTATCTACGGGACGGTCGCTAAATTTTCTGATCGAATGGCGACGTTTTACATCACGGTAAAATGCCTCTGAACGCTTAAGCATTTCAGCGGGTGATAATTCGATATAGTCTACTAATGGCAATGACGCATGTTCTTGCATTTTATCGCTCTTTGTTGTGATTTGATCTTAGGTTACCGAGGAAAAGCAATAATGTACAAGCTATAGGTGATTTTATTAATCGATAAAAATTTGAGTAAAGTGGAAAAGAATATTGACAATATATTGTCTTATTAGATGCGGCTAAGAATCACATACCGACAAATGATAATCCCGATGTCAGGAATTGTGGCTCTTTCAGTATTCTATTTTGTTCGAGATAAACATTTTTTACTGACGAATTAATGCAAGTCTCGTTGCTGATGTAGTTGCAAAGCGTATTGATGAAGGCCAACTTTTTTTCTTATCGCTTCTGCCTGATAACCACCAATGAGTGCGCCTAATATTAAACATACTGTGATGACAGTCGCATTAATTTCCGTTAAATAAGCACAGGTTAACGTCGCAATAATTGCAGCAATAAACAGATATGAAAGCATGACTTGGAGCCACACCCTAATATTTCGTAGCGCCGATTTATATGAAAGAACATTATATTGCATTTTGGTATTGAACATATATCAGGCAAAGTCGTTAAAAGAGAGTTTGATTATATATATCTAATTACCATAAAAATATGTGGTAAATATTCTATTTTAGAATAATAAATAGTGTTTCCATCTGAGGGAAATGTTCATAAAAAATACAGTTGTTAATTGTTATTAATTCAACGGGTTGCGAGCGCTTATTATTTAAGCCGATATTAAGGCATAATCTTAGGACTAATCGTTCTTATTATTATTTAGCGAGAATACCTAACTAGACTAGACTAGGGCTATCTAAATAACGATCGGTAGATCGGGACAAAACATGAATCAGTTAAATAATATCTTAGCACTGGTTACCCACGATATAGGTAATCAACATGCGGTGCAAAAGGCAATTTTCCTTGCAGAAAAGGCTAATGCTCAGTTGACCCTATTGATAGTATCCCCCCATCAAAGAACATTCTTTTTGTCAGTTAAAGACAAAGAAAAGTTGTTAATACAACAGAAAATTAAAGATGAAATTTCGCGTTTGATCAATGAGGTAAAAGCGAGAGGGATAAATATAGAACTGCAAGTAATGGAAGGAAATAGAGATTACAAAAGTGTATTAAATTTGCTGGCTCAGAGACACTTTGATCTTGTGATAAAAAATCATGAATTTCATCAGCATAGGCTATTTGGTGTCAGTATAGCGGATGATTGCCACTTATTAAGGGATATAGATACGCCTGTTATGTTAGTCAACGGCGGTTGTTGGTCTTCGGATGGCCATATAGTTACGGCAATAGACGTTGATGATACCAACGAACAACATAGTCACTTTAATCATGACATTCTGCATTCGTCAGGAATTTTTTCTAACATTTTAGGAACGGATGTTCATTTGCTAAATTGTTATTTAGGCGAAGAGCACAGTATGGAAATTAAATTTCGTGGTGAACAGCAAAAACCGCTAACACAGAAAGAAATCCACCAATTAAAATTAGCTGAATATTCTAAAGATTTAATGCTGGCAAGTGATCATGTCCACCTTGAACTTGGCTTTCCTGACGATGTTATTCCTAAAGTGGCGGAAAAATATCAGGCCGATATAATTATACTTGGCGCTGGAGAGCACCACGGTTTGTCTCATCTATTTAGTGGGCATACATCCGAGTATGTTATTGACCGCGTTCATTGCGATGTCCTTGCTTTAAAACCCACACAATTTGTGCATTAAAAAAGGACGCTAAAAGCGTCCTTTTCATAACTTGCTAGTTAACCTGCACTGTCATTAATTGACAAATTTTCTTGCGTTGCGGAACATGCGAACCCAAGGAGAATCTTCTTGCCATTCATCTGGGTGCCATGAGTTTGCCACAGTACGAAACACTCGTTCAGGGTGAGGCATCATGATCGTTACGCGACCATCAGTCGTTGTTAACGACGTTATACCATCCGGTGAGCCGTTTGGGTTCGCAGGATAGATTTCAGTAACGTCACCATAATTGTTGACGTAACGCATCGACACTGTTCCTGAATCATTTGCATTGGCAATCGCATCTTCTGAGGCAAATTCTGCTCGCCCTTCACCATGAGATACAGCAATTGGCATACGCGAACCTTCCATACCTTTGAAGAAAATTGATGGGCTTTCTTGAATTTCTACTAAGCTAAAGCGGGCTTCAAAGCGTTCAGATTTATTTTGCACAAATCGTGGCCACGCTTGTGCGCCAGGAATGATGTCTTTTAAGTTCGACAACATTTGACAGCCATTACATACCCCTAAACTAAAGGTGTCTTTACGATGGAAAAATGTTTTAAACATTTCGCGGGCGTTGGCATTAAACAACACTGATTTTGCCCAACCTTCACCGGCACCTAGTACGTCACCGTATGAGAAACCACCACAAACAACCAAGCCGTTGAAGTCAGCTAAATCAACACGTCCACCTAAAATATCTGACATATGTACGTCAATGGCGACAAAACCAGCACGGTCAAAAGCAGCGGCCATTTCTACGTGTGAATTTACGCCTTGTTCGCGCAAAATAGCGACTTTAGGGTGTGTTGATGCTTGCGTATCCTTAGCAATAAGCTCGGCGGCAACATCTTCGTTAATGTCAAAGGTAAGTTCAACATTTAGGCCGGGATCTTCAGTATCAAATTTAACATCATGTTCTTGTTGTGCACATTCAGGGTTATCACGCATAGACTGCATATGATAAGTCGTTTGTGCCCAAGTAGTACGATAATAGGTTCTTGAGTTAGCTAAAACTTCTTGACCGTCGCGACTAAAACGAATGGTGTCATCATTATTAATACGACCAACATCCGAACAACAATCTAGTATGCCGTGCTTGGCAAAAATAGCATGAATATTATCGACATCTGATTCTCGTATTTGCAATACCGCACCAAGTTCTTCACTAAAGAGTATTTCGAGATCGCTACCAGCTAATTGGCTAATATCAATATCAACACCTGTATGTCCGGCAAAGGCCATTTCCGTAATCGTTGTGAACAAACCACCATCAGATCTATCGTGATAAGCAATAACCAGTTGCTCGGCAACTAATGTTTGCATGGCATTAAAGAAGCCTTTAAGTACTTCAGGGCTATCAACATCAGGAGTTTCACTGCCGAGTTGCTTGTATACTTGCGCTAGACAAGAACCACCTAAACGGTTTTTACCTTTTGATAAATCAATAGCGACAATTCGAGTTTCACCTAAATCTGTGCGCAGTTGTGGTGTCACGGTTTTGCGAATGTCTTCGACTGCGCCAAAAGCGGTAATGATTAGTGAAAGTGGTGAGGTAACTGATTTTTCTTTACCGTTTTCATGCCATTGAGTCTTCATTGACATTGAATCTTTGCCCACAGGGATAGTTAGTCCAAGTGCTGGACATAACTCTTCACCTATTGCTTTTACAGCTTCGTATAAACCTGCATCTTCACCTGGGTGACCTGCAGGAGACATCCAGTTAGCTGATAATTTAATACGATTTAAGCTGCCAATGTTCGCACAAGCAATGTTAGTAAGTGACTCTGCAACGGCCAATCTTGCTGATGCGCCATAATTTAATAATGCCACCGGCGTGCGTTCACCTAACGACATAGCTTCACCATGGTAGGAGTCTAACGCTGACGCTGTTACCCCACAATCGGCAACAGGTACTTGCCAAGGGCCAACCATTTGGTCGCGATTAACCATGCCGGTGACGGTGCGATCGCCAATAGTGATCAAAAAGGTTTTTTCTGCCACTGTCGGTAAGGTTAAAATGCGATCGGCGGCCTCAGCTAATGAAATATTAGCCAATTGCAATTGGTCACCCGCACAAGCTTTACTGTTAACGTTCTTAATGATTTTTGGCGTTTTACCTAATAATACGTTTAAAGGTAAATCAATCGGCGTGTTTAATTTATCATCATCCGCGAAGTGCGAATCGGTAACGATTAAATGTTCTTCTTCGGTGGCTCTACCAACAACGGCAAATGGTGCACGTTCTCGGGCACAAATTGTGCTAAATTGTTCAAGTTGATCATCAGATACGGCTAATACGTAACGTTCTTGAGATTCATTACACCAGATTTCATGCGGAGCCATACTGCGTTCATCGTTTGGTACGTTACGAAGTTCAAAAACACCGCCACGTCCGCCATCTGAAACAAGCTCAGGAAAGGCATTCGAAAGACCGCCTGCGCCAACATCATGAATAAATAAAATTGGGTTCTTATCACCAAGTTGCCAACATTTATCGATAACTTCCTGACAACGGCGTTCCATTTCTGGGTTTTCACGTTGTACTGAAGCAAAGTCTAAATTTTCTGCAGATTGTCCTGAAGCCATCGATGAGGCCGCGCCGCCACCTAAGCCTATGTTCATTGCAGGGCCGCCTAAAGCGATCAAATTAGCGCCAACAACAATCTCACCCTTTTGTACGTGCTCATCACGAATGTTGCCTAAGCCACCAGCAAGCATAATAGGTTTGTGATAACCGCGAATTTCAACGCCATTAAAAGAATTTACTTCTTCTTCGTAGGTACGGAAATAACCCAAAATATTAGGACGACCAAATTCATTATTGAACGCAGCTCCGCCTAATGGACCTTCCATCATAATGTCTAATGCGGAAACAATACGGTCTGGTTTGCCAAAATCAGTTTCCCAAGGTTGTTCAAAATTAGGGATACGTAAGTTAGATACAGAGAAGCCTACTAATCCTGCTTTTGGTTTTGAACCAACACCAGTTGCACCTTCGTCACGAATTTCACCACCGCTACCAGTAGCTGCTCCAGGATAGGGAGAAATAGCTGTCGGATGGTTATGAGTTTCAACTTTCATTAAAATTTGAATGTCTTCATGGTTGTAACCATAGACATTGGTTTGAGGATCTGGAAAAAAGCGTCCGCCTTTATTTCCAACCATAACAGCAGCATTGTCTTTATAGGCACTTAATACAAAGTCGCTGTTTATTTCATGGGTATTACGGATCATTTTGAATAATGATTTTGGCTGTTTTACGCCATCTATGGTCCAGTCAGCATTAAATATTTTATGACGACAATGCTCTGAATTTGCCTGCGCGAACATATAAAGTTCGATGTCGTTCGGGTTGCGCCCTAATTTCGTGAAATTTTCGAATAAGTAATTAATTTCATCTTCGGCAAGTGCTAAGCCTAAGTTGACGTTAGCGTCGGCTAATGCCGCACGACCGCCGTTCATAATGTCAATTGACGTCAGCTCACCAGGTTCTGCAGAAGCAAACAACATTGCAGCCTGATTCATATCACTAAACACTGATTCCATCATGCGATCATGAATAAGGTTATTTAACTGAACTTGTTGTTCGTCGTTTAACTCATCACCGATAATGTAATAAGCTAAACCTCTTTCCAAGCGAATAACACTATTTAAACCACAATTGTGAGCAATATCGGTTGATTTAGACGACCAAGGTGAAATAGTGCCTGGGCGAGGAGTAACTAACAAGAATTGTCCAACAGGTTCGTGCTCTTCAATGGTTGGCCCATATTTAAGCAGCTGCTGTAAAACATCGAACTCTTCAGCGCTAAGCTCTTGCGATAGATGCGCGAAATGAGTAAATTCGGCATAAATTTCTGTGACGGGGAGCTTTAACTCCGCACATTGAGATAATAATTTTTTGATTCTAAAATCTGATAGTGCCGGAGCGCCGCGAAGGGTTTTCATCAACATCGCCATATACTTATTCACCAGGTTCGTTAAAGTAGGGGAAAAATCGCGCGTATTATAGTAGAAATACCAGCGTTTAGTAAGCGTTAAAAGTGATTGAGATTACTTATCTTGAAAAAGAGCTTTGAATAATCGTTAAATCGCGACACAATAAATAACTATGAAGCAAAAAAACAATAACGTGCGCCGCACCTCAGCTTATTTCATCGGTTTGATGATCACCTTACTTATGGTGTTGTCTGCGTGCCAACCTGCGCCGAAAAAAGCCAGCTTACAACGAATACTCGATCGCGGATATGTTACCGTTGGCACCTTGTTTGGTCCCAATAGTTATTATATTGAAGCGGAAGGTCCTACTGGCTTTGAATATGAGTTGGCGAAAAATTATGCAGAATTCATTGGTGTAGAACTTAAAGTGGTACCTAGTTACAACCTTGAAGAATTATTTCCTAAGCTTGACTCTGGTGAGGTGGATTTTCTTGCTGCAGGTTTATCTGTTACCCCAAAAAGATTAGAAAAATATCGATTTGCGCCCAGTTATGACAATGTCAGTCAAAAATTGGTATTTAAACAAGGCCAAGAACGTCCCAGAGAAATCAGTGATTTAACCGGCAACTTGTTAGTTACCGCTCAATCCAGCCACGTTGAAAACCTAGCGCTATTAAAGCAAAATTATGAATCGCTTTCTTGGCGTGAAACCAGTGAATATGACAGTGAAGAATTGCTCATTAAGGTCCTCGATGGCGAGATTGATTACACTATTATTGATAGTAACACCTTGGCGATTAACCGACGATTTTATCCAGAAATAAGCATAGGTTTTACTATAAAAAAAGCCGACCCGTTAGCTTGGGTGATCAGTAAAAATACCGATGATTCGATCCTAGCAAGCTTAGTTGAATACTTTGGTCAAGTGCATCACGACGGCACTTTATTAGCATTAGACGATAAATATTATGGGCACATCGAGCAATTTAATTATGTTGATACCCGGATGTTTATCAAAGCAATTGAAGAAACGTTGCCAACATATCAACCTTTGTTTGAAAAATATGGTCAAGACATTGATTGGCGGCTGTTGGCGGCGATTAGTTATCAGGAGTCGCATTGGGATCCTAAGGCGCGCTCTCATACAGGTGTAAGGGGCATGATGATGTTAACCTTGCCAACGGCTAAGCAGATGGGCATTAAAAGCCGATTAGATGCCGAGCAGAGTATTAAGGGCGGGGCAAAGTATTTTAAACGAATGATCAATAAAATGCCTGAACGGATCCCTCATCCAGATAGATTATGGTTTGCATTGGCCTCGTATAATGTTGGGTTTGGTCATTTAAATGATGCGCGTATCATTACCCAGCGACAAGGAGGTGATCCCGATCGCTGGTTTGAAGTAAAAACACGTTTACCCTTACTGAAGCAAAAGAAATATTACAAAAAAACCAAATATGGTTATGCACGTGGTGATGAACCGGTTCATTACGTCGAGAGTATTCGTCGTTTTTATCACACTCTGACGTTAATGGATGAAAAATCAAAAGAGCCACTAGATGATAGTCCAAGCACTATTAATATTATCACCGAAGAAGATTAGTACTTAGGGTTATTATTTTGCCTTAACTGCACTGAGAGTGTATGGTTTTCTACTCGGTTGTCATCAAACCTTCACAATAACTTGAAATACTAACTGACTATTGTCAATACAGATTTTATCAAGTCCAGTATAATCCTTGGTGTTGGCTTTTAATTTAAAAGGAAAATGTCTATGAGAATTCGTCGTCAATTGAGTGCAACGCAGCGCAGAAGACAACTAAAAAAACAGCAAAATAAAGTGTTAAAACGTCGTCAACTGCAGTTTATTAGAGGCTTTAGTTAAAATTTGACCGTAACAACTAGAGCGTATCGTTCTTTCACAAAATTTATATTCGAAAGTTAACCACCTTCCACCGTTAATCTAGCTGCTTTTTCGCTAGTTTTGCTGCTTTTTTCTCAGTTCTTCTGCGTTTAAAAAAGGCTGATAGCATATCACTACACTCCTTTGCCATAACGCCTGAAGTCACTGCAATTTGATGGTTGAGTTGCTCATTGTTAACAAGATTAAAAACACTGCCTGCTGAGCCCGTTTTTAAATCACTGCTCGCATAAACGATTCTTTTGATACGACTATGTACTAACAGACCTGCGCACATAGGGCAGGGCTCTAACGTGACATAGAGAGTACAATCAAGCATGCGGTAATTGTTAATGTGCTGCGCCGCTTGTCGAATGGCGATCATTTCTGCATGAGCGGAGGGATCGTTAAGCATGATCGATTGGTTGAATCCCTCACCTATAATGGTGTTATTTGCAACCACAACAGCACCGACAGGGATCTCATCGTGTTGCTCTGCTAATTGTGCTAATTGGTATGCACGCAACATAAATTGCTGGTCACGCTCACTTTCAGTCAATGAAAAAGTATCGGTCATAACTTATAAAAACATTTCGAGTAAATCATTTAGATAACGATGGCCCAAAGTACTAACTTGCCAGTGGTTATCTTTATTTAACATTAATCCTTTGTGCTCGGCAATGGATAACACTGGCAAAATAGTGTCGGCCGACAATCCGGTGCGACTTTGGTATTCTTCTAGAGTAAAGGAGCTATGGAGTCTCAGTCTATTCATCATAAACTCGAAGGGTAATTCCTCTTCACCGATGACGGTTAACTTGTCTAAATGATCTCGGTTGTTATCAAGATAACCTTTAGGGTGTTTAACTTTAACCGTACGCATTATCTGATTGTTAGCGACATCGGTAATTTTACCATGAGCACCGCATCCAATGCCGAGGTAGTCGCCAAATTGCCAATAGTTGAGATTGTGCTGACATTGATATCCTGGCTGACTAAACGCTGAAATTTCATATTGCTGATAGCCAGCATCCGCAAGCAGCTTCATGCCTTGGTCTTGTATTTCCCACAAAATATCATCTTTTGGCAATACTGGCGGGCGAGAGTGGAATGCTGTATTGGGTTCTATGGTGAGCTGATACCAAGATAGGTGATGTGGTTTTAACGAGATAGCGGTTTTTAGATCATCAAGGGCATTGGCAATATTTTGTTGTGGCAAGCCATGCATTAAATCTAAATTAAAGCTCTTAACACCACACGTTTGCGCCAATCGAGCCGCCACTTTTGCTTGTTCGCAGTCGTGAATTCGTCCCAATTTAATCAACTTGTCAGAGGCAAAACTTTGTACCCCTATCGAAAGACGCGAAACGCCTGCCTTAGCAAAGCCTGTAAATTTATCAGCCTCTACGGTGCCTGGATTTGCTTCAAGCGTAATTTCAATCGCTTGGTCATGTTCAAAACGAGCTAGCACTTGCGTCAGTAACGATTCAATCGCTCCCGCTGAAAAAAGACTGGGTGTGCCACCACCAATAAAAATACTGGTCAGATGGCGATTTTGAAGTTGAAACTTATTGATGTCACTATCAAGGTCGTTAATGAGCTCGCGCACGTAATCATGCTCAGGAATTTCATCTTTTAAGGCGTGCGAATTAAAATCACAATAAGGGCATTTTTGTACACACCAAGGAATATGAATGTAGAGTGATAACGGCGGTGATTTAAGCATTTTTGATTACTCGAAACGGATTACTTGAAACGGATTACTGGAAATAGGTGACCAATTCTGCCAAAGCTTTACCTCGATGACTTAATTGGTTTTTCAGATCACGCGGTAATTGTGCCGATGTCATCTTTAAGTCAGCCTGCCAAAATAGCGGATCATAACCAAAGCCTTGCTCGCCTAACGGTTCGTTAATGATAGACCCTTCCCAAACGCCATGACAAACAATTGGAGTGGGATCATCACTATGGCGCATATAAACTAATACACAGTGAAAACGTGCGGTTCTTTTTTCCGTCGGAACATCTTTTAAGGCATTAAGTAATTTTTGATTATTTTGCTGATCATCGGCATCGCTACCAGCATAACGCGCGGAATATATGCCAGGGGCGCCATTTAATGCATCAACTTCTAAACCTGAATCATCTGCAATTGCCGGTAGACCTGTTACTTTAGCAGCGTGACGTGCTTTTATTATCGCATTTTCAATAAATGTTGTGCCTGTTTCTGCAACGTCAGGAACATTAAAGTTGCTCTGCGGAACTATCTCAATTTGATGTTGAGCTAACAAAGTCGAAAGCTCTTTTACTTTACCTTGATTACCCGTTGCTAAAACAATAGTCGTCATCGTTATGCCTTTTTAATGTTATCCATCGCGTATTAATGGCGCGCATAATACCTTAATGTGAGGAAAATAGACATTCAGAGCAGCACAATACCGAGTGAATTCATTGTCTCCTGCAGCATTATGCCATTGACGAAAGGTGAAGAGGAACATCAATGAGCGTTAAGGATACCATTTTAGGATTATTGATTATTGTGATCTAGGGGGGCAATTTTGTTGTTATCACTTGGGGATTACATGGTATTCCACCACTTTTAATGGGCGCTTGGCGCTTTTTAATAGTTGGGCTGCTTGGTTGCTTATTTATTTAGTCGTTATCCCGCGGCGCAAATAGCGCCCTTAACCCTTGGCGTTCCTGTAGTCGGGTTTACCGCCGCATCGTGATTATTGGGGGAATCAATGAGTGTCCAACAAGGGGTAGGGATTGCGTTAGTATTATTCGGCCTACTAGGAAATTCTTTTCATCGTTAGCTGTCCTTGGTGGCGCAGCGCGTTTATAACAAAAAAAAAGCTAACGGGATGAATCGTTAGCTTTTTTGTATCTTTTTCTCGCAAGTTAATCGACGTAGAATTTCTGTGTGAATTTTAACTTTTGGGTTTTACCGTTATCAGTAATGTCGATGTCAAAGTGGAAAGTTTCTTCATTATTGTACTTTATTTGCGCCAAATAATAGATTGCATCGCCTTCTTTGACTTCTTTAAACTCCAAGGTTTTAGTCTGTCCAACGTTATTTCTCGCTTGACCAACAATACTGACTGCTTTAGCCGGAGTATCTTTTTGAGTGTTGTCTAACACCGATATATTGACCAAACCATTGTATCTACTTCGTTCAATGCCATAGGTTTTCGCAATTTCAGGAGTTAAAAACGTGGCACCAATGGCAATGTAATGAACATTCCAATCGCCCATTTTTTTCATGTTTTCAGCGAATACCGAGCCGCTAAAAAAAGCACTTAGCAATAACAAGATAAAACTCTTTTTGATTAAGTTATTCATTATCCTCTCCATAAGATGAATGGACTATAGTCGCTATTATATGCGATAGCTAAAAAAAGATCGTTATAGTCGATATGTTTAATGACTTACAGCATTCCCCAATAAGGGATCCAGCTCGATAACAAAATATTAACCACATTCAGCAGTAAAAATGCGACTAATATCGATAAATCCAGCCCACCAATCACTGGGACAATATTGCGTATTGGACGTAAAAATGGTTCAGTTAATTGATGAAAAATCACTTGTGTCGGATTATAGCCTTGCACAACCCAACTCATTAATGCCATTACTAACATAATGATAAACAGTAATACGCCAGTTTGTTTGACTAGATACAATAGACCAAAATACATCGCGGATATTACGTCGATGGGTCCGCCATTTAATACTGGGATAACGATAAATTTTAACATCGCGACTAGGTAAGCTAATACCAGCGTGGCGACATCAAAACCACCAAACCCTGGGATCACTCTTCTAAGTGGTACTACTAACGGATTACTGACTTTAACGATAAATTGACTGAGCGGATTGTAAAAATCTGCTTTGACCACTTGTAACCAAACTCTAAGGATCAGAATCATTAGTAATGCGTCAAACACGAACCTAAGCAAATAATTAATTGCTTCCATCTATAAACTCCAAAGATCAATAAAAAGATAATAAAGTAATGCTAACTAGCGTTATTTTGCGCCATCTCCTGCGCACGATGCAATGCTGCAGCCATTGCATTTGTAACCAATTGTGGCAAACCCTCATCGGTGAATGACTTTAATGCCGCCTGAGTAGTCCCACCTTTTGATGTTACATTGCTTCTTAGTGTGGCAATATCAAGTTCAGGGTTTTCGACCACCATACTGGCCGCACCGAAGGCCGTTTGCTGCACTATTTTTCGACTGATTTCATCTGAGAATCCATACGCTTTAGCTTGTTGTTCCATGGCTTCCATAAATAAAAAGAAATAAGCGGGACCTGAGCCTGAAAGCGTAATAATCTGATCTATTTGATGTTCTTGATCAAGCCAAACAATTTCCCCAATGGCGGACATCAGTGAACTCGCTATTTCTCTTTGCTCGTCAGTAACTTCTTTTGATGCATATAAGCCGGTAACGCCCAGACCTAATTGACTCGGTGTATTCGGCATAGTGCGAATAACGGCTGCGGGTTGCCCTAAAGCCGCTTGAATTTGCGCGACCGTGCAGCCTGCGGCAACCGATAAGAAGCATTTGTTACTAATGTCACATTGTTGTGCGATTTGTTGGCAGACTTCTGCAATCAGGTGAGGTTTAACGCCTAATACTATTGTTTGTGCGTTTTCAACGGCTTCGATATTATCACTGGTGTGATTGATGCCATATTTTTCAGACAGTGAGATTCTTTTTGGTGCAGAAGGATTGGAGACGATTATTTGCTCGCCTGGCGTGCCACTTTTGACTAATCCGCCTATAATGCAAGCATTCATATTACCTGCGCCAATAAAAGCTATTTTATTCATCGATGATATTTCTCTGTCGCTAGAAGATTACCGCTATTTTACGCGTCAATGGTGTAGAAAGTCACGGATATAAACGAGGTTAAATTTTGGCGTCACTGCTTTTTATCATTGTTAGTGCGTTCACCAAATATGGCCGAACCGATGCGCACCATAGTAGAACCGGCGGCTATAGCCGGCAATAAATCCCCAGACATGCCCATTGATAGTGTATCCATTTGAGGATATTGACTTTGCATAGCTAAGAAGAGTTCATGCATTTTGGTAAATGATTCATTGGTCGCATTTTTTTGTGGAATTGCCATCAGTCCTCGCAATGATAGCGATTCGCAGTCTTGCATTGCTTGTGCTAATGCTGGTAGCTCCTCAATCGACACTCCTGACTTGCTGACTTCTTGACTAATATTGACTTGTAAACAAACGTTTAGCGGGGTATCTTGATCACACCTATGCTCATTAAGGCGTTTTGCAATCTTGATCCTGTCTATGCTGTGTACCCATGAAAAATGCTCTGCGATCAGCCGAGTCTTATTCGATTGAATCGGGCCGATAAAATGCCAGCTTATATCGGTCAAATGTGTCAATTGGGCGATTTTTTCTATCGCTTCTTGGACATAACTTTCTCCAAACGCTCGTTGACCCGCTTGATAAGCTTGTTCAATCAATGCTTGGGGTTTAGTTTTACTTACCGCCAACAACGTTATTGCACTACGAGGACGATTTGCTTGTTTACATGCTTGCAAAATTTGCAGTTCTACACCAGCAAGATTATCTTTAATAGTAGTCATAAATATATTTCATTTCTCAATTATAAATTCGACGATTAGTTCGATACTTATTTCAACAAAGAGGCTTTTATGGATATTACCGAATTATTAGCATTTAGTGTTCAAAATAATGCATCAGATTTACATTTATCAACGGGAACGCCGCCATCAATACGAGTAGATGGTGATGTGCGTAAATTAAACATCCCCTCGTTCGAAGCTAAAGACGTGAACGCGTTAGTTTATGATATTATGAACGATCGCCAACGCAAAGAATACGAAGAAAACCTAGAAGTGGATTTTTCGTTTGAAGTACCTAACTTAGCACGTTTCAGGGTTAATGCTTTTAATCAGAATAGAGGTCCAGCCGCGGTATTTCGTACTATCCCAAGTAAAATATTATCGTTAGATGACTTAGGTTGCCCTGAGATTTTCAGAGAGATATCTGACAACCCTCGCGGCTTAGTACTGGTTACTGGTCCAACGGGCTCGGGTAAATCAACCACGCTCGCGGCAATGGTCGACTATATTAATAAAAGCAAACATGATCATATCTTAACCATTGAAGATCCTATTGAATTTGTCCACGAGAACCATTCTTGTTTAATTAACCAACGCGAAGTGCATCGTGACACACTAAGTTTTAGTGCGGCACTGCGCTCTGCGCTTCGTGAAGATCCAGATGTTATCTTAGTGGGTGAGATGCGTGATTTGGAAACCATTCGTTTGGCGATGACCGCAGCAGAAACCGGTCACTTAGTGTTTGGTACTTTGCATACCACTTCAGCCCCGAAAACCATTGACCGTATTATTGATGTCTTCCCAGGAGAAGAAAAATCTATGGTTCGCTCTATGTTGTCTGAGTCATTGCGTGCGGTAATTTCACAGACTCTGATCAAAAAAGTGGGCGGCGGTCGAGTCGCGGCACATGAAATAATGATCGGTGTTCCAGCGATCAGAAACTTGATCCGTGAAGATAAAATTGCCCAAATGTATTCCGCTATCCAAACCGGGATGTCAAATGGTATGCAAACCATGGATCAGTGTCTGCAAAACCTAGTTAACAGAGGCATGATCACCAAGCAAGCAGCGATGGAAAAAGCCCAAGATAAGAATCAGTTTTCGGGCTTCTAGGTTAATGTTTTTATAGGAAAACAATGATGAATTTTCATGATTTACTACAAAAAATGGTGCGAGAAGATGCATCTGATATGTTCGTTACGGCAAAACTGCCGGTCAGCGCGAAAATAAATGGTGAGCTACATGCTATTGATGATCATCCCTTAACAGCCGATGAGTCTTTAGCTTTAGTTCACAACGCGATGAACGAAAAGCAAATTAAGCAATTTGATACCGAAAAAGAATGTAACTTTGCCATATCAATTGATGATATTGGCCGATTTCGTGTGTCGGCATTTTGGCAACGTGACATGGCTGGTATGGTTATTCGTCGTATTGTCACCGAAATACCTGAAGCCGATGATTTAGGTTTGCCATCAGTGTTAAAAGATGTGGTGATGTCAAAACGTGGGTTAGTGTTATTTGTCGGTGGTACCGGTACTGGTAAATCAACATCAATGGCGGCCTTGATTGGCTATCGCAATAAAAATTCCCGTGGGCATATTTTAACCATAGAAGATCCGGTAGAGTTTGTACACGAACACGGCAAAAGCATGGTCACTCAACGTGAAGTCGGCTTGGATACTGAAACTTTTGATGCCGCGTTAAAAAGCTCATTGCGCCAGGCACCTGACGTTATTCTTATTGGTGAAATACGAAGCCAAGAAATTATGGAACATGCATTGAGTTTTGCGGAAACTGGGCATTTATGTATCGCAACCTTACATGCCAATAACGCTAACCAAGCGATCGATAGGATCATGCATCTAGTGCCTGCTGAGCAACATGGTAAATTACTGTTCGACTTAGCGCTAAATTTACGTGGCATTATCGCGCAGCAATTAATACCGACACGAGACGGTAATGGCCGAGTAGCGGCTATCGAGATATTACTTAATTCGCCTTATATTGCTGAACTTATTAAAAAAGGTGATGTTGGTAGTATTAAGGAAGTGATGGAAAAATCGAATGAATTAGGGATGCAAACCTTTGATCAGGCATTATTTAACTTGTATCAACAAGGTTTGATCAACTATGCCGATGCATTACATCATGCTGATTCTCCAAATGATTTACGCTTAATGATTAAATTACGCAGTAATGATCAAGGTGGGGTGGGGGCACTGAGCGGTGTGACTATCGATGGTCTTGAGCCAAACGATGAATAAAAATTAGTGCCCGATCTAAAAAAGCAATAATAGCAATGGCATAAAATTGACTCTCTTAGCGAGAATTTAATGGTAAAAAGGCTCATCAACGTGAGCCTTTTTTATATGATTAACACACTGATCCTATGGAGAATAGAGATGAAAACTATTTTAACTACCGTTGCTTTACTGTTGTCCACACAAGTGTGGGCTGGTGCTGAGCAATTTAAAGATGGCCCTCTAATTATGGGATATGGAAAGCATGCACCTGTAATGCAAAGCGTTAATTTAACCGAAAACCGTGCGTTTAAAGTTGCTTTTGATGTTAGCGAGCAAGGGAGTATAGACAAGGTTAATCGTCGATTTGACAGTTTGGCTCGTTTTCTCAATATGCACATTGCCAATGGCGTAAGTAGTGATAATTTAAATCTGGCATTAGTGGTGCACGGTAAGGCGGGCTTTGATCTGCTCAATAATAAGGTTTATCAAGCAAAATTTAACCAAGATAACCCCAATCAAAAATTATTGGCGGCACTAATGCAGCACCAAGTACGAATATATATCTGTGGCCAATCTGCGGCATATCACGACATAAAGAACAATGATTTGCAGTTAGGGGTTAATGTGGCGTTGTCGGCGATGACAGCTCATGCTGCTTTGCAAAATGAAGGCTACACCCTTAACCCATTTTAATGTAACCACCATAGCCAGGCGGGGATAGTTGCTATCGACAATAAAGTGCTGACAACGACACTGCCCGCCACGGTTTCTTGATGTTTATTTTGCATTAAGGCGATCAGGTAGGCATTCACCCCGGTAGGGCTACCGCTCATAATGACTAGTACCGTGACTGTTAAACTATCAAGCGAGAACAGGTGCTGAGCACATAGATAGACAGTAAATGGTAACAGCAATAACTTACATACGCTGGCAATAAAGATAAATGACAACTGTGCTTTTACTTGGTAAAAAGCCAGCGATGCTCCTAGTACAAACAGGGCCAAGGTAATGGCGGGTTTACCCATCATAACTAGACTTGTGGCAACAAACTCAGGCAAGGTTATTTGATAAATATTAAATATCAAGCCAGTTAAGATGCTAATTATCAGTGGATTGTTAAATGTTTGCGCGAGAAATTGTTGCCAGTTAAAACGCTCTGATTTTGCCGCAATCGCACTGGTAAGCCCAAATAACATCGCGCTGTGAAAGGTGATCACTAAAAAAACGATGGCAACGACCTGCTCACCTAACGTAGCAAGTAAGACCGGTAAACCAACAATCACGGTATTAGAATAACTTGCCCCCAAAGCAAACACGGCAGAAGGAGCACTGGAACGATTATATCGGTGATGAAAAAAATAGTTAATTAGGTAGGCAAGCCCATAACAAATCAAAACAGGTAAATAAAACGATGCAAATAATTGCCAATTTACTTGCTGAGAAAATTGCGCGTTGGCCATTTGATAAAACAAAAATGCCGGAATGGATAGGTTAAAGGTAAATTTACTTAAGGCATCAAGTTGTGAGCGCTGAAGCCAATGAGACTTAGTCGCGATATATCCTAAAAGCGCAATAAGCACTAGTGGAGTGATAACATTTACAATATCCATAATATTTAATCGTAATGATAAGGGGCAGCGTTAATTAAGTGATAGTTAGTGAAAAATTAAGAATATTGTTGTTCAAAAAAACTCTCGATGATCAACCTGGCTGAGTAGGCATCAATATTGTCTTTTTTGAGGTTTCGATAGCCTCCTTGGGCAAACAATTGTTCTTTAGCATCAGCGGTTGTTAAGCGTTCGTCAACAAAATTGACTTCAATGCCGAAGCGCCCAAAGATTCGGTTGCCAAATTTTTTTGCCGCTAAGGTTAAAGGTTGCTCACTGCCATCCATATTGAGCGGTAAACCTACGACAATTAAATCAGGTTGCCACTCGGTTAAATATTTTTGGACGTTGTCCCAATTGGGAATACCGTCATTTGCTTTAATAGATCCTAGAGGTGTCGCACTGCCAGTAATTTCCTGACCAACGGCGACACCGATATATTTTTTACCAAAATCAAAGCCAATAATGGTCCGTGCACCGCTATCTGCTGACATTAATTACATCTCATTTGTTATGCGTGGCCGACGTCTGAAGATAGATGCGCAAGGTCTATACCGAGTTTTTCCGTCGCTTTTTTCCAACGTTGTTCTATTGGTGTGTTAAATAATATTTCACTATCCGCGGGGGTCACTAACCAGGAATTATCTTTAATCTCCTGTTCTAGTTGTCCGGGTCCCCAACCAGCGTAGCCTAATGTTACCATGAAGTTTTTCGGCGCATCATCAGTGCCCAGTGCTAATAAAATATCTTTTGAGGTAGTGATCATCACTTCATCGCTAAGCGCTAATGAGCTATTCCAGCAACCTTGTGGACTATGCAAAACGAAGCCGCGTTGCTGGGCAACTGGGCCGCCGGTCAGCACTTGTTGTTCCAGTTTAGGACAGTCTTCCATTTCATCATCTAACTGAGTCAATAATTCATTTAAGGTTATATTAACGGGGATATTAATGATCAACCCCATAGCGCCATCATCATTATGCTCACAAATATAAGTGACGGTTTTGCTAAAGTAGGGATCGCCCAATGTTGGCATAGCAATCAATAACTGATTTTCTAAACTTTCCATCATGTCTACCTCTCTTAATAGCTATTAGTTAGAGTCGTACTTACCTATACAGACCTTATCGATTAATATTTTCTTCTATTGCATCCATTAATTTACCACTAATATTAATTGGGTAAGCAGCCTCAATCTCTTTAATACAGGTTGGGCTCGTGACATTAATCTCCGTCACTTTATCGCCAATAACATCTAATCCTACAAAGTATAAGCCACGTTTCTTTAATTCGGGGGCAATTGTATCGGCAATTAATTTATCACTAGCGCTTAAAGGTCTAGCTTCGCCTCTACCACCTGCTGCTAAATTGCCTCTTGTTTCACCTTGTGCGGGAATACGGGCTAAGCAATAGGGCATAGGTTCGCCATTAACAATTAAGATACGTTTGTCTCCCTCGGTAATTTCTGGCATGTATTCTTGTACCATAGCATATTGACCGCCATGTGCCGTTAAGGTTTCAAGAATTACACCAACATTAGGATCATTTTCACCGATACGGAAGATAGACGAGCCGCCCATACCATCTAATGGCTTGATAATTATATCTTTTAATTCCTGATGGAACTCGCGAATTTTCTGGCTACTTCTGGTCACTAACGTACGGGGAGTGAGCTCTGGAAACCAAGCTGTAAATAGTTTTTCATTACAATCGCGCAAGCTTTGAGGTTTATTAACTATTAAGGTTCCTGCAATTTCTGCTCGCTCTAGCATGTAGGTAGCGTAAATGTATTCGGTATCAAAGGGAGGATCTTTACGCATTAATACGGCGTCTAGTTCACTGACTGCAACATCGGTTACCTCAGACAATTCGTACCAATGCTCGGGATCATCAAAAACTTTTATTGGTTGAGCTTGTGCTCGACATTGTCCTTGATCTAAATACAGATCCTTCATTTCCATGTAGAAAATTTCATAACCACGCGATTGTGCTTCTAGCATCATGGCCATCGATGAATCTTTTTTTACATTCACCTGTGAAATGGGATCCATGACGATGCCGAGTTTAATTGTCATTAATTTGTCCTGTTATTTAGCTAGTTAGCTAGTTCTACCAATTGAATGAGTTCATAGGGTATTGCAATGTGCTGACCTAAATTAGATCACCATAACGACATTGTAGTGCCGTAATCGCGGTTAGTGCTGCTGTTTCTGTTCGTAACACTCTTGGCCCAAGTAATATGTCGTGAAAGCCATTGTCGCCTGCTTGACTGATTTCATCATCACTTAAACCGCCTTCAGGGCCGATCAGCAACCTTACACGTTGATTTTCTTCTGGCAAGGTCATAATCGAATGGCGTGCCTTTGGGTGTAAATTTAGCTTTAGCGCCGATGTTTGTTGCTCTAACCATGCCTGTAAACTAATAGGATCGTTGACTACTGGCACGGCACATCGTCCACTTTGCTCACAGGCACTTATAACTATTTTTTGCCACTGTTCCCGTTTTTTGGCAAGGCGGTCCCCGTTAAGTTTCACGCCACAACGCTCAGTAAATAATGGTGTAATACTATTTACGCCCAGTTCAACCGATTTTTGCAAGGTAAAATCCATACGATCTCCCCTTGAAATCCCTTGCCCTAAATGAATATTAAGTGGCGATTCTACATTTACGGCTTCGCTGGCGGTAATTTCGACCGAGGCGTGCTTTTTGCTGACATCAACAAGAACAGCCGAATATTGATAATACTGACCGTTATCTCCTAACCCATTAAATAATGTTACTTGGTCGCCGTCACTTAAACGTAATACCCTGACGATATGACCGAAGGCATCATCATTTAATTGCACCACGTCACCTACCGACATGGAGTTATTCTGGTATATTCTTGGATTTGCCATAGGTTAGGTTGTCACTATCTTTAATAATAATTTAGCACTTACCAACAACATAGGGGCGATAACGGCAAATTACAATATCAAGGCTAGGGGATTTAAACGAAAATATACTACCGATAGGGTTAAGTGCTAGCTAAAGGCACATTATAGCCATGACATTAACCCAAAATGATAACGATAAAAAAAACCTCCTAGTGGAGGTTTTTTGCGTATTTATTCTTTGCTATATCTGCTTTAAATACCTGCGGCAGCGCGCAATTGCTCTGCTTTATCGGTTCTTTCCCACGTAAACGCAGTAAAGGTATCGCCATCGACAGTCATTTCAAACGGTTCACGACCAAAATGGCCGTATGCTGCTGTTTGACGGTACATAGGATGTAACAGGTCTAACATTTTAGTGATGCCATAAGGGCGCAGGTCAAAATGTTCACGCACTAATTCAACTAAACGTTCTTCAGGCACTTTACCGGTACCAAAGGTTTCTATCGAAATAGATGTTGGCTCGGCAACTCCGATTGCGTATGAAATTTGAATTTCGCAGCGATCGGCTAAGCCGGCGGCAACAATATTTTTTGCAACATAGCGGCCTGCATAGGCAGCACTGCGGTCTACTTTTGACGGATCTTTACCCGAGAAAGCACCGCCACCATGTCTTGCCATACCACCATAGGTGTCAACAATAATTTTACGGCCAGTTAAGCCACAATCACCCACAGGACCACCAATAACAAAGCGTCCAGTTGGGTTAATATGATATTTAGTGTTTTCAGTTAGCAATTCAGCAGGCAGTACATGCTTGATAATGTTTTCCATTACCGCATGGTGCAAATCTTCTTGTTTAATGTCTGGATTATGCTGAGTCGATAGTACAACGGTATCAATAGCAACAGGTTTACCATCTTCGTAGACAAACGTTACTTGTGATTTAGCGTCGGGGCGCAACCAAGGCAATACACCAGACTTGCGGGCTTCTGCTTGACGTTCAACCAAGCGATGTGAATAGTACAACGGCGCTGGCATTAAGGTTTCAG
The DNA here is from genome assembly GCA_040779335.1 of Colwelliaceae bacterium 6471. Taxonomy (GTDB): domain Bacteria; phylum Pseudomonadota; class Gammaproteobacteria; order Enterobacterales; family Alteromonadaceae; genus JBFONV01. Next base: position 40,256 of record JBFONV010000004.1, read on the forward strand.
TTTCGTTGGTGGCATAACCAAACATTAATCCTTGATCGCCTGCACCTTGTTCTTCTGGCTTCAAACGGTCTACACCTTGGGCAATTTCTGGAGATTGTTGACCAATTAAGTTCATGATCCCGCAGGTAGCACCATCAAAACCAACATCTGAAGAAGTATAGCCGATGTCGGTGATCACTTTACGCGTGATATCTTCTAAATCAACCCATGCCGAGGTTGATATTTCGCCAGAAATAATCGCAACACCTGTTTTTACCATGGTCTCACAGGCAACACGGGCATGCTTATCCTTGGCGATAATAGCATCTAATACTGCATCAGATATTTGATCGGCAATCTTATCAGGATGACCTTCAGACACTGACTCTGAAGTAAAAAGGTGTGTAGACATAAACCCTCAATTTTCTATATAGATTTCGTAGTTGCAGATAAATAACGTGCAAGTACGGCAAAATTTTTTGTAATTCTACCTGTGTCAGTAGCGTTTTTCTATATTTTTTTACGCCTAGATGGCTAAACGTCTTAAATGAGTGTGATTCATTAAGCTGCTCAAGGCAATTTTAAAAGCAATTTAGCAGAGAATTGAAGTTGAGAACTGAGGCTGAGAACTGAGGTCGAACTAAACTAGAAAATTGGTTATTTACTCATTCATTAATTCTAAAGACAACGACTGTTGCCATAAATTAACAAACACTTTTTCTAAGTCTTTGTTGGCTAATGAGCTGATAAACCGGTGTGGTTTATGAGTTGATGAAATCGACAATAATTGTCTTTTATCGAGTTGTCTGATCAATTCTTGTGTAACTGGCTCTGCGGTTTCCATAATACTGATATTGCCATGGACAATATCGTTAATTTTTTCAAGCAGAAAAGGATAATGAGTGCAGCCAAGCACGATAGTATCAACGTTACTGTTGAGTAATGGGGTTAAATATCTAGCCAATAGTTTGTCACACTCAGGACTGTCAATTTTCCCTTGCTCAATGAGTTCCACTAAGCCCGGGCAAGGCACTATAGTGACTTGTGCATTCGATGAAAACCTATTTACTAAGGCAAGAAAACGCTCATTAGTGGCGGTTGCTGTCGTCACTAAAATGGCCACTTTGTTGGTCTTGCTTTGATTCACTGCCGGTTTTATTGCGGGTTCAACACCAATGATAGGAATACTAACCTGTTGACGTAATTGATCTATGGCGTTAACCGTCGCGGTATTACAAGCGACAACAATCGCTTTTACACCTTGTGCTATAAGGTAATGCGCAATTTTATTGACCCGTTCGATAATAAATTCTGGTGATTTGTCGCCATAAGGGGCATACCTTGAGTCGGCGACATAAATAATCTGCTCGTTGGGCAACTGCTGTTGAATACATTTTGTTATGGATAAACCACCAACACCGGAGTCAAAAACGCCTATGGGGTGCTTAGCGATGTTTAGTGTTGAATTACTCATATTATTAAGACTTAATAAATCAAACATGTATACAAAGAGCTGCAGTTATATTGATTTTATGCTGGAAAGTAAAGTGAACAATATCGACCCCGTTAACTAATGATGATTTTTCAAGTCATTGCTATGTATCTCTTCGCTTAAAGGATAGAATTATATATAAATGATTATGCTGTCATAACACCCCCAGTAAAACTTGAGTCTCTGTTAATTTTATCGTGCCCAAAAGGAATTACCGTGCAAAGTGAAGTCTCTCTATCAAAGTTCAAGCAATTTCCACCATTAATGTGGATTTTACTCATTGGTGCTTTTATCACACGTGGCAGTTTCTATATGGTTTGGCCGTTTTTAGCGGTCATTTTGTATGAAAAATTTGGTATTTCCGCGACTGAAGTTGGCTTGATCTTATCCGCTGCAGCATTTATTTCTGTCTTTGTGGGATTTATCGGTGGGGCATTATCCGATAGATTTGGTCGTCATCAACTTATGTATGGTAGTGGCATTTTATATGTCATTTCTTTTTCAATGTTAGCGGAAGTTGATAGCATAATTGGTTACGTGTTGGTGATCACATTGTGCTCAATCGCTAAAGCCATATGGGAACCACCAACGTCAGCATTAATTGCTGATATTATTCCGGACAGTAAAACGAGAGAGCTGGCCATGCAAAGCCGTTATTTTATTGTCAACGTCGGCGCAGCAATTGGTCCTATGGTTGGGGTATGGTTTGGTTTGACCGGACAACAATCTAGTTTTTATATTACTGCAGGAGCCTTCGCACTTTTACTTGTGTTGTTAAGGACTGGCTTTAAACGTCATGGTAAAATTTCAAGTGGTCATGAAAATACACCGCAACAATTGAAGCAAACTATCGGTGTTTTAAAGCAAGATAGACTATTACAGTGTTTAATCGTCGCCAATATACTCTGTATGTTGATTTACGCACAAATGGACACTTCATTAATTCAGTATTTAAATCGAGCCAATGTTCCATCTTTGCTTGAGCTTATTTCGTCCTTGATCCTCACAAACGCGCTTGTCATCATTTGTAGCCAATTTTTACTGCTTAAAATGATGGCTTCATTATCACTTGAAGCGCGTATTCAAATAGGCTTGGTACTACTGGCCATTTCTCAATTTTGGTTAGCAATAAACCCACTTGAGCTTTTCTGGGGCTGGGTCGGGGCAATAGCTATCATGAGCATCGCTGAAGCTATTTTATTTCCAACAATGAATGTTCATATCGATAGACTTGCTCCAGCGCATTTGCGTGGCGCATATTTTGGTGCGGCTTCGTTTTATTCTATAGGTTATGCATTAGCGCCATTTTTAGGTGGATTGGTGTTAGATCATTTAGGCGGTTTTTGGCTATTTGCTGGCGGGTCGTTAATGTGTTTATTGGTGATTTATCTGTATTCGATTTTACATAAGTTACCGCGGCCAGGCTTTGTTACTGAAACGCAAGAAATAGTGTAGGGGAGTTACATAAAAAGAGGGAATTAAGACTTCCAGAATGCCGCAGCTCACGTTAGTCCTGAACACCGTGTGTTCAGGGCGGAAACATCATATTAACCGTAGGCTTCCCGATACGAGCCGGGCTTGCACAATAGCTAATAATCAACATCCTAAGGTAAAACTTATCGGCTCAGGGACATAGTTCGCATACAAACATTCCAGAAGCTAACTGATTATAGCTAAAATTTAACGGTGAATTAAGTCTTTTTGGCTAATACATTACTGAACGTTGAATAAATGCTCGTTGTGATTTTTAAATGATTGATTGTTGTTTGATTTTCCAACAACGTTATTCGGGCAAAATCGGGCATGGATTGTAATTAGGATCTCGAGAACGCCAAATTGCTTCTTCAACAACGTACTTGATGCCATTTTCCTCACCATATGTTAGTGCACTGCTGATCCATAATTTTGCCAAATCGTCATCATGCATGATTAAGCGGTCGATTTTTTCAAACTGTTTATCTTGAAAGCGACGTTCAATTTTTTTTAATTTTTTCTCCAATTCAGCCAACGCTTGTTGGTTATCCTTAGCTTCAAAGTAATTTTTTTGTAAGGCGATCCCCAAGGATTTACTCAATAATTGCTTACTTTTCTGTTCTAAATTAGTCCCTAACGTCAAACAGGCTTGGGCTACCTGTTGATCATTTGTGTTATTGTCATGGCACCAACTCATTATTTCTGAAATAAACCAAGGTTTAGCTGCAGCATAACCGATGCCAGCAACTAAGCGTTGCTTGTAGCTTAAATCTAGAATATCTCTTGATGTTTGTTCATAAAAGTCAGCCAATTCAAAAAAGTATTCATCCATATTTGCTGCTTTTTCTATCTCATGTAACGCATCAAACACACCATCAATATCATTTTTCTTTAATTTTAACGCGGCAATATTAAGCCAGAATGTACCATTTTCTTTATCCGCTAGTTGCGCTCGGTTAAACAAATCATCGTCGCATTTATCTATATTATTCTCGTTAAAGCAAAGCTTTAATAATTGATCATAAGCGAGTTTATTATTGGGGTTTTCTTGATTGAATTGATACAGCTTATCAAAGGCAACGCCAGTATCTTTTTCATTTTCAAAGAGATAATAGGCAAGCTTTTCCATGGGTTTTTCAGAGGCTTTTAAATACTGATTAAATTCGTCAAATTTTCGTTCGGTTTCTGCTCGTTGCTCTTCACTTTCTGAAAAATCAAACTCAGGACAAGAAACAATATACTCTTGTGCTTGAGCTGTTTCGCTAGCTTCTGTCAGTGATGGCGCATTATTGCTATTTTCCGGTGTCACTTTTTTATCCAACAATAAGGGAGGATTAGAAAAGCTATCAGGTGTTGTAACCGAATTATTTGTTTCGACAGGTTCAGTGAAGAAGGTAGTAGTTTTGAATAAGTAAAATAAAATAATCGCTAAGGTAAGGAGTAAAACAATTTTTTTGTTCATTTTACCTGATAAATCCATTATCAATTCACGTAGCTTTTGGGCGGTTAGAACATTTGGCGTTATGCAGTTTTGTTACTAGCAGGCATAAGCGCTTGCTCAATCGTTGATTGCAGCAATTCTATTTTGCTTTGTGTTTGTATGCGCTCGTCATTCATTTGTTTTTGACATTGTAATAAGTCATTGGCCAAATTCAGCGCTGTTAATAATAGTGCTTGTTCGGGGGTTGAAATAGCGTCGCTTTTGCTGGTTTTTTCTAGACGAATATTAAGTTCATTTGCCGCAGCAGCTAACGCGGTTTCTTGTCCTAATGGACAACCGATTTTAAGCTTGCGATCGATAACTTTAATTTCTACAGTTTGTTTGCTCATAGCCGTGACAATGTCCTAGAAAATTAACAAAGTTTTTATCAAATGGTGATACATTTTGAAAAATAGTTCAATAATTATACGTGTTTATAAAAACTTAACTAACCAAGGCACTATAACGGGGCAAGATTTACTATGCAAGCAAGGATACACTCTTTTCTGGCATCAGGATTAGGCCAATGTTAGGATAGCAACCAATACGCTGACGAAATTAGTTATTTTATATGACAGATGAAACAACCATAGAATTTGCCTCGGTACAGGCAGTCATCACCACCGAAGGTATCAACCTTCATGGCGCCGAATTACATGGGGTATTAACTGGGCTAGTGTGCGCAGGTTTGAGTTTTGAAGATCATGAATATGCCGTGATACTAAAAGATCTCTTTAATAATGGCGAAGGTTTTCCGCTTAGGATCAAATCATTGTTAAAAGATCTGTACAGTGATATTTGGCAAAATATTTTGGATGATACCTATAGCTTTCAATTACTATTACCTGATGATGATGACTCCATTATTGAACGGGGTCATGCGTTAAGCATGTGGGTACAAGGCTTTAATCTTGGCTTTGGTCTGCAACAAAAAAATAACCCAGTATTGTCCGAAGATGTTAAAGAAGTACTGGCTGACTTTGCTGAAATTGCCAATCTTTCTGACGAGTTAGAAGAAGATGAAGACACCGAGCAGGCCTATTATGAAATAGCTGAATATGTGCGCATTTCTGCCTTGCTTTGTTTTACTGAGTTAGGTACCCCACCGACAACTCAACCTGATGATAAAACCATACACTAATGTTAAAAGACGCTATACTTCCTAAAACCGAATTTATTGTCAGGCGTGAGCGTTTTTTTGCTGAAATGCCAGCAAATAGCATGGCGCTGTTTCCTGCCGCACAGGAAGTCACTCGCAGCAACGATACCGAATATCCATTCTGCCAAAATAAAAACTTCTTTTACTTAACTGGTTTTAACGAACCTGATGCGCTTATAGTCTTACTTAAAAATAATGCTTCAGATGATATTGAAGAGCAGCAAGCAATATTGTTTTGTCGCGCTAAAGATCCATTACAAGAAGTGTGGCATGGCAGAAGAGTAGGGCCAGAACAGGCTCAAACACTTTATGGTTTTGAACAATGTTTTTCTTTGGCTGAAATAGACACTCTTATTCCGAGTTACTTACAAAGTAAACAACAACTGATGTATTGCCGAGGGGCTGACAGCGCATTTGAACAGCGTATTCAGGATTGGTTTTCGCTAGTTAAAGCGCAAGCTAGGCAAGGAAAACGTCCCCCTAAGATTATCTTTGACTGTGCCTCAATTATTCATGAGCAAAGACTGATCAAAAGTGCAGCAGAACTTGAGCTAATGCGACGCGTGAATCAAATTAGTGGCGGTGCTCACCAACGGGCTATGGAAAAAACATCCGTGGGTAAATTTGAGTATCAAATTGAAGCGGAAATTTTGCACGAATTTGCTCGCCATGGCGCACGTCATCCCGCTTATGCCAGTATTGTTGCTGGTGGAGACAACGCCAATATTTTACATTACACCGACAATAGTGATGTACTTAAAGATAACGAATTACTGTTGATAGACGCTGGTGGTGAACTGGGCGGTTATGCTGCCGATATTACGCGTACTTTTCCGGTTAATGGCAAGTTTACCGAGCCACAAAGGGCTATTTATCAACTTGTACTCGATGCGCAAGAATTAGCGATAGCGGCAATCAAACCCAACTGCTCGTTTGCAGTACTCAACGACTTGGTGTGTGAGCTTCTCACTAAAGGTTTACTCGAACTGGGCATATTATCGGGTGATTTGACTGAGCTGATAAAAGATAAAGCCTGTAAAAAGTACTTTATTCATGGTTTGGGTCACTGGCTAGGGCTTGATGTTCACGATGTCGGTGATTATCAAGTTAATGAAGAGCGTCAACAATTACGAGCGTTTGCACCGGGGATGGCGATGACCATTGAACCGGGCTTATATATTCCATTAACTGATACCAGTGTTGATGAAAAATGGCGGGGTATTGGTGTACGTATTGAAGATAATGTTGTGGTTACTGAGCAAGGTTATGAAAACCTAACCGTCAATGCGCCTAAATCTATTGCTGAAATTGAAGCTATTATGTCGACGAGCAAATAGTCGTCGCAATGGGTGAGCGGCAATAAAAAAGTCCTGAATGAAATTTCGTTGCGGCTGAGAATAGTGAGTAAATGTCTGGTTTAACTGACAATAACAATAACAATAACAATAACACCATGAATAATAAATTTGACGTGGTTATCGCCGGTGGCGGCCTATCGGGTTGTTTAACGGCATTAAGTTTAGCCGATTGCAAACACGCCAATGGTACACCATTATCGATTGCGATTGTTGAAGCTAACCCTATTTTAAGTGATGCCTCGCTGACCTTTGATGATCGCGTACTGGCGCTATCGCATGGTACGTCACGTTATTTTGAAAAATTAGGTGCTTGGCAAACGTTGCGCACTGATGCTGAACCAATCAAGCGTATTCATATTTCGGATCGTGGTTATTATGGCAAAGCAAGGTTAGACGCTCACGATCATGATGTCTTTGCCTTGGGATATGTTGTTGAAATGTCGCTCATTGGTAAGTCTTTACTTACCGCATTAAAGCCTAAAAACAATGTGCATTGGTTTGCCCCCAATTCAATACAAGCAATAAAGTGGCAATCATCAGGTGTGCAAATAAGCTTAGATAATGATGAAAGCCTTAACGGCAAACTATTGCTAGCCTGTGATGGTGGCATGTCGGCGTGTCGTCAGTTTGCCAATATTGGGGTTGATAAACACGATTATGGACAAGCAGCGCTGATTGCCAATGTCAGTACATCGAAACCTCATGACAATATCGCGTATGAACGTTTTACTGAAACTGGTCCTATCGCGATGTTGCCTTTGTCTGCTGGCAAACATCAACAAGTCAATCAGGGCGCACGTTGTTCACTGGTATGGACGTTAACGCCAGAGAAAGCAGAAACGATGCAAGCACTTAGCGATGATCTGTTTAAACAACAGCTAGAAAGTGCTTTTGGCAGTTGGTTAGGTGCAATTACCCATGTCGGTAAGCGCAATGTTTATCCACTAAGTTTAGTGCAAGCTCAAGAGCAAATTTATCACCGCATGGCATTGGTGGGTAACGCGTCACACACTATTCATCCTATAGCCGGACAGGGCTTTAACTTAGGTGTTCGTGATGTGCAGCAGCTCGCTACATTAATTTCACAAGCGTTAAGTCATCACCAAGACATTGGTGGTTTTTCTTTGCTCAATCAATATGCGCAGCATCGAAAGGCGGATCAACAACAAGTGATTGCGTTAACCGATTCGTTGGTCACCTTATTTTCTAATGACCTAGCGCCATTGGTCGTTGGACGTAATATCGGCTTGAAGGTATTAAATTATTTTACGCCGTTAAAAAATGCCTTAGTAAAAAAGACCATGGGTTATTAAGACGTGACATGCTTACACGCTTATAGAGAACCAACTAACGACACCAAAACAGTAAATGAATGAGCGATGGACAGACAATGCAAAAATTTGACGTATTAATTATAGGCGGCGGTATGGTCGGTTTAACGCTTGCCATTGCAATACGAAAATTAACGCCATTAAGCGTTGCTATAGTTGATACGTTACTGCCAACCGATCTAGCAGATGAACCCGAAGTACGCGTTAGTGCGATAAATAGCGCCAGTCAGCATCTGTTTGCCAACTTAGACGTGTGGTCACTTATCGACGCTCAACGCACTCAGCCGTATCAGCATATGCATGTTTGGGATAAAGCTGGTTATGGGCAATTGAATTTCGATATCAGCGAATTAAAAAACGATATTGATAGTGAGCAACTAGGCTGGATCATCGAAAACAAAGTCATCCGCAATGCACTATGGCAAAAAGCGCAACTCGATGATGGCATCACATTATTTACCGAAGAGGTCGTGACCAATGTAGCCATGGGCGACAGTGAAGTTTTTGCCAGCTTTGCCAGTCATCCTCCTATTATGGCGAAATTGTTAGTCGGCGCTGATGGCGCAAATTCATGGGTGCGTCAGCAAATGGATATGCCATTAGCGTTTCGTGACTATGATCATCACGCCGTTGTCGCAACGGTGCAATGTCAAGATCATCAAAATACCGCATGGCAGGTATTTTTGCCCACCGGACCGTTGGCATTTTTACCTTTATACCAGCAAGATCTTTGTTCGATCGTTTTCTCGACGTCGCCGCAAGACGCTCAGCGAGTGGTTCAGCTAGATGCTGAAGCGTTTGCTAAAGAGTTAACCGCAGCAAGTGACGGCAAACTCGGCAAAATTAAATTACTGAGCAAGCGTTATACCCATCCATTAACCATGCGTTTAGCACACGACTTTATTAAACAGCGTGTTGTCTTAATTGGTGATGCTGCGCATACCATTCACCCACTGGCAGGGCAAGGGGTTAACCTTGGCTTACTAGATGCTGCGGCGCTAGCACAAGTACTGGCAGAGCAGGTGAGTGAGCAAAGCGAGCATTCGCAAAGTGCTTGGGTGAATGATAAATCGTTGCAAGCGTTTTCCCGCTGGCGCCGATCAGAAGCCACCGATATGATCGCCGCTATGGAAGCAATTAAGCAAATATTTACTCCGCAAAATACCGCCAGCAATATAGTCAGAGGTATTGGCTTATCGTTACTTGATCGTTTTTCTCCGGCTAAAAATCAGTTAATGCAACAAGCCCTAGGTCATAAAAGTAACTTGCCGGAACTGGCTAAACAAATGCGTTAACAGACAAGGATTTAATCGCCAATTATTGGCTAGTGATCCGCTAGTGATCTGCTAGTGATTGGCTAATGATTGTTTCTGTATTTGTCCCAGTGGTAACCTCGATAATGACTTCAACAATTACCTCGATAAGCACCTCAATTATTCCCGTAAGGATCCTAGGGAAATTAATCACAATTTAGTGATGTTATAACCATTTAAAATAGAATAATATTTTCAAAGCTACCACTTGTGAAAATATTATTCTGCATATGTGTTTAAGTCGGGTTTTTATTTGAAATGTGCAATGATCTTTGTTGAATGAACGAGGCCTCGTCGCTATAATTATCACCAAATTTTGTAATTCTTTGGTCTTTGTCCTATTTTTACGCGTAAAAATGGCGATGAAACAACTAACATGAGTGAAACATACGATGAGCAATAAAACCGTATTACATGCCAAGCACCTTGAAGCTGGCGCAAAAATGGTTGATTTTCACGGCTGGGAAATGCCGATTAATTATGGTTCTCAAATTGAAGAGCATCATGCCGTTCGTCAAGACGCAGGTATGTTCGATGTTTCACACATGACCATCGTTGACATTAAAGGACCTGACGCTAAAGCGTTTTTACGTCGTTTAGTGATCAATGATGTTGCTAAATTAACCGTTCCAGGTAAAGCGTTATACACCGGCATGCTTAATGAAGCAGGTGGGGTGATTGATGATTTGATCATCTATTTCTTCACTGATACTGACTATCGTTTAGTAGTTAACTCGGCAACGCGTGAAAAAGACTTAGCGTGGATGAGCAAACAATCTGAAGGTTTTGATATTACCATTACCGAGCGTCCAGAGTTTGGCATGATCGCGGTTCAAGGACCACAAGCAAAAGCAAAAGTAGCAACCTTATTAAACGCTGAGCAAAGTGCAAGCGTTGAAGGCATGAAGCCATTTTTTGGTGTGCAAGTGGGTGATGTATTTATCGCCACTACTGGTTATACCGGAGAAGAAGGTTACGAAATTATTGTTCCTGATTCAGTGGCTGAAGATTTTTGGCAGCAACTAGTTGATGCCGGTGTTAAACCTTGTGGTTTAGGCGCGCGTGACACTTTACGTTTAGAAGCTGGCATGAACTTATACGGTTTAGACATGGACGAAAGCATTTCTCCATTGGCCGCTAACATGGCGTGGACAATTAGCTGGGAACCAGAAGATCGTGACTTTATCGGTCGTTCAGTATTAACCGCGCAAAAAGCAGCGGGCGATCAACCTAAACTGGTTGGTTTAGTGCTTGAAGAAAAAGGCGTATTACGCACCGGTCTTAAAGTGATCACAGATGCTGGCGAAGGGGTTATTACTTCAGGAACATTTTCACCGACATTAGGCTACAGCATTGCAATGGCACGTGTGCCACGTAGCGTAAAATTAGGTGATACGGTTGAAGTAGAAATGCGCAAAAAGTTGGTTAAAGTTCAAGTGATCAAACCAAGCTTTGTTCGTAACGGCAAAAAAGTTTTTTAGTTTATTGATCTGACACAGCAAGTGTTTAACAAGATTAATAATGAGTAAAAATTACGCTATAGTAGTTAAAGCCATAGCGATCGGCATTAGCTAAAAACAACAAAATTAAATAAAGACTAGGAACATTAAAATGAGCAACATTCCTTCAGAATTAAAATATGCAACATCACACGAGTGGGTACGTAACGAAGGTAACGGTATTGTTACTATTGGTATTACTGAGCACGCACAAGACTTGTTAGGTGATATGGTATTTGTTGAATTACCAGAAGTTGGTGAAAACGTGAGTACAGGTGATGACGTTGCTGTAGCTGAATCGGTAAAAGCAGCATCCGATATTTATGCACCAGTATCAGGTGAAATCATTGAAGTGAACGAAGATCTTGAAGACTCTCCAGAGCTAGTTAACTCTGACGCTTTTGGTGATGGTTGGATGTTTAAAATCAAACTTGAAGATGAATCAGAATTAGACGCTTTGTTAGACGCTGAAGGCTACGAAAACTCTATTGATGAAGATTAATCTTTAATTATTAAATTGTTATTAGCCCTGAACTCGTTTCAGGGCTTTCTGTATTCAACGTATATAAATTTTTAAGTGAAGCTGTTTATGACTATTCAATCGTTGGCACAATTAGAGCAAACCCAAGACTTTATTCGTCGTCACATAGGCCCTAATGCCGAACAAACTCAAGCCATGTTAAATGACATTGGTGCTGAATCAGTGGATGATCTCATTAATGAAATCGTTCCAGCAAGTATTCGTTTATCGCAATTACCCGCGATTGAAGAAAGTAAAACAGAAGTAAAAGCACTGTCTGATTTAAAGGCGGTTGCTCGCTTAAACAAAGTAAATACTACCTACATTGGCTTAGGCTATTACGGTACGCTTACTCCGAACGTTATTTTACGTAATGTTTTAGAAAATCCAGGCTGGTACACTGCTTATACGCCGTATCAACCGGAAATTGCCCAAGGTCGTTTAGAATCATTACTTAACTACCAGCAAATGTGTATAGACCTTACTGGTTTAGAGTTAGCCTCAGCATCGCTACTTGATGAAGGCACCGCAGCCGCAGAAGCAATGGCATTAGCCAAGCGCGTTTCTAAAAACAAAAAATCGAACTTATTTTTTATCGCTAGTGATGTCTACCCACAAACCATTGACGTGGTAAAACAACGCGCGGAAATGTTTGATTTTGACGTAGTCGTTGCTCCAGCGAATGAAGTCGCCGATCACGACGTTTTTGGTGCGTTATTACAATACCCAAGTGCAACGGGTGAAGTAACAGACATCAGTGAGTTGATTGAAAAAGTACACGCAAACAAAGGTATTGTTGCTGTTGCTGCCGATATCATGAGTTTAGTATTGCTTAAATCACCAGGTGAATTAGGTGCAGATGCGGTTATCGGCTCTAGCCAACGCTTTGGTGTACCTATGGGATACGGTGGTCCACACGCGGCGTTCTTCACAACTTCTGACAAGTACAAACGTTCATTACCTGGACGTATTATCGGTGTTTCAAAAGACTCTCGTGGCAATCCAGCATTGCGTATGGCAATGCAAACGCGTGAACAACACATTCGTCGTGAAAAAGCCAACTCAAACATTTGTACAGCACAAGTATTGTTAGCCAACATGGCGGCTTTTTATGCTGTTTATCACGGTCCAAAAGGCTTGAAAGTGATTGCTGAACGCATTCATCGTTTTGCCGACATTCTATGTTTAGGTACCGCTGAAAAAGGCTTAACAGCAAATCACGCACATTACTTTGACACCTTAACTTTCAATGTTGACAACAAAGACGAAATCGTTGCGCGCGCCTTAGCGGCAGACGTTAATTTACGTACCGATATTGACGGTCAAATCAGTATCTCTGTTGACGAAACAACTACTCGTGAAAACGTTGCGACCTTGTTTGATATTTTATTAGGCGCAGGGCACGGCCTAGACGTTGCTGCCCTTGATCAAAAGATTATTGATTGTGGTCACTCATCAATTCCCGCATCGTTAGTACGTGAGTCTGCCATTTTAACGCATCCTGTTTTTAATTCGTATCACAGCGAAACAGAGATGTTACGTTACATCAAAAAATTAGAAAACAAAGATTTAGCGCTTAACCATTCAATGATTTCTTTGGGCTCTTGTACCATGAAATTAAACGCGACCGCGCAAATGATCCCAGTAAGCTGGCCTGAATTTGCCAACATGCATCCATTTGCGCCGGTTGACCAAGCCCAAGGTTACAAGCAAATGATCGACGAGCTTGGCGACTGGTTAGTGGAATTAACTGGCTATGACAATATCTCAATGCAGCCAAACTCTGGTGCGCAAGGGGAATATGCGGGTCTTATTGCTATTCATAAATATCACCAAAGTCGTGGCGACAGTCACCGTAATATTTGTTTGATCCCTTCATCTGCACACGGTACTAACCCTGCATCAGCACAAATGGTTGGTATGAAAGTTGTGGTAGTTGATTGCGACAAGCAAGGTAACGTAGACATGGACGACTTGCGCGCTAAAGCAAGTGAAATGGCTGATAACTTAGCCTGTATCATGATCACGTATCCGTCTACCCACGGCGTTTATGAAACTACTATCGCAGAAATTTGTAATATTGTTCATGAGCATGGCGGTCAAGTATATCTTGATGGCGCAAACATGAACGCACAAGTAGGGTTAACATCACCGGGTCATATTGGCGCCGATGTTTCTCACCTTAACTTGCACAAAACCTTTGCTATTCCTCATGGTGGCGGTGGTCCAGGTATGGGTCCTATTGGTGTTAAAGCACACTTAGCACCATTTTTACCGGATCATGCGTTAATTAACGTTAACGAAAACACCAAAGGCAACGGCGCAGTATCAGCTGCACCTTATGGTAGTGCTGGTATTTTATGTATCTCTTACATGTATTGCGCGATGTTAGGTAAGCAAGGGGTTACTGATTCAACCAAATACGCTATTACCAATGCCAACTACTTAGCGCACAAGTTAAGCCAACATTATCCTATTCTTTACACCGGTAAAAATGGCCGTGTAGCTCATGAGTGTATTGTTGATTTACGCCCATTAAAAGAAGCGTCAGGCATTACTGAAATGGACGTAGCAAAACGCTTAATGGACTATGGTTTCCATGCGCCAACTATGTCGTTCCCAGTAGCAGGCACGTTAATGATTGAGCCTACTGAGTCTGAGTCTAAAGTTGAACTTGATCGTTTTATCGAAGCGATGACTTGTATTCGCAATGAAATCAGTAAAGTAGAATCAGGTGAATGGACGTTAGAGAATAACCCTCTACATAACGCACCGCATACTTTGGCTGATATTACCGATGCAACATGGGATCGTGGTTACTCAATTGCTGAGGCAGTATTCCCTGTACCAGCAGCGGCGGCGAACAAGTTTTGGCCAACGGTTAATCGTATTGATGACGTGTACGGGGACAGAAATTTGATCTGTTCATGTCCAAGTGTGGATACGTATAAAGATTAAATTCTCTTTATACCGATATTGAAAAAAGACAAGCTTCGGCTTGTCTTTTTTTTACCTCGCCTAAATTATTTCTGCGGAGCTCCATAATAAATTTATATCTGATTAACGATGGAGTCGTTCATTATTGAACAGAGTTGTACTTGTCAGATTTAGCAACATTTAACTGGCCGTATAGAGCGATAAGCAGACGAACAAGTTCCTTAGGTAAAGTCTGGCTGTTCCGTGACAAAGTTGAGGTAAAGCCACTAACGTTAAACTAAACTTTTATTATTGTAAGATCATCGATTGACTTCATGGCAATATTTGAAGTTTTACAAGTTACGGCAAATTCTCTTTTATCAACTATAGATGTTAATTCAAATAACTGAACTAAACTTAATGAGCCGTTCATCGGTTATGTTTCAATAACCATTTCTTAATTAAGGGAAATTCATGTCTGTTGCCTTCTTTCATAAACATAAAACAATCTGGATTTTAGTCCTGTTTGCTACATCAATCCGAGCAGAAACCGCCTTTCCAGACATATGGGATGAGGCTATAGGTGGTGTAGATACAGTTTTCCTAGAAGAAATGACTGCAGGAGAAATTGCTCTTGCATTACGGAGCGGTTTCACCTCAGTAATTGTTGCTACGGGAGGAATAGAGCAAAATGGTCCAAATGTGGCAACGGGTAAACATAACTATGTACTCAGAGCTACTACTGAGTCGATTGCTAGAAAGCATGGAAAAATGTTGGTCTCTTCTATTGTTCAATTTGTTCCTGAAGGGAACATTACGCCCCCGAGTGGACATATGAATTTCCCGGGGACAATTAGTATAAGTCAGAGTACTTTCATCGCATTACTGTCTGATATCTGCAATAGTTTACGTCAGCACGGATTTAAAAATATATTCTTAATTGGTGATAGCGGTGGCAATCAGGATGGAATGCAATTTGTAGCGGATTCTTTAAATTCAAGCTGGTGGAGTGAATCTGAACACGTGTTTTATATTCCTGAATATTACTCGGAAGATATCTGGAGCTATGACTACCTGAAAAAGTTGGGTTACGTGCAGAAACCAGATATAAAAACTTCGTTTAGAAATAACGTTCATACAGATTTGCACTATGAATCTATTATGTCAGTTATAAATCCTGATACCGTACGAGCAAACACACGAATAAAAAACGGTAAGTTAGCAATTCATGGGGTGGAGTTCAAATCAATAGCTGAGCTAGTAGAAGTAGGAAATTTATTAACTGAATATCGAGCAAAAATAACTGTAAACGCAATGAAAAACGCATTGAATGGAAGACAGAATAAATAATTAATAAGAGCAACCTAAAAAGTAGCTAAGACAATAAAGAAAGTAAAAAGATTGAAATCAATGGCATGAATCAATGGGGTCAGAGTCATTGATTATGAACTTCTTTGGTAAATACTTTAGATGTATGCTTTCCATCTAGCAACATTATCGCGGTGGCGACGACACCCAAAGGGAGGCTGACGCCGACCTCCCTCTGGACTCCCTCGGCGCTGCTGAAAAATGTGTTTCTTCATTAAATAATCAATATTCGAGCTAACGTTCAGATAGCACATCCATGTGCTACTTCACTTTGCTGGCGTCCTGCCAGCAATAGCTGATATTGATTATTCATTCAGACATTTTTCCAAAGCAGGTTTCTGCTTCGTCTTATCTTTGTGGTTAATTTCGCTGTAAATGTTCTGATTTTTTATTTTAAATGCAAACGCAATGAGCTTCTCGGCTAGACCATATCCCATCTCAGGAGTTAAAGAACGATTTTGTAAAGTGTGCAGTCAAGCTGAGCCATGGACGGCGAAGACTGCCGCTTTTCATGGACGAATATCGGCAGGTATTGATTGCTCACACAAAATGGTTATTTATGTTTTCACTGAGTTGGGCACCGAGGGGGTTGCAAGGGGGAAACTGGTGTTATTTCCCCTTTGTGTGCTGCGGCCACCGCCGCAATATAACCAGAAAATTTAACCAGTCTAGAAAGAATTTCACCAATCATGTTATTTATTGATTTAAATACTTTTTAGCGTGAATTTTCTTATAAGTTATATTGTCGCGGTGGCGACGACACCCAAAGGGAGGCTGACGCCGACCTCCCTCTGGACTCCCTCGGCGCTGCTGAAAAATGTGTTTCTTCATTAAATAAACAATATTCGAGCTAACGTTCAGAACGCACATCCATGTGCTACTTCACTTTGCTGGCGTCCTGCCAGCAATAGCTGATATTAATTATTCATTCAAACATTTTTCCAAAGCAGATTTATGCTTCGTTCTAGAATTGTGATTACTTTCTCTGTACTAGAACTTGAGCCTTTCGGGCTTAATTGATCCCATGACAGCGTTGAAGGTTCAATTTTTATTAGCTGTTAATCGATGACAGCCATGGATGGCTGGAGCTGACGTCGCGCAGGGACGAGCATTCGTCAGGTATCGATAACAGCAAAAATTAAACCTTCAGTTTTAGCTGTTTGGGCACAGTGGGGGATGCAAGGGGGAGATTTGTGTTTATTTCCCCTTTGCGTGCTGCGGCCACCGCCGCAATATAATCAAACAAGAACACTATGTTTCAGAGTATTTTACTAGCTGAAAATAGAAGTACTTTCAGCTAGTTGTCTAAACTAATTCATTTAACTTTTAAACATTTGCTTTCTACTTAAAGTCCAAAGCCTTCTATATAAAGTTAATAAAAGAATGACGAGCGTTATACTTTGCGTGCTTCCCCCTCCAGAAGAGCTCTTTTCTGAAGAAGAATTGTTATTACTTCCGTTGTTGTTATTCGTATCGTTAGCGAATTGATAGCTTTCGATAACAGATTCGTAGCTCCCCAACTCCTTTATGCTAACTAAGCCAACTTCAGGAGCAAAATTTAACAAGGCCTCGTAGCCTATAGTGATTGAGTAACCATCAACAACGGCAGTCGCAGAAACTGTTAAGTTAAAGGCTACGGTATCAAATGTTTTTATAGAAGAACTGATCTGTGATTCGCCCAAGTAAGCTACTGTTGCTTGCCAGTCAAAGCTATTACTACCATAAGTTGGATCAATTTCTACAACTCCATCTCCAACTTGTTGAGGTTGGTAAGTTGTATTTTCTAAAACTACTGGCTCGTTAAAGCCTAAATCAACTTTATAGTTTGTGTTATTGATAGATAGACTGGGAAGATAAAAGCCATGGAAGGTTAACTTATTATCTGAGGTATCAAAGTAAAGTTTGCTACCAGTAGAAAACTCAATTGGTAAAATTGAGTTGCCAGCGATAATTTTACTGTCTTTAACTTCTGCTGTAATTCCGGTGTTGTAAGTCCATTTATTACCTTTTTCTAATGGTAAAAAGGTGTCTGATAAAAATTTGGTTAGGTTTTGGTTTGTAGGGAAATCATCTTCAGTATCAGGAACACCATCATCATCAAAGTCTTTAAGTTCAAAACGATGCTTATAAATTTTAGGTGTTCCATTATGCAAAACTATTAATGCTAATTCACTCGAAGTTGGTAGCGGTAATAATGCAATGGGGGTGCCTTCTACTTCATATGAGTCAACCTCATCTTTACTATAATCAGCTTGAAACCTAGTTAGCCTGCTCCTTTCGATTGTACTGTCCCATTGTTTAAAAGAAAATATGTTATTGTGATGCCAAAGCAACAATTCTTTTCCGCTAGTGGGAATATCTCTAAATGTTGCTATCTTTTCAAAGGAATAGCCGTCTAAGATATTACCTTCTGAAGTTGCTAGTAGTGTGCCTTTTTCTGAAGGTACTGTTGACATGATTGCGTCATAAGAGTCCATATGACGAGTTCTAGTTTGAACAACGAACTTCCCTGAGTCTTGGTCTAATGTAAACCAGTCAAGCTGAATGGGATTAATATGAAATAAACGTTGTTGTGCTTCGTTATAGTAAAGTTCTTTTGATGAATTATCGAAATCCTTACTATCGGTAATTTCTCCATCTATATTAATTACATTCCCGTTTTGCCAACTCCAACTACCCATTGTATCTAAACTAATTAGATAATTTCCAGCAGTGTATAATGAACTAATATTTGCTTCTAAAGTTATGAGGAGTCCTTCATTCATCGTGGCTAGATCGATAAAGCGAACCTCGTTTCCTTGTTCAAAATAAATACGATTATGACTAGACGAGTAAACTACATAGTTGGGATAAGCATTTAATGCAATACTCGTTAGGAAATTATTTTCTGTAATAGACCATCTTGATACATGGTTGCTTCCAGCTTCAAACATAAAAATGCTATTGGTATTTTCATCAAATGCTACATAATTTGGTATAGAAGTTAGGTTGTATGGAGTGTCTGGAAGTTCCTTATCCTGGATAAATAAACTGTTAAGTTCAACTACTAATAGTTGTTCTTCATTCGATAAGAAATATAGCTTGTCATCAGCTATTCCCAAAAAAGATTTGTATTGATGCTTGCCTATTAAAGTGGATGTAGATTTTTCACCAGAAGTGTCAAATATGCTAAGTTTATGAAAAAGTTGATAAGTACGTTTTCTATTTTCTATTTTATAAACTGTTTCTGTAGTAAATGTAATTGTACGTTCTTTCCAAAAAACAAGGTGAATAAAGGTATGGTTAGTATATGCCCCGTTCTCGAAATCTTGCATTGTACCTATTACGCGAAGGGTGTTTTTGTCAAATATATTGCCACTACTATCAACAATTTGATTGAACTCTTTGTTAATATGCAATGAGCCAATATATAGAAAAGTATTGTTAGAACGTTCATTTTGTAGTTCAAGGAAACCATTTTCATCAATGAGATAGACAAATAATTGATCATAGTAATTTCCAGATGCAGGACCATGATCTTTTGCTACTGTGTATAGCCGCCTCGTCTCTTTGTCTATATAAACTTCATCAGAGTTTTGATTTAACCTTTCTTTTTCAATGATTGCTCCAGTATCTTTATCTATTGAAAGTATGCCATCGTTTGTAGGAAGCAAAATAAAGTTGTCAATAATCTCAAAGTTGCCATTTAGCGTTCCTTCATTAATTATAAGCTTTTCATTGGTACCATCTAAATCATACGAGTGTATAGAAGAGCCTGTGGCTATATATAAGCCAGATTGGTCCACCTGAAATGCAGTAATTGAGTTGCCATGATAGTTTTGTTGTATAGGTGACAGGAACGCTTCTTGTTCTAAAGAATAACGTTTAATTTCATAGTCATTAGCTTTCAAATATACAATGTGTTCGAATATTATGGGGCTAGTGTTGGCATTTACATTTAAGCTGACCACCCACAAAATTAATGTGGTTAGCCAAATGATGAGAGTTTTCATAGGTGAAATTCCGTTTATTTATAAGGATATTGTTTAAAAATTACAATGAGTTATTTGCTTTGTTAACTGGTTGTTAACATTATCATGGATGAAACATTGAGTCACTCAGTTAAGCGGTATAATTTGGTTTACAGAGTTTTTTTACACGATCTTTGGTTCCATTAACGAACATAATTAATAAAGTTGGTTGGGATTTGAAATAGTATCTTGGTTGTCTGTTGTTTTATTGACCAAATCAATGGGAAGAGTCATTGATAATTGATTATCTCTAGTAAAATACTATCTGTATTTTATTTCTTGCCAATTACATTGTCGCGGTGGCAACGACACCCAAGGGGCGTTCCACGCCAAAAGCCCCTTGGAACCCCATGGTGCTGCTAACAAACGTGATTCTAAAATAAATCAAAGTGTGTTTAGACGTATCACCGCTGATGGAGCGACGCTCCTTGCCATCCATGGCACCGAGAAATACCGTACTGCCTGTAAATATCCTTGCGCCGATAGCGCTTTATTCATCATCCCAGATAAACATACGTGAACACTTTTCTTTATTTCAGCGTTTGTTAAAGCAGGTTTTTGCTTCGTTCCAGTTTTGTGATTACTTTCGATGTATTTAATTTTTAGCTTTGCTATTCGTGAACGTGAGTATTTAAAAACTAGGCTAAAGCCGTTGAAAGCAGCAAGCGATATGTCACGTTTTATAATCAAGAGCTATTACATTCAAGTTTAGGTTATACAACGCCACAAAAATATGAGAAATTATGCACTTAGGTAGTGTAAGAACACTCCACTACACATTTTAACCAACAATTTTTTAGCCCCATATGCGGGTGTTATGTTAACTATATGAACAGTCGAAAAATCCATAAGTATTTTGGTTTAATCCTTCTTCTACCAATGCTTGGGTGGACTTTTACGGGGATAATCTTTCTCACAAAGCCGGGGTATGAAGGTGCTTACCATCAACTTGCTATTAAAAAATATCCAATAGATAGTCCCGTTAACATTTCTTCAGATAAGAGCTGGGATGAAATAAAGCTCGTAAAGTCTATTCTAGGTTTACATATTCTCGTCAAAGAAGAGGGTAATAGTAAAAATATTGATCCCGATAATCTACAGGTTGCAAAACTGCCAAGTGAGGACAAAATCATAAAGTTGGTAACTGACGCAATTGAGGGAAATACTGAGCGCTACGGTAAAATAGAGAGCATTGACGGCCTCACTTTATTCACAAATACTGGAATTGAAATTACACTAAACTGGAATACGTTAAGTTTAAGTCAACACGGTAATGATCGCCGTGTAATAGAAACATTATATAAAATACATTACTTGCAATGGACTGGCTGGGATATACCTAATCGATTTATGGGTATCGCGGGGTTATTTTCTTTGGCTATGCTATCTATTTTTGGTTTTGTAATATATTTAAAGTCAGCTAAAAAATAACTATTAACCTAGCCTTATCTCAGTATACGTAACAATGCCATCAATAATAATCAATGGGGTCAGAGTCATTGATTATGAACTTCTTTGTTAAATACTTTAGATGTTTGCTTTCCATCTAGCAACATTGTCGCGTTGGCGACGACACCCAAAGGGAGGCTGACGCCGACCTCCCTCTGGACTCCCTCGGCGCTGCTGAAAAAAGTGTTTCTTCATTAAATAATCAATATTCGAGCTAACGTTCAGATAGCACATCCATGTGCTACTTCACTTTGCTGGCGTCCTGCCAGCAATAGCTGATATTGATTATTCATTCAGACATTTTTCCAAAGCAGATTTATGCTTCGTTCTAGAATTGTGATTACTTTCTCTGTATTCAATATTGTCAGTAAATAAAGGGAGCCTTTCGGGCTTAATTGATCCCATGACAGCGGTTTGATAAATGACTAGCATCGGTAGCCCTCTACTCGAGACAGGACGTCGAGGGCTGCCGTTGTTCATGGACGATAAATCGGCAGTGTTCGAGGAATACGCTAGTTGTTTATCAAAGTATTCCGCTGTTTGGGTGTCGGAGGGGTTCCAAGGGGAGGCACGGCGGTACGCCGCCCCTTGGGTGCTGTCAGCACCCTGACAATCTAATAAGAGCAATTAACAAATATAGAAAGAATTTTACCAATCATGTTATTTATTGGTTTAAATACTTTTTAGCGTGACTTTTATCCTAGTCATATTGTCGCGGTGTCTTCAGCACCCTGACGCTAATTGACTGTGGTATATCGCTAGATTAAGTGCGTTTCTCTTGGTCAAGTTGACTAAGCAGGGGCATTCCCATAATCTGTATGTTCTTTGAAGGTGTTTTTGGGGAAAACATTTTTTATGCGTATTCTTTTGGTACTGACATTATTACTACTCTCCCCACCTTTAAAAGCATTAGAGCAGCCTTGGCTCATTTTAACAGAACCCTTTCCTCCCTACTTTTCT
Source organism: Colwelliaceae bacterium 6471 (assembly GCA_040779335.1). Classification (GTDB taxonomy): domain Bacteria; phylum Pseudomonadota; class Gammaproteobacteria; order Enterobacterales; family Alteromonadaceae; genus JBFONV01. The sequence continues at coordinate 62,563 of JBFONV010000004.1, forward strand.
CCTGAGCTGCCAAATAATGGCTGGATGCATGACTTGGTCGCAACTGCACTGACTAATCAGGGTATTAATGTGACTATTGAATATGTCGCTTGGTCAAGAGCAATGCGACTTACAGCAAGTGGGGGTGCAGTAGCGGCATTGGGGGCTTACAAATCGGTACAGCGCGAGCAGCGTTATTATTATAGTAAAGCGATTGGTAAAACTGATACCGGGTTTTTCGGCAAGTCCACTTTAGCGCTTACCACACCGCTTCAACTCGATGATCTTAAAAAATACGTTATCGCAAAAGGAGAAGAATATGTTGTGGTGGAAGGGTTTGAGGATCATCCTGATTTATCATTTACCGAAACGGTGGATCTGATCACAAGCCTTCATATGCTCCTAGGAGGGAGAGTGGATCTGGTTGCAGGCACTAAACAGGTTGGAGAATATTGGCTACACCATCATCCTAAATTTACTGAACGTCCAGAATCGTCCAGCATTAACTTTATTGAGCCTGCGCTAGCGACACAGAAAATGTATATGATTTTCGGCAAAGTACAGGACGGAAACGATATTAGAGTGAAGCAGTTTAACAAGGCGATAGCCGATTTTGTTTGGTCTGGAGAGTTATCAACGTTACTAACTCGACATCTACTTCCTGAGGCAGAAAGACAAAGTATCATCACATTATTGCAAGAACAGTTTGAAAAACCTAACTACTAGCGCAGCACAGTCTAACAGGCAGTTATGAGCGAATAGCAGTCGTACAAGAAACATATGCCAGCAGTCTGCATCACGGCCATAGCCGTCGAACGCTTTTCAGAATTGTGTGGGAAGTTTGTGTCATAAACATAAGTTAGAGTGTTTCGCGGTGACAAGCAATTGCGAGGATACTACCACCTTTGCGAGAGCGCCATTAGAAATTCAAGAAAATAAGCCCTGTTGCACAGAATAGCAATATGCTTTATTTTATCCAGACTCTCATACACAAAATGTTAGCTACGGTTTTCAGAAACATGAAAAAAATAATAGTAATATTATTGTTTAGTCTCTCTTTCCCTTTATTCAGTCAAGAAAAAATCAGTGTCTTGATTCTACAAAACGAGTATGCCCACGATGTCCATGTTATAACAGACGTATTTGAGGAAGTACTAGATAACACTGGAAATTATTCGATTGATAAGTTCTTTGTTCAAGAAAAGGAGGACTGGGATAAATTCAACTATAATTTCAAAGATTATCAATTGATAATATCATCAAGACTTGGTGTTGATATGCCTGAAAAATTAAGAAATGAGTTTGTTTTTCACATAGAGAATGGAGGTAATTTAGTCATAACTCATCAAGGTGTTAGTTCTTTTTATGATTGGCCAAAATTTCATGAAGTAATTGGGTTAGGATGGTACGGTTCAAGTGCGGGAGAGCATATATTTTGGGACGAAAGCATTGGTGATTTTGTCAGAACTCCCTTATACCACGGAGTCGGAGTCGGTCATGGGAAACAGCATGAATTCCTTGTAACCATGAGAGATACGGAACATCCCATTTCTAAGGGCATTCCAGTAGAGTGGGTACAATCAAAAGATGAGTTATATCATGGCTTGCGTGGGCCAGCCAAAAACCTCACTATTATAGCCACTGCATATTCAGATAAAAAGACCTGGGGTTCTGGAGACCATGAGCCTATAGCATGGACAACTAATTATGGTAAAGGGAGGGTGTTTGTAACTGTTCTTGGGCATGTTATGAAAGAGGAATTCACCAATGCTATCAATGGGATAAATTCTACCGAGAATAAGAGTGAGGCTATTTATTCTGTCGGTTTTCAAACGTTACTTGCACGCGGAGCAGAATGGGCTGCTACTGGCAAAGTAACAACAAAAATACCAGATGATTTTCCTTCAAAAACAGAATCTAGTTATTTAGTGCCAAGTAAAGTTAAATGGAAGAAATAAATAAACCAATATCACCATCACCATGCTAGCACTAACAAGCAAAAGGTAGTTTCATCATCAACTTCTAAACAATCGTGAATTCACATCGTATATGGTTGTAATGAGTATCACTATTTTACTCTAACAATACCAAATACAATAAAACCGCAACGGCAGGAAGCTGCCCCTTTGAGACGGTCACAGTACATGAGCCGAACGTCGCCTTATGGCACTTTTCCGAAGTACGGCGAAGAGTGAGGAACAGTCGTTATAGTTAAATTAAATTTAGCTATCGGTTTGCTATCAATAAACTGGGGTGGAGGTTTGTGGAACTAATACCAATACAGCTATGATTAGCTGTTAGTTATTGTATCTACATAAAGCGATAAAATAGTTAAATAAATTAGGTTTTTACTATAATGGATAGAATTGCTGTTTATAAAAAGGTTGTCGACGTGTTTCGTGTCTTTGCATTATTAGTTTTGTTAACCGCTTTAAATTACTGTTTTGCGACCACTGCCAGCAAAAAGTTTCCAATGCTCAATGTTGTCACCGAAGATTGGCCTCCTCATAACTTTCTAGATAGCCATGGCGAAATCGTTGGCACGTCAACAAAGAAGATAAAGAGCATACTTCATTTAGCCAACATCAACTACAATATCAAGCTGCTACCGTGGGCAAGGGCATTCAATATTGCAGTCAATAAACCCAATACTCTTATTTATTCCATTTATAGAATCAGAGAAAGGGAATCGCTATTTCATTGGTTTTGCCCCTTGTCCCCAGTAGATAACTTATATGCTTATGCACTTAAGGAAAGTGCCGTCTCAATTAGTAGCGTTGATGAACTAAAAACACATACCTTTGCCGTGTCTCGAAATGAAATTGAGCATACTTACCTTAGTAGCTTAGAACTTAGAGAAGGAATTAATCTTCATATTTCCGCCGAAGATGAAACAAGTTTTGATCATGTACTCAACAAAAAGGTCGAATTATTCATTGAAACTCCAAAGGCAATGGAACTCAGGTTAAAGAAACGGGGGCTTCCAAATGATTTCGTGGTATCTGTATTTAAACTCGAATTAGATGAAATGCAACATTGCTTCGCAATCTCTAAAGGCACCGATCCAGAAATTATTAAGCGGGTTAGTAAAGCATTTGAAGCGGTAAAAAACACAGAAGAAGTAGATATGACTGAAGTCAATTAATGTCCGCTTGTGGCACAAAGAAGTCATACAAACAGATTTACGTGACTGAATTGTTCTTTCTTGTTCGCTGGTCAATCTAACTGTTATTTTGTGGCTAAAGTTAATGTAATTGACTGTTCAAATTTATTTAATTATCCAACTGTTCTGTCAGCTTGATAATATTAAATCATAAATGATGTACCGTGAGCTTTAAGTGCTATATGTTAGGTGCATTAGCAATTCTATAATTGACAAAAGTATGGCGTTAAAAGCAGATTTAAGACATTTTCTTGACGAAGAAGGTAACGTACTAGAGCTTACGGAACAAGCTAAAACTATTTTCAAATTTCTGATCAAGATTGTTTCATCGGTTTCTGAGAGTTTAGAGCTGCCACTAATTAATGTTGATTTGAAATGCAAGACCCGAGCTGATGGTCTGTCGTGTGAAGGAAGTATTGAAGCAATATGTTTCGCAATTGGCATGATTGAATGGCATTGCGACACCTGTGAGGCCTCTGGAACAATCTCAAATTGGCAAGGAAGCTTATGGGACAAGCAAGAACATACCATCCATTAGTCCTAACAAGTATTGTGATACAGCAACATTTGGGAACCATGTAAATTTAAATAGTACTCGAAATGCCTACTTGACCGTTTATGCTAGCTCAGCATTATAAAGTATCCTTAATATATGTTAGAATTTAACAATATTATTATTTAAAATCATTAGGCGTATTTTCATGTCTGAACATTCAATTATCGACATTTGTGTTGAACCTATAGAACTTTGTAAATTACTCAAAATAGCCAATATGGTTGGTGGTGGCGGCGAAGCTAAAACCATGATCAGTGAAGGTAATGTTTTAGTAAATAATGAAGTTGTAGTTCAAAAGCGTAAAAAAATTCGAAGCGGCGACATTATCGAATATAACGGTAAAATTATTGAGGTCGCTTATAATCCCACCAAAAAATCTGCAGAGTTTATTAATACAGTAATCTTAGCGAGCAAAAAAGAACAAAGAAAAAAAAGAGCTAAAAGTAAAGCGCGGGTTCTTTCATCAGAAACTGTTACTGAACGCTAAAACACCAATTTTTTATAACCTATAGCCCTCTAGTAAGTTTCGTAAAGTGGTAGAACTTGTCACAAGCCATATGTGAAATATTGTACTAACTACTTTTAGCTTTGCGCACTAAAAAAATACGCTTCTGCGATTATGAGAACGACCGCTGTACTGGCATAGTTGACGTAATTATTTGATAAGTTTAATGTCAGCATGGTTAGAGCGAACAGCAGGCTCTAATTTATAGCTACCTTGTAAGGTAACATTAAATAACCAGTTAGCCGCTAGTTAGAGTTAGGAAATAAAATGTCAGATTGTGGTGGTGGGAAAGAACAAGCTGATAAGTTAGAGAAAAAAACTCTTATAGCTCTTCTTTCAATTAACGGATTTATGTTTGTAGCTGAATTGACTTTTGGTTGGTTGGCACAATCTACGGGATTAATTGCTGACTCTCTGGATATGCTGGCAGATGCAACAGTATATGGCTTCTCTCTTTATGTTGTCGGCAAAGGAATTTTGCATCAAGCGAAAGCGGCTCAGGTCAGTGGCTTAGTTCAAATAATGCTCGGGCTGGGTGTGTTATTTGAGGTGCTTAGGAGGTTGCTCTATGGTAGCGAGCCTCAAAGCACATTAATTGTATTGGCTGGTGCAGTTGCTTTGTTGGCGAATATTATTTGCCTAGTATTGGTTTCAAAACATAAAGAGGGAGGTGTGCATATGAGAGCCTCCTGGATATTTTCAATAAATGATTTGATCGCTAATCTTGGCGTAATTATATCTGGTGTGCTTGTCGCTATTATTGGCAACCGTTTTCCAGATCTAATTGTGGGAACAATAATTTCATTAATCGTAGTTCGTGGTGGTATTAAAATACTAAAGGATGCAAAAGAAACTCGCGAATCAGCTACATGCGACTAACAAAGCGCGGCACTCTGACAGTTTTTCCGTTTTGCGCGCGTTGCCGACCGTCCGTAAGTGGCACTTATTTGAAGCTCTGCTCTGAGCAATAAAGCAGTCGTTGACGTTAAATGCTAAACTGACTGCACCTCGACAAAGCTGTCCTAAATCAGATAATTAAATTTTTCTAAATTTCACATAGCAGAGAAAAATCCTTTCTATTGTTCATCTGACAAATATCAAAGTCGTTCGTTTACATCTTAGTTAAACTTAACGCGTTTCACGGCAAGTGCTGTGCGGCCCAAACGTTTTATTAAATTGGACGAAGTTTATGAAAACTACAATGCAAACCAAAATGCATTCAAAAGAAATTAGTCAAACTGATTGGCAAGCTTATTTCAACAAGGTCACTAAATCTCTTGCAAACCGAGCCGCCAGTGTGGAAGTCACCGGTTTTAACGTTGGTGATGAAATACTGGCTGAAGGCATTATGTTACAAGGGCTTAGTTATGATGCCAAAAATCATCTCATGGAAGTTTCCAGTGAAAAATTTCATCATTTGATCCATTCGCCAGAACGAATTTTTGTTTCCTATGAAGGAGGCAATATTGACAGCGTTGAAATAATTGACAGTGAGGAAACTCGACATATCATTCGTTTTCTTCATCCTCTCGCCTTAGGAAAAAAACGCTGAATAAGTAAGTTATTGGTAATAGCCTTTGGCAGAGATTGAAGAGTCTAGCAATTTATTTTAGGTGCACATTTGAGCTGACTGAGGGGAAGTTTATGAGTATTTTAATCTTAACGGCAGATAGTGGTCGAGCCAGACTTTTTCAAACTGAAAACTCTAGTAGCGAGATTATTGAAGTGGAAGATATAGTAAATCCGGTTGCGAGAATAAAAGATAACAAATTATTATCTGATGGCGCTAGTAGTCTTAAAGACAGTGTTGGTGCGGGTCGCCATGGTGGAGATCCTAAACACATGCCTAAAGAGGTGGCGAAACAACGTTTTGCAAAAGAAGTATCTGATACCTTAGTGGCAAGCATGGACAAGTACGGCTATCACAAGTTATATATCATTGCCGCGCCGAAGTTTCTTGGTGAGTTACGAACAGTTATTCCAAACAAAATCAAGCAATTGCTCATCGGCGAAGTTGACCATGATGCTACGTCGTTAACGCCGAAAGAGTTTCGTCATCTGTTGCCCAAATATTTGTAGTGGCAGGCTGTTTTTTGGGGGAATAAGGTGCTTGTTGATTTTGTCGGCGTTTATTGCCTAGAACCCCCCTCTTTAGGCATAAAGGTGAGATTATCCGTCTCCTATTTAGCGCTGGTTTCGAAACGGTTATGTGAAGCAATAAGCACTCACTATTGTGGATAAGCGTTCATGTATGCACAACGTGAGTAACGCTGTTGATATAAGCTAAAAAACAGCTTTGAATGCAGAAATGGAAGTACAGCAGAAGGAGGTTATAACATGAAACGTATCATCTTATTTTTAACAACAAACCTTGCCATTATTTTACTCCTAGGTACGACGTTGCGATTACTCGGATTTGAGAGCATTATGGACGAGCAAGGAGTTGATTTAGATCTCAACTCGCTGTTGGTGTTTGCATTAGTGCTAGGGTTTGGTGGTTCATTCATTTCATTGATGCTCTCAAAGTGGCTCGCCAAACGAATGACCTCTGCCCTCGTGATCGTTGAACCCGCGAATGAGAAAGAACATTGGTTGTTAACAACCGTTGCTCGTCAGGCAAAAATGGCCGCTATTGGCATGCCCGAGGTCGCAATTTACCAAGCCTCTGATATGAATGCGTTTGCGACAGGCATGTCACGAAATAATGCCTTGGTTGCGGTGAGCAGCGGTTTGCTACAGGGCATGACCAAAGATGAAATTGAAGGAGTACTGGCTCATGAAATAAGTCATGTTGCCAATGGTGATATGGTGACTTTGACGCTTATTCAAGGAGTGGTTAATACCTTCGTTATTTTTATGGCAAGAGTCGTTGGCCATATAGTGGACAGGGTGATATTTAAGAACGAGCGAGGGCATGGCCCCGCTTTTTGGGTAACAACTATTGTTGCTGAGCTATTGCTAGGCATTCTGGCGAGTATGGTCGTGTTTTGGTTTAGCCGTCAACGTGAATTTGGTGCGGATGAAGGTGGAGCAAAACTGGCGGGTCGCAACAAAATGCTGCAAGCATTGGAAAAACTTAAAGCACACTACCAACCTTCACAATTACCTGAACAGATGGCTGCGTTCGGCATAAATGGTGGTGTAGGTAGTGGCTTTAAAAAATTATTTATGTCCCATCCGCCTATAGATGAACGTATTGACGTTTTGAAAAGGTTTGCGTAAACCAAGCAACGCTTGGGTCAGCTATTGTCCGCTTTTTATATTAGCTACATAATTGAACGCAAAATTTCGAGTTAATTTTTTAGCCCCAATATGTAAAAAAATTTAAAATTGGAGTGACCGCTTTAGGCTTAGAGTTGCCCTAAGAAACTATAATCCTAAGGTCTATTTGGCACAGAACAGCCATAGAAGACATATTTATTGATGACCTATTAACTCAAGCTGACAGAAATTACTCTAGTTAATATTGAGCACTGGCATCGGATTAATTACAATAGTGGGCGATTTATTCATTTTAGAAACAATTAACATGACAGATACCACAGCAAAACCAGAAATTCCTAATCAATTGTCGATTAACCCGCGTAGCCCACATTATTCAAAAGAAGTGTTGGAACAGGATATCGGCGTGCGCATGAACGGCAAAGAACGCAATGATGTTGAAGAGTATTCGATTAGTGAAGGCTGGATAAAAGTCGCTTCTCCAAAAGCGCTTGATCGTCGAGGTCAGCCATTATTATTAAAAATCAAAGGCACAGTCGAAGTATTTTATCGCTAACGCAGAATCAATAGTAAATAAAGGAGCAAGGCTTGGGTGTTGCTCCTTTTTTTTATGCCAAAAAACAGGTCGAAACTCAATGGGCAGGGTCATTGAGTTTCTCTAGTGAAATACTGTTGGTATTCTATTTTTTTTCGAATCTTTATATCAGCGCAAAGCTATAATAAATCATATCAACAGCATCTCTTTTGGGATCAAGTTTGTGCTAATAGAGTTACCATAGCTCTTTTATCAGTGATATTTTTCCATCAGTAAAGCCAAAAACGACTAGCTGCCCGTCATCCAAAACCCATTCACCTATCTCATTCTTCTTGCCATGAGAGTACTCTACTGCGTAATGGTCATGTCCAGCGATGGATTTTAAAATCCTTATCTCTTCGTTAGCGGACTTCGTGTAGAAACCTCTATTCAGGTTTCTAATAAAGGCACTTCTCCAAGTGTTTTTGTTAAAATCAGCATTAAAACGAACGTGGATGTATTTAATATCATCGTGCATGACAGCCAATAAGTTGTCGATATCATTAACATCCGAACCTTGCTTACCAACCTTATTTAGTAATTCGAAGTAGTTTTCTATCAATGAGAATTGACACGTCGAATTACAATTCTCATTGGTTATACTGTCATCACTATTTGCGATAGCTTTTGTTGAAGTAAAACAAATTATGGTAATTAATACCGCACGGTAAAAAATATTTAAATTGTTAGTCATCATCTCTATTTTGTCTCCATTCAACTATTTTATTGAGTCAATCCATTTTTCAATATGGTCGATATAACCTTGAGGTAAGATGTGACCGCTATCATAATCTATTCGGGTTAGTTTACTTTTTATCGCCATAGCAATTTCTTCATTTTCATCGGTATCATTATATTCATCTTCTTTTGCAAGAAAAAGCAACCAGTTCGCTTTAACCTTGGGGGCGAATTCTACAGGTGAAACATCTTTCATACCTCCAGTATGCGGAGGGACCATTGTGATGAGGTGGTTCACTTCTGGGTTTTGAGCGCTAAACATAATGGCCATTTGCGCTCCCATCGAATAACCAATGGCAACCATATGTGAGGTTTGTTTAAATTTGTCTTTTACTTTTTTTAGAGCAAATTCATAATCTTTTACAGTATTTTGAATCATATCGTAGTACCCGCTTTTAAAACCGAATTTCGCTTTTGTTAGACGAGTCTCTGCTGAGTCATCATACTTTCTATGGCCATGCGCTCTCGCGTCCAATGCTATTACTCGATAGCCTTTATTGAGCAACATCTGGGTAACTTTTCCCCCGTAAGTTGGGCCACCATCAGCAATCCAGTGAAATGAGTGAGTATTCATGCCGTGAAGTAGAAATGCTACAGGTGCATCTTCCTTTACTGACTCATCTTGCATGATAAAACCGGTAATAGGCTTTTTATCTACGGGCGATTCCCAATGCAAAATAGAGGCAAGACTACCTGCCATAACTGATTTAGCCATAAATAATAAACATAAGCTTGAGATAAACTTCATCATTGTAACGCTATTAAATTTCATAATTGTACCTCTGTTAAATTGAACAGAAGTGATGATAGCGTTGCTTATGTCAAATGAATGTGAAATGGATGGGCTTTGAAATTGATCGTGGCGATTCAGTTCGATATTTTAAGCAAAATTAACCGACTTAATTGCACATCGCTATTTGTCGTAACGTATTAAAAAATATACAAACTTCGGCTTGTCTATTTTGTTATGGGTTTTGCATTCGTGCAAACCATTTAAAAATTTACATCTTCTTAAAATTCCTTTAGGATAAACACGGATTCATGTTGGGAAAATTATGTCTACACCATTTTCGAAAGCTGTAATAATAACGCTTATGCTAATTGCCTTTGTTGGGCAAGCATTTGCATATACGGCTATGTCTTGCGAAATGTCGACAGGTTCTCACGAATCACACATGAATATGGATCATTCTACGATGAATGACCACGAAGGAATGAATCATAGTGACATGAGTAAAACCGACAATGGTCAATCTGAAGATTGTTGTGATGCAGATTGTGTTTGTCCAGAAAATGCTTGCACATCGACAACGGTTTTAAACTCCAATGTTAATTCTACAGATATTCAATCATTAAGTGAGGCGGTTGTTATTCAACAGTCTAATCAACCAAAATCAATTTCTACTTCCTTATATCGCCCACCGATTTTTGCCTAACACAGGATCAGTGCGTCCAAATTTTGCGCACGTGTAATCACTTTTTTCTGTTAATCAATATAGCGCCGTAGCGCTAAAGATATTTTCCAGCTATGTCTGGGGGCAAAAATGATCAATAAGTATTTTAAAATAGCAGTTTTAATGCTGCTTCTGCCTGTTTTTGTTTACGCTTACGAGCATAAACATGATGCAAACCCTTTGGCGTTATTCGTTTATAAAACACCTACTTGTGGTTGTTGTAAAAAATGGATAAATCACATTGAAGATGAAGGGATCATTGCGCACGCAATAGATTTCCAAAACATTAGTAATATCAAAACTAAGTACGCGATTAAACCTAATTACCGTTCTTGTCATACAGCGGTAACAAAAGATGGATTTGCTTTTGAAGGGCATGTACCGGCTAAGTTTATTCAGCAGTTTTTATCTGAACAACATCCAAATGCTATTGGGTTATCTGTACCTGCAATGCCTGTTGGATCTCCGGGTATGGAAGTTGGAGAGCGTTTTATGCCTTACAACGTGTTGATGCTATTTAAAGATGGGACTAGCAAGGTGTACGCAAAAGTTCAGAATTATGAGGAGCAGTTCTAATGAAATGCAAAGGGTTAAATCTTACTAACGTGTCTACCGCGTTAATACTTAGCTTGTCTGTGTTTTCAGTGCAAGCAAAGACAGTTGTGTCGCTAGAAGAGGCTATAACGTTAGCTCAGCAAAACGATCCTTGGCAGCATGGTAGTCTATTGAAGCAGAGCGCAGTTGAAAGCAGAAGTATAGCTTCAGGCAGTTTGCCAGATCCCCAAGTATCAGTTGGCATAATGAATTTACCAACAGATTCCTGGGACTTAGACCAAGAGGCGATGACTCAGCTTAAAGTTGGTGTATCTCAAATGTTTCCTAGAGGAGATAGCTTGGCGATAAAACAACACCAGCTAAAGATTGAATCCTCTAAATTTCCACTTTTACGCGAAAATCGTAAAGCTAAGTTAAAAAGTGAAGTATCCCAGCTTTGGTTAGACGCTTATTTAGCCCAACAAACAATTAAATTGATTGAAGACGACTGGGCACTGTTTGAACAAATGGCGGAAGTGACTACAGCAAGTTACTCAAACGTTATAGGTAAAACCAGACAGCAAGATGTAATACGTGCTCAGCTAGAAATTTTGCAATTAGAAGATAGATTAACAACACAAAAGCAAATGCTAGAAACTTCTATTGCTCGCCTTAATGAGTGGCTTCATATTTACGATGCAGACAGATTAAATGAACCATTCAATTTTGATGCACAACCTGCGGAATTTAGTGTTTCAAATGAATTACCTTCTATTCGTATAGTTAATCCTACTGTTTTAAAAGGAACAAATTATTCAAGAAACTTATTGGCGCAGGAACTCGCGAACCATCCAGCTTTATTAGCCATTGATGTAAAACGCAAGGTCTCGGAAAAAGGTGTCGAATTGGCTAAGCAACAATATAAGCCGCAGTTGGGAGTAAATGCTAGCTACGCTTATCGCGACAATATGCCGTCGGGGGACAAACGAGCAGATTTGTTCTCATTAGGGGTTACTTTTGATTTGCCGCTGTTCACCGAGAATAGACAAGATAAACAGGTCTCGGCGTCAATTGCAGAATCAGAGGCGATAAAAACTGAGAAGTTATTGCTGACAAAACAGATGATCAGTGCGGTAGAAAAAGAGCGCAGAGTGCTAAAGCGCTTGTCTGATAGACAATCTCTTTATCAAGAACAGTTACTTAAACAAATTCATGACCAAGCAGAAGCATCTTTAACTGCTTACACCAATGATGATGGCGATTTTGCAGAAGTTGTCCGCGCTAGAATTGCGGAGTTAAACGCTAGGATATCAGCATTGAAAATAAATATAGATGCGCTAAAAACAGTAGCTCGTATCAACTACTTCTTTGCTCAGTCAAACACCGAGCATCATGCCATGCGCACCCCATCCATATCCAATCAGAAATTTGGAGAAAAATAATGTCATCTAATACAAAAACACCAAATTTAAAATTAGTAGCCGCTATAGTCATTGGAGCGGCACTTGGAGCTGGAGCATTGAGTGTTTATCAAGGAACAAGTGCAAACGGCAATAGTAAAGAAGCGGAATCAGGAGAGAAACAACCTCTGTACTGGGTCGCCCCTATGGATTCAAATTACCGCAGAGACAAGCCCGGTAAGTCACCGATGGGAATGGAATTAATTCCTGTTTATGAACAAGAATCATCAAGTGATGACTTTGGTCCCGGTGCTGTCACCATTGCACCTCATGTGGTGAATAATCTAGGCGTTCGGACAGCTCCTGCTGAACTGAAAGCTATGCATACTGAAATCTCAACGGTTGGCTATGTTCAGTACGATGAGGATAAACTGATTCATATACACCCTCGTGTTGATGGTTGGATAGAAAAACTCTATGTTAAAGCGGCAGGTAACCCAGTTGAAAAGGGCCAGCCTCTGTACACTTTATATTCTCCGCAACTAGTCAATGCACAAGAAGAGTTGCTAATAGCTTTAAAGCGCAATAACAGTTCCTTAATTACGGCGGCTAAAGATCGTCTTAAAGCGCTGCAGCTTTCAGCAGAATTTATTCAGCAACTGGAGAAAACTCGAAAAGTACAGCAAAACATTACTTTTTACTCGCCACAAGCTGGTGTAGTCGATGGTTTAAAGATCAGAGAAGGTTTTTATGTTAAACCGGGCAATACCTTGTTAAGTATTGGCAAACTCGATCAAGTTTGGGTTGAAGCTGAAGTTTTTGAACGTGATACAGCACTCATCAAAGAAGGACTTCCGGTATCAATGACACTTGACTATTTACCGAGTAAAGATTGGGCTGGTGTCGTTGATTATGTCTATCCAACTTTGAATAGTAAAACGCGCACTCTCAGGGTGAGGTTGAAGTTTGATAACCCAGACTATCAATTAAAGCCAAATATGTTTGCTCAAGTATCTATTCATGCCAATCAAGTCGACAACACCATCCAAGTACCAAAAGAAGCGGTCATTCGGACGGGGAAACAAGACCGGGTTGTACTTGCTTTGGGCAATGGGCAATTTAAATCCATTGAAGTGGCTATTGGACGTGTAGATATAGAGAACATCGAAATTTTAGAAGGCTTAAATGAAGGAGATGTGGTGGTCACATCAGCACAATTCTTGATTGATTCAGAATCTAGTAAAAACTCAGATTTCAAACGTATGAGTTATGATGAAGTGCCTAATTCTGTATGGATGGAAGGTGAAGTTAACAGCGTAATGGCCGGACATCGCATGGTTAATATTACACATGGTCCTGCGGAGGCGTGGGACTGGCCAGAGATGACTATGGATTTTTCTGTGGGTGAGAATGTCGATATTGACACGTTGAAATCTGGGCAATCTCTGCACTTTGAAGTCAGTAAAACTGACGATGGTGGCTATGAAATCACAGGTATCCATATCATGGAGGAGCCAAAAGTTTCTTCAGCAACTGTCGTTGGTCTAATTAATGAGATAAATGTCGATGAACGCATCTTCAATATTAGCCGAGGGCCAATAGAGGAATGGGGTAGACCTGCTGCGACGATGGATTTTATCGTCGAAGATGGTATTGAAATTACAGACTTTAATGTTGGTGACAACATCACTTTTACTTTTGAAGTGAGAGATGATCTGGTTATCATTGATATCTCCCTTAAGTCAGATGAACAACATCAGCATGAGCAAGACAGTGTTGTTGATTATTCTAATAATTAATGTGAGAGAGTAGTGATGATTGAATCAATTATTAGATGGTCAATAGGCAATCGGTTTTTTGTATTGCTGGTTACCTTAATTATCGCCTTTGGTGGATTATATTCATTGAAGAACACACCTGTTGATGCGATCCCCGATCTTTCAGATGTACAGGTAATTATAAAAACGAGTTATCCGGGACAAGCTCCACAAGTTGTACAAGATCAAGTTACTTTCCCTCTTACTACGGCAATGTTGTCTGTACCAGGAGCGCAAACAGTTCGAGGATATTCTTTCTTTGGCGACTCTTATGTCTATATCATATTTGACGATGACACAGATTTGTACTGGGCAAGAAGCCGTGTATTGGAGTACTTGAGTCAAGTTGCATCCAGTTTACCTGATTCGGCAAAACCTCAACTAGGTCCTGATGCCACGGGTGTTGGTTGGGTATACATTTATGCTCTGACGGATAAGTCAGGTAACCATGATTTGAGCCAGTTAAGAAGTATTCAAGATTGGTTCTTAAAATACGAACTTCAAACTGTTGCCGGTGTGTCTGAAGTCGCAGCCGTTGGCGGCATGGTCAAACAGTACCAAGTACAAGTCGACCCTGACAAATTAAGAGCCTATAACGTACCTTTAAGTCATATCCAAACGGCACTTAAACGAGGTAACAAAGAAACGGGTGCATCAGTTGTAGAAATGGCTGAAGCCGAATATATGGTTACTGCTACTGGTTATATCCAGTCTGTGCAAGATATTGAAAAAATACCGCTGGGTATCAATGAACAGGGGACGCCTTTACGCATTGGTGATGTTGCTAACGTAAACCTAGGACCACAAATGCGACGAGGAATTGCAGAGCTAAATGGTGAAGGCGAGGTCGTTGGTGGAATCGTGGTTATGCGCTTTGGTGAAAACGCTCAACAAACAATAAACGGTGTTAAGGAAAAACTTGAGTCTCTTAAGTCTTCTCTGCCAGAAGGTGTAGAGGTTGTTCCTGTTTACGACAGATCCAAGCTTATTGATCGGGCAGTGGATAATCTTTGGAGTAAACTGCTCGAAGAACTTGCTGTAGTTGCCATAGTTTGTGTTGCGTTCCTGTTCCATCTTCGCTCATCAATTGTTGCTGTTGTTACCTTACCTTTAGGGATTTTGGTCTCTTTTATCGTCATGTACATGCAAGGTGTTAATGCCAACATTATGTCTCTAGGCGGCATTGCTATTGCGATTGGAGCCATGACAGATGGTGCTATTGTGATGATTGAAAATATGCATAAGCATATGGAAAAAACGCCTCTAACAGATGAAAATCGTTGGCAAATAGTTGCTAAAGCCGCATGTGAGGTAGGCCCTGCGCTGTTTTTCAGCTTGTTAATTATCACCGTCTCATTTTTGCCTGTTTTTATTCTTGAAGCACAAGAAGGACGGATGTTCTCTCCGCTTGCATACACTAAAACCTATGCTATGGCGGCTTCCGCGGGCTTAGCGATTACTTTAGTGCCTGTACTGATGGGATACTTTATTCGAGGTAAAGTGATATCGGAAAAGAAAAATCCATTAAACCGTCTGCTTATTGCCATCTATATGCCTGTTTTAAGGCAAGTGATGAAGTTTCCAAAGTTAACCATTGTTGCAGCGGTACTGGTTACTGTCGTAGGTTTTTGGCCTGTAGATAAAATTGGCAGTGAGTTTATTCCTCCGCTAGATGAGGGGGATCTCATGTATATGCCTACCACATACCCTGGTATCTCAATAGGTAAAGCTAGAGAGTTATTACAGCAAACGGATAAGCTGATCCGAACGGTACCTGAAGTGGAAAACGTATTTGGTAAAGTGGGACGAGCAGAAACAGCTACCGACCCCGCACCTTTGACCATGATCGAGACTTTTATTCAATTAAAGCCACAGGAAGAATGGCGCGAAGGGGTTACCACTGAATCTTTGAAAGCCGAGTTTGACAATTTGGTGAAGTTTCCCGGTCTAACCAATGCATGGGTTATGCCAATTAAAACCCGTATCGACATGCTAGCAACGGGTATAAAGACACCTGTAGGTATCAAAGTGGCGGGGCCAGACCTTAATACGATACAAGAGATAGGGCAGCAAATTGAGCAACTGCTACCTCGAGTGGAAGGCACTGCTTCTGTGTACTCTGAACGTGTCGCAGGTGGGCGTTATATAAAAGTTGATATTTCACGTGAAAAAGCGAGTCGATTTGGTCTCAATATTGAAGACGTTCAACAGGTTGTTTCTACAGCAATTGGCGGTATGAACGTCACTCAAACCGTTGAAGGCCAAGAACGATATCCAGTTAACTTGCGTTATCCGCAAGATTATCGAGATTCACCTGAGCAGTTATCAAGATTACCCGTTGTTACACCTAATGGGCAGCGCATTGCATTAGGTGACGTAGCTGATATTAGAGTGGAAAATGGTCCTCCGGGGATCAAGAGTGAAAATGCTCGTCTTAATGGTTGGACTTTCATTGATATCGATGGTGTTGATATTGGCTCCTATGTTGAAAATGCAAAAGAACACTTGGCGAAAAACCTAACATTACCCGTAGGTTATTCAATTACTTGGGCTGGACAATACGAATATATGGAAAGGGCGAAAGAAAAGCTCACATATGTGCTGCCGTTAACGCTCGCCATTATTGTCATTTTGCTCTATCTAAATTTCAGAGCATTTAGTGAAGTGGCTATCATCATAGTTACATTGCCGATGGCCATGATCGGTGGCTTATGGCTGATGTATTTTGAAGGCTTTAACTTCTCCGTTGCTGTTGGGGTGGGCTTTATAGCACTTGCAGGGGTTGCGGTTGAGATAGGCGTAATAATGCTCGTTTATTTAAATCAAGCGCTTACCGAGCTTAAGGAAGAAGCCAAAGAGAGAGGAAAGCTTATATCAGACAATGAATACCAAGAAGCATTACTCCATGGTGCAGGCTTGCGTGTTCGACCAGTCATGATGACAGTGGCGACCATTATTATTGGGCTATTACCAATTTTATATGGCACAGGTACAGGTTCGGAAGTGATGAGTCGTATAGCCGCACCTATGGTGGGCGGAATGACAAGTGCAGTGATACTAACCCTTATTGTGCTGCCTGCTATTTACTCAATCGTTAAAAAGCCCGAAGTAAATTTCTTTAACAAAGAGTTACCAAACAATGATTAGCTGGGCTAGGAAATATCACAAATGGCTAATGGCTTTTGTAGGGATACAGTTTCTATTTTGGTCTGTTACTGGCATGTATATGGTGAGTATGGATATTCACTATATACACGGCGAGTCTTTGGTTAACAGTGAGGAAGCCAAGATAGATATAGCAAAGGTGAACTATGCTATTGCCGATCTTGTTGCCAATTACACTGAAGCGAGCAGTATTACGCTTACTCAAAGTATGGGTAAACCTTTGTATACCTTCACTGATGGTGAAAAGGGGAAAGTTGCCGTTGATGCCAATACTGGCGTTTTACAGCCCCTTATTGATGAAGTAAAAGCTAAAGAAATTGCCCAATATTACTACGCACAAAAGCATGATATTAACAGCGTGAGGCTTATTAAAGCGGTATCTGATATGCCTGCTGAGTTATCTCCAAGGCACTTACCTGTTTGGCGAGTGACTTTTGATAACTATGCAACTCCAACCTTATATATAAATCAGCATACCGGGGCACTAGTCGCAAAACGCCATGACTACTGGCGTTTATTTGATTGGATGTGGCGTTTTCACATTATGGATTACGATGACGGTGAAAATGTGTCTAACTGGTTTTTATTTTTAGTTGCTGTATTGGGGCTTATGGCTGCTTTAACTGGCGCAGTGTTAACTTACTTTCGTGTGCTTTCTCCAAAGAAAGAGGAAGTAATGTAATGCAAATATACAAATTGAATACTTCGGTGCACAAATGGCTTTCTTTGATTGTTGGTCTACAACTAATGCTCTGGTTGGGCACAGGCTTATACTTCAACCTAATGGATCATAGTAAAGCCGGTGGTAATGAGTTTAGGGTTCACTCGCATGATGAAGGAAGTGCTGCTAATTTTGAGCTAATTTCAGTTAGCGACATAAATAGTGACTCGGCGTTGGAAGTAAAACTCATTTGGGTTTTACATCAGCCTTATTATCACGTCATCTTTGAGGAGGGGCAGCATAGTAACCAAAAGCGTCGTTCAATGTTATTTGATGCTGTGACTGGCCAACATTTTCAGCTGTCTGCAGAACAAGTGTTAACCTTGGCTCAAGATTCTTATTCTGGTCCTGGGCAATTCTCTACTCCAGTGCTAGCTCAGCCACCATTTGCTGATCATGTAAGACAACAGAATCCTATGTGGCAAGTTGCTGTTGAGGATGACAATAGTACGACAATTTACTTAGATAGTGTAACAGGTCAAGTATTGAGTCATGCCAATGATGATTTCAGGTTAAAAAATCTGATGATGAAGCTTCACTTCATGGATTACGCCAACACTGGAGGCTTTAATCATTGGTTGATTATTTCATTTGCCATTGCCACTTTGATGCTTTCATTAACGGGCATTACGTGGCTAATTCAACAGTATCAAAATGGGTTACTGAAATTTAGCTGGAGTGGCAAAAAGCAAAAAATTTCAGTGACTTTTGCAGAAGACGGAACAAGCGCTGACATTTCTGTACTTGGCAGTTCAACTGTGCTGGGAGGGCTAGCAAAGTCACACGTTTACTTACCATCAAGTTGTGGTGGTGGTGGTACCTGTGGCAAATGTTTGTTCTTAAGTTCAGAGAAACTACCCATCACCTCGTCCGAGCAAGAACATTTATCTACTGAACAACTAAATACAGGTTACCGACTGGGATGTCAGCACGCAGTCTCGGAAGTTAGTGCTATTGAAATCAGTGCAAGTCGTGATATTGAGAGTCATGAGTTAGTCGTTGTTGCGACTAATTTCATTACACCATTTATAAAAGAGGTAAAGTTTAAGCTTAAATCAGGCAAACAATTGTCATATAAAGCAGGGGCATATATGCAATTTGAAGTACCTGCAGGAATGAATGCCTTGAGACCTGATGATATGCCAGCAGATTTTGAAAAATACTGGGAAAACTATGCTCGCGGAAGATTCAATCATGAAGGGGCGACTCGTCACTACTCTTTGGCTAACTTTGACCAAGAAACCGATGTGTTAACCTTTAACGTTCGCTGGCAAACCGCAAAAGATGGCGGTAGGGCCGGGATTGGTTCAAGTTATTTAGGTTCACTGCAAGTAGGAGACACTATATTAGCTAAAGGTCCCTTTTCTGACTTTTACGCCTCCTCCAATACAGATCCAAACCAAAAGAGGCACCGCGTTTTTATTGGAGCAGGGTCAGGGCTTGCTCCACTAAGAGCCATTATCTTTGAGCAGATAAAAAAGAAAGATTATCAGGGGGATATAACGCTGATTTACGGTGCTCGAACGGAAGACGACTTGTTATACCATAGCGAGTTGACCGCGCTGGCAGCACAATATGCAAAATTTTGTTACATCCCAACGCTATCTTGTCCTACAGAACAATGGGAAGGTCGTTCCGGCTATGTACAGCAGGTGCTACTGACGCTTTTGAGTAAAGGCGTAGAACCGTCAGCGACAGAGTTTTATCTGTGTGGCCCTGAGGCGATGATGAGTCAGGTGGAAGAGATAATAATAGATATTGGCGTACCAATTGAACAAATATTTAAAGACAAATTTAGTCGTTAATTCATAAATTAAAATAGAGGTAAATATGAAGGCATTCATCAAATTTTTAATGGTTATTAGCTTAGCGTTCAGCGTAAATGTTTTTGCTCATGTGAGTTTAGAAAAGAGTACTCCAGCTGACAATGCAATGCTAATGACATCTCCAGAGGTATTGGCATTGACGTTCAGTAAGGAAGTACGTGTAGTCAAAATCTCATTAAAAAATGAGCAAGGTATAAAATTTAAGTTTGATTTTAAACCTTCAAAAGAAGCAAATACTGAATTTTCTTGGAAGCTACCTAAATTGACCCCTGCTAACTACATCGTTGAAGTAACTTTTTTAGGCAAAGATGGTCACAAGATGAAAGATAGCTTTGGTTTTATGGTCCATTAACCAAATAGAGTAATTGTTATGGAAATGTATATCTGGAATACCGTCATTGTACTATCGAAAATTTTATTTTACGTTGGCTTTGCCTGTATCGCTGGTTATACATTTTTCAGTCAATTCTTTAATCAAGTTGAATCCGATAATAAATTAAAGATCGAGCAGTTAAAACTATTTAACTGGGTGAAGGTGTCGGTAGTCGCCGCTTTGATTGCAAATGTTATTTCGTTCTTTGCCAGTACGGGCGCAATGGCCGAAGAAGGTATTCAAGGTGCGTTTGATCCTGATATGTTAGATATCATGTGGGACTCTTCTATTGGTGATGGAACTTTGCTTCGGATCATTGGGTTAACATTGACAATACTCGCATTAGTATTACCTTTCAGATTCAGGTCAACAGCACTAAGCAATTGCCTTAAACAAGGCATTTTGATGTTTAGTTTATTAACACTTGCATACTCATATACCTTGTTAGGGCATGTATCCGAATTAGGTGTTTTTGAAAGAGCCTTATTAAT
Organism: Colwelliaceae bacterium 6471; assembly: GCA_040779335.1. Lineage (GTDB taxonomy): Bacteria > Pseudomonadota > Gammaproteobacteria > Enterobacterales > Alteromonadaceae > JBFONV01. The sequence continues at coordinate 83,081 of JBFONV010000004.1, forward strand.
CTTTCATGTGCTTGTTATGGCATGGTGGTTTGGTGCGCTTTTTCCACTTAAACAGGCTTGCCATGTACTGGACGACGACAAGCTTTATTTGTTGATGGAAACATTCGGCAAGCAAGCGAGTGTCGTGGTGAGTTTATTGTTACTTGCTGGTCTTTTATTAGCTATTCAATTAGTCAGTAGTGTTGAAGCATTATTGACTTCAAGCTACGGGCAAACATTGTTACTAAAACTGCTTTTCGTCATTTCCATATTGGCCATTGCTGTTAAACATAAATTAAAACTCGTCCCACAAATTAAAAATAACGATGGTAGAAAAGCGTTATCTAAGTCGATCTCTATAGAAATGCTCATTGCCGTTGCCATTTTATTTATTAGCGCAGGACTGACTAGCGTTGTTGGCCCTTCAAATTAAAACCTAAAAGAGAGAATGAAAATGAAAACAAAAACAATAAATACACTACTCGTTTTTTTAATGACTTTCAGCCTTACAGCAAACGCTCATGGCGATAAGGAAAAAGACAAAGGCTTATTTAAAGGTATAGATACTCCTGCTGCAAAAGTTGTTTTGGCTTTTCACCAAGCACTAGAAACAGGTAATAAAGAGCTTGCACGTGCGCAGCTAGCCGACGATGTCACCATTTATGAGGGCGGTGGTGTTGAAAGAAGCGCAGATGAATACGCGCATCATCACATGTTATCGGATATGAAGTATTTGGCTGCGGTAAAAAGCAAAACATTGGAGCACCAAGTAACAGTACTTGATAATACCGCTATCTCTGCTTCGCGAAGTCACACCAAAGGCATATACAAAGGCAAAGAGCGCGATTATCAAGGCATGGAAACTATGGTGCTAGAAAAACAAAGCGGCGAATGGAAAATCAAGCACATTCATTGGTCGCATTAATTTATTGATCAAAACAGCTGAGAACAAAATATTTTGAATAAAGTTGATGTGTTGGAGACACTTGATGCCAAGTAATATGATTAAAATACTGCTGTATTTCGCTATGGCAGTATTAGCATTAGTAAGTATTGAAGCCTTTGCTCATGGGGTTGATGATAAAACACGCGTTTTTTTAGAGCAAAATACTGGTGTGCAATTTATCCCTTTTCTGTATATCGGTGCTAAGCACATGATAACGGGCTATGACCACTTACTGTTTTTAGTTGGGGTTATTTTCTTTTTGTACCGCAGCAGAGATGTTTTGCTTTATGTCACTATGTTTACGATTGGTCATAGCTCAACGCTTTTGTTTGGCGTATTAAGTGATGTTCAAGTTAACGCCTATTTAATAGATGCAATAATTGGCTTCTCCGTTATTTATAAAGGTTTCGACAACTTAGGTGGTTTCAAACGCTGTTTTAACTGGCAACCTAATACGCAATGGGCGGTGCTTATTTTTGGTCTATTTCATGGCTTCGGATTAGCCACTAAATTGCAGGAGTTCAGTCTGCCTGAAGAAGGTTTAATCACTAATTTAATTGCTTTTAATATTGGTGTTGAGCTTGGGCAATTTGCCGCATTGGCGATCATTCTGATTGTCATTAATGCCTGGCGAAAACTGCCGTCCTTTCAACGATTATCAACAATGACAAATACTGCGCTAATGAGTGCGGGCTGCATGTTGATAGGTTTTCAGTTAACAGGCTATTTTATTGGCTAATTGATATCACTTTAGAACATTTATAAGAAAGAGAATTTTATGCAACACTCAGTAAGTACTAAAACTTTAGCTAAAGCATCATTATCCGCAATTATAGTTGCCGTGATTGCTTTAGTGACCTTTATATTGCCAGCAGAATACAATATTGATCCGACGGGGATTGGCAATAAATTAGGCTTGACCGCTTTGGCAAAAGCGGCAGAAGTAGAGTCATCAGTAATGCCCGCAAGTGAAGGCAGCGATGAATTTGAAATTATCGAAGTTATTGTGCCAGCAGGGCGTGGTATCGAGTACAAATTTTTCATGAAACAGTATGAAAAAATGACCTACGAGTGGTTAACCGATGGCGCGCCATTGTATTTTGATTTGCATGGCGAGCCACAAGGTGACACTACTGGGTATTTTGAAAGCTATACCATAGCAACCGCTACTGAAATGAAAGGAAGTTATACAACACCATTTGCCGGTTCGCACGGCTGGTATTGGAAAAATACCTCCGACAAGCCCGTTGCTATTCAATTAATGGTGAAAGGGCAGTATCAAGTGATTGGTTTGAAACAATAAATAGTTGCAATAACAGGAAAAAGAACATGAATAAATTATTAGCCGTATTAGTTATCTGTAGTGCATTGTTCGCAGTAAAGTCATTTGCACATGGTGAACACGGGGTGATCAGTGGGCAAAAAGCGTTAAGTATTGCTGCTAAAGCGATAAACAAAATGACCTTTAAAGATTTAGGGTTTGAAGTTGGCAAATTAGATGGGTCATGGAAAGCGATAGACAACACGCAGCTTTCTATCGTCAGCATAGAGGATACCTTTTTCCTAGTGAGTGCAACCAACTCAAGTAACGATGAGAAAGTTTATTTTAAAATTGCTAAAAATGGTCAAGTGTTAGCGGTTAAATCAAGCTCAGATTTTTAGGCGCATTGTCGCGGTGCCGACGAAACCCAAGGGGCATTGCACGCCAAAATCCCCTTGGTGTGCTGCGGCCACCGGCACAATATAACTAAAAAGATAAGCGAAGTTGTAAAGTAGTTAGCTGTTTAATTTATCAAGCGTAAAAATGAAACTCTATTTTGAATATCGACCTAATATCAATTCTTCTTGTAATTCTTCTAATCTTCCGTTTTTAGCCATAATAGAGAGACCTTTATTAAACTGTTTAACTAACTGCTTACTGTTTTTTTGCGCTTTAGGAAAAAGTAAATGCCCAGTACGCATACTTAAAGAGGGCTGCATTACTTCTACTCGATTGATTTGTTCTTTGGCAAATAAATTTTGCAGGTGATGCCAGCCAACGGTTTCTTGAGATGGGGTGACATCAATTCGTCCTAGCAATAACATCTTAAAATTTTGCATATCTGAGGTAACAATGGAAATTCTTTCACTATTATCTTCAGCGTATTGCCAAAGTTCTGGTGTATAGGTATAGCTGCGGGTTAAGCCTATGGTTAAATCGTCAAAGTCTGACAGGTTCTTCCAGATAATCGGCTTTTCTGATTTTAATCGAAAAAAGACCACATTTTCCTTTGAAAGCGGATCGCTTAAATAAAAATCTTGCATGTGCTTTGGGTCTTTATACCAATATGAAGTGGCATCGGCATTACCAAATTTTGCTTCTTCATAGGAACGTGCCCATGGATAAAAAACAAATTTAACGTCTATATTTACCTGTGCAAAAGCTTCTTCAATTATTTGACTGACGTAGCCATAGTTTGGAGCGCTTTTGGAAATATATGGTGGCCATTCCGATGTACTAATTTTAATTATCTGATTTGCCGATAATCCGTTAGTAACCAACAAACTGGCGAATAGCCAAAGCCATTTCTTCATCCTTATGCTTTCCTTTTTGCTATGTCGATAACTTAAAGGTTAGTACTCTTGTCACAAAAATCAATTGGCGTAGTGTTGTGGTTTTTATGATTAAAGTACTATTAGTATTGACTTTTTAACTAGGTTGTCGCGAAGGCAACGACACAAAAGGGTTGTTAAACGCCAATAACACCTTTTGATATTCCATGGTGCTGCTAATAAATGGCTTTAAGTTTTTTGGGCTGTGAACTGACTAGTAAAAACTAAGAAATCCAGATAATGCCAACGATAAACCAACAACTTCACTTTTGTTTGACGCATACCTCTTTCAATAATGTAAAGGTAAGATAACAGGTTGGCCTGTTAAATTATCGTTAACATTGCGTAAAGATAAGATAACAGCTAAGCTCGTCTAGTGTTTTGAAAATGCTGTAATCACGTGGCATATGGTTCAGTTTAATTTCACATAAATAATTGTTACAACAGTCACCTCAAAAGATTGAACATTAACTTGATGTTAGTTTTTCGATAAATAAAACTCATCAAAAATTAAGAGGTGAAGCAGTCTGTTTTTAATGTAAATCCAGAAAATAATGAAAATAATGAAAATTGGAGAGTTAAAAGAATGACACACGAGAACCCTGCTCGAACTAAAGGGCATCCTAGGATACTTAAAAATACTATTGCTTCTGTTTTTTGTATTACTTTATGTAGTACGGCAAACGCAGCAGACCTTACAAAATTGGCCATACAACCAACAATTACAGGCCAAGCAATTTCAACTGCAGAAAATAAAAAACCTATTTACGCTATTGGCGAAAGAACAACCTATATAGTACAACTAGACTCCCCCGCTGTGGCAACATATAAAGGCGAAATTGAGGGGTTTGAAGCTACAAATCCTCAATCTATTGGGAAAAAAAAGCTCAACGTTAAAAGTAAAGCAAGTAAAGCCTACGCTAAATTTTTACAAGAAAAACAAGCTAGTTTTATTGAGCATAGCGCAAAAGCGATCGGTCGCGATGTTAAGGTTAAGTATCGCTATCAGCACGCCATAAATGGTGTTGCGATGGAATTGACTGAGCATGAAGCTAACCAACTTAAAAAAATGCCCAATGTTGTGCGCGTAATGCGCGAACGCATTGAACAACCGTTAACCGATGTAGGCCCTAAATGGATTGGTGCTGATGTACTTTGGAATCAACAAGGACACGGTAACAACCATACTGCGGGTTCTATGGGGGAAGGTGCAGTTATCGCTGTGCTCGATACCGGTATAAATCATGACCATCCTGCATTTGCCGACATTGGTGGTGATGGTTATGATCATGAAAATCCATTGGGTTCAGGCAACTATTTACCCGGAAGCTATTGTGATACTAACCCTAGTTTTTGTAACGATAAACTTATCGGCGCTTGGGATATGGTTCAAGACCCATTCGGAGATCCAAATTCGCCAGAAGATAGTGATGGTCATGGTAGCCATACTGCTAGTACCGCAGCGGGTAATTTTATCAAGCCAGCAACGTTAATGGCTCCTACCACTGAATTGGTTCGTGATATTTCAGGCGTTGCGCCTCATGCAAATATCATTGCTTATGATGTGTGTGTTGACGGTTGTCCTGGCTCGGCACTTCTTGCTGCTATCAACCAAGTCATCATTGATAACTCATCATTACCTAATGGCATAGATGCCCTTAACTTTTCTATTTCTGGCGGTAACGACCCATACAATGATGCCATGGAAATTGGCTTTCTTAATGCGACAGCGGCAGGCATTTATGTTGCCACGTCTGCAGGTAATTCAGGGCCGGGTGCTTCAACAACGGGCCATAATTCTCCTTGGGTAAGCACAACGGCGGCACTGACGCATAATCGTAAATTAGTCAATGCTGTAACTGATATGACAAGTGACGGTGCGTCATTAGGCAACCTTATTGGCGCCGGCTTTACCAGTGCTTATGGGCCTGCTGCCATTGTATATGCTGGTAATTTTCCGACATCTAACGGCTCACAAAATGATGCTAACCCTAGCCAATGTTTAGAGCCGTTCCCAGCCGGTCATTTTAATGGCGAAATTGTGGTATGTGACCGTGGTTCTATTGCCCGCACAGCTAAAGGTGCCAATGTCTTAGCTGGTGGTGCAGGTGGGTTTGTACTTGCCAACTCAGAAGGTAATGGAGAGTCAACGGTTGCTGATGCTCACTTTCTACCGGGTGTTCACTTAGGTTTTACCGATGGTGTCACGTTGAAAGACTGGATAGCGGCAAATACAAATACCCAAGCGACTATTCAAGGCGCTGAACTAAACCTTGATGAATCTAACGGCGATATTATGGCAGGATTTAGTTCTCGCGGACCTAATTTAGCCATTGATATTATCAAACCTGATATTGGTGCTCCGGGCGTAGATATTCTTGCCGCATTTAACAGCGATGGTACGTCAACAGAACCTGAATATGGCATTATTTCAGGAACGTCTATGTCTAGCCCTCATAATGCGGGCAGCGGCGCTTTAGTGGGTAAGATGACAGATTGGACACCTGCTGAAATCAAATCAGCTATGATGATGACATCCAAAAATAGCATGATGTTTAAGGAAGACAAGACAACACCTGTCGATGCTTTTGACGTAGGTGCTGGCCGCATTCAATTAGACAAAGTGCTTAAATCAGGCCTTGTGCTAAGTGAAACTGCAGCCAATTTTGCTGCCGCTAACCCCGCTTTGGGTGGCGATCCTAAAACATTGAACATTGCCAGCATGCAAGACAGTAATTGTGTCGGTACATGTTCATGGACAAGAACGGTAACCAACCGTTCTGATAAACATGGTAAGTGGACATTGAGTGTTGAAGGTAGCGCTGCTGCAATGTCTGTATCACCAAAACAGTTAAAATTAGGTGCAGGTGAAAGTGCAGAAGTAACAGTAACTGCTGATACTACACTATCGCCGGGTGGATGGAATTTTGCGGAGCTTACGTTAAAAGCTTCTGGTGCTGATTTGGTTGACTTACATATGCCTATCGCCATTGTTGCTGCCAATAGCACAAGTTCAAGCCTATCCAAAACAGTTGATAAAGCGCAAGCAGTAGAAGGTGATGTTCTCAACTACCAAGTAGGCGTAACTAACGGTCAAGTTACTGATATTATTAATATCAACGACATGTTACCTAGTGGTGTTACCTATGTTGACGGCTCTGCAGTATCAACTATTACTGGTGGTACAGAAATATCACCTGTAGATGTTTCAGGTAACCTCCTATCATGGAGTTTCCAATTGGATCCAGGTGGCTTAGAAGTTAGTCAATCGCCTGCGCCATATGGCTATCTTCCATTGAGCCTATTTGTTGCTCCTGCGGCCTTACCATCTAACGGTGATGAAGGTGGTATTATAGCGGGTGGACTTCCAGCCTTTAGCTTTAATGGTGAAACCTATACAGATGTGATCGTATCTGTAAACGGTACTATCGAAGTGGGTACTGCTAGTGGTCAGGCAACAGGGTGGATAAACCAACAACTACCTTCAGTCAATGCACCGAATAACCTAATGGCACCATTTTGGGCCGATTTAAACTTGGCTGCCGGCGGTAACTGGTACAATGCAGTGTTAACTGATGGCGTATCTACATTTATAATTTTTGAGTGGGAAAACGTACCATTATGGGGAAATGATCCTGCCATAGGCCACACATTCCAAGTTTGGATCCAAATTAAAGATGGCGAAACGAATATCTTTTACGTTTATGCCGACATCCCTGCAATACCGGCTGGTTTGACCGTTGGTGTTGAAAATAGTGATGGCTCAGTAGGTGATTCTTACTACTTTAATGGTAACGGCACCGCACCTAGTGTTGGTACTGATCTTACTATCAATGCGACGCAAGGTGGTACTGCCACATTAGATTTCCAAGGTGAAATCACGCGCTGTCGTAGTAGTCATGAGCGTAAGAAAGTTAATGAAGTCACGATGACGGCTGGTTCAACCTCTGAACGAGCTATTGCGGTGACAACTTGTTCTAAAAACTAAGTAAATAGCGTTTAACACGCAATAAAAAAGGAGAAGGTTAACCTTCTCCTTTTTTTTCTTTTTTTTATAATGCTTCTTTTTCATATGATTGTACCACTACAAAATATGAACATTCTTTTACAACTTGTTTCGAGAGCTTTTAGTGCCTACAAATTATTTATATCAAACAACCTAATTATATTGATTTGGTAGGGTAATCCCTAACACCTAGTGCTTGGCATTATCCAAATTTCAAAATCATTAGTGTCAGAGTTATTGGTTTTACTTGGTGGAGCACATTAAGTAATTGATTTTTAAGTGTTACATTGTCTAAAACGTGACAACACCCAAGGGGCGTTAAACGCCAAGAACACCTTTGAACCCCATCGCTTTAATGAACAGTGCGGTTCTTCATTTTAATGTCATTAGGTGAGATTAACTCTTTGGGCTTCTACTTTTTATCTTCACTTTGTTGCGAAAATGTATTGGTTATATTTTCAATCGTAAACGGTAATTTGTTGGTTGAAGAATAACTAAATTTAGCAAAGTCATAATACTCAAGTTGATGCTGTTTTAGCCGGGTTTTAAAAAGGTTTGAGTATGGTGTGGAGCTAGATTCAAAAATATCAACGACTTGGTGTCTTTCGTTTAAAGGTAGATTGTTACTATCAATATCCCTAAGCATAGCTAATGCTAACGCGCCCAATGTTACATGGCCGCCAAACGATAAATTTGTTGGGTAATGAGGGTCATCAACATCCCAATTAATGCCGCCGATGACAACAGGGTATTCTAATGTTAACTCCTCGACCGCTTTTTTGGCGCCAAATGCCATCGCGTCATTGCCAGCCCAAATAAGATCAATGCGTTTACGTTGCAGGATGCCTTTTACTTTTTGATACGCTTGTTGCTTAGACCAATTGGCCACCGTACTATCAACGATATTAATGCTTTTAATTGCCTGTATCGCATCTTTCATACCTTGCTCCCGCGCTAGCGATGCGGGAGTTGTGTAGTCGCCTTGTAAGGCAAGTAAATTCCTTGAACTGTTGTTATTGTTGTTATCTTGTAGCGACTCATATTGTTGAAATAAGCCATTGAGCAACTTATTGCCAGCAATGTAATTATCTGGGATAACGCTACCTATGAGTAAGCTCTTCTCTGGCGTTGAGAGCAATGAATAATCTTTGTCATTAAACGTATTTAACAGCATAAAGGTGGGGATATTGTGTGTGGCTATTTGCCTCATAATATTGAGTGCAATTCCCTTTTCGTTTACCAATATCACATATTGAGGCTTTTCGGCCGCTATTTCTTCGACCAATGACTTCATTAATATATGATTTCTAAAAGCATATATGGTGACTAATTCGATATCTAAATCATCTGCGGCGGCTGTCATGAATTGCGTGACATTAGACCAAAACTTGCCAGTCGTATTTTGGTCGGGGTAGCCAGGGTTTAAAAAAACCACTTTGAAACTAGTTGCATAGCAACATTGTGATATCAGGCAAGTTATTAATAATACTACAAATATGAAAGCGTTTTTATTCATACTAAGCACAAGGCTTGTTAAAGAGTTGGTTGTCTATGAAGTTTAGCTTATTTCAATAAAGAATCGTGCTTTTTAATACCTACCATAAAATCAATGGGTCAGAGTCATTGATCTTCGCAGTACTTAGCTAACTCTGATCCAGCAAGTATTTATGTTATATATTTACTGTGTACTCATTTTGTTACATGACGTCACCATTTATACTCGAAAAACGCATGAAAAATTTCTCAGAGTTAAATAAGATACAGGGATAACAATATAGGGAACTAACATGAAACAGAAATATTTGGCAGCCATAATAGCGGCAAGTTTAACGTTATCCGCTTGTATGGCAACCACTTCAACCTCTAATAATAGCGCGTCAGTGCAGTCTTCCGAGAGTAGTACGAATAAAGTTTTTAGCCAAAAATACTTATTTAAAGAGTTACCAAATGGCTTACGTGTCTTAGTGGTGAAAACCGACTATCCAGATCTTGTTTCAGTACAAATTCCTGTGTCTGTAGGCTCTCGTGATGAAAATGAAGCGGGCAAAACAGGCTTTGCGCATTTCTTTGAGCATATGATGTTTAAAGGTTCAGAAAAATATCCACAAGCGGTGTACGCCGACTTATTTAAAAATGCGGGCGTTGATAACGGCGCATATACCACTAACGATTACACCAACTATCATTTGGATTTTTCTAAAGATCACTTAGAAACAGTGTTAGAGATCCAAGCGGATCATTTTAAAAACCTTACTTACACTGATGCACAATTTAAAACCGAAGCCTTAACGGTGAAAGGCGAATACTTAAAAAACAATGCTAGCCCAATTCGCAAACTATTAGCTGCAGTGCGAAAAGAGGCATTTGATACTCATACTTATAAACACACCACCATGGGTTTCTTTGAAGATGTCGAGGCGATGCCAGAACAAGTTGCCTATGGTAAAAAGTTCTTTAAACAGTTTTATAAGCCTGAATATGTATCACTAGTGATTGTCGGTGATGTAGATCCAAAAGCAACCATGGCAATGGTGGAAAAGCATTGGGGCAATTGGCAACAAGGTGATTTTGTCAATGAAATTGCGCAAGAGCCAAAACAGCAAGCGCCTAAATATGTGCATGAAAAATTTGAGGGTTTACCTGGGCATTGGTTGTTAGTTTCATACAAGGGCACTGATTTTAAACCGAAGAAGAAAGATCGCGCGGCATTAGATCTGATCTCAGAATTATACTTTTCAAATAACTCTGCGTTGTATCAAGAGTTAGTTGTTGACAAGCAGTTGGCCAGCCAAATGTTTAACTACAATCCAGCAACAAAAGATGCGGGTTTACGTCACGTTTTCATTAAAGTGAATGAAGAAAAAGATTTAGCCACAGTGCGTGATGCGATAAATCGTACTTATGCGCAAGCGCGTACCGAGCTAGTTTCAGCAGATAAACTCGATAACTTAAAATCAAATTTAAAATATAGTTTTGTTAATAGCTTAGACTCTTCAGAAGCTATTGCGTCAACACTAGCTCGCTATATGCATTTTGATCGCGATCCTGAAACGATTAATTATCTGTATAACAGCTTTGACAATATTACAGCTAAAGATATTAAACGCGTTGCCAATCAATATTTTGTTGATGAAAATCGTACCACGGTAACGTTGTCGGCGTTAGATGAAATTGCTGACTTTGAACAAGAAGTGAACTTAAACGACGCCGTGGCAAAAATTGAGATGAAAAAGGCTCAACCAAGCGCGCCGAAGTTTGCAGTGTTAGATAAGACAAATGATTCGCCATTGATTGATGTTAACTTCCTGTTTTATACCGGTGCGGCTGCAGATCCTGTCGGTAAAAAAGGCGTGGCGGCATTAACCGCGCGTATGTTAACCCAAGGTGGCTCACAAACACGTAGTTATAACGATATTAAGAAAAATTTATACCCGTTAGCTGGACGATTTTCGTCTCAGCTTGATAAAGAAATGATGTCATTTTCGGGACGCGTACACAAAGACAATGCCTTACCGTGGTATCAATTGATCAGTGATCAATTATTGAATCCTGGGTGGCGTGAAGATGACTTTAAGCGTTTGAAAAAAGAATTAATCGATAGCATAAAGTCAGGCCTTAAGTCGTCTAATGATGAAGAGCTAGGTAAAGAAGTGCTGTATAGCGAGCTTTATCAAGGACACGTTTATGAAAACTTCAATAGTGGTGATTTATCGGACATAGAAACGATCACCATTGAAGACCTTAAAGCGTTTTACAACACCCAACTGACGCAAGCGAAATTAAATTTGGGTATTACTGGGGCTATGCCAAGTGCGTTAAAAACTCAGTTAATGACCGATTTAGCGGCGCTGCCTGTTGGTGATGAAAAGCGTTTAACAATTGCTAAAGCGCCTGCTTTAACAGGTCATCATGCGACCATTGTTGAAAAGAATGCGCAATCTACCGCAGTATCGTTTGGTTTCCCTATTGATACTATTCGCAGTGATAAAGACTGGGCGGCACTTTGGTTAGTACGCTCGTACTTTGGTGAACACAGAAGCTCTAACAGCTACTTGTATCAACAAATACGTCAGGCACGTGGCATGAACTATGGTGATTATGCTTATATTGAATATTTCCCTCGTGGTATGTTCCAAACTAAACCTAACGCAAACCTTGGTCGTTCAAGCCAAATTTTCCAAGTGTGGTTACGTCCGTTACGTTCGAATAATGATGCCCATTTTGCGACGCGCGCCGCTATGTTTGAATTAGACAAGCTAATTGAAAATGGTATGAGCGAAAAAGACTTTCAGGCAACACGTAATTACTTAACTAATTACGCGCCGCAATTAGTCGCTAGCCAAGACCAGCAGTTAGGTTATGCGCTTGATAGTGAGTTTTATCAAACACCTGAGTTTGTTAAATATGTGCGTGAGCAGTTGGCAAAACTATCGTTAGACGATGTTAACCGTGTCATTAAAGAAAACCTACAAACAGAGAATGTTCATTATGTTTTTATTTCAGGCGATGGTAAAGATATGCAGCAACGCCTGTTGTCTGAACAAGTGTCACCGTTAACATATAACAGTGAAAAGCCAGCAGAGCTTTTAGCGACAGATAAAATTATTGAAAGCTACAAGTTAGCCTTACCTGCTAAAAATGTTGAGGTTATTGCGGTTGATGAGGTTTTTAAATAATCCTTAGTAATCGCTAGGTATTGATCCTGCATATAACAGGACATTGAAGTAATCATAGTAAAACACCACGCTTGACGTGGTGTTTTTATTTTAAGAAAAATTTGTTTCGCTAAAGCGCATAACAACAACACATAACCTACACTTTTCAATCAGCCTTTTTGACTGATAAAATAAGTTCTCTTTGTTAATAATTTTCGATAATTGCCATGAGCGAAACAACACCTATTTGTCTTAAATGCAAATCTGAGTATGTCTACCAAGACCAAGCGCTATTTATATGTCCTGAATGTAATTACGAATGGAGTGTAGAAGAGATTGACGAAGATGAACTTATTGTTAAAGACATTTATGGGAATACACTGGTGGCAGGAGACAAGTTAACTTTGATAAAAGACCTGCGGGTAAAAGGTAGCTCAATGGTACTTAAAATCGGTAGCAAAGCGACAATCAAAAGGCTACTTACTGGCGATCATCCGCTTGATTGCAAGGTTGTCGGATACGGTGATATGCTTATTAAAGCGGACAAAGTCAAAAAGGCCTAAGGTGGATTTGTAATAAGAAAGAGGTATCTAGTAAATTAATGGCGATTCATCCTGTCTTTTTTGTGATATTAAATTAATACTTAGAATAATTTATTCCAATATGAGTTTTAAATGCACGTAACAATATTCTGCGCTAAGCAATAAAGTATCGGAGTTGACAATGGTAAAATTCGTCCTAGCGATATGCATGCTGATTTTAACGTTTCAGTCATATGGGCGTGAATTAATTATTGGTGTAAATGAACGAGACATCTACCGTTATATAGATAAAAATGGCTCTTGGGCTGGTAAAGATATAGAACTTATTAAAGCCGTATTTCGTCGGACACCCTACACGTTTAAAATCATTTCTATGCCTTGGCCAAGAGTGTTAAAAGGCCTGGAATCTGGTGATGTTGATATGACGTTAGCGGGTTCTATTTTGCCGGAACGACAAGCGTATGCGCTGTTTTCTAAACATGTATTTCGTTACAGTCACTACATGTTATTTGTACATAAAAGTAAGCTAGATTTATTCCAGTCGGTTACAGTGCTGGCAGATTTAACAAAAAAAGATATTCTTATTGGCGCACTACGTGGTGCCATTTATTCCGATTCCTATAATGAACTACTGAAAAATGATGAGTTCGTTGAAAGGCTCGCCTATATAGGTGATGACCAACATATGGCAAGTTTTGTTCTTAAGCGTCGGGTCGACGCTTATATTGATTCTGAAATAGAAGGTAAACATTATTTATTAAAAGAACCTGACTATAGCAATAACATAATACCGCTTTTTCGGATCACCTCAGATGAAGAAGCCGAAAGTAACCTTATGTACAGTAAAAAAACAATATCTCAAACACTGGTCGACGAGTTTGATGAAGCCTTAAGAGAACTTCATCAAAGTGGGGAGTACGAACAAATTTCCAAAAAATTTGACCCCGCAGAGCAGGGCTCTTAGGTTAAACGAATTCAAAGCACCTAAAAGTGCAATACACTGCCTATTCTAAATTTTTACAGATAATGCTATCTATCAAATAAAAGAAGTAGATCTTGAATATAAGCTAGCTTTTATTACTAAACTAAATGTTTATTAAAGGTGTGACTCACAAGCATATTATTGCTACTTTAATGATAAATAACTGCGGTGATGATGAAGTGATTCTCTGCAGGGATAATGAGGTGCTATCGAATCAAAATGAATGACAGATATTTGAAATGCAGACGTTAAATCCTTTTTTATTGCCAATACTGAGTGAACTTGAGCAATTCTTGGATTGCTCACCGCTAAGCAATGAACATCAAATAATTAAGCATCTGCAAGACAAGAAAATACCGCCGTTTGATGGTTTTTCACTCGCGCATACCAAAGACTTATTTAGTGCTCATTTTCTTTGTATGCACGCGCTTTATCATCTAAAACAACAATATCAACACGAGCAAAAGTTCAAGCTCATCATTGAGTCTGTGCGCATACAAAGAATACCGTTAGAAGCGCGAATATCTGATAATGATGAGTCCCCAAACGCTATTGAAACGATGGATTTGCTCGAGAGTTATTACTTAAATGCAAAACATTACTTTGAAACTCAAGAAGATGAAATAAATGACTTGCTCAAGTCTTTTTGGCAAAAGTATCTTGCCCAGAATCATAAAAAAGCGGCGCTTGATATTTTGCAGTTACCCACTCATGCCGACGCAAATATGATTAAAGCTCAATATCTGCGTCTCGCGCAAAAGTATCACCCCGACAAAGGCGGTTGTGCAGAAATGTTTAGCAAAATTCGCCAAGCAAAAATGGTGCTAGATAAGAGTTTTTAGCTGTTGAGCTAAATTAGTTCAGCGTATTTTTATTTTTATCTGATTATTCTTCGTCTAGGATCACAACTCTTATAATGGTGATCATTTGTTTTGGCACGGTTGGGTAACCTAGTTGCTCACTGTAACCGACTTCAACTTGTGAGATCGCTTCAAGTATGTCGTCACCTTCGACAACATTGCCAAAAACGGCATAGCCCCAGGAACTGCCTGGATTTAAATTGGTATTGTTATTTAAGTTAATAAAAAATTGGTTGGTTGCTGAATGGGCATCGCTTAGCTGTTTTGCCATCGCAATCGTGCCTTCTTTGTTTTTTAAGCCATTGCCAGATTCATTGAAAATAGGTTCGTCGGGTTGCACTTCACTGTAGTCGGTCATAAAACCGCCCGCTTGAATGAGATAGCCTTCTTCAACACGATGAATCAGTGTTTTATCGTATTGTCCTCGAGCCACATAGCCTAAAAAATTATCAACGGTAATTTTGGCTCTATATCGGTCAAGTTCGATAACGATATTGCCCATGGAGGTTTCTATTCTAACTTTTGGGGATAAATTACTGGGTTGAATGTATTGCCCTTTAGTGTTCGCAGCGAGTAGTTGAAACGACATCAAAACAGTAAGTATAAGTAAGGGAACTCTAATCACATCAGTACCTTTTTTAGAAGAGCAATAGGAGAAAAATATTACTTATTTTAACAGCTCTTTGTTTTACAAATCAAAGGGGCGAAGTTATTGGCTTTACAATTAGTAGTTAGAAATTAGCTGTTAGCCTTTAGTAAATCGTCTTTAGCTAACGATATCGCCGTAATAAGGTTTTATTTCAGAAGATGCTTTTATATTGGAAATAGCCTACGCTTAAATGCAGATACTAAGGTTGAACAACCTTAATTTTGATTAAGAAATAATGAGAGTGTATCGATATGCTAAGCGGATTGCGGTCTAGCATTTTTTTATTACTGCTAGTGTTACCTCGAGTTAACGCTCAAGAGCTAATACATATCACCAATGGAGAATGGCCGCCTTATTTGTCTCAAAGTCTACCTGGATTTGGCTTGGCTTCTCAAATTGTAAAAGAAGCATTTGAGGCCGAGAACATTAAAGTGAAGTGGCTTTTTGCACCTTGGGCACGCTCATACGAATTAGCGAAAAATGAAAATCAATGGTACGCGTCAGCGGTTTGGTCAGACGCTCCTGATGCACGGCAACATTTTCATTTTAGTGATGAAGTCATCACAACGAGTAATGTTTTTTATTATCGTAAAGATCATGACTTTGATTGGCAGTCTTTTTATGATCTTAATGGTAAGGTTATTGGGGTTACGCGCAATTATAATTATGGAGAAGAGTTTTATAAGGCTATCGCTGAACAAGATGTTGTCTTGTCAGAGGTGACGTCCGATGAACAAAATTTTTCGATGCTATTAAAAGGACGCATAGATATTTTTGCTAATGATCCTTTGGTGGGGCAGGAGCAAATAGCCACGTTGTTTAATGCAGCAGAGCAAAGTCAGTTAGTGGCACACCCGAAAAAATTTGCCGAGCGGGGGCTGTATCTTATTATTTCAAAAAATGCGCCAAATGGTGAAAAACTCCTAGAAAGATTCAATAAGGGCTTGGCGACATTGAAAAAGCAAGGTCGCCTTAATGCCCTGTATCAGCAGCTTGAATCTGGCTACTACAGTGCTAAAAGCAATCCCATTAAGTAACCCAAGTAAGTAACCCAGTCAGCAATCCTATTAACTAAACTAGCTATTGAGTGCGTTCTGAAAAATTACTCTGTTTAATTTTCCTTGTCGGGTTTTTCATCCGAATAATTGGCATGTGGCAACGCTAGATGCAATGGATTTAATAACTCGCCTAATTCTTCCTTAGACAACGAAGTAACTTCAGCGGCAACATCGAGGACGCTGCGTTGCTCCTTAACTGCTCGTTTTGCAATGTTGGCGGCCTGATTATAACCAACAATACTGTTTAATGCCGTAGCTAATACTGGGTTCAAACTCATGGTACGAGCCAGTTCTGTTTGATTGACGGTAAAATCAGCGAAAACCTTTTCAGTAAGCGCTGAGCAGCCTGTTGATAGTAACTCAATACTTGCCAATAATTTATCAGCAATGAGTGGCAGCATAACGTTGAGTTGGAAATTTCCTGATTGCGCGGCAATGGTTAATGCGCATTCATTACCGATAATTTCTGCTGCGATCATGGCAACCGCTTCTGGGATCACCGGGTTTACTTTACCAGGCATGATTGACGATCCCGGTTGCAGTGCTTGTAACTGTATTTCATTTAATCCCGCGAGTGGACCTGAATTCATCCAACGCACATCATTGGCTATTTTCATTAACGCAACGGCTAAGGTTTTCAAGCTGCCTGCTAAAGCAAGCGTATGCTCTTGAGCGCTCATATATACCGACGGTGTTGCCGCACTTTTCCACGGTATCCCATCTTGGGTACTAAGGTGCTGGCAAAGTTTTTTAGCAAAATCTCGGTGGGTATTCACACCAGAGCCAACAGCCGTTCCGCCCAGTGGTAACGTATACAGTAAAATTTCTTGTTGGCTAATGCGCAACATTGCCTGTTCCAATTGCACTCGCCAGCAGCGAAACTCCTGTCCCAGCGTTATGGGCATGGCGTCCATTAAATGGGTCCGGCCCGTTTTAACCTGTAGATTAAAACGATTTTCATTATCTTTTAATGTGCTAATCAATGCTGTTAATGCCGGATAGAGCTGTGCTTTAAGCAAGCGCACTGCACTTAGCGAAATGGCACTAGGTACCACGTCGTTACTACTTTGTCCCATATTTACATGATCGTTTGGGTGGACGTTTTGCTTGATGCTTTGGCTCGCCAGTGTCGCAATAACCTCATTAACATTCATGTTGGTACTGGTACCTGAGCCCGTTTGAAACAAATCCAGTGGAAACTGCTCAGCAAAATCAAGGTTTTTGCTAAGATCGGAAGCGGCCAAAATAGCTTTACTGATGGTGTTGTCTAATAGCCCCAGCTCTGCATTAATAAATGCGGCGTGAGCCTTAATATCAATAATAGCGTTCAGTGTTTGCGCAGGAAATCGTCGTTGAGAAAATTGAAAGTTATTATGAGCACGTTGAGTTTGTGCCTGATAAAGCGCATTTTTGGGCACAACAACGTCGCCCATGCTATCCGTTTCAGTGCGATATTTTGATGCAGATTTTTTCATTTTGACAAGCCCTATGACAACTGTCGATAGTAAAACAATAGCATCTAATGGCAATAGCATTAGTTAAATGTCGATGTTAAAAGGTTTGAGCATAAGAATATTACGGCCAATGATTTTGTTGAGGCTGGGGAATCGTTACTTTGCAGTAATGAAGCAAAACAATATATAGATAAAGTTATTAAATAAAATTTATATTTTACAATAGGGTAACAACTTAACATCAAGTGAAGACTGATCGCTATTTATGCAGGCATTACCATTAAGCGGTGGCTCAAATGTTAATTTAATGCGCTATGGCTGAGCAAATTATTTGCAAGTAAATCAATAAAGCTTCTCACTTTAGCTGACGATAACCGATCTTCTCGATGGACTATATTAATCGGCAGTGATGGTTGTTCAAAAGCTGCTAGTATTATTTTTAGGCTACCAGATGCTAACTGTTCAGCGACTTGATAGGAAATTATTCGGGTAATACCAAAGCCAGCTTCTGCGGCGGAAATAGCGGCATGGTTTGTTGTTACTTTCAGACGAGATTTTAGCTGTTGATTAAATGTTTTGCCGTTATCAACAAATTTCCACTCGGGGTTTAAGCTACCTGATTGCGCTTCAATAGTGGCATGTTGGCTTAATTCAGAAAAATGTTGGGGGATACCGTTACGAGCAAGGTACTCAGGTGAAGCGACTAATACCAAACGAACTGCACCTACTTTTTTAGCTCGCATTGACGAATCTGGTAATTCGCCAATGCGCACACCTACATCGTAACCTTCTTCTAACAGGTTAACCACGCGGTCTAAGAAAACCGCGTTAATGTTTGTTTTCGAATACTTATTTAAGTATTCAATAACGGAAGGCATCACAAATAATTGACCAAAAAGCACTGGAGCAGTAACTGTAATTTGGCCTTGTGGTGTGGCATTAATACCTTGTGCTGCTTCATTAGCTAATTGGATGTCGTTAAGAATACGCCTGATGTCGTCTAAGTATCGATGGCCAGCGTCAGTGACTCGAACATAACGGGTAGTGCGATTAAACAACTTTACGCCTATACGATTTTCTAAAGTGGCAATAGCGCGCGTGACCGTAGGGGGAGACATGGCTAAACGACGACTTGCGGCCGCAAAGCCTTGTTCTTCAGCTACGGCAACAAAAACGTTCATCAGTTGAATTTGATCTAACATTGATTATTCCACTTTATGAAATAATCAATTGTATATTGCGGGTATTCTTAATGAAAGTGTTTTGTTGCACACTAGCACCATCCTTGAATAGGAACGTAAACAACATTTTAACTTTAAGAGGAATTCATGATGAGTCGTATTAACTTAGTAACCGCAGAGCAAGCCAATGAACAACAACAAGCTTTGTATACAGCAATTGAACAGCAACTAGGTATGGTGCCCAATTTTTTAAAAGTATTTGCTAATTCTCCTGCGGCATTAACTGCATTTTTAGGTTTGCACACTATTGCAAACGCAGGCGAATTAGATGGTAAAACCAAAGAACGCATTGCCTTAGGTTTAGCTGAACAAAATGCCTGTCAATACTGTGTATCTGCGCATACTGCCATAGGTAAGAGTGCTGGTTTAACTGGTGATGAAATGATGGCTAACCGTGCTGGCAGCAGTCAAGATGCCAAAGCGGCAGTTGCAGTGAAGTTTGCCCGTTCATTAGCTGAAAATAATGGCGAAGTTACCACTGCCGAATTATTAGAAATCCGTAATGCAGGCTATTCTGATGCTGAAATAGTTGAGATTATTACGCATGTCGGCATGAATGTATTAACCAACATCTTGGGTAAAGCAAGTCGCGTAGAAATTGACTTTCCAACTGTTGAATTAAAACAAGCGTCTTAAATCATATTAACAATAAGTAAAAGAGGAGCCAGTTCCTCTTTTATCTTAAGTAAACGATAGTGTAAGGAATTATCATGGCTCACCAATATGCAAAAATTGCTTTTACTAAAACGGTTAGGCAAGTCCAAAGTGAACAAAATAGCCGTTCAGGTTATGCGAGTATGGATGTTGGTGCAGATTATAATTATTTGCTCTCGCAAGCCGAAGCTGATTTTATTGCTCAGCGTGACAGTTTTTATATGGCGAGCGTTAGTGAAACCAATTGGCCATACGTACAACATAG
Organism: Colwelliaceae bacterium 6471; assembly: GCA_040779335.1. GTDB lineage: Bacteria > Pseudomonadota > Gammaproteobacteria > Enterobacterales > Alteromonadaceae > JBFONV01. The sequence continues at coordinate 102,964 of JBFONV010000004.1, forward strand.
AGGCGGGGCAAAAGGTTTTCTAAAAGTTATTGATGAGAACACCCTAGGTTTCGCAGACTTTAAGGGTAATCGTCAGTATGTCAGTACAGGAAATTTTAGGACTAACGATCGTGTCTCGATTATCTTAATGGATTACCCCAATCGTAGACGTTTAAAGATTTTAGGACATATTAGCTTAGTCGATGAGCAAGACTGGCAAACGTTAGCATTGTTAGAAGATGATAGTTACCGAGCAACGGTCGAACGCGGCTTTATCATCAAACTAGATGCTTTTGACTGGAACTGTCCGCAGCATATAACCCCAAGATATAACGAAGCTGAGTTGTCTGCGTTAATTGACCCTCTGCAACAAAAAGTAGACATATTAACGGCTCAGTTAGCAGATAATAAACCACAACAAGCCATTAAAGCGTTAGGTGATGGTGAGCTCGCATTAGTTATTTCTGGTGTTCGTCAGTTAACACCTGAAATCAGAGCTTATGAATTAAGAGCACTAGATGGTGAAGCCTTGCCTGTTATTTCTGCGGGCTCACATATTAAAGTGCCTGTTCAGTTAGCCGACAAGAAAATTGTTTGGCGGCATTATTCAATTAGTAGTAACCCAAGTAGAACCGATTGCTATGAAATATCGGTAAAAAAGGAATCACACGGCCGTGGTGGTTCGCAAGCGATTCACCAAATATATCAATTAGGTTTAATACTTAATTGCCCGTTACCTGAAAATTTCTTTCCATTAGTGGAAAGTACTCAACATACCGTGTTAATTGCCGCAGGTATCGGGATCACGCCAATAAAATCAATGGCGTTAGCATTACTGCAAAATAACGCATCTTTTGAAGTGCACTACGCTGGTCGTGCAATACACCAAATGGCATACAGAGATAGGCTAATCAGACAACTGGATGAAAAACTGCACTTATATTCGTCTAAGGAAGGTAGCAAGCTTTCGTTGGAAAGGTTAATTCAAAACACTACGCCTAATACTCATTATTATTTCTGTGGTCCTAACTCTATGCTAAATGATTTTAAAAAGTTAGCGTTAGAGAACGGTATACCAAACGAAAACATTCATTATGAGCAATTTTCTTCAGCTGTCTCGACATCAGCACAAGCGTGCAAATTAATTTTAAAAAAATCTAATCTTGAGCTGGAAGTAAGCAAGGATCAATCTCTTTTGGATGCCATATTAGCCGCAGATATTAATGTCCCTTACAGCTGTAAAACTGGCGCGTGTAAAAGTTGCGTTATACAAGTGGACTCGAATAGTGCTATTGAGCATTTAGATAACTGCTTAACCGAGCAAGAAAGAGCGGTGGGGAAAATGTGCCTTTGTGTTTCAAGGCCAACATCAAAAGAAATAACCATAGATATTTGACTATAAAAAACTGTAAAGAAGGAACAATACATGACAATTGATTTAACACTCGAAGAGGTTCGTCACCCATTACCAAGTTTTACTGTTGAATCTGCAAAGGAAAAAATACGCAAAGCCGAAGATGCTTGGAATTCCAAAAATCCGGAGATAGTTGCCAGCGCTTATACGCTGAGCAGTCAATGGCGTAATCGTGACAAGTTTATTCAAGGTCGACGGGCGATAGTCTCTTTCCTGACTGAAAAGTGGCAGCGAGAAAGTCACTATAAACTGGTGAAGGAACTTTGGGCTGTATATGAAAATAGAATTGCGGTTAGGTTTGCTTACGAATGGCAGCATCAATCAGGGCAATGGTATCGATCCTATGGTAATGAAAACTGGCAATTTAGTGCTAAAGGTTTAATGGAGCAACGACATGCCAGTATTAATGATGTAGCAATAACGGCAAGTGAACGAAAATTTTTGTGGGAGGGCGATATAAGACCACACGACTACCCAAGTCTAACTGAGCTGGGGTTATGAGTTAATAAATCAAACAAGTTAACAAGTACAGTACAACTCCCCGTAAGCCATTGAAAATTGGCTTATTAGAGTGTTTTTTGCTCTGTTAGTGTTCTATTGGTGATAATCGACAAGTAAAAAACGGGGAAGTATGCCCCGTTTTATTGCGTGATTTATTAGTGTCATTTAGTTGCGGTTACCCAGTAAAAAAAGTAACGGTTGATCTAACCGTGCTGCCCACGACTTTTCTGAATGATCTGCACCGTCAAATTGTAAGGTTAACCAATTTTTATCGGTGTAGCCTTTTACTTTGATCACTTTATCTGCTTGCGCTTGTAATGGCGGATAATATTTGTCTAACGTTTTGGTGCCATGATCAAAATATAATTTGTGCGATGTTGGTGACGGTAAATGCCCTTGCATATAAGTGTAAAAGGCCTGCGCAACGGGGAGGGTGGTGTCGGGGTCAATACCCGGCCAATGCGTGGAAATACATGCGGCACCACCAAATATTTCAGGATATTCGCTAATCGCGTACATCGAGATCAGCCCCCCCATGCTAGAGCCTAAAATAAAAGTATGCTCTTTATCTGAATGCACTGAATAATGCTTGTCGATAAACGGCTTTAGCTCTTGCACCATAAATTTCAGATAATGGTCCGCTTTTAATGTTTCCTTAAACAGTGGGTGATGTTTGTTGTTGTCGTTGGTGACAATATAATTGATGGCCTTTTGAGGGAAATACTCACTATGTCGTAATTCACCGCCGTTATCTATGCCGACAACAATGAAGGGGCGAGTTTTCTGTGTTTGGATCAACTCACTGGCGACTTCATCAATTTGCCATTCTTGTTTATTCCAAGTCGTTTTGGCATCAAAGAGCATTTGCCCGTCGTGCATGTATAAAACATCGTATTTTTGCTGGTTGGAATATCCGTTGGGTAGCCACACTCTAACCGTGCGTGCTTGCACATAAGCTGATTCGAACTGTTGGTATACCTCTAATTTGCCACTGCTTACTTGCATATCACTTGGGGAGTGCGCGGCAGCGGCAACCGTTGTTAACATTGCGCAGAACGATAATATTACAGACCATAATATTTGCATGACTTTCTCAGCATAGGTTTTCTTTAATTACTGACCATAGCAAGATAATAGATAGTTACAATGCGTTAGCGATTGAATACGTATTCAACTGCTAACGAGTTATTTAATGGTAAGGAAAGCAATGCGCTTGTTTGATTTATTAATCGCTATTCGCCATGAAAAAAGCCAGCAACATTTTGCATGCTACTGGGTATTTATGTTCAGGACGAACGGTATGTCTCAGTGACAGGACGTCTAAGAGCGACGTCCTGTTAAAAGCGTTTACCGTTAGAATTGATAACTTACGCTAAAATCAATGCTTCTAGGCAGAATATAGCGTCCATTTGATGATAAAGAATCACGAGGATCGCCTTCTGTTAATGCATTTTCATTAGTTAAATTACTCACCGACAGTTGCATTTGCACTTCATCCGAAAGGTTTAAAATCACCCCTAAATCAACTTTTTCATAACCGTCTAAGGTCACCGTATTCTCATTATTAGCGTAACGATCGCCAACCGCTGAGATGTTCCCGTAAATCGTCGCATACATGCCATCATCAAAATCAAACTCATAGCTTGGTGTTACCCGGATTTGCCAGCTCGGTTGTCGTTGCGCTTCATTGCCTTGATTGTTAGGGCTTTCGGTGATCTCGGTTTCTTGTATGGTTGAGTTTAAATTGAGTGAGAAACCACTATCGTGATAGTAATTAAAATCAATTTCTAGGCCATAGGCTTCATTCGTTAATATTTCTGCAGGCGCGCCCGGTTGCGCTACAAAGGTGTCACCTTTTACTTCATTGAAAAAGCCTGTGGCGTATAGGTCGTAGTTATCGCTAGATAATTTATAACCTAATTCATATTGGGTAACCGCTTTGATCAAGTCTTCGCCGCCTTGGTAAGCGTCAAAGTTATCTCTAAAATCATCAAAGTAGGGCATTTTGCTACCGTCACTAATGCGAGCAAACACCCCTTGATGTTGATCAAACATCCAGTTAGCACCAAGTGTCCACGCTAATTCAGTTTCATCATAAGAAACGGATTTAGTAATCACCCCATCTAAACCTTCGTCTACTGTGTATTCAATTTGATGATTTTCGTTGCGAATACCACCATCAATGGTTAATGCCTCGGTTATTTCAAATGATACTGCGGCATATAATGCGCTGGTTGAACCGTCGCCGATGCTATTAATGTCGTAATTCCAACCACAGCCGTCAAACCATCCCTGAATCCCATTGTCATCTAAACTAGGGCTGCCGTCTTCATTAAAAGCAAAGGTTCCGTTGTCGTTGCAGTCAATACCAGTAAGCATTTCACCACCAGACTCAACCACATGATAGGCATGATTACCTAATGCCCACCAGTCTTTAGCTTCAAAGTTAGAATGATAAAAACCTGCGGTGAAGCTACCTTTATCAAAGGTTTTAGTGAGTGCAAAATCATTGGTAAATGCTTCTATTTGTTTTTTGACTACCCAACGGCCAATTTGCTGCACAATAGTGGAACCGTCATATTCTGTGCCAGTAACTGCACCAAAAGCACTATTACCACTATCGGCAACGGTAGCTAGTGTTGTGGCATCACCATTAGGGACTAAGCCATAAGTGTCGGCATCACCCTTGGTATAAATAAAACGATCAACGAGTTGCCAATCATTATCTAGTGATAAATCAATACTGCCGCCAGAAACAGAGCCATTCCAGCCTCGACCTTGACCAAAATCAACCGTTTCAGTGGTATTATTAGCGCCATATTGAATAGTCGCATGTCTATTGTAAGAACCTATTTGGGTGTACTCATTATCAACAGAATCAACGTTAAGCGGTGACGGTAAGTACCAAACGCCATGATCATCGGTCACGCGGGTGTATAAATTAATTTTACCATTATCTAATTCTTTGGTGATATTAACAGTAAATTGATGACCTTTTTCAGCATTAAAACCGGCATCTCGAACGCCGGGAGAGCTTTTAACATAACCACCAACCATAAAGAATAAATCATCAGCAAGGCTACCACTGAGTACGCCATCAATGCGTTGCAATCCATAGTCTGCCGTAGAGTATTTAACTAAACCTTCGGTATCTTCAGAGCCTTCTTTTAATAAGAAGTTTGTCGTTAACCCAGGTTGACCGTTCGAAACAACAGGGTTTGGTCCACCTCTAAGTGCCTCCATAAATTCAACGGTTTCATCTAAGCGAAATAAGGTTGAATTTTCGAGGAAGGAAAGGGTTGGTGGTGGAAATATCGGTGCTCCCTGTAACTGTACCGTTAAAAAAGGAGCATCTCCACCACCGGGGAAGCCGCGTACAAAGACATTCGCACCAGAAACGCCGCCTGAACTTTCAGACCAAACGCCGGGAACCGCTTTAAATAAGTCGGCGGTGCTTTTAGGTGCTAATTTTTTAATATCATCTTCAGAAAATGAACTGATCGCAAAACTCGCTTCTTCTTTCGCGACACTTTTACCACTAAAGGTGCCAGTAACCACAACAACCTCAACGTTGTCGTTACTGCCACGCTTTGCTGTTTGCTCTTCTGCTGTGGCATTAGTCGCCTGACAACAAAGTGCCACTGCTATTGCCATGGAAGATAGTTTAAAACTCTTCATTATGTTTATTCCCCCAAGCTGATATTTGCTGTTGCACTATCAACTAATAATTATATTTGATTTTAATGTCATGTCATTTCCTTCCCCAGATTCAATATAGTTATCTTTGCAAACGTTTGCAACAACAAATTGCAAACGTTTGCAATTTACGCTGTTTTCAATTGCAATACTCGCTACATATGTAATAATTCTTCCAGACTAATTTCTGTTGTAGCGTAAGGCTGATTGTAATTGACTAATGATAATAAATTAACTTTAGCTGGCTTGGCTAAACTCGCGGGTGTTTCTACGTCTACTGTATCAAGAGCTTTAAATGATAACCCATTGATAAAAAAAGAAACTCGTGAAAAATTACAAGCTTTAGCCAAAGAGCATAATTTCAGCTTAAATAGAGCGGCGAGTCGATTACGCACCCAAAAAACCAATGTGGTCGCGGTGATACTTAACTTAACCGACAGCACAGATCAAAGTATTAATGATCCGTTTTTATTGAAAGTTGTTGGCGATTTAAATCAATCGTTAAATAAAAATGGCTATGAACTGCTGTTATCAAATTCCTTAATGGCAAACGAAGATTGGACTAATTATTTTATCAACAGCAGCCGAGCAGATGGCATTATTGTTATAGGCCAAGGAAAAAGTACCGAGAAGATAGAGCAGGTAGCCAGTACAGGGGCTCCGCTTGTTGTTTGGGGTGATCCTAAAGTGCACGCTAACTATGCGGTTGTTGGCAGTAATAATGAACTGGGCGGTTATTTAGCGACCGAGCACTTAATTAAAGGCGGCTGCAAGCAGATAGTGTTTCTTGGCGATCCTGAGCATGCTGAAATGAGCGAACGTCACAAGGGTTATACTAAGGCATTGCAAGATTATTCGTTAACTAGCAACGACATGTTAACGCTTTCGTGTGATATCACTAGCAAGGCTGCCTATGAAAAAATTGCCGATACCATACTCGCTAAAGGACTACATTTTGATGGTATAGTTGCCACAAGTGATATGGTTGCCATTGGGGCGATGAAAGCCCTAAAAGAGCGTTATATTAGCATTCCTGGCGACGTTAGTATTATCGGTTTTGATGATATTGCCATGGCTGAATTACTCCACCCAGCACTAAGCACGGTAAAACAAGACACTAAGAAAGCCGCACAAGTAATGGTTGAACAATTATTGAATCAATTTCAAGGTAAAGCGGCTAACTCTGAAGTGATTGATATTGAACTTATTGCCCGAAAATCAACAAGAAGTCTTTAATAATCCAACCGCTAATTTAGGCGCTTTAATGAAAATTTATGCAAACGTTTGCATTTATGGTTTTTCGGTTATAGACTAAATAAAAATATTTATTACAGAGTTGTTCAATGTCACGCTTAATTACCATAAGTGCAATTGCTGCCAGCTATTTCGTATTTGCTATTTTACTGAATAGCGTTGGCACCGTTATTCTTCAATCTATTAATAGCTTTGGTATTAGTAAGCCCGAGGCGAGTACTTTAGAGGGGTTTAAAGACCTATCGATTGCGTTTGTGTCTTTTTTTATTGCCTCAATCATCCCCAGAATTGGTTACAAAATTACCTTAATGATTGGCCTATCTTTGGTCACTATTGCCTGTTTGCTAACACCTATGGTTGGCAATTTCTGGATGATCAAACTGCTGTTTGCCTGTATTGGTGTTTCATTTGCCTTGGTGAAAGTCTCGGTATATTCAATTATTGGTCAATTGTCATCGTCAATAAAATCTCACTCTTCTTTATTAAATACCATTGAGGGTATTTTTATGCTGGGCAGTTTGTCAGGTTATTGGCTATTTAGTTTTTACGTCGATCCGCATGCGACAGTATCTACTGATTGGTTAGGCGTTTATTATCCGCTCGCCGGTATGATTGCTTTGACCTTAGTGTTAGTGGCATTTTCTCGTATCGCTAAAGCAGAGAAAAATAACAGCAATGAAAGCATATTAATAAGCTTTATTAATATGGTGAAAATGAGTTATCAGCCATTAGTTTTGGTGTTTGTTATTTCTATTTTTCTCTATGTGCTAATTGAGCAGGGCATAGGTACTTGGTTACCGACTTTTAACAGTGAAGTGCTGGGCTTGCCCAGTAATGTCAGCGTACAGATCACCAGTATCTTCGCTGCAGCGCTTGCCATTGGACGCTTGCTCGCCGGACAAATTTTACGACATATTCATTGGTATCCGTTTCTTAATACATGTATTACGGCAATGGGGTTGATCATAGTGGTGTTATTACCATTAGCTAAACTGATGCCTGCACAAAGTGTCGATACTATATTTGATGCGCCTGTGGTTGCCTATTTATTGCCATTAATAGGCTTAATGATGGCGCCGATTTATCCTGCACTTAACTCAGTGATGCTAAGCAGTTTAGATCGTTCTAAACATGCCTCGATGACAGGATTAATTGTCGTTTTTTCAGCACTAGGTGGTACTACCGGCTCAATTATTACCGGCTTTTCATTTCAGGCGTTTGGTGGGCAAACCGCTTTTTATCTGTCACTTATTCCGATGGGACTTATTTTGATCAGTCTGTATTTTTTCAAACAAGCAACGCTAAAAACGCTTGCAGTTAAGTCGTCATAGGTAGGCAGTTAGATGAGTAAGAAAAATGGTTATACCCCCGATGTTGCTGCAAGTTTGGCGTTTTTTGACAGTGATTTATTTAAACGCGTGCAAATGAGTGGGATTTTCTCAGATAGTAAAACCTTTGCTGATGCGATAGCAAAACAGCCGATTGCCGCGATATTCAGTCAATATCAATTAATCGCAAAGGCTATTGATACTGCTGGACTGGCTAATTTTGTTGCAGAACACTTTGTTATGCCGAACACGGACGAAATTATTGTTGATAAACCGAGTGCGGACATCAATAAGCAAATTAATGCCTTGTGGCAAGCACTTGAAATGCCAGCAGACGAGCAAATAGAGAGTTCATTATTACCACTAAAAAATGCCTATGTGGTGCCCGGTGGACGTTTCAGAGAAATATATTACTGGGATAGTTATTTTAGTGCCTTGGGGTTAATCGAGTCAGATAGGTTAGATCTTGTCGATGCCATGCTTGCTAATTTTGTTGATTTACAAAACCGCTTTAATTGCATTCCAAACGGCAATAGAAGCTACTATTTATCACGTTCACAGCCGCCTATTCTTGGCTTATTAGTTGAATTGTTACTACCTTATCAGAGCGAAAAGCAATTATTTATTCAAAAATATATTGATGCGATTGAGTCTGAGTATCATTTTTGGATGCAAGGCAGTGACAATTTGACCGAGACTAACAATGAACATCGGCGAGTCGTCAAAATGCCCGATGGTAATTTTCTAAATCGCTATTGGGATGATAGTGCGACGCCAAGACCTGAATCATACCGTGAAGATATCGAGTTGTTTCATGGCACGGAGCTTGAAAACTCGACCGATTTTTATCGTAATATTCGCGCCGCTTGTGAATCTGGTTGGGATTTTAGCTCTAGGTGGTTGACTGATGCCCGATCGTTAGCGACTATTCGGACAACGCGTATATTGCCGATTGATTTAAATTGCTTGTTGTATAAACAAGAAGTATTGCTTGGCCAATACTATGCGCTACTGGGGAACGATGGAAAAAGTTCGACTTATTCCTGTTGTGCAAAAGCAAGAAAAGGCGCCATCAATAAGTATATGTGGTCTGCGGAACCGGGCTTTTTTATGGATTACGACTTAGATCTTCATGCTAGTACTGGCGTGCTGTCGCTCGCCGGCGTGTTACCGCTGTTTACTGAATTGGCAAATGCAAAACAAGCAAAGAAGGTTGCTCTAATTATTGAAAAAGACTTTTTACAACTAGGTGGTTTGGTCACCACTTGTAACAAAACCAGCCAGCAATGGGATGCGCCAAACGGCTGGGCACCTTTACATTGGTTCGCGGTACAAGGTTTACAGCATTATCAACATCAATCATTGGCACAAACCATCAGCCAGCGCTGGCTTAATACGGTCTCTGAGTATTTTAATAGTACGGGCAAGTTGATGGAAAAATACAATGTTTGTCAGCAAAACCACAAAGCAGGTGGCGGGGAATACCATGTTCAAGAGGGTTTTGGCTGGACCAACGGTGTATATCAAGCGTTTACTGCCAGTAGCAAGTGATGCGCTGATATTTAGGAAAAATACATGATTACTATAGTAGCAATAACTGTCAGTAACTTGTTTTTATTGCCAACTAACAAACGATAAAAAAATTGAATATACTTCGGGTTACGTTCAATTAAATTTATCATAGGTTGTTATGGTTTCAATTAAGCAATTGTATTATGCGTTAGCGGTTGAAAAAACGTTACATTTTAAAAAAGCGGCTGAAGCGTGTAATGTCTCTCAGTCGGCATTAAGTACTGCGATTCACGAGCTTGAGAAACAGTTAGGGCTGACCATATTTGAGCGTAATAATAAACAAGTGTTGGTCACCAATGACGGTCAATTGATCCTTAATAAAGCTAAACAAATAAAACTTGAATTGGATGAGCTTTTACAAATTTCTCAAACCAATCAGCAACCATTTTCCAACCCTATGTCTATTGGCATTATTCCCACCATTGGGCCGTATTTATTACCTAAGGTTTTGCCTGAGATCAGGAAAAGATATCCGAATTTTAAACTGAAAATTATTGAAGAACAGTCACATGTACTGGTTGATATGGTTAGAACGGGCGAGATTGATGCTGCAATTTTAGCTTTACCTTTTGCCATTGACGGCTTGATGAGCTTTGAATTTTGGCAAGAAGATTTTTATTGGGTGAGCCATAAAGATGAGTGCCCAAAGCAAATGCAAGAAATCACTAGTGAAGAGCTGGAAATAGAAAAACTAATGTTATTAAAAGACGGACATTGCCTAAAAGATCACGCTTTAGCCGCTTGTCGTCTGCAAAATAAAAAGCAAGACTCTGATTTTGATTCAGCAAGCTTACATACGCTGATCCAAATGGTCGCCGGTAAACTTGGCACCACCTTAGTGCCACACATGGCACTTGATCAACTGATATACAGTGAATCTGAACTTAGCGCCGTTCATCTAAATGAACCTGGCCCGCATCGGATCATCTCGTTAATTATTAGGCCTAATTATGTTAGGACCAATGAAATTTTGTTATTAAAAGATATTTTTCATGCCCAGCTTGCTGAAAAATGCAAAATAAAAAAGTAGTAAATCTATTTTTTTGAATATTAACCTCTATTTAATCTGATTTACTGTGCAACCTTGAGGGAGCATTATCTACATCAGACCAACGAGAGGTGATTATGATGAAAACTATATTTAATTGTATTAAAGCGATATTAAGCGCAACAATAAGTAAACAACAGCCTGTTACCTGTAATTATTCAAATAACTATTACGGCGATCAAATTTGTCAATAAACAGAATGTAAACTAATAAATAGTGTTTGTTTCTTGATGGGAATTGCATCTTCAATTCCCATGCTAATTTCATTAGTACAGCAATGGGCAACTAATTTTTAATGCTATTTTTTAGCTTTTATTACGTCGATTCGACGTTGTAAATAAGGCGAAAAATAGCCGTTGTATTTTGTCCACAGCGCAGGAAGTTTCCAATCGTTACCTGTCACGTAGCCTCGACAGCTCTCGCTGCCACAGTGACATTCAAATTCATCTACAGGTGTACCGTCGCTCATTGCATAGTCAAAACAAATTTCTTCACCTTCTTCGATATCTCGCAATGCCACCATTACTATTTGGCCACTTAATCCAGCATTTGGTTCGCAAGAATGATTAGCATAGTCAGCTTCTTCTCTAAGGTGCAAAGACACATGATAAAAGTCTTCTTCTACCTGTACCGTACGTATCAAAAAAGCATCTGGAATATTGCCAAGATCTGCTGAGCTGATGATGATGCCTCCCCAGATTGTTAATATTTCATCTTTCTTTATGGCTTCTGTAGCAAATAAGCCAAAAATTCCTTTTTCAGGTTGATGTCTAGCTTCTAGCTTTGGCGATTTATATGCAAACTGTGCTAAATCTTTAAAAGGAGACAGATCAGTCTCGGTATGAGTAGCAAGTTCATAATTAACAGAAGATCGCTTTAAAATATTAGGTGTAGACATTATTGTCTCTCCATAAAGAGAAAAATAAATTAATGTGCCAGTACACGTTAATTTATTTTTTCAAATGCATTATTTAAAAAACAGGCGATCGTAGATTTATTTTTGCTAAACAGAAAGAGAAAAATATTTACCAGTGTAATCAAAAAATTTTGTCGGAGTACGGTTTGTTTTCTTTTATCAGGAGGCGAGATAAGGCGATTTAACACGGCGGTTGAATATGGTGCTATAGGCTCGTTATTTGTTTAGCGTTAGACGATTGTATTGCCGAATTCAGTTTACATGGTGTTGTGACATTGAAGGTTAACTATTGAGAGGCCATTTTTAGCGAAAATTATCTTCTGCCAATAGCTCTGAGATAGCCTGTTCTAGTTTAGGGATGATATTTTTATGTTTTCGGTTTAGTAGGTGGTAACCGAGCTTTTCTTCAATTTTACTGTGATTAGGATATTTCTCTAATTTTGGCAATGTGTAAGCATCGAGTACAATAATCGCGACATCAACTTTTCGTTGGTCAAACATTTTAAATAAGGTCTCAAAGCTAGTTAATCCTACTTTTTTGATGCTCGAAGCCACTAATAATTCCCGATAAAATTCATTTGCACCGATGACACCTAATATTAGCTTTTTGTCGTTAAGAACTGATTTGTCACACTTTATTGCTTGTTGGCAGATGAAAAATACTTCAATTTTACTTATCGGTGTTGGCAGATAAACAATGTTGTTATATGTCGGTATTGTCTCTAATGATTTTGCAGTATCGGCATCTATCTGACCACTATTTAATAATTTGAGTGCTCGTTGATCATTAACGAGAACAAAGGTGGGGTTGATGCCAATGTTTTGGTAGGCCTTTTTCAACAGTGGCATATAGTAATTGATTATGCCTTCATGCTCGACATAGCTGACAATGAACTCGTTTGATTGAGCACGTCCGTCCTTGATAATAAAACATGTAAACAATAAAAATATTAATTTATACAATATTAATGCCTTGGAAGTGCTTGAGTGATTGGTCTGTGTCGAGCAAACGTCAACACACTTTAACAGAGTATAATTTAAATTTAAGCAGTTTCTTATAAATACCTTATTTTGTTTAATGGCTGTTACTTGACATATGTCTTAGACACAGGTGTATGCTTGTTCTTAAGATAGACAATGTTTGACATATTTTTAAAAAGGAATCTTAGGATGCGAGTCAGTGAACTAGCTAATAGTCTAAATACTACTCCAGATACCGTGCGTTATTACACTCGCATAGGTCTTATTACGGCGACTAAAAATATCGACAATGGTTACAAGTTTTATAATCAATCTGCTCAGCAACGGTTGAAGTTTATTTTAAGTGCGCGCCAACTAGACTTTTCCGTACAGGAGATAACCAGTATTTTGTCCGAGTCGGATCAAGGGCATAGCGCATGTCCGTTAGTGAGAGAAATTGTTGAACAGCGTTTAGCTCAAACAGAGCAACAGTTTCAAGCGGCACTCATGCTAAGAGACAAATTACGAAATGCGATACATGATTGGCAATCTAAACCAGATAAAGCACCGACAGGGCAAATGATTTGTCATTTAATTGCAGGAGGTTTCGATGAGTAGCTTAAACAGTACTGATATGACTCACGCAACTCATGAGTTGATTATCGAAGGAGCCAGTTGCGCCAGTTGTGTGGCTAAAATAGAAACGGCATTGAAAAACGTCCCGGGAGTGGAGCAGGCCGAAATGAACTTTGCCTTAAGAACCGTCACCATTATAGGGCAAGTTGATGCTGAACAGTTAATTAACTCCGTTGAAGCGATAGGGTATGGCGCGAAAAAAGCCAATGATAAAAGCGATGAACAACTACTCGATGAAAAAGAAATTGCGGATCAAAAATATTATCGACGTTTGTTAAGCCAAATGTGGGTTGCCTTGGGGTTAGGGATCCCGTTGATGTTATATAGTGTGGCTGGCGGCCCGATGACGGTCGGTTCAGGCACAGAGCGTGGTGTCTGGCTTATTATTGGTTTGTTATGTGCCGGAATTATGTTTTATTCAGGTAAACACTTTTATTTAGGGGCCTGGAAATCCTTTGTTAATCATAGTGCCAATATGGATACTCTAATCGCCTTAGGAACGGGGACTGCCTGGTTATATTCGATGGTAGTGGTGAGTTTCCCAATGGTGTTTCCGGAAATGGCACGGCATGTCTATTTTGAGGCAAGCACGATGATTATTGGCCTGATTAATTTAGGCTTGGCATTAGAAGTTAAGGCCCGAGGGCGAACCAGTGAAGCGATAAAGCGTTTAATTGGTTTGCAGCCGAAAACTGCACGGGTAAGACGCAATGATATAGAAATTGATATTGCGATTGAACAGGTTTTACTTGACGATATTGTCCGTGTTCGCCCCGGGGAGAAAGTGCCGGTTGACGGGATTGTCGTCCAAGGTCATACGACGATTGATGAATCTATGATAACTGGCGAGCCGATGCCGATTGAAAAGTCGCTAAATGATGAAGTGATTGCCGGTACGGTTAATAAATCGGGCTCAATATTATTTAGAGCCACTCGCGTTGGCAAAGACACAGCATTGGCACGCATTATTGCTATGGTGAAACGTGCACAAAACTCTAAGCCCCCCATTGGCCGTTTGGCTGATATTATCTCTGGCTATTTTGTTCCAGTTATTATGATCATTGCCATTATTAGTGCGTTAGTTTGGCTTAATGTCGGGCCAGATCCAGCACTGGTTTATGCGCTTATTTCTGCTACATCGGTATTAATTATTGCTTGCCCGTGCGCACTAGGGTTAGCAACTCCTATGTCTGTTATGGTTGGCGTGGGCAAGGCGGCAGAAGTTGGTGTGCTTATCCGCAACGGTGAAGCATTGCAAACTGCCTCAAAAATTACCGCGATGATCCTTGATAAAACCGGCACGATAACCGAAGGGGCACCTAAAATAACCGATGTTATCGTGACGGACAATGCTTATAGCGAAGCTGGTTTATTAACTATCGCGGCGAGTATGGAAAGTGGCTCAGAACATCCTTTGGCGCAAGCCATAGTCGAGTCGGCATTAGAGCGAGGGCTAGAATTACAAACCGTGAGCCAATTTAGCGCAGTTGCCGGACATGGAGTGCAGGCACGCACTGATACTCAGCAGTTACTTTTTGGCAATGAAAAGTTGATGCTAACTAATGACGTTCATTTAGGTGGTTTTGTTGATAAAGCAAAAGCACTGGCCAATGATGGTAAAACCCCAATGTATTTGGCGATCAATAATAAACTGGCGGCGATTATAGCGGTATCTGATCCGATTAAAAAAGACTCTGCGAGTGCGATAAAGCGGCTGCAAAAAAACGGTATTCGTGTGGTGATGTTAACTGGAGATAACGAAGCAACAGCCAACGCGGTGGCTAAAAAAGTGGGCATTACTGAGGTATTTGCTAATGTGCTTCCTGAAGATAAAGCAAATAAACTGGCTGAACTACAAGCGCAGGGAGAAATAGTGGCCATGACCGGTGATGGCATAAATGATGCGCCTGCTCTGGCCAAAGCCAATGTTGGTTTTGCGATAGGTACTGGCACGGATGTAGCGATTGAAAGTGCCGATATTACCTTGATGAGAGGTTCGTTACATGGTCTTACCGATGCTATTGCGGTAAGCAAAGCGACGCTGAGCAACATTAAGCAAAACTTGTTCGGGGCGTTTATCTATAACCTTGCTGGAGTGCCGGTTGCGGCGGGGATATTCTATCCGCTCTTTGGTGTATTACTTAGTCCAATTATTGCAGGTGTCGCTATGGCATTTTCATCGCTTACTGTGGTGAGTAATGCCAATCGTCTGCGTTTGTTTAAGCCACAAGTACATTGATAAGCCGATATAGGAGCATGCACTGTGATTATTATTAATTTATTAGGTTTAGCCCTTATTGCTGTAATTGTTTGGTGGTTTTGGCTATTTAGACCATCACCACCGTTTGATTTGACTGCTGAAGATGTCACTATCGTGGTTGATAACGGTGTTTACCAGCCGTCAGTAATTAAAGTACCAGCAAATCAAATGGTTAAATTACAGTTTTATCGAAAAGATGCAAGCCCATGCGCAGCTACTGTGCTATTTCCAACGCTTGAAATTAGCGAGGAATTGCCGGTGGATGCTATAAAACAAGTGGATTTACCGCCAATGCCATCGGGCGAGTATGCGTTTCATTGTCCGATGAAAATGTATAAAGGAATGTTAATTGTCGAGGAAAAATAATTCGTTAGAAGCGCTTATTGAATTCCTTCAAAAAGCGCGAGGGTTTCTTCGGTAATATTCATTTTAGTCATTGGCGATATAACTTGGTTGAGCAATTGGTATTTTTCAAACCATCAAGAGGAGTGTTAGAATACTTGAAAATTTAACGACAACACTAATTAGGTAAGCGATGAATCCTATTCTAGCGATATTAAAAGAACATAATGTCAGTGATGCTCAAACCAAAGAAGTATTTCAAGCATTGACCGAAAATCCATTAATGGCGATGGCCACCGTGCAACAGCTTGGCATTCCACAGGATAAACTGCAGTCATTAATGATGTTAGTAATGCAAAACCCTAACCTGATCAAAGAGGCTGTTGATGAGTTAGGTCTCGACTTTGCCAAAGTTGAAGCAGCTAAACAAGCGATGCAAAAGTAAGTATTGATTGCTATTTAGAGCCCCCCAAGAGGCTGAGTAACACTTATAGGTGATTTTTGCACAAGGTTACTCAACTCTTCTTCACCAATTTGCCTCTTAAATCATTACCACCATTATATTTTCGCCTTGTACAAAAGCGCCTAATTCAAGTATCCTACGCGACCTTTTTTGTTGACTAGGAGTATAGAGAAAGATGATTGGCTTTGATTACGGTACGTCAAATTGCGCCGTTGGTGTTATGCAAAACGGACAGCCGCAAATATTGTCATTGGGCGATCATGGTCGCTATATCCCTTCTACTTTGTACTCGCCAAGTCGAGATATTATTGTTAATTGGCTTTACCAACATTTAGTGGATACAGAGAAAGCTCAATTTAAATCTCAACGTGCTTTAGCATTACAGAAAGGACAGAATACTTTTCGAGAGCTTGAACTTGACGGTATATCCACAGAGTTGTCCTTTGGGCAAGCGGCATTAGAACGCTACTTAGAAGAACCTGACGAAGGCTACTATATAAAATCACCTAAGTCTTTTCTCGGTGCTAGTGGGTTAATGCCCGCGCAAATTAACTTATTTGAAGATATTGTCGCCGCGATGATGATGAATATAAAAAAGCTCGCGGAAAATTCATTGAAAAAAGAGATCAGCAAAACCGTTATTGGCCGCCCAATTAACTTTCAAGGTCTAAAAGGTGAGGAAAGTAATCGTCAAGCCATAGGTGTGCTGACCCAAGCAGCAAAAAGAGCAGGCTTTAAACATGTTGAATTTCAATATGAACCTGTTGCTGCTGGATTTGAATATGAAGCCTCGTTAACAACAGAAACTAAGGTCTTAGTTGTTGATATCGGCGGTGGAACAACAGATTGTTCAATGTTGTTAATGGGGCCTGAATTTATTGGTAGTACTTCCAGAGAGAAGCATTTATTAGCGCACAGCGGTATTCGTGTTGGCGGTAATGACTTTGATATTCAATTAGCGCTAAAGGGGATAATGCCGAGTCTAGGCATGAATAGCCTGTTAAAAACGGGTAAACCAATGCCGGTGAGTAGCTTTATGCAGGCGGTGGCCATCAATAATGTTAACGAGCAAACTGAATTTTACAGTGAAAAAAATCGTCGCTATCTACAACAATTACAACGAGATGCACTTGAGCCTGACATATTTGCTCGATTAATCGATGTACATGACCATAAGTTGAGCTATCGGTTGGTCAATGGCGCTGAACAAGCAAAAATTGCTTTGACTGACAATCACAGTCAGAGTATTGAGTTAAATGACTTAGCCGACAACTTAAGCGTAGAAGTCTCGCGTCAACTGATGTTTGACTCAAGCACGAGTCAACTTGGCAGTATTGGTCAAATGATGGATGAAGCAATAAATCAGGCTGGTAGTGAACCTGATGTGGTGTTTGTTACTGGTGGTAGCGCAAAATCTCCGGTGTTGAATCAATATTTAACCAATAAAATGCCCAATAAAGCACTGATCGTGGGTGATCATTTTGGCAGCGTAACCGCGGGACTAACACGCTGGGCAGAAAGAATATTCGCGTAATAGGTTACTGAAATATCAATACCGTTTAAATTTACCGCATAAATTCATCGTTTAAATAACGTTACGGTTATATTTTACGCTCATTCGGCGTTATTTTTTCGATAACGCTTAATGGAGTTATTATGAAAGCTGTAATTAGCGTTTTCATCTGTACTTGCTATTTTACTGGTTAATATTAGTAAAATGCTTGTAGGAAGATCAGTTAACGCTCTTTTATACGACTCTTCCTGATAATGAGCTTTTTTACTAGTTTGCTCAATTATCTAAAACTTGGTCGACTAACCATGCATCACCTTTTTTAAGCAAAATGATTTTTTTAATGTCTTTATGTAATCTACCGTTGCGCTCGCCAGTAAATAATACGGTCATCGTTGTTTTACTATTAAATTCATCAATGACTTGAGTATCGAATTTCTGAGCGTCAATTTGGACTGAGTCAAAATATAGATTTAGTAAGCGTCGAGCAAAGTTTCTAGCAGTCTGGTATTTTTTCATTTCATTTTTAAAGTTTTCAGTACTTAATGCTATCGCTTTGTTTAAATCTTTTTCATTGTATATCGCATCAAAAAACGCAACCGTCACTTGTTGTTCTGAAAGTTCGGTTTTTGTTTCCTTACAACCAAAGCCTAGAAAGAGGATTGATAATATAAATAACAATTGTACAAGTGGTTTCTTTTGCTGCTGCATAAACACTCCAAATTAATTAATCGTTAATAAGTAAGTATGGTTATATTTTAAAAAACTGCTAGCAATCATACTACGCTTTTTAATGATGTTCATTTGCTAAAAGATATTAGTTTTTCATCAGTAATCAAATACCTTCATTAGCATATAAAATTTACCAACCACTATCTTTTACCATTCGAGTTTCTTTGATGGCTTAGCCTAATACCATGCATATTGGTGTCGAAAAGCTGAAAGGGTTAACTAAACGCAAGTGTATATGTGTCAAAACATTGCAGTTTGTTAGCATGTATTAGTATCTGATCTATTTAATAAATTTTTAGTATTTCATCGTATTATTGACGCTAATTAACGTAATGAACTTGTTTGAATATAACGAAATAGTGGTAACTGGTTGCTTCTTATTCACGGAGTCTCATCAATGAAATTAATACCATTTATCAGTAGCGCTGTTGCAATTTCTGTATCTTTAGCAGTTGAAGTTAGTGCGGAGAACTATACACAGGAAAATGTTCGTCAATCTCAAGAAATTATCAACCAGGTTTTAGACACTTATGGCGGAGCTGATAAAATATCTGGTTTTAATTCAGTGATCGTTGATTATGACGTAACCAATATTAATGCAGGGCAAAGCCGAAAGCCTAACCCTCCTTGGGATACCAGTAAAAATGATCGTATCGATGCCTTTGATTTTACTAAGCAAATAGCAGTTACGCGCTTTAACGGTAGTGGCGCGGGTAATTTGTTTGCGGCAACGAATGTGACCGATGGTGATAACAGTGCAAACTATAACGACATTTTAAAAACGCGTTCAAAAGTCACCGAGC
This sequence comes from Colwelliaceae bacterium 6471, assembly GCA_040779335.1. Taxonomy (GTDB): domain Bacteria; phylum Pseudomonadota; class Gammaproteobacteria; order Enterobacterales; family Alteromonadaceae; genus JBFONV01. The sequence continues at coordinate 122,378 of JBFONV010000004.1, forward strand.
CAAACTTTGATGCTTCTGCAGGACCTGGTTTGCGTACAAATGCCACCTTTTTGTTAAAGCGATTGCAACAATATGCCAACACCGCCCGATATATGGGGGAATTTAAAATGAATGGTGTAGCTCACGATTTACTGAGTTTTACTATGCCAGCAGGCCCAGCCATCACGCTTTATATTGATAAAAAAACACATAGAATCACTAAGAGTGAACGAGTAGCTGGACCTTTTCTAGTGGAGTATTATTTTAAAGACTATAAACAAGTTGATGGCATTTTATTTCCATTTGAAAATTCCTATACGGTAGATGGATTACCTGCTCAAACCTTTAAAGTTGACTCTTATAAAATCAATCACTCAGTTGATGAGTACACTCAAGCACCTAAAGGATATATTGATATCGCCGCAACGTTACCTGCAACGATTAAAACTAACCATTTAGGAGATGGTGTTTATTGGGTGACACAAAATGGTCAGAATAGTTTATTTGTAGAATTTGAAGATCATACTGTCATGATCGGCGGTTTACCTGGTGTTGCTCAGCGAATAGCTGAAATTAAGAAAACACTGCCAACTAAACCAGTCAAGTATACGGTAATGACACATCACCATAGTGATCATATTGGTGGCAGTCAGGAAGTGCAAGACGCAGGTATAAAGTTTGTTGCTGTGCAAGAGCATGAACAAGTGATCCGTGAGACGTTAGCCGAGCAAGATAGAAAGTTGGCGAAATTTGAGTTTGTTAATAATAAAAAGGTCTTTACCGATGGCCGTCAAACGCTAGAAATTTATGATATTGGACCAACAGAACATACTGAACATTTATTGTTGGCATACTTACCAAAGCAAGGCATTATTTTTGAAGCGGATCATTTTGGCGCGCCAGCGGCGGGTCCTATGCCACCAAGAACGCCTAATATAGAAGCATTAGTCAATGCTATTAACAAACGTGGTTTGAAAGTGACTAAAATAACCTCTGCACACGCAAGTACGGTGGCGACATTTGAACAATTAATGGAGTCTTACCACAAAACCATATAGTACAATCATCACTTATGAAAAAACAGAAGGGGTTTATCACCCCTTTTTTATTGTTGAGTACGGCCCCTTTAAATAAGGTCAACACCGACTGAACTTATTCTTGATAAATTTCTTGCGGATTACTTCAATATACCGTTTGCAAGCAAAAATAGTGTTAACTGATCATCAAAGTCGTCTATTGTAAGTCAATACTTAATAGGGGAGGGATTTGGTAAGGTAAAGATTTTTAATGGTGTTTATTTATTATTACTGCAGGGCTAATACGGTCGCAGAAAGGTTTTTTGCCTAAAATTGACCTGAACAGCGACAAACAAAAAAAAGTCTACTTTTTATGGATCCAAAACATTGTTCTTTACGTATAGCATTCATAGGTTTATATGTAACAGAAGAGCATAAATTTAATGAAACTACTATCTATCGTTATTTTAGCGTTAGCGATATCGGGATGTTCAAATCCTATCGCTAACAGAACACCTATCAATCAGATGTTTCCGAGCGTTGCAGGGGAAGACCTGAATAAAAACAATGTCAATCTACCCAGCCTATTCCAAGGGAAAACATCTTTAGTATTAGTTGGCTATGTTCAAGACGCCCAATTTGATATCGATCGTTGGCTCATTGGTCTAGATATGACGGAAACTCAAGTAGCAGCATATGAGCTACCTACCATCGGTGGTATGTTTCCGAGAATGTTTGAAACCTATATCAACGAAGGCATGAGAGCTGGCATTCCTAAATCGCTATGGGGAGGGGTTATAACAATCTATGATGACGCAGATAAAATAAGGTTGTTAACGGGCACTGAGAACCCGAATAATGCCCGTGTTATTTTATTGAATTCTGAAGGTAAAATTACTTTCTTTTACGATGAAGGGTTTTCGGTTGAAGCTTTGAATAATTTACGGGATGTTTTAGCGGCTATTTCAATATGAAAAGCACACTTGTGATATCGCTGACACTAATAACGTGTTTTTCGTCATATGCATATAACAATGAATCCGGCGTGCGCAATCAACTTAAATCACACGGTTATCTTTATGGTATTGGCCTTGGGGTTAATACCGAAATTTACAAAGGATTTAGTACTCGTAAAAGGCTCATTCCCGTGTTGGGATATAAAGGCGAGCGCTTGTCTGTTTATGGTCCTTTTATCAGTTATAAGTTATTTAATTTCGATTCTATTGATGTATTGATAAAAGCATCGCCGCGGTTTCAGGGCTTTGAACCATCGGACAGCGAGATTTTTGCAGGGATGAAGAAACGCCATTTTTCAATGGATGCAGGTGTGGGTGTTAATTACCACAATAGTGATTGGAAAATAAGCTTTTCAGCGATGTTTGATGCTTTTGACCGCTCTAATGGTAGGGAACTTACCTCAAGTATTGGTAAGGCGTTTAAGTTTGGGCCTTTGTTTTTTGAACCAAGTATCTCGGTGAGCTATTTGGATGCAAATCATGTCGATTATTACTATGGGGTCCACATATCTGAAATAAATGATAACAGAATCGCTTATAAAGGGAGTTCGGTGGTAAATTATGGGGTTGGCATGTCGTTTGCCACCCCCATATTTTTTGATGGATTTTCTCGATTATCAATGTCGCACACATGGTTTGATCATAATATTGCGAATAGTCCGTTGGTGGATAAAGATACAAACTTGAGCTTGAATTTTATCTTTACTAAGTTTTTTTAAAGCGCATCTTAAAACTAAAACCATCAATATCACGGTACAAATAGCAGAGTCAGCTTAGTGTGTTAATGATGGTTTTCTATCTTTTAACTTAATTAAATTGGTTATAACAAGTGTTGTTTGAAAAATTCTACGCTTCTGCTCCAAGCTAGTTCTGCATTCTCTTTGTCATAGCGCTGTGTGGAGTCGTTATGAAAACCATGATTAGCATTTTTATACATGTGCATTTTATAATTTACGCCAAGCGTTTTTAGGTCTTTTTCATATTCCGGCCAAGACTTATTTACCCGTTGATCTAGTTCGGCAAGTTGTATCATCAATGGTGCTCGAATATTTTTTCTTAATTCTGAAGTCGCTGGCGTGCCATAAAACGGAACACCCGCTGACAGTAGATCTGAATCCACGGCGGCTAGATAATTAACGATGTAACCACCAAAACAAAAGCCAACTGCGCCTAATTTTCCATTACTTAATGGGTGAGTCTTTAAAAAATGGGCAGCAGCAACAAAATCATTTTGTATTTTTGCTCTATCTAGTGCTCGTTGCATCGAACGTCCTTCATCATCGTTACCTGGGTAGCCACCAACAGGAAATAAAGCATCGGGAGCAAGGGCAACAAAACCTACTTTTGCTAAACGTCGAGCGACATCTTTAATATAAGGGTTTAGCCCTCTGTTTTCATGAACAACTAAAACAACAGGGTATTTTTTATCAATAGTGTTTGGAGTGACAAGATAACCTCTACCTTTGCCATGTCCTTCTGGAGAATCAAATTCAGCATAACTGGCTATAATATCGTTATCATTAAAAGAAACCTGCTCAGCTAATGCATAGTTTGGTAATAACGCAGAGGTTAAGAAGGTGAGTGAATAACCAACAGCGACCAATGTACCTAACTTTTTCATAAAGGTACGTCGGTCAATAAAACCGTGTGCGTATTCGTCATACCAGTCAAATGCTTCTGAGGGGATATGGTTTATGTCGCGATCGTTTTCCATTGCTTTTACCTTTTGTTTTTATCATTAGTCTATTGAATAACACGTCGTTATTAATACGTGTTTGAGGTAAACAAAGTTCAGTTAACCCTGTATAGATAAGATAAAACGTAAAAGCAAATTACCAAGTAATCTAATAAATCGATGGAACAAAATACAATGCAGGTGTCGTCAGGAAGAGAATATATGTGCGGCTAGATGTTATCCATTCTAGTAACAAAATATTGTGGCCATATCTCTTTTACTTGGTTTTGCCAGTTTGGCTCTGCGTGACCGTCGGCACTTTGTAATAGCCAGAATTTAGCCCATTTTCGGACAATTTTTCCTGATTTACTTAATTTCAAAGGGGTGAAATTTCGCTGATAATTGTTGCCTTTATATTCAACAATAGCTTTACTTCTAGCTCTGCTATGCAAGCTATCCAGTGCGGTGCTAATAACTTCAACTTGTGACAATGGCATTAGGCCGTTACTTTTTAAATAGCAAGCAATCCCCGCTCTTTCGATGCACGCTGTCATATAATCGTCTATATGCGGAGTATAAAGCATGCCCGTCAATCCATAAATGGAGATTAGTTCTCGATCAGCTAGGGTTTTTAACGGAATTATCTGTGCGTTAAGACGCTTTAAATCATCAATTGAGTGCATGTTGTGTCCCGTTTACCTATCCATTGATATTGATAATACTAGCAAGGTGGGTCGATATTATTGGCGATGCTATTGTTTAAGCGAAACCATCCAGCAATAGAATAACGATCTCTTTTAGCCGGTAAGACCTCATGTGGAAATTCTTCACTTAAAAAAACAACTATGGTACCAAACCCCGGTGTTACGGTAATGGCGCTATTATCCACTAACGAGGTAGATGATGAGTGATTGTTGTATATCACTAATTCGCCGCCATCATCAGCAGACCAAAATTGGTTGAGATATACCACAACAGACAAAATACGGTTGCCTTCGCCAGTAAACGCGTCTTTGTGAGTTTTATAAAAGTCACCTTTAGCATAATGAGCAAAGTGGCTTTCAAAGGAAAATAAACCAAGAAACAATCGTCTATTCAGAAATTGTTGCAATGAAGCGGTCCACTCTAACCATTTACTGCCGGCAGCACTATTACCCGTTATCCAACATATTTCGTCGGTACGGACAAAATCATTAATATTATGATCATTTGCACGACCAATACCAGCACGCTGAAAACTTTCAGCTGACATCTCGTTGACATGTTGCAACAATAAATCCGCAATGTGTGCAGGCAGTGCATACGGCCTTATACTATAGCCTTTAACTTGAATATCACTGGCGATAGATTCAAAAATAGAGGTATCGTCACCACTATTTGTAGATTGAGGTAGGCTCAATATTGTTAACTCATAAACTTTATAAGCAATATGGGACTGCCCATATTCTTCTGTAAAACGTGCGCTATATTACCACTAGAGTTTAAAAAACGGTGAGCTTTAATTGCGCTATCCTATCAAAAAATTGCTATTAGTAATGCATAGTGAAAAGCAAAAGAGTAAGCGATCTTTTTCTGCATCGACAAGTGATTGTTAGATCTCATTTTACTGTGCATAACGGAGGCTGTTGTAGCGCTGTTAGATTATATTTTTCATTACTTTTTAGGTGATGCCGAGGGGGACGCGTATTTTTAAACAAACGACCACCCTATGATTTATCGATGTGATTATGATTTCAAATAGACCTTGAAATTATTATCTGTATCTAATTCGACGTCATTAATCAGATTGCAGGATTTGAAAATCTCAACGTCTTTGTGAGTACCTTCTTCGTTGAATTGTTTAAGTGCATCAGGATCAATGTGATCAAATAAGTCATTAATTTCATATAATAGTGTCGCAATTTCTTTGTTATCAGTGACTACTTCAAAATTTTCGCCGAATTTTTGTAAGGCATATTCAATGTCATTATGGCCGTCTTTTATTCTGATGATATAGATATCAGGTTCTGTTTCATCAAAGCTAATAAACCAATGAGAGCCAAGAAACACAAATACCGTATTAGCCAATAATTTCCGATATTGCTCGGCAATTCCTTTAACAATAAACGCTTTTCTCATATAAATCTCCGTATAAGTTTTTGTCAAATTAATTAGATTATAGTGCCCAGATTGTATTTACATAATTTATCGGACTATTTTTTTTGTTTTGACGTAAAAATAGCGTTAGTTCATCAATACTTGCCGATTTAAATCATTTATATTCGCTGGCACTAATCTTTAACGGCCTTTACTTCGTATATTAACTAAATTGTTCAATGTTACTTTTATATGTGGCTAAACTTAATTGGTTTTAACTTGATATGGCTTGGCTTGGTATTGCTAGGGAATAGCTTTATCTTAGTCGTTATTCCATTATTAATTTTACATTTTTATTATTGTCCAAACCGACAAGAAGAGCTTCGTTTGATGGTGCTCGTTGTTGTAATAGGGACGTTTATTGACTCTATGCTAATCCAATTTGGGATTTTTAGTTTTGCTGGTTTAGATCATATTCCCTATTGGCTGATAACATTGTGGTTGGCGTTTGCTTGCACACTCTCGTATAGCTTGCATTTCTTGGCGCGTTCTAGATTTTTACAGTGCGCAGTTGGGTGTTTTCTTGCTCCATTAAGTTACCTCGCAGGCGAGCGTTTGGGGGCGGTTAGTTTTCAATATTCCACCCTACACACTTATTTTGTTTTAGCCGTGATATGGGGACATTTACTGGTGTTGTTTTTTACTATTCAGCAGAAAATTTATCAAGGTACTCGCAACCATGACTAAGCAATCCATCTTCGTTATCGCACTGTTGTTAGCAGTAATAAGTGTTAACTTGAGAAGTCAAGAATTGGATACTCAACTCGCATTGACTGCAATCAAGACTGAACAATTCAAGATCATTGGAAGTGCAAAGTTTACAGTACTTTTTTGGGATATATATGAAAGCCAATTGTTGACAACTAGCGGAAAATTTCCGGTTAACGCAAAGCAGGAAAAGGTGTTATTTGAGATTAATTATTTACGAGACATTCGTGCCCAAGAGTTAATCGAACGGACGATTGAACAATGGCAACATATAGGGCTAGAAACGAAAGATTATCAGCATTATGTGCCGCAGTTAGCGCGTCTTTGGCCAGATATCAGCAGAGGTGACAAGTTGTCTTTATTGATTGAAGGTAGCCGCAGTAGTTTTTATTTCAATGACCAACACATCGGAGACATTGTTCACGATCGGTTTGGTCAACAATTTATCGATATTTGGTTGTCGCCCAATACTAGTGAACCTACGCTACGCCGAAAGCTGCTTGGAGAAGTAAAAAATGAAAGCCTTATCTAATTTATTTATCACGCTAATATTGTTGCTTATGTTGTCTAGTTGCACTACAGAACTTAACGATTATCAACGGACCTCACCGACATTAGATATCAAAACTTATTTTACTGGCTCGGTAACGGCGTGGGGAATGGTACAAGACTATTCTAATAAAGTGACGCGTCGGTTTTGTGTTGATATTGTCGGGAGTTGGCAAGGTGACAAGGGAGTGTTAGCGGAAAAATTCTATTTCAACGATGGTGAAGTAAGCACAAGAAACTGGCAGCTGACAAAACTTGAAAATGGCAAGTATACTGGGGAAGCTGAAGATGTGGTTGGTGTTGCCAAAGGCCAACAACAAGGATTTGCTTTTCAATGGCAGTATCAGTTGCTAGTACCTGTCGAAGACGATATCTATCAGTTAGCGCTTGACGACTGGATGTATCAAATAGACCAGTATCGTGTTTTTAATCGTACTACGATGAAAAAATTCGGCGTGACGGTAGCGGAAATAACGCTGTTTTTTGATAAAAAAATGCCAGTGGCCGATTGCAAAGCATGATTTTTCCTAACTATCCCTAATTGTGTCCAGAGCTATGTCAAAGTGTGCAACTTAGGTAGCGCTTGCTTAAGGTGTTATTTTTTCATTAGTAATTGATTTAAAGCATCATTTATATATGAGTATTTGAAATTAAAACCATGTTCAAGCAGTTTTTTGGGATGAACATTTTGACCGTAGACAAGCAAGTCAGACATTTCACCAAAGATAAGTTTGAGCATCCATTGCGGCGTTGTAAATAAACACGGGCGTGATAATACCTTGGATAGGGTTTTACTAAACTCTAGATTTGATACTGGTGTCGGAGCAGTCATATTTACAACCCCATCGATGCTTTGCTGCTCAATAATATAGATGATCGCGGCCACCATATCATCGATATGTATCCACGACATTCTCTGTGTGCCGTCTGCTATTTTTCCACCTAAGCCTAATTTAAACGGTGGCAACATTTTAGCGAGTGCGCCACCGTATTTATCGAGCACTATACCGGTTCTCAATATGGCAACCCGAGTATCTTGCGATTGTGCGGCCAAAGCTATTTTTTCCCAGCGCTTACAGATCCTATGCGAAAATTCTTCGTGGTAATGCACAAAACTTTCATCGATTGGGTGATTATTCTGGCGTCCATAAATACCAATAGCACTACCTGAAATAAGTACTTTTGGGGGATGAATTGCGGTTGATATCAGTTTTACTAGCTCGTCAGTGATTGACCAACGGCTGTGACAAATTTTTTCTTTTTGTGCAGCACTCCATCGTTTGTCTGCAATAGGTTCGCCAGCAAGGTTAATGATGACATCTTGATTGTCGACGGATTCTTGCGTAAGTTTATTGATATAATTGATGTCGTTACCGAGTTTAATTCGCGCTAAATCACTATTGCGCGTTAATACCGCTATCTCAATATCGTCCTTTTTCCTTAGCTCCGCTATTAACTTTGTTCCTATTAGCCCGGTACCACCAGTAATAAGGTATTTCATGGTAAATCCATCCCAAATATTTTCACTAAACCCAGTATATACGTATAATTTTTGAGGATGGATCAACGATGAAAAATAAATAAAATTTCTTTAGATATTCGTGATCTTTGTTAACTTTGTCACCGTAATCTCACTTGATAATCCAAAGAGAGGAATTTCAGGTGAAAACTTTAAAAACAATGTTTATAACCGTTACGAGCTTATTTTTGTTACAAGCGTGTAATGATGACGATAAGAAAATAGAAGTAGAAACACCCGAGCCAGTTGTGGTGACAACCATTGTCGACGCCGCAGTAGCAGATGGAAACTTTACCACTTTAGTAGCCGCTTTGCAGGCTACAGGACTAGATGCAACCTTGGCTGATACGAGTAGCACCTTCACAGTGTTTGCGCCTACAGATGATGCCTTTGCTTTGTTGGGGCAAGAAACTATAGATGCTTTACTTGCTGATACCGATACTTTGTCAGATATTCTTACTTACCACGTAATTGCGAGCGAAGTTAATGCAGCAGCAGCGATCGCTGCAGCTGGAACAACAGTCGACATGGTCAATGGAGATGCAATCGGATTGTCACTTGATGGAGACTCATTATTGGTCAATACATCAACGGTGACAATGACTGACATCCAAACAGATAATGGCATTATTCATGTTATCGACGCTGTGTTATTGCCGCCAGTTGACAAAGGTCAACCGACAATGAACATTGTTGATACTGCAGTTGCTGCCGGTAATTTCACGACTCTTGTTGCCGCATTACAAGCAACAAATTTAGATGCTGCCTTAGCCGATGAAAGTGCGAGTTATACCGTTTTCGCCCCAACAGATGAAGCATTCGCTTTGATTGGCGAGGAAACAATCGCTACTTTGTTAGCAAACCCTGATGTGCTATCAAGCATACTATTGCAACACGTTGTAGAAGGAGAGATTTCATCTGTTTCTGCATACACGTTAAACGGTGCTTTAGCGGAAACGTTATCGGGCGCTATGCTACCCATAGCAATCAATAGCACCACAGATACACTAACTTTTGGTGGCGCCAATGTTGTTGTTAAAGACATTTATACCACTAACGGAGTTATTCACGTCATTGATATGGTCGTCGTCGGTGATGTTGACGTACCAGCACCAAGCATGTCAATTGTTGATGTTGCTGTTGATAATGGCAACTTCACTACGCTAGTCGCTGCATTACAAGCAACGGGATTAGATTCTGTCTTAGCAGATTTAGATACAAACTTTACTGTCTTCGCCCCTAGTGATGCTGCGTTTGCGCTATTAGGTGACGACGCTATTGCGGCATTGTTGGCAGACCCTGATGCTTTAGCCAATATTTTACTTTATCACGTGGTTTCAGGTGCTGCTGTTTTGCAAGATGACGCCGTAACTATTGCCCAATCTGACGACAAAATGGTAACTATGGCAAACGAGCAAATGGCATCATTGTCACTAACCAATAGCACACTATATGTTAATAAATCTGCCGTATCAGCGGCTAATGTGATGGCCGATAACGGTGTTATTCATGTAGTAGACCAAGTTATTTTGCCTCCAACTGCGAAAGGTGAACCCACCATGAGCATTGTTGATGTCGCGGTTGCTAATCCTGAATTATCTACACTAGTCGCTGCATTAACGGCTGCTGATTTAGTGTCTACTCTTGCTAATGAAGGCGCTACATTTACAGTATTCGCTCCAACCAACGCGGCTTTTTCGAAAATTGACACTACAGCGCTAAATGCATTACTTGCAGACACCAGCGCACTGACTAGCGTGTTATTGAAACATGTTGTAGCCGAAGCGGAAGTTAATTCATTGGGGGCATTTGCTGCAAATGGTGCGATGGTTGAAACTGCTGGTGGTGATGATGTTAGCATTTCCTTAGTTAATTTTACTCAAACCGCTAATGGTAATACTGATGAAGTTGCTTATCATGCAGCATCTGAAATGTTGGTTGGCGGCATGAATTCATCGAAGAGTGGCTTTACTTTATATGTGTTTGATAATGATTTAGGTACCTCGGGTAGTGAATGTAATGACACTTGTGCTGAAAACTGGCCTCCAGTGTTAGTGACAGATGGTGAAGTCGATAATATTCCAGGGCTTTCAACTATTGAGCGCGGTGATGGTTCAATGCAAGCAAGTTACTTAGGTCGTCCATTGTATTTCTATGTAGGTGATATGGCAGAGGGTGACATGATGGGACAAGGGGTAAATGATGCATGGTGGACAGTGAAACAAGAACAAGTGTCGTTGCAAGTGCAAGGTTCAAATGTCACCACTACAGATATTTACACAACTAATGGTGTGATTCATGTGATAGATACAGTTATCACAGAATAGGCTCTATTTTAGGGGATCGTTTTTTGACAGCATAATTACATAGTCAAGGAACTATAACTACAAAGAACTTAGTGATGTTAATCACGTTATCTACAAGTAATGCCTCTATTTAAATAGAGGCATTTTATTTTTAATTTAATGATCAATAACATCAGTTACTTCGTATACCTTATAGAGATTATTAACAAAGTTGAAAAATGAAAACATCAAAAGTCACACTACCAATATTTCCATTACCTGTTTTTTTACTGCCACACGGCATTACTCGGTTGCGCATATTCGAACCCCGTTATTTGAAAATGGTCAGTATTGCTGCCAAAGGCTATGGTTTTGCCATTTTATTAAACACTAAGGACAAAGCCCACGCAGAAACACACTGGGCAAGTTGGGTAGACATTGTCAATTTTGACCAAGGTGATGATGGCATGTTGATTATTGATGTTAAGTGCAAAGCGTTAGTCGAAATAGAATCAATGACAACAGAAGCGGATAACTTACGTTTTGGTGTGGTTCATCAGGTAGAACATTGGTCGCAAAATGAAAGTGATGACATTGTGAAAAAATTGTCGTCATCCTTGTTAAAAGTATTTAATGAGAATAACGAGCTAAGCAGTTTATATCAGGATAAATTTTTCGGAAACGCTCATTGGGTTGTTGCAAGGTGGTTAGAGTTATTGCCTGCTGATGTGAGTGCCAAGTGTATTTTTGCTAACGACCACTCTTACGAACAAGCAAAAGAATTTGTTCAAACAATTATTTTTCAAGAAAAGTAAAAATGAGTGATCTATTTAACATTACCTGTCGTATTGGCAGTTAATGATGAGTTTGTGAGAAAGCTTTATGCAAGATTTGAATACAAGGTTGCCAAGTGAAGTGACAAATGCTAAACCTAGTGTTATGTCTGCTTCTCTTGATCATTCCCAGCTTTGTCAATGGCTTAAATCTGTGGCCGTCTCTAGAGACAAACAAGCATTTGCCTGTTTGTTCAAATTTTTTGCACCCAAAATACAGCGTATTGCTAAAGGAAAATTTAGTAGCGATGCGCAGGCTAGTGAGGTTGTTCAAGAAACGATGAGTAATGTTTGGCGCAAAGCACACCTTTTTGATGAAAGTAAAGGAGCCGCAACGACTTGGGTTTACACCGTTATGCGTAATATCACTTTCGATATGTTACGCAAGATGAAGTCCAATCGAGAAGATAACTTAAGTGAAGACATTTGGCCTATTGTAGAAGGCGAAGTTAGTGAAGAGGAGTCTTTTGTTGATCATCTTGAAAGCCAAGAGTTGATTGGTGTAATTGAAGAACTCCCTGAAAACCAGCAGCAAGTTATCAAAGGTTTCTATTTTAATGAAATGTCGCAAGAACAATTAGCGGCCCATCTAAATGTGCCTTTGGGTACAGTAAAATCAAGATTACGTTTAGCCTTGGCCAAGCTTAAGTCGCAGTTAGGAGAAGATCATGATTAAACATCATCCTACATTTGAGTTACTAAGAAGTTTTGTTGATGGTGACTTACCGGCATCATTATGTGCAGGTATCGCCATTCATGCGGACATGTGTCCCAAGTGTCAACAAAATATAGCGCAACTTACTGAGCAAGTAGCAGAATCTAATTTTGAACAAGCGTTTTTACATAAGTTTATCGTTGATGACAACAATACTATTGACGATGTTGCTGATGTAGATTTCGACGATATGATCGCTGAGATCACCGCATCCAGTGAGATCGCCGTTACTCACAAAAACGAGCCTGTGTCGGTTGAATTTAAAGGCAATCAATATCAGTTACCTGCTGTATTAAGTAATATGGAATTAGGCAGCACAGCCAATGTTGGCAAGTTAGCTAGGGCGCGCGTTCAGCTAAATGAAGGTGAAATACATACTAGCTTATTGCATATTGAACCGGGTGGTTCAGTGCCAGAGCATAAGCATAAAGGTTTTGAACTAACCGTACTGTTAGCAGGATCGTTTCACGACGATGAAGGTGAGTATGTTAAGGGCGATTTTATCATGTTAGATAACCGTCACCAACACCACCCAATCTCTGAAAAAGGTTGCCTGTGTTACACCGTCGCCAATGACGCATTGCACTTTACACAAGGCATTAACAAATTACTTAATCCAATTGGATCTTTTATATATTAGGGGGTGGGCGATGAATAGCGAATTTGATAAAAAAGACATTGTCATCGGTATTAGTGCTTGCTTGAAAGGCGAAAACGTTCGTTTTGATGCTAGCAACAAGCCTTCTAACTTTTGCAATAATGAGCTAGGTCAGTATGTAACTTATCAGGCCTACTGCCCAGAGGTTGCCATTGGCTTGCCCATACCTCGACCAACAATTCGCCAGATAAAGGAAAATGATTTAATTAAAGTATCACGACCTGATGGATCTGGTGATGTAACCCAAGCGCTAAAAGCGTACGGCAAGAAAGTCGCTGCGGCAACTAAGCATTTGAGTGGTTATGTGTTTTGCGCGAAAAGCCCTAGCTGTGGTATGGAACGAGTAAAAGTATATTCCCCTAAGGGCGATGCTTTAGTCGCTGGTGGTATTGGTGTATTTGCTAAAGAGATCATGGATGCTAATCCGTTATTGCCTTGTGAAGAAAACGGTCGTCTTAATGATGCCATTATCCGAGAAAATTTCGTTGCACGTGTTTTCGCGTATCGCCGATGGCAAGCACTTGAGGCTTCGGGTTTAACAAAGCATAAGTTGATGACCTTTCATAGCCAATATAAATATACCGTAATGAGTCATGATCTCGTTGCTTATAAAGAGTTGGGGCAGTTGCTAGCTTGTGCTGATTTATCTGTTGAGCAAATGGCTGAGCAATATATTTTAGGGTTAATGACAGCATTAAAGAATAAGGCTACCCGTAAAAAGCATGCTAACACACTAGCGCACATACAGGGCTATTTCTCTAAACATCTGAACAAAGCGCAAAGACAAGAGTTAAAAGACAATATTGACGCTTATCGCAAAGGTATTATGCCGTTAATGGTGCCTATGACGTTAATAAAACATTATTTGCTTGAATATCCCAAGGCATACTTGGCTCAACAAGCGTATCTCAATCCATATCCTGAAGCGTTAAAGCTTAGGTATGGCTACTAACCTATTTATAGTGCTCGCACGCTACTAAGGAAGTAAATTGTTACTCTGGTTTCGTAACGATGTAAGGATACATGACAATCCTGCCTTGCATTACTTTCTCTCTAAATTAACACCTGGAGAGAAAGGTAAGGCATTGTTTTTTGTTAGTGAACAGCAATGGAAAAACCATGATTGGTCTGATATAAAAATTGATTTTATTAAACGTCATATATACTCACTTGTAGCCCCTCTAACTGAGTTGAATATTGAATTAGATATAGTGTATGTAGATAATTTTAATGATCAAATCGCTTACTTATCTGATTACTGCAGACAGCATCAAGTCGAAGAAGTTGTTGCCAATAGTGAGCTTGAAGTTAATGAATTAGAACGTGATCAAGCCTGTCTAGCGAGAGGATTACCACTCACACTACTTGAAGCAGATGTTATTGTTCCCAAAGGTAAAGTACTTAATCAATCTGGGCAGATGTTTAAGGTATTTACTCCGTTCAAACGCGCTTGGCTAAAGTATGTTAAGGCGCATGGTTTTAAATACTTAGGTAAGATTAATAACCAGACTGTTGATGACAAGGAATACCGAGATGCTGACGATATAACTGATAATGCATCAAAAATATGGCCGTTAGCGCCGTTTGTTGAACAACACGTCATTCCACATTTTTTAAGCGATAAAATTTCTTTATATGCTGAGCAACGAGATGTTCCATCGATTAAAGGCACTTCTGGTTTATCTCCATACTTAGCGATTGGTGCTATCAGTCCTCGTTATTTGTTAACCCTATTAATAAATAAATACCCAGATATTCTTAATGCCACCGACAGCCCAAGCTTTAGCTGGCTAAATGAACTAATTTGGCGCGAGTTTTACCGTCACTTAATATTTCACCAGCCTAATCTATGCAAGCATCAATGCTTCAATGTTAAGTACCAACAAACTGTTTGGCCAAATAATGCCGACTATTTTAAGGCCTGGTGTGATGGAAAAACTGGTTATCCATTGGTTGATGCCGCGATGCGGCAATTAAACCAAACCGGCTGGATGCACAATCGTTTACGTATGGTCGTTGCCAGTTTCCTGACTAAGCATTTACTTATTGATTGGCGTTGGGGAGAGAAGTATTTCATGCAACATCTTATTGACGGTGATCTTGCTGCGAATAATGGTGGTTGGCAATGGGCCGCCAGTACTGGGTGTGATGCTCAGCCATATTTTAGAATATTCAACCCTATACGGCAAAGTGAAAGATTTGATCCTAATGGTGACTTCATTCGTAAATATATACCAGAGTTAGCAAATATACCGGGCAAAGAAATTCATTTTCCTCATCGGTACATTGCTAAAAATAACTTAGATGTTTATTGGCCAGCAATAGTTGAGCACAAGCAAGCAAGGGAGCTAGCGCTGGCTTTCTACAAATAAGTAAATTAAAGAACTATTGAAGAAGGCTTATGAGTGATTTACACACAAAGAATAACGTCCATATGTTAACGAACCAAGAACACCCTTTTTGGATCAAAAATTTTATTGATGTCTATAGCCAGCTATCGATTGAAAATCTGCATTTGTTAAATCAAGTCTATTCTGATGACGTGATATTTATCGATCCTATGCATCGTATACAGGGAATTGAAAATTTAGGAGAGTACTTCCGTGCTTTGTATCAGAACCTAACGTCATGTCAGTTTAATATTCAAGAGGTTATTGTACTTAACGACGAGGCAGCTATCTATTGGCAAATGACTTATCAGCACGCAAAATTAAACAAGGGTGCTCCTATTGTCGTAGATGGACATTCACATATAAAAAGCGTACAGGATGAAATCACTTATCACCGTGATTACCTTGATTTAGGCGCGATGCTTTATGAACATTTACCGTTAATTGGGTCATTAACCAAATGGGTTAAGTCAAAGGCTGCAAAATGATGGCGTCAACTCAAACCGTGCTAATTACCGGTGCTACATCCGGCATTGGTGAGGCGTTATTTCATCAATACGTAGATAGAGGGTCTCAGGTTATCGGCTGTGGTCGTAATCAAGAGGTATTGTCTGCAATGGCAGGTAAGGCTTATAAAACTTTGTCGTTTGATGTCAATAACCATGGTGATATAGAGCAGGCGGCTAGCGAAGTAGAGCAATTAGATATTTTGATTTTAAATGCAGGAAGTTGCCGTTATATAGACGATGCGCAGAATTTTGATGGCCAGTTATTTGAAGAAGTTATTGCCACTAACTTATTGTCATTAGGTCATATGTTGCAGCACTTCTTACCTAAAGTTCGTAAAGGCGGGCAAGTGGTGTTTATTAGCTCAAGTGCGACGATAGTGCCATTTCCTCGCGCTGAAGCTTATGGGGCGTCAAAAGCTGGCGTTGATTATCTGGCCAATAGTTTGCGACTTGATCTCAACGCTAAAGGTATTGATGTGACTTTGGTGCATCCTGGTTTCATTAAAACCCCGTTAACGGATAAAAATGATTTTCCGATGCCATTTATGCTGTCTAGTGAACAAGCAGCACAGCGCATATATAAAGGTGTTAGTGCAAAAAAATCTTATCTGCACTTTCCGTTCAGACTAACTTTTTTATTAAAGTTATTTGCTTGGTTACCTGCGCCTATTTGGCGTTCAATGATGTTAAAGGATATAAAATCATGAAAAAATTTGCTGTGATCGGTTCAGGGATTTCAGGTTTAACTGCGGCCTACTTGTTGTCAAAAAAGCATCAGGTAACGGTATTTGAAAAAAATGCCACTGTTGGCGGCCATACTGCTACGGTAGATATCGAGTTGGAAGGTCGTAGCTATGCCATAGACACTGGTTTTATTGTTTTTAACGATAAAACCTATCCAAACTATCTGGCACTTTTAGATGAGATCGGCGTTGATAAACAACCGACCGAAATGAGTTTTTCAGTGCACAATAGCCAAACAGGTCTAGAATACAACGGACATAATCTTAATACTTTATTTGCCCAACGCCGTAATATTTTTAACCCTAAATTCTGGTCTTTGGTGAAAGAAATCCTGCGATTTAATAAATTGTGTAAACAGTTATTTGAGCTGGATGACTTTGATGAAAAATATACGCTTGGTCAATTTCTTCATCACCATCACTTTAGCCAGTTTTTTGCTGAGCATTACATTTTGCCCATGGGAGCGGCTATTTGGTCAAGCTCACTAACGCAAATGGAAGCGTTTCAATTTCGCTTTTTTGTGCAGTTTTTTCATCATCACGGCTTACTCAATATCGCTGATAGACCGCAATGGTATGTGATACCTAACGGTTCGCGTAGTTATTTAGCACCGTTGTGTGCGCCTTTTGCGAATAATATCAAATTAAACGCCAATATTAACTCGATAACGCGCGAACATAATAAAGTGCAATTAAACTTTCATAATGGCGATGTCGAAGAGTTTGATGAGGTAGTTATTGCCTGTCATTCCGATCAAGCGCTTGCGCTGCTCGGAGATGCCAGCGAGCATGAACAAACAATTCTTTCGGCAATGCCTTACAGTGAGAATTCAGTTATTTTGCATACCGACACTAAGTTATTACCAAAACGCAAAAAAGCTTGGGCGAGTTGGAATTATCAACTCCAGCCGAATAGGCATAAAGCGGCCAGTGTTACCTATAATATGAATATTTTACAGGGCTTAGATACCGAGCATACATTCTGTGTCACCTTGAATCAAAAAGGCGATATCGAACAAGATAAAATCTTGCGAGAATTTACTTATCATCATCCTATCTTTTCAATTCAATCAATAGCAGCGCAACGTCAACGCGACGTTATTTGTGGTGTGCAACATACTCATTATGCTGGAGCATATTGGCATAATGGTTTTCATGAGGATGGTGTAAGAAGTGCGGTAGAAGTCGCGAAACGGTTCGATTGCTATTTAGAAAAAGCTAAGACCAACTAATGACAGCCACGTTACAAAATAGCAGCATATATGTTGGACAAATTAGACATAGACGATTTACGCCCAAATATCATGGCTTTAGTTATCAGCTGCACATGCTAGCTCTAGACCTTGATGATATTGAACATTGTCGACGACCGCTCGGCATTTTTGGTTACGCTTGGTTTCATCCGTTACGTTTTTTTGAAAAAGATTATCTACCAGGTGAACCGAAATCGTTACGAGAACGTATTACTAACAAAGTGACTACTATCGGTGGAAAATCTGATATTAAACGCGTGTTAATGTTGGTTCAGGTGAGGTGTTTGGGGATTTACTTTAGTCCTGCTAATTTCTATTTTTGTTACGACAACAACGATGTTTGTAATCAAGTTCTTGTTGAAGTTAGTAATACACCTTGGAATGAAAGGCACTATTATTTGGTTGATTTGAAAGGTAAGAAAACCAATAAAAAAGTATTTCAAGTGTCGCCATTTCTTGATATGAATATGACATACCACTGGGATATTAAGCCGCCTGAAAGTGACCGCAATCACTTATTAATTCACATTGAAAATCGCCGGGGTAGTGACGGAGATATTAACAATGAAAAAGTATTTGATGCCACACTTGCTATGCGCAAGCAGCCTATAGGCCAGTTAGGATTTTGGCAAGTGTGTTTTAGTTTACCCTTGATGACTGTAAAAGTTGTTTGCGGTATATATTGGCAAGCGTTGAAGTTATTTGTTAAGCGCGTGCCATTTTTAGGATATCAAAAGTCTTAGCATGTTAAATGTAAAACAGGAGTCTGATGTGGAAGAAGTATCAGGTATTAGAATAAGAAAGTCTGCTAACTGGATAGATAAGCGCTGTCGCTCATTGGTCTTTTCTGTATTGTCAAAATTAGAATACGGTCAAATAGAAATAATTGATGGTAACGAGAGACATTTTTTCCCGGCACACGGTGCTAATGGCCAGATCACTGGAAAAATACGAGTTCACGATGCAAGCCTATATAGAGACTTTGTTAAAGGCGGCAGTATAGGCGCTGCTGAAGCGTTTATTGACGGCAAATGGAGTAGCCCAGACCTACTTTCTGTGATCAGAATATTTGCTAAAGCTCAACAACAAACCGATGATTTAGAGAATCAAAAGTCTTTTATAAATAAAATAAAAAATGCGATATTTCATCGGAAAAACAAAAATAGCCAGACAGGATCAAAACGCAACATCTTAGCTCATTATGACTTGGGTAACGAATTGTATACTCGGTTTCTTGATCCTGAAATGATGTATTCATCAGCAATATATCCATCTGCTGATGCGTCACTGGCAGACGCTCAGTTGCATAAATTAGAGACGATATGCCAGCGTTTAGATTTAAACGAAAATGATCATCTATTAGAAATTGGCACAGGTTGGGGCGGTTTAGCCATTTACGCTGCGAAAAACTATGGCTGCAAAGTAACCACGACCACTATTTCTGATGCGCAATTTGATTACGCTAAAAACCGAATAGAACGTCTAGGTTTAACCGACAAGATAACCTTACTTAAGAAAGACTATCGTGAATTGACGGGTGAATACGATAAGTTAGTTTCTGTTGAGATGATTGAAGCAGTCGGATATGAATATCTGCCGAGCTTTTTTCAACAATGTAATGACAGGCTCAAAGCGGGTGGTAAGTTGTTGATCCAATCTATTACAATTGCGGATCAACGTTTTGACTATTATAGAAACAATGTTGATTTTATTCAGCGCTACATTTTTCCTGGCGGATTTTTGCCTTCAGTTACGGTACTCTCAGAGCACATCACTAAGCATTCAAACCTTGTGGTTGAGTCATTAAGTGATATTGGCCTTGATTACGCTAAAACACTGGCAGATTGGCGAACATCATTTTTAAATTCATGGTCGGAACTTACCCAGTTTGGCTATGATGAAAAATTCAAGCGCTTATGGCTGTATTACTTTGCTTATTGTGAAGGGGCATTTTTGGAGCGCTCTACCAGTACGGTACATTTGGTCGCAAGAAAATAATAGGTTATCGTTTTTTAATCAACAAACCCTAATGGCCAGTCGCCACTAGGGTTTATTCAACCGACTTAATGGATAGACAATTGGTAGTTACTATATGAACAGTAACCTTTGTGTATACCATTGATACTGAACAACCCCGGTTTCAATCTAATCAGCGATATTTTCTATGTCACCTCGTGTTACTGGATACCCTAAATTCATCCAACCAAATATTCCCTCCCAAAGCACTGCTGTTCGGGTATAGCCTTGTTTTCTAAGTTTATTAATAGTGTATTCCGCAGCTGCGCGGGGGCAAGAGCAATAGCCGACTATCTGTACGTCTTTTGGAATATCAGCCACTCTTTCTTCTATATCTGAGTAATAGGGAAATGGAATAGAGCCTTCGATGTGGGCTGTTTGCCAGACAGAAGCGACCCTAGTGTCGAGTAAAACCATTCTATTTTTAGCTTTTAATGCTGCATCTAAATCTTTTGACGATACGAAAATGCCATCTTCAAGGTCAAAGTTTGGATCGTCCCCTTGCTTGTTTATCACATATTGATCCGGAGTAGGCAATGCCCTAAGTACGGTTTTCTCTGGCTGCCAACCACTGGCCTTGCTGCGCAAAAATGCGGTGATGTTATCAATATCATCAGCGGCTAATTTATCTTTAAATGCGACCATCGGAGTATTCTGACGGCCATTTTGGATCGCATGTCTAATAAATTCATCGGTATTATGAGCTAATGCTGATTGGTTTGTTAGCGCTGGGGCTGAAATCCCTTCGCCTTTAACACCGTGGCAGCTTGCACATTCTTTTTGAAAGACTTCTTCGCCTCTCTTTATGTCGCCGTGCACAGGATTGGTTGAAAATTTTAGACGCTGTACACCGCCTTGTTCAAAAAGCCAATAGGTTAAGTCCCAAGTTTCATCCAATGTCATTGGACCGCCAACTTCATCCAAATAACCGCCCATGGCAGTGCCTTTTCGACCATAAGACATTGGTCTTAAAATAGCGTGGGGTACTCCTGATTCTAATAAACTCTTACTGCGCAATGAAGGCGCGTGATCGTTGGCGTGACCTTGTCTGTCTTCACCATGACACAGAGCACAATATTTTTGATAGTTTGCCGCAGCCACTTTGCTTTGTTCGGCCGTAAGCTTTCGAGGTGGGGGTAAAGTACCAGGCTCGTGCACTTGAGCGTTTGTGGGCAAATGTATAGTCAGTATTATTATGCCGAGTAGCATATTTATTGAATTAGAGAGCGATACCATAGTCGTTATTACACTAATAAAGCGTTGAATTACTTGATAGACTAACGAGCTTGGCGTTGAGAATCAACATGCTTTGCATCGCTGAAAAGCTTAGTAACAAAAAATGATATGCTATGCATAATAGCGTCACCTTTTATTACACGGTCGAGAGGTATTTCTTATCGTTGTTGTTGATGATGAGTTAACGTATCAACAATACCTACCTTTAAGTTATCGGTAGATAATTTCAGAGCGTGTTTTCGCCATGGCATTTAATATTTTATTTTGTACTGAGTGCGCAATACCTGCTCGATCCATCGCGTTGATAAATAGATCTACCGTTAAATTAAAATGCGCTTCGTTGACGTTCATGCCGGTATGAACATCAACCATAGTATCCCCGGTATATTCACATGGGCCGGCAATTAAATGGCAAACATGCTCGATCATTTTTTCGCGAAAACGGTCGACATCTGATTCTTCAAAATACGCATATATTTCGGGAGAAAATGTAATTTCTTCAATAAAATAATCAACTATTTCGGTAATTTTTTCAGTACCGCCCACTTCTTGATAAACATTGCTGGTGCTGCTGCATCCAGTGAACGTAAGAACGTAGGATAAGGTAATAATAATTAATGATTTATTTTTCATTCGACTACCATAGTTGACCATTCAAAGATAAGTATAAGCCTTGTTGTTCCTCGCTTGCTGCTATTTTACCTAAATCAGTCCATGCAAGTGTGAGGTTAAAAGATTTATTGGGAATGTAGCTTACAAAAATGTCAGCCCAATCTGATTCATCAAGCCCTAAATTATCGGGCTTTTGACGATACTCTACACCAACGGCAAGATGACGAGAAAGCAAGATACCTGCTGAAGCTTCAATTTGCATTTTGTAGGCGTCGTTATTTGGGCCGCCAAAACCCAGTAACCCCATTTCATTGGCTTTAGTTGCACGTAATGTTAAGTTCCAGACGCTATTGTATCCAGCTATAGCACCGAGATTAACTTTGGTCATTGCAACAAACCAATCCGTGCCATGGTTAGTATTTTTGGCACCGACTAACTCCGCAATAGCGCCATCGTCTATGCGTTTATATTGCATGCCAACACTAACTTGTGGCCAAGTAGAGTAAACCACATCACCATACAAGCGATATTTTAATGACGTTATGCTTTGTTTGATATCACCGCCTAACGTTTTTAAATCAAAACGTTGCTGAGCATAACCCACTTCTAGACGATCATAAAACGAGGCATTGACGCCAATCACATTTAAACGGTAATCGTCGAGATCAACCGTTGATGAAACTGCAGAAAGCGATATTTGCTCTTGGCTATCATAACCAGCAAGGGTCGCCCAAGGCACTATTCCGCCACCGCCACTGCCTTCTATTTGAATCAACCCTGCTGTAGCGATGAGTTTTCCATCACCTGCGTGGCAGAGTGAAATGCTGATGAAATAGGTACAGGCAATAGCTGATAAGTACTTTTGTAATCTCATAGGTTATATCCATTGATGTTGAGTATGGGCTTGATGCCAAATCAACAAATCTGACAGTGGTATTGGTCTACTGATAAAGTAGCCTTGCGCAAATTCACATTGCCATTGCTTAAGTAAAGCCAATGAAGCCTCATTTTCAACGCCTTCAGCAATGACGGACAAGTTAAATTCGTGAGCCAACTTGATAACCGTTTGCACAATACTTTGATCACTGGTTTGCTCAGCTAAATTAAGAACAAAGCTTTTGTCTACCTTTAAGGCTGAAACTGGAAGGTTTTTTAAATATTCTAACGACGAATAACCCGTACCAAAATCATCAATTGCCAGCGAAAAACCATGATTTCTATAATTGCTCATTTGCGCTATTGCCAGTAGCGGATCATTTAAGATATCACTCTCGGTAATTTCAAATGATAATGTTGTCACGGGGAGTTTATGCTCAGTGAGCCGATCATTAATGTAGGGAAGCAATTGCTTATTCAATATATCTTGTGCGGATAAATTAATGGCAATACAAATGGTTATCCCTGCCTCGCGCAGTTTTATCGCATCATCTATGGCCTGGTTGATCACCCATAATGTCACTTGTTCGATAATGCCTGACTGCTCAGCCAGCGTGATAAATTCTTCGGGTGATACAAAACCTAACTGCTTATTCTGCCATCGGATCAAGGCTTCTACATTGAGGATTTTATTATCTGCAATAGTGAGCTTAGGTTGATAAAAGAGCGCCAGTTCGTCATTTTCTGTTGCCAACACTTGTTTTAATTCTGTTACAACCGCCAGTTTCCTTACATATCTTTCTTCTAATAGTGGGTGATATTCAAGCACCATACTTTTCGTCAATTGTGATTCGTCTAGCACAATATTCATGCGTTTAAATAGTACTTCTGCAGAAGAAGCATCTGTCGGGCAAGAGAGTATACCTAATGCCAGTTTCGGTTTTATGGTGACATCGGGTGTAACAATAGGGTGTTCAAGTTGGTGTTTTATATCGTTAAGCGCAGTTAAAGATTGGTCGTGCTCGGGTAACCACAATAATTCTCCACCCGTAAGTCGAGCGGCTAAGCCGCCGAGTTTTTCTATTCGTTTAGCCAGTTCTTGTAAACAAAAATCACCATTATGGTAGCCAAACACATCGTTTAAGCTTCTAAAGTCTTTAATATTAATACCGACTACTTGGAAGGATTGTGGCTGAGCTAGTTTGTCGTTTAAGCGCTGCTGAATGTCAAAGCGATTGCTTAATTGCGTCAATAAATCATGGTGTGCCAAGTGAATAATTTTTGATTCACGTGCTTGAATATTGGTTTGCATGACATCAAAAGCGTCACTTAACTTTTTGACTTCAGTTAGTTTAATATCTGCAATGGCGACAGTTTGATATTCACCCCCTGATATTTTAGATGCAACTTTTGATAATAAACTTAATGGTTTTGATAATTGCCGAGATAGTATTAAGGCAAAGATTAGGGCTAATAATATAGATATAAGGGCGATTAAAGTGATACTAACTTGTAACTGATTAAATTCTGAAAAAATCTTACTCATATTTTCAGTTAACGTTACATAAATTACTTTATTTTCTTGTTTACTCAGTATGAATTGCTGAGAGACTAAAGTACTTTTCTTGAATAAATTCATCTCAAACCATGAGATATCTTTATTCACATTGGCAAGGGCGTCAATTTGCCTTGCGTGATCTAGCGTACTGATAACCAGAGGAGCGCTGTTAGCTATCTCTACACTGACGGTAGTCTCCATTTGGGTTATGCTTTTTAACTGGTTGAGTAGCGCTTGATCAATTTCAAAGCCGAGCAAGGTTAACGCTATCGGGGTTGGAGCATCAACGGTCAGCATAATAACTTGATAAAGCTTGTTGTCAAACACCATAAGCGAGGTCATGCCGCCGTTATTAATTGTTTCGTTCAGTAATTGTGTTTGTGTCGAAAAAGTACTGTCGCTAATTGCAGGATTAGTGGTGGCAATGATATTGCCGTTAAGAGAGATAACCGCCATGGTATTGGCACCAATACGCTCGCCATGATTTACTAACACACTGTCTATAGTGCCTTTATCTTGGCTAGCTATAGCCTGCTTAAAACCAAAATCGGAGACTAAAATATTTGCCGAGTTAAATAATTGCGTTTCACGAGAAGACAATAGTTGCTGGAATACATTTTCGGAGATCAGTAAATCCCGCTGTAATTGTGCTTGAGCATGTTCGGTGTTTTTTGTCCACACAGTGATCAAAATAGCGGTCGCAGTAACAAATAATAGCCCAAAAACCAGTTTTATTATTTGATAATTAAGAGATGTTAACCGCATTAGTCTTTATCTACTCCAAATTTTTTAGGTTTGAATTTCTTTTTCTTGCCGATTGCTTTGGGAGTGGATAATGTCAACGTTATGGTCGAGTAATCAGCTTTTTCAAGTGGTTCAAGTTCAAAGGTTTCGCGTAAATTGCTTTGTGCAGACAACCTTGGGTGCCAAACATTAATAGTCGTTGCTGGATGCGTTAAGTTCACCATGCCGTTTTTATCGGTTAATGCTGCGTTTTCATTTTCTGCAACGTAAATATAGCCAATCATTTGGTCATGAATATTACACCCTAGTACAACTATTCCCGACTTGTCGAAGGCGATAGGTTGACCTTTCCTACCTTTATATAGTTTTATTTCAAAGGGCTTGGTATCGGAGAAACTGTAGACATGATGGCGAATGTCATCGCTATTGGGAAAACTAACTTGTTGTCCTTTATTAATAATTAATACATGTGGGTTAAACTGTTTGTTAATCTGATCCATTATTGGCGAATCTTCCGTGGTCGCTGTGTTTACTGCTGTTGCGGGGATTAGCTGGCTCACTACTGCATTTTCAATGGGATGTCCAAATTGATCCTGAACTCTTATCCAATTTTCGGCGTGACAGGTTGGGATTAAGCATGACAAGAATATTAAAAGTCCGTATTTTGCTAGCAACGTTATTCTTCCCAATAAATTGATGTATTTAAAAGGTTAACTCATTACCCTAATAAGCGCAAAATGTGGATGGAAATATCTTCGTTTTCATAACATTACCCTTAGTATTAGTAATGTTAATTGAACCTCGAGATCATATAAATATCGCTAAAATTTTATAAATACAGCAGGATATATAAGCAATGAATACCTCATTTAAGTTAGCCATATATTTTTATTAATGAATAAGTACTAGATAATTGTTTACTTCTTATGCAAGCCTCTATATAGTTCACCCGTTATTTATTCCCATTTCGTTTATTTAACTGGTTATCCAATGTGGTAATCGGTGTTATGCCTTTCCCTTTCACAGTCAGTCATCACCAAAAATACTAAGCTTATTTATTGTCTGAGTTTTCGAGTGTCGATCTCGTTATGTCTTGTTAGTTTTAATTATATAAAATTATCTAAAAGTTTTATCAAACAATAATTTAGCTTTTCTTATGAATGCGTATTACGCAATTTAAAAGGGCTTTATTATGTCTTATATCATTAATGGTGCAGAGTATTCTATTATTTCACCAGTACAATCAGTTTCTGTTAACAAATTCAATATTGTTGTAACAGATCAAATAGGTTCGAAACTATTCACATTTTCAAATGCGAATGAATCAAAGCTATTTTTGACTTGGCTATACCAAGTTTAAAATAGCACTAGATGCCTGTAATATTTGCGTATTACAGGCATTTTAATATTTACACACCAAAGAATAACGATTAATCAAAGCAATCAAGTTCTTCATTCTTTAATCATGACAAAAGACACATTTTGATAGGAGTGATAACGGATTCGTGTTTAATGCTCGTGAGTTAATCTGTCCGTGAGATCGTGAGCTGGCTTTTTCAAATAACGTCAACAGCTCGACCAGTCTTTTATCTAAAAAAATAAACATACTGCTTAATAATAGGCTTGTTAACGGCACATAAAGTATCGAGGTGATCACATCACCTTGGAAAATAATATTTAGGCTGATTGGCAGGGCCACAGCTAGTATGGCTATCGTGCGATATAGACTCAGTATTAATCGTTTCATTTTTCTCATCCTCTGCGAACAAAAAAGCAAATTCATTGTTTTGGCGTAGCGTAATGTTAGAGACAGCAAGCATTAAAAACAAAGGGATAATATTCACCAAATAGGTGAATATCATTCACCTATTCGTTATTGGAAACGTCGCCTTATTTTATACGCGTAAGTTGGGGGATTTGATCAGCCAGCTGAGAAAGCATTGAATATCGTGACGCTCTTGGTCTTCTTCTCGGTATACGGCGTAAAGCGCTTGCGTGAAGGGAATGTTGTCGTTAAATGGGTTGACGAGTATGTTTCTCTCCAGCAAGGAGTTCTCTATTGGTAATAACGCCAGCGCCAGTCCTAAGCCTTGTTCTGCTGCTTGCAATGCTGAATCATAATTACTAAAAGTAAGTTGATGCTTAAAGTCGGTTTCTTCCACGTTCATGTATCCGGCCCATGTTTGCCAAATATTTTCCATGGTCGACAAGTCTATCAGTGGTACTTGGTTGATTTGTGATGGAGTTTTAAGTTGGTGTTTGTTAGCAAATTCAGGCGAACAAACCGCGGCAACGCTAATATCTAATAGTTTTTGTTTCGCGACACCCGGCCAATCTCCTTTGCCAATTCGTACCGCTAAATCAAAGTCTTCATAACGCAAATCTGCCACGTTCATGCCGGTTTCGATACGAATATCTATTTCCGGGTGCGCTTGTTGAAATAAATTGAGCTGAGGAATAATAACGTTACCCGCCATAGTGGGAAAGGTAGAAATTTTAAGTACCGGAGAGGAGAACTTATTAATGACTTTTTTAGTACCTTTCTCTAGCTGTTCTAAACTTTGCTGCACATAGTGCAGGTACATTTTTCCTGCGGGATTGAGCTCAAGTCCTCGACCTTTGCGGGTAAATAACTCAAAGCCGACAAAGGCTTCTAACGATTTTATTTGGTGGCTAACCGCTGAAGGAGTAATAAACAACTCTTCACTGGCTAATTTGAAACTACCTCGGCGCGCAGCTGCTTCAAAGATAGTAAATAAATGTAAGGCAGGAAGTTTTTTCGCCATTGATGTGCACAATTAAAATCAATAAAATCTTAGCAAACAGCATAACCTAGTTTCACTAACAGGTGAATTAAATTAATTTCACTGCAATTGTTACCAGATGAAAATCTCGCGATAATGGTTAGGCGATAATTTCTGTAACTTCCTGCTCAACTACTTCTACTCTTGGTAATTTTTTTCTAAATTCGCGTCGTAACAAATATAAGCTGATACACGCTTGAAAACCTACTGAGGATACCGAAATATACCATATTTGCTCAATTTGAAAATTAGGTTGTTTGGCTAACCATAGCGCAGGTACGATAAACGTGAGTAAGCGCATTGAAGTACTAAAAAGCGCTGGCCAAGTATTGCCTAAAGATTGAAAAAGCCCAGAGCAGGTAAATACCAATCCCGAAGGGACGAAGTTCCAACAAATAATTTGTAAGAACATCACACTGATCATCAATACTGCCGGATCGTCGGTAAATCCTTGCAGTAAAATAGTGGCTTCATAGGAGCACAATAACGTTAGTAACGCCATTAACGAACAGGTTAATATTGCTGACCAAGTAAACGTTTCTCTGACGCGTTGGTATTTTTTAGCGCCATAATTTTGCCCCGCAATGGCTGGTGCAGCAAAGGCTAATGCCATGGCAGGCAGAAACAAAGATTGCATTATTCTTGAACCTAAACCAAAGGCGGCTTGAGCTTCTGCGCCAAAGCCCTTAATTAACCAATAGATGGTCGCCATATAGGCAAACATTAAGAAAAATTCACCACCGGCAGGAAAACCTATGCCGAGAATTTTTTGTAAGCAACGAGCATTGAACGGCCATAATGAAAAATCGACGCCGACATATTTTTCCGTGGTTTTAAAATAATAAAAAAGTAATACCATCGCGAAAACCACAGAAATAGAGCTAGCAAACCCTGCACCGGCAATGCCCATTTCATAGCCCGTTCCCCAGCCAGTAATGAGAATAGGCGACAAAATAATGTTGACCAAAATTGACAGCATTTGGATGATCATGGTCGGTTTTACGATGCCAGTGCCTCTTAAGGCTGCGCTGATTGACACCATCATAAATTGTAATGCCATACAGGGGATAAACCAGTGCAGGTAATTTAAACCTGCTTGTACAGTGGCCGTGTCTTGTGAAACGATATTGAGATAGGACTCTGCCCCTAAATACCCACCAATACAAACAACCAGCCCAGAGCAACTCGCAATCATTAAAGACTGGTTAAAGATAAGGTTAGCGTCTGCTTTATCTTTTCTACCGACAGCATGTGAGATCAGGGTTGAGGTGCCAACATTTAATACTTGAGTTAAAGCGAATATTAAAAACATGGCATTGCCTGCTAGACTCAAGCCCGCTAATGCGGTGTCGCCTAGTTTGCCAACAAAATACAGATCAACCAAGAAGTACAACGTTTGAATGAACATGCCAATCATCATGGGTATCGCCATGCTAATCAAATGGTTCGGAATAGGGCCTTGGGTAAGATCTTTCATTAAATGTGCAGTCCTTTGTCATACGGCTGATATGAAAAGGCATAGCATACTCGAAATTGACGATTTACTCATTAATATAGCGAGCGAAAAGTAAAAAACAGCGTGAATAAGTAAAGTATCATCGTTCAGATACTAGGGGAGCTACCTTACACTGCCACTGAACACTGTCGGTTGTTTTTAATCGAAGCAAATCGACAACTTACCGCAAACACAAGCGTTTTTAAATTCCTTCATGGTATATAGGTTATAAACAGGAGGTTCTTATGTGCAAGTATATATCTATCGTGTTGGTATTTTTGGTGTTTTCGCTACAACTGAAAGCTGAAAGTTCAGTGGAAAAGTGGAGTAAAGATCAATTAGAAATCATCGAAGTAAACCGTTGGGTGCCTCTCGCGCCCAAAGAAGCAGGATACGACGCCTATGCTGCATTATTTCATCCAGATTATACCAATTGGTACATGGTTGGTGACAAAGAAACGTTAACCACACGCGAACAGTTTTTAAGTGGCGTAAATCGCTGGTTAGAAGCGGGCAACTACGCTAACTATAGTAAGGTGGTACCAATTTCAGTGGAAGTCTTTGGCGATATCGCCTACATAAGGCACCTACAAGAAGAACATTTTTATCACCCTGATAAGGCACCGACAATGTTTGTCGGGCATTTTGCAAGTCTGATGAAAAAGCATAATGGCAAATGGACATTTTATCGAACGTCTTTCCAAGCAAGGTATCGTGGCCCGATAGAAGGAGCAACAATGTCACTGGAAAAATACTAGGACCGGCTGCTTTTCACATTGGTCAATAAACTGTGTGTAGTCTTTAGGGATAGGCCGTAATGAGCTGAATTGGAGTCATTCGAGTTCCTTTAATCGTATGACTACTCCTGGCACGAAGCCGATATCAGCAAAGAGCGAAGTTGAGAAAAACCACTTCTAGATAGCGTCAGCGATACAGAAGAGACAGTTTGACCAAAATAAAAGTAGTAGGCCATAAGGAAATGTAACCATAACGTTGAAATAAAGTAATTACCTGAAGGGGCGCTAACGCCTAAATATAAAATTAAGCGTTAGCGATGTTTAGAATAGGCATGTAAAGTGGTGCTAAGACTTATTGTGAAGGTTACTTTCTGAGTTCTTCCATATCAGTAATGAGTTCTTCCAATTTTTTAAACTGACGACCGTAAACTATATTTAGATCCAAGCGATATAACGCTTCAGCATATTTGGCTACAATCAGGGTTACTATGGCTAAAACCACTATTAGATAATAGGGTTGACCCAATATCATAATGCCAGTTGGAACTGCCTCTACTAACAGTGCAATAAGCTTTCCGCCAGCTTTGCTAACGACCCCTTGAATAGCCATACCAAGAAAGAACATCGGATAAAAGAATTTGTAATAGCGAGAATACGCTTTTATTGAACTTTTCAGCCAGCTATTAAAATTCATAATGTAATTATAACTACTCTGTTCTTTTGACAAGTTAAAAGATTTTTTAAGTTCTTTTTTAGCAATTATGATCAGTGGCAAAAGTAAGCAACATATGTATAAGCCTAGAAATGGAGCCCCGATAAGACTCATCATAACAAGCATAATTAAACTGCCTAGGATGAGGGCTTTTATATTGAGAGCAAACATATTTTGCAGTTTATCAACAATATTTTGTGATTTGCGATTATATAAATCATTAATTTTTGGGGCAGTTAAATGAACCTCGTTAACAAAGCCTTCTTTCCACATCGTTTCTATTGATTTTGTCATGCGTTAATCCTTTTGATTAATAAATTTGTTTAACTTGCCTTTTATCCGGTTTATTCGAACACCAATATTATTTGAATTGCACCCAATAATTTCTGCTATTTCCTCGTAAGATTTTTCTTCCAAATAAAGTAAAATTATGGCTCTATCGGTTTCAGATAGATGTTTGATAGCATTATATAGTTGATTAATTTCATCACTGACAAATGCCTTGCTGTCGTCGATGACTTCCTCGGGTAAGGCATCTGAAACAATCTGTTTATCACCACTTTTTCGTCGCTTCAAATAGGTTAGGCATACGTTAAGCGAAATGCGATATATCCACGTTGACCATTCACATTGTTGATTAAAATTATCTTTACTACGCCAAATTTGTAAGCATACCTCTTGATAGTAATCTTCAAAATCTTCTTGGCTGTTGGTATAAGCTCGACAAATTTTAATGATAATACTCGCAAAAGGCAGTATAGATAGCTGGTAAAAGTCACTTCCCATTTAGATTCTGTTATCCTCATTGATGTTATGATTAGTTAGTGGCACGGAGTATGAGTTTATTACAGTGTGGGCAAAATATTTTATTTTGTATGATTATTAAGGGGGATTGATTAAGTTATACTCAGAAAAATAAGGATAGCTATTTAGTGCGCAAAATTAGTTTACGACCTCAGTTGTTTTGTATTGCTATACGGCTAGTGTAAAAAGTATTTAACTTAATTTTACCTATTCAAAACGGGTATTTTGAGATGTTAGGTAAAAAATGCTGAAAGTCTGATATTCACTTTTCGTATCTAAGTGTTCGCTAAATGAAGTGATTTAGGTACAAAAAAACAACCGTTCTGTGGGAAAATGATCGTTTCATATCAATGTGTGAGTGACTCTTTATGGCACAAAGGTGCCATGGAGGTCCCCAATCACACTCTTTTTTAAACCCCTTCATAACATCTTAGTAATGTGAGCAAAACAGCGAGTAAATGAGTTGATCTCATCTACTCGCTGTTTGAGAAGGTTACCGTATTGACTTAAATTTTAAAAACGCCGCGATGACATTGAAAGTCTTTGTCTTTATTTAAAGGCGAACTAATACGCAACGAATCGTGGTCAAATTCAGCTAAATCGGCTTCTATTAAATCGCTAAACTGCTCGGCAACTTCACCAATAATATTGCCTTGTGATTCAAGTGCAGTAAATTCATGTTGATGATTTTTCATCAGCGCGTTTAATTGCTTGGCCACTTGCTCTTGTTCTTTTAAAAAGCTTTTATTGATGCGCAACGTATTATCGTCTTCTTGGATCGCTTTTGCGGTTAGCGCTTCTATTTGATGTGAATAGTCCCTTATTTGGGCTTCTATGGCTTTAATTGGGTTTTCTAATGCCGTCATTTTTTCTTCTTCATTTTTTAATGCAATATAGGCTGCAACTTGCTTGGAGGTCATCGCCTTTTCGCTGAACACTTGACAGTTTTTTATCAGCTGTATCTTGTATTCATCACTGGTATTGCTATCAGTGTTTGCAAATACGGCGGTTGCTAATAAGCATGAAGCGATGAACGTAGGTACACTTTTTTTAATCAATGTCATGTTGTTACTCTCTGTTGTTATGCCAAATGTAATGTAAATGTTCTTCCTAAAATCAAAGAACAGCCTATTTATTGATTAGGTAGTGCGAGTGGACAAAAAAGTTTTAATTTTATGTCTAATATGACGAAATAATTTTATTTGCTCTGTTTAGCGCATTAAAAAAAGATGTGCTTACCGCAAGATGTCGAGCATATGAAGTACGCTTAACGCTTGCATAATATATTCTACATGTTATTTTCCTGACACGATTATAGTTAGGCTAAACCTAAAGGATAGAAACTCATGCCAAAGGCTAGTGACGTTAAAAAAAATACAGCAATTGAATATAACAATAGCGTTTACATTATCAGAGATATTGAACGTTCAGTGCCGCAAGGTCGAGCAGGCGGTAGTTTATATCGTATGCGCATGTACGATGTGGTAACTGGCTCAAAAGTTGACGAGACATTTAAAGACAGCGATATGCTAACGCTAGGCGATTTAAGCCGTCGTCCGGTGATGTTTTCATATATTGATGGTGATGAGTATGTCTTTATGGATAATGAAGATTACACCCCATATAACCTTAATAAAGATAGCATTGCTGATGAAGTGCAATTTATTGATGAAAACACTCAGGGGATTTTAGTCATTCAAGTTGATGGTGCGCCTGTTGCGATTGAGTTGCCGTCAAGTGTTGAGTTAGTGATCACTGAAACCGCTCCATCCATTAAAGGTGGCTCAGCAACGGCGAGAACTAAACCTGCCATTCTGTCAACTGGCCTAACGGTGCAAGTTCCTGAGCATATTTCTACTGGCGATAAAATAAAAGTGAATACCGCTGAATGTAAATTTATGGGTCGAGCCGACTCTAAATAGTTTATCGCGATTTAACATTAACGGTTGCAGTAACAAGCATAAGGAAGGGGAATGAACGAAGAGCAAGAGTACGCTATTGGAACGCCAGGAAAACCTTGGGGAACTCCTGAAAAAGCACAATGGTTAGACAATCAAACGATCAAACGCGGTTATCAACAAGAAGTGCTCGCGAAGATAATGCCATTGGCAGAGAATTTTGACCTTGAGCAGTATGGAGTTCTATCATACGCCGAGCTGCCTTTTGATGAAGAACGTTACCCCTTATATGCTATTAAATCAAAGCAATGGCAAAAAGAACGGCCAACAATTTTAGTCACAGGCGGTGTTCATGGTTATGAAACCAGTGGCGTGCAAGGGGCTGTACGTTTTTTAGCGACTAAAGCGTTAGATTATGCGGCTCATTTTAATATTATTGTCGCGCCGTGTGTCAGTCCTTGGGGCTATGAAACCATTAACCGTTGGAATCCTAATGCGGTAGATCCTAACCGTTCATTTATTGACAACAGCCCAGCACAAGAATCAGCAGCTTTGATGGCATACATATCTTCGTTAAATGTGCAGTTAACAATGCACATAGATCTGCACGAAACGACCGATACCGACAACTCTGAGTTTAGACCCGCACTAGCTGCGCGAGACGCCAATATTCAAAAAAATTGGAACATTCCAGATGGTTTTTATTTGGTAGCAGACAGTGTAAAACCCGAAGTGGATTTTCAACGGGCAATAATAGCATCAGTAGAAAACGTCACTCATATTGCACCCGCTGACAATAGCGGCAGGATCATCGGTGAAAAACTTGAACAGCATGGCGTTATTAATTATTCAGCAAGATCTTTAGGTCTTTGTATGGGCTTTACTGATAGTCAATACGTGACAACAACTGAAGTGTACCCTGATAGTCCATTGGTTGATGATGAAAACTGTATTATTGCACAAGTAGCGGCAATTACAGGCGCACTTGATTATGTTTTAGCGCAGCAATAAGCCTCGTTTGAGAAGTGCTAGTTAGAAAGTAATAGTTAAGAAGCAATAGTTAATAAGCAATAGCTGAGCAACAGTAAATATATTACTGATATTAGAACCTAGCGTCATAGATTAATGCAGGAGGTTAGTTATCCTCATTAATCTAGACGCTTTTTTGTCACTATTTCTATTAAAGACTTACGGATACTTTTTTCATTTGCTGATGGTGTCTTTGCCACCATAATAACGGTGAAGTGATCATCAGTAGCAATATTGCGTACATCATTTGCCAGCCAAGTCCCCAAATTAACATCACACAAAAGACACACCCTAATACAATTAGTGGCCAATTGCTTTTATCTAATAGTTTTATTGCTGCGAACATTGAGGCTAGGTAAATAATGACAAATACGCCGTTACTCCAAGCAATTAAATCTGCTAAATCTTTACCTGACAACGAGGTCATTATTAAGACCACAGCCATAATTAACAATAAAGTTGTTAAGGCGCGCTCAGGAACGCCGTAGCGGTTATGTGTTGAAAAATAACGAGGCAATACGCCATCTTGACTAAAACTCCAGGCCAAACGTGCAACACTTGCGGTATAAACATTTACCGTGGCAAGCCCACCAGCAATACCTAAAATACCGATAACTTGTGCACCATAACCACCGAGTAATTTATCAAAAATTTCCACCATACCGACATTGCTTTGTGTTGGCACAATAAGCAATAACACGGTACAAGCAAGATATATTAGGCCGACGATAACGGTACCAATCATCATTGCTGGGGTGAGATCTTTTTGTGGATCTTCAAAATCATTGGCTAAATGGGCCATCGCTTCTACCCCCAAAAAACTCCAAAATGCAAGTCCCGCGGCTGCGAGTATTAAATGGTGACTTACTCCTGCTGTCGGTAAAATTATCGCTGGGGTTGTTGATTGCATGCCATTGGCAGAAAACAATAATATAACCACCGTAACTATAGCTATTGTTAGGGCGAACTGTAGTTTAGCTGATACCTGAATCCCGCGGTAATTTAGTGCGAAAATGACCGCTAATAGCCCTAATTGGGTGAACAACTGGTTCGTTGGGGATAAATGGATTAAGGCGCCAATAAATTGATAAGTCATTAATAAAGCGGCTGGCGCACCTAAGGGGACAACCAGTAAAAAAATAAGACCAATGGTTCTGCCAGCAACAGCCCCAAATGCTTTCTCAACAAAATAGGCAGGGCCTGCTGCATGCGGAAAAAGAGCGGCTAGTCGAGCAAATACCAAGGCAACAGGCAAAATCGCGATAGTTAAAATCAGCCACGCAATAATGGCGCCTTGACCTGCGATAGCAATAGTCATTTGCGGCAATATAAACACGCTAGTGCCTAACAAAGTGGTGGCGAGTAAACCTGCGCCATGTAATCGACCGATTTTAGTAGAGTTGCTCATTTTCTTCTCAATGATAAGGACTTACCAAATAGTATAATTTTTTCTAGCAATACAATCTGTCGGCGTTATACTGCATTTTTTCATTTTATTCCGTCAAAATGATGGTTTAAATGAGTTTTTTCGACTATTTGTTGGCTGCATTGGAGAGCTAGATGGACAAATTTGATCACGCAATTATTGCCCAGTTGAGGAAGAATGCCCGAGTCAGTGTGTCAAATATTGCTGAACAGGTTAATTTATCAAGGTCGTCGGTTTCTGATCGCATTAAGAAATTAGAGAGTACTGGGGTTATTCGTGGCTATCAGGTGGTGTTGAGTGAGTCGCAAACTGAAGGCGTTTCTGTTTATTTTGAAATACAACATCGATGTTCTAAATGCGCTGAAATTATCCCTGTTTTTCAAACAATACCAGAAGTTATTACCTGCAATGGTATTAGTGGCGACATGGATTTATTAGTTTATGTTAAGGCGGAATCTATGCGACGCATTCATGAAATTAGAGAGTTTTTAGACATACAAAACGATATTATAAAAATAAAAACCCATGTCGTGATGAGCAAGTGGATTGATAACAAAGAATAATATCTGCCAAACTCGCTTGAAAGGGCTATCAATTAGGCGTCTTTATGAGCTAATTACGGCAGGTACATGGCATCGACAGCAGGTTTAACTATACTTTAAGAGTTCTGCATTACTGATTCGGGAGTATAGCTATGATGCAAAAACTAGCGTTAATAATAGGGACAAGTCTGCTTTCATTTGTTTGTTTGGCAGATCATTCATGGAGTAATTATCATTGGGCAAAAACAACCCCTTCTTTTGATTTAACCATTATCAATAGCACAACAAGCGATTGGGATGAATATGTTACGCAAGCGGTAGCCGACTGGTCAGCGTCTACAGTGCTAAATATGATAGAAAATCCTAATGGCTCAACCAATCAAAAAGTGCGGCGCCAATGTAAAGGTGGTGCTGGAGAGGTAAGAATATGCAATCTCGCGTATGGTAATACTGGTTGGCTTGGTATCGCCGGAATATCTATCGACGCTAATGGTCATATCACAACGGGCTACACAAAGCTAAATGACAGTTATTTTGCCGATCCTTTTTACGATGCAACTTGGATGCAGAGTGTTACCTGTCAAGAATTAGGACACAATGTTGGCTTAGGTCATCAAGATGAGAATTTTAACAACACTTCACTTTTAAGCTGTATGGATTATCAAAACCCACCATATGAATACCCTAATGATCATGATTATGAGCAATTAGCGCTTATGTATGAGCATTTAGATAGCTATGATTCATACAAAGGAGGCGACAGCGGTGACGGTGGCGGCGGTGGCGGTTGTAATGCGCCTGCTGGAAAAGGCTGTAATAAATCTGGTGCCAATAATGACGTTGGTTGGGGCATGTCATTGGGACGTCGTGGTAATGCTGAAACTTTCATCAGAATTGATCAAAATGGCACTAGACATTTAACTCATGTAACTTGGGCGATCGGGTATTAATTGTCACAGGCAACAATTTTTATCAACCGTATGGTGAGTGCCAATAGCTGCGAGTTAATAATAAAGACGAGCCAAGCTGCTCGTCTTTTTTATGTGAATAAATTAACTTAAAAAGCGTGTGAAACTGCTGTATTGAGTAAATCCTGTGGCGATATTTCGCCGTTTATACATTGACTAATATCATGCGGAGAAAAATTGTAACTAATATCTTGATAATGTTCATCAACTTGAATTCCCCACTGTTTTAAAACAAAGGTAATGCTTTCTGCTTCAGCGAAATATGGCATAAGTGTAGGTGCTTGACATAATTGGCTGGTAAGTTTTTGTTCAAAATCTGCAATATGATCATTCATATTGGTATTGCTATTGTTGGTGCTAACACGCTGTTTTGCTCGTTCATATTGTGGTTTAAGTTTTTCTTTTTGTGTGTTTACCTCACTAAGTTCTTGTTCGGCTTCAATGATGTGTGCCGTCACTTCGTCTTTTTTTTCTTTTGAAAGCTCA
Source organism: Colwelliaceae bacterium 6471 (assembly GCA_040779335.1). Taxonomy (GTDB): domain Bacteria; phylum Pseudomonadota; class Gammaproteobacteria; order Enterobacterales; family Alteromonadaceae; genus JBFONV01. The sequence goes on from JBFONV010000004.1 coordinate 160,305, forward strand.
GGAATGCCTTTTTTCATTGACTTAATTTTACGCTCTAGTGCATAAGCTTGATGAGAAAGCGCTTTAGCAAGTTGTCGAAGCTCAGTAAAGTTTGCCGATTTGGGGGGTAACGCATTATTATTTTCTGTCAATGTAAGTTCCGTATTAGACGTGGCCTGATCGGCGAGCCATTTTTGTAATGGTAATTGTGGGATCAGGTGAAAATAAGCACCGACTCCCTGAACATAGCCAAAACTGATGTCGACTATTTCGTAATCTGGTATTTTTTTGTTTTTAGAAAGTGCACTTACTAGGGTATTTTTTTGTTGTAAAAGCTCCAGGTAGAAGCGTTGATAATTTTGTGCTGACAGTGAAAAGCAGCATAATAAAGTAATGAATAAAATCAATGTGCGCATAAATAACCTCAAATACGGAATAACGACGTCCTTGTCTATTTTTTTATAGTTCTATTAAATTTTCAACGAGCTACTTACAAGGTCAGTAACCAACTTTGCCATTGAGATTCATACTGAGCTGCCCAGCTATTCAATTCATTTTGGTACCCTTGCCAGTTAGCATTTCTTGTTAAACTTCTTAAGGTGTCTATATCACTGATATTATTTTCAAAGATAAATCGCACGCCTAAATAGCCCCAACGATAAATTTCATCTGTGCTATTACTATAATTAGTAGCGAAGATTTGGTTTAAAGTTCGATTACTGCCATTTGTATTTATCAGGGCTCGGGCATCATCGTTATTGTCTTTTAATGAAATATATTCAGCAAGACCTTCACTCCACCACACAGTCGACTCGGGGTAGTCTGAAAAATTGCCTTTTAAGTCAAAGCGACCGTCTAGGTAATGCACATATTCATGCTCTAAGTTCCAAATGGAAAATTCAGGACGTAGCCAGTCGGCTTCATGGGCATAAAAACTAGCTTGGTTGTCTGGATTGGTTGCATCCCCCTCGATGTACATACCACCGTTATTGGTATTGATATTGAAAAGGCGCGAACCATATCTTTTGTATTGATCATAATCATCAAAAATTACCATGCGAAGATCTTTATTAAGATCGTTATCAACGGGTAAATTTTGGGTTGATAGTTTTTGATGAAAATAACTTTCCTCGAGGTCGACCAAATTACATGAGTCAATGAATTGTTGGTAAGTCATATCCTGCGCTCTAAATTTTAAGGTAGTGCTGCAGGTGTGGGTAAGTGGCAGTATATTTTCAACCGTTGGTCTACCTTTGGCGGCAGCAGTTGAACAAATTGTTGCTAGTGCTAAAGAGCAAGTCACGACTATCGCTTTATTCTTAAACATAATATTTCCTTTAATCTTGTCATTATAATTATTAGAACAGTTAAGTTTTGTTTGTCTGTTCGTGGCTAATTAATACACAAAAAAATGTGAAATACAATATATTGTATACAAAATATCTTTTGGTGATTGTCGTTATCAGTAATAGCGTGTCGAACAGCGTTTTATAGTGGGGTGTTAGGCAGTTTTAAGTGCGAATAATAACGCTTGCTTGTATACTCTGCAGACAAAAAATAACCGGTGAATGAAATAATGAGCGATGTCGTACTCGAAAAATTTTTAACAGATGTAAAAGCAACGCAAAGCTTGTGGGCATTGCAGGATAAAGCAAGTGAAGACTGGGTAGTGCTAGATTCTATTAATTTTGAAAACGCCGAGGCTATGCCTGTTTGGTCACAGCAGGAATTAGCGCAAAGCCATTGTATTGACGAGTGGGAAAATTATCGTCCAGCACAAATCTCTTTATCTGAATGGTTAGAGTTTTGGGTGGAAGACTTGAACGAAGATGGTGTTATTGTTGGGGTAAATTGGCCACAAGAGGGCGATTGCCTAGAAATGGAACTCGCCGAATTTACCCAAGCGGTTGCTGCTGTTGAAAAGCTTTAATCGTATTGTGATTTTGAAATACAGACATTCTTATTTCTTGATATAAAAAAAACCGCTAATAATAGCGGTTTTTAATTTTATGCAGGTTATAGAAACTAGAAACTATAAACGATTGTTACTGCCGTTTGAGTGTCAGTGTTTTTACTTTCTTCAGCGACATCAGTATTGTGATCTATTTTGAAAGAAAACTTCAGTTGCAGGGTTTCTATTAACTTGGTTGTAATTGATGATTCAGCACTATAAGTACTGTTTTCACCACTTTTAACCGCATATTTAGCTGATAAAGATTGCTTAAACTCTACGTGCTCATTTATCTGGCGTAGATATAACGCTTGTGCTTGCACAATCGCACTGTTTTTCGTTTCACTCGGTCCAGTATCGGTGGCGCGAGTCACGTCACTTTTAAAACCCGGACCAATATCGGCAAATAGTGACGCTTTATCTGTTTTATACCAATGGCGACCCCAACCAACAGAAACTGAGCCTTGGCTTTCAAAACCACTAAAACGATTTTCCTCATACCTGATGTTGCCGTATGCGTAGTTTTTGCTTTTAGTGTCTAGCTTGTAATTGGTTTTAGAATCAACCGACCATTTTTGATCGCTGGTTTCTAAGCTCATATCACCGTTTTCGTCCGCTTGTTCCGTTTTTTTCACGAGCAAATCAAATGCGAGTAAACTTAACCATAAATCCTTTTCAAATTTAATATCAAAACCTGTTTTTATATCACCGCTTTTGGTGTTACCAGTTTTATATAAAAAACCCAGTTCAGCAGATGCGGTAAATAATGGTTTTTCCTGCGTTGGTGCTGTTTCGGCCATAGCGAGAGCTGGAACAAAACAAACAGCAGCAGCGACTAACTTAAGATTCATGATTTTCCTCTTTGTTTACATGTACAGATAATTGTGGATAAGGGATTTCGATTCCCGCTTTGTCTAGCTCAATTTTTATCGCTTCTAATAGGGCGAAATGAACTGGCCAATAGTCAGATGATTTAACCCAAGGGCGGACAACAAAGTTTACTGAGCTGTCAGCTAATTCACTGACGCCAATAGTGACCGCTTGGTCTTTTAATACTAATTCGTTCGCTTGCACTACATCACTTAATACTTGCTTGGTTTTTGCTAAATCAGCATCGTAACTTACGCCAATAACCAGATCGATACGACGTGTTGGCTTGGTAGAAAAGTTAGTGATAGTGCCACCAGTAATTGCGCCATTTGGGATAATAACGGTTTTGTTATCACCGGTTCTTAATTTGGTTGAAAAGATGAGAATTTCTTCAACAATACCGGCAACGCCAGCAGCATCAATAAAATCTCCTGCTTTAAAAGGTTTAAAGACAATTAATAACACGCCAGAGGCAAAGTTTGATAAAGAACCTTGCAGGGCTAAACCTACGGCTAAACCGGCAGCACCGACAATGGCGACCAATGACGAGGTATTAAACCCTAAATGAGAGATGGCCGCGATAATGGCGATAAAAAAGGTAATGCCGAAAACTAAGCTTGAAACGAACGCGATAACGGCTTTGTCAACGCTACGGTGAGCTAATACTTTTGAAACGGCTTTGGCGATAAGCTTTGCTGCCAATTTACCAAAGACAATAATAGCAACGGCAACGGCAAAGGTAATAAGATGATTGATTAATAGCTCTTGGTTGTTAGTTAACCAATTAACGATAGCTTCCATTTTTTTATCCTTTTGTTATTAGACGGGGAATTATAATCATTAAAGCAAATGATTGGCATTAGATTTTGGCATTATTTATGCCGAAAGTTTGGTTTGTTAAATACTTGTAAAAACAAAAAAGGGGCATAAGCCCCTTTCTGAAATTATCTATATTGATTACTGTTACTTGATTAGCGCGTTTAACTCGCCTCTATTATAACGTTCGAACATGTTATCAAGTGAAATTGGTTTTATTTTACTGGCATTGCCGGCTGCACCAAACGCTTCGTAGCGAGCAATACAAATTTCAGACATCGCTTTAGTGGTTTCGGCTAAAAATTTACGCGGGTCAAACTCACTAGGGTTATGTGCTAAAAAGCGACGAACCGCTCCAGTAGATGCTAAGCGCAAGTCAGTATCAATATTAACTTTTCTGACTCCGTTTTTAATTCCTTCACAAATTTGCTCTACTGGCACACCATAAGTTTCAGGAATATTGCCACCATATTCATTAATTACTGCTAGCCATTCTTGTGGTACTGATGAAGAACCGTGCATAACTAAATGGGTATTAGGAATACGGTTATGAATGGCTTTAATTCTATCGATAGCAAGAATATCGCCTGTTGGTGGACGAGTAAACTTGTATGCGCCATGAGACGTACCACAGGCAATCGCTAACGCATCTACCTGAGTTTTTTGTACAAAATCGGCCGCTTCTTCTGGATCGGTCAGCATTTGATCAAGCGTTAGTTTACCTACCGCGCCAATACCATCTTCTTCGCCAGCTTCACCTGTTTCTAACGAGCCCAAACAGCCCAACTCGCCTTCAACCGATACGCCACAAGCGTGGGCCATTTCGACGGTGCGACGTGTAACATCGACATTATATTCATAACTCGACGGTGTTTTACCGTCATCCATTAATGAACCATCCATCATTACCGATGAAAAGCCTAATTGGATTGAACGTTGACAAACACTAGGTGATGTTCCGTGATCTTGGTGCATAACGACAGGAATATGCGGAAATTCTTCGATTGCCGCTAATATTAAATGACGTAAAAACGGCGCTCCAGCATACTTACGCGCACCAGCAGAACCTTGTAAAATTACTGGGCTATCAGTTGCGTCTGCGGCAATCATGATTGCACGTACTTGTTCTAAGTTATTAACGTTAAAAGCGGGGATCCCGTAATTAAATTCAGCTGCGTGATCAAGCATTTGACGCATGGAAACTAAAGCCATGGAGCTACTCCTAATAAGTAAATACTGGTGTTTGTTTGTCGTTTTGTTTGCGGTCATGAAACATTTCAGTAACGGCGACGGGATTATATCAGAAGGCTTAACGTACTGGCAGCTAAGAATGTGATGAAATTAGACATTTAATCACTTAAAAAAAATAGACGTTGTTTTGTTCGAAACTTACATAAAAAAGCCCCGCTTTGATAGCGAGGCATCACAAATATATCAGTATATGTATGAAAATTAACAACATCTATTTACGTAAATAATTTAAATTATTTACGTGTTAGCTTTTAGATGCCTGATAAATGCTGTCAATGGTGGTATCGAGTAAGCGATTAAAGTCATTATCTGATTGTTTTGCTGATAATCCTTGGGTTAATGCTCTGGAAAAACTCGCTATCATGCCATTATTTGCGGCAACTTTTGCATTGGCCTGATCTCGACTATAACCACCAGAAAGCGCGACTACTTTGATCACGTTTGGATGATTAATCAACTCTAGGTAGAAATTATCGACGCTAGGAAGCGTTAACTTGAGCATGACCTTTTGATCAGCAGGCATTTGATTGAGTTGTGCTATTAACGCCGATTTTAGTAATACTTCCGCTTCAGTTTTTTCGCTGCTGTTAATATCAACTTCGGGTTCAATAATAGGTATTAAGCCTTTAGCGATTATTTGCTTGCCAATATTAAATTGTTGGGCGACTACGTCGTCTATGCCTACTTTATTTGCTAACTTGATCACTGAGCGCATTTTGGTACCAAACACATTTTGAGCAACCGCTTTGTCTAGCAGCTCATCTAGTTCTGGCATCGCTTTCATTAGTTGCACGCCGTTTGCTTCATCGCATAAACCTTTATCGACCTTTAAGAAAGGCACGACTTGTTTATCTTGCCATAAATAATGGGCTGAAGATTTTCCGGCAATTTCTCTGTCTAGGGTATTTTCAAAGAGTATGGCACCCAAAACTTTTGCGCCGTTAAATACTGGACTAGTGATAATACGGGTACGCATTTGATGTACTAAATCAAACATTTGGTCATCGTTGCTGTACTCTGCTGCACTAACGTCATATAGCGCTAATGCTTTAGGGGTGCTACCGCCACTTTGATCGAGTGCGGCAATAAAGCCATCTTGTGTCAGCACCTTATCAAGCATCGCCGCTAAAACTGGATTACTATTATTACTGGCCATGATCACTACTCCTTTTTATTATTATAAAAAGACGCTTGAATTTACATTCAAACGTCTAATTTGATCTACTATCGCCCCATGGTATATATCGATTAATACCGTGTATATCGATTTATATCAAACAGGGTTTTAGAATAATAGCATACGCGGTTACTTAGCGCGTTCTTCCAGTATCGCTACTGCAGGTAATTTTTTACCTTCTAAAAACTCTAAAAATGCGCCACCGCCAGTTGAAATATAAGACACTTTGTCAGCAATATTATATTTATCTACCGCGGCTAAGGTATCGCCACCACCAGCAATTGAGAACGCTTTACTATTAGCAATAGCATGGGCAATGGTTTCAGTTCCGGTGCCAAATTGGTCAAATTCAAAAACACCAACAGGGCCGTTCCAGACAATAGTACCCGCGTTCTCTATGATCTTTGCCAGTGCTTGTGCTGAATCTGGACCAATATCAAAAATCATATCTTCATCGGTAACATCGGCAACATTTTTAAGGGTTGCTACCGCTGTTTCTGAAAACTCTTGTCCGACAATGACATCGGTAGGCACAGGAATATCGCCATTGTTGGCTTTCGCTTGCGCCGTTAAGCGTTGTGCTTCTGCAACTAAGTCTGCTTCAAATAATGATTTACCAACATTGTGACCACTTGCGGCAATAAAGGTGTTTGCAATGCCGCCACCAACAACTAGTTGGTCAACAATACCGGCAAGTGATTCTAAAACGGTTAGTTTTGTTGACACTTTTGAACCACCAACAATCGCCACTAAAGGACGGGCAGGGTTATCGAGTGCTTTAGAAAGTGCCGATAACTCACCCGCTAATAAAGGGCCCGCACAAGCGGTTGGCGCAAACTTAGCAACGCCGTGAGTACTTGCTTGGGCGCGATGGGCAGTGCCAAATGCATCCATGACAAAAACGTCACAAAGGGCGGCTAATTGTTTTGATAAGGTTTCATCATTTTTCTTTTCGCCAACATTAAAACGAATATTTTCAAAGATGACTAATTCACCAACATTAACGTCTACACCATCAAGGTAATCTTTAACTAAACGTACAGGGTAATTTAACGCCGCGGCTAAATAGTCAGCGACAGGTTGCAAAGAAAACTCAGGGTTAAATTCACCTTCAGTTGGACGACCAAGGTGAGACATAACCATTACTTTTGCACCAGCTTCTAAAGCGGCTTTAAGCGTTGGCAATGCTGCTTTTAAGCGAGCATCTGAAGTGATTTTTCCGTCCTTAACAGGAACGTTTAAGTCTTCACGAATAAGGACGCGTTTATCGGTTAAGTTTAAATCAGTCATTTTGATGACAGACATGGTAAGTCTCCCTTTATCTGGCTTTACGGCTCCGTTTATCGAGCCGCTCGTGGTAAATTAAATAATTGAATTTGTTGTTAACAATGTAACAATTTTATTGTTAAACAGTTTAGTTTATTACGTTTATGACATTACTTTTGCCATTGCGCCTGCGGTATCTAGCATTCTATTCGCAAATCCCCATTCGTTGTCACACCAAATGAGTAATTTTACCAAGCGTTTATGGCTCACACGGGTTTGGTTACCATCAACAATACAAGAATGCGGATCATGATTAAAATCGATAGAAACCAGTGGTTCTTCGGTATAACCTAATATGCCGCTTAAACCATTATTTTGCGCCTGTTGAATAGCATTGTTGATGTCGGCAATGGTAACATCGTTGTTTAATGTCAGACTTAAATCCATGGCTGTAACATTCACTGTTGGTACGCGCACCGCAATGGCTTCAAACCGACCAGAAAACTGAGGTAATATACGCTCTATTCCCTTAGCCAATTGAGTATCTACCGGAATAATCGATTGACTCGCCGCGCGTGTTCTACGCAAGTCACTATGATATGCATCGATAACCTGTTGATCATGCATGGAAGAATGTATGGTGGTAATCGTGCCGCTTTCCACGCCAAACATATCATCAATAACTTTTATCACTGGCACTACGCAATTGGTGGTGCACGACCCATTTGAGATAATTTTATCTGCTTTGGTCAGTGTATGGTGATTAATGCCATAAATAATGGTGGCATCTAAATCTTGCGAGCCAGGATGTGAATACAGTACTTTTTTAGCGCCTTGACGTTGATGAATAAGGCCATCTTCTCTGTTACCGTATTTACCCGTGCAATCGAGAACGATATCAACATCAAGATCTTGCCAAGGTAATTCATTGATATTTTTGATATGCGTTAATTGCACATCATTACCGGCGATATTTAACTTGTTATTATCGAGCTTTACTGAAAAAGGAAAACGACCGTGGGTAGTGTCGTATTTTAGTAAATGTGCAATGCCTTCTGGCGCGGCTAATTCATTAATCGCAACCAAATTGAATTCGTCAGTTCTGCCGTTTTCGAATAATGCTCTTGCGATGCTTCTTCCAATACGACCAAAGCCATTAATGGCAATATTTACCGTCATAATTTTTCAGCTTAATGATGAGTGTAACAGTGCATAATAAACGCTGTCTGCATGAAGGAATATTGAAGCAGACAGCGCTTTTATACGTAGAACGATATTAATTTAAGCTGTTAACCGTATTAACGATATTTTCAACGGTAAAGCCAAAGTGTTCCATTAATACTCCACCAGGAGCAGACTCACCAAAGGTCGTCATACCAACAACCTTGCCGCCAAAACCAACGTACTTGTACCAAAAATCGGTATGAGCCGCTTCAATGGCAACACGTTTAGTTACGCTAGCAGGTAAAATGCTTTCTTTATATTGCGCATCTTGTACGTCAAAAATATTGGTTGAAGGCATTGATACTACACGTACTTTTTGACCATTTTCAGCTAACGTTTCAGCAGCTTTAACGGCAAGTGATACTTCAGAACCCGTTGCGATTAAAATAACGTCTGGCTGACCGTCACAATCAACAAGCGCATAAGCGCCTTTAGCAATATCACTTACTTGTTGGTTGTTACGCGACATGGCCGGTAAACCTTGGCGGCTAAAAATTAGCGACGTTGGCGCTTGTTGACGCTCAACCGCATTTTTCCATGCAACTGCAGATTCAGTCGCATCACAAGGGCGCCACGTCACCATATTTGGTGTGGTTCTTAAGTTGGTTAATTGTTCAACTGGTTGGTGAGTTGGACCATCTTCACCTTGTCCGATAGAGTCGTGGGTATACACAAAAATGTTTTGAATACCCATTAACGCAGACATACGCACAGCATTGCGCGCATATTCCATAAACATCATGAAAGTAGCACCGTAATTGATAAAACCACCGTGTAATGAAATACCGTTCATGATGCCGCTCATACCAAATTCACGAACACCGTAGTAAATGTAGTTACCTGCCGGATCGCTCTCAATACCTTTCGAACCCGACCATAAGGTTAAGTTTGAACCAGCTAAGTCAGCTGAACCACCTAATAACTCCGGTAATGCATGACCGAACGCTTCAATTATTTTTTGTGATGCTTGGCGTGAGGCAATGTTTTCACCTTTCGCTTGAAACTCTGCTATTAGCGCATTGGCTTTAGCTTCAAAATCGCTCGGCAAATCACCTTTGATCACACGACGATCATATTCTGCAGCAAGCGCTGGATGAGCAGCTTGATAAGCGGCGAATTTTTCTGACCACGCACTTTGATGCGTTTGACCTTTTTCTTTTTGATCCCACTGTGCATAAACGTCAGCAGGGATTTCAAAAGGCGCGTGTGGCCAATTCAAAAATTCACGTGCTGCTGCTATTTCGTCATCACCTAATGGTGCGCCGTGACAATCGTGGCTTCCAGATTTATTCGGAGAACCAAAACCAATAATCGTTTTACAACAAATCATGGTTGGTTTATCAGTAATTGATTTTGCTTCACTAATTGCCGCAGCAATAGCGGCAGAGTCGTGACCGTCAACACCACTGATCACATGCCAACCGTAAGCGGCAAAGCGGGCAGGGGTATCATCGGTAAACCAGCCTTCAACATGACCATCGATAGAAATACCGTTGTCATCCCAAAAAGCAATTAATTTACCTAAACCTAAAGTACCAGCTAATGAACAGGCTTCATGAGAAATGCCTTCCATTAAACAACCGTCACCTAAAAAGCAATAAGTGAAGTGGTCAACAATGTCGTGACCTTCGCGATTAAACTGTGCCGCTAAGGTTTTCTCAGCAATTGCCATACCTACAGCATTTGATACACCAGCGCCTAAAGGCCCAGTTGTTGTTTCAACACCTGGCGTATAACCGTATTCAGGATGTCCTGGAGTTTTTGAATGCAATTGACGGAAGTTTTTCAACTCATCAATTGGCAAGTCATAACCGCTTAAATGCAGCAAAGAGTAGATCAACATAGAGCCATGACCGTTTGATAAAACAAAACGATCACGATCAGCCCAGTTTGGATCAGTAGGGTTATGTTTGAGAAAATCTCGCCATAACACTTCGGCGATATCCGCCATTCCCATTGGGGCTCCAGGGTGACCTGATTTTGCTTTTTGTACGGCATCCATGCTTAAAGCTCGTATTGCATTGGCCAAATCTTGACGCGACGGCATAATTGCTCCAGATAATTTGTATTTGAGAGGATAAATTCTGCGCGTATTTTCGCCCAGAGTACCCCCTGACTGCAAATTTAATTACGCTATTTGTTATATTTTTTTGTGTTAGATAATTTTCAAAATTAAATTTTAGGCCACTAACATAAATTATTTAATAACAGCAGTAAGTTACCAATAATTCCCTCAACGATATAAAAATGCCATATTTCTGTATAAAAAATCGACTTATTTCATTTAAGCCATTGATTTATATTTTTTAATACTATAGATTTATGCAGTTATATTTTGCAGTACAAAAAGAATAAGAAATTTTAGTTACCTGACGGACAGGAAAAAAATGAATAAGTCGTCTTCAAGGGGAATTAAACTGACAACGGTGATATTTGCAGTCTTGGTATTAGCGGTGTCGGCGGTATTGAGTAACACCTCAATTGCTGATGACAGGGAAGTGGCGCTTGAACAATCAAACAATTAGATTGCATAAAAACTTATAAAGCCTTGCTAAACAGCGAGGCTTTTTTTATGACTAAATTTTATTCAAATCATTAAAGGTTAGATATTTCAAGGGAAGATGCTCATTACACATTTTTCAGTTGGCGACTAGAAAGCGGGAATGTAATTTGTTGTAACCTTATTGTACTTTAAATAACAGTACTTAAGTCATTGACATATTTTGCCAGTAATAATAGATTAATGATGCACAAGCGTATCGCTTGTTTATTGCAGCCAACTATATATGCTCCAGGTTTTGCCCTTGACGGGCGGTTCTTAAGAACCTATGCGCAAGAAGTTTACGGTCGCCAACCCCAAGGACTACGATAGTTTCCCTTCGGTCACTACCTTGCCTTGAGGCAGGCAGTCGCACTTTCAGTGCTCTGGATATACTGACTTTAAAAATACAAGCTGCTGCTGAGAGTTAGTTGGTGTAGATAATAGTATTTTTATTTGCTTAGGCAATTTAGGTCTTAGGACTAAGTCAGTATCCATTTCCTCATGGATTTTATTAAAATGGATATACCAAAGTATAGACATCCTCCATATACGAGCTTGAATAAGTTATGTGGAATGCTTCGTATTTCAATATTTGATCTTGAATGTCTATTATCTGCACCGGTTGAACTACGCTATAAAGAACCTAAGACTGCGGCTTATAAAAAAGATGGAACAAAAAGAATAATCAAGTGTCCTTCGAAAGAATTAAGAAGTATTCAAGAAAAGATTAATAACAATATATTTAAAACAGGTTTTTATTGGCCAAAATATTTGTTTGGTTCTATTCCTACAAGTTCAGCCCTATCAAATCGTGATTATGTCTCCTGTGTAGATTTACATTGTCGCGCTAAAAGTATTTGTAAAATTGATATCTCTAATTTTTTCGATAATGTGCACATATCTCTAGTTAGAGATATGTTTAAAAATTTATGTCACTTTTCTGATGATGTCTCCGATGTTTTAGCTGAACTATGTTGTTATAAAGAGTTTTTAGTACAGGGAGCTTTAACTTCTAGTTACATTGCTACTTTGATTCTTTGGGATGAAGAACCAAATATAGTAGAGAACTTAAAAAGAAAAGGTTTAGTGTATACAAGGCTTGTGGATGATATTACGGTTTCGTCTAAAGTCTCCAATTATAATTTTGATATTGCAACAAAGCGTATTGAAAGTATGCTCCTTAAAAAAGACTTACCAATAAATAAAGAAAAGTTTGAATACAGCTACCTATCAATTGAACCACTAACTGTGCATGGGCTAAGGGTCTCATTTGATAAACCTAAGTTACCCCAGAATGAAAGTAATAATATAAGAGCTTCGGTCAAAAATTTGGAAAACCTAGCTGGATTAGATGGAGCTAGAACAACGATGTGGTTTAGAACTGATTATAATCGTTGCATGGGAAGAGTTAACAAGCTGGCTAGAGTTAAAAATAATAAACATAAAGCTCTTGTTAAAAGGCTAAAAGCAATTGATCCGCTTCCTTCTCTTAATGATATTAAGTATGCTCGATTAAGATATCGTAATTTAAAAAATGACTACACGAGAAAAAAAGATACGTATAACTATAAAAAACGGTATCACAAATTAAATCAGAGGTTACATTTAATTAGTAAGACCTACCCAGATATAGCTAAAAAACTTCGTGAATCTCTAAAGAGTATCCCTCCAGATGATAAAAAAAAATAATATAAAAATGGTAGGCAATATTTTATCAACTAAAAATAGAATAAATTTGCACTTGATAGCTCCATTATATTTTATCGGTGTTGTTCTTTTATATTTATTTGTGTTGGTGTGTACTGAATTTTACACTGACGAAAATCTATTATTTGGATTTTGTCTTAGTGAAAACTGCTTAGATTTTTTAAACCGTCGTTTCGAAAGAACACTTGCTATTTTTGATTGGGTGTTAAAGGTCGGAGCTATTTGGTTTGCGCTTAGCTCTTTAGTTTTAGGTATTAGAACCTTTGAATTAGCCCAAAGGAATAGTGTTACGAACAATCACATAAATAATTTTAAATCATTTTGCGACTACATTAACTCGGAAATTAAAAACTTTAAATATTTAAAAAAGAACAAAATTGATCTTTATAAGTTATATGATTTAGTGTTTCCAAAATCTAAAGTAGGTGAACTAACGGAATTCACTGATTACGAAAAGGTTGTAAAGAACTTAAGAAATCAATTAATTGAATCTTCAAAAATTTTTAAGCGGAAAACTTCTGGCAGTATTAGTGTTTTTGATTATGAAAAGCATCAGTTAAATCTTATTAAAGTTGTTGAAAAACTTGGTGTAGAGCTTTCACATTTGCATCGTAACGACTTCTATTTTATTGAAGATGATATTATCAAGTTTATTGATATGGTAACGAAGACATTTACTACTATTGGAGATAAACCCATACTTCTTCAGACTATTAACAGACATTATAGGTAAATTCTATTAGAACCTGTTTCATTAGAGTTATTGATATAAAATTTCTGAGCTGTGATTAACGGAGAAAACGGCGAAATCATATGTGTTGAGATTCATTAAAACTAGTACATAGAAGCCGATCGCAAATTCTAATGGTGTTATTTTTGATATGACTGTTTTATTTTATGGCGACTTCGGCGCGATTCGAACGCGCGACCTGCCCCTTAGGAGGGGGCTGCTCTATCCAGCTGAGCTACGAAGCCATATTAGATTGGTGTGATATTTTGCGGTAACTAATACCGACAAAAATTCTACCAAAGAATAGGCCACAGTAAAGTGATAAATACTTAATTTTTAGCAGGTTTGTCTTAAATCAAGCTAAGTGGTGAAAATATCGTCAGTCGACAATGATTTCACCACTTACCTGATTAGTTCATATGGCTAGCGCATTTGACTAAAGCAGCCGATTAATACCTAACCGCTAAGTCACTTAATTGAATGTTACCTAAAATGTGATTGTCGGGTGTTACCGCACGAGCGCTTTCTTGCGATACTTGGGTGACTTTAACTTTGTAGGGACTAACGTTAAAACCTGCATAGTTTTTGCCATTGTCACTGATAAAATTGTTTGAGTGCAATAGAGAAAACTCATCGCCAACCTGAACGCCATGACGTTTACCCAGATTAATAGTGACCGTGTCACCTTCTACTCGTACTATTTTCCCTCTTGTTGGTTGGCACATCATGTTTTCGTCAATATCGGTGCTAATTTCATCAAGCGTTTGATTAATGGCATCGCCATATTCGCTACTCCAGAATACGTCACTATTAACGTCTACCTGCGCGCGTTTGGTAAAGGTCCAAGGGGCAGAGCTTTGATAATCTTTTGCAAAGACTAACTCACCGTTGCCGCCATTATATATGTATAACGATAAATTAAAGTGGCGATTAAATTCGTCTTCTTGCCAAAATTGCCAGCCATTGTTAACCGACTGAGCAAAGGATATGTCTGATATTTCAGAGTACATTACATATTGTGAATCAGTGATACTTGATAACGACATGGTTAAGGTTTTAATGCCTTCAGCATCTAAACTTTGATTGAGGCGAGAAAATTGGGTTTTATTTTTTAAGGCAAGCTTGGTATCTAAATATTGCCCTTCTTTATTTAAACGTTTGGAGAGGTTTTGCATAAGCTCGGCGCCAACCTCATAAATGCCGCCAATGTTGGCTTGTTCACGATGCAGTAATTTACTGCGCGTCAATAATAAGGTTTTGCGATAATCAGACGAGAAACATTGTTTTTCTTGCGGAAAGATATCGGCGCGAATGGTTACCGTCACCATATCATCGACATAGTTCTCGCTAACCAGCTCTAACGAATTAACGGTGCCACTGGCGCGTATGCTAATTTCGTCTTGGGTGAGTAGACCATTAACCACTTGCTGGGCACTGGAAACTGAGGCACCAGCAACTAATAAGGCTTTTTTTAACGCACCTTCCATCGCCCGTGTTTTTGCGCGGTGGTTATCGCCGTTTTTTATATACGCTTGTCCTTGTGTTTCATACCATTGGCCAAAGCTGGAAAAACTGGCCAGGATAGATATTATGGGTAAAAGCCAAATACGCATATTCTTTCACTTATAAAGTTGGTTTAATTACTGCTTTCAAATTATGCAGGTTTTATGCCTAGATAAAAAGTGTCTATATGTTGGCGTGAATTATGCTTATATAATTTCAGTAGATATGTGTATTTAGTTGAGGGGAGCTCAATGAAAAAGTGGCTTATTACATTGTTGATACCGACATTAGTGTCGTGTTCATTAATATCAGATAAATCGTCAGATGAAAGTTTTTATCAAATTTCTCAAAAAGATAAGGGAGAAATTGACAGTTTTGCTCTACCTAAACATGCCATTAATGACGTGGTAAAAGGCTTGGCTTACCAGATGCTGGAAAGCAGTGCTTTTGTTAATCCTAAAACCCCCGTTGCGGTAGCGTCGTTTGTGCATTTAAAAAATGTTGAATCAACTAATTGGTTGGGAAATCAACTGGCTGAGAGTTTTATTCATGAATTACAACGTCATGGTTTAGTGGTTATCGATTTTAAAACTACCGGTCATATTAGGGTGACTGAAGAAGGTGATTATGTTTTTAGTCGCGATTGGAAAGAGTTACCCGAACGTCAGATAATTGACTACGTTGTTGCCGGCACTATGATTGAGCAAGAAGAAGGGGTGTTAATAAATGCCCGCATGATTGGTATGCAATCTCGTGTGGTTGTGGCTACAGCGCAGTCGTACATTCCTAATTGGGTGTTGGGAGACCATGTCACTCGTAATGAGAATGTTAAAATGAAAGACGGGATGATCATCAGAGATAACGATACGTTATCTAAAAGTGACCGTGCTGTCGAAATTCATAACTAGTGTGACTATGACTATGAATAATATAACGTTAAAAGCCATTGGCCTGAGTGCCTCAATATTGTTAATGAGTGGCTGCGGCACTATTTACGATAAACACGTGCAGTGGCAAGCGGTGAAGCCTAAATCATTTCCGGTATTACATGCTATTGGTCAAGCGCCTATTAGCTTACAAAAGTCAGAGCATCAGACCCAACGTATGTTAATGGCTATTAATGCGTCTAAACTTGCCGCTTATGCCGAATTGGCGGAGCAAGTTTATGGGCAACAAATTTCCGGCAATATGTCGATGGCAAACCTGTTGGTTGAAAATCAACAATTAAAAGCATCGGTTCAAGGGATTATTAGAGGTGCTAAAGTCATTAAAAGTTATCCAGTAGGTGATACTTATACCACTGAGTTAAGTTTAGACTTTAAAGATGTTTATAACCTTTATCTTGCTAACAGCAGAGACAAAGAAATAAAAGACGTTCAATATTATTAGCTAGTGTTGTGTTTGCACATAGGTGTTGATTAGCGTCATATTTTTAAAAACATCGTTAGGCAAAGCTTCAAAAATTGCGAGTATATGATAAAGGCAACTTAGCTAAGTTGCCTTTTGTGTTTTCTAGCGTTTTGTTTTCTACTGTTTAGTTTTTGTTGATGCTTAGCAATAATAAAGTAGGGGAGTTTGCCGTAACGTTAACGCAGAGTGATTGGGTATTTGAGCGGTTAGTGCTAATTGAATTGGGCATTAAATAAATCGGTGCTATATAAAGAAGAAAAAATTGAGCGGATGCTTTAATTGGCTTAGTTTAGCAGAAGCAGTATGTACACTTGAAGATGTTCACCGCAGGGCGTTTTGCTTAAGCTTTTATACCTAAACCACCACGACCGATGTTAGCTTTACCTTTATTGTCATAGGTAAGCGATGACTTGCCTCTATTTTCTAGCAAGCTATGTCGAATACGTTCTACGGCAATTTGATTTTGTTGAATAACATCACCATTTTGTTCGTTAAGCTGTTGGCAACGTTGCAAGGTGCTTTGGATTTGCTTGATCAAGTTCGCATGTTCAGACTGTTCTTGGCTGTCACTAGATTTTTGCAAAGTAGCGATCAAGTTATCAAGTTGTTGAACATGATTAAGTAATTGTTCTTTTTCGTCACTTAATGCTAAAAGTTTATTAGAATCTCTTAAGCCAATAACGTTTTTTTCGGTGTGCAACAATTTTTCGAGTTCGTTCAGTCGACTCAATTGCTCTTGTAGCGCGTTACTCAACGAAACGTCATTACTCATTTAAATAATTCTCTTTAACTTAGTTTGAATTCAAAACCAGCAAGACTTTCTGCTAACTTATCAGCATCAATTTTATATTGTCCAGCAGCAATCGCTTGCTTAATTTGGGCAATTTTTTTCTGATCGATAGCTGGGCCATCATTTGCCTTTTTCTGCAATTCACCTAACTGCTTTGCTTGAGGTGTAATTGACACCGAATCTTGCCTTACATTTTTAGCTTGTTCAACATTCGCAGAAGTTTGTGATGCTTGTTGCTTCACTTGTGCTTGTTGTTCAACATTACTCTTAACTGGAGTGTTTTTACCCAAGTCGTTGATATTTATAGCCATAATAAATTCTCGCTATATACAAAAGTTATTCCCTAACCTGTTATCGGCAAAACGCTTTAAAACTTAACTAATTTTACAAATTAATTACAACTTTATTTAGGGCTTCTACACGCCCTATAACTGTTTTACCTGAACGTCTATTTTTGACGCTAATTTGTTCACCTAAACTACCATCTTTTAACGCAATACCGGCCGTTTTTATGGTTAATTGTTTCGATTTAGCCATTATAGTAACGCTTTCCCCTTTGCAAACCAAGCAAATGTTACTTTTGGAAATAGGCGAACCATTCGATATTTTACGTTTAGCGCGTGCGCCAGAAATTAATTCAATTTCATCAATTATTTCACCACGTATCATATTTTGATCTAAGTATTCAATCGTCATGTTTGATGAGTCGAGCACCGTGCCTTTATCTATGCCCATGCTAGCAACTAAAACTGGCAACATAGTGTGTATTCGTACTGGAATATATAACTGCCATGATGTTGAATCTTCACAATTTATTTTAACATTTACGTTTCTACCGTTATGATTTTCAGGTATATTCGCTTGCAAAGGTGAGTTACAGGGTTGAATATTGATTCTAGGGTCGATTGACGACACGGTAATTTCCATTTTCCCTTTTGATGGCAATACTATACTGTCTTCAACAGAAGACTTAGCAAACGCTTCTATGTAATCTCTGTCTAAGGTCATAGAAAACGCCCAAAAAGGGATTAATGCAGATATAAATAAAATTTTTGTAAAAATATTAATTTGTTTCATAAATTTTTTGTATCTATTTGTAGGGAAATAAAAATACTCGTCTATGCTTAATTTAATGTAAGTATGGTTATTACTTAGCGTCAAATTTCGGGCACTTAGGACATTTCTTATCATGTACCTTCAAGAAGCATGCCTTTAATGGCGAACATCACATAAATAATTATGAGGTTTTTATGGCAGGAATTTTAGACTCAGTAAACCAACGCACTCAGTTGGTTGGACAAAATCGACTTGAATTGTTGTTGTTTAAACTCGTTGGTAGACCAAAATTTGGTATAAATGTATTTAAAGTACGCGAAGTGCTGCAATGTCCACGGTTAACGTCTCTTCCCAAACAAGATAAATTTGTTAAAGGTGTTGCCCATATTCGTGGACAAACTATTTCGGTTATTGACTTAAGTAAAGCGACTGGAGGACCTGAAATAACTCAAACAGAGGACTCCTTTGTTATCATTGCTGAATACAACCGAAGTGTTCAAGGGTTTTTAGTTTCAGGTGTTGAACGTATTGTTACCCTAAGCTGGAAAGATATTATGCCGCCACCTGAGGGGGCTGGAAAGTCGAGTTATTTAACTGCGGTTACTGAGATAGAGAATGAAATGGTCTCTATTTTGGATGTAGAAAAAATACTGAATGAAATCAGTCCTATTTCAACTGAACTCAGTGAAGATGTCGCCGATGCTACTATCGGTGAAGGGCTTGGTGATCGTATGATCATGATAGCTGATGATTCAACCGTAGCGAGAAACCAAGTAAGAAGAGCATTAGAGCCTTTGGGACTTAAAATGTTACTGGCTAAAAATGGTCAGGATGCATTAGATCAATTACATGCGATAGATGAAACCTGTACAAATAATATCCTGGAGAAAGTTGCTTTACTTATTTCTGACATTGAGATGCCTGAAATGGATGGCTATACCTTGACGGCGGAGATAAAAAATGAAGAACGCTTGAAAGTGATGCCTGTTATTTTGCATACATCGTTAAGTGGTGTGTTCAATAATGCGATGGTTGAGAAAGTAGGGGCAGAAGACTTTATTCCCAAGTTTCATCCCGATGAATTAGCAACCGCTGTTAAAAAGTGGCTAAAATTAGAAGAATAGTGAAATATTAATTATGCGTAAGATAGTAGGTATCGCCTAGTGCCACCAAGAGATCTAGATGATAAAAGTTATCATCAGTTTAGAACGTTTCTAGAGCAGCAATGCGGGATCGTTCTAGGAGAAAATAAGCAATATTTAGTGAAAAGTCGCTTGGCACCTTTGATGGTGAAATTTGACATTGGTTCATTGAGTGAGTTACTGACTAAAACGTTAAGTCCTATAGAGCGGCAATTACGTGCCGCAGTAATTGATGCCATGACGACAAATGAAACCTTATGGTTTCGTGATGAATACCCTTTCGAACTACTTAAGAAACAACTACTCCCTGAGTTTGCTAAGCGCAATACACCATTAAAAATTTGGTCTGCGGCAAGTTCTTCTGGACAAGAGCCTTATTCAATAGCGATGACAGTTAAAGAATATCAACAATCTAATCCAGGGGCGTTTTCTCGGGGAGTGCAAATTGTCGGCACAGATATTTCTACTACTATGCTCGAACATTGCAAATATGCGCATTATGATGGTTTAGCGTTGTCTCGAGGTTTGTCTCCAGAAAGAAAACGTCAGTTTTTTGAACCTGGTGATAATGGCATGTATAAAGTCAAAGACGCCGTTAAAAGTTTGGTTAGTTTCAGGCAACTTAATTTACTTAATAGTTATAGTTTAATGGGGCGCTTTGATATTGTTTTTTGTCGCAACGTCCTTATATACTTTGCCCCTGAGATTAAGGCAAAAATTATTTCTCAAATCCACGGAACATTGAACAATAATTGTTATTTGTTACTTGGCGCGTCAGAATCGATGTCTGGATTAAATCAGAGTTTTGATATGCTTAGATGTAATCCTGGCATCGTTTACCAAAAACAGTAAACAGTAATGGCTCTACCTCTATTCACTAACGAGTCTAGTTTGGTTGGGTCAATAGGTTAATAGGTTCATAGAGGCTATAACCTAAACAAACATAGCCAAGCTCATTCCCTTCATCATAGAGCTATCTCGGTTTGATTTAAAAATAATCACCCTTGATCGCTTAACGTAAATTCTATTCCATCATCTGTCAAAAATGCTTGTTGGCATATATCTTGAATGTGCTATTGCATAGATTTGGAGACAAGATTATGGCTATTAGTTTAGATCAAGCACTTGGATTGCACTCGCAAGGAATGATATTGCGTGCAAAAAGAGCTGAAGTTATTGCAGGCAATATCGCTAATGCAGATACCCCAGGCTACAAGGCCAAGGGGATGGATTTTCAAAAAGCATTAGCACAAGCCACACAAAAACAAACTAACATCTCAAAAACCCATGAAAAACATTTTGATATTCGCACAGAACGCGCAATTGAAACGGGTTTTCGTGTGCCAGATCAAACAGATACAGGTGACGGTAATACTGTAGATGTACAAATGGAACGAAACTTGTATCTAGAAAACTCAATGGAGTATCAAGCAAGTGTTCAATTCCTTAATGGTCGGATCAAAGGAATGAAAAAAGCAATAACTGGAGGGCAGTCATAATGAGTCTGTTTAACGTATTTAACATTACTGGTACTGGGATGAGCGCGCAATCCATGCGACTTAATACCACCGCCAGTAACATTGCCAACGCTGATAGTGTTAGCAGTAGCATTGACCAAACTTATCGTGCTAGGCATCCAGTTTTTGCCGCCGAGCTGCAAAAAGCTGCCGCGGGGCAAGAAGAGTCAGTTGGCGTTAAGGTATTAGGTATAGTTGAAAGTGATAAACCACTCAATATTGAATATGCACCTGAGCATCCTATGGCCGATAAAGACGGATATATTTATAAGCCAAATGTTAATGTTATTGAAGAAATGACCAATATGATTTCAGCGTCACGGTCATATCAAACCAATGTTCAATTAGCAGAATCTGCGAAGAACATGTTGAATAAAACTTTGACACTTGGTCAACGTTAAGCCTAGCTAGGAGTTAATTATGAGTACGGTAAGCGGCGGTAGCGCACTAGACAGTCTTCGTTGGCAGGAAGAAAAGTACAAAGTTTCAGATGCAAATGAAAATAACATGCTCACGCAAGAGGATTTCTTTGCACTATTAACGCAAGAACTTGCGCATCAAGACCCAACTAAGCCAGTTGATAATAACGAAATGATTTCGCAAATGACCGCGTTCTCAACCACTGATGGGGTGCAAGCGTTAAATGATCAATTTACCCAATTTGCTTCATCGATGACTTCAAGTCAGGCATTGCAAGCGTCAAGTTTAGTTGGGCGTAGTGTTTTAGTTGACGAAAATGTTTTTGGACTCGCTGAAGGCGGCAACGTAACAGGTAAATTAGTTACCGAAAGTAATGCCAGTAACGTCATGATTTATGTTGAAAATACCGCCGGAGAGATCATTCAAACCGTGCCAGTAGGCAGTGTTGACGCCGGTGGCTACCCGTTTACTTGGGATGGTATGACATCAGCGGGTGAACATGCACCAGAAGGCGCATATCGTTTTCGTATTGCCGGAATGGTCGATGGGCAAGTATCTGAATTACAAGCCATGACTTATCGTAAGGTGGACAGCGTAACCCTAGCGGGAGCGGGTGGCAGCATTGTATTGAACCTTAATGGTGGTAGCTCAATGGCACTATCAGATGTGGTTGAAGTATCTGAAGGCTAGGTTTTAAGTAGCGACCCTAAGAGTAGAAGTACACATTAGGTTTGTAGTAACAGTTTTTTATATGAGGTGAAACTATGTCATTTAATATAGCATTGAGCGGATTAAACGCAGCTCAAAAAGATCTCGACGTAACGTCGAACAACATTGCCAACGTGAATACCGTCGGCTTTAAAGAGTCACGAGCTGAATTTGTCGATGTTTATGCGGCGTCTCTGTTATCTTCGGGTAAAACCAAAGTGGGGGATGGTGTTTTAACCTCAGATGTAGCACAACAATTTTCGCAAGGCAGTATTCAATTTACCAATAACTCACTTGATCTAGCGATCACTGGTAATGGTTTCTTTGCCACGGTTCCTACACTTGACAGCTTAGATACCACTTATACACGTGCTGGGCAGTTTAAATTAAACTCTGAAAATTTTGTTGTAAACTCTGCCGGAGGACACTTATTAGGTTTTCCGGTTAATGCTGATGGTTCCTCTGCTGCGGTAAGTTTAAGTACTGCAGAACCGCTGCGTATACCCACGGCATCAGGTGCTCCACAAAGCAGTTCTGAAGTGGATATTCGCATGAACTTACCTGCAGGTGATGCCTATATTACTGGCGCACCAGGTAGTTTTGATGCATCAGATCCATTAACTTTTAACAACTCTACGTCAGTAACTATTTTCGATTCACTTGGTGATAGTCATGTTATGACTTATTACTTTGTTAAGGACGATCCAAGCGTCAATGCTAACAATTGGTTGGTGTTCGCATCTGTTGATGGCACTATGGTTGATTTACAAGACCCTAATGGTGATGCAGTTGCCAATGGTCGAGTAGGTGGAGCCGTTTCGGGGCCGACAACTGTTATTGGTGGACGTATGCAGTTTGACAGTTCTGGCGATTTTATAGGACAAATACCAAGTTTAGCTGATGGTGGCTTTATTACTGAGGCGCTTGGTGCAACTATTTTAGCTAATGGTGCTGAGGCCAGTCAAACCATCGCTATAGATTTTAATTTAGATGCTGGTGGGCCAAACTTAGTTGAGCCAACCCAATTTGCTTCTAGTTTTGAAGTGACTTCGCTTGAGCAAGATGGTTTGGCGGTAGGGCGATTAACGGGTGTTGATATTGGTGAAGATGGTCTTGTTCGAGCCACCTACAGTAATGGTACCTCTCAGCCGCTAGCGCGCATTGCCTTAGTTAACTTTGCTAACGAGCAAGGTTTAACGCAAGTGGGTAGTACTGGCTGGAAAGAAAGTATCGTTTCTGGTGAAGCGCTTGCAGGTGAAGCTGCCTCAGGGACTTTTGGTACCATCAATTCATCAGCCCTTGAGCAAGCAAATGTTAACTTAACTTCAGAGTTGATTGATTTAATTTCCGCACAGCGGAATTTCCAAGCAAACTCTCGTGCGTTAGAAGTCGATAACCAACTGAACCAAACGATCTTACAAATTAGATAAGTAGCACTCTAGTTAACTTAAGTACGTGATATAAAAGCATCTCAATTCACCTCTTGAGATGCTTTTAAACATTTAAAGCATCTCAATTTTCAAATTTTTACCATTACTATTCACACTTAACCTCCCTAGTAAGTAATACCAATACTCTCCAATTAATCAGGCTTGTTGGCACTTATATTGCATTTATAACTGATAACGAAATAACCATTTTTTATTATTAGGATTCATTATGGATAAGATGCTTTATATAGCCATGAGTGGCGCTAAGCAGAACATGCTTGCCTTATCGGTGAATGCCAACAATTTAGCGAACGCAAAAACCACAGGGTTTAAAGCAGACTTGGCCCAAGCGAGAGCTATGCAAGCGTTTGGTGAAGGCATGCCTACGCGTGTTTTTGCCATGACAGAACGTTCTAGCCAAAATTTTGACAGCGGCGCTTTACTGACCACCGGTCGTGATTTAGATATTGCCATAGATGGCGAGGGGTGGTTTGCCGTGCAAGCCAAAGATGGCACTGAAGCCTATACCCGCGAAGGTCATTTACAAGTCACCGAGTCCGGTGCATTAGAAACCAGTAGTGGTGATTTGGTCTTGGGTGAAGATGGTCCATTATCGTTGCCGTTACCAGTAAGCAACATTCAAATTGCCCGAGACGGCACTATTATGGTCCAGCTTGAAGGCGCTCCGGTGAACGCGCAAGAAGAAATAGGGCGAATAAAATTTGTTAACCCTGATGTGCGTACCATGATGAAAGGCAATGACGGTTTATTTCATAGTAAGAACGGGGTAGCGCAAGATGCTGATATTAATGTTCGAGTAAACAGCGGAGCATTAGAGTCGAGTAACGTTAATACCGTGAATGAAATGACCGATATGATTGCATTACAACGACAGTTTGAAATGCAGCTTAAATTAATGAAAACCGCCGAAGAAATAGACGCTAGCTCGTCTGCTCTGTTGCGTGCTTTCTAAAACAATTAAATTTTTACGAGGTGTATTATGAATCCAGCATTGTGGATCAGTAAAACAGGTTTAGACGCGCAGACAAAAGATATCGCGGTTATTTCTAATAACCTTGCCAACGCTAGTACCGTGGGTTTTAAAAAGAGCCGGGCAGTCTTTGAAGACTTACTTTATCAAACCATTAATCAGCCTGGTGGGCGTTCTGCGCAAGATACAGAAATGCCGTCGGGATTAATGTTAGGTGCCGGTACTAAAGTGGTTGCTACTCAAAAAATTCATAGTCAGGGCGATATGCTTACCACTGATAACTCGTTGGATTTAATGATCCAAGGGGAAGGTTTTTTTGAAATACAAATGCCAGACGGCACGTCTGCTTATTCGCGAAATGGTCAATTTACCATGGATGAAGAAGGGAATGTGGTAACGCCGGGGGCTGGTTATTTACTACAACCTCAAATCACCGTACCTCAAGATGCATTAAATATTATTGTTTCACAAGACGGTGAAGTGTCGGTGCGTCTGCAAGGACAAGCAGAAAATGCGGTAATTGGTCAAATTAATACCGTCAATTTTATTAATCCCACTGGTTTGCAACCGGTAGGACAAAATTTATATATAGAAACAGCTGTTAGTGGTGCACCGCAAGAAGGTGTTCCAGGTCTTGAGGGGTATGGCATGTTGGTACAAGGTGCATTGGAAACCTCGAATGTGAATACCACTGAAGAATTAGTGAATTTGATAGAGAGTCAACGTGTTTATGAAATGAACTCAAAGGTTATTTCAGCCGTTGATCAAATGCTTAGTTACATTAACCAACAATTATAGTGGTTAAGGAGTTGATAATGAAAAGTTCGATGTCCATGGCGATTTTCATAGTGGTGATATTGGTCATGTTTACAGGGTGCGCCAGTGTTGAACAAGCTAAAGTATTGCCGAACGATCCTGACTTTGCTCCTATCTTACCTGAAATGGAAGAAGAGCCAATAGTGCCTACGGGGTCACTTTTCAAACCTAACTATGTCAATAATATTTACTCTGATTCTAAAGCTCATCGTGTTGGTGACATTATTTCAGTAATTTTAAGCGAAAGTACTCAAGCACAAAAAAATGCAAAGACTGAACTTAAAAAAGACAGCAGTGCCACGCTAGATCCGGTCATTGGCTTAGGAGGTAATGCGGTCAACTTTAAAAACGATGCAATTCAATTTGGTGTAAATCAAACATCTGACTTCAAGGGCGACTCTAAAACCAACCAAGGTAACAGCTTAAGTGGCAATATATCGGTGCATGTGTTGAAAGTTCTGCCAAACGGCAATTTAATGATCCGTGGAGAGAAATGGTTAACGTTAAATAACGGCGATGAATATGTACGTCTTACCGGCATTATTCGTGCACAAGATATTACCGCCAATAATACCATTGTTTCAAGTAAAGTTGCTAACGCCCGCATTCAATATGCAGGAACGGGATCCTTTGCTGAAGTGCAAGAGCAAGGTTGGTTATCACAATTTTTCAATAGCTCATGGTGGCCTTTGTAGGGCGTAAGGTAGGTAGTATATGAACACTCTTATAAAAACAGTGATATTGCTGGTCGCTACTTGTGCTTTATCAGGACAAACCAATGCGCAACGTATAAAAGATTTGGCCGATGTAGCGGGGGTCCGCTCCAACCAATTGGTAGGGTATGGTTTAGTGGTTGGTTTACCTGGTACGGGCGAACAAAGCCCATTCACTGAACAAAGCTTTAAAACTATGTTGAGCAATTTCGGTATCACCATGCCGGATAACTTAAAGCCTAAAATTAAAAACGTTGCCGCAGTGGCAGTGCATGCGGAACTGCCTGCATTTACTAAAGCGGGACAAACCATTGATGTCACTGTTTCTTCAATGGGCAGTGCGGGAAGTTTGCGCGGTGGTACGTTATTACAAACTATTTTAATGGGAATTGATGGTAATCCCTATGCGGTAGCACAGGGGAGTTTAGTGGTTAGTGGTTTAGGCGCTGAAGGATTAGATGGTTCTAAGATACTGGTTAATACGCCTACTGTCGGCAGAATTTCTAATGGCGCTATTGTTGAGCGCGAAGTTAAATCACCATTTACCTCAGGTGACTATATTACTTTTAATTTGCATCAATCGGATTTTTCAACCGCACAAGCATTATCTAATAGTATCAATGATTTTATTGCTGGTTCTGCCCGAGCTATTGATGCGACATCTGTGCGAGTAACAGCACCTAGAGATGCCGCCGACAGAGTTAGCTTTTTAGCAACGCTTGAAAACTTGGAATTTGAGCCTGCATCACCAGCGGCAAAAATTATCGTTAACTCTCGCACCGGAACTATTGTTATCGGAGCTAATGTAAAATTGTTGCCTGCTGGTATTACCCATGGTGGTATTACCGTGACGATTAATGAAGTACAAGAGGTTTCTCAACCAGATGCATTTGCTGAAGGTACTACGGTCACGACTAATCAGTCAACCATTGAGGTGTCTCAGGATAATTCGAGAATGTTCGTCTTTAATCCAGGGGTAACATTAGACACTTTAGTGCGAGCGATTAACGAAGTTGGGGCTGGGCCAGGAGATGTTATGGCGATTTTGGAAGCGCTTGATCAAGCGGGCGCTCTTCGAGGAGAGTTGATCATTATTTAGTATATGGATGATCTCCATATATTAAGTAATATCGGGAGTTTGATATGACCTCTAAAATTGCAGATACCCAGAACTTTTTCGATTTAAATAGCCTAAATGCAATTAAGCAACAGTCGAAAAACGATGATAAAGAATCTAAAGAAGCGGCATTACAAAATGCGGCTAAGCAATTTGAAGCGATTTTCATGCAAATGCTATTGAAAAGCATGCGCAGTGCTCAAGACGTTTTAGAGTCAGACAGCCCATTCAATTCTGAATCAACTAAGTTTTATCGCGATATGCACGATAACCAGCTCGCGATAGAGCTATCGAGTAACGGGTCGTTAGGATTATCAGATCTCATCGTAAGACAGTTAGGTGGCGATAGCGATAATTTCACACCAAGTAGCGTGTTGCGTAGCGATGGTAATCTAGATGCTCGGGGCTCGGTAAAACGCGCGGTTACTCCTACAGATGAGCCTGCTAATACATTGGTTAGCGCATCTGCTATGACTGGTGATGCTAACTCGGCGCCAAATTCTCGTCATACACAAATTCCGTTTGTTGCCGATAAAGTAAAAGAGGTGAACTCTCCTATATTTGAACAACCAAAAGATTTTGTTAGTGCGATTTCTGCTCATGCTCAAGATGTACAGAAAAAACTGGGTGTTCCATTTGAAGTTGTTATTGCACAAGCGGCATTAGAAACTGGCTGGGGACAAAAGATCATTCAAAAACCAGACGGTCAAAGTTCAAATAACTTATTCAATATTAAGGCTGACTCTCGTTGGCAGGGCGATAAGACCTCTAAAGAAACCTTAGAGTTTGAACAAGGCGCTATGATCAAGAAGAAGGAACCCTTTCGTGTTTATCAGTCTCTCAAAGAGAGTGTCGATGATTACGTTAACTTTCTTTCATCAAATGAACGTTATCAACCTGCGCTGGAAAAAGCTGGAGATGTGGAGCAATTCTTGCAAGGAATTAAAGAAGCAGGATATGCAACCGATCCAAACTATGTAGATAAGATCAAGGGCATATTGGGAAGCAAAAATTTTAAAGCTATGTTGGGTACTTTCTTAAAATAGCTATTCGGGATTGTTGAGGTAGATATGGGTTATAACATGTTAGATATCGGTCGCTCCGGGTTAAATGCGGCACAAACACATTTAGATGTTACCAGTCATAATATTTCTAACGTCAATACTGAAGGCTATTCTCGTCAAACAGCTGAACAACAAAGCGTTATCGGTAATGTTTTTGGTCCTAGTTTGCTCGGCAACGGCACTGAAATTACCGCGGTAGAGCGTTCATTTAATAATCTAATTTATAAAAATGTTATCTTTAATAAAAGCCAATATTCATATTATGAAAACTCTTATGAGCAGCATTCTCAATTAGAAGATTTATTAGGTAATTCGGAAACGGGTTTAACACCAACGTTAGAAGGTTTTTTTGACGGTATTAATGGTTTGACCGAAGAGCCGACATTATATGCAGCGCGCAGTGTAGTGTTGACTAACGCGAACGTGACTGCACAACGGTTCAATAGTATTAATGATGACTTTCAACGTCAATCTAAAGCCATTAATACCAGTATTGAAAGTACCGTTTTATCAATTAATGAAATTGCCGATCAAATTAAATTATTCAATGAGCAAATTCAAATTGCCTCTTCGCAAGGCAGTGCAACGATTACCCCAAATGATTTAATGGATAAACGTAATCAAGCGATCGCAGAATTAAGTGAATTGGTTGATGTCCAAGTACTACAGCGTGAAAATGGTATGCTTGATATCTCTATTGGCTCTGGCATCACTTTAGTCACTGGCATTACCACTTTACCCTTAACTACGGTTCGCAATGAATATGATTCGACCGTAACCGAAGTCAGTTTAGAAAGTGCGCAAACTGGTAATCCAACTACTAATATCACCTCGCAGTTAACTGGGGGGAGTTTATCTGCTTTGATCGATTTTCAAAAAACAGTATTAACTAAAGCGAGCCAAGATTTAGGTAAAATAGCGTTGGGTTATGCAGATACTTATAACCGTCAGCAATCGCAAGGTTTAGATTTAGACGGCAATATCGGCGAGAATATGTTTCTTGATATTAACGACCCGTCGCTCACACAGCGTCGTGCCTTAAATTCATCGCAAAACCCCGTTGATTCGACTGTCGCTGTTACTATACGTAACACCAGTTTACTGTCGGGTGAAGATTACCTAATGACCTATGATGGCGTCAATCTTACATTTACCGATACTAACGGCAATGCATTGCCGGCTCCTGCCGCTCCTTTTCCACCACCTGCAGCGGGCACTATCGTTGAAATTCCTGGAACAGGTATTGGCATTGAAATAGTGACCAACAATTTAGCGGCCGGTGATAGCTTTTTAATACGTCCAACATTTAATGCGGGTGAAAGTATTGATGTGGTGATGAGCGATCCAACTAAGGTTGCCGCAGCACAACATGATTTGAATTTTACCGATATTAACAACCCTAATGGTGTCGATTTTGAATTGTACGCGATTGATGACGCTGGAGATGCAAATTTCCCAGCCATTGGCGCACCTATTAGAATTGAAATAGATGCTGGTGGCACGAATTATCGTGTTACTGACGATCTTGGTGCTGTTTTAGTCGCTTATGCACCGATCCCAAATGATATGCCAATAGAAGCTGCGGGGATGCGTTTTAATATTTCAGGCAATATCGCTGGTGGCGAAGTGTTTGAAGTTGGCGCTAACGATCCTAGCACTTTTGGTGTTGGCGATAACCGTAACGCCCTTAAAATGTTGGAGTTTCAATCGAATAAGGCTCTAGATGGTGGCACTAATAGCATGACTGAGTCATTCGCCCAATTATTGAGTTATATGGGAAACTCTACCAGTATTAGTAAAGTACAGACCAGTGCTTTTGAAACTTCATTGAGTTTGGCTGAAGGTGATATGGCGACCACCTCAGGTGTGAACTTAGATGAAGAGGCGGCGAACTTAATTCGCTTTCAGCAATCATACTCTGCCGCGGCGCGTGTCATTAGCGTAGCCAGCGAGATATTTAATACCCTGATCCAAGCGGCTAGGTAGGAGATAAGGTAATGAGAATAGGTACATCTAACTTCTATCAACGTAATTTGTTTGAATTACAACAACAACAGTCTGATTTGGATAGGGCACAGCAAGAACTATCAACCGGTAAAAAGCTGATCCATCCATCAGATGATCCTGTGGCGATGACCTCTTCTTTGATCGTGAAGCGCGATATTGAAGTGGCCGATCGATATTTAAAAGCACAAGACACCGCCAGACGTTTTCAAACCCATGAAGAGTCAGCGCTGTCGAGCATGACATCTGCAATTTTTCGATTACAAGAATTGGTGATCAGTGCACAAAACGGTGCCCTAGAACAAACTTCATTAAATGCTATTTCCATTGAAGTGCAAGAAATCAGAAAAGAACTTGTTGGCCTCGGTAATTCAAAAAATGCCTCGGGTGAGACTTTATTTTCGGGCTATCAAACCGATACCATCCCTTTTCAAGCTGATAGTTTTGGACAACAGCAATATATGGCTGACGATGGCAGACGAGAACTCTTTGTCGGTGCAGGCTTTTTAGTGCCGGTTAACGACCCCGGTAGCAGTTTTTTAACCAATGTGACTGCGCAATTAACGCCTTTTATTCCTACTGCAGGAGGTGCAAACTCTGCAGCAGAATTATCTACTGGCTTTGTTACCGATCCTGATGAATTTGTTAGTGATACTTATACTATCAATTTTTTCGACAATGCAGGCACTCCTTCAGTTGAGGTGCGCGATAGTGGCGGCGCTGTTGTGCCGTTAGAAGCTGATTCGGCACTCAATCGTCCTTATATTGCCGGAGATGATATTACTTTTAATGGTATTACCGTTAGAACATCCAGTAATCCAGCTCCTGTAAACGGTGATACTTTTACGATGACGCCTCAGGCGCAAGGCGAAACAAGCTTTTATTGGGCGCTAGATCAAATCGTTGAGGCGCTGGCGGTATCGGGCGGTAAATTTACTGCTACGGCTAATGCTGCTAATACCGGTGCTGCTGGGCTTATTGGTGGCGAAATAGTTGATGTTGATAATTTTGTTATGGATGATTATACCGTCAATATATTAGCACCGGGCCAGTTAGAAGTGCGCGATAGTGCCAACAATATTGTTTTACCATCTACAACTTATGTAGACGGTGATGAGTTCGAATTTAATGGTATACAATTTAGTATTAGTGGCGCAGCTAACGCAGGTGACAGCTTTAACATTGACCGACCAGATAATGATCGACGTTCAAATTTACTGTCAAGTTTACAAATTGAATTAGCCAATGCGTTGGAAAATATTGACAATACCCGCGCAACAGTGGGTACGCGCTTAAACATTATTGATAATGAAGAACAAGTACAGTTTTCATTCAAAGAAATTTTAGCGAAAAATTTGTCAGCGTTTGAAGATGTCGATATTTACGAAGCGATAACTAATTTGGAACTTGCGTCTACTGGGCTACAAGCCGCGCAGCAAAGTTTTGCTAGAATACAAAACTTAAGTTTATTTAATTATATTTAAAGAATTCAGTCAAACGGCCGTTATATAATTGATTGGGTTTATTACCGAATATCTATCCTTGGAGCAAAGTGGTTATGAGTCGATTATCGATAAAGCAGTATAAACAACAAAATAGGGTAAAAGCCGAGGAAGCGAATCCATATCAATTAGTTAAAATGATTTTTGAAAACATATTAACTAACATAGCAATCGCAAAATTTAATATTGAGCAAAAAGAAATAGCCATCAAAGGCGAAGCTATTTCAAAAACTATTAGCTTAATTGAAGTATTAAAAAGTTGTATTGATAAAGAAAACGGCCAAGAAATAGCAACCAATCTTGATGAACTTTATGAATTTAGTATTGGCGAACTATTTCGGGCGAACATAGAAAATGATACTGATAAACTTGAAAGTGTTGCGATAATATTTCGTGAAATTAAAGCTGGCTGGGATGGTATTGCACAATATGCCGAATAGTATTGAAAATATCGTCAACAACGTTTTTCAACATGCCGAACTTATTGTTCGGCTTTTTTCTGATGAACGTAGCTCAGAGAATGTTCAAGAAATAGCCACTGAATTAGTAAAATGGGATGTCAATATTACTTCATGTTTTAAAACACATTCCAACGAACTAATAAAAGCTGATGCGGAAAAACTGATTGCGCTGCACACGCAAGTTACTGAACTAGCTCGTAACGAAAAGCAGCGTCTTGCCAAAGACATAGCAAGCTTAGATAAAGGCAAAAAAGCAGTTGCCGCCTATACTAAAAATAAATATTAACTTTATACTAGTACACTTTAAGTGCTTTCATAATTTCAACTTAACTCAACGCAAAGTTAAGTACATTTAATCCAATTTAATCAATTCAACTAAATCCAGTTAACCCCAATTCAACTTAATTCAACTTAACTCAACCTAACTCATCGACAGGCTTTATCATTTTAGTTTAAATAGTTTTATTCATAGTCGCTATTTTTAGGGCTTATTTTAAAGTCATTCCTGTTCTTACCCCTTAATATTTCCCGGTTGTTTGCCGATCGATTTTCTAAGCGGCAAAGGGTTGCCACTTTTTTGGCAGTATTGCTTGTAATTGACGGTTGCATGATTGTTCGCCAACTATTTGGCAGATGACTTTTTTCAAATACCGTCACTTTTTTTACAAGGAACAAGGGAACTAGTGGCAGGTTGATAGAACACAAAGCCCTGTAATAATAGTGTGTTTAAAGGAGGGGAGCGTTAAGGTGTAATATTGTAAAAACAATTGGCACTATGTTTGCATTTACATGTTTGAGTCATATTACGGAGTGTTAACAATGGCATTAACAGTAAATACAAATATAGCATCTTTGAATGCTCAACGAAACTTAAGTCGGTCGGCAGCCGGTTTAGAATTATCAATGCAACGACTATCTTCTGGACTGAGAATTAACAGTGCGAAAGATGATGCTGCAGGTTTGCAAATATCAAACCGTTTAACCTCTCAGGTGAATGGTCTTAATGTTGCCGCGAGAAATGCTAACGATGGTATTTCTATGGCGCAAACCGCAGAAGGGGCATTGCAAGAATCCACCAATATTTTACACCGAATGCGTGATCTTGCCTTGCAAGCCGCTAACGGAACAAACTCAGACGCGGATCGCGGCGCGATCCAAGAAGAAGTTGTGCAGTTGCAAGCTGAGCTCGATCGAATTGCCGCTACTACTTCATTCGGCGCGCGTAAATTGCTTGATGGTACCTTTGGTTCTGAAAACTTCCAGGTAGGTGCAACAGCATTTGAAACCATTAATGTTTCTATGGGGTCATTTTTTGCCGCTGATATGGGCGCACAAACGCGTTCTTTACAAAAATCAGTCGAGGGTGATTTAGCTACTGTTGGTTTAGTAACCAATACCGGTAATACAACGGGCATCGGCTTAGGTGGTATAGGCTTATGTCAAGCGGCTGGTTCATTAAACACTTATCTAGGAACAGCTGGCACCGTTATTGAAATTGGTATTATTGGCGCGCAGGGTTCGGCGACAGCGAATGTCACTGAAACGGCCTCAGCTTTCGATTTGCAACGAGCCATTCAATTAGCAAGCCCTCAAACAGGGGTTGATGCAGATGCAAGAACAGTTGTTGGCTTAGACTTTACCATGGCTGCTGGCGCGAGCGCAGCGTTAACCGGAGAAGCGACCATTAGTTTCGCTTTACGAGGTAAAAATGCATCGGCTGAATCGCTACCTGCAATTGTAAAAGCTGACTTTACCAATACAGAAGATTTATCATCAGTTGCAAACGCAATTAACGCAGAAACTAATGAAACTGGGATTTCTGCCTCATTATCAGCATCGGGCGATTTGGTATTAGTATCAGATCGTGGTGATACTATTGAAATCTCTAGTTTACAATTTACCGGCGCGGCAACGAATACCAGCTTTGCCGTTAGTGCTAATACTTATGAGTATGAAGGTGATACCACTGATTCTAGTCAAGTAATAACGAGCGGTACATTAGTGACAGGGACATCAGTCACTATATCAGGAGCAACCGGTATTGCAGCATTTGTCGGGGTTATACGTACCACTTCAAATAATGATTTTACAGTAAGTACTTCTGCAATATTAAACCAAACAGTGAACGGACAAACATTATCGGATCAGTCAAATGTTGATGATATTGACATTGGTACCGCGATTGGCGCGCAAATGTCCGTCGATGTTATTGATGGCGCATTAAGCTTTATTGATTCTCAACGAGCTGGGCTAGGTGCTGTGCAAAATCGCTTGAGTTCAACTATTGCCAACCTACAAAATGTATCTGAAAATGCGGCAGCATCAAGAAGCCGAATTCAAGATACCGATTTTGCTATCGAAACGGCAATGTTGACTAAAAACCAAATCCTACAACAAGCGGGTACATCGATTCTTGCACAAGCGAATCAACTACCACAAGCAGCACTATCATTGCTGGGAGGTTAAACTGATAAAGGTTAATACCTTTCATTAGTTACACTTTTAACTCCGTATTTAGAAACCCCTGACAGCCAATCAGGGGTTTTTTTATGTTTTTTAAAAATTAATTAATAAAAAACACTTAATAATTTCAAAAGAATAAATTTATTCGTTAATTGTTTTAACGTTCTGTTATTAAAGAGTTTTGTTGGGTTGTTTTTTAAGGTGACTTCTAAGTGGAGCGGTATAAAAGCACAGAAACTAAGAATTAATTCAAAATAATACTAAAGAATATTTTATTTGAGCCGTAAACATGATTGGAAAGAATATTTATTTGTATCTTACATTAATTTAAGGAGATGCTGTTATGGCTCTAACAGTTGCTACCAATGTGGCGTCATTGAACGCCCAAAGAAATTTAAATGCTAATACCGACAGTGTAACAACGTCAATGGAACGTTTATCATCAGGTCTTAGAATCAATAGTGCGAAAGATGATGCGGCTGGTTTGCAATTATCTAATCGCTTAACTTCACAAGTAAACGGTTTGGGTGTTGCTGCTCGTAACGCTAACGATGCTATCTCTTTAGCACAAACAGCTGAAGGCGCGTTGCAAGAATCAACAAATATCTTACACCGTATGCGTGATCTATCTTTACAATCAGCTAACGGTACTAACGCAAGTTCAGATCGTCTTGCTATTCAGGAAGAAATTTCACAGTTACAAGAAGAATTAGACCGTATCGCGGGTAACACTGCTTTCGGTGACCGTCGTCTTCTTGACGGAACCTTTGGTTCAGAAATTTTCCAAGTAGGTGCTCAAGCGGGTGAAACCATTAATGTTAGCTTGGGTTCATTCTTCGCTGATGATATTGGTGCACAAACCGCTGTTTTACAAAAATCAGTGGCTGGTGATGCAGCTACCGTAGCGGTTGTTACTAATACAGGTAACACAGCAGGTATCGGTTTAGGTGGTATCGGTATGTGTCAAGCTGCCGGATCGTTAAATACTTATTTAGGTACAACAGGCACTGTGCTTGAAATAGGCCTAATAGGCGCTCAAGGCTCGGCAACAGCATCATTTACTGAAACAGCTTCTGCATTTGATGTACAAAAAGCTATTCAATTGGCTACACCAAATACTGGTGTTGATGCAGATGCACGTACAACAGTCGCTCTTGACTTTAACATGGGCGGCGCAACACCTGCGCTAACTGGTGAAGCAACAATTACTTTTGAATTGCGTGGCATGAACGGTGATCCTAGTGTACAAGCCCCTGTAATCAAAGCTGACTTTACTAATACAGAAGATTTATCTTCAATTTCTAACGCAATTAATGCGGTAACCAGTGAGACAGGTATTTCAGCGTCATTATCTGCCGAAGGTGATTTAGTATTAACTTCTGAACGTGGTGATACGATTGAAATTTCTAACTTAGCATTGTCTGGTGCAGCGTCTACAACTAACTTAGCAATAAGTGCTCAAACGTTTGAATACGAAGGTGATGTAACGGATTCAGGTCAACAAATCTCAAGTGTTACATTAGTGAGTGGTTCTGCAGCTGCATTAGTCGGCACTATGACAGGAACTACTGGTGTAGCAGCATTTGTTGGGGTTGTTCGCACAACCAGTAATGAAGATTACACTGTTAGTGCAGCAGCAGACTTGAACCAAACCAACGCGGGTCGTAACATTTCTGATTTATCAAAAATCGAAGATGTAGATGTTAGTACTGCGATAGGTTCACAAATGGCTATCGATGTTATTGATGGCGCACTAAGCTTCATCGATAAACAACGTGCAACACTAGGTGCGGTACAAAATCGTTTAGATTCAACTATCTCAAACCTAAACAACGTTGCTGAAAACTCAGCTGCATCACGTAGCCGAATCAGAGATACTGACTTTGCTGTTGAAACCGCTTCATTAACAAGAAGCCAGATCTTACAACAAGCAAGTACCTCTATCCTAGCGCAATCTAATCAGTTACCACAAGCTGCATTAAGTCTACTAGGATAAGTAAACCGCGTTAGTTAGAGCCAAACACAAGGAAGGAGGCAACTCCTTCCTTCTTTGCTTTAAGTAACATTATAAGTAATAGTATATATAGTGTGTAAATAGATAAAGGAGCGGGTATGAATATTGAACTTCAATCTGCTATTTCAGCGCAAGAGGTCAGTCAAGTATCGACTACTGACAATGCTAAAAGTAAGCGGGATGCTGCTGATAATGTTTCTAAAGATGACTTAATTCCTCATGGTGTTTATACTGAAAATACTAAGGCTGTCACCGAAGAAACCAAAAAGAATATCGAGGAAAGTGAAGCTGTAGTCAAAGAGTTGTCTAAAGCTGAGATAAAAAAAGTGGCTCAGCAATTGCAGGAGTTTGTTAAGTCGCTCAATCGAAATGTCAGTTTTTCTGTTGATGAAGATTCCGGAAGAGACGTCATTTCTGTAGTCGAAGTAAAATCAGGTGAATTGATTCGACAAATACCGTCCGAAGAAATATTGAAATTGGCATCAAGAATATCAAAGGCGGCAGGGTTAATAGTACAAGAAGAAGTTTGAGGTATGAATTATGGCATCGCTTTCGTCACCAGGTATCGGATCTGGTTTAGATATTAACGACATTGTTACCCAGTTAATCGCCGCGGAAACTGAGCCTTTTAACGCCCAACATGGTATAAAACAAGAATTAATCACCGAAAAGATTTCAGGTTTCGGTTCCCTAAAAAGTACTTTGTCAGAATTGGACGATGTACTGTTCAAATTAAAACTTCCAACCACTTTTAATCAACGCGAAATTGAAAACTCTTCATCAAATTTTAGCGTTATTGCGGGTACAGCTTCTTCCCCTGGTTCCTATGATATTGAAGTTAAAAAAGTAGCAGAAGCCCAAAAAATTACTAGTCAAGCCTTCGGTGCATCAGAATCTATTGGTTCAGGCACACTTGATTTAACGCTTGGCGCAAACACTCGCTCATTGACTATTGAAGCTGGAGACACATTAACGGATATTCGCGATAAAGTTAATGAGACAAGTATTGGAGTCACGGCAACGATAGTTACAGGTGATAACGGTAGTTACCTCAGTTTTACCTCAACAATTACTGGTCTTGAAAATTCAATCTCTGTTGCTATTACCGATGATGATGGTATGGAGTTCGATGATGCTGGTTTATCTCGTTTAGCCTACAACAGTGGGCAAACGGTACTTGGTCAAACTTTTACTGCGGGTGAAACCCTTAATTCAACGGGTGATATTACCCTTACCAATGGTAGTGAGACGGCCAATATTGCTATCGCTGCAACCGATACCATAGAAGATGTTGTTAATAATATTAATGGCGCAGGCTTGAATATGACAGCGTCATTGGAAGATGACGGTCTAGGCAATAAAAAACTAGTATTAACCTCTCTTAATACATATGGCGATAACCAAATTGGTATCACTATTAATAATGATGACGATGGCAATCTTGCTGATGCAAATGGTTTATCAAGATTAGCTCATAGCTATAGCCCAAGTAATTTTACTGAAAACCAAATAGCCTCCGATGCTGAAATCCTTATTGATGGTTCTGTATCGGTTACTAGTTCAACCAATACGTTTGATAGTGCTATTGAAGGCGTTGAAATAACGGCTTTGAAATCAGCTATTGGTACCACAGAAACATTCTCCGTGGATATAGATAAAGCAAGTACAAAAGCTGAAATAGAAAGTTTTGTTGAGGCGTTTAATAACGCTTTTGATAAAGTTCAGGAGCTGACAAAGGTTGATTTAGAGGCTGAAACTAAAGGTATTTTAGTTGGAGACAGCACCATAAGAACAATGATGAGCCAGATTCGCAGAACAATGGCAGAGCCTATTGAACTGTCTGATGGTTCTACTTTATCATTGTCGGCATTAGGCATTTCTACTGATAGAGATGGCGTTTTATCAGTTGATTTTGATCGCCTTGATACTATGCTTGAAAGTGGTTTTGACAATTTTGGTGAATTTTTTACGAATAAAGAGCCAGAAGAAGGAATTGGGCGAAGACTTTCAAGTATTATAGACAGTTACCGTGATACTGGTGGTTTGATTGATATTCGGTTAAACAGCTTGCAAGCAGAATCTGGACGTTTAGATGATGAAAAAACAGCGTTTACAGATAGAATGGACAAACAAGAAGCCAGATTGTATGCTCAATTCAACGCGATGGATAAAATTGTTGCAACACTTAATGCCACTGGAAATTTCTTAACGGGTCAATTAGAAAACTTGCCGGGTGTAGTTAAAAAAGATTAATTAGTAGGAGCATACAGTAGTGCCTAATAATGAAGACACGAGTATAGAAACGCTTAAAAAAGTATTAAATATAACCTATCATCGAAACCTTGCTGCTCTTGAAAAAAGCTTCCCCAATTTTTATCAACGATTTAAAGATTATACTCCTACAGAATTCGCACTAGAAATGGATGGCGATGGCAATTTAAATATTGCTGGTAAGGAAGGCTTTCTATATCAGGAGAATCCACAAGAACTATGTAAAAATCAAGTGGATGCATTTGCTAGTTGTCCTATTCGCAGTATCTATAACTTAAATAATATAGACCCTAAAAATGCAGCAGTGTATTTTGAACATATCAGTTTCATTCATGAAATCGTGCAAGAAGCCGAAAAATTAAGAGCAGAAGAAAGCAAAGATAAGTACGAAGCTCCTGAGTGTTACCCATTTATGTGCGTAATAGGGGTTGGCATGGGTTACCATCTTGAGCATCTAGCAGCGGAAAATATTAGCCATTTGTATGTTTATGAACCACATAATGACGTGTTTTATGCATCTTTGTTTGTTGTTGATTACGCACACCTCATCCATATGTTCACGCAGTCAAATAAAGCTATCACCTTTGATATAGGCAGTACTCCAGATAAATTCACGGAAAACCTTTATAGCGTGTTTATTGAAAGAGGGGCATTTCGTTCGGCATCTTTACCTGTGTATAAGCATTATGATAGTGAAACCGCTGATGAAGCATTGAAAAAATTTATTGATAATGCCTCTAAATTTTATTCTGGTTTTGGTTTTTTT
The DNA here is from genome assembly GCA_040779335.1 of Colwelliaceae bacterium 6471. Taxonomy (GTDB): domain Bacteria; phylum Pseudomonadota; class Gammaproteobacteria; order Enterobacterales; family Alteromonadaceae; genus JBFONV01. The sequence continues at coordinate 199,976 of JBFONV010000004.1, forward strand.
GAAGATGAAATAATCTCCATTAATCATACCTTTAAAAATTTGAAGAATGGGATTCCTGTCGTACCTAAAGAATTAGATTGGCACGGAGAGGAAGATAAGCCTGTATTTATTTGTGGTAATGGACCTTCTTTAGACTCATGTATTGATTTTTTAAAAGCAAATGAAGGTAAGTATTATCTGTTCTCATGTGGAAGTGCATTGTCACCACTTTATAAAGCAGGTCTAACGCCTGATTTACATTTTGAAACAGAACGAACCGTTCAGCTTTATGATTGGGTTGCTTCATTAGACGATAAGGAATATTTTTCCAAGGTAACGGTTGTTGCGATGAATACCGTTGCACCAGAAGTTATTTCTTTATTTGGTAAAGCATTTATTTACATGAAGCCAAACGATGGTGGAACGGAATTGCTTCGCGAAGCGTTCATGCAACACTTTGGCAAAGCGATGTTTCCTTTTGCATCAAATCCATTAGTAGGTAACGGAGCTCTAGCATTCTCTGCTTTTGCTGGCTTTAAAAATATCTATTTAGCGGGTTTAGATGCTGGTTTTAAAGATCCCGATTACCATCATTCAAAAAATAGTGCCTACTACGGAAAATTTAAAGACAAGTATGCGACTAAAGATTCTGGCTTGAAAAAAGTTCCGGGTAATTTCGAAGAATCTGTTTACACCAACTTTATCTTTGAAGCGAGTAAACATGGACTGGAATATATTTTAAAAAGGCCCGCATTTAAAGATATTAAGTGTTTTAACTGTTCTGATGGTATAAAAGTTGAAGGTGCTGAACCTCAGCGAATAGAAGGTGTTTCGCTGCAAGACATGGATAAAAAAGACCTAGGGAACATTTTAGGCGATCAGGCTTTGCGGGATTATTTCGATGTAACAACGTTGGAAGATAAATTATTAAGTTGTAGTCGTGAGTTGTTTGACATGATTGAAGTTTTGGCGCCACCAGAATTAAAAGGATCAGAGCCTACACTTCAACAATTAATTGATATCTATACGTTTCAGCATAATTATAATAGAGAGCAGGCCAGTCAAGGGAAAATCTTTGCTGCGAGAATGTTGGCAGGGAGTATTAATTATTTACAAGCACCAACTGTCGGTAAGATGTATCTATTATATACCGATCATGCAAGAAAAGAGTTGGCGAAAAAAGCGTTAAGTGTAAATTATAATTATTTTAAGAAAATGAAAAAGTTATATGAAACAGATGTTTTATCTATGTTTAACGACAAAACATTGCGCAAGTTTTTTAAGCAGAAAAAGCATTAGGTTATAGTTATAGAACAGAAAACAGTCGTAATTTTACATGACGATTGTTTTCTGCTTTTAAATTCAAACGGCAATGGTTGTCATTTAATTAACATTTTTAAAGATTTATTCCTCTGTTATGTTCGACCATGACAGTGGTGTGCCTCTGTTAATGTCTTCTTTAGCGTTATAACTTTCGATTAAACTTTTATAGTGTTTAGGTGTTAGGCCATATCCAGGGCGAATGCGTTTTATATTGTCTACGGTTATTTTTTCACCTTTTTTAATGTCTTTTACGGCATAAATTGAACGTCTGAATTTCAGGTTCTCTTGTTCCGCCTGTTTTAACTCGTATGAAGGTGTTCCCAAAGCACTCCATGCCGCTTTAGTTTCTTCACATAATTGTTTTAGTTCATGGGGCTCAAGTGAAAAAGCGGAATCTGGACCAGGTTCATTGCGATCAAAAGTAAAATGCTTCTCTATAATACAAGCACCTAACGCCACGGCGGTAACTGAGGCGGTTACACCCAAAGTGTGATCTGATAACCCAACAAGGGTATTAAAATCGTCTCTTAGTTTGACTAATGTAGATACATTCGCTTGTTCTAACGGTGCTGGATAAGCACTGATGCAATGCAATAAAGCTAGCTCTTTACAGCCATTTTTTGTCGCGGTATCGATGGCTTCTCTTATTTCTTCTTGGTTGGCAAGACCAGTCGACATAATGATTGGCTTACCGGTTTGAGCAACCTTTTCAATTAACGGTATATCGGTTAATTCAAAAGACGCTATCTTGTAGGCCGGTGCATTTAAAGACTCTAAAAAATCAACGGCGCTTTCATCAAATGGAGAACTAAAAATAGTGAGTTCAAGCTCCTGAGCTCGTGCAAACAATGCTTGGTGCCACTCCCACGGCGTATGTGCCCATTGGTATAAATCATAGAGCTTTTGTCCATCCCAGAGCCCACCTTTAATTAAAAAATCGTCACTGTCATGGTCAATAGTCATCGTATCGGCGGTGTAAGTTTGAATTTTGACTGCATCAGCACCGGCTTGTTTGGCAACCTCTAATAATTTTAGCGCTTTATTTAAATCGCCATTATGGTTACCAGAAACCTCCGCAATGATATAAGGGGAGTGCTGCGAAGATATTATGCGATTATTAATGGTTATCTTGTTCATGAGTATCTTTTCTCGGGTTTATATACCAACAGTTTGCAACGTTCTTGTAGCCGCATTGTTCAAATAATTTAATTGAGCGCTTATGTTCGTTTTGGATGTATGCCGATAAGCTTAAGTGATTATAGCGTTGCCTGATTAATTGTAACGCTAATTGACCGATGCCTTGATTTCTTGCACTTGGACTCACTATGATCGATATTTCGTTCTCGTAGTTTTTCGTATGCTGATTAAAATCAATTCTAACCATGGCCACTAAAGTGTTAGCTTGCTCAACAAAATATAATTGACGGTTGCTATCCTTTAATAGTGCATTGTACCACTGGGTATGCTCTTCAATAGTTGGCGGCTTTGGGTTGCGTGAAAACTGTCGCGTTTGGGGAGAGGTTTGCCAGTCATAAAGAATATTGAGTTGCTGTTGAGTAGCGCTGATGAGTTTTGCCCGTAATCGCATTGACAGTATCGACTTGATAATACGTTCTATCCCTAAATGGTCGCAAACTTTGAGAGCGCTTTGTTGCATTTGCTGATAAAGCTTTGGTGTGTGGATGATCTTCTCGATCGCATTAATCATTGCTTTTTCTAACGCTTCGGGCTGTTCATCTACCACCAAAATAGCATTTAGTTTTGATAGTGTTTGCGCATTTTCTTGTTGATTATCTGCGGCGTTTAATGTGATTGCCGGTATTCCTAATACGCATCGCTCAAAACTGTTGATACCATTAGCGCCGATCACTAAATCAAATTGGCTGAGAAATTCAGCCATATCCGCTTCGAATTTACTTAACTTAATATCAGGAAAATCCTGTAATACAGCGCTTGAGACTTTATTAAAGTGTTTTGCTTGTTCGGACAATAAAATTGTCCAATGGTAGTTATGATACTCTGGCCACATTTGTAGCGCTGCTAGGGTTAACAATACATGCTCTTTGGGATCGCTGGTGCCAAAGAAAATCAGAATGTTATTAATATCTGGGTTGCTTTTTTCCTCCACCGTTGTTCTATATTTGGCAAAGGAACTGTTAAGCATGGTGTATTTTGATCCCAACAGGAGTGTGGTATCTGGGTTTGTCCAAGGGACGTAGTCATGGTGAGTTGTTGATAATCCGGTATTCACAACAATATCGACTGGCAATGTGCGATTAGCCAAATCATCTATCGCAATGGTTAAATTTACCATCGGAATAATATAGCGGTACCAGTCGCCATTAATTTGATAATGATCTGTCAGTAACAGCCTCCCAACATTGCTGCCGTGATATTGTTCAATGAGCGAAGCTGTCGCTTTTGCGTCAATATCAGGATCAAATGGCTGATTTTCATCTTCATTAAGGCACCTTAATTCATAACCCAAGGCCGTTATTTTGTCATTTTGATTGCCCGCTAAGTTTTTACAAATAAAGACGATATCAAAATTATTGTGATGAAGTTGCTGCGCTAAATTTAGGCAGCGAAATAGGTGCCCACCACCAATGTCAGCCGACGAGTCAACACGAAAAAAAGCAATGTTTTTATCGAACTTTGAAAACGGGTTTGAGATATTCACCTCTAAAAACCTCTTGCATCGATTGGTTAACATCTACATTTTTAATTAAAGGTAACACTGATGCGTAAATTTCCAGTAAATTGTCAATGTCTTGTGTAGTATGCGAGTAACTTAAATTGTGACTACCTAATGTGAGAATGCTATTTTCAATGAGTTCTTGTAATAACAAACTTTTAAGTTCGATACTGGGGTAATTTTTACCGTCTTTAACGTTAAGAAAAGACCAACTTGGATGACCCGCGACGAAAAAGTACTCTTCTAGCTGATGCTTGGTGATGATGTCGTTAAGACCCGTCTGCAGTTTTGTTCCAAGTTGATAGAGATAGTTAGGAACGTTTTTCTGTTGTAATTTTTTAATTGTTGCAATTGATGCCGCTATCGATAATGTTTCGCCGCCAAAGGTGCCAGAAAAAAAGATGTCATGCATTAGCTCCATTATGTCACTTCGACCAACAACGGCAGATATCGGATAACCATTAGCCATTCCTTTACCGAATGTCGCTAAATCTGGTGTAACGTTAAACAGGGATTGCGCGCCACCAATATCGAAACGAAATCCAGTAATGGTTTCATCAAAAATGAGCACAATGCCATGCTCGTCACAGAAACGGCGCACATCAGACAGATAATTAGCGTCAGGGTAACTAACGTTCATCGGCTCCATGATCACCGCGGCCAATTCACCTTGGCATTGTTCGTAGACCGCTTGTAGTGAGGCAATATCGTTGTATGCAAACGGGTGAGTGAGCTTTTTCGTCGAGGCAGGGATCCCTAAATCTCGCGATGTTGCACCAATATACCAATCTTGCCAGCCGTGATAGCCGCATACCGCAATATGCTCTTTATTGGTGTAGGCTCTGGCCAGTCTTACGGCGGCTGATGTTGCATCTGAACCATTTTTACCAAATCGAACTTTTTCGGCACATGGGATCAGTTCTATTAATAACTCGGCTAATTCTGTTTCAATAACATGAGGCAGTGAGAAGCTTACCCCTTGCTTTAATTGCTTAACAACAGCAGCATCAACATCTTCATCTTGGTAGCCTAATGATACGGCCAACAGGCCATTGACGTAATCAGTGAACTGGTTGTTATCTACATCGGTAACAATGCAGCCTTCGCCTTTTGTTAGAAACAGCGGACACACTTTGTTAGGCAATGCGTAATAGCTTTTGCTAAATGTTTGCGAAGCAACGGGAATCGATTTTTTAGCTCGATCTAAATACTGCTGTGTTTTTGAGAAAGATTTAAAAGCCACTTTTTTCTCCCAACCTTAAGATGTCATATATTTTGAGTTAAGTTTTCTAACATCAGGGTGTTTATCTAAAAACTGAATAATATCTTCAACGGTAAAGGTTGGAGATATTGGATATAAGGCATTAAATACCGCGTCAACAAACAAAAAATCTTCGGGGTAATCGACTGTCCAGCGTTCATTGGAATAATTGCGTGAATATGCAAAATTTCCTCGCTTAAATAACGATGCATTTTTGTTAATAAACAAGGTTACGTGCTCGCGATAATCGTCACATTCAGCCAATGTCCATACTTTAGCTAGTGTTGCCTGCGTCATTATTTCTATATCTAAACCGTCGGGCAAGGTATAGGGGTGACAATTTGAGGTATAGTCATTTTTTTCTTCGAGATGCAAGCGGATCACTTGGTCGATAATGTCGCCATCAGTTAATGGGCAGTCTCCGGTTAGTCGTATGATGTTATCTGCTTTTATCGCTTGATTAGCTTGATAAAATCGGTCGAGCACGTTGTTTAAACTACCTCGAAAGCAGCGAATGTTATATTGATCACACATCAATTCAATAGGATCATCTGTTGTTTCGCTTGACGTGCAGACAATCACATCGCTAATTAGCGTCGCTTGCTTTATCCGCTCAACTTGTCTTGCTAGCATTGGCTCACCTAAAATGGGGAGTAAAACTTTTCCAGGTAAGCGTGTGGATGACATTCTGGCTTGTAAAAATACGGCGTTGTTCATGGCAGTCTAATTATTTTTAAGGTAATCATTATAGGTTAATCCCATCAGCACCATGTCCATGGCTTGATTGTTGGCAAAACATAACTCTTTTACATATCCTTCTTGTTCAAAGCCATTATTTTTAAACGCTTTTATGCTACCAATGTTTGGGTGATACGCGCCTGCCTGAAGTTTATTTAAGTTCAGTGTCTCAAAGGCAAATTTTACAATCAGGCCAATTGCTTGGCTGGCAATCCCTTTACCCCAAAATGATTTATCACCAATCAGTAAGCTAATATCAGCTCTGCGATGTTGCCAATTAATAGGGCCAAGCTTAATGTTGCCAATATGCTTGTCGGTATTGCTACAACAGATGGCAAAAAAGGGTTCGTTTGGATTGCTGTCTTTGGCATTGACAAATGATTTGATGTCTTGAATAGAGCGCGGTGCATAACGGGTTTCTAAAAATTGATTAACTTGAGGATCATTGATCCAATGGTAATAATCTGCGTTCACATCCGCTTCTCGCACTTCTCGCAGGTAAATAGCGTTAGCGTGTAAAAAGTGATTGTATGACATTTGCTTATCATTCATAACGTTAATTCCAATGGGTCGGGAGAATTAAATTTTCGTCAGTGCTGGCGAATTCATCAAAAGATATTGTTGACGGTATCTTTTTAGCCGTGTCGTTTGCCTTGGCAATTGAGCTGAGTTGTTGCGCGCTGCAACAGCCCACAATGGCATAGTCAATTTCAGGTATTTGATTGATAAACGTTAATGCTGCAGTGAGTTTGTCAATGCTTTGTTTATCTATATAGTCAAAATAATTATTAAGCTGACCTTTAAAACGCTCGAAATATTGCGGGATTTGATCTTGCTCCATGAGCAGTAAACCCTGCAAAAAAGCGGAACGTACATGTATTTCAATGCCTAGTGCTTTTGCTTTTTTTATTATACCGGTCTGCAAAAATCGTTGATCAAAAATGTTGAGGGGTAGTTGTACTAAATCAATTGGAAATAGTTCCATTACCATTGATAATTGCTCTGGCGTATAAACAGAAACACCTATTTTATCAACCAATTGTAATTCTTTTAGGGTATTTAAATTGGCAAAGTTTTTGTTGTTTTTATTACTTAACGCATCGTCGATATTATGCAGTAAACACCCATGTAAGTTATTAACCTTCAGCGCTTTTAATGACTGCTTGGCTAAGTCGATGACTTGTGCCGTATCTAAATCATTAATAGCAGGGAGTTTTGAAACAATTTTAAATTGCTCCGTGCGCTGTGTTTTTCCCAGTACAGACTCGGAATTACCATAAAGCTGGGCGGTATCTAATAAGTCGATACCATGATTTTGAGCAATCGTTAAAATATCAGTCACTTCGTTGGACGGAACAGCGTGATTATTGGCGATGCCATAATCCATTCCAAACGTTACAGTGCCAAGTCCTAATTGCATAAGAAATCTCTGATGGTTTGTACTATATATAATTGTTCTTGTTCAGTAAGTTGGGCAAATAATGGAATAGAAATTGCCGCACTATAATATTCTTCCGCATGCGGAAAGTCTTCAGACGTGAAGCCTAGGGCTTGGTAATAGGGCTGCTGATAAATAGGAATATAATGCAAATTAACGCCTATTTTTTCTGCTCTTAAATGCGAAAATAGCGCATGGTGTATATCTGCAGCGACTTTAATAACATATAAATGACAGGATGAGCGGCAATCGTTCTTGACTACTAGTGGAGTTACGCCAGATATACTTTTAAAAGCATCGTCATAGTGTTGACGTAAAAGATTTCTTTTCTCGACAAAACCCGACAGTTGTTGCAGCTGCGAGCAACCTAGTGCCGCTTGCAATTCTGTCATGCGATAGTTATACCCTAACGCGATTTGCTGATAATACCATTCACCTTCCGGTGGTTTGGTCATTAACGCTTGATCACGGGTCGTACCATGACTTCTAAGTAAGTCCATTTTCTGCGCAAGAGCAGCATTATTGGTTGTCGCGATGCCGCCTTCTGCTGAGGTGATGATTTTTACTGGATGGAAACTAAACACACAAATGTCTGAATATCGGCAATCTCCAATAGGAAGCCCTTGATATTTTCCCCCGATACAATGAGAAGCGTCTTCGATAATGGCAAAGTTATATGCTTTGGCTAATTCAGCAATCGCAGTCATGTCACAACTTTGCCCTGAAAAATGCACCGGAATAACGACTTTAGGTAACTTACCCTGACGCTTGGCATGTTCGAGTTTTTGCGTTAATGCAACAACAGACATATTTGCCGTGTCGAGATCTATATCAACAAAATCAACTGTTGCGCCACAATAAAGCGCGCAATTTGCAGAGGCGACAAAGGAAATGGGGGAGGTCCAAACAATATCGTCTTTGCCAACCTCAAGAGCCAAACATGCGATATGTAGGGCTGCGGTAGCACTACTCACTGCAATAGCATGTTGACTATTAACGGCTTGTTTAATGGCGTCTTCAAAACGAGGCACTTGCGGTCCCTGCGTTAAAAAATCAGATTTAAGGACTTCAACAACGGCGTTGATGTCATTTTCACTGATTGATTGTTTGCCATACGGGATCATTAACCAGCCTCATTGTTGAACGCTTTAATTTGTTCAACATTCATAAAATCTTCATTGTTGTAGGAGTTATATTCGTACCCATGTGCGACTGGTTTGCCTATTTCATTTAGCGCATTGCGAGTAAAATCATTAGAACGACTACTAAAATTAATAGTTGGTGCAATAACAAAATGATCTTCATATTCGTAGGTGTGATATGAATCATCAGTTGGACACATGACTTCATGTAGTTTTTCACCGGGTCTAATGCCCACTTCTTTTTGTGGTAAGTGAGGCGCAATCGCTGTGGCTAAATCAGTGATTTTTATTGACGGGATTTTAGGAACGAAGATCTCGCCACCATACATGCGTTCAAAGTTTTTCAATACAAAATCAACGCCTTGCTGCAAACTGATCCAAAATCTTGTCATTTCCATGTGGGTGATCGGTAGGTGATCAGCACCATCGGCAACAAGTTTTTCAAAAAACGGGACAACTGAGCCGCGCGAGCCGACAACATTGCCATAACGAACCACAGAAAAGGTGGTTTTATGACCGCCAGAGATATTGTTGGCAGCAATAAATATTTTGTCTGATGCTAGTTTGGTCGCGCCATATAAATTGATGGGGTTTGCCGCTTTATCAGTGGATAAGGCAATAACTTTTTCTACGTCATTGTTTAACGCTGCATCAATGACATTTTCCGCACCATTAATATTGGTTTTAACACATTCCATCGGATTGTATTCAGCGGCTGGTACCTGCTTCATCGCAGCGGCATGAATGACGAAGTCGACACCCCGCATAGCGCGATTTAGTCTTTCTTTATCTCTAACATCGCCAATAAAATAACGCATGCAGTTGTGGTTGAATACTTGCTGCATTTCAAACTGCTTTAATTCATCCCGCGAATAAATAATGATTTTCTTGGGGTTATATCTTTCAAGCAAGGTTTTAACATACATTTTACCAAATGAGCCTGTGCCGCCGGTAATGATGATACTTTTATTATTAAACATGATATACCTTCTATCTATCGCGAAATTCACACTGTTATCAACGACCAATAAGGGTGGTGCCTACAATGAGATATTTACATTATCTAAGCATGTCGTCATGCTTTTGTCGTTAAACCTGTCTAGAGCCTATTAAAGCAATAACTAGACCAGCTTAATGTACTTACCTAGCTTTCATCTGTCCTATTGATAAAGTTTACTTTATATTTCAACAATTCACAGTTATCGATTGCAACTAAAATATATATATATCACTTTTCAACAATCTAGCCGATATAAATTAATTTATAACATGAAGATAAAGAGTAATTTATTGGAAAATAAAGTGGTTACATAACTTCTACTATATTTTTTCTCTATAAAGATAAGTTTTTTTTAAATTATGTCTAAAGATATTTTTATTTGTGCCGATTCAGTGGCATAGAAATTTTTTTTTAGCTTCTTATATTTGGAATTATTTACTTGATAGTCAATACGAATACAAGCTCGTTATTTATACAAAGGACGTTAAATTCAACGTCTAACGAGTTGACGTCGACTATGCAAAAGCTTGCTTCAGGGCTGAGAATAAACTCCGCAAAAGATGATGCTGCAGGTCTGCAGTTGTCTAATCGCTTAACCACACAAGTAAATGGTACTGCCGTTGCCATGCGCAACGCTAATGATGCAATTTCCATGGCACAAACCGCAGAAGGCGCTATGGTCGAAGTCACTAACGCGGTGCAGCGAATACGTGATTTAGGTTTACAGGCGGCAAACGGTACCAATAGCACCTCAGATCGAAAAGCAATCCAAGAGGAAGTCAGTCAATTATTAACGGAAATTGATCGCGTTAACGATGCAACATCGTTTGGTGGCAAAAAGTTATTTGCCAGCACTAGCGGGCGATTATTAGATATTGTTGAAAGAGATCTGGTTAAAGGCATGGCGTCTACTTGGCTCTATGAATCAGAGCAGATCATCATGGAACAGCTTGGCATAGACGGCAAAGATACCACTTTAAAAATTGATTTAGAACACGTTGATGGTGCTGGAGGTACCGCAGCATTTGTTTCTGCTGCTACAGCGGGAGGGACAGCATTCAATCAAGTAATGGTGATTGATCTTGATGATTTTAATGCAACAAATCTACCTAATGGCGACCCTGCTGGTTTAGAATTAGACGAAGTTATTCTGCATGAAATGGTGCACGCCATCCAAGGGGCGAATTTTGCCGATTGGGCAAATATACCTACTTGGTTTAAAGAAGGCTCAGCAGAAGCTATTCGTGGCGCTGATGACAGAGTTGCGGCTGACATTGCGGCAAATGGTGGTGGGGCGGTTGGCATCGCGGCTATTTGGGGTGAGCTAAATACTAATTGGTTGGGCGCAGGTGGTAACCCCGCGGGAGCATTACCAACGGCAGGGGTATACTCTGGTGGCTATATCGTTCAGCGTTACATGCATAGTCAAATTGGCCAATCCGGCATGCAGTCTTTGAATCAAGAGCTGGCGAATGGCGCGACATTAGATGCTGCATTAAATACGGTTTCTGGTGGAAATTGGGCGAATGAAGCCGCATTGTTTGCTGAATTAGGCGCAGCTCCCGCTGCACCTTCAACTGCAGCAACGGTATTTGAAGACTTTATTAACAATAATATGGATCTAACCAATAACGATAATGGTGCGTTTGGTGGTTTTGATGCCAATGGTTCGCAGGCGCCGCGCCGTGAAAATACTATGCAAGGCATAGGTGGCGGTAATAAAGGTGCCAGTACATTTTTAGAGATGTATGTTTCTGGCGATGATGATTTTAATGCTACAGACTTTGACTCTACTAACTGGGATGTTAGTGGCAGTGAAACGATTAATGAAGAGCGTATAGAGCTATATAACACCGCGTTAAGTGGCGGGGGAGGTGAAAATATTTCGGCGCAAGTTGGGGTTAGTGCGTTTGAAGTGATTAATTTTAGTCTGGGTGCACTCGGGACTAAGAATTTAGGCATCGATTATATTGATATGGTTGATCACCCGTCGTTTTCTATATTTGCCGCTGACGATGCTTTGCGGATCATCGATAGTTCACGAGCTCAACTCGGTGCGGTGATTAACAGATTAGGTAACACCATTAATAATCTAGCAAACGTGAATGAGAACTCAAGTGCCAGTCGTTCGCGTATTAGAGATACAGATTTCGCCGCAGAAACAGCGTCTTTGGTTAAACAACAGATTCTTCAGCAGTCGTCAATAACATTGCTGGCGCAAGCAAATCAAATCCCTCAATCAGCCCTTAGTCTATTGCAGTAATTGTGCATAGGTAACTACGCATATATAGTCAAAAAAATGTCAACCACTGTCAATTTTTTGTTGATATATTGCCAATAGCCGTTAGAATCAATTACATAGCTCCTATAAATTTCGGTTTACCAAAGCACTATGCAAGGTCAAAAATACATACTTGTTGTTGATAGTGATACGCAGCGTTGTAACCAGCTTGAAACCGTTCTATCTTTTGTGGGGGAACATTTTAAGGTCTGCGACGAAAACCAATTAACCGATTATTTTGCCGAAAGTGATAAGATTTTAACCGTCATATTATGTGGTCAGCCGTCCGAAAATATCATCGACTTTGTTAAGAAGCATCCCGCATGCCCTTTTTTATTGCACGATGTATTGGATCAAAAATTACTTGATGGTTATGTCAATATTATTGGCCAGTTATCGAGTCCATTAAATTATGCACAGCTTACTGAGCTAGTGCATCATTGTCATCAATATCATAACAAATTGCCGTTGAAACACCCTAAAGCGTCGGGAGCGGGTCCTCTTTTTCGATCCTTAGTTGGGGTAAGTGATGCGATGCAGCAAGTGAGGTTTCTGATTGAGCAAGTATCCTCGACTATGGCTAACGTGCTGGTGTTGGGGGAGTCGGGGACAGGTAAAGAGGTCGTCGCACGTAATATTCATAACCTTTCTAACCGTTCGAAAGGGCCATTTGTGCCGATCAACTGTGGTGCTATCCCTGGAGAGCTTTTAGAAAGTGAATTGTTTGGCCATGAAAAGGGGGCATTTACCGGGGCTATTTCCACGCGTAAAGGGCGATTTGAATTGGCTGAAGGCGGCACGCTGTTTTTAGATGAAATTGGCGATATGCCTCAACCCATGCAAGTTAAGTTATTGCGTGTACTGCAAGAACGAACCTTTGAGCGCATTGGCGGTGCAAAAAGTATTAAGGCTGATGTGAGGGTGATTGCCGCTACCCACCAACATTTAGAAGAGATGATTAAATCAGGCGATTTTCGTGAAGATTTATACTATCGATTGAATGTTTTCCCCATCGAAACGCCAGCATTAAGAGAGCGTACCGATGATATTCCGTTATTGATTAAAGAATTGATCTCTCGTTTTGAGCAAGATCAGGGACAAAGTGTGCGCTTCACCGATAAGGCTATAGAGTCATTGCAGTTACATCCTTGGTCGGGCAATGTGCGTGAATTATCTAATTTAATTGAACGTATGATCATTATGTATGCTGAACAAGTGGTCAATGTTAGTGAATTACCGCTTAAATATCGTCATATTGATGTTGAAGCCTATCAGCCAGAATATCCTGAAGAGCTGTTAGAGAAAGATGCAATTAATGAGCTTTTTGCTGGCTTTGATTATGATGACGAAGATGATGAAAGCGAAGATAATACAATTTTAGGCACAAATAATGCTGATTCTTGCGGGGCGTTACCAAAAGAGGGGCTGGTCTTAAAAGATCATTTGGCTGATTTAGAAGTGTCATTGATCACTCAAGCACTGGACAGAAACGATTGGGTGGTAGCTCGCGCTGCAGAGCTCTTGGGGATGCGCAGAACCACTTTGGTGGAAAAGATGCGTAAGTACGATTTACAAAAAGAAGTATAACAGCCTACTTATAGGCTGTTCTTTCCTCTTATGATTGCATGAATCCCCAAACTTTTTAACAGGTTTAATGTTTTCTTATTGACTCAATAGACAAATAATTGACATATTTGTCTACGATGTTTTTCCTTTCTATCTTATTGAATTATATCTATAAAAATAGATGGCACAGATAATGCTTTGTCTTGATTAGTTTTATTAATCGAGTGATGTATTATGGCGCTTGCCTATTCTACGACGACAGAAAACCATGCCCAAGAGCAGATGCTTAATCAAGCAGCTGTTTCTTTTATTCATAATGACTCTCATTTGAAGCACGAAGCATTCGCAGGTGAGTTGGCTTTGCTGCGCCAACAAAGCAGTCAATTAAGCCAAGTTATCGACGTGATGCCTACGGGCATGGTCATGCTTGATGGCAACGGTATTGTCGTTAAAATTAATAAGGTCGCTAGCTTATTACTCGATGAACCTATACTTGGCCATGCCTGGTTTGATGTTATTCGCCGTTCCTTTAAACCGCGCGCTGATGATTGGCATGAAGTTTCATTAAAAGATGGTCGTCGGGTGAAATTGGAGATCACAGCGCTGGGTAATCAACCCGGACAGCTGATTATGATCACCGATTTAACCGAAACCCGTTTATTACAAGATAAGTTAAGTCAGCTACAACGCTTATCATCGTTAGGTCGCATGGTGTCAACCTTAGCGCATCAAATTAGAACGCCACTGTCTGCTGCCATGCTTTATGGTGCCAATCTTAAAAATAGTAAATTAACCGCTGATGCTCGAGACAATTTTCAGGACAAACTGATGTCGCGATTACATGACTTAGAGCAACAAGTAAATGACATGTTGTTATTTGCCAAAAGTGGTAAACAACAAGTTGTTGAGCCGCTATCAATAAATGAAATGGTTGAAGACGCTACACAGGCGATGGATGCATTAGCGAAAAAAGATCATGCACAAATCTTGGTAAATTTATGCCCAGATGATTGTCAGGTATTAGGTAATAAAAGTGCGCTCTCTGGAGCAATTCAAAACCTGATACATAATAGCTTACAGGTAATTAAAGAGCAGGCCGTCATTAGCATTGACGTGAAGTGTGAGCAAGATCGAGCTGTGATTTACGTGCAAGACAATGGCAAAGGTATTAGCCAAGAGTTGGCGGATAAAATATTTGAACCCTTTTATACCTCAAGAATGCAAGGTACTGGTTTGGGCTTAGCGGTAGTTAAGTCTGTGGCTAATGCACACCAAGGGGATGTTGCACTAATAAGCCAACCCGGTGAGGGCGCTAAATTTTGCATTCAATTACCGTTATTAACGGTGGATAAAAAAATTAATACAGCCACAGGAGACGTCATATGACTGCCAGTAAAATATTAGTCGTTGAAGATGATGCGGGTCTACGTGAGGCATTGGTTGATACTTTAGTATTAGCTGGCTACCAGTGTAGTGAAGCAGACTCAGGTGAAGCGGCCTTACTTAGTTTGAAAGAACAGCCTGTTGATTTAGTCGTCAGTGATGTCCAAATGGGCGGGATGTCAGGTTTATCTTTACTTAAAAGCATTAAAAATACCATGGCCAACATGCCCGTTTTGATCATGACCGCATACGGCACTATCGATGATGCGGTGCAAGCCATGAAAGATGGTGCACGTAATTACATGACTAAACCATTTGCGCCCGAAGTTCTGTTGAATATGGTTAATCAATGCATTCCGTTAGAAGTTAACAATGCCCATACTCCAGTGGCCGAAGATGCACGTAGTAAGGCCTTGCTGGCATTGGCGAAGAAAGTTGCCACGACCGACGCCTCCGTTATGGTATTAGGTCCTAGTGGTTCAGGAAAAGAAGTGTTAGCGCAGTATGTTCATAATCATTCAACGCGTAAAAATAAGCCTTTTGTTGCCATCAACTGTGCAGCTATCCCTGAAAACATGTTGGAAGCAACCTTGTTTGGTTATGAAAAGGGGGCTTTTACTGGAGCCATTCAGGCATGTCCAGGTAAATTTGAGCAAGCTCAGGATGGGACTATTCTGCTGGATGAAATCACCGAAATGGACTTAGGGTTACAAGCGAAAATACTACGGGTATTACAAGAGCGAGAAGTAGAGCGTTTAGCTGGACGTAAAACTATTAGCCTTAACGTTCGTGTAATTGCAACAAGTAACCGAGATTTAAAAGAGGCGGTTGCTGAAGGTAAATTTCGTGAAGATTTATATTATCGTCTTAATGTATTTCCATTAACTTGGTTGCCTCTTGCAGACCGCCGAGATGATATTTTGCCACTTGCTAAGCATTTAGTTGAACGTATTTGTCAAAAAAATGGGGATAATATTCCGGAGTTTTCGAGTGCTGCGCGTAGTAAGTTAATAGCTTATGATTGGCCTGGCAATGTTCGAGAGTTGGATAACGTTGTACAACGAGCGTTGATATTGCATAGCGATCATTTAATTGACGCCAGTGATTTATTGATCGAGAATTTTGAAACATCGTCGGTGCAAGCTGCGCCTGAAAAAGCGGTTTCTGAGGACAAACTCGGTAATGAACTTAAATTACAAGAACACCAAATTATTCTTGATACCTTGCACGCTTGTCACGGAAGTCGAAAAGCGGTCGCTGATAGACTAGGGATCAGCCCTAGAACACTGCGTTATAAAATTGCTAGAATGCGAGATTGCGGTATTCAAATCCCTGCTTAATACATTCTCCTATCAAATAAAAGAGCATTCATTTGCTCTTTTTTATTAATTAAAACAATAAATTAATAGTCCTTGTCTTCTTTGTACATAACCATGCTTTCTTACAGAAAACTTTTGGCATCATGCTTGCAGATTCTAGTGTTATATCGTTCCTGAACAAAAAATTGACACAAGCGAGTAGGTCATGGATATCAAATCAAATTCTCTATATGCGCAAATGCAAAGCATGTCTATGGAAGCCCTTGGACAGCAAAATAATGCTTTACCTAAAGTTAATTCATCAGGAAGTGATTTTGGCAATCTGCTTAAAGATGCAGTTAACTCTGTCAATGATTTACAAAAAGATGCGGGTGCCAAGAAAACAGCGTTTGAAATGGGTGACCGCAGTGTGACGCTTGCCGAGGCAATGATCGCGTCGCAAAAAGCGGGAATTGCATTTGATGCAACCGTACAAGTACGTAATAAGTTTGTTGAAGCTTATAAAGAAATAATGAGCATGCCAGTTTAGGCATTAGCATTATTAAAACAGAAAATAAGCAGCAACTGGAGAAATTAAGTGGCAGATACTACCGATTCAACAGCAATGGTTTCAGCGAATAGTGGCAACGATATGGTTGCAAAGGACAATTCGGGAAATGATATTGAAGAGCAAAAATCAGGTTTTGCTGCTAATTTAGGTAATGTTGATGTTTTGCGTCAACTGACCTTAATTATGGCATTGGCTATCTGTCTAGCGATTGCCGTGTTCGTCATCATGTGGGCTAACCAACCAGAATATCGCTTTTTGACAAAATTGCCGACAGAACAATTGATTAAAACGTTGGACTTCCTTGACGCTAACAAAGTTGAGTATCGTCAAGAGAACAACACCGTATTGGTAGCAAATGAGGATTATCAGCAAATAAAGCTACTATTGGCTCGTGAAGGCTTAACAGATGAACCTGCTGCGGGTACCGATATTTTAATGCAAGATATGGGCTTTGGTGTTAGCCAGCGCTTAGAAACCGAAAGATTAAAACATAGCCGAGAGCAACAACTGGCCAGAACTATTGAAGACTTGCAGTCTATTTCACGTGCTAAAGTATTATTAGCTGTTCCTCGTGAAAATATATTTGCTAAAAGAGAGAAAAACCCTTCGGCAACCGTGGTGTTAACCATGCTTCGAGGTCGTATATTGTCGGAAGAAGAAGTCGATGCCGTTGTTGATATCGTTGCTTCTGCGGTACAAAGCTTAGAGCCTAACCGAGTTACTGTCACCGATCAAAATGGGCGTTTACTGAATTCAGGCTCACAAAGCTCTATTTCTTCGAGATCACGTAAAGAATTTGAAATCGAGCAAAAACGTGAACAAGAATATATGGATAAAATTGATTCAATTTTAATCCCTATTGTCGGCTTAGGAAACTATACCGCCCAAGTTGATGTCAGCATGGATTTTACCAACACTGAAGAAACTCAGCGTCGTTATAACTCAGACTTACCTGCATTGCGCAGTGAAATGAGAGTGGAAGAAAGCTCTATTGGTGGGATTTTTGGGGGCATTCCAGGCGCACTCAGTAATCAACCACCATTAGATGCCAATATTCCAGAAAATGCTACTGGTGGCGCTCAAAAAACACCATCCCCGGGCAGAAAGCATTTGGAAGAAACAAAAAATTATGAGCTTGATGAAGCCATTAGCCACACTAAACAACAAACCGGTGTGATCCGCAGAATTAGTGCATCGGTCGCCTTAGATTATTTAACCACTACCGCTGAAGATGGCACTAGCAGTGTGGTGCCTCGCTCTACTCAAGAACTTGCTAATATCCGTCGGTTGTTACAAGGTAGTGTCGGTTTTGACCTGCAACGTGGCGATATGCTAGAAGTGATCACCTTACCATTTTCACGCTCAATCTTTGACGCTGTCGAAGAAGTCCCTATGTGGGAAGAACCTTGGTTCTTAAAAACGCTAAAATTAGTCATGGGTGCTCTCGTTATTATAGTGCTAATATTCTCAGTGGTACGCCCAATGCTGAAACGCTTAATGTATCCTGAGCAAACACCAGACGACTATGGCGACAAGTCACTTGATTCACACATTGATTTAGGTGATGAAACCATGGATATGTTAACATCTGATTTTGATGCAGGGGCGGTAGGATTTGCGCCTGATGGTAGCCTACAGTTACCTGATTTACATCGTGATGAAGATGTATTGAAAGCGGTAAGAGCACTGGTTGCTAATGAACCAGAGTTGTCCTCTCAAGTGGTTAAAAGTTGGTTGAACGAAGATGAGTGATGAATCCCAAGAATTAGCGCAAGCTCCAAGGGGCTTTGATGTCGATAAGCTTGATGGTGCCGAAAAGGCCGCCATCTTACTACTAAGTTTATCTGAAGAAGACGCTGCACAAATTCTGAAACATTTGGAACCTAAACAAGTACAGCAAGTCGGTATGATAATGGCTGGGATGGAAGATTTTACCCAGGAAAAAATCACTGCTGTACATAAATTATTTATTCAAGAAATACAAAACTTCAGCACCATCGGCTTTAATAGTGATGAATTTGTTCGCAAAGCATTGACTGCGGCATTAGGTGAAGATAAAGCCGGCAACTTGATTGATCAAATAGTAATGGGCAGTGGCGCTAAAGGCCTAGACTCATTGAAATGGATGGATTCAAAACAAGTTGCCAACATTATTAGAAATGAGCATCCTCAAATTCAAACTATCGTGCTTTCTTATCTCGAACCGGATCAATCGGCGGAGATATTGAGTCAATTTACTGACAAAGTCCGTTTAGATTTAATGATGCGTATTGCCAACTTGGAAGAAGTTCAACCTGCAGCCCTACAAGAGTTAAATGAAATTATGGAGAAACAATTTGCCGGTCAGGCTGGTGCTCAGTCTGCTAAAATGGGCGGCTTGAAAGCAGCGGCCGACATTATGAATTATTTAGATACTAATGTTGAAGGCTTATTAATGGACTCTATTCGCGAGCATGACGAAGAAATGAGTCAACAAATTCAAGATTTGATGTTTGTCTTCGAAAACCTTGCTGACGTTGATGATAGAGGAATACAAGCAATCTTGCGTGATGTCCAACAAGACGCACTGATGAAAGCCATTAAAGGTGCTGATGAGGCATTGAAAGAAAAAATACTCTCCAATATGTCAAAACGCGCAGCAGAAATGCTGGCTGACGATCTTGAGGCGATGGGGCCTGTGAGAATCAGTGAAGTTGAAGCGGCACAAAAAGAAATACTTTCTGTTGCTCGTCGTTTATCCGATGCGGGTGAAATTATGCTTGGCGGCGCGGGTGGCGGTGAAGAGTTCTTATAAACAAAGTACTCTGAATCTTGTTTGAGCAGTTAGCCTGATTGGTGATCTCGTTATTAATTTAGGTAGTATTTAGGTGTAACATGCAAAAAATTTATAAAACAACTGATGAAGAAGAGGCCGATGTATGGTCATTGCCTCAAGTTGAATCTCCTAGCCAGGCTGAAGAAGACAGTAAAACTAACGCTATGGGTTACAAGAGTGACTGGCGTTATGAGCCACCTGAAGAAACTGAGATTGTTGAACCAGAACCTTTAACCGCCGAAGAAATTGAAAGTATTCGTCAGGCGGCATTTGAGGAAGGCTTTAATCAAGGCAAAGAGGATGGTTTCGCTAAAGGTTATGATGAGGGTAAAGCGTCTGGTCATGAAGAAGGACTGAAACTAGGTCACCAAGAAGGCTATGCCGCAGGCATGGATGAAGGCAAAGAGACCGTAGATAACCTTGCACTTAAATGGCAATCACTTACTGATGATATGCATAAGCCTTTGGCAAACATAGATAAAAATGTAGAGGAACAGTTACTGCAATTAGTGGTTCAGTTAACGGAAGCGGTAACTTTACATGAAGCCAAAACCAATCCAGATATTTTAATATCAGCGATTACTACAGGCATTAAAGCACTGCCAAGCCAAGAAGCACAAACACAAATTATGCTGCATCCAGACGACATTAAGTTGGTTGAGCAGCAATTTGGTGCTGAGCATATTCAAAAAAGCGGCTGGCGCTTATTAGCGGCACCGCAGTTGCAACCGGGTAGTTGTCAAATAGAAAACAGTACATCAAACATCGACCTGCAAGTTAAATCTCGCCTTAAAGAAGTATTGGAATCGTTTTTGCAAGACTCCTTGCATCAATAAACTTAACACTGAAACCGTCAAAATATTCTTATGGTTGATACAGTAAGCATTAGTGAACGTCTGAAAAACTGCCAACAATTTATTCACCCTCACAAAACATCGGTGGCGGGGAGATTGGTGAGAGTAGTAGGCTTAACGTTGGAAGCTGTTGGTGTCAAAGCGCCTGTGGGTAGTCAATGTTTGGTTGAAACGGCACAAGGCGATTTAATTGCTGAGATTGTCGGATTTTCTCAAGAAACCACGTATTTAATGCCAGAGCAAAGTCTTAAAGGGGTATTGCCTGGCGCTAGAGTACAGCCTTTGTCAGTCAAAAAGCGTTTACCGTTAACCATGGATTTACTGGGGCGTGTTATTGACGGTGTCGGCAATCCACTTGATGGAAAAGCACCGATTAAATCAGAAGAAGACTACCATTACGATAGCAAGCCTATTAATCCTTTAGCGCGACGAGCCATCACCGAGCCATTAGATGTTGGAGTTCGTTCTATCAATAGTTTTCTTACGGTTGGTAAAGGTCAGCGCATGGGCCTGTTTGCCGGTAGTGGTGTTGGTAAAAGTGTCTTGCTTGGTATGATGACCGCAGGGACTACCGCAGACGTGATTGTGGTCGGCTTGGTTGGCGAGCGCGGCCGAGAAGTGAAAGAATTTATTGAGGAAATTTTAGGGGAAGAAGGGCGTGCACGTTCAGTAGTGATTGCTGCGCCCGCGGATAACTCTCCCTTAATGCGACTAAAAGGCTGTGAAACAGCTGTGCAAATTAGCGAGTATTTTCGTGATCAAGGCTTAAATGTGTTACTGCTAATAGACTCGCTTACTCGCTACGCCCAAGCGCAACGGGAAATAGCCTTAGCGGTTGGTGAGCCACCAGCAACCAAAGGGTATCCACCTTCGGTTTTTTCTAAATTACCTCAACTGGTTGAGCGTGCAGGCAATGGTGGCGACGGGCAGGGATCAATCACCGCATTTTTTACGGTTTTAACTGAAGGTGATGATTTACAAGACCCCATCGCTGACGCCGCTCGAGCAATATTAGATGGTCATATTGTACTTTCTCGTGAACTTGCTGATGCGGGGCATTATCCTGCGGTTGACATTGAAAGCTCAATTAGTCGGGTCATGCCGATGGTTACCAGTGACGAACATCAGCAATTGGCTCGGCAGTTAAAGCAAGTGTATTCATTGTACCAACAAAATAAAGATTTAATTTCAATTGGTGCCTACAGCAAAGGCAGCGATCCGCGTATCGATCAAGCGATCACTTTATTACCCGTGATTAATTTTTTCTTGCAGCAGCAAATGAGGGAAGTGATCCCTTATGATCAAAGTTTGACCCAATTACAAGAGATCCAATCGGCAGCTCAAGCTAATGCTCAGGCGCAGGGGCAGTAAATGAACCATGACGGGTTAGTAAATAGCAGTGGGGAGCAATAATGGTTAAGAGTCAACTCGATACCCTACTTAAATATGAACAAGATAAAGAGCGCCAAGCCTCCCAGCAACTGCAAAGTGCTGAGCACGAATACCAGCAAAATTTATTACGATTGAAGAGTGTCGGTGAGTATCGTTTGGAGTATATGAAAAGGCTCGAAATACGTGCGTTGCAAGGTATAGATAGCGCCACTTACAGCCATTTTCATGGTTTTATTGCCAAGTTAGATCAAGCGGCAGAGCAAGTTAGTATCGCGATATCACAAGCAAAAGCATTAGTTGAAAAAAGTAAAGCGGCTTGGCTATTACAACGACAAAAAGTGCAGGCTGTAGAGACGTTGAGAAGTAATCAACTGAAGAAATTAGCCATAATCGCTGAAAAGAATGAACAGAAAATGTTTGATGAAATAGCAACGCAACAATTTATTAGACGAAATTATTAACCTGCTTCTAATTAAAGTGGAATAAGTTTTGCTTGTAATTAATCATATTTTCGAGTTATTTACTCTCTAACAATAGTGAATTTATTATGCCTCAAGTCAGTTTATTAGCAGTGGATGTCGCTCAAGCCCCCGATATCAAAGGCGCTTTATCTTCTTATGATAGTTCGATACCAGACGATGGACAGGCATTCTCTCGTTTGGTCGAGCAGCACATTATTTCGGAAAAAGG
Organism: Colwelliaceae bacterium 6471; assembly: GCA_040779335.1. GTDB lineage: Bacteria > Pseudomonadota > Gammaproteobacteria > Enterobacterales > Alteromonadaceae > JBFONV01. Next base: position 222,402 of record JBFONV010000004.1, read on the forward strand.
CGGCAAGATCATCGATAAAAAGGAGATGACTGGCGGCAATACTTCGTCTGAGGACGGTGTTGAAGCGATCATTGCAGAGGAATTCCCTGTATCGGAGGACGCTCAAAGCGATACAAAAGCTCAACTCGATGGAGATGGAGCAGAAGTAAATGCTGCTAAGTTAGATAATGATGACGGGTTGACGGAGTCGGAAAAGTTCATTGCGTTGCTTAATGCATCAGAAAAAACCTTAATTACGTCGACATCCGCTAAAGCAGATGCTGACCAGCAAAGTGCTACTGAGCAAGAAAAGGCAGCTAAAAATGAAGTTATTAAGAACGAACAATTAGCCCAAGCGCTTAAAAAGTCAGATGAAATGAGCGATAAGTTAACTCAGCAGGCAGGCAACACCAAAGGTAGTGTTGAGGGTAATAACGCTGAAAATGATGATCATAGAGATATCGCTAATCAAACGGATTTTAATATTAAAGGACAAAAAAATAAGCGAGCACTAGACAGTGGCGAAAATGCTATCTCGGCTAAAACTATCACTATAGAAAATAACGATGATGCAACTGAAAAAGTAAAAAGTGTGAATAATGATGTTATTAACAATGACGTCGACATCGCCAAAATAGATAAAAATAATAAAGCTCCTGAAGCCGCTAAAATTGATAGTTTGTCGTTAGCGAATAAAAATGACACGAAGTTGAACTTGGCAAACACTCAATCAATTATTGATACAGCGAATATCAAAGATAAGGTAAGTGATGTTTCAGTATTAGAACCTGCCCTGATTTCAGGGGGAAATGAGGACGAGATCAACGCTGACGCTACAGTAAATAAAAATGCGGTAAGCACAAATAAAAATATCAGCAATTTGCAGCAGGCAAACGATGTGGTTTCACAACAGATCAAAGCTAATGCTCAAGTTGATGAAGTCGATAGTCAAGAAAGCAGTATTATTATGCAGGCAAGTGTTGAAAAAAGTCATTTAGATAAAACAATGATTAATCAACAGTCAGCTGTCGATGCTAAAGCCAATGTGGTGAACGTCATTCATCAGTCAACAACACCAAGTAGCGCAAGTAATTCAAGTCGCTCAGATGAGCAAGGTACAGGATCTCAAAATAATGCTAATAGTGATAGCTTTACTGAGGTTAAGCTAGAGGTTGAAAATGCTGAATCAGATGCCTTTGCGCAAATGTCAGCGCAGGCAAAGAATACACTAGCGAACAATGGTGAAAGCCTTGTTGCGTCCTCTTCAGTTGATAGACCGAATAGCACTCATAATTCAGCCCATTTAAGCTCTGCACAACAAAACCAATTTATGGAAGCAATGGCCAGTCGTGAATCTCGTGACAGCCTAAACATCCATAAACCATTATCACCAATACAAACTGAAACCATAGCTATTTATAGCAAAGATTTTTCCAATGCGGTTAAAGAGAAAGTAATGGTGATGATCAACCAAAAACTTCAGCAAGTTGACATACAACTCGATCCGCCTGAACTCGGTAACGTCAGTGTCAGGGTTAACTTGCAAGGTGAGCAAGCGGCCGTTAATTTTATTGTTCAAAATCAGCAAGCGAAAGATGCATTAGAACAAAATATGCCTCGACTTAGAGAAATGCTTGCCGAAAAAGGCGTCGATGTCGGTGATGCAAATATTGAACAGAGTAATCAACAAACAGCTGATGATGGAAGTTTTTCAAACTCTTCGTCACAGGATGGTTCTTTTGACGAAAATGAGTTCGAGGAGCAGCAATCTGCTAATATTCAGCAAAATTTGTTTAAAGCTTCATCAACTGGCGTTGATTACTATGCATAATTAACGAAAAGCCATTGGCTCCTGTAGCATTCAAGGATATAGTTTAACAATATTACAATTTATATAGTAAAGGTCCTGAAATGGCTGATGACAAAGATAAAGAATTAGAATTAGATAGTTCAGGTAAAAAGAAAAAGATGATCATTATTATTGCCGCTGTTGCAATATTGGTGATTGGTGGTGGCGTCGCTTACTTTTTTCTTGGCGGTAGTGATAGTGTCTCTGAGGCTGAAATTAACGCGGCGTTGGACAGTGGTGAAGCGGCACCTATGGCGGCAACGTCAAGTGCTAATTTAGGGACTGCACTTTATATTCCGATGCCTAGACCCTTTCGATTCAACGTTCCAGGGGCAGCCAGAGATAGATTTGTCGAAATTCGCGTGCAATTATTAGTACGTGGTAATAGCAACGAAGAAGATGCCAAAAAGCATGTGCCTTTGATTGAAAGTACGTTATTAGGCATATTTAGTACGGCAAATGCTGACGACTTGGGCACGAGTGCAGGAAAATCGTCATTAAAACAAAGAGCACTCGTTGAAGTACAAAAAACGATGAACGATCTGGTTGGTAAAAAAGTTGTTGAGCAAGTATTGTTTACCGGCTTTGTTATGCAATAAATGAATGTGTTTTTTTAATTAACATAATAAAGAGTATCTCGAGTGAGTGATTTATTATCGCAAGACGAAATTGACGCGCTATTACATGGTGTCGATGATGTTGAAGAAGAAGAAATAGTAGAGGATGCCGCTCATACAGAGGGGACGTCCGACTATGATTTTTCATCTCAAGATCGTATCGTTCGTGGCCGAATGCCAACGCTTGAGATGGTTAACGAACGATTTGCGCGCCATATGCGTATTAGTTTATTTAATATGATGCGTCGCACGGCAGAAGTATCGATTAACGGCATTCAGATGATCAAATTTGGTGAATATATTCATACCTTGTTTGTTCCTACCAGTTTGAATATGGTGCGCTTTAGACCACTTAAAGGTACGGCTTTAATCACTATGGAAGCGCGCTTAGTCTTTATTCTCGTTGATAACTTTTTTGGTGGCGATGGTCGTTATCATGCCAAAATTGAAGGGCGAGAATTTACGCCAACAGAGCGTCGTATTATTCAAATGTTATTGAAACTGATATTTGAAGATTACAAGGAAGCGTGGTCACCAGTCATGGATGTTTCCTTTGAGTACTTGGACTCAGAAGTTAACCCGTCTATGGCGAACATTGTTAGTCCTACCGAAGTTGTCGTTATTAGTTCATTTCATATTGAATTAGATGGCGGTGGCGGCGATTTTCATGTTGCTTTACCTTACTCAATGCTTGAACCCATCAGAGAATTACTTGATGCGGGTGTGCAAAGTGATAAAGAAGATACCGACATGCGTTGGTCTAAGGCATTACGAGATGAAATCATGGACGTGCCGGTACAGATAAACACTAAGTTTTTAGAAGTAGAAATATCACTGCAACAGGTCATGGACTTAGAAGCGGGTGATATTATCCCCATAGAAATGCCAGAACATATTACGGTACTTATTGAGGATTTACCGACCTTTAGGGCTAAATTAGGTCGAAGTCGCGATAACGTCGCACTTAAAATTGAGTCAAAAATTAAACGCCCAGAATCAGTTAAAAATGAACTGACCATTCTGACTAAAGGCGGTAAGCGCTTAGATAGCGATGCTGAGCTTCATCTTCTAGAAGATGATTTAGAGTATTAATGAAATTGAGGCAAGTGACATGAGCACTGATAATGAAGATGATTTAGGTATGTGGGATGAGGCGATGGATGAGCAAGCCGCTGCCGAAGCAGAAGCTGAAAAAGTAGAATTGGAAGAATTGCATGAAGAAGATGCCCCAATTACAGCAGATGAAAAACGTAAACTTGATACGATTTTAGATATACCTGTGACCATTTCCATGGAAGTTGGGCGCAGCAATATCAGTATTAGAAATTTGCTTCAATTAAACCAGGGCTCGGTGGTTGAATTAGATCGTGTTGCGGGTGAATCTCTAGATGTTTTGGTGAATGGCACTCTAATAGCCCATGGTGAAGTTGTTGTTGTTAATGATAAATTTGGTATACGATTAACCGATGTTATTAGCCAAATTGAAAGAATTAAGAAGTTGAAATAAGCACAGTGCGCTGCGCAAAAGTGGCATAATATTGATACATCTTAATTATTGTTTTTAATCTATAAGGGTAGCTATGCAAAAGATACTCGCCGGTTTGTTTATTTTGTCACCTATGTTTTTAAGTGCACAAGAAGTCACACCTCAAGTTGGTAAGCATGTCGGCGCTAACATGGATGCCATGAGTATGATCTTATCTTTGTTGATGGTACTCGCTCTTATTATCGCTAGCGCTTTTTTATTGAAGCGTTTTCAGCCTGCCCGCATAGGACAAAAAGGGCTTAAAGTTATCACCAGTTTGCATCTTGGTGCGAAGGAAAGAGTGATGGTGGTGCAGGTCGCCAATAAACAGTTATTACTAGGGGTAACGGCGCAGCAAATAACCGTGTTAGATACTCTGGATGAACCACTAGAAGAAAATGCCCCTTTATCTGCAGACCTTTCACAATCAATCATTTCTTTATTTAAAAATAACGATATAAAAGCTAATGAAAAAAAATAGCACCTCAAACCCGATAATCACTAAAGCGTCGTTATTGTTTTTAACTCTGCTGTCTTTACTGTGTTTTAGTAGCGGTATTGCTGCAGCTGAAGATTTGAGCATGTCGGCGTTAAAATTAACCACTAACCCTGATGGCTCGCAAGAGTATTCAGTTACCTTACAAATTTTAATCTTCATGACGGCGCTGAGTTTTATTCCGGCAGCCGTTATCATGATGACGTCTTTTACCCGCATTGTGGTGGTTATGGCGATATTGCGTCAAGCATTCGGCTTACAACAAACTCCATCAAATCAAGTGATTATAGGGTTAACTTTGTTCATGACGCTATTTATCATGACGCCTGTTTATAATGAGATCAATGCGCGTGCGATACAACCTTATTTAGCAGAACAATTAACCTCTGTTGAAGCCATTGATAAGGCTAAAGTGCCACTTCGGGCATTTATGCTTGAGCAAACTCGTCTAAAAGATCTTGATACCTTGGCGAGCATGGCAGGAGTAACTAATGCGGAAAAGCCAACTGATTTGCCGATGACAGTGATTATCCCTGCATTTATCATTAGTGAATTAAAAACAGCTTTTCAAATTGGGTTTATTTTATTTATTCCTTTTTTGATCATAGATTTAGTCGTTGCTAGTATTTTAATGGCGATGGGGATGATGATGTTATCGCCAATGATAGTGTCCCTACCGTTTAAATTAATGCTTTTTGTGCTTGTTGATGGTTGGAATTTAGTCATCGGAACAATCGCGACAAGTTACGGAATGGGAGCAGGGTAATGGGTCCTGAAGTTTTTGTCGATATATTGAGAGACGCACTTTTTTTAGTTATCCTTTTAGTGAGTGCGATCATAGTGCCTAGTTTGTGTGTAGGCTTAGTCGTTGCAGTATTTCAAGCGGCAACTTCGATTAATGAGCAAACGTTGAGTTTTTTGCCTCGGCTTATTGTTACTTTATTGGCACTTATTATTGGTGGACATTGGCTAGTACAAAAATTAATGGATTATACTATTCGGCTAATAGGTAGTATTCCCAGTGTGGTGAGCTGATGGAATTTACCGAGTCAATTATTAATCAATATTTGGCTGATTTTCTACTGCCTTTTGCGCGTATCTCTGCGTTAGTCATGAGTATGCTAGGGTTAGGCGCAAAAACCATTCCTGGTAAAGTAAAATTGTTTTTTTGTCTTGCTGTTACCGTTGCTGTAATGCCTGCCATCCCCCCAGCACGTATCGATGAACTAGTCTCTTTAGCCACCGTTTTAATTGTAGCTGAGCAAGTTATTATTGGCGTTATGTTAGGGTTTATGACCATTATGGTTGTAAATACGTTTACATTAGCTGGTCAGATTATTGCAATGCAAACCGGTTTAGGCTTTGCGTCGCTTGTTGATCCTGCTAGTGGTATGAACGTTCCCGCAGTAGGACAGTTTTTCCTGATCTTATCGTCTTTACTCTTTTGGGCGATGGATGGGCATTTAGCCTACTTACATTTTGTCGTGGCGAGTTTTGATACCTTGCCTATCGGCGGAGAGCATTTATATGCCATTAAATTTAAAGAAATCGTTGAATGGGGCAGTTGGATGTTTGCTACTGCACTTTCTTTAGCTATTGCTCCGTTAACCGCAATGTTACTGATCAATTTTTCGTTTGGGATAATGACTCGTGCAGCACCTCAACTTAATATATTCGCTATTGGTTTTCCTATTACTATGACTGCAGGGTTGATCATCATGTGGCTGACAATGGGAAATTTCTTTTTGCATTTTGAAGCACAATGGGAGCGTGCTTTGGACTTTAGTTGTTACCTTATTAGTTGCGAGGCTCCCTAAATGGCAGAAGCAGAGTCAGGTGGTGAACGCACCGAAGAACCGACGGAAAAAAAGCTTTCCGATGCCCGCAAAAAAGGCCAAATTGCTCGTTCTAAAGAGCTAGGTACAATGTTTGTATTAGTTGGAACCGCTGCTGCATTAATGTTGGTTGGCGGCCAATTAGTTGAAGCAATGTCCATTATGATGAAGCGTTTATTTAGCTTTAGCCGGCTAGAAGCTATGGATGTTCATGCCTCATACAAACTGATCAGTGAAGCAGTATCTAGTGTTTTGTCGCCATTGTTGTGGATATTTGCCATTGTTGCTGTCGCCGCATTTATTGGCAACACTATGTTAGGAGGTATGAGTTTTTCTTGGGAAGCAATGGCGCCCAAATTTAGTAAGTTATCTCCAATGGCAGGCTTTAAAAGAATGTTCGGCGTACAAGCTGCAGTAGAGTTTGTAAAATCATTAATGAAATTTTTTGTAGTTTCTATCGTCGCATACTTATTACTTAGTGGACTTTTTAATCAAATTTTAGGGTTGAGTACTGAAGTTATTCCTAAAAATTTTAGTCATGCAATCGATTTACTGTTGTGGATGTTTATGACTTTGACTATCTCATTAGTCATTATTGCGGTTATCGATGCGCCATACCAAGTATGGAATCATAACCGCCAATTAAAAATGACCAAGCAAGAAATTAAAGATGAAATGAAAAATTCTGACGGTAATCCAGAGATTAAAGCGCGTATTAGAAGAACGCAATATGAAATGTCTCAGCGCCGCATGATGGCAGAAGTACCTAACTCTGATGTCGTCATTACTAACCCAACCCATTATTCTGTTGCACTTAAATATGATGCTGAAGCAGGTGGAGCACCTAAATTAATCGCCAAGGGCATTGATGAAATGGCTATTCATATACGGACTATCGCAAAAGAACATGGCATTGAAATTATTCAATCTCCAGCGTTAGCGCGTTCTCTTTATTATACTGCAGAGGTTAATGAAGACATTCCCGAAGAGCTTTTTGCTGCAGTTGCCCAAGTACTTGCTTTTATTTATCAGTTAACTGAGCATAAAAAGGGGAGAGCTCGTCGACCCAATCGTTTAGCGAAGAATTTACCTATCCCTGATGAATTTCGATATTAGCGCTAATAAAATAAACGGCTATTTTTTAGATTAATTCGTTGATTTAATCGTCGATAAAATATTTGTTTACTAAAGTGGTCTATTAATTGCTTTTTTATTGCTATCGTCAATAAATCATCACGAAGAATTAATGCAACTAGCAGCCTATTTAAATAATTTTCAGAAAAATAATCGTCGTCATTTAGCTGGATTGGGTACACCAATACTGGTAATGGCAGCGCTAGGGATGGTGATTTTACCCATGCCTGCGTTTTTACTTGATGTACTTTTCTCTTTCAATATAGCGTTATCCCTAGTTGTGTTACTGATCACTGTATACACATTAAAGCCATTAGAATTTGGTTCATTTCCTGCTGTTTTATTAATTGCGACAATATTACGACTCGCCCTAAACGTTGCTAGTACGCGTGTAGTATTATTAGAAGGTCACCAGGGCCCTGACGCTGCGGGTAAAGTAATTGAGGCATTTGGCTCAGTTGTTATCGGTGGTAACTATGCCGTTGGTTTAGTGGTGTTCCTTATTTTGATCATCATTAATTTTGTGGTGGTAACTAAAGGTGCCGGAAGAATTTCAGAGGTCACCGCACGTTTTACCCTTGATGCGATGCCCGGAAAGCAGATGGCAATTGATGCTGATTTGAATGCCGGATTTATTACGGCGGAAGAAGCTAGAGAGCGCCGCGTAGAAGTGACTAGTGAAGCTGATTTTTATGGGTCAATGGACGGTGCCAGTAAGTTTGTTAAAGGTGATGCTATTGCTGGGATATTGATTTTGTTTATCAATATCATTGGTGGTTTTATTATTGGTATGGTTCAACATGACTTAACTTTTGAAAAGGCCGTTGAAATATACACTTTACTTACTATTGGTGATGGTTTAGTGGCGCAAATACCAGGGTTATTGCTGTCGGTCGGTACTGCTATCGTTGTTACTCGTCAAAATACTTCTCAAGATATGGGTGAGCAAGTTAGTAACCAACTGGGACAAGCAAAATCGCTCTATATAGCTGCGGGTGTAATGTTTGTTATGGGGGTCATTCCCGGTATGCCTCACGTGGCTTTTTTACTGTTTGCTGCGTTGATTTCTCTAGGGGCATATTTTGGTACTAAGTATAAACTTGCTAAAGCCCAAGATTTGGTGGAAAAAGAAAAAGCGTCACATGTCGAAACCCAACAACAAGAAGCTGAAATTAAAGATCTTGGCTGGGATGATGTTAATCATGTCGATATCATCGGCTTAGAAATTGGCTATCGTTTGATCCCTCTAGTTGACAAAGCACAAGGTGGAGAATTATTAAATCGTATTAAAGGCGTACGTAAAAAGCTTTCGCAAGAGTTTGGGTTCTTAGTGCCGGCGGTGCACATTCGCGATAATTTAGATTTAGATCCCAATGTTTATCAAATTTCACTGATGGGGGTCACTGTTGGTGAAGCTGAAATAAGACATGATCATGAATTGGCAATTAACCCGGGTCAAGTTTTTGGCAAACTTGACGGTATACCCACTAAAGATCCTGCGTTTGGTTTAGATGCCGTATGGATAAACCAAAATCAGCGTGAGCATGCTCAGTCAATGGGCTATACCGTTGTCGACTCGGCGACTGTATTGGCAACACATTTAAGTCAAATACTAACAAATAATGCCGCTCAGTTAATTGGCCATGAAGAAGTACAAAATCTATTAGATATTCTCGCCAAAAGTTACCCTAAACTGGTTGAAGGTTTGATCCCTGATGTATTGCCTTTAGGGACTGTCGTTAAAGTATTGCAAAACTTGATGAACGAAGGTGTTGCCGTAAGAGATATGCGTAGCATAGTCCAAACTTTGGTAGAGTACGGACCTAAGAGTCAAGATGCTGAAATTCTAACCGCAGCGGTTCGAATAACTATCCGTAAGTTTATTGTGCAAGAGTTAGTTGGGCCAGCACAAGAAGTCCCTGTCATAACATTGGCTCCTGAATTGGAACAAATGTTGCATCAGTCAATGCAAATGGCTGGTGACGATGGCGCAGGTATTGAACCAGGTTTAGCTGAACGTTTACAAAAATCATTGACGGAAGGGGCTCAACAGCAAGAAATGGCTGGCGATACACCAATATTATTAACGTCAGGAATATTACGTACAGTGTTAGCTAAATTTATTAAATACACCATTCCAGGTTTGCGAGTTATTTCATATCAGGAAATACCTGATGATAAACAAATTAAAATTGTTAGTGCTATAGGCCAGTAAACGCTTGGCATTAATCAACAAAGTATTTAGCTGTATTGCTATTAATGAGTATTGGATATTAAGGGGTAGTCTATGAAAATTAGACGTTTTGTTGCTAAAGATATGAGAACCGCGTTAGCGCAGATTAAAGAAGAACTTGGTGTAGAAGCCGTTATTATGTCCAATAAAAAGATCGCCGAAGGCGTCGAACTCATGGCGGCAGTTGATAATAACGCCGTTGTACCGGAGCCAACCAAAACAGACAAGTCAGAACTTGAGCCTACTGCAGCAACACAGGCTAATGAATTATCTACGCGTGACGTACAAAGTGATGTGGTCACCTTAGGTGGGATTCCTAGCTTAGCGAATAGTGAAAATGCTGGTCTTGAAGCGACGGCACCAGAAAACCGTTCAGACAGTTTAGCAGCCTTGCTTAACCGAAAAATTCAACACGCCGAATCATCAACACCTAATGGAGAGACGTTGGGTGAACAAGCACAAAACAGTAATAGCGATGATATTGAGCAACAATTTAAAAGTTTTACTCAGCGTTTGCAAGATTCAGCCTCCGTTCAAGCACCTAATATCAATGAAAGTAATCAGTATGTAGCGAATGCTTCTGATCAAGCAGTCCCATATTCAGCTCACGAAACAAAAAGCACAAACCAAGCGAAGAATGTTGTTAGTTCAGCTGAGTTTCAAAATATGCGTAAAGAAATGGCGTCAATTCGTCAATTACTTGAACATCAAATGTCAGGACTTATGTGGCAAGATATGGCGCAAAAAGATCCAACACGTGCTGTATTGGTTAATCGTCTAATGGATATGGGGATAACCGATTCTTTAGCCGATCAAATTGCGGGTTACGTGCCTTCTCATATGAAAGAAGAAGATGCCTGGGAACAAGCTAAAGGATTAATGAGTCAACAACTTAACACCACAAATAATGATATTGTTCATCGTGGCGGTGTTGTCGCTTTGGTTGGCCCTACAGGTGTTGGTAAAACAACGACTATCGCGAAATTAGCAGCAAGATTTGCTCAAATACATGGCGCAGATAATGTTGCTATGATCTCAACAGATAGCTATCGCATTGCTGGTTTTGAACAATTAGCCACTTACGGACGTATCATTGGTTGTCAGGTTAAATTAGCCAAAGATCATCAAGGATTAGATGTTTTATTACAACAATTTGCGAATAAAAAACTCGTGCTAATTGACACTGCCGGCATGGGACAAAGAGACATGCGTTTGACTGAACACTTAACTACCTTAATTGGCAATGCTCGTGTTAGAATTCGAAATTATTTAGTGTTATCTGCCAATACACAACAGCGAGTTATGCAGGAAAATGTTGAGCGATTTAAAAAGATACCTTTGGCAGGTTGTATTTATACTAAACTAGATGAAAGCTTAAGTGTTGGCGAAATAATCTCAACATCTATTCAAAATGGTTTGCCAATAGGTTATCTTACTGATGGACAAAGAGTTCCAGAAGATATTAAAGTTGCAAATACTGAAAAGTTGGTTACGCTTGCAGATAAAATGGCAAACAAAATTAACCACAATAATTCAATATCATGGCAGGTTAAACCTATAAATTCCGCCGCAGTATAGCTATTTAGGGTAAAGAGAAATAAATAAATGATAGATCAAGCGAGTGGCTTACGAAAAATGCAAGATACAAAACAAATAAAAGTCATAGCGGTCTCTGGAGGTAAAGGCGGTGTAGGTAAAACAAATGTTTCGCTTAATACTGCTATCTCAATTGCCCAACTTGGTAAAAAAGTGTTAGTTCTTGATGCTGATTTAGGCTTAGCAAATGTTGATGTTATGCTAGGATTAAGGGTGCAACGCAATTTATCTCATGTACTCTCAGGTGAATGCGAACTTGATGATATTATTATTGAGGGACCAGCAGGGATAAAAATAATTCCGGCGACATCAGGCACTCAGTCTATGGTGGATTTAACGCCTGCTGAGCATGCAGGTTTAATTCGCGCATTTAGCGATATGAATACCGCCTTTGATGTACTGATTGTTGATACTGCAGCTGGTATTTCTGACATGGTGTTAAGTTTTTGTCGGGCAGCTCAAGACATTATGCTGGTTGTTTGTGATGAACCTACGTCGATCACTGACTGCTATGCATTAATGAAATTGCTTAGTAGAGATCATGAAGTATTTAAATTCAAAGTTGTTGCTAATATGGTGCGCAGCACTAAAGAAGGCCAACAGCTTTTTGGTAAACTTTCAAAGGTGACAGATAGATTTTTAGATGTAGCACTAGACTTAGTCGCGATAGTGCCATTTGATGAAAATATTCGAAAATCTGTAAGGAAACAAAAAGCCATAGTTGAGGCATTCCCCGACTCCCCAGCTTCATTAGCATTCAAGGAATTGGCAGGGAAAATTATCAGGTGGCCGATACCGCATCAACCATCGGGACACTTAGAGTTTTTTATTGAACAATTATTAGATTACTAATAAATTTGAACCAAGCGGAGCTGTAGTGGTAAAAGCAAATGCTTATAGTATTCACGCTGATAAATCTGCGCTGTTAGAACAACACACCGTTCTAGTTAAACGGATAGCCTATCACTTGTTAGCAAGACTACCTGCGAGTGTCATTGTTGACGACCTAATTCAATCGGGCATGATTGGTCTTTTAGAAGCTGCAAATAATTTTGATTCCAGTAAAGGTGCAAGTTTTGAAACCTTTGCTGGTATTCGCATTCGCGGCGCTATGCTTGACGAAATTCGTCGTGGTGATTGGACTCCACGGTCTGTGCATAAGAATAGCCGTATGGTTAGTGATGCAATAAAACACCTAGAAGCAGAATTAGGCCGAGATGTAACTGATATAGAAGTTGCTGAAAAACTTGATATTTCGTTAAATGAATACCATCATATTCTTAACGAGGTCAGTACTGGAAAAATTATTGGGATTGATGATCTAGGTGTAAACGACGATGCACTTAATTTTAATGACGATAGTCAGAACGATGATCCCTATCAAAATATAGAGAAAATTGTTTTTAAAAAAGCGCTTAGTGAGTGTATTTCTACTTTACCCGAACGAGAAGCTTTAGTACTGTCGCTATATTATGATGAAGAATTAAACTTGCGTGAAATTGGGCAAGTACTTGATGTTAGTGAATCAAGAGTAAGCCAAATTCATAGTCAGGCAATGCATCGATTAAAAGCTCGTATGCAATCTTGGCAAAGTTAAGTAGAATACAGTTAATAAAAATTTTTTTGAACGTTCTCACCGGAGGGTGCCTTGGATAAAAATATGAAAGTTCTCGTTGTTGATGATTTTTCAACTATGAGACGTATCGTGAAAAACTTGCTACGTGATTTGGGATTCACCAATATTCAAGAAGCTGATGATGGTAGTACTGCGCTACCAATGCTTCAGGGTGGGGATTTTGATTTCGTGGTTACCGATTGGAACATGCCGGGTATGCAAGGTATTGATCTGTTAAAAGCAATTCGTGCTGATTCAAGTTTGGCGCATATACCTGTTTTAATGGTTACCGCTGAAGCGAAAAAAGAGCAAATTGTTATGGCAGCTCAGGCGGGCGTTAATGGTTATATTGTTAAACCGTTTACTGCAGCAACCTTAAAAACTAAGCTTGATAAAATATTTGAACGTTTAGCTTAATTTACGTTTGCCTTAATGTAAGGACGTTGCATGAGTAAAGTATCCGGTGTCCATGTTTCTTTGGAGCAGGCCAAGAAGTTAGTTGAATATTTAGAGACAGATCAACAAGATAAAGCTGATGAACTGATCGCTGAAATTCAAAATCCCATTAATTCAGAATTATTTGCGGAAATAGGTAAGTTAACACGTCAGTTGCATGACTCGTTGATGAATTTTCAGCTTGATTCTCGTTTGAATGATCTGGCGAATGCGGATATACCTGATGCTAAAGAGCGCTTGAATTATGTTATCACGCGAACTGAAGATGCTGCCAATAAAACGATGGATGCTGTTGAAGCGATATTTCCTGTAGTAGAAAACATTCGAAGTCAGGTAAAAGCAGTTAATCCCATGTGGGAGAAACTCACCAATAACGAGTTGAATGCAGATGAATTTAAAAGCCTCTGCATGGATATTGACGAATTATTGACAACAACCGATTCTGAAACTGAAAAAGTACATTCGTTAATGACGGATGTATTAATGGCACAAGATTTTCAAGATCTTACAGGGCAAGTTATTCGCAAGGTTATCGATCTGGTGCGGGAAGTAGAAGATAGTTTGATAAATATGCTTACTGCATTTGGCATATCATCTGACGGGGTGCTTGAAACAAGTAAGCCTAAAGTTGGCGATAATCTTGTTGAAGGACCTATAGTAAACACTGAAGAGAGAGACGACGTTGTAAACGATCAAGATGACGTTGACGATCTCTTATCTAGCCTAGGTTTTTAAGGAGTTGCTGCATGTCGTTTGAGCAAGATGAAGAGATTCTTCAGGATTTTTTAATTGAAGCAGGTGAAATACTTGAATCGCTTTCTGAACAACTTGTCGAGTTGGAAAATGATCCCGATAACGCCGATTTGCTGAACGCTATCTTTAGAGGTTTTCATACTGTAAAAGGCGGCGCTGGATTTCTCTCATTAACTGAATTAGTCGACGCATGTCATGGTGCGGAAAATGTCTTTGATATTTTGCGTAATAATCAACGTTCTGTTACCTCTGAATTAATGGATGTTATTTTACAGGCACTTGATACCATCAATGCAATGTTTGCTGAAGTCCAAAGTGGTGAAGCTTTAACGCCAGCAGATCCAGGTTTATTGGCCGAATTACACCGATTAAGTATTCCTGAAAGCGAAGAAAGTACATCAGCACCCGAACCAGAAAGTGGGGTTGTAGAAGAATCACCGCAAGAAATCCAAGCGGGTAATAGTTCTGACGAAATGACTGAAGATGAGTTTGAACGTTTACTTGATGAGCTTCACGGCAACAAAGCTTCTGCACCTGCTGTCGAAAGTAAACCTGCAGCTTCTTCTAATGGCGATGAAATTTCGGATGATGAATTTGAATCATTGCTTGATGAATTGCATGGTCAAGGTGCATTTTCATCAAATGGTGCGGCAACGACCAGTTCCTCAACATCAAGTAATTCAGATGAAATAAATGATGACGAATTTGAAAGTTTGCTCGATGAACTTCATGGACAAGGCAAAGGCCCACAAAGTAAGCCCGCTGCATCGCAGCCTAAAGCAGCAGCACCCGCGCCAAAACCTAAAGCTGAAGCTCCTAAACCGGCGACTGCAAGCCAGCCAGCTGCAAAGGCTGTAGCACCAGCAAAAGATAAAAAACCAGCTCAACCTGCAACGCCGCAAGGTGAAACAACAGTTCGTGTTGATACCAAACGCCTTGATCAAATTATGAATATGGTTGGTGAACTCGTACTGGTCAGAAATAGACTGACCAGTTTAGGCATGACCAAAGAAGATGAAGAACTGACTAAAGCGGTATCCAACTTAGATGCGGTGACCACTGATTTGCAAGGTGCGGTGATGAAAACTCGCATGCAGCCAATCAAAAAAGTATTTGGTCGATTCCCTCGGGTTGTTCGGGATTTGGCTCGCAGTTTAAATAAAGAAATTAGGTTGATATTAGAAGGCGAAGAAACAGATTTAGACAAAAACTTAGTTGAAGCGCTTGCCGATCCATTAGTGCATTTAGTCCGTAATTCTGTTGACCATGGTATAGAAGAGCCAAGTGTTCGAGAAGCAAACGGCAAACCGCGTGAAGGTACAGTGATCCTCTCTGCATCTCAAGAGGGAGATCATATTCTGCTGACCATAAGAGACGATGGTGCGGGAATGAATGCCGAAAAATTAAAAGAAATAGCAATTGCAAGGGGGGTTTTAGATCCTGACGCTGCGGCACGAATGGCTGATCGTGAAGCGTTTAATTTAATATTTGCTCCGGGCTTCTCGACAAAAACAGAAATATCTGAAGTATCGGGGCGTGGCGTTGGTATGGATGTGGTTAAAACTAAAATCACTCAACTAAACGGCACGGTTAATATTGATTCCGAGCAAGGCATTGGTACGGTACTAGAGATTAAGGTACCACTAACATTAGCGATATTACCGACGTTAATGGTTGTTGTTGGTGAACAGACATTCGCACTACCATTGGCGGGCGTTAATGAAATATTCCATTTAGATTTAACAAATACCAATGTCGTCGATGGGCAGTTAACTATAATTGTGCGAGATAAAGCTATTCCATTGTTTTACCTTGATCAATGGTTAGTGAGAGATTACGTCGACAAACCGCGCGACAAAGGACATGTGGTGATTGTACAGTTAGGGACGCAGCAAATAGGCTTTGTTGTTGACAGTCTAATTGGTCAAGAAGAAGTGGTTATTAAACCACTAGATAGATTACTTCATGGTACTCCAGGTATGGCGGGTGCAACAATTACTAGTGACGGTGGTATCGCTCTTATTGTTGATGTGCCAAGTATGCTGAAGTACTACGCCAAGAAGTCAGTAGTCAATAAGAAATTACGTTCGTAGCTATAAATATCATCTAAAAAGTAAAAGGAAAATTAATGGCCTATAAGGTACTTGTAGTTGATGATTCTAGCTTTTTCAGACGTCGTGTTACCGATATTTTGAATAAGGATCCTAACCTTGAGGTCATTGATGTTGCAATAAATGGCATTGAAGCGGTTGAAAAAGCGATAAAATTAAAACCTGATGTCATTACGATGGACATTGAAATGCCATTGTTAAATGGCATCGAAGCAGTAAAACAAATTATGGCGCAGGCTCCTACGTCAATCATTATGTTTTCCTCATTGACCCATCAAGGTGCTAAAGCAACCTTAGACGCACTTGATGCTGGCGCATTGGATTTTCTCCCGAAAAAATTTAATGAGATCGCTAAAAACTCAGAGGATGCTGGAAGTTTGCTGCGACAACGTGTGACACAATTGGCCCGTAAAAGGGGCTTTGCAGCTCGTCGTTCAGCTCCTGAAAGACCTCCGATACCTGGTAGGAAAGCGAGAGAACCGATTTCTACAAGGTCGATTGCTCCACAGAGTTCGCAACCAACGCCGAGTGGTCGAGTTAATAAGGCGTCAGGCAAAAAATATAAATTATTAGCTATAGGGACATCTACAGGGGGACCTATAGCATTACAAAAAATCTTAACTCAGCTGCCAGCTAACTTTCCTTTACCTATCATCATGATTCAGCATATGCCCGCGGCTTTTACCGAAGCATTTGCCAATAGACTTAATTCTTTGTGTCAAATCAACGTAAAGGAAGCTGCTGATGGCGATCTGTTAAAGCCCGGTCATGCCTATTTGGCTCCAGGCGGTCGTCAAATGATTGTCGATGGCACAGAAAATGCTGCTAAAATAAAAATATTAGAAGATAGTTCTGATAGAATCGCGTTTAAACCTAGTGTAGACGTGAGTTTTGGCTCTGCGGCAAAAATTTACAGTGGTTCCGTTTTAGGAGTGATTTTAACCGGTATGGGCTCTGATGGAAGGGAAGGGTCACGTATGTTAAAAAATAAAGGCGCCACTATTTGGGCACAAGACGAAGAAACTTGTGTGGTTTATGGTATGCCTCAGGCTGTTACCGCAGCGGGCATATCTGAATTATCACTAGCAATTGACGATATAACATCGTCTATCTTAAAGGAAATACAATATGGATAAGTTGAGTATTGCAGGTTTAGTGATTGCAATATTAGCTATTTATATTGGATTCAGTCTTGATGGCGGAGCCATTTCTGCATTAATTGAATTACCTGCATTTATTATTGTCTTTGGTGGTACGATTGGGGCCGTATTATTACAGTCTTCACATGTACAATTTTTCCATGCGATGTCGCTATTAAAGTGGATTTTTATACCACCAAAATATGATGTTGACGAAGGAATTGCCTCTATTGTTTCTTGGGCCGAGAAAGCGCGAGAATCTGGTTATTTAGCGCTTGAACATGTCGCCTTAGATCAAGAAGATAACTATACTTATAAAGGTTTAAATTTACTGGTAGATGGTGTTGAAGCTGAGAATTTTAAAGTTTCTTTAGAACTTGATTTAGACTTATACCGTGAACACAATTTACTCTCGGCGAATGTGTTTGAATCAATGGGCGGATACAGCCCTACCATCGGTATTTTAGGGGCAGTACTCGGGTTAATACATGCCATGGGGAATTTAAGTGATCCAGGTTTGTTGGGGCAAGGTATCGCGACTGCATTTGTCGCCACTATATATGGCGTTGGTTTTGCTAATCTCATTTATTTGCCCATTGCGAATAAGCTTAGAGCAATCATTCATCAACAGACTATGTATCGTGAAATGATGGCTGAAGGATTGTTAGCGATAGCCAATGCTGAGAATCCTCATGCGATAGAAAATAAGCTATCAGCATTTAGGTTACAGTAGTGAATCGGTTACGTAAAAGAAGGCACTCGGTTGAACATGATAACGTCCATCGTTGGTTGGTATCATATGCCGATTACATGACGTTATTATTCGCGTTATTTGTGGTTTTATATGCGATGGCTATTGTCAATGAAAAACCTTTTGAAACCATAACAGAATCGATTGGTCGGGTTTTTCAAGCAAACGAAGAACAACCTAAAAATAGAGGCCATGGTGATGATATTCTCCCTGTCAATAGCAGCAAAACGAATAAGCGTTTGTATGGTAATGACATTTTGGATGAAGCAGGTCCTGAATTAGTCGAAGGTGAATCGGAATTATCGAACATATCAGATAGTGTCGTTGGCACAAACTTAACCTCGCTTGAAAAAGAGCTTCATAGCGCTCTTTATGATGTTATTGAATCTGGTTTTGCCGAATTACAAATTGATGGTGATTGGTTGGAGATAGAGCTTAATAGTGGTTTACTATTTCCTAGTGGTTCATCTTCTCCAACTAATTCGGCTAAGGCGATTCTTTCTGTTATTTATGACGTAATAGGGAAAGTCAGTAATTTTATCCGAATTAGAGGCTATACTGATAATCAACCTATTAATAATGAAGTGTTTTCTTCAAATTGGGAGTTGTCAGTTTATCGTGCTACCGCGATTTTAAGGTTACTTGAAGAGTTCACCATTGACCCTGCTCGTATGGCCGTTGAAGGCTATGGTGAATATGCGCCAAATGCCGATAATATGACTAAAGAAGGTCGAGCAAAAAATCGTCGAGTGGTCATAGCATTATCTAAATACGGTTTAGAGAAAAAGAATTTGCTTGCGACTCCGACGATAAGCGTAAAAGATGTTGAAGCGATCACTCAAATAGAAGACTTAAATGAACCCGATAATGAAGTAAAAATTATTCGTCTCGACAATGGAGGCATCCGTATTACAACCAGAGATGATAATGAATCGTCTGATAATGATAAATAGGATAATCAATTGGTAGTTTGGACTGTTGCAAATCAAAAAGGTGGGGTTGGAAAAACGACATCGACTATAACACTTGGCGGCTTATTGGCTGCTCAAGGTTATAGAGTGCTGCTTGTTGATACCGATCCACATGCTTCTTTAAGCTATTATTTTGGTATTGAGTCTGACGAACTTGAATTGAGTGTGTATGATCTTTTCATTCAAGTATCAACCAAAGAACAAATTTTACAGAGCCTTTGCCCAACCCAGTACCCTAATATAGATATATTGCCTGCTAGTATGGGACTAGCGACACTAGATAGATCTTTGGGAACCAAAGGAGGTATGGGATTAGTGCTTAAAAAGGCAATGCAAAAACTTGATGGTGAGTATGACTTTATTCTGATGGATTGTCCGCCGGTGCTCGGTGTTTTAATGGTTAACGCATTAGCAGCATCTGATCGCATCATTGTTCCTGTTCAAACTGAATTTCTAGCCCTTAAAGGTTTAGAGCGCATGATGAAAACAATGGAAATCATGCAAGGAGAGCAAGAGAAGCCATTTACCTATACCATTGTCCCTACTATGTTTGATAAAAGAACCAAAGCATCTTTGCAAGCGTATAGAAAACTGCAAGAGCTCTACCCAGAAAGCGTCTGGCCTGGTGTCATCCCTATAGATACTAATTTTAGAAATGCCAGTGTCGCACAAAAGGTGCCGTCAGATTATGCGATTTCTTCGCGTGGCGTGTATGCTTATAAAAGCTTGTTACAGTATTTATTGAAAATGCACTCGGTGGTTAAGTAAATGGCCAAATCGTTAGAGGCAAATAAAAAATTAATGCAAAACTATCTGTCAGAACTGCTGACAGAAGAGGTGGAGGAAGTTGCTTCTTCCTTGCCGACAACAGTAATTGAAAAAAAGACTAATGATAAAAACTTAGAAAAACTGTTGGAAAATGTTTCGACTAAAGAACCGGTAATAGTGTCTCGAAAATCGCAATATAAAGCCGAAACAAAAGTTGTTGAAAGAGAAACGGTTGAACAAGTTCCTGTCGCGCATAAAAAGCCAGCTGTTAAAGAAGAAATACCAATTGAAACGCGCAAGAGTCAAGGTGACATAGCGCTGAAGGTCGAGCATAATTATCGTCAAGGTAGCTTTCAAGCAATGTTTTTTGACGTAGCAGGTTTGACTATTGCAGTACCGTTGATCGAGCTTGGCGGTATTCATAATGTTGAAAAAACTAATAGTTTAATGGGGAAACCTGATTGGTTTAAGGGCGTTATGATCCACCGAGAGGAACAAATTAATGTTGTTGATACCGCAATGTGGGTTATGCCAGAGAAGTGTGACGAGGCTTTAATTAATTCTCTTGAATATCAATACATTATAATGCTAAGTGATAGTTCGTGGGGATTAATGGCTGAGCATTTAGTTGATACGGTAACACTTCAACAAGAAGATGTTAAATGGCTAGATTCTCCCAGTAAAAGACCTTGGTTGGCGGGATTGGTGAAAGATAGAATGTGTGCTTTACTCGAAGTAGAGTCATTAATTAAATTGCTAAATGATGGCGCGAATATCCATCAAAAATGAATTGAGCCACAAGATTTTTAAGAATGTGGATTTAACTGTTTTACAATGTAAGGGGCGAGCAGTATGTCTGACGAAAGACGCAGTGCAAGTGAAAAAGTAGATGCCAATGATGAGGTACTACAATGGGTAACGTTTAAATTAGATAGTGAAACGTATGGTATTAATGTAATGCAAGTGCAAGAGGTCTTGCGATACAGTGAAATAGCGCCTGTACCTGGAGCCCCTAACTACGTGCTTGGTATTATTAATTTACGCGGCAATGTTGTTACTGTTATTGATACTAGGGCTCGTTTTGGCTTAGAAGCGTCAGAAGTTACCGATAATACTAGAGTCGTGATTATAGAAGCTGAAAAACAAGTTATTGGTATTTTAGTAGATAGTGTCGCCGAAGTTGTTTATCTAAAAGCATCCGAAATCGATGTTGCACCTAATGTTGGTAATGATGAAAGTGCTAAATTCATTCAAGGGGTGTCAAATAGAGACGGTGAATTGCTGATATTAGTTGATTTAGACAAACTGCTCTCAGATGATGAATGGGATGAACTTAAGCAATTTTAATGACAAAATTACCTTAAAGCCTGTGTTATTGCAGGCTTTTTTGTTCAGGCTCTCTATATGTCACAGACTACGTTATTGTTAATAGTATTGTCGTCGCTTCTAACTGCGGTCGTCACTATTATTTTTGTTTGGCTGAAAATAAAGTCATTCAATTCGATGCAAAATATATTAACCGCTCAAATTCAAAGTAATGAACTTATTATTACTGAAATTCAATCATCTATCACTTTCCTAGAAAAGAAAATCGAAAAGCTAACATTGGAAGATGAGCGTTATCAAAATGAAAACAATATGATTTCTAAACAGTTAGAGCATAGAACGAAAACTATTCAACAAGAGCTACAAGATTTTCGGCTACAGCTTGAACAGATACAACAACAACAGCCTGAAGACAAGTTATATAGCCGAGCGTTGAAAATGGCCAAGCTCGGTGCCGATGTTGACGAAATTGTTCAAGAATGTGAGATCCCTAGAGCCGAAGCAGAAATGTTGCTTGCAGTGCACCATAAAATTAAAAATTAGCATCTTTAATTCTTTATCATGTGGACGTTAATTATTGTGAATTATGCAGCGAAGAAATTCATGTTAATCAATTGCCATGAAAGCACCTAAGCAAGGTTATAAAAGCTGATAGTGTCCAAATTTAACCATTAACACTCAAATTTAGACGTTATATTCGGGCAAATAGTGTGAGAAAATTCTCGGCCGTGATAAACTCCTTTTTTTCTAGGCGAAACAGCGCTTTTAATTCAACTTTTATCATAAATAGGCAAGGATTCTGTTGGTGAATTTTTCTTTTTATACTCGTTCAAAATACCTAAAAAATATAGCCAGTGTATTATTTTTAGTATTGTTGTCTGCATGTTCCACAACCTCTTCGGTCAACAACGTAAAAGGCGATCCGAAAGATCCGTTAGAGTCAATTAATCGACCATTTTGGACTTTTACCTGGGATTATGCCGACAAATATATCTTTAAACCGGCCTCTGAAGGGTATGTAGAATATGTCCCTGTTTTTGTTAGAACGGGCATGTATAACATGGCTCTTAATTTGAATGAACCCTCATCAATAATCAATAACTTATTACAGGCAAAGTTTTCAAACGCCGCTAAGGATACTGGGCGCTTTTTGCTAAATTCAACTATTGGTTTGTTTGGTTTTTTTGATCCCGCGAGCGATTTTGGTTGGGCTCGTCAACAGGAAGAATTTGGTGAAGTGCTAGGTTCATACGGGGTTGGAGATGGACCTTATTTGGTTGTTCCAGCGCTAGGACCCAGTTCAGTGCGTGAAGAAGTAGGTGATTATGTTGATCGTTATTATTGGCCTCTTGCAATCATCGATTTTTGGCCTAATATTGCTCGCGCAGCGGTTATTGGTCTAGAACAAAGAGCGGCCTTGAAAGATCAAGAAACACTTATTACTGAGGCTATTGATCCCTATGAATTTGTCAAAAATGCTTATTTTCAAAATATGAAATTTAAAGTTTATGATGGCAATCCGCCCATAGAGATCAATCAAGAAGAAGAAGCTGAATTAGAAAGCTTTCTTGAAGAATTAGATGAATAATTGTTTTGTCGTAAAACAATCAGTACAGTTATTTGAGTTATCGCAGAATTATTAATTTCATGGCAGAATTGTCATAATAATAAATATAGTAATACCAGTGTTTAATAGGATGTAACTTCTTTCAATGAACATAAATGTAAAATCACTCATTATTGCCGGCATTTTTGGCTGCATGTCTTTATCATTAAATGCGGCAACGGTGCCTAGTCAAATATCCCCGCAGCAATTGGAGCAATTTAAAAAATTGTCTCCTGCTCAACAACGATCTTTGGCGCAAAGCATGGGAATGGATATCCGTGCCATTCAAGCACAAATGAAAAATGCGAAAACAAATACAGAAGAGGTTAATACGCCGCAACAATATTATCCAAGAGGTACTGAATTTGATGAACTAGGTAATCCCATTCTTTCAGATGAATTGACTGAACAGGAAGAAGAAGATGAGGGTGAATTAAAACCATTTGGCTATGATATTTTTGCCAATGCTCCGATGACATTTGCCCCAACCCTTGATGTTGCGATACCCGATAATTATATTGTTGGCTCAGGTGATACATTGAATATTCAAATGTTTGGTAAGGAAAACAATGAATATAATTTACTCGTCAATAGAGAAGGGAAAGTAATATTACCCGAATTAGGGCCATTATCTGTTTCAGGGTTAACGTTTTCAGAGTTAAAACAACAAGTCGCTAACGAAGTAAAAAATAAAATCTTAGGTGTTGATGTTGTTGTTACCTTGTCAGAACTTCGCTCAATGCGAGTTTTTGTGCTAGGGGATGCGTTTCGCCCTGGTCCGTATGTGTTAAATTCTTTATCGAGTATCACGCACGCCTTATTTTCTGCTGGTGGCATTAGTGATATTGGTTCACTACGTAATATTCAATTAAAACGCGCTGGTAAACTAGTAACTACCCTTGATTTATATGACCTACTTATCAATGGTGATTCATCTAATGACATGATTTTAAAGTCTGGAGATGTCGTTTTTGTTGAGCCTGTGGGTGATAGAGTTAGCATTGATGGTGAAGTTAGACGACCAGCAATATATGAATTGAAAAATGGCGAATCGTTTAATGATGTTGTTAAGATGGCGGGGGGATTATTGCCATCTGCATATCCCTCATCGACAGTGGTCGAACGTTTTAATGAGCAAAATTTGCGCTCTCTGTTGAATGTTGATTTATCAAATAAAGATTTTTTAGCTAAAAAAGTAAGACGTGGTGATTTCATAAAAGTGATGAAAACATCGGAGTTATTTGATCAATCAGTGACAGTGATCGGTGCGGTTTCTAGACCTGGTAAGTATCAGTGGCAAGAAGGGCAAAGGGTCACTGATTTATTGCCTAATATCAATGCTTATTTATTAAGTGATGCTGACCTTACTTATAGCCTTGTTGTTAGACAAAAAGACGTCGGCCGCAATATTGAAGTATTGCAGTTCGGATTGTTTAATGCGGTATCAGACAAAGACTCTGATGATAACTTACTGTTGCAGCCACAAGATAAAATAATTGTATTTTCCAACACTGAAACACCTAGTGTGGATGTTAGTTCACTAGATGGCTTAGCATTAACACGTGAAGAACTCCTCGAGCTTGAAAAGGTAAATGCTGAAAAGAATTATGATGATCGCTTATTTTGGCTGAAATACGGTGAAGATGCCCAGAGTTTTGACCCATATAAAGTAGAAGATGCAGCTGAAGAAACCTTAAAACTAGCGAGAAAGTCGCTAGAAGAGCTCACTGGAGAAGTTGAAGAACAAGAATTAGAACTTCGTGAGTTAGGGTTGTTTTCTCGCAAACGTTTACTTACCCCAATTATTCAGCAACTTAACAGACAAGCCTCGACAGGGAATCCAGCACAATTGCTTGAAGTAGATGGTGCTGTTAAATACCCTGGCGTTTATCCATTAGCGGTAAACAATAAAGTTAATAACCTTGTTGCAGCCGCGGGGGGCTTATTAGAGTCCGCTTATTTAGAACGTGCAGAAATTACGCGGACTGAAATAATGTCGGGCAAGGCACAAAAATCAGCATTAACGATTAATTTGCAAGGCGCGTTAAACAACGCTGATGAGAATATAGTCCTGAAAAGTAAAGATCGCTTAAATATTCTCCATGTTCCTGCTTGGCAGGAAAACAATACTGTTGAATTGCGAGGGGAATTTATGTTTCCAGGCAAATATACTATTCAACGTGGTGAAACATTGGCGCAGTTAATTAAAAGAGCGGGTGGTTTTACCGACTATGCTTATACTCGTTCTTCGTTGTTTACTCGTAAAAAGTTAAAGCAATTAGAGTTAGAAAATTTAATTAAAGTGTCAGAAAATTTACGCACTGAAATTGCCTCTAAAAGTTTATCTGAAAGTGAAGGGGCAAAAGCACTGGACTATGAGCAAGCTAAGCTACTGTTAGCTGATTTAACTAAAGTGAAGCCTGTTGGTCGATTAGTGGTCGATATTCCTCAGATAATGCAAGACGAATCGTTCGATGTTCTGCTTGAAGATGGTGACGTACTTTATATGCCAACCAAACAAAACTCGGTTAATGTTGTTGGCCAAGTTCAATTAGCGACTTCTCACTTGTATCGAGAAGACTTATCAGCATTTGATTATGTTGAATTAAGTGGCGGCACCAAAAAGCAAGCGGATAATGATCGTATTTACGTGATAAAAGCCAATGGCTCAGTGGAAATACCTGGTAATAGTAACTGGTTTACTACAGCAGATAATAAGTTATTACCAGGGGATACTGTCGTAGTACCTCTTGATACTTACTATATGGAAAACTTAACGCTGTGGTCTAATGTCACACAAATTATTTATCAATCTGCGATTGCTGTTAAGTCTATTTCTGGGTTGTAGTGCGTTTTATAAGTAGTTAACCGGTTAAAAATAATGCTAAGTCAGTATAAAGTGTCAAGTTATACTGGCTTAGTTGTATATTGATGTCTATAATGTACGCGTTTAAATACATGGAAAAAGCAGATATTGAATTTGATGCTTTTGTTAAAAAAATAATTTTAAATTATAAATTGGTAATCTATAAATGCTAGTGCTTCTGCCTGCTTTAATTGTCGCTTTTCTTGCTTCCGTTTTAACCATTAAAGTTTTACTCCCCCTTGCTCCCCATATTGGCCTTGTTGATGTACCCAATGAAAGAAAAAAACATGACGGTGCTATTCCATTAATTGGTGGTATATCAATTTTTACAGGTGTTTTAATTGCGTCGAGTTTGTTTGTCGCGCAAAGCCAATTACTTAATCTTTATCTCATTTCGTCGGCTTTATTAGTTTTTATTGGCACTATGGATGACATTTATGATTTAAGTGTTGCGCCAAGAATGATATTTCAGGGACTTGTTGCAACCATCATGGTCTTTGGTGCCGGTGTATATATTAGTGATTTTGGTAATTTGTTCTCTTTTGGAAATATAGATATTAAATCCTACGGTATGATATTTACCATGCTTGCCTGTATAACCGCGATTAATGCCTTCAATATGATTGATGGTATCGATGGACTGGCCGGCTCTATGAGTATTATTACGATATTGTCGGTCGCTATATTAACCGTACTTTCCAAAAACGATGGTGATGTTTTATTGCCTTTAATATTAGTCGTTGCCATTATTCCCTATCTTTTTTATAACGTCAGTACTCGTAACCCTAGAGGAAAGAAAATATTTATGGGCGACGCAGGCAGTATGTTTATGGGACTGACCGTTATTTGGTTGTTGGCTTTAGGTTCTCAAGGGTCAACAGAACAGCATGCGGCCTTTAGGCCCGTCACCGCTCTTTGGATTATTGCAATACCATTAATGGACATGTTTGCCATTATGATCCGTCGCATCAAAAAAGGTGATTCGCCTTTTAAAGCCGATAATGGCCATTTGCACCATATCTGTATGCGTTTAGGGCTAAGCTCTCGTCAATCTTTATGGGTGATTAGTGCGTTAGCTATAACCTTAGCTGGATTTGGTATTCTTGGTGAATACCTCCAACTTGCAGAGTGGGTGATGCTTATTTTATTTTTACTTGTTTTTGTTGCCTACTCATATGCTCTTCAGCACGCATGGCGCTTTATAAGAGCACTAAAGTAACTAAGGTATATTACGTTACATGACATATTTAGGTTTTGTCATCGACACTGGAAACATGTACTGATAAACTCGTTTTCAAATTAGTAGTTACTTGGATTCTATTTATATTTCTATGAAAAAAATATCTGGCTTTAGTTTAATGGAACTTATGATTGTTCTAATCATTTTAGGGTTGTTAGGCTCTTTAGTTGCTCCTAAACTCTTTTCTAAAGTAAGCTCATCGAAAAAAAAAGCTGCGGTCGCTCAAATGCAAATGTTCGAGACGGCAATTGACACTTATAGGCTTGATATTGGCTCTGTCCCATCTACATTAGAAGAACTAAGAAGCAGCGATAACTCAAATTGGGATGGACCTTATCTACCGAAAGCAATTCCTTTGGACCCTTGGGGCAAACCTTATATATATACTGTTCCAGGCATAAATGGAATGCCTTATTCTATTATGTCATATGGCTTGGATGGTAAAGAAGGTGGCGTCGATGAGAGTGAAGACGTCATACATAAATGATTTCTACTAATGATTTAAATAGCCTGCTGCTTACTAAGTTTAACGTTAGCCAAGCGGATATTGACAAAGCAAGTGTTTTTCAAAACAGGAATAGCGGTCGACTAGAGCATATACTAGTAAACATGGGAAGTATGACAGAGGATGACCTCAGCTCTTTATACTGTATGTTACTCGGTCTAGAAATGTTTGATAGACAGCATTGGGAAGATTGGACTCCTGCTGATTTAGATTCTGATGCACTTAAGTTCTTGAAATCAAAAAACTGGCTGTTATTGAAACAAGAAAAAAACTTATGGACTTTGGCCGCCAAAGATCCGCTTGATATTGAAGTAATAGGCTATTTGCAAAGAGCAAATACAGACTTACAAGTTTTCGTTGCTAACGATAATGATCTCCAATCTTTTCTATACCAAATAGAGTCCACAAGTAATGATATTCAATCTGATGATGAGTTATCAGGCGATGAAGAGGCTCGTTTACGAGAATTAGCACAAGAAGCCCCTACTGTTAATTTACTAAATACTCTAATAACTAAAGCTTTGGCTCGCGGAGCATCAGATATGCACCTTGAGCCCTATTTAGGTAAATTTCGTGTTAGATATCGAATAGACGGTGTTTTGCACGAAGTTGATAACCTAGCTCCCAAAATGCAATTACCTATAACCACCCGTCTGAAAATTTTATCAGGTATGGATATAGCAGAAAAACGACGTCCTCAAGATGGAAAGATTGAACTTAGAATAGCTAATCAAGACCTAGATATACGTGTTTCGGCATTACCGTTAAATGAAGGAGAAAGTATTGTTCTTCGTTTTTTACGCAAAGACTCGATACGTTACGATATGTCAGTTCTCGGTTTATCTGAAGATACACAACAACTAATTCAGCAAGATTTAGCTAAAACGACCGGGGTTATTTTGTTAACAGGGCCAACAGGCTCAGGAAAAACCACAACGTTATATACTTTTTTAAATGAGTTAAACACTGAAGATGTGAAAATTATTACTTTAGAAGATCCTGTAGAGTATCAGCTAGAAGGCATCAATCAAGTGCAAATAAATTCAGATATAGGTTTTGATTTTGCCGCAGGACTTCGTTCTATTGTTCGGCAAGATCCTGATATTATTATGGTTGGTGAGATACGTGATGCTGAAACGGCAAGAATCGCTTTGCAGTCAGCGCTGACCGGGCATTTAGTTTTTTCTACTGTTCACACAAATGACGCTGCTAGTGCTTATACTCGTTTGTTAGACTTGGGGGTTGAAGAGTTTTTATTAAATGCAGCTCTCGTATCAGTAGTAGCGCAGCGATTAGCTAGGAAGTTATGCTTGCACTGTGCAGTTCCTGCAAAAAATAGTAACGAATTAATCGAAAAATATGCTTTAGAAAAAGTTAAGCAAAAAGCAGGTATAAGCGAAATTAGGCTTCTCGAAGCTGTTGGGTGTGAAAAATGCAATGGGTCTGGATATAAAGGGCGAATAGCGGTTAATGAATATCTTCGTTGCGATGATGAAATTAAACAAATTCCAAAGAATGATCAATTTATAGCTAAAGCTCAAGCATATAATGATTCTCTAGATAGAAGGAATTTACTTCAAGATGGCCTATATAAATGTATATTAGGCATAACAACCATTGAAGAAGTCTTGCGGGTTGCGGGGTAATGGATTTCGAATATAAAGCTGTTGACTCACAAGGCGGGCGACATCAAGGGTATATTGAAGCACTAAATAAGCTGGAAGTACAAAAAAAATTAGTGGCTGATGGCTTGCATCCTATTGATATTAATTCTTTATCTTCACCGAAGTCATTTCGTAGTTTATTCGCAAGAGGGGTTGGGTTAGATGAACTAGAGTTTTTCACCTCACAATTGTCCTTGTTACTAGAGAGTGGTGTAAGAGTTGATAAAGGCATTGATATTATTTTACAGTCGAATATAAACCCAGCTCTAAATAGATTGCTTGCTAAAATTTCATCAGCACTTAAGAAAGGCATATCGCTGAGCGAAGCATTTGCGGAGCATGGGGATTTATTTGACCCACTTTATATTAATTTATTAAGGATAGGAGAAACATCTGGAAACTTACCAGAAGTTCTTAATCAACTCTCTGATGATTTAAAGTTTAGAAAAGAACTTAAATCACAAATATCACAAGCATTAACATATCCGTCAGTTATTATGTTTGTTTGTATTGCTGCTGTTTATTTTGTTTTAACTTTTATTGTTCCTAAAATGGCAGGTATTTTTACCGATATCACTCAAGCCCCTTGGTATACTCAAATGATTATTGGGGTTAGTAACTTTTTTGTTGATAATGAATTTTTTATAGTAAGTGGAATACTTATTTTATTAGTGGCATTAAGCTATGCTTTAAAACAACCTAGCTTTAGGAATAAGGCATACGTAAGTGCCTCGAGAATTCCTGGTGTTGGTAGAATTATAATGACAGCAGAACGAATTCG
This sequence comes from Colwelliaceae bacterium 6471, assembly GCA_040779335.1. Taxonomy (GTDB): domain Bacteria; phylum Pseudomonadota; class Gammaproteobacteria; order Enterobacterales; family Alteromonadaceae; genus JBFONV01. The sequence continues at coordinate 252,218 of JBFONV010000004.1, forward strand.
TTTTTCCTCTTCAATGGCGATGATGTTAAATGCAGGACTCCAATTGGATACCTCGTTAGAGTTAACATCTAATACTTTAAAGCATGAAGATCTTAGAAGAGATATCAAGCAGGCCTTAAAACAGCTTAAATCAGGAAAGCAACTCAGTACAGTGTTATCAAAAACACGTATCTTTCCAGAGTTTTTTCTTTCTATTATTAAAGTTGGGGAAGAAACTGGAACCTTGTCAAAAGTTTTTAAAGAAGTGGCGTTGCGCAGTCGAGCAGATCTTGACTCAGCGATTAAAAGGTTAACAACATTACTTGAGCCATTGATGTTAGTTTTTATGGGGGGATTTGTTGGCGGTATTGTAATATCTATGCTCATGAGTATGGTGTCGATTAATGACGTTCCTTTCTAAAAAACAAATAGGATTTTCTTTAATAGAATTAATGGTCGTAATGGCAATTATGGCTGTGTTGATGTCTTTAAGTGGTGGTTTATTTCAGAAAAGTATTAATCAACAGGAGCGTCATATAGAGTTAGAAAATATACACCAAATATTTAAACAACTCACATATCAAGCTTATTATAATGGCGCACCTCAAAGAGTTAGATTACAAGAACACCAGTTATTGTTTGTAGAGTTGGTTGACGAAGCGGTATCTGATGAAAACAGGCTAGGGCTTGAGGCGCAGTATAATTATAGAGTCTTAAATGCAATAGAGTTTAAACAATTGCTTTTTGTCGCTCAAGATTACGAAATTTCATCTAAAGGGATAATTTCTCCTAGTGAATTTTCTATTTTTTCAGGCAATGGATTTAGAAAATATCCACTAGCGTCAATTTTTAATCGTAATGAATAAGTCTAAAGGGTTTACATTAGTTGAAGTGTTAATTGCAGCAGTTATTTTATTTTCAGCTTTAGCGATTACCGCCGATCTATATAAAGCATCTAGTTTTTCTGCAAATAAAATAACCCAAAAAGCGAGGTATTATCAAGCCACTCCTATTGTTATATCAACAATAAAAGCTGAGATTACAGCACTGGCTAAAGAATCTAAACAACCTAGCTATAATGGTCAATTTTATATTTTAGGCATGAAATATAATTGGTCGGCTGAACGAATAGCATTTCAACCACGAGTTAAAACGATCGATGATGTGATGGATTTACCTTCTCAATTTGGATTGTATCGAGTAAATATTTCCCTAGTTAAAGCTACTCAACCCATGGAAACTTATACTATTAAGGTAGCTACATGGTAAAAAAACAATCTAAAAATGAGGGGTTTACATTAATAGAGTTAATACTCGCAACCTCTTTGTTAATGATAGTGTTGTTTTCTGGATACTATGCTTACAGCTTATATTCACAAAAATGGCAAAAGAGAGTAGATGTATATTGGCGCGGCACCAATCAATCTATTGGTGTTGATACGGTAAATAAACTTATATCTTCAACGATTCTGTATTCTGTTAAAAGTGAAAAAGGTCAATTCCAATTGTTTTTTTCTGGCGATGCCCAGAGGATGCAATTCGTCACTAGTTCTCCTATATATTTAGATGGCGATGCTATTGTAGAGTTAAGTATTCGTCAAAATAGTTTAAGTAAAGAGGTTGTATATAAAGAGAAAAGTCTCGCTGATTTTGTATTGATTGATACAAAACAATTCAATGCTACAGAAAATAACTTTTGGGATGTTGAAGCGACACTTATTGATGGTTTTGAGGATATCTCGTTTGCATATTTTGGTTGGCAATCGTTTGAACAAGCTTTGAACGATATGAACTTGGAAGAGGACATACTGCGGAGCATCGAAAAACCAGAGTGGTATACGATGCATAAAATGGAATCCGTTCGTATTGTGCCAGAAATAATTCAAGTTAATTTTCAAACCGCGCAAAAAGTTGAAACTATTAAAATTAGCCTCCCAACAAATTCAATCTATTTTTTATTATCTAATATACGTAAAGGTGAAGAATGATTAATATCAACTCTTCCCGAGGAATGGCATTAATTCAGGTGCTTATAATTGCAATTATTCTATCATTGCTAAGTTTATATATAACTCAAACGGTTCGTTCTCAAGTGAAAATCACCGGTGTTATTAAAGATAATCATCTTGGCACCGTGGCCATAGAGTCTGCTGAAGCAGACGTTTTGCATTTAATGATGACTTCAAAGTTATACCCATCTAATAGTGATGAAGGTATTTTGGGGCGATGGAATTTTTATGGTAAGGAATTCAAGGTAAATGAAGATGTTACAGCGAGTATTCAAGATTTATCAAGCTTAATTAGCCTTAATCACATAAACAGAAGGTTAGCAACAACTCTTTTTTTACAACTAGGGAAATCAGATGAGGAAGTTAGGGAGTTTTTAGATGCACTAGCTGACTGGAAAGATCTCGATGACTTAAAACATCTTAATGGTGCAGAATCCAATTATTACAGTAAATCTTTAGGTTATGGACCTAGAAATGGTTATTTGCAATCATTCTCGGAATTAAAGTCTATAAAAGGTGCTGATTTATTGCCCAATACTGATTGGCATAAATATTTTTCATTGGCGCTTGTATCTAACTTCAACCCTTTAAATGCACCAGACGAAATATTAAAAGCGTTGATAAATGATGAGCAGTCTTTTCAAAATGTGATCAATCATAGAAATAACGGTGGTTTAAATGGATTAGTCTTTTTTCAAAATACTGGTATTGATGAAGACGATTATATATCATTTCGAACGGGGCGTGTTTTTAGGATTGTGCTAAGAACAAGCTCTAAAAATAATAATTTAAATAAAAGCTTTATAGTAGAAGTTCGTCCTAATTCAGCTAAACGTCCTGTAATCATCACACATCAAATTTGGAACAACGCGTGACATTTGAATTTTTAAAAAAGTATCAATTTCTTTCCAAGTGGATCAATCAAAAAATTGGTTACTATGCTCATGGGCTATATGAATTTAATGAAAACAGACTAGTCTCAACAAACGAAAATAATAAACGTATAATTATTATTGCTAAAAAGCATTACCGAGAATCATTACAGGCGTTTACCTCGATAAACAAGAAAGAACTAAAAAAAATAATTGAAATTAAAAAAAAATCACCAGAGTCAAAAGCTACTATTTATCAAATAACTGAAAACAACAGCATCGATGGCTTTGACGTTAAAGCAATTGTTTTTGAAAGAGAGCTACTTGAAACTTTGGGATATGACAATGTATTAATTCCAGAAACAGAACTGTTTCATATAAAGAGCAAACACATTTCTCAGGTTGAAACTCCTTTAGGAATGATATTCACCGCAGAAATAGGGAAGAGAAGAGAAAGTGCTTATGCCCAAGGTATTATCGCGAACATTGATACTTATAAGTTAAGTGCGGGCTTGCCGATGGATACGCAACTCCAAATAGTAAAGCAAACTGAGTTTGTGCAATTTTTAAAAGATAGTTTATATCAACAAACAATTAGTAATTTATCTAAAAACATTCTAGTAGATCCCCGTCAGTGGATTAATACAGACCAACTCCATTGGTTATACTGGGCGCCATTGTTATCTATTTTAGTTTTTTATACATTCACTAACTCTTACTTAGCCTATAGTATTCGTGATATTGAAAGTAAGCTAAGTGATGGGGGAGACAAGGTTAATCAACTGATAGAGGTGAAAAAGCAAGTTGATAGCAAAAACGCCTTATTAGGCAGTTTATCCGATGAGTTTAAAGGCAAGTCAGTTACTCATAATTATTTTAATATTATCTATAAGTTACTAGATGTAGGTGCAACAATTACACGTATTAGTTACAGTAAGGGGGAGCTTACTATAAGAGCTAAGGCTGAAAAAGCATCGGCCATACTTGCCGCTATTTCTGATTATGAATGGGTAGAGCGAGCAAGCTTTAATGGTCCTGTTCGCAGTAGTCGAGGTGTAGATGTTTTTATTTTAACAGTGATTCCTAAGGAGCATTTATGAGTAGTTTTATGTTAAATGTTACCCGTTATCGCCATTATTTAATTGTCCTTGCTGCATTAGTTATAGCGAACTATGTAATAGTGCCGTTAAGTGAGTGGCAAGATGAACAAAAACAACTATTGTCATTGATCGCTAAAAAACATGATAAAGTGAGCGAGTTAATAAATAACGAGGCTGTGTTGTCAAATAAAGCAAATATAGCCAAAAACAATATGGAAAAGATGTTGGCCTACATCTTTACTGATGAAGATGAAGCTAAGTTTAAATTGACTGCGCAGTCTGCAGTAGAAAGTATTTTGACAAAAGCTGGATGTACAATCGAGCGTATAGGTTTTAAAGGTAGCACTGAAGTTGCGCCCAATGTTGAACGTTGGTCTTTGGAGTTAAGATATAAAGGTGATGAGATTTGCGTCTTGGATACATCTCGTGGGCTTGAATCCACGCAACCCGTGATTAGGGTGGATGAGTACAATATTAATCATCGTGGGCTTAAAAAAGAGGCAATGGGGAGTTTTAATATAACGAGTGAAGTGAGCGTTTGGTATATTAATGAAAAACCAGGGGCAACCTCATGAAATTATTAACGTTGCTGTTTTCTTTTTTTACGGTTGTATATCTGAGTATTAATTTTTATAACAAAAAAAATACAAACGATTCAGTAGCAATAGGTGCAGATAGTAATCAAGTCTTTTTTCCTATCATTCTAAATAATGAGTTACTTGATATCGAAAAAGCATGGAAAGAGCTGAAAAACGCTAGGGCTAGTGATGATGTTATTGACGGTAAAAAAGAGCCCCAAAATAAAAATTTGACTTTTCAATTAGATGAAAAAAAATACACGTTGTATGGCATTTTTAGCGCGGACCAAAATGGATTTGCGCTGATTATGGATGAAAACAATAAATTAATTAAATTGGCTAAAGGGGAAAAGTTAGCAGATGATATTACTTTACTTTCTTTACAGTCAGACAAAATCTCATTTGATAAAAATAATCAAATAATTGAATTTAAACTTTTTGAACGAAAAAATAATGCAAAAAATTAATCAACGTAAAAAAAATGTTCTCTTTGTTGTTATATCCTTAATTTTATCTGGGTGTGCTAGTTCAATCGCTGATCCTAGCCATAAAGGTGCTTTACAAGAAATTAGCGTTAATGAGTCGTATCTAAAAGACAACACCCCTAAAACGACTGTAAAAAACGCTGGAATTATCGACGATAATATTGCGCAATCAGAGTTTTTGCGGATTAATAGAAAAGATAATGAGAATGGTAAGTTAAAACTAGAAATAGATTTATCGCAACAATTTGGAAATAATAAAAATTATCAGGTTTCGGTTAATGAATTGCCGTTAAACGATTTTTTACATTATATATTAGGGGATTTGCTAAAAGTTTCTTATTTAATTGAGCAAACGGTAAAAGCTAATTCAACCCCTGTAACTTTAGAGTTAAAAGAAAAAGTCTCAGCTCAACGTTTATTTCAGCTTACCCAACAAATATTAACGCAACATAATATCTATATTGCACTTGACGATGATGTCTTTTTTGTTCATCCGCAAGCGGATAAGGATAGTAAACTTAATATAGCATTTGGTTTCGGTCCTGATGAAGTTGACGTACCATCTGTTTCAGGAGAAATAATCCAGCTTGTTCCTCTTAAGTATGGAACTTCTCCAAGCATTAGGCAAACCATTACAGCTTTGGTTAATGCTAAGGTGACCATGGACTCAGTACAAGGCTTAATCAGTATTCAAGGGAAGCGTCAACAGGTATATCGAGCGCTGTCATTGATAAAGTTGTTAGATAGTGCCGAAATTAAAAACAAGTCTGTAGCCTTGCTTAGTTTTAGTTATATTGACTCGCAATCTTATGTTGAAAAAGTCACAGAACTATTGGCTCAAGAGGGGATTTATTCTGAGAGAACTGTTGCTGTTTCCGCAAGCGTGAAATTTGTGCCAATAGAGCATTTAGGAAAAGTGGTTGTTTTTGCAAGTTCAGAGGAAGTGTTAGAGCGAATTGAATACTGGACACATCAACTTGATAAACCGGCGACAGGCTCGGAACAAAGTTTTTACACGTATCAACCTAAATACGCTCGCGCATCAGATCTTGGTGCTAGTTTATCCCCTCTAATTTCAAATCGTTATAGTAATTTATCTACGCAGGGTAGCCGTTATCAAAATCAAGGAGGGGCAAGTAACCAAACGCAAGATAGAAATAACTCTGCTGCAACACCCTCTGAGTCTGTAACTGTTGAAGGCGATAATTTGAGATTGGTTGTAGATGAACGCTCAAACTCTTTAATTTTTTATTCCACAGGTAAACATTACCAAGAATTACAGCCGATTATTAAAAAGTTAGATGTGATGCCAAAACAAGTAATGCTTGAGGTAGTTATCGCTGAGGTTAAATTGACAGGAAGCTTTGCTAAAGGAGTTGAGTTTGCTATTAAAAATGGCTCATTAGGGGATACAAATAATACCGTGACTTACGGTTCTCAAGGAGGGTTCGGGTATTCTGTTGTCGGAATTAATGGTCAAATTAACATCAATTTGAACCAAACTGACGGGCTTATTAATGTACTATCTCGACCTACTCTATTAGTGCGAGACGGCGTGTCAGCATCAATTACTGTCGGTGACGACATACCAACGGTAGGTAGTACAACCTCCGACCCAATTAACGGTGAGCGTGAAACAACTACTATACAGTACAGAACAACAGGGATTGACTTATCAGTAACGCCGACAATAAACGCTCAAGGTACGGTGATTATGACCATAGAGCAAAATATTTCTGATGTATCATCTACAGGAACAAGCGTTGGCGGCTCACCAGCAATTTTCGAACGTAAGCTTTCTACTGAAGTAGTAGCAGGTGATGGGCAAACAGTCATGCTCGGTGGTCTTATTAGTGAAAGGAAAGCTTCAAACGCAAGCTCGGTGCCTTTTTTGGGGGCAGTTCCTTTAATAGGCCATTTGTTTAGAAGTGATTCGGATAGCTCCGACAAAACTGAGTTAGTTATTTTAGTAACGCCAAAAATAGTTAATAACCCTGACGACTGGCAAAGAGTTCAAGATAGTTTCATCAAAGGTCTGGAAAAAATTAAATTTTAAATTTTTTTTGATTTAGACACTTGAATCTTTAAAAAAATAAGGGTAATTTGCAGTTGTTTTTTTGTATGTAAATGCATAATTAAGCAAAGTTAGCTGCATATACATATAAATGTAAAAATTTAGAAGAAAATAAATGGTGCGTTGCCTATAGGGATTGTTATAATAGGCGATAAATCGAATGGAATTGTTGCGAAAAAGTCAAAAGTAGCTTTGTTGGTGTATTAATTGGTTGTTTAATCAACAAAAATATAAAAATAAAAACCTATTTACTTGACATCTTTGGGACTTTATCATTAAATTTGCTTTGGTTCGGCTAGGCGCCTAGCCGAAACAGATAAAAAATATTAGTATATTGAACATTAACGGTATACTAGTTTCATGAAACTAGGAGAAAGAAAATAATGAATTTATTTAAAAAAGCTTTAATAGCTTCTGCTGTTGTAGCATCATTTGGTGCATCTGCCGCTACAGTATCAAGTACGCCTGAGCAATTATCTGCAGAAGGTGTGTCTATCGGTAATACAGCTACAGTAAACCCAGCTATTGATGTGGTAGTAAGTACGTTACACCCTGCAGCATCTACCATTACTTTAACATTTGATTCAAATGTTGAGTTTGGTGCTTTCGCAGCAGCCGCCGGTGGTGTTGTTACTAACAACCCTGGTGCTGGTACTGGTACTTCAGGTGATATCGTATTCTCATACGGTACTGGTAGCTTCACATTTGATAACGTTGTTATCACAGACGGTGTTGCAGCTGACGGTGAGTTAGATACTATCTCATTTGATGTTAACCTTGGTAACCCTATTACGGCTCAATCAGCTTTCCGTATCAATATTAACGGTGCTGGTGTTGTTTTATCTGGTGCGGCTACTGTTGGTTACTCATCAGTTGACTCATTAGATGCGCCGATTGAAACAGGTACTGGCGTTATCGCTGAAGAAGTATCTCAATTCTCATTTGGTGTTGGTACTCCATTTAACGGTGTTACAGAGCGCGTTAACCAAGTGACATTCGCTAAAAACGGTACTACAGCAACTTCTGATACTTTAGTTATGCAAGCAATTAATGACGAGACGTTATCTGCATTGGTTGTTGGTGCTGATTTAGATATTTCATTAGAGGGTAACTTTGATGATGGTCTTTCTTCACTTGCTGATGGACATTTTGGTGCAACAAGTCAACGTACAGGTATCGCTTTAGTTGCAGCTCCTGATTTAGATGAAGTGAATGATGATGATATCGCATTAACTGTAGATAACTTAGAAATTGGTGCAGGTACTGCTGATGATAACCTTACGTTGTTATTCACATACGCAGCCGGTACGATTCCTGTAACAGGTTCTATTGATGCAACAGCAACATTTTTTGCCGGTACAGATGAGTGGGAATATACCGGTGATGCGGGTGAGTGGAAGCTTGATGCTACAATCATTAATGTTCCTTACTTCCCTGTAGGTTTTGAAGGTACTTCTACTTCAATTCATTTTGCTAATGAAACTGGTACTGCTACTGATGTAATTGTTTCTGCTATCGACGATAGCGGTAATACATACGGTCCTTTAGATATGGGTTCAGACCTTGCTGGCGAGACCGTAACTAAAGTTGGACAAACGTCTATCATGAGCTTATTTGGTTTGACTGAAGCTACAAAGTTAAGTGTTACATTTAACATTGACGCAGATTTAGGCGATGTTAACGCACATGCGTACACTACTAGTTCAGCTGGTCGTACAGAGATTGCAACATCTCAACAAAATAACGATTTTTAATTAACAATTAGTTAATTAAATTAATAAAAGCCTAGCATTTGCTAGGCTTTTTTGTTTTTATTTTTATAAATGGTTTTATAGAATCTAGAAAATAAATATTTTACAATCTAACTAATTTTTAAAGTTTTATATTTTAATTGGAGTCCAAAATCACTATGAATAATATTCGGTTTGCCATTTGCTTATCTGTTGCGTGCATTATCTCGCCATTAAAAGCGAAAGAAATAGCCTCGGATATACAACTGAAACCATCAGAATTAAATATCACGTCAGAGCTTCATCCACAATCGGTGTGTAACGCAATTGTTGATTTCGCTAACGAACCATTGCATAACACACAATCTGTTAAGCTAAATGAAAATGTGTCCATTGAATTAAATCAATTTTTATCCGAAACTTACTTCAACGGAGCAAAAGTTAAAAGCAATGTAATATGTCAAAAATTATATGGATCTCAATATACGGGCTCTGAGCCTGAATGGGCATTATTTATTCAAAATGCAATTGAAAATTTCAAACGTACAGGAATAGAAAGTGGTAGACTTGTATTTCCTAGTGATGTAGACAAGGTTTATAGTAAAAACCTAGATAATAAAGAATATGCATTTTTCGGGAATTATAATGGCACTAAGCAAATATTTAAGAATATTGCAATCTTGGATAAACGCCATAACACCGTTTTCACTATTTCAGTAAGTGGCGCCGATCGAGCAAAGCATAAAATAAATGAAGAATTTCAGAGACTAGTAAATAGTTTTAAATTAACTGATTTGGATATTGATGACAGAGAAATTAATTAATATTAAAAAAAGTATCAATAAGCGCAATTTCAAAAAAGCGGCAGCATTATTAAAAAAATACCATAAAGATACTTCCAATAAATCATTCACTACTCTTAATTGGGAAGCGATTTGTCTTTTAGAAGAAAAAAAAACTCTTGCAGCCATTCATACTTGGGAGGCTGCGCTGTCTTTTGCAGGCGATTCAGTAAGTAAAATAGATTTGTTATGGAAAATCGCCAATTGCCACATTAGTCTCAAAAATTATAATCTTGCGAAAAAAGTATTAAAAAATAGCCTGGAAATTGATGGAAGCATTAACAATATTGAAGCCAGGCAAAAAATTTGTGAGATTTGTATGAATATAAAGGACTATGTGGCCGTTGAAAATTATGTTCCTAAATTACTTTCTTATGAAAAAAGTTACTTGCCGGCATCTTTCTTTTTGTTGGAATCTGCTATTGGGCTTGGCGATAAAAAATTAGTACTGAAGCGCTTGGATAAATTGATGAGTCACTATAAAACGTTCGAGCCAAAGCATGTGGTTTTAGTCGCGGAGTATTTTATTATATTAAGTGAATATGAAGAGGGTGAAAAATTTTTATTACAATTTAACGAGTTATATAAACAGGCTTTGTGGTATCAACTGATTTTATCGTGGATATACCTCGAAACAGAACGAGAGTTGTTAGTTATTGAGATATTAAAAGACAAAAATATTCAAGATTTAATTGGAGTAATACAAGAACCAGGACTTTTTTATTTTGTTTTAGGTAAGTCTTACGAAAAATCGAAATTATTTCAGAAAGCGTTTGAATGTTTTACAAAAATGGGGGAGTTGTCAAAAAATAAATATATGTCGTTTAAGCCAATTGATCTCATCAAATCTTATCACAACATAGAACTTTTGGCGTTAGATTATTCATGTAGCTGCGAAATATCCCCTGTTTTTATGATTGGTTTTCCTCGTTCTGGCACCACTTTTCTAGAAATGGCTCTTGATACTCATCCCAACATCGTTACTTTGAGTGAACAAGAGACTATTGCTTCAGTCGCTCGAGAAGCAATGAGTATCACCAACACTAAAAATCTAGCAAAGGCCCTAGAGAGGTTAAGCAAACCACAAATAGTTAGCTTGCAAAAGTTATATTTTGAATTAGTTGAAAAAGTAACTGAAATAAAAGCGAATGATGTTTTAATTGATAAAATGCCTTTAAACACAATCCAGCTACCACTAATTAAAATGTTATTTCCTAAGTCAAAGTTCATTATCAGTATAAGACACCCTTTAGATGTTGTGATGAGTAATTTTCAGCAAAACTTTGGCTTTAACAATGAGATGGCATTTTTGTTTACAATTGAAGATTGTGTGGCTCGATATAAGCAAGTTTTTGATTTTCTATTTCATTTTGAGCAAGCCTGTGGAATTGATGCAATTAGAGTTCGATATGAAGACCTCGTTAATGACTTTGATCGAGAAATCAATCGTTTATGTGAATATATAGGGGTGAGTAATCAAATCATTCAGGCTAGTATATTATATAATGCAAATCATAAAGTTATTAATACAGCCTCTAGAAACCAAGTAACTAAGCCGACTTACCAGTCATCAGTATTTAAATGGAAAAACTATCAAAAACAGCTTGCCCCGTTCGAAAAGAACTTGGCTGATTTAATAAAAAAATTGGGATATTGAGGTGTTTGAATGTTTAATATAGTACATACTGATTAGAGTGTTAGGGATATTAAAGCGAATATCAAAACTCAGCTGGATTTAGACGTAGTAAAATCCAATAAATACAGAAAAGCATTGCTTGTCTTAAAAAATAAATAGTAGTGCTAAATTACTGTCATTCTTATCATGGCAACTTCAGGGGATATGTTTTGTTCAAGTTAAGCATTATAAATTAGCTGGGATATCATTAAATAGTGTTTCAAATTTGGTTGATAATACTCAATAACCATAATTATTAAAATCTTCTTTGTTGTTGAAGGCTCTGCATGATGGATAATTCATTTGTGCAGAGACTCGTTAATAAGTCTTTGATTTTATTTTGAACAATATTCATTTCCTCATTTGAACCTATTCAAATTTTTTTTAAAAACATTTAAATTATTAGTCGCTTATGATGTTTGATTCATGTGTTCGTGGTGAAAAAAATGTTCGTGGGAACGAAATATTTTTATTCGTATTCATACTACATTAAAATAGTTCGATTTTACATTGTATTTACAAGTACAATGTCGCTAAATTTTCCTATAAAACTGCAAAGGACTGCCTTGTGAATTTATCTCGATACATTATTTATATATTATCCGTATTAACAATATCATGCGGGGGAGGGGGAAGTGACAATAAGTCTAGCGCTCCTATTGTCGAAAAAAATATATCGCCGGTGATTGCTTCAGCAATTATTATTGAAGATAGCTCCGCTAATGGTGTGATTGAAACACTAGAGCCTTTTATTGTCTTATTAAATATTATCGATAGTGATAATGACCCTATTACTGGCGATATTACTATCGATGACCATATTGTGGGCTTAGTTGTCTATCAAGGCGATAAGAAGTTCACTCATCAAGCGAGTTTCTCTATCGCGACGAAAGGCGAAAAAATAGCTTTAATTAGAGTATCAGATGGTGTTAATGCTGATGTTATCCTGAATTATCAAGTCGCAGTTGTACCCAGTAAAACTGAAGTTCAAGAGGTTTTGGCGAGTGATGTAGTGAACTTTGTTTTCGGAGGTGAAATTGACGGTTTAGATCTCCTAGGCTCAAGTACCGATGAGCTTTACCGAACGGTTGGTTATTTGTCTGCTGAATTAACAGAGGAGAATCTGAAATATAATGTACAGCCTTCTGGTGAGTGTGGTGTAAATCGGCCTCATAAATTGCTAAAAGTCGATGTGACAGCAACAGAAACAACGATCCCTGAGCCGGGGCTTATTTTTCCTCTAGAATGTTTAAGTACAAGTCAACAAAATAAAATTGAGCAACGACAAAAAAAACTTCAATCAGCAACTATTAACAGTGAGTTTTCGGCTAATTATATTGCACAACATTTCATTATTACTAAATATGACAATGACGATATGACGATCAGCCAAATTGGTTCTGGTATTACTCTTGAGGGGGATGTAGGTACTGTTTTATGTGCTGAGTTACCTTTAACAAAAGATGTTGACCGTTATGTCTTAACGAATTCCCAAATTGAGCAAAATATAACGTCGTTAACAGCAGAACGAAATGAATTTTTGCTCGAATGTCAACGAACCGTTAACTTTAATGAGGAGATAAATAGCTCTCCTTTGTTGGCGATAATCACAGGAGAGCTAATTGAAGTTGATAGTACTTTTCCTGCTGGTTCTATAGATGAAGTTAGCTTTTCAATTCCTTACTTAGATGGTGGTTTAGATCAAGGGGAAATCTGCGTTAGCACTACTGCAAATGATAACATAGGCATTGAGAGTGAAATAGTGACGTTACACGCCGCAGATGGACTTACTGATAGTGTGGTTATGGTTTATCAAGAAGATGTACAACAATATTGTGCACAGCTAATTGGCTTTGATGGACAAGTTTATATCAGTCAGGATATTACTGATTTTTCTGAAAATACGACCAGTAACATCAGTGAAAGTTATGTAGTAGAGAAAAATGATGCGCCTGTTTTTAGCAACAGCTTAGCTGATAATGTTTCATTACAGGCCCATCAAGGCATTATTACGCTTATTAAAAATGATGATGTTAGTGATCCTGAAAATCAAACCGTGACGTTAACAGGGCAACTTCAGTTTGATACTGACCAAGCTTTAGGTAACTATGAAATTACTGCAACCGCAACAGATCCTTATAATGCTCAATCTGAAAAAACAATAGCTATTGCTCTAACTGAAAACATAGCACCAACAGCTGAGCTGGAATTGTTAGGTGATTATATACTCATAGATGATGCTATACGTGATGTTAACGATAGCGTTACTATCGCTTTGTCTTCCAATGATGAAGACGGCAGTGTGGTCAGTTCAACATTAAAAATGTTTTTGGATTATACAAACGAAACTGAGATAACTAATTATTCCTCGACTTATAATCACAACATTAGTCAGGAGGGAGGTCATTCCCGAACTTTTAGCTATCAGGTTACAGATAATGAAGGAGCTGTATCAAGTCTTGCTTTGCTTGAGTTTACTATTCATCAAAATCAGGCACCTATTTACACAGGTAAAACTGAATATAGCACTGAACGTGGTAAGTGTATTGCTATTGAACAAGAAGCTAGTGACAGTGAAGGGGATCAAATTAATTTTTCAATAGAAGGAAATAATTGGCAACTGTGTAGTGATTCAGTGTCAGATCTAGAAAAGCTAGTGACGATAAGCGATAACTATTCTAAGAGTAGCTCTACAAGCGTAAAAGCTTCATTCCTTGAATGTTCTGAGGGCAGCTTTTGGGACGGCAATGACTGCGTAGAGATTGACATCAACCCTGATGCATTCAGCTTTGAATCTGCTGACTGGGTTGGTTTAAACACTTGGATTAATTCAGACAATATTGTTATTTCTGGAATTAACTCGGAGACCAGTATTAGCATAGAAGGCGGGGAGTATAGTAGAGATCGAAATAATTTTACTGCTTCCTCTGGGGTAGTAACAAATGGAGAAGTTATTAATGTTCGAGTTTTGTCTTCTGAAAATCAGGAAACAACAACAACAGCAACGTTGTACATAGGAGATAAATCTGCAAGCTATAGTGTTACTACGCTAGGTCCTGTACCTTTGATTGAAATTAAAGCAAATCGTAATAGTTTGTACGCTGGTGATTATGTAACGATAGATGGTGATTTTTTTGATGGGGATGGCACTATCGTTGATATATCTTGGTCTCAAGAAGATGGCAGTGTCCCCGTGCCAATTAATGTAGATAAAGAAAATCAACGCGAGTCTAATATTAGCTTCTTGGCTCCCAATGTGATTAATGACGAAAATTATACATTTAGATTGACCATTGAAGATAATGATGGGAATAGTGCGTATGATGAAGTAAATATTGAAGTGAAACCAAGCCGTCCTGAAAACGTAGTACCTACAGTGAATGCAGGTCAAGATCAAACTGTTAATAGTGGTGAAACTGTCTATTTATCAGGCACAGCGAGTGATGTTGATGGCACAGTTGAGAGCTATGGCTGGGGGCAATATACAACGACTATTGTTGCAACGGGAGAATATACATCAGGACCAAACGCGGGATTAGAAAATAGGAGTGCTAGCAGTACTAGTTTTATTGCGCCTGATGTAACAGAAGCTATTATATTAATGTTCCATTTGCAAGCAACAGATAATGAGGGTGGACAAAATGAAGGTCCTAATTTAGGCAGCACTCCTGCGAGTGGTCCATCAGATGATATTATCTATATTACAGTTCAACCATAATTATTAAAATCTTCTTTGCTGTTGAAGTCTCTGCATGATGGATAACTCATTTGTGCAGAGACTACCTAACAAGTCTTTGATTTTATTTTGAGCGAAATATTGTGTTAAACATTCACGAATATGTGTTGCATCTGGTGTTTCTATATTATTCGTGGTGTTATGTTGACCTACCTGAATATTTTTACCGGTAACCTTTTGTAGCTGTTGTTCGAAACTGGGCATATCATCTAAAAAGCCTACAACACTAAACTTTGCTAAATTATTTAATACTTCGTCTTGCATAGCTTTAGCGTCAGTTGCATCTTTTGGATAACGACCAGTTAAAAACATAGTCATGGTGTTAGCCATATGCCAGCCTCTGCGACTGTTAATGAGTTCATCTGCTTCTTGCCATAGCTGCTCTTTCGTCATTGGAGCATTAGATAGGCTAGGCGGCATAATAGTCATATGGTTAGTTAACCGATTGAAAATGTAATTCGATATAAAGCGCTCTACCGGGTGACGCAATAAGGTGACAAATTGATATTGCTCGGCATAATGATCTAAAATGTGACTTGTAACGTTTACGTGCCCACTGACGTAACGCCAGTTCAAATTTAAATGATAAACTAAGATATCTTGAATTTGCTTAACATGAAATTCACTAAAGTCACATTTATCATTTAATGAATTGATGGGCCTATTAAAATTAAATAAGCTAGTTTCAATTAAAGGTTTGCGTTGTAATTTTTTCTCGCCTGTTCTTGCTAGCTTTTCTCTTATAGCTCTGTCAACGGATATTCCACCACACTTTGGAATGTGTACAAATACTGTAGGTTTACAATGTGAATTTTTAACACCAACACGATCGACCGTTAGCTCGTAACCAAGTGATTCTATTATTTTAAGTACTAGGGCTTTGGCGCGTTTTTTCATAAGAGTATAATTAATTATCCGTTTAAAAAGAGCTAATGTCGTTAGTCGTTCATGAAGCACTAACAAGAACTATAAATGATCTATAGCAGCCAAATATAGTGAATATTGTGTTGTCACGTGTACATTATTGATTCTACACCTTTAACCGTTTTATCATTTTTTCTGGGTTTATTTTGATAAAATCAATACCTTATCATGTTTTCTTTAATTTCTACCCGCCCAAAGTAATTTGATTGTTTGTGGTATTTGTAATGGCCAAACGAGCATTGCTACGGTCATTTGAATCGCAAAAGGCCTTGTTGCTCTAGGAATAAATAGACTTAAATAGCTTGCGAATATATATGATATTAACGTTGCCCAAGCCGCGCCGATGCCTCCCCATTTGGGAATGAAAATTAAATTTAAGCTGACATTGATAATTGCGCCAGCCCCTTGAGTCCATAAGCTATATTTATATAAACCCTTAATGATCAACCACTTACTAAATATTGCTCGTTGAAAAATAAATATCGTTGCAAAAATGTGAATATTTAGTATCACAGCGCTTGAAGAGAAGGCTGCTCCGTATATCCAATCAATGAGGAGTTCAGATAGTAAAAAGGTTAAGAGGGCAATAATTACTGCGGCCGTGATTAGTATGCGCAAAAAAGAAGCGATGAAATTATTAAATTCATCAGTGCTATTTTTGTGCTTAAGAAACAACTGCTGGCTAAACGCATTTGCGATTAATACTGGAAATACATACCAAAACTCAGAAAGTCTGGCTGCAGCAGCATATATGCCTACTTCCTTTGTATCGTAATAGTAAGCCAACATAACTTGATCTATTTTTAAGTAAATTACTGCAGCTATTCCTGACAGTAGTAGCCACTTACCCCTATGAAAAAAAGCAAATAGAGTATGCGCTTTTACCTTGTGTTTTATGTTTAATTGCGCTTTTTGACTTCGATATAACCACAAATATCCTAGAGCGATAATTAAATAGGCAATGCCATGTATTCCAACGAGTGTAGTAATATTAGCACCATTAAAAACAACCCATATTTTTAGTAAGCCTGAGCACAACAATACGGTTAATCTGATCTTAAGGGTTGGTAGCACTTGATTGTTTGCTAAAAAATAATACTCAAAAACATAAAATAATTGCGTACTTTGTAAAATGAGTAAGGTTAATATTTGACTATTTAATGATGCTTTTTCATTTAGAAGGTTAATTAAAAACAGCCCAAGGATTATAGAAAAAACTGCACCCATCCCTCTAATAAGTAGGGCAGATTTAACATAATGATGGCTATTTCTTGGATACTTAACTACGTATTTTGTGGTTATATTATTAAGCCCCATAAAACATAAAGGGGCAAATAGACCTGCAAAAGAAAGTATATAAGCATATTCACCGAATACGTCTGGTCCAGCGACCCTAGCGAGAAATACGCCAGTAATAAAAGCTAAGCCTATCGTAATGACTCTTTCTATTATGAGAAGTGCGCTGTTATTAATACTTTTTGAGAAAGTCATTGAAAAAGTTATATTTTAAATATTGCAATAATTATACAACAAATGTAAGTAACTAAAATACCGAAATATACAGTTCAAACATAGCCTAAGTGCAATTATGTAGCTGTTTCTCAAAGGATTAGATAGAATGTTTGTTTAGGTTAAGTTTATTTCTCTTAAATGGCTTGACGCGAATAAGAATATTCAAGAACTCTCATAATGCTAAAACTACTATTAAAAAAACTATTACCATCTTCATTACAAAGTTTGATAACTCAATGGCGAATTAGTTTTAAATTATTTTTATCGGCTAAATGTTCTCGTTTTAAGTTTACAAGTGGGCTGTATTATTTATTTTTTGACCAGCAATTTTATAGAGAGCAGCAAGCAACATTAGCGGGTAAAATTGCTTATAGCGAAAATAATGGACTTGCCGAAAAGTCGAGTGCGTTATTAAGGCGAAATATCCATAGGCTTGAAAAAGGCTTAATAATGAAGCCTAGAAAAGCGGTATTTGCTCAAGGATATATTACTGAAACTGTCAATTGTTTTTCTGCGTGTTTACACCGTGGTGGTATTGATGAGCAAGAACTAAAATGGGCACAAGACGTTTTGACTCAGTATTTTGTGATAGTTGAAAATACAGATATCATTAGTAACGCAAAATATTCATTTAACGCATTGCCCGTTGTTGATGAAAAAGGGATTAGCGCTATCCCATACACTTTTGATGAACGCATTCAAGCTAATGTTCAAGCAAATGACTTGCATGATTTATTTAAGCAGCGTCGTTCTGTTCGCTGGTTTAAAAAACAGCATGTAGATAAGGCTACTATTGCTCAAGCGGTTGAAATGGCCGCTCAGGCACCAAGTGCATGCAATCGTCAACCTTTTCAATTTTATACTTTTACGGACCCTGAAAAAGCTTCAAAAATCGCATCTATCCCTATGGGAACAAAAGGGTTTGCGCAAAATGTGCCAGCACTGATAGTAGTGGTTGGAGACTTAAGTGCCTATCCTAAAGAGCGTGATCGACATGTTATTTATATTGATGGCGGCTTAGTGGCAATGCAACTAATGTTGGCTTTTGAAACTCTTGGGTTATCTACTTGCCCAATAAATTGGCCAGATATGGAAGTCTATGAAAGAAAAATGGATCAAGCCTTGAATCTTGAAAAACATCAAAGGCCTATTATGTTGATGGCGATAGGCTATGGAGACGATTCTGGCGGTATACCTTTTTCTCAAAAGAAAAGCACCAAGCAACTAATTAAGGACATGGATTAGTGTTAATAGAAATTAAAGGTGTGCAATTTGTAAATAAGGGCGCCGAACTGATGTTAATGGCGATAATTGAAAAGGTCGAACTAATTTGGCCAGAAGCCGAGATATGTTTGCAACCTAGGTTAAATTCAAGCTTTAAACAACGAGCCAAGCTTGGTGCGCTACAAAGACTTCATTTAAGGAAAGGACTATTAGATCTCAATCGCATTTCTTACTTTATCCCTCAAAAATTTCGTGATTATTTAAGGCGGGCTTGGGGTGTTGTGATGGAAGCTGATATCGATATAATTCTTGATGCATCTGGCTTCAGCTATGGAGATCAATGGCCTGATGTCTCACTAATACAAACAGCAAAAGAAGCAAGACGTTTTAAGCAAAACAACAAACACTATATTTTTATGCCGCAAGCGCTAGGGCCTTTTTCAACATTAAAAAATCGTAAGTGGGCAAAAGTAGCTTTTGAATCGGCTTCTTTCGTTTTTGCGCGAGATGAAATTTCATCGCAGCAAGTCAGCGCAATAGCTGAACAAGCAAAAACTATCGTTTCTCCTGATTTTACTAATTTGGTTGCTCCATCCCTAGATCCAAAGTATGAATATTTAGCAGGAAGTGTCGCGATAATCCCAAATAGCAAAATGTTGAGTAAGCAAAATCCTAATAAAGCCTGGCGAGAAAGTTATTTGAAGGTACTAACCAATGCTATCTCAGTACTTCAGCAAAATGGGCATCAGGTGTTTTTACTCAACCATGAAGGTGAAAGTGATATTAAATTGTGTCAAAGCATAAATAAACTTTTTGACGATAAATTAACGATTGTTTCGCCAGATGATGCACTTCAAGTAAAGGCGATTATTGGCCAATGTGCATTAACTGTGTGTTCTAGATTTCATGGTTGCGTGAGTTCATTATCACAGGGTATTCCGTGTATAGGCACAAGTTGGAGCCATAAATATGAGCAGTTGTTCGATGAATATCAACAAACTGAAATGTTGTTAAGTGCTGACATAACCCCCAAGGAATTATCGATATTAGTTGATTCCACATTAGCGTCATTAGTGCCGATAAGTCAGCAATTACAGGCAAGTAGTAAATTTTACAAAGAAAAAGTAGAGAGAATGTGGTCGGTGATTGAAGAGCTTATTAATTCACCAGAGCCACCTAATAAAAGAACACCGTCTAAAAACACCTTAGTATAGGATGAATGGCATGGACTATACCGATGTTATTAGATTGAATGCCTATCTAGAGCGCTAGCGTCTTATATCCTTCTGCTGTAGAATACGCGAAATTTTTCACGGTAAATAAGTTGCTTAGATGGCTCGAGTCATAACTTTTGGTACTTTTGATATTTTTCACGTTGGTCATTTAAATATTTTAAAGCGGGCTGCTGAGTTTGGGGAGCATTTGATTGTAGGAATTTCTACCGACGCATTAAATTTTTCTAAAAAACAGCGTTACCCAGTGTGTCCGCAGAAAAGTCGTGCAGAAATTGTTGAAGCTCTAAAATGCGTAGAACAAGTCTTTTTTGAAGAGTCGCTAGAGTTGAAAAGACAATATATTATTGATTACAAAGCTGATTTTTTGGTCATGGGAGATGATTGGCAAGGGAAGTTTGATGAATTCAATGATATTTGCCAAGTCGTTTATTTACCGAGAACACCTTCAATTAGCACCACAGAGTTAATTGAAATAGTCAAAGAAAGATAGTCAGGAAGACAAATTCAGGTTGTTGAATGTTTAAAAAAAGAAAAGATGTCCTATTACTCGTCTACGGTAAAGGCGGACATAATGCTCAAATGAAACGCTTTATGAATCAGTATGATTCTAGAGAACTCCCGTGTATTGCTATTACTAGCGCTACTGAAGTGGATGTTGATGTTATGGCCTCCTTTTATTGCATGGAAGCACGCGATAAATTTAGTCGCTATAAAAATATTTTCGTGTTTTTTATCTATTTATTTGTTTCTGCCGTTCAAATGCTCCGTATCATTAGTAAGTATAGGGTTGTAGGACTGGTTTCTACAGGGCCTGGGCTTGCTATTGTACCGAGTATTATCTGTCGAATAATTAGAGCAAAAGTCATTTATTTTGAATCCTGGTCTCGTATATCAAAACCTTCGTTAGCCGGAAGGTTTATGTATTACATTGCCAATATTTTTTATGTTCAGCATGAATCCTTACAAAAAGAATATCCTAAAGCTATTTATGCGGGGCGACTATGAAAATATTTGTCACCGTAGGTAATACACAATATAACCAACTTATTGAGGCACTTGATAACTATGTTCCTAACGATAAGTACGAGGTTGTTATCCAGTTAGCTGATGGCTTCTATCGGCCTAAGAACCATCAATATTTTCGCTTTACCCAAGAGGTCCAAAAATATTATCAAGAAGCCGACCTGGTGGTGTCTCACGCAGGGGCTGGCAGTGTATTTAATTTGTTATCGCTTAATAAAAAGTTAGTGGTAGTACCTAACTTCGAACGAGTGGATGATCATCAGTTAGATTTAGCCAATTTTATCGACAAGAACCGTTATGCTTGTGTTTGTTTTGATTTAACTAATATTTTATCTTGCATAAATAAAGCTTATTCGAATGACTTTGAAAGTTATCAATATCAGTCTTTTTCGGGTTTTGAACAAATTAATGAACTGCTGCTGACTAACCGGATATGCCGTGAAAATAATAATGTAGGGGGGATATCTGTTGATTTATTCAAAGATACCCAACAGCTTATTAATCATATTTTAGACGATAATGGCAATAACTTATCGGGAAGTGCTATTGCGATTAATCCTGAAAAAATTGTGAAGTCCATGCAGGCACCTCTAGTTAAAGAGGTGTTGTTATCGGCAACTATCCGCTACCCAGATGGTATTGGCGTTGTAAAAACCTTATGTCGTAAAACAGGTGAGACAATATCTCGTATACCTGGTGTTGAGTTATGGGAAGGCTTGATGGTTAAATCAGGCCAAGTAGGTGCGTCTGTTTACGTCGTTGGCGCATCAGAAGATGTGATATCAGCAACCTGTGATAAGTTAAAAGAAAAATATAACACCCCTGTTGTAGGCTATCGAAATGGTTACTTTTCTGAAGATGAAGAGTTTGCTGTTATTGAAGAACTTGCTGCCCATAAACCTAAAATTGTTGCTGTTGCTATGGGGTCTCCTAAGCAAGAGTTATTTATTGATAAGTGTCGTCAAATATACCCTGATGCTTTCTATATGGGCGTCGGCGGTAGTTTTGACGTCTTTACCGAAAAAGTTAAACGAGCACCGCTGGTGTACCGCCGTCTAAATCTTGAATGGTTTTATCGGGTAATTAAAGAACCTAAGCGTATTTTTAGGCATGGTAATTTATTCCGTTATTTATATTTAGAGTTAGTGAGGCGTTTGTAATGAGAAGGGTATTTTTCGACGGTGCAATTAACTCATGAGAAAACTTATTATTGTTGGTACGCGTGCGACAACCGGAAAAGGTGGCATATCAACGGCGCTTTCTGGTTATTTAAATGGACTATCAGCTAAAAATATTGATTATGAATTTGTCGAGTCACATTGGCAAGGTACGCCTATCTTTGTAAGTTGGTTTTCAGCTTTTATTTCCATTTTTAGATTAGCAATTAAACATCGTGGTAATGCGGTGTTTTGGTTTCACCTAGGGCCGTGGTTGTCAATGAGTAGAAAATTTTCATTGGCTATTCTGCCGAGACTGTTTGGTTCAGATACTATTGCTCATATCCATTCACCTGCGATGAGTAGTTACCTTAATGGCGGTTTCTTGGTTAGATTACTAACAAAGTTATCTTTGTTACCGTTTAATAAAATCGTTGTGTTAACGCCATGGTGGCAATCATTTTTGCATGAAAGAGGTATTACAAAACCTTCTTTTATT
This sequence comes from Colwelliaceae bacterium 6471, assembly GCA_040779335.1. GTDB lineage: Bacteria > Pseudomonadota > Gammaproteobacteria > Enterobacterales > Alteromonadaceae > JBFONV01. Next base: position 274,872 of record JBFONV010000004.1, read on the forward strand.
TCTGCTAATCCTATTAACCAAGCATATTACCAAATTGCATCTAGCTATATTGACAATCCTAGAACGGCTAAGGATAAAAAGGATCATATTGAAATTTTAACTATGGCAAGGATTGCTGAGGGTAAAAATATAGATGTTGTTATCGAAGCGGTTAGTCGTTTGCCAGAAAATATGCGGCTAACAATTGCTGGTGATGGACCATTACTTGAAAAATACAGAAAATTGGTCAGAGAATTAGGTCTGGATGAGCGTATCCGTTTTACCGGATGGATAGATGGAGAGAAAAAAGAACAATTATTGCGTAAATCTGATATTTTTTGTTTGCCTTCTACTTATGATTCATTCGGTATGGTGTTTATCGAAGCTATGGCGTTTGATATTCCGGTTATAGCCTATGGATGGGGACCTATTAATGACGTTGTTACCAATGATGTTGGCGTTTGTTGCCAAGCACCTTTAACTGAAAATGTCGTTGATGCAATTAATACGGTAGTTGCTCAATTAGCTTTATATACAGGGAAAGGGCCTGCTAAGGTAATAGCACAATATTCTCCCGAAAAGATAACGAATAAATTTGTTGATTTTTTAGCGTTAGATAGTTGAACGCTCAATAAACTAAAGCGTTGAAGGTTCGACTTCAATAGATAAAAAAGTATATAATTTTTAACATTTTTTTTAACACCTATATGTAGAGTAAATTGATGAATTCTAATCAACCAATAGTGCACGAAGATTTATCCTTATATGGGTTGTTTTCAATTTTTATTAAAAACTGGCTGATATTAACAGTATCGGGGTTTTCGTTTGCTGTTGCCGCATTAATTTGGTCTCTATACCAGCCAAATATTTATAAAGCTGAAACCTTGTTAATGCCTGTTGAAAATGACAAATCGAGTTTAAGTGGGCTTGCGGGCAATATAGGTGGGTTAGCATCTTTAGCAGGTGTGAATTTATCTGATAGTGGTAATAACAATAGTAAATTGGCCATTGAGCTACTTAAATCCCGAAAGTTCCTCACTCATTTTATTGAAAAGAACGACTTGCTAATTCCTTTAATGGCGGTTAAGTCGTGGGATATTACGAGCAATAAATTATTAATTGATCAAGCTGTATACAACAGTGATAAACAGCAGTGGGTAAGAAAAGCCAAAGCACCTAGAAATGCAAAGCCCAGTTTAATTGAAGCATATGAAAAACTAATTACTATGTTAGAGGTAGATATTGAGCCGAAAACCAAATTCGTTCGCATTTCCTTGGAGTACTTTTCACCTGATTTAGCTGCACAATGGACGCAAAGCCTAGTGGCTATGTTAAATGAAGAAGTTCGAATGATGGATAAAAAAGAGGCTGAAGAAAGTATTGTTTACCTAAAACAGTTAGCTAGCGAAGCTAATGTTGCTGGACTTAGAAATGTATTTTCCAGCTTAATGGAAGAACAAATTAAGTCACAAATGCTGGCAGAAATTAGAAAAGATTACGTCTTTAAAGTGGTTGATCCAGCAATTGCACCGGAACTTAAGTCTAAGCCTCGTAGAGCTATTATTGTCGTTGTAGCAGGGTTTCTCGGCGGTATTATCGGAATTATTATTGTCTTGTTTAGAACGGGTCGAAAATCCTATATATCGAGTAAAGTTTAAGCTAAGCATATTCTGATAAATAGAGAGTGACTCCTTGAGTGCGTTAACTATTGATAATATAACAGTGCGTAAAGATGCAAAATTAGCGATGTTTCAGTTAACCATGCTAATGATTGGCATGTCTTTATTTGTCGATGCAGTTAATGGTTTCTTTTTATCTGGTTTGGGCATTGATCCTAAGCTATCAGCAATGTTTAAGTTGTTTCTGTTGTTTTTAGTGTTATATCAAATTGGTTGTTACTCGTTAAAAATATTAGCGGGCCTTTTTACTCTTATTCTTATATTGCTTATAGGCCCAGTGATAACCTTTTCTTCTACTATTGATTTAGCTGGTTTTTTTGATGATTTCACCTCGTGTTTAAAAATTATTACCGCATTGATTATTTTTATCTATTTGGCGTTAATAGCAGAAAAATGGCCAGAAAAGTTAAAAGTTTATGGCAAACGTTGTTTAAATTTCTCGTTTCTAATCTTGGTAAGTAATATCTTTTTGGGGGTATTAGGGTATGGTTTTTCTAGTTACGGTGGAGGAGCCACCGATGGAGACGATGATAAATCGATAGGTATTAAGGGCTTTTTTTATGCGGGAAATGAACTAAGTGGTATTTACATTGTGCTGTTTGCTTGTGCATTACACTTAGCATGGCAAAAAAGTAAGTTTTTGTATGCTGTTATTGCTTTATTATCGATGGCTTGCGGTGTACTTATCGCGACCAAAGCGGCTATGGTTGCTAGCTTAATTCTTGTGTTTGCAATTCCATTACTAAATGAACGCAATCGGTTGCTTAATTTAACCTGGTTGAAGGTGAAAACAGTTTTACCACTGGCTGTGGTTGGCACCATCTTAGCATTTATATTAATCCCTATTTTTGAAACAACTGGATTGCTAGATCGATTCATGTGGTTTTACCATAAAAAAGGCGTTATTGGCATTATTCTGTCCGGTCGAGATGAATTCATTATAACTGCGTCTGAACTTATCATGCGCTTTGGTAACTGGACCGATATAGTGTTTGGTTATAGTAAAACAGGGCTGGGGCTATTTACAAAAAATGCGATGGAAGTAGACCCTATTGATATGTTTCTTTGGCATGGAATCGCAGGACTCATCTTATTTTTAATTTATTGCACTGTGTTTATTCGAGTGTCATACCTTGGATGTTTAAATCGGCAAAGCCTTTGGGCTCCTGCTGTGCTCATCATTAATATCAGTTTGATTGCTGTATCGTTTATTGCGGGGCATATATTTACCTCGGGTATGCTTGCGCCGCTATTTGGACTAGTAAATGGTTTAGCTTATTTGGATTTTATCAAAGGTAGAGAACAGTCATTAAAACCACTTTCATATCAAGAAAGTGCAGGGCGTTAATAATGAGTAAGTTGGTGTACAAAAACTTTTTCTTTTTGTTTATTGTTCAATTTAGCAATTATGTATTGCCCTTTCTCGTTATCCCATTATTAACTAGAGCATTAGGTATCGATGGTTTTGGCAAATATGCGTTTTATCTTGGCGTTGCCAATTTATTGCTGGTATTTATTCGTTTTGGTTTTGAATTTTCTGCCACAAGATCGATAAGTATCCACTCGGCAGATAAAGCAAAAGTCGCTGAAATTGTCAGTTCAGTATTATTTATCAAACTGATATTGCTTGTGTTTGCTGTGATTATTTTTTCACTGATTGTTGTCTTTGCAAAGCCAGATCCACAAGTATTAATGTTGTTACTTGGCGGCACGTTTTTACTTGTCGGTCAAATGTTATTACCAGTATGGTATTTTCAGGGCATGCAACAAATGAAGTATGTGACCTTGTATACGGTAGTGACAAAAATAGTTTACGTAGGCTTATTGTTTTTATTAATACGAGAACAACAGGACTACGGTATAGCGACTATTGTTTATGGCTTTTCATTTTTTGTTGCGGGGTTGGTTAGCATCATCCATATGCTTCACCAGCTGGATTTTAAGTTCACTTTAAGCGAAAAAGCTATTAAAGCAACATTTACTGAAGCGTTACCTTTTTTCACATCAAGAGTCTTCGTGATGATGTATACCAGTAGCATGATCCCGTTAATTGGTTTTATTGGCACGCCAGCACAAGCGGCAATTTATTCGGCATCAGAGAAACTTTATAATGCTGCTCAATCGGTAATGTACCCGTTAACCAATGCACTATATCCACATGTAGCTAAAAATAGAGATCTGGCCTTATTTAAGAAATTATTCATTATTTCAGTTGTCGTTGTCATCATAGGCTGTGTTGCTGGTTACTTTTTGGCGCCTCATCTGATCATATTTTTATTTGGCCAAGAATTTCAAGCAAGTAGTGAAATTTTTAGTATTCATATCATTGCTTTATTATTTGTATTTCCATCAATGATGTTAGGTTTTCCATTGCTTGCTGCTTTAGGTTTCTCTAAAGAAGCTAATGGCGTCGTTATTGTTGGTGCTTTGGTGTTTTTCGCAATAGCTGGGTACGGTTTATTTACAGGAATAATTAATACTGAGTATTTTGTCTGGGGTGTTGTTGCTGCAGAGGTTACGGTGTTTGCATTAAGAGCATACTTCGCTATTAACCGCGTTTGGATGGGAAAACTACATAGGGTTGAACAGAACTAGAATGAATGTAATTAAGTGCCTGATTAAAATAAGTATTTTATGGCCTATTTATTGGTTGTTGAAATTAGTTCCTCGAAATAACAATATTTGGTGTTTTTCATCGTATAGAGACAGCTTTGTTGATAATTCGAAATACCTTTTTCATTATGTTTCCACCAAGCACCCAGAAATTGATTGTTACTGGGTGACTGATGATCTCGTGTTAATCGACGAGCTTAAGTCTCAAGGTTACCAGGCACTAAAGCGTAAAAGCTTTAATGGGGCATTGATGATCATACGTGCGAAATACGTATTTTATTCTTCTTATGTTGCTGAAATTAATCATTGGCTGACGTCTGGCGCAAAACTAGTAAATTTATGGCATGGTTTACCACTTAAAAAAATAGAATTTGATATTGATAGCGGTGTCTTAAAAAACAAATATAGCCATACCTTTAACTGGCAAAAATTATACCTACAATTATTTTATCCAGCGGCTTATCGGGTCGCTGATTTGATGTTTGCACCAACAGATGAAATGGAACATATTTTTAAGAGAGCGTTTCGACTGAAAGATGATGCAATTGTGAAATGCGGTTCACCGAGAACCGATCAGTTTTTTGATGGACAATCATTTTCAACATTAACGACGAAAGATTTGGAACAACTGTCTGTACCGGAAAATCGTAAGGTTTATATCTATATGCCGACGTTTCGCGATACAGGAGGCGATTTCTTCTCTAAAGAGAATTTCAATTTTGAACAGTTAAATCAAGCTATGGAAAAAGTCGATGGTGAGTTTTGGATCAAAGCTCATCCTGCTGCGGGTGTTGAAAACATTGATTTGTCTCAATACGATAGAATAAAATTGTTACCAAGCAATATTGATATGTATCCCGTACTCAAATTATCGTATGCGCTGATCACCGATTACTCCTCTATTTACATTGATTACTTACTATTAGATAAACCGATATATTTCTATTGTTTCGATCTAGACGATTATAAGAAAAACTGCCGCAGCATGTATTTTGAGTATGATGAAGTTACTCCAGGTGAAAAGTGTCAGTCATTCGAATTGTTATTGTCTTCTATAGAAGCGCAAACAGATAACTTTGTTGAGCATCGTACTAACATTAAAAGATTGTTTTGGGATGAGGATTATACACTTGGCTGTAAGGCGGTTATAGAAAGAATACGCTAATGTTAAATTTTTGTAATAGTTGCTGTAGAATATACGGCTAGTTTTTTGTCAATGATATACTCAATAGGAAGTCTTATGAAAAAAATGTTTTGCATTTTTTCAATAATATTATTTTTAAATGGATGTTTTTCGTCTGGTTCTAATAAAGAAGAGGTGGTTATCGATAAACCGCCAATCGAAGAGAATATTCTGCGCCCGTCCAATGAAACGTGCTTGGCCCATGAAGCACCGTCGATTGCATCAAACGTAAAATTTGAACAGGTTTACTCAAAGTTAGAAATGGGAACCCCTATTCAAATTTATAGAATGCCCGGCAATAATGATGAATGGTTTTTCATCGGTCGACATGGCTATGTATATAAGTTTAATGATACCCCTAACGTTTCTACAAAAACGCTATTGTTAGATATTTCAGAAAAAGTTGAATCAAGCTATGGTGAAATGGGCTTGTTAGGCATGGCATTTCATCCGAATTTTTCAGAAAACTACAAAGTATATCTGTACTACTCGTATTATGGTGATGACGGGTTAAGGTATACAAACTTAAGTGAATATACATACGATTTAGGCAATGAAGCATTAGTCGATGAAGTAGAAATCATAAAATTACGACAGTATTCACAAAATCACCAAGGCGGCAACATAGTCTTTGGACCTGATGGTTACTTATATTTTGCATATGGTGATGATGCTAAAGGTATGGTTGCCCAAGAACTTAATGATCTTTACGGTAAAATGATACGCATTAATGTTCCAGGTAACGGTACCTATTCTATTCCTGAAGATAACCCCTATGTTGGCGTAGAAGGTGCACGAGGAGAAATATGGGCCTCTGGTTTTAGGCATCCATGGCGCTGGGGTATCGACAAGGAAACTAAAGAAATATGGGTCGGTGATGTTGGTGCGAATAATCTTGAAGAAGTTGATAATGTTGTCAAAGGAGGCAACTACGGCTGGCCAATTAAAGAAGGCACTAGTTGCATGCTAAACGAGGGCTGTGATGGACAAGAAGACCTAATTGACCCGATTCTAGAATATAGTCATGAAGCGGGTTGGGGTGCCATTATAGGTGGAGAAGTTTATCGAGGCTCTAAAATACCAGGGCTTGTAGGGCGCTTTATTTTTGCAGATTTCTCTCAGTTTTCTCAAATATTGTCATTAGAATATGACGCAAATAACGAACCTTATGGGATGCCGTTATTTGAAGGTAAACTTGCGCCAGGCGGCGGAATACACTCGTTCACATCAGATCATGATGGTGAACTTTTTGTGACTCATTTAAACGGCATATTTAAAATGGTGCCGGACGAAAGCATTGATGCAACAGTGAGTGATTTTCCTCAACTACTATCTGAAACTGGTTGTTTTACGGTTACAGACAATGGATTAGAAGCGGTAGATAGTGCTATTCCTTATAATGTTTCATCATCCTTATATACTGATGGTGCCGCAAAAAATAGATGGATGGCAATACCTGATGGTACTGAAATTGAAGTACTTGAAAATGGGGATTTTATTTATCCTGTAGGCTCAGTATTATTAAAAGAGTTTTCATTGGGTGGTAAGAAAATTGAAACTCGGTTGTTAATGAAAAATGACACACAACAATGGAATGGTTATACCTACGAATGGAACGAAGAGCAAACTGATGCACAATTACTCCCTGCAGGGAAAACAGTATCAGTTGGCGACATTGATTACCAAATTCCCAACAGAGTGCAATGTCAAAGTTGTCACAATAGCTCAATAAATGGTGCTATTGGACCGGAATATCGCCAATTAAATATTGAGCATGCTTACTCAGACACGCTAACAACAAATCAAATTGAATATTTAACAACTATTGGATTTATTGACGAAGCAGAATTGAGTAAAAAAGAAGTATTAACGGCATTACCTGACTACCATCTTAGCGATTTTACCAATGAACAACGAGTCTCCAGTTTTGTTCATTCGAATTGTGCATATTGTCATAATCCTGCAGGCCCAGCCCGCGGAAGTTTAGACTTTAGATGGCAAGTACAGGAGCAATGGAATGCTTGTAATAAAGATCCTGAAATATCAACGTTAGGGGTTGAAGGTGCTAAGTTAATCGCACCAGGTCATCCTGATAAATCAATTATTTATAAACGTTTAAATACTACTGAATTATATAGAATGCCACCAATAGGACGAACAACAATACAACAGGATGTTGTAGAATTTTTAGGTGACTATATCAATGAAGTAGAATGTAAGTAGTTATCAAAGTAAACTAATTTAGCCCGTTTTAAACGGGCTTTTTTATTCTTAAATTTATGCTCTTCACTGTTGGAATACTTAAAAAAGTATAATTTTTTGATGCATTCATATTTATAGGGTTTTAAGTGAAATTAGCTTGGGGAATATGCTGTTGATTGCAAGATATTTCTAGTTGGATAGTTATATTAATTCAATAGCTATTGCACTTTGAATAGCTCCTTTTGCTTAGTAAGTATAATTTGATTGCGGTTTCCCTTACTAAGCTAATCCTCATCTATTTAGTTTCTTTGTTTAATAACTTTTGCAGGGTTACCACCTACAACTGAAAAATCAGGAACATCTTTAGTCACTATTGCTCCTGCGGCAATAATTACGCCGTTGCCAATATTAACGCCAGGCATAATCATAGCGCGTTGCCCAATCCATACATCGTTACCTATGGTGACGGGGTTTGACGCTTTGTTTCCTTGTAATCGCATAGGGATTGAGGTATCACCTGTTTCATGGCTGACAGAAAAAATAGCCACTTCTGGGGCCATCATCACATCATTGCCAATAGTTACATCATTAGCTAACTGGCAGTCTTTGCCTATAGATGAGTTATTACCTATTGAAAGATTAATACCTGTGCCGAAATAAGCACCTTTATTGATATTAAAAGAGTTGCCCGTATTTTTAAATATGTGCTTAGTGACTGACTCTCTAATGGCTCTACATAATTTGCCAACTAGTTTTGTTTCGTTAGCGGGTAAGTGTTTTACGAAACCATAATAGGCAACTAATGCCATCTTTTTTTTCATGCGCGAACGAGCCCTTTTTTAATACAGGTCTTTAAAAAAATTAACAATACTTTGTTCATATTAAGTGATGCTAGCGATAGAATAAATCTATAAATTAACTTGCCTTGAATACCAATAATACCTGTAAAGCTTGGCATGTTTTCTTTAGTGTACATTTTTACTTCTTGTAGTAACTCTCTTTGTTGCTGCTCGTTTTCTGATGCCGCTATTCTTACTAAGGTTTTCACTAGCATATTAAGCTTTAGCGTTAATAATGTAGGCTGAAAGTGATTATGGTGTTGAGCAGCAAAATAACTATCTAAACTAGATAATACTTTAATCATATCAAGTAATTTGGGACTGATGGTTTGGGTAATAGAACCTTCACGCGTGCGATAATGATAAAGGCAGTCTGCAATGAAGCTTATAGATGTTGCTAGATGAAATAATTTAGGTGTTGTTGCGAGATCTTCATACCAAAGACCTTTAGGAAATTCGATATTATTATTGGTAAATAATGTGGTTTTAATGACCTTATTACAGGCATTAGGTAAAGCATCAATAATTAACTCTGGAGAGTCTTGTAATGTGGTTGCTTCTATTGAGCCGACTTTGGCAGGGATATCACGAACATGCCTACCTTGCTCTGTAATTTCTGTCATACCAAAACATAATACGTCTACAGATTTGTTCTTTAAGAAGCTTGTTACGACTTCGACTGTATCTGGTGCAATGATATCGTCTGCATCAACAAACATGACATAGTCTGTATCTACTTTGTTTATACCGAAGTTTCTGGCGTCCGAAAGTCCGCCATTTTCTTTGTGAAGGAGCTGAAAAATAGTTGGATGCTCTTCTACATATTTTTCAGCAATTTTTACGCTGCCGTCTAAACTGCCATCATTTATTAACAACGCTGTAAAGTTGTTAGAGGTTTGCTTAACGACACTATCCAAACATTCTTCTAAATATGCTTCCACATTATAGATAGGAATGATGATAGAAATTATTGGTTGACCCATAATAGAGCTGTTCTCGAACGTAAAATCATGATCTTACCTGTTAATTTATAGCCTTGCTACTTTTGCTCTGGTTCAACTGAATAATAACTATTATCTGATGTCTTAATAACGATATCGCGGGTGTCATTATCAGTTACATCAATAAAGTGTACATAGCGAGTTCGTTCATCCAATAAAAAGCTATAGTTTGTTTGAAAGCCAATATTAGGTAAAAATTCATGAACAGTAATACGTTCATAATTTGATGTGTCACCTGTGCCATACTCCCATGCTTGTTGTGTAGTATAAAGCTGAAGTGCTATAAAGTTTGAACTATCGTTGACAAAACCATTAGCACTATCGTATAGACGCATATAACGAGGTATCCAAGGTAGGCTTCCTGCACCCAAAGTATTTTGTGGGACACCGTATGATAAGTTGATAAAAGGACCGTCTAGTTCATAATAAGCGTCGTAATATAACCAGTCGATGTAATCATCTCCGTTGATGTCGACAAAAGATTGCATTACCGAATACCCAAGACCTACACTCATAAAGTCACCGTAATATTTCAATGGACTAATACCTTTTAACCAGCCTGCGATAGGGTCGGTGATAGCACTAAGAGGGTAATGAATACCACCTGTAAAGACAATATCTTTGATACCGTCATTATCAACATCCATCAGTGAAATGCTTTTTTTATTTACGCCAAGGTTTTCAGGCAATGGCATTTGCATTTCAGGCACAGGGCCATTTCTTAGCCACTGGTGGAATGTAATTTCACCGACTCTTTGTTTTTCTTGGTAGCTGCCATCTGAATTTTGTAATTGAACATAAGCAATACCATCTTCAATGGTAAGGATGTCTGGTAAACCATCGTTATTTGCATCGGTATCATTACGTTGAGTCGCTTCTAGCTTTTCTTGTACCAGCTCTGGGTCTATTGCGGTGAGTGTATAGGCTTTATCCTCAATTAGCGTAATTGAGTGTTCAATGGTTAACACTGACTCGTCACTAAGGATAACCTTAGCTTCTAATACTATCGGTATTGGAGAATAAGTTGTTGGGGTAGTGAAATATAGGACCTTATTATTTGTTGGCTCGAATGCTATGGTAGGGCCTGATTTTTGCGACCAATTTATATGACTAACTGTTTGCGATTCGGGTAAGTTGTTCACCATTAGACGTAAAGACGTTCGATCATTTAAAAGAGCATTATCGCCATCTGTCAAATAAAAAGACAAATAAGGTCTTGGAAAGTCGATATAAAAAGTTTGCTTACTTGTCGCTTGATACTCATCACTCGCATCAGCACTTACCACTAATCTATTTTCCATGAAGGTTTCTAATAGCGTGATTTGAAAGCTCGTGCCAGTTACCTGCGTAATATCGACACCGGCTTGTGTTGTCTTTAAAGTTAAATTTTGTAGCGAGTGTTCATCTTCAACATTGAATTCCAGTAAAAATGGTGCGCTATCGTCGACAGTTGTAGGAGTAAGCAATGTTGTTTTTGGTGGCTTATTATACTTAAGTTCAACAGAGGAGTTGGTCGAAAGTGTTTCACCATCATTATTAGTCGCGGTTGTCGTAATGTTTAGTAATTGCTCTTTATAAACAGAAGGCACCAACAAAGTATACTCAGTCTCGCTAAGTTTAGATATTTCCATGGGAATGGCTAAATCAACACTTAATTCACTACTAGTAATACTGTGGCCTTCGTTTGCAACAAGTGTAATATCTATTGGTTGGTTTTCAACTGCTAGATTAATATGATGAACGTTAATTTCAAATGCAGGAAGAGGCTCAGTAGTTGATTCCTGTTCATTTACTTGCTTAGGTGAAGAGCCACCACCACAACTGGTGAGGGCTAGTGCAATTAATATCGTACTTAATAGTCGTAATTTCATGGGATTTACTTATTCTTTAACTTCAATTAATTGATATTCATTTTGCTCGTATAGTTCAACAACAATTTCGTCATTACCGTCGTTGTCAATATCAAGAAAATTCACAATCCATGGTTTATTTGAAAACTGCAACACATATGGTTGGCTTGTTGAATTTGGTGCGTAACCCACAGGGGAAAGTATCAACCATTGTTGATCGCCAAGTGGGTTGTCAGTAAAAGGCTCTTCTCCAAATATTTCCGCCCAAACTAACTTGTTTGCTGACCCTATTTCAGCCAAACCAGCGTCACCATTGTATGTAGAGTAGCTACTGATCCGAATAGGAGTGGAAGTGGGGCTGGCAAAAGTGACTGGTGATGGTTGATAGCTCATTCCGTTTGTAGAGTTATAAGATACGTTTACACCTGTTTCAAAGTCATAGTTGATAATATCGATATATCCATCATTGTTATAGTCAGCTAAAAAATAACTCCTAACATTGTCAATATCTTTAACGTAATCGCCTTTAAAGGTTGTATTCGATGTACCTTTTAACCAGCCTCTAACTGGTCGAGACACCCAGTCACCTTGAAGATGTTCAAGACTCCCTTGGATTAACAAGTCCTCAATACCATCACCATCAAAATCGACTAATTTTATTGCTTTCATCGAAATGTCAGATACTTCAGGTAATTCATTTTTCCCACCTAAACTTGTAAAGAATAACTCTCCTGCTTTTTGTTTCGCTTGGTATGTGCCATCATTGTTTTGTAACTGGATATAGAGCACTTTTTCTTCAAATTCGACAATATCTTGCAGACCATCTTTATTGAAATCGATATTTGGTATATTGCTCAACGCTTTTCTTTCTCTTGCTTTTGCAATGACTTCGTGGGTTAACGGGGTTGCTTTATAATCTGTAAATGGAATTACAGAAACGTGTTGCAAAATGTTGTAAATCTCACCATTGGTCATTTCAACACTTGCAGTAATGTCAAATTGTGCTGCTTGATGAATTAATGGAATGTATACATCTACACTGTTTTCAGATTGTGAGCTTATCTCAACACCAATCGCGCTATTGTCGACAATGCTCCAAGTCGCTCTACTTACTGTAACACCAGTGGGAAAATTTCTTTTGTAAAAATAAAAGAAATGCTGTTTATTGGAAACTGTAGTTATTGCTTCACTATAGCCCAAATACGGCTGTTTATTTTCAACTCCAAAAGTAAATGATTTATCACCTTTTAGGCCATATTCGTCTTCACTTCTTGCAATGAATCTTATTTTTCGTCCTTGCTCGACTTCAGGAATATTGACATCAAAAGTGTAGTCATCAACTTGCCTTAACATAATGTTTTCATCTTCTGCTTCTAATGTCAGTAACGTCGTATTTTGTTCATCTTCTATTGAAAAAAGCAGAGTATTATTTTTACCTTCATTTAACCAATAGTTAGTCGACGTGTTTATTGCAGGTGGATAATTCGGAGTTAGAATCAATTGGCTTTCAATATTGATTGTTTGTTCGTCGTTGCTTGTAACTGTAACTTTAAACTCAAGCGGTTCTTCATAGTATAAATGAGTGACTTTTAATTCAAAGTTAGCGTTATCTATTTGTGTAATCTCGGTAGGAATATCTGAGGTTATGCTTATCGTTGATTCTTCGATTGAATGCTCTGATTCAACTTGCAAGGATACTGTAAACGACTGACCATGCACAGCTTCACTGATGTGGCTAATTGATACTTTGAATTCTGGATTTGAGTCAATAGGTATTTGTAGTGGGTCAATATCTTGCTTTGTTGTTGCACCACCACAGGAAACTAAAAACAAGAACACAATAAGCAAACTAATATATTTTTTGTATGTCATTAACATCTCTTCCATGAAATAAATTTTCTATTTAATTATATCCTCTAGGAAAATAAATTAAAAGAGATGATTATAGCAACACATTGATTTATAAGTTTTATTCGTTTTTAAATTATGTGTTTACTGGTAAATATATATTAATAAATTTTTGTTGTAACCATACTCAAAATTATATTTTGTAGTAAAGTGGGTTACGTTTTAATCAGGGCTTTAGTATTTTGAAAATAAATATCATCTTTTATATTCTTCTATCATTCACATTCACTTTATTACCTGCATGCAATAGCGGAGGAAGTAATGTTGAGACTAACATTGTCCCGAAAGTCAATGAAATAGAGGCTGCGAAAGGACAATTAGCAATTTCTGCAACGATGAATTTGATATGGGAGCCAGGAAATGAAAAAGTTGCAGAGATCGCCAATCAATTTTCTGACTTTATTGTTCAAAATACAAATATTAAGCAAGTAAATTTCAATCAAGCTTATGATAATTCGGCTACAAAAGTTTCTTTTCAGCTTATAAATGAGGAACAGTCAGTTAATCTCGAAGGGTACCAACTTGTCATCGATGAGAAAGGAGTTGTAGTTTCAGCGAACTCTGAAATTGGTCTTTTTTATGGCACCCAATCGCTCAAGCAGATACTTATTGATGACTCTTTACAGAATAAATTACCTTTTTTAAGGATCACAGATGCCCCTAGTTTTGGATATAGAGGCATGATGCTTGATGTAAGTCGTCATTTTTTCACTATAGCCGAAGTGAAAACAATGCTCGATTTAATGGCTTTTTATAAGCTGAACACTTTACATTGGCATTTAACTGACGATCAGGGGTGGCGGGTAGAAATTGACAAATATCCTTTATTAACTGAGATAGGCTCTTATCGAAACGAAACCATTGTAGATAAAAACTTTGATCCTTTCATTGGTGATGGTATTTCACATTCAGGTTTTTATACTCAAGCTGAAATTAGAGATATTGTGAAGTATGCACAGGCGCGATACATCACTATTATTCCTGAAATTGATATGCCTGGACATATGCAAGCAGCAATTGCAGCATACCCAGAACTGGCCTGTACTGATGGACCATTTGAAGTTTCGACCCGATGGGGAGTTCATAAGGATATTCTCTGTCCTAAAGATATTACATTTACATTCTTAGAAGATGTATTGATAGAAGTTATGTCATTGTTTCCCGGACGTTATGTACATATTGGCGGTGATGAAGTGCCAATTACTCGTTGGCAGCAAAGTGAGGTCGCACAAGCATTTATTAATGCTAATGGGTTAAAAGATGAGCATGAGCTACAAGGTTATTTTTATGAACGTATGGAACAATTTTTGAGTCAGCACGGCAGGCAAGCGATTGGTTGGGATGAAATTCAGGAAAAAGGTATTGAAAATGCGACTACAATAACAGCTTGGCGTGACATATCCTTTGCAAAAACAGCAGTTCGAACTGGCCACCAAGTTATTTTAAATACAACAGACTCAACTTATTTTAATTATTATCAAGATGATCCCGCAAGCGAACCATTGGCGCAATGCTGCATGGTTACATTGAAAGATGTCTATAACATACAATTGCTATATACAGATCTCTCTGAACAAGAAAATGAACTTATTATAGGGGCTCAAGGAAGTTTGTGGACAGAGTTCATTAAAACTAATACCCACCTACAATATATGCTTTTGCCCAGAATGCTTGCACTTTCAGAAGCTTTATGGACTAATGAAGCTAATAAAAATTGGAGTCAATTTCAACAGAAGCTAGACAAGCATTATGTTTATTTTGATAAAAACGCAATAAATTATCACCATTAACAGGCTAAAGTGCGCAGTAAATTGAAAATAATAATCACGTCATTTCTTGCTTGCTGCATGGTGAGTCTGCAGTCATGCAATGATTCAGATATAAATTATTGTCCTGATATTACCCCTGTAGTAACCCCTGAAACAAATTTCTATCAAAATGTAAGTTTGCCATTACTATCTGTTGATAATGGAGAAAATAGCATAGGCATTACATGTCACAATTGTTATGACAATAATAGTGTTGACGCTAATGACACTATGCATTTAATAGAATACGCCATTTCTAGCGGGGTTCATTTTATTGAGCTTGATATCGTTATACCTGCTGAGGATTACAATGGCCCAGTAATAAGTCATGAGCAAGCGGGGAGTCATGTTTTATTAACGGATATTGTTTCTTACTCTGGGTTAATTGAGTCAGAGCAGCTATTGTTTTTAGAACTAAAAGGCGATATTGCCTCTAAACAAGATATTCGAGATATTTTGAATGTGTTAATGTCGGCTAAGAAATCAAATGGAGGTTTTGCTTACTTCAATCAATCAAGGTTTGTAACGATGCGCGCCTATAAGCATGACGTTACATTGGCGACTTTAAGAGATGTCCTTCTGGAAAGTGAGTATGCTCAGATATTACCTTTTATTAAATTTAGCCGTCTCCATCATCCTAAAACAGAACAAACATTGTTGGCTGAAATAAAGCAGTCATATGAGTGTGGAATGCATATGGTCGAACTTGATGTTCGCCTGGGAACAGATAGTTTAATTTTGTTAAATGCATATGCGGAAACTCTTGGTTTGGCGGTAAATATATTCACCATTGATGAGTCAAATTACAGAGAGTCTGTTCAAAGTTTAAAAACTGAAGTGGATATGCTGACAGTTGAAGAACGCAATATATCTTACAGTGCTATTGAAAATTCATCTCTGTTTGACCGAATACAAACGTTACTTATTGGCCATTAACGCGAACTAATTGCGTTCTAGCAAGTAGTTTATTGTATTTTTTTGTCTATATTCGATATCGATAAACGATTATACTTCGGTAATGATAAGTATAATTATACCCGCTCATAATGAAGCAAAGCTCATTGGAGAAACTATAGACAATATATTGATGGACAATCATTTAAGTGATTGTGAAATCATAGTTGTCTGTAATGGTTGTACAGACGATACAGCGCAAGTGGCAAATAATTATTGGTTAAATAACGGCTTGGTAAAAAGTAATCAAAATATAAGTTTTCACCTGTTAAATACACCCATACCCTCTAAAACTAATGCGTTAAACTTAGGGATTCAACATGCAAAATATTCCCCTATAGTCTTGCTCGATGCAGATATTTTGATTGATGGATTAGATATTATTAAGCTGGTAGAACATCTTTATAAGAGTAAATTACTTGCGGTATCTCCTAGGGTTAAGTTTGACAGTAAACAAAGTAGCTTAATGGTTAAAGCCTATTATAAAGTTGCTAGTTGCTCTAATTACAACCAGTTTCACAGATTGTCCAATGTTATTGCACTATCAAAAGAAGGGGTTAAGCGTGTCGGATTATTTCCCGAACTAATTGCTGATGATGAATATCTTCGACGTCAGTTTACGGTGTCAGAATATTCAACTGTTGAATATTTACACTTTACTTTTATTTGCCCTAAAAATCTTAGCAATCTTCTTAATGTTTTAACGAGGGTTGAACGTGGCAATTTACAACTTAGATTGTTAGATATTGTCGATAGAACAGGTGCAAAATTGAAAGGCTTTAGTCCTTATCCGCTCATATTTAAGCCGCTATTTTTAGTCTGTAAAGTATATGCAAAAATTAAAGCAAAATATCAGTATAAAAGGGGAAATATTGTGCAATGGGAAAGGGACGAGTCAAATCGTTAGATTAATTAATAATGCGAAATACATTTACGATTGAACATACAAGTATTAAAGAGCAGGACAACGCAACGAGTGAACCACTTGTTAGTGTGTATATTCCGACAAAAAATCGCTTGGCATTGCTAAAGAGAGCGGTTTCATCAGTTTTACAGCAAACTTATACTAATATTGAATTACATATCGTTAATGATGGCTCAACGGATGAAACTCAATCATACCTTGATGGTTTGGCTCAGGATCATCCTAACATACATGTATATCATAATGAGGTTAGTATTGGTGCATGCGCAGCACGTAACATTGCCATTAAAAGTGCAGTAGGAGAGTTTTTAACAGGCTTGGACGATGACGATGAATTTTTGCCTAACCGCATTGCATC
The DNA here is from genome assembly GCA_040779335.1 of Colwelliaceae bacterium 6471. Classification (GTDB taxonomy): domain Bacteria; phylum Pseudomonadota; class Gammaproteobacteria; order Enterobacterales; family Alteromonadaceae; genus JBFONV01. The sequence goes on from JBFONV010000004.1 coordinate 292,171, forward strand.
ACTAATGAATGCTTACCATGATAAATATGCTTTTGTATGTTCAAGTATGTTTTGGGATTACGGCAAAAAAAAACGTTTAATTGATGGTAAGCAAGAGGTTATTACACTGGAAAAACAACTTAGTTATAACGAAGCTACAACACAAGTACTGGTTAAAAGAGACTACGTTATAGCGGTTGGTGGGTTTGATGAAAATTTTGTCGCATGTCAGGATTATGACTTATGGACGAGGCTCATTATAAAATATGGCCCCGCGCTTCGGATCGCTTCTCCGTCATATGTTATTAACGATACAGGTGTGACGCAGCGGATGATCGGAGACACAAAAAGTGTACAAGGTTATATTCAGTATTTTGAAAAACACGGTCACTTAATGTCACTTATAAACATTGAAAATCAAAAGTTTATGCGCCTTAGACGTCAGAGAAAGAGGATGACTATATCGATGTTGCTGGAACAGGTTGGTTGTGGCTATCTGTGGCCAAAAATTCGCTATTTTCTGTCCTCAAATTTCTCTTTAGTAAGAGGTCTACATAAAAAAGTTTATAGAAATTTTTGAATATCATTTCTCTATCAAGCTTTAAAAAAGTATAAATCTATACCTAAAAACTCGTTTTTTTGTTAGAATCGCGGCAATTTTTTATTAGTGGATCATTTTAAATGAATGTAATCGAAGCTAACTTTACTGCCAAAGGCAAAAAATTTGCCATTGTTGTTTCTCGTTTTAATAGTTTTATTGTTGAAAGTTTACTTGAAGGTGCTGTTGATGCGCTAAAGCGTCATGGTGAAGTTTTAGACCAAGATATTACTGTTGTGCGTGTTCCTGGAGCTTATGAACTGCCTGTTGCGGCGAAACGTATTGCACAAAAAGGTGGCTATGATGCCATTATTGCTATTGGCGCAGTTATTCGCGGCGGTACGCCTCATTTTGATTTTGTTGCCGGTGAGTGCAATAAAGGCTTAGCGCAAGTATCGATGGAATTTACTATGCCTGTTGCTTTTGGTGTGATCACTACTGATTCAATTGAGCAATCTATTGAACGTGCTGGTACTAAAATGGGTAATAAAGGTGCTGAAGCAGCATTAAGTGCTTTAGAAATGGTTAACGTTTTAGATAAGCTATAAGTTGAGAAAAAACAGTGAAACCTACTCCTAGAAGAAAAGCTCGTGAATTAGCGGTTCAAGCGGTTTATTCATGGCAGCTTAGTCAAAATTCAGTAACAGATATTGAAGCCAATTTTTTGTCTGAAAATAGTGCTCGTCGCTTTGATATACCTTATTTTCAGCAGTTATTTCGTGGCGTGACCTCAAGCGTCAGTGAATTAGACCTTGCCATTACACCTCATGTTGATCGTCCTATTGATGAAATAGATCATGTTGAAAAGTCTATATTACGTGTCGCCATTTATGAACTTAGTGACTGTCAAGATGTCCCATATAGAGTTGTTATTAACGAAGCTATTGAGCTAGCAAAATCGTTTGCGGCTGATGATAGCCATAAATTCGTCAATGGTGTATTGGACAAAGCAGTAAAGTTAATCCGTCCTCAAGACTAATGATTAAGTTTCGTACAATAAAGTAACTTTATGAAAGAATTTGATCTTATTAAGCACTTTTTCTCTGAGCAGGCCGTTAAGCGAAAAGATGTTATCTTGGGAATTGGAGATGACTGTGCGCTTATTCAGCCTGCAGAACGCCAGCATATTGCTGTCACTACCGATACATTAGTTGCTGGCGTGCATTTCCCTATGCAAACGAGTGCCAAAGCGATTGGTCATAAATCGGTTGCGGTCAGTTTGTCTGATTTGGCGGCAATGGGCGCTGAGCCTAGCTGGATTTCTCTGGCGATAACTTTGCCTGAAGCCGATGAAAAGTGGTTGTCTGAATTTTGTACTGGCGTGTTTGAGCTTTGTGAATTCTATAATGTGCAACTTATTGGTGGCGATACCACGCAAGGCCCGTTGAGTATTACTATCACTGCGCAGGGCCTTACGCCCGTTGGTAAACATATTTCTCGTTCGGGGGCAAAAGCCGGTGATTGGTTATATGTTACTGGTGGTTTAGGTGATGCTGCGCTTGCGTTGCAGCATATCCAAGGCAAGGTTACTATTGATAGTATTTTTAAAGACTTTATCTTGGCGAAGTTGGATTATCCTAAGCCAAGGGTTTTGGCTGGGCAGTCACTTCGAGAGTACGCAAGTTCTGCCATAGACCTTTCTGATGGTTTGATCTCAGACCTTACTCACCTATGCAAAGCGTCGAATGTTGGCGCCAATATAGTGCTCGATAATTTACCAATCTCAACAGTATTAAGAGATACCGTCGGTGATGATAAGGCTATCGAAATAGCGTTAAGCGGTGGCGATGATTACGAGCTACTCTTCACGGTATCTGAAGATAATAAAGTTGGTATGGAAACGGCACTGTCTCATGTTGGTACCACTATTACTTGTATTGGTCAGTTAAATGGCACGGGTAAGATAACAACAACATTAGACAGTAAGCCAGTGCCAATCACTTTAGCTGGATATGAACATTTTTCAGGTGAGCATGAGTAAAGCCAGCGAATTGTTTCGCTTGTCCGATCCCGTTCATTTATTAGCGTTAGGTTTCGGTAGTGGTTTAGCGCCTAAGGCCCCTGGTACCTTTGGCACGTTAGCTGCTGTTCCTATATATCTTTTAATGACCCCCTTTGCGATAAACTATTATGCGGCAGTAGTTGCCATAATGAGTATTTTTGGTATTTATATTTGTGGTAAAGCGGCGACTGACGCGGGGGTTCATGATCATCCTGCGATTGTCTGGGATGAGTTTGTTGGCTTCTTTATTACCATGTTTATGATCCCCTTGAGTTGGCAAAGTGTTGTTGTTGGCTTTATCTTATTTCGCTTTTTCGATATCGTTAAGCCATGGCCTATATCATTTATCGATAAAAAATGCGCTGGTGGAGCAGGGATCATGCTTGATGATATTGTTGCCGGTTTTATGGCATTAGCTTGTATGCACTTGATCTTTTAGCTAACGAAAATACTTAAAATGTAGTCAAATAAAAAAGCTGAACGCAAGTTCAGCTTTTTCATTTTTAGGACGAACGGTATGTCGCAGCGACAGGATGTCAGAGAGCGACGATGTTTAGCCGTTGTTAAAAACTAGTGCAGGATACGCGCTCGTATCGTGCCTTCGATTTGTTTTAGCTCTCGCAACGCTTGTTGGCGATTTTCTGCTTCAATGTCGATAACAACATAGCCAATTTTGTCATCTGTTTGTAAATACTGCGCTGCAATATTGATATTATGATGAGCAAATGCTTGGTTGATTTTCGTTAACACGCCCGGCTGGTTGTGGTGAATGTGTAGTAATCTACTTGTGCCAGTATGCTCTGGCAATGACACTTCAGGGAAGTTAACCGCTGATAGTGTTGAGCCGTTATCTGAATATTTTGCTAACTTGCTGGCAACTTCTAAACCGATGTTTTCTTGTGCTTCTTTAGTGCTACCACCAATATGTGGTGTTAAAATCACATTATCAAACCCGCGCAAGGGTGAAATAAACTCTTCATCATTACCTTTAGGTTCGACAGGGAACACATCGATTGCTGCACCGGCAATTTTTTTAGTGCTTAGCGCTTCCGCTAATGCATCTATGTCAACGACAGTGCCACGTGATGCGTTGATAAATATTGTTCCTTGCTTCATCACTTCAAACTCAGCGGCACCCATCATATTTTGCGTAGACGGTGTCTCTGGTACATGCAAGCTAATAACGTCTGACTCTTTTAGTAATGCCGTCAATGAAGGGGCTTGACTTGCATTACCTAAGGGTAATTTTGTTTCTATATCATAAAAACGCACACGCATGCCGATAGTTTCGGCAAGAATACCTAATTGCGTACCTATGTGGCCGTAACCGATAATTCCGAGTGTTTTTCCTCTCGCTTCGACAGATCCGGCTGCTGATTTGTTCCAAATTCCACGGTGAGCTTGCGCGCTTTTTTCAGGAATACCGCGTAAAAGCAGCAGTACTTCGCCAAGCACTAATTCAGCAACTGAACGTGTGTTTGAGAACGGCGCGTTAAAGACCGGAATGCCGCGAATTTGCGCCGCAGCGGTATCAACCTGATTAGTACCAATACAAAAACAACCAATAGCCGCGAGTTTTTTTGCATGGCTTAATACTTCGTCGGTCAGTTGAGTGCGAGAGCGAATGCCGATAAAGTGCACATCAGCAATTTTTTCAATAAGTTCAGCCCCAGAGAGTGAGGTCTTAAGGTATTCAATATTGGTATACCCTTTAATTTTTAACTCTTCCAATGCGCTTTGATGCACACCTTCAAGTAACAATATTTTTATTTTCTCTTTTGCTAATGAATTGGTACTCATGATCTCAAGGCTTCTCTTATTAAAAACGGTTTAGATGGCTAGATATCTAAAATAGCATATAGTGTTTAAACTCTAAAGTGTTTTTTATCGTCATTATTCTGGCATTATTACTTTTGCGCCATCTTCACTACCGATAATGAGTATATTAGCCCCTCGATGTGCAAAAAGACCGTTAGTTACCACGCCTGCGATGGCATTAATGTTTTGCTCAAGGGTTAATGGATCGATTATTTCTAAGTTATGCACATCAAGTATGACGTTACCATTATCGGTAATGACTCCTTGACGATATACTGGATCTCCGCCCAGTTTGACTAGCTCTCGAGCGACATAGCTTCGTGCCATTGGGATCACTTCTACCGGTAGAGGAAAATTCCCTAGTATTGGGACTTGCTTGCTGCTATCAGCGATGCAAATAAATTCTTTTGCCACTGCCGCAACAATTTTTTCTCTGGTTAGTGCCGCACCGCCACCTTTGATCATATGCATGTGTTTGGTGATTTCATCTGCGCCGTCAACATAAACGTCTAACACATCGATATCATTTAACTCGAACACTTCTATACCGTAACTTTTTAACCGCTTAGTTGATTCTTCAGAGCTTGATACTGCGCCTCTAATTTTATTTTTGATCCCGGCTAAAGCATCTATAAAGTGATTGACCGTTGAACCTGTTCCAACACCGACAATTGTGTCATTTTTTATAAATTCTAGCGCTTTTATCGCTGCGGCTTTTTTCATTTCATCTTGGGTCATGCTTTGCTCTCATGAATGGGATTTATTTGCTGGCTGATTATACCAGCGACATATAAATTGTCGCTGGTAATTTGTACTTAAATACAGATAGTGCGTTATTGTGCAGGACAATATGTTGAGGTTGGCGTTATTATTTCTGGTAAAGGAACATCCCAATAATCATTGGGCACGTGATCAACGAGCTGGCAATCATGTGCTACCCCGATTGGATACAAGCGTTGTTTTATCCTTTGCTGGCTATTCTCATACCAATTAGCCAATGTTCGATCATAAAAACCGCCGCCCATACCTAATCGAGCTCCTGTTTTATCAAACGCAACTAACGGGGTGCATAGAATATCAAGCTGTAAAATGGGACATACCTTGTTGACATTTAACTGCGGTTCTTTAATGCCAAACATATTGCTGCTCATATGTGTTGTCGGCTCGTATTGCAAAAATATTAGATTACAGGCAGAAAAAGGGTGAAGCACTGGCAGATAGACTTTTTTATTATTTTGCCAGCACCACAAAATAAAAGGCGTGGTATCTAATTCTCCATCATTGCTTAAATAAAGAGCGATATGCTGGGCATTTTTTATTTTTGGATGCTTGATTAACTGTTCTTTTAACAAGGTAGCCGCATCATTTTGTTGGTTGTGCGATAACTTATTGCGTCGTTCTCGAACTAATTGACGGACGACTGTTCTTGGGTTTAATGAATGCACGAAATGTAGGAACAATTAGAAATGGTGGCAATGTTATATCAAAGCACTTAGTTTATTACTAGTTAAGTTCAGTGTTGAATATTATTAAGTTTATTAGCGTTAATCGCAGGTAAGTATTCTGTTTAGAGGAATCAATAAAAAAGCGGAATATGTATGCAACATATTCCGCTTAGTATCACTTCGTAATTGTGTATAGCTTGATTAACTTTTAGTTACGAGATTCTGGCATCGCTTCATGCGTACCTGTAACTGAAACTTCTTCTTCAAGTTTCTCATCCATACCATGGCTTTCACCTTCAGCACCATGCATCCATTCTACTAACTTATTAGCACTTAATAAGACAATACCACCAGTAATAATACCTGCAATACCTACTCCTAAGAAAATGCTAAAGGCATTTTCTACTTGTGCTTCACCTTCACCTACAAATGCACCAATAAATGCAGCTAACTTGTTGGCAAGCGCAGTACATAAAAACCATGCACCCATTAGTAAAGACGTAAACTTGAGTGGTGCTAACTTAGATACCATAGATAGACCAATGGGTGAAATACAAAGCTCTGCTAATGTGTGGAATAAGTATGCAAATACCAAGAACAACATACTAACTTTAACTGTGGTATCACCACCTTGTGCCATTGTTGCCCATACCATGACAAAGAAACCAAGTGATAAAAGAAACATTGCTAGTGCAAATTTTACAGGTGAAGTGGGTTCTTTATTGCCCATATTTACCCAAATAGACGCAACTACAGGCGCTAAAGTGATAATAAATAATGCGTTTAATGATTGGAACCAAGAAGCAGGGACTTCAAAGCCCATAAGATTTCTATCTGTAAACTCAGAAGCATAAATATTAAATAAACCACCAGCTTGCTCAAATCCTGCCCAGAAGATGATTGAAAATACACTCATGATCAAGATTACTTTGGTACGGTCTTTCTCTTCTTTAGTTAAAGGCGTTGATTTTTCTTGTTCAACTTCGCCATTATTCTTTGCTAGTTTTGCCGAAGGCACAACACCTATATCACCAAGGTATTTTTTTGCCATCGTAAGTTGCATTGCTAACCCGATCAGCATGCCCACACCAGCGGCAATAAAACCATAGCCCCAACCAACTTTTTCACCTAAATAGCCTGCAATTAATGGTGATAAAAATGCACCTAAATTGATACCCATATAGAAAATGGTAAATGCACCGTCACGACGGTGATCGCCTTCTTCGTATAGGTCGCCTACTAAGCTAGATACGTTAGCTTTGAACAAACCGTTACCACAAATGATTAACGCTAAACCGATGTAGAAAACTGTTTCGTCATTTCCTAAAGCAATATTTTGAAAGCCTAATACAAAATAACCAATTGAGAAGAAAATCCCCCCAAAAATGATTGCTTTGCGTTGACCAATATAGTTATCGGCCAACCAGCCACCTATGAGTGGTGTTAAATATACCGCCATAGTAAAGGTACCGTATAGGCTAAGCGCATCAGACGTAGACCAAGCAAATCCCCCATCTTGTACCGATGCTACCAAATAAAGCACCAATAATGCGCGCATGCCGTAATAACCAAAACGTTCCCACATTTCAGTTCCAAACAAGAGGAAGAGTCCTTTAGGGTGACCAAATAACGTACCCGTATTAGGTTTGTTCATATAAATATCCTTTCCGAAATATTATTATAATTGTGTTTAGCTAGGCGCTTTTATACCTGTGTGAGCGTATAAACGCAAGTTTAAAGGGGCAGAGCGGTTGTAATATGAGTTGAAAAACTGGGTGTGCGATTAGTGTTGGATTGAACAAATTTATATGGATAGTGGAGTATTATACGGAGAAATCAATAATTAATAAATTCGTGATTGGAATGATTAAACATAGGTAAATGAGTAATTAAGTCGCAGAGAAAGATAGAAGTAATTTTAAATTTTATCTAGTTATTTTGGCGTGATTAATAGTAATATTGCCTAGCTTTTATCAATATTAAAATTTTAAAGGATTGAATTATAGCATGGTACATTCGTTGGAAAATGTAAAAATAGCCATTATTGGTTTAGGTTATGTTGGTTTACCTTTAGCTGTCGAGTTTGGTAAAAAATATTCTACAATTGGCTTTGATATTAATACTCAACGTGTTGGTGAATTACAGCAAGGTAATGATTTTACATTAGAAGTTTCATCAGACGAGTTAGCCGACTCTCCTTTTATCCAATATTCTTATGATGTAGACGCTCTTAAAGATTGTAATCTTTATATTGTCACTGTCCCTACCCCCATTGATGAGCATAAACAGCCTGATTTAACGCCGTTAGTTAAAGCCAGCCAAATGTTAAGTAAAGTCATCTCAAAAAACGACATCGTGATATATGAATCTACCGTTTTTCCTGGTGCCACGGAAGAAAATTGCATTCCACATATAGAGGAAGGTTCAGGGTTGGTATTTAACCAAGACTTTTTTGCTGGTTACAGTCCTGAGCGCATTAATCCTGGCGATAAAGAGCATAGAGTAACAAATATTTTAAAAGTGACATCAGGATCTAACGAAGTTGTCGCCGATTTTATTAACGATCTATATGGCTCTATCATTACTGCTGGAACATATAAAGCATCTTCGATTAAGGTAGCAGAGGCCGCAAAAGTTATCGAAAATACACAAAGAGATTTGAATATTGCGTTGATAAATGAACTTGCGGTTATCTTTAATAAGCTAAACATAGATACTGAAGAAGTATTAAAAGCCGCAGGCACGAAGTGGAATTTTTTACCTTTTCGTCCTGGATTAGTGGGGGGGCATTGTATCGGTGTTGATCCGTATTATCTTACTCATAAGGCTCAAGCTATTGGATATAACCCAGAAGTAATATTAGCGGGACGTCGTATTAATGATGGTATGGGTGAATACGTTGTATCCCAGCTCATTAAAAAAATGATCAAGCAAAAGCTTACTATTAATGGTGCAAATGTTCTGGTGATGGGCTTAACATTTAAAGAAAATTGCCCCGATGTTCGTAATACAAAGGTCGTGGATATATTAGCGGAGTTAAAAGAATACAATGTCAATGTTGATGTTTATGATCCTTGGGTAAACCCTAAAGAAGCTAAGCATGAATACGGGGTTGAGCTAGTCGACACATTACCAAGTGAGCATTACGACGCGGTCATATTTGCTGTAGCACACCATCAATTTAAGGCGATGTCACGTGAGGATATTAATGCCTTTTTAAAACCTCAGCATATTATCTATGATTTAAAATATATGCTCGATGCCGATTTTTCAGACATACGATTGTAACCACCTATCGTGTGTTAATGTTAAGGCACCAATTCAATTACTTATTGTTCAGACGTTGTAATGAATTGCGTTTGTATTCAGTAGCCTTTATCCCAGTCAACTAGAATGATAATATTATCTGATATTATCATTCTTATTTTTACCTACATAGTACGGACAAATCATGAGTCGATACCATCAAGCAAAAAGCAATTTATTATTAAAGCCAAAAACATGGTTAGTAACCGGGTGCGCCGGATTTATTGGTTCTAATTTACTAGAAACATTATTATTACTTAATCAAAAAGTAATAGGACTGGATAATTTTGCTACTGGTCATCACAAGAATTTAGATGAAGTAAAATCACTTGTTTCAACTGAACAATGGCAAAATTTTGATTTTATTGAAGGTGATATTCGCAACATAGACGATTGTACAAAAGCGGTTAAAAATGTTGATTATATATTGCACCAAGCGGCGCTAGGCTCTGTTCCACGTTCGATAGCCGATCCTATTACAACTAACTCCGCAAATATTACTGGCTTCGTGAATATGTTGGTTGCAGCAAAAGAAGAAGGTGTTGAAACATTTGTATATGCCGCTTCAAGCTCTACTTATGGAGATCATCCTGCTTTGCCTAAAGTTGAAGAAAATATTGGTAAACCGCTTTCACCATATGCTGTGACCAAATATGTAAATGAGTTGTATGCCGATGTGTTTAAGAAAACCTATGACCTAAATACCATTGGTCTTCGCTATTTTAACGTCTTTGGTAAGCGTCAAGATCCAAATGGCGCGTATGCAGCTGTGATCCCAAAATGGACGGCGGCTATGATCGCCAACCAAGATGTTGCGATCAATGGTGATGGAGAAACAAGCCGTGATTTTTGTTTTATAGAGAATGCAGTTCAAGCTAATATTTTAGCGGCCACCGCAACTGATGATGGAAAAAATCATGTCTATAATGTCGCTTTAGGGGATAGAACGACGCTAAATACCTTGTTTAACAGTCTAAAAGAAGCTTTAAAACTTAATAATGTTGTTTATGACAAATTACCAGTTTATCAAGATTTTCGTGCTGGAGATGTTAGACACTCTCAGGCTGATATATCTAAAGCGCAAGCAGGACTTGGTTATGAGCCCGAGTTTCGAATTCAGGCCGGCATTCAAAAAGCAATGCCTTGGTATGTGAATACTTTATAATATATTAGATTGTATGTTGTTATAACCTTTCGGATTCCTCGCTAATTGTGGCTGGAGTATATTATGATGTTTAACATATGCATTTAACTTTACTAGTAAAGAGCAATAATTTAATGGCTAAACAAATTACAAAAGCGGTTATTCCAGTAGCAGGGCTAGGGACTCGGATGTTACCGGCAACGAAGGCTATCCCCAAAGAAATGCTACCCATCGTCGATAAGCCGCTGATTCAATATATAGTGGATGAATGCGTGTCGGCGGGAATAAAAGAAATTGTACTGGTAACTCATTCATCAAAAAATGCTATCGAGAATCATTTTGATAAATCTTTTGAATTAGAAACTACGCTTGAAAAGCGCGTTAAAAGACAGCTACTTGATGAAATTCAAGCTATTTGTCCTAAAGATGTCACTATTATGCATGTTCGACAAGGGGAAGCTAAAGGCTTAGGTCATGCTGTTTTAAAAGCGCATCCTTTGATTGGCAATGAGCCCTTTGTTGTTATTTTGCCCGATGTGATCATCGACGATGCTAGTGCTGATTTAAAACGTGAAAATTTAGCAGCGATGTTGGCTCGTTATAAAGAAACAGGCATAAGTCAAATTATGGTTGAACCGGTACCCGAAGAGTTAGTCAGTAATTACGGTGTTGCAGATTGTGACGGCCATCAGTTTAATGCTGGTGAATCAAAAGTAATGACGGCGGTTGTTGAAAAACCCGCTAGAGACGAAGCCCCTTCTAATTTAGCCGTTGTTGGTCGTTATGTATTATCGGCGCAAATATGGGATTTACTGGAGTTTACTCCACCAGGTGCGGGTGATGAAATTCAATTAACGGATGCTATTGCCAGTCTGATGAAAGTTGAACCCGTTGAAGCTTTTCATATGACTGGAAAATCACACGACTGCGGGGCTAAATTGGGATATATGGTGGCAAATGTTGAATATGGGCTAAGACATCCAGAACTTGCTGACAGGTTTAAAGCATATTTAGCTCAACTTGATTTAACCTCACCAAAAAAAATAAAAAACTAATTTAACCAAAGGGAATTTGCGGTGATGCACGTGTTTGATGATTTGACCGCTATTTCGAAGCAAGCTAAAAATCGTTCGATATTGGGCCTATTTTCCGATGCTAATCGAGTGCATGATTTTTCCCTATCGGCGGCTGACTTTTTCCTTGATTATTCGAAGCAAAACATAACAGAAGAAGAGTTTACCTTTCTAATGAATATGGCAGAAAACGCCGGCCTTGAGGAAAAGATCAAGGCGATGTTTTCGGGCGAGCGAATTAATAACACAGAAAATAGAGGTGTTTTGCACACTCTTTTAAGAGCGCCTAATGCGGAAAAATATCGAGTATTAGGAGAAAAGGCTACCGAAGTGATTGAGACTGAGCGGCACATGCAGTCAATCGTTGCCGGGGTTCATTCTGGTCAGTTACTAAGCGCATCTTCGAAAAAATATACCGATGTATTAGCAATAGGTATTGGTGGTTCGTACTACGGCATAAAAGTAGGGCTATCTGCATTAAAGCCTTTTCAAGTGAATAATTTTAACGTGCACATTGTCGCTAATGTCGACGGTGATGCATTAGTTGAAAAACTGAATTTACTTGATGCTGAAACGACCCTTGTAGTTGTGATTTCAAAAACCTTTACTACACAAGAAACATTATTAAATGCAAGTGCAGTTAAAGAATGGATGCTTAAAAGTAGTAGTGCGAAGCAGGCTATTGCCCAACAATGGTTTGCCGTTAGCAGTAATGTTGAAAAAGCAACGGCATTTGGTATAGGTAAAAATAATATCCTGCCGATGTGGGACTGGGTTGGTGGACGCTTTTCGTTATGGTCAGCAGTAGGCTTGCCGCTTGCTTTAGCTATCGGCAATGAGAACTTTCAGTGTTTAAAACAAGGCGCTTATGAAGTGGATGTCCACTTTCAAACTGCGCCATTTGACAAAAATATGCCCGTGATTATGGCTATGATTGGTATTTGGAATCGCAATGGTTTGCAATATCCAAGCTTAGCTATATTACCTTATGCTCACTCTCTTCGTGCTTTACCTGGTTATTTACAACAAACGGATATGGAGAGTAATGGCAAATCTGTTTCCATTAATGGAGAAAAATTGCCTTGGTTAACCGCTCCCATTGTTTTTGGTCAAGAGGGAACAAATAGTCAGCACGCATTTATGCAACTGATGCATCAAAGTGACGATATAATTCCGACTGACTTTATCATCGCTTTGAATGGAAGTAGCGGCTATACAGAACATCATAAGGTGCTTGTTGCTAATTGTTTTGCCCAAAGTGAGGCGTTGATGCAGGGAAAATCCTTGGCTCAGGTTGAACGTGAATTGGAACAATCAGGTCTTTCCTCAGCAGAAGTCGCTAAATTGGCTCCCCATAAAACTATGAAAGGTAACACGCCAAGCAATACCCTAGTTTTGCAGTCACTAACGCCAAAAGCATTTGGCGCTTTGTTAGCATTGTATGAACATAAAGTTTTTGTTCAGGGCGTGATTTGGCAGTTAAACTCTTTTGATCAGTGGGGCGTTGAACTGGGTAAAGAACTTGGTCAAAAAATATTGCAATCCATGAGTCATAGTCAACATGAAAACCTTTCAGCTTCTACAAAGTTGTTAATTAATAAGTTTCTTGCTGGCAGCGCATAATCATTAAATAAACATTCTATTAATTATTTTTTATATTTCCATTTGTTATATAAAAGCTTTTTCTTATATAGAAATAAGTTTAGCAATCTGTCATTATATGTCATCGTATATTTCCTATTGAAGTTAGTAATTTCCAATGAATATGACCCATTTAAAAAAGCTAGAAGCTGAATCCATTCATATTATTCGAGAAGTGGCTGCCGAGTTTGATAACCCTGTCATGCTGTATTCTGTTGGCAAAGATTCCGCGGTGTTATTGCATTTAGCTCGCAAAGCGTTTGCGCCAGGAAAAATTCCTTTTCCTTTGCTCCATGTCGATACCAATTGGAAGTTTAAAGAAATGATCGCATTTCGTGATCAAATGGCTAAAGAATATGGTTTTGAACTATTGGTTCATAAAAACCCGGAAGGGCTTGCCATGAATATCAGTCCATTTGAGCATGGTAGTGCAAGACACACTGATATTATGAAGACTCAAGGACTAAAACAGGCGCTCGATAAGTATGGCTTTGATGCTGCGTTTGGTGGTGCGAGGCGTGATGAAGAGAAATCACGAGCCAAAGAACGGGTTTATTCTTTTCGTGATAAAAACCATCGTTGGGATCCTAAAAGCCAACGTCCTGAGTTATGGAATATTTATAACGGAAAAATTAATAAAGGCGAAAGCATCCGCGTATTCCCGCTGTCAAATTGGACCGAGCTCGACATTTGGCAATATATCTATTTAGAAAGTATTCAAATTGTCCCACTGTACCTCTCAGCTAAACGTCCAGTGGTGGAGCGTGATGGCACATTGATCATGGTTGATGATGATCGTATGCCGATAGAAGAAGGGGAAGAGGTGCAGATGAAAAGTGTACGCTTTAGAACCTTGGGCTGTTATCCGTTAACTGGCGCTGTTGAGTCTGACGCGGCAACTTTACCTGAAATCATTCAAGAAATGCTACTAACAAAGACGTCAGAGCGACAAGGGCGAGTCATTGATCATGATTCTGCCGGTTCGATGGAAAAGAAAAAAATGGAAGGTTATTTTTAACATTAAAATTAACCTCGGCCATTATCTATAGTAGGTTGCTTAATTAAACTATTGAGCAAAGTGAATAATTAAAAAGAGTACTGCAGACAGTGTGTTAATACACAGTTTGAGTTACTCCAAAGGAAAGAAGATGAGTCATCAATCAGACTTAATAGAAAGCGATATTCAAGCATATTTAAAGCAGCACGAAAATAAAGAGCTGGTCCGTTTTTTTACTTGTGGCAGTGTCGATGATGGTAAAAGTACGCTTATTGGCCGGTTATTACATGATTCAAAAATGATCTTTGAAGATCAGTTAGCTGCAATTGAAAATGATAGCAAAAAATCAGGAACCACAGGCGAAGCGGTTGATTTAGCATTGTTAGTTGATGGCTTGCAATCTGAGCGCGAGCAGGGGATCACTATAGATGTTGCCTATCGTTATTTTTCTACCGATTTGCGCAAGTTTATTATCGCTGATACTCCTGGCCATGAGCAATATACGCGAAATATGGCAACAGGGGCTTCAACTTGTGATCTGGCGATCATCTTGATTGATGCCCGACATGGCGTGCAAGTGCAAACGCGTCGACATTCTTTTATTTGTTCTTTACTCGGGCTTAAACATATTTTGGTTGCGGTTAACAAAATGGATTTGGTTGATTATAGCCAAGAACGCTATCAGGAAATTAAAAAAGAATATCGCGAATTTGCCGATTCACTGAATATTGATGATGTGCGTTTTGTGCCTATTTCGGCGCTAAATGGTGATAACGTTGTTGAAGAAAGCGCTAACATGCCTTGGTATCCAGGGGCAACGTTGATGAAATTACTTAACACCATCAATGTTGATTCGTCTGATTCATCAACTGAATTTAGATTTCAAGTTCAATATGTTAACCGTCCTAATCTCGATTTTAGAGGATTTTCAGGCACAGTAGCCTCGGGTCATATACGAGTCGGTGATAATATTGTGGCGCTGCCATCAGGTAAAGAAAGTGTGGTTGAGTCTATCGTTACTTTCGATGGTAATCTGGAACGAGCGGATAAAGGGGCGGCGATCACCTTAACCCTAGAAGACGAGATTGACATCAGTCGTGGTGAAATGATCGTTAAAAAAGGCAGCTTACCTAAATCCTCTAAAGAATTTAATGCTACCGTGGTCTGGATGCATGAAGACGAGCTTGAACCTGGTCGAGAGTATTACCTTAAACATGGCAGTAAAATGACCAAAGGTCATGCAATGAAAATTCAAAATCGTATCGACGTTAATACGATGGAAAAGATCGATGTATCGCAACTTGCATTAAATGAGATTGGTACCGTTGATTTTGAAGTAGAAGAAGTTTTACATTTTGATAGTTATAGTGAAAATCGTTCCACAGGTGCTTTTATCATTATTGATCGATTAAGCAATATCACTGTTGGTGCTGGCATGATTTCACATGCACTAGATGAAAAAGACGCGCGTAGCTATTCTGAATTTGAAATGGAATTCAACACTTTAGTTCGTAAACACTTCCCTCATTGGGGAGCGAGAGATATTACTAAGTTGTTATAGTTAATAACTTTTTTGACATACTCATCGTATAATATGTCGTTATTTATACGGTGAGTCTATCTTTCTGTTTTATGAGCTGCTTCATAAAAATGATTCAAATAAAATTAATATCTGGAATAGGAAACAGAATATGACGGCTCCGCAATGGTTTATGCTGCTCATATTTATATCGAGTTTCATTGCGTTAATTAAATATCAACATATACCTGAACGTGTGTTTGCAGGCGCTATGCTCATTTGTTTGGCAAGTTCTTTTGTCAGCCATATTAATATTCTAAACAATGCCGTTAACCCAGGTCTCATTACTCTAGTGTTATTAGTTTTATGTTCATTCTCATTTGAACGCACCAGTGTGCTGCGCCGTTTGTCGGCCGTCATGTTTAATGGCTCCAAAATAAAATCCTATCAGCGGACTTTGTTGGGTACCGCATTTGCTTCTGGCATTATGAATAACACCGCTGTGGTTGCGACATTAATTTCAACGGTTAAACGTAATACACAAATTAACCCCGGGCGATTATTGTTACCTTTGTCATATGCCGCAATTTTAGGGGGCACATTAACATTGGTTGGCACATCAACCAATCTTATCGTCAACAGTATGTTGATCGAGCAAGGCCATCCAAGCTTGAACTTTTTTGATTTTACTATCATTGGTTTTTCGGCGTTGAGCATTTGTATGTTAGTTATTTTTGCTCGTTTAAGAAGTTTACCTAAGATGCAGGTTGAGCCATTAGAAACGATGGACTACCTAGTCGAAGCGAAAGTTGGCGAAGGCTCATCGTTGATAGGCATAACGATAGAAAACAATGGCTTACGTAACCTTGATTCCTTGTTTCTTGTTGAAGTTATTCGAAATGGTCATTTGATCTCTCCTGTTGCGCCTGACGAAGTCATACAAGCTCAAGATAAATTGATCTTTACAGGCGATATTTCTAAGGTGTTAACACTAAATCAATTTGATGGTCTGACGTTATTCGCACAGCAAGATGGCTTGCTTAGAGATAACCTCATTGAAGTATTGATCAAACAAGATGCAGCCATTGTTGGCAAAAGTCTTAAAAGTGCAGGTTTTAGAGCGCGCTTTGATGCCGCAGTAGTTGCGATACGCCGAGAAGGTACTGTGCTTTCAGGGAAACTGGGTGAAATCGTACTACAATCGGGTGATTTTCTGGTACTAGCAGTCGGCCAAGATTTTAGCTCTCGGACAAATTTATCAAAAAACTTTTATATTTTATCTGGGCATGAACCCGATAATATGTTGCATGGCTGGCGCGACCATCTCACTGTATTAGGTTTTTTGGCTGTTATCGCGATATCCGTGTTGACGCCGATCTCGATATTGACCTGTCTCATTTTTTACGTTGCCGCATTGATTTTTACTGGATGTTTGACGGTTAACGAAATAAAACGTCGTTTTCCTTTAGAAATATGGATGATAGTTTTAGGGGCGTTAACATTGGCTCAGGCTATGGAAAATACCGGCCTTGCCGAAGTATTATCACAGCAGATTGAAAACCTATTGCAAGGTCAAAGTGTTTATACCACGCTTATTATCATTTTTTTGGTCACGTTAGTAACCACAGAATTAATGACAAATAGTGCAGCGGCGGCATTGTTATTTCCCATTGCTTATAATATTGCTGTCGGCTTTGATGTAAGTCCGTTGCCTTTTGTTATGGCGGTGGCCTTTGCCGCAAGTGGCAGTTTTATCAGCCCTTATGGTTATCAAACTAATGTTATGGTGCATAATGCAGGAAACTACCAATTGCGCGATTTTATAAAATTTGGCGTGCCAGTTTCCATCGTATACAGCATTGTTGTGCTGTTGTTATTGCCTAGAGTGTTCCCTTTTTAGACAATGAAAAAATTGAGTGAAAGAGCAAAATAATGAAAACAGACAATACCGTATGGCATGAGCAACATATTAGTAAGAATCAACGGGCGACTTTGATGGGGCAAAAGCCTTGTCTATTATGGTATACAGGGCTGAGTGGCTCGGGTAAATCTACAGTAGCCAATGCAGTCGATGCCCTATTGTATGAACGCGGTTGTCATAGTTATTTACTTGATGGCGATAATGTCCGTCATGGCCTCAATGGTGATTTAGGGTTTAGTGATACCGATCGTGTCGAAAATATTCGTCGCATTAGCGAAGTGGCTAAATTATTTATTGATGCCGGGCTGGTTGTTTCTACGGCGTTTATTTCTCCTTTTACTGAAGATAGACAAATGGCGCGAGAAAAACTGGCGTCAGGTGAATTCATCGAGGTGTATATTGATACGCCAATAGCTATTTGTGAACAGCGTGATCCAAAAGGCCTTTATAAAAAGGCGCGTGCAGGTGAAATAAAGGATTTTACTGGTATCGATTCTACTTACGATGTTCCATCATCGCCAGAAATTCATATAAAAACCGCTGAAAAATCGGTAATAACATGTGCGCAGCAGGTGGTTGAGTATTTAGAGCAGCACGGTTTTATTACACCAACAAAATAAAAATAGTGAAAGGATCCTGGTATGCATTTTGATGTATTTAATGGCGATGCCGATGGCATTATTGCGCTAGTACAACTGCGTTTAGCTCAGCCGAAAAAATCAGTGTTGGTTACTGGTGTGAAGCGTGATATTAGTTTGCTCGAACAAGTTGATAGTAAACAAGCTAGCTCAGTGACTGTGCTTGATATTTCTCTTGAAAAAAATATTGATGCTTTACAGAATCTACTTAACGATAAGGTAGAAATATTTTACGTCGATCATCATCGTACTGGCGAAATACCGGTATCTAAGTATTTGACAACACATATAAATACCGATCCCAATACTTGTACTAGTTTATTGGTTAATGAGTATTTACAAGGAAAATACGTCTATTGGGCTATTGCTGCTGCTTTTGGCGATAATATGCATCAAGCGGCTCGGGAACTCGCACACCAGCATGGTTTGAATAAAACACAACAAGACCACCTAGAGGCTTTAGGGGTATACGTAAATTACAACGGTTATGGACGAAGTGTTGATGATTTGCATTTTCATCCAGCGAAATTATTTGAATTATTGTTGAATTACGAAAATCCGTTTACATTAATTGACGATAAATCTTCTGTTTTTACAAGTTTAGAAACGGCTTATCAAGAAGATATGTCAAAAGCCGCATCGGCGCAGATATTATATAGTAGTGAAAAATGTAAAGTTGTTTTACTTGATGATGCGCCTTGGTCACGTCGCGTTAGTGGTGTTTATGGTAATGAGCTTGCCAATAACGCGCCTGAGAGTGCACATGCAGTGTTAACGTTAAATACAGATAGCACTTATACCGTTAGCGTTAGAGCGCCGCTTAGTAATAAACAAGGCGCAGATATTATTTGCAGTCAATTTCCTACTGGCGGTGGCAGAGCAGCAGCGGCAGGAGTTAATAAATTACCACAAGAAATGCTTGAAGGTTTTATACAAGTACTGTCACAATATTACCAGTAAGTGTGAGTCGTTCACTTGATATAAATAACCATAAACAAAGGAAGCGCAATGAGCTTATTGATCACGGGTGGCACTGGCTATATAGGTAGCCATACAGTCGTAGAATTGCTTAATAGAGATCAAGATATTGTAATCGTTGATAATTTATCAAATTCGTCAACTTTAGTACTTGATAGAATTAAACAAATTACTGGCAAATCAGTCACCTTTATTGAGGCTGATATTTGTGATGCGAAAGCGATGAATCAAGTGTTCGAACAACATGATATTGAAGCTGTTATTCATTTTGCCGGTCTAAAAGCGGTAGGTGAATCAAATGATATGCCGCTAAGTTATTATCATAATAATGTTTCTGGTTCGGTAACGTTATTTCAGGCAATGGCTGATCATGGCGTTAAGAAACTGGTGTTTAGTTCTTCTGCTACGGTGTATGGTGAAAACAATATTTCACCGCTTAATGAGAGCATGCCGACCTCTGCAACTAATCCGTATGGCCAAACTAAGCTTATGATCGAGAATATCCTGTTTGATCTGGCTAAGAGTGATGGCGACTGGTCGATAGCATGTCTGCGTTACTTTAATCCCATTGGTGCTCATGAAACTGGTCTTATCGGGGAAAATCCGAACGGGATCCCTAATAATTTATTGCCTTATGTCGCCCAAGTTGCGGTTGGACGTCTACCAAAATTACAGGTGTTTGGTGATGATTATGACACTGCTGATGGCACTGGCGTACGCGACTATATTCATGTCGTGGATTTAGCCATTGGCCATGTGAAAGCCTTGCAAAGTATTGATAAAATTGCCGGTTGTAAACCGATAAACCTTGGCACTGGCAATGGCACTTCAGTATTGGAAATAGTTGATACCTTTAAAAAAGTGAGTGGACAAGAGATTCCTTACGCTATTATGCCCAGAAGGGCGGGTGATATAGCCACCGTTTATGCGGATGCGTCAGTAGCGAATGATTTTCTAAATTGGCAAGCTACTCGAGATTTAAATACGATGATCGCCGACACTTGGCGTTGGCAATCGCAAAACCCAACGGGCTTCTAAGCGTTAACTTTCTATGCGGATAAAGTAAACCCTCCCTTGGATTAAACAATAAAAAAGCAGAACAAGATGTTCTGCTTTTTTATTCGCTAATTACAAGTTCATTAATTCAATGGGTATAAGAATTGTTAATTACATTAGCCGCTGGCTAGTTTAGTTTGTTCGTCAGACCAAATAACCGCTTCGTTATAGTGTTTTAACACTTGTTCTTTTTCTAAATGCAGTAATTCCATTACTTTCGCTGTTTTTGACCATTCCGCTTTTTCTATGAATTCAACCAGTTTTATTACTGCGGCTAAAACGCCTTTTTTTGTTAATAACGGCTCTTTGATCTCCTGCGATAATGGTAATTTATCTAATATACTTTCTAAACTTTCATCTAAAATAGCGTCAATCATTGACAGCAAGCCAGTAAGAAAGCAAATAGACATATTGTATTGACCTTTCAAATCCTGAGAAATCAATTCACAGAACTTGGCTCTGGTCATGGCTAAGTTTATCAACTCGCTGGGTTTATCTGGGTTAACCGTCACCGCAAACATTAGACCGATAAAACGCTTCAGCTCCGCAGAGCCTAAGGTAACTAATGCTTGTTTAATCGTCGCTATTTCGCTGCCACGTTTAAACATTGCCGAATTTGCATAACGCAATAGCTTATACGATAAGCTAACGTCACGTTCAAATACGCCAGTAATACTGGCTAAGTCTAATTCGGGTTTAGAGCTTTCATAAAGTAGCTCAGCCATTGCCATTTGTGAGGGGGATAAATTTTTGCTTTTCACCATTTCCGGCTTAGCGAAAAAATAGCCTTGAAAGAGCTCAAAACCTTGTTCAACTGCTTGCTGATAGTGCTCGTGAGTTTCTACTTTTTCAGCCAATAGCTGGATATGTGGAAAGTTGGCAATAGATTTAATGACTTTATCAATCTCATCCGCTGACGTTTCTAAAACATCAATCTTGATGATTTTGATGTACGGATAAAAGTGAGCCCAGACACTTTGGTGAACATAATCATCTAACGCTAAGGTATAGCCTTTTTCAAACAGGTCTTTACATTGCGCCAGTAGGCGTTTACCCGGTTTTACTGTTTCTAATATTTCGATGACCACCTCTTCAGGTGTCAACATTTCGCAATAGCCTTTTGATAAAGTATCCAGCGTGAAATTGATAAAGGCGGGTTTATTTGAGGTGAATTCTGATATGCCCATATTAAATTGACTAGCTTCGACAATTTTACTGGTTGCTTCATCTCCACAAATATCAGGGAAAACGTTGTCTATACTATCTCTAAATAGCAGCTCGTAGGCGAATAGCTCTTTGTTTTTATCTAGAATGGGCTGTCTAGCCGCATAAAAGTACATAATTACGCTCATTCCTTACCGAATTATTTCTAATATGAATATATGGTAAATGCATTGTTTTTTCATCATATATTTAAAATTTATCACTAATTAGCGATGGATAGCCACCCACCGACAAAATTATATTAGCCATGATATAGTTTAAGGTAAAAATACCATATAAAAATTAATAGGAGAATCATTTGGAAATTGAAGTTTTTCTTTCTCTATCAATATATTTTATCGCCATGTTGGCTATTGGGTTATATGCCTATCGCAAATCTACAGATGACGTTTCTGGGTATATGCTTGGGGGCAGAAGTTTAAGTCCGTCTGTTACTGCACTATCAGCTGGTGCATCTGACATGAGTGGTTGGATGTTAATGGGGTTGCCCGGAGCTATGTATGTGAGCGGCATGAGTAGTGCGTGGATCGCCGTCGGTTTAGTGATCGGCGCTTTTCTCAATTATTTAGTTGTTGCACCGCGTCTAAGAACCTATACCGAGCATGCAAATGACTCAATAACGCTTCCCGATTTTTTTGAAAATCGCTTTGAAGACAAATCCAGAATGCTACGAGTGGTGTCGTCTGTTGTTATCATCCTATTTTTTACGCTATACACCTCGTCAGGTATTGTTGCCGGTGGAAAGTTATTCGAGAGTTCTTTCGGGCTAAATTATGAGCTTGGACTTTATGTAACAGCGGGTGTTGTTGTTGCTTATACGCTTTTTGGTGGATTTCTCGCCGTGAGTCTGACCGATTTTGTCCAAGGTTGCATCATGTTTGTAGCGCTGGTGTTAGTGCCTTTTGTTGTGCTAAGCGATGTCGGTGGCGCCAGTGAAATGATAAAGAGTGTCTCTTCAATAGATCCACAGTTACTGAATTTATTTAGTGGTGTAAGTTTTATCGGCATACTATCGGCCATGGCTTGGGGGCTGGGGTATTTCGGTCAACCGCATATTATAGTCCGTTTTATGGCGATCCGTTCGGTAAAAGATATACCAACGGCAAGGCGAATAGGCATGACTTGGATGATAGTTGCCATCACCGGCTCTATAGCGACTGGTTTTGCTGGTATTGCCTATGTTGCGAAAACGGGGATTGTTCTTGAAGATCCTGAAACAATTTTTATTGTCTTGTCTCAGGTGTTATTTCATCCTTTGGTCGCTGGGTTTTTATTAGCGGCCATTTTAGCTGCGATCATGAGTACGATATCTTCACAATTATTAGTGACTTCAAGCTCATTAACGGGAGATTTCTACCAAGCGTTTTTAAACAAAGACGCCTCAGAAAAGCAGCTAGTGTTTGTCGGACGTGTATCGGTGTTAGTTGTAGCGTTAGTGGCTATTTATTTAGCGTATGATCGCAATAGTAGTATCTTAGACTTAGTGAGTAACGCTTGGGCCGGATTTGGCGCGGCCTTTGGGCCTGTAGTCATTTTAAGCTTATATTGGAATAAAATGAACCGAAATGGGGCGCTAGCTGGCATTGTTTCAGGGGCAATAACGGTATTAGTATGGATATATGCGCCATTCACCATAAATGGTAATTCACTCAGCGCTACTATGTATGAAATTGTACCGGGTTTTATTGTTTGCTCTGTGATGATAGTAGTGGTTAGTTTGTTAACGGGCGGCGCTAATCAGAGCGTGCAAACATTGTTTGCAAAAGTTGATGATGAGCACCGCTAATGTAATGCGATGTTAAAAGAGTAAACAAAAAAAGGTCGCTGGTTACAGGCGACCTTTTTGCTTATATTAAATATTTAAATTCCTAGTTACATAATCCCTATATTGACCATTTAACATTGTCATTAATATTTTGTTGCCATTGGTCAAGTGGTTCATCTTTACCACCGACAACAATGACATTTGCACGGGCAAATTTTGTCGACGCCCCGTTTAACTTATTATCAGAAAATTCAGACTCAAATATTAAGTCTTTGCTTTGCGGGACAACAAATACCGCCACTACGTCAGTCTCGCCTTGAAACACTAAATGTAGGCTTTTTCTGCCGTCAAAATGACAATAATCAGCAGAGAGTAGTTTACCTATCGATGAGGTAAAGCTACCATCAAATGACGCCATTTTCTCATTGAGTGAGGCTAAGCTAACCTTGGCTTCGTCATTATTCGAAAAATAATCCGCCTCATGATAAACGTGCGCTAACGCATAATCGCCTAAGTTTGAATACGCGCTAGAAAACAGCATGGAATTCATGGTTAAACCAATAGCGAACGCAACGGATGCTGCTAGTGCCAGTTGTACGCGAGTTTTACGCTTTTGCTGTTGATGACTTGATAATGTTTGACGAAGGATCAAGTTATTATAAAGGTCTTCTGGAACCGGTACATCAAGTGCCGCTGATATTTTTTTATCTAATTTTTGTATCTCCTTAGCAAAGTTATCTTTACTGGGATCTTCTCGCTGTGCAGTGCGCACATCCTTATCAGTCGAGTTTGGATCTGCATAAATACTGCGTCTAAATTGCAAATCATCCATTGTATTGGCCTCTCATTAATGGTGCTTCATCTAGCGCATCTTTAAGTTGATTTCGTGCTCTAAATAACCTTGTCATTACGGTATTCTTATTAAGAGATAACATACTGGCTATCTCTTCACCGCTAAAGCCACCGAGTACTTGTAATACTAATGGCTCTCTATATTCTTCGGGTAACAGGGCAATTTTTTCTCTTAACCAGTGATTTTCAATTTGCTGTTCGTTACCTACTGAGTTGGTATCGGTAATGCTTGCTTCTTCATATTCACTCATCTCAAATCGCTTTCGCTCAAACCTTCTGGCATTCTCACGTCTTAATATGGTGATCAGCCAAGATTTCGCTGCTTTCTCATCTTTTAACGAATCTAGCGCTCGCCATGCCCGTAAAAAGGTTTCTTGCACTAGGTCTTCTGCGACAGATTTATCGTGACATAACCAATAGGCATATCGATATAAATCGCCGTGAAGAGCTTTTACGAGTGCTTCGTATCTAATTTGTTTAGTCGCCATACAGGAAGAGACCTTTACTTGCTCAGATTTATTTCGAAATATTTTTTTTATCATAAAATGAGCTCGTTAGCAGTGGCTGTTGTGTGTATTACATCGCTTTAAAATACACAAGTATGAGGCGGCCCCTAGTATAGAACTAGGGGCGCTTGGAGTAATGTTGTATCACGGATTTAGTGATAAGGCGATATTGGCACTAGGAGATTGTTGATTTTTATAGATAGCTTCTATGGCGACGAGCATATTATCGCCTCGCCAGTCTTGATGCGATTTACCAAAATAGCATTGTTGCAGCTCGTTAACTGCTTGACTGAAAGCGTCACTTTTTAACATAGCTAGCGCTTCATCGATGGTTGCAACCGGATGGGATATTGCTGGTAATTCATTTACCCACGGGACTAACAATGTCAGCACTTGCTGGCCGTTATTTTTTTTACAGGCTGCAAGTAACGCTAAGTAAAGGCTTTTGTTTTTAGCGTTTGTCGTGACTGGTTTAGGTTGATGTTTTTTTCTACTTGAAATTAACCAAGCTAGAGAGGTTAATAGCCATAGTGCGAGAAACAGCCATTGCAACCATGATGACTCTCTAACCACTATGGTTGTTGGTGCTTGGGGCTGATTAGCTGAGTTAGCGATTTGTGGGGCTAACTTTTCCTGAGCCGCTGCTGGATTAGCCTTTACTGTGATGGTTTGGGCTGGAAGCGTGGCCTGCTGATATTGGTTGGTGACGGTATTCCACCAAGCGATCGAAATTTCAGGTAATTGATAACTGCCGGCACGGCTAGCAACAATGGCAAAATTTTGTACTTTTTGACTTACTAAGCGATTACTGTTCATGCCAGTATGCAACTCTGCCTGATCGGGATAAATCTTCAGTCCAGGTGGCATCGCCATTTCAATGATTGGTAGTTGTTCCTGAGACAAGCCTGCTGCTGTTAACGTGATAGTGCGCGTGATAGGCTCTCCCACCATAAATTTATCGGGGCTCGGTTGCCATTCTTGATGTAGGCTGAGTAATTCGCTTGGTAACCATTGTCCTTGGTAGCTGGTGGGGATAGGGCGGACGGTCAATGGAATTTCTTCGCCAATAACACTAACGGGTTTAGTTTCGCCAAAACTTAGGAAATTTGAACGACGTGTCGACGGTACCATAATTTCCCCAGAAAATACTGGTGACATTAAAGTATATTCGCCACTTTGTTGAGGGTTAATTGCGTAAGTGCGCTCTATCACTCGGTATCTGCGGCCATTTATAATGGTATCGGATTCAACATCTTTACCTATTTGGATAATATTGGCGTTTTCCAAGGAGGGTTCGGTAAGGCTGCCGCGTTTTAATTCAGCCGCGAAATGTAGCTTTACCGTTAAGGTTAATTGCTGCTGCACATAGACATTTTTGGATGAAATATCCGTAGTAATAAAAATATCTTTTTGTTGATTGGTTGAAGTATCAGACGCACTTAATACCGTTAACGTTATTGGTACTGTGCGTTCATTTTCGATAGTCAAAGATGGAATGGTTAACGTACCTGGTTTTCGCGCAATTAACACAGTTGTCCACCGCGTGGTCTTGGTGGTGTTAAAATTAACCATACTGGTTTGCGAGCTGACGGAAGTACGACCAACAATAAAATCTTTCATTAGCACCGATGTATCAAGCGCATTGGTATCAACATCATCGTCAGCAACGACTTCTAAAATAAATGATTCATTGGCAATCACCGGGTTTTTATCTACCGTCGCACTTACTTGGCTCAACGCCATTGCTGATTGCGCAAGTAGTAAGCCTAAAAGACATAATATTGTTCTTACCACTTTTTCTTAACTCCTATACTGCTTTGGTTGTGTCGACGTTTTTGATATTCAATTTGCATTTTGTTACGCAGCAATAAATAGGGATCATCGGTGACTTTGTTAAGCAACTGCTGGTGCATTTGTTCAGTCTCTTGATCTAGTTTATCCTGCTCAAGTTTTGCTTGCTGGCTAAGAGGTTTTTGGTTTTGCGGCTCAGCGTCTTCGTCGGCGGCTTGCTGTTCTTTTGTTGATTCTTGCTGTTGTTCATCAGTTTTGTTGTCAGGTTCCTGCTGAGCATCTTGCTGACTATTTTCTTCGCTGCGCTCGTTACTCTCTGATGCATTATTTTTAGATTGCTCAGATTCTTTCTCACCTTGCTGTTGTGAGTCTTGTCCTTGTTCACCTTGTTGTTGATCTTGTGACTGTTGTTGACTTTGTTGGTCTTGACCTTGTTGGTTTTGGTCATTTTGTTGTTGATCGTCAGACTTATCTTGATTTTGCTCCTGATTGTCTTGCTGCTGATCAGATGAATTTTGCTGATTTTGCTCTCGCTGCTGTTTTAATTTTTCCAGTATTGCTTTATTCGCTTTGGCGTCTTGATGAGAGGGATCTTTGGCTAAAGCGTCATCGTAAGCTTTTATTGCTTCATCTAGTTTTTGCAACTTAGCTAAGGCGTTGCCTTGATTATACGCAGCTTGAGCTGTGTCACTTTGCTGGAAAGACTTTAACGCTTGCTCAAAATTGCCCGCACGATAATGCGAGCTTCCTTGCCATAATGGATTTTCAAATTGATTAGCCGCTTCATCGTAGGCTTGTTGATCAAACTTTTGCTGTGCTTGCTGATCTTTGGTCTTCCATAGATCCTGCCATAAAGAAGCGTGGCTCGGTGGTGGCGTTAATACTACGCACAAAGGTAATAGCACAACGACTATCCCACGGCGAAAATAACCGAGTACTAAGGGTAATACCAATAATAATAAGTAAGGACCTGCCTCTTGCCATTGGTCGCCAGTCGTTAAGCTTTGCTCTTTTTTGTCATTGGTTTGGCTAATAGGGGCCGTGGTTAGTTCATTAATATCGACAAAGTCATTGGTAATAGTGTGATACTTTCCTCGTCCTCTTGATGCGACGCCTCGTAATCGCTTTTGTGGTAATTTAGGCACAATAATAGCACCTGAATTGTCTTTCATTAATTCACCATTACTGAGCTTTATCGGCGCGCCAGCTTTAGTGCCAATGCCTAAGATGTTTAAGCGGTGCGGATGTTTACGAGACCAGTTGGTAATATCTTGTAGATCTTCGTTATCAATGCCGTCGGTAAACCAATATATATCGCCTTCAATATGTCCCGCATTGGTCAACATGTCGTGTGCCATAGTCAGTGCAGGGTAAGGATTACTGCCAAGTTCAGGCATTATCTCTGGGCTGAGTGAGGGCAGTAACAGTTTAATATTGTTAATGTCATCGGTTAGCGGGCTGATGACAAACGCATCCCCTGCATAAGCAATTAGGCCTATTTCACCTTCGTTTAAGTTATCGAGTAAATCAGTGGCTTTGTAGCGCGCTCGCGTGAGCCTATTGGGGGATAAATCGGTTGATAGCATCGAATAGGACATGTCCATAATCAATACTGAACCGCGTTCCAATTGATAAACAGGTTGCGGCAGTTTTTGCCAGCTTGGCCCTGCCATCGCAATAATTGAGAATAGTCCAATTAAGAATGGCATTGTTAACGACAACGGCTGTTGATTGGCTTTGCCGTCAATGAGCACTTTAGCTAAATGACTGGGTAATAACTGCTGCCAACCTGATTGACTAATGCGATATTTTTTCAATAAATAGAGTGTCAATACTAGTGCGATTAGCGCCAGCAGCCATAACGGACGAATAAAATGAAAATCAGCCATATTATTGTGCCTTGGAAAATAAATATTGCGGACGATTTAGCCATAATAAATAGCCAAAACTGATGAGTAATGCGCCAGCAAGCGGCCAATAGAACAACGCTGTCAGCGGACGCATCTGCTGTTGTTCTTGCTCTACGGGCTCTAATTGATCTAATAATCGATATATTTCACTCATACTTTCGCTGTCTTTTGCACGAAAGTACTTACCGTTGGTTTTATCCGCTATTTCTTGTAAAGATTTCTCATCTAGATCGCTTGAGGGGTTAACTCGTCGTGTGCCAAATAAGGACCGTTGCAACATTACATCTGCACCTATACCTATGGTGTATATAGTTATGTCTTTGGCAACAGCAAGCTCTAGCGCCTGTTCTGGTGTTATTTTACCTGCAGTATTTTGACCATCAGTGAGTAATAGCAGCACTCGATTAGACTCTTTTTTAGTATCAAAGCGCTTAACTGCTAAGGCGATGGCATCGCCAATGGCGGTTTTTTTACCCACCAGTCCTAGTACTGTTTCATCGAGCATCTGTTGTACGGTCTTGCGATCAAAAGTCATCGGCGTTTGCATATAAGCGTCATCACCAAACAGAATTAACCCCAGACGATCACCTGTGCGACGTTCAATAAACTCCCCAAGCAGTACTTTCAGCATATCCAGTCGGTTGACGGTATTGCCGTGTAAAGACATATCTTCAACTTGCATACTGCCAGAAAGGTCAACCGCTATCATGAGTTCACGCCCTTCAGTTGGAATATCTATTGCTTCCCCCAGCCATTGGGGACGACTGACCGCCAGAACTAATAATAGCCAAGCCAGAGACAAAACAACTAAAGATGTCTTTTTATTGTTCTCGGTGTTTTTTCTATCGTAATGTTTACCTTTTAATATCACAGGCATGCGCAGGGCAGCACTGCTTGTTTGGTTTTTGGCAGGTAACCAATAAACTAGTAGGGGCAGAGGTAGCGCTAGCAGCAGCCATGGCCATTCAAAATTAATCATGACCAACTCCTGAGGTTGCTACAACCTTATTATCATTTGCTTTATCCGCTTTTTCGCCAGATGTTTTTGGTGGCAGTGCATTATCTAACCAAAATAGGGCGAGGGCACGGGTTGATTCTACTGATGGTTGATGCTGCTTACTTTGGTAGACACTAGCCAATATAAGCTGCTCATTGTCATAACACAGTTGAATAAATTTTTGCTGAAACTTCAATGGTATCTTGTTAAGCAGGAATTGCTGGAAGGTATCACCAAACAGGTTGGCAATCTCTTTTCTAGGGAAATACTGTAATGCTGCCCACTTAAGGATGGCGATCACTTCTTGATTGTCACTAGCATGCACTAACTGTTTATGTGCGAGTTTTTTATGTTTATGCACGGCTCGATAACGTTTGTAGGCGATCACGCCCCAAATGCATAACAAGACCACAATAGTCGCTAAAATCCACCAACCGATCGCGATCGGATATTGAGGGATAGCCTCAGGCAAATGAATATCTTTTAATTGCTCTAACGGTTCCATGTAGCGACTCCGTTTTTAAGCTGCGCTTCTAGTGTTTCACTGGCTGAAAAATTCAAAATACGTGCGCCTGCTTTAGTTAATAACTGTTCTTTTTCACTGTTTAATAAATTGGCAAGTCGCTGATAATCACTAGCTATTTTTTTATCGCCCAGTTGCAAGTTTTGTCTGTTTTCGCCGTCGGTAATTGCCACATTGATGCGTTTTTGGCTGTCAGGAAGTTTGTGCTCTAAGGGATCGGTTACTAGACAAACCACTAATTCACAATGACGACTAATGTGTGCCAACTGACGGGTAACTTCTTGATTTAAATAATGTCCGTCGGTAATTAAATAAACTAAGCTGCCAGGCTTGGCGAGTTGGCGTAGGCGTGCACAGTTTTGCTCTAATGATAAAGTATTCGCGGCAATATCATTTTCTTTTTGATGTGAAAAGCTGTCCTGATGAATTTCAGCTAAGGCGTGTAGATAGTGCAACACGCCTTGTTGGCGGCTTCTGGGCTTTAATTCCGAATGCTGGCTTTGGTTAAAAACCACGCCGCCAATTCTATCACCCCGTGATTTGGCATGCCAAGCGACCAACGCGGCAATATGTGCTGCTTGCACTGATTTGAATAATAACTGGGAACCGAATAGCATACTGTTACTTAAATCAGTTGCAATGAGCACTGGCCGCTCAATTTCTTCCCGAAACAGTTTCGTATGAGTTTCCCCTGTGCGCGCCGTTACTCGCCAATCAATAGCTCTGATGTCGTCACCAACTTGATAATGACGTACTTCATCAAACTCCATGCCGCGACCCTTACTGCGCGCCAAGTAATTCCCTGCCATTTTACCTGACAAGTTTTTGTTACCCGCTAAATTGATCAACGATGCTTTACTTTGGTAATTTATTAGCTCGTTGATTGACAGCGTTATACCGTCGCTGAGCACACTCGCTAGAATATCAGCGGTGTTTTGAGTTTCTTGATGTTTTGTTTTACTAAACCACATAATTTTATTTACCTAACCTAAAATGCGTTCACCGCTAATTTGCTAGGCTAGGGCAACTAAACTTAGTAAATGATCCAATAATTGGTTCGCTGTAATACCTTCGGCTTCTGCCTGATAAGTTAATAATATGCGATGACGCAAGACATTATGAAAAACAGCTTGCACGTCTTCTGGGCTGACAAAGTCTCTATTATGTAACCATGCCCGTGCACGTGAACAGCGATCTAAGGCAATAGTGGCACGTGGACTTGCGCCATAGGCTAGCCATTGCTTGAGTTTGTCATCATATTTTTCTGGGCTACGGGTCGCCATGATCAAATCGACGATATAGTTTTCAATGCTTGGCGCCATGTGTATTTGCATGACTTCATCGCGCGCGGCAAAAATATCGGCCTGAGAGATCTCAGAAGTATTTTTCTTAACCTGCTTAAGTGCTTCGCCTCTATTTAACCTGAGGATGGCCAATTCACTGGTCGCATCAGGGTAATCTATTTCGACATGCATAAGAAAACGATCTAACTGCGCTTCAGGTAATGGATAGGTTCCTTCTTGCTCGATCGGATTTTGTGTGGCCATAACCAAAAATAATTCTGGCAGTGGGTAGGTTTTTCTACCAACGGTAATTTGTCCTTCAGCCATAGCTTCAAGCAAGGCTGATTGTACCTTGGCTGGCGCACGGTTTATTTCGTCTGCTAAGACTAGGTTTCTAAATAGTGGCCCAGACTGGAACACAAAACTGCCATCTTCGGGACGATAGATATCGGTGCCGGTTAAATCGGCTGGTAATAAATCCGGGGTAAATTGAATACGATGAAAATCCGCTTCCAACCCATCCGCTAACGCATTTACTGCACGCGTTTTTGCCAAACCTGGTGGACCTTCAACAATTAAATGTCCATTTGCTAATAGCGCAATCAATAAGTTTTCCACTAACGCATGTTGACCAATAATTTGTTCTGACAAATGTTCTTTTAATGATGAAAAATGTTCTATAGGCATAAGTTTTCTTTTTATTAGCTAAAGGTAATATAGGACCTGCGTATTGATATATGGTTCATCAAATAAAAAACAACCGCTATTGTAATTTTGTAACTATTTTTTTCATCTTTCTTATCGCCACGACATATTTTGGCAAGAATATGAATAAGCAAATACTGTGTATGGTAAGAGAAAATTGACGAAAAAAGCTTATTGTCAGCAAGTTGCGCTTAATACGCTACTATTGTTGATAGCAATAAACCAGAATAACACTGGAATTCATAGAAATAAGATATTTATCCTGTTTAAGCCGAGATAATTAAAGAGAAAAAGCTGAGATAGATACCGCAGTATTGCTATTTCTCAAATTATCGTTAAAATAATTTTTAAATTATAGAGGTCGGACCTCTTTGACGGGGAAGAAGAATGACAAAAATAAAATTAGTGACAGGGCAGGGAGAACGTATCGCGGTAGTCGCGGGATTGCGTACCCCTTTTGCCAAACAAGCAACAGCCTTTCACGGAGTACCTGCGGTTGATCTAGGTAAGATGGTGGTGAATGAACTTTTGCAAAAGCATGATGTTGATCCCGGTATTATTGATCAATTGGTTTATGGTCAAGTTGTGCAAATGCCTGAAGCGCCTAATATTGCCCGCGAAATAGTATTGGGTACTGGCATGAATGTAAAAACGGATGCATACAGTGTTTCTAGAGCGTGCGCGACTAGTTTTCAATCTACTGTTAATGTTACAGAGTCTATTATGGCGGGCTTAGTTGACGTGGGTATCGCCGGCGGTGCAGATTCTTCATCTGTCGCGCCTATTGGCGTTTCTAAAAAGTTTGCCCGTACTTTACTCGATTTAAGCAAAACGAAAACCCTTGGCCAAAAGTTCGCGTTGATCCGTCAACTCGGTCTGAAAGATATTTTACCTGTACCGCCAGCGGTCGCAGAGTATTCTACTGGTTTGTCTATGGGACAAACCGCTGAACAAATGGCAAAAACTCACAATATTTCTCGTCAAGACCAAGATGCCTTAGCGCATCGCTCTCATACTTTAGCTACTGAAAGTTGGCAACAAGGAAAATTAGCGGGTGAAGTGATGACTGCCCACGCGGAGCCTTATAAATCATTTATCGATAAAGATAATTGTATTCGCGAAAACTCAGTATTAGAGAGTTACGCAAAATTGCGTCCGGTATTTGATCGTAAACATGGTTCGGTAACAGCAGCAACCAGCACACCGTTAACTGACGGTGCGGCGGCAATTATGTTGATGCGCGAAGGACGAGCAAAAGAGTTGGGATACAAGCCGTTGGGCTATATAAAAAGCTATGGTTTTGCTGGTATAGATGTATGGGAAGATATGTTGATGGGGCCGAGCTACGCCACACCAATAGCGCTAGAGCGCGCGGGAATGGAATTAAAAGATCTTGATTTGATTGAAATGCATGAAGCCTTTGCCGCCCAAACACTCGCGAATGTAAAAATGTTTGCCAGTGATAAGTTTGCCCAAGAGCAATTGGGACGTAAAAAAGCTATCGGCGATATTGATATGACTAAATTTAATGTGATGGGGGGCTCGCTCGCTTATGGTCATCCATTTGCCGCAACAGGTGTAAGGCTGATTGTGCAAACATTAAATGAACTCAATAGACGTGGTGGTGGTACAGGGTTAACAACAGCATGTGCCGCCGGTGGTTTAGGTGCAGCGATGATAGTGGAGACAGATTAATGACTGAGTCATCGATAGAAAAACAACAAACAGCCAGTGCATTCAACTTAATTCGTCAAGAGAACAGCATTGCCCATTTGGTCATTGATGTAGTAAATGAATCAATGAATACCTTAAAAGCTGAATTTGTAGAGCAGATCGCAAATGTGCTTGCCGAAATTAAGGCTGATTCAACAATAAAAGGCTTGGTAATATGCAGTGGTAAAGCTGACTCTTTTGTTGCGGGGGCAGATATTAACATGATAGCGAGTTGTCAAACGGCAGCAGAAGCAACAGCGTTGTCTCGTCAGGGGCAGGCTATTTTTGACCAATTGCAAGGGTTATCTATTCCAGTTGTTGCGGCAATTCATGGACCTTGTTTAGGGGGCGGATTAGAGCTTGCTATGGCCTGTCATAAACGTGTTTGTAGTGATAGCGCTAAAACGGCATTAGGATTACCTGAGGTTCAACTAGGGTTGCTTCCTGGTGGTGGCGGTACTCAGCGTTTACCTAGATTAGTGGGGATCCAAAAGTCATTAGACATGATGTTAACGGGTAAACAGTTAAGAGCAAAGCAGGCATTAAAAGCGGGCTTGGTCGATGACGTTGTTCCTTACAGTATTTTGCTTCGTACCGCAGATGAGCTCGCAATTGCCGGTAAGGTGAAAGCTAAAAAACGTAAAACTTCCTTTTTAGATAATTTACTGGAAGGCAATCCTTTGGGTCGTAAGTTGGTTTTTAGTCAAGCGACAAAATCGGTACTAGCTAAAACCCAAGGTAATTATCCTGCACCAGAAAAAATTATTGATTGTGTGCGAGTTGGCGTTGAACAATCGACAGCGAAAGGTTATCAAGTTGAGGCGGACCATTTTGGCGACTTAGCCATGAGCGCTGAATCGGAGCAATTACGCAACTTGTTCTTTGCGGTCACTGATATGAAAAAAGAGCAGGGTATTGAAGGTGTTGAATCAAAACCGATAAATAAAGTTGCCGTGCTTGGCGGTGGCTTGATGGGCGGTGGAATTGCGTTTGTTACAGCAACTAAAGCTAAGCTACCAGTAAGAATTAAAGATATTTCTCATCAAGGGATCAGCCATGCATTAAAGTATGGATATGATTTACTCAACAAAAAAATTAAGCGTCGCTTCATGCGTCACAGTGAGATGCAAAAGCAACTGGCGATGATAACAGGAACAATTGATTACTCTGGCTTTAAAGATGTTGATATTGTGGTTGAAGCGGTCTTTGAAGACCTTGCTTTAAAGCAAAGTATGGTTGATGACATAGAAAGTAATTGCTCAAATAAGACCATTTTTGCCAGTAATACCTCGAGCTTGCCGATTGGACAGATAGCTAAAAAAGCGATGCGTCCAGAGAATGTCATTGGTCTGCATTATTTTTCTCCCGTAGACAAAATGCCATTAGCCGAAATTATTGCTCATGAGAGCACCTCTGATCAAACAATCTCAACCACGGTTGCTTTTGCCAAAAAACAAGGTAAAACACCAATTGTCGTTAAAGACAAAGCCGGTTTTTATGTAAATCGTATTTTGGCCCCATATATGAACGAGGCGGCTATTTTACTATTAGAAGGCGAACCTATTGATAAGCTTGACAAGGCCTTAGTCAACTATGGATTCCCTGTAGGGCCAATGCAGTTATTAGATGAAGTCGGCATTGATGTCGGCGCTAAAATAGGACCTATTTTACAAGCTGAACTCGGCGAAAGGTTCGCCGCTCCTGCTGCCTTTGATAAACTGCTTGGTGATGGGCGTCTGGGTAAAAAAGCACAAAAAGGCTTTTATTTGTATACGGACAAGGCAAGTAAAGGTAAGAAGAAAGTTGATGAGAGTATTTATGCTCTGCTAGGTATTGATGCCAACGGTAAACGTAGCATGACAGAAATTGCTGAACGTTGTGTTTATATGATGCTTAATGAAGCGGCACGTTGTCTTGATGAAAGCATTGTTCGTAATGCCAGAGATGGTGATATTGGTGCCATCATGGGTATAGGTTTTCCACCATTTTTAGGCGGACCATTTCGTTTGATAGATAAATTAGGTGCACAACACGTTGTAAGTCAACTTCAACAGTGGCAACAAACTAATGGAGAACGCTACCAACCTTGCGAAGCTTTGGTCAAGATGGCAGAGCAAAACGCAACCTACTACTAAATTTGGCCGCCTAGTGGCAAATTGATACCGTAAAAAGAGGCAATAATTTGCCTCTTTTTCTTTATTATCACCTGATAAAATAATCTTAAACTTTTGTTTTTTTGATTTACATTTAAGCTATTTCTGGTAGTATTTCGCGCGAAAAATCCACACTGCTTGTTCACTTGTTGAGAATATAAATATGTTGTTATTCTTTGCCGCTATTTTTTGTATATCATGCGCACTATTTTTTTATTGTCAGGCATTACGTAATGGCCTTGGTCGGAAACGTTGGGCGTTTGCTGGTTTGGTGTTTGGCCCTTTAACTTGGCCAATATTTTGTATGAAAAAAAGAATGCGGATCAATCAGCTGTTTGGTTTAAACGGTTTGATTTTAAGAGCATAGCTATAGCAAATATTGCTTCGGAGGGGATTTTCATTGAATTTACTTCCTTGTCATATGTTTAGTGACTGCTAGTGATATATAGCCGCTACGTTCCGTGTAGCGAATATCAAGAGACTTAATACCTATCTGGCTAGAACATTCCTTAGGAATTATGTCCACCACTTACTAGCAGGCATTTCTTTAATTTCTATTTTCGCTGCGATAGCGTTTTCTTTTATATCGGCCATAAATAGGCTTTTTATAAGATTAATCATCATAACCTCCTAGATACGTACTGAACCACGTTTACGGCCTGTTTTTTCAATTGTTAACTCTTGATTGTCGTTAATACGCACAGAACCACGTTTACGGCCTGTTTTTTCAATTGTTAACTCTTGATTGTCGTTAATACGCACAGAGCCACGTTTACGGCCTGTTTTTTCAATGGTTAACTCTTGATTGTCATTAATACGTACAGAGCCACGTTTACGACCAATTTCCTGCATTTCCAATGCATTAACATCAGCTGTTGGCGCGGGTGATGCAGACATCGCTAAAGATAATATAATTGAGCTAAGCATTAGTATTCCTTCCTAAATTCATTATTAATGGTTAATTTGCAAGAAGGTTAAAGCGAATAGCGTGCCAATATGCCAAAGCCCTTATGAATAAGGGCTTTAGATAGAGTATAATGAGATGGTCAGATTTTTGACTAGTTAAATTTTTGTTTAATTAAAGGTCGTCGATTTATTGGCTATTTTATGAGAAATGAGATATTTATGAAAATCAGTCATTTTTAGTGGCTTGCTATATAGGTAACCCTGTAATTGCTCACACTTTAATCCTGATAGAAAGCTAAGTTGTAAATCGGTTTCAACGCCTTCCGCAACAACTTGTAGATCTAAGTTGTGGGCGATAGTGACTATGGTCGCCACCATGTTTCTGCCTTGTTCAGAATGTTCAATATCATCGACAAACGCTTTGTCTATCTTTAACGTATTAAGCGGAAAGCGTTTTAAATAGGCTAAAGAAGAGTAACCAGTACCAAAGTCGTCAAGCGACAGGTGTATACCCATAGCCCTTATTTGTAACATGGTTTCAATGGCTTTTTGCGGAGAGTCCATCACCGTACCTTCGGTGATTTCCAATTCTAAATATTTAGCCGGCAATTGACTTTCTTTTAATATCTGCGCAATTAATCCTACTAAATTGGGCTGGGTAAACTGCACTGCTGATAAATTTACTGCAATACGGCCATCGAATAAACCAGCATCAACCCATTTTTTGGTGGCAAAACAAGCCTTTCTTAAAACCACTTCGCCAATATCAATAATTTGACCGGTTTCTTCTGAAACAGGAATAAATTGTAGTGGACTAATAATCCCCTTCTTAGGGGTTTCAAAGCGAACTAAGGCTTCCATTCCTGCTATTTTTCCAGTAGCAATTTCAATTTTAGGTTGGTAGAAAACGGAAAATAAATCTTCTTTTAAGCCATGCCTGATCAAATTTTCAATTTGTAGGCGTTTTACTGCTTGTTTATTCATTGAATCATTGAAGAATTGATACTTGTTACCACCGGCATTTTTAGCGTGATACATCGCAGTATCAGCGTTCTTAAGTAGTTCGTGAGGGCTAACGCCGTCTTCTGGATACAATACGATGCCAATACTGCTAAAGAGCACGACT
The DNA here is from genome assembly GCA_040779335.1 of Colwelliaceae bacterium 6471. Lineage (GTDB taxonomy): Bacteria > Pseudomonadota > Gammaproteobacteria > Enterobacterales > Alteromonadaceae > JBFONV01. The sequence goes on from JBFONV010000004.1 coordinate 329,740, forward strand.
TCCTGATTTCTTAATTTGAGGGGGAGCGCTATGGTGCGCAAAATTTCTTTCGCAATCGAAGTAATCGTATGAATATCATTGGTATTTTCAACAATAATACTAAATTCATCGCCACCTAGTCGGTAGACAGTATCCTGTTTTCGGCCAATGGCAAGAATACGTTCTGCCACTTTGCACAACAAAATATCGCCAATTTGGTGGCCCATAGAGTCGTTTATCTTTTTAAAGTTATCTAAATCAAATACCAGTAGCGCGTGTGGGATCTTGTTTTTTACTAGCCTTGATTGGTTGGCTTGAAAATAAGAGCGATTCGGCAAGCCTGTTAATGTATCTGAGTTAGCTAATTTTCTTAATTCAATTTCTGTTTCTTTACGTTTAGTAATATCAGAGAATACCCCGACAAAATGGGATATATTGCCGTTTTCGTCTCGGATAATATCGATATTAAGATCGGTTGAATAATGATTGCCATTATCACGAGTACTTTCTATTTCTCCGTGCCAGCTGCCTTTAGTGATCAAATGTTTTTTGACGTTTTGGGTAAAGCTATCTGGGTATAAGGCAAAATTTAAATAAGTGCCCACCACTTCCTTTTTACTTTTTTTGGTAATGCGTTGAAACGCTTTATTGACATCAACCGCCATAAATTGTCTATCGTAGATCACTACCGCATCAGAAATATTTTCTATACATTTAGCGAATAATTTTAGACGTTCTTCCGCTTTTTTGATTTGACTGATATCTTTAAGTGTCCCAGTCATACGGGTAGGACTATTTTTTTCATCTCGTTCGACGATTTTTCCGCGATCTAATACCCAAATCCATTGGTCATCCTTGTCCTTTACTCGATATGTAGACTCAAAATGCTCGGTATTTTTATCAAAATGTTCGTTAAGGGCCTCTCTGACTCGAGGAATGTCTTGCTCATGAATATTAGTTTTATCGGCACCAACGTTGCGGCGACCATCTTGTGGAAATTCTAGTATTCCCCAGATATTAGAGCGATAAATCTTTCCAGTCTTGATATTCCAATCCCACATTTCATCGCCACTTCCCCATAACGACAGTTTTAAACGCTCTTCGCTTTGTTTAATTTGCAAATGATACAAACGTTTGTGGCGCATTTGCTGGAGTAAATAAATAATGACCAATAGAGTTAAAAGGGTATAGACCAATATGGCGCTTTTCGATAACCACCAAGGGGGTAGGATATGAATATCTAATGATTTGGTTTTAACTATTGAAGGATTGTACAAATCATAAGCTTGCACTGCAAAGGTATAATCACCCGAACTTAAGTTTGTGTAGGTCGCTCTATGGTTGTTATTACCTGATTCAATCCAAGAGGTTTCTAACCCATTAAGTCGATAGCGATAACCGACTTGATTCGGTAATTTGGAGTTTGGAGAAATAAATTCAATGCTGAACGGAGACTGACTATATTTTAGTGTTAATTTTTTGATGAAATTTACCTGTTCAGCAAGAACAAATTTAGATTCATCATCATTAACACTTTTAGTTATTTCGTTCGAAACGTGAATTTTTTTATTGGCAACTAAGACGTCCGTTAATATAGGTTGGTATATGGTTTGCTCTATTTTTAAAATATCATTGGGATCAAAGCGGTGAAAACCATTAACACCACCGAAATAAAGTAAACCATCAGATGCTTTTAATGCGGAGCTTTGTATAAATTCATTATCAGAAAGATCAAAGCCTTTACCGAAATTTTTAACTTTTTTCGTCTTGGGATTAATAACGCTTATGCTGCGGTTAGTGGCAAACCAAGCATTATCACTTTCATCTATTAATATTGCAGTAATAAAGTTATTAGCTAAGTGATTGTTCTCATTGAAAATTGTGGTTTTTTTATTTTGTCGATTGAGTAATGTAACACCTTGCTCAGTGGCTAGCCATATCCAGTTTGTTGTTATTGAAAAATTGTTGATATTTCCGATGGTTAAAGATTCTTTTAACGATATGGAAGATTCAGTAAAGGCTCTTTTCTCTAGGTTAAACTTTGTTAGTTCGTTATTCGATGATACCAACCAGAGATACAGCTCATTTTCGGCGCTTAAACTTTTGAATGAGTTATTGTTAGAAGAAAATCGTTGAAATTCTTGAGAAATAGTATTGTACGATGTGAGAGAGCCATTATTGTCGATATACCAAAGCTCATCAGCGATATTGATAAATAAATAATCGCGGTTGTAATCCGCTAATTTCGCCCATTTTTTATGAGGAGTGGCAACCTGACTAGTGGTATCAATATTAAATAATTCACCATCAAATGTGGTTACCCATAATTCGTTATTACTACCGGGTTGCATTTCATATATATCGTCATCTAGTGATATTTTTAATGGGGTAATTGTGCCATCTGGTGATAAGGACTTTATCCCTTCCTTTTTTTGAGAAAACCAAACGAACTTATTTGCTGTTTCTGCAAATGATTCGATCATTGTATTTTCAAAATCAAATAAATAGTGTTGAAATAGAGAGGACTGTGGATTAAGAAAATTTACACCTTGGCCATAGGTTCCTAGCCAAAAATTTCCCAAATCGTCTTTAAATATATCCATTATCCAGTTTTCAGATATGGCTCTTGGGTGCTCCTTACTGCGATGATGGGTTATATTATTATTGGCAAGGTTGATGACTTCTAGTCCTTCTTGAGTTCCCAACCAAACATAATTGTCATCAAATTTCTCTATACTCCTGACATTATTGGAAAGTAAAGCATTCTGCGGTGAGTCGTTGGTATAATGTTTGATTATTTTATAGTTTTGATCAACAACATAAACACCATTATTAGTGGCAAGCCAATAATTGTTATCGATGAGCTTAAGGTCATAAAGCGCTTGGGCGTTAATGTTTAATGCCCATTGATTTTCCGACTGCAGAGAGTAGGCATATGTGAGTTTTTTATTAAGAATAAAAATGCCATTATCATAGGTTCCGATCCAATATCGTAAGTTATTATCTTGAAAAATTGTTTTTATTTCAGTCAATGGTTCTTTAGCGCGGTCGTTATCATTTCTTGCGTTAATAGCAGTAAAATTATTATTTTTATAATTAAATGTATGTAGTCCGACTTTTGTTGATATTAGTAACGGGCGTTCATGATTTTCATTTTTCTCTGCTTGTGATAATAGTTGATCACTTTGGTATATCGCCCAAATTTCATTGTCTTTTAAAGAGTTAGGCTCATCAGAGGAATAATAATTATCAAAATTATCTAAGGCTTCATTATAACGACTCAGACCATTTTGAGTACCTACCCATAAGGTGTCCTCGTTATCAATAAAAAGTGCTCTAACAAAATTGTCCGCGATCGAATGTGGATTATTTATGTCATGTCTATAGTGAACGAAATTTTGGCCGTCATATTTGTTTAATCCATCTTCAGTGGCTACCCATATAAAGCCATTTTTATCTTGGGTTATACTGTATGCGTAGCTTTGCGAAAGCCCTTCGTTTATGGATAACTGGGTAAACTTTAATGGTGTATTAACAGCGGAAGCATGCGCGCTAGTTGAAACCAAGAGTACGTTAATGCTTAACACAAAAAATATAGAAATTGCGATTTTAAGTGAAGAAAACTGCTGCTGAAATTTGTGAAAAAGCACTAATACAACCTTGAGAAATAGGAGAATGAAATATATACCGAAATGCAATAAATTTGGCATATTCTTATAATTATTATATATACGAGGATACCATTAAAAATGATGCCTGTAGTTAAGTCAAATATTTTACGTTACTTAGCTTTATATCGGCAATGTTAATGTTTTATTGGGCATGAAAGTGCAATTTCATCAATGTTTTTTATAATTGTGCCTGACAAATGTTCCTTGTCGTAACAAGTTGCATCTGAAAAAGACACTAAGCTGATACGATCGGGGTTGACGGATGGTATTAACGAGTGCTTGATGAAATACTTGATATCGTCAAGAGTTAGGCTCATTAGGGCGTCAATTAATTGAGCTTTGTGCGAGAAAGTAATATCTTCATTTGAAATGGCTCCCCAAAATCGTTGGCTCTTGATTCTTAAGCTGGCATCTTTTTCTTGCAATTGTCCTGCTAATCCTAATTGCAAGTGTTGCCAATCTTCAGGGGTCATTTCATCTAACAGACTTACACTATTTTGGATAAATATATCCATTGCTTGAGTTAGTGACGTTGAATCAGTATGCGGAGACTGTATGTAAAATGCGATACCTGGGTATTGATTAATAGGGACATAACCGACACCAACAAGATAGCCATACTGCTTTTCTGTGCGCATCTCTTGAAAAAATAACGGTGATAATAATTGACTGGTTATGATTGTTTTGGCGGTAGTCACTAAATCTTTTTCTTTTTGCGGATAATACAACACCGCGGCGTGATCATGTTCTGGCAATATTATTGGAAACGTCAGCTGATTTTTTGCTGAGATATCTAACACCGGCGTTCTTACCTTGTATTTATTCGAATATCGTGATGAGAATGCAGATTTAACTTTTTCACTAATATCAGCCGCTTGCGTTTTTGTCCAGTTGCCGTGAATGAGAATATTTAAGGCAATTTGATCAAATAAATTCTGCGAAAAATGATGGAATTTTTCATAAGTTACTTGAGTTAATGCGAGTGCCAAAGCATCACTTTCTGGATTTTTGGGTTGCATAGCCGAGCTTAGTTTAGAAAATAGCTGTGATATTGATTTGCTTTTATCGGCATTATTCCAATGAGTGAGCAATTGCTTTTTTAATAACTCAAAACGTTGCTGGTTAAAGGTGTAAGTTTTTATTGTAGTCAGTAACTTACTTAATAGGTGGCTTTGATTTTGACTAATACCTGATAACTGTAAGGTCATGCCACCTTGATGGGTATACAGGTGGTAATGTATGCCAGCTAGCTCAGCGTCATAATGTTCTTCTATAATTGCGTCACTATATAAATCAGCATATAAATGAGCCATAGCGATGTTTTCAATTGACTCAATTACCATTGGTGCATCTATGCCAATGTATATATAGCCTTTAGGAACGTTAAAAGTAGTGTCTTGTTTAAACCATACTGCTAAACCATCAACTGATTCAATGCATTTGGGGGTTAATGGTTCGCCATTGCCAATGTTCTCACTAGCAAGCACTTTAGGGTTAGCGACTATATATGGATTTTTTGGAGGTAAATAAAGTGCATCATTAGGTTGGGCATTTAGCCAAGTAAATAGTTTATCGTCAGAGATTTTCTCAACGCGATAAGGGACTTTGTACCAAGTACTTACTTGGTTAAATTCAGATAATTGGCTGATGTGTATTAAACGCATATTTTTGGGGGTTAAATATGACAATAGGGTGTCGATAGTGTCTTGACACATACCAGACATCATATAGTCGCCAAAGATATAATCTTTGGCTGGGTAGTGTTGCATGTTAAGCACTAACTGACTTACTGAATCTAACGGACGTTGTTTTTCATGGTAGTGGAAAGATAATTCCGCAATAGATTGTTTTTCCTGATAGTAGTGTTCAGGCAGTGGTTTATCTTTAAGTAAGAATATATAGCCAAAAATTATATTCACTATTTCATCTATATGTTGTTCCCCTGCATCTGTTAGTGGAATGCTTATATTGAAATCTTTAAAGTTTGAACCATTTATCCCTGAGCCAGCGGTAAGGCCCATCGCCCATTGATTTGCTTTTAATAATGACAGAATACTGCCAGGGCCTTCGTGCCCAAGCAAGTATGCTAATACTGATTCGGGCTTGTGCTGGTAAAAATGGTCAATACATGGCATAGCGAAACTGATGATCAGTTGTTTGTCATTTCTTACCGGCTTTACATGGATAATATTTTGCTGATGTTCAGGTAAATATAACGGGACTGTTAACTGAGGTAATGGCTTGTGAGTAGATTTTATTGCTGAAAAGTATTGTTGCGCAAGTTCAGTCAATTCATCTAATGAATGCGGTCCTTCTATCGCTAATGTCATATATTGTGCGCGATAGTATGTGTTAAAGAATAACTGCAATTCTTCTCGTAAAATACTATCGCAATGATCTGCTAGGGTTTCGCAATTACCAACAGAAAATTTTGCAAAGGGATGATCTTGATTGACCGTTTCTTTGTGTACGTCGTATAAGCGTCTAACATCATCTTTAAGTTTAAGCTTAAATTCGGCATCGATATTTTGTCGTTCTTTGTTAACAAACTCTTCTGATAAAAGTGGCGCAATAAAAAACTGGCTGAATCGGCTTAGTGCATTGGCAAAGTGACTAGCGTGAATATCAAAGAAGAAGCATGTATGCTCAGTGGCGGTCCATGCATTATTGCTGCCTCCATATTGGCTAATGAACTTTTGGTATTCACTGCCATCAGGATACTTTTCGGTTCCTAAAAACAGCATGTGCTCTAAAAAGTGCGCCATTCCTTGTCTATTTTTAGGATCGCTAAAGTGCCCGACATTAACGGCAAGCGCTGCCGCCGATTTTTCACTTTCATCATTATGAATCAATAATACCCGCAAACCATTTGCTAAAGTTATTGCGCGATATTTTTTATGATCATTTGGACTTTGTTTCAACGATTGACTCCTGAGCGACAAATTATAGTAGCTCATTTTGATGATTACTTAACCTAGTTATTATTAAATTGACGTTAAGTATTTGTTTAGCTTTTCATATTAGACATTATAGGGGCTAATTTCTAAATTACCTTAAGGAATAACAAGAGTCTATTTTATTCTTAAGCATTGCTATAATGTTAGTGGAGATTGCTTTACTATAGCTGCGATTTCTATTGGCAGATCCTATTAAAAATAATAGCGCGGATGTTTATGCACATTTTTATCATGCGTCATGGTGATGCACAGCAATCAGGTTATCAAGACTCACAGCGCGAATTAACACAGCGTGGCATTGTAGAAGTATCGGCTATGGCAACAAGGCTGCAGCATGCCTCGACAAAAATTGATCATGTTCTTATCAGTCCGTATAAAAGAGCACAACAAACAGCATCGATAGTATTATCTGCTTTACCGTATGAGCCGACCACATCGACGATAGATTTGATCACACCTTCCGGCTCACCTTCGCACGTACACGATTATATTGATGGCATGCAAGGCATTAAACAGCTCAACGGTTTACTGATTATTTCCCATATGCCTTTAGTTAGCTTTCTAGTTGCTGAGTTAACGTATGAAAAAAGTGCCCCTATTTTTCAAACTGCAGCGATTGCAGAAATTGATTATGATTTAGAAAAAATGAAGGGACACTTGAGTGAAATAACCTCACCTAATCATTTTGAGTAGTGTTCGAGTCAGTGTTAACTGTGGCTCAATCTTTATTAAACTTATCTTTTAATTCGATCAACACCAGTAACGCGCCATTTCCGCCCCATTCTAATGGCGCTTGATGAAAGGCCATTACGTCTGGATGTTGCACTAACCAGTGCGGCACTTTTTTCTTTAAAACATGCCCGCCAATACCATGGACAATACATACACATTGCGCATGCTCTTTTTGACAGGCATATATAAGTGCAGCAATTTCTTTTTTAGCCCCATGCTGATCTAAACCGTGTAAGTCGAGTATTAAATCGGGGGCGTAGTGACCGCGGCGTAAATTTTTCGCTTCAAAGCTGTCAACGTCTGCTCGAACATACTTCATCGGACCTTTCTGGTTAAGATCTGGTTCAAATTCATCTGAAAAATGAAACTGAGCATGTTGTTTAGCCGTTTTTTGTTGCAGAGTGGTAGATTGGGGCTTGCTGCTTCTTTTTACAGGGTGTATTGTGTCCTGCACTATCGGCTTGACCTTGCCAATGCTCTGTTTAAATAGCTGTTTGTCTTGTTGTGTTAATGCATCTTTAAATTTCATAGCCGCAGTCTAGAAATATCTGTGTGGAATAACAAGTAAAACTAATCTTGGTCGAAAAATAAGGTATTAAATTGGTTGCTGTCATCTCGGCAATCGCAATTATTACCGAGCCATTATATCGTCACACTTTACGTCGTATTTTTACGCATGATTTTGATTAACAAGGGGATAAATTTGAGTACCGTTTCATTTGAAAATGTTAGCGAGCAATTATCGACGGTTGTCGATTATTTAAGGTTTGCAACAAGTCAGTTTAATCAGGCTGAACTCTTTTTTGGTCACGGTACTGACAATGCATGGGACGAGGCGGTGGCTTTGATCATGTTTGCGCTCTATTTGCCGAATAACCTAACTGAACAGGTATTGTCGTGTCGCCTCACTGATGATGAAAAACAATTGGTATTAAGTTTAATTGCCCGCCGTATTAATGAAGGCATTCCTGCTGCGTATATTACTAATCAAGCCACCTTTACCGGTATTCCATTTTACGTCGATGAGCGAGTGTTAGTGCCGCGGTCGCCTATTGGCGAACTGATTGAAAATAGATTTATTCCCATATTTAGTGAAGATCATCCTCCTAGCAGAATATTGGATTTATGCACTGGCAGTGGTTGTATTGCTATTGCATGTGCAATGCGTTTTCCTGACGCTGAAGTTGATGCGCTAGATTTGTCAGTTGATGCGCTCAATGTCGCGCAAATTAATATTGAAAGTCATGGTCTTGAAGAACAAGTTATTCCAATTCAATCTGATGTTTTTTCTGGGATTGAAGGGGTAACTTATGATTTAATTGTTACTAATCCTCCTTACGTGGACCAAGAAGATGTAGACAGTCTTCCGGTGGAGTATACCCATGAACCTGAAATGGGCTTGGGTTGTGGCGAAGATGGTTTAGATATAGTACGGGTTATTCTCGCGCAAAGTGCAGCACATTTAAATGATGATGGCATTTTAATATGTGAGGTAGGAAATTCTCAGATACATGTTCAAGCACTTTACCCTAAGGTTCCCTTTACTTGGCTAACCTTTGAACGCGGTGGTCATGGGGTCTTTATGCTTACCAAAGCACAGTTAATTGAACACGAAGCTGAGTTTCTTTCGGCGTTAAAACAATAGGTGAAAAAGGTCTAATGTCAGGTAATACATTTGGTAAATTATTTACGGTTACATCTTTTGGTGAAAGCCATGGTTTGGGTTTAGGGGCGATTATTGATGGATGCCCGCCGGGATTAGAATTGTCTGAAGCCGATCTTCAGGTGGATCTTGATCGACGTCGACCAGGCACATCACGATATACTACCGCTCGCCAAGAAGCCGACCAAGTCAAAATCATGTCTGGTGTTTTTGAAGGTAAAACCACAGGTACTCCTATTGGTTTATTAATTGAAAACACCGATCAGCGTTCAAAAGATTATGGCAATATTGCACAAAGCTTTCGTCCTGGTCATGCTGATTATACCTATTCTCAAAAATATGGCGTTAGAGATTATCGTGGCGGAGGGCGTTCTTCTGCTCGTGAAACGGCAATGCGAGTTGCGGCAGGGGCGGTTGCTAAAAAGTATTTACAACAAAAATTTGGCATTGTTATTAAAGGCTGTGTTACACAAATCGGCGACGTTTGTGCGCAATCATATGATTGGAAAACCGTAGAGCAAAATCCGTTTTTCTTCCCTGATAGCAATAAAATAGAACAATTGGATGAGCTACTTCGTAGCATTATTCGCTCTAAAGATTCTATTGGTGCAAAAGTCATGGTAGTGGCAGATAACGTTCCTGTTGGATTAGGTGAGCCCATTTTTGATCGATTAGATGCTGAAATCGCCCATGGCTTAATGAGTATTAATGCGGTTAAAGGGGTTGAAATAGGCGACGGATTTGCCGTGGTTAATCAAAAAGGCTCAGCGCATAGAGATGAGTTAACGCCAGATGGGTTTGCTAGTAATCATGCTGGCGGCATATTGGGCGGCATTTCATCTGGTCAACAAATAGTAGCCTCAATCGCATTAAAGCCGACGTCGAGTATTGGAGTGAGTGGCAAAACGGTTGATGCCAATGGCCAGGCTACTGATATTATTACTAAAGGACGCCATGATCCTTGTGTGGGGATCCGAGCGGTTCCTATTGCGGAGGCGATGTTAGCGTTAACTTTAATGGATCACTTTTTAAGGCATCGTGCGCAAAACGCCGATGTTAGTTGCGATACCCCCATTATCACTCAGTAGTATCACTATAAATTAAATTCAGTGTTAATTGTTTTTTTGCAATTAACACTGCTATTTACATCTAATTGGGTACAATACCCCGAAATTATTCGTACTATGGCCCTGATCAGATTTTATGTCTCCACTTTTTATTAAATCGTCTGCTACCTATTTTTGGTATTTTGGAATTTTAGGCTTAACAGCGCCATTTTTAGCAGTTTTTCTTGATGGTAAGGGGTTTTCATCATTACAAATTGGTGAAATTTTAGCGATATTTACGGCAACCAAAATTTTTGGGCCCACCATATGGGCAATGCTAGCCGATAAAACAGGTAAACAGTTGTCCATTATTCAAATGGGCGCATTTCTCGCTTGTCTATTTTTTGCTGGATTGATTTTTGTTGACACCTATTGGCCAGTGACCTTTTTACTTGCCATGTTTAGTTTATTTTGGACGGCAATTTTACCGCAGTTAGAGGTGATGACATTAACCTCTGTCCGTCGCAGCGCAAAAATATATGCTCGCATTCGCCTATGGGGCAGTATTGGCTTTATTGTGCTTGCCGTCGCTTCAGGTGAAATATTATCGAGATATTCTTCAGACGCCTTTAGCTATATCGGACTCTTTGTTCTTATTTCTTTATATATTTCCACTTTGTTTTTTAAACAGCCTCATATACATAGCGCTCGAGTAATGAATCCATCTTCTATCGTTGAAAAATTAACGCAATGGGGCTTTGTAGTGTTTTTCCTTGCTGGTTTGCTTTTGCAAATGAGTTTTGGGCCCTTTAATGGTTTTTTTGCGCTTTATTTAAGAGATTTGGCTTATCCAAGTTACGCGGTTGGTTTACTGATTGCTGTTGGCGTTATCGCCGAAATTGCTATTTTTGTTTATGCGGGACGATTGTTTCAAGCATTTACGGTAAAGTCATTGTTGACCTTTTGTATGTTTATCTCAGCGCTTCGTTGGTACTTGGTGGGGGAATACGGCGACAATGTTTGGATCTTATCATTTACTCAACTTATTCATGCGGCAGGCTTTGCCATATACCATAGTGCTTCGATGCAGTTTATTCAGCTACATTTCAATGCTAATCAGCAAAATAGGGGGCAGGCCGTTTATATTGGTGGTGTATATGGTATTGGTGGGGCTATCGGCGCCTATATAACGGGTGCGCTATGGCAAGGGGGGAATGGTGCCCAGCTTGCTTTTTTCTTTGCTGCTGCCACGGTTTTAGTCGCGGGTATACTGATGCTGTTTTTACCTCATCCCAAACGGCCGCCAATCATTTCACAGCCTAGTGAACTTCAGTAAAAACTAACAATATAAAAGCCAGATTAACTGGCTTTTATATATAGAGCTGACCCGTCCTAAATAAGGATTGATGCACCGCTCTCTAGTCGTTATTTAACCTCTTCACCAGCAGCTTGTTTGTCGGCGTGATAACTTGAGCGTACTAAAGGTCCACAAGCGGCATGTTCAAAGCCCATCTTGTCGGCTTCTTTTTTAAACATTTCAAATTCATCAGGATGCACATAACGCTCTACTGGAAGATGATGTTTGCTGGGTTGTAGGTATTGCCCTATAGTCAGCATAGTTACGCCGTGTGCACGTAAATCACGCATAACTTGTAAGATTTCTTCGTTTGTTTCACCTAGTCCAACCATTAAGCCTGACTTAGTCGGTACTTTGGGGTTAGCTTGGCCAAATTTTTTCAATAAATCGAGTGACCATTGATAATTGGCACCTGGACGAGCTTTAGTATACAAACGAGGAGCTGTTTCTAGGTTATGGTTAAATACGTCCGGCGGTGTTTCGTTTAGTATTTCAAGGGCGCGATCCATTCTTCCTCGAAAGTCAGGGACGAGTATTTCAACTTTAGTGCCTGGCGCATGTTCACTTATTTCTGTAATACAGTCAGCGAATTGTTGGGCACCACCGTCACGTAAATCATCTCTATCAACGGAGGTGATCACTACGTATTTCAATTTCATGTCTTTTAATGTCAGAGCCAGTTTCTTCGGCTCATCGTTATCTGGAGCAAGTGGACGACCATGACCAACATCACAAAACGGACAACGGCGCGTACAAATATCCCCTAAAATCATAAAGGTTGCGGTGCCGTGGTTGAAACACTCAGATAAATTTGGGCATGAGGCTTCTTCGCATACTGAGTGCAAATTGTGTTTACGCAATGCGGCTTTAATACCGTCAATGCGCTCGGTAGTACGTGGAAGCTTTATGCGCAGCCAATCAGGCTTACGTAACATAGTTTCACGTTCAGAGGTTACGACCTTGATAGGAATGTGCGCCATTTTTTCGGCGTCACGTAACTTAGTCCCTGGGGCAATGCGTGAAGATTTTGTTGTCATTTTATTATTCCAGTCCTACTCGGTATTCAATCTGTGAACATCCAAGTAATTTTGTTAAATGTTTTACTAACACGTTACCTGCGTCAGCTAATTTTTCTGGGCCATCTATATCACAGGTTTGTATCATTTCTAGGCCTGCGTAGCCACATGGGTTAATCCGCAAGAAGGGGGATAAATCCATGTTGACGTTTAACGCTAGGCCATGAAAAGAACAGCCCTTGCGAACCCGTAACCCTAGCGATGCAATTTTTTTATTATCGACATAAACACCTGGGGCATCTGGTTTAGCTGCTGCTGTGATATTGTACTCTGCTAAAGCATTTACAATACCGTCTTCAATTAAGGTCACTAATTGGCGAACACCCATTTTTCGTCGACGTAAATTGATCAAAAAATAGATCACTTGCTGTCCAGGGCCGTGATAGGTGACTTGACCACCACGATCAACCTTAACGACAGGAATGTCGCCGGGCATTAATAAATGCTCTTCTTTTCCCGCTTGCCCTTGGGTAAATACACTTGGATGTTCAACTAGCCATAATTCATCTACTGTGTCTTCGTCTCTAACATCGGTGAACTCCTGCATGGCGTGCCACACTTTAGTATATTCCATGCTAGCGAGCTGTCGAATTATCAACGTATCTTCCAAGTTTATATCTCGGTTTGTTCGGTAGGTGTGATTATATCCAAATATAAATTCGAATACACCGTAAAATGAGTGTGGTTTTTATAGAACGTAACGTACTTGTTCAATCGCGTTTAACGTTTTATAAATTTTCTCAATATGATCTTTGCTAGTGACTGTCACCGCAATCGATATTGAATGGTAATTTCCTTTAGAGCTTGGTTTAACTTTAGGAGCATAATCGCCGGGAGTATGCTTTTGTAATTCGGCAACGACTAGATCGGGTAATTCATCACATGCGATGCCCATCACCTTAAAATTTAATACGGTTGGAAAATCCAATAATTCATCAAAACGGGTGTTCATTTTACATCTCTATCATTTAATCATTAATAAGTGTTTGTTTAAAAGCTTGAAAATCACAATGTAGCTTTTTGGCAATGCTGCCTATTTCACCTTGTGCAATGATTTTATCATCAATCTGGGTCACAGGGCTAATTTCTCTTGAAGAACTTGATACCCATACTTCGTCGGCGGTAAATAATTCATCGGTTGAAATTTGAGCTTCTATCACCTTTATGGAGGCTTTTTCAGCTAATTCAATGATCAAGTCTCGTGTGATGCCACCTAAGATATATTGATTTTTCTCCGGCGTGTAAATTACTCCTGATTTTACGATAAAGACATTGCTGGTTGCACCTTCGGTCACTTTTTGTTTGCGATGCAAAATGGCCTCTTGGCAACCTCTAGCTTCTGCCTCTTGACGCAGCATGATATTGCCTAATAAGGCGATAGATTTTATATCACAATGTTTCCAGCGAATATCCTCTAGTAACGTTGCTTTTATTGGCTTTAATTCAGCATCTCCAGAACTTAATGGACTGGTCATTACCAACACTGTCGGTTTAACTGCTGGAGTGGCGACATGATTTCGTTCTTGTTGAAACCCTCGGCTCACTTGAATATAAACAGAGGTGTTTTTTTCGTCATTTTTTTCAACAACTTGTTCGATAAGCGATTGCCATTGTTTCTCAGTGTATGGATTGGTAATTTGTACCTTGTGTAAACAATCATTTAATCGTGCTAAATGTTCACTCAGCCTAAAGGACTTGCCTTGGTATACAGGGATCACTTCATATATACCATCGCCAAACAAAAAACCTCGGTCAAGGACCGAGATTTTTGCGTTGGATCTGGCAACAAATTCACCATTTAAATAAACAATACTGGGCATATAAGTATCTTTTTACTCAATAAACTGAAGTTTTACATAGTCAACCAGTCGACTAAACATGCTGCCTTCATTTATCTCTTGTAATGTCACCAATGGGTATTGCGCAATATCTTCGCCATCAAGCTGTAAGAAGAGTTTGCCCACCACTTCGCCTTTAGCGAGAGGAGCGGTTAATTGGCGATCTAATTCAAAATTAGCCTGTAAATTTTTACGTTGGCCACGTGGAATGGTTATTGGGGTATCGATTAAAATACCTAAATCAACTTCCTTGGCATCTCCCATCCATACTCGGTCAGCAACAAATTTCTCTCCTGCTTTATAAGGGGTAAATGTTTCGAAGAACCTAAAACCGTAGTTGAGTAATTTTTTGCTTTCGACCTTGCGCGCTCTCTCACTGTCAGTGCCCATAACTACTGTAATTAAGCGCATACCACCTTTGGTTGCAGATGTGACTAAACTATATCCTGCTTGCGATGTATGGCCTGTTTTTAAGCCATCAACATTGAGACTTTTATCCCATAATAAACCGTTACGGTTATATTGTTTGATGTTGTTGTAAGTGAAAGATTTCTGCTTATAGACTTCATATTCTTCAGGCACATCTCTGATCAATGCTTTTGCAAGCGTCGCCATGTCTCTTGGCGTAGTGAAATGCTGTGAGCTATGCAACCCGTGGCTATTTTCAAAATAGCTGCTGCTCATGCCTAATTGCTCGGCATGGGCATTCATTAAATCAGCAAAGGCACTCTCACTGCCGGCAATGTGCTCTGCCATGGCGACACAGGCGTCATTACCTGAAGAAACAATAATACCTTGATTAAGTAGGTCTACAGGTACTTCGGTACCAACCTCGATAAACATTTTTGAAGAATCAGGAAAGTTTTTCGCCCAAGCGGTTTCGCTAATGGTAACTTTATCGTCTTTCTTAATATTACCTGATTGTAATTCTTTACCAATAATATAGCTGGTCATCATTTTTGTTAAACTAGCGGGTGCTAATTGGCTATCGGCATTACCTTCTGCGATAACTTTACCCGTTGTATAGTCAACTAAAATGAATCCTTTGGCATTTATTTCTGGGGCAGATGGGATGATCGTTGATGCTTGTGTTAATGAAGTAAAACTGAAGGCTAAAGTTGCAACAATCGAAACAAGTTTTTTGCGGGAACTTGTTATATTGTTAGCCGGAGTAGTAAGCATAATGGTCCTTTAAAAGTTCTTTTAAATTCAAAATATGGCGAAAAAATTTTTGCGTATCAGTATATCACTTTAAATCTAATTTGGTATGGGGGCGGGCGATACAATTGGTCACTATTGTAATAATTTACGTCGATATGCATTGGGGTATCCTGTTTGTTTGAGACTCAATAATATGTCTTCAAGTTTATCTGGCTCATTGATAGGACCAATTTGGACACGAAAAATTCCATCTTGTTGCGGCCAAATAACATTATGTTGATAAAGAGAGGATAAGGCGTTAGCGGTATTTTTTGCTACATCAATACTGCGAGTGGCAAATACTTGAATAAAGTTAGCCGTTAAATTATCGCTTGGCTCTGACTTTGTAACAGCGGTCTGATGGGGAGCTTTGATCATAGGTTTTACTGAAAAATCGGTAATTGCTGTCAGCGATACGTGTGCGGTGCCAGTTTTTAACATATCGAGTTTATAGGCTGCACTGTAGGATAAGTCGATAATACGATCCTGATGAAATGGGCCACGATCATTGACGCGAACAATAACGGATTTATTGTTTTCTAAATTAGTTACTTTGACATAGGTAGGCAGTGGTAAATTTTTATGGGCAGCACTCATACTATACATATTGTATATTTCACCATTTGAGGTTAAATGGCCGTGAAATTTTTTACCGTACCAAGAGGCAGTCCCTGTTTGGCTAAAGCCATTGGCAGATTTTAGAACTTGGTAACCTTTACCTCTGACTTGGTAATCTTTGTTTCCGCCTCGGCTATAGGACTCTGGACGAGGTATTGCGTCTAACAGCTCTGAACCGCTGGGTAAACGTACTGGTGTACTGTCATGCTTTTGTTGATAACGACCATTTTGGCTGCTACAGGAGACGAGTAAGCTTAATGATACTCCCCATAAAAGGTGTTTAAAGTTAATCGCCATCTTAGTAAAAAACATCAGGTAATAAATCGTCGATGAGTGCTAATAGCCATTAGCATGCCAAATCCGGCCATTAATGTCACCATTGAAGTGCCACCATAGCTGACCAATGGTAAAGGGACGCCAACAACAGGGAGTAGACCTGATACCATGCCTATATTGACAAATACATAAACAAAAAACGTTAAGGTAAGACTACCGGCAAGGAGTTTCGTGAACGCATGTTGGGCATTGACGGCAATCCAGGCACCTCGCATTACAATAGCTAAATAGACTAGTAATAATAATGCTACGCCAATTAGACCAAACTCTTCACTAAATACGGCAAAAATAAAATCGGTATGAGGCTCAGGTAAAAATTCTAATTGTGACTGAGTACCTTGTAACCATCCCTTTCCTTGCAATCCACCTGAACCTATGGCGATTTTCGATTGGATAATATGATAGCCTGAGCCTAGAGGATCTTGCTCAGGATTTAAAAATGTTAACACGCGTTGCTTTTGGTAATCCTTCATCAGGAAAAACCATAAAATAGGGGCAAATGCTGAGCCTAATCCGACGCAAATTGATATTAATTTCCAACCCGCACCCGCTAAAAATATTACAAATATTCCAGAGCTTGCGATTAGCAATGATGTGCCTAGATCAGGTTGTTTGGCAATAAGCAATGTCGGCATAAGTACTAAAATAAATGCGATGACAACATTAGATAACTTAACCGGTAAATTGTACTGGCTGATAAACCAAGCAATCATGATAGGAACAACCAATTTCATTATTTCTGAAGGTTGAAAGGGGGGGATAATACCTAAATTTAACCAACGCTGTGCGCCTTTACCCACCTGACCAAAAAGCAGCACGGCGACTAACATTAACAGGCCAATGACAAAAATAGGTACGGCCCATTTACGATATGATAGCGGAGGGATTTGCGCGATGAAAAACATCACCGACAGCGCAATACCTAGTCGAGTTACTTGCCTAATCACTAAGGCCGTATCTTGCCCACCAGCACTATAAACAACGAATAAACCTAAAATCATCAACGCCAGTAGACCAATTAATAGTGGAACATCTATGTGCAGTCGTTGCCAAAAGCTACGTTGTTTCTGCTGATCTTGTCCGGTACTTCGCACGTGATGGTTCCTTATTTATCCTGACCATAGACATTGGTATGTTGAGGGTGGCGCGCGCTGTCTTCGCTGACAATAACTCGGTCACCAAAATATTGGTCCATGATTTGACGGGCGACGGGCGCTGCGTTGGTGCCGCCACCACCTTTCGCCACGTTTTCAATGGCAACGGCAATGACTATTTCGGGATTTTCAAAAGGTGCAAAGGCAATAAACATTGCATTATCACGTTGATTTTCTTCTGTTTTCTTTGCATCATACTTTTCGTTTTCCGCAAGACTTGTGACTTGTGCCGAGCCTGTCTTGCCGGCGGCATCATAATGACTATCTTTAAATGCAGTATAACCTGTAGCACCAAATTTTTGCACTGTGTTGTGCATGGCATCAAGGACATAATCCCAATTTTTATCACTGCTAAGCTTAATTGGTGCCTTATTTTCATAAACGACTTCTGTGGTGACTGGTTCACTTAATGCGCCCTTAGTTGTATCAATATCAACTTCATCGTTTGATTCTTTTAAACTGGCCGTTTGCGTCTCCGTGGTTTCTTTTAACAGGTGAGGGATCTTAATTTCACCTTTATTAACCAATATTGAGGTCGCTTGCGCGAGCTGCAATGGTGTGACGGTAAAAAAGCTTTGGCCAATGCCTACAGATAGCGTTTCACCGGTATACCAAGGTTGGTTATAACGAGCTCTTTTCCATTCAACGCTTGGTAATATTGCTCGTGTTTCTTCATGAATATCAATACCGGTGTAGTCGCCAAAACCAAACCTTTCCATCATAGTGCTAATGCGAGTGATGCCGAGTCTAAATGCCAGATCATAAAAATAAATATTACATGACTTCTCAATCGCCTTATTTAGGTTGACCCAACCGTGGCCCCATTTACTGATTTCTCCATATTTTTTTTCAATACCATCAAGTTGATACCAACCGGGATCCCAAATTTTAGTGTCGGGCGTGATCACTGATTCATTTAAGCCTGTGATAGCGAGAAAAGGTTTGATAGTCGATGCGGGGGGATAGCCCTGAACACTACGGTTGATCAGTGGCAAATTTTTAGATCTTAATAATTTATTATAATTTTTACTGCTAATGCCATGCACAAACAAGTTGCCATCGTAGCTCGGATTAGAATACATCGCTAAAACACCGCCATCACGAGGGTCTATTGCCACAACAGCGCCGCGTTTGCCTGCTAAGGCGCGTTTGGCGATCATCTGTAATTCAATATCGAGTGTTAACGTTAAATCTTTACCGGGTATTGGTGGCGTAAAATCTAGGGTACGGATAATTCGCCCCTGACTGTTAACCTCAACCTCTTGATTGCCTATGGTGCCATGCAGTATTTCTTCATAGTATTTTTCTAGCCCTAATTTACCAATATAGCGGGTTGCCGCATAATTTTCCGAAACGCCTCGTCTTTCCAACTCTTGTGCATCTTTTCTATTTATGCGGGCGACATAACCTAAATTATGGGTGGTTAAATCGCCAAACGGATAATAACGCTTTAGACGTGCTTCAATAACGACACCAGGGAATAGATGTTGATTAACAGAAAATAATGATACTTGCTGATCGCTTAAACGGGAATGCAATTCAATTGGTTTAAAACGTCGTTTACTTTTTAAGGTGTTAAAAAACTTATCTTGCTTTTCTTGGCTAATATCGAGCAATTCACTGATTTCAGCTACAGTTTTTTTTATGTCTTTTACCTGTTCAGGAATAATTTCTATGCTGTAAATAGGTTTGTTTTCTGCCAGTAACACGCCATTTCTATCATAAATAAGGCCACGATTAGGCGCCACCGGAAGTAATTTAATTCGGTTACTATTAGAGCGAGTTTGATACTTTTCGTAGGATGTTATTTCAAGGTGGTAAATATTACTAAAAAGAACGAATAGTAAAATGACCACACCACACAAGGCAATAAATATGCGTCGGGCGAACAGGTTTGCTTCCGCGCTTTGATTTCGTATGGCAACGCGTTTATTAACTCGCATTTTATTCTCTATGGTAGGGGTGGTTATTATTGATACTCCACGCCCGGTATAGGCTTTCGGCAACGATAACGCGGACCATAGGATGAGGGAGCGTTAAAGGAGATAACGACCATTTTTGTTCAGACGCTTGGATACAAGCTGGCGCTAAACCTTCTGGCCCACCAACTAATAATGCCACATCTCGACTATCGAGTTGCCACTTCTCTAATTGTTTAGCAAGTTGTGGTGTTGTCCAAGGTTTACCTTCAACTTCTAGGGTCACGATCCGGCTACCTTTTGGAATAGCCGTCATCATTAATTCACCTTCTTTTTCTAGAATTCTCGCTATATCTGCGTTTTTCCCACGTTTTCCTGGCGGAATTTCTATCAGGTTAAACGACATATCACGGGGAAAGCGTCGGCAATATTCTTCAAAGCCTGCACTGATCCATGCCGGCATTTTATTGCCAACAGCGTATAGGGTTATTCGCATACTTTAGCGGGACTCATCTAGCGGTGAATACATTAGTCAGTTTTATTGAATAAGCACAATAGTAACGTTTTGGAACACTTAAACTACTAGAAAGTTCCTTAACATTGTTATTGTTAATTCCAAAGTTGCTCAAGTTGGTATTGATCTCTGGTTTTATCCGTCATGACGTGAACAATGACATTACCTAGATCAACTAGTGACCATTCTCCGACATCGTTACCCTCAATCCCTAAAGGTTCAATACCTTCTGCTCGACATTCAGCGGCAACGGATTGTGCAATTGATTTTACATGTCGGTTTGAGTTGCCAGAGCAAACTATCATATAGTCGGCGAAATTTGATTTTTTAGAGATATCTAGCGTTTCGATGTCTCTTCCTTTCATATCTTCAATTTTTTCAATGATAAATGCGTTTAACGCTTCGTTTTGCAAGGTCTATATCCTAGTTAAAGTTTCTATGCGCCAATATTAACATTATTTATTTGGCACGTTAACTGCGAAGTGATGATTGATGATCTTTTGTTTAGTTATAGAGACTATGCTCGTTAATATAGTCAATTACTGCGGGAGGCACGAGTTTATGGCAACTAAGCTTTTTCTTCAATCGTTGCCTTACCAATGTTGATGAAACGTCACAGTGGACCAATGGGGAAAATAATATTTTTCCAGCAGTACATTTTTTTAAAAGAGCCATATCGTGTATTTGATGTTTAGCGAGCAGCTGTTGAGTTTCTTTATTCTGTTCATCGTCCCGATAACCTAGTCTGGTATTTACGATCAAATGACAATAAGTCAATATTTCCTGCCAGTTATGCCAACGCGTAAAGGTATGCAAGGAGTCCATGCCCATAAAGAACAGTAGTTGATGTTCGGGAAATTCGGTCTTAATTGCTTTTAAGGTGTTTACTGTGTATGAGGGCCCATTGCTAAAAAGTTCTCTATCATCCATTTGTAAACGTGGGTTTTCTTCACACACTAGTTTTACCATTGCCGCTCTATGGTGGGCTGATGCTGAGGTTTTTTCTTTATGTGGCGGAATGTGTGCTGGCAGTAAGATGAGTTGCTCTAACCCCAACCAATCGGCGCTTTCGAGCAATGGTTTGATATGTCCATAATGGATAGGATCAAAGGTGCCACCCAAAATCCCTAATACTTTTGCGCCAAGTTTATCGCTAAACGTGTTCATAGTTAAGATGAAAAGCTTGAGTTCTTTGACCATGATAAAGACTGATACAGACGTCGGTCAATAAAAGAAAAGTGTCGAAATCACTACTGGTTTTACTGAGCAAATCTGTTTGCGCAAGTCTTGCTTGAGCTTGAGCGACATTATCAAGGGAGATATTTTGTAGCGCATGCTGATAAAGCGGTTTACGCTTATCCCAAATACGATATTGCTTGAACAAAGCGTCATTTTTTTCGCCTTGAGCGCGCTGTTCTAGCATCGTAAAAAGCTGCTGAATTTCTTTGTGTATTACCCAAACCAATTGACCAGCAGCTGTACCATCTTGCTTTAATTGTTCGAGTATTTTTACGCACTTAGTCATATCACCTATTAATATGGCATCAATGAGTTGAAATGGATTGAACTTAGCTTGTTTGGTCATTAACTTTTCGGCGTGGTCTAGCGTGATTGTTTGACTACCAAAGATGATGGAGAGCTTTTGTAACTCTTGCTCCATCGCGAGCAAATTCCCTTCAAATAGCTCTGCTAATAGCGTCGTAACGTCATTATCTATGTTGACTTGTAGCTGCTTACTTTGTCGATTGAGCCATTGCAGCAATTGTTTGCCTTCAATGTCATACAGCGGTAAAAAGCTGCCATTTTTTTCTAGCGCTTTAAACCATTTCCGTTTTTGACTGGCTGCATCAAGTTTTGGCCCATGAAAAATCAACATGACATCTTGATGTAGCATTTCGCTGATTTTTATCAATATTTTGCTACCAGATTCGCTCACTTTAGCGGTTGGTAACTCAATTTCAATGATGCGTAAATTCGAAAATAGACTCATTGATTGGTATTCTTCAAGCAATTGTTGCCAATCAAATTTATCATCCGCGCTAAAACGGATGGTTTCACTAAAGCCTTGCTGTGCCGCATGGGATTTAATCGAGAACAAGCTATCGTTTTTCTGCCAAGGTTCATCACCAAAAATTAACCAGATAGGCTTAAAACTCTGGTTGAGTGTCGCGGTTAATTGATTATGATAAATGCGCATGGGGTTGGTTTGTTATGCTCCTCGATGGACTTAAAATTGAATACTAGCCATATCTCTAAGTATTTTATCTGCTGCTTCTCGACGCATTTCACTTAACATCAGTGATAGTTCTCTACTTTTAGCCAACGCAATATTGGGATCATCCTGATAATCACGGTTAAGCTCGAAGCTAAAACTACGTGGTTCTTGGTTGGCTACTTGCAGTTGATAGCGCACAGTATATATCAATTCGTATTCCGCCACTTGACCGTTGGGAAATACCGATAAGGTTCTTCTGTCTAAGTTATCTTTTTGTATGCGCAGTTCGGGAACGCTAGCTGAAGCTTGTTTAACGATATTAACCTGATTAAGTTTCAAGTGTTGCTTAACGAGTCGCGTTAATTCGCCATGGCGATCGTTAGAACTAATGTGTAAGTTTTGTAATTCAGGGGCGAGCAAGTAATCGCCTCTAAGCTTAAAACCACATCCGCTAAATAATAAAGTGATCAGCAAAACGCCGATCACTTTAGTTATTATGTTGGTCAGTGTACTCATCGTTTAGTTGGCAACAATGTTAAGCAATTTACCGGGCACGTAGATGACTTTTCTAATAGTCTTGTCGTCGGTAAATTTATTGACATTTTCATCCGCTAAAGCAAGCTGCTCGACATCATTTTGAGTAGTATCAGCAGCAACGGTTATTTTCGCGCGTAACTTACCGTTAACTTGGACGATGATCAATTTTTCATCTTCAATCAGGGCGCTTTCATCTACTTGCGGCCATAATGTATCTTCAACATCATTTTCATCGCCAACAATTTGCCATAGACGATGACTTAGATGAGGAACAATAGGCGTTAACATTAAGACAACCGCACGCAAAGCTTCGTGCATTACCGCTCTGTCTTCAGTGGTCTCAAGTGAGGCTTTAGTCAGGTGGTTCATTAACTCCATTATCGCGGCAATCGCAGTATTAAAGGTGTTACGTCGACCGATGTCATCACTGACTTTACGAATGGTTTTGTGTAGCTCACGTCTTAGCGTTTTTTGTTGGCTATTTAATGACAACCCTTCAATAGAACATGCTTGACCACTTTCAACAAAGTCATGAACCAATTTCCAAACACGTTTTAAGAATCGATGCGCGCCTTCAACACCTGAGTCAGACCATTCTAAGGTTTGCTCTGGTGGCGAGGTGAACATAATGAATAACCGAACAGTATCTGCACCGTATTGCTCTATGACTTCTTGTGGATCAATACCATTGTTTTTAGACTTAGACATTTTGCTCATGCCCGCTGAAATAACTGGCTGACCATCTAATTTACTGATCGCAGAGATCACTTGCCCTTTGTCATCGCGCTCAACATCAACATCAGCTGGAGCAATCCAGTCTTGACCGCCATTTGCTGCTTCGCGGTAATAAGTATCAGCAAGCACCATACCTTGACAGAGCAAGCTTTTGAACGGTTCTGAACTGTTAACTAAACCGACGTCGCGCAATAATTTATGGAAAAATCTTGCGTATAGCAGGTGCAATATTGCATGTTCGATGCCGCCGATGTATTGATCAACTGGCAGCCAATAATTGGCTTTTTCCGGATCTAGCATCGCTTGATCATCATTAGGTGAACAATAACGTGCATAATACCAAGATGATTCCATAAAGGTATCGAAGGTGTCAGTCTCACGAAGGGCATCTTCACCGTTATACGTTGTTTTTGCCCATTCTGGATCATCTTTGATCGGCGAGGTAACCCCGTTCATAACCACATCTTCTGGCAGTACAACCGGTAATTGATCTTCTGGCACTGGCACTGATTCACCGTTAGCCAAGTTAATCATTGGGATCGGAGTTCCCCAATAACGTTGACGAGAAACGCCCCAGTCTCTTAATCGGTAATTAACCGTTACTTTACCTTTGTTTGCCGCGATAAGTTTATCTGAAATTGCTTTAAAAGCTTGTTCAAAGTCTAAACCGTCAAATTCACCAGAATTAATTAATAAGCCTTTTTCGGTAATAGCCGCTTTGGAAATATCATCATCAGCACTTCCCGTAATAACTTGTGCGATTTTAAGGCCATATTTTGTGGCAAATTCAAAATCACGTTGATCGTGTCCAGGTACTGACATCACCGCACCTGAACCATAATCCATCAAGACAAAATTAGCCGCCCATACGGGTACTAATTCACCTGTAATAGGATGAATAGCCTGTAATCCGGTATCGACACCTTTTTTCTCCATCGTTGCCATATCGGCTTCAGTGGTTTTACTCGACTTACACTCAGCAATAAATGCGGCCAGCGCGTCATTGTTTTTCGCCGCTTCAAGCGCTAATGGATGCTGTGCTGCTAATGCAACATAAGTTACACCCATAAGGGTGTCTGGGCGAGTGGTGTAAATATCAAAACTATCACTTGAATTGGCCACTTGGAAGGTCATCTCTACACCTTCTGAACGACCAATCCAGTTTTTCTGCATGGTTTTAACCTGCTCAGGCCAATCTTCAAGTTGGTCTAAGTCATTAAGTAATTCTTCAGCGTAATCGGTGATTTTAATAAACCACTGTGGAATTTCTTTACGCTCAACAATTGCACCAGAGCGCCATCCGCGTCCGTCGATAACCTGTTCATTGGCGAGTACCGTTTGATCGACTGGATCCCAATTCACTGTGGCATTCTTTTTATAAACTAAACCTTTTTCATGTAGCTTAGTGAAAAACCATTGCTCCCAGCGATAATAATCTTGTTTACAGGTAGCTAATTCTCTGTGCCAGTCATAACCAAAGCCTAAAGACTTAAGCTGGTTACGCATGTAATCAATGTTTTGATAAGTCCATGTTGCTGGTGCTGAATTATGTTTGATGGCTGCGTTTTCTGCGGGTAAGCCAAAAGCGTCCCAACCCATAGGTTGCATCACGTTTTTGCCTTGCATACGTTGATAACGAGAAATAACGTCGCCTAAACTGTAATTACGAACATGTCCCATATGCAATCTACCGCTTGGGTATGGGAACATTGATAGGCAGTAAAATTTTTCTTTATTTGGGTCTTCTACTGCGCAAAAAGTATTATTATCTGTCCAATATTTTTGAACGTCAGCCTCAATGGCTTGGGGATTGTAAGTGGATTCCATTAAAAGATTTCTCGAACACTTAAATGAGATGTTGACTAGAGATGATGGTGATCTCTCATCTGTCATCATAGGTGATTAATATTATCGCTATAGAATACATTATCTGCACTATCAACAACAAGTTTAATCCTTTATGTTCCGTGAAAATATTTATTTCAAGCTGAAGTTAAGAATTTACGGGCTTAAAATGGTTTTTGTCTATACTTTAATTGACTGATTATTAAGTTGGTTTTATTTCTTTAATGTGGGATTGGAGTAAACAGATGAAGGATGAAAAAAAGGGTTTCGATTCAATTTACGACAATATCGTTCGTTGGATTGATGATGTTAAGCAACATGAAGTCACTGATATTGTCGAAGTGGTGGATAGAGTAAAAGAATATTTAGGTGCTGCCGAGTCTATTCCTGAGGAGAAAGTAAAACAATTTGTCGCTAATTTGGAATATGATTTGAACGAATTTTATCAGCAAAACCAAGCAGAGATAAAACACTCGACTTATTTAGGTTTGTTAAATGAAACGTTGTGGGAAAAACTTGCACAAATGACTGATAAATCTCAAGTTGAGTGGGCTGAGCTGGTTGATGATTTTAAACACGAAGGTGAATATGTCTCTGGAGATTATGTTGGTTTTGGCGTGTTGCAATGTTGCCAGTGTGACCATCAGGTTGAAATATCGCATTTAAGCATAGTGCGAGATTGTCTTGAGTGTGGTGGCAAGAACTTTATTCGTTTACCACTTAACCCCTAATGTAAGTATGAATTTCTGACTAATTACTGACTATAAGTTTGCTTATTTCTTACAGGAAATAGTACACTGGATGATAAATCACATACCACCCTAAGCTGCTTGTTTTTTAAGCATTAATAGAGAGCTCTGCATGTCAAAAACTGCTGATCAACTGCGCCTAACTTCTACTCAGTTGACGTCAAATCTAACCGAAAAGTTATTTTCAAAAACAACGCCAGATATTGAGCAGGCTTTTGTTGGACATGAGCGAGCAAAAGAAGCATTAGATTTTGGCTTGTCTATGGACGCTGTCGGTTTTAATGTTTACGCCATGGGCGAACATGGAACAGGTCGTCAAACGCTAATAAAACAAATGCTTACGGCAATGGCATCGGAAAAAGCTACGCCACCTGAGTGGTGTTATATTAATAATTTTGATGATACCCATGCACCATTAAGGCTTTATGTTAGCCCCGGAGATGGCAAATACCTACTAAAGCGCATGAATACCTTTATTGATGAGCTATTAGATTTGTTTCCTGAAATATTTGATAACCCTAGTTATCAAAGACAAAGGGCGGCTATCGATAGAGACTTTAATCAGAAATATGATGAAGCGATTGCGCAAGTAGAAGATGTCGCGTTAAAGCAACAAGTTGCATTATATGAAGAAGATGGTGAAGTTGGTTTTGCCCCTTTGGTGGATGGTAAGCCACTAGACGATAAAGAATTTGCCAATATGGAAGAAGAAAAGCGCCTTGCTTTTTATCAACTATTGGCAGAATTGGAAACCCTACTTTCAGAAAAGTTGATTGAATTGCCGCAATGGAAAAGAACCTCTTCTGATAAATTAAGAAAGCTTAAATATGAAACCGCTGAGCAAAGTATTCGTCCTTTTCTAAAGGAACTAGAACATGAATTTGCTAGCAATTTAGGGGTACTTAAGTATTTATCAAAGGTAAAAGCCCATATTGTTGATGCGGTGCTGGAGATTTTAGTCGACGAAAATAATGAAAACCTTAACGACAAAGATAACCGTAAGTTGATGGTTGAGCGTTTTTTGCCTAATTTATTGGTTGCTCGAGAGCTAGATGAAGGTGCACCGATTATTTATGAACAAAACCCAACTCATCAGAATTTATTTGGCCATGTTGATTTTGCCAGCTTTCAAGGCTCTACTTATACCAGTTATCGATTGATCAGACCTGGTGCCTTACATAAAGCCAATGGCGGCTACTTACTCTTGGATGCGGAAAAACTGCTGAATCAACCTATGGTGTGGTCAAGGTTAAAACTGGCGTTAAAGACGCAAGAGATATCCCTTGAAAGTCCACTGTCGGAATATAATCAACCAAGTTTTTACAGTTTACAGCCTGAAAAAATTCCGCTACAGGTCAAAGTAATATTATTGGGCGATTCTGAAATTTACTACACTTTACAAGAATATGATCAGGAGTTTACTGAACTGTTTCGTGTACTGGCTGATTTTGACCGGCATTTAGATAAAACTGAAAGTAATCTTATTGCATATGGTAATTTGATCCGCAAACGCGCTCTTTTTCACAATTATCCAGAAATTTCTGATGATGCGGTCGTTGAATTGGTACGTTATGCACTGAGGCGAGCGGAGCATAAACTTAGAATTTCAGCCAATATTGTCCAAGTTAATGATCTGCTTGATGAGGCAAACTACATTTGGAACAAAAATGGTCGCGAAGGCATTATTACTTCACAACATATTGCAGCGGCGTTAAAGGCAAAACAACGACGAACGGGGCGATTAAGTGAAGCATGGCGCAATGATATTACTGAGCGTCAAGTGCTGATCAGTACTCAAGGGGAATATGTTGGTAAAGTTAACGGCTTGACTGTCTTGGAAATAGGGGACAGTGTCTTTGGTACGCCTGCTAGGATCACAGCAACGGTATACGCGGGGAGTGATGGCGTAACTGATATCGAAGGTGAAGTCGATTTAGGCAGATCAATTCACTCTAAAGGCGTATTGTTATTAACGGGATATTTGGGTCATAAATACGGACAGAAATTACCTGTATCTATTTCTGCCAATATTGCTATTGAGCAATCTTATGGCCATATTGATGGTGATAGTGCTTCTATGGCAGAGTTATGTGCGCTGGTATCGAGTATTACCTTACTGCCCATTGACCAGGGCATTGCGATCACTGGCTCGATCAACCAACATGGTGAAGTGCAGTCTATTGGCGGAGTTAACGAAAAAATCGAAGGTTTTTACGAACTTTGTAAAGACACCGGATTAACTGGCAACCAAGGTGTGATAATTCCTGCTACTAATGTGATCAATTTAATGTTGGCCCCTGAGGTTATCGATGCAGTAGAAAACGGGCTGTTTTCTATTTATGCCGTAGATGATATTGATCAAGCGCTTGAATTATTAATGAAGCAACCTGCCGGTGAAGTTAGTCGGACAGGACGTTACCCGCGAAAATCGATTCATGGGTTAGCAGTCGATAAACTCTCCGCTTTTGCTGATTTATTGCAAGGCAGTGATGAATAATCGTTACTTCTCATCGCAATTTGCTATTAAAAAATAATGTTAATGAAATAGGTGTGTTACATTGCACACCTATATTTTCTAGTATATCTATAGTTATTGCTTAAATACTGCAATTGCCATTATCGAAATTCTGCAATATCAAAATTCTTTTCTATACTTCTTTCATGGGGTTATACCAATGAGAGATGTGGTAGCGACAAGATCCCTTTTTGAGCGACTAATCGAGGGGATAACCACTAAAAAAATAATAACAATAATAAAGCACTGGTCATTAGCAAATAACAAGTGTAGTAACTTTTTCACCTTTTTTCTCACTATACTATTTTCAATAGTAGGTACTATTTTGTATTTTTTTTATAAAACTTATTGAATTTTAAGAAAAATTATACTTTTTCATCTTTTTTGCTATGCTGTTATTACGGTGCTTAAAAAAGCATCAGTATTACCAATACTAAGAATACAACAACAATTATTGTTGGAACGCTTGATAAGTAAGTTGTTTATTAGGTTTTTCATCGGTCGATAGACTTATGGGGGATGCGGACTTGGAAAGTCAAATTACGACAATATGGCCGATCGCGGCATATTTTCTGATACTTATCGGTATGCTGATTTTTATGATGGTGTTGTCATATTTTTTAGGTCCGAAAACACAAACCCGCGCTAAAAATATACCTTACGAATCAGGGGTTGTTTCAGTCGATGAAAATAAAACCCGATTCGCCAATCACTATTTCCTCTACGCCATTTTTTTCGTCATTTTCGATTTAGAAACCATTTTTCTATTTGCTTGGGTGATTGCCTTTGATGAAGTGGGCTGGTTAGGTTTTATTGAAGCCAGTATTTTTATTGTCGTATTACTGGTTGCATTGCTTTATTTATGGCGAATTGGGGCGCTAGAACTTAAGTACCGACACCTACCTTTTCGTGCGCAAAAGCTTAATAACGATCAATTTCTGGCGAGGAGATAACAATGGAGTGGTCGTTAACGAAAGCCAAACTTGATGAAGCGATGGCTCAGCCAAAATCGTTATCAGAGCAAGATCTAAAACGCAGTGTTTTTATGGCTAAACTCGATGATATGGTTAATTGGGGGCGAAAGAATTCAATTTGGCCGTTTAATTTTGGCTTAAGCTGCTGTTATGTTGAAATGGCAACCAGTTTTACTTCACGCCATGATATCGCACGCTTCGGCGCGGAAGTGATCAGAGCGACCCCACGCCAAGCTGATTTAATGGTGATCTCAGGGACATGTTTTAGAAAAATGGCCCCCGTTATTCAACATCTCTATGAACAACTATTAGAGCCGAAATGGATTATTTCAATGGGATCATGTGCTAACTCTGGCGGCATGTATGACATATATAGTGTGGTACAGGGCGTCGATAAATTTATTCCTGTCGACGTTTATGTTCCCGGTTGTCCACCTCGCCCTGAAGCGTTATTAGAAGCATTATTGTTACTACAAACGAGCATAGCAAACCAGCCAAGGCCGTTAAGTTGGGTGGTGGGTGAACAAAACGTCAGCCAAATAGCAAAACCGTCACTTCGTGACATCAAGCATCAAGAGCGTATCCAGATCACTAATCTTGATTCTCCGGATAATTGTTAGGTGGTCATGATGAACTTTCGACACGGTATCAAACCATGGTAAAGATTAATCTTGGCAACAGTAAAGATTGGCAAATGACCTCAGCAATTGCCATTGCTGACGAAATCGCCGCACTGGCTCCTGATATTAAGATCACTGCGGTGTCTGCGATTGAAAATATTGTTGATGATATCAGCAGTTTTTGGCTTGAAAAAAATGATCTCACTAAATTAATGCAAGTGGTGAGATTTGACTTAATTAATCCATTTGATATGTGCTTTGATTTAACGGCTATTGATGAAACTGAGCGTCAACATAAAGCCAATCATGTTGGTGACTACACCGTCAGTTATCATTTGCGCTCCTATGAACGTAATCAAGATATTCGCGTAAAAGTAAGGCTAAATGAGGGCGATAAAAATTTGCCAAGTGTATGCTCGTTTTGGCCGAATGCCAATTGGTATGAACGAGAAATTTGGGACATGTTTGGTATTACCTTTGAAGGCCACCCCTTTTTGACTCGCATCCTTATGCCCCAGACTTGGCAAGGTCATCCATTATTAAAAACCCATCCAGCACGAGCGACCGAGATGGACGCTTTCACATTGCCTCCATACCAACAGGATAAAGAGCAACAGGCACTAAAATTTAATCCTGAAGCATGGGGGATGAAACGACAAAGTAATGATAATGACTTTATGTTTCTAAATTTAGGGCCAAACCACCCCAGTGTTCACGGTGCCTTTAGAATAGTTTTGCAATTAGATGGTGAGGAAATTGTCGATTGTGTGCCTGATATTGGTTATCACCATCGCGGCGCTGAAAAAATGGGGGAACGACAATCCTGGCACAGCTATATTCCCTATACCGATCGTATTGATTATCTCGGCGGGGTGATGAACAACTTCCCTTACGTGATGGCAGTAGAGAAACTCGCAGGAATTACCGTCCCTGAACGCGCGAAAATGATCCGCATCATGACCGCAGAAATGTTTCGTATTCTTAGCCATTTACTCTTTTATGGGACCTTTGCTCAAGATATTGGTGCGTTATCGCCAATATTTTATATGTTTATCGATCGTGAAAAACTCTTTGGCATTATTGAAGCATTTACTGGTGCTCGCATGCATCCGAGTTGGTTCCGAATCGGCGGTATTGCTCACGATTTACCTAATGGGTGGCAAGCCTTAGTCAGAGACTATGTTAATTACTTACCTAAGCGCCTTGATCAATATGAAAAAATGGTCATGCAAAATTCCATTTTGAAAAAAAGAACCGTTGATATCGGCGCGTACTCCACCAAAGAGGCGATTGAGTGGGGGATAACAGGACCTGGATTACGCGCAACTGGATATTCGTGGGATCTGCGTAAACAAAGGCCTTATAGCGGATACGATCAATTTGATTTTGAAGTGCCCACTGGAGATAAAGGCGATTGCTATGACAGGTGTCGGGTGCGCGTTGAAGAAATGCGACAAAGCATTCGTATTATCGAGCAATGCTTAAATAATATGCCCGAAGGTCCTTATAAAGCTGAACACCCACAAACCACACCGCCAGATAAAGCAAAAACAATGAAAGACATCGACACCTTAATTCCTCATTTTGTTAATGTCTCATGGGGCCCCGTGATCCCTGCTGGCGAAGTGTCAATGTGCGTGGAAGCCACCAAAGGCATTATGGGCTATCACTTAATAAGCGATGGCAGCACCATGAGTTACCGTACGAGAATTCGAACTCCCAGTTTTGCCCATTTACAAATGTTGCCGTTGATCAGTAAGGGGCAATTAGTCGCGGATTTAATCGCGACATTAGGGAGTGTTGATTATGTTATGGCCGATGTCGACAGGTAATATTTTTTGAGCAGGTAAAATTATGCAAGTAATTGAAACAGTGACACTTGATTATAGAAGTTACCTGACCGCGAATGAAATTGCGGCCATAGAACATGAAGCGAGCATTATGGAAACACGAGAAGCTGCCGGAATTGAAGCGCTTAAAGTGGTGCAAGCACACCGCGGCTGGGTAAGCGATGATAGTTTATTGGCGATTGCTCAACTGCTCAATATATCGACGGCGCAGTTAGAGGGCGTCGCGACATTTTATAATCTTATCTACCGCCAACCCGTGGGTAAATATGTTATTCATATTTGCGATAGCATTAGTTGTCATTTAACGGGCTATGAGCAAGTTTTAGCTGCAATAAAAAATCACCTGGGTATTGAATACGGTCAAACGACAAAAGATGGTTTATTTACCTTATTGTCAAATGTTTGTTTAGGGGGGTGCGATAAATCGCCGGTGATGATGATCGGCAAAAGACATTATGAGTATTTAACCCCTGAAAGTGCGGTGGCAATCATTAACGGTTTGAGCGTCAATGTAGATACACAAAATGTCGTCGCCGAGAAAGTGGAGATTGACCATGAATAACAGTGGAAATCAACCATTAACAGGGCTGGTTGATATCGAAAAACCGCTGACTATTAACGACTATAAAGCTAGGGGGGGATACATTGGCGCTGAAAAAGCGCTGACTGAATATAGCCCGGCACAGGTGTTAAAAATTGTGCAAGACTCTGGGTTAAAAGGCCGCGGTGGTGCTGGCTTTCCAACAGGAATGAAGTGGAGTTTTGTGCCGATGTTTGCTCCAGATGATGAACAGGCACCAGATAATAAATATTTAGTGTGTAATGCTGATGAAATGGAGCCAGGCACATATAAAGACAGGTTGTTGCTTGAAGGAGTCCCTCATCAACTTGTTGAAGCCATGATTATTGCCGGCTACACCATTGGCGCGAATAAGGCATATATTTTCTTGCGAGGCGAATATCATTTGGCTGCACGTCGATTACAAAGTGCTATCGATGAAGCCTATCAGGAAAAATGGCTGGGCAGTGATATTCAAGGACGCGGATATCACTTAGATTTATATGTTCACACCAGTGCAGGGCGATATATATGTGGAGAAGAAACCGCACTTATTAATGCCTTGGAGGGAAAAAGGGCCAATCCGCGTGCTAAACCCCCATTTCCACAAGTCAGTGGTTTGTTTGGCAAACCAACGATTGTCAACAATGTCGAAACCTTAAGCAATTTACCGCATATATTAAAAAATGGCGTGCAATGGTTTCAGCAATTATCCCCTAACAGCGACGCGGGCACTAAAATATATGGTGCGTGTGGCCGAGTAAAATCGCCCGGGCTTTGGGAGTTGCCGATGGGGGTGACTATTAGAGACGTGTTGTATGGACATGCTGGTGGTATGCAAGACGGCCTTAAACTCAAAGGGCTTTTACCTGGAGGGGCGTCCACTGATTTTTTACTACCCGAACATTTAGATACGCCGATGGATTACGATTCTATTGCCAAAGCTGGCAGTCGTTTAGGGACAGGTGGTTTGATTGTTTTGGATGATCAAAATTGTCCGGTGGCAATGGTGTTAAACTTAATGCGTTTTTTTGCACAAGAATCGTGTGGTTGGTGCACTCCTTGTCGAGATGGTACTCCTTGGGCGGTGGAAGTATTGGCACGTATCGAGGCAGGCAATGGCAACGCAGAAGATCTCGATACCTTAGCAAAGCTTTGCGATTTCATGTGGATTGGTAAAACCCATTGTGCACTTGCCCCTGGTGCGGTTGAACCATTAAAAAGCGCCCTTAAATATTTTCACGACGAATTTGAGCAACACATAGATCATGGTTGCTGTCCCTATCATCAGAATGCCACGGGGGGACATTAAAATGGCTGACACATCAGAACAAATTACCATTTATATTGATAATGTTCCCTATCACGTTAATCGTGACAATAACTTGCTTGCTGGAGTGTTGTCGCAAAAGCTCAATTTGCCGTATTTTTGTTGGCATCCAGCAATGGGGTCGGTTGGCGCATGTCGCCAGTGCGCTGTTACCCAATATCAAGATGAAAATGATACCCGAGGTCGACTGGTGATGGCATGTACAACACCTGTATCAGAAGGCATGCGGATCAGCTTAAAAGATACTGCATCGGTTGATTTTAGAGAACAAGTTATCGCGGCGATGATGACCAATCATCCGCATGATTGTCCGGTCTGTGCTGAAGGGGGCGAATGTCATTTGCAAGATATGACCGTTATGACGGGTCATAGCGCCAGACATTACCACGGCAGCAAACGCACTTTTACCAATCAATATCTCGGCGATTTAGTTGGCCATGAAATGAATCGTTGTATTACTTGCTATCGCTGCGTTCGTTTTTATAAAGACTACGCAGGTGGCAATGACTTTGATGTGTTTGGTTCTAAGAATCAAGTGTATTTTGGCCGTCAAAGTGATGGTCCATTGGAGAGCGAATTTAGTGGTAACTTAGTGGAAGTTTGTCCAACGGGGGTTTTTACCAATAGGCAATTTTCAGCACATTATACGCGAAAATGGGACTTGCAATCAGCCCCCTCCATATGTGCTCACTGCTCGGTAGGATGCAACACCAGCATAGGTGAACGTTATGGCTCGGTGCGGCGAGTTGTTAATCGTTTTAATGATGAAATTAACGGTTATTTTCTTTGTGATCGCGGACGGTTTGGCATTGGTTTTGTCAACGGAGAACAACGAATTTTAACGACTAAAGGAATAAAGCAGCAATCTCCAGATAGGCTGACGACACTAGATGTCGCTAAATCGCTGGTTCACTTTCGCGGTAAAAAGTTTATCGGTATCGGCTCTGGCAGAGCATCGTTGGAAGCCAATTTTTATTTACAACAAATCGTCGGTAACGCGTCTTTTTGTGCCGGTTTTACCGCCAAGCAAATGGCGTTAGCGGCTCAGCATAATCAAATATTAGAACATCACCATATTCCCAGCTTATTAGAGATTGAACAAAGCGATTTTATTTTGATCGTAGGTGAAGATATTACGCAAAGCTCTCCTCGCGTCGCCTTATCGATACGGCAAGCACTGCGCAATGCTAGCATAGAGAAAGCGGCGAGTATTGGTATTCCTGCGTGGCAA
Source organism: Colwelliaceae bacterium 6471 (assembly GCA_040779335.1). Classification (GTDB taxonomy): domain Bacteria; phylum Pseudomonadota; class Gammaproteobacteria; order Enterobacterales; family Alteromonadaceae; genus JBFONV01. Next base: position 364,960 of record JBFONV010000004.1, read on the forward strand.
GATAGCGCGGTAAGGACGGTCGGCGGAAAAACATTGTCCCCGTTGTATTCACTAAATTGCATACCGACCAAATTGGACGAGGTTTCCGAGCAAGTTTTACAGATATCACCCGCAATGATCGAGCGTTGTATTGCCGTTATGTGTCAAAGCATTAACCCTGATAGTGAGCAAAGCGAGGTGTCGACATCAACAGCAGTGCTTAACCAGCAGCAACAAGCTTTTATTAGCCAGCTGGTCTCTTCGTTACGTCAAGCGAAAAAGCCATTAATACTGAGTGGTTGGACGTTGCAATCACCAAGTTTGATTGCAGCAGTGAATCGATTAGTTGCTTGTATTAAGCGTGCTATCGAACAGCAAAATATCAATGCTTGTGCGCTCAATGTTGCCATTTTCCCTGATGAAGCTAATACCACTGGGCTGTTATCTTTGCTGGATGAACAAACTTTGTCAACCGAGCAAGTGTTATCCCAGTTAGAAGATCAGCAATTGGCAGGGCTAGTGATCCTTGAACAAGATCTGAGTGCGTTGTCAGATACTGAGCTCGCTATGCTGCGCGAGCGAGCAAATACCATTATTGCACTTGAGCACAGTGACTCTAGAGTCACTAACCTTGCTGATATTGTTATGCCCGTCGGTGCCATTAGTGAATGTGATGGTCATTTCGTTAATTATCAAGGGGCAGTGCAAAGGTTCTATCAAGTACACGCACCTAAATTGCCCATTATGGATAATTGGCGGTGGTTGGATTTACTGAGAATGTCAGTGTTAAATGCTGGCAACCACACTAACTCACCCCTAGTTTCTCACGATAATATTAATTCGCTGGCACATTTACATGATTTTTTTCGGCATTGTTGTCAGCAATGGCCGCTTGATATTCAGGTCAATGATGCATCTGAGTTATCCGCACGAAACGTCGCAAGACAAACACATCGCACTAGTGGTCGTACGGCACAAACGGCCAATATTAGTGTGCATGAGCTCAAAGCAATGCAAAGTAAAAACGGCAGTAAACTTAATAACTTTAGCTTTTCGATGGAAGGGGTGGGGGTTAATCAAGCCAAAGATATGCCATTTACTTGGGCTCCGGGGTGGAACTCTAATCAGTCGATTAATCAATATCAAACCCAAGTAGGGCAAGCATTATCTAATAAAGGGTGTAATGCCCATTTAGCTATTTTAAATAGCGCACAGTTAATCCCTCAGTGGCCGATTAATGATGCAGAACAACTATCTGGGGCAAAAACGCCTAGTGCGGCTATATCTGAAGACGTTTTGGTCAATTTTGTGCAAAGTCGTCCTTGGTATATGGTCGACACACAAGCATCTTTTTTACCTGAGTTTGCGCTGATGAACAAAGGTAATTGCCTGTTTATCTCAACTGAAATAGCGCACGCTAATCAATTCACTCATGGTCAGTATGTGAAACTTAGTTATTCGGGGTATCAGGCTATAACTCAACTGGGAATTGATGAACATTTTAACGGTGATTTTTGCTATGGCATTTTGGATGGATTGGCAAAAACCGACACTAACATCACTGTGCAGTTAAGTCAGGTAACGGACGATGAAATCGCTAAATACATAGAACAGCAAAAACTGAGAGCGCAGCAATTGGCGCAAAGTAAGGCGAATATCCTAGAGCGATTAAAAGAGCGTGATCAATTCATTCCTGTTCGCATGATTTCAGGAGGTCTTGACGATGCCTGAGCAAATTTGGAAGTTGGTTGAAATTACCATCATTATTGCGCTATTAATTCCTATTGCAGCAATGTTGGTTTGGGTGGAACGCCGCATGATTGGTATTTGGCAAGATCGCCTTGGCCCTAACAGAGTCGGTCCGTTTGGTATTCTGCAATCTTTTGCAGATTTGCTGAAGATTTTAGGAAAAGAAGATTGGGTTCCGCCGTTTAGTGACCGTTTAGTGTTTATTCTTGCGCCAGTTATTGGCGCGGTCTGCGTTTTAATGAGTTTTGCCGTGATCCCTTTCTCTCCTGAAATTGGCGTTTCTGATTTAAATATTGGCTTACTGTTTTTCTTTGCTATGACCGCCCTTGCTGTATATAGCGTAGTACTGGCTGGATGGGCGTCAAACTCTAAATACGCGTTATTGGGCAGTATGCGGGCGGCCGCTCAAATGGTCTCTTATGAGGTCTTTATGGGATTGTCGGTGATGGGGGTAGTGTTGCTAACCGGCACCTTTAATCTACGCGAAATTGTCTTAGCACAAAGCCAAGGTTGGTTTATTCAAACGCAATTTGTCGGTTTTGCTATTTTTTTAATTGCAGGGCTAGCTGAAAGTCACCGTTTACCCTTTGATTTACCTGAAGCGGAAACTGAGTTAACAGCGGGCTTTCATACCGAATATTCAGGATTGAAGTTTGCGTTGTTTTTTCTCGGGGAATACCTTGGCGTTACGTTGATTTCAGCGATGTCAGTCGTGTTGTTCTTTGGTGGTTGGTTGATGCCAGCGCCATTAGATGCCTGGTTACCACCTCTGCTATGGTTCATTTTAAAAATATTTTTCTTTGTGATGTTTTTTATCCTACTAAGAACATCTTTACCGCGTCCAAGGTTTGATCAACTGCTCGCTTTTGGTTGGCAGTTGGTGTTGCCTTTAGCATTGCTTAATTTGTTGATCACTGCCGCTTTAAGGTTAGGAGGAATAATATGATTAAATATAATTTCAATCACTTAGCTCAATCATTAGGTGATGCAGGGAGAAAATATGTTTAGTCAGTTCCGAACCATATGGCTGGTATTAAAGCATACGTTCATTAAAGCGGATACGGTTGAATATCCTGAGCAAAAACCTTACTTGGCACCGCGTTATCGGGGAAGAATAGTATTAACACGTGATCCTGACGGCGATGAACGCTGTGTTGCCTGTAATTTGTGTGCCGTCGCCTGTCCTGTCGACTGTATCGCGTTGCAGCAAGTTATTGATGAAGATGGCCGAAAACGCGCTGAATTTTTTCGTATTAATTTCTCTCGCTGTATCTTGTGCGGATTTTGTGAAGAAGCCTGTCCTACATATGCGATTCAATTAACCCCTGATGTAGAGCTAGCGGAATATGATCGGCAAAACTTGGTGTATGAAAAAGAGCACTTGCTAATTAATGGACCTGGAAAATATCCGGATTATAACTTTTATCGTCAATCAGGTATTGCAATTGCCAATAAGGATAAAGGGCAAGGGGAACAAGAAAAACCGCCAATTGATATTAAAGGACTAATGCCATGAACTTATCGTTTGCTTTTGCGGAGATGGTCTTTTATCTAGCCGGGTTAATTGCCATCGTCGCTAGTTTAAAAGTAGTGACCGGACAAAATACCGTGCATGCTTTACTTTATTTAGTTGTGTCTTTACTGGCTGTTGCCGTGTGTTTCTATTTGATGGGCGCACCTTTTGCTGCTGGCTTAGAAGTCATCGTATACGCTGGCGCTATTATGGTGTTGTTTGTTTTTGCAGTGATGATGTTTGGCCTAACAGTGGATGAAACTAAATATGCTCCTCAAGCCACAGGACTCACTATTTGGTTTGGCCCAGTGATATTGGCGTGTATTTTGTTAACGATTTTACTCTTTGCAATTAATAATGCCCATATTCAACAAAAATTAACGGTAAACATTGTCGATGCCAAACAAGTGGGACGTTTACTTTATGGCGCTTATTTACTCGCCGTGGAAATCGCCTCTTTTTTACTGTTGGCAGGGCTTATCGTGGGTTATCACTTCGGTAAACCAGAGGGAAAAGGAGTGCATAAATGAGTGCTATTCCGTTAACGCATGCCCTTATTCTGGCATGTATTTTATTTGTCATTGGCTTTATTGGTGTCATTGTTAGAAAAAACACCTTGTTTATGCTGATGAGTTTGGAAATCATGCTCAATGCCGTCGGCATCGTTTTTATCGGTGCAGGAAGTGCTTGGCAACAAGCCGATGGTCAAGTGATGTTTATTTTGGTACTCACGCTGTCCGCCGCAGAAGTTGCCGTGGGCTTAGCCTTGTTAATTCGGCTTAAACATCGTTATCAGTCCCTCGATATCGACAAGCTAAGCGATATGAGAGGTTAATTATGATGTTACTCGCCTTTCTACCTTTCTATCCTTTACTCAGTTTTTTATTGCTTGTTCTGTTGGCAAAACGTCTGTCATGGCGCGTAGCGACGTTACTTAGTGTTGGTGCAATGTTTTTGTGTGCGCTATCAAGTGCGGTATTGGTGCAACAATTAATGTCTAGTGACAATTCAGTGCTCATCGTTAAGTTGTGGTCATGGTTTACCTTATCAGCTGAGGCTAGCGTTGATTTTGGTTTTCATTTAGATGCATTATCTGCGGTGATGATCTGTGTTGTTTCTGGGGTGGGTTTACTTATCCATTTGTTCGCAGCCTATTACATGAAAATGGATGAAAATTTTACCCGCTTCATGGCTTATATGAATTTATTCATTGTTGCGATGCTGATTTTGGTACTGGCGGATAATTTAGTCTTACTTTATTTGGGTTGGGAAGGAGTCGGCCTATGTAGTTTTTTATTGATTGGCTTTTGGTATCAAGACAAAGCCAATACATTGGCGGCACGCAAAGCCTTTATTGTTACTAGAGTCGGTGATACGGCTATGGCGATTGGATTGTTTTATCTGTTTAATGCCTTAGGGCAATTTAATATTGCTGATCTTTCTAATGCGGCCCAACAAGCATGGCAAGTAGGAAATAATGATGCCTATTGGATAGCACTGCTCCTGCTCGGCGCAGCTGTGGGAAAATCAGCACAGTTACCTTTACAAACATGGTTACCCGACGCTATGGCTGGCCCAACCCCCGTTAGTGCGCTTATTCACGCTGCCACTATGGTCACCGCTGGAGTGTATTTGATTGCGCGTATGCATGGTATTTTCTTACTTGCACCTGAAGTAATGCATTATGTTGCTTGGCTAGGAGCAGCAACGCTATTACTTGCAGGGCTTGCCGCACTAGCGCAAAACGATATTAAGCGGGTGTTGGCTTATTCAACCATGAGTCAAATAGGTTACATGATGTTGGCGCTTGGCGCTGGTGCTTGGTCAGCAGGGGTTTTTCATTTGCTCACTCATGCGTTTTTTAAAGCCTTATTATTCCTTACCGCAGGTTCGGTAATTCTCGCTTTACATCATCAACAGAATTTACTGAAAATGGGGGGATTATTTAAACGTTTACCTATTGAAAGTTCGCTATTTGTCGTTGGCCTTATTTGTTTGATTGCCTTGCCAGGGACATCAGGTTTCTTTTCAAAAGAAGCCATTATTGCTGAATTATGGTCCTCACCAACCGCTGGGGTTGCGTTGTGGTGGTGCGCAATTATTGGTGCCTTGCTCACTAGTATTTACAGTTGTCGTTTGTTTTTTCTCGCTTTTCTTGGGAAAAGTCGTCATCAAACATCGTTACATTTAGCCAACGCTAATTTGATGAGGCTTCCGCTGGTAGTTTTGGCTTTGCTCTCGCTGTTTGGTGGATTAATTGATATCAATTTGAGTTCAGTCTTTTCAGACAACACGCAATCTACATTGAGCATAATTGAACCGAGTTGGTTGCATAGTGTTGCTATTGCCACGCCATTTGTTGGCATTGTCTTTTCTTGGTTTTATTTCTCATCTTATCGCAGTAACGCTGGAAATGAGATTATTGAAAACCAAGGAGTGACAGCGCGATTTCTTCGCAGTGGCTTGGGATTTGATCTGTTATACCACTGGTGTCTCGTTAAACCTTATTGCTTTATCGCCAAGTTGAATAGGCGTGATGTGATCGATCAAATATTAATGCTTAATGCTTGGTATGTCAGATTGTGGCATGACTCTTTGTCTGCTAGTCAAAATGGGCAACTGCGCTGGTATGCTGCGGCAATTGGTATTGGTTTTGTCGGTTTAGTAGGAGTGGTCCTCTTATGATAACGAACATTATGCTGGGGTTGTTGGTCGCAGGTATTATTGCTTGGTGGCTGGAAAATAATAAAGCGTACAGTGCTCGCTGGGTCTCGTTGACATCACTTGTTGTCGCGATGTTATTTTTTATCTGTGTAATTATAACAAGCCCGCAAAATTACAGTGAGTTGCAAGAATTGGTTCGAGTGCCATGGATTGAAATGTTTAATATTGAATATACATTGGCTATTGACCACCTGAGTATCCTTTTATTGCTGCTCACTTTTATACTGGCCATTATTTGCGTGTTGGTTTCCTGGCAAGAAATTCAGTATAAAGTGGGATTTTATTATTTTAACTTATTAGCCACAATTGCCGGTATTATCGGGGTATTTTCCGCTGTAGATTTGTTCTTATTTTTCTTTTTTTGGGAAGTGATGTTATTGCCTATGACGGCAATCATCGCTATTTGGGGGCATGAAAATAGACAATTTGCCGCAATAAAATTCTTTATTTTTACTCAAGTGAGTAGCTTACTTATGCTGGTGGCCATTATTGCTATGGCCTATTGGCATGGGGAAATTACTGGTCGAGTCAGTTTTCATTACCAAGATTGGTTGGCGCTCAACATCCCGTTAGAGCAAGCCCAAGTTATTATGCTCGGCTTTTTTATTGCCTTTGCGGTTAAATTACCCTCTGTACCCGTACACAGTTGGTTGCCCGATGCGCATACTCAAGCCCCAACAGCAGGTAGCGTATTGTTGGCGGGGGTGCTGTTAAAAACCGGCGCTTATGGACTGATACGTTTTGTCGTGGTTTTGTTTCCTGATGCCAGTGTCTTATTTGCCCCCGTGGCATCTACCTTGGCCGTTATAAGTATTATCTATGGCGCTAAAATGGCGTTTGCACAGCAAGATTTTAAACGATTAGTCGCCTATAGCAGCATTAGTCATATGGGCTTTGTTATGCTGGCGTTATTTGCCTTTAATGGTCTTGCTTATCAGGGGGCGTTGATCACCATAGTGGCACACGGTTTAAGTAGTGCAGCGCTGTTTGCCATGGCTGGAATGATATATAGCCGTATACACTCGCGAGATATTTCACAAATGGGCGGGTTTTGGCACAGCGCACCGCGCATGGGGGGCTTTGCATTAGCATTTGCCGCAGCGGCTTTTGGCTTACCGGGTTTAGCAAATTTTGTTGGTGAATTTTTAAGTTTACTGGGGGCTTATCAAGCCGCACCTTTATATGCAGTTATTGCTGCGTTGGGACTGATAGGATCGGCTATTTATGGCATGTTGCTTTTTCAGTCATGTTTTCAGGGGGCCGAACATAAATCTATTAGCGATTTATCGGTTCGGGAGCTCATTATTACTGGGAGTTTATTGATATTATTGATTGTTCTTGGTTTGTATCCTGATTTGGTTTTGCAATATTCCTCCCACGTTATCTATCAGCAAGCATCAAATTTGGAGATATTAAGTTCTCAGGCCAGTAACATCCTACTTGAGGGGATAAAATAATGACAGTAACCATGTTAATTGCGATCTCTCCTCAACTTATTATTGCCTTTGGTATTTGTATGCAGTTACTTTTCATCGCAGGCAGACGCAGCCAAGCTATGATCCAGTGCTTAACGATGGCTATAATCACACTCGCCATAGTAGCTAATATAAATTTATGGTCTATTGATCCTATCTCGGTAACGCCTTTGGTAAAGGTCGATAGTTACGGAGTCTTTGCCTTTATATTAGTGGCAATCTCCTCATTTACCGTCGCTTTATTAAGTCGCCAATATTTGTCACGGTATACCGAAGTACATGATGAATATTATGTACTACTGCTTTTGGCGACATTAGGTGCGTCTATATTGGTGAACAGCGCACATTTTGCCAGCTTATTTCTTGGTTTTGAATTGTTGAGTATTTCATTGGTAGGTTTGGTTGGGTATATGCGAGAGCAACGCTTCGCGGTCGAAACAAGCTTTAAATATTTAATCTTAAGTGCAAGTGCATCAAGTTTTATGTTGCTTGGCATTGCCTTGATATACAGTCAAACGGGTAGTTTGAGCTTCGAATTTCATCAGGTATCAACTTATATACCAAAACTGTTTCATTTGATCGGAGTTTTGTTATTTTTAGTAGGGGTTATTTTAAAATTATCCTTGGTACCTTTTCATTTTTGGACGCCGGATGTCTACCAGGGTGCGCCACTACCAATTACCTTATTATTAGCGACAGTCTCCAAAGTGGCGATGTTTACGGTTTTGCTGAAATGCTGGTTAAGCCAACAATATTATATTCACGAACAATTGCTGGCTTTAATTGCTGCTATCGCCATGCTTTCTATGTTGGTCGGTAATGTCTTAGCGTTAAAACAACAAAATATTAAACGATTGCTCGGTTATTCATCTATTGCGCATATGGGCTATCTACTTATTGTACTGATCATCTACGGACAGCAAAGCATTGAACTTGTCTGGCAAACCAGCTTGTTTTATTTAGCGGCTTATGTGCTAGCAAATTTGTCTATTTTCACCGTTTTAGTGGTGCTTTCATCTAAAAGCATTGCTGAAGATGATATCGTAATAGCTGACTTACACGGATTGTTTTGGCAAAGTCCTATGCTAGCATCACTGATCATTCTCGCTATTTTGAGTTTGGCGGGCATTCCGCTCACCATGGGATTTATTGGTAAGTTTTATCTATTAAGTTATGCCACTCAGGCCCAATTGTGGGGATTGATTTCAGTGTTAATAGTCAGTAGTGGTATAGGTCTATTCTATTATTTAAAAGTTATATTCGCTTTATTTAAAACAACAGATGACAAAGATGCTTTCGTCCATATTTATCCAATACAACGTATTTTAACCATCGTGTTTGTTATTGCTGGTTTGATATTGGGCGTTTTCCCTGACTTTATTGGTAACCTAATCATTACTTTATAGTTATTGTCTTAACTATTGCGACACTATTATTGGTTGATGGTAAATACCTAGAATATTTAGCTAAATTGACCAATTCAAATAGCTTTTTTATAAAACACAGCCAACAGATGTTTCATATCTTATTGAATTTTACGGTTTATACTTTTTGGCTTGATAATTGACATACAAAAGGAAAAATAATTTCTTAAGGTATATCCATGACTTTTGTAAAACTAATCTGTGCTATTGCAATCACTTCGCTTTTCAGTGGTTGTATCGTTGTTGCCAAACCTTCACATGTTAATACACATCAACGTAAAACCCTGACACTAGACGCCAGTCAACTTAACGGGCTTGATATTCGTGTTGGCGCTGGGAATCTAGAAGTGATCGGTCAGCAAGATACGACCGAAATTATCGTTAAGGTTGGCATTTATTCTGACTCAAAACATAAAAATGACTATGAGCTGAGTTTAGATGAAAGAGGGAATAGCGCTGAACTTGTTGCTAAAATGGGCAATACTTCGGGGTTTTGGATTGGCGATTCTCCCAGAATTGATGTTGTTGTCATAGTACCGCAGACGTTAAAAATAACGATTGATGATGGCTCTGGTAACATAAATATTGCTGATATTCATGCGCCTGTTGCGGTCAAAGATGGGTCTGGCGATATAATGGTCAAAGACATCAATGGTGATGTGAATATAGACGATGGTTCCGGTGAAATTGTTATAGCGAATATAAATGGTAATTTAAATATATATGATGGCTCAGGCAGCATTACTGTGAAAGATATCTCAGGTTCTGCGTCATTTGAAGATGGTTCGGGTGATCTTACTGTAAGAAAAGTCACTGGTGTTGTCACTGTTGATGACGGTTCTGGCGATATTGATATTGAACAGGCCGGTGGCTTAACTATTTTAGAAACTGGCTCTGGGGGCTTAAAGGTCAGCAAAGTCACCGGCGAATTTGAAATAGACAGCTAGAACTAACCACCAATAAGTATTAGTGGCTCGCTAAATAAATGCATAAGTGAGGTTATTCGATGACAAATAATATCATAGTCAGAGCTTTAACTGCGCTGAGTATACTGGCTTTGGCAATAATCTCGTATGCTATTTGGGGAGAATCAAGCTTACTGCTGGCGTTGCTTGCTGGATTGGGTTTTGAAGCTTGGTTTTGGTGTCGTTTACTAAAGAAAAACTAACGTAAACTCGATACTAAAATAGTAAACAGACGTGAAAAATTTTTAACATATTTAGCCATAAATTCACCTAAAGAGTACTTTTTAGTAATAAAACTCAATATTACTTGTGTAAATTTCAAACGTCTGTATAATGCGCGCCTCGATAGACAGCTCTTTAGAAAAAGGCTTTTTATCTGAATGAGTGGGGTTATTTCCGCCCAATAGACTTGCCAACTAATTAATCAAAATTAGTATATCGAATGTGCCTTAAGTCTTCCTGGTGGTTTCCTCGTATTTGTACGCAGGATCGCGGGGTTTTACCTTCGCCTGCCATAGAGAAGACAAAATTTATATGACTGATATTAACAATGCCGTTATCGGCTTTGATGCTTTAGGCTTGCCTGAAAATTTATTAACTGCAGTAAAAGCGTTAGGTTTTACTGCATCTACACCAATTCAAGCACAAACAATTCCTCCACTATTAGCTGGTAAAGATGTATTAGGCGAAGCACAAACAGGAACGGGTAAAACCGCTGCTTTTGGCTTACCAGCACTTGCAAAAATTGATGTATCTATTAAAAAACCACAATTAATGGTTTTAGCACCAACTCGCGAATTAGCGATTCAGGTTGCTGAGGCTATAGAGACTTTTGCTAAAAATATGACAGGGCTACGTGTTGCTACCTTATACGGTGGTCAATCATACCAGCCACAATTTCAACAATTAGAGCGTGGAGCTCAGGTTGTTGTTGGTACGCCGGGTCGATTGATGGACCATTTACGTCGTAAAAGCCTCAAGTTAGACAACCTATCTTTTTGTGTATTAGATGAGGCTGATGAAATGCTTAATATGGGCTTTTTAGAAGACATAGAGTGGATTCTTGAGCATTTACCTAAAGCGACACAAATGGCGCTATTTTCTGCGACTATGCCAGCACAAATACGTAAAGTTGCTAATCGCTTTTTGAAAGAACCTGAGCACATTAAAGTTGCTGCGATTAAAAAAGAAAACGCTAATATCCAACAGTTTGCTTGGAAAGTTAGCGGCATTAACAAAATTACTGCATTAGAGCGCATTGCAGAAACAGTTGATTACGATGCGATGATTATTTTTGTGCGCACACGTAATGATACTGTTGAAGTTGCTGAAAAACTAGAACGTGCTGGTTATCCAGCTGTTGCACTAAACGGTGATATGAACCAAGCGCAACGTGAACGTACTGTTGACCAATTAAAATCAGGTAAGTCATCAATACTAGTAGCAACCGATGTTGTTGCTCGTGGTCTTGACATTCCGCGTATTTCATTGGTGATTAACTATGATCTACCAGGTGATAATGAAGCGTATGTTCATCGTATCGGTCGTACGGGTCGTGCTGGTCGTGAAGGTATTGCAATTTCGTTTGTTCGCCCTCGTGAAATGTATTCGTTGCGTCATTATGAGCGTTTAACATCAGGTGTTGTTAATACCTATGAATTGCCTAGTATTCAAGAAATAGGCAACACACGTATTGAAAAAACACGCACAGAAATGGCGACAATAGTTGCAGAAAAAGATCTGGCGAGTATGCGTGAAATTGTCGAAGCAATGGCGAGTGAATCTGAATTATCGATGACAGATTTAGCCGCGGCATTGTTATATCAAAAACAACTTAAGCAGCCATTACAGCCGAAAGAAGATCCTAAACCTCGTCGTGAAACACGCGAACGTAATGATCGCAACGAACGCGGCGCTAGAAATGACCGTGGTGGTCGTGATAATAGACGTGATGCACGTGGTGGCGATAATCGTGCTAATAGAGACAGCAGCGACAGAGCTCCTCGTAAGCCAAAAACAGTACGTAATGATGTCGATTGGCAGACATACCGTTTAGAAGTAGGTAAGGAACATGGTGCTAAACCTGGCGATATAGTTGGCGCAATCGCTAACGAAATATCATTGGATAGCAGTTATATTGGTGCGATTAACCTTCATGAACGTCACAGTTTCGTGCAATTACCGAAAGGGATGCCTGCAGGTTCGTTTCAGCAATTGAAGCGTGTTCGTGTGCGCCGTCAATCGTTGGCAATATCAGTATCAAATGAAGTACCTGTTGCCAAAGAACGTAAACGCAGAGTACAACCTACCGCATAATACATGCTAGGTCTCATTCAAAAAGCGCTTTTAAGCGCTTTTTTTATGTTTATAAACTTTGATATTAAGCGAATAAAGAGTTAGAAGGGGTTATAAAACTCAACTTGTAACTGCCTATCATTAAGTCCTAATCGCCGATTAATTCCAACTGTAAATTAATGTGTACGTCAGTGGCGCGCGGTAACTATAGCTTCGATAGCGTTCGATTATTTTTCTCTCATTCTTAACGTACATTTTCTTTTACATCCTTGATAAATTACGCTTTGCTCGCATGCTTTTCCTTCTTAATAAAGCCATTGATAATGGTGGCATAAGTATTATTAAGAGAAGTATTAGATGACTGAAGTTAACAACCCATTAAATTTGCGTGGCATTGAGTTCACTGAGTATGCAACACCTGACAGTGACTTCATGGAGAAAGCGTTCTATGGTTTTGGTTTTTCAAAAACAAAAACCTATAAGGGCCGTGATATCGATTATTTTAATCAAAATGATATCCATTTCTTACTCAATAATGAAAAAGCTGGATTTTCGAGTGAATTTGCTAAAAGTCATGGTCCAGCAATATGTTCAATGGGCTGGCGCGTTGAAGATGCAAATTTTGCCTTTGAAGAAGCGGTAAAGCGCGGTGCTAAGTCGGCACAAGATGAAGAAAATAAACTACCGTATCCGGCGATTTACGGCATTGGCGATAGCCTGATTTATTTTATTGATAAGTTCGGCGATAAAGGTTCTATTTACGAAGATGATTTTGAAGCTCATCCTTCTCCTGTAGAGGTAAAAGACAAAGGTTTCCTTGCTGTCGATCATTTAACTAATAATGTTTATCAAGGCACGATGGAACATTGGGCTAACTTCTATAAAGATGTTTTTGGCTTTACTGAAGTACGCTATTTTGACATTAAAGGTGAGAAAACCGCGCTGATTTCATATGCTTTAGCATCACCTTGCGGTAAATTCTGTATTCCTATTAATGAAGGTAAAGGTAAGAAAAACAACCAAATTGATGAATACTTAGATGAGTACAATGGTCCAGGCGTTCAGCATTTAGCCTTTATTACTGATGATCTTGTTGGCTCATTAGACCAAATCGATAAGTCTATCATTGATACCTTACATATTGTTCCAGAATATTATGACGATGTATTCGATCGTGTTCCTTGGGTTAAGGAAGATAAAGAGCGTATTCGTGAACATCAAATATTAATTGATAGCCAAAGCGAAAACAGTTATTTACTGCAAATATTCACTAAAAATATTTTTGGTCCTATTTTTATTGAGATGATCCAGCGTGTTGATGATAAAGGTTTTGGTGAAGGTAATTTTACCGCCTTATTTAAGTCAATCGAATTGAATCAAATGGAACGCGGCGTGGTATAACGAGTTACCTTTGAAAAGAAAAACCAGCATTTTTGCTGGTTTTTTTATGTTCAGGACGAACGGTATGTCGCGGTGACAGGAGGTCAAAGAGCGACGATGTCTAAATTATTTATAGTTAGACATCGTCTAAATGATTTATCGGTCAACAATATCGCAGATAGGCTAATCTGCACCGCTAACCGAAACATTAAGATCTTTTAAAATGCCATCGTGCAGGTTGTAGATAAAACCATGCACAGTAATATTTTGGTTTCGTTTCCATGCGTCTCTTAAAATAGTGGTATTACAGACATTAGCGACTTGTTCGATCACGTTAAGTTCACATAATAAATTGACGCGTTCAGTCTCATCAATAAGATGATCAAATTTGTCCTTATGGAATCGATATACATCTTTAATATGATTTAGCCAGTTATCGATCAGGCCGTGATCTTCGCCATCAATTGCTGCGCGTATGCCGCCACAACCGATATGACCACAGACGATAATATGCTCTACTTTTAAGCTTTCAACAGCAAATTGAATAACAGATAAACAATTTAGATCGCTATGGACGACTTGGTTGGCAATGTTACGGTGAACGAAAACTTCGCCCGGTAGCATACCTAATAATTCATTAGCGGGTACCCGAGAGTCTGAGCAGCCAATCCACAGGTAGTCGGGGTTTTGCTGTTGAAACAGGTTCTGAAAGAAGTCAGGATCTTCTGATTTTATTTTATCTGACCATTTTTTGTTATTTTCAAATAAGTGTTGAACTGATGACATATGAGTAAGGTTTCGAATACATTTAAGTTGTATTCTATTTAGCAATCTCCACAAGTAAAGTAAAAGTGATGATTGAAGTGAGATTATCGCAAATATAGCTGATTATCTAAGCGATTGTCTGTTTACCTACAAACCTTGATGATTTTCCACTAATTGTTTAAAAAAACTTGTTAGCTTTCCTTTATGGCTAAACAAAGAAAAACCCGCGAACACAAAAAATTTTGTAGTTGATCGTCATATTAATAGCTCGGTTATGCTGCGAAAAAGCGATAAAATTCAAACATAACATAGCTTAATACTAGCTGATGAATAACGTGAATATGTTATATTCACTGGATACAACCAAGAGGGCTTTGATTATGGCGGTTGCCTGCGCGCTACATATTTTAGTAAAAACAGAAAAACAAGCACAAGAAATAAAGGAACAATTAGCCAAAGGAGGAGATTTTGGTAAATTGGCGCGTAAGTATTCGCTATGTCCGTCAGGTAAAAAAGGAGGCGATTTGGGGGAATTTCGACCGGGTCAAATGGTAAAAGCGTTTGATAATGTGGTTTTTAAAAAGGAAGTACTTAAAGTGCACGGGCCGGTAAAAACACGATTTGGTTACCATTTGATCAAAACCCTTTATAGAAACTAACGAGCGAGTGAGCGACGCGTTTTATTCATCTTGCTGTTGCTCTTTTTCTAGCTGTTCATTTCTAGCCTTAATTTTTTCTAATTGCTCTTCAGTTAATAAGAATTTTTTGGCTGATTTCTTCAATAGTAAAATCCCACCAAGAATCATACCGATTGCCAATAATGTGATGGTAATTGCGAGTATGGACATAATGATTTTCTCTGTCAGGGGGACCGTTTAGGTTTTATGACAATATCACATGAAAGTGGTTAGGTTTTCATTATTTTTCAAAGTTGAATGAAAATAGTGTTAGCAAATTTTAATGTTTACAGGTAATTTGTTGACAGTTCTCATGGTACTACCAGCTGTTTTCTTGCTTTTTAGCTTCATAAAAAAGCTTCATAAAAAAATATAATAAGATATTGGATCTAACTATGCTAAATCGCTTAAATATAAAGCTGCTTTTGCCAACGGTTATTGTTGGCGTAATGTTTATCTTAATGTTTACTTTTGTGGATATACCAACCAGTAAAATGACCACAGTGGCCTTAGTCGCCTTAATGTTAGTGCTTCAGGTTCTCTTCAGTTTTCTGCTTAATCAAAAACTTATAACACAACGGATTGAGCGTTTTAAGGCTTATCTTGATCTCGTTGTCAGTGTCGAACAGGCACCAAGTGTCCCGTTAATTGATACTATAGATGACGAATTAGGTGCCGTTACCAACGAGTTAAGCCAATTCATTGTTGATTTAGGTAAAGTGGTCGCTGAGATCAGGGCTGAGTCTGAGTTATTAAAAAATGGGTCCGAAATATTGGCACAACAAATAGGGGAATCTGTTCATTCGATTGATGAATCGGCGAATCAAATTGAACAAATGGCGCATTCGATTGAGCAAATAGCATCAACGTCATCTATTTTATCATCTAGTGCTATTCAGGTTAGTGAAACCACGGCGCAAGTGATTACCATTTTGTCTCAAGGCACACAGTCTTCCAATACCAGCCAAAAAACCATAGAAGCGTTTGCGCAAGAAGTAACTGGCATGGCTAAAGATTTGGCGCTATTACAAGATGAGTGCTCAAGAATTGGTTCGGTGCTCGATGTTATTCGCGGCATTGCCGAGCAAACGAATTTATTAGCACTTAATGCAGCAATTGAAGCGGCTCGTGCAGGCGAGCAGGGGCGTGGTTTTGCTGTTGTTGCTGATGAAGTGCGCGCATTGGCGCACAGAACACAAGAAGCCACCGTAGAAATACAGTCAATGGTTGAAGGCCTGCAAGAAAAATCTACCAATGCCGTTGATGCTATTAGTCGAGGTCAAGTGCTGACTCAAGATAGCTTGTCGCAATCCGAAGAGGTGGTAGGCGCATTAAAACAAATTGGTGATGTCTTTGCCGAAGTAGATAACTTAACCTCTCAAATGGCAAGCGGTACTGAAGAACAACAACGTTCAACCAGTTCAATTAACGATAATATGGCAGCAGTAGTGTCATTGAGCAGAGAAGTTAATTCAGGCCTATCGTCTGTTGCTGAACATGCCAATCAACAACAGGTTGTTGCTGAAGAAGTTGATATATCCTTAAATAAAATTTGTGTGTAGTTATCAATAATTAATTATATCAAGAAGTTAAATAAAGAAGGCTAATAATCATTAGCCTTCTTTATCGTTAGATGCTGATATCAGGGGAAGGGCGCTATTAATCGTTTTGTATCGATTGGTTACGCTTTGTTGATAACGCCTGAAGTTGTTTTGATTGTTGATGCAAGCTAGTACGGACTAATATTTCTCTATCTTCTTCACGAATATGGTGAAAAATTAATTTATGAAGATAGTCACCGTCTTTTTCTTCTACAGCAATCACTTCACCATGACAAAATACTGCACAGTTATCTTCTAAGAGGAATATTTTAACTTCAAACATTTGATTTAGCTCGAATGCGTTACTCGCAGAAAATATAACGCCACCACCGCCAAACTTTATACCATTGAAACGATATTTCTCGTCATCTTGCTGGCTTAAAACGTAGTTGACTAATAAGTCTATCTTTTGGCTTTGATAATTCAAGAAGTCTACTAATTGACCGGCTACCCCAGTTATGCCTTGTAGTGGCCTTAACGCTGCCTGATCAATTGATATTATGTCTCCCGCCATTTTAAACGGTAGTGGCATACTTTGGATAAATTGCTCATAGCTCATCGAATGAGCGTTTTCGACGGGGATCAAATTGACATTAAACTTATGCTCAATAGAAAAAAACTCATTAAATTGTTCTAACTTGTCTGCATCAGTCATCTTTTAAACCTTATATTTGACCCAAAGTTAAGCTTAAGCCTTGATTGTATTATACAAATAGACGATATCCTCCTTAAGGAGAGCAATCGACTTTGCTTGTTTCTGTTACTTTGTATCTTTTAACAACGTAAAATGATTATAAAGTGAAATAACCTTATTTTCTAAAGATATTGTTTAGTAATAAGTATTTAGCCAATAATGCGCGCCTGCATTGCGATGTTATTTAAGCTTAAATATGGAGCGTGACGACTAAGGTGAGAAATATTTTGCAGCAATTTTAGTTGAATTGACCACTTTAGCAATATCATAAAAATCAATTGATGTGATATGCTAGCAATATTTACAATTGTCTATGGTGGATAGCAAGTTTCTACTCATTTTATGGCAAATAATCAACTATTTAACATAGCGATAATAAATGTTTCAATCGGTTAGTTTCTTTATCGGCTTGCGTTATAGTCGCAGTCGTCATCACTCTGGTTTTGTGTCTTTTATTACCTTTTTCTCTATTGCTGGGATCTTACTGGGGATTGCCTCTTTGATCACGGTTGTTTCTGTCATGAATGGTTTTGAAGGCGAATTAAAAAATCGGATATTGGGGTTGGTGCCACACGTATTAGTCGGTGAAACTGAGCACAATATGACTGATTGGCCGAAAAAGCGTGAATTATTGCTTAAACAACAGCATGTGCTTCAAGTGACCCCTTTTTTGGAAAGTGAGGCCTTTATTCAATCGCCGAGTTCGCTACAATTTGTATTACTCCAAGGCATTATTCCTGAATATGAAACTAATAATATTATTAGTGAAAGTATGGTCGCAGGCAGCCTAAAAAGCTTGACAGAGCAACCTTATTCTATGGTGTTAGGACAGTCGCTTGCACGCGAATTAGCTATTAATATCGGGGACTCTGTTCGTATTGTCTTACCTAATAAAATGGTTTTTACGCCGTTAGGGCGTGTCCCTGTGCAGCGCACCTTTGTGGTTAGCGGTATTTTTAATGTTGGCTCGCAAGTCGACGACGCAATGGTTTATGTCCACAGTAAGTACGGTAGTAAATTACTGCGTCGCAAGGGCGATGGTATTAGTCAACTCAGGCTCTATTTAGACGATGCCTTTCGCGCCGAACAGGTTGCGAAAGTACTACCAAGTGCTTTTAACGATAGTCAAGTAACCACGTGGAATGATAGTCAAGGCGCGTTATTTTCTGCTGTCAGCATGGAAAAGAACATGATGTGGTTGATGTTAAGTTTAATCATCGCTGTTGCTGCATTTAATATAGTGTCGGCATTGGTCATGGTCGTGATAGATAAACAAGGTGAAATCGGCATTCTACAAACTTTGGGAATGTCGCGAGCAGGTATCGTGAAAATATTTATTACTCAGGGCATGATCAACGGTCTATGGGGCGTAATTTTTGGATCGGTTCTGGGGGTTGCGCTAACAACTCAGCTGAATAATCTTATGTCATTCTTTGGTGTAAGTGTGTTGGGAGCCGGCTATAGCAATCAAAACTTGCCGATAGATTTAAAAGCCTTTGACGTGTTCGTCATTATAATTTCAGCATTAGTGATGACATTTGTCGCGACACTTTATCCGGCATACAAGGCGTCAAAAACACAACCAGCAGAGGTTTTACGAAATGAGTAAAGTGCTACATTGTCAGCAATTAGCTAAGTCTTATATCCAGGGAACAAGTGAAACTAAGGTATTGCAAGGATTGGAGTTGGAAGTTGAAAAAGGTGAATTACTGGCTATTGTCGGTAGTTCTGGTTGTGGCAAAAGTACTTTTTTGCATTTGGCGGGCGCTTTGGATACGCCAAGCGCTGGTAAGGTGCTGATTAATGATGTCGATATTCATCAATTGTCGGACAAACAACGCGCCAAATTTCGCAATCAGCATATAGGGTTTATTTATCAATTTCATCATCTAATGATGGAGTTTTCTGCCGAAGAAAACGTAGCTATGCCTCTATTAATAAGAGGTGACGAGCCTAAAGAGGCGATCAAGCAAGCACGAGAGATTTTAACGAAAGTCGGTTTGGCACATAGATTTGAGCACCGGCCTTCACAGCTGTCAGGGGGCGAACGTCAGCGCGTGGCTATCGCTAGGGCGATAGTGACCAAGCCTTCATTGGTATTAGCGGATGAGCCCACGGGGAACTTAGATTTTGACACCGCTGAACAAATTTATAACCTTTTAAAAGAGTTAAATGCCAGCGAAGAAACTAGTTTTGTGATTGTTACGCATGATTTAACGCTTGCGGGAAAAATGGATCGTCAATTGCGTTTAGATCACGGCGTACTTAAAACAATGGCTGCGTAGGATAATATTATGTTTAAACCATTGAGCCTGTTTTTAGGATTTAGGTACGTAAGAAGTCGTCACGGCAAAGGTTTTTCCTCTTTTATTTCAGCATCCTCGACCATAGGTATCGCCTTAGGAGTGATGGTGTTAATTGTTGTGTTATCGGCGATGAATGGCTTTGAACGAGAATTAGCTCAACGTTTATTGTCGGTTGTCCCTCATGCCGAGTTAATTACTGTTAATGAACCCATTGATGATTGGCGAGCTAGCGTAAAGAATGTCCAAAATAATAATAAGGTGATATCGGCGGCACCAGTCATAAAAATGACGGGTATGGCTCAGCATGCTCAATCATTAAAAGGCATACAAGTTCGCGGTGTCGATGTAACTTTGGAGCAGCAAGTATCAGCAATTACCGACTATATGATTGCTGGTGACTGGCAAGATTTAGCACAGCCCAATGCGATTATTTTAGGCGCGGGTATTGCGAAAAAGTTACAGGCAAAGCTTGGGGATCAAATTCAAATATTATTACCACAAACACCTAAAAGTAAGCAAACACAACAAAGCCAAGCAGACGCAAGCGGGTCGCAACATTTTCCGGTGCCGTTAAAGCGTAATGTTAATATTGTTGGTGTTTTTAAATTTGGCGGTACCATTGATGATACCTTAGCGTATGTATCTATTGAACAAGCTGTTGATATAACTGGCCTTTCATTAAATCAGGCTCAAGGAATACGCATTAAAACGGCTAATGTGTTTCAGGCTCCTCAGATCGCGCGCGATGTGGCATTCACCTTTGATCACTATGTTTATATGTACGATTGGACTTATACCCAAGGACATCTATTTAATGATATACAATTGGTGCGAATGGTGATGTTTATTGTTTTAGTGCTAGTTATTGCCGTGGCGAGTTTCAATATAGTGTCGACCTTGATCATGGCCGTTAATGATAAAAAAGGGGATATTGCTATATTGAAAACCATGGGAGCGAGTGCGCCATTGATCATGTTTACTTTTATTATCCAAGGTTTTGTTAATGGTATTCTAGGTTGTCTTATTGGCGGCCTTTCAGGCGTTTATCTTGCGCTGAATTTAACCGAAATCATGAGTTCACTAGAGTCACTGTTTGGTGTTAAGTTTTTATCTTCAGATGTTTATTTTATTGACTTTTTACCCACTAGTTTGCATCAAAATGATGTTGTTATTACTGTTTTAGTCGCGTTGTTTTTGAGCTTAATCGCCACTATTTATCCAGCGTGGCGAGCAACTAAAGTCGAACCTGCCCAAGTGTTAGGTCAAATATAATGACTTGGTAGCTATATTAGTGCAGGTTTGTCACTAGGGTTTATTGTTGGTTAGTTTAGGAAAAATTTGATCTCTGCCTGCCTCTTTTGCTTGATATAGGTAATTATCAGCAATGCGGATCGCTTCGGTAATACTGTCGTTGATGTTAATTTCATTAACGCCCATACTTAATGTAATTTGAATACTCTGTTGTTTATAGTTAACAGTAAAACTTTTAAGTAAATGATGAAGTTTATGAGCAAATATATCCGCTTGTTTTTTATTGGTATCGGGGAAAATAAATAGAAATTCTTCGCCTCCCCAGCGCGCTAGCGTATCTTGTTCGCGTATATTAGCAGACATAAACTGCGCTAACTTAACCAGCACCAAGTCACCAGCTTCATGACCGTAAGCGTCATTTACTCGTTTGAAATAATCAATATCACATAAAATGATACCGATAGTGGAATTATTCCTTTTTATGCGACGTTGTTCATAACTTAACTTGGTCAGCGCATCACGTCGATTAGCTAAATGTGTTAACGGATCAATTTTCGACAGTTCTTCATATTTTTGACTTATTTCTTGCATGTAACGGTATGACTGCTGACGAGAATGTTCATAAAAAGACGATAAGAATGTGACCGTTAAAAATGAATAAATTAATCTGAGCTTAAAATCAGTGGTGTAGCTTGTAGAAAGCAGGGCATCTTCGGGAAAGAATAATAGCGTTGCGATAACCATTAAAAATATCGCAATATCAAACAGACCTTTTTTAAGACCATCAATGAAAAGAGCAACAGGAGCCACCATAAAAATCCATAATGGTCCGGTATTATTTACCCCACCTGTTTGTATGAGATAGAACATCAATATAAACAGTGAGTAGAGAATAATACTGGAAGAGAGTTGGTAATTCTGTGTAACTTTTTGTATATATCGTCCCAGATAAAAAATACTACAGGCAAAAAAGAGTAAAGCGGCTAAGGTGTAATGTGCTTTTACTATGGCATTTATCGCCATTAGCATGGTAATTAACATACCAACAAAGCCGAACAAATTAATAATGAATATTTTACGATTTTTCTCATCATTATTATCCTCGCTAATTCCTGTCTTTAAATAGGCGAGCAATATATTTTTGAGTTGGTGCATATCTTCAATATTCGCAGTGAGAAAGTACTTTTAATATACAGGGCTAATGGTAAAAGGGATAGTAAGAAGTGGGATAATTAAAGCTAGCATCTATAGTTATAACTAATAGGCTAGTGCTAATTATTGGCTGAAAACTAAGACTTTTTATTGATTCTTTTATTCCATTCTTTGGCAACGGAATATCGCCAAAGTGCTTGGATACTAAAATATCCAATAAGAGAAAATAGTGTCGCAAGTACAGCACAACCTAACAAAAATGACGGCCCTATTGTCGATAGGCTATCCATAATCCATTGCCAAGTCGGTTCAAATACAAAAGGCCTTTCAGGGGCATTGGTCAGCCATGCGCCAACCACATAACAAAAATAGAATATAGCGGGCATAGTGAGTGGATTAGTGATCCATACTAAGGCAACCGATAAGGGGAGGTTAGCATGTACTATAATGGCAAAGCCTGCTGCCAAAAACATTTGAAATGGCACCGGCACAAATGCGAAAAATAAACCAACAGCAAAGGCTTTTGAAACTGAGCGTCTGTTCAAATGCCATAAATTAGCGTCATGCAACAAATCACCAAAAACCTGTAAATGTTTATGGTTCTTTATGGTGTTGTGATCAGGCATAAAGCGTTTGATGATTTTTTTTGGCATATACTTAATATAATTGATTAATGAAGGTGCACACTATGGAACGGTGGCTTATTACCTTTTTGCTCGGAGCTATATTGTCACTATTTTTACCCATAGTGCCAGCGCTTTTTCATGTATTTTTATCTCTGATCATTTTCTGTGCATTTGTTTGTTTGAAAAATGTTCGTTTTTTTAGCGGTTTCTTTTTAGGTGTTGCTTGGATACTCTGGCATGCAGTTCAATACAGTGGTCAATGGCAAGATAACGACTTGGATAAAGCAACTTTTTCCAGTACAGCTCATCTAGTTCAGGGCGAAATTGTCTCTATTCCCAATCAAAAACTTGACACATATCGATTTAATTTTAAGACCCATAATATTGATAAGGTTAAATTAAACCGGCCAATGTTAGTGAGAATACGGTGGGATGATGTGCCAATTACTTTGGCGCAAGGTCAGCAGTGGCAGATTAAGTTAAAAGCCAAGCCGGCCAATGGTTTGGCTAATCCCGGTGGCTTTAATTACCAAACATGGTTACGGCAAAAAAATATATTGGCGACTGGCTATGTAGTTGCTAGTGACGAAAATTTGTTACTTACCGACACACTAACAATACGACAACAATGGTTAAATACCTTTAAGCACTTAATACCTCAAGAACCGCTTTCGGCACTGATCTTAGCATTAGGTTTTGGCGAACGTAGTCAGATATCACCAGCACAATGGCAAGTATTAAAAGCGACAGGTACTCAACACTTAATCGCAATATCAGGATTGCATTTAGGGTTAGTGGCAAGTTTTTCATTTATGTCATTTATAGCACTTTTACGCCGTTTACCTTTGCATCTTATTAATCATACACGCACTGGTCGTGGGCTAAATAAGTGCAATGCGCGCATGCTAGCAATATTATTTAGCTGCTTAATTACCTTATTGTATGCCTATTTAGCTGGTTTTTCCGTCCCCACGGTCAGAGCCATTGTAATGTTGTTATTGTATTGGGGATTGCGTATTTTAGGGGCTAAAATCACGCCAACACTGGGGGTTTTGTTAGCTCTTTTTTTCATTGTTACCCTTGAACCATTTAATTTATTTAATGTCAGCTTTTGGCTGTCGTTTTATGCGTTAATTGTGATCTTTTTTATTTTCTGGCGCTTTTCTAGTTGGCTTGATTCGCCCCTTAAGGTTGGGAAATTTATTAAAACACTATTGGTATTACAACTGGGCTTAAGTGTTTTAATGTTGCCGATAGTGGCATTTTTTAGTCAACAAATTTCCTTGGTAAGCTTTTTAGCCAATGTTTTCGCGGTGCCTTTGATGAGTGTCACTAGCATACCATTGTCTTTACTCGCGGTTTTTAGTGCTCCTTTTAGTGCGCACGTATCGACATTTTTTATTGAGTTAACCATGTTGTCGTTAAGCCTGCTTTGGCGCTGGCTTAGTTACCTAAGTGAACAATCATGGGCATTGATGAATATTTCTTTTGTACAAATGAGCGCAATATTTTTGCTGGTGTTTATAGTGATTATTTCTTGTCTGATTAAAATTAGGTTAACAGGGATATGCACTATTGTGAGCCTAATTGTAGCAACGTCGTTATATTTGTTTAATAGATCAGCGCCAGAGCGCTGGCAGGTCAGTGTATTGGATGTTGGACAAGGACTAGCGGTAGCCGTAGAAAAGAATCATCGTATGCTTTTATATGACACTGGTGCTAGTTTCCCCAGCGGTTTTAATATGGCTGACGCGGCGATTATTCCTTATATGCGCTACCAAGGCATAAACCAGTTAGAACATGTCATTATCAGCCATAGCGATACTGACCATGCCGGCGGGTTTCCTGTTTTAGCTCAGCAAATTACCCTTAAACATATCATCGCGAATGACGCCGAGATGTCAGCAGACGCTCTTTGCCAACAGGGACAGCAATTTATCTGGCAGGGATTGCAGATTAAAATGTTGTGGCCAAAGCTTGATGACAAAAACGTGGACAACTTTAGTCGACAGAAAAACGATCAGTCCTGTGTGATCCAAATATCAGACGGGCACCATTCGGTATTATTAAGTGGTGACATTTCTTCACGGGTTGAAAAACGACTGCTCAAAGAGCAAGCAATAGCTTCAAGCGTACTCATTGTTCCCCATCACGGCTCAAAAAGCTCTTCTAGCATAGCTTTTCTGCGCAGTGTTGCTCCTGATGTCGCGGTATTTAGCAGTGGCTATTTGAATCGTTGGCAAATGCCTACTCAAACGGTTTTACAGCGTTACCAATCGCTTTCAATCCCACACTATAATACTTCAGAAAGTGGCATGATAAGATTGCGCTTTGCTGGGCCAAATATGGACGTTGAAAGTTATCGTGAAGATATCTGGCCATACTGGTTCGCTAATTAGTTGGTTCATAGGTAAAAAAACGCTAAAATGCCCATGCAATTATTTTTGAGTCACTGAGAGACTGAATGCAGGAATCTTTACAAGCAACCACTTGGCAAAATTTCAAACGCTTAATGCGCTTCGCTATACCTTATAAAACGGGGTTTATTGTCGCAATTATTGGCATGTTAGGTTATGCCAGTATTGATGTTTATTTTTTATCAAAATTACCCGCACTTATCGACGAAGGCTTAAATGGTAAAAACCCTGACTTTATGAAATGGGCGCCTTTGTTTGTGGTTGTTTGTTTTATTATTCGAGGGTTGTGTCATTTTTTAGGTAATTATTGTTTGGCCTGGGTCGGCAATCATGTAGTCACCGATTTAAGACAAAATTTGTTTGAACATATTTTAACCATGCCTGTGGCGTTTCACGACAAAGAGTCAACGGGTTCGCTTATTTCAAAAATAACCTATGACACTGAACAAGTGCTGCAAACCACCAGCAAAGCTATGCTTACCTTAGTGCAACAAGGTGCGTTTGTGCTCGGGTTGCTGATTGTGATGTTTTATCAAAGCTGGCAGTTATCATCGATATTTTTAATCATAGTGCCGGTTATTGCGGTCATTGTAACTTATGTTTCTCGGCGCTTTCGCAAAGTCAGCGAAAGTATTCAAAATGCCATGGGAGAAGTTACCAGCGCGGCAGAGCAAACGTTGAACGGACATAAAGTGGTCTTAACTTTTGGTGGCCAAAAACGTGAATTTGAACGCTTCGGCGGTATTAATAAAAACAACCGTCACCAACGAATGAAGATGGTTGCCACTAAATCAGCCAGTGTTCCCCTGATCCAAATTATTGCGTCTTTCGCGTTAGCCTTTGTGTTATATGTTGCAAATTTAGACAGTATGAAAGAGAGTTTTACTCCGGGTGTATTTGTTGGTGTGGTCACCTATATGACCATGTTGTTACGTCCGTTAAAACTATTAACTACCGTTAATAGTGAATTTCAAAAAGGTATGGCGGCGTGTGTCAGTATTTTTTCAGTATTGGATCAAAATGTTGAAAAAGATACCGGCACGCAATCATTAGATCGCGCTACGGGTCGTATTGCATTTAAAAACGTTAGTTTTAATTACCTAAACGAAAGTAAAAAAGCCCTCAATAATGTTTCCTTTAGCGTCGAACCTGGTGAAACTATTGCGTTGGTTGGTCGTTCAGGCAGTGGTAAATCTACCGCGAGTGCTTTGCTATTGCGTTTTTATGATGCCACCGAAGGCGAAGTATTGATCGATGATCAAAATGTGGAAGGATATTCCCTTAGAGATCTACGCAAACAGTTTGCTTATGTATCGCAACAGGTTGTTTTGTTCAATGACACCTTAGCGAATAACATCGCCTATGGAAAACCGAATGCGAGTCGAGAAGAAATACTCGCAGCCGCGAAGAGCGCACACGTTTTAGAGTTTGCCGAACACATGCAAGACGGTTTAGATACCAACATTGGCGAAAACGGAGCTTTACTATCGGGGGGACAAAGACAGCGTGTTGCCATAGCCCGAGCTTTATTATGTGATGCGCCGTTTTTAATACTTGATGAAGCAACCAGTGCGCTTGATACCGAATCTGAACGTCATATACAAGATGCGTTGCAAATATTGCAAGAAAACCGTACCTGTATTGTTATTGCGCACCGTCTGTCAACGATAGAAAATGCAGATAAAATATTGGTGTTGGAGCAAGGGCAAGTGATTGAAGAGGGTGATCATAATTCATTGATGGCTAAAAATGGTGCCTATGCGAAGTTGCATCATTATCAATTTAGCCAATAGTTAGGCTTGCTATGCGTTTAATCGAACGAATTTGGTTTAAAAAACATCCGGCCAAATGGCTATTGGTGCCGTTGCTGTTTCCGCTGACGTTATTGTTTTGGTTGTTGACGATATTGCGCCGAGCTAGTTATCGTCTAGGGCTCGCTAAATCATATTCAATCGATGTACCCGTTGTTGTCGTCGGTAATATTAGTGTCGGCGGCAACGGTAAAACACCTGTTGTTGTTTACTTGGTTGAGCAATGCGTAAACATGGGGCTTAAACCGGGCGTGATCAGCCGAGGTTATGGTGGACAGGCTGAACATTACCCTTATTTATTAGATCAACATTCAACGCCAGAGCAAGCGGGCGATGAACCTATACTGATATATCAGCGCTGCCAAGTGCCCGTAGTGGTTGGCTCTGACCGAGTCGCCAGTGCGCAATTATTGGTAGAGTTAGGTTGCGACGTTATTATTAGTGATGATGGTTTGCAGCATTACCGTCTTGGTCGCGATTTTGAACTGATTATTATTGATGGTATCAGACGTTTTGGTAATGGCTTATTATTGCCTGCTGGTCCGCTGCGCGAAGGACAATGGCGATTAAAAACCACTGATTATATTATTGTCAATGGTGGAAAGGCTGAGCAGAATGAGGTGTCAATGTCACTGAAACCTCAGTTTGTGTGCCATTTATTGACTGGTAAGCAGGTGCCATTAGCGCAATTTGTTGCAAAAAATGCGGTTATTAATGCCATGGCAGGTATTGGCGCGCCGGAGCGTTTTTTTACTACTTTGAGCACCGCGGGTTTTTCGCTTGCACAAACGAAAAGTTACGTTGATCATAGTCATTACCGTCAAGATGATATTAGTGCATTTACCAAGGATATACCGTTATTGATGACCGAAAAAGACGCGGTCAAGTGTAAAGGTTTTGCACAAGAGAATTGTTGGTATTTACCGGTTGAAGCGGTTTTTAATGATGCACTCATTGACTCCTTGCTGGTTGATATTCAAACACTGGCAGAGCGCAGTAAAAATAGACATTAAACATTAAAGATAATAGGTAAGAGAAATCGATTATGGCATTTGATATAAAATTAATGGAAATACTGGCCTGTCCAGTATGTAAAGGAAAGTTAGCATATAACAAGGAAAATCAAGAATTGATTTGTAAATTTGATCGTTTGGCATACACCATAGATAAAGATATTCCAGTGTTGCTGGAAAATGAAGCGCGTCGTCTTAGTGAAGAAGAGATTTAGTTATGTCATTTGTCGTCGTCATTCCGGCCCGTTATCAGTCATCACGTTTACCTGGGAAGGTACTGGCTGATATTGAAGGTAAACCTATGATCCAATGGGTGGTAGAAAAAGCCTTACTCAGTGGTGCCAGCCAAGTAATCGTTGCCACAGATAACGATGAAGTAGAAGCTGCTGTGTTAGCGTTTGGCGGAGAGGTGTGCAAAACACGAGCAGATCATCACTCGGGCACTGAACGATTAGCAGAGGTAATGCAAACGTATGGGTTTACTGACGATCAAGTGATTGTTAATGTCCAAGGGGATGAGCCTTTTATTCCGCCCGAAAATATTGCTCAAGTCGCTGACAATCTTGCTAATCAGCAGTTGGCAAGAATGGCAACATTAGCGGTGAAAATAGAGGATGTTGAAGAAGCCCTAAACCCCAACGCCGTTAAGGTGTTGTGTGATAAAAATAATTATGCGCTCTATTTTAGTCGGGCAACCATTCCTTATGATCGTGAACGGTTTTTAAATAACCACCATATTGAAGATATTGGGGATTTTTATTTGCGCCATATTGGTATTTACGCCTATCGCGCAGGATTTATTAAAGACTATGTAAACTGGCCAGCAAGCACGTTAGAGCAAATAGAGTCGCTTGAACAACTGCGGGTATTATGGCAAGGCGAAAAAATACACGTCGCTGTTGCTGAATCTCGTTTACCGGTTGAAGGTGTTGATACGCCAGAAGATCTTGTCAAAGCTCGCTCGTTTGCCGCGGCACTGCTTGCGCAAGATTAAATCTTTAATGCCAATATAGTAGTGCACTAGGATTAGAAATGGCGGTTGTTAGCAGGAAAAATCATAGAAAAAATAGTAGGGAAAATAATAGGGAAATATCATGACTATTGCTGTGTGGTTATCATTCATCTTTGCATCAATGCTGCTTTGTTTTACACCCGGACCAACGGTCTTCTTGGTGATGGGGCAATCGCTGTCTCATGGCAAAAAATCTGCGGTGCCATTGGTGTCTGGTGTACTTTGTGGAGATGTTATCGCCATGGCAGTATCGTTTGCAGGACTAGGTGCGTTGCTGGCAACCTCTGCGGTGTTATTCACTACCTTTAAATGGCTTGCTGCGGCTTATTTAATTTATCTAGGCATAAAATCATGGCGCGCTATGGTTACGCCTGAGCATATCGACAATAGTATACAACGAAATAAAATGTTTAAAAACGCGTTACTGGTAACTGCTTTAAATCCCAAAGGTATTATCTTTTTTATCGCATTTTTTCCGTTATTTATCGATATAAATCGCCCCGTATTTCCACAAATGCTGACCATGGCAGTATCATTTTTAGTAGTCTCTGCTAGCAGCGCTTCATTTTATTCAATATTTGCAGGTTACCTGCGCAGCAAAGCGCAATCAGAAAAGTTTCAACAACTATTCAATAAAGTCAGCGGCACTATGCTAATGGGCGCAGGTTCTATTACCGCGTCATTACAAAAATAAATAAGTAATTTCAATATCATCAAAGTGAAGCTGTTGGGCATAATATGCCCAGCTTTAAGTAAGGTTGTTATTGACCTATTGACCTATTGACCTATTGAGTTATTGACCTATTGAGTTGTCCCTAACCAATTAATTTATTATGAAACAAATAGCCAGAGTAATGTTCTCTAGTCATTAGCGTTACGGTTTAAGCCCTCGAAAGAGAGGGCTATAAACACAGACAATATCGCTTTTTAGGGAGATGTTTTTTTATTTTTGACCATTGCCGCTAGCACTAATACCACCCCAACAATTAAAAACGGAATACTGAGCAATTGACCGGTACTCAATAAGGTATCATGCGCATAAGCAGCTTGTTTCTCTTTGAAAAACTCAATAATGAGTCGAGCCGTGAAGACCAAAATTAAAAATATGCCTAATATTTTACCAGAGTTCGCTGTTTTGCTTTGGCGGCGATATAGAACATATAACAGCAAGAAAATACACAGATACGAAGCCGCTTCGTAAAGCTGTACCGGATGGCGCGGTATATTGTCGATACGGGCAAAAACAACGGCCCAGGAAACATTACTTGGAATACCTAAAATTTCAGAATTGACAAAGTTTGCGACTCGAACAAAAAAGCCAAATAATGCCGTTGGAATCGCCAATCTGTCGAGCAGCCAAAGGTAGGGCATTTGATGCTTTTTAGCGTAGATAGCTGTAGCAATAATAACGCCTAAACCGCCGCCATGACTGGCAAGTCCGCCTTCCCAAATAGCTAATATTTTTAAAGGATTACTCAAGTAATAGTCAGGATCGTAAAATAAGCAGTGCCCTAATCTAGCGCCAACAACAATACCAACAACCACGTAGACCAATAAGGTATCGAGTGATTCAAGGTCGCGGTTTTCTTGCTGGTAAATGCTTTTCATGACCTGCAGGCCAGCCAGAATTGCACAGGCGAATAACGCGCCATACCAATGTATTTTTAGTCCAGCAAATGAAATAAGTACTGGGTCGATATCCCAAATGAAATGTTCCAATTAATTTCTTCCTGTTTATTGGCTTGCAGCATATTGCTGACATTTTACCTTAACCTAAGTGTTATAACGCTATTTTATGGATTGTTAATCTGAATAACAAAAGATATTACCAAAGATAGAAGAAATATCGTGATCAAAGTGAAAAGCAAGCTTATTTAGTAAAGGACGTTAAATTGTCAATCGAGTTTGTTTGATGAAACAACGATGCAAGTTCATCGATTTTATGGTGAACCATTTATCTCACTAATTTTATACCGTCTTGTTACCTTTGAGTAATTATTTTTGTATGATGGCGCTCGTCATTTTAACTGATTGAACTTTGGATGTTGTTTAAAAATATTGCTATGAAAATCAATCATTATTTTCTGCCTAACTTGAATGAAATTGCTGCTGTGATTGTGCTGTGCTTGGCGTTCAATACGGTAAGTTATGCGAGTGATAGCGACATCGAAAAAGTGACTGTGCTGGGTAAAAAACATCAATATCAATCGGTGACTACGGCAACTAGCGCAACGATTGATTTAACATCAAATCATGCCTTAAACAGTAAATTGACCGATGTGCTGAACCAAGTATCTGGTGTTGAGCTAAATGGCCAAGGTGGACTGTTTCAAGTGTTTTCATTGCGCGGTGCGTCCCGTTGGCGCGTGACCACGCAATTGTCTGGTATGCCTTTGCATACCGAACGCAGAGCCGGTGCTGCAGCGTCTTTTGTCGACCCATATTTGTTAGCCAGTGTTGAAATATTAAAAGGGCCTGTTTCAACTTTATATGGCTCTGGCGCGATTGGCGGTATGGTGCTTATTAATCCTCGTTTTTTTGACGGCTTAAATATTGAGGCGGCAACATCTACTGGCGATCACAATCAGCAATTCCATCTTGGTTGGGGTGGGAAAAATATCTCATTGGCTTATGCCCAGCAAAGTGCTAACGATGCTTATACTCCAGATGGAATGTTACTTAACAGCCATTTTCAACAACGTTCTGCGAGCATGCAAGGACAATGGCAACTGCAAGATCAATTAACCTTAACCCTGTCAAACATCGCCAGTTGGGGGGACGATATTGGTAAAGTTAATAATGATGATTTTCTTAATAACAAGGCAACTACATATCCCGATGAATACCACTGGGTAACCAGTATTGGTTTGCAATCACAAGATAGCTGGCAATTGAATGTCGCACTTCATGATCAAAGCTTACAAACCCAAGTTCAACGATTTAATACAAGCACCAACTGGGTAGATAACAAGTCTACTGATTATAGTGTTAACTTTTTTACCCCATGGCAGGTTGACAACTTTGGTGGTCATGTCGGCATTGAACAACAATATCGACAAGGGGTAACCGCGTCGGAGCGACAGTTAAGCTTATCCTCTAATGAGCTATCAAATATGAGTATATTAGATGCCAATCAATACGAATGGGCTTTTTTTGCTGATGTTAACCGTCGATTTGGTGATGTTTATGGTGCAACGGGAGCGCGCATAAATGGTATACGTCAGCAAAACAAAAATGCAGATGTCTTAACCGATCAAGCGTGGACCTACTTTGCTCAGCTGTCCTATCAGCCAAAACAACAATTCTCTCTTAGTGCGCTGATTAGTCAAGGATTCCGCTTTCCATCGCTCACTGAGTTGTACTTTAATGGCACCACCGGGCGAGGTTATTTAATCGGTAATACTGAACTTAAACCTGAAAAATCGCTCAATTATGAAGTTTCTGCATTATGGGAATATGCCGCTCACTCGTTTGATCTTAGCGTGTATCGTAACGAGGTGTCAGATTACATTGAATCAATAGATATAGATGAAGAAACCAGAAGCTACCTAAATTTGACCCATGGCGTGATCAAAGGAATAGAGTATCAGTATCGCTATCGGTTTAGCGAACACATTGATTTGAGTCTGATAGGACATGTGTTAAAAGGGGAAAATGACCAAGGTGATGCGCTTGCAGATATTCCAGCGAACAAGATACAAATGGGAGTTAAATTCTCGAAGGATAACTGGCAAGGAGAGTTTTCCATTAAGCATAGGTTTAGCAAAAATACGGTCGCATACAGTGAGCAGAACTTGTCAGCCGCTAATATTGTCAGTGCTAGTGTTAACTATCACATTAATGAGCAGTGGTTGGTGACTTTGTCGGGGCAAAATATAACCGATGAACTGTATTTAAGTTCTACGGACCGTAAGAGTACTTTTGCCCCAGAGCGCTCTATTGGTGTGAAAATCAGCTGGAAAATGCAATAGCCGTTGTTAAAACTACGGGTAGATTGTTTTTAGTGCCTAGTTCAATACCTTAGCACTTTTTTACCTAGGTAAATCGCATTCAGCCTTATTTCATCAGTTGTATGGTTTACTGGATATTAGACGCTAGAAGGTTTATTTTTTCGGATTTAACTCGTTAAATTTTGCCAGTTGTTCTTCGGTTGCTGGCAGTTGGTGTTTCTCTTTCCATTCACTGTAAGGCATACCATATATTTGTTCACGTGCAGCCTCAATATCCACATCTACGCCTAACTTTTCCCCTTCAGCAACAGTCCATTTTGCAAAGCAATTGCGGCAAAAACCAGCAAGGTTCATTAATTCAATATTTTGGACATCTTTACGATTGTCTAAGTGTGCTAATAAACGGCGAAATACTGCTGCTTGAATTTCTATCTCTTTATCCATGTTTATGCTTTCTCTTTATTGATGGTGGACATTACTGAACTTGTTTTGCTGCTTCGGTTAATTCTGTTTCGACTGATTCAGGCTCAGGCTCGGGCTCAGGGCGCTCATGTCTTCGGATCTGCACTATCATGCCCATATAAGGATGATCGAAATAATGTATTTCACCGCTGATCACCCGTCGATTCTGGGCAAAGCGAATTGGTTTAAGTTCAACGGCTTGTTCCGTTTGCAACGCCTTAGTGGCTTGCTCTGCTAATGTCATATTCATAATATTAAAATCAGCAGTAATGTATAAATAATGGTTAAGATGGACCTTGAAAAAACCGTCAAGATACCAAGGCTGAACAGGTTCAACTGGTTCCGGCGTTAACATTAAATTTGTCGGCACTTGTTGTTCGTTTTGCGACGCTACTGGTAGGGCAGCGGAGTCAAGTTGTGCTAAAAGTTCAGCGTTATCGTCTGACAAGTTTTTGATTTTCTGTAAAATATCATCAATTTTCTCTTGCAGCAGCGCCTGCTTTTCTTGTGCTTGCTGTTCAGCGAGCGATGCGGCTAACTCTGCGCTGACAGCAGTATGGTCTTCGGTATTAATGAAATCATTAGAAGGTAATGGGGTTGAGCCTATGTCTGCTGGTTCGTTATTTGCTGACAATAGCTGAGCCATAAGCAGTTCTTGCTGCTGTGAAATCTTAAGCGCGTCTTGATACTGTTTTTGCGCGTTCTGGTAATGAAGGGCAAGGTTATCGCCTGCCATTAGCCTGACCGGGATCGCTTGATTTCGTCCTTTAGGTGCTTGACGCCAGCCGACATGCAATAGCGGGCGAAAATTTTTGCTTCGGCTAAGTTGTTTTACAATGTCATGCAGTTGCAGTGAGTCTTGACTCAATAAATAGGGTTTGTCGCTATACACGTCTTCTGTCGCATCGATATTTCTTGGCATCTGACTTACCGAAAAACCATTGTAAGAATATTGGTTGTCTTGATTTAATTCGTCAAAATAAGTCTCATCTATACGACAAAGATTTTGATGGCCAATCGTCATCTTATCGCTTTGGCTATAGATAAATTGATCGCGAGAAAACGCTTGCTCAGCCAGTGATATTAGCTGTTGTTCAGCGGCAGAAATATGGCTATCGCCACTGTCTAACATTTGCTCATTGCTGGTGTCGTCTGTAGTAGTATTTTGCGTAGGGTTATTGTCAGTAAAGCCCGATTGCGTTAACGGCTGTTCATTATTCTCTTGATCTACACTTTGTTCAAATTGTGACGCAGACTCAAGATCGGTATTCATCATATCTACATTTTCGCTTGGCAACTTTTCAATATCAGCTAAGTCTTTTGGAGAAAAATAAGGAGCAGGTTTACTCGCTTGTTCTAACAAACTTGGTGGATATTGAGGATCATCACAGTGGGGCAATAGTTGCTTGAGCGCGGCTATATCAGGGTTGAGATAAGGTGATAATAAATCAATGACACGACGATATTTAGGTAACGGAATTTGATCGGGAAACGCCTCTTTTAATTGGTCTTTATCTGCAAGTTGGTTAAAGATGATCACTTCCATCTCAAACCAACGTTCGTCGTCGGTTTGGTTTTTCGCTGCCACGCCCCAAGACGTTGTCGCAGATAAAAGCAAAGCGGATAGAGATGTAACTTGCAGTAATTTCATTAATTATCCATATCTATTTAATGTACGGTGTCGATAATACCAAAAAAACTCACCTTAAGGTCAATAGTCATTATTTAGGGCGTTTTAACGTTTCGCTAAATCATTTAATATTGAGGTTACTAAAGTAAATCGTGATTTACTGTCTTCAGTCGCGCGTTTAAATTTCAGCTTATTTGCACCTTCCATTTTATAGACCGAAGGTTGTTGCTGAATAAGACCAATAATAAGCATAGGGTCGACTTGGGTATTATCATTAAATTCTATCGAGCCACCCGCAGGGCCTGCTTCAATGCGCGCAATGCCAATTTTCTCTGCTTTTAATTTGAGTTTAGCAATGTGAATAAGGTTTTTTGTTGCTTGCGGCAGCAGGCCAAAACGATCGATTAATTCTACTTGAATTTCATCGAGCTCATGCTTGTTTTTACAGCTAGCAATACGTTTGTAGATGCTCAGCCTTAAGCTGACATCAAAAATGTAATCATCCGGTAATAATGCTGGCACGCGCAAATCTATCTCTGTTTGCGTCGACATCACCTGATCGAGCGATAATTGTTTACCTTCTTTTAAGGCGGCAACGGCTTGATCGAGCATTTCCATATACAAACTAAACCCAATTTGGCTCATTGATCCACTTTGCTCTTCGCCCAGTAGTTCACCTGCACCGCGAATCTCTAAATCGTGGGTCGCTAAGGTAAAACCAGCACCTAAGTCTTCTAGAGCGGCAATGGCTTCTAAACGCTTTTTCGCGTCTTTGGTCATGGTTTTTTCATGTGGCGTCAACAAATATGCATACGCTTGGTGATGTGAACGGCCCACTCGCCCTCTGAGTTGGTGCAATTGCGCCAAGCCCAAACGGTCGGCTCTATCCATAATAATAGTATTTGCCGTCGGTACATCAATGCCGGTTTCTATGATGGTGGTACAAACGAGCACATTGTATCGCTGATGATAAAAATCACTCATGATACGTTCGAGATCTCGTTCACGCATTTGCCCATGCGCGGTTATAATTTTTGCTTCTGGCACTAATGCTTGAATATCTGCTGCGGTTTTTTCTATGGTATCAACATTGTTATGAAGAAAATAAACTTGTCCACCACGCAGGGTCTCCCGCAAGATAGATTCTCTGATTATGGCGTCATCACGCTGGCGTACGAAGGTTTTAACCGCCAGTCGTTTTGCTGGGGGTGTCGCGATAATCGATAAGTCACGCATGCCGCCCATGGCCATATTTAGTGTTCTGGGGATAGGAGTGGCAGTTAACGTTAAAATATCAACATTACAGCGTAGCTGTTTTATTTTTTCTTTTTGTTTAACACCAAATCTGTGCTCTTCATCAACAATCAATAAGCCTAAATCATTATATTTTATGGTGTTTTGTAAAAGCTTATGGGTGCCGATCAAAATATCGATTTGACCTGACTCTACTTTCTCAATAATTTCTTTTTGCTGTTTAGCAGTTTTAAAGCGCGATAATACTTCGATACTTACTGGCCAATTAGCAAATCTATCACGAAAATTTTCATAATGTTGTTGGGCAAGTAAGGTTGTAGGTACCAATAACGCGACTTGTTTGCCATCGTTCACGGCGACAAATGCGGCGCGCATTGCCACTTCAGTTTTACCAAAACCTACATCACCACATACTAGTCTGTCCATGACGGTTGGGGAGAGCATATCGCTAATCACCGCATTAATGGCTTGTTCTTGATCTAAGGTTTCTTCAAAACCAAAGCTGTCGGCAAAGGCGCGATATTCGTCTTTATCACGTTTAAATGCTACCCCTGCATGACTGGCACGTTTGGCGTAGATATCAAGTAACTCTGCGGCAACATCGCGTACTTTTTCAGCCGCTTTTTTCTTGGCTTTACTCCAAGTATCGTTTCCTAACTTATGAAGCGGTGCATGTTCCGCATCGGTGCCAGAATAACGACTAATAAGATGTAGTGAAGCAACCGGCACATATAATTTAGCGTCATTAGCGTAACTTAACACTAAAAACTCTGTAGTAATGCCGCCGGTTTCTAGCGTTTGTAATCCTAAATAGCGGCCTATACCATGCTCGATATGAACGACCGGCTGACCAATTGAAAGCTCTGCCAAATTTTTAAAAATGGCATCGGCTTGAATGTCTTGTTGTTTAGAGCGTCGACGACTTTGTCGTACTCTATCACCTAAGAGTTCAGATTCGGTGATCAGCGCAATTTGGTTTTTCTTTGACTTGCCGTACTGAAAGATAAATCCCTGCGCTAAGGCGTTAACTGTGATCCCTAACGTCTCATCGCTTTCGATGAATGCGCCGATACTATTAAAGGTTTTGGGCTTTATTTTATCTCGTTCTAATAGGTCTAATACGCTTTCACGACGCCCTTGGCTTTCGGCAACAAATAGACATTTACTCGGGCTAGTTTTGTCCGCGATAAACTGTTCAAGTAAGGCAAAAGGCTTTTTAAGCTTATGATCGACGGTTAGATCGGGTAAGGGTGACACGTTAAACGCTATGTTACTTGTTTTGCGTTTTTCGGTGGTTTCATCTGCATCGTCACTAACCCCTTGGGAAGCAAGCTTTATGCGATCATACGGTTTTAGCGCGCTATAGAGTTCTTCACTGTTTAAAAATAATTTTTCAGGTGGCAATAATGGTCGAGTAGGATCATAACGTCGGTCGTCATAACGATAATTAATATCAAGCCATTGATGCTCCAGTGCCTTGTCTATATCACCAGAAATAACCACCAAAGTGTTATCTGATAAGTAATCACATAAGGTATTGGCGGTTTCAAAAAACAACGGTAAATAATATTCAATGCCAGGCGGCATTATGCCATCTGAGACTTGATGGTATAACGACTCTTTATGTATTGTGCCACTAAACAGTTCGCGATATTGACGTCGAAAACGGTTGATGCCATCTTGATTGGTTGGAAACTCATGTGCAGGCAATAAGTTTATTTCCGTGACTTTATCACTGGAGCGCTGATTGTCAGGATCAAACAAGCGAATTTCATCGATTTCATCATCAAAAAAATCTAAACGGAACGGGGTTTTACTGCCCATCGGATATAAATCGAGGATCGCGCCTCGAGCAGAAAACTCACCGTGCTCCATAACCTGATCGACACAGCGATAACCGCTGGCTTCTAGCTCTTGTCTTATTTGGTGTAGATCTTTTCTGTCGCCTTTTTTTACCATCAAGCTATTTGATTCAATGTACTCTCGGGGACCTAAGCGTTGCATCAAGGTGGTAATTGGCACGATGACGATGCCTTTGCTCATACGAGGTAATTGGTAAAGGGTGGCTAAACGTTGAGAGATAATATCTTGATGTGGAGAGAACGTATCATAAGGTAGCGTTTCCCAATCGGGGAATAAAAAGATCGACAGTGAATCTTCATCACTATGCTTTAGGCTTAATAATTCCTGCTCCAAGCGCAATGCTGATGGCGTATCATGAGTGACCAGTAATATGGGGGTGTCAGCAATTTTGGCGCCGGAATAAATAGCAATACTGGCACTACTGCCATAAAGGTTGCTCCATGATTTTTTATCGGCTTGTTTACCCCCGCGTTTTGTTAAAACAGGGTTGAAAATACTGCTATTTTGACTCATGATTTCTCTATTAACTATTCGACAGGCTCGATATTTGTCTTGAGTTTCTAACGGTTATTTTTGTACGAGGAAATAACATCGCCATGGCGTAGTGTTATTTCTAACTTAGGACCGATATTCTAAATAAGTGTGGGCTAAAGTGCTACCTAAGTCTGCGTAATAAGAATTATTTTGATGAAATATGCGGTAGCAGTAATTAAATCATAAGGCATTAAAATGGCAGCTAAATATATTCTTGCTATCGATCAGGGGACGACAAGTAGTCGAGCTATTATTTTTGATCTCAACGGCAAAGTCATTGCCTGCAATCAACAAGAATTTCCGCAAATTTTCCCCAGTGATGGTTGGGTTGAACACGATCCTGAAATTATATGGCAAAGTGTTAAACATACCAGCCAGCAAGTGCTAGAAGAGGCAGGAATATCTTCGAGTGAAATCATCTCTTTGGGGATCACCAATCAACGAGAAACCACCTTAGTTTGGGATAAAAACACCGGCAAATGTATTTATAACGCCATTGTTTGGCAAGACAGACGAACCAGCGAACAATGCAAAAAATTGAGAAATATTGTCGGGCTCAGCGAAAAAGTACAATCAAAAACAGGCTTAGTGCTCGATCCCTATTTTTCAGCTACTAAAATTGCTTGGGTACTTGATAATGTTGAAGGTGCTCGTTTAAAAGCAGAAAAAGGCGAATTGTTATTTGGCACTATTGATACATTTTTATTGTTTCGATTGACCAACAGCATGCAACATCTCACCGATGCAACCAATGCCTCGCGAACACTGCTATTTAATATTCACGAAAATCGTTGGGACGACGAACTTTTGTCTTTGTTTAATATTCCACTTCAGATGATGCCAGAGGTGAAAGACAGTGCCGCAGATTTTGGTGTCACTGATGTGAATATTTTTTCCCCTGCCATTTCTATTGGCGCGATGGCTGGCGATCAACAAGCAGCTTTAGTCGGCCAAGGGTGTTTGTCTAAAGGTATGATGAAAAGCACCTATGGCACTGGTTGTTTTATGATGGTGAATACCGGCGATAAGGTAGTTCAGTCTGCGCATCAGCTATTAAGCACTATCGCCTATCGCATAAATGGTCAAACAACATACGCATTGGAAGGCAGTATTTTTATGGCGGGGGCGACGATTCAATGGATCAGAGACGGTCTTAAGTTTATTGACTGTGCCAGTGAAAGTGAAGGGTTAGCGCAGCAGATTGCTTATGATCATCAGGTCTATATGGTACCTGCTTTCACTGGGCTAGGGGCGCCGTATTGGCATGCAAAGGCGAGGGGGACAATATCAGGGTTAACCAGAGATTCTGGTATTAAAGAGATAGTTAGCGCGGCATTGCAATCTGTGGGCTACCAAAGTCGTGATTTGATCATGGCGATGAAAAAAGATGGTGCTCATCCGCATAGTATTCGTGTTGATGGCGGTATGGTTGCCAACGATTGGTTGATGCAGTTCTTGGCTGATATGCTTGATTTTGATGTTTTACGTTCTCGTGAAGTTGAAACAACTGCATTGGGGGTTGCACTTTTAGCTGGCGTTCATTCTGGCGTTTATAACGGTTTAGACGAGTTAAAAAATATCTATAAAAGCGATATCACTTTTACCCCCGAGATGTCTGATAAGCAACGACAACATCTATATCAAGGTTGGCTTGGCGCAGTAAATGCGGCGCTTAATATTACTGAGCAGTAAACTACAGAGTTATGTCACCAACAATGTCGATATTGGTGAAAATATTAGGGCAGACTATACTTTGGTTGAGCCAAATAAATAGTGGAGGTCATTATGACTATTTCAGCACGGCTTGATACCTTTTTATCGACACATGATATTGCGTACCAAGCAATCCCACATGGTCATAGCAATAGTTCAGTTGGCAGTGCGGTTGCCGCTCACGTTCCTCTGAATCAAATTGCCAAAGCCGTAATGTTAATTGATCATCAGGGCCGAAAAATGATGGCAGTGTTACCTGCAAACAATAAAATCAATTTTTCCATCCTAAATGATGAATTGTATGGCAGTTATCAGTTGTTAAAAGAGCATGATGTTTATCATATGTTTAGTGATTGCGAGCATGGCGCGATCCCACCCATTGGTGAAGCCTATAATATCGCCGCGGTGTGTGATAAGCAGCTTGATTACTTAGAAAATGTCTATATTGAAGCGGGTGATCATGAAACTTTGCTTAAACTTGATCGAGACAGTTTTAGAGAAATGATGAGTAATAGTAAGCATATTAGTTTTAGCCGAGAAGTGATTCATTAATATTAATGCAATGAAATGCAGTGCTCAAGATAGTTAACAGGTGGTCTAGATGTTATTTGAACACTGCATTAATCTTAAGTGGACATTATTTTCTTAATGCTTAACCTTTAGTGGGGGGGACGGTATTAATCAAATCACTAATTTACCTATATTACGCGCTTATATCTGTTAAAATGCGGTCATTAAATAGTTCCGTAGCCTATGATTTGCTACTTTTTACCCATTTGGAATGAAATTTGACTAATAATGATATCTTGCGTCGTATTCGCTATACCTTTAATTTTAATGATAAAAAAATGATCGCTTTGTTTGCGCTTGCTGATTTAAGCGTTACCCGTGAACAGGTCAGTCAATGGTTAAAAAAGGATGACGATGCTGATTTTGCTAATTGCAGTGACAGCCAATTAGCAACCTTTCTCAATGGTTTTATTAATGATAAACGCGGTAAAAAAGAGGGACCTCAACACCCACCAGAGTCGCGTTTAAATAATAACCTTATACTGAATAAGTTGAAAATTGCGCTTAATTTGAAAGCGGAAGATATTGTCGATTTATTGAAAACAACTGATTTAGCGATCAGTAAAGCAGAGTTGAGTGCTTTTTTTAGAAAGCCTGATCACAAACATTACCGTGAGTGTAAAGATCAATTTTTGCGAAATTTTTTACAAGCCTTGCAAATAAAATATCGCACGGATATGGATAGCAATCCTGTCAATAAGAGCCAGACAAAGTCCACCAGCCAAAATCATGCTAACCAAGCGCCAAGGGCATCGGCAAATAAAACAGCGGCAAAGACTAAAGCAAAGCCGACAACTAAAACGATATATGTAAACCCCAATGCTACTGTTGTTGAAAAACCCCAAAGTAAACGTAAAGTATTGAAATTAAAGCCAGAAGATATTTGGAAGCAGTAAAGGACTGCTTTTACTCGCATGATATTTAGTACCGGCGATTATTCTGTAGCCCAAGTAATCGCACATTATACAAAAATAAATAATAGTAGGGGATTGTGATGTCGAACAATAAATCAATTGCAGCTATACCTTCTTGGTTTATCTATGTTGCTTTTTTCGCACTAATTTGGAATGTTATGGGAGTGATAGCGTTTATCTCGCAAATCACGATGACGGCTGAAATGCTGGCAAAATTGCCACAAGCAGAGCAAGACTTATATGCCAATATACCGCTTTGGGCGACGATTGCATTTGCATTTGCTGTATGGGGTGGTTTGCTCGGATGTATTGCTTTAATGTTGAAAAAATCGATTGCCTGTCAACTATTTGTTTTGTCGCTTATTGGTGTATGCGTGCAAATGTTTCATTCAT
Source organism: Colwelliaceae bacterium 6471 (assembly GCA_040779335.1). Lineage (GTDB taxonomy): Bacteria > Pseudomonadota > Gammaproteobacteria > Enterobacterales > Alteromonadaceae > JBFONV01. The sequence continues at coordinate 407,072 of JBFONV010000004.1, forward strand.
TTTTCATCAGTAACTCCTTCGATGTCTTTGGGCCGGGCGGCGCCATCATGCCAGTCATGGTGATAATAATCGCCATTGCGTTGGTTCGCTTCTCGTTTAAGGCCAAAAATAGGCAATGGCTCAACTAAATATCAATTTTTTTACCTCCTGATTTTTGTTGTTTTCTCCCGTTAATGCTTGTCGGGGAAATTACTACTGTTTAGTTACCGCCGTTTAAGGAATTAATACATGTCGTTACCTATCCCTTTTATTAGTCAACTCAATAGTGAAGAGAAACAAGCGTGGTTAGCGAATTTAAAAGCGGCGTTACCTGAAGAAAACTTTGTGTTATTTGAGCAGATCACCGAAGTTGATAAAAAGCATTGTCAGCTCGCTATTGTCGCTAATCCAGAACCCAAAGAATTATTAGCATTTAGCCAGTTAGTCTGGGTACAAAGTGTTTGGGCTGGCGTTGAACGTTTAGTGAGTGAAGTGGGGGAGCAACCATTTGATATTGTTCGGTTGGTCGACCCCGTGTTGAGTCAAACCATGGCAGAAGCTGTGCTTGCTTGGACGTTATATCTGCATCGAGATATGCCTAACTATCGCTTACAACAGATGAACAGATGCTGGCAACAACGACCTTATGTTCCTGCAAGTAAACGTAAAGTGGGCATACTCGGGTTAGGTGAGTTGGGACGTGGCAGTGCGATACGACTTGCTGATAACGGCTTTGATGTCATGGGGTGGAGCAAAAGCAAAAAAGAAATGGATGATATCTCGACTTTTTGTGGGGATGAAGGCCTTACAAAAATGATCAGCCAATGCCATTTACTCGTTTGTTTGTTGCCGTTAACCGATGCCACCTTAAAAGTTATTGATGAGAAAGTGCTGTTAACGCTTCCTAAAGGAGCATCATTGATCAATTTTTCCCGTGGATCCATCATTGATACCTCTGCTTTAGTCACTCTTTTAGACAACGGGCATATTGGCCATGCGGTACTTGATGTCTTTGAACAAGAACCGTTAGCGCCAGATAGTTTGCTGTGGGCGCATCCTAATATAACGATATTGCCGCACATCTCCGCGCCAACTAATATTGAAAGCGCCTGCCAAATTGTCGCAAACAATATTCGTCAATATCGAAAATTTGGTAAAATTTCCACAGTGGTCGACAAAATTAAAGGCTACTAAAGCCTATAAGTAGCAAGCAACTTTTAAATAAGTTGCATTTAACTCAGTTAGTGATGAAACTGCTATAGTAATAACAAGTGGATTAATAACTTTAGCAGGGATAGACATAACTATTTAGTAAACAGGAGCGAATATCGCTGTGAAATATCTTTGCTCTCTGGTGATGGTTTTTTTTGTTGCAATGGCATCTGCAGAGCAGAGTATTGCTGACAATAGTTACGAATTTTCTTCCATAGAACACCTCGTCGAACAAGAAGTTGGACGGTTAGTATTAACACAAATTTATAAGAATATCGGCATAGATATTAATATAACTCCGTTACCGGCAAATCGTGCTCAATATAACGCAATTCATGGTCATAGTGCTGGCGAAATTATGCGTATTTGGAGTTATGGCATAGAAAATCCTACAACTATTCGCGTGCCAACCCCTTATTACTACCTGGAGACTATGCCTTTTGTTATAAAAGGCAAAAATGTCTCGATTAATGTACCAGCAGATCTTCAACGCTACAAATTGGCAAAGGTACGAGGTGTGAAACATACCGACAATATTACGCAAGGATTGCCTAAAGTATATGTAACTAATAGCACAGAGAAAATGTTTAAGTTATTGAAGAGCGGCCGAGTTGATGTGGTTTTAACGAATACCCTTGATGGAAATTTAGTGCTTAAAAAGCTTGGCTACACCAATATTATTGCTATGGATAAGCCCTTGGCCGTTTTACCGCTTTATCATTATATATTTCACAAACATAAAGCCTTAGTGCCGTTAGTCGATAAAGAAATCATACGACTTAAAAGTAATGGTGAATTAGAGGCATTAATTATTCAGGCTGAACGAGAAGTGGGCCTACGGCATTAGTTATTTAATAAATACCTAACGCCAAGCGGCCTATTAGCTAGTAGCTTTTTCGCGGGTCCATTTCACTTTTAAACCGTCAAAAACATCTTGTTTTTTCTCATCTAAATTCAATTTTGTTAAAACATCGATAATGTTGTTGGCCAACTCGTGGTGGCTTTCATCAATATCATCTTGCTCTTTCATCACAATCAATATTTTAAATAGACTAAACAATAATTTTACGTTCTTTGGTGCGAGTTTTAATGCTTGGGCAACAGAATCCAATGCAGGCTGAAGTTTATTTTTTTGAAAAAACTCGACCGCCATACTGTTAAGTTGCTTCGGGGTGAAATGAATTTCTGAGCGTTCATCGGTTTCTTGTTCAACATACTTACCGACCACTTCACTGGCAAGCGAATCACCCGATATTTGTTTTTTGATCACCGCTAACAAGGCTATTGCTTCTTCTCTCATACCTAGCTCATGGAGTACTTTTACTTTGTCTAGGTTATCTTCAATTAAGTGCGATGGCTGCAAAGACATATGATTTTCAACCAGTTTTTCTGCCTTATCACTTTCTTCTCTGGCGTTGTGTATTCGGGCCTTAATAACAATAAGCTGCTGTTTAAATTCACTGGCATCATCGTATTCTGTTTCTAGTTCGTGAATATACCTTTCTGATTGTTCGAGTATTTTATTAGAGCTATCGTCGGTGATTGTACATGCTAAATCAATGCCCGCACGTATAACATTAAGTAGTAACACCGGCGAATCATGAATAGAGTTTTTGGCATATTTTGCGATACTTCGGGTGGCAACGTACTGGCCCATATGATCGTGGTTTAAACGTGCTAAATCCCATGATTTTTTGTTTCTTTCTATGTTTCGTGGCGACAATGCAGTTGCTTTTTGGATTTCATCGTAAGCCAGATCGTAATGTTCTTGCTCTAGATAGTATTGAGCAAGCATATCGTGGGTGGCAAATCTCGTACTTGGTTTGTTGGCCAATTGTTCAATAAGGGCGTGAATCTCTTCTATTCTTCCTTGTTTTAATAGCGATCTGACATACCCAACATGGACCCAAGCGTAGTCATATTTTTCCATCAAACTTTTATAAAAAGATTCGGCTTCTTTATATTCGACTAAATTGATCAGTGCATCACCTTTCATTCTTAAAATATTAGCGTGGTATTTACTGAGTTTTTTATCGAGTAAGTGCCGGTCGGCGTAATAAATAACCTTAGAAAATTCTTTACTATCAATCGCATGATATATATTAAAAAGCTGTTTCTTTATTTCTAAGGTATAAAGTAAACGCTTTTGTACCATTTTGGGGATCAGAGGTTTGACCCAGAAATCGTCAGGTTGTAATTCAACAATGGAGTTAACTAATGACTCGTCGGTTTCAGTACTTAAAAAAATTAAAATGGTGGTTTTTTTTACATAACCTTTAAATTTAAGCTCTTCCAATAAATGAAAGCCGTCTTTGTCACTTTTGATATTAAATGCACAAATGATGATATTGAAATGCATTTCACCACATAACCGCAATCCGTAATATGCATTTTCAGCACAACGCACATTTTGAAAGCCCAGTGAATAAAAGGTACTTTTCAGAAAATCGTGAACCAGGCGATTATCGTCAATAACGAGCACGTTTAATTGAGAAAAATCATTTAAATCCCTTTGACAAGTCAGCTTCATTAAATTGCAACCAATAAGAGTTTGAAGTGAATTAATATATATTATTATCGTTATCAATTAAATGCCAAAGGAAACGCGCGGCTTTTGAAAAAAAGGTACTCAAACTACAAAATTAAACAGTTAAAGCTCATTACTGTTGTTGGTAGGGGGTGTCAAGGTGCTACGAATGACCAAAGCTCAGTAGAAAATTTTTTTAGAGCTAAGGTCATTATAGTCATAGGATATCTTGTTTACATTTGCTCTAAACGCACACCACGAGTTTCTTTGATGTATTTAACGACAAAGAATATGCTGATACAGGCTGAGGCAGCATATAAACCATAAGCACCTGCCAAACCGACACTCCCGAGCAATATCGGGAAAGTCATGGTGATGGCAAAATTGGCAATCCACTGAGCACTCGCCGCGACAGCAAGCGCGGCACCACGAATACGGTTATTAAACATTTCCCCTAATAACACCCAAACCACCGGTCCCCAGCTCATACCAAAGAAGACTACAAATAAATTTGCCATAATTAACGCGGTAATTCCCATATTATCGGTTAAGGCCAGCTTGCCTAGCTCATCAAACCCCGCGTTACCAAAGATAAATGTTAAAGCACCTAGGCTGATGAACATGCCGATACTACCGGTTAGTAATAGTGGCTTTCTACCGAGTTTATCGATTAATGAAATAGCGATAAAGGTGGATATAATATTCGTGGTGCCAGCAAGTACATTAATGGATAACGATTGCGATTCGTCAAATCCTGCTGCTTGCCATAGTTCTGAACCGTAGTAAAAAACCACATTAATGCCAACAAATTGTTGAAAAACAGATAAGGCCACACCAACCCAAATAATTGGATGAATTTTCTTCTGTCCCTCAATAAATAAATCACGAATACTGGGTTTTTTATCGCCATGAAGTGATTTTTTTACTTCTTCAATTTGTTGATTTTCAGCGCCGGTTGCTATTCGCTTAAATATACTTCTAGCTTGCTCTATTTCTCCTTGAGCAACTAAATAGCGCGGAGATTCAGGAATAAATAACACACCAACAAAAAATAAAATAGCGGGTGCTAATTCAACCCAAAACATCCAGCGCCATGCGGCAAAGTCCAATAAAAAAACGGCTTCGGCACTACCCGCACCAGTTGCTATAATGTAGTTACTTAAAAATGCGGCAAACAAACCTAAAACAATTGCTAATTGTTGCAGCGTTGCTAGGCGCCCACGTAGTGAAGCTGGAGCAACTTCTGCAATGTATGCTGGTGCAAGCACAGAGGCCGCGCCAATGCCTAAACCACCAATCAAGCGATAGAAAATAAATTCACCAGATGAGTCGGCGATACCTGAGCCAAAGGCACTGATAGCAAAAATCGTCGCAGTGACAATCATTATTGGTTTACGGCCATAACGATCGGCAATAGGGCCGGCTATTAACGCCCCAAGTGCACAGCCCAATAGTACCGACGCAACATTAAAACCAGTAATAACATTATTGGACTGAAATGCTTTGCCAAGTGCCGTCACTGTGCCATTAATAACACCAGAATCGAAACCGAAGAGAAAGCCACCAATGGCAGCGACAGATGAAATAAAGAGTACGTAAAGCACTGAGCTTTGAATTTCTTCAGTGTGTTGTAGTGTTTTTATGCCATCAGATGAAGACGTATGATCTTTCATTAATGTTTATCCTTATTATTATTTTGCGCGAGGGTTTAATGTTTAACGCACAGTGGCACAATTGTCTACTTCAGTTGTTCCGATCGTTGTATTACACCCATAAAAAACATCACCTATAGCAATAGAGCCTCAAAATATGTTCAATGAGAGTTTATCTACCAAGTTTTGTAGTCTTGAGTCTATGTACTAATGAGATTTATTAGGTGTTCAGTCATTGAACACCTAAGCTATATTATCCATTTTTTTTACGACAACACGGCGACGTTTATAAAGACAACGGTTAATAAAATGGGGCAGACAAATCGTAAATAATTACCCCAAAGTGATAATTTTATGTCATTTGCTAGTGCTGCTTTATCAGTGAGTTTATTGCCTCTGTTCCAGATCCAACCGACAACTAAAAAGTAAAATAAGCAGCTCAGTGGTTGCATTATGGTTGTCAGTACTTGTATCACTAGACCAAATAATACATCAAAGAAAGCGACTAATGTCATGCTAGCCACAAGAACCACCGCTGAAACTAACCAAGTCGCTTTTGAGCGAGTCATGGCTTTATCTTCAACTAAATAGGCCACAGGGACTTCGGTTGAGGAAATGGTCGATGTTAAGGCGGCAATGGATAATAGTGTAAAGAAGCCTGTTGCTACTACTAAGCCAATGGTGCCCATCGACTGAAATAGGTTTGGTAAGATGTTAAAAATTAACTGGCCTTCACCGATTAAATTATTGTCACTAAACACTTCTTGTCCGGCATGTTGTGCAACGAATAGCGCGGGAATAATGAGTAACCCAGCCATAAAAGCAATACAAGTATCTAACGCGGTAATTGACAGGACTAACTTGCCAATGTCTTTACCTTTTTCCATGTATGAGCCATAAACCATCATCCCGCCAACGCCAATTGATAATGAGAAAAACGCTTGTCCCATGGCCGATATGATTAATGATGGATTGGTTACTTGACTAAAATCAGGCACTAAATAAACGGCTAACCCTTGTTGAGCACCTTCTTGCTGAAGAATATAGACGATCAGTCCGATCAACATAATAAGTAATAGCGGCATTAAACGAGCCGACCATTTTTCTATACCCGAGTGTACACCTTGATGGATAATTGCTGCACCGAGCAGAATAAATATTGGCGTAAAAACAATATTGCGCGTAATACTGTCGCTGGCGAGCCAAGTCGACGCTTCATGCATACCAAGCAGCTCAGATAACGCAGATAGCGCGTGTGCCAGCATCCAGCCAGCAACTATGGTATAAAAGCTTAGCATCATGATGGCGCCACACAGGCCAATTTTACCGACTAACCTACCAACTTTGGGCATCCTGTTGGCACAGGCCTCACCTAAGGCACTAACCGGGTTTTTTTGTGCTTGATTGCCAATGTAAATTTCGGCATAAAGTGCGGGTAGGGCAAGTAAAAGTGTGACGATAAGGTAAACAAATAGAAATGCGCCCCCACCATTATTGGCGGCATTGGTTGGAAAGCCCCAGATATTACCTAAACCAATGGCTGAGCCTGCCGCCGCTAAAACAAAACCGATACGGGAATGAAAAGAATCTCTTACTGTTGTCATAAAGTTAATAATTATTGTTCTTATTTGAGCTAGAGCTTACCTAGTTAGGCTCATTTTAGAAAGTATTTTTAGTGATTCTGTGCTCAACAATTGCGCCAAAGTGTGATCATTTATCAGTAACTTATGAAAAAAAGCTGAAAACGCACTAACAGAGATTGGCAGGACGTTGTTAAGTGATTATGATCGGCGCATTATCAAGAAAAGTATGAGCATGAACCTGATGTTGCAGTATAAAATTATTCCGGTGACACCTTTTCAACAAAATTGCACCTTGTTTTGGTGCGATGAAACTATGGAAGGTGCGGTTATTGATCCTGGCGGTGATGTCGAAAAGATCATTGCGACAATTGAGCATGAGCAGGTTAAATTGGTGAAAGTGCTATTAACCCATGCACATATCGATCATGCTGGTGCAACCCACGTGCTAGCAACACATTTTAATATTCCTATTGAAGGACCACACCAAGCTGACCAATTTTGGATTGATTTGATCCCAATGCAAAAACAACAGTTTGGCTTTAAGGAAGCAGACAGTTTTAGCCCGGATCGTTGGCTTGAGCAAGGCGACACCGTTCACTTTGGTAATATCGAACTGGAAGTTTACTTTTGCCCAGGGCATACACCAGGCCATGTGGTATTTTTTCATCGCGCGTCGAAATTAGCGCAAGTAGGGGATGTATTATTTAAAGGCTCTATTGGAAGAACTGATTTTCCTCGAGGCGACCATGCAATGCTGATTAAATCAATTCGCAATAATTTGTTTTTACTCGGTAACGATGTTCGTTTTATTCCAGGTCACGGCCCGATGAGTACGTTTGGTGAAGAGCGACGCAGCAATCCTTTTGTCGGTGATAATGTACGATAATTCGTACTCAATATTTGGAGAATACATTCATGGCGTCAGCTATTTTTCGTCTGCAACGACGGATCAAAAAGATTGATTCAAGTAACCTTTTTCAGTGGACAGTGATCGCGGTTATTTTATTATCGGCACTCCTTATTGGCGCCAAAACCCATAAGCTACCTGAGCAAGCACTGACCGCATTAGCCTTTTTAGATATTATGGTCACCATATTTTTTGTGGTTGAGCTCACTATCCGTTATTTAGCGCATCCCAAGAAAAAGTACTTTTTTAAAAGTGGTTGGAATATTTTTGATACCGTTATCGTCATTGGTAGCCTGATCCCCGATGGCGGTTCTGGCGTGCTGTTAGCTCGACTACTAAGGGTCTTTAGAGTTTTACGTTTGGTCTCTATGGTTCCTGAGCTTAGGTTACTGATCAACGCCTTGATTAAAGCCATCCCACGCATGGGATATATCGCGCTATTGATGTTTGTTATTTTCTATATCTATGCTGCGGTTGGTAGCATCATTTTTCATGAGATAAATGAAGAGTTGTGGGGAGACGTCTCTATTTCTATGCTGACATTGTTTCGCGTGGCGACGTTCGAAGACTGGACCGATGTTATGTATGAAACCATGACTGTTTTTCCGATGAGTTGGATATTTTATTTATCGTTCATTTTCTTAACGGCATTTATTTTTCTTAATATGATGGTGGGCACCATATTAGAGGTGATGAGTGAAGAACATGAAAGCTTTCGTGCCGAGTCGCACGGTGAATCACAAGAAGGCGGGGAGCCTGCTAGTCGAGCACAAATCGACAAATTAGAACGAGAGTTGGCTGAAATTAAACAGCTACTTATCAATAAAAACGGTGCTAACTAGCCTCTGGGGGAAATTCTTTCGGGAGTGATACGACAAATTTAACCCCTGAGGGGATGTTATCTTCAATGCGTATTTCTCCATGTAATTTTTGCGTGACAATGTTATAGACAATATTAAGTCCTAAACCCGAGCCCCCACTACCGCGTTGCGTAGTGAAAAAAGGATCAAATACTTTGCTTTTTATATCGTCTGATATACCAACGCCATTATCAGCGACAGTAACGGTAATTTGCTCCTCTTCATGCTCTATAGATACTGATATTTCACCTTGAGTACAGTTCTCTAAGCCATGTTTTATACTATTGATGATCAGGTTCGTGATAACCTGATTAAGCAAGCCTGGATAGCATTCTATTTCTACCTCATCACCAGTCAGATTAATTGTTATCGGCAATATTTTGTAGGTAGGACGTAAGCTGACAATAAGCATGTCTAAGTGTTCTTTTAATTTAAAGGTTGAGCGCGTGTCCGATGTTTGATCTACCGCAATTTGTTTAAAGCTTTGGATCAAGGTTGAGGCTCTTTCTAAATTGGAAAGTATAATTTCAGAGGTTTCATCTGCTAAGTTCATGTACTCGATAAATCCGGACTTCGTTAATTCACCATTGTTAAATTTAACGCCAAATGTTTTTGTTTCTTTGTGCAAATGAGATGCTGCGGTGACGGAAACACCAATAGGAGTGTTAACTTCATGAGAAATACCGGCAACAAGGTTACCAAGCGAGGCCATTTTTTCAGATTCTATTAACTGCGACTGTGCTTGTTCAAGTTCAACTAAAGTACTGCTTAAAGCTTCATTTTGCTTATGTAGTTCTTGGGTTCTGAGGTCTACGGTGTTTTCCAAGTTTTTATTTTGCTCTTCAAGGAGTTCATTCATGGCAATATTTTGTAATGAGGTACTTAGCAGGTGACGAACAGAGAAACAAAACTCAAGTTCGGATGCCTCTAATATTTGCTGGCTTTTTTTACTGATCAGGCAGACATAAATAGGTGAATTATCTAAAGTGCCAAATGGTATCAGTGCAAAAGACTTAAACAGCATATTGACATTTTCGTCATCAATATCCGCGCTTAATATATCTGCGCTGCCTGGTGTTTCCACTAAATAGTTTTTTACATCTTCATGCACACTAATGTAATGAACCAAATTATCAACGGCTAAATTTTTATCGCTATAACTGGCGATCAGTTTTAAGTTTTTTTTATGATGGAAAATCAGACCTATTTGAAACGGAAGTTGTGCCGTCAACCCCATTAATATCCACTCAAAGGCGTTTTGAGCATCTCGCGCTTTGGTTAGGTAGTTGCCGATTTGACTAATTTTTGCCAAATCGCCAATAGTGTGATTAATGATGTTAGTCATGGTATTAAAATTACTGGCCAAAATACCAATTTCATCATTGGTTTTAATGTTTATTCTGTGTTCGAAGTTGCCATTGGCAACTATGTTTGCGGCTTCAGTTAGCAGGTTAAGCGGCACGGTTATCTTCTCGGCTACTTTGTCGGTGCGCCAATAGACGATATAGATAGTGATTAAACCAACCGCAATAAGAACAATAAGCGTTTGCAGTAAGGATGAGGTCGCTTGTTGGTCGGCAAGTTCGATGGTTGCGATTAAACTTTCCGTTGATAAACCATAGCGTATAACCCCTAATAGTTCGTCGTCTATGGTTACAGGAGCAGAAAACTCTACGATCAACAAGTCTTCAAAGTACAAATTAGATGCATTGGCCGTCGATTGTGCAAATGCCCACTCTTCATTTCTATCTATGATAGGTTTAAATCTTTCTATCTCTGCAGTGTCAAAAGCGTATACCCAGTTGTTTTTTTCAATATCAGTAAATATTCCATAAACAATATCACTGCTGCTTTGCACCGTATTTGAGATAATTTGTTTCACTGCACTAAAGGCATTGTCTTCAACTAAACCAACTAAAGCTGTGCTGTTATTTTTAATTAATAGCATGCCTTTGTTGTTTAACGAAGAAGATAATCTGGACTGGGTTTCTGCGATAGTGGCATTAAAGTCTAAAGTGTTTTTAACAATGATTAAGGTAAAGACAAAGACTAAAGCGGCTAAATAGGTTACTCCTAGCTTTAAAACCAATTTCTGCCGTAGGCTATGAAACTTATTTTTCATATAAACATCTCTAATTTACGTGTATTTTGTTTAATAACATTGAATCTTGGTTATTCACGCTATTTGGCTATTTATTATTCGGGTTTTTCTTTAGGCAATATGATGCTAAATAAGGTACCTTTACCTTCGGTACTGGATACGTTAATGGTGCCTTTAAGATTGTTTTCGACTAACTTTTTCACGATATAAAGACCTAAGCCACTGCCGCCTTTTCCTTGACGAGTAGTAAAGTATTTATCAAAGATATTATTTTGCATTGTTTCATTCATACCTATGCCATCATCCGATACCTCTAAAGTGACTTGGTCTGAGGCTTCAGAGGCGATAATAATGATATTGCCTTGTTGTTGTTCGGTAAAAGCATAGGTTAATGCGTTATTGATCAAGTTGATAAGAACTTGCGATAGGGCTCCAGATTCTGCGTACAAAACAATAGGTTGTTCGCATTTTATCGTTAATGTATGCGGGCAACGTTTCAATTTTGGGATCAAGATATGTTGAATATCTTCTAAATAGGCCCCCATTTCAAACTCGGTTTGACTCTGACTAAATTCACCGACGACAATTTCTTTAAAACTATTGACCAAATGAATTGCGTGACGGAGATTGGATAGGACAATATCAAAACTTTCTCCCGATAATTCAATGAAGTTATCAAAAGATTTTTTTGAAAGTTGTTGTTTTTCCATTTGCGTAATTAATGATTTTCTATGCTCTACTAATGTGCTCATTGCGGTGTTGATCACTCCTAAAGGAGTCGCTACTTCATGAGTTAATTCGCCGACTAGTTCACCAAGATGATTAAAATGGGCCGAGGTTTCAATTTTTTCATCTTTGATATGGGATACTTTCTCTAATTCTAAATTTTGTTCTCTTAATGCTGTTATTAATTCATCACGCAATGAAATTAATGCTTGTAATTGCAGGTGTGTTGAGACCCGTGCAATAATTTCTTCGTGACGAATGGGCTTAGTAACATAATCAACACCACCGGCACTAAAGGCTTCGACAACATCACTGATGTTGGCTTTACCGGTAACAAATATAATAGGAATATCTTTAACATCATGAAGTGACTTTAAACGACGACAGGTTTCAAAACCGTCAATGCCAGGCATCATTACATCGAGTAAAATTAATTTAGGTAAAAAAACATTGGCTATTTTTATTGCTTGTTCGCCATTAGTTGCAAAGGCAATTTCGTAGCCTTCTGCTTCCAATATATTTGTTAACAGTTCAAGGTTTTCTTGTTTATCATCAACAATGAGTATTTTACTACCTCTGATGGTGACTAAATGATTATTCATGTGTTATTTCCTCTAATACAGCAACCAATCCTTCCATATCAAAGTTATCAATGAATTGAATAAGGTATTCTGCATAAGGTTTTTGTTCAGGTGATTGTTCAATTATGTCTGTTAAAACTTGTTTTACATGAGAGGAACGATTAATTGCCGCTGACTCTTTAATATCATCTAAAACATCTTTGGGTAGGGTAAATGCCGAAATGTCGATGATTGTTTTTGCTTCACTGGCAACAGAGTCGTTCTCCTCGGTATTCTTAACGATGAATTTTTCAGGAAAATAAGTGAGTAAACTCTTAAAAATATCAGAAAAAGAAAAGGGTTTAGCGATAAACTTGTCGAAACCGATGCTAAGGTAATGTTCAATTTCGTGGTGTAAACTAAATGCTGAAATGGCGATACAAACCAGTTTGTCTTTATTGAGTTCTTCTCTGATAATTTTGATCGCTTCATCACCTTTCATAATTGGCATTAATAAATCCATATAAACGACATCGTATTCATTGGCTTTGATTAAATTGACCGCCTCTAAACCATTTTCGGCGTAAGTTACATTGATGCCACATGAGTTTAATACTCCCCCTAAAACCTCTCGGTTTTCGGCGATGTCATCAACGCACAAGGCGTTAAACGGGGTTTTACTGACTGCTTCTATTTGTGCTATTTCTGGGGTCTCTTGTTCTGTGTTAACTTTACTTCCTTTAGCGAGTTCTAGGACAAAAGAAAATTTAACTCCTGCGCCCAGCTCTGATTCAAGTTTTAGTTCTCCGCCCATCATTTCAATCTGACGGGTCGAGATAGTCAGTCCTAATCCTGTCCCCCCTTTTTCTGTACCCGCTATACCTTGTGAAAAGTTGGTGAACAGTGTTTTTTGTTCTTCTTTGGATATTCCGGGCCCAGTATCGGTAATTTCAAATTGATAACAATTTTCATTCACTGCACTTATTGTCAATGTAATTGTGCCTTGGTCGGTAAATTTCACTGAGTTGCCAAGCAAATTGATCAATATTTGACGAATTTTTCCTTGGTCGCCGTTAACGTAAATAGTGTCTTGGGTGTTATTAATAAAAGACCATTGCAGCTGTTTTTGTTCACAACGAAATTGAAACATTTGGCCAATATCAGCGAGCAGTGAGATCAGCTCAAAATCAACTAGATTTAATTGAGAAGCGCCCGCTTCAATTTTTGAGATTTCAAGTACATCATTAATAATATCTAATAAGTGTTGTCCGGCTTTGCTAACCTTATTTAAGGTCGTTTTTTGTTGAGCAGAGATATCTGTATCTCGAGCCAAAATTTGCGTAAACCCTAGTATTGCATTCATAGGGGTACGTATTTCGTGGCTCATATTTGACAAGAAATTACTTTTAGCAATGTTAGCTTGTTCAGCACGTTCACTGGCTTCTTTATAGTCTAAAGTGCGTTGCTTTACCTTCTCTTCTAAGTTGGTATTAATATTTTCCAGCGTTTCTTGCAGCACAATATTATTGCAAATAATATCGATATTTCGGCCTAAATTGAGTAATAACTGACTTTCTTTTTCTTCTATAGGGTTGCAGTACGTTAAGTGTAGATAGTTTATCTCTTTATTTTTAGAGGTGCAGATATAAAGCAACGCTTGGTTTTCATGAATAAAACTTTGTTTTACTTGAATGTGATGAATATCAGCTAGTTGCTGTTGAATATTATCAGGAAATTCTTGTATAAGTTGAGTGTTGTCATGAGATATATCTTGCTCGGGCGAAAATGTTAGTGTGCTGATTGTTACTGGTTCAGGTTCGAATTTCTGGGCTAGTGGCAGGGTTTTTCCTAGGTTTCTACATAGTTCACTGAGCAATTCTTTACAGCAGCTCTTTGCTAATAGCTGGTTAGTACATTGCAGTATTTTGTCTAAAGCTTGTCGTAGTAACTCAGAATTTTCGAGTTCATGGTAGCTTCGTAACGCAGAAATTACTGATGTTTCCAATTTTGCACTGGTGAGCTCTGTTTTAGTTTTATAGTCATTGATATCATAATTGTTAATGACTTCAGACTCTGGAGCACTTCCTGGTTGCCCAGTTCTAAGAATGATACGTACTTGATGATTATGTAACTCGTCGCGGACATAGCGCGCGACATCAAGGCCTGCGTGATCGGTTTCCATAACGACATCGAGAAAAATGATCGCTATATCTTGTTCTTCGGCCATCATTTCTTTGGCTTCAATGCCAGAATAACAGTGCTTAAAAACTAAGCCACGATCTTGAAACTTTATATGCTTTAGTGCAAGTAGGGTCACTTGATGAATTGATGGTTCATCGTCAACCAGTAAAATCTTCCAGGGAGGTAACGCCACGCTATCAACGGATGAAACATCGTTATCATTATCGTTAAAGAAAAGTAGTTCGTCATCGCTCAAGAGAATGTACCTGCTCCCATAGTATTGAATTAATTGTAGAAGGTTATCGGTAATATTCTAATATTTTGAGCAAACTAGCCGTGAATTAGCTAAAAGTTTGTCAAATGAATGGTGCAAATTTGTCTATTTATTACATTGCAGGGCGTTCTCCTTAGTATTTACTGTTAAATTAGTGAGTTACCTAATATTAAATTCAACTTTTATTTTTGAACTATGGTTTGATTTTATTTTCTTCTGCTACTATTAATAATATCTCTATCGTGTAGTTATATGAATCGTGAAATTTCTAGCGAGCTGTAACCTACAATATTTATTTTATCTATAGGAAATTGCATGAGTGATGAGCTGACGTTTAAAGAAGAAGTCGACAGTGAAGTCGCACCAAAAGGATATTATAAAGTTTTAATTGTTGACGATGAACCTGATATTCATGCCGTCACTAAAATTGCATTATTTGGTTTTACCTTTGATGGTAATGGCTTACAGATACTTAATGCGTATTCAGCAAAAGAGGCTGAACAGGTATTATTAGAGCATCCTGATACGGCCATAATTTTACTTGATGTCGTCATGGAAACTGAAGATGCAGGATTATTACTGGTTGATGTTATTCGCAACAGGCTAAACCTTAAAAATACTCGAATTGTTCTACGTACGGGTCAACCGGGTCAAGCACCTGAGCAAAAAGTCATTGTTCAATATGATATTAACGACTATAAATCTAAGTCAGAATTAACCTCGCAAAAGCTTTTTACTTTATTGCATACCTGTTTACGTTCGTATCGCGATATCGTGGCACTAGAAGACAGTAAAGCCGGTTTAAAGCAAGTGATTCAAGCTTCTAAAGGTATTTTTGACAAGCATGCCTTTGATACTTTTATCTCCGGCGCACTCCATCAATTGAAAGACCTTTTGCATTTAGACGATGCGTTTGTCATGACTCATGAATTAGGGGTGTATAAGTTTACTGATTTAGACTCATCAAACTATGAAACCTACGATCAATTTGGCGTAAAAAAAGATGTTGAAGTTGCAAGTTTACCTGACAGTATTGTAACCATATTCAATCAAGCTATTGATGAACAAGCCCATATTTATACTGACAAACACATAGTCCTTTATTGTAGAACCCAGTTTTTTATCACTTTATTTTTAGTAACGCCCAATGGCGAAATGTCGGTGATAGATAAAGAGTTAATTAATTTGTTTGCTGAAAATATTAGCATCGGTCTGGAAAATGTTCATTTAGAGGAAAGTATTAGGAGTAATCAAAAGGAAATTATTTATCGTTTAGGTGAAATTGTCGAAAATCGTTCGAAAGAAAGTGGCTTTCACGTAAAACGTGTCGCTTTATATTGTGAATTATTGGCGCAATTGGCTGGACTTTCTACCGAAGAAGTAAAAACATTAAAACTGGCATCGCCATTACATGATGTTGGTAAAATATCGATACCTGATGCGATATTGCATAAACCAGGCAAGCTGAATGAGGAAGAATGGGAAATAATGAAAACCCATGCGTCCATTGGTGCAGAGTTACTGGAAGATAGTAATTTGTTTTTACTTAAAACTGCGAGTATTGTCGCAGGTTCACATCATGAAAAATGGGATGGCACTGGTTACCCTAAGGGCTTGGCTGGGGAAGATATTCACATTTATGGTCGCATAACGGCATTGGCTGATGTATTTGATGCGCTAGCAAATAAGCGTTGTTATAAACCCGCTTGGTCGATGGAAAAATTATTAGCACATATTGAAGAACAAAGTGGTAAACATTTTGATCCTACATTAGTCGATTTACTGATGAACAATATTGAAAAATTTGAAGTCATTAAAACGGCCTATGAAGACCAATAATGTTTGCAGATATAGGTTAATTATCAACAACAGTATTACGTTGGGGTGCGCGTTTATCCTCAGTATTTCAAGCTTTTCATCTTATTCAACAGAAGCTTTGTTAGAAGAGCTAAGCTTAGAAGATTTGCTAAATATAACGGTCGAGGCAGCGACAAAAACGAAAGAAACCAGCAGCTTATCTCCTGCTGTAATGACAGTTATTACGGCTAAGGATATTAACCAGTATGGCTATGCTAGTGTTGCTGAAGCGCTAAATCATGTTGCGGGTTTTGTTGATAATAATGATCTGGCAATCCATAACTTTGGCGTCAGAGGTATTAATTCTGGCGTCCGTTCGGGCAGTCGTACTATTAAATTTATGATTGACGGACAAGCTATTGCTTTTCGTTCTACCTCACAACACTTTATTGGTCAGGAGCTAATCCCGATGGCTCTGGTTGAACGCATTGAAGTTATTCGAGGGCCAGTATCGGCGCTATACGGCGCCAATGCATTTTTGGCAGTAGTAAACATTGTTACTAAAAGTAGCGACACTATTTTAGCCGATGCACCTGAATTAGGTCTCGCAATTAACAGCTTAGACGGTGATTTTAACGGTTATAACCTACAGGCAGTATTTGCAGATAATAAGAATAGTTTTGATTACATCGTTGGTGCAAGTATAGGTGAATATGATCGTAGTGGTATCAACTTGCCGAAAATATCCCCAGCGTATGATGAGCTTAATATTCACAAGTCGAGCGATGATGAAAGTCACCCGCTCAGCTTTTATAGTCGACTTAATTATCATTTTGAAGATCAGTCTTTACTAAGTTTGAGTGGTCACTACCAACAGTTAAATGTCGATAACCCCTTTGCTGATATTAACCCATTGACTGCTGGTGGAACAACGCGTATCGCCTTGGAAAATATGCATTTAAGGGCTGATTATAATAGCTCATGGACTGAAAATATTAGTATACAAGGCTATCTTGCTTTTGGCCGTGGTGGCACCTTGTCAGCAGACAAGACCGAACTCGGGGCAGAAAATTTTTATTTAAACCGCCGTTTAGGATTTGAGAGTATAGATATTGGTGCTGAGATGCTGATGTCGTTAAGAGAAAATGACAGTTTATTACTCGGCATAGATGCTAAAAGAGAGTACCAAAAAATAGAAACCTTCACCCGCATTGAGCGACAAAGCTTTAAGGCGACACAGCTCAATGAAGATCGTAATGAAACCTTGGATGATATTGGTGTTTATTTCCAATATTTGTGGCAAATAAATGAAAATTGGCGGGCAATAATGGGATTGCGGATTGATGATGATTCCGTTATTGATAGACAAACGTCGACACGATTTGGTGTTGTTGGACAGCTTTCTCATGACATTATTATCAAGCTCTTAGCGGGAAGCTCTTTTCAGTCGCCTTCACCAGAATTATTGTACAGAACGGCTATTCAAGCTGGAGATATCATTGGTAACCCTAAACTGCGTGCGCAACAAGCAAAAACTGTTGAGCTGTCAGCGGCGGTGCCAGTCAATGACGCGTTACACATGTCGCTCACTTATTTTAATACAACGGTCGATGATCTAGTGGTCTTTACTAGTGATTCAAGTAATCTGTTTGCCAATAACAGTGCCGGAAGTACAACTCATGGTGTCGAATTGGAACTGAGAATGTTATGGCAAGGTTTGGATGCGTATTTTAATTACAGCTGGCAACAGACTGATAAGGATCCGTCATCATTTTCGTTATTTGTGTTGGAACAAAATAAAGACGGCGATATTTTCCCTGAGCATTCTGCCAATGCGGGCATAAGCTATCACTGGCATGCTCAGCAAACGCAAATTAGCTTTAATAATCGTTGGG
Organism: Colwelliaceae bacterium 6471; assembly: GCA_040779335.1. GTDB lineage: Bacteria > Pseudomonadota > Gammaproteobacteria > Enterobacterales > Alteromonadaceae > JBFONV01. The sequence goes on from JBFONV010000004.1 coordinate 425,326, forward strand.
TTGGCGCCAGAAGAGCGTCACGTTTAAACGTTTTGTATATTAATCAGTTTTATGAATTGAGTCCTTACCTTGATAGCACTTTGACGATATCAACCAACAAATATGAATTTACCGATGGCAAAGAAACTCTAATTAAACTGCAAGTCAATGATTTGTTTAATACTCAGTACGTCAACCCTGGTTTTGGTGGCATAGATTTCCCTTCTCTTGGGCGTCAAATATCACTTAGTTTAGTGCAAAAATTTTAAGGGGTGAACGAGATGAAAAAGGTATATCTGCCTGTTAAGTTATTAGCACTGAGTTTTTCGGTGTTGTTAATATCAACAGGGTGTAATAATCAAAGTGATGATGTCACCCAAACATTTACTTTTGACCCAGTGCCGGATCAATATGACGTTGCCGCTATTAATATTGGTAGCATAGTCAATACGCCCTCGGTTAGGGATGCTATTCTTTTAGCGGCGGAGCAAATTAATCAAGCGGGAGGGGTTTTAGGAAAAAATCTAAACGTAGTCGCTTTCGTTGCTAATTCTGCTGATGACGCCGTTAAGCAGGCCGAAAAGTTGTTAGAATATGATATTAAGGCCCTAAGCGTCTCTTATTCATCAAGGTCCAAAGCCGTTTCAGAGTTAACTATTCCTAAGAATATTCCGTTAATATCTGAATCTGCAACATCACCATTTTTTACTGATTATTCTGATAATGATTTTTATTTTAGAGTGGTGCCTTCTGATATTATTCAAAGTCGTATCTTGGCTGAGTTAGCGATTGAAAATGGTAAAGAAAAGGTTATTACCGTGCATAATGATACCGATCAATATGGAGAAACACTGGTCGAGTATTTTACGGTAAACTTTGAAGCGTTAGGCGGTCAGGTTATCGAAAATGTGGTTATCCCGTTTAGTGTCACCACCGGTTTTGATAGCTATTTAGAACCTATATTAGCAAACTCTCCTGATTTGATATTAAATGTCATTTTAGAAGGTGGAATCGCCGCGAATTTTGTTAATGAAGCAGTCTCTACTGGAGTGCAAGCATCGTTTTTATTGCCAGATTCTTCTGCTGGCGTTGCTTCGTTTGCTAATAATATTGTCGATGTTCAAAGCATCAGTGATGCCTTGGGAACGGCGGCTGGCTTTGGATTAGTATCAAACCCAGAAATGGTATTTTTCGATGAAAGTTACCAAGAGCAATTTGCTCGGAAACCTGAAAGCTTTAATGTTACTGGCTATGACTTAGTGATGGTAACCGCATTGGCTATAGAGCATGCAGGGTTAATAAATAACACCGATGCTCCAACGGGTATCATGGTTAGAGATAGTTTACGCGCCGTGATGAATCCCCCCGGAGAAAAAATAGGCCCAGCCAATATAATGCAGGCATTGCAATTGATACGCAGTGGTATTGACGTCGATTACTCTGGCAGCTATGGCGATAATGATTGGGATAGTCATGGCGATCTTGTCGGTGAAATCACCTATAACGTACTGAGTTTGGATAGTGACACTAAGTTATGGAAAACGGTATTCCAGCGGCAAACGTACATACCACTTGTTCCCTAAATTAAGCCTAAGATATCACATCAACTATTGGATCACTTCATCCGCTAAATTCAACATATTCGATTGATATTTGATGCCTTTATTTTTCAAGGTTACTTCGTTTATAAATTTCTTGATGGAAAATGGCTGCTGTACCGTGGCGCTTTCAATGATCCAGTCATTATCTTTAAGATCAAAAACGATCCCTGCCGCTTGAGCTCCTAAGGCATAGTTATCCGGAACGATAGCAAATGAGCCTAAGGGGAGCTTAGTGATAAAATGTTTAATGCCGACAATCGCAGGAAGAGGAGAGTTACTCCTTTGTGGCAGCCAAGCGTTGACGAGCGCATCTCGGGTAAGTAAACCATTGTCGTTAAGCACCCACATAGCGTCTACTTCTTTGCTTAGTTTCTCTAATGCCAAGTTTACTTGTTTACTGACATTGTTCATTTTGTTTGGAAGTTTTATCCCCACTAATTCAATGCCTTCATCAAGGCAATAACGTTTGTTTTCCGCAATAATATCAGTCATCCATTCACGGTATACTACCCCTATTTTCTTTACGGAATGACTGACAATTTCACGCATTGCTACCGCACTCGTTACTGCAGGTATTTCAAAGCGGATCGCCATCGAATTTTGTAACTGTGGAAAAAATTTGTCAATAAATAGTGCTCCCATTGCAATGGCTGGCGGAAATTTTTCATCGTTATATTTTTCTTGGTACGAAGCGTATAAATTAACCGATTTATTGCCCATTAAAATGATAATGTTGGGCGATTGCTTCTGGAGCCTTTTAGCGATGTCTTTAGGGGTGGTGTTTTTATTGATGATTAATTCAGTTAAAGTAACTTCGTTATCTAAATCATCCTTGAGGCCAGATAGTATTTCTTCGAAAATGTCTGTTTTTCCACGAATGATTAGCGCACTATCCGCTGCAATTGACGACAAAGAGGCAAGTAATAGAGCAACGACTAATAGTAACTGTACGCACCTATTTAAAGAGCAAGCCATTGGTCCACTCCTAAGGTATTATTTAATTGTTTATCAAATGCAAAAACACACTTTTTCAATTTATCCTTGATAACAGCATCACTGAGCCCAGCAGAAGCAAGTCCTACCTTTATATTCAAAGGTGTAGCAACTAAGTTTAAATTGGATTTTTGCTTAAATTGGCTAAACAGTGAGTCAGAAATAAAGATAGCGTCAACAGCATCAAATGTGATGAGCGGTAATAAGTCTTCTACTTTAGTCACCCGTTTTAATTTGACCTTAGCTTGTAATAGGTCTTCGACGAAACTCATCATGGGTTTTCGTCCCAGTAAATCAACGACGCCAATTTTTTTATCCTTTAAATGGTCTATATTAACCGCTTTGTTTAATGAAACTAACACATAATCTTCACTGTCGAAGCCGTTACGTAAACCGGCGATAGACTTGTTAAAAGGAGCGTTACGCTCAATGACGGGCGATAAAGATAATATTGCGGTTGGTGGAGAAACTTTAATTTTATTGTGAAAATCCTTAGCGCGTCCAAAGACTGTGACATCTACGCCAGTGCAGAATGTTTCAATTTTTTGCTGTAGCTTATTAGCCCTCACTTCAGTAGGGATAAAAACATATAAAGATTGAGCGACAACGGATATAGAGACAAAGTAACCTATCAAAATCACCGCTAATTTTTTTAGCATAGCTGTCCTGTCACAATAAAATATAGGAGCCTTCACTTATTAGGATAGTCGTTATTATGATCAACGGCTAGAAATTCCTTACTATCATAGTGATGCAAAAAGTTTTGTTAAATACTCGCTCAATAAAGTTTAGGCAAGTAATGCTTTTTTAATGTTTAACTTTTGTTTAAATGTTTGGTTTAACATTAATTAAATATATAAGATCTTTAAACAAAAGCACGCTCTATTTTAGTACTTGTGATACTTTGCGTTTAAGGATAGGCAATATCTGTTGTTCAAACCAAGGATTTCGCTTAAGCCAAATATTATTGCGCGGGCTGGGGTGGGGGAGAACAAGAGTGTTGGCTGCTAATAATGTTTGCCAATTTTTTACCTGTTCGGTTACCGTTTGTTTACTGCACATATGCCAATCAATGGCATATTTACCTAAAACTAGGGTCAACTCCACTTGGTTTAACCTCGAGAGTATTTGGGTTCGCCATACCTGTGCACATATAGGCAGTGGGGATAAATCACCTGATTTTCCATTTCCTGGAAAACAAAACCCCATGGGCACCAGAGCAAAATTATCGGTTTGATAAAATTGCGTTCTATTAACACCTAACCATGCACGTAAGCGGTCGCCACTAATATCGTCAAAAGGAATGCCTTTGTCATGAGCGGCTTTGCCTGGAGCCTGCCCAGCAATAAGTATTTTACTATTTTCGCCAAATTGTAATATAGGTTTGGCTGGCAAGGGCAATTGCTGTTGGCATAAATCGCATGATTTAATTCTAGCCAACAAAGCATCTACAGATTCTTCAGTTATTATTTGCGTAGCTTTAGCTTTCATCTTTACCTTGATAACGAAAAACTTGCTCAAGTGGTACCCCAAATACATCGGATATCTTAAAGGCCACTTCTAAAGATGGAGAGTACTTACCTTTCTCTATTGCAACAACCGTTTGCCTTGAGACATTGATTTTTTCGGCGAGTACTTGTTGAGTCATTTCATTATGATCAAAGCGCAAGCGTCTAATGTTATTAGTGATCACTTTGCTCATATCTAAAAGCCTCGTTTATAATAATAAAGTTGCGTAACTATCTTGATAATTTCAGCGAGAAAAAATCCCATTAATAGTAAGTGTAATAGGTTATATGCGTCTGGTAATAATGCAAAAGTAAAAGGAATGTCTTGGATAGGTCCTTGCCAAATCATATAGAGTAAAATAACAACGACAGCGGTTAATGTATGATAAGCACTGCGACTGCCATATAAGTCGATTAATTTGTCGCGCTCATCGTGCTTGTTGGCTTCTTTTACGTGTATTGCAGCGATAATAGTATGATAAACAATATATAAAACAACTTTAAAAATAACCAGTTTTAGTAATAACCAGGTTATGCTTTGGCCACTAAGGATATTGGCGGCAATGAGTTCAAGGGTATTAGTAAAATAATAAATACCAATAATTATAAATATCGCGAGTTGTCCCCAAAGACTTTTTTGAATGAATGACATATTTCCTTCCTTTTTTGATGAATGCCCTGCGCTTAAAGTCAAAGATATTTGACATGATGTAAATGTAATTATACTTTATGTTGGTGTCAAATATTTTTAACCTTAAGTATGGATTTATTTACTTTTACCTTTTGTGGGCGTTGTTTAAAATTGAACGGTGATGAAGGAGAGTAAGTTGCGATAGGGGGATTACTTTTGAATAACTTGGTTTTTCCCCGATTCTTTTGCTTGGTACAGCGCTTTATCAGCTCGTTGCAGTATTTGGGCAATATCAGTATCGCCATCTTTAACTTGAGTTAAGCCAATGCTGATGGTTAAGTTTATGGTGTTATCTTTAAATGTTATTGCTGAATTAGCAACTTTGCCTCGTACCCGTTCAGCTATTTGAACCGCCTTTTCCAGCGGGCATTTGGTTAAAAACATCGCAAATTCTTCTCCCCCAACCCGCCCGACGATATCAATGTCTCTGATATTCTCTAGTATTACATTTGCTACAGCTATTATTGCTTCGTCGCCCATTGCATGACCATAGGTATCATTGACGTCCTTAAATGAATCTATATCAATCATTAACGCGGCACTTTGATAGTTTGTTTCGCGTAATTGCTTAATTTTTTTCTGAGCAGATTCCATAAAGTGCCGGCGATTAAGCAGTTGTGTCATGCTATCAGTGGTTGCTAATTCAAAAAGTTGCTCATTGACCTCTTTAAGCTGATGATTAGCTTTTTTGCGCACTAGACTAAGTCGTATAACCAAATATTTTAAAAAAAGTAGAAAAAAAGTGACGGCTGTTGCCACGTAAAGCCACCATCGTTGATCAGTAATCGTTTCCTCTTTAGTATCAATAATTGCCGTTTTTTGTATTAATTCGGTATTTTGTTTATTGAGCTTATCTTGGCTATTTTTAATGGCTGCTCTAAGTTGTTCAAGTCTACTTTTTTGTTGCTCTTGTTCACGTTGCTTTTGATCAATAATTTGTTGTTGCTCAATAATTTCGTTTTGATTATTAGTCATTTCATCATGTGCAATAATTATTTTTTCTTCAAGAGCAGTCAGTTGCACTTGGCTTTTTTGTAATGCGCTATCTTTGGCTAGTAGATCGAGTTGACTCTTCTGTAGTGAATCGTTGTATTCTTTTAATGATTGATTTAGCAGCTCTAGCTTGAGGTTTAATTTCGCAACGGTTGCTTCTTTGGCTTGAGATATTTCCAGTAGACTTTGGAGATGGTTTTCTTGTTCTTCTAGCTGCCTACTTAAATCCTCTTTTGTTCCGGCAAACTCTAGTAAGCTGTTTGATATTTTAAAACCTTTATTGACTAAATTATCACGATTAATTGTTATACTAATATCGTTGTTACGGCGAGTTTCAATTCCTGCTAACAAGTGTTCTTGGTGGAAATGTCCGTCAGTTATTATTAATGTCTTCGGATATTTTTTTTGAATTTTGGTAACAGCAGATAATTTTTTTTCGGTAACATAAATAATGGAATAATATTTTATCAGATCGTCAAAGGAGTCAGCTTGTTCAAGCATTATCGTTTTACCTCTGATTGAGGTGCTCACTAATTTAGCCTTAAAGGCATTCATTAAGTCATCATCGTCGCCTAATACCGCGATATTATGATGAGTTATGTTATTTTCATTGGGCCAAGTGAGATGTTTTATTAGTTCAATAGTGTAATGAACTTTGGCATCTTCTATGGTTAACGCGATAGCTGAGTGATCTGCATACAAACTCATGCTAATAGTCAGCAAACAAATGAACATCTTAATTTGCAAAACAATAAATTTCATATCAATTTCAGTTCGTTGGGTAACTTTAATCTATGTGCTTAATTTGCCGGCGCTTTTTTAAACTATAGCAGAGGGTTTTAAAATATGGTTAGTTTGTTAACTATTAGGTTAAAGTCATTTGCTTTAATTAATGTCATTCTTGTCTTTGTTTATTCATAGGGGGCATTATTAAGGACTGAACAGCCGTTGTAGAGTTATCGTACTCAACATTTTTTATTTGGATACTAATGTTATTGATATAAATCAATACTCGTTATGAATATATTATTAGAATTAAGAGCAATGTGTTTTTTCAAAACGGCTCTATTTGAGATGACTGATAAAAAAAATAAGCCCATCGTTTATTCTTGTTCGGGGTGTTCGAATTTGGCGGAAATGGCTCATGAAATAGCTTTAAACCTCGATAATGATGGTATCGCTGAATTATCTTGTATTTCTGGCGTGATAGGGAATATTGAGCCTATTAGAGATATTGCGTATTCGGGACGGGCGATACTAGCGATTGATGGCTGTGAATTAGGCTGTACAAAAGCGTGTTTAGATGCTTGTGGTTTATCCCCCCAATGTTACTTTAAAATAAGTGATTTTGGCTTTGAAAAACGCAGTAAACAAGATGATTCATTGGCTGAAAATATGATTGCAATAAACAGCATTTACGATGAACTTTTAAATGCTGGTTATACCTTCTCCGAAAGGCTAGAAGATTAGCGGATGATAAAAACATCCGCACTGATATACCGATGAGCTAATGTGTTTTCATTGGCGTCGCTATCTAGGGTAGGTCACCTATCATTCGCATTCCTGGTTAGGAGCATGTTTTATCGACAACGACGATAACGTTCAAATTAAACCGATTATTTGGCTAAGCTAGATTGATAAAAATGGATCAAGCCTGCCGTAGAGCTATCATGGTTTTCATCAATAACTCCAGTTTCCAATTCAACTTGAATTTTATTCGCTAAGCCTTTACCTAGCTCTACACCCCATTGGTCGAATGAACAAATCTGCAAAATAATACCTTGCACAAATATTTTGTGTTCGTATAAGGCAATTAAACTGCCTAAAGAGCGTGGTGATATGCGCTTCATTAAAATGGTGTTGGTCGGTCTATTACCTTTATGTACCTTATGCGGGGCTACTTTATCAATGTAGTCTGGCGTGCGACCTTTAGCCGCTAAGTCAGTGCGTACTTGTTGTTCGTTAACCCCTTGCATAAGCGCCTGAGTTTGAGCAAAAAAGTTGGCCATTAAGGTTTCATGGTGTCCTTGTACTGGCGTTACGCTTTCAACTGAGCCGATAAAATCTGCCGGGACCACATTATTACTTTGATGTAAATATTGATAGAAGGCATGCTGACCATTGATCCCCAGCTCACCCCAAATAGAAGGTACGGTAGGATAGGTTATTTCTTCACCATCCCAAGTCACAGATTTACCATTACTCTCCATTTCTGCTTGCTGTAAATAAGCCGAAAGCATGTGCAAAGACTGATCGTAAGGCAAAATTGCTTGTGATTGAGCACCTAAAAAAGTGCAATTCCAAACACTTAATAAGGCTAAAATAACTGGAGCATTGCGCTCGAGCGGGGTGTTTTCAAAATGATTGTCAATTTCATGAGCCCCTTCAAGTAGCTCGATAAAACGTTCAAACCCTAAATCTATCGCAATGGGCAAACCGATGGCTGACCACAGTGAAAAGCGTCCGCCAACCCAATCCCACATGTCAAAGATGTTTTCAGCAGCAATACCAAATTCAGTGGCGTTCTTTTTATTTGATGAAACCGCAACGAAATGTTTGGCAATTGCTGACTGATCAAATGACGCTGACACTAACCATTTCATTGCTGTTTTTGCATTGGTCATGGTTTCTGTGGTGGTAAAGGTTTTACTCGAAACAATAAACAGTACTTTCTCTGGATTTAACGGTCTTAATACGTCGGCTATTTGTGTGCCATCGACATTCGAGACATAGTGTACGTTAACACTGTTATCACTGTATTGTTTCAACGCTTCGGTGACCATTTGCGGACCAAGGTTTGAACCGCCAACACCAATATTTACCACGTCGGTGATGCGTTTTCCTGAATAGCCTTTCCACAAACCCTGACGTATTTTATCGCTAAAAGCTTTCATTTGATTCAGTGCAGTTTGTACGTCTTCAGTGACATTTTTACCATCAAGAATAATCGCTTTTTGGGCGCGATTTCTAAGCGCTGTATGCAAGACTGCGCGATCTTCTGTACTATTAATGCGTTCCCCTGAGAGCATTTTTTGACGCCAACCTTCAACATCACATTCTTTGGCTAATGCAATCAAGGCGCTAAGGGTTTTATCGCTGATCAGGTTTTTTGAATAATCTAAAAGGAATGGGGGTAACTTGATGGAAAACTTATTGAAACGCCCGCTATCTTTCGCAAACAATTCACTCATATGTTGTTGCTTCATCTCTTTAGCATGAGCTTCAAGTGCTTGCCAACTAGGAAGTGATGTTCTTGGATTCATGTATATTTCCATTTATTGTCTGTTAATAAGCAATAGTGATAAGGGTCATCGAACAAATATACTCTCAGTTGAAAATTAAGATCACATTCGTATGCAAAAAACTATTTTCCGCGCTAATGCCACTGTATGCAAGCAAGTAATATTTCATTGTCCCTTTCATTCTAACTTTCTTTGCCGTTAGTTTTACTCAATGCTCACCTAGGTAAGAACTTATACCAATTGAATTAATGGCTTGAGTTCTGCGCTGGTCAACTCATTATTTCACATGGTATTGCTCATAAGCGTTAGTATGTAAAGAAATGTAAAGTAATGTAAAAGCGCGCTTAGCGTTGGAACTTTATACGTTAGCATAACTCTACTCTCCGAAATCAATCAAGCAATTAACTAATGAAAATCAGCTAGATAGTTGAGGAGTTTTTACGGCCAAAATTTATTGATTTTTTACCTTTGCATGAAACGAAAATTAGCGTAAACCCAAGGAATTTTAAATGATAAACAGAAACTTATCGATGTGTTGCCCTCACAATCCAATCAATTTTGGGTTATTAGCAACAATATTATTAACAGGACTATCGGCATGTGGTGGCGGTAGTTCAGATTCGGGCGAGGGATATTTTAAAATCTATAACGCATCGACTAACGCACCTGATATTTATTTAACGATTGAAGACAGTGATGAAATTGAAAAACGCTATTCAGGGATTGGTTATGGTGAGTCTGCGGGGTATTACAGTTATTCACCTGACACTTATTCTGTTGAGCTTGCGTGGCAAGATGGTGATAACAGTTATGATGCGATTGTTTATCAAGATAACTTAAAAGTGAGCGATGAAGAAGTGCAGCTTGTGGTGGTGACGGGGGATATTAATCAACCTAATGTACTGACATTTCAATATCAAGATGAAGATCCCGACGATGACGAGGATCAATTTACTTTGCGGTTTTTAAATGTGCATCAAAGCGCGGAAGCGGTTGACGTTTATATGTCTAAAGAAGATGAAACGTTCAATGAAGCGGTTCTTGTTGGGGCATATAGTTATGGTGAATTGTCACCAAGCCATTATTTTGATATCGATAATTATAAATTTTATTTAACGAGCGCGGGTAGTACTGAAGTATTGTATGAATCTGAGGAAATTGCGTATAGCTATACCACGCAATACATTATGGTCATTCGGGAAAATATCGGCCCTGGAGACTCCCCATTTACGTTAGATAAATTATCTAAATCTACCAGTACAGTAACATATCCAGACGAAGACTCAGGCGCTGAGTATCGAGTATATAACGGTTTAATACCACATGAATTAATGCCTAGCTATAGTGGTTTCTTTGATTTGTATATCGATAGTATTGATGATTCACCCGAGGTGGCGGCATTGGCGCAGGGAGAATTCAGTGAGTCTATTTCCATGCCCTTTGGTGACTATAGTCTCGATTTAACGAACGCTGGAGAGTCGAGTGCATTCGCCAAAAATCACCTGCTTAGTTTAAGTCCAAATTCAGATAAAACCGTATTTTTTTACACGACAGAAGAAACCGAAGACGATGACGGTGATGATAACATTGAAGAAGAAACAACCTTATATGTTAATCACTTAGTGACGGATAATAACAATCAGATCAGCTTATACAACCATCAGGTAAAAATTATTAATTTAATTCAAGATGATGATTTTGGTGGCGTAACGGTTGCTTTCGTACGCAGCAACGAAACCATAGATACCGCGGCTAACAGCTTATACAACACGCGGTTAACGCCAATGTCAGTGTCATTGCTAAACAATACTTACGATGTTTATATTGTTGCAGAGGTTGATGATAGTGACTTGATTTTGGCAGCGACACAAATAACTCTAAGCGAAGACAGTGGTAATTTATTTTTAGTGCTTGAACAAGATCCCGTATCAAGTACTGGCTACAAATTAACTTTTGCAGCGCAAAGTGAATAACGCTTACTTACTCCATTAACTGCTTTATAAGTGGTGACATAAGCTTTTATTTGGGCGTCTATGCGTGCTCTTAAGCAAGCCCTTGAGTTTAAATACTAAGGGGCTTTTTATCACTATTATTTTGCTCAATTCTGATCGACACGTTCAGGGGGATTAGAAACTTAGATATCCAGCAGAGTATTTTGAGGTATTTAACACAGCAGCAAGGCAATGTTGTATGGTTGTGCGTTATAGCGCACGTTGACAATAAAAAACTTGTGCGCTATAACGCACATCCAAGGGCAAAATTAAATATAAATAAATGAAAGAACAAATCAACGACATTATTGGCAAAAAGCTTAAAAAAGCCCGAAAAAATAAAGGTTGGAGCCTTGAGCGTACTGCGAATAATACCGGCGTATCAAAAGCAATGTTAGGACAAATTGAACGAGGTGAATCAAGTCCTACTATTACTACGCTATGGAAAATAGCCAGTGGTTTACAACAATCATTTTCATCCTTTATTACTGACGAAAATGAAGCGGGTACGGTTGCTCAAAGCATTGTTGCCAATTTTCCCGATGCAAAAGGCATTCATTTTGAAACTATATTTTCTTATCAAGACGATGTTGCAATGGAAATGTATCAATTAACCATTGCGGGTAATTATGAACATCAGGCCAGTGCCCATACCCCCGGTGTCATCGAACATATCATTGTTAAACAAGGCAATATTAGTATTTGGTTCAATGAGCAGTGGCATCATTTATCTGCGGGACAAGTGATACGTTTTAACGCTGACCAACCGCATGTATATGCCAACCAACATGACCAAGTAGCAATAATTGAAGATATTATTTGTTATTCTCAACAAGGGAAAAAAACCTGCGATGAACAAAAGTAAGGCCAATAAAACGGCGATCATAAAGGGGGTTTTAGATATGTTGCCGTTTTCTCTGGCGGTACTCCCATGGGGAATTTTAGTGGGATCTTTAGCCATTCAACAAGGGTTTACTGTATGGGATGCACAGTTGATGTCGGCATTAGTATATGCAGGAGCGGCGCAACTAGTTGCGATAGAGTTGATCAGTAATAATGCTTCATTGCTGACATTAATGGTAACTATTTTTGTCATCAGCTCACGCCATTTTTTATATGGTTTAACCTTAAGAGATAAACTGAGTAAATTACCCAATAAAACGCGTATCGCAACTGGGTTTGCGCTCACTGATGAGTTATTTGCTTTGTCTGGTCACGCTAGAGCCTTTACTAGCCCTATACGCATTCGTTACGGACTTGCTGCTGGTTTTAGTTTTTATATTGCATGGAATTGTTGGACATTTATTGGCATAGTTGCTGGTTCATATTTACCTGATCTAACCGATATAGGCTTAGATTTTGCTATTGCAGTAACGTTTATATCGTTAGTGATCCCCAGTATTAAATCCGTCTCAATTGCCGCGGCCGTAATAACATCAGGGGTGTCAGCAACCATACTCAATATTGCCAATATCGAACTGGAATTAATTATTTCTGCACTACTGGGGATGACGGTTGGCTATTTATTTTCTTTTATGGAAAAGACTAAAGTAGCAGATAAAATATGACAACACTGACTATAGTACTACTAGCGAGTATTACCTTTATAACCCGCTATTTTTTTATACACCCTAAACTACCAATCACGCTTAATCAACGTATGCAAAAGTTTCTCAGCTATAGTGCACCATCGGTATTGACGGCGATTTGGGTACCTATAATTTTAACTAAGCAACATCAGTTAGTGATGAGCTTATCGAGTCCTTACTTATGGGGGGCGTTGGTTGCTATGCTGGTCGCTTGGCGAACAAAAAGTATTTATTTTACCGCGTTAGGAGGAGGCAGTGTATTCGTCTTTATCTCCATTTTTATGGAGAGTCAATAAACAAGAAGATACAAAATGAAACGTAATGATTTATGGTGTTTGGTGAAAACAGTTAAAGTGAGCGTAGATTAAATGATTGAGCGACTGTCAAAAATATCTAAAATATTGATGCCTTACCGATGGTTGTCATTTGTTTTGCTTGGCGTGTTTTTGGCGGTGATTATATACGTAAATTTATATTTGCCATTGTCTGAACAGAATTTGTATAACTTACCCTGTCTATTAGCCATTATTTGGATTGCCGCGTTTAATGTCGCCATTGCTATTTTTGATAAGGCCCCCGTAGAACCCGCTGAAAAACAATCTTTTTTTGCACGTTTAAAAGGGCGGTTAACGCGTTTTTTCTACTATATTATCGTCTTTGGCTTTATTATTTTAACGTTAGCCATAATTTTACTAAGTCTAAGGTTTTTAGGGATTTTGTCTCGTTTTTAATATGATAACAATAAATTAACTCAGTATATTGTATGAAAGCATCTGGTATCGTTGTGCGTGTATTAAGTGATGATTTAAACGGTAGTCATCATCAACGTTTTATTGTCAAAGTCTCGGCTAATAAAGAGGTACTGGTCATTCATAATATTGATATTGCTCGGCGTATTCCTAATTTAAAAGCAGGCGATAAGGTCGAGTTTTCAGGGCACTATATTTGGAATAATCAGGGAGGAATGGTGCACTGGACTCATATTGACCCACACGGCGAGCATAACAATGGATGGATAAAACATCATGGTAAAATTTACCAATAAGGACGCGAACAATCATGTTAGCGCCCTTAATCGCATTGTTACTCTACGGTAATCGTAATTTTTTCAGAAATAACGGCAGGATTGTGAGGCACATGCATGTGATTGCCCAGAATAAGCTGCAGGGTGTGTTTACCCGGAGTTAATTCAATGGTTTTTTCAGTTTGTCCACCACCAAAGTGCATCACTTCTTTCCCCATAGGTTTATCTAGTGCCGGTAAGTTTCCGTCAATGATCAGATGGTGATGACCGGTTTTTGCTTTTTCTATACCCGCTGGTGAAACACCCATGCCTTTGAGTCCAAATTTAACGGTGACAGGACTTGTTACGACCGAGCCGTTTGCTGGGGAGATAATATAGAGTTCGGCGTCTTTTGGTGCTTCACTTCTGATGATGCTATCAGTTGCCTGTGCAGACATAGCTAGTAATGACAGCGCACTTAATAACGTGATTTTAAGTAATTTGTTCATGTTTACCTCATTAAATTGTTCTAATTGTTTTCTCAAGTGTAGCAGAAACAGTTTGCCGCTAGGAAAACGATATAGCGACTATTTAGCTATTTGAAAATAAAGGTTATTCTGATAAGTTGGTTAATAACTATGTAGATAATAATTGAAAGGACAAAAAATGCATAAAGATGATTTAGTTAATGCGCTATTTTCGGCAGTCGATGATAAAAATGTCGAGGCATTTTTGCATTTTATGGAGAAAAATTGTTGTTTTCGATTTGGTAATTTGCCATCAGCCAACGGCTTGGAGGAGATTAAAAACTTTGTTGGCGCTTTTTTTGATTCGATCCATGGCCTTAAGCATGAAATAACTGAGTCATGGCAAGTTCCTGATGGTATTGTTTGTCACGGCACAGTCACCTATACCCGTCATGATATGTCAGTTTTATCGGTTCCTTTTGCCAATATTATAAAAATGAATGATGGCAAGATATATGACTATCTTATCGTTGCTGATACCTCACAATTGTATGCGCTTTAACGGCGCAAAATCCTAATGAAGCGAATCAAGCCATTTTAGATAAAGTGGAACATATTTTTAAAAAGGTAACACTTGATAGGTAAGCAAATTTTAGCGCTGATTCTCTTTCACATTTACCTAAAAAGCCGAATTAGAATCAGTGATTAGGCCGTTTGTAATTGGTTAATAACCAATAAGTTAAGATACGTACCTATTCAAATGAATTCAAGTTAGTTTGTTGTTGCTAACGATTCAAGATCCGACTAACCTGTATTAAAGGTCGGTCAATTGGTCGATTGAATAATAGGAAAACATGAGGACGCGATGGATAAACCTTCAGATTATCAGGAATTATCATGCAAACAATGCCTTGAAAATATAGAACTCGGTTTTGATTTTACTATGGCGTTCCAACCCATTATTGATTGTTCTACTAAACAAATTTTTGGTTACGAAGCCTTAGTGCGTGGGCTAGGTAATGAATCAGCGTTTTCCATTATTTCTCAGGTTACAGACAAAAATCGCTATCGTTTTGATCAACTCTGTCGTATTAAAGCTATTTCATTAGCAGCAAAGTTGGAAATAAAGTCTATGGTGAGTATTAACTTTTTACCCAATGCTGTATATCGCCCTGAACGTTGTATTCGTACAACACTAGAAGCGGCTAAAACGTATAATTTCCCTGTCGAACAAATAATGTTTGAATTTACTGAAGTTGAAAAAGTAGAGGATACTCAACACATTTCGCGTATTGTTGAGTATTACAATAAATTAGGCTTTAAAACTGCCATCGATGACTTTGGCTCAGGATATTCTGGGCTAAATCTTATCGCAGACTTTCAGACTGATATTGTTAAACTCGATATGGAGTTAATCCGAAATATTGATAACGATCCGAGACGACAAATTATTGTCAAAAATAACATGATGATGTTCGAACAGCTTGGTATAACAGTGCTTGCTGAAGGTATTGAGACTGAAGGCGAAATGCAGTTTTTACGTGATATCGGGGTTAATTTAATGCAAGGTTATTATTTTGCTAAACCCGGCTTTGAGTCGCTACCAGAAGTCGACTTTAGCCTCCTGTCTTAATTAAGCATTAAAAATTAAACGGCAAAAATAAATCCCCAATACTTATATGAAAATTAAATATTGGGGATTTCTTAGCAGTGACTTTCTTTCTATTAAGCTAGGGTCTGTTGATTTTTCATTTTAGTCTCTGCTATAGGTTAATTTTAAAGATAACAAGGTGAAAAATGTGCATTTGGAGCAACCAAACTTTACATTAAGTGCCTTAATAGTCGTCTTTTTCAAGTGCAACAGCGTTACAAACTGAAATATCAACAGCCCCTCAAGTCGCCGATTTCATTTGAGCGACAAAATATGATAACGCATCGAGCATTACCGCTTCATCAGCTAAATTATTTTCGATAATTTTAACCACGGCCGAGCCACTAATAGCTCCTTTAGCGCCCGCTGCTAGTGCTTGTTTTACATGCTCAGGTGTCGAAATACCAAAACCGAGTACGGCAGGGGCGGCATTATAGTTTTCCAAGGTGTTAATTAACTGTATGCCAGGCATTTCCGCCTGTGTTTCTGCGCCGGTAACGCCAGCGCGACTCAATACATAAGTATAACCATGTCCGTGCATTGATACTTGGTGCAAGGTTTCTTGGCTGGCATTAGGTGGTGCAATAAATATTGGTGCTACGCCATATTTTACTGCCGCTTCTCTAAACGGTTTGCTTTCGCGCATCGGTAAATCGGCAATCAATACTGAGTCAACACCCACTGCGCTCATGTCGCGATAAAAGTTATCAATACCGCGGGCAAATACTAAATTACCGTATAGTAATAAACCAATAGGAATAGTTGGTGCATATTCTCTTACTCTGCGCAAAATGTCGATGCAGGTATCGGTATTGGTGCCGGAGTTTATTGCTCTTAGCGCTGCCATTTGTATGGTTACACCATCAGCACTCGGATCTGAAAATGGAATACCAAGTTCTAACGCATCAGCACCTGCATCAATTAATGTCTTGATGATAGCGAAAGATTGTTCGGCATTCGGATCGCCAATGGTGACAAAAGGAATAAACGCCCCTTGATTTTTTTCCGCTAAATCAGCAAATAATTGATCGTAGCGCTGACCTGTTTTTATCGAAAAATCAGTCATTATGCGTCTCCTTCTGTCGAGTTCTCAGGGGAAAGTAGGGTATGAACATGGGCAAGGTCTTTATCGCCGCGACCAGAAAGATTAACCAAAAAGATGGTTTCTTTGGTAACTACATCGGCCATTTTTAATGCTTGAGCTAATGCATGCGATGATTCAAGTGCTGGAATGATCCCTTCGTTTAGCGCCAGCGCTTGAAAGGCATCAAGGGCTTCATCGTCATTGATGGGGAAATATTGTGCGCGCCCAGTTTCCTTTAAATGAGCATGCTGAGGTCCGACAGCTGGATAATCTAGACCCGCGGAGACCGAATACGACTCTTCAATCTGACCGTGTTTGTCTTGCATAATATAAGTGTAATTACCGTGCAGCATGCCTTTGCTGCCCGCGGCTAAGGTCGCGCCGTGCAGGTGGGTATTTACGCCCTTACCACCAGCTTCAACACCCACCAATTTCACGCTTTGTTCATGAATGAAATCGTTGAACATACCAATTGCATTAGAACCGCCGCCAACACAGGCAATGACATAGTCGGGTAAGCGACCTTCTTCTGCAAGCAGTTGAGCTTTGGCTTCTTCACCGATCATTTTTTGAAATTCACGAACAATCGTAGGGAAGGGGTGTGGACCCGCCGCAGTCCCCAATAAATAATGCGCATTGTCATAATTGGCAGACCAATCACGCAGAGCTTCATTGACGGCATCTTTTAACGTGCCGCTGCCTGCCGTTACTGGAATAACCTCTGCCCCCATTAATTTCATGCGAAAAACGTTAGGTTGTTGGCGAGCGCAATCGACCGCGCCCATATAAACACGACATTTTAACCCCAACAGTGAACAGGCGATCGCTGTGGCGACACCATGTTGACCGGCACCGGTTTCTGCAATGATTTCGGTTTTCCCCATGCGTTTTGCTAATAACGCCTGTCCGAGGACTTGATTGGTTTTATGGGCGCCACCGTGTAGTAAATCTTCTCGTTTAAGATATACCTTCGCCAGTGGATTTTTGACAATGTTTCTACATAAGGTTAACGGCGTTGGACGGCCAGCATAACTGGTTAATAATTTATTAAATTCATCGAGAAATGCTTGATCAGATTGTGATGCAATAAAGGCTTGTTCAAGTTGCTCTAAGGCAGGGACGAGTAGTTCGCCCACGTACATGCCGCCAAATTCACCAAAATAGGCGGGGAGAGTGGTCTTTGCTTGTTTAGACATGTTAGGTTCCATATTACTATTCATCGTGTTTATCACTAATAGTGACGAATTTGGGCGAAAACGGTGCTTAGTTTATCGCGACATTTTAAACCAGGAGTTGTTTCAACACCTGAGTTGAGATCTAGGCCATATAGCTCTTGAGCGACCATTTGCTCTGCGGCTGTGTCAATATTGTCGATATTTAAACCGCCAGCTAAAAAGCTGCTTGATAAATTTTGCTCACTTTCAGCTAACGTTCGCCAATTAAAAGCTTGGCCACTGCCAGCATTTTTGCCATCTAAAATGTAATGCTCAACCGGCAACGCAAGTTCTGGGACATTATTTTCTATGGCGAGCGCTTTCCATATTTGACAGTTTTTGGGCAATATTTTGCGTAGTTGCTCAATATATTCCGCCGTTTCCTGACCATGGAGTTGCACCGCGTGTAAATTCAGTGCATTGGCTATTGCTGCAACTTCGCTGCTGTCATGATCAACAAAAACCCCCACATAATTGAGCTGTGGTACCTGTTCTACAATTGATAATGCTTGTGCTTGGTCGATACAACGGGGCGATTTTTTCGCAAAAATTAAACCGCCATAGTAGGCTCCTACTTCAGCTGATGCTTGGGCATCTTGTGCGCGCGTCAGTCCGCAGACCTTATTGTTGCCATAGATGAGTTTTCGACAAGCCAAGTCAATATCATCTTCTGCCATAATTGAACTACCGACCAAAAAGCCGTTTACTGCTGGGGCTAGTTCTCGCACTTGTTGATGAGTGTATATGCCAGATTCAGAAATGACGAGGCGATCATCCGGAATGTTTGGCGCATAATCAAAGGTGCGGGCGATATCGGTGGATAAATCACGTAGATTTCTGTTATTTATGCCGATAAGTTTTGCGCCTAATTTTATGGCGCGCTCGCGCTCCTCATCATTAGATATTTCCGTTAATATCGCTAGGTTGTATTGCTCGGCGACCTTTGCTAACGCTTCATATTCATGGTCAGATAATACGCTTAACATCAATAAAATAGCATCTGCGCCATAATAACGGGCGAGATAGACTTGGTAAGTATCAACAAAAAAGTCTTTGTTTAGCACCGGACACTTAACTGACTGTGTGACAATTTTTAGAAATTCATGCGTTCCCTGAAAATACTTCTCATCCGTTAACACCGATATAGCGGCCGCGTATTTATCATATATTTGGCTAATGGCGCTGACATCGAAATCTGCACGGATAAGCCCTTTAGATGGCGACGCTTTTTTGCATTCCAAAATAAAGCCGGCGTCTGGTTTAGCCAACGCGGCATACATATCTTTTGTGGTCGGTTTTAGCGTATCGATAAAGCTTGCTAGCGGACGTTGTTGTTTGAGAGCTTCAATTTCAATGCGTTTATCTGCGACTATTTTTTCAAGAATATTGGCCATGGCTTAGCTGCTCTCGTTGGTATTTTTGCTAGTGTTTTCGCTGTTGGAAATAGCGATCAAATCATTAAGTGTTTCTAGGGCTTTACCCGAAGAAAGTATCTTAGCAGCATGCTCAGCTGCACTTTGAAGATCGTCAGCTTTGTCATGCAGATATAACAGCGCCGCACAGTTAATAATGACCGCCGCATTATGAGCTGCGGGTCCATTTCCAGCTAATATTGCGTTAATGGCTGCGGCATTTTCTGCTGGAGTGCCGCCTTTGATATCATCAAGCGAATAACTCTCTAGACCGAAATCGGCTGGCGTAATGTTTTTCTCGGTTAACTGACCATTCGAAATTTCAATCAGTTGAGTGCTGCCATGTAGGGCAATTTCATCAAGGCCATCACCGTGTACCACCCATGCTCGTTTTACTCCCGTTAAGACCAAGGTTTGTGCAATGGTTTTTAACAAGGTCGGTGTATACACCCCTAGTAGCATAACTTCGGGATTAGCTGGGTTAACCAGCGGACCGAGAATATTAAACAAGGTGCGAATGCCCATGCTCTTTCTGACTGGAGCGGCATGTTTAAAGCCGGGGTGATAAGCTGGTGCAAATAAAAAGCATAAATTGGCTTTCTCCAGACACTGACTGGCAGTACCTGGGCTCATCATTAGATTAACCCCAAGGGCTTCGAGTAAATCCGCTGAGCCTGACATCGAGGAAACACTGCGATTACCGTGTTTTGCCATTTTTAAACCGCATGCCGCCGCTAAAATTGCTGAGGTGGTAGAAATATTAATGGTATTGGCACCATCGCCACCAGTCCCCACACAATCGGCCACAGCGTTTTGTTGCACTGGAAAAGGGGTTGCTGAGTTGCGCACGGCAACGGCAGCGCCAGCAATTTCTTCTGGAGATTCGCCTTTGATTTTTAATGCCGTGAGTACCGAGGCTAAAAGAGCAGGGGAAACTTCCCCGTTGATCATCTCAGAGAAAAAACCTTCTGCTTGCTGTTGGGTAAGCGACTGACCGTCGACAAGTTGTTGTAAGACGTTACTCATTGATGTCACCTCCAGTTAAATTTACTTGTTGTTTACCTTGCTTGTGCTGTTGGGCTTGCAAGGTAATTAGATGTTGTATGCTTTGCGCTAATAATGTGCTGCCATAGGTGGTTAAGATAGACTCAGGATGAAATTGAAACCCTAATATAGCGTCAGTCTCATGTGCTACTGCCATCGCTAATACTTCGTCATTTTGTGATGTACAGTGGGCCGTCATGATCATGTCCTCAGGTATTTTGGTGGCAACTAATGAATGATAACGAGCAACAGGAAGTGGATTGTTAATATTGAAAAATGATCCATCACCGTTGTGCACAATGTTGGATGATTTGCCGTGAACAATTTCTGGCGCGCGCTCAACCGTTCCACCATAATGTTGCACTAGTGCTTGGTGACCTAAGCAGATACCTAAAATGGGCAGTTTTCCTGCTGATTTTGCGATTAATGTCATTAAACAGCCAGCATCACTGGGGGCACCAGGGCCGGGAGAAAGCACCAATAAGACTTCAGACTCACAAGCTGCTATTTGTTGAAAAATAAAATCAGCACTTAAGGTGTTGCGGTAAATAATAGGGTCATAGCCAAGACTTTGAAACTCATCAACTAAGTTATAAGTGAAAGAGTCGAGGTTATCTAATATGAAAATTTTCGTGGTATTTTTGTTCATAATGTTACGCTCCTTGCTCATTATTAGTGTATTGCGCTGCGCTTTGTATCGCATTGATCACTGCTTGCGCCTTTTGTCGAGTTTCGTTGGCTTCCGATTGCGGATCTGAGTCAAAAACGACCCCGGCACCAGCTTGTATTTGCGCGATGCCATTTTTAACAAAGGCTGAACGAATAACAATACAAGTATCCATGTCACCTTCGCCGGTGATATACCCAACAGCGCCCCCATAACTACCACGACGCTTTCCTTCATATTGGCGAATAAGTTCAGTTGCGCGTACTTTAGGTGCGCCAGATAAAGTTCCCATATTCATACAGGCCTGATAGGCATGTAAAGCGTCTAAATCTTCACATAGGGTGCCGCACACACGCGAGACCAAATGCATCACGTGAGAATAACGATCGACTTTCAATAGATCGGCGACGTGACGCGTGCCCGCCTGGCTGACCCTAGCAACATCATTACGGGCTAAATCCACTAGCATAATATGTTCGGCCAGCTCTTTTTTGTCTTGTCTAAGCTCTAACTCAATACGACTATCTAAATCTAAGGACAATTTACCCTCAGCATTAAAACCTCGCGGACGCGTGCCCGCAATAGGATAAATCTCTACTTGTCGGTTACTTTGTTGATATTTGATCGCCGACTCTGGTGAGGCGCCAAACATACAAAATTCACTGTCTTGCAAATAAAACATGTAAGGGCTGGGGTTACTTTGCTTTAACGCTTGATAAGCGTTAATGGTATTTTCGCAAGCTAAGCTAAAGGTGCGAGAAGGCACTACCTGAAAAATATCACCTGCGCGAATGTGCTCTTTTAATGCTTCAACATTTTGGCAAAAAGTGTCATCGCTAATATCGGTACTGACCTCAAGTTTGTGGTGATCCGCTTTTAAGGTTTTCTCAACAGTAACGATATTACTTGCTAATATCTGTTTGATTTTTGAAAGTCGTCGACTTATTTCAAAATAGCATTTTTGCTGCTCGGGTCCAGAAAATACATTGCCGACAATCTCTGTTGAGCGCTTTTCATGATCGATAATAACCAGCGTTTCAGCTAAATAATAAACAAAGTCAGGACAAGTATTTTCTCCATCGTCTACTTCAGGTAACTTTTCGCTCATTGACATCATGTCAAAGGCAAATGCGCCACCAAGAAAAACCGCAAAGGGGTGATGATCTTGATTATTCAGCTGGTTAAACAAACGTAAACATTGAAAAGGGTTAATGGCTTTTAATCGTGATTTTTCATCCAGATCGTCAGCAATCTCAGAAAAAACGGCCACTAAGGTGTTGTCTTGATACGATAACTCTGCCAATCCTTTTAACTGTTGGGCGGCAAATGCAATAGGAGCCTGACCATTTAAGGACAAGGGAGTAAACGTTACTGTATTACCCATACAAACAATCTTAACGGCAGCATCGGTTAGCAGCAGACTTTTCAGTTGATGTTTTTTATCAATTTCAGCCGACTCTAATAATATATTGTGCTGCTTATCGCCGCATAACGTTTGAAACAGTGCAAGCGGATCATTTTGGTAACGTGCAATACCAGATAACGAATTAACGGCCCCTATTTCGGGATTAACGCCTTGGGTAAAGGTGTTGTTCATAATTGCTTTCCTGCAGCTGCAATGAAGGGAGTAATGTCGGCCATTAATTGTGAAAAGTCATCGCGAGTTAATGCTTGATGGCCATCGGACAATGCTTCTTTGGGATTCAAATGGGTTTCGACAATAATACCATCTGCGCCTACGGCTACTGCAGCGCGAGACAATGGATTGATTAACGACTTAACGCCAGTGCCATGAGAGGGATCAACTAATACTGGTAAATGCGATTTTTCTTTTAAGTAGGCGACCGCGTTTAAATCTAAGGTGTTACGGGTTGCCGTTTCAAAGGTGCGAATTCCTCGTTCACACAAAATAACGTTCGGATTGCCCGCATTAATAATATATTCCGCTGCTAGCAATAATTCTTCTATGGTGGCACTCATACCGCGTTTAAGTAAAACAGGTTTGTCTAGCTTACCTACCGCTTCGAGCAATCTAAAATTTTGCATATTGCGAGCGCCGATTTGAAAACAATCGATATAGTCATACATCAGCGAAGCATCGCCAGGATCAATAATTTCAGAGACAACCGGAAGCGCGAATTTTTCTTTAGCCGCTTTTAATAATTGCAGACCCTCTTTACCAAGACCTTGAAAGCTGTAGGGGCTGGTTCGAGGTTTGAATGCGCCACCTCTTAGTAGTGGAATATTTTGCTGTTTGAGCATTTCAGCGACGCCAAAAAGTTGCGCTTCGCTTTCTACCGAGCAGGGGCCTGCGATGACCGTAAATTTTCCGCCACCCACTTTTACACCGCCAATAGAGACGATAGAGTCGTGAGCTTGTAGTTCGCGGGAAACTAATTTGTAGGGGCTAAGTACCGGCTTGATGGTATCAACCATAGGGTAGCTGTCTAAGTGCAATTTACTGAGCACTCGTTCATCACCTAATGCGCCAAGCACGGTGCGTTCTATACCTGGCATATACAAGGGCTTTAAGCCAAGGCTAGCAATTTTATCGAGTATTTCGTTGGCATCCGCTTGGGTTGCTTGTGGTTTTAAAATTATGATCATGGTGTTTGTCCTTTAATATATTCGTTGTAACAAGTGTCATCCAGCGTAAATGGGCAAAAGCCACCATATAAACCAACTTTTTACTTTTGTTGTTAACATTTTTGTTCTCGTTAATTATATCAATTTCATCAATTATTACTTTACGCACCAGACTTTTTTACTTAAAAGTTACCGAGCCCAAAACGAAAAAAACCCGCCTAATTAAGCGGGTTTTCTGAATTCTTTCTGTGTATAAATTTTACATACAAACAAAGTCACAACCCACTTATGTAGAGTTATGCCACCACCAAATCAGAGAAATAGTTTGTTTTGTTTGTATCATTATCAATTCCATCACAGTAAACTTGTACTAAGCAAATTTAATCCCCTATAGAAGACCTCAAAATGGATGCTATGTCAACCGTTGAATCACATGATTTTTCAAATCTTAGAGTTGACCTACATAGTCATACCAACTGCTCAGACGGTGGTCTGTCACCCCAAGCCTTGATAGATCGCGCGGTTAACTTTCAAATTGATGTTTTGGCGATCACAGATCATGACACCGTTGCGGGATTAGATATTGCTAAAGATTATATTTTAGAAAAAAATGTTCCGTTAAAGTTAATAGAAGGTATCGAAATATCAACGCTTTGGCATGGTTTTGAAATACATATCGTTGGGTTAAACATTGATAAAAATAACCCTCAACTAGTGGAACTTATTAACGAACAACAGGCGCGACGTGAAATACGCGCAACCACGATGGGGGAAAAGTTAACCAAATGTGGATTTCCGGATATTTATACCTTGGCAAAAGAGATGGCAGGGGATGGGTCGATAACCCGAGCGCATTTTGCCAAAGTCCTACACCAACAAGGCAAAGTGAACAACTTGCAGGCAGCATTTGATAAATATATTGGTAAAGGTCAGCGAGCTTATGTAGCACCTAAGTGGTGTAGTATTGACGAGGCGGTCGACGTTATTCATCAAGCAGGAGGTCACGCGGTGATGGCCCATCCTATTCGTTATGATTTATCAGCAAAGTGGTTACGTAGGCTGATTGTGCAATTCAAAGAAGACGGGGGGGACGGTTTAGAAGCGGTCTTGCCTCAAATGAATCCAGAGCAGCGACGACTTATGGTAAGCTATTGTTTGGAATATGATTTATATGCTTCGTTAGGTTCAGATTTTCATTATCCAAGCAAATGGAGTGATTTAGGACGTAATTTGTATTTACCCGAGAATGTGCAACCTATATGGACGCATTGGTAATAACGTAGGCGTTAACGATTATACTTGTGGTAAACAATTAACATTAGGATTGAAAGTATGAGCCAGTTTTTCTATGTACATCCAGATAATCCGCAGCAACGTTTAATGAAACAAGCGGCGGCTATGATCCATGAAGGGGCGGTGATCGTCTATCCCACCGACTCAGGTTATGCCTTGGGTTGTCATATTGGTGATAAAAAAGCGTTAGAGCGCATTTGCCAGATCCGCGATATAGAAAAAACCCATAATTTCACCTTAGTGTGTCGTGATTTAGCCGAAATTTCCGAATATGCCCGCGTTGAAAATGCCGCTTTTAGGTTGATAAAAGCCAATACGCCTGGCGCCTATACCTTTATTTTTAAGGCAACCAAAGAAGTGCCTAAACGGTTGATGAACCCTAAAAAAAGAACCATAGGTATTCGAATTCCTAATAATGCTATCGCACAGGCCTTGTTAGCAGAATTGGGTGAGCCAATTATGTCAACAACCTTGATCATGCCAGATGAAGATATGGCGGAATATGATCCTGAACATATCCGAGATATATTGGAACGCCGTGTTGATTTGATTTTAAATGGCGGTTATTTAGGTGAGAAACCGACAACTGTTATTGATTTTTCTGAAAGTGAAGGCGAAATTATACGCGTTGGTGAAGGGGATCCCACTCCTTTTGAATAATGCAGTTGTGATATTTTACTATGGTCAATAAAACCATGCATCAAGACGCTAAACAACACCATCCTGTCAAAAAAATCAAAGAGAGTGAACAGGGCGAAATGGTGCAACAAGTTTTACCGTTTGCGCTGATACGTGGTGAAGCCGTTGTTGAAAAACCAAAAGATTTATTTATTCCTCCCGATGCGTTAGAAATATTTCTGGAAACGTTTGAGGGACCATTAGATTTGCTGTTATACCTCATTCGCAAACAAAAATTTGATATTTTGGATCTGCCCATCTCTCCGATAACTCAGCAGTACATGGAGTATGTGGAATTGATGAAGAACGTCAAATTAGAATTAGCAGCAGAATACTTAGTGATGGCAGCAATTTTAGCGGAAATAAAGTCTAAGCTATTACTACCTAAGCAGATTATTGAAGAGGAAGAAGTCGACCCTCGTGCTGAACTTGTTAGGCGGTTGCAAGAATATGAAGTCATAAAGCAAGCGGCGCAAAAAATTGATGACTTGCCGCGAGTAGAGCGCGATACTCACATTGCACATGTGGCACTCGCCGAAAATTTTCATGTTCGTACTATCGATGCGGATGTTGACTTTAATGACTTACTAAGCGCTCTAAAAGACGTGATGAAACGTACCCAGGCTTTTGAACATCATCATATCCACAAAGAATCATTGTCTACTCGTGAGCGCATGTCAGCGGTATTAAAACGTTTGAAAAATACCACTGAAAACGCGCCTTTTGTCGCTTTTAGTGAGTTGTTTACCCATAAAGAAGGTCGACAGGGAGTAATCGTTACTTTTTTAGCGATATTGGAATTAATCAAAGAATCTTTAATCGAATGTGTCCAATGTGAAGTACAAGGGCAATTGCAAGTGAAGCTTAAATAATGCGTCAAATCAGCGATGACAAATTAAAACAATTAGTGGAAGCCGCGTTATTTGTCGCTGACAGTCCACTATCGTTGGCCGATATTAAGCTAGTGTTATTAGCCGAATATAAGGTCAATAAAAAACGTATTCTTGCCGCCCTTGAACGGTTAACACAAGATTATCAAAATCGTGGTGTCGAATTGATTAAAGTCGCCAAGGGCTATCGTTTTCAAACAATAACCTCATTAAGCGATGATTTAGCAACCTTATTTAAAGAGCGAACGCCACGATATTCTCGGGCATTGCTAGAAACTTTAGCCTTGATTGCCTACAAACAACCGATTACGCGTGGCGAAATAGAAGATATTCGTGGTGTCGCTGTCAGTAGTTATATTATGAAAACATTACTTGAGCGCGATTGGGTCAAAATGGCGGGACATAAAGAAGTGCCCGGACGGCCAGCGCTTTATGTAACTACCGATGAGTTTTTAGATTATTTCTCCTTAAGCTCATTAACACAACTGCCTGAATTAATGCCACTACCCGAAATATCAATTGCTGAAACAATTGAATAAATATTTTATAATAGGTTTAGGTCAACAGACCCTAACTAACATTGAGTCAGAAGTGTAGCCCCAGATTGATTGATGGTGCGTAGCTACTGACGGAAGAGAGCTAAAGACAAATGTCTGAAAAATTGCAGAAAGTATTGGCCCGTGCGGGTAAAGGATCTCGTAGAGAGATGGAAACGGTTATTAGCGGTGGTCGTGTCACTGTTAACGGCAAGGTCGCATTTTTAGGTGATCGTATTGAAGGAAACGAACAGGTTCGCATCGACGGTCACCCAGTAACGTTAAAAGCGGTAGACGACGATTTGTGCCGGGTTTTGATGTACAACAAGCCTGAAGGTGAAATGTGTACTCGTAAAGATCCTGAAGGTCGCCCGACAGTGTTTGATCGGTTACCAAAACTTGACGGTAGTCGTTGGATTGCCGTAGGCCGTTTAGATATAAATACTTCAGGCATGTTGTTATTTACCACTGATGGTGAATTAGCAAATCGTCTTATGCATCCCTCTCAAAAAGTTGAACGAGAATATGCGGTGCGTGTTTTTGGCGAAGTTAACGAAGCTATGCTGCAAACCTTGCGTACAGGGGTGAAATTAGAAGATGGTTTGGCACGCTTTCAAAAAATAAAATATAACGGTGGTGAAGGACGCAATCATTGGTTCCATGTCGTTTTATCTGAAGGGCGTAATCGTGAAGTGCGTCGACTTTGGGAAAGTCAGGACGTACAAGTGAGCCGTTTGATCCGTGTACGTTACGGCGATATGGAAATGAAACGTCAATTACCGCTGGGTGGTTGGACTGAACTTGGGCTAAAAGACGTCAATTATTATCGTAAATTAGTTAATTTACCTCCTGAAACACAAAGCAAAGTTAAAGTTGATGAAAAAGCGATGGATAATGCGAAGAGTCGTCGTATTCGCCGTTCGGTGAAAAAGCATCAACAACGTCATCAGCAAGCCACTCGAAGACGTCGATAGTATCTCAAACTTAGCCAACCTTAGCTTATTTTTGTCGATTATATTGACGCAGTAATTTTACTGGTTGATTTTACTCGGTAACGCCAATGAGGTAGGCTAAGTGATGGTGATTGCAGTAATCATCGTACGCTATTATTTATGTTCATGTAGTTGAAGACTAGGGGATTATGTGTCTAATTGTGATGTAGAGACAGGAATGTTGAAAAAAGAAAACGTTAAATCGACTCATCTAGAAAAACATTATATTAAAGATCCCCAGTCGCTCATCGAACTTTGTCGGCGTTATGAGCAATCTGAGATGCTAGCCATAGATACCGAGTTTGTAAGAACACGAACGCTCTATCCTAAGTTAGGGCTGTTACAAATTAATAACGGTGAACATTTAGCCCTTATCGATCCCATTCATATCGACGATCTATCGCCGTTTTGGCAATTATTATCAAATCCCAATATTGTAAAAGTATTACATGCTTGCTCTGAAGATTTAGAAGTGTTTTTAACTGCGGCAAACTGTAAACCAGTTAACCTCATTGATAGCCAGATCATGATGTCCTTCTTAGGGCATGGACTGTCAATAGGATATGCAGCGATGATCAAACATTACTTTGATATCGAATTAGATAAGTCTGAATCACGCACCGATTGGACTAAAAGGCCGTTGTCAGAGAAGCAATTACGTTATGCGCAGGCCGATGTTGAGTTTTTATATCGTGCTTACCCGAAAATATTGACCGAAATTCAAGACACACCTTGGTTGGTTGCGGCGCAGCAAGAAACGCAATTGTTGATCGAGAAAAAGTTCAGCCCAATTGATACAGAACAACTCCATCGAAATGTCAAAATGAGCTGGCGTTTAAACCCTAAACAACTTTGTTTATTAAAAGCATTGGCGATATGGCGATATGAACAGGCACAAAAAAGAGATATGCCCATCGGCTTTATTGCCAAAGACAATACCTTGTTAGGACTGGCCCAACATAATCCCAAAAGCATTGGCGCTATGGCTAATATTGAAGGGGTTGATGTGCTTGATATTCGACATAAAGGGAAAGCAATGTTGGCAGTACTAAACCAAGCAAGCCTGATTGAAGCACAACATTACCCAGAAAAAATAGTACGCTTGGATGAATATCCAGGGTACAAACAAATTTTTAAAAAAGTTAAAAACTTCATCGCCGACATCGGTGAGCAAAGTGGTCAAACGGTCGAAAATTTAGCGTCTAAAAAGCAAATAAATCAATTTTTAGCTCAACATTTCAAACTTAATGACGGTAGCAATAATTCCGATGTTATTGATATTATGGTTGATTGGCGATTCGATTTATTCGGCAAGCGCTTACAAGAATTTGCCAATAACGATTTCAAATAACTATTGCTTTTGCGTAATGATAAAAATGGTTACGTTTAAGGGGAATGTTTTAGCGATAAAATACGTGAACACTGGCTCAAGGGCATGTTATATTTATCTTCTGTACTTTCTAAATTCTCTCTAACATAGGTCTGCATTATGCTGTGTGCAATATACAAAAGTCTAAGAAAAGAACAAACCTATTTATTTGTTAAGCAACGAGATGACTTTTCATCTGTCCCCGATGCGTTAATGACAACGTTCGGGACACCAATGTTGGTGACTATGATTAATTTAGCTACTAAAGAAAAGTTAGCCATGGCTGATCTTGAGAAAGTGAAAACGAATCTCGTCGAGCAAGGCTTCTATTTACAATTGCCGCCGCCACAAGAAAATTTACTTGACCAACATAGAGAGCACATGAAAGTACAGTCGTTACAAGGTAAAGCATAATATGTGTCTAACTAAATTCAGTATTTATAAGCCAATAAGTTCAATATTCAAAGGTGTTGCCATTAACGGGTTGGCACTTGCTTTAACGTTATTCTCCGCAACAAGCATTGCTGTTGATACTCAACTCGATGCCAAGAAGCCCTCTTTTGAGCAATATATTGACAATATTAAAGCAGAAGCCTTGGCAAAAGGTTTTTCTCAAGCATTGCTTGATGAGAGTTTTGCTCATGTTCAATATCATCCTCGTGCGGTGGCTGCCGATAAAAATCAACCTGAGTTTGTTGAAACGCTTGATACCTACTTACCTAAGCGGGTTCCTGATTGGAAGGTAAAGCGCGCTCGAGAAATGTATAAAACCCATCAGGTACTGTTAAGTGACATTGGTGAAAAATACCATGTTCAACCGAGGTTTATTGTCGCTCTATGGGGGCTAGAAACAAACTTTGGACGCATAATGGGCAATTATAATGTTATTTCAGCGTTATCAACCTTAGCGTATGAAGGGCGACGAGAAGCGTTTTTCAAGAAGCAGTTATGGGCAGCGTTAACGATATTAGACCAAGGTCATGTGCGAGTAGAAGACATGAAAGGTTCATGGGCTGGCGCTATGGGACAAAATCAGTTTATGCCAACCTCATTTGTTAGCTACGCGGTAGACGGAGATGGCGATGGTAAAAAAGATATTTGGTCAAATCAAACCGATGTATTTGCATCAATGGCCAATTATTTGAAAAGAGAAGGTTGGAGTGATGACTTAACGTGGGGAAGACAGGTTAAGTTACCTGAAAATTTTGATGTTTCTTTAGCGATTCCGAAAAATACTGGCAGTCGTAAAAATTGGCTAAAGGCATGGCAAGAAAGAGAAAAAACTTTAGCACAATGGCAAGCATTGGGCATACGTCGCATTGATGGTACCGATTTACCACGTGTCGATATTAAGGCCGCATTAGTCTTCCCTGACGACGAACATGGCCGTGTTTATTTAGCTTACGACAATTATAAAAGCCTGATGCATTGGAACTTGTCTTATTATTTCGTTAGTTCAGTAGGACACTTGTCTGATCGCATTAAATTTCCACCGGTAAACTAACTCAATTGAACACAATGAAAAATAAACAAAAATCTTCAAAAAAAACAGCCGCTACTGTTGAGCCTTTTTGGCAAACCAAAACACTTAGTGAAATGTCGCGTCAGGAGTGGGAATCATTATGTGATGGCTGTGCAAAATGTTGTTTACATAAATTTATTGATGATGAACATACAAATGACGATACGGAGTTAATGCCGACAGATCACCTTAAAGAAGGTGAAGAAATGGCTTATTCAAATATTGTTTGTTATTTACTGAATGATAAAACATGCCAATGCTCTCAATATGACAAACGAACTAGCTTAGTGCCCGATTGTGTACAGTTGACGCAAGACAACCTAGACGACGTATTTTTTATGCCGCCCAGTTGTGCATACCGTCGATTAAATGAAGGGCGTGGTTTACCATCGTGGCATCCTTTGCTGCATAACGGCAAAAAATCAGCGATGCATAAAGCGGGAATGTCAGTGCGCGGCAAAGTGATTAAGGATGATGATGTCGAATTAGAGGACTTTGAAGATCATATTGTCCTTTGGCCGCTCAATGATATCGATTAACTAAATCATATACCTTTTAAATACTATATATCTAATAAGCGCAGTCCGATTGTTGATGCCTGATTATATGGCTTCAAGCTCATTATTATATCGTTGACCGTTTTTAACATAATGTTCTGCTGACGCAGTCAGCAGTGCTTTGGTGTCGTCATCTAGCGCTTTGACTACTTTTGCCGGTGAACCTATAGCTAAATGACCATCCGGCACAACCATATTCTCAGTTATTAACGAATTAGCACCAATTAGGCAAAATTCACCAATTTTAGCGCCGTTTAATATCACAGCATTCATGCCAATCAACGAATTTCTTCCTATGCTGCAGCCATGTAGCATCACTTTATGAGCGACGGTGACATTATCTCCTACCGATAAAGAATGTCCTTCGTCGACATGCAAAATTGAACCATCCTGAATATTGCTGTTTTCACCAATGGTAATAGTCGCCAGATCGGCGCGGATCACAACATTAAACCAAATACTGGCATGTGCTTTTATCTTAGTGTCACCAATAATCGTTGCATTAGGCGCGATAAAGGTATTGTGCGCAATTTCTGGCGATAATTCTTGGAGTTTATAAATCATAGTCGTTGCCGTATTGAGTTGGGAGTGTTTATTTAAAGCGATGGTATATCATAAACATAGCTAAAGCATAATGACATTCGTCGGGCTATTGACTAGCTAAATAGCAAAAATATTCTTTAAGAATACTTTAAGTGTATAAAAATAATTCAATAAGTGATAAAACAATAAGCGAATAATAAAAATTATTAGGTAATTCTGTTCGTTCAATAGAGTAAAGATAACTATAAAAACAAGGTATTAAGATGACGTACAGTGTAGAGCTGTATGACGTTTTATTGATTATTTTTATTCGTAATTAAAGGTGACTTATGATCATTGGAATACCCAAGGAATCTCTAACTGGCGAGAACCGAGTTGCTGGTTCACCAACGTCTGTTAGTGCGCTAATCAAACTAGGTTTTACGGTTCAAGTTCAAAAAGGTGCAGGTACAAAAGCAAGCTTCACAGATCAAGAATTTATTGATGCTGACGCGAGCATCACCACTAAAAATAAGTGCTGGCAATCGGATATTATCTATAAAGTTAATCCCCCAAGCATGGCTGAAGTTGGGCTAATGAAAGAAGGGGCTTTCCTCGTTTGCTTTATTGCCCCAGCACAATCACCTGAATTACTTGCAGCGTTGCGTGAAAAGTCGATCACTACGCTTGCAATGGAAATGGTGCCACGCATGACGCGTTCACAATCGATGGATGCCCTAAGTTCAATGGCCAACATTGCTGGTTATCGTGCGGTGATCGAAGCAACCCATCACTTTGGAAGATTTTTAACCGGACAAATTACCGCTGCGGGTAAAATGCCACCCGCGAAAATAATGATTATTGGTGCTGGTGTCGCTGGTTTGGCGGCTATCGGTACGGCAAGCAGCTTAGGTGCTATCGTGCGCGCGTTTGACACTAGGCCCGAAGTTAAAGAACAAATAGAAAGTATGGGTGCTGAATTTTTAGAGCTCGATTACGAGGAGCCTGAAGATACAGGTTCAGGAGATGGTTACGCGAAGGAAATGAGTCAAGCGTTTATTGACGCTGAAATGGCATTGTTTGCTGAGCAAGCCAAAGATGTTGATATTATTATCACTACGGCAATGATCCCGGGTAAGCCCGCCCCGAAGTTAATTACCGCTGCCATGGTAGAGTCGATGAAACCAGGCAGTATTATCGTTGATTTAGCTGCCGCAGGTGGTGGTAATTGTGAATTAACGGTTGCTGGTAAGGTTAGCGATGTTAATGGCGTGAAAATTATCGGTTATACCGATTTAGTGTCACGTCTACCCAATCAATCGTCTCAGTTATATTCGAATAACTTAGTCAGCTTGACTAAATTGTTGTGTAAAGAAAAAGACGGTCAATTGAATATTGACTTTGATGATCAAGTTATTCGTAACATGACGGTGGTTAAAGGTGATGAAATAACCTTCCCACCACCACCTATTCAGGTTAGCGCTGCGCCGGTCCAACCTGCAGTTAAAAAGCCGGAAAAGAAAGTGAAGTCGCAAGAGGAAGAACCTAAAAATCAAACCAAAAAGCATGTAATGATGGCAATAGGAGCTGGTTTGTTTGCTTGGGTTGCCAGTGTTGCACCTGCGGATTTCCTCTCTCATTTTACGGTATTTGTGCTTGCGTGTGTGATTGGCTACAACGTTGTCTGGAATGTTAGTCATTCACTACACACTCCTTTGATGAGTGTCACTAATGCCATTTCGGGGATCATTATTGTTGGGGCATTGTTACAAATAGGACAAAGTAGTTTACTTATACAAGTGCTGGCGGGTATCGCGGTATTAATTGCCACTATTAATATCGTTGGTGGCTTTTTCGTCACCAAGCGTATGTTAAAAATGTTTAGAAAATAGGAGCGCATGATGGAATTTTCAAATGGGTTAATCAGCGCTGCTTACATTGTGGCAGCATTATTATTTATTTTTAGTTTGTCAGGATTAAGTAAACAGCAAACGGCGGAAACTGGTAATTGGTACGGCATTGTCGGCATGGCAATCGCTTTGGTTGCCACTATTGCTGATGATCGTGTTTCCAATGTTTTAGTGATTTTTGTTGCTATGGCTATAGGCGCTTTTATCGGCTTACGATTAGCTAAAAAAGTAGAAATGACTCAAATGCCTGAGCTAGTGGCAATATTACACAGTTTTGTCGGTTTAGCTGCTGTGTTAGTGGGCTTAAATAGTTATTTTGAGATGGGGCATGGCACGCACCTTAGTTTTACCGATGCTCAACAAGTTGCCCTTAATATTCATTTAGTTGAAATCTTTTTAGGCGTATTTATCGGGGCCGTAACGTTTACAGGATCGGTGGTTGCCTTTGGTAAATTGCGCGGCATTATCAATTCTTCGGCGCTGATGTTACCACATCGTCATAAAATGAATTTATTAGCGGGAGTGGTTTCTTTTGTCTTAATGATCGTCTTTGTGCAGCAAGGGGGTTCGGATAACGCCTTATTTGTGATGACCTTAATTGCACTCGCTTTTGGTTGGCATTTGGTTGCTTCTATTGGGGGAGCTGATATGCCAGTGGTTGTTTCTATGCTTAACTCTTATTCTGGTTGGGCGGCAGCGGCTGCAGGCTTTATGTTAAACAATGATCTGCTGATCGTCACTGGCGCATTGGTTGGTTCGTCGGGCGCAATACTTTCTTATATTATGTGTAAGGCGATGAATCGCTCGTTTATCAGTGTTATTGCCGGCGGATTCGGTACCGATGTCGTTATTGATAACGATACTGATTACGGAGACCATGTTGAAATAAATGCTGAGGGTGTTGCCGATTTGCTACGCTCTGCTAAGTCAGTGATCATCACGCCGGGTTATGGCATGGCGGTTGCTCAAGCTCAATATCCCGTTTATGAAATGACACAAGAACTAATGGCGAAAGGCATAGCGGTAAGATTCGCTATACATCCTGTTGCGGGGCGTTTGCCTGGTCACATGAATGTGTTACTTGCCGAAGCAAAAGTGCCTTATGATATTGTCTTAGGGATGGATGAAATCAATGAAGATTTTGCTGATACCGATGTGGTATTAGTTATTGGGGCCAACGATACGGTTAACCCGGCCGCGGAAGAAGATCCTAACAGTCCAATTGCAGGTATGCCAGTATTAGAGGTATGGCATGCAAAGAATGTCATTGTTTTTAAACGTTCGATGAATACCGGATATGCAGGCGTGCAAAACCCGTTGTTTTTTAAAGACAACACCCAGATGTTGTTTGGCGACGCTAAAGATTCAGTAGAGCAAATTTATAAAGCGCTTTAATGAGTTATCCTTGATAAGCGCTTTTGCACTTAACAGGTTTACTAAGAAGTCAGCAATCGCTGGCTTTTTTATTTTTGCTTTTTATTTTTAGTATCAGAGACTTGATAGGGTTGTTACTATGACAGAGTAACATCATGTTGAATGGCTAAAACAACGGAAGAATAATAGTGATAGAAACTTGGATCGGTACCATCAATGGTTACCTGTGGGGCAGTATTCTTATTTATTTGCTGACTGCTTGCGGAATTTGGTTTACTTGGCGGTTAAAAGCTATCCAGTTGCTGCACTTTAATCATATGTTTACTGTGCTAAAGCTTAGTCGCACATCATCGAAGGCAGGGATCTCTCCATTTCAGGCATTATGTACGACGCTTGCGGCACGAGTTGGCACTGGAAATTTAATGGGGGTTGCTGTTGCTATCACTTTAGGTGGCCCTGGTGCTGTGTTTTGGATGTGGCTTATCGCATTTGTTGGCATGGCGACTGCTTTTGCTGAGAGTGCATTGGGGCAATTATATAAAGAGCGTGATCATACTGGAGCATATCGAGGCGGTCCTGCCTATTATATGAAAAAAGGCTTAAAAAGCCCGACGATGGCTTTTGTGTTCTCTTTGTGTTTATTTCTCGGTTATGGCTTTGTGTTTAGCTCAGTGCAAGCAAATTCAATTACTCAGGCATTTCATGGTTCTTATGGTATTGAACCGCTAACGACTGGGATTATTATTGCGCTGTTAGCTGGTGTTATTATTATGGGGGGATTGAAGAAAATCGCCTTATTTGCTGAATATGCTGTACCGTTTATGGGCACGGCTTATGTGGCGGTGGCCGCAATAGTTATTGGTAATAATGTTGAGTATATTCCGATAATTGTTAGTGATATTTTTGCATCAGCATTTGGTCTTAAAGAGGCGGGAAGTGGTTTAGTGGGCGCGGCTATTGTTCAAGGTGTTAAACGTGGCTTATATTCAAATGAAGCCGGTATGGGCAGCTCACCAAACGCAGCTGCGGCAGCAGATCCTTATCCTCCTCACCCTGTTTCTCAAGGGTATATTCAAATGTTGGCGGTGTTTTTCGATACGATTGTTATTTGCTCGTGTACGGCGTTTATTATCTTATTGGCTCAAAAATCAGGCATTCAAGGACAAGGGATCCAATTGACCCAGCAGGCCTTGGCACATCAGGTCGGGGACTGGGGGAGCGATTTTATTACCTTTGCCATATTACTCTTTGGCTTTACCTCAATTGTGGCAAATTTTGCTTATGCGGATAATAACCTTAAATATTTAAAGTTAGATAATGTCTATGGGCATTGGTTTTTGCGTGTCGGATTTTTATTAATGTTGGTGTTTGGCTCTGTTGCGTCCTTGCCTGAGGTTATTGCGCTTGCTGACCTTGCAACGGGCTTGATGACAGTGGTTAATGTTAGCGCTTTATTTATGCTTAGTGGCGCGGTTGTTATGATAACTCGCGATTACCATCAACAATTAAAAAGTGGAAAAATCCCTCATTTTTATGTCAGCGATGAACAGCAACAAGCTATGCATCTAACGTCTGGAATTTGGCAAGATAGAAACAAATAGAGCTAATTCGCCTTTTTGATGGTCGCAGATCATATTTATCGCTATAGCAATTTGATAAAGCTGCTATAATGCGCCGTCTTTAATTTTGTGATTATTAGTTTGGTGATGTGATGAGTGTTGATGCGATTGGTTTGTCTGCCGATTTATTAAAAGCGGTAAAAGCGTGTGGGTATAAAAACCTAACGCCCATTCAGCAACAAGCCATTCCGGCTATTCGCTCTGGCTCAGATATACTTGCCAGTGCGCAAACGGGAACGGGAAAAACGGCTGCGTTTACCTTACCTGTACTTGATTTTATTGCCAAAATAAATGCTAAATCATCCGCAAAGTCAACAGAGCATAATAGCACCACTATTAAGGCACTTATCCTCGCTCCAACGCGAGAGTTGGCAATACAAGTTGCTGAAAATGTGCAAACCTATAGCCAATTTTTGCCGATCCAATCAGGTGTTATATATGGCGGCGTTAATATGCCGGCACAAACTAATATGCTTAAAAAAGGCGTTGATATTTTGGTGGCAACGCCTGGACGCTTGCTCGAGCATTTAAATTTAAGAAATGTTGATTTATCACACGTTAAATATTTAGTGCTTGATGAAGCGGATCGCATGTTAGATATGGGCTTTTTAGTCGATATTGAAAAGCTAATGTTGGCAATGCAGCAAAAGCATCAAACGTTAATGTTCTCGGCAACCTTTTCAAACAAAGTTAAGTCATTAGCCAAACAACTACTAAAAACACCTAAAACGATAGAAGTGGCGAAACAAAACTCTACTTCTGGCAAAGTTAAGCAGTCAGTTTATTGGGTTGCAGAGCAACGCAAAAGAGAGTTACTTTCAGAGCTTATCGGTACCAATAACTGGCAGCAGGTGTTGGTTTTCGCGGGAACACGAGAAAGTGCTAATGAGCTTGCCAAAGAGTTAAAACTTGATGGTATTAAAGCCGCATTATGTCACGGTGATAAATCACAAGGCGCAAGAAATAAAGCCTTAGAGCAATTTGTTGATGGAAGCGTGCGAGTATTAGTCGCGACCGATGTAGCCGCTAGAGGATTAGACATTGCCGATTTACCCTATGTGGTTAACTTTCATCTTCCCTTTTTAGCGGAAGATTATATACACCGTATCGGACGCACTGGGCGTGCAGGCAAGTCGGGTACCGCTATTTCATTAGTGAGCCCAAAAGATGAACGTTTTCTTGAAAATATTGAGGCGTTAATTGGCCGTAAATTTGAGCGTATTGTCGTGCCAGGCTATGAGCTTGATCGCGCTTTACCTGAGCAATACGAAAGTGAAGATGTTAAACAGGTGAAAAGAAACCGTTATCAGGCAACACAGGATAAAAATCAAAGTATTGCCCGTAAAAAAACACAAAAAGCGATTAAATCATCCGCTAAGAAAGTGAGCGGTAAAAAATCAAATACGAGTAAAAAGCGTCGTTAAATTAATTCCATCATCACATTAGCGTAAGGGTGTAGTGAATGGAAACTACGGAAAATTTAATTGATGTTCCTTTTGCTTATCGACATAAGTGCTGGTTTTGCGGGGAACCTTTTAACGGTCATTTTGAATTTCCACAGCAGGCGCACATTGTTTTGTCCTGCCCGCATCCCCCTGTTGCTGTGCCCAGTTGTATCGAATGTAAAACAATAGCCAAAACAGCCAACGCAGAGACAATCTGGCAAGTATCAACGATGGTAAAACGTGCCTTGATGAACGTTTATCAAAAGGACTTGGCAATCGGCTTGAATTGGACACAAGAAGAATTAGCGAATAGCCAATTTGAAGGCGGCAATTTTGCAGGGTTTCAGCGCAGTGCTTGGTTCATGTATGAAGTTGCTAAAGCTCGTGTAAATTATCTTGGTTGGCCGCTATCTTTAAATGGCATACAACTAGAAATCACTAATGAGAAAGATACCTTTGTCTTTGATGGTATCTTATATCCCAGTGTAGGTGATGCGATTGACCAATATGCTCAGGCTTATGATTTGAACATGATCTTCTTCAAAGAGGTTCTTGCTATTATGTCAGAGAATAACTTTGCCCAAGCGGTAAGGTTTTGCCGCATCGCTGTCGGTTTTACACCTCAAGAGCGGAAAGTAGCACTGCAAACACTACGAAATGAATACAGTGCGTAGTTAAACCAAACTTAATGAACGTGGCATATTCATTTTTTGGCGATAAAGATCTTGGTCGGCGCGTTCAAAGAAGCTATGTTCGTTATCGGTTCTATTCATAAAACAGGCTCCAAAACTGCTACTCACTTGGTATTTCGCCAGTAAAGCATCATTATTTACGGCTTTCTGAATACGGTGGTCAATAATATCGAGTGAATTATCACTGGCATTTTCAACAATAATTGCAAATTCGTCGCCACCAAAGCGGAACACACTATCAGAGTCACGCACGCTAGCACGTAGAGCATCGGCGAAGTGTTTTAAGACCTCGTCACCCACACTATGGCCGTATTGGTCGTTTATCGCTTTAAATTTGTTTAGATCGCATACAATCAGCCCCATATGGGAATGTTGCCTATTGGCATTATGCATGGCACGTTTGATCTGTTCATCAAAATAACGACGATTGCCAAGTCCGGTCAGTGAATCTTCTCGAGCCAACTGCATAGCATTGTAATATGAAATGGCGTTGCGGATGGGACACAACAGGTAAGAATGTAGCTCGTTAAGAATTTTAAAATTAGTCAAACTGATAGGCGAGTTAATGGAATAAATTAACTCACCGTAAAAAGTATTATTAATTTTAAGCTCAAACCGACGCTCACTTTTTCCTTGTCTGCTTCCACGAATGGCCTTTCTTATGCTACCATTACGATAATAAAGACCTGAAAAGTCGACATATTTTGATGCTTCCATTGCAAAGATGTTAAGTAATTTTTCTAAATCTAGCGTAATTTGTAGTTGCTCTAATAATGCTAAGCCACGTTTGTTATTTTCAAACGTAGTAGAATCAAATACTCGAAAAGCATTGAATTCAGAAAAATGATTGTCTATAGAATTTAATGTTTGCATTAAAGCACCTTATAATTCACGTCACACGTGCTTTATCTAAAGCAATAATTGTGCCTTTTGTTATTTTTTGATTGGTTGCTATGTAAGGTATTGAAAAGTATTAAAGAATAAATTGGATAAAATATTAGTTACTTGCTGACAGCTTTTTGACGGCAAAGAATTACCGCTGAATTATTTAGTTCAAAGGATAGATTGTGACCGGATATATAGAGATTCTTGCTATTTTATCAAGTGCCGTATTAATGGTATGGATATTTCGTCATCTTAAACTTCCCGCAATTCTGGCTTACCTAGTCGCAGGGATGCTGGTTGGCGAACATGGGTTTTCGTTTGCTCATGATCAGGTCGACTATGATCATTTCGCTGAACTTGGCATCGTATTTTTATTGTTCACGCTTGGCTTAGAGTTTTCTTTGCCTAAGTTACTCGCGATGCGCCATTTGGTGATGGCGGTAGGCGGTTTGCAAGTACTAATATCGATGGCGCTATTTACGCTTGTCGCTATGCTGTTTGGGCAAAGTTTTGCTACTTCGTTTGTTATTGGTGGAATTTTAGCCTTATCGTCGACCGCAATTGTTATTCGGCAATTGAGTGAATCAGGGGCGATGAAGCGAAAGTCAGGGCAGCTATCGGTCGCTGTTTTGCTGTTTCAAGATGTTGCTGTTGTCCCATTACTTATTGTTATTCCTATGTTGGCGGTAAACACCGAATCTTCCATGTTGTTGGCGTTAATGCTCGCGTTGATAAAAGGAGTTTTCGTCGTTGCTGTGCTGTTACTTACGGGGAAATGGCTGTTACCGAGATTATTTAATTTAATTGCTCAGGTGCGGACTGATGAGCTTTTCGTACTTACGACCTTATTTGTCACTTTAGTTGCAGCAGCGTTAACCCAATGGTTTGGCTTATCTATGGCTCTAGGGGCATTTTTAGCCGGCATGATGCTGGGTGAAAGCGAGTATAAACATCAGCTCGAGGCCGATATTAGGCCGTATCGCGATATATTACTCGGCTTGTTTTTTGTCACGGTTGGCATGAAGTTAGACGTTGGCTTATTGTTTTCTTCACCGCTTATTATAGTGGGGATCATGTTAAGCTTTATGCTTGTTAAGTTGCTCGTGATAAGGTTTTTAGCCGTACAAGCCGGCGAAGCGTCAAAAGATGGTTGGGCAACGGGATTGATGTTAGCTCAAATGGGAGAATTTGGCTTTGTGCTTATTGCCTTGGCAAGCCAGTTTGAACTTTTGCCGGCAAACATTGCATCAATCTTACTAGGTTCGGGTATTTTGAGTATGGCATTAACGCCTTACATGATAAATAATGCCCGCTCTTGGGGA
Source organism: Colwelliaceae bacterium 6471 (assembly GCA_040779335.1). Classification (GTDB taxonomy): domain Bacteria; phylum Pseudomonadota; class Gammaproteobacteria; order Enterobacterales; family Alteromonadaceae; genus JBFONV01. Next base: position 466,647 of record JBFONV010000004.1, read on the forward strand.
ATTACACTGAGTCGTGAAACACCACAAGATACTGAAGATTTAAAACAATTACCTGAAACCGGAAATTTAAATGAGCATGTGATCATTTGTGGATTTGGGCGTGTAGGACAAACAGTTAGTCGTTTCCTCAAACAAGAAAAAATTGATTTTGTCGCTATTGATATAGATCCTCTGCGAGTACGAGAAGCGAGGGATGCAGGGGAAAATATCCTTTTTGGTTCGTCAAGACAAGCTGAACTGTTAAATGCGGCACACTTACAGAAAGCTAAATTAGTTGTTATTGCCTTTGGCGAAGATAAACAATCGATGGATGTAATTCAAAAGGTTCGTTCGATGTCAGCTGATGTACCTATTCTGGTGAGAACACGTAACGATGACCAGTTGAAAAGTTTGCAAGAAGCGGGCGCAAATCAAGTTGTCCCAGAAATACTTGAAGGCAGTTTGATGTTAGTTTCCCAAGTACTGTCGTTATCCGGAGTGCCTTTTTCTCGAATTGTTAAACGCGTGCAAAAAGAACGAAAAAGTCATTACAGTCATTTGCATGGCTTTTTCCAAGGCGAACATACCGACATGGGACCAGATGCTATCGACCGGATAGAGTTTGCCCATGCTATTTTATTAACTAAGCATTCACATGCGGTGGGTAAATCAATTAAATCTTTAAACCTTGATAGTAGGCGCGTTGTTGTGGTGGCTCTGCGACGCAATGAAATCGAATCTGAAAACCCTGATGAAGAAACGGTTTTACAGGCGCAAGACACTTTAATTGTTCGAGGAAAACCGCGTCGAGTAGAGCGAGCTGAACGATTTTTACACGAAGGCTTGTAAAGAGTCGAATAACTATTCGCGTTTAAAGTGAGAGGAATTGACGAATTTGGCTTTCTTTCTCCAGTGCGTCTTCGAAACCCAGTTTGATCAGTTTCTTGCAATACTCTTTTTCAAAAAGTAAGTAACTGATAATACTCGACTCTGAATCACTAGTAATACCAATACTTCTCAACAATAAACGAATCGAGATAGGAATGTCACTAAAGTGTTCAAGTGCGATGGTATTAAAGTTGTGGCTAGGGTTAAGTAACAAACTATCGATATTTTTTAATCCATCTATAGCGTTATGCTTTTCCTCTGGGATCATCGACAACGTATTGTTAACGCGTTGCATGCGCTCAATATCACTTTGTAAGGTATCAGAGAAAATGGTATCTAATAGGTGACCCGCAATGGTTGCTGTGGTTGGCGGGTGAGGATTATTTTCCAGTGGATGTAAAACTTCTTTAGGCTGTTCAACACCAATAATAAATAACCGTTCTGCCCCTAAATGAATTGCTGGGCTCAGTGGTGAAATCTGGTGAACTGAGCCATCACCAAAGTGTTCATTCCTAATTTTTATTGAAGGAAATAATAGCGGGATAGCCGCAGAAGCCATTAAATGTTCACTGTTTATCTGGCTGGGCTCACCATGCCGTTTTGCCCTAAACCATGGTGCGATACTTTGTTCTGATTGGAAAAAACTGATCGAATCACCACTGCTGTAACTTGACGCAGTAACTGCAACGGCAGAGAGGTAACCATTAATAATATTCGCGTCAATGCGCTTAAAGTCGATAACATTATTAAGCAATGCCCTTAACGGGGCGTTGTTTAGTAAGCTTCTTGCTGTTTTGTTGGCATAGTCTGCTTGAAAGCTGCCCAAAACGCCTTTAGCTAAATGGTTGAACACTCGAATAGTATCACTATGATAAATGCTCTCGATTTTTAGTGTTTTCCACATCCATTCTAGTTTTTTCACCCCAAGATGAAAGCATGATGCGTAACACGCCAATGCCGTAGCATTTATAGCTCCAGCTGACGTACCGCTTAATATAGGGAAGGGGATACCATGATTTCGAGGTACAAATTTTGTTATAGCTTTTAAGGCACCTACTTGATACGCTGCTCTAGCACCCCCTCCGGTGAGTACTAATGCCTGCTTATTACCTTTGTAAGTTCTTTGTGTTGCCATTATTTCTTATTCTTGAACTAAGTAGTTAAAGTGTAATAAGTTTTTAAAACAAGCGCCAGCGCTATAGTGACATCTATTGATACAAGCCAAAAGTTTACGAGTATTTAATTTATCTGGCTTTACTTATCAGTCTAATTGCCTATGAGAACATGTGCTATAAAAATGGGGGACAATTAGTGGTAGAAATAAAAAAGACCAGCCGAAGCTAGTCTTTTCAAATGACATAGAATTATAAACTAGTAAAACAATTAACTTGTAAAAACAACTAACGCCTACTCGAAAATAATTTTTAGCTGCTAACGCGCTCGTTGGCGGCATCTAACAGAGGTTGCGATCCGGCTTGCAGAAGAGCCAAGTTAGCTGAAACAACTTTCTTGGGCAATTTACTTATCATCAAAGAGCCAGTATCCACTGACCCCCTTTTTGCTGCAAACTCCAACAGGTTTTGACCATTACATTGAATACCATCAAAGATATTACGAATTTTTAATTTGTTCGTCTTTAAGAAAGAACGCATGCGTTTCTTATCGTCGGCAGCCACATACTCACAAACGCTTTGAGCGATGTTCGAAGCTTGTGCCTGAGGAGTCGTTACAACAGACGTTAATGTTAAAGCAGTAATAGTAGAAACTAGTAATAATTTTTTCATTTTAATAACCTTTTAAATAAGTAGAGTTAAAAAAAGAAAAAACCACGGGATGTACCTAATAACTTGGTAACTCCGCTGTCATAGATTATCTTTTACAAGAAAACCCTTAGACCGGTGGTTTTGCGTCACACGTTTTCGCGTGTTTTGCCTTTTCTTTGTCGCTTTTAGTATCACTAAATCAGCATAAAATTGCAACTGTATTGTAAAATACTTTATACAATAAACGTCACCATTTCAATAATCCCCTTATTTTACAAAAGGATATGTTTTATTGTGAAATTAGGGGGAAGTGTGAAAAAGGGGCGTTAGCCCCTAGTAATGTTAAAAAATTGTTTAATAAAAACAAAAATTTAACAAGATTAATGGTGATTAAAACTGCATTTCTGGGATGTCACCAGCAACGACTAACTCGCCTTGTGTTAATTTGACGATTTCTTCAACTGAAACGCCAGGTGCACGTTCCAACAGATGAAATTTGCCATCTTTAATTTCAATAAAGGCTAAGTCGGTAAGTACTTTTTTGATACATCCTTTACCTGTTAATGGCAAAGTGCATTGGCTTAAGAGTTTAGATTCACCGTGTTTTGATGCATGAGTCATGGTGACAATTATATTGTCTGCTCCGGCAACTAAATCCATTGCACCACCCATTCCTTTGATGAGCTTACCAGGGATCATATATGAAGCTATATTACCTTGGGTGTCGACTTCAAATGCTCCGAGTACTGTTAGATCAACATGACCACCACGGATCATGGCAAATGAGTCTGCCGAATCAAAAATTGACGCACCTTTAGCCATAGTGACGGTTTGTTTACCGGCATTTATTAAATCAGCATCAATTTCATCTTCTGTTGGAAATTGTCCCATACCAAGTAAGCCATTTTCAGATTGCAGCATAACCTCCATACCTTCAGGTACGTAGTTAGCGACAAGGGTAGGAATACCTATACCTAAATTAACGTAATAACCATCTTTAAGTTCTTGTGCAACGCGCTGTGCTATTTGTTCACGTGATAAAGCCATTTTATACTCCTTATGCAGAACGCACTGTGCGTTGTTCTATACGTTTTTCAAATGTTCCTAGAATTAAACGATCGACATAAATACCAGGGGTGTGAATTTGATCGGGATCTAAGTCACCCGGCTCAACGATTTCTTCAACTTCAACGACGGTAATTTTCCCAGCGGTAGCAGCCATTGGGTTGAAATTTCTCGCAGTTTTTCTAAAGACTAAGTTACCGTATCTATCTGCTTTCCAGGCTTTTACAATGGCAAAATCACCGGTGATTGCTTCTTCTAGAATATAGTCGCGGCCATTAAAGTTGCGCTCTTCTTTTTCTTCTGCCACGGGCGTTCCGTAACCTGTTGCGGTAAAAAAGGCTGGAATTCCAGCTCCACCAGCACGCATTTTTTCTGCTAATGTGCCTTGTGGTGTCAATTCTACATCTAGTTCGCCGTTCATCATTTGGCGCTCAAATTCCGCATTTTCACCGACATAAGAAGCAACAATTTTTTTAATTTGGCGATTAGGTAATAAAATGCCTAAACCAAAATCATCAACACCACAATTATTAGATACTACCGTTAAACCTTTAGTACCTTTACGTTGAATTTCTGCGATCAGGTTTTCTGGAATACCGCATAAACCAAATCCGCCTGCGATAACTGTCATGTTATCTTCTAGGCCAGCCATGGCTTCTTCGTAGCTCGACACTACTTTGTCAAAACCCGCCATTTTATACTCCTATATGTAGTTGTTATTGCTGCTTTATTGTTGCGCAAGATATGCATTAGACACTTTTGATATCGGTGCCTTGCCTAGTTTGTCACTTATAAACCAACCAGCTTTTAATAATTTATTAAAATCTATACCTGTTTTTATACTTAATCCGTTGAGTAGATATACGACATCTTCAGTAGCAACATTGCCTGATGCACCTTTAGCATACGGGCAGCCACCTAATCCGGCAATGGCACTATCGACTACCATAACGCCAGACTGCAGTGCGGTGTAAATGTTAGTTAACGCTTGTCCATAGGTATCATGAAAATGAACGGCTAACTTTTCAACGGGAATGCGCTTAGTGACCGCATGTAACATTTTTTGTACGCTAGCTGCGGTACCGATACCAATAGTGTCACCTAATGAAATTTCGTAACAGCCCATGTTGAAAAGTTTCTCAGCAACATCTGCGACTTGCTCGGGTTCAATAAAACCATCATAAGGGCAGCCAACCACACAAGAGACATAGCCTCGTACTTTGACGTTAGCCTGTTTTGCCGCTGTCATAATTGGTTCGAATCGAGATAAACTTTCATCGATAGAGCAATTGATATTTTTCTGGCTAAATGCCTCAGAAGCAGCGCCAAATATTGCTACTTCGTCTGCATGCACACTCATGGCGGCGTCAAAGCCTTTCATATTAGGTGTTAGCGCCGCATAGGTGACATTACTTTTTCGCGTAATGCCATTAAAAACATCTGTCGAGGTCGCCATTTGCGGTACCCATTTGGGCGAGACAAAACTACCACTTTCGATGTAACTAACTCCAGCATCGGCCAATTGATCTATCAGGGCAATTTTATCTTGTGCACTGATAGGCTGCTTTTCATTTTGTAAGCCGTCTCTGGGGCCAACTTCAACAATTTTTACGTATTCAGGAAAGGCGCTCACTTTATTTCCTCTTGAGTAAATGCGAGTAATTCAGCGCCGCCATCAACCATATCACCTTCATTAAAGTATATTGCTGTAACGATGCCGTTACTTGGAGCTCTGATGGTATGCTCCATTTTCATTGCTTCCATGATCATTAATGGTTGATCTTTTTCAACAGTTTCGCCGGCCCCAACAAGAACGGAGACCATAGTGCCATTCATAGGCGCGACTAAACCATTCTTGTGATCACTTTCACTGTTATCACCACAATCTGGGAAAATTTGTATAAAGTTAAAGACACCATTTTGACGATATAAACTGATTTGGTGCTCGTTACAGACAATGGTCGCTTGGCTGCGATACCCGTTAATGCTGATATGCATGACATCGCCATTTATTCGGCCTTGGCAATCTACGGTATGGCCATCAACCGAGACTAAATAATAACTGTCTGCGCCCTGTCTTTTTTGTTCAACACTTACCGAATAATGAATATCATTGTGCGAAAGCATAAGTTGATGAATGTGTGCTTCATTTAATCGCCATGCGTTAGGGGTATTCCATGGAGAATAAGGGTCTTGTGCCGTTACTGCATTTTGCTCAGCTTGTTTAGCCTGTGCAAGTACTAAGTAAAGCGCTGCTATTGGCAATTCATCAGCAAGCGTTTGTTTATCTTCATGAAAGATAAGATCTTGGTGCTTATCAATAAATCCAGTATCTATGTCAGCGTTGATAAATGGCGGACATGTCGCGAGGTTATATAAAAAGTCTATATTTGTCGTTACGCCCTGAATACGATATTCAGATAGTGCCTTGGCAAGTCTTTGCAGTGCTTTGTCTCGATTTTCATCCCAGACAATGAGTTTCGCGATCATCGGATCGTAAAAAACACTGACCTCATCTCCTTGACGGACACCAGTATCGACACGGACAAATTCACTTTCTTCAGGAGGCTGTAAAAACTTTAACTTGCCCGTCGCTGGTAGAAAATCATTATTCGCATCTTCGGCATATATTCTTGCTTCAAAAGCGTGGCCTTTGATAACAAGTTCATCCTGACGCTTAGGCAAGTTTTCATCGGCAGCGACACGTAATTGCCATTCAACCAGATCTTGACCGGTGATTAGTTCCGTGACTGGATGCTCCACCTGCAGGCGAGTGTTCATTTCCATGAAATAAAACGAACCATCGATATCAAGCAAAAATTCAACGGTTCCGGCGCCTTGATAACCAATGGCTTGCGCTGATTTTATTGCCGCTTCGCCCATTTTAGCGCGCAACTCTTCACTCATACTAAAGGCAGGTGCTTCTTCAATGACTTTTTGATGACGACGTTGTACTGAGCAATCGCGTTCAAATAAATAAACTGCATTGCCATGATTATCACAAAATACTTGTATCTCAACGTGGCGAGGTTGGGTCAGGTATTTTTCGACCAGCATAGTATCGTCACCAAATGACGATTTCGCCTCACGCTTTGCCGCGGCAAGACCTTCAGAAAACTCTTTTTCACTCCAGACCTGGCGCATGCCTTTACCACCGCCGCCAGCGGTTGCTTTTAACAATACCGGATAACCCATGTCATCAGCTGATTTTTTTAATACCGCTTCAGATTGATCATCACCATGATATCCTGGCACTAAAGGCACTTTCGCTTTTTCCATGATATTTTTTGCGGCCGATTTCGAGCCCATTGCTTCAATGGCGGCGACTGGAGGACCAATAAAAATTATATTTTCTTTACTACATTGACGGCAAAAATCAGCGTTTTCTGACAAGAAACCATAACCAGGATGGATAGCTTGAGCGCCGGTACGTTTGGCGGCCTCAATGACTTTGTCACCTAATAAGTAACTTTCTCTTGATGGCGATGGCCCTAAGTACACCGCTTCGTCTGCCATATTTACATGTAGAGAATCAGCATCAGCGTCAGAATAAACAGCAACGGTTAATATGCCCATTTTGCGAGCAGTTTTTATTACGCGGCACGCTATTTCACCACGGTTAGCAATGAGTATTTTAGTAAACATGGCGACTTATCCTTTATTCTTATTTTGTGTTTGCCAAAGAGCAGGGCGTTTTTCAAAAAAAGCCGTTAAACCTTCTTGCCCTTCCTCTGATACCCTAATTGACGCAATGCGCTCGCTGGTATCTCTCAATAACTCATCGTCAATATCAGCATAGGCAACATCAAACGCTAGTTCTTTTGCATGGCGTATAGCCGTGGGGCCATTGGCTAACAGGATATTGACCATGTTATCTACTTCACTATCAAGACTTTCAAGATCGACCACCTCATCAACTAAACCTAAATGCATGGCTTTATCGGCAAAAAATCGTTCCGCGGTTTGAAAGTATCGTCGACACGCTTTTAAACCTATGGCATTAACGACATAAGGGCTAATAGTTGCAGGGATCAAACCTAGTTTTACTTCACTTAAGCAAAAGCTGGCTTTATTTGTTGCAATAACAATATCGCAGCAACTGGCTAGGCCAACAGCGCCGCCAAAAGCAGCCCCTTGAATTTTGGCTATGGTAGCTTGTGGAAGAAAATTTAACGCTTTTAACATTATCGCTAACGCATTGGCATCTTTAAGATTATCTTCATAGGAGTAGCTTGCCATGCGTTTCATCCAGCCTAAATCGGCACCAGCAGAAAAGCTTTTTCCTGTAGAGGCTAATACTAATACATAAACATCATGCCGCTCGGCTATATCATTAAAAATATTGGTTAATGATTGGATAATACGATCATCAAAAGCATTATGTTTATCGGGATTATTTAGCGTCACTGTAGCAACGCCACGATCATCAACATCGAGTAACACTAAAGGATCGTTATTTGATATAGACATAATTGCTCCTACATTCTAAAGACACCAAATTTGGTGTCCTCAATAGCTTTGTTCAGTGATGCTGATATGGCTAATCCAAGTACCTGACGAGTTTCTGCTGGGTCAATTACACCATCATCCCATAATCGCGCCGAAGCATAATATGGGTGACCTTGATGCTCGTAACTATCGATAATAGGTTGTTTGAATTGCGCCTCTTCTTCGCTGCTCCATTGCTCGCCAAGCTTGTCTTTTTGATCGCGTTTAACTTGGGCTAAAACACCTGCCGCTTGCTCGCCACCCATTACTGAAATACGGGCATTTGGCCACATAAATAAGAAACGAGGATCGTACGCTCTACCGCACATACCATAATTGCCAGCGCCAAAACTACCACCAATAAGGATGGTAAATTTAGGTACTTGGGCGGTCGCAACCGCAGTTACCATTTTAGCGCCGTGCTTGGCGATACCGCCTGCTTCATATTGCTGACCAACCATAAAACCTGTGATGTTTTGTAGAAAAACCAAAGGGATTTTTCGTTGCGCACATAGCTCGATAAAGTGAGCGCCTTTTTGTGCAGATTCACCAAATAAAATCCCATTATTAGCGACAATACCGACAGGGTAGCCGAAGATACGTGCAAAACCACAAACTAACGTTGTGCCATAAAGTGCTTTAAATTCATCAAATTCGCTGCCGTCTACAACACGAGCGATAACTTCGCGCACATCATAGGGTTGGCGAGGATCTTTAGGGATCACACCGTATATTTCATTGCCTGAGTAGTCAGGTTCGCGAACCGCTTGAATATCCATTTGTATCGGTTTAACACGGTTTAAATTCTTGATAGCATTGCGGGCAAGTTCGAGCGCATGATGATCATTTTGTGCATAATGATCGGCAACACCTGAAGTGCGACAATGAACATCCGCACCGCCTAAATCTTCCGCACTAACAACTTCGCCAGTAGCGGCTTTAACAAGCGGGGGACCCGCTAAAAATATTGTGCCTTGCTCTTTTACTATGATTGATTCATCAGCCATAGCTGGAACATAGGCGCCGCCGGCGGTACAAGACCCCATCACCACACCAATTTGTGGAATGTTTTGCGCTGACATGTTGGCTTGATTAAAGAAAATGCGGCCAAAGTGTTCTTTATCAGGAAAAACATCGTCTTGATTGGGTAAGTTAGCGCCGCCTGAGTCAACTAAATAGATACAAGGTAAATTATTTTCTTGTGCAATAGTTTGTGCGCGCAGATGTTTTTTTACTGTGAGTGGGTAATAAGTGCCGCCTTTAACCGTAGCATCGTTGGCGACAATGACACATTCTTGTCCACCAACACGACCGATACCAGTAATGATCCCCGCTGCAGGAATATTGTCTTTATAGACTTCATTGGCAGCAAGTTGCGAAAATTCTAGAAAAGCAGAGCCAGGATCTAATAATGCATTAACGCGCTCACGAGGCAATAATTTTCCACGTGATAGGTGACGTTCGCGGCTTTTCTCACCGCCGCCAAGCTTAATTTCTGCAAGTTTCTTTCGCAGGTCGTCTACTTGTAATTGCATGTGAGCAGCGTTTTCGATGAACTCAGCGCTGCGCGGATTTATTTTGGAGACAATTTTAGCCACGTTTATCTACCTTTTTTAAGTTGCCATGATTGAACGACAGACTTGATCTTCATTGTAGAAAGTATCGCCACAAAAACGGCGATACTTCTTATTTTTATTATCAATAACTAGTTAGATTCGTTGAATAATTCACGACCGATCAACATACGGCGAATTTCAGAGGTACCTGCGCCAATCTCATATAGTTTAGCGTCACGTAATAAGCGACCAGCAGGGAACTCGTTGATATAGCCGTTACCGCCAAGTAACTGTATGGCGTCTAATGCCATTTTTGTCGCTAATTCAGCCGCGTATAAAATAACGCCAGCGGCGTCTTTACGAGTAGTTTCACCACGATCTGCTGCCATTGCACACATATAAGCGTATGACTTAGCCGCATTCATTTGAGTGTACATGTCGGCGATTTTACCTTGGACAAGTTGAAATTCACCGATAGACTGACCAAATTGTTTTCTATCATGAATATAAGGAACCACTAAGTCCATACAGGCATCCATGATCCCTAATGGACCACCCGTCAATACTAAACGTTCGTAATCTAGTCCTGACATTAATACACGAACACCTTTGCCTTCTTCACCCAGAATATTTTCAGCAGGAACTTCACAATCTTGGAAGACTAATTCACAAGTGTTTGAACCACGCATGCCTAATTTGTCGAGTTTTTGATGACGGCTAAAACCAGGGTAGTCACGCTCTACGATAAATGCAGTGATACCTTTTGAACCGGCACTAGTATCGGTTTTGGCATAGATGATATAAACATGGGCATCTGGACCATTTGTGATCCACATTTTATTGCCGTTAAGAATGTATTTATCGCCTTTTTTATCAGCACGAAGCTTCATGCTTACCACGTCTGAACCGGCATTGGGCTCTGACATTGCTAATGCGCCAATATGCTCGCCCGTACAAAGTTTAGGTAAGTATTTTTGCTTTTGTTCGTGGCTACCGTTTTTGTTTAGCTGGTTTAAACATAAGTTAGACATAGCGCCATAACTCAAACCAACCGATGCTGAGGCACGTGAAATTTCTTGCATGGCAACCATATGCTCTAGGTAACCTAAGTTGGAACCTCCATATTGTTCATCCACGGTCATGCCTAATAGGCCCATGTCGCCAAACTTGCGCCATAAATCGTTTGGAAATTCGTTATCCAGATCAATTTTTTCAGCACGCGGTGCTATTTCATCACGCGAAAATGCGTTTACTTGATCACGGATCATGTCGACCGTTTCGCCTAAATTGAAATTCATTGATGAAAAACTAGAAATCATGGTTAATCCTTAAATATTTAGTGGTAGACATTAATTTTTTTTAGGTTGTTCAACAGCGGCCAATGTTTCTTGGCAACTTTGTTCTAAATTGTTTAGTTCCATCAGCATGATTTTAATATCATCAAGCTGCTGGTTAAGATCTGCTTTTTTCTGAGCAATCAGCACCATCATGGTTTCAAGCTGAGTAGCACTGGTTCTGTCGGCATCATATAGTTCAAAAAGACGGCCAGTTTCCGATAAAGAAAACCCCAAGCGTTTGCCTCGTAGAATTAACTTTAGTCGAACTCTATCTCTTTGGTTATATATTCTTGTTTGTCCATTACGAACTGGTGAGATCAAGCCCTGGTCTTCATAAAAACGAATACTGCGTGTGGTTATGTCAAACTCTTTGGCCAAATTTCCAATGGAGTAGGTTACTTGATTGGTTGTTTTCATTATTAAGTCGACTATTATTGATATCTTGCTACTATAAGGGAAGTTTACGTTAACGTAAAGCTTGTTTTTTGTGAGTATAATTATATGTAATTGAGCGCTTACAAAGTTGCAAGAAAACCATCAGATTAAAAGTCTGCACTTTGCTGTAATACTGTCATCGTTCGTCTACACTTTGAGTAATTTTTAGATTACACAAGAGTATTTACTCAAATACTACTAAAGTTTACGTTGGCGTAAACGTAAATCTAGGTTAATCTGTTATCAATTTTTATTATTCATCTGTATTTTTAGGAGAACACACATGTCTGAGCTTGATCCTATTGTTGTTGTTTCAGCAGCGAGAACCCCTATGGGGGGCTTCATGGGCGGTTTGTCTGATGTAACCGCACCTTCACTAGGAGCTACGGCAATTAAAGCGGCACTTAAAAAAGCTAACCTTGCTAACGATCAAATAGATGAAGTTATCATGGGGTGTGTTTTACCCGCAGGTTTAAAACAAGCACCAGCGCGCCAAGCTGCATTAGAAGCAGGTCTAGAGTTATCGACGGTTTGTACAACCATCAATAAAGTGTGTGGTTCAGGCATGAAAGCAGCAATGCAGGCCCATGACGCTATTGTTGCTGGCTCTATTGATATTGCTATTGCTGGCGGTATGGAAAGCATGACTAATGCACCTTACTTAATGCCGAAAGCGCGCGCAGGTATGCGCATGGGGCATGGTCAAGTGCTTGATCATATGATGCTTGATGGTTTAGAAAATGCGTATGATGGTATTTCAATGGGATGCTTCGCGCAGGAAACCGCAGATGAATCTTGCTTTACTCGTGAAGCAATGGACGATTATGCTATTCGTTCTTTAGCACGCGCAACGGCAGCGATAGAGTCGGGCGATTTTAAAAATGAAATTGCCCCCGTTACCTTTAATACACGTCGTGGCGAGGTTTTGTTTGATACTGATGAACAACCGGGTAATGCTCGCCCTGATAAAATCCCTTCTTTACGTCCAGCCTTTAAAAAAGACGGCACAATTACCGCGGCGAACTCAAGTTCTATTTCAGATGGGGCTGCGGCATTAGTGCTAATGAAACTATCTGAAGCACAAAGCCGTGGTTTAACACCTTTGTGTAAAATTGTAGCTCATGCAACACATGCACAAAAACCGGCTGAATTTACGGTTGCTCCTGTTGGCGCGATGAAAAAAGTATTGGAGAAAGCCAATTGGACAACCAACGACGTTGATTTATTTGAAATTAACGAAGCGTTTGCCATGGTGACAATGTTAGCAATTAAAGAATTAGCATTAGATGTTGCTAAAGTTAACATTAATGGTGGCGCTTGTGCGTTAGGACACCCATTAGGGGCGAGTGGTGCGCGCATCATGGTTACCTTAATACATGCGCTTAAAAATAAAGGTTTGTCGAAAGGTTTAGCCTCTTTATGCATTGGTGGTGGTGAAGCGACTGCTATTGCGGTAGAAATGCTGTAAAACTAACGACCAAATCATAGTAAAAAAGCCGCATTAGCGGCTTTTTTACGTTCAGGACGAACAGTATGTCGAGGTGACAGGAACTTTCTTATAAACAATTGAGGAGCGACGATGTTCAGGGCGAACGATAGTCGCGGTAACAAGATGCCATTGAGTGAGAGCGGTATGGCTCTGTCAGCATGCGATTGACGACCATCTCTTTGCTGTGGCACTTAGGATACTGCAGATTACTGGACTTTGAGCTATTGTTTTATGTCGCATTACAAAAACGAAGTCATTTAAATATATCGTTTTTTGTTGCTCGAATATTGATATTGTTTGGGCCTAGTTGTTCTGCTTGTAAAATGATCTCTTTAGCTTTTTTTAACTGGTTGTCTTTGTACAGAGCAAAAGCGTAATTGTTTAAATAAAGACTTTGCTGCGCTGAATACAAGTATCCTTTTTCAAACCAAAAAATTGCTTTTTTAATATTTTCATTGTTTTGAGCATTTTCTAAAAAGTAATTACCTAATAAAAAATAACTAAGCCAGTAGTCAGGCCACAATATTGTCGCGTTTTTCAAATGAGTCAGGCCAGAACTAAGTTCTTTGACGGTGATAAGGTCTTGAGCGCTACTTACATAAGTAAATGGTTCTAATTGAGTTAATGAATGTTCGCCAGGAAGAGCAATTAACAACCAAAAGTTAGCGCGTTGCCATGTTCGTTCAAAAACACTAAGGTCAACGTGTCTATTTTCAACATCACCGGTGTGAAGTATTAATTTTTCTGTTGTTAAATCATACCCCTTAACAACAGCATAATGCCATATCGGATACCACGACAGCCCCAAATTTTGTAGGACAATGATCGGAATATTATTTTGAACGAAATACAGTAATTTGTTGAGGTTTCCGCGTTCGGTATAGGCGAGTAATCCTTGTTGGCGTATTGCAGCCACCATTTCTAATTGTAAACTCCCCTCTCTTTTGGGAATAAAAAGCAGTGGCGCAATTTCCTCAGGTAAGCGTTTAATATCATTATATTCAAATATCTCTGCGAGAGTTGTTGGGCCACAATAAAAAGCTTGTTGGTTATAAAATGGGACATTTTTTATGTCATAAGCTAAAGCCATTGCTGGCGAGGGATTATGCAAAAGTTGCTGAGTTTGAGGCGGTGTTGCACAGCCGTTCAATAAAAAAAAACTGGCTGAGAAGCCAGTTATTAATAAATAACGTATTCTAAATCGGTTCAATAAATGAATAGGCATCTGTAATACCAAGTAAGTCGAGTACTGCAACAACGACAAATACGGTTACTACTATCCCTATAATACCACTACCAGCAGGAGCATTATTCATTTGCTTATTTAGCTGCATGACTTCTGTGGGGGTTAAATTGTTGATTCTATTTTTAGCGTCTTCACTAGTTACTCCTAAAGCTACTAATTTTTGCTGGACATCTTTTGAGTCAACCATTGCTAAGATTTGCTGTTTATTTAATTCAAATCTTTGTTGTTCTATTACTTGAGCTGAAGTCACTACACCTGCGTTTGTTGTAGGAGCAACAAACGTTAACAACGTTGCAAATACGACTAATAAATTTTTCATATTCTGTCCTTTAGTTAGCCAAATTGATGATAATAAAAATATATAACCATCAGTTAAGTGACATCATGTATAACATTAAGAAAACGGTAATGCAAAGAAGCTCGAACAGGTTTTAGCTTTTAATCACAGTTAATAAAATAAATGGTTCTTTCGCCATCAGGAAAAAAACTTACATTGCTGACATGAACTGCACACAATTAACATTGAAGAAGTACTTATTCTGTTATTTAGTTTCTTGTTTGAGTAGGTATTGTTCAATCTGCTTATTCAACTTTTGGTATAGTGGTAGGAGCGAATTTCTTAAAAAACTAGAGTAACCCTGCCCGTAAGCTTTTTGAGCAGCCAAACCACTTCTCAATCTTCCTAGATCGATTTCTGTCTCGATGAGAAGTGTCTCATTACTTCGATCGAAATATTGATGTCGTGTATTTCGCAATATAGCATCATGATAGATGTCACTAAGATATGCATAAACATCATTTCTATTATTTGAATAATCGTATAACGTTGTAATATTACGAACTAAGTCTTTGTCTTGAAGATTTATTAGTTGTCCGTTTTCCAACATCAGTTTGTAAACCGATTTGTTGGGGAAGAAGGTTGGTGTATCAAGATCATCTAGGTGTTGATTAATTCGTGTGACTTCGTCAACATTTACTGGTGATTCTAAAAGAGCTTTTATCATTAACTCTAAACCCGCAGACATGTTTTCTCTTTTCGTTAAGGTGATTGATAATTGCTCCATGTCACCTTTTAGGTCCTGATGAAGAAACATCAAGGATTGATTGGCGTTTTCTTTATCTGTGCGCTGTGTATCCCATTGGCCAATAATAACAGCTATATATACGCCGATAAGTACAACAAATATATCTAGAATGAATGCACTCCAGTTTTGATTTTTAATGTGTTGAGCGTATCGGCGAATAATCATTTTTGAAAACTCTCTCTAATCTTGATAACAGAATAGCACTCGCTACTTTAAGTTTTCAATTTATTGTTAATGAGCAATCAATGGGGGGAGTGGTGTGCACATCATGGTTACCTTAATACATGCGCTTAAAAATAAAGGTTTGTAGAAAGGTTTAGCCTCTTAATGTATTGGTGGTGAAGCGACTGCTATTGTGGTAGAAATACTGTAAAAGTAACGACCAAATCATATAAAAAAACCGCATTATTGGTTTTTTTATGTTCAGGACGAACAGTATGTCGCGGTGACAGGACGTCAAGGAGCGACGATGTTCAGGACGAACAGTATGTCGTGGTGACCGGACGTCAAGGAGCGACGATGCTTAGGACGAACGGTATGTCGCGGTAACAAGATGCCATTGAGCGAAAAGTGGAAACTCTAGAATTAATAAAAAATCTTTTTTAATCTCAAGTGTGCTCATTTTAGTTATCTGACCAATTAACAAAGTCAAATAATTTTTATTATATAGCAATAGGTTAACAATTTTGATATGAATAGGTAAAAGATAGAAGTGAGCAATGCTGCGGTAGAAAAACGCACAAATTGCGCACTATCAAATTGACATGAACAGCACCAACTACTTTGCAAGCGACTTTTAACTGATATGCACCTCAACTGTAAAAATTGCCAAATTTCCCTCCCAGTAAACGCAAAGTATTGTCCAAACTGTGGGCAGAGTACAAAAAGTAATCGGCAGCCTTTTATCCCATTTGTAAAAGAAGCAATGCACGAGCTTTTGGATATTGACGGACGCTTGTCGCTCACCTTAAAGACCCTAATTACTAAACCAGGGCTTGCGTCATATGAGTATGATCAGGGTATGCGAGCGAAATACACGCCTTCGCTAAGACTTTACTTAGTGGCCAGCGTAATATTCTTTCTACTGTTTTCCAGTTTCCAGCAGGTAATTACTGGTCGCGAAGGTTATTCAGCATCTTCAATTGATCTTTATTCAAAAGCAATGTTCGTTTTGTTCCCGCTGTTTGCCCTTTATATAAAGGCTATATATCCAAGCAGTTATCTGGTGTCCAATATCGTTTTTTCCCTGCATATTCATAGTGTGGGCTATTTGGTTTTGATTCTAATTGGCCCGCTAGAGGCATTAGAAAGACAACACCCCGCATATTTGGCACTACAGGCGCCACTCCTGTTATATTTACTTTGGTATTTTCTTAAGGCGTTTAAAACCATGTACCTAGCGTCTTGGCTTGTCACGGCCTTTAAATCTCTATTGGTTTACCTAGCTTACATGGCGACCTTGGGTCTGGTATTTGATGTGGTTTTGCCGACTTGATAAACGATTGCCTGTGTCCATCAGTTGATCTCACAGCATAAATGCAAAACTCTGCACAGAGCGAAGAGGAGACATATTGAAAACTAGAAACTCCCCATTCAGTGCTTAAGCCTAAACCACATTATATACCTACTAAACTATAAAAATTTTCAGTTATCCTAGTCAGATCATAAGCAGTAAAGTTGATTTATATGTTAGCGGCCAAAAGATGGACGCATATACAGCTCATTATCTTGTCAAAAATGGTACGCCATTTCCATTTTTTTAGGCCGTAATTACACTATTTATTTCAGATGCTTAACGTGTTTTTGTATTTTTATTATTAATTTTTTCTACTCTCGATGACATAATCTAGTTTTATCACCGACTAACTAAGTATCTAACGATTTGGCGACACGTAGACTGGATATGCGTAAAGAATTTGAACAAATGATTATTAATAACCAAGGACGGATTCGTTATATCGCCTCACGTTATAGTCATGACGGCGAATTTGACGATATGTATCAGGAAATATTGCTTCAACTTTGGCGTAGCTTCGAGTCATTTGACGGTCAATCAAAGCTCGAAACTTGGGTCTACAAAGTGGCTCTTAATACTGCGTGTACTTTTGTGCGTTCAGCGGTTAAGCAAAGAGAGATTAAACAATCTCCTCTACATAACGTGATTGAATCATCACAGCCTGCACATGAGGTCTGTCAGGCTGACGTACTTAATCAGTTTATGGACGGTCTAAATAACATAGATGCAAGTATTTTAATGATGTATTTAGACGGATTAACCTCTGATGAAAGTGCAAAGGTACTGGGTATTAGCGCCAACGCTGTTAGGTTGCGCATCAAGCGTATTAAACAAGATTTTGAAAACCAATTTATAGGAGACTGATATGAAGCTAGACGACTTAAAGCAAGACTGGCAAAAAGCCATTCAAACAGAATCAGCTCCAGAAAATTTTAACGAGGTGATAAACATGTTAGAGCAAGAAACAAACAGAATAGACAAAGAAGTTAAACGACGTGATTTCTTAGAAATTACAATTGCCATTTTGCTCATTCCAGCTTGGGTGTATGGCATGTATATATCTGTTAGCACGATGCAAACCATTGGTTGTATTGTCGCGATAGCCGCCAGTGTTTATATCCCTTATCGCTTGTTATCTGCGAGAAAAGTAGCCGCCAAAAAGACCGATAGTATTAAAGATTTTTTGCTTCAAGAAAAGCAAAAACTGTTACAACAAAAACAAATGCTTGAATCTATTTTTTGGTGGTACATAGGCCCTATAACTGCAGCCATTTTACTTATTACCTTGGGCAGTAATGTCAATGAATCAGGCTGGCCGAAAGTACCTTCCCATATGGTCTGGTATTACGTATCGGTTGCTCTGCTTATGATTGGAGTTTATTCACTTAACAAACGAGCGGCTAAGAAAAAATTTGGTCCATTGCTTGAAAATATCGATAAAAGTCTGTCTGAAATTAACTAGTCAGCGCAATCTTTTAACCTTTTTAACGCCCCTACAGAGATTACTATTGCGTTTAAGGTATGAACTACACAGGACGAGTACACGCAAAATTTAGAGAGATCTATACAATGAACAACAAACAACCAAACACAAAGAAAACGTCATCTTCTGCCATTATCGTCATTATTATTACCATTATGATTGCCGTGTTTGCAGGTAGTTCGGACGCTGCGGAGTTTAATTTAGAGAAAGTACTTAAGCACAGAGTAACAACGGAAAAGTCCACTTTGTTCTTTTAATTCTAAACTCGTAAACTCAAGCTTCATGGTAGAAAGTGGCACTTAAGCGACGGTTAGATATGTTGGTTACGTCATAGTCGCGCGGTAATTAGTCGGACAGTTTTGCTTGGTAATGACATTACCGTAGCTAAAGGCTGACATTGTTTAAATGTTAGCCTTTTTATCTTAAAGCAATGGCCAAAAATAGCCTACCTTTTAGCGGTATCCATAAAATTAATGCCTTGAGATTGAGCGTAATCAAGTTGCGCGTCAGCATCTGGCTGGTTGTTTTGAAATTCCCAAGTCGTACTGCTTGTTAGTATGATGCCTGACTTCTATTGAATTAGACATGTTGACGATAAGTTGGGATTTTTAGGCAAGCAAAAAGTAGCTTTGTGTCTTAAACTAAATGTTCAATTAAAAAACAACTCTCTAGCTTAATTAACCTGCAATATAACGATAAGGACGAGAAAGTATAAACTTCTCATTATCGAAAGGAGCAAACATGAAAACTATTGGATATGCAGCACAATCGGCTGAAAGCCCACTAAAACCTTATGAGTTTGACGTAAGAGCACTGCGAGATAACGATGTTGCTATCGAAATACTCTATACTGGTGTTTGTCACAGTGACCTTCATATGGCTAAGAATGATTGGGGGTGGACTGCTTACCCTATTGTGCCTGGTCATGAAATTGTAGGTCGAGTCATCGAAGTTGGAGCTAATGTTGACCAATATAAAGTAGGTGAACATGTCGCCGTAGGTTGCATGGTTGACAGCTGTCAGGCTTGTGCACACTGCCACACAGGTGAAGAACAGTTTTGTGAAGAAGGTTTCACTCAAACATACAATACGCCTGACCGACATACTCAGGAAGTTACTAAAGGTGGCTATGCTAAGCATGTCATAGTCAGGCAAGAATTTGTCATGAGTATTCCTGCAACCTTGGACTTGGCAAAAACTGCGCCGCTTCTATGTGCTGGTATTACTACTTACTCTCCATTGCGTACTTGGAATATTGGACCGGGTTCTAGCATAGCTGTCATTGGCATGGGTGGGTTAGGCCATATGGCAATAAAAATAGCCGTAGCTATGGGCGCTCATGTAACCGTGATAAGTCGTTCAGAGAGCAAACGTAGCGATGCTGAGACGTTAGGCGCTGATGATTTCTTGATTTCGAGTGATCCAGATAATATGGAGAACTCGGCTAACAGCTTTGATTTAATTTTAGATACGGTGCCAGTTAAACATGATGTAATGCCGTACATGCCATTACTTAAAGTTGATGGCACACTTACTCTGGTTGGCCAAGTTGGTCAGATTGCAGAAATTAACACCGTTCCTATGGTGTTGGGGCGTCGTCGTATTGCCGGGTCACTCATAGGCGGCATCGCGGAAACCCAAGAGATGCTTGAATTCTGTGCCCGCTTTAATATTTTACCTGAAGTTGAAATGATCCGTATGCAGGATATTAATGACGCATTTGAACGTTTGAAAAAGTCAGACGTTCGATATCGTTTTGTTATTGATATGCAAAAATCAAATTTTTAAACGGTAACAAATAAGGCTCAGGGTAGAGCCTTTTTTATATGTTATTGTTTTAATTTAGTCATAATAGAGATATTAAACATTAATACTGAAACAATTGCGCCGTCATCGCAAACAGCCATTATTATTGGCGATTACTCTACGAACACGCTTGTTTGATCCTGATGTGATTTTCGAAACTCCGTGGGGGTTTTGCCAGTTTCCTTTTTAAATACTTTATAAAAAGATGATCGAGCATTAAAACCAACTTCCATGGCGATGTTTAATACAGTATCTTCATTGGCGATTATTTTGGGTTTAGCCGTTTCAATTCGCCATTTATTTACAAAATCGAAAAAGTTTGTGCCCATTGTTTCGTTTAATGTTTGGGAAATATAGTTGGGGGGAATTGCAACATGCCGAGCAAGCTTATGTAAAGATAAGCTTGGGTCTAAATGTAGCTGTTCCAGCTCCATAGCCGCGTTAATTTTGTCTGCAATACGCCGGGCTTGGTCTTTACTAAGCGCGGAACGCTCATATTTTTTGCCATTTTCTGGATCAGAGTTATCAGGTACACAGTTTTCAGGTGCAGATATATCAGATTTTTCATCTGCATATCGCCCTTCAAAGCCAGGTTTTTGTCGTAGTCCCCAATAAGCCAAAGTCCACACCAGAATCAGCAATAGCGTTGTTCCAAACCTGTACCCAAATAATGAATTGTCTTGTACTAACGTTGACATTAAGTTTGCAAAGGAAAGGAACCAGGTGCCTGCGGTAATGATTAGTACCCAACTCAACCAACCTAGTTCCCGTTGTTCATTACTGGCGAACAGATCCTTTAGTTGCTTCCTATATTTAGATAAACGAATAATTATACGGATAACATAGTACCCAGATTGCCCAGCCCAAAGTAACATTGCCAGAAATATGCTTACGACCACGACAAGTGGAAATCCGGTATCAATATCCGCTCCATCGCTAAAGATACTCTGACGCATTTCCTGCGGTAAACTAATGATTAATCCGGTGACAATTAGGCCCAAGACGAAGGGGATGAGCTGAACAGTGTGTTTAGGTTGCATGCGCCAGGGTGTGTCTGATGTTAGTCCTTCTACATATAGCCATAACGTAGGACCAAGAAGAAGCCATGCCGGAAATATTGAAGCGATGTAAATCGTGTTCCATGCTGGAATTAGTAAAAATACCGCAGGCCCTAACGCGATAACACCATTTGCAACAAAGAAGATCGCCAGAGGGAAGTAAGTTTGGGTGTGGATTGCGCGTGATAGAAGCAGAGGAACACAAAAAACAATTTGTCCAAGTATTACCATTGTAATTGCAAGCACTACAATATCTTCCAAAACCACTTCCTCCCATTTATTTTTTATTCGTGTTATAACGCGAGATAATTGTACTGTCTCTGATGCTATTAAAACACAAAAAAAGTGTCCGGCCTTATAGTCTCGGACGACTTAAGCGCCCAAAACAGCGAATATCAGACACGGCCGTTAGATAGTTGCCTCGGCAGAGCAAAATAAATTTTAAAAGTGTTCTCTGATAAACAAAACAGATTTTAGTTGGCATTTGTGATCATTAAGAACTTAAAAATATAAGGATAATCCTTTGTGAATAATTTACAAAAACTTGGGGGTATGGCAGCACTTTTAGAGGCCATTATTTACGTATCTGCATTTGTATTCTTTGGTGCGTTCTGGAACTTTCCTACCGATGCTGATTCTATACAAAAATTTGCTTTTCTAGCTGAAAACCAGGTCATCCTGTCCGTCGTAAATCTCATTATGTACGTACTCTTTGGCATTTTATTAGCTGTATTAGTGTTGGCGATTAATGAGCGTTTGAAAAGCAATACTCCAACCCTTTCACAAATCGCCGCTATATTTGGTGTTGTTTGGGTGGGCTTAGTCATTGCTAGTGGAATGATTGCAAATATAGGGTTATCTGCTGTTTTGGAACTATCAACTAAAGACCCAGAACAAGCTATGACAGTCTGGTTGGCTATTTACTCAGTAGTTGAAGGTTTAGGTGGTGGAAACGAAGTTGTTGGAGGGCTATGGGTGCTATTGCTAAGTTTTGCCGCTTTAAAAGGTGATGTACTTTCTAAAAGACTTAACTACTTCGGGATTTTCGTTGGTATTGTTGGCATTCTTACCGTTTACCCTGCTGAAGTGCTTACAGAAATTTTTGGTGTAAGCCAAATTGTATGGTTCTCATGGCTGGGTTTTATAATGTTGACTGCGCCGGCTAGGAAAACAAAGAGTTCAGGCGAGGGCTAGTTAATGCATACCGCTTAACTATTCTCAATGTCCCAGTTGTGTAGTTTGTTGCCAGTCAAAATGAGTTTGCTAGGGCCTTTATTGGCACTTTAGCGACAGGCCAGTATGTTGGTTACGTTAAAGTCGTGCGGTAATTAGTCGGACAGTTTTGCTTGGTAATGACACTACAGTAGCTAACGGCTGACATTGCTTAAATGTCAGTCGTTTTACTTCAAAGCAATGGCTAAAATGGCATTGGATATTGTTTTAACACCGCTTTTATATCTCCTAATATTTCTTCACTTAACGGTGATTGAAATGCGGCGACATTTTCTTCAAGTTGCGTCATTTTGGTTGCGCCAATAATGGTTGAAGTAACGCCGTTTACTTGATCGCACCAACCTAACGCTAATTTAACTGGCGAAATATTATGACGCTTGGCCAGTTCAACATAGGCGGCAACCGCTTGGTGAACGTATGGTGTATCTCGAAAAAGCCCTTGTCGCTGCATAAAGGTCCAGCGACTGCCTTCTGGTCTGGCACCGTTTAAGTATTTACCCGTCATTAATCCCGTTGTTAGTGGTGACCAAGGTAGATAAGCAATATCTTCATGCACGCAATTTTCAATTAAATACGGCCAATCTTTGCTGTGCAATAAACTAAATTCATTTTGAATAGAGACCATGCGCGGTAAATTGTGTTGCTCACTTAACCTTAAATATTGATTGATGCCCCAGGGGGTATCGTCTGATAATCCACAGTGGCGAATTTTTCCTGCGGCAACACATGTCGCCAAACCAGTTAAAATATCGAGCATTTGTTCGGTTTGCTCGACGGCATTAACACTGGTGTATTCGATATTTCCTGGCCATTGATTGCCGAAATGGGGTGACGTTCTATTAGGCCAATGCAATTGGTATAGATCGATATAGTCGGTTTGTAGTCGCTTCAATGATGCATCAACGGCTTTAATGACATTATCGCCACTAATTTCGCTGCCATCTCTAATGTAGGAAAAGCCGGGTCCGGCAATTTTGGACGCTAAAACAATATTACTGCGGCGACTTGGGTTAGCTGCTAACCAGTTACCAATAATGGTTTCTGTTTGACCATAGGTCTTTTGGGTTGGAGGAATGGCATACATTTCGGCGGTATCAATAAAGTTAATGCCTTGAGATTGAGCGTAATCGAGTTGCGCGTTAGCATCTGCCTGATTGTTTTGAAATCCCCAGGTCATACTGCCTAAACAAACACGTGAAACTTCGAGGGGGCTACTGCCTAATCGTACGTATTTCATTTATTCTCCTTCTCTAATTTGCTCATTATCGGTACTACTTTGCCAGCAAAGTTACACCGGTGATTCACGGGCTATCAGTTTTCTAATGGCATGCAACTTGTATGAAAATTATACGAAGTTATATTTGTCACTGATAATGTGATGAGGTATCTATTATGGCTGCAAAACATCAACATTTACTACTGAATTTTAATCGTTTATTAATATATATCTTGGCCTTAACTGGGCTATTTTTAGATTATACTTGGGCGTATGTATTCTCGTTAACGTTATGGGTTTGGTTGTCGACCTTTATTAAATATGAACGACAGTTGATCGATCATTATGTTCATCAACCATTTTTTAGTAGGGCGGGATCGAAATCTAATCTCACCCTATCAAAGCATAAATAATTTTTATTGAATTGGCGCTAGTTGTTTAACCAATATCGTTGAGTATTATTAAACTCACCGATAGCGATACAAACAAGGGGATTTACTTGCCCGATAACGCGCATTGCGTTTGTTATTTTCTGCTTTAAAAGGCATTATCTTCGCATTAACTAGTAAGGTAAATGTGGATTAAATGCAAAATAATGCCAATTCTCTGGTCATTCTCGATTTTGAAACCTCAGGGTTATCGCCAGACAGTGGTGATCGCGCCATTGAAATTGGGGCAGTGCGCATAACAGACGGGCAAGTAACTGGGCACTTCCAAGAATTAATGGATCCTGGCTTTCGTATTAACACCTTTATTGAGAATTACACTGGCATTACCAATAAAATGTTAAAAGCAGCGCCGCCTTGTGCCGATGTTATGGCGCGATTTGCCGAGTTTGTTGGCGATGACAACCTCGTTGCACACAATGCGTCATTTGATAAGCGTTTTTTAGAGGCGGAGTTTGAGCAAATATCCACTCAATATTTGGGCAGTTTTGCATGCTCATTGTTAGTGGCAAGACGACTATATCCGCATGCACCCGATCATAAATTAGGTACTTTGGTTCGTTATAAAAATATCTCGGCGGCGGGAAGTTTTCACCGAGCTTTGTTTGATGCACAAATGACCGCCAAATTATGGCTGGCCATGCTAGACGATATTTGTTTGCAGGCAAACATTACCAACGTGCCTTTTTCTTTGATACAAACATTATCAAAAACGCCTAAAAACCAAATTGCCAAGCTGTTAGCGAAGTACAGCATTAACGAGTGCGTTTAATCAATATTAGTTAGGGCAGATAGATGAGTGATAATTTATTGCCGACAAGGTAAAATTATTGCGTTAGCCTGATAGACTATAAACAAATGCACATTAGAGCTCTGATAGAGACGCGCAAAAGCGTTGTTATCAAGAACCTCAGCACCATTAACCGTTACCAGATTTCACTATGCCCATTCAAGAACAATGCTTTACGTCTTTTACCGAATCGATTAACGGCTATGCTTTACCGACAAAATTTACCTTTCCGTTTTATTATGAGCCACACC
The DNA here is from genome assembly GCA_040779335.1 of Colwelliaceae bacterium 6471. Taxonomy (GTDB): domain Bacteria; phylum Pseudomonadota; class Gammaproteobacteria; order Enterobacterales; family Alteromonadaceae; genus JBFONV01. The sequence goes on from JBFONV010000004.1 coordinate 491,777, forward strand.
CGTTATGCATACTTGCGGCGCAGCAATTACAAGGTCATCTGCAACAACAAACTAACTGGCAGCATAACTTTGGTTTAACGGATGATGAAGAAAATGTTATCGGCAAAATGTTTGGTGTTTTATTGGTACAAAAACCAAGTGGCGAGATAGGGTACTTATCGGCATTTTCGGGCAAACTCGCTGAACAAAATTTATTACCGCATTTTGTGCCGCCAGTGTTTGATATGCTCAGCAAAGATAGCTTTTTTCTCGAGCAACAGTCAGCAATAAACGCACTCAATGAGCAATTGGATAGCTTATTGAAAAATCCAAATATTGCCGTTGTTCGCAGTCAATTGTCCGCATATGAGGCGACGGCTAGCGAAGAAATAAAAGCGATGCAAGCCAAGATGACCTTGTCGCGTAAAATTAGAAAGCAAAAAAGGGCTGAGCAAACGTCTGATAACGATGAATCACAGCTCATGAACGCGCAATTAAGCCAAGAAAGTATCAATGAAAAAAATCAGCTAAAGGCGTTAAAGGCACACTGGCAAGTTCAAATTGATGCCCTAAGAGCCCAATTAGATAATTTTACCGATCAAATAGATGCGTTAAAAACCAAAAGAAAAATATTATCGGCGTCGCTGCAACAACAATTGTTCGCACAATATCGATTTTTAAATGCGCAAGGCGTTGAAAAAGAGATTAATGATATTTTTAGTGAGTCGGCACATCCACCACCAGCCGGCACGGGAGAATGTGCGGCACCAAAATTATTACAATACGCGTTTAAATGGCAGCTAAAACCTTTAGCAATGGCAGAGTTTTGGTGGGGACGTTCGCCTAAATCAGAAGTACGGCAACATCAAAATTTTTATCCTGCCTGTAAAGGCAAGTGTCAGCCGATACTGGCTCATATGCTTGAAGGTATAGAGCTTGACGATAACCCACTTATCGTTAATCCCGCCTTGAATAAATCTTTGGCGATTATTTATCAAGATGACGAGATGTTAGTGATCAATAAGCCGGCTGAATTTCTATCTGTGCCGGGCAAAAGTATTGAAGATTCAGTGTATTTGCGGATAAAGCGCGATTTTCCCCATGCCGAAGGACCACTCATTGTCCATCGCTTAGACATGTCAACCTCAGGTTTAATGGTGATCGCATTAAGTAAACGAGCGCATAAAAAGTTGCAGAAGCAATTTATTAATCGTTCTGTTGAAAAACGTTATGTGGCGTTATTGTCTGGAGATTTGGACGGTGAGCAGGGAGACATTGATTTACCGTTAAGGGGCGATTTATATGACAGACCCAGACAATTAGTCTGCCATCAGCATGGCAAGCCTGCTAAAACCCGTTGGCAAGTGATCGCCCGCATCAAAAGTAATGAAAATTTGCCTGTGGATGCACATGGCTCGGTTAATACTAAGGTTTATTTGTATCCTAAAACAGGTCGTACTCATCAACTGCGGGTACATTGTGCCCATTCGTTAGGATTAAATATGCCTATAGTTGGGGATGATCTTTATGGTCGCAAAGCAGAACGTTTGTATTTGCATGCTGAGTATTTGTCGTTAGAACATCCACTTACCAAAGAAAATATGGTGTTTCAGGTGGACGCCGAGTTTTAACGATTAGTTAACCGTCCTACCCAGTTAATGATTTTTATGAGCACTGTCACGATATTGTTTCGGTGAAATACCGATAGTCTTTTTGAATAAGCGCGAGAAATAATAAGGATCGTTATACCCTAAGCTTTCCGCAATATTTTTAACCGAATTATTGGTGTTATCAAGTTGGCTGCATGCATGTTGAATTTTCATATTAATGAAATGTTGTATTGGCGAGGTATCGGTTAATTCTTTAAATTTTTTGGCGAAATGAAACTTTGACAATTGGCTGTAGTGTGCCAGCGTATCTAAATTCAATTCTTGATGCAGATTGTTGCGCATCAGCGCCTCGACAGCATCAAGGTCAAAATTACTGCTACCATTAAACGCGGTTAATCGAAGTTGTAACGCCAAAAAGCTTAGCGCTTGTTGTAAAACGTGTACGGCATGAATAACGTTGGTGGCAGTATAACCTCTACTACCCAAGGCAAGTAAACTATCTAAGTCGTTGATTATATTGCTAAGTAGCCCGACATGGGCGATACCATCATCCATTTTCATTAAAAGACGTTCAGCAAAATCACTGGATAAGCTGCCACTAAAATTGATCCAATAGAGACTATGTTTGCTGTCTGATTTCGCTTGATAATGAAAATCTTCATTTGGTGAAATAACAACAAGATCGCCACGTTTAATATTTCGTAACTTATTTTTGTAGCGCAATTGTGCCTGACCAGACTGACAATAAAACAGGCCGTGTTGGTTTATCAATTCGTTTTTGATCTGATAGTAATTATTCTGAAAAGACTTACCCAAAGAGATCGGATATAGCCCTTTTGTTAAGGGGTGAAGCTGCAACTTCTTCAAAAGAAATATCGGGATCAGCAAGCGGATCTCATGTTCCACGGATGGTTTATGCGAAATTTCATCATGCTTTGTTGCCATTTTATTCGCTCACCTTTTTTACTGCACTTAAAATGACAATATAGTCCATCAATTTAACAATAAAATCAATTTTATCCGTATAAGCATTGTGATGTAATGATATCAATAATGAATAATGTGTGATCACCACAGCAAGTTGACACAAAATTGCCTTATTAATCGTGAAATATCATCCCGATAAATTCGAAATTTAGGCGCTATTGGTCAATAGTTGTTTGCACAATCGATTAAATGTGCTCATCAAGAGAGATTGAAATGAATTCTGAAAGATACCAATTAAAGAATAAAATAAGAATTGTTACTGCTGCGTCATTGTTTGACGGTCACGACGCTGCGATCAATATCATGCGCCGTATTTTGCAATCAAGTGGCGCTGAAGTTATTCACTTGGGGCACGATCGTAGTGTGGAAGAGGTGGTTAATACTGCTATTCAAGAAGATGCCAATGCAATTGCCATGACCTCTTACCAAGGTGGTCATAACGAATATTTTAAATATATGTACGACCTGTTAAAAGAGCGCGGTTGTGAGCATATTCGCATTGTTGGCGGCGGCGGTGGGGTAATATTACCTGAAGAAATTAAAATGTTGCACGAATACGGCATTACACGTATCTATTCGCCCGATGATGGTCGAGAGCTTGGCCTACAAGGCATGATTGATGACATGCTTGAGCGTTGTGATTTTAAAACTGGCATGAACGTTAAAAAAGATGATGTCGCTAATCTTAAAAAGAATGATAAACAAGCCATTGCCCGTTTGATCTCTGCAGCAGAAAATGCACCCGAAGAAAATAAAGAGCATCTTGAAAAAATTCATAAAATTGCAGCAACAAGCAAAACGCCGGTATTAGGCATAACAGGTACAGGTGGAGCGGGTAAATCGTCATTGGTTGATGAGCTTATTCGCCGATTTTTAATGGCCTCAAGCGATAGCAAAATAGCGATAGTGTCAGTTGATCCGTCTAAACGTAAAACTGGTGGCGCGCTATTAGGCGATCGTATTCGTATGAATGCCGTCAATAATGAGCGTGTATACATGCGTTCATTAGCCACCCGCCAATCTAACTTGGCATTGTCGGTATACGTTAATGAGTCACTCGATATTCTAAAAGCGGCAGATTTTGATCTTATTATTTTGGAAACGTCAGGTATTGGTCAGTCTGATACTGAAATTGAAGAGCATTCTGATGTATCTCTTTATGTAATGACGCCAGAATATGGCGCGGCAACGCAATTAGAAAAAATCGATATGCTTGATTTCGCTGATATTATTGCAGTGAATAAATTTGACAAGCGTGGTGCACAAGACGCGTTGCGCGATGTTAAAAAGCAATATAAACGCAATCGCGGTCTATTTGAGGCCGGTGATGATGAAGTTCCAGTATATGGCACTATCGCATCACAATTTAACGATAGAGGTATGACCGAATTATATAATGCGGTTATTACTGAGCTGAATAAAAAATCGAAAGGTATTGTCACCGAGCTACTGTCAATCGAGGGGACACAAGCAGATAAAGCCAGCGTTATACCCGGTAAGCGTACTCGTTATCTCTCTGAAATTGCGGAAAATAACCGTGGTTATGATGAATGGGTAGAGTCACAAGCAAAAGTTGCACAAAAACTTTATGGTATTCAGCAAGCCATTGAGGCCGCATCAACAAGTGGTGAAGAACATGGTAATGCTTTGGTTGAGCAGTTACAGGCATTATATAAGCAAGTCGAGTTAGACTTTGATCCGAAAAACAAATTAATTTTAGAGCAATGGAGCGATAAAGTTCAGCGTTATAAAAATCCATTGTTTAAATTTCAAGTGCGTAACAAAGAGTTAGCAATTGAAACGCATACTAAGTCTTTATCTCAACTTGATATTCCGAAAATATGTCTGCCTAAATATCAAGGCTGGGGCGATATTTTAAAGTGGAATCTACAAGAAAATGTACCGGGTGAGTTCCCTTATACTGCTGGTTTATTTCCATTTAAACGCGAAGGTGAAGATCCAACCCGTATGTTTGCCGGCGAAGGTGGCCCAGAGCGCACTAACCGTCGCTTTCATTATGTGTCAAAAGGGATGCCAGCTAAGCGCTTATCAACCGCGTTTGACTCGGTAACTTTATATGGTAACGATCCGCATATTCGCCCTGATATTTACGGGAAAATTGGTAATGCAGGGGTGTCTATTTGTTGTTTGGATGATGCTAAAAAGCTCTATTCAGGTTTTGATTTGGCAGATCCTATGACGTCTGTGTCTATGACCATTAATGGACCTGCGCCGATTTTACTAGGGTTTTTCCTTAATGCGGCGATTGACCAACAATGTGAACGTTATATTACGGAACATGGTCTAGAAAAAGACGTACAAGCAAAGATCGCTAAAATTTATCAAGCAAAAGGCTGTGAGCGTCCTAGTTATCAAGGTGAACTTCCTGAAGGCAACGACGGCTTAGGTTTGATGTTGTTAGGTGCTACTGGTGATCAAGTGTTACCGGCTGATGTTTATCAAGAGATCAAAGCAAAAACTCTGACTATGGTGCGCGGCACCGTTCAAGCCGATATTTTAAAAGAAGATCAGGCGCAAAATACCTGTATTTTCTCCACCGAATTTGCGCTACGTCTGATGGGCGATGTTCAAGAATACTTTATTGATAAAGGGGTACGTAACTTCTACTCAGTATCTATTTCTGGTTACCATATTGCTGAAGCAGGCGCTAACCCGATCACACAGTTGGCGCTCACCTTGGCAAATGGCTTTACCTTTGTTGAATATTATTTAAGCCGAGGCATGGACATTAATGATTTTGGTCCTAATTTATCGTTCTTTTTCTCTAATGGTATAGATCCTGAGTATGCGGTTATTGGTCGTGTTGCCCGTCGTATCTGGTCTAAAGCTATGAAGAATAAATATAATGCCAATGCTCGTGCCCAAATGTTGAAATATCATATTCAAACATCAGGACGTTCATTACATGCGCAAGAAATTGATTTTAATGATATTCGTACGACGTTGCAGGCGTTATACGCTATTTATGATAACTGTAACTCGTTGCACACTAATGCATATGATGAAGCGATCACAACACCAACAGAAGACAGTGTTAGACGCGCAATGGCAATTCAATTAATTATTAACCGTGAACTCGGGCTTGCTAAAAATGAAAACCCTATTCAAGGATCATTTATTATCGAAGAGCTTACTGAGTTAGTTGAAGAAGCTGTACTAACTGAATTTGATCGCATTACTGAGCGTGGTGGTGTGTTAGGTGCCATGGAAACCATGTATCAGCGCAGTAAGATACAAGAAGAAAGCTTGTATTATGAAAACCTAAAACATACCGGTGAATACCCAATTATTGGGGTTAATACTTTCTTGAGTTCAAAGGGATCGCCAACCGTTATTCCGTCAGAAGTTATTCGTGCTACAGAGGAAGAAAAAACGTATCAAATCGATATGTTGGCGAGCCTGCATAAAGCCAATGAGGCTGAAGTGAATGCCAAATTAAGTCAACTGCAACAAGCGGCGATTAGACATGAGAATATTTTTGAATTGATGATGGATGCCTGTAAAATTTGTTCATTAGGTCAGGTTGTTAACTCATTATTTGATGTCGGTGGCCAATATCGCCGCAATATGTAAGGAGCTTTATTGTGAGTGATTACAAAGCACCATTAAAAGACATGCAATTCTTGTTACACGATGTTTTTAACGTCGCAAAGTTGTGGGCGGAAATCCCTCAATTAGCGGACGTTATCGATCGCGAAACCGCTGATGCTATTTTAGAAGAAGGCGCAAAATTAACCTCACAGGTTATTGCGCCATTAAACCGAAATAGTGATGAACAAGGAGCAATATTTGCAGACGGTAATGTGGTTACCCCTGACGGTTTTGCAAATGCCTATCAATTGTATTGTCAAGGTGGTTGGGGGGCGTTAAGTGGTGACCCTCACTATGGCGGCATGGGCATGCCGAAGATGTTGCAATCTGCTGTTGAAGAAATGACGCAATCAGCGTCGATCTCTTTCGCGCTTTACCCTATGTTGACTGCGGGCGCCTGCTTGGCGCTCTCTGCTCATGGTTGCGAAACGCTTAAAAGCATTTATCTTGAGAAAATGTATTCAGGGCAGTGGGCTGGTACTATGTGCCTGACCGAGCCCCACGCGGGCAGCGATCTGGGGATTATGACCTCAAAGGCTGAAGCGGCTGAAAATAATAGTTTTAAAATCAGTGGTACTAAAATATTTATTACCGGTGGCGAGCAAGATCTAACCGAAAATATCATTCACTTAGTGCTTGCTAAGATCCCTGGTGCACCAGCCGGACCTCGTGGCATTTCTATGTTTGTGGTGCCTAAGTTTTTACTTAACGACGACGGTAGCTTGGATGCGCGAAACTCAGTGTCATGTGGATCTATTGAACATAAAATGGGCATAAAAGGCTCGGCAACCGCGGTAATGAATTTTGATGGTGCCACGGGCTATTTAGTGGGAGAGCCCAATAAAGGCCTAAATTATATGTTCACTATGATGAATTATGAGCGTTTAGGTATGGGGATCCAAGGAGTTGGCGCTGCAGAAACTTCTTACCAAATAGCTTCACAATATGCTTTAGAGCGTCAACAAGGACGCGCGGCAACTGGTGCGCAATCACCAGCTCAAAAAGCGGATTCTATTTTGGTTCATCCCGATGTGCGCAAAATGCTGTTGACGATGCGTTCATTGACTGAGGCTGGTCGGTGTTTTTCGCTGTATGTCGCCAAACAACTTGATATTGTTAAGTTCACTAATGATGTAGAGCAAAAACATGCTGCTGAGAGCATGGTGGCACTATTGACGCCAGTGGCGAAAGCTTTCTTAACCGATATGGCTTTTGAAAGCTGCGTTCATGGTCAAATGGTATTAGGTGGTCATGGCTACGTAAGGGAATGGGAGCAGGAACAACTGGTTCGCGATGTGCGTATTGCCCAAATATACGAAGGCACCAATGGTATTCAATCTTTAGATCTCTTAGGACGTAAAATAGCAGCAGACAATGGCAAAATGCTCGAACTGTATTTGCAAGAAATACAGACATTCATTGACAATAATGCCGAGCAAGAACCGATGAGCTTTTATATTCAATCACTTGAGAATGCGGTGAGCAAACTAAAAAAAGTGACTCAGTTATTACTCGACGCTAAGCAATCAGATAAAAATGCGATTGGCGCCTCAGCAACTGATTATCAAGCAATATTTGGGTATGTTAGTTATGCCTACATGTGGAATATGATGGTTGAAAAGTCACTGAATAAATTACACGCTGGAGATGATTTTTATCAGGGGAAATTGTATCTTGCTCAGTTTTATATGTCGCGTATTCTGCCTCGAATTGATGCTCATATTAAGGCGATAGAAGCGGGCAGTGACTCTATCATGTCTATGCCTGAATCGTTTTTTGCGTAAAAGAGTTGTTCTATATAAATATGACAGTGCCAACTGACTAAAGTCTAATAGCAATAGTGTCGGCGTTTTTCTATGCTGCAAATAACGTAACTTTATAATAAGGATGATCGCTGTGAACAGTGTACCGAATAGTTTTAAAGCATTTCGCATTCATAATGTCGACAATAAAATATCTAGTGGTTTTGAAACGATTAGTCTTGATGATTTAACTGATGGTGAAGTGGTTATTCAGGTCGCATACTCCGATATCAATTACAAGGATGCTTTGGCGGCGACGGGCAAAGGAAAAATTTTACGCACTTATCCCTTAGTTGGCGGTATCGATCTGTCGGGCGTGGTATTGAGCTCTACAGATGATCGTTTTGCAAACGGGGATAAAGTACTGGTTTGTGGCGCACAACTATCTGAGCTTTATGACGGTGGTTATACTCAGTATGCGAGAGTGAAATCAAGCGCGGTTGTTCCTCTGCCTCAGGGCATATCATTATGGGATGCTATGGCATTAGGTACCGCTGGCTATACTGCAGCAATTGCCGTGCAGCGAATGGAAGATAATGGACAAATTCCTGAACGAGGTCCAATTGTGGTTACTGGTGCGACAGGTGGTGTCGGTAGTTTTGCGATAAATATGTTGGCTAGTTTAGGCTATGAAGTGCATGCCTTTACAGGAAAAGCGGAGCAGCACGATTACTTGACCGAACTCGGTGCTACGACCTTAATTAATCGACACACCCTTGAAATGGGAACAAAACCGCTAGAAAAAGCGCAGTATGGTGGCGCAGTTGATAATGTTGGTGGTGAAACCCTAAGCTGGCTAACGCGTGTTATCGCGCCATGGGGGAATATAGCCTCGATTGGTTTGGCTGGCGGCTATAAATTAGAATCGACTGTTATGCCGTTTATTTTACGTGGCGTTAGTTTACTCGGGATAAACTCTGTAGAAATGCCCTTATCTGTTCGAGCAAAAGCCTGGCAACGACTTGCTACTGATTTAAAACCGAGCAAATTAAAAACTATCGCGCCTATCACTATTGCATTTGACGATTTACCTCAGGCGTTTAACGGCTATATTGATGGCACTGTTACAGGGCGTACTGTGGTAGCGATAGCACCAGAGCTTGACAGCTAAAAATCATGAGTCAATTTTACTCAAAGCGTTGTATTTATTAAGTGGTAACTATGGAAAACTCTCCTGTTTTATTTGAAGAAATTAGCTGTGCGAATAGCAAAAAAATAGGGGTTGCAACCCTTAATATGCCAAATAAACTTAATGCCTTGAGTTTACCTATGATTAAATTGTTGTTGCCAAAGTTAAAATCGTGGCAAGTAGACAATGATGTTGTCGCGGTGTTTTTGCAAGGAGCAGGGGATAAAGCGTTTTGCGCTGGTGGCGATGTTGTTAGCGTATACAATGAACTTGCGAAAGAATCGTCTGATAACATCAGCCATGTCGTTGATTTTTTTAGCGAAGAGTACACACTTGATCACCTTATTCATTGCTATAAAAAGCCCTTTATTGTTTGGGGAAGTGGTATTGTTATGGGCGGTGGATTGGGATTGATGGCTGGAGCAAGTCACCGCATAGCCACTGAAACCACTAAAATGGCAATGCCAGAAATCAATATAGGCTTATACCCAGACGTAGGAGCTACATGGTTTTTAAGTCGCATGCCAAGCAATATCGGCTTGTTTTTAGGATTATCCGCAGCACAATTAAATGCAGGGGATGCTAATTACTTAGGCTTGAGTGACTATTATATTAACAGCCAGCACAAAGATGATTTTTTGACTGCGTTAAGCAAAACAGTGTGGCATGAGAATATTGCCGATAACCATGCAATACTGTCAGCCTGTATCGAGGCATTCGTGCAACAAACGAATATCCCAATGCCTGAGTCTATGGTGCGAACACACCAAGAGTTAATTGGACAAACTTTTGATCATCAAGATTTACCTACAATAGTAGAAAAGTTAAATGAATTGTCGTTAACAGACGATTGGTTTAAAGCTGCTCAAGCAACTTTAGCGAAAGGAAGTCCCTTGAGTGCTTGCCTTATATATGAGCAACTGCATCGAGGTAAAACACTCTCACTGGCCCAATGTTTTAAATTAGAGTTAAATTTATCAATCAAATCGGCGCAATTTGGTGAGTTTAAAGAAGGGGTGAGAGCACTATTGGTGGATAAAGATAAAGCGCCTCAATGGCATTATCCTGATATTGATGTAGTAGAAGAAGAAACTATCGAATGGTTTTTTCAACCTTTTTTCTCGGATGAGCAACATCCACTGAACGAATTGGAAAATAGCTAGCTATTATTAGCGGCTATTAAAAAATTATTAGATAATATGAATAAGTAATGTAAGGAACTATTATGAATTTAGCAGGTAAAGTTATTGTCATCACTGGTGGTGGCCAAGGTCTAGGTCGCGCAATGGCGATTAATCTTGCGAAAGAAGGCGCAAAATTGGCGCTAATCGATTTAAACGAAGAGCAACTGCAAGAAACAGTAGGATTAGTTGAACAAGCTGGTTCTTCAGCTCGTTACTATTTGGCTAACGTGACTCAAGAAGCAGAAGTAGAAGCTACGTTTACAAAAATCAATGCTGACTTTAATGGCTTTGATGGTTTGATCAATAATGCCGGCATTTTACGCGACGGCATGTTTGTTAAAGCCAAAGATGGAGTTGTGAGTAAAAAAATGTCGTTAGAGCAGTTTCAGTCGGTTATTGATGTAAACTTAACTGGTGTATTTTTATGTGGTCGTGAAGCTGCAGTACATATGATTGAGTCTGGACGTAAAGGTGTGATTGTAAATATGTCATCAATTGCTCGTGGCGGTAATATGGGACAAACTAATTACGCAGCATCTAAAGCAGGTGTGGTTGCGATGACAGTAACATGGGCGAGAGAATTAGGACGTCACGGGATCAGAGTTGGCGCAATAGCCCCAGGTGTGATTCGTACTGCAATGACCGATGCGATGAAACCAGAAATGCGTGAACGTTTAGAAAAAATGAAACCTGTAGGTCGTTTGGGTGAAGCGGATGAGATAGCTCATACGGTTAAGTATATTTTTGAAAACGAATTTTTTACTGGCCGTGTCGTTGAAGTAGATGGTGGTCTTTGCATGTAGGACAAATCATAGCTATTTGTGGTTCCTCAGATAAAGACGAGTGCGCTCGTCTTTATTTTTTAATTTTTTGGACCTTCTTATGAATAGAGCGTTATTTTTAGATCGAGACGGTATTATTAATATCGATCACGGCTATGTGTATAAAAAAGAAAATTTTGATTTTGTGGAAGGGATTTTTGATCTTTGTCGTTATGCCACATCAAAAGGTTTTGATATTTATGTAATTACTAATCAAAGCGGTATAGCAAGAGGATTATATAGTATCGAAGATTTTGAAAAATTAACGAAATGGATGAAAGCAGAGTTTAATAAAGAAGGGGTTCATATAGCTGATGTTATGTGTTGTCCTCACCATCCAACTAAAGGTGATAATGAATACCACAAGGAATGTTCATGTAGGAAACCACATCCTGGCATGATCCTGACGGTACAAGATAAATATAATGTCGATTTAAAGCAGAGTATTTTTATTGGCGATAAAATTTCAGATATGCAAGCCGCAGAATCTGCAGGTATACATAATCGTATACTTGTTAACAGTAAATATGGTGATGATGGCAGTATTTATGCGCATAGAGTACCTGATCTAATGTCAGCTCTCGTATTTATTGAATAAAAAGTAGATAAATTGTGCGCTTTTTGAGCGTTTGAACTAAAATAATAAATTAATCGCATTTTGTGCTTGACCTCAAGGTAAAAGTGTCTAAAATGCGCATCCACTTCCAAGGGAGAGCCCAAAGGAGTGTTTTGATAGGTTATCTTGGTCGCTTTCGAGCTTAATGAGATAACATAACGTTTTAAAAAGTCGGTTTGAAAAGTTCAAATTTATTTAAATAAAATGTTGACATCAAAACTGAGACGCGTAGAATGCGCATCTCGCTTCGGGCAAGGCCTGAAGCAACGA
>JBFONV010000005.1:0-481598 GCA_040779335.1 Colwelliaceae bacterium 6471
ACGTTATGTTATCCCATTAAGCTCGAAAGCGACTAAGATAACCTATCAAAACACTCCTTTGGGCTCGCCCTTGGAAGTGGATGCGCATTTTAGACACTTTTACCTTGAGGTCAACCCTTAATTTTAAAATTTTAATCGTTTGTTTTAATTTTGAACTATTTGTTGATTTTACAGACTAATTGCTAAGGATCATGTATAAGATCCTCTGTATGAATGAACAGCAGAGATATAATTTTAGATATTCTATAGTGTATTTCTTGTTACGAAGATAATCGATATTAAGCCCTGCAACACTATGATAAATAGTGAGAGAACATTAAAAATGAAAAATTTAATTGTTTTATTGCTGCTTAGTTGTTTTAGTCTCGTGGGTATCGCGAAGGATCTCGCTCAAGAAAAACAGGACGCTTTTATAGCCAAATTACTTAATCAACAAGTAAAGCAACAAATTTCCATCGAAAAAAGTGTTAACGCGATTTTGAAGCGTTACCCTACCGAAGTTAAAGACGTTATTAATGTCGCCTTATCTCTTTATCCCTATGAATATAAACAAATCATGTTGGGTGCAATGCGTGCTGAGCCGGCAATATCATGTGAAGTCATTGATATTATGTTAGCTGCTAACGTCGCAGCTAGCGAAGAGATAGTAAAAATCGCAGTGTCTATGGAACCCGCTTATGCGAGAGAAATTGTACAGTCCGCGGCTAATCACAACCACGAAGATTTAACCAGCATAGTTAGAGTTGCCATTGAAGCTGAACCTTTTGTCTCTGAAACTATTTTAAAAGATACAATGTTAAGCTACCCCGATATGGTAATAGAAATACTTGCAGGTGCGATCAATGCATTGCCGGATCAAGTTATTACCTTTGTTAGAAATACTTTTCAGTTATTTCCAGACGAGCAGGAAGATGTGCTGAGTTTAGCAATTAGTTCGACCAAAGCAATGCATGATAAAGAAATCGTTGAAACGGCCGTAAGTGCAGGCATGGATCAAAATTTAGCAGAAGAGATTGCTATTCAAGCAGGCGCTGATAAGGCGATATTTGCAAACAATGAAAAAATAGAAGACAAATAAAAACCGACGTATGTCGGTTTTTATTATCAGGTTAGATCAATTAGCTTTTTTCTCGCTCTATAGCACGATAAGCAATATCAGTACGATACAACATACCTTCCCAACTAATTTCATTAACAAGTTCATAAGCAAGTTGTTGCGCTTGGGTTACGGTGTTGCCTAGAGCGGTTGCACATAATACCCGCCCACCGTTGGTAACAACATCACCATTATTTATTGCAGTACCTGCATGAAACGTTTTGGCATCATCGCGGGCATTTGTTGTTAAACCAGAAATAACATCACCTTTGGTATAATCACCAGGATAACCTCCTGCTGCTAATACCACGCCAACAGCGGCCCTATGATCAAAATTAATTGTCGCCTTATCCAGTTCACCTCGACATGCCAAAATGCATAATTCAACTAAATCAGATTGCAAACGCATCATGATAGGCTGAGTTTCAGGATCACCAAAACGACAGTTATATTCTATGACTTTAGGGGTACCATCGGCAGCTATCATCAAACCAGCGTACAAAAAGCCCATATAAGGAGCATCTTCTTCAGCCATGCCATTAACAGTTGGCATGATCACTTCGTTCATCACACGTTGATGGATTTCATCTGTCACTACAGGGGCAGGAGAATATGCTCCCATACCACCAGTATTAGGACCAAGATCGCCATCAAGCGCACGTTTATGGTCTTGACTTGTGGCAAACGCTAACACATTTTTGCCATCAACCATGACAATAAAGCTCGCTTCTTCACCTTCAAGAAACTCTTCAATTACCACACGATGTCCAGCATCACCAAAAGCATTACCTGCAAGCATATCTTTAATTGCATCTTCTGCTTCAGCTAATGTCATAGCAACGATAACACCTTTACCTGCCGCTAAACCGTCAGCTTTAACAACAATTGGCGCACCTTGTTGTCTAACATAGGCCAGTGCTGGCTCAATTTCAGTAAAGTTTTGATAGGCACCAGTAGGTATCTGATGACGGGCAAGAAAGTCTTTAGTAAATGATTTTGAACCTTCTAATTGCGCGGCTTTTGCTGAAGGGCCAAATATCACCAACCCTTGTGCCTGAAAAGCATCAACAACGCCATCCACTAAAGGTTGTTCTGGGCCAACAATGGTTAAATCTATATTTTGCTGCTTGGCAAAATCCACTAAGCCAGCAATATCACCGACTGAAATGGCAACATTTTCTAACTTATCTTCAATTGCAGTACCGGCATTGCCCGGCGCAACAAATACTTTTTCAACTTGATTAGATTGTGCCGCTTTCCACGCTAGAGCATGCTCTCGGCCACCGCCACCAATTACTAAAACTTTCATTGCTTAATATTCCTAAGTCTTTAACTACCTGCGATTATTTAGCCGCTGGTTTTACAAATTTTAAGGTCATGCGATCACTTTCGCCTATAGCTAAGTATTTCGCTTTATCAACATCACCTAAACGTAATACTGGAGGTAATGTCCACACACCTTTAGGATGTTGCGCATTATCTTTGGGGTTTGCATTTATTTCACTGCTTGCTGCAAGCACAAAACCAGCTTCTTTCGCCAATTTAACTACTGTTGCTTTAGGAAAATAACCACTGCGTTTATTCGTTTCCCAATCCTGATCTTCAGGCATACGGTGCTCAACAACGCCTAATACACCACCTGCTTTTAATGCCATAAACGCATCTTGGAAAACCTGAGCAACGCCTTCATTTCCCCAGTTGTGTAAGTTACGAAACGTTAATACCAGATCCGCAGTGCCTTTGGGTGCCAGAGTGCTCGCTTTTTTCGGCACAAAATCGGTCAACACTACTTCACTAAAAACAGCATCACTTGCCAATTTCTTTTCCAAGCGCTTACGAGAATTACTATAATAATTATCCTCGCCTGTATCTGGATAATGAGCGCCGTACAATTTTCCCGTTCCTTTTAAGGCAGGAGCAAGGATCTCTGTATACCAACCACCACCTGGGGTGATTTCTACTACCGTCATATTCGGTTTAAAACCAAAGAACTCTAATGTTTCTTTAGGGTGTCGATATTGATCACGGGCTTTATTGGCGATAGAGCGATGTTCGCCGGATATCGCATGTTCAAGTTTACTTGCCCCTGAATCGTGAGCATTGGCAATATTAAGGCTTAGTGTGCACGCTGAAATAGTTGCAACGGTAATTAGTGATTTTATAAGTGTCATTGTTATCTTCCATTAACTAGTGAAATTTTTAAGCGAGCTAGTTATAGCAGATTTTTAAATGAGAAACAGTGCCATCACCCGAATTCTATCGACGAAAAACGACACTTGACCCCATATTTTATCCAATAATGAATTCTATATTAGTGAAGTTATAACATCAGATGGCAAAGTCCATATATGATAACCATACGCGAACATTGCCAACCTACAGGTCTATTAACTCACTATCATAGAACTCTATTAATGGCGGAAGTGACGCATTCCAGTGAACACCATGGCAATATTGTGTTCATCTGCTGCTGCAATAACTTCATCATCACGCATTGAACCGCCAGGTTGGATAACTGCGGTAATACCGGCTTCAGCAGCAGCATCTAAACCGTCGCGAAACGGGAAGAATGCATCAGACGCCATGACAGAACCTTTAACTTCTAAATTCTCGTCAGCAGCTTTAATACCAGCAACTTTAGCAGAATAAACACGGCTCATTTGGCCTGCGCCCACACCGATTGTCATGCTATTTTTAACATAAACAATGGCATTTGATTTGACATATTTCGCCACTTTCCAACAAAATTGTAAATCGCGCATTTCTTCTTGTGTCGGCTGACGCTTAGTGACCACTTTTAAGTCATCCGCGCCAACTCTACCTTGATCTCGGTCTTGAACCAATAAACCGCCATTAACACGTTTGTAATCATAACCCGATGTTTGTGTGCCCCACTGGCCACATTCTAATAGGCGAACATTAGGTTTAGCGGCAACAATTTGTGCTGCATCATCTGAAATACTAGGCGCGATGATCACTTCAACGAACTGACGAGAAACAATTGCTTCTGCTGTATCAGCGTCTAATTCACGGTTAAAAGCGATGATGCCGCCAAACGCAGAAGTAGGGTCAGTTTTAAAAGCACTTTCATAAGCTGAAAAAATGTTCTCGCCAATAGCTACACCGCATGGATTAGCATGTTTTACGATAACACAAGCTGGCTCGTCAAATTCTTTAACACACTCTAACGCAGCATCAGTATCGGCAATATTGTTATAAGACAATTCTTTACCTTGAAGTTGGTGAGCAGTGGAAACAGATGCTTCTTCCGGCTCAGCTTCAACATAAAACGCTGCTTGTTGGTGCGAGTTTTCACCATAACGTAAATCTTGAGATTTAATAAATTGGCTGTTGAAAGTACGAGGGAATTTACTCGGCTCTGCGTCTTTAACGCCATGAGCAGGTAACATTTTACCAAAGTAATTTGCGATCATACCGTCATAAGTAGCTGTATGCTCGTAGGCAGCAATCGCTAAATCAAAACGCGTTTGGTAAGTTAATGAATCATTATTTTCGTTCATTTCACTCAATACACGATCATAATCCTGAGCATTAACAATAATAGTGACGTCTTTATGGTTTTTTGCTGCAGCACGAACCATTGTTGGCCCACCAATATCAATATTCTCAATCGCGTCAGCTAAACTACAGCCTTCGTTGGCAACTGTTTTAGCAAACGGATAAAGATTTACCACAACCAAATCAATAGCATCAATATTATTTTCAGCCATTACCGCTTCATCCATTTCACGACGGGCCAATATGCCGCCATGTACTTTAGGGTGAAGAGTTTTAACTCGACCATCCATAATTTCAGGATGTCCAGTATAATCAGAAACCTCGGTCACTTGAATGCCATTCTCTGCTAAGAGTTTTGCAGTGCCACCAGTTGATAAAATATCAACACCTTTTTGCGCAAGGCTGCGAGCAAAATCTACAATACCAGTTTTGTCAGAAACACTTAAAAGTGCACGTTTGATTGGGCGTGGGGTATTCATTACTTTTGTGATTACCTATATATTAAAATGGTTGTCTGGCCTATGACACATGTCCGTGGCAATGAGCTACTTGCTCAGTATCGCTTCCATTATCCGTGATACGCGATAGTTGTTTTTAAAAGATTAAAAGTTGACTAATTGGATAACTTTTATTTTCTTAAAAACAAAAAAGCACCCTAGGGTGCTTTTATATGGCAGGCATTGCCTGCCAACTTATTAATTCATACCGTACTTTTTTAATTTCTTACGTAAAGTACCACGATTGATCCCAAGCAAATTGGCTGCACGAGTTTGGTTGCCGCGAGTATATTGCATCACTTCTTCAAGCATTGGCGCTTCAATTTCCGAAAGTACAAGGTCGTACATGTCATCAACATCGTTACCATTTAACTGAGACAAGTAGTTTTTGATAGCTACTTTCGCTTGTGTACGCAAAGGCGATGCCTTCGTCTGAGTTTGTAAATCACCGGTAATAAATGGAGAGGAAATATTTTGTTCAAACATAAAGTTCAGACTCTTTCTAAAGTTAAATTATCAAAATACATATTCAATGCCTCAAGCTGCTCATTAACAGACTCAAGTGCATTAAAGATAGAACGAAACGCTTTTCCTTGATCATGCGTTTGCATATACCAAGAAACATGTTTACGGGCAAATCTTACACCCATAAATTCACCATAAAAGGTATGTAATTCCTTTACATGTTCAATTAAAATTGAACGAATTTCATCCATGGTTGGAGCCGATAAATGAGTACCATGCTTCAAGAAATGATTAATTTCTCGAAAAATCCAAGGACGACCTTGGGCTGCACGACCAATCATGATGGCATCAGCTCCGGTATAGCTTAATACTTGCTCAGCTTTTTCCGCTGAGGTGATATCGCCATTTGCTACTACAGGAATAGAAATTGCCTTTTTTATTGCTTTGATGGTGTCGTATTCAGCATCACCTTTATAAAAGTCATTGCGAGTACGACCATGCACTGCCAGTGATTGAATACCACACCCTTCAGCAATCTTAGCTATTTCTATTCCATTTCGCGTGTTTTCGCACCAACCGGTACGAATTTTCAACGTTACTGGAATACCAACCGCATTAACGACAGATTTAACAATCTGTTCAACTAAGGCTGGATCTTTCATTAATGCTGAACCCGCTAATTTTTTATTTACTTTTTTTGCCGGGCATCCCATATTGATATCAATAATTTGGGCACCGCTTTGCGCATTAACCTGAGCAGCAAAAGCCATTTCATCAGGATCCGAACCCGCAATTTGCACTGAACGAATTCCTGCTTCATCACTGTGCAACATTCTACGTTTAGACTTACCAGTATTCCAAACCTTAGGATTTGCTGACATCATTTCTGATACAGCTAACCCAGCCCCCATTCGACAACATAATTGCCTGAAGGGTTGGTCTGTGATTCCGGCCATTGGCGCAAGAATAACATTACTTTCTAATGTGTATGAACCTATCTTCACGTTGCTGCTTTTTTGAGCTCTCGGTCAAAAGGGCGCTAAGTTTACGTGTTTTTTTAGCGATTGGAAAGGATATAAATTGAACAAAATTTGCTTTTTTTCAACATTTTTATATTGACATTTAGCAAACCATTGATGTGGGCAGATTTTGTACAATAATTTACATTATCTGCCGACAAAATTTATGATTTTAATTGACCAGAAAGGCGCACCCACTCTTCTTTCACCGAGATTGGGTCCATGTCACACCATTGACCATATATATTTTGCAAGCTTTGCGCTTGCTCTTCTAATACACCGGACAGCGCTAATAAACCAGATTCGCCGACATATTCAATAATCACTGGCGCTAATTCACGTAAAGGGCCCGCTAAAATATTAGCAACAACAACATCAGCTTTAAAGGCCGGCTGATCTTTAGGTAAATATAACTCTAATCTATCTTCAACCTGATTGCGTTTCGCGTTTTCCAAGCTCGCTTGTAGCGCTTGCGGGTCGATATCAATTCCGATCACTTTACTCGCGCCCAGCTTTAAGGCTGCTAGTGACAAAATACCTGAGCCACAACCAAAATCAACCACGGTTTTCCCAGTTAGATCAAGACTATCGAGCCAAGTTAAACATAATGCCGTTGTCGGATGTGTACCAGTGCCAAACGCCAAGCCAGGATCGAGCATAACATTGACCGCGTCGGGCTCAGGTACTTCACGCCAGCTTGGACAAATCCACAAACGCTCACCAAATTTCATCGGGTGAAAGTTATCCATCCACTCTCGTTCCCAGTCTTTATCTTCAAGTTGCTCTAGTTTAAACGCCATCGCTTTTTTATCTGGATGAATACCCTGAAGATAACTGATGACCTTATCCATATCGTGACTGGCATCATAAAGCCCCATCACCACAGTATTCGACCAATACAACACTTCATCACCGGGTAGAGGTTCATAAATTGGGGTATCTTGTGCATCAATAAAGGTTACCGCTTGTGCACCACAAGCCATCATCCAGTCGCTATATTTTTCTGCCGTTTCTTCATCGGTACTTAACCTAAGCTGTATCCAAGGCATAATTTTCTCTACTAACAAGTTATAAGCGTAGTTTACCACTGCTATAAATTTACCGATACGATCAGAGATAATTTCTCTTCTGAATTAGATATTATCAATAGACACTTGCTTGCCGCTCTTTATTTAGCCAAACTAGCTAGAGTATGTTTTCGTGTGGACTTGCCAGCTATGTTACGGATTGTAATACTACTTTTTGCACTACTTTTTACGTTTGCCAGCACAGCGGTTTCATTGCGTATAGTCACTGAAGATCTCCCCCCTTTGCATAGTCTCAATGAACAACAACAAGTTAGCGGCCCACTAATCGATATTGTTAAAGCACTATTAAAAGAAGCGAATATGGAGGCCGAGATAGAAGTATATCCATGGACCATTAGCTATCAACTGGCGTTACACCAACCAAATACCCTCATTTTTTCTATGCTAAGAAATAAAGAAAGAGAAAATAAATTTCACTGGATAGGCAAGCTTTATCGATTAGACTCTTATTTAGTGGCATTAAAATCACGTGACGATATCACCATTAACACCATCGAGGACGCTAAAAAATATAGCATCGCGTCTATCCGACATGATTTAGCTGCTAGCTATTTAATAAAACAAGGCTTTGTTACAGATCAAAACCTATATTTAAGTGACAAATATCCTCACCTTTGGAACTTACTATATAAAAAGCGTGTTGACCTAGCGTTCACCAATAGTTTGATATGGCGCTATGAAATTGAAAAGACCGGCTTAGACCCACAGCAAATTTCATTGCTTTACCAAATTCCAGATTTTGCTTCTGATCTGTACCTAGCCGCAAGCTTATCAACGAGTGATGAAGATGTTGAAGTGTTAAGAGCGGCCCTAGCGCAACTTAAACAAGATGGCCGCTATCAAAGCATTTTAGCAAAATGGAAAATTTAACGACTAATCGCTCAATTTTATATAACCTATCAATAGCAACTATAGATAACAACCTGATGTAAAAAACTGTGGATATAACGCTATGCTCGATTTACTGCCTGATTTATTCGACCTTTATCCTGAAAAACTTCGGCTTGTACAGCCCATTTTCAAAAATTTCGGGGCAAATACTATGTTTGCCGGCGAGATAGTCACGGTGAGTTGCTTCAATGACAACTCTAGAGTCAAAGAGCTGGTTGATACCGACGGCAACGGCAAGATTATGGTCATCGACGGCAAAGCAAGTACTAGCCATGCCTTATTAGGGGATATGTTAGCGGAAAAAGCGGTCGCCAACCGCTGGCAAGGTATAGTGGTTAACGGTTGTATTCGCGATGTTGGCACCATAAACACTCTCCCAATAGCCGTTAAAGCCCTAGGGACTTGTCCAATAAAAACTGAAAAATTAGGTATCGGTGATATCAATACCCCGATAGAATTCGCCGGAGCTTCCTTTGTTACCGGCCAATATATATACGGTGACTTAAATGGACTTGCACTTAGTGCTCATTGGTTAGCGCTTACCTAGCACTTAAAGCAAAACAGCTTTATGATTCACTTACATCAATTTTGCAAAGATTAATACATAGAGTTTTAATATGAAGTATTTCCCGATTTTTCTCGCCGCAAACAAAATTAACGCCATGGTAATTGGTGGCGGAGATGTTGCCGCAAGAAAAATAGAACTTTTATTAAAATCGACGACACAAATCTCCGTGATGTCAGCAGAAATATCAACTAGTGTCGAACGCCTGATCGCCACTCATAAACTGACCTGGCTTAAACATAATTATGCCCCAGAACATCTTGATAATATCAATATTGTCATAGCCGCGACGGATAACAATGAGGTAAATAAAACGGTATCGGTAGAAGCCAATGCGCTCAATATATATGTCAATGTCGTGGATCAACCGGATTTATGTACATACATTACCCCCGCGATATTAGATCGCTCACCGATGTTGATTGCAATTTCAAGCTCAGGCAGTGCGCCTATTTTAGTAAGAATGCTCAGAGAGCAAATCGAAAAAATGTTACCTGAGCGTTACGGAAAACTCGCTGATTTTTCATTAAAATTTCGAGATCATGTCAAAGCACGGGTAAAAGGTTTACGCAATAGACGCTCATTTTGGGAAAACACCCTAAAAGGACCTATAGGCCAAGCGATCCTTAATGGTAAAACCCAACACGCCGAACAACAATTAATCGCCAGCTTAAAAGAACAAATTGCGCCTCCTGAAGGTGAAATAGTGTTTATACACACTTGTGATGGCGATCCCGACAACTTAACATTAAACGCCCACCGAGAAATGCAATTTGCTGATGCGGTTTTTTATGATGATGACGTTAATTTATCACTCATCGAATATATCCGCCGTGATGCCGATAAATATCCGCAGTCCATTTCGTCGCATATACTGATCAATTTTCAACATGCTATTGAGTTAGCAGAAAAGGGGCAAAAGGTAATATATCTTTTAGCGGGGGAGACACCTTTGCCAGCAAATTCAGCGCTATCAACCAGTGGTATCAGTCGAAAAATAATAACAAGCGGCAGTTAATTAGCAAAGTTCCTAGTCAAACCAACCTCTACAAGACAGCTAACATACGAACTTTGCCATAGAATAAGAGCGTTCTTCATACGCGCATTAATGGTTACACAAATTATCGTGTTAAATTTTAGCAAAAAAGGTAATCCGAAAAGTCTATTTTTATCGGCATGAACAAAAACAGAATCACTGTTTTCTTGCAGCCGAATAAATTATTTTGTTGTTAGATAGTGGAGGGAATCTATGAAAGCGTCAAAGTTGATGTTAGCAACATTATCACCTTGGTTGTTTAACCTAACTAGTTGTTCTTTGTCTGGAATAGGTGAACGGCTTAGTATTAAAACAAGGTTTTTGTAATCGCTAAACTCAACCAATGCGCTATATTGAAAAATGTCGCCAACAACACCGAGCAGTTCAAGCAAAATTTTTTTGCTATCAACAATTAAATTAATAAAAACAACTCCATTATCAGTAACGTTTTTATTCATATCTCGATAAAAATTTTTATGGAAGAGACAACTTGATACCGATTTATTCTCATAGATATCAATTAGCATCACATCATTATCTTCGTTTTGTGTTTTCAGATATTGCTGCGCAGACTGGTTAACGACCGTTGTCTTTTCAGGCAAAGCAAAATATTGTTTCGCCATATTAATAATCGATTGACTTTGTTCTACAGACACTACATCAATCGTAGAGTGTGAATTAAAGAAACGTTCGAACACACCGCCACCAAGCCCTAAGTTCAATACACGTAAGGGTGATTTTTTCCAAAGCATAAACAACAGCATTGATTGAGGAACTGGCAACAAGATCTGAGCAGGTGCAGCTGTATTCATTAATGATTGCACTGCTGGTGAACTTAAATGGAACCATCGATAGTGTTCAAATTCTCTAACATCAAGAACATCCGAAAAGACTTGTTCGTTATAAAGTGAAACCCCAAGGGTTGGGCTAAGTGTATGCAAATCCATAATGTAAATTGTTTTTTATATGGCAACTTCCATGACTAGAACATAAAAAGCATTGCAAATCTAGCTCAAGCCATAGGCTGCTCAAACAATTTTTTACCTTGTGATAACAGGTGTTGAACCGCTGGATGTTTAACCTTTCGCTCAGGGGAAATTAAATAATAATACTCGGTGATATCATTAGTGCGACCTATCAAAGTGACATCAAACTGTTCAACAACATGCTTTTCAATAATTGTTGGGGCGCAAAATACACCATAACCAGCTTGGCCAAAATACTTAACTAAAATAGAATCATCAAACTCACCAATAATAATGGGGTCTATATCAAGCTGTTCGAACCAAGTTAATACACTTAAACGTTGATTAGTGCCCTCTCCTGCCATAAAAAACATTTCCCCGTTCAATGACTGAGGAAAATTTTTGGTTAGCTTATCCGCCAGCTCTTTTTTAGCAAAAAAACTCATTCCACTTTTGCCTATCACATGGCTATATGCTTTTAACGGTGAACCTGAGGGTAAGGGAGTATCACTTAATATGGCGTCTAACTTATTAACCGCTAACTCTCCAAGCAGCACATCTAAACTCGTTTCTTTGCAAACGAGTCTGATAGAGTCGTCCATGGTGTAAATTTCTTTAAGGAAGTTATAAGAAAATACTTTAGCAACAATATCGGTAACGCCAATAGAAAATCGGAACGAAAAGTCAGTGGAATGATTCTTTAGCGAGTGCAACAGTTCATCACCAAGGCTAAATATTTCTTGAGCATAACTAAAAGTAATACGCCCCATCTCATTTAAAACCAGCCTTTTGCCTTTACGATCAAACAAACAATAACCTAATTGCTCTTCTAGTGTATGTAGTTGAGCACTTAATGTTTGCGGAGTGATATGGATAACTTTTGACGCTTGCGCAATACTGCCATGCGTTGCAATAGCGTAAAAATACTGTAAGTGATGGTAATTGAGCTTTCCCATATCGCCCTCAATAAGAAAAATGTATGAACGATAAAACGTTAATACACAACAACAATCTAATCAACTTTTTTCTGATAACGCATCAACAACAATCGACTTTTATTGCTGTTGTTAGTTCGCTATAAATTGTCTAGTTGTGACAAAGGAGGCGGTATGTCGGAAAATTCAATTATCCTAAAATGGAAAAAGTTCATACAAACAGATGCGAGTTCAGGCATCATTTTGGTATTAGCAGCTACCCTAGCTTTAATGCTGGCAAACAGTATGTTTAGCTCGCATTATTCAAGTTTTTTAGAATTCCCTGTAAGTATCACCCTTGGTACCTTTGCCATTAGTAAGCCTTTAGTTCTGTGGGTTAATGATGGCCTGATGGCACTATTTTTCTTTGTTGTAGGCTTAGAAATAAAACGGGAATTGTTTTACGGTCAACTCTCTAGTCCGGATCAGATAGTATTACCTTTTCTTGCTGCCGTTGCAGGTATTATTTTTCCCGCACTAATATATGTAGCCTTCAATTATCAAGACGCTGTCGCCATGAACGGTTGGGCGATTCCGTCAGCTACAGATATCGCCTTCGCACTCGGCATATTTGTACTATTTGGCAAGCATTTACCGCCGAGCTTAAAGTTATTTTTACTCTCAGTCGCCATTATTGACGATATTGGTGCAGTGATTATTATTGCGATATTTTACTCTCAAGATTTAGCAACCAACTCACTTATTATTGCAACCATTGGTCTAGTGATTCTGTTTATCTTTAACCGATTGGAGTTATCGAATAAAACACCATTTATTTTGGTTTCTATTGTAGTGTGGGCTGCCGTTTTAAAATCGGGTGTACATGCTACCTTAGCGGGTTTTGCCGTGGCGTGGTTTGTACCTATTGCTCGAGAAAAAGCCGAATCAATGTCATATCAAATAGAACATGGATTGCATCCTTGGATCGCCTTCTTTGTCTTGCCTCTTTTCGCTTTCGCTAATGCTGGCGTTAGCCTGACAGGCGCGAATCTAGATGAGCTCTTTACGCCTATTTCTTTAGGAATTATTGGCGGACTCTTTCTTGGTAAACAATTCGGCATTTTTGCAGCGTGCTTCATTGCGGTGAAGTTAAAGTTATGCCGCCTACCAAAAGATGCGACTTGGGGTCAACTTTACGGAATTTGTTTACTCTGTGGAGTAGGTTTCACCATGAGTCTATTTATTGGTTCACTGGCTTTTGAAGAACAAGGACTAGCCTATCAAACACAAGTAAAAGTAGGCGTGTTAATTGGCTCACTGGTATCGGCGTTTGCTGGCGCAATGCTGATACGAAATTCATCCAAAAAAGTTAATACATTAGAGGAAAAGTCCCATGCACAAAGTAATACATCAAATGCTTAAATCAAGCGCAGTTATTTTACTGTTTATTTCGGGTTCTGTTTACGCCGATTTTAAATCTGACATTATTCAATCTTGCACAGCCTATCAGCAAGGGATTGATAAAAGAGAGATTAACGCTTGCAAGCTTTATATAGATGGCTTTATTGATTCTTCGCTGTTCTCAGAAAATGCAGTTACTAAGCCTGAATCACAAATTAGCCAAAAAACGCAACGAAGTGATTATTTAAAGCGCGCCTATGAAACGCGATTAATGACGACCTCTTCTATGTTGAAAGATGAAAATGCTCATGAGTTCTGTATTCCTCTTGAGTATGACAGAAAAGAAGTGGCGTCTCAGGTAGCAAAATCAATGAATATAACGGCACTAGAAAACAGTCCGCTCAAACAAGTATTGTTTGAGACCTTAGTTGCAAAGTTTCCGTGTCAATAATTTTTACCAATTACATCAAACTCAAGCCAAAGAGGTAATTTATGGAATTAGCAATCACTCACTTGAAAGTTGATATTTCGCCGGAGAATCTATCTAGGATCAAGCAAAAAGCTCAGCGCATGTTTGACCGTATTTGTGACCACATTGAGAGTATTAAAGTCACTATTGACGATATTAATGGCCCTAAAGGAGGTAAAGATAAACACTGTCGAGTTGTTATTCATTCTAAAGGCATCCCTGCTATTGTCATTACTGACAATCAGTCATCGGTGATGTCTGCAGTAAATATTGCTTTATCGAGAGCAAGAACTAGCCTGCTAAGAAAAGTAAAACGCAAACAAAAAAATCTACCGGTTTGTCATTCAATGTTTGACGAAAATATACAGTAAATGCAGTTGTCACCTGTCATTTTGTAATATTACTGTCAGAAGGAGTATTAAGATGAGAAATACACAAACATTTGCCGCATCGCAGCAAAATCAAAGCGTACTAGCGCAAAATAAAGTACTTCGGAATACCTACGCTTTACTAGCAATGACATTATTGTTCAGTGCCTTCACTGCGACAATGAGTATGGCCTTAAACCTGCCGCATCCAGGCATGTTGATAACACTCGTGGGGTATTTTGGCTTATTGTTTCTTACCCATAAATATCGCAATGAAAGTTTAGGGTTATTGTGTGTATTTGCATTAACTGGATTTATGGGAGTTACTTTAGGACCGATTCTTAATGCTTACTGGATAATGGCACCACAAGTTGTACTTAAAGCTTTGGGACTAACGGCGATAGTATTTTTTAGTCTAAGTGGCTATGCAATTACTAGCAAAAAGAACTTTAGCTTTATGGGCTCATTTTTAATGGTGGGTATTATTGTCGCTTTCGCTTGCGGCCTTGGCGCATTCTTTTTTGAAGTGCCAGCGCTAAGTTTAGGTGTTTCAGCAATGTTTGTATTGCTGATGTCAGGGCTAATTTTGTATCAAACCAGTGAAATCATCCACGGAGGAGAAACTAATTACATCAGTGCAACCGTGACCTTGTATATTAGTATCTACAACCTATTTACTAGCTTATTGCACCTCTTCGGGTTTAGTTCTAGTGAATAGCCTTGGTCACAATAACTGGACGCGCAATAACTGAACGCGTAAAACACACACCAAAAAATATTAGCTCAAAGCAAAAAGAAGTCCTCTCACTTCTTTTTGCTCTTTTTAATTAACTTACCTGATCTGAACGAATCTCACTTACGTATTAACCAATAACATCCTTTATTTAATGTTGACAACTATCAAACTACAACATTTTACTCATCAGAAAATCGCTGAAATGCCACGTAGATACCGTGCTCAGTTCATCAATAGCTTATCAGGGTTTAAAAGTGCTAATGTGATAGGTACCAGCAACCAAGATAAGCAAACTAACTTAGCCATAATCAGCTCTGTGGTTCACCTTGGGGCATCGCCGGCATTGGTTGGCTTTATTACTCGTCCGAATACCGTGCCGAGACATACCTTAGAAAATATTATTGCGACTAAGCAATACACAATTAACCAAGTATCAACTGAATTTTGGTCTCAGGCGCATCAAACCTCAGCAAGATATGAACAAGGTCAAAGTGAATTTGATCACGCCGACCTCCGTGAAGAATATATTGATGGCTATATTGCACCTTTTGTAAAACAAAGCAGATTAAAATACGCTCTAACATTGCAAGATATCGTCCCGATCACACTCAATAACACACAATTAGTTATTGGTGAGGTTACCGATATTATTTGTGATACGCAGGCAATTAAAAATGATGGTTATATCGACATAGAATGTCTTGATACTGTCTGTATATCAGGGTTAGATAGCTATCATACCAGCCAACGTCTATCGAGAGTAAGTTACGCAAAACCTGATCAAACGGTAACAAATATCCCATTAGACGGTCACGCTTATGTTGATGTAAAGGCATCAATATGAACACTTCTAAATTTCTCGGTTATGCGGGCCTTTTACCCTTTGTCGCCTTACTAATACTCAACTTCTTTCAACAGCATGATTGGCAAATAAACCTTCAACAAGCCTTCATTTTTTATAGCGCAATCATATTAAGTTTTATCGCGGGGACATTGTGGCAAAAAAACGACCACCCAATCGATGTCAGTAGACAAATATTGAGTAACGCCATTAGTTTGCTTGCTTTTGCATGCTTGTTAATGCCGCTAAAAAATGCCGTAGTGCTCTTGCCTATCGGTTATTTACTATTACTTATCTTTGAATCTTTATTTTTTGATACTAATGTAGACTCCGATGTTTACTTCAAAATGCGTACACGGCTAACATTAAGTGTCATATTTTTACACGGCGTAGCGTTTGCTATGTGGTTTGGATAACAGGTTTTAGTTATGTTAACTATTTTCTACGACAGTAAATGTCCTCTATGCACCAAAGAGATGCTATCGCTAAAACGCCAAGACAGAAACAACCAGCTTCATTTAGTAGATTTGCACAGAGATAACATAGCCGAAGAATACCCGAGCATAAATGTTGTTCAAGCGATGAAAATTTTACATGGGCTAGATAGCGGTAAATTATTATTGGGGCTGGAAGTAACGCATCGAGCATGGACAATTGTCGGTAAAGGTTTTTGGGTTGCCCCACTTAATTGGCCCATCATTAAACCCGTTACCCAACGCGCGTACATGCTGTTTGCGAGGCACAGGCAAAAAATTTCCAACATCGTATCAACGATTTTTAAGCTCGATAAAAACTCATGTGACTCTGGAAGTTGTTATGACAAGTAACCAGACCCTGATCATTGGCGCAAATAGTGATATTGCCAAAGCCATCGCTTTGCAATTAATCAACATTTCAAATCACCGATTAATTGTTATTAGTCGGGATCTATCTGCGTATGCAAATTTTGACACTGAAAGAATCACAGGGATCGAAATAGAAAATTATCACCCAGACAATATTGAGCATGCCATTACTAAAATACCTTGTTCTCAGCAGCAACCAATTACACAGGTATTTATATGTCATGGTTTATTACATAAAAACAACATTCAACCAGAAAAGCGTATAGAAGATTTTGACGTTACCTGCTTTCAAACCATTATGGAGGCCAATGCAATTACGCCAATGCTATGGATACAAAAATTAATCCCATTACTACCCAGAAAACACCCGTGTAAACTTATTGTTTTTAGTGCCCGAGTTGGCAGTATAAGTGATAACCATTTAGGGGGGTGGTACAGTTATCGCGCATCTAAAGCAGCACTGAATATGATGCTTAAAAATACCGCGATAGAATTGGCTCGACGAGCAAAAAATATAAAAGTGATCTCATTTCATCCAGGGACCACTGATACACCGCTTTCTAAGCCTTTTCAAAAAAATGTGCCCGCAGATAAACTGTTCAGCAGCGAATTTGTCGCCAACCAGTTATTAACTATTGTCGATTCTTGTGCGTTTGATAATTCATTGAGTTATCTAGATTGGCAAGGAAAAACAATTCCTTGGTAGCTAACCGCCTCAGCACCACAATAATAATCATTTCCAACCAGTAAGCCAGTGCTCACTATCTTTCAGTTCTCGCCAATTAATTGCATACTGATTCTCGTTGATCACTGCCTCAATAATACAGTCAACGACCCGTTGCTCGTCATCAAAGGAGACCTTAACAATAGTAAAGTGCTTTTCCTTATTTTGTACGTCACGCTTGGTCCATTTACTGTGTAACAATACTTTGGGGTTTATTTTATTCATGGCTGCTCTTTTTATAAAAACGACAAGCTGTTAATTAATAATGCAAATGGGCCGGGCTTGCTTTTGGTGATCAAAAAACCAACCTCGTTAATATGCTCCACTTGTATCGGTGGTGCATTGTCCAATATGCGTCCTCGAAAAGTGGCTTGAAAATTGTCAAAGTTCAAACGTAGTTTTTCTTGCCTACCGCCTTCAGTAGCAAAATCATGTTTATATGCCAATCGATAGCCGTCAATATGACAAATAATGCGCACTTGATAGGTGTGTCCATCGCCTTGAAGATTAAGTTCGATCATATCAACTGGCTGTTTTAGCGGCTCTATCGTTCGATAAACTGAACTAAAACCGCCGTTATTCTCGCGTGAAATGGTTCCTGAGAATTCCCCAAAAGTGTGGTTGCGTACTATTGATCCAACTGATTTCCCGCCCATTACGCTATCGTTTGTTATCGACCAGTTTTCTATTTCTTCGGACAAGTTAAAGTTAATCATAGGCGTAGTATTCTCATCTGCAGGCTTTGTCTGTTCAGCTCGATAGTCGCTACTTATACTCATATTTATTGCCACCAGGCTTAAGAATGCGCAAACCTTTACACGAAATCGCAACAATAATCAGCAACGTTTGAATTCTCTTTGTTGTACAACTTAAACATTTGAAAAAGCTTATTTAAGTCATCAACAACAACAGTAGCCAAGTCTGCATAATGAAGTGGCTGACCATAAGTGAGTAAACAAGACATCATGCGAGCATTGTCTGCCGCTTGAATGTCATATAAATAGTCACCAACGTACATAATGTCTTGTGGCAATATTTGCCATTGGTTCGCAATATGCAAAAGCGCATCTGGAGCAGGCTTTGCTGGATGGTGCTCTCTGGTCAGCACGATAGGGATATCGAGATTATTTTTACTAAGCTTTATCTGCGCTGCTTGCTGACAATTTCGAGTGACGATTGCGACCGGCAAATTCAAGCTTGCTAGTAACGCTAATAGCTCGTCTGTACCGTTTAGCTTTTGTGAAGATAACGCATCGGCAATTTCAAATTCGATAATTTTATTTTCAGCATTGCTACGCGCTTGTGCTGGCAAACGATTAACAAACTTCAAAATATCAACGTCTTGGGGACAGCCTAGGGATTCTCTTATAACAGAAAAATCTAGTGATGAAGACACTAAGGTACCGTCAAGATCGAATATGATTGCCGCTGGTTTTTTATCAGTAAAAAAATGATCAGGACTCAAGCGCTATCTCCTAGTGACAATATTCTAATGGTCTTTTTCATGAACGCGTTCAAGGTTTCTTCATCTTGATAATCAAAAGTGTATCGACCGTGAAACAGTAAGGTGAGAGTTAAGTCTTTATAACCGATAAAACAAGTATAACCATCAAAGTCATGCCAAGCACTCAGCCCCATAAACTGGTACTTACCGTCGACTTTAGTTCCTTGTGCCGTCACTTCATTGAATATATAGAGAAACTCTTTAACCTGTAATTTATTGTTTTTCATCGTTGTTACAATATTATAATTTGCTGATAACGACCATTACTATTGGCGCCGCACATTTCATCGTATGCTGACTGGTATTCCAGTGCAGCAGTAAAATAATGATGGTTTCTTAAGTACTGCTTTGCTTCACTTAACGAATTCGCCGTCGTCATCTGACTACTACCATCTAACCCGGTAAAATTATTAGCCCCATCCATAACACCAATCAGGTAATGGGTAGATTCTGCAACACTAATAATAGTCGGTTGCACACCATCATTTTTTGAATTCATGACTGCACTCATAACGTAACTCCTCTTTTTCGGTTTAATACGCGAGTTAACAGCCTAAGGTTCACTTTGATAGACAAAAACTCGATTGCAAAACGTTTACCCAATCTAAATCATGCACCACTTCAGTGCAAAACATGGCTTATTTTGGTAACTTACTTTGCTTTCACGCCAATATCCGTATCAATAATGAGAAAATTAATTGCTTTCATTTCAGACAATTAACAAGCTTTAGCAACCATGAGTACCGCTTGGCACAGGAGTTGAAGATAAAAGATATTGTTATCAACATTTATGGCGAAAATATGCTTTCTGCTTTTATCAATAAACATAGGCTACCTAATGAATTTAAACTGACGGTGCAAAAAAGTTATTTACCTATAGCTGAGCAAATTATTGAAGGGTTCAAAAAAAGTGGTGCTCCATACTTTGTTGGCATTAATGGTTGTCAAGGAAGCGGAAAGTCAACACTGACAGACTTTATCGGCAATTTTCTTAACGAAGAATACAATCTAAATGTCGTTGTCATGTCACTTGATGATTTTTACCTTGATAGTAAAAAGAGAAAAGCACTCGCTAAAAATGTTCATCCCCTATTAGTCACTAGAGGGGTTCCTGGTACTCATGATACTGATTTACTCAAAGACACTATTAACAAGTTACAAAATCAAGAAACAAATTTTGCTATTCCGAAGTTTAATAAAGCCACCGATGAGCCCTTTCCAAAAAGTGAATGGCAAGTAATTGAGCAACCGGCTGACATTATTATACTCGAAGGCTGGTGTTGGGGTGTAAGCGCCCAAACTAACGATCAACTTAAGTCACCGATCAACGAGCTTGAACTACAAGACGATAACGATGGCAAGTGGCGTACTTATGTTAATCAACAGCTTAAGCAATATTATCAACCTCTATATCACTTGATAAATTATTGGTTAGTACTTCAAGCTCCATCATTCGACTGTGTCTATCGATGGAGATTAGAGCAAGAACGAAAACTAGCGTTAAAAGTGATAGAGCCACAACAATCCAAAATAATGAACTCGGAGCAAATATTTGATTTTGTACAATATTTTCAAAGACTGAGTGTGCATGCTGCAAATACGTTATCCCGTTCAGCAAACGCAACTTTGTTTTTAGATAAAGACCGAAGAATTACTAACATGGCGTTTAAAGGATAAGTCATGAGCGCTTTTAAATGTATAGTTTTTAGCGATCTCGATGGCACTCTGCTGGACCATTATAGCTATCAGTCAACTGAGGCTGAGCAAACACTAAAACAATTAGCGGATGCGCAAATCCCCGTGATATTAAATACCAGCAAAACCCGAGCTGAACTTGAAGTGATCAGGGTCGAACTAGCACTTGATAGCCCATTTATAGTTGAAAATGGTGCAGCTGTCTTTTTGCCTAAATCTACTTTTTCAACACAACCGGTCGATACGCAAGATGTCGGTGAATATTGGGTTAAGTCGTTCTCGTTATCACGCCAACACTGGTTAAATTTATTAGAAAATAAGACTCAGGAATTTAGTGGCTTTTATCGCGGGTTTTCGTCAATGACGGTCGATGAACTTTGCCAATTAACCGGCTTAAGTCAAACACAGGCAAAACTTGCTAAACAACGACAGTTTGGTGAACCTATTCAATGGACGGGTGATGAAGTCATAAAAAAAGCTTTTATCGAAAAACTCTGCGATTTAGGAGCGAATGTCCTTCATGGCGGAAGGTTTATGCATGTCAGTGACTACTGTGACAAAGGACAAGCACTTATTTGGCTAGCGGAACAATATCGTGACTATTTCGATACGGATAATATTTGCACCATAGCTTTGGGCGACGGTGAAAACGATATTGCTATGCTCGAAGCCGCCGATATTGCCGTACAAATCAAATCTCCTGTCCACCCTTTCCCTAGGCTATATCGTCAATATAAAACGATTCAAACTAAACACTTTGGCCCAAAAGGTTGGGCAGAAGCGTTACAACAACTCTTATCTAAGCAACTACACCCCACATTAACCAATCCAGAGGTAACACATGGCTGATTTTTATCAAAATGGTGTCGTGACGACACTACACAATTTAGCTCAACGAGACCCTGCTGATATGGAAGCTGAGCTCTTAACCTTCTCTAAAAAAAGACCTTTAGGGCTTATTTTGCCATCATTATTTTCAGAATTAGAAGGTAAAGCACTACCGGATATTATTGAAAAAATAAAAGACGTTAAGTATTTATCTGAAATAGTCATTGGTCTAGATAGGGCAGATTTTGAACAATACAAATACGCCAAGTCATTTTTTGGACAATTACCTCAACATCATCGTGTACTGTGGAATGATGGCCCCAGATTACAAGCCATTGACGCAAAGTTACAAGCGTTGGGTTTAGCGCCCAAAGAGCTTGGTAAAGGACGCAATGTTTGGTATTGCATGGGGTACATACTCGCCTCTGGCAAAGCTGAATCAATTGCTTTACATGACTGTGACATTCTAACCTATGACCGTCATCTGCTGACCAAGTTGCTTTATCCTGTGGCAAATCCGTTGTTCAATTATGATTTTTCCAAAGGGTTTTATGCTCGTGTCGCAGATGGAAAAATCAATGGCCGTGTCTCTCGGTTATTAGTTACGCCATTAATAAAAGCGCTAAAAAAAACCGTCGGTCATTGCGACTATTTAGAGTACATGGATAGCTTTTTATACCCCCTTGCCGGCGAATTCTCATTCAGACGAGATGTACTGAGCGATATTCGCATCCCAAGTGATTGGGGACTTGAAATTGGCGTGTTATCAGAGATGTATCGTAATTATTCGGCCAATCACTTGTGCCAAGTCGATATTGCCGCTACCTACGACCATAAACATCAAGATTTATCGCTTGATAGTACCGAAGGTGGATTATCAAAAATGTCGATTGATATTAGCAAAGCCTTTATTCGCAAGTTGGCTACACAAGGAGAAACTTTTACCGCAGAAAAGTTTAGAACATTAAAAGCCACTTATTATCGTATTGCCCTAGATTACGTCGAAACTTACCGTAACGATGCCATTATGAACGGTCTTTCACTAGATATTCATAACGAAGAAAAAGCAGTAGAAATGTTTGCGCAAAATATATTAACAGCGGGGAATACCTTTTTAGAGCAACCGATGGATACACCATTTATTCCTTCTTGGAACCGTGTGGTCAGTGCTATTCCTGATATTTTAGTGCAACTTAAAGAAGCGGTTGAGTTAGATAATCAGGAATTTTGTTATCAATTGAAAGAGGCATAGTAATGATGCATGAGTCAGAGGCACAGCTTCAGCACAAACTTGTGCAACAGCTAAGTACTATCTATCAAGACATAGCACTTTCACAATCGCTCGATGACATTGCCAAGCAATTGATGTCGTTAATGCGCTTACCTGACGATTGCCCACCCGTAAAACCGTTTACCAATCATTGGTCTGAGCAAGACGTAGTATTAATTACCTATGGTGACAGCGTGGTAAAAGATGGACAAGCGCCACTAAAAACATTGCAAAGCTTTCTGCAAAATACCATCGGTGACACTATTAACAGCGTCCATATATTGCCATTTTTTCCCTACAGCTCTGATGATGGTTTTTCTGTTATCGACTACTCATCAGTTAATGAAGCATTAGGAAGTTGGCAAGATATCAAGGCGATCGCTAAAGAGCGCCAGCTAATGTCTGACTTGGTTATTAATCACTGTTCCAGCGTTAGCTTATGGTTTCAAAATTTTATAAAAGGGGAAGGACAAGGGCACGACTTCTTCTTTACCGCTTCCCCAGAAGACGACTTATCTGAGGTGGTTCGGCCACGAACATCGCCGTTACTTCGAGAAGTAGAGACCGAAAAAGGTAAACAATTTGTTTGGTGTACTTTTAGTCATGATCAAGTCGATTTTGACTTTCGTAATCCGGAGGTACTAAAAGCCTTTGTTAGTATTATTCGCCAATACTTAGATGCAGGCGTCAAACTATTTCGTTTCGATGCTATCGCCTTTCTGTGGAAAATTGTCGGCACTAGCAGCATTAACCTACCTCAAACCCATGAAGTGGTGCGATTATTAAGAACACTGATCGAACATGCAAAACCCGATGCCATCATTATTACCGAAACCAATATCCCCAATCCACAAAATTTGACTTATTTTGGTAACGCAAATGAAGCTCATGCTATTTATAATTTTTCATTGCCACCGCTACTAATAAACACCCTGCTAACTGGTAACTGTTTGTACTTGAAACGCTGGCTAATGAGTATGCCGCCCTCTCAAGATGGCACCGCCTACTTTAACTTTATCGCCTCTCATGACGGTATCGGACTGAGACCCGCAGAAGGCCTGTTAACCGATAATGAAATAAAATTGTTGATTAATACCGTCCAAGAATTTGGCGGAAAAATTTCATGGCGCACATCAGATAATGGTGAACAAAAAGCCTATGAAATGAATATAGCGTTATATGATGCGATGCAAGGTACCACACAAGGAAAAGATCAATGGAATTTTGAGCGTTATATTTGCGCGCATGCCATTATGTTTGCGCTTGAAGGCATACCTGGCATATACATTCATAGCATGTTGGGCACGCAAAACGACTATAAAAAACTCGCCAACACTCACCATAACCGTGCAATTAATCGTCATCGTTGGCAAGCAGAGCTATTGGATGATGCATTAGCCGACGACAAACTGCATCACGCAAGAGTACTATCGAGCTTAAAAAGACTACTAGATATTAGAATTCAACAATCGGCTTTTCATCCCAACGCCACTCAATTTACCTTGCACTTAGGGCTGAACCTATTTGGCTTTTGGCGACAAAGCTTGGACCGTAAACAAAGAATATTTTGTA
This sequence comes from Colwelliaceae bacterium 6471, assembly GCA_040779335.1. Lineage (GTDB taxonomy): Bacteria > Pseudomonadota > Gammaproteobacteria > Enterobacterales > Alteromonadaceae > JBFONV01. The sequence continues at coordinate 24,309 of JBFONV010000005.1, forward strand.
TCAGCAATATAACCGATCAGCCGTTACCGCTGCCATTAAGTGAACTAAATTTAATTGTTACTGAAAATTGGTATGAACTGATCAGTGAAATAGAAATCACTGAATTAACCGAAGAAATCACCCTAGCGCCCTATCAAACAGTATGGATATCTAATTATAGGCAACTTTAATATAATATTTATTTCCTCCCTGAGTCTGATATTTCAAACTCAGGGTTTTGCCCTCTGCTAAAGGCTGACTCCATAGTTTCCCCAATACAAACTAAAATATACCGAGATATTCTTTAGCTAACTTGTGTGCAGTTTCGAGCCCTAGATCAGCAGCACTATAAACATCTGGAGTCACACCCGTTCGCTCCCAATTGTTATTTGTTTTAGGATGCAACGGAATGGCGACGGGAATATTTAGACTGATATGGGCATTGATTTTTTGTTTTTTTATCACATAAGCAACCCCCATCGTCTCTTCTCCGACGATAACCGCCTTTTTAAAATATTTAAGTGTGTAAGCCACGAATTCCCCTGAGCCGGATAGAAATGACGAGGTAAGCAGGTAAACGGGAAAATTAGATTTAAACCGAATACCGCCAATATTCAGTGAAGTTAGCGTCAACTCTTTTTTTTGGGGAGCATAGGTTATCTTGCTTAACAGAGTGTCCTTGTTGACAAAAAAACTCATCAGGTATTGAGCAAGTGTGAGTGAGTCGCCCTCGGCAGATCTTAAATCTATAATTAAAGCATCGGTGTTAGATAAGGCATCTAAAGCGCGGGAAATGCCTATTTCTGCTTCTGGATTTTGCGAAAAATAGTCCAACTTAAAATATCCCACGTTACCAAAAAGTATGCTGACATTATCAAGGTTATAATTTGCTAACTTAGGCAATTCGGTTTTATCGGCTGTGCTTTCAAGAGTAATTACTGGCTTAGTTTCAACTACATCGAGATACATATCCCCACTAACATTTCTAATAATAAGGTTAATTTCTCGTATAAATGCATACCAATCATTAATTTTCGTAAATTCATTTATATCTACTTTATGTCGTAATTCTTTCTCTATCAATAATGCTTTTTCTGGATAAATATAGTTATTTACCAAGGCATTTATTACACCATTAACGGCTAAATCTATTTGCGGTTTAGTTAATTTATCATTTAGATTTTCAGCAGCTAACACTGAGTGCTGACTCATCGCTATGCTAAGCCAAAGTATGGATTGCATAAGGATACGTTTAAATTTTTTCATTTTTATCTGATCTTATATATGACGAAAATAACCCGCAAAGTCGATTCGCGAGTACCAATGAGATAAAAGGGTTCAATGTTGGCGAGATAGCCTATTTTTGTACTGCAAGTTACTAATTTTGAAACAGGAAAGGTATAGGCGCGATTTATATCTTAACGTTATGTACCAGGGAGGGGGTAATACTGGAAGAGTAAAGGATAAATAGTTTAATGCAGCAACTAAAAGTAGCGCAATCAAGACAACAAAAACAAAATCAACTGACCTTTGCTTAACGTGATTAAAGTTCGTCGCTTGGTTAATACTAACGAATACCGCTATGTCTGCAGAAACTGCATTAGTATCACTTAACGATGACTCAATATTTTGTGAAGCGACGTGGTTGATTTTATGCTGAGAGACAACAACAGCCAGCACTATGATCAGTGCCAAACAGCCAAGGAAGTAAGGTAGTCTCTTAAATAAAAACAATGTCACTATCGATAAGTTATTTTTGATTTGAATAGTTTAACACCAGCTATTCATGGATAAAAAGGAATTCCAGCTCTTTCTTGGTTATTTTACTGACCACCAAATAAGAAGAATTACCCTTCATGCGATTATTTAGTTGAAAGTTATCCGCCTCTTCATAACTATTTTTTAAAGAATAATTTATTGCATGAAGCGCTAAGCATGCAGGAACCGTTAATACTATCGAAGAACAATATCAGCCAACGGACTCATTAGCATGCCCAACTGCAATGCTTAAAACCAATTCCAAGTAAAGATTAAGAGCATAATCAATATGATGAAACTTAGGTATCACCATGCTTTTATCTTATACTGTGTTATCTCTTTATCTGTAATAGCGTTTTCATCTGTATGTTTTCACAATTTATAGCGCTTAGTCCTGTTAGCATATTGCAAGTAGTGTTTGCCTGCCAAATGACCTTTTCGGCAATACTTATCTGGAACCTGAAACGCTATCGTTACTTGGCCATATTCTTTATTTTTCAAGCGGTGCTTAGTGCGACAAATGCCTTTGAACAAATCAATGCAAGTAAACAATACTATCTAATCACCCCAGTTTTTACATTATTGATTGGCCCTATACTTTATTTCTTTATCCGGTCACTGGTTAATGAAGTCCCCCTGAAAGGTAGTAAAAAATGGACACATTTCATTTTTGCACTTTTAGCCCTGCCATTTACTGAACATACACAGTTTATTATTGCCTGTGGCACATTTAGCCAAGTGATATATTTATATTTATCTTTTCAACTTCTTGCTCGTTATCACAATACCTCTAAAGCGTTTATTTCTGACGCGGATAGATACGAATTGACGTGGCTGGTAAAAGCTTTAGCTGTTTTCACCCTCGTTACTGTTACTGATATTATTAGAATGAACCTTCAAACGGTTACACCAGAGTCCATTAAAGCACTCTGGTACTTTATCAATGAACTTCTCTTTTTCAGCATTTCTTGTTTCCTCACTTTTAAAGTCATTCACAAACCAATACTTTTTGAAGATATGACCTCTTACGAGGCTTTAGACGAACATCAAAGCACAGAGGATATAAAAGCCGAAAAGACCTTAGCAATAGAAATATTTACAAGTATTAACAATGAAATTTTAGAAAAAAAAATGTTTAAACAGCCTAGATTTTCAGTGACAGATTTATCGAAAAGTACAGGTATTAATGTCAAAGATATTTCTTGGGCGATCAATTTGGCAAGCGAACGAAATTTTTGTGATTATATAAATAGTTTAAGAATCGACGACATAAAACAACAATTATTAGCGGGTGATGCATCTAACCGTTCTTTGTTAGAAATCGCTTTCGCTTCAGGCTTTAACTCAAAATCTACATTTAACGCAGTATTCAAAAAAGAGGTAGGCAAAACACCTTCTCAGTTTATACGTATGAATCAAAAGTCATCACCTAGTGAGTCATTTTAGGTAAAAAGCTAATTAATAAGTCTGAAATCCTGATTTCGGACGATATTAACTCTTTAGTTGCTACCATTTGGATAAGTTTTTACAATTTAGTAAAGGAAGTGTCATGCACTCCAATCAAGTTATTTATTCTTTCGTCTTTACAGTCTTTGCAACTTTTTCAATTCAAGCGATTGGAACCAATAAAGCAACTGAAATGACAAACAGTGCTATCGGTCACCATCCCACCAATAGTCAAGTACAAGCACCAGCGACTTATTATATAAACAGAGTTAAAGCGCTCAAGTTGGTGCGAGAAAAAAATTGGCTAGCCGCCCAACCGATTATAGAGTTACTAACCAATCAATACCCAGATGACGGCGATACGTGGTACATACTCGGGCTGAGTTATTTCCAACTGGGAGAATGGGAAAAGTCGATTAATGCGTTTAAAAAAACGTTGGCTTTAGGCACAATTCTTTCGAATATACCTGCAGGTTCAGCCCCTTCGAATGACATTATGATCAATATCGCCGAAGCCTATGCTGAGCTAGGACAAGAATCGAATGCTATTATATGGATCACAAAATCGTTAGCAGCGCGCTATGACGGTAGAAAAAATCTAAAAGGCAATGCTCATTTCAAAAAAATTGCAGATTCGAAAGCATTTCAGCAAATCTCGGGCAGCTTTATTCCTCAGAACTTATCAAGAGATCAGTCATGGCAGTTCGACCTCGATTTTCTGGTTTCAGAATTAAAACGTCTTCATGTCAATATCTATAATGCTGTCAGTAAAGAATCATTTGAGAAAATGGTATCCGATATCAGTAATAAAATACCGGCTCTTTCTGATCAGGAGATAGTTTTTGAATTTATGCAATTAGTTGCTGCAATGGGTAATGGCCATAACTTTATTGTTCCCACCTATGCTGAAAAAGGTTCTTTTACTCAATTACCATTACAATTTTACAAATTTAGCGATGGTCTTTTCATTGTCGGTGCAGACCAACCATATCAAGAGCTTATCGGTAGCAAAGTGATCACTATAGGCAATACAGATGCAGATAAAGCATTGTCAAAAACTCAAATAATTAATGCAAGAGACAATGAAATGCAGCAACTTTGGTTAGGCCCTCACTATCTGGGGTTGCCCTCAGTATTAAAAGGATTAAATATTGTTGACGATGCTGAAAGTATTTATCTAACCATTGAAGATACTGCCGGTGAGCAAAGGACGATAAAGCCGAAGCTAAAGGCGATGGGATTTAGTGGCTTCCCTAAGTTACCCGCATTGACCAATAGTGTTGCAATCCACAATCTACAAATCAAAGAGAAATATTGGTATCAGCATCTACCAGATAGCGCTTCTTTCTATATTCAGTACAACTATGTGCACGATAACCCATCACACTCGTTTGAAGATTTTAATATAGAGCTTAGAGAAAAAATGTCCCAGCTAAGTGTAGAGAATATAATATTAGATATACGCCATAATGCTGGTGGAGACGGCAGTACATATCCGCCAATATTAAAAACACTCGTTCAATTTGAAGCGTTAAAACCGAACGGTAAATTGTTTGTTCTAATTGGCCGAAATACTTTTTCAGCGGCGCATAATTTGCTATTAGATATCAACCGACTTACAAACGCTATTTTAGTTGGTGAACCAAGTGGCTCAAGACCAAATGCGCTAAGTGAGGCTGGTTGGTTCAAACTGCCATACAGCGGCATTTGGGGCATTATTTCTTCACAATTCCACCAAGCTTCAAAAGCTGAAGACCATAGAATTTGGGTACCACCGCACGTTCCTGTGAGCTTATCTTCACATGATTATTTTTCGGGAGAAGATCCCGCTCTTAAAGCAATATTTAACATAATTGATACTCAACAGCCCTAGTTAAAAGAATCCGCTTACTATATATGTACCAAGATTGACTAAAGCTCTTTCTTGGTAATTTTACTCACAACTAACCTACAAGAGTTATCTATCAATCTCTCAACATTTTTCTGTGAAGTTGCCCCATCAAGCATTATTTTATTGCACGGGGCAAAACTCATACGCCTATTAGCGCTACCCTTCATCATTAATGATGATGAACACAATAGATACTTGCCTGCATTAGTCATAGAGCGTTGCCATATGCTTTCATTGCTTTAAGTCTTGACATCACATATTCTTTTAACTCCTTATTTTTAGAGATATTCATTTTGAAATCATCAGGTTTAATAAAAAAAATCCTAATATCATTGTTATTAACATGCATTGTTACCGCATGTGCGCCTAACAAAAAATCTAGTGTTCAATCAAATATAGAAATTTCAGAAGATGAACGATTAGATAGATTTTTCGAAGAAAGCTTTAACCAAATAGTGGCTCAAAGCCCTGAGTTTCAAACTTATTTAGGGATAAAAACTGGTGATTACGGTAAGTGGGATGAACATTCCGATAACTACTATTTAACCACCCATCTCAACTTATATAAAAGTCAATTAGCCACTCTTAAAGCAGACTTTTCTTATGAAAAACTAAATGATGATAGTAAGTTAAGTTATGATTTATTCGTCTTTAATGCAGAGCGTGAGATTAATAACGCAGCATGGTATCGACATCATTACGTCGTCGATCAATTCAATGGTCAAATCACCGATAAAATTGCATTCTTACAAAACAATCATAAAATTGATAACGTTAAAGATGCCAATGCCTACATTCAGCGACTGCATGGCTTAGAAAAAGTGTTAATGGAATACACTAAACAATTAGCTGATCGGGCCGAATTTGGTGTTATCACTCCCAAATTTTCCTTCCCTGATATGATAAAAGATATCAGCAGTTTAACAACAGGTACTTTAACTACAGGGATGGAAAAGATGAATACTTTATTCGCTGACTTTTCTACAAAAGTTGATGCATTAGATATTTCTAGCAACTTAAAAGTCACTTTAAAGTCTAATGCAGCTGACGCCATTTCGGGTCCTTTCAAACGAGGTATTGATGCCCTTATTCAAAAGTTATCTTTATTACAATCTAAAACTGATGGTAATAAAGGTGTTTGGGCGTTACCAAACGGCTCTCAGTTTTACCACAATCGCATCAAGCACCATACGACACTTGATTTAACTGCCGAAGAAATTCATCAAATAGGTCTAGATGATGTAAAGCGCATTCATGGCGAAATGAGCGACATCATGAAAGAAGTAGGATTTGAAGGAAATTTACAAGAGTTCTTCACCTTTGTTCGTAATGATCCTAATAATTTTTATGACGACAGTGATGCTGGAAGAGAAGCTTTTTTAGCAGAAGCTCGTCAAAATACTGCTGACATTTTTGCCATCGCAGATCAGTATTTTAATAAACTCCCCAAAGCGACATTAGAGGTTAAGCGTGTTGAACCTTGGCGAGAAAACAGCACTAGCATTGCTTTTTATAATAGGCCATCACAAGACGGCACGCGCCCTGGCATCTATTACGCTAACCTTAAAGACATGAAAAACCTTCAAAAGTACGTATTTTCTGCCATTACTTACCATGAAGGAGTACCAGGACATCACTTTCAAATTGCATTAGCACAAGAATTAGAAGGTCTGCCTAAATTCCGCAAATTTAATGGTTATGGTGCATATACTGAAGGTTGGGCACTCTATGCCGAACAACTTGCCAGAGAAATGGGATTTTACCAAGACCCTATGTATAACTTTGGTCGCTTACAAGATGAAATATGGCGTTCAGTTCGTTTAGTCGTTGATACTGGGATTCATGCAAAGAAATGGACTCGTGAACAAGCTATTCAATATTTTCGTGACAATACACCAATAAGTGAAGGTGATATTATTACTGAAGTTGAACGCTATTTTGTTAACCCAGGTCAAGCGCTAGGTTACAAGCTAGGAATGATAAAAATACTCTCACTAAGAGCAAAGGCTAAGTCCGCTTTAGGGGATAAGTTTGACCTTCGCGATTTTCATGATGTTGTTATTGGTACAGGCGCTCTACCTTTGCCAGTGCTTGAGCAACAAGTAGAAAAATATATTGCAGAGGCGTCTAAATAACATGCCAATGCAAAATTTTAGCTAAAAGCGCTTATATAAATGCACCAAGATTGATTAAAGCTCTTTCTTGGTCATTTTACGTACCACCAAGATATAGGAATTATCCATCATCTTTTCAATTTCACCCTGTGGAATTGAGCCATCTAGAATAATAGTGTCCCATTTCGCTTTATTCATGTGATAACCAGGAATAACTGCACTAAAAACACCTTGTAACATGACCACTTAATCTGAATCGCATTATAGATTAATACAAAAATGCCGACAGCTAATAGATGCTGAGAAAATAAGTCGAAAAGCAATTTCGAATTGTTGTGCCATATTCAAGGTACTATTAACCACAACCCGATGAAAATACTACAAAAAACTTTATATAGGGTTATTACTTATTCCAAATTCAGACTCGTTAATATTTTAAAGTATAAATAGCACTTGCAATCAAATATAGAGAAATGCAAGTATATCCCCTGATGTAAATGCATTGTAAATATTTGGGTTGTTTTTTTTACATGTACTTAGTTCATATACAAGTAAAAAAATGAAAAAATCGTACGGCAAAATGGCTGCATGAATACAATCCCAATCGAGAGGTTTTATAGTGTCGAATAAAAATATTACTATTGCATACTTATATTCTTCAGCTGAGTTTTTAAACCCAGAACATGAAGAAAAAGTAGAAAAGTTCACTCGCTTGCTTAACGCTTGCAATATCGCACTGCGCTGGTTTCCCGAATCTGACTATTCACAAATAGAAAAACAGCATATCTGTTTTATCGATCTATATGATGCGCAATGGCAAGAGAACGTGCCTGAGGATATTAAAACCCTTGCTCAACAGTGTCGAGTGGTGGTGTTCAATGTCACAGATTCTTCTTTGGACGAAAAAGAAGTATTATTAGCCGGTATTCAAGGAATATTCTATTGCCACGGTCGAACTGATATCATCATAAAAGGACTAGAAAGGATCAATAAAAATGAACGCTGGTTTAAAAGAAAAACAATGAACCTAGCGCTTACTGAATTGTTAAAGTTTACTCTAGATACAAATCTTGCGTATGAACAAGAACATCAAGATGACCAGCTTAATTTATTTACCAATAGAGAAAAAGCCATTTTCAATATGGTTTCCAATGGCGATGCAAATAAGGAAATTGCCGACAAACTTAATATAAACACTAATACTGTAAAAACGCATATTTACAGTATATATAGAAAAACCAACTCTAGTAATAGAGATGAACTCATGGTCTGGTCCCAGCAATATGCAGCTAAAAAGTAGCCCTTACATTCGTTCGTTTTATTATCACTGCTGAGTAAAAGTGAAATCTAACAGAGAGGTAACCGCGGTAACTTAACTCGGATATTTTACGCCAACTTAATGATAATACTGCTCAGTAACTCAAGTGCGACTTTTATTCTGTTCCTCTTGTATCAGCGACAGCAAACCAATCACTAAAAATCATAAAGCTAAATATAACCACTAACATCTTCGCTAAAGTAAATATCATGATGTGTTTGACTACTTAGCGCATTCCACCTATAAATGAGTGAACTTTTTCTATTAAACTACTCACTATGCCCTTTAAAATCATTTTCAGCTGTATTGTTCTGTGTCCATTTATTATTTTTAATAGCGCTGTTTATGCCATAGACAATGCAGAAGAAAAAGAAGACGTAAAAGCAATACCTAAAGCTCGTCAGTTTGTTAGTGAACATAAAGGGAGTTTCAACGGCCAGCAGATTAATTACACCGCGACTGCCGGCGAAACATATTTAAGAGATAAAAATGGCGAAGAAATAGCGAGCATATTCACCTTTGCGTATACCAAAAAAGGCAATAAGGACAAATCACGCCCAGTAACGTTTGTCTGGAATGGCGGCCCCGGCTCTGCATCCACTTGGTTGCATATGGGGGCTTTTGGTCCCAAACGTGTAAAAGTACCTAGTGACGCTCAGTATCCTGGCAACCCCCCTTACCCTATTTTGGATACACCAGAAACAATATTGGACGTTTCAGATCTGGTCTTTATCGATCCCGTTGGTACTGGTTTTTCTCGTGCGTTGGGAAAACACGAAGGTAAAGAGTTTTGGGGATTAAAAGAAGACTCGACTTCCATGGCACAATTTATAAGAACGTGGCTTACCGACAATGGTCGTTGGAATTCTCCTCGCTTTTTATTGGGTGAAAGTTACGGTACTACACGTGCCGCAGCTGTCGCTAAGATTTTAGAAGATGATTTATCCATCAGTTTAAACGGTATTATTTTTATCTCGCAAGCTTTGGATTATCAAGGCTCAAGTCCGTATGTACGAGACAACATCATCTCTCATATCACTTACTTACCAACCATGGCGGCAACGGCTGTTTATCATGGAAAAATAGATCCAAAACCTGATAATTTAGCGCAATTTCTAAGCCAAGCTCGTTCATTTGCTACTGACGAATTGATGCCTGCATTATTTAAAGGTAACGCTCTGAGTAAAGCAACAACAGAGCACGTTCGTGACAGGTTGGTGTTTTTTACCGGACTTTCGCCTGAATATATCGAGCAAACACAATTGCGTATTCAAGGATTTCACTTTGCTAAAGAATTATTAAGAGATCAAGGGCTATCCGTAGGGTTGTTAGATGCACGTTACACAGTTGATGAAATAGATGATCTAAAAGCTCAACCTAGTTATGACGCAAGCAGAGCAATTTCTTCAGCTTATAACTCAGGGCTAATGAGTTATATAAGAAATGATTTAGGAGTAAATTGGGACCGAACTTATTTAGCGCCAGCAGATGATCAATTATCAAATCAATGGCGTTGGCGTACTGCACCAGAAGGCAAGGCTTGGGAACCTACATACGTAAATACCGCTCACGATTTATCGAAGGCATTACGTATTAATCCCATGCTGAAAGTTTTTGTTGCTTCAGGTTACTATGATTTAGTGACGCCATTTTTTGACGCTGAATATACATTGAATCGACATGGTATTAAGGCGGAACAGATCCAATACAAATATTATCATGGCGGTCATATGATGTATGTGAATGAACCAACAAGAGTAGATTTACTAAAAGACACCCGAACATTTATTCAACAACAAATAAAGTAATACACCAATTCTGCGGACATTAAGCATATATGGTTAGCCTTATGCTGGCCATATTAAGAGTTCATAAACTATCCATTGAAAATCACTATTGATGAATGAAAATTGATTGCTGATCTTTCTTGGTCATTTTACTGACCAGCAATAGATACGAATTATCCATCATCCGTTCAATTTCACTCGGTGGGATAGTGTCATCTAATATCACTGGGTTCAACAGGCAGATCCACCAACAATAGATAAAATAAATTTAATATTGAGAGTGATGACGGAGGTAAAGATTAAGCTTCAAAAATGTGGCCAATATTACTTGACCACATTAGCTCTCCTTAAAAACCTAGCACAATGTTGATACAGCGGCGTCACATAAACTGACCCTATGCTCGTACTAAGGTTCCAGCCGTTCAGCTTGTTCTAACTCAGTTTGTAGACGTTTTGTTTCATCAGCACGTGGCTTGGTAAAACGTGCAAGTGCTAAATACAATACTGGCGTGAGATAAAGTGTAAATACTACTGCTATACCTAAACCACCAAACACAACCCATCCTATCGCACTGCGAGCTTCTGCTCCCGCGCCGCTGGATAAAATTAGCGGCAGTGACCCTAACAATGTTGAGAGTAATGTCATAGTAATAGGTCGTAATCGTACACTTGCCGCCTGCTCTACCGCTTTACGTACTTCATAACCTTTATCACGTAATTGGTCAGCAAACTCCACGAGTAAAATGGCATTTTTTGCGAGCAACCCAATCAGCATGACTAAGCCAATTTGTGAGTAAATATTAATGGAAGTACCGGTTAAATAGAGGGCAAATAAAGCAGCGGCGATGCCAAAAGGTACAGTCGCCATGACCACCACCGCACTGTTGACACTTTCAAATTGTGCTGCCAGTACTAATAAAACGATCACAAAGGCCAGCACGTAGGTCAAGGTAACCTCTCGCGCGGTTTCTTCAAAGGTTAACGCTTCACCCAAGAAAATTAGTCCAATGTTGCTCGGTAAATTTTTTTCGCCTAGATTGCGCAATTGCTCAACCACTTGTTGCATGGGCAAGTCATCAGGTAGCTCCATTTCAAGTTCAATAGCACGGCGCTGCATTTTGCGTTCTAATTCAGCAGCAACACCTTCTTCAGAGATATAGGCCAAACTCGACAATGGCACTAAGCTGCCACTGCTTGAGCCAACATATAAGTTCGCCAAGTCGGTTGGATCTTTTACTTGCTCGACTTGCGCCTGTAAAACAAGCGGAATAGCTTGATCGCCAACGTTTAAATCGGCGATGTCATCACCATTAATTGCCACGCGTAATGTCGTTGCAATATCAGATAATGGCACACCTAGCTCTTGGGCTCTGCGACGATCTATATTCACCCTAAGTTGAGGCTGAGTTGGCTGATATGAGATTCGTGGCATACCAAGCTCAGGGATTTTCTCTTGGATAATCTTAGAAAAATTCTGAGCCGCAGCAAAAATTTCATCGTAACTTTGGCCAGTTAAGGCAATTTCAAGCCCGCCACCTTGGCCACGTAAATTTAGACTGTTAGAACCAAAGGCTCTCGCCGGTGCACCGGGTATTGCAGAGAGCGGCCCTCTAATTTCCTGAATAATTTCTTGTTGTGTTCGCGAACGTTCATCCCAGTTTTTTAACGGCACTGTAATGAAGACTAAATTTGGATCCCATTGACCTACCACTGTATAAATAGAGTCAATATCGCCACCGTCAACATAGGGCAGCAGAATATCTTCCATCTTATTAGCTTGGCGATCCATAAAGTTCAAACCTACACCATCTGGGCCACGAGCAAATATACGTACACTACCACGGTCTTCAGATGGCATCAGTTCGTTATCCAACACGTTGTAAAGACTAATGGCTGCTGATGCGGCAATTAAACTAGCAATAAAAACTAGCCACGCTTTATTAAGTGCAAGGTGTAAAGAACGCTGGTACCAACCCAGCATTGTATTACCAAACGCGGCTAAATGTTTGGTTTTATTTATTTTTACTGGCAAGCGGGCAGTAAGCGCTGGCACTAAAGATAAGGCAACAAAAGACGAAATAATCACAGAAATCGCCAATACACCACCAAACTCTCTAAACAAGCGGCCAGCCGTTGAGGGTAAAAATGCAATAGGGATAAACACCGCGACCAAAACTGCTGTCGTGGCGACAACTGCAAAAAAGACTTCTCGAGTGCCGATAACCGCAGCAGCTCGAGCACCTAAACCCATGCTGCGTCGACGCTGTATATTTTCGGTTACCACGATAGCATCATCGACTATTAAACCTGTGGCTAAGACAAGCGCTAACAAAGTAAGAATGTTAATTGAAAAACCCATCAACCAAATGGCTGCCAAAGCCCCAATCAAAGATACTGGTATCGACAAAGCAGGTACTATTGTCGCGCGTCCAGAGCCAATAAATAGCCATAACGTCGCCACGACTAATACGACTGTTAACAATAGTGAGGTAATAACTTCACGCACCGAACCACGGATGAACTCGGCATCATCAGAAGTAACCTGTATCTGTAATTCAGGAAAACGGCTTTCAATACGTTTGACCAAAGCAAGTACTTCGTCAGAAATTTCAATTGTATTAGAGCGCGCTTGACGAATAACGCCCAAGCCGATAACGGGCTTACCATCAAGTCGCACCATACTTAGCGCATCGGCAGGACCAAAGAAGACAGTGGCGACATCGCCAATACGTGTGTCGTCACGGATAATAATGTCGGAAACTTGTTCTGCGCTAATAGATGTAGCATCGGCGCGGACAATAAGTTGTTGATCGGTTGACTTCATACTACCGGCAGGAACATCAAATGGTGCTTGACGCAGCGCTGCGGCTACGTCTGTAACAGACAAGTTAAAGCTCGTTAAACGAAGTGGATCTAATAAAACGCGTAATACCCGCTCACGGTCGCCATTTAAGCGCACATCTGCCACGCCAGGAATACTTAAAAATAGCGGCGCTAAATCAGTTTCTACTCGTTCGGTTAGACTCTCTAGGTCAAGTGTTTTACTCGACACTGCAATGCTTACCACCGATTGCGCATCGTTATCAGCTTTAATAATCGCTAAGCGTTCAACCGTATCTGGCAGTTCTCGTTGTATTCGACTTACCGCTTCGCGAATTTCATTGGCGGCATCTTCTAAATCAATACCTGGACGAAATTCGACTCTTACTCGCGAGCTTTCCTCTTCGCTAGACGCATTTATTGATTTAACACCACTAACGCGGGCGACCGCACCTTCGAGTTTACTAGTCACTTCGGTATCGACGGTTTCAGGAGAACCGCCAGGAAAATAGGCAGTAACCGATACAATGGGGCGGTCTACATCGGGTAACTCACGAACTTCAATCGCATTAAATGCCGCTAAGCCGGCAATGATAATCAGTAAGTTGAGAACAACAATCAATACAGGCCGACGAATAGATAGTGATGGCAAATCATTTCGGTCTAAAGGCTGGCTCATAGGTTAGCTACCCGTGTTTGGGTTTTCTCTGATGTTGCTACTTTTACGCTTTGCCCTTCGCGGAGCCTTTGTATGCCCTCTACGATTAACTGATCGGTAGCTGTTAATCTGCCTGATACTAATAAGCGGCCGCTTAAACGTTGCTGAATTTGTATATCAACTTTTTTAGCTTTGCCATTTTCTGACAACCACACGTAAGCACTTGTTGCTCCCCACATTAACGATGCTTCAGGAATAACAGCATATTCATCGCCTGCAAGTTGCAACGTAACTCGAAAACTCATGCCGGGGCGATACAGGTCAGCTTTATTATCTAATAAAGCTCTAACGCGAATGCTGCGATTCGAAAGATTGATCCGCGAGTCAACTTCCGTAATATCAGCTTTGATACGCTGCCCTTGCGTTTGCCAAGGTTCAAGTTCCACGCTAGCATTACCCTGCAATATTGGCAGTGCAGCCTCTGGCACATTAAAATTTATCAGCAATTGTTCCCTATGATCTATCGTAGTAATAGCGGTTTGTAAGCCAATACGATCGCCCAGTTCAACATCTGTTAATCCAACTACGCCAGAAAATGGCGCCCTTACCGTTCTGTCTTCTAGCTCGGTTTTAACTTCGGTTAACCGCACTTTAAGCAAGTCTCGCGCTGTCATTGCATCATCTAAATCGCTTTGTGCAATAGCACCTTTTTCACGACTTTCCTTCAAGCGGATAACGGTGCGTTCAGCATCAGCAAGCTGAATAGTAACGCGTTCTAAGGCAATTTTTTGACGACGAGAATCTAATTCAAGTAACACTTCTTTCGCCTGAACATACTGGCCCGGTTCAAAATTTACCGCCGTTACTTTGTCTGCGACTGCGGGATACACCACCACTGATTGAATAGCCTCGGCAGTGCCAACAGCTTCTATCCGACTGGTTTTTTGCTCAAAACTGATAGGCGCGGTAATGACATTAGCGGCACGACTAGCGCGAGAATCCTGTGCCTGCACTTGGCAAACTGTTAATACTGCAAACAGTAAGATTGGGTGGCGTATCAATGCCATGTTATTTCCTTAAATTTTGTCTAAAGTTATCTAATGATAAATATACGGTTTTATCTGTGAAATTGATCAGTAAGCAGGAATCATTCTCGATGAAAGGTATTTATTTGGCGACAGGTGACAATATTTACTAACTTATGAAGCAGAATAAGTTAGGGTTACGCCAATAGGAGCCGATTGATGTCTTTAATTACAATAACATCGGCAAACGTTTTACTAGCAAAATATAAATTTACCTTAATAAATTTTTAGTTATGAATTATCGTTAAAACTTGATGCTCTAACCACCGGTATAAAGCTCACAAAGATATTGATTGCTGATCTTTCTTGGTCATTTTACTGACTACCAATAGATACGAATTATCCATCATCCGTTCAATTTCACCCAGTGGAATAGTGTCATCTAATATCACTGAGTTCCATTGTGCTTTATTCATATGGTAACCAGGAAGCACAGCAGGAAATATATCTCGAAGTATCTGTGCTTCATCAGGATCACATTTTAAATTCATCCAAAAATACTTTTTGGCTTCATCGCTAGCATCTGCGCTTTTCGCAGTGCCACCATGGGCAATGGTCGCAAACATTTTATTTTTGACCCTAAACACCTTTACGTCTTCACCAAAAGGATAGTCCATGGTTGTTTTAGGCTTAGCTAACAAATACGCCTGTGCTTGCCGTTCGTTCATCTGTAAAGCATTTCCTATGGGTATTTTACTGTTAATTTTAGAACAAACCAAAAGAACGGGCAATCAGTCGTATACCCAGCACGGCTGTTAGTAATACCACACCACCACCGAGCAAGTTAGCAGTTAACGTGTTGGAATACTTACCTAAAAGTTTCTTATGATTCATGGCATAAAGTAAAAAACTCGCCACAATTGGCAACAACAGGCCATTAGCAAATTGTGCCAACAGAATAATTTCAATGGGCTTGATATTGGTCATTGCCAAAGTTGCGCCGGCTAAAACAATACTCAGACTGACAAATTTAAAGGCTTTTGATTGCGTTCCCCCTTTAAATTGCATGATTTCTGAAATCGCATAACCAGTAGCCAAAGGCGCAGTAATAACACTACTTAGGCCCGCAGCAAACATGCCGATGCCTAATAAATATCGCGAAAATGAACCAAAAAGTGGTTCAAATTGTTGCGCCATATCCGATGCACTATTCACCGCAATACCATGCGCAAACATGCTGGCGGCAGCGGTTGACACCACTAAAATTGCGATTAAACCACCTAAGCCAATTGAAATTATCGTATCGGTTCTCGCCTGCACTAAATTATCGGCATTCTGCCAATGGTTTTTAGCGGCAGAGGCATGTAAGAATAAGTTATAAGGAACCACCGTTGTACCAATTAACGCGATAACTGTTAGTAAACTTCCGTCGGGGATACTCGGCGTAAACATGCCAGACAGCATGCTTAACAATTGTGGTTGTACAACAAAAAAAGTAAGTACAAATGACAACGCCATTAACAACACTAAGCCGATTAACACGCGCTCAATTTGTTTATAACTCCCGCGCAATAGTATCAATGCGCCAAGTAAACTTAAGGTGATAATGGCAGTACTAAAAATCCAGTCATTTTGCTCGGTAATGGCTTCAATACCCAGTGCAGCACCAGCAAGATTACCCGCTTCATAAGCGGAATTACCACCATATAATGCAACAATAATCAGTACAATCAATGGCCATTTAAAAATGGAGTTTTGTAGCGCATCTAATAGTACTTCCCCCAAGCCCTTTTGCGTGATGGTGCCTAAACGGGACGACATATCTTGTAAAACAATGGTAGCGATGGTGGCAAAAACCAGCGCCCACAATAAAGTGTAACCAAAATTAGCACCGGCGAGCGTGCAAGCTGTAATAGTTCCAGGGCCGATAAATGCAGCAGTAACCAGTATGCCTGGCCCTAAATTTTTAAGTTTATTGATCAACAAAATTTCACCCTTTTGGGTTAGTGTATAATCAAAAGTTACCGCTAGTGAAATAATTTTATACTTAAAGAAAAACCCAACCTAAATAAACACCCTGATAAAAAAAATAGATCATTTAAATGCAAGACCAATTCATATCAGCGTCGGAAAGTTTAGCATCGACGTTACTAGATTTAGGGGGGATTCATCACCAGACATAATTGATGCTAGCATTTTTGCTGACACACATTGCATTACTTAATCGCGTACCTTGCATATAGTTGTTGATATGCTGACAGAAAAATAAGGTGAGAACAGGGGGTCTTCGTTTTGCCAAGTCAAACCAATATGGAAATATTTATAAAACAGCCAATGATGCTCTTTTCTTTACACCAATATTTTTTAACCAAACACATTAAACGAATCGAAATTATCTTCTCACTATTTTTAAAAAAATTGATATTGTCTAAAAATACAACTGTTCTGTTAATTTTATCTTACATTTTATACGCATTACCTATTAATAGATGACAATTTTTCAGACAGTGGCACAATACTATGGTATTTATCAAAAAGGATCATCGATGAAAGGTTTTTTAGTTTTGTTGCTTATGTCTTTATCTTGCAGCTTATCAGCAACAGAGCAAGCGGAAGAAATATTTAAGCAGCTGGCTCCGTCATTGTACCAAATAAAATTAATTGATCAGGCGAGTGGCGAAAAATCGTCAATCGGCTCTGGTTTTCAAATTTCTAGTGATGGTTTAATTGCCACTAATTACCATGTTATCTCCGGCTATGCACGTCATCCCAAAAAATACAAAATCGAATATTTAGATCACCTTGGTAATAAAGGGGCACTTGAGCTTAAAAGCGTTGACGTGATTAATGACCTAGCGCTGGTAAAAAGACAAACCGACGCAGAAATGCCATTTTTCCCTATCGCAGATACTCCGCCTAAAAAAGGAGAAGAGATCTACTCATTGGGTAACCCACACGATCTAGGGATGATCGTCGTTCCCGGTACATACAATGGTTTAAAAAGCGAATCGTTCAACGATCGCATTCATTTTACTGGCTCGGTAAACCCTGGTATGAGTGGTGGCCCTGTAGTTAATACTAATACAGAAGTTGTCGGTATCAATGTCGCCACTTCCGGTAACTCTATCGGTTTTTTGGTGCCCCATGATAAATTGCAATCCTTATATCAAACCTACAAGCTATCACCTCCCGAAAATATAGATACACAAATGGCAATGCAATTATCGCAGAACCAAGACAAACTCATTTCCACGATTTTAAATAGCAGCTGGGAAATGAAACACTTAGGACAAGGCGTTATTCCGACAATTGATGTGCCTTTTATCCGCTGTTGGGGAGAGTCTAATGCCGATAAACCAGACGCGTTAATTTTAGCGGCGGTTGCTAATTGTTCGTTAGAAGAAAACACTTACATTTCATCTAATTTTTTTACTGGCTCTCTAGAAATGGAATTTCGTTATATGAAGGCAAAAAATATTAACGACACTAAGTTCTACCATTTATATGAGAAACATATCAGTCGTGCCGGCGCCGGTAATAAAGCAGGAAAAGAAGATGTTAGTGAATATCAGTGTCATCACGATATTGTTAGCCCTGTAGATAATAATATTAGAAGTAAAACCATTTTTTGTACGCGTGCCTATAAAGACTTTAATCAGCTTTTTGACGTGCTCTATTTAAGCGCTTCGGTAGATAAAGACGAGCATGCCATAGTCAGCCACTTTACCATCGCTGGAGTTAAACAAGATACTGCGCTTACATTTACCAAGAAATTTATGGAGTCTGTCTCATGGAAATAATCATTGAAGAGATAAGCCGAGGCCATAAACTCATTGGCCGTCATAAGTTTTTACAACAAACAATCAATATTGGTCGTGGTTACAACAACGATGTCATCATGACAGATCCACATATTTGCCCCAAGCATTTAAGCATTCATTTTGATGGTGAAAATTGGATTATTAATGATTTGGAATCCATTAATGGTAGTTTTTTAGAAAAAAACAAACAACCTGCCGACCAGCATATTATTCGTTCAGGTGATGTTGTTAGTATCGGCAAAAGCCAAATCCGGTTTCTTCTCCCAGAACATCCTGTTGCAGAAAGCATTACTTTTAGTCCGTTCGAAAGTTTAATAGATTTTGCCAGAAATCCTGTTTCACTAATGTTTAGTATTGGCTTGTTTGCCTTTGTTGCTGGCTACATTTTCTATTTAAACAAACCGCTAGAAGTTAATTTCACTCAATTATTGGTCCCTGCAATTGGGATGACCTTATTGTTCGCATTATGGCCCTGTACCATTGCTTTCATCTCGCATCTATCCAAAAGCGATGCTCGTGTGATGAGTCAAGTAGGGATATCTTTCGCTTTTTTCAACTTAATGTGGATCAGTGATGTTATTGAAAAAATCGTCGATTTTAACCTATCGGGCAATTGGCCATTTGCCTGGTTAATTACCTTATTGCCCATTGGATTGGCTTTCTGTCTGTTTTGGCTTAATTTTTATATTGGTTTTCATATGTCTCAACAAAGGCGGTTAACGGTTGCAGCAAGCTTAACCGCGCTGTTATTTGGTGGCAGCTTTTTAATTCAATTAAGTACCCAACCTGAATTTAGCAGCAGACCAAATTACAATGCGACACTGATGACACCAGCGTTTTCCTTTGCGAAAAGCGCAAATGTTGATGAGTTCATTGACGATACCGAACGATTATTTGTTAAAGCCCAGAAATTGGCCAAAGAAGATTAAACAGAATTAACATACGGTGATAAAAAAAGCGCCTAAAGGCGCTTTTTTTATCAGTAAATTTAGGGTTTTGCAATTAAACCGACGGCATCATACACTTTTGCTAAGACTTTGCTCGCTCTTAAAGAGGCTTTCTCAGCGCCATTGCGCATAACATTATCAAGGAATGCCTGATCTTCACGATATTGATGAAATTTTTGCTGTATTGGCTCTAATAAACTAACCACCGCATCAGCAACATCCCCTTTTAAATGACCATACATTTTGTCTTCGTATTGCGGCACTAATTGGTCAATGCTCTGCCCCGTTGTACAAGACAACAAAGACAATAGGTTTGATACACCTGGCTTTTCTTCAACATTAAAATAGATGCGCGCTTGTTCATCTGAATCAGTTACTGCACGTTTTATTTTTTTAGTCAGCTTTTTGGGATCTTCCAATAAACCAATGAAATTGCCTGGATTAGTATCGGATTTCGACATTTTTTTGGTCGGCTCTAACAAACTCATAATACGAGCACCAAACTCAGGAATATAAGGCTCTGGAATCGTAAAAATATCACCGTGCAAATTATTAAAACGTGTTGCAATATCACGCGCTAATTCTAAGTGTTGTTTTTGATCATCGCCAACTGGCACGCGATCGGCCTGATACAATAATATGTCTGCTGCCATCAACACTGGATAAGTAAATAAACCTGAATTCATATTTGCTTCAGACTTCTGAGATTTATCCTTGTATTGGGTCATCCGATTTAATTCACCCATCTGGGTATAGCAATTTAGTATCCAGCTTAATTGGCTATGCTCAGGAACGTGCGACTGAATGAAGATGGTACTTTTGTCCGGATCAACACCGCAGGCTAAATAGAGTGCTAAGCCATCTAAAATAGCCTTGCGCAAACTTGCGGGATCAGGACGAACCGTAATCGCATGTTGATCAACCAACATGTAATAACATTCATGACTATCTTGCATGTTTACCCATTGACGTAATGCGCCAAGGTAATTACCGATGGTGAGTTCACCTGAAGGCTGACAGCCACTTAAGACGATAGGTTTAGCCATGATTTTCCTTTACTTATTCTTTATAAAATTGCGGACACATAAAATGCCCTAACATTAAATTATTTTACCGCAGCCAACTGAGTACGCATCTCGTCAATAACCGCTTTATAATCTGGTTGTGAGAAAATAGCTGAACCGGCAACGAACATGTCTGCACCAGCAGCAGCTATTTCGGCAATATTATCAACTTTCACACCACCATCTATTTCTAAACGAATATCTCTGCCACTGGCTTTGATTTTTTCTTTCACCAAACGCAGCTTGTCTAAAGTGCTTGGAATAAATGACTGACCGCCAAATCCAGGGTTTACTGACATCAACAAAATAACATCAAGTTTATCCATAACAAAATCGAGGCAATGCAACGGTGTTGCAGGATTTAGTACTAGTCCAGCCTTACAGCCATTATCTCTGATCAACTGCAGACTACGGTCAATATGATCACTTGCTTCAGGATGAAAAGTAATAATATCTGCACCCGCTTTAGCAAATTGAGGGATCAAACTATCAACGGGTTTTACCATTAAATGTACATCGATAGGTGCGGTAATACCATAATCACGTAATGACTGACATATCATCGGACCAAACGTTAAATTCGGCACAAAATGGTTATCCATTACATCGAAATGGACAACATCTGCGCCAGCAGATAGTACCTTAGCTACGTCATCACCCAAACGAGCAAAATCAGCAGAAAGAATTGACGGTGCAATTAAAAAAGAAGACATTACGATCACCCCAGTAAAAAACAGCGCTACTTTATAACAAAAGTGATAATTTTGCGATCATTCTCTGGTTAATTTTGATTAACAAGACGTTAATTGTCATATAATCAGTACCTCCTTACTTTTGCACGTTTACCCGATATTTCTGCACCAAAATAATGCGTGAGCATAACTGTATTTTTAACACCAGAAAAACCACAACAAATAACCAATTGAAATATATACAAAATACATAAATATGGGTTACTTAATATTACAGGCATTTATATTGCTACTATCTCACTAACAATAAAAACTTAGAGAGAAAAAATATGAAAAAAGCACTCACTGCAATCGCACTTACCACTGTTTTAACGAGCTCAGCATTGTTATCTGGACAAGCTTTTGCTGTCGAAGGATTATCTGCAAACGTTGGTGCCACCAATAACTATTTATGGCGCGGCGTTTCTCAATCAACTAACGCTGCTGCAATCTCTGGAGGGATTGATTATTCCGCCGAGTCAGGATTTTATATCGGCACTTGGGTGTCAAATGCTGACTGGGCTGATGAAATGACTTATGAGATGGACATCTACGGTGGCTTCTCAGGGGATCTCGGAGAAGGGTTTGGTTACGATGTTGGTTATATCTACTATGCCTATGATAGTGATGCTAACTCTGATTTTAATGAAGTTTATGCAAGTATTTCATACGATGCCTTCAGTGTAACTTATTTTACGCTCATCGATTCAGACGCCGGTGGTGACTTTGGTGATGATAGCTATATATCAGCAGACGCTGAATTTGAAGTCAGCAAAGATTTAAGCCTAGGCTTACACATTGGTCGCTATGACTTCGACGCTGGTGGTGATTATACTGATTATGGTGTTAGCCTAAGCAAGGACGGCTTTACCTTTACGGTATCAGATACTGATATTGATGGTGCTGATGGCGATGTTAACTTTATTATTTCCTATTCACTAGATTTTGACCTTTAGTTCTATCTAATCTAGAGATCATCACATTAAAGCCTGAAATAGCAATATTTCGGGCTTTTTACTTTATAACACATAGTTTCCCTGAACTTTTTGAATTTCTGATACTCGGAGGTTAAAATACGTAAGACTTCGTAAATACCTATATGGATATCGGTTTAATGAAAAACGTTAACAATAGTGTTAAAAAAAGAAATGTCTATTTAATGCTTGCCACCTTAATAATGTTAACCAGTGCTTCTGACAATCATAAGCAACGTAGTTGCTTATTACTTGACAGTCGACTTTATAATCAACAAACTCAAATATGTAAAGGGGACTATCTGGCGAACAGGAATTGGTTTGCTTGGATTATGGGTGGCAGTCGTTCTCCTCATTTTCACTTTTTAGATTTAGTGGAGCTGCTCCACTCTAAAAATAATATTAACCCGAGTATTGATAAATAATAAGCCTATGATTAAATTTACAGACACTATGAAAAGTATCGGTGCAGCGTTTTTAGGAGTGCAAAGCGATAAAAATCGACAACGTGATTTTAGCGAAGGAAAATTCAGTCATTTTGTCATCGGCGGAATAATTGGAGTAATATTGTTTATTGCGCTATTGGTCAGTATCGTTTCAGTGATATTACCGGCTAACTAACTTTCATCTTTATAAAGCGCGAGTAATTCGGCTACTTTTTTCCGACCGTTACCTTTTTGGCTAATTGTTCTAGCAACCTTAATAGACGATTTCATTTCATTGGCATGCTCATAAATTTTTCTCGTCCAAATGGTATCGTGATTACTAATTAAGACCGATATGTTATCCGAAGTGGTAACTTCTTCCGCTGCATTGGCCAAATCAGCTTGTTCATCTAAACCAAAGCCATTGCCTGCGTAACTGGTAAAACTGGCAGTTTTACTTAATGGGACATACGGAGGATCGCAATAGATCACATCTCCCGACTTGGCTCTAGCAAAAGTCGCTCGATATCCTTCACAGACAAAAGTCGCTTTTTGGGCTTTGTCAGCAAAATAATTTAATTCTTCTTCTGGAAAGTATGGACGTTTATATTTGCCAAAAGGCACATTGTAACCACCAGACTTGTTATATCGACACAGGCCATTGTAGCCATGACGGTTTAAATACAAGAATAATAATGAACGATAATAGGTGTCTTTCGATTGATTGAAATCGGCTCTTAGTTGGTAATACGCATCAGACTGATTATTGGACGATGAAAATATTTTTCGAGCATCTACGATAAATTGCTCAGGTTTACTTTGCAATATTTTGTATAAATTGATCAAGTCTTGGTTAATATCATTGAGCAGATATTCTGAGTAATCGGTATTTAAGAATACCGATCCTGCGCCAGCAAATGGCTCAATGAGACGTTCACCTTCAGGCAACATTTTTCTAATAACATCGCTAAGACCGTATTTACCACCAGCCCACTTAAGAAATGCTCGATGCTTTTTTATCATTCCGCCTGATTGCCCTGAATTGAAGTAACTCTTTTTATAGAAGCGGAATTGTAGCCTTTATTACGGCTTATTGGGAGCCTTGAAGTGCATTGATTTCACTAATAATCATGCTAACAGGTTTTACCCACGGCTCACGCTTCAACATCTTCGAAGAAAGTGACGTTATTTTCATCTCTGCTTGCGCGCGGGTAGCAAATATTTCCGAGGTCAGCACAAATAACGGACTATCACCAAGCAATCGTTGATACTGATGGTACTCAAGCTTGCTATGATCACGCGCAAACTCGGCTACAACTTCTTGCTGACGTATACCTGCATACTGAACCACATATCCACTAGGGTTTTGTTGGTAGTAAGCTATACCATGATTGGATTTTTCAGTGTTAACCATAGACCCATCCATCTCTGATTCTTCAGTGAGGATTTGGTTTGATGATTGATTATTAGGTTTAGCTTGAAGTGTTTCAGCTTGCTTGGTTATACCATCGGCATTATCGCCATACATAGCGATAGCATTCACAATATCAATTGGCGACGCTGGACCCGTTGTAATTTTCAACCCCATCTGTAGATCTTGTTCATTAGGTAATAACTCGCCAAGAAGCGAAGCATAAACTTCATCTGTAGAGGCTATATTATTAACACTTATATTAGCTTCGCCTTGATCTAAAGCCATTGACTCGACCGATTCACTATTATCTAATATATCTGTTGAGGTAACCAAAGCATTACTTGCTTGAGTTGTTTGGCTTGTTTTATCTGTCAGCGCGCTAAAACTTAGCACATCTCGCTGATATAGTGCCACTAGTGTCGAAGCCAATAAACAGCTAAAGACAAAGATACTAAGTAATATTTTTTTTCCAAAGGTGAAATTGAAAAAAGAACTCGGTGCTTTAAATATCTTGGAATTAATTGCAATAAGTTGTCCCGATTGAGCTGATAGGATAGATAGTTTTTTATCAAATAGCACGGTGTTATCCGCCGGTATACTTCCTGCACCATAAGTACCAAGCATCAACACACTAATCTCATAGTTAGCCTTTTTGGCAATTTCAGCTAATTGACAAAGTTCATGCATTACTTGCAGTGAAAGCAAATGTGCATGCTCAACAACGATACTGATTTTATCATTATCTTGTTGCGCTAGATTTATAAGGGTAACGGCGAGTGATTGCTCTGGGTCAAAAAGACTATTGCCAAATAGTTGTTCAACAATCCGGCATCTTATTTGAATATTATTTAGCTTTGATGAAATAGATACAAATGCTGCATTTTGAGATTCTGGTAAGGCTGCAAGGTATTGACTACCAACTAAGGAATAATGCTTAGCTTCTTGATCAACAACCAAAACGGCATGTTTTGAGAACCGCAGAATATAGTCAACGCGTGCATTGGTGCTAATTTGCGTGACGTCTGAGTCATCTGTAGAAGAATCAATAGAATGCGCTATGGCTGACATTTTTCACCTTTCTGTACTACTGATCACGATAATATCTATCGTAATAAATTATTTACAGAATTTGCTGAAGTATGTCCTCTGAAACATCATCTCTGATCTGTGATTTACCAATAGCTGTCGGAACGATAAATCTCAATAAGCCTGCGAGATTTTTTTTATCACGGCGCATGTGGGACATAAACTCTTCGAAACCCATATTTACCGGTGCTGTTGTTGGCAAATCAAATACTTCGATCAATGACTCTATGCGACGAAGATCTGACACTTCTAGCAAATTCATTGCTACTGCTAGTTTAGCAGCAAGTACCATGCCAGTAGCGACAGCCTCACCATGAAGCCATTTACCATACCCTTGCTCTGCCTCAATAGCATGCCCAAAAGTATGACCAAGATTTAATAGCGCACGAATGCCGCCTTCTTTTTCATCCGTCGCGACAATATCTGCTTTACACTGACAACACTGTTCGATCATCTGAGCAAGTATACTTTTATCGCCTTGCTTAATTTTATCGGTATTGGCTTCTAACCAAGTAAAAAATTCATAATCGCCGAGGATACCGTACTTAATCACCTCGGCCATTCCCGCGTTAAATTCTCTGGCAGGTAATGTTTTCAAACTATCAAGATCAATGAATACGGCTTTAGGTTGATAAAAAGCCCCAACCATATTTTTTCCTAAAGGATGATTAATCGCCGTCTTACCACCGACAGAAGAGTCTACTTGAGAAAGTAAAGTTGTCGGAACTTGAATAAAGTCTATGCCACGTTGATAGCATGCTGCGGCAAAGCCGGTAATATCACCAATAACGCCACCGCCAAGAGCAATTAACGTGGTATCTCTACCATGATTGTTTGCTAATAGATGTGACATTATTTTGTCAAAATTTGCTAGGCTTTTTTCGGCTTCACCGTCAGGTAATATAACTTCGTCGACCTGATAACCAGCTAAGGATTCTTTTAATTGCTCCGCATATAGAGGGTGAACAATATTATTAGAAACTAGACAAATACGCTTACTGCGAATGTGACGAGACAACAGGTTATTATGATTTAATAACCCACTGTCAATGTAGATAGGGTAACTGCGATCACCAAGCTCAACGCGAAGAACGGCCATCGCTTAAAAGTCGAGTCGTTCTACGATTTTATTAGCGACAACTTTTGCGCTTTGATCATCAGTTTGAACGATAACGTCAGCAATTTCTTCGTATAAAGGATTACGCTCAACAGCAAGCTTTTCCAATACCGAGCGAGGCTCTTCTGAGGTTTGCAGCAAAGGACGACGACGATCTCTTTGAGTACGAGCTACTTGCTTATCAATGGTTGTTTCAAGATAGACAACTATGCCACGAGCTGATAAACGGTTTCGTACTTGATTACTAATCACCGAGCCTCCACCAGTCGCCAAGACTATGCCCTGCTTTTCTGTTAGATCGTCAATTACAGATTCTTCTCTTTTACGAAAACCTTCTTCGCCTTCCAGATCGAAAACCCACGCGATGTCGGCACCAGTACGACGTTCAATTTCCTGATCGGAATCAAAAAACTCTAAATGCAGCTTATCTGCTAATTCTCTACCAATGGTGCTTTTGCCTGCGCCCATAGGGCCTACAAGGAAAATGTTACGTTTTTCTGCCATTAGACTAACTTAAACTCGTTTAATTAATTACGGTTAACAGGTAAGAGGGCGCTCCCTCGAAAATTTTAAGGGCGTAATTATCGCAATTCTTATGGGTAAATTGCAAGTAAGTGGCGTGAAAAGACGCCACTTACTGACAAATTTAATTAAAAACGCTCAGTAACGATACGTGGTGTGACAAAAATTAGTAGTTCTTTCTTCTCATTAAAGTTATTACTGTTCCTAAACAACCAGCCAAAATAAGGAATATCACCCAAAACTGGCACCTTAGATACTGTACTGATAATAGACTGTTGATATATGCCACCTAAAACAATGGTTTCACCATTATTCACCAGCACTTGTGTACCAATTCTCTGTGTATCTATCGCAGGTGCTTGCCCATTTGATACATCAGAAACCGTATCTTGAGTAACCACTAGGTCTAAGATAATTCGATCATCTGGTGTTATGTGTGGTGTTACTGTTAGGCTTAGTACTGCTTTTTTGAACTGAGTTGCTGTTGCACCGCTTGAAGCCGCTTCTTGATACGGTATTTCAACACCTTGTTCTATATAAGCTTCTTTTTGGTTCGAAGTAGTGATACGCGGACTCGCTATAATCTCACCTTTATTTTCTTTTTCAAGCGCACTTAACTCAAGATCAAGAATAGTGCCGTCCGCTAGTCTGGCCACTTGAAATGCGAGACTCCCCGCACTCGCACTGGCAGGAAGATTGACATTTAAACGATCACCAATGGCAGGTATTACTCCACCTGCTGCTGAATCAGCTCCTGTTAGAGAACCAGATGTCGCAAATTCTCCATCGGTATCTGTCACTCCCCAGCGAATACCCAACTCTTCATTGATATTGTCTTTCACTGTAACCATACGAGCTTCGATCACAACCTGACGAATTGGAATATCAAGTACATTAACCATACGTTTAATGTCTTCGATACTTTTCGCGGTATCACGAATCAACAATGTATTGGTGCGCTCATCCACGCTAACGCTACCACGTGGCGACAGTATGCTGTTTTCTTCATTCTTAATTAGATTGGCAAATTCAGCGGCTTTGGCGTAGTTAACTTGGACATATTCAGAATAAAGCGGAGCAAGTTCGTCAACTTGTTGTCTAGCTTGTAAGTCTCTGGCTTCACGTGCTGCCAATTCATCGCTCGGCGCTACCATCAAGATATTGCCTTCCATACGTTTATCAAGCCCTTTAACTTTCAGGATAATATCCAGCGCTTGGTCCCAAGGCACACCATCTAAACGTAAGGTAATATTACCATTAACTGTGTCGCTGGTGACTAAATTGAAACCATTGTAATCAGCAATGATTTGCAGAACAGTACGGACAGGAATGTCTTGGAAGTTTAATGAAATTGCACGCCCAGAAAAATCTTCTGAATCACCTAAATACCCAGGAACCTCCTCTTTCTCAGTAACAATCAAAGAAAAAACATTATTCTGTTGCTGATGTTTAAAAGTAAAGTCACTGGTAATATCAACAACTAATCTCGCATTTCTTCCTTCTCTAAAGGTTTCTATGCCGCTGACAATAGTACCAAAATCAGTCACGTCCAGCTTATACAGCAAATCTTCAATTATTTGGGTATTGTGAAATTCAATATAAAGCTTACCCAATTTATTACTAACATCTACTGCCACCATACTGTCATCTAAATAAACAAACAATTGTGCTTCATTTGCTTGACCACGCCTAAAGTCCACCGATTGAATATTATTTATAAACTCTCCGCCAAGGGGACTAATTTTAGCCACGGGTGAATCAGGTAAGCCTTTATTTAATGTTAATGTAAATTCGTTTTCACTTTGACTAATGTCAAAAATAGACAATTTATCTAAGTTAACCGTAGCAACAACTTTTCCCGCTAGCTTTTGTACCGTCACATTTTCTACACCCGCGTGTGACACTAAAACATTAGAAAGATTTTGCTCAAATGAGTCCGCTTCAAAAGTAATATCGATGCGTGCCGGATTCATTGTTGTTTTAACTGCAGGCTGCACTGTTATCGTCTCAGAGAACGAGAAGACTAATTCTATCTCATCATTTTGCATTGTATTATACTGCATGCCAGTCAAACTTGCCGACCAGGTAACAGTAGAAAATAAACACAAAAACAACGATGTGAACACCTTCACTCTGGTGCAACAGGTAAATAATTTATAATTTTTTATCGTTTTAAATAGCAACATTATTTCCTTTGCCCCTCTGTATCCGATTTAACCATAGAGATAGTTGTTTCTCGCTCTACCCAACAACCAGCACCATCGGGAATTAATTCCACCACTTTAACATTTTCCTGATTTACGGCCACAATTCGGCCATTGTATAGTCCCACATATCCATCAACAGCAACGCGATGTAATGTTCCATCTGAAGCTTCAACAAGCGCCCACGTTATTCCTAGCTCTCCTAATGTCCCTCTCATCGTAAGATCACTCAAAGCAAACTTCTCAAGAGGCTGTTTACGACGACGAGGATCCGGGCTTAAACACCCCGACATTTGCTGCATTTTTTCCTGTATCGCTTCTGGCTTAGGAGCAACAAATGGACTACGTAAGGTCTGCGCAGAATAATCAAAATGATTAAACTCTGGCACGGCAGGCATTGGATCAATATAGCTCGTAGTATTCGCCTGAACCTTTGCTATATGAGCCTTCAATTCCGTCGTATCATCAAAACATCCCGACAACACCGCACCCAACGCAACTAACAAGACTAATTTTTTCATTGCGTATTAGCCTCCCGATAGCGATAAGTTTTTGCTTGCAGTTTCAACTGTAATTTGTCACCACCTGCTTTCGCTAAGTCAATATCGAAATCATGGACGGTCACAATACGGGGTAATCCAGCTATTTTACTAACAAAATTACCAAAATCATGATAAGTACCTATTACTTCTATATCAATGGGTAACTCTATGTATATTTCTTTGGTTATTTCTGGTTGCCAGTTCAATTTAACAAAATCCAAGCCACTAGTCGTGCCAACAAAAGTAATATCATCTAACAAACCTGGGGTTTCATGACTTTCAGGTAAACTCTTAAGTTGAGTGGCGAATAACTCTTCCGCTTCAACCATTTGTGCTTGAAACAGCTCCAAATTAGCTGCTACTTTATATTTAGCTTGATACTGCTGCATCAATGTTGCTTCTTCGGCCTTAACTCGGTTAAGTGTCTCAATACTATCCTTAATCATCAGGAAGTATCCTAAACCAATAACCACGATAAAGAGGAACACACCTAGAAGTAGTTTTGCTGCTGCAGGCCACTGACCAATGTTTTCGAGTTCAAGATCTGCGTCTTTCAGTTGGGAAAAATCAATCTTCACTACGCGCCTCCTTGAACTGTTGTTCCAGCCGCACTGGCATCATTGACAAGCCCCTTAATACGAATTCGCATCTTAAAATCACTTAACAGTTTACTTTCTGCTTCATTAGATGTGATTGATTCCAATATAGCTTCGGTCAATAAATCCGAGCGTTCAATTTCGCGTATCATATTAGCAAGATGATTATTTGATTCACTTTTACCGGATAATTGAATGCTGTTACCTTGTTTTTCTAAACGTGTTAAATAAACACCTGCAGGAACGATTTTAGATATCTCATCCAACACTTGAGTGCCGACATTTCGGCTACGCTGTAACTGTTCAACAACATTTATACGTTCTTGCAGAGCTCTCTTTTTCTCATCTAATGTTTTAATTTCAGCGATGCGAACATCAAGTATTTGAATTTCATTTTTCAAAAATTGATTACGTCTATTTTGTCCGTCAATCATTGCTTGGTAAAACTGGCTGACAATAAAAACCACGGCAAAAGCACTCAATGCAACCGCTGCGAGAATGGTAAAATATTCTTTTTGTTTTGCTTTTTGCGCTTCTTCACGCCAAGGGAGTAAATTTATATATGCCATGGCGAAAAACTCCTTAGTGCTAATCCCGCGGCAACCATATATTGCGGTGCTGATTTTTGTAGTTCTTCTAGATTAATATCTTTAGAAATCTCCATACTATCAAAGGGATTAGCTATAACCGTATGAATACCAAGCTCTTCTGTCAACAATTCTTCAACGCCTTCGACCAATGCGGTGCCTCCAGAAACCACCAGATAATCAACGCGTTCTCTACCGCTTGAAGTCAAAAACATCTGGATGGCACGACGGATTTGCTGGACTAAGATAGTATGGAATGGAGCCAACACTTCAAAGGTGTAATTGGGTGGCAAGTCATTAGAGATTTTTGCTTCTTCTGCTTCATCAAATGATTTGTTGTAATAAGACACGATAGAACGGGTATATTGTTCGCCGCCAAATATTTGATCTCGACTGTATATATGTTTGCCAGCATCGGTTACTGCAAATAATGTCATCGTTGCACCTATATCGACGATAGCAACGGTCTTTTTATTCGCATCGTCGGGTAACATCGACAAACTCAAATCATATGCCCGACTTATCGCATAGGATTCAACATCGATAACCTTAGCCTCAAACCCTCCAGAGTCTAAAGCTGAAACACGGGCTTCGATAGATTCTGTCCGCGCAGCACTCAGCAACACGTTAACCTTACTCGGATCTGACTCGTTAACATCTAAGGTTTCAAAATCTAGACTGACTTCATCTAAAGGGTAAGGGATCAAGCTATCTGCTTCTATTTCGATTTGACTAGCAAGCTCATCTTCACTTAGCGCCACATCCATGTATATTACTTTCGTAATAACTGTTTGCCCTGAAACCGCGGCAGCAGCCTGAGTAACAGTACTAGGAATTTGTTTGCGTATTTTCGCGATAACTTTGCCAACGGCTTCAATATCCTGGATCTCACGATCTAATACACCGCCGCGAGGCATAGGTTCGCTCGCTATTGCTTCAAGCACATAGCCTTTATTTCCTTGACTGAGTAAAACAGCTTTAACTGAATGGGAACCAATATCTATCCCAATCATCATTGATGCTTTCTTTTTCCATAGACTGCTTAGCATAACATCCTACTAGATCATTTTATTATAATAATATTAGGCATAATATACGTATAAATACATTTATTACATGCTTTTACAGGATATACTAGTACTATTGAACAATTTTTCTAAATTAATTTGAGAATTTTTCTGTGTTTTCACTAAAACAACTGATCAAAATTGGCTTTTTACTATTATTTCTTGGAATATTTTCCTTGGCCGCTTTATATTTTAGCATGCGAGACG
This sequence comes from Colwelliaceae bacterium 6471, assembly GCA_040779335.1. Taxonomy (GTDB): domain Bacteria; phylum Pseudomonadota; class Gammaproteobacteria; order Enterobacterales; family Alteromonadaceae; genus JBFONV01. The sequence continues at coordinate 56,409 of JBFONV010000005.1, forward strand.
AATTACCAAGTGTCGCCTCTTTAAAAGATATGCGATGGCAGACGCCGATGCAAATTTATAGTGCCGATGGCAAGTTAATTTCTCAATTTGGTGAAAAAAAACGCATTCCGTTAACACTAGAACAAATTCCCCAACAACTTATCGATGCTATCCTCGCGACTGAGGATGATCGTTTCTACCATCACTTTGGTGTTGACCCTATTGGTACCGGACGAGCAATAGTCGGTAAGTTATTAGGGCAAAATAAGGGCGGCGCAAGTACTATCACCATGCAAGTAGCGCGTAACTTCTTTCTCAGTTCAGAAGTCACCTATACGCGTAAAATAAGAGAAGTTTTTATTGCCTTTCATATCGAGAGCCTATTAAGTAAAGATGAAATTTTAGCCCTTTATATGAATAAAATTCCTCTTGGACACCGCTCTTACGGCTTTGGAGCCGCTGCACAAGTTTATTATGGCAAAGAATTAACAGAGTTAACGCTCCCGCAAATTGCTGTTTTAGCGGGGCTTCCCAAAGCGCCATCAACCATGAATCCGATTAGTCGCCCCGATAGGGCTAAATCACGCCGCAATGTAGTTCTTCAAAGAATGTTGGTAAGTGGTTACATTTCTGAACACGAATATGCAATAGCTAGAAATGCGCCAATTACCGCCGAAAAACATGGTGCTGAAATAGAATTAAATGCTCCTTATATTGCTGAAATGGCGCATCAAGAAATGATCGCTCGCTATGGCGCTGAACAGGCTTACACTGGTGGTTATAAAGTATTCACTACGGTGACAGAAAAACTGCAACTAGCCGCACAAAGTGCAGTGATCGAAAACCTGTATGATTATGACCAACGCCACGGTTATAGGGGGCCGATAAAGTCCTTACGGCCAGAAACCACTGAAAAAGGGAATAGTAACAACCAACCGACAACCGAGAGTTCGCAGGTCATACTGCCGCTAAGTGACGAAGAAGTATATAGTGCGTTAAACACCATTAAGCGTTACCAATCCCTGATTCCTGCGGTAGTAACTGGCGTATTTGAACAATCAGCTGAGATAAAACTGGCGAATGGATTAAACGCAATCATAGATTGGCCAAACATGTATTGGGCTCGTGAATATATTAATGATCAGAAACAAGGTCCCGCTCCCAAGAGCGCGGCTGACATTTTGGCTTACGGTGATATTATTTATGTTCAACATGAGAACGATCACTACAAATTAAGCCAACTCCCTCAGGCTAGTTCAGCGCTCGTCGCTATATCCCCTGATGATGGTGCGATAAAGGCGGTAGTAGGCGGGTTTAGCTTTGAACAAAGTCAATTTAATCGTGTTACCCAAGCCAAAAGACAGGTTGGTTCAAATATCAAACCATTCATTTACTCTGCGGCACTAGATAACGGGTTTACGTTAGCCTCCATGGTCAATGACGCCCCGATCAACCAATGGGACAGGAAATCTGGTGTTGTCTGGCGCCCACAAAATTCACCGAACAAATATGATGGTCCTATTCGGGTAAAATTGGCGCTAGCACAGTCAAAAAATGTTATCGCGGTCAGACTGCTTAGAGAAGTAGGTCTAAGTAAAATTATTGATCATTTATCGACATTTGGTTTTGCCCCTGACGAATTACCTCGAAATGAATCCTTAGCACTTGGTTCTGCATCACTAACCCCTTTAGAACTTGTCACCGGCTTTGCAACCTTTGCTAACGGTGGCTTTTTAGTAAATCCATATTTAATTGATAGAATAGAAGATTCTTTTGGTAATGTAATCTTTCAAGCGTCACCAGCCCTAGCCTGTGAGCAATGTGATGTTCTTGCACCAGTTCAAGATCTAACAGCTAATACTACCCTCCCTAGCCAAGAAGAGTTAGTAGGTGTGCAAACAGAGGGCGAAAGCTCCACGCCAGCGGAAGCAGATATAATTAAGGCCGAGCGTGCCATTACACCGCAAAATGCTTTTTTAATCACTGAAGCGCTGAATGCCGTCATCTGGGGCGCTGATTGGTCCTCGTCGCACCCTTGGCAAGGAACTGGATTTAGAGCTCGAGTATTAAATCGTCGTGATATTGCAGGAAAAACAGGTACCACCAACGAGTCAAAAGATGCTTGGTTCTCAGGTTTTAGTCGTCGATTAGTGGCGACTTCTTGGATTGGCTTTGATGATCATACTCGCGAGCTAGGACGAACCATATACAATAATAATCTCGATAAGAACCAAGCTACAGGAGCCGAAGCTGGAGCCATGTCTGCGCAACCCGCGTGGATAAAATTTATGGAAACAGCATTAAGTGATTTACCCGTAGAATTATTTGAACAACCAGCTGATGTGGTTTCTGTCAGAATTGATAAGGCGACCGGAAAGCTCACTACAAAGACTGACAAAAGCAGTTTATTTGAATATTTTAAAGCCGGTACTGAGCCAACTGAATATGTTACTCAAGATAATAGTAGCGAAATATTTGATGGTGAAAAAACGAGTGCTGACGACATATTTTAATAGTTCAAGCGTATCAACGTTATGAAATGGTGTGTTTAACCAAGAGTAAATAACGTTACTCTTGGTTAAACAAAAACACTTAAAAGTTTTTAATAAAAACCTTTGATTTACGCTGAAAGTTATACATTTTTTGCTTCCCTTCTGGTAGTTTTTCAATCGCTTGCTCGACAAATCCTTGCTCAAGAAACCAATGAGCACTTACCGTTGTTAAAACAAAAATCGAACTCAAATTTTTTGCTTTTGCCTCAGCTTCAAGCGCATGAATCAAACGCACGCCTCTATTACCGCCGCGATAATCAGGATGGATCACTAAGCAGGCAACTTCGCCCGTATTTGCCTCCCAATATGGGTACAATGCGGCGCAAGCAATAATGACATCCTCTTTCTTAATAACATTAAACTGCTCAATTTCCACTTCCAGCATTTCTCGAGAACGTTTAACTAATGTGCCTTCTTCCTCTAACGGCGCAATCAATTCAAGTATGCCACCGACATCATCAATAGTTGCAGACAACAATTGTTCGCGATGATCTTTCGCAATCAGTGTACCGACACCATCTCGAGTAAACAGCTCTTGTAAAAGTGCACTTTCACTTTGATAACTCACGCAATGGCAACGCTCAACCCCTTGCTCAGCACTTTGTGCAATGGCTTTCATCAACAACTGTTCTTCATGATTTGTTGTGATATTAATTAACTGCTTTACCGTATTTAAGCCACAACTTCGGATCAATTGCTGATCAGCATCTAACAAACCTTCGTGTTCGGTAAATGCGATGAGTTTATCTGCTTGCAAAGAAATAGCTGTTTGCGTAGCAACATCTTCTAACGATAAGTTAAATACTTCGCCTGTTGACGAATACCCTACGGGTGACAGCAAAACGATTGAGCCATAATCAAGCTGAGTGTTAATACCTTGCGCATCAATTCGTCTCACTAAACCTGTGTACTTAAAATCGACACCATTTTTCACACCAATCGGTCTGGCGATAACAAAATTGCCCGTACTTACACGGATCTGAGCACCATGCATCGGGGAATTCACTAAACCCATAGTCAGTAACGCTTCAATATGAATACGCAATGACCCCGTCGCATCCTTAACGGCGTGTAATGTATCCGCGTCAGTGATCCTAACGTTGTTATCAAAGGTTTGGTTAATACCCTGTGTTTGCGCTCGTTCATCAATTTGCGCGCGAGCGCCATGTACTAATACTAATTTGACACCTAAGCTTCTCAGCAAGGCAATATCATGAATGATATTGGCAAAATTGGCATGTTGCACCGCCTCACCACCAAACATCAATACAAAAGTTTTGCCACGATGCGCGTTAATGTATGGCGCGGCATTTCTAAACCATTTTATGGTATCTATACTGCAATTTTTCATCATCAATTATACTAGGCACGGCCGCGGTAATTATTACGGTTAACGATGTATTCCATCGCCACTTCATCTTCTGGGTTTTTGTGCGGACTTTGTTCACTATCCTCAATGATATTGTCTGCCAACGAGTCTTTATCAATAAGTTTGAATCCTAATGCAGCAAAATAATCAGGGATATAGGTCAACACAATTATGGTCTGTAGTTCCATTTGATTAGCAAACTCAAGTAAATATTGCACTAACGCTTGCCCATGCCCTTGTTTATGGAAACTTTTATCAATCACTACAGAACGAATTTCAGCCAAGCCTTTTTGATAGATATATAAAGACGCACAGCCAACCACTTCACCATCAACTTCTGCAACAACAAAATTTTGAATATCGTGAACAATATTTTCGTAAGTACGAGGCAATATTTCCCCTTTAGCTGACCAATACTGAACTTGCTGATGAATTTTCTCAACATCTGACATTCTGGCTCGACGAACTGACATGGCTGCAGCACGTTGCGCGTTTAAGCGCTGTTTCACCTGCTTTAATGCTACATTAATTTGCTGTTTTCCTGGCGCACCAACGACCTGTTCATTGAGGATTTCATCGTTACCTGCTTGAATGTTCGCAATTGCTTTTTCAACTTGTGCACGCGATGTTCCACCTAATGCTTCTCGTTTATCTAACGTCGACTCAATAGATAAATGCTGATAAACATCCTGCTCTATTTTTTCACTAAAGGATTGCAGTTGCGTTAAGGTTAAATCCTCGAGCGGACAGCCTTTATCTATCGCCGCCAGTACCACTTCGCCAACGATATGATGAGCTTCCCTAAACGGAATATTTTTACTGACCAGATAATCAGCAAGCTCAGTCGCATTAGCATAACCTTGTTGTGCTGCTGCCAAGGTGCGAGAACGATTAACTTTCAAGCCATCGGCGATCAATACTGCCATTTCCATGCATTCTTGCCACGTATCAAGCGCATCAAACAACCCTTCTTTGTCTTCCTGCATATCTTTATTGTAGGCAAGCGCTAGTGCTTTCATCGTGGTTAGCATTGCGGTAAGCGAACCAAACACCCGACCCGCTTTACCCCTGATCAATTCACACGCATCAGGGTTTTTCTTTTGCGGCATCAGTGAAGAGCCTGAACTGACTAAATCACTCATTTCGACAAAGCCTGCTTCGCCAGAATTATAAAAAATTAAATCTTCTGCAAAACGTGATAAATGCATCATAGAAATGCTTGCGCTTGCTAGTAACTCAATAACATGATCTCTATCAGACACGGCATCCAAACTATTCATGGTGGCGTTACGAAAGCCTAAACGTTGTGCCAAGGCGGTTCTATCGATCGGATATGCCGTACCCGCTAATGCGCCAGAGCCCAAAGGAGAAACATCTAAACGATACACGGCATCTTTTAAACGACCGATATCACGGTTAAACATTTCCACATAAGCCAAACACCAATGACCAAAAGTAACAGGTTGTGCACGTTGTAAGTGGGTATATCCCGGCAGTACTGTGTCTTTTTCTCGCTCGGCTAAATTCATCATGGCTTGTTGTAAGTTCACCAACGCCAGCAAGATTTCGCCACCCGTTTCCTTGCACCATAATTTAAGATCTGTCGCAACTTGATCATTACGACTACGCCCAGTGTGAAGCTTCTTTCCTAAATCCCCTGTTTTTTCAATTAGTTGAATTTCTACCCAACTATGAATATCTTCCGCATCAGACATTAAGATCTGTTTTGGATTTTCTTCGACCGAGGTTTTCAATTCATATAAAGCTGCTTGCAAACGCGTTAATTCATCTTCCGTTAGCACTCCCACTTTATGAATGGCTTCTGCCCATGCAATCGAGCCGACAATGTCCTGCACCGCCATACGATAATCGACGGGCAAAGAATCATTGAATTTTTTAAACTGCACGCTGGCTTTTTCTTTAAACCGACCGCCCCATAATGCCATGGTAGTGCTCCTAACTTTTCTTCGATGCTGATTGCTCTGCTTGATGCAATGCCGCTATTCTGCTTGATAAGCTAAATAAACGAATGAAGCCTTCTGCATGTTTTTGATCGTAAACATCATCTGCGCCAAAAGTAGCAAATTCTTCAGAGTATAAACTATTAGGTGAACGACGCTGTGTTACGGTTGCTTGCCCTTTATACAGTTTTACCACGATATCACCCGTGACTTTTTCGGCTAACGACCCTGCTGCTGCAAGTTGCGCTTTAGCTAACGGCGTAAACCAACGACCATCGTAGATTACATGAGAAAACTCAAGGCCAATCGACTCTCTAAACTTCAATGATTCTTTATCGTGTATCAAAGTTTCTAAGCCTTTATAGGCAGCCATCAACACTGTACCACCTGGAGTTTCATAGCAACCGCGCGACTTCATCCCCACTAAACGATTTTCGACAATATCAATACGCCCAACACCATGAGTAGCAGCTTTGTCATTTAGATACATCAATGCGTTATAGGCAGACATTTCTTCACCATCAACGGCCACTAATTCCCCTTGTGCAAAGCTCAAAGTCACTTTTCCTGGTTCATTGGGCGCATCGATAGGGTCAACGGTCATTGTCCACACTTCTTTTGACGGTTCACACCACGGATCTTCCAATTCACCGCCTTCGTGCGAAATATGCCAAGCGTTCGCATCACGACTATAAATTTTCGTTAATGAGGCAGCACATGGAATATCACGCTCGGCCAAATAGGCGAGCAAGTCTTCACGAGATACCATATCCCATTCACGCCATGGAGCAATAACCGTTAACTGGGGGGCTAACGCTGCAAAGCATGACTCAAAACGAACTTGATCATTACCTTTACCCGTGCAGCCATGACACAGTGCATCTGCGCCAACTTTTAATGCCACTTCAACATGCGCTTTTGCGATAACGGGGCGAGCCATTGACGTACCTAATAAATATTGCCCTTCATATACCGCGCCAGTTTTCAAAATAGGGTAGATATATTCTTTAACGTATTTCTCTTTTAGGTCGACGACATGACATTCGGACGCACCAGAAGCAATCGCTTTTTCTTTAATACCTTCAAGCTCTTCAGCGCCTTGGCCAACATCCGCACAAAACGCAACCACCTCACAGCCATCATAGTTTTCCTTTAACCATGGGATGATCGCCGACGTATCTAATCCACCAGAATAGGCTAATACCACTTTTTTAATTTGTTTTTTCATTTTATGCTCACTCAATTCTTTAAAATCTTACTCTGTTTAATTTATTCGCCATCGGCTAGTAACGTTACTAGCACCGCGTTTTGTGCCCACATTCGGTTTTCAGCTTGTTGAAAGGCAACGCAGTGGTCGCTATCAAATAATTCTTCGGTTATTTCCTGCCCTAAATGGGCGGGTTGACAATGCATAACGACATTTGCCTGGGTATTCTTCATTAGCTGGTGATCTACTTGATAAGCAGAAAATGCCGTCAATATATCGTTAACACTTTTATCGTCTCCCATGGAAACCCAAGTATCAGTATAAATGGCATTTTGAGGACCTATTGCGTTAATATCTGAGGTTAAAGTTAACGTTGAACCAGCAGCTTTCGCTAACGTTGCAGCCTTATTAAACATCATAGCGTCAGGACCAAATCCTGGAGGGCATACTAAGGTAAAATCTACCCCTAAAACTGCTGCCATGATCATCAATGAATTGGAGACATTATTACCGTCGCCGACATACGCGAGTTTAACAGTAGCAAGGTTATCAAAATTTTCCGACAAGGTAACAAAGTCAGCAAGCGCTTGGCACGGATGATAAAGATCACACAAGGCGTTAATCACCGGAATACCCGCATGCTCTGCCAGTTCGGTTATCGTATTGTGACTAAAAACCCGAGCAACAATGGCGTCGCTCCAACATGCTAGGTTTTTAGCAACATCTGAAATCCGCTCCCGCTCGCCTAACTTGCCATTTTGTTGCCCCAAATATAACGCATGACCACCGAGTTTTTGGATGCCGATATCAAAACTGACATGCGTTCTTAACGATGGCTTTTCAAATAGCATCACCACAGATTTTCCAGCTAAGGAATGCTGATAATCACTAGGAGTTTGTTTAATCTTCTTTGCTAGCTCAATTAATGCTAACAACTGGCTTTTATTTAGCTGCTCATCAGCTAAAAAATGAGATAAATTCATTATAAAATCCGCCCTTACGGCCCAAAGTATCTAAAAAATAAAGAAAGGTTTAATGTTTAAACTGAATGCGGGTACCAATATCTTTACCGTCGAGTAAACTAATAATTTGCTCGGGTAATTGCCAACTGGCCACCGCGATACTTCGTCGTAATTGTTGGGCCGCGTGTAAGGCTGCGTTGACTTTAGCTGTCATACCTCCGGCAATAACGCCTTGCTCAATGAGCAAATTAGCTTCTTGATGATTAAGCGACTCTAAGTATTTACCACTGGCATCTTTTACACCGTTAACATCAGTTAACAGTAGTAACTCAGCATTGAGTAATTGACAGACAGCAACAGCGGCATCATCAGCATTAACATTCACTAATTCGCCGTTTTCCAGAGCGCCAATTGACGAAATCACTGGTATAAAATGAGCACTGATTAAGGCATCTAACAACTTGCTATTTTTAGCAACAGGGATACCTACTGCGCCTAAGTTTTTATCGTTAAGGTTACACTTAACCATGTCACCATCGTTAAGCGCGATCCCAACTGCTTGCAGCCCCATCGCGTTTGCGGCAGCAACAATAGATTTGTTAACGTTGCCAGCCAGTGCACCACTAATAACAGGCATTTGTTCTTGTGGCGTGATCCGCAAACCGTCTTTTTTTTCTGTAGTAAATCCCGCTTGAGCTAGCATTTCATCAACAACACAGCCACCGCCATGCACAATGACCACAGCTTGATCTTTTAAAGATGCGATAACGTTGAGCAATGCAATTAATCCAGCGTCTTTATTTTGTTCTTGGTGGTCCAATATGGCGCCACCAATTTTAATCACTAAAGGCTTTTTCATTATTTATCCCCTTGTGACTGATTACTCATTAACAGGCTATATTGTTCAGGTAAACCGAGTGAAATATTGGCGCACTGTATTGCTTGTGATGCCGCGCCTTTAAGCAAATTATCAATTGCACAACTGGCAACTAAAACATGCTTATATTGATCAAACTGCCAATGTAAATCAGCAAAAGGTGTGTAGGCGACATTATCAATTTTTGGCCAGTTATTTGTTAAACGTACCAAAGGTTTATTTTGGTATGCACTATAGTAGGCATCGTCAACCTGACCTGACGTTACTCCATCATTTAATTGCAAGGTGACCGTAGCCAGCAAACCTCGTTTATAAGGCGCTAAATGCGGATTAAAAATAACGTCGCAGCCTGCTTCCTGACTTATTTCAGGCTGATGTCTATGTTGTAAAATATTGTATGGCGTCAAGCTAACTTCATTAAAACTTGTTGCCAATGATGCAGATCTGCCCGCGCCACTAACACCACTGATACCGTTAACCACGATCAAAGAGTTTTTTTGATGCAAATTTTTAGTCGTAATGGGTTTTAAAGACAACAAACTCGCTGTCGGGTAACATCCTGGGACGGCGACAAGGTTCGCTGTAGCTATATGCTCATTCTGCCATTCAGCCAATCCGTATATTGCTTGATCAAGTATGGCGACACTTTGGTGCGCAAAGCCGTAATAAACAGGATAATCAGCAGAATTTTTCAACCGAAAGCCACCAGACAAATCAAACACTTTTATGCCAGCATCAACAAAAGTCTTCGCCCATTGCGCGCTAAATTCATGTGGCGTAGCAAAAAATACCGCATCAATATCATTGTGATGAGCGTTAAACCAATCAAGAGAAAATGCCTGCAACGGCTGATCGCAAACATTTAACCAACGAGGATGCAAAGAGGAAAAGTTTAGACCTGCGGACTCACTATGCTCAGAGACAAGCAAATGCACTATTGAAATTTTATCATGCTTACTAAGTAAACTAACTAACTCTGCGCCAACATAACCACTTGCGCCAATAACCGCGATTTTCATACTAACCTCTAAAATGCAATTCTATTCAACTAAACTCTATATAACCTTAAAACAACGCCTGTAATATTCATTACACAGGTAACCAATAACTATTAGCACCTAATAAACAAAACCAATCGTCGTCGCATAGTTGAACTCATTATCATTTTTCCGTGGTGTTATTGAACAAGGTTATTTACACTGTGAGAGGAAGGTAACACCAAATGACTAGTTATGCAATAATTTAACATAACTACCCTTAAATTATTTTTATGTTGATGAACGATGAAAAACTTGCCTGATTTTAGCTCTGCATTAACGCAGTTAATTGCCAGTCCCTCTATTAGCTCTACTAGCGAAAGTTGGGATCAAGGTAACCTTGATATTATCCAATTACTTGCGACGTGGTTTGAACAGCTCGGTTTTGAAATCACCATACAGCAAGTTCCCCAGACACGTAATAAATTCAACTTATTAGCTAAATTAGGACAAGGTCCTGGTGGCTTACTATTAGCAGGCCACAGTGATACCGTCCCCTTTGATGACAACCGCTGGCACTCCGATCCGTTAAAAGTAACAACCAAAAACGATAAGTTTTATGGGCTTGGCACCTGCGATATGAAAGGCTTTTTTGCCTTTATTTTACAAGCCTGTAAAAGTTTATCTGCCAAAGAGCTCAACAAACCACTGTATATACTGGCAACCGCAGACGAAGAAACCACTATGGCAGGCGCACGCTTTTTTACGCAGACTCAGGCTATTAAACCTGATGTTGCCGTTATTGGTGAACCTACAGGTTTAGTGCCGGTTATTATGCATAAAGGGCATATGTCACACCGCATTAGTATTAAAGGACAATCTGGACATTCAAGTAAACCTGATCTTGGTATCAATGCCATCGAAATAATGCATCAAGCTCTGACAATGTTACTCAAATTAAAGGCAGACTTAGCATTAAACTATCAAAACGAGGCATTTGATGTGCCAGTACCAACCTTGAATTTAGGTGCTATAAACGGTGGAGATAATGCCAATAGAATATGTGGCCATTGCACTTTGGATATTGACATGCGCGCCTTGCCAGGCATTAGCGATCAAGAATTAATCAATTGGTTAGCACAAGCACTCAAGCCATTAGCGGAAAAATATCCAGGAAGAGTTACTTTTGAAGAACTACATCCAAGTTCGCCCAGTTTTGCTGAAAAATCATCAAGTACTTTAGTCTCGTTTGCACAAGAAATAAGCTGCCATCATTGCTGCGCAGTTAATTACGCAACCGAAGCCCCTTATATTCAGCAATTGGGATGTCAAACCATAGTGATGGGGCCAGGATCAATTGATCAAGCTCATCAGCCTGATGAATTTTTGGCATTTTCTGAAATAGACAAAACTGAACAAATATTAATGAAACTTATTCAGCGTTACTGTTTAAGTAGCAACAATTAGTGATAAGCAAAGCGCTAACGAGATGACTAAAGTGATTGATTTTTAAGTGCGCACTATTAAAAACGATAGAGTTGAATAACGACCGCACTCTATTCGCTATTTATTCCACAGTTTTTGGTTTTCTTTTAATGAGAAAAATTCACTGGTATGCCAGCAACGAGGGATGAGATCGAGCTTTTCCCTTTCTCTATAGTTGGAAGCCAGTAATTCGAGAATCTCGCTCAATCGTTCTTTACTGATATTAGAGAGTTTTTTTGCGGTCTCCACTATGTATAAATTACTTCTGCTCTCAATAACGATATCTTGGCCATGACTTATAAAGGTTAATTGCCGCGTCGCCATGCGACATATTGGGTGTTCTGGATTTTTAGGATATAGCTGAGTAACAATCGCATATTCATATCTATCACTCGAGTTTCCATCAGCGTCGTCTGGAATATAAGTAACGCCATACCCCTGAGGATACACGCCCACTATCCGATACAGCGTATTAACCACTCCTTGGCTACAATTGCCTCGCTCGGCATTCTGGTTAAGTGCCTGGAAGACTTTAGGTAACAACTTATAATTGTAACTAGGCTTGGTGGACAAAATTATCGAGACATAAATTTGTGGCACTTTCAGCAAATTACCAATCCCTTTTTTAGGATTGACACTATTTTTATGCAAATATTTCAAAAATGATAATTTTTTCTTTTCTGCAGCATCAAATAGATCTCTATCTAACTTGGAATTACCCACATAGGTTTGCGTACCAATACCATCGACGATGTACCTAAAAGTCTCTCGGTAATTAATTTGCAATAAATGCTTACGTTCAGTTGTCTCTAGAGTTCTAAATGGGTCTTGCTGGCCATCGGGTCCAGCCAATATCTCTTGTGCGTCAGGGTGGTAGTTACCAATATCTTGCAGTAAAGCCGCCATAACCAAAGGAATTTTTACACAGTCGACAAACTGCTGATATTGCTCAGGATTATTTTGAGCAAAGGCATGATACTCCTCAGGAACGACGCCCTCCAAATATTGGCGGATATAGGGTTCAGCAATGCTCTGTTCAATGCATAAAGCGTCTAATAATCTTAAACATAATACCGCTCGATACAGCGGTTTATGCTGTTCATTTTTTTCCGCTATTCTTTTCCCTTCAGTGACACTTAGTAGCTGAATAGTGCCTAAAACCTGAGCAGATTTTCGATTGGTTTCATAGAAGTCTTCGCCTTCACTAAGTGCTATTATTTCGTGACATACACTTAATAAATGTTTAGCTCTTTCTTCCTGTTCAAATTTCTCTCTTTCCTTTGAATCTCGCTGACTTCTCTCTAATGCACTAATTTGTTGCTTAATGCTTGATACTTTCTTAGCAGAGCATTTTTTCAGATCAGCATTTAATTCAGTATACTCTTCTTTAAATTTGCTGGCTTTTATTTGCAGGTAAGACAGATTGTCAAAATAAGATGATGCGCGATCAAGAACAGAATCTTTGAGTCTGCTGCGGCCATATATTTTATCTAATAGGCCTTTAACTTGGAGCGTAAGGTAAGTATCGCTTGTTAATTTTTTCGCCATCAAATTCCATTCTTAAATGTGAGTGTAGGAAAATCATATTAAATGAATGTATTAGCTGAAGCTTAGTATAAGAAGTTAAATAAATCAGCACATTATAGTAATTGAACTCATGATTTGGGCCAATTGCTACTAATCAATGCTAGAGAAAATTGTGCTGTTCGGCAAGAATAAATTTCAATCACGATAATATATTAAAGAAAAAACGCAGTCGTGGTGACTGCGTTTTTGAGTGAACATTTATGAAATCTAGGCGCGAAGCCCGAGCATATGACAAATAGCATAGGTTAATTCAGCACGATTTAACGTGTAAAAATGAAAATTTTTCACCCCTTCTCGACTCAGTACTTTAACCTGTTCCATCGCAATATTAGCGCCAACCAAGCGACGTGTCGTTTCATCATCGTCAAGCCCTTGGTACATTTTCGGCATCCAGCTAGGAACATGAACATTAGTTAAGCCAGCAAATCTTTCTAAGGTTTTATAATTAGTCACTGGCAATATACCAGGAATGATCTCAACATCGATACCAACCGTCACACAGCGATCACGAAAACGCAAATACGATTCAATATCAAAGAAAAACTGACTAATGGCACGATTCGCCCCAGCATCCACTTTTCGTTTTAAGTTTAACAAATCAAACTGTGGATTGGGTGCTTCTGGGTGTCCCTCTGGATAGGCAGCAACGGAAATATCAAAATCAGCAACAGAGCGCAATAATTCTACTAAATCGGAACCATACATTGTTGGTTTTTCGGTACTATTCGGTAAATCACCACGCAAAGCAACAATGTGGCGAACACCACTTTGCCAATAATCTTTCGCTATTTGAATCAATTCATCTTTACTGGCATCAATGCAAGTTAAATGTGGTGCGGCAACTAACGCAGTATCTTTTTGGATACGCTTGATCACATCATGAGTTCTATCTCTTGTGCCGCTGCCAGCGCCGTAGGTCACCGAGACAAAGCTCGGTTTTAACGGTGCCAAGCGTTCAATCGAATTCCATAACGTGGTTTCCATTTCAGCTGAATTAGGGGGGAAAAATTCAAATGAGACTTGCAAATCATGCCCTATTTCACTGAGGCTTTGATTCAACGACTCCACTTGTCTTGCGTGGCTATAGCTCATTAATTTATCCCCTTAATTTTTACTTGATGCTGTTTTGATGAAAGTTGCTGACAAATGCTGACCAGATCGGAATGTATTCCGCCAGCCGTTACATCTCGCCCAGCACCTGGTCCACGAATGATCAAAGGATTTTCTTGATACCATTCACTTTTAATTTGAAAAATATTATCGCACGGATTTAGATTGGCAAAAGCGTCATCTGCTTTTAATACTTCTAAGCCCACTTTCGCGGTAATTTTGCTTTCATTTACGGCAAACGTCGCCAGATAACGCACGCATGAGTCATTAAGTCGAGCTTGTGCTAATTGCTGCTGGAAATATTCATCAAGTTCGCTAGCACGTGCCAAAAAATCCTCGGTAGACAAATTTTGTAAGTTCTCGGACACTAAATTTTGCACTTGAATATCGTCCAGTGACAATTCATAACCAATGGCCCTAGCCAATATTAATAATTTTCGCTGAACATCTCGCCCCGATAAATCTTCTCTAGGATCTGGCTCAGTTAAGCCTTGTGCTAACGCATCTTTAAGCAATACCGAAAACGGTATTGCACCGTCATAACGTGCAAATAACCAAGATAAGGTGCCAGAAAAAATCCCAGACACTTCAGTTATTTTATCGCCACTATTACCTAGATCTTCTATCGCATAGTTAATAGGTAACCCTGCGCCAACCGTGGTATTACCTAGCCATAAACTGTTATTCTTGCGCGCAGTATCACACAGTAAATTATAATTATGTGTACTTGATGATGCCGCCCACTTATTAGCACCAATCACATGAATTCCTTGCTGAAAAAACTGCTCGTATAGTAAGCTAAAATCTTCACTTGGCGTTATATCTACCACCACTAGATCATCGTATGGGTGATTCGACAACCACGCCAATAATTGCTCGTTCTGGTAGTGTTCACTGTGTTCTTGAAAAAGTGAATATGCATGGTTAGCATCAATACCATCAGTATTCATTAATGCTTTAGTTGAAGAGACTAGGCCAACTAAATGCACGTTTTCTAACGCCGCAACTCGGCTAAGTTGCTCAGGTAACATTTCTAAAAAACGCTGACCAATATTGCCTAAACCCGCAATAACAACACCAATATGGCGGGCATCTTTAGTCATGTCATGATGAACGTTGTTAAGTAGTTCGCCCGTGCAAGCCTGTTGAAGCACTGCTATGACGCTATGACCACTCAACGAATCGACCAAATGCAGCGGCTTCGCACTTTTTAATGCTCGTTTAAATCTGGCTTTAACATCACCATGTTTAACCACCTTATGGCCGACCGTGGCGATAATAGACACAGGTTTAAAGGTCACTTCAGTATCATGACTAGCCAACCACTGACTGACATCTTTTTGTTGGCTTTGATTAATGACAATAAAACCTTGCTGATAATCGGCACAAATCGCAGCAAACGCTAAGCTTGCTTGTTTACCTGGCTCACCTTTAAAGCTATCAGAGTGAGCAAGCAAAAGCTCATTAAGAAAAGTAACCGAGAGTTCTTGTTTGGCAATTTGCCCAAATTTTCCAATTTCGGTGCCACTAATTTTCGCATCAAAACTACTGGCAACATGTAAGTGGGTGCTATGGTCAGTCAACGGTTGCAAGGTTTTGGCGTGTAATACCGGATTGCCTAAACGGCCAAGTTCTTTGGCGACTGCATTAGGTAGTCGGTGAAGTTTTCTAGCACTAGGAACAACTCTAGGATCTGCACTATATATACCATCAACATCGGTCCAGAGGGTGACATTCAGTGCACCGAGTAATGATGCCATGATAGTGGCAGAATAGTCACTGCCGTTTCTACCTAAGGTACACGTTTTACCCTGTTGATCTTTAGTAATATAACCCGTAATCACCACCAATTTTCCATACTGCAGGTACTTGCGCAGTTGTGTGCTACTAATAGCATTATCTACTTCACAGGCATTGGGGTTATTGATCACCAAAAAATCTCGAGCATCAAGATGATAACTAGGACATACTTTTTCATTTAAAGCAGCCGAAAGTAAACGTGCAGACCACAATTCACCAAATGCTAAAATATCGCTATGATGCTGTTGCGGCGTACTTTGCAACCATATATTGAGTTGCTTGATGTCATTGACGAGTAATTCGCTCAACTGCACGCTGTTATGATGATTTAATAGCTCCTCGATCAATAATAATTGCTGCTCTTTAAGCGCAGACAAAGCTGGTACTAATTGCTCATCTTTATCGATCGCGAATTGATACAAAGCAAAAAGCTGATCTGTAGTATCACCATTTGCCGAGACCACGACGACATCGTTAAGTTGACAATTTTGTTGAATAATTTCAATGACACGCTCGATACATTGAGCGGACGCTAAACTGCTACCACCAAATTTGTGCACATTAATCGCGTGTTTTGCTAATTGATTTTCCACCGCACTTTTTTCTGTATCTATTGACGGCGATACCACGTTTGCTTGAGTCATTTTCTTTACCACTTTGCTGCCAGTGCTGCATTGACATCACTAGCTGAGTTCTCTTTATTTGTCTGTTGACTAGCGTTCAACCCCTGCGTTAAATCCTTAAGAATATCGTCAATATCTTCGATGCCCACAGAAATGCGAACCAAAGACTGTGTTATACCCGCTTCAAGTTGAGCATCAATATCCATACCTGCATGGGTCATTGTAGACGGATGACTGATCAAGCTTTCAACGCCACCTAATGATTGCGCCAGCGTGAACAACTCTAGATTGGCGAATAATGCTTTTACGGCATTCACTCCCCCTTTAACTTCAAAACTTATCATAGCGCCAAAATCTTTTTGCTGCTTTCGCGCAATATCATGTTTTGGGTGAGTACTAAGGCCTGGGTAATATACGGCATTAATAGCCGGATGCGTGCTTAAAAATTTTACCACTTCGTTGGCGTTTATTTGATGTTGTTTAATGCGAACAGGTAAGGTTTTAAGGCCACGTAACGCTAAAAAGCTATCAAACGCTGAGCCGGTAATACCAATACAATTTGCCCACCAAGCAAGTTGTTCCCCCAAGGCTTGTTCTTTAGTGACCAACACACCACCGACAACATCGCTGTGGCCATTGATATATTTAGTGGTTGAATGAAAAACGATATCTGCCCCTAATAACAATGGCTGCTGCAATACTGGCGATAAAAAGGTGTTGTCAACGGCAACAATAGCACCAACAGCATGACTTTCCGCCGCAACCTTTTCAATATCAACAATACGCAGCAGTGGATTGCTAGGCGTTTCAATCAACACCAATTTAGGCGCTTGTGCTAACGCTGCACTTAAGGCCGATTCGTCATTTTGATCTACCACTAACAGCTTAAATTGGCCCCTTTTTGCCAAATGCGTAAATAAGCGATAGCTTCCGCCATAACAGTCGTGCGGAATAACAACGAGATCATCATTGGACAATAATTGACAAATAAGGTGAACTGCCGACATGCCAGTACTTGTGACTATGCCGACACTACCTTGTTCTAAATCAGCGATAGCTTGTCCAAATGTTGCACGTGTAGGATTACCAGTACGTGAATAGTCAAAGGTACGTTTTTCATTAAAACCCTTTAACGAATAGGTACTAGAAAGATGTATAGGAGCAACAACAGCACCGTGATGTTTATCACTGTTAATGCCGGCTCTGGCAGCGATGGTTGCTATTTTATTGTCAGCCATTTTGTTCTCCGTTGATGTATAGATGTTTGGACGTCTAAAACTCTAAACGTTTTTATGGGTAGGGTCAAGCACTTTAGACTTCTAAACTTCTACACATTCGTTATTGACTCGCTGTGTGCAACTAGTACAATTCACAGTTATTAAAATAACAAGTGTAGAGGAAAATACATGGCTGAGTGGAATGGCGAATATATCAACCCATACGCCGAGCACGGAAAGAAAAGCGAACAAGTAAAAAAAATAACCGTTTCAATTCCTTTGCGCGTCTTAAAAGTGTTAACCGATGAACGGACTCGACGCCAAGTTAATAACTTACGCCACGCAACAAACAGTGAGTTACTTTGCGAAGCTTTTTTACATGCCTTTACCGGTCAACCTTTACCAGACGATCAAGATTTAGCGAAAGATAATACTGAAAGGTTACCCGCCAGTGTCCGTAAATTACTCGAAGAAAAAGGCGTCACAGACTTTAGCGTCTTTGAAGATGAAGACGATTAAACACTAGCATAACTTTTTAAGTAAACAGTTATGATGAAAAAGGCGCGTTACGCGCCTTTTTTTTACTGTAACTATTGAGCCATGTAATTATCTGGCATAGGCAAAGCAGCGACGTCCGAATCTACAGCTGCCTGTGCAACAGCATAAGCGACACGTGCACACAATCGAGGATCCATCGGTTTAGGAATAATATAGTCTTTGCCAAAGCTTAAGTTTTCATCGCCACTGGCAACAAGTACTTCAGCAGGAACATCTTCCTTGGCTAATTCTCTAATGGCATGAACCGCAGCAATTTTCATTTCATCATTAATGGTGCGAGCACGCACATCTAATGCGCCCCTAAAGATAAACGGAAAGCACAACACGTTATTAACTTGATTTGGATAATCTGAACGTCCAGTGGCGATAATAAGATCATCTCTGGTCGCTAACGCGAGTTCAGGCTTTATCTCAGGATCAGGGTTTGAACACGCAAACACTACTGGTTTATCTGCCATTAATTTAATATGTTCTGGCTGCAGTAAATTAGGACCAGAAACCCCAACAAAAACATCAGCACCGTCAATCGCATCTTCCAAGGTGCGTTTATCGGTGTTATTTGCAAAAAGCTTTTTATAGATGTTTAAATCATCACGACGAGTATGGATAACGCCTTTAGTGTCGAGCATGTAAATTTTTTCACGCTGAGCGCCGCACTTAATTAACAATTCCATACAAGCAATGGCCGCAGCGCCTGCGCCCATACATACAATATTAACTTGCTTAATATCTTTACCCTGAATATCTAAGGCATTTAACATACCAGCAGCCGTAACGATAGCCGTACCATGTTGATCGTCATGAAAAACCGGGATTTTACAACGCTCAATCAGGGCTTTTTCAATAACGAAACACTCCGGCGCCTTAATATCTTCCAAATTAATACCGCCAAAGCTATCAGCAATATTGGCAACAGTACTGACAAAGTCTTCAACTGTCTTATGCTTTACCTCAATGTCGAAGGAGTTAATACCAGCAAAACGTTTGAAAAGCAGCGCCTTCCCTTCCATTACTGGTTTTGAGGCCATTGGGCCTAAATTTCCTAAACCTAAAATGGCCGTACCATTGGTAATAACAGCTACAGTATTCCCCTTGCCTGTATACTTATAGACATCATCGGGATTCTCCGCAATCGCTCTAACTGGCTCGGCAACACCGGGGCTATATGCAAGTGCGAGATCTAAACTTGTTTCTGCGGGTGTTGTAAGTTCAACACTTATTTTTCCCGGTGTTGGATATTGGTGATAATCAAGCGCTTGTTGGCGAAGATCTGTCATGATGATGTCCTAATGCGTTAATAATTTGTTGTTAGGCAATTTCTATACAATCACCTGTTCATTATTATTGTTATTATGTTTTATATGGTATTTCATTGCGGTTTAACAATTCAAGCCTATTTATATATAAAAATTCGCTACAAGCTATAATAAACTTGGCATAAGGCTGTATATTTATAGACATCATTTAGGTGAATATTCGCTATTTACACTAAAATAGCTTAGTAAAATAGCAAATATGAAAGCTTTTAAAACACAAACACTAGTAGAGACAAGTTAACCTCAAGGTTAGGCATTTTTGATGATTTTGTCGACCTGCTTGGATCATTTCATTGCAGATCACGGAACTTCTATTTTTTAACCTGTGAGTGAACAACAAAAAATACCATTAAAAAAGCGCTATTCGCACAGCAATGAATAAATCTAGCAAGGTTGTGAACGATAGAAATTTTGCATAATTACGCAAAAAAAAAGCCAGCGTTTAGCTGGCTTTTTTAACGAAAATAAATTTCTTATTCTGCAAATGGGTTAACTAAAACAATCGTTTCATTTCGATCCGGACCTGTAGATATGATATCAACAGGTACTCCAGTAACTTCTTCTATGCGCTTAATGTAAGCAATAGCGTTAGCTGGCAAACCTTCAAGGGTCGTAACACCATACGTTTTTTCTTTCCAACCAGGCATAGACTCATAAACAGGCGTGATCTCTTCATAGCCTTCAGCAGCCGTAGGAGGTACAGTAATTACTTCACCTGATTTCGTTTGATAGCCCGTACAAATTTTTAGCTCTTCTAGCCCATCAAGCACATCAAGTTTTGTCAAACAAAACCCTGAAACACTGTTAATCTGAACAGCACGGTGCATAGCAACAGCATCAAACCAACCACAACGACGTTCACGCCCAGTGGTAGCACCAAATTCATGGCCTACTGTACCTAAGTGATTGCCTATTTCGTCGTTTAACTCTGTAGGAAAAGGCCCAGATCCTACACGTGTAGTATATGCTTTAGTAATACCTAGTATGTAGTCAATGTTACGAGGTCCAAAACCACACCCAGTCGAAACACCACCTGCTGTGGTATTCGAAGAAGTAACATAAGGGTATGTACCATGGTCAATATCAAGTAGAGTGCCTTGCGCGCCCTCAAACATAATATCGTCACCCGCTATGCGCGATTGATCAAGTAGTTCCGCTACATCAGCAACCATGTTTTTAATCACGTCAGCAATCGCCATTGTATCAGCAAGTACTTGCTCATAGCTTACTGGCTCAACTTTGTAATAATTGGTTAAAACAAAATTATGATATTCCATAATTTCTTTTAACTTAGCCGCGAACGATTCAGGATTAAATAAGTCACCGACGCGTAAACCACGACGAGCAACTTTATCCTCATATGCCGGCCCGATACCGCGACCCGTTGTACCAATAGCTTTACTTCCACGTGCTTTTTCACGAGCTGCATCAAGTGCATTGTGATAAGGAAGAATAAGTGGACAGGCATCGCTGATCAATAGACGCTCGCGAACAGGAACGCCGCGCTCTTCTAACATAGCTATTTCAGTCATCAAAGCTTTTGGACATAAAACTACGCCATTGCCTATTAAACATTTTACGTTTTCACGCAATACACCCGAGGGAATTAAATGTAGTACAGTTTTTTCACCGTCTATCACTAATGTATGACCAGCGTTGTGGCCACCTTGGTAACGTACTACGTACTTAGCTTTATCTGTGAGTAAGTCAACAACCTTACCCTTACCTTCGTCACCCCATTGGGTGCCCAGAACTACGACGTTTTTGCCCATGTTTAAATTTTTGAAAGAAAATTAGGCGGGGATTCTATCAAAATTCAATATAGACTCCAAGCAATAATCAGCGCTTTTTACAGCGAACAGAAAATACTCAATGAAGTGAATTAGTTAAAGAGCGGCTTTTATTGAGATAATAGAAGATAAAACTGGAGTAATTAAGGGGGCTAAGAATTTATCCACAACAGTACGCAGCCAACAATGACTAAGGTAATGCCAATAGAGCGAATAGCAGATACCGGCTCTTGTGCAAGTTTTAACACATAGGCACGCCACTTATTGGGAAATAAAGCAGGAAATAGTCCTTCAATAATAAGTGCAATCGCTAATGCGGTAACAAAAATACTTGTCATACGTTTAATAAAAAAGCCATGACACTGTCATGGCTTTCTCTTGGTTACTTTTTCTTTTGACCACTATCTTTTAAATAATGGAAGAAATCACTATCAGGTTTAACCACCATGATATCGTTTTTGCTATTAAAGCTTTTTTCGTAAGCTAACAAGCTACGATAAAAGTTAAAAAATTCAGCATCTTTTTTGTAGGTATCCGCATAAACTTTAGCCGCTAATGCATCACCTTCACCGCGTATCTCAAAAGCTTCTTTTTGCGCAGTAGCCAACATAACGGTCACTTTGGCATCAATTGTCGCTCTGATAATTTCAGACTGCTCTTGACCTTGAGAGCGATGCTCTTTAGCCACGGCAGTCCGTTCGGCGCGCATACGATCGTAAATTGAAGCGCTAACCTCTACCGGCAGATTAATGGCCTTAATACGCACATCAATAACTTCAATCCCTAAGTCTTCACGGCTACTCTTTGCACTCTCAAGCGCTTTTGCCATGATTGAGTCGCGATCACCAGAGACAATTTCTTTGATTGTTCGCGTACCAAACTCTGTACGTAAACCGTTATTAACTTTTTGTTTTAATAACGCACGGGCATTTTCAATCGACCCAGATGTACGTAGGTAGTATGTTGAAAAATCTGCGATACGCCATTTAACAAAAGAGTCGACCATCAGATCTTTTTTCTCTGACGTAACGAAACGATCAGGCGCTTCATCTAATGTTTGAATACGAGCATCAATTTTACGCACCGTTTCAACCAGTGGAAATTTAAAGTGTAACCCTGGCTCGTAGACGATCATTTCATCGGTACTAGAATCACGTTTAATTTTTGAAAATTGAAACACAATACCACGTTGACCTTCTGATACTACAAACACAGAAGAAACGACCAAAACAAATAGTGCAGCAATAATGGCAACTAAAAAATTCTTCATCGCTTAGTTCCTCCCATTATTAAATCGGTCAGAACGACCTGATTTTGACGGTGACGTATTATTCGAACCTTGTTGTTGATTAATTGTAGAACTAGATTGAGGTAAAGTATTCGTTCTTAAACCTTGTTGTTCCATAATTTTATCCAAAGGCAAGTACATCATGCTATTACCGCCATCAACATCAACCATTACTTTACTAGTATTGCTATAGACTTTTTCTAACGCCGATATATACATACGCTGACGAGTTACTTCCGGTGCTGCTTGATATTCTGGCAATAGCTTTTCAAATTTTGCCACTTCACCCTGCGCATCCAGTAATGTTTGCTCTTTGTATGCTAACGCTTCTTGTTCCATACGTTTTACTCGACCACGCGCTCGCGGTTCTATACCTCTTGCGTATGCTTCTGCTTCACGTAAAAATCTAACTTCATCTTCCTGCGCAGCAATAGCATCATCAAATGCATCTTTTACTTCTTCTGGAGGACGAGCATCTTTAAAGTTAACATCAACAACAATTAAACCTAGGTTATAAGGTTCAATGATTTTTTCTAACTCTTCCCATACTGCTTGACGGACAACTTCACGACCACTGGTGAGAATGTTATCCATACGTTCGTGACCAACAACATAGCGAAGTGCGCTATCAAGTGATTGGCTGAGACTGTCATCAGCATTGGTAACACTAAATATATAGTTACGAGCGTCAACCACGCGATATTGAACTTCCATTTCGACACGCACTACGTTCTCATCTTGCGTCAACATGAAACCTGACGCAGGTAGATCCCGTGTTGTTTGCATGTCAACAGGAATAACACGATCAACAAATGTCCACTTCCAACTCAAACCTGGTTCAACCGTTCCTGCATATTGACCAAATCTTAGTACAATGCCCTTCTCTGCTTCTTTAATGGTGTAAAAACCACTAAACGCATACACGAGAATAGCAACGACCAATATTAAGCCTATGCCTACACTGGTAAAGCTTTTTCCTGAATTACTTCCGCCGGATGAATTTCCACCAAAAATGCCACCAAACTTTTGGCCCAAATCTTTAAGTAAATCATCTAAGTCTGGTGGCCCTTGATTCTTGCCACCTTTATTTTTCCAGGGATCTTTATCATTATTCCCCGGTTCATTCCAAGCCATGGTGTTCTCCGCTAGGTTCTAATTATGAATAATCGTGTTAATAACATTCAACCAAAAATATCTTATCAATATAACAGGCTGTTAATTTTCAATAAAGCGCTCAATGTCAGCTTTATCTTGTTTAATCAATCTATTCCATTCTCTTGCTGGCATTTTCACCTCCAGCAAGCAATTGCCATCTTCATCATAAGATTCATCAGCGATACAATTTAACTGATAGAGCTCTCCTCTGAATTTACCTGCTGATGGCGGAATTTTTAAGCTATGTCTTACTAATTGCTTTCCTAAGCGTTCAGCGAGCGCTTGAAAAAGCAGTTCGATACCAATTCCAGCTTGTGCCGAAAGCCATACTCTTACTGGCATGCCGTGTTCATCTCTGTCAATACGCGGCTCGATATCACCTAATTGGTCTATTTTGTTACAAACTATTAGACGTGGTACTTCATCCGCTTCTATTTCAGCCAGAACATGTTCAACTTGCTCAATGTTTTCACTACGACGCTCATCAAAGATATCAACAACATGCAGCAAAAGTTCAGCTTCACGAGTTTCCGTTAATGTCGCTTTAAACGCGGCAACTAAGTCATGAGGCAAATGACGGATAAAGCCAACGGTATCCGCGAGTATGACACGTCCCACGTCTTCAACTTCTATTCTTCGCAATGTTGGGTCGAGTGTTGCAAACAATTGATCTGCAGCGTATACCTCCGCTTTGGTAATGCAATTAAATAACGTCGACTTACCTGCGTTGGTGTAACCCACCAAAGATACTGTTGGTATTTCCGCTCGGTTACGCGCCCGCCGCCCTTGCTGTCTCTGGCGTTCAACTTTTTCTAAACGTTTTCGAATATTGACCATGCGTTCACGCAATAGACGTCTATCGGTTTCTAGTTGCGTTTCACCTGGACCTCTTAGTCCTATCCCGCCTTTTTGACGCTCAAGGTGAGTCCAACCTCTGATCAAGCGGGTACTTATATGTTTAAGTTGCGCTAACTCTACTTGCAATTTACCTTCATGGGTGCGCGCACGCTGTGCAAATATATCCAAAATAAGCGTCGTTCTATCGACAACGCGACACTCACATAACGCTTCAATATTTTTTTCCTGTGAAGGCGATAGGCTATGATTAAACAAGACAATATTTGCATCATATAAGCGCACTGCTTCCGCAATTTCTTGTGCTTTACCACTACCTACGAAAAATTTGCTGTGGGGTGTGTTACGCTTACCCGTGACAATATTAAGTGCAGTAACGCCTGCCGAACTTACAAGCATTTCAAACTCTTGTAAATCTTCTCGCGCGTTTTCATCGGGAAAATCTATATGAACAAGTATCGCTTGCTCACCTGCCTGATAACGATCAAACAAATGAGCAACGCCTAACAGAATTGCTGGTTTTCATTAAGCCTGAGGATCCTGATTGTAACTGGTTTGATCCATTGATGGTGCCGGCATAGTTGAAACGGCCCGAGCTGGTACAACAGTTGAAATGGCGTGTTTATAAACCATTTGACTGACAGTATTTTTTAGCAAAATAACGAATTGGTCAAAAGATTCAACTTGTCCTTGTAATTTGATGCCATTAACTAAATATATTGCTACCGGAATGCGATCACGACGTAAAGCATTCAAAAATGGGTCTTGTAAAGATTGCCCCTTTGCCATTATTTGGCCCCTTTTGTTATTGTTAGTAAAATATTTCTTTCGCTTTTTTAACTGCTTACTTCTTTCAACTGTTAATTATACACCAATGTTTACAGATTGCTTATTGCTGATAATACTTGTTTTAAATTAAATTCATCTTCCATGGCTAAGTGCTGTAAATCTGGCCAACCTCTTAACCAAGTTAACTGGCGTTTAGCTAATTGTCTTGTTGCACAAACGCCTTTAAAAACCATTTCTTGATGTGTGTAGTCACCGTTTAAGTATTGCCACATTTGTCGGTAGCCAACACACCGCATTGACGGTAAATCGAGATGTAAATCACCTCTGGCTTTTAATTGTCGTACTTCTTCTTCAAAACCTTGAGCAATCATTTGCTCAAAGCGCAACTCTATACGTTCATGTAAGACTTTTCGATCACTTGGCGTGATCGAAAATTGTAAAACATCCCCCGAAACTTTCTCACCTTTTATTTCGGTTAATTGTGACAAAGTGTTTCCCGTTGTACGAAAAACCTCCACCGCACGTGTCAATCGTTGTGGATCGTTAGGGTGAATTCGCTCAGCAGCTATTGGATCGCATGCTTGTAACTGTTCATGTACATATTGCCAGCCATATTGCTTAGCATCACGTTCAATGTCTGCTCGCACCGTCATATTGGCTTCAGGTAACGGTGAAATTCCCTCAATAAGTCCTTTAAAGTACATCATAGTACCACCGACTAAAATGGGAATTCGATTATTAGCCCTACTATTAGCGATCTCGGCTAATGCGTCAGAGCAAAATTGCGCCACAGAATAACTTTGCGCGGCATCAATAATATTAATAAGTTTATGTGGATAATTAGCGAGTTCTTCAGCCGTTGGCTTGGCTGTACCTATATCCATGTCTCTGTATATCAATGCCGAATCAACACTAATAATATCACACGGCAAGTTATCGTATAACGCCATGGCAAGTGCTGTTTTTCCTGATGCTGTCGGCCCCATTAAACAAATCACTGGTGGCTGCTTTAAAGTTGATGACATAAAACTGCGATCTTTGTTTTCGTTTAATTAAGCTGGCTTATTTCAGATGTGAGGTCAACCACAACGGAATTCAAGTGCAATTGTTGCTCAAACGACAATGAAAGTAATTTTTTAGCTTGCATCAATAATTCCTGTGCTGATTCATAAGTGTATAAATCACTACTCATTACTATTGCCAATGCCTGCTGCCAATGACTTGCTGATAGCGCATTTTTTTTAGCTTCATCCATAATTTCATCGAGTAAGACGTTAAAACATTGGCTAACGTCTTTGTGACGCAACAAGGCCGGAAACTGTTTAATTTTAACAAACTGGCTGGCACCGACTTCAAGGATGATACCTAACTGAATAAAACATTGTTGATGTTGACCCACAAACACATGTTGCTCATCGGACAATTTAATTTTAACGGGCAATAACAGCGGCTGACTGATAATTCCTTGTTCAGTTCGTTCTGCCAAAATGTGCTGATTAATACTTTTCGATAATGCAGATAACGATAACAACCTTAACTCGTTTTTAATTTCCATTACGCCGTAACACGGTGGAATAAAATGTATTAATTGCTCACTTGAACATAACCTGCTGGCTGACTGTTTTTCCGCTTCATCATGTGCGTCAATCTCTTGGTGAATAATCGGCGTCATCAGTTCTTGATAAGCTTGTGCGGCACTGGCCGAAGCATGTTTGCGCTCAGGCATCCCTCCATAATGCTTGGGATCGATTCTATAAGTTTGGTTTGTAGACTCCGCCACCTGCGTAAGTGGCTTGATATAATCTTGGCTAGTGACATATGATTGCCCAGCCACCTGATTTGGTTGCGCACGCTCGATTACTGCTGTTGGTAGTTTTTCATCAATCAATGACATTTCTGCTTGCAGAGCGTTATCACATACCGAATAAATAAAATCGTGCACATATCGCCCTTGATGAAACCTTACTTCATGCTTGGCGGGATGAACGTTAACATCGACTTCTCGATAATCAAGGGATAAAAACAACACAAATGCGGGATAAGCATCAGACGGCAGCAGATCGGCATAAGCTTGGCGAATCGCGTGATTGATTAGTTTATCGCGCATCATCCGGCCATTAACATAGCTATAACAGAGATCATTTTGATTGCGATAATAATCAGGTTTTGCCAACCAGCCCCAAAGATGCAGGTTGTCATGCTGGCAATCGACCTCGATGGCACTATCGATAAAGCCTTGACCACAAACTTGCGCTACTCTTTTAGCGTACTGACTGCTATCTTTAGCGGCGCGATACTGACGAACCACTTTGCCGTTATGCGCCAAAATAAAAGTAACATCGAACCTTGCCAGTGCAATACGTTTGATAATTTCTTCAATATGGGTAAATTCGGTTTTTTCTGTCCTTAAAAATTTTCGTCGCGCAGGGGTATTAAAAAATAAATCCTTCACATCAATAGTTGTGCCGTTGGGGTGTGCAGCAGGTTGCACCAGCACTTTCATATCTCGCCCTTCCGCACACGCTTGCCATGCCGCGTCTTGATCTGTGGGCTTTGAGGTCAGCGTTAAACGAGCAACAGAGCTGATACTCGCAAGTGCTTCTCCTCTAAATCCTAGGCTACTGATTGATTCTAAATCATTTAAATCTTTAATTTTACTGGTGGCATGGCGACTTAACGCAAGTGTTAGTTCATCTTTGACAATACCACAACCATTATCAGTAATACGAATGCGTTTAGAGCCACCTTTTTCAATATCAATTTGAATTTTTGTGGCTCCAGCATCTAGGCTATTTTCCACTAATTCTTTAATAACAGAGGCAGGACGTTCTACCACTTCGCCAGCTGCTATTTGGTTAGCAAGCCGGGCTGGCAATATTTCAATGGTCATAATTAACTTTATTCTGCTCGTGGAATTTTTAAGGTTTGTCCGATCCTGACAACATTAGACTTGAGATTATTAGCGAGTTTGAGTTGACCAACAGAGACATTATATCGTTGTGCGACCACGGATAACGATTCACCTCGACTTACTCTATGCTCTTTCGTTCGAATTGCTGCGAGTAAAGTGCCATCAGGAGGGTTTCGAGTAAAATAATTATTGATCGCAATTGCAATCGACTTCGCTAATTTTTGCTGATGGGCCGAGCTATTGAGCAGCTTTTCTTCATGTGGATTGGAAATAAAACCAGTTTCAATCAACACCGACGGAATATCGGCCGATTTTAATACAGCCAAACTCAATCCCTCAGGCTTTTTTTTATGTAATTTAGTGACTTTGCCCATTTGCTGAACTACATGTTCAGCAAATTCGTAACTACTGCTCATGGTATATTCTTTTTTCATATCAGCAAGGGTAATGGCCAAATTTTCATCTTTAGTTTTCTTAATAGTTTCGCCTGCCCCACCCAGTAATTCAGATTCTTTTTCCCGATTTGAAATCCAGCGAGTAAATTCTGAATTGGCCCGTCGTGTTGATTGCACCAAAACAGAGGCACCTCGAGGTTTTGATGAGGTAAAGGCATCTGCATGGATAGAAATGAGTAGGTCTGCTTTATTTTTTCGAGCTAATTCCACTTTACGATTATGGTTAACATAATAGTCGCCGGTGCGGATCATCACTGCTTTCATGCCATTTTGGCGGTTGACTAAATCAGCAAGCTTTTGTGCGATTTTCAACGTGACCCGTTTCTCATAAGAACCACGGGCGCCAATCGAACCTGGATCATCACCACCATGCCCCGCCACAATTGCCACGACAATATCTCTTTTACTATCAACTTGGGGTTGGCTGACCGTTTTACTCACTCGACCTTTATCGTATAAATCGATAACAAGGCGGTTACCATATTGTCCTGCTGGCGCCAGAGGGAATACCGCCAGTTTATAGTTTTCAGCCAATTCGACTACTAGGCGAGTAGACCCCTTCTTTTTCGGTGAACTGGTGCGGATGCGTTTAATACGATCATCATTTTTTGCTAATGACGTCAGCGCTACGGCATTCTTACTATCAGCAAAATCAATAACAAGGCGCTGTGGATTAGACAAACTAAAATAGCTAAATTCAGGTTTTTTACTTAAATCAAACACAATACGTGTGTTTTCTGGTGCTGGCCATATACGTATACCGTCAATAGTATTAGCCGCTGAAGATGGAAAAACAGTCCCAAGCCAAAAAATCGCTACATATACTAATTGTTTGATCTTTAAGCTAAATTGCATTTAAGTCTTTTCCTCGACAATATTCACTAACGCAGTTAAAGCACGGCTGCCCAGCTCACTATTTACTGTAAAAGTAATATTACGCTGTTCGTTGTTATATTCAATATTAATTGTTATATCAGCCTCAGCGAGTAGACCGTAACCTTTTTCAGGCCATTCTATAAAACAACTATTTTTGTCACCAAAGTAATCCCTAATCCCCATGTATTCAAGTTCTTCAGGATCAGATAAACGATATAAATCAAAATGATAAACACACCAATCGTCTATTTCATAGGGCTCTACTAACGTATAGGTTGGGCTTTTAACATTACCAACGTGCCCCATTCCCTGCACAAAACCGCGAGTTAACGTTGTTTTACCTGCACCAAGCTCGCCATTTAAATAAACAACAACCCCTCGCTTTAACACTTGCTTTACTACGGTAGACAATGCCTTACCCATTGCTATGGTGGCCGTTTCATCTATTAACAAAAATGTTTTCTGTTGCATTATTTATCTTGTCTTAAGTTTTCTTGTAACTAGTTATAGCCAACCCTAATTCACTAATTGTTGAATTACAGTCATTAAATCGCTCGCCAGCATACCACGCTGACCGTTGCTAGTGGCAATGATATCAGCTGCTTGCCCATGAATAAATGTTGCTAGTCTAGTCGCAGCCATTGGATCGTTTATTTGTAACAATAAAGCAGCAATAATTCCAGACAAAACATCCCCCATGCCACCACTAGCCATACCAGGATTACCACTGGTATTTACCCAAACATCATGGCCATCAGAAATCAGACTACCTGCGCCTTTTAATACACAAACACCACCATAAAGTGACGCGATTTTTTTAGCTGCATCGAAACGGTTTTTTAATACTTGTGCAATACTACATCCAAGCAATACTGACGCTTCTCCTGGATGCGGTGTAAGCACCCACTTATCGCTATAACATTTATTTTTAGCAACAAAGTGCAGAGCATCAGCATCAACAATACAGGTTTTATTTAAGCCAATAGCCCAGTCAAACAATTGTGCCGCCCAATCATCTTGACCAAGACCTGGGCCTATAATTAATACTTTTGCTTTTTTTACGGTATTTTTTAACTTAAGTAAATCTAGCTGATCGGGCAACAACATGATTTCAGGTCGACCACTAAAAACCATCGCCTTATTTTCGTGGTGGCAACATACCGCCATTAGCCCTGCGCCTGCACGCAAAGCCGCTTCACTGGCGAGCCGAATGGCTCCTGGCATGCCTTTATTGCCTCCCACGGCTAACACCAAACCGACATCCCCTTTATGACTGGTCAGTATACGTTTACCTAAACTAGGTAAATTTGTCGGTCCTTGAACAAAAACACTAGTCGGTATTTGCGCAATGAACGTGCTGCCAATATTTAAATCGGCTAAATACAATTCACCAACAAAATCTGCTGCCTGACCAGTCAACAATCCCTGTTTGAGGACAATAAAAGTGACGGTTTCATCGGCCCTTACCGCAATATCTGCAACGCCAGTATTCGCACAGAGTCCAGATGGAATGTCGACACTAAGTGTCCTTGCTTTATGCTTATTCACTGCAGTGATAATTTGTTTGAACGGGGTGGCCAGCACGCCCTTAAAGCCAATACCAAATAGGCAATCTACAATTAAATCGCCAGAAAATTTGTTGATAACGTCGCAGGCCGGTTCATGCTCAGGGATAAAATCAACAGCAACTGAAGTTCCTTTTAACATGTCTAGTGCAATCTGCGCGTCACCTTTTATATCTTCTTGTTGCGCAATAATTAACACGGTCACTTTAACATTGGCCACAGCGGCTAAACGAGCAATGATATAACCATCACCGCCATTATTACCTTTGCCACAAATGATCAGTATATTACTGCTGTTTGGATGCAGGTTTCTCAAGTGCGTAAACACTGCAGCACCTGCCTTTTCCATCAAGGCAAACATTTCTACACCCAGACTTTTTGCTACGATAGCTTCGTTCTGCTGAACTTGCCTAGCGTCAAACGCAGGCTGTGGTAAACTATCGAGTAATTTTATTGAATTCATCATTGTCTCTATCGTGCCAACCGCTCATATTAACTATCAGAAATTAGCTGAAAAAATCAAGCTTTGGGGTCAAGAACTTGGTTTCGCGCAAGTTGGCATAGCTGACATTGACTTAGCCGATCAAGAAACGGCCCTTATGGATTGGCTTGAAAAAAATTATCATGGCGACATGGATTACATGGAACGCCACGGTCTGATGCGTGCCCGAGCACAAGAGTTAGTTGAAGGTACCTTAAGTGTTATCAGTGTCCGTTTAAATTATCTCCCGACAGATGCAAAATTTGCCAAGATCCTTAAATCACCAGATCATGCCTATATCAGCCGGTACGCATTAGGACGCGATTATCACAAGTTAATGAGAAAGCGTCTTAAACAACTTGGTGACAAAATTAAGCAACATTGCCAAGAGTTTAATTTTAGACCTTTTGTCGACTCCGCACCTATTTTAGAACGCCCGTTAGCCGCTAAAGCTGGCCTAGGCTGGGTCGGAAAACATTCTTTATTAATTAACAAACAAGCCGGTTCCTGGTTTTTCTTGGGAGAGTTATTAGTCGACATTCCTTTGCCGTCTGATAACCAGCTCGATAATCATTGTGGCACTTGTGTTGCCTGTATAAAAATTTGTCCAACAGGAGCCATTGTCGAACCATATGTGGTGGACGCTCGCCGTTGTATTTCCTATTTAACCATCGAATTGCGTGAAGCCATCCCCGTTGAATTTCGGCCTTTGCTCGGAAATCGCATATACGGTTGCGACGATTGCCAGCTGATATGTCCGTGGAATAAATTCGCCAAGCTAAGCAATGAAGATGATTTCAGCCCCAGACAAAACCTAGATGAAATAGACTTGTTAACCTTATTTGCATGGGATGAATCCACCTTTTTAACTAAAACAGAAGGCTCACCAATACGCCGTATTGGTTATCAATGTTGGCAAAGAAACCTCGCCGTCGCACTTGGCAACGCCCCTTTTAAAGACGAAATACTTAGCGTACTGCAAGGTCAATTAGGCTCTGCTGAGCCTATGGTTGCTGAGCATATTCTATGGGCAATAGAGCAACAAACTGAAAAAAAACACGGAGATACAACAACGATTAATGAACGCCTAACCGCTAGGTTAATTCGTTCAGTAGAAAAAGGCTTACCAAGAGATGCATAATAAGCCTGATACTTTTATATAATAGAAGCTATTGCTTCCTCTTTAACTTCCTTTGCTGACATGAATATAACACTTTCGTTTTACCCTCATTTGTAAAACCATTCCATCCAGTAATTTCATCAATATGGCGATAACACCCCAAACAGATATCATTGTTATCCAAGCAACAATTGCGCACGCATGGGCTAGCAACCGTAGCAATAACGTTATCATTATCGTTCATCACAAGATCTGTTAAATCGCATCAGCAAATTCAGCGACCTCAGCCACTACTAGCGTTAATGGCTTAAGGCACTGTGATAACTTAGTGATATCTTCAGCTAAAACTTCTTCTGTTTGTATACAGGCATCAAACATTTTCTCAGCGACCATTATTTGTGCATTAATTTTAAGCTGTGCTAAAGCTTCATGGGCCTTATCGATATCATGCTCACTGCAGGCAGCCTTAAGCCGCTGCATTTGCTCTTCGTTGTCTAGAGTGTATTCGTCTAACATCAGCGCCGCCATCTCCGCAGAGCCTTGATGTGTAGCAAAACCTTTTAAATCAAAGGCATTATCTAACACTTGTTCGCCAACGTTGTGAGTATCAACTTCCTGAGCCATTGAAACTACTGCACCAGCAGCATTTTCCGTGGCAACTTTAACCGCTTTTTTAATCAGTTTTGGTTTAGGCTTAAGCCACGGAGATAGTCGCTCAACTAACAGAGCTATTTCGGTTATCTCAGGCACTTTAGCAACGTTCCAGTTTGCCATGATCCGTTCTTCTTGTTGAGAAAGCCCTTTAAATGGGCTTTGCTCGAACGTCAGAACACCGCGTTGAATCGCCTGACCAACAAGTAGCTCTACAAATGGCGAGCTTTTAAATTCAGAAAACAATACTAAATAACGTCCCGAACGCCAAAAGTTCAACATAGTCTCTTCATGCGTAACAATATGAACTTGCAGCCCCAGCCAAGTTAATACCCGCAATAATGCTTCGTGTTTGCTAGGGTGTTCGCACGCAAATAACACTTCAACGTGCACAGGCAAGCACTGACGTTTTTTACATTCGTCTTTATCAATAACAATATTGGTACGAGCATTGCCTATATGTAAGCTTTGCAAAGCAGTTAAAAAGGCGTTTGAACACAAGGGGGTTGCTGCTTGTGAATACAGCCCATATTGATGTAACTGACCATTAAAATAAGGCTGTAAAATAAAGACTTTCGGCTGAAGTCCAACGGGTAACGAGTTAATATGCTGAGTAATAGTGTCGATTGATGTTACGAAACAGTCGGCAGCCACGATCACTATGTCAACCTTCTTGCGATTTAAATGTTTAACACTGAGCTGTCGTGAAAACAATTCTGGCTTAGATAAGTTTTCAACAAGGCCATTTGCTGATTTTATTCCATTATTTATAATATCTTGAGTTGCCTGCTCTGTTGAAATCAGTAACACATTCATTTGTTTCAGATCGATAGCATTCACATCAGCTTGTTGAGCAAGCGCCAGAGGTAAATCAAGCTGAAATTGAAAACCTTGTTCATTAAGTTCTGCAGCCAAATTGCTAGCATGTAAAGTAGAAAACAATGTCTCTAGATAACGAAGCAATACTGGAATTTCAAGGTGTTCGTCTCGATCTTCCATGAGCAAATAAGACAGCGCTTGAGGCAGTTGCTCTAGTTTTTTTAAGGTATGAACTTTGCCTTTAAAACGTATCAGCTGTTGACCGCTATTTTTGTCAATCACTTGCAAGGAAAGCACTAAGTTTGCTTTATATTGTTCAGCTAATAATAACCGACATATAGCAACAATGGCCTGTTGAAATAAGTCGACATCAAGTTTTACCATACTCAATAATTGCGGATCGTTACTCAGTAAAATCTGATTACGCTGCTGATTGGCTTCAGCCATGGCGTTAAAGAGAGCTGCATGTAAAACATCGTTAAAATCAACATCAACTAACGTTAGCGGTTGCTCTTCAGATTGTAACTCAGCGATAGTCGTTATCTGCTGACACCAATCTTGCATTTTAATGAGCTGGCGAAATACCAACGACGTTTGTGCGTTGACGTCTGCGATATTACTTTGACAATGCAGAGAGGTTTTTACCAACATGGTATTTAACTGCTCCGTAAAGAGCAACGCTTGTGCTGGAATGTTTTTTTGTGCAACCTCCAACTGTTCACCAAGTGCTACTATCTGCTGGTTAAGATCAGCCACCAAGCTATTATCTGATAGCGTGCCAAACCAAGCATCGCCATAATTTATCGTCAATTTTAACGATCTTTGCTCAACAGAAGTAACAACAAGACTTTGAAATTGGCGCTCAGTTTTTGCTTTGCGAGCACAGGCGATTATTTCAACAACACTCTTTCTATCAAAATATCGTCGCCAACTCGTTAAGATCTTGTTCGCATGATCAGACCTAGCTAATATTTTATGAAAATGCTTAACACCTATCACGCCATGAGCTGAAGATGCTTGCCAATAGCAGACTTGTATGTGCTCCGCTAAAACAGCCAATTGCTGGTGATGTTGCGCTAACATTTCTTGATAATCAGCTTCACTGTGAAGTGGTGTTTGCAGTTGAGTGACAATATTGGCAATGGCCAGCTGCTCAGAAGAACGAATTAGTGGTGGCTGTTCGATAGTCGGATCAATAATATCTCGACACATTTTGATACTTTGTTCACCGTAAGCTTTTAGCTTGTTGCGAAGTTTTATCACTTGAAAACCAAAGATAAATATGAGTAACAGTGCAAAGGTCATTAACGCATATTGAATATGCTTATCGGTTATTTGCTCGCCGTTATTATTCAGCCAATGATTTAAGTTTTTAGTCCATGGCGAATGGCTGTCTATCTCAACGGTTTTGGCAAGCGTTAACGCCGACAAAGCTTGCTGTTGCTCGGTGATTAACGCCAAGTATTGCTGCGCTAATCGCAAGTGTCCTCGCCATTTAGACAACGTTCGATGTTCGTTAAATAACAACTGTTCAAGTGTCTCTACCTGTTGAGGAAACTCTTCTAGATCACTGTTTTTTCCATCTAACAAAGATTTAAGTAGTGCAAAGATGCTGTCGACAGACTCACTGGTTTGATCAAAAGAGCTGGCAGACGTTTGAATAGTTAAGGTTTTAAAATCAGCTAATACCGAAGCAAGCAACTGCTGCACTTGACGATAACGAAGTAGTTCATCAACTAAGGTAGCATGGGCGCGAGCTCTAGTAGCGGTGACTCTATCATTGACCCTGTCATTAGCAATTTGTTTAAACAATCGCTGTTGCTGTATCTCCTTATCGGAAATAATTTGTACGATTGAATCAAGCACCAACTGTAGTTGTATAATTGAGCTTTGTTTAAGTTGAACATTGCGAGCGCTATTACGGCTAAAACGAGCAAGTTCTTGGTCAATATTGCCGTGCTCCGCAATAATTTTTTCTAATGTTGTCGAACGCGGAGTCACTAAGTTACGTAATACTGCTAAATTCTTAGATAAAATTTCTTGCTGTATTTTAAATTCCGTCGCTGTTGTTGCGGAAAAAATCGCGGTAAAAAGCTTATCATTATCAAAAATAAGTTGTTGTATTTTTGCGTTCTTTTCTATTTTAGGCAGTTGCTTAGCGGAAAACTTTTCTATTTGAACATTACTTTGATAAATCAATGCATATAAAGATAGGAACACTAAGGCTATGATCATAAACATAGCGACGAAATTGCGGGTAAATTGACGGTAAAATGGTATTTTAGACGTGGCGATCATTAATTATTACTTTCCCTAAATGCAAACCATCAAAGTGATATTGATGATAGTTTAGGGATTTAGCAATAAGAATCAATGCTTATCTGTGAAGATAACGGGTTGCCCTTATTTAAAGTAGACTAACGTTTTTTGCTTACCCACGCCCAAGTCATTATACATTCAATGGGCTGCTCCCCTGATTCATCCGTAATTGTAACCGGGATTTCTAGCTCACCTTTTTCGGTAGCATTAATTGACGAAACCTGCTCAGCACTCAGTGTCGCGACTGCATTAAGTCCGCCCTGCATACGACGTTGATAATTTACTGTCATGGATTTTAACAACGGTAATTTTGTATCTGGCACATTCATACCAAACACAATACCAGTTGCAGACTCAGCTAAAACAGCTGCTGCGATTGCATGCACACCACCAATATGATTTTGTACTTTCTTTTTATTGGGTAAATAAAGCTCGACCTCTGTTGTCGATACTTTGAGTAACTTAACCCCCGAAGTACTGGCATACTTAACCATAAAGCCAAAGAAGTTACTCAGTAGAAATGAGTGCATACATTGAGGTGCTTTATTAATTTTTGAGACAACTTTACTAAAACGGTTAGCCATATGATCACTGTGCACATTATCAATAATCAGCTATTGTTCAACAAACTGGTCAGACCTTCAAGTTATTTTTTACGGATAGTTATTATTTGGATATTTGCTTTATGAGTTCGCTTGACTAATGTGCTATGTTAAATCGTTAAGTTTAAAAACTGAGCCAGCCTTTTCTACTATTACTTGCGAGCCACTTGATAAGTCGTGAAAAATAAATTAAATAAAAACAAGATTTTAGCTAACTTTCTGTTCATACTTTTTTTATGGACAAACCTATCTTGGGCACAACAAATAACTGAGCAACCTTATATAAAAATTGTTACTGAGCACCTGCCCCCATTCCAGATAGCGACATCATCAGAACAAGTTTCAGGATTTGCCACCGATGTAATTACCGCAGCCATGGCTGAAACGGCTTATTCGTTTAGCATAAAAATTTACCCTTGGAGCCGTTCCTATCACATGGCGCTTAACAATGAAAATACCTGTATCTATTCGATTGCTAAGACGGTAGAAAGAGAGCACTTATTTACTTGGGTGAACACGATAGCTGAGCGTAATGCCTCCTTTATAGGATTGGCATCACATGAATTTAACATTAATTCAATTGAAGACGCGAAACAGTATACTACCGCTGTGATTAGAGACGATGTCACCCATCAATTATTATTAAGTAGAGGGTTTAAAGAAGGCGTTAATCTTTACGTAGTCAACAATACCCACTCATTATTAAAATTGATGGTGCAACGAAGGGGAATTGATTTAATTTTAATAGATGCTTTTACCGTTAAACACCGCGCCCAATTAAATAACTTAGATCCCGCACTTTTTAAAAAGGTATTTCAACTACATAAAAAGCCATTAGACTATTATTTAGCATGCAATGTTAAGACATCACCAGTGATTATTGAACAAATACACCGCGCCATTAATCACGTGAAAAACTCCGGAGAAATCAACCAAATAATTAACAAATGGCAATATCCAAACATCAAAGTAAAAAATGCCCTAAGCCCTTAATTTTACTTTTAAACGTTGAAGAAATGTTGACGATATACCTGTAATTCCGCAATCGATTCGCGGATATCATCTAGTGCTAAATGAGCTCCCGTTTTATTGACCAAATCTAATACTTCCGGTTTCCAACGACGCGCTAACTCTTTAACGGTACTGACATCCAGATTTCTATAATGAAAGTAATCCTCAAATTCAGGCATATATTTGTTAATAAAGCGGCGGTCTTGACCAATACTGTTACCACACATCGGTGACTGCCCTTTAGGAACATATTGCTCAATAAACTTAATGGTTTCTTGTGTTGCCTGCGCTAAGCTGACCTCACTTTGGCGACAACGAGCCGTCAATCCCGATGCTCCGTGATGCTCAATACACCATTGGCTCATATTATCTAAAACCTCATCGGATTGATGAATGGCAAAGACAGGACCTTCGGCGAGAATATTAAGTTGGCTATCGGTGATAATGGTGGCGATTTCTAGAATCACATCGTCTATTGGCTCTAATCCGGTCATTTCCAGATCAAGCCAAATCAAATTACTATCACTATATGCCATAAACTTCCCTTGATATTCGAATACTTAATGACAAGTATTAGATGAAACATTAATTAATAAGTATAATACGTGAGAATTAAGTATGATCAAAATCCTTTATCGCATGAATAGCGTAAATAAAATGATAGATAATTGTGGCTAAAACTAAAAAGTTGACTAAAGGTCAACAGCGTCGGATCAAAGACAATCAAGACAAAAAGCTCCGTAATAAAACAGACAAAGTGCAATGGTTAGACGATGAATTAGGCGAGGCTCAAACGGGCACTGTCATCAGCCGATTTGGTCAACATGCTGATATTGAAGATATCGACGGTAATTGTTTCCGCTGTAATATTCGTCGTTCCGTTAAATCTTTAGTGTGTGGTGATAAAGTCCTTTGGCGACAAGGGAAAGATACCAAACATAGTATCAGAGGCGTAATTGAAGCAGTTCACGAGCGCAGCTCAGTGCTAAGTCGTCCCGATGTCTACGATGGTCTAAAGCCGATTGCTGCAAATATTAGCCAAATTATTATCGTATCCTCAGTATTACCCGCATTTAATGCCGATATTATCGACCGATACTTAGTCGCTGCGGAGCAAACAGGTATTACACCGATAATCCTCCTCAATAAAATTGATTTACTTGATGATGATTGCCGCGATGAAATTGAGCAAAAATTGCAAATATATAGAGATATTGGCTACCAAATAATTTATGCCAGTAGCGAAAGCCAACATGGAATAGACACAGTAAAAGCTCAGCTCAATAATCACACCAGTATTTTTGTTGGGCAATCAGGTGTCGGCAAATCAACCTTGGTAAACACTTTGATGCCTGAACTTGGTTTGACCACACAAATTGTCTCGGAAAATTCAGGGCTAGGACAACATACCACTACCGTTGCACGCTTATATCACTTTAGCGACGGTGGTGATTTAATAGACTCTCCAGGTATTCGAGAGTTTGGTTTATGGCACTTAACACCCGAACAAGTATGTCATGGTTTTATCGAATTTTCAGACTTTCTGGGGAGCTGTAAATTTCGGGATTGCAAGCATCAAACAGATCCAGGATGTGCGCTGATAGCTGCAGGTAAAGAGGGTAAAATTCACCCGCAACGATTGGCAAGTTTTCAACGTATACTTGCCAGTTTAAATGACAATAAATTAACTTCTCGTTTTAATGATTAAAAACTGTTTAAGGAACAATAAGTGTCTCTAGATAAAATTAAAATAGCGCTACAATATGCTATGCCCAAACATGCCATTTCACGTCTTGTCGGCAAGTTCGCTGCTGCTGAAGCAGGATGGTTCACCAAAAAAGCAATTGCCGCGTTTATAAAAGCATATAAGATTAATATGAACGAAGCAAAACTGAAAAATCCCGAAGATTTCAGCACGTTTAATGATTTTTTCACGCGAGAACTGGCTGAAGGTGCGCGACCGATAGGTCAAGACAGTAACACTGTATGTTATCCAGTAGATGGTGCGATCAGCCAGCAAGGCGATATTATTGACGGGCAATTGATCCAAGCAAAGGGCTTCAATTACAGCTTAACAAGTTTACTTGGTGGTGATGAAAACACCGCAGCGCCGTTTCAAGGTGGAAAGTTTTCTTGTATTTATCTTGCCCCCAAAGATTATCATCGTATTCATATGCCAATGGCAGCAACCCTGCGAGAAATGATATACGTCCCTGGGGAGCTATTCTCAGTTAACCCTCTTACCGCGAGTAATGTCCCTAATTTATTTTCACGCAATGAAAGAGTTGTCACCATATTCGATACTGAGTTTGGCCCTATGGCTATGGTGCTTGTGGGTGCGACAATAGTTGCCAGCATTGAAACCACTTGGGCTGGGACAATTACCCCGCCAGCAGGAAAAGATATTTTCAGATGGCAATATCCCGCAGAAGGCGTTGACGCTATTCACTTTGCCAAAGGCGAGGAAATGGGAAGATTTAAACTAGGCTCCACAGTTGTCGCCACCTTTGCAGCTGATATGATCGAATTCAATGCAATTGCCGGCCCTGAAACAGTGACTCGCCTAGGAGAGCATTTCGCCGATATCGTAAAACCGTCAGCATAATGTTACTTATCTTTAAATAAGAACGTTAGTTCATTTCATCATTAACTAGGTGTTCGTACTATGAAAATTTTTGCTCATCGTGGTGCAAGTGGTCACTATCCTGAAAACACCTTACTTGCCTACGCAAAAGCGATTGATGAGGGTGCTTGGGGCATTGAATTAGATGCCCACTATCATCCAAGCGGAGAATTCATTTTATTGCACGACTGTTATTTGGAGAGTACGACAAACGGTTCAGGCAAATACTGCCAATATTCGTTAGAGGCATTAAAAAAGTTAGATGCTGGCGCGGGTGAACAAATACCTACATTGGATGAAGCATTACAATTCATTGCAGGAAAAAGCAAGGTCAACATCGAGCTCAAATCGAGCTCAAACAATGTTAATGAAATGACGGTAATAATTAAGACACTGAAAAATTTACTGATTAAGCACGTTAATAATTCTGGGTTTTCTTGGTCTGATTTTGTTATTTCTTCCTTTAATCACCTGCTATTATTAACAACTAAGCAAATGCTCCCCGAGATAAGTATTGGCGTTTTAATTGCTTCTTGTCCGATTAAATACGCATCAATTGCTGTAGATATAGATGCTAAAAGTATTAATCCGTCAATCGAATGTCTCAATCCCGAACTGATTAATGATGCTCATAAAAACAATATAGAGGTTTGGGTATATACCGTCGATCGCAGCGAAGATATCGCTTACTGTCATCAGCATAAAGTAGACGCAATATTTACTAACTTTCCGCAACGAAGCCAACAAATCCTCAATAACCTAGTCAATAAACTAAATGATGTGTAGATAAATACCATTAGCAAAATTAAGATTAATAAACAATATAAACAATTAGTTAGCAATACATTCTTAAGATTAACTCAATTAAGGATTGCTCATTAATTCTACACGAGATACGATTAGATTCGTAACTTAACGAAAACGTAAACGTTTTATACCCTATTTAAGGAAATTTAATGACTCGAGATAAGTCTGGCACTAAGCCAACCGAGGCAGAATTAACTTTACTGAATGTGCTCTGGAGAATGGGGCCGGCAACAGTAAGACAAGTACATGAAGTAGTGAGCGAAACACAAAAAACCGGCTATACTACCGTATTGAAAATATTACAAATTATGCATGATAAGTCGTTAGTTATTCGCGATGAAACTAATCGAGCTCATGTATATGCTGCGGCTAATAGTGAAATGCATACCCAATCATCTTTACTTAAAGATTTAGTAATGAAAGCATTTGGTGGTTCAACGTCTAAGTTAGTAATGCGTGCAATTGGCGATTCAACCAGCCAAGAAGAAATTGAAGATATTAAACAATTGCTCAATAAATTAGAAAATTAACGAAGAGATTAACCTCTGGATGAATATGCTGGATAACCTAACAAGTAATCCTTTTTTGTATAGCTTAGCACTAACCTTGATACATTTCTTGTGGCAAGGTTTGTTGGTTGCGCTCACATTAAAATCAGCATTAATCTGTATTTCTTATAAAAAACCACAATTACGTTACGCGCTATCTTCCTTAGCGATGCTATTGAATTTATTACTACCTTTCATCACCTTTTTTATAATATATAAGCCTGATTATTTACAGCTTATCACCCCAACTCAGCATGCGGTAT
This sequence comes from Colwelliaceae bacterium 6471, assembly GCA_040779335.1. Lineage (GTDB taxonomy): Bacteria > Pseudomonadota > Gammaproteobacteria > Enterobacterales > Alteromonadaceae > JBFONV01. The sequence goes on from JBFONV010000005.1 coordinate 98,917, forward strand.
TAGCAGATTCTGGTATTACACTGTCACAGTCGGGAGAAAATGTTTGGTATAACGATATTCTAGGTTTTTTACCATATATATCAATGTTGTGGTTAACGTCTGTTAGCATGCTTGCCTGCAAGCTTCTCATTGAGGTTTATTCTGTCAATCAGCTATCAAAATCAGCCGCAGTACCTAACAATGAAGGCTTAAGTCTTCGCTTTCAAGAGTTAGTTAATCGCATACAATTGACCCGTACTCCTCAATTATTAATTTCTCTTAAAACAGACGTGCCTATGGCAATTGGCTGGTTAAAGCCAGTGGTACTGCTTCCTGCAACTATGATAACTGGGTTAACGCCTGCGCAACTCGACATGCTAATTTTACACGAATTAGCCCATATTCGACGCCATGATTACTTAGTTAACTTTATTCAAACGTTAGTGGAAATATTGCTATTTTTTCATCCTGCGGTGCTTTGGGTTTCAAATCAAATGAGAAACGAACGCGAGTATTGTAGTGATGATATCGCGGTAAGCGCTAGTGGTGATCCTATCGCTTATGCACATACTTTGGCAGACACTGCCGCGCTGTGCAGAAAGCATAGACATCATTCTATCCCTAGCATGGCGATGGCGGCATCGGGTGGTGATCTAAAACAACGTGTAGTGCGCTTAGTCGATCAGCATCATTGCTCAGCCAAAAATAATGTCGGCAAGTGGTTAGCCTCTGCCACCATTGTGGTTTCAATCGCCTTGTTAATTTCAAAGCAGCTTTCGACAATTGCCATTATTGATTTTACCACGGGCGACATAGGCATAAAATCAGAGGGGCGCAATGCCTTGCAAAAAGTGTTTATTCCTCACCACGTAAATCATTTGCCGGAAACATCCATCGCCCAACAATTGCTGACACCGAAAATTGAAAAAACGGTGCCTAGTTTGCAAAAAAAATCAACGCCAAGCGATGTTAGTTCTTTTGAATCAACGGACCAAGAAGCATCTGTAATCGCCCAAGTTGAGGCGAAAACACCAGCAGTCAAGCACGTGATTAAAGCAGAAAACATCGACAACAATCCCGCTCAAACACAAAAGACAAATGTTAAGGCGAATGACGAAAATGCATTTGAAAATCAAGAAAAATCTATCGCAGATTTAGCATTTGAGCGCACTGATTCAAAACAAGAAAATTCAAGAATAAACAATAAATATGCAATAGAAATTGCAGAGTTAGCAAACGAAGTGCCTAGTGATAGCACTCAAGAAGCTAGCTTTAAAACACCAACCAAAAAAATATTATATAACTTTTCCGTTAGTTCAGAGCAGAGCCGTCCAAGTAGCAATCGAGAATTTAAAGTAAGTCAGAACAAAAGTGATGCCAAACTTATTTCATCGGTCGACCCTAAATATCCAGCCACCGCCAAGCGCAGAGGCTTAGAGTTAGATGTCACCGTGCACTTCACTATTGATCGTGAAGGAAAAGTAAGAAACATTCAATTTGATTCACAAAGTAAAGTAAGTTACTTCCGCAGTACCATTCGTAACGCTATTGAGCAATGGCATTTTCTACCAGCCCAAGCAAATGGTGAGCCGGTAGAAAGCCAGATGACAAAAATATTTTCATTTAACTTAATGAATTAATGCTTTCTTTTCCGCTTAAAATTCTGCCATTTTTGTTTTTGCTCATCGGTTAATATTTGCCTCATAGCAAATTGATCTTTAGCTCTAAGTAACGCTATTTGAGCGACTGTAGGTTGATACTGGGTATACAGCGTATTAAACGCCTGTTCATCCAACTCTGTTGCCTCCATCAGTATTTTAAGCTGTTGATGATAGCTTTTCATTGTTGTACGGTACTCGTTATGGGCCTGCTTACTCTGTTCTCTTTGAGCTTTCATTTGCTCTTTTTGTTCATCGCTAAGCGCTAGATATTTAGCCATATGCTGGAATCTTCGCTGCATACCTTCCTCAGCAGCATAATTGCCTTGTTCTGCATGTCCGTGCCACAACGGGCCTCGGTCACCAGCATGGCTGTATGTCGCTGTTACGGCACTACTCGCTAGCAGTGCGACTAACGTTACATTTTTAATCGATGTTATAAGTTCAAATTTCATTTTTTATCCTCCGGTTAACTGAAGATGAGTTTAACAAGGTCAACGCAAAGAAATGCAAAGCCTGTGTAAAGGTTGTGTAAAGAATGCGCTTAAGATGGTTATCTTGAGTTATCATAAATAGGTAATGGTAAAATGACAGATTGGCAGCATGAACGATTTAAAGCGAAAACATATATTACTTATAGACGACGACCAAGCACTAGCGGAACTCCTAGACGAGTACCTTGTCAGTGAAGGCTTTGAATTTAGCTGCTGTTTTGATGGTATATCAGGACTTGGAAAGGCGTTTGACAATAGTATTGATTTAATTTTATTAGATGTGATGATGCCAGGCTTAAATGGATTCGAAGTGCTTAAAGCATTGGGAGGTCAACACAAAATTCCTATCTTAATGCTGACCGCTAAAGGGGATGATGCTGATCGTATTCTCGGCTTAGAACTCGGAGCCGATGACTATTTAGCTAAACCTTTTCAACATAGAGAACTCCTAGCCCGCATCAATGCTATCTTGCGGCGAGTTGATATAGTTAGGTTTTCACAACATGAATCACCTAAAATAACCGTTAATAATGTCACTTTAAACCACGCAACCCGAGAGGCTTTTTGCCACAATCAAGTTGTTGAGCTGACCGGCACAGAGTATCAAATATTGAATATATTACTCACCAATAAAGGCAACATAGTAAGTAAAGACGTGCTGTCACAACAAGTCTTAGGACGAAGATTAAGCCCGTTCGATCGCAGTATCGATATGCATGTTAGCAATATCCGTCGTAAACTCCTGCCACTTAGTCCTTGCGATAAATTTAAAACAATTCGTGGTGCTGGTTATCTTTTTCTAACTGGTGAAGCATAAATAATGATAAGCGCAATAAAACAAAAACTTTCGTCCATTACCGCTAAGTTATTTTTATCTTTTTGGTTGATCACTATTATTTCTATCGGCGCAACGCGATTTATCTCCACTCAACTTAGTAACGACACGCTTATCTTTCCTGCTCATAAAGATGATCTGAAACATTTATATCGCATGCAGAGTCAAATCGCATATCGTCAGCCAGACAACATCAGGCAAATACTCAATCCGCCTCGCCAACCACCGGGTAGAATTATTTTGGTCAAGGATATGACTAATGATCAGGTTTTTTCGACCTCTGGTAAGCGTTCAGAAAATTTAGATAATTACCTTAAAAAAAATACTTTCAATAATATCGTCAGTGTCCAATTCCCTTTTGCGCGGTTAACCGGCCCTTTGCCAATTACCGTTTCGGAAAAAAAGTTTCAGCTCTATCTGGCGAGCCGTGATGAACGGCGCCCTTTTGGCATGTTTTTCATGCAACTTCCTCCTTGGCTTCGTATTCTTATTCCACTGATCGTCAGTTTCACTTTTTGCTGGTTGCTTGCCCGCTCACTAACTCGCCCCTTAGTCAGTATGCAAAAAGCGGCCGCCCAATTGGGTGAAGGCAAACTTGATACTCGGGTATCCATTGCTAAGCGGCGTAATGACGAACTGAGTAGTTTAGCCAAAAGCTTTAATACGATGGCAGAAAAACTTGAAATCAATCACAGTGCGCATAAACGTCTACTAGCCGATGTCTCACATGAATTACGTTCGCCAATGACTCGACTGCAAATGGCGATAGGGCTTGCTCAAAAGGCAGCAAATAACCCGCAAGATTTAACAAAGCATTTACTCCGCTGCGAAAAAGAAGTCATGACTCTTGATACCATGATTGCAGATGTTCTATCTCTATCTCGGTTTGAAAATACTTTGACATCACTTATAACCGAGCGTGTCGATCTAAAAGAAATACTCACTTTGCTTATTCAAGATGCACAATTTGTCGCTAACGAAAAATCTATCCGCATAAAAACGCAGGATATGCCATCAGTGGAGTTGCAAGCCGATAGCCAACTTTTAGCCAGTGCATTTAATAACGTATTAATCAATGCTGTAAAATACAGCGAGCCAAGCGCTGACATTATTATCGAGGTCGAATTAAACCGCTCATGGGTCAGTGTGAAGATCATTGACGCTGGTCCTGGAGTGCCAGAAACCTCGCTGGAAAACCTGTTTCAACCTTTCTATCGTGTTAATGATGCCCGTGATCGTCATACTGGTGGTACCGGACTCGGTTTAGCGATTGCCAAGCAGGCAATTGAAGCCCATCACGGCATTATTTCGGCAAATAACAATCAACACAGCGCAGGGTTAACCATCACCGTCAAGCTTCCTTTAGTGCCTTAATTAACACTGTAAACAATGCCTATTATTTTTTTGATTTTCATATTTATATAACCGTATGAAAAACCTATACTAAACAAAAACTTTTTAAGTATAACAACATGCGTGAAAATGAATTGGTTCAACGCTACAGCAAGGATATAGCGACTTTTTGGCAACAAGGTCATTTTAGTCACTTCGTTGGTGTGAAGAATATTCGTATTAACTACGCGATATTTACCGATTCAAGACATCGACATTCCATCGTCATAGTTCCAGGACGCTGCGAGGGATACCTAAAATATCAGGAGTTAATTCATGATTTTTTTCAGCAAGGCTACAATGTTTTTATTCTCGACCATCGTGGTCAAGGCATTTCTCAGCGACTATTAACTAACCCACACAAAGGCTATGTTGAGAGTTTTGACGATTATCGCGATGATCTTTATCATTTTATCGATAAGATAGTTACCGATACTAATGTAAAAAACAACAATTTATCTAAACCCTATTTATTGGCTCACTCTATGGGGAGCGCCATTTCAATTCGCTTACTGCAGCAATACCCTCAATGTATTCAAGCAGCAGTATTAGCGTCACCAATGATAGCTATAAACACTGGTACCACGCCATTATGGTTTGCTAAGATACTGATAAAAACAGGCGATTTTTTCAATAGGTATTTATCTAACGAACCCTGGTATTTTTTAGGGCAAAAAAACTATGCTAAGAAAAGTTTTGCCGATAATTTATTGATGCAATCCAAGATAAGATATCAAATATTTTCAACGCTATATCAGGATACGGCTGAAATACAGTTAGGCGGAGCAACTATTCATTGGTTAAACGAAGCGATAAAAATTAACCGCGCCATTTTTGCCGATATACATCACTTAAGTACGCCATTAATCGTTTTACAGGCAGGACAAGATAAAATTGTTGATAATCATGCTCAAGATAAGTTTTGCCAACAATTAAACACTCACTATCCTTATTCTTGTGATCAGGGCACACCTATTACTATTAGTGGTGCTAAACATGAACTTTTCTTTGAGCAAGACCATTATCGCGACATCGCAATAAAAAATACGCTGCAGTGGTTTTCTCAATATACTAATAAATAAGGAATCTATGGGTATTGACTCACTATTACCCGTTTTCAACGATTTCATTATTGATCACTGAAGTGGGATCATGATGAATAAAGACCTCACAAGGCGCGAAGAATTTAACAATTTCTGCTTCTATTTCATCACCGATACTATGAGCTTCTAACAAGGATAAATTGTCATCTAATTCTAAATGAAACTGAATAAAACGCTGATGTCCCGCCTGTCTCGTCCGTAATTCGTGAATACCTCTTGCTCGTTGATTTTTATCAACAATATCTTTAATTACCTTCAACTCGGTTTCTGATAACTCATGATCCATTAGCTGATGCACACTCACCCAAATAATTTTAACCGCTCCCCAAAGTAATAACCCTCCAACAGCAATGGTAAATACGCCATCAGCAGCCTTCCATATGCCGTTGCTTAAAATTAATGCTGACAGTACACCTAAATTTAACAGCAAGTCGGATTGATAATGTAACGCATCGGCACTAATAACTACTGATCCGGTATGATGTATAACGTACTTTTGCACAGCTACCAGTGCCAAGGTCAGCACAATTGCAATAACAGAAACCCAGATCCCGACCTCACTATGTACGATATCGGTTGGATTAATACATCGGTCAATACCATTAAAAATTAGCAATGTAGCCGATCCCAGTACAAATGCTGCCTGCACCAACCCAGCCAGACTTTCGGCTTTACCATGACCAAACTTATGCTCATCATCGGCTGGTGCTAATGAAAATTTTAAAATGACCACGCTCATCAAAGAAGCGAATAAATCCAACATTGAATCGGTTGCCGAGGCAAGCATTGAGCTAGCATCGGTAATAAACCAGGCATAGAGTTTCAATATCAATAAGATCAGAGCCGTCCCTGAGGCGGAAAATGCGGCGAATCGTACCCAAAATGCGTAGTGCTTTCTTTTATTCTCAGCAGCAGTCACTAACGTTCCTTTCCCAATAATGTGTAACGAGGTCGATAAATACTGGTATAATAACGTGTTTAAAAAAATTTTGAGTAGCTTTTATGTTAGATGTTGTACTTTTTCAGCCCCAAATCCCCCCCAATACGGGCAACATAATCCGATTGTGTGCAAACTCAGGCTTTCGTCTGCATTTAATAGAACCGCTTGGATTTGATTTAGATGACAAGAAGTTACGTCGAGCAGGACTTGATTACCATGAATTTGCCGCCATTAAACGGCACCCAAATTTCGCCAGTTTTATAGAAAATGAACAACCCAAAAGAGTGTTTGCCGTTACCACAAAAGCAACTCATTATTATGGAGACGTTAGTTTCGAACAGGGGGATTATTTACTGTTTGGCTCTGAGACGGCTGGCCTACCCGATTCGGTTAGAGATCAAATACCTGATGAACACAAAATCCGTATTCCGATGTTAAAAGATAGCCGGAGCATGAATTTATCAAACGCCGCTGCAGTCATTGTTTACGATGCTTGGCGTCAATTAGGATTTATTGATTCGATTTAATAGCAATAAACGAAGTAACTATTCGTATTTTTTCTCACGAGATAAGAGATCTGAAGCCGCTAACTTAGCATTTTTACCACAATACAACACTTGGTAAACTTGCTCGACTATCGGCATTTCAACGCCCATTCTTTGCGCTAACATGTGAACTTCTTTGGTGTTTCTAAATCCTTCGACTACTTGTCCTATATCGGCAATGGCTTCATCAACCTTTTCGCCTCGACCAAGCGCTAAACCGAAACGACGATTTCGCGATTGATTATCTGTGCATGTTAGCACTAAGTCCCCTAAACCGGCCATACCCATAAATGTTGCAGGATCGGCATTTAATGCCTGTCCTAAGCGCGTCATTTCCGCTAAGCCACGTGTGATTAACGCTGTTCTGGCATTTGCACCGAACCCCATGCCATCAGCCATGCCTGCGCCGATTGCGATGACATTTTTAACGGCGCCACCAAGTTGTACACCGATGAAGTCGTTATTGCTGTATACCCGAAAAGTTTTTTCACAATGTAATAAGTCTGAAAGCTCAGTTGCAAAAGCTTCATCCGTCGATGAAAGTGAAATAGCCGTTGGTAATCCGGCCGCCATTTCTTTAGCAAACGTGGGACCAGACAATACAGCTAAAGCGATATCGTCGCCGAGAATGTCTCGGGCAACATCTTGCAATAGATGACCGGTATTGGGATCTAATCCTTTAGTTGCCCAAGCCACACGATGATCTGAACTAAGCATAGGCTTAATTTGCTTGAGTAAAGCGCCAAATGCATGGCTAGGAACCACCACCAAAATATTGTTACTGCTGGCAACGGCCTTCGCTAACTCGGCCTCTAACTGCAAACTAGGTGGTAACTTACTTCCCGGAAGATATTTCTCGTTTGAACGCGTTGCCGACATTTCATTTAGATGTTGGCTATCTCGCCCCCACAATGTGGTGACGTGACCATTACGAGCAAAACAAATCGCCAAGGCGGTCCCGTAAGAGCCCGCCCCTAAGACAGCTATTTTTGCCGACTTTTCCAACCGAGAAATATTTGGCATGACACTAGTGAGCTTCAGTACTTGCTGGAGCTTGTTCCGTATTTGCTTGTGCAGCACGCTGTTGCACATAAGAAGCAAACAAGGCTTCAAAATTAACAGGTGCTAAATTTAATTGTGGGAATGAACCACGATTTACTAGGCTCGCCACTGTTTCACGCGCATATGGGAATAATGTTGTTGGACAAAAAGCGCCAATAGTATGGGCTAACTGCGCTTCAGCTAAATTACCAATCGTGAAAATCCCCGCTTGTTGAACTTCGGCCAAAAATGCTGTTTGACCTTCAACCGTGGCAGTAACTGTTAACGCTAAAATAACTTCATACGTATCATCACTTAATTTAGTTGAGCGCGTATCTAAATCGAGCTTAATTTCTGGCTTCCACTCTTTTTGAAAAATAGCAGGTGAATTAGGTGTTTCAAAAGAGACATCTTTTGTATAAACACGTTGGATCGCAAATTGCGGAGCTTCTTGTTGTGCTTCTGCACCATTTTGATTTTCATCAGACATTTCAAATAATCCTATTAATCTGTAGCGCTTATATCACGACGGATTATCGTGAAAATAAGCATCTATTTTTTATTTAATAACAATACCATTGAGAAATTTTATTGTTATTGACAAACTTCTAACAACTCATCCAGTTGGTCTTTAGCATGTAACGCATACAATTCGTCACAACCTCCGACATGATGGTCATCAATAAATATTTGTGGCACGGTATAACCACCATTACTTCGCGTGATCATTTCACTACGCAATTCCGTATCATGATCAACTTTTATTTCACGATAACTCACTTGCTTAAACTCTAATAAGGCCTTAGCCCTCATACAGTATGGACAAGTTGCTTTCGTATAAATATCTATCTTAGTCATAACAATACCGTTACTTCTTCGCGGTGGGTAAACCTGCACTTAACCACGCATTTAACCCGCCTTTAAGTATACTTACTTGTGAAAAACCAGCTTTGAGTAATTGATTAGCCACTTTACTAGCTGTTAGACCCGCCGCACATACAACAATAATGGGCTTATCTTTATGTTTTTCAAGGTGTGCAAAGTCATTATTAGTCACTTTTTCGGGAGACAAGTGAACAGAATCAATAATATGACCCAATTTAAAGTCTTTTTCAGCGCGTATATCGACAACCATGCCATTTTCTCGGTTAACCAATAGCGTTAGCTCTTGTGTCGAGATTTGCTTAATGGGTGACATTTGTATTTTAATGCTGATCACAATAATAAGGACGACAATCGCGATCCAAGCGGTGCTTAGCATAGGGTGGAGACTAGCAAAAGTTATAAGTTGATCCATAGGTTGACCTGTGAGCATATACACTATTAAAAATGGCAACAGTATACAGGCTCAATTTACAAAGACCAGTACTTAGAAAAAATGCGACTTAAATAGATGTATCTTGCTAGTGAATAATCTCTGGTTCCGTGTACAATATTTGCCAACTATTCAAGTGAAACTTCAAAGGAAAACGTAATGCCGAATAAAAAGTCGACGGTTCTTATTATTTTAGATGGTTGGGGATATAGTGAAAAACATGAATCTAACGCCATTTATCACGCCAAGACCCCGATACTTGATGATCTTCAGGCACGTTATCCACATATGCTTATTCAAACCTCTGGGATGGCTGTTGGCCTGCCGGAAGGGCAAATGGGAAATTCAGAAGTAGGCCATGTGAACTTAGGAGCAGGACGAATTGTTTATCAAGACTTCACTCGGATCACCAAAGCGATTGAAGACGGTGAATTTAATGATAACCCTACCCTGTGCAGTGCCGTAGATAAAGCCGTCAGCCAAAACAAAGCCGTACATATATTTGGTTTGTTATCTCCTGGTGGTGTGCACAGTCATGAAGACCATATATTGGCAATGCTTGAATTAGCCAAAAAACGTGGCGCGAAGCAAATATATTTACATGCTTTTCTTGATGGCAGAGACACTCCACCACGAAGCGCAGAAGCCTCAATTATCAAAGCACAAAATAAACTTGAATCACTCGGTGTTGGGCAAATTGCGTCAGTCATCGGACGTTACTACGCCATGGATAGAGATCAACGCTGGAATCGCGTCGAATCCGCCTATAACTTAATGGTAAATGGTGAAGCTGAATTTCAACATAAAACTGCGCTTGATGCTTTGCATGCCGCCTATGAAAGAGATGAAAATGACGAGTTTGTCCAAGCTTCTGCAATAACGGACGAGCACGGTAATGCCATTCAAATAGACGATGGTGATGCCATGATATTCATGAACTTCCGTGCAGACAGAGCCCGCCAATTTACCCGCTGTTTTACTGAGGATGACTTTTCTGGATTTAACCGTAAACGCCGCCCTCAACTATCAGATTTTGTCATGCTAACTGAATATGCTGCGGACATTAAGGCGCCAAGTGCGTTTCCGCCGGAGAAACTTAACAACGTCATGGGTGAATGGCTAGCAAAACACCAAAAAACTCAACTACGTATTTCGGAGACTGAAAAATACGCCCATGTAACGTTTTTCTTTAGCGGCGGCAAAGAAGATACTTTTACGGGAGAAAAACGCGTATTGGTGCCTTCACCGCAAGTAGCAACCTACGATCTGCAACCCGAAATGAATTCAACACTGCTTACTGATGAATTGGTCGCAGCAATAGAAAGTGGCGAGTTTGATTTTATTGTCTGCAACTACCCTAATGGCGACATGGTTGGCCATACCGGAAAATTTGATGCAGCGGTAAAAGCCTGTGAAGCGGTTGATCGCTCTATTGGCCGTGTGATCGCTGCGCTTGAAAAAACCGGTGGGGAATGTTTAATTACCGCCGATCACGGTAATGCCGAACAAATGCAAGATACCGTATCAGGTCAAGCACATACCGCTCATACCTGCGAGCCAGTGCCGTTAATTTATGTCGGTAGGAATGCTATACCCGCTCAACAAGGTACGCTTAGTGACATCTCACCAACCTTGTTGCACATTATGGGAATGGAACAACCCAAAGAAATGACGGGTACTACGTTAATGACGCTTGTTTAAACATAAAGCCAACCCATTGTTTAATATGAGCCTTTATAAAATAATTTCATCTATAACATGGCTAGGCTGTACATTCAGCATAGTCAGTTTAAACGTTTATGGTGCTGAAAGTACCAATGAAAAACTATCCGATGTTCAACAGGCTATTTCACAGCAAAAACAAACGATCTCGCAAGTCACTAAAAAAAGGGCCGAATTAGAAGCACAACTGAAAGCTGATGATTTAGCGATTGCGAAGATCGCGAAAAGTATTCGCGCAACAGCACAACAACAGCAAGAAGTTAAAACACAACTTAACGATTTGGCGCAAAAGAAAACTGAGCTTACCGTTCAAAAACAACACCAAGAAAAATTGTTGGGTCAACAATTGCGAGCAGCGTACTCTGCTGGGCACCACGATTATTTAAAATTGTTGTTAAATCAGCAAAATCCGGCAAGTATACAAAGAACCATTAGCTACTATCAGTACCTCAACAGTGCCCGTATTAAGGAAATAGAAAGCTTTCAAACAACATTAAGCTCATTATTGAAGGTGACCACTGAGCATCAGCAACAAGCAGAAAAACTAGCGAACATTGAGCACCAACAATCCGAACAAAAATCTTCATTGCAAGCATCAAAACTAACGCGTTCGAATACACTAAAAGCACTAGGAACAGAATTACTAACCAGTAAACAACAACTTGAAAAACTAGAAGCCGAAGAGCAGAGTTTAGTTGCGGCCCTAAAAAAACTTGCCGAACTCGCTAACGTTGAGAGTGAAATGACTGGCCTTAAAAAGCTGAAAAAACAATTATCTTGGCCGGTAAAAGGAAAAATCTCACATCGATTTGGCACCAGAAAACAAGGTTACTTGAAATGGAAAGGTGTACTGCTATCAGCAAAAATTGGACATCAGGTCAAAACTATTCACTCCGGCACGGTATTATTTGCAGATTGGTTAAAAGGTTATGGATTGGTCACCGTTATTGATCATGGAGAGGGTTATATGAGCCTTTATGGACATAATCAAACGCTATTAAAGTCAGTAGGAGATAGAGTCGAAACCGGTGAGCCAATCGCACTAGTAGGACAGAGTGGTGGGCAACAGCAATCAGGGTTATATTTCGAAATCAGACACGGCGGACGAGCAGTAAATCCAACTTTATGGTGTCGTTAACTAAATTCGTCGTCGACCTTTTAGGCGTTAGCTGATACGCTAGCTATCTCTAATTATAACAATACTTATCAGCCATTATTCTATTGTGCGACATTTATTTCTTAGTCTATTAATATGTTTTATCCCTTTGAGTGTGCAAGCAAAATCAGCGCAAGTCGCTATTATTATTGATGATATTGGCTATCGACACACAGATCATAGTGCTCTTGAATTACCTGGTAATATTACTTATTCCATATTACCTCATACTCCTTATGGAAAACGTTTGGCGTTAAAGGCGCAGCAGCAAAATAACGAAGTTTTGTTGCATATCCCCATGGAAGCGCAAAATGGTAAGAAATTAGGACCCGGTGCGTTAACCAGTGACATGAGCGAAAGCAATATTCGAGAAAGTTTACGGCTTTCTTTCGAAGAAATTCCCTTTGCCATTGGTATTAATAACCATATGGGCAGCCGTTTAACACAATTATATAGCCCAATGGTATGGACAATGCGCTTCTTAAAAGAACGCAATATGTTATTTCTTGATAGCCTAACGACCGATCACAGTAAAGCAGAAAAGATTGCTCAACAACTTGGTGTACCGACCTCACACCGCCATATATTCTTGGATAATCAATTAGATGAACGTTACATTACACAACAATTTCTTCAATTAATTCGACAAGCTAAAAAAAATCAACGGGCCATTGCTATTGGCCATCCTCACCCCGAAACAATGAAAGCGCTGCACCAATTGCTGCCACTTCTCGAAGAAGAAAATATTGAATTGGTTGCTATTTCAACCTTGTTAGCACCAAAAAGCACTTATCTTCCTCCTATTGTAGTTACCGATTAACAGTCAGGTTAATAACGGCAAAGCCTGTAAGTTGCACTTTGCTAGTCTCCTCTATTTACCGCGACAAAAACCACCCTAGCATTGTATTTCCTCTTGCGTCGTACGGAACTTCTACTTAACATAAGCTGTAATTAAGTCTCATTAGGTCAAACAGTGAAAGTTACAGTATTTGGTATCGGTTATGTCGGGCTTGTACAAGCCGCCGTATTAGCTTCAGTTGGCCATGACGTAATGTGTGTCGATATCGACAGCGATAAAATCGAAAATTTGAAAAAAGGGAACATTTCTATTTATGAACCTGGTTTAGCTTCACTCGTTCATGAAACATATAAGAATGGTCAACTGCATTTTACAACAGATGCAGCAATGGGCGTTAACCATGGTGAAATACAATGTATCGCGGTTGGTACGCCCCCAGATGAAGACGGCTCAGCCGATTTAAGATATGTATTGGCGGTAGCAGAAACCATTGCTACCTATATGTCTGGGCCTAAAATAATTATCGACAAATCAACCGTTCCAGTTGGAACAGCGGATAAAGTCTCTCAAAAGGTTGCTGAAGTTTTAAAAGCAAAGTCAATGGATGTTGAATATCATGTGGTATCGAACCCTGAATTCCTAAAAGAAGGCGCTGCTGTAAGTGATTGCATGAAGCCCGACCGCATTGTGGTCGGTACGGACAGTGAAAAAGCTCGAGACGCAATGCGCGAATTATATGCGCCATTCAATCGTAATCACGACAGAATGATCTTTATGGACGTGCGCTCTGCCGAACTAACAAAATATGCAGCAAACTGTATGTTGGCGACAAAAATTTCATTTATGAATGAAATGTCTAACTTGGCTGAATTACTTGGTGCTGATATCGAAGCCGTTCGCCATGGTATTGGCTCTGATTCGAGAATTGGTTACCAATTCATTTACCCTGGTTGCGGTTATGGTGGCTCTTGTTTTCCAAAAGATGTCCAAGCGTTAGTCAGAACGGCTCATGGCATTGATTATAAACCTGCGCTATTAGAAGCAGTTGAATCGGTAAACTATGCGCAAAAACAAAAATTATTTAAAAACCTTCATAGCTATTTTAACGGTAATTTAAAAGGCAAAACCATTGCTTTATGGGGACTGTCATTTAAACCGCAAACAGACGATATGCGCGAAGCATCATCAATTGTATTAATGGAAGCCCTATGGCAAGCAGGAGTTAGCGTTCAGGCCTACGATCCAGAAGCAATGGAAGAGTGCCAACGCATCTTTGGCGATCATCAACAACTTTCTTTGATGGGTACTAAGGAGTCGGCATTAAAAGGGGCTGATGCCTTAGTTGTCTGTACTGAGTGGAGTCAATTTAGAGCACCTGATTTTGACTTGATCGAAAAATCGCTTAGCCATAAAGTCATTGTCGATGGTCGAAATCTGTACGACCCTGAGTTATTGAATCGTCGAGGATTTGCCTATTACGGCATTGGTCGTGGTGATAGCGTACAAAAAGCATAGGATATTAATGTGAAATACTTAGTCACTGGAGCGGCTGGCTTTATTGGTTTTCATGTTGCAAAAACATTATGCAACCAAGGGCATGAAGTTGTCGGCATCGACAATCTCAACGACTATTATGATATCAGCTTAAAAATGGCTCGATTAGACGTGCTAGCTTCGCTGCCTTCATTTAGATTTGAAAAACTCGATCTTGCAAACAGAGACGGTATTGCGGAACTATTTACACGAGAAAAATTTGATCGCGTTATACACTTAGCAGCACAAGCTGGCGTTCGCTATTCAATAGATAACCCATTGGCCTACGCTGATGCTAATTTGATTGGTCATTTAACTATTTTAGAAGGTTGTCGGCACAATAACATTGAACATTTAGTTTACGCTTCGTCTAGCTCAGTCTATGGTCTCAATAGCAAAACACCGTTTGCAACCTCGGATAGCGTTGATCACCCTATTTCGCTTTATGCTGCGACCAAAAAATCAAATGAATTAATGTCTCATACCTATTCTCACCTGTATGGTATTCCCACTACAGGTTTACGTTTCTTCACCGTGTACGGACCTTGGGGCCGTCCGGATATGGCTTTGTTTAAATTCACCAGAGCTATTATGGATGACAAAGCTATAGATGTTTATAACCGCGGTGATATGCGACGTGACTTTACATACATTGATGATATTGTTGAAGGCATAATACGTATTCAAAATATCATTCCTGCAGCAAATGCCTCATGGCAAGTCGAATCAGGTTCAGCAGCACAAAGTTCTGCTCCTTATAAAATATTCAATATTGGTAATGGCAATCCAGTAAAATTGATGGATTTTGTTCACTCGCTTGAAAAATCACTGGGCAAAAAAGCGCATAAAAATTTAATGCCCATGCAACCTGGCGATGTATACCAAACCTATGCAGATGTTGAAGATTTATTTGCGGTTACTGGATACAAACCCTCGGTAAGTGTTGAACAAGGGGTTGATGATTTTGTTAAATGGTATCGGGATTTTTACAAAATTTAACTATGTAAATTGCCAAATCAACTAAATTCAGATTAAATATTTTCCGCCTATTAAGGCTGTGTTTTCTCTGTTAATGCAACTTAGCTGCCGTATTCAATAAACAAATTTAGTGCGCGACATTATTTTCACGCAATAATTTTTTTAAATATTTTACCGGTATCGCATAGGTGATACCGCTTGGATTGGAAATTACCGCTTCTTTGCTTTGCTGAACAAACACTTTGTTAATAATGCCAACAACGTGACCTGTCTCCATATCATACAAGGCACTACCACTATTTCCTGGGTATGCGGTTGCATCTAACTGATACACTAAATAGGGATCGCGCATTCTTTTCAACATTTTAAGACTAATTTGCCTCGAATCATCTACCGGAATGATGGTCGGTGTAATTGCGGCAATAATGCCTCTATGCGTAACCGGATATAAGCCCAACACGGCGCCAATAGGAAAACCAGTAAAAGCCACATAATTGCCTTCTGGCAAATATTCATCCTGAGCGAGTGTCAATGCAGGAAGAGCGGGGCCGTTTAATTTAAGTAGCGCAAGATCATATTGTTGTGAGCTTGCCAATAGCTTGGCCGTTCTAACTTGTCCAGACTTTCCTGAACCAACAAATATCGCCAGCTCTTGCAATAACGCACTATCAAGTTCAGATGGAACAACATGATGATTAGTAACAACATAAGTGCCATCGGCGATGACAAAACCAGTGCCTCGCAAAATGTCTTGTGGTCGCCCGGTGGGAGTGTGAATGCCGACGCCAACAACTGACGGTTTTACTTTAGCTATGGTCTCGCTTAATTGTGCGCTGACATTAACGCTCAAAATATAGCTAAAGGCTGCCAATAACAACATACTTTTGTCCATTTGTTTTTCTCCACTAAAACGATCAATTTAAAACTTTAAAAATATCTCGCTTGCTTGGTCGCTATTTATGATTTATTGACCATAATAATATTTATAACAGCAGTTTATAACCTATATTGTGAGTTTTTAACTTGTCTCAAGCAACTGGTAACAAGAAAATAGTTCCTATATTTGCAGGCGGCGGTACCCGCCTACCCGCGCATGTGGGTATATTGCAAGCATTAGAGGAATTCAATGTTGAATTTGATCACTTAGTGGGTGTCTCTGGCGGTAGTATTGTCAGTAGCTTATACGCATCGGGATTAACAATTCCGGAAATCAAACATATTGCTCTAGAGACCGATTACAATAAATTTAGAGAGTTTTCGCTACTGAAGCTGATTCGAAATGGTGGCCTAAGCTCTGGTGACCTATTTGAAAAATGGGTCGACAGGTTATTGCGTGGTAAAACCTTTGCTCAGTTAGATAAAAACCTGCACATTGTCGCTACCGATGTCAGAAAAGGCTCTCCTGTCATCTTCGATAAAGAGCACACTCCTGATTTAAAAGTTTCCATGGCTGTAAGATTTTCTATGTCAATTCCTTTGGTATTTAGCTTTAAAACCTTTGGTCAACACTTAATGGTTGATGGCAGTATACTGTCAGAAGATGCGCTTCACAGAGATTGGGCGCAAAATGGCACCCCTGTGCTATGCTTTAGACTGCGTGGCGAGTATGAATATGATGATTTAAAAGTGACAGGGTTTTTCCCTATTTTTAATTACATCACTATGCTGATAAGAACGTTTATGACAACTATTTCACGTGAGTACATTAATGAAGCATTTTGGCATAACACCATCGTTATCAATACGGGTGAAAGTTCAGCAGTAGATTTTAAATTGGACGCCAGCCAGAAAGAAAAGCTATTTAATATTGGTTATCAAACAGCGAAAGAAATCATACCGTTTAAAGTTGCTTATGAACCACCCGTATCAGTAGTCGCGAAGTAAACCAAATGCATAAAGGTGATATATATCAATAATAAAATACCATTAACCATTTAAAGTCTATCGGTTATTAATAGTATTCATGTACAAGTAACACTAACAGTTATCGTTAAAGCCTGATATTCTTAATAAAGCCTAGCAATAACAAGACGATAATATTTTTTATTAAGGTTTTTCGTCATTGATACGTGGGGTTGCTAAGTTAAGTACCTATTAGCAACGTAATAATTAAGGAAAGAATTCCGTCGATGAATTGGAATAAAAGATTGCTCAATACTCCCGTGATTGGGGATATTACCAAAAAGCTTGTGTCTATGAAGGTGAATCATGACGCAAAAAATATTGCTGAGCATTTTACCCAATTCCTTGAACCACAAGTTGCTATATCCGATGAACTTCGCACGGAAGTATTTAAAATTCGCCACAATGTTTATTGTGAAGAACTCGCATTTGAAGATGTTAAAGATGAAGGATTAGAGCAGGACGAATTTGATCCTCAGTCTATCTTTTCAATGATTAAACATAAACCTTCAGATATATATACAAGTTGTGTAAGGGTAGTATTATCATCGAATGAACACGAACTATTGCCCATCGAAAAATATTGCCTAGATGCAATCCAAGATAAGCAACTTCACCCAAGTAACTTTAAACGTACTGAAATTGCAGAAATATCAAGGTTAGCAGTAAAAGCTGATTTCCGTCGACGTAAAACGGATCAATTCAAAGGCTCAGCAATCGGTGCCATTAGTGAATCAACCTACTCTGAAACTGAGTTACGTTGCTTTCCTTTTATCGCTATAGGCCTATACATGGCTGCGGCGACCATGGCGATGAATACTGGTGTCAAACATGTCTTTGTTATGATGGAGCCTCGACTTGCTCGAAGCATGAAGTTTGTCGGTATCAAATTTCATCAGTTGGGTGAAGCGATCGAGTATCACGGTCTAAGAGCACCGTACTACATTAATCCTGAAATTTTCATGAATAACTTATCACCAGGCTTTAAAAGCTTATATCATGCAATTGAGTTAGATATTTGTAAGCAGCTTGAAAATATTAAAAATCATTAGACGTTTCTTGATAAAATAAATAGCTCCATAGTATAAACTTCCTCCATTAATTACGGTAATATCATACCCAATATAATTAACCAGGCAATATGGTTGTTGTTTTAGAAATAGCATTATTAAAAATACAAGGAAAACAGAATGAAAATTGGGATCATTGTTGGTACCCGTCCAGAAATAATAAAAATGGCTCCAGTAATCAGAGAATGTCAGAAAAGGGATATACCCTATTTTATCATTCACTCTAATCAACATTACTCCAAGGAAATGGACAGTATTTTTTTTGAAGAGCTACATTTACCCGCTCCTCATTATAATCTTGGCGTAGGCTCAGGATTGCACAGTAACCAAACAGGTAACATTTTAATTAAAATGGAACCTATATTATTAAAAGAAAAACCTGATGTGGTATTAGTCCAAGGTGACACGAATACTGTGTTGGCAGGTGCTTTAGCGGCATCTAAATTAAATATAAAAGTAGGTCATATTGAAGCCGGTTTAAGAAGTTACGACCGCACCATGCCTGAAGAAACCAACCGGATAATGACTGACCATATTAGTGAATACTTATTTGCTGTAGGCCCAAATCAAGAAAGAATACTAAAATCAGAAGGTATTCCCACGGAGAAAATTCATACGGTTGGTAATACAGTCTCTGATTCATTATTTCAGCATTTAGAAATTTCAGCCGCTCAAAGCACAATATTGTCCGATTTAGCATTATCACCACAAGACTACTTTTTAGTAACAGCTCATCGCGCATCTAATGTCGATATCCCATCAAATCTACTCGAGTTGTTGAACCTGTTTAATGAAATGCATAACCACTATTCACACACTATTGTTTGGCCTATTCATCCAAGAACACAAGCAAAAATAAAAGAGTTCAACATTCAGGTACCTAGTTATTTAAAACTCATTGCCCCCGTCGGCTATTTAGATTTCATTCAATTACAAAAAAACGCCAAGCTAATTTTAACCGATTCTGGCGGCATTCAAGAAGAAGCCTGTTTATTAGGTGTGCCGTCCTTAACCTTGCGTGAAAACACTGAACGCCCTGAAGCCGTAGAGGTTGGTGCCAGTGAGTTAGTGGGTCGAAATGCTGAAAAAGCAGTAAAAGCGGCAAAGCAATGGTTAAGCAAAAGCGATTTCTCTTGGAGCAACCCATTTGGTGATGGCCATGTAGCTGAATATATATTAGATGTTATTGCTAAAGATTTTAACGACGAGCAAACAAATGAAATAACAGCTAAGAATGAAACTATTGCCGTTATAGGTATGGGCTATATGGGATTACCAATTGCAAGTTTATTGGCTAACGCTGGCTACTCGGTAACAGGCGTAGACCTAAACAGTGATAAAGTTGCTGCAATTAACAATTCAGAATGTCCATTTGATGAAGTCGGGTTGCCTGAATTAATTAACAAAGTTGTTTCACAAGGTTTTTTAAGAGCATCAACAGTGATTCCTTCTAGTGATACTTACCTTGTTGCAGTCCCTACCCCACATCACAATGGAAAGTGTGATAGAAGCTATGTTTTTTCCGCTGCAGACGCGATAGCCAAAGTTGCCAAAAGCGGGCAAACAGTTATTGTAGAATCGACCATTTCTCCACAAACCAGCATGGCCGTGGCTGAACGTTTTCAACAAGCAGGGTTGAATGTTGATGTTGTTCATTGTCCAGAAAGAGCAATTCCAGGACAAACACTACATGAACTTGTTAATAACGATCGTATTATAGGCGCTGAAAATGCTATCGCTCAGCAAAAAGTCAAAGATATCTATGAGAGCTTTGTTAAGGGTGAGGTTTTCCTAACCGATTTAACCACAGCAGAATGCATAAAATTAGTCGAAAACACATCACGAGATGTAGGTATTGCTTTTGCTAATGAATTAGCTCAAATTTGCGAAGAATTGCATGTTGACGTTTATAGAGTGATCGAACTTGCAAATCGTCATCCGCGTGTAAACGTATTAACGCCAGGTCCCGGTGTAGGTGGACACTGCATCCCAATTGATCCGTGGTTTTTAGTCGAGAACACTCAAACCGGTGATTTAGTGCGTCTGGCACGAAAAATTAACGACGAACGCCCAATCATCATTGCAAATAAAGTAAATGATCTTGCACAAAGTAAGCGAGCCAAAAAAATTGTATTAATGGGGGTTGCGTACAAACCTAACGTAGATGACTGTAGAGAGACGCCAGCCGAGCCAATACTAAAACAACTAACCTCGTTGGGTTATGAAGTTAAATATCACGATCCTCATGTTGCACAATGGCACTGCCCGCGTATTCAAAAAATCACAGAAATTGACGAATGGGCTGATATAAAAGTGCTTGTAACTGCCCATGATGACTATAAAAACCTATCAGTCGCAGATAATATGTTCGATGCCTGCGGTTTGTTAAAATAGTATTTTATCATTTCAATATGGGGCAGTAAGGCCAGATTTACTGCCCCTTTTCACTCTAGTCAAATTTAAGCCAATTTGTTAAAACTAATTCAAAATATTCGCTATATTTAATTTAAGCGTTTACTTCTTTTAATTAAATGCACCAATCCAAAGAAATTTTTCAAATTTTTAACTGCACGTAGGACATTTTATGTTTGATTACAACAAAGCATTTTCAAGGAATATCGGCTGGGTTACTGAAGAAGAGCAGCAAAAATTAAAAAACAAACGAGTAGCCATTGCTGGCGCTGGTGGCGTAGGTGGCGTGCATCTATTAACACTTGCGCGGTTAGGTGCCAGCAATTTTAACATCTCTGATTTTGACGATTTTGAAGTACATAATTTTAATCGTCAATCTGGTGCCTTTATGTCAACACTTGGCGAACAAAAGGTAGATGTAATGGAACGAATGGCTAAAGATATTAACCCTGAATCAGACATCAAATCATTTCCTGAAGGGATTTTTGAACATAATGTTGATGAATTTTTAAAGGACGTTGATTTATACGTCGATGCACTGGACTTTTTTGCCTTACAGGCAAGGAAAACTGTTTTCAAAAAGTGTTATGAAAAAAACATACCGGTCATAACCGCCGCCCCCCTTGGCATGGGCTGCGCTTTTTTATGTTTTATGCCCGGCAAAATGACCTATGAAGAATATTTTCGCTTTGAAGATAAAAAGACAGAAGAAGAGCAACTGATTCAATTTCTTATAGGATTATCTCCTGCGATGTTGCAACGAAACTACCTTGTTGATGAATCTAGAGTGAGCTTTAAAGAAAAACGAGGTCCATCAACACCTATGGCGGTAAACCTTTGTGCCGGAATTGCAGAAACGTATGCTCTCAAGATATTACTCAATAGAGGTCCTATTGTTTGTGCTCCTCGTGGCTTGCATTTCGATGCCTACAGGAACAAGTTTGTTAAGACATGGCGCCCTTTTGGCAATGCCGGGATTTTACCGAAAATAATGTTCAAGATAGCCAAAAAAGTCGTTGCTAAATAGAGTATCCAACAAGAATATTTATATAAAAGATTATATTAACCCCTATTATTAATTACAAAAAAGCGATAGATATATCTATCGCTTTTATAAAAATATTTGACCAGTCCTAAATAAGGTTGACACTTTTCAACATAGATATTGGAGAGTGTGACCAGTCCTAAATAAGGTTGACACTTTTCAACGTAGATATTGGAGAGTGTAATGAATTCAACGACTAAACGAACTCAAAAAGATTATTCAATCGCCTTTAAATTAGGTGTTGTAGAGCAAGTTGAAAAAGGTGAATTAACCTACAAACAAGCACAAGATAGATACGGAATTCAAGGTTGTTCAACCGTATTAATTTGGCTTCGCAAGCATGGTCGACTAGATTGGTCTAAAGGAACACCTGTTTTCTTAACCAGAGGCTTTGCTATGACCCAGTCCCAATTACCTCAAACACCTGAGCAGCGTATTAAAGAATTAGAGCAGCAATTAGCTGACAGTCAGCTTAAAGCGCAGTTCTTTGAAGCCGTCGTCAATGTGCTCGAAACCGATAACGGAGTGGTATTACAAAAAAGCAGAAAGAGCAGTTATCCAACAAAAAACGGTAACGACTTTAAGCGTCACCAAAGCGTGTGCTTTTATTGGTATCACAAGACAAGCGTATTATAAACAATGTATTGCTCAAGCTCAGCGCGATAAACACGAACAACGTGTTCTTGCGTTTGTTGTTGATGAACGGCGCTTTCAACCGAGAATTGGTACGCGCAAGCTAAAGTATTTACTGTCATTACAACACCTGTTTATCGGTCGTGATAGGTTGTTTAAACTACTTGCTTCCTACCACCTGCTTGTTTCACGACAGCGCGCTTATCATAAAACCACGCAGAGTCGTCATCGCTTTACTTGCCATCCTAACTTAGTTAAAGAGGGATTAACTCCTCAACAGCCTGAGCAGCTGTGGGTTGCAGATATCACTTACTTACCCACGGTTGCAGGCAATACCTATTTGAGCTTAGTCACCGATGCTTATTCAAGAAAAGTTGTTGGATACCATGTTGATGACAACATGAGAGTTGACACTGTTAAACAAGCGTTTCAAAAAGCATTAAGACAGCGAAAAACCAATAACACCTTAGTGCATCATTCCGATAGAGGCGTGCAATATTGTGCGAATGAATATCAACAGCTCCATCAACAATACCACGTTAAATGTTCGATGACTGATGGCTATGATTGTTATCAAAATGCGTTAGCGGAGCGTATAAACGGTATTTTGAAAAATGAATACTTGTTGATAAAGCCTAATGACTTGAAGGAAGCTAGGAAAATGGTTGAAGAGTCAGTGATGATATATAATCAACGAAGGCCACATTCCGCCTTAAAATACAAAACGCCCGATGAAGTACATCAGGCGTTTTAGATCAAAATGTGTCAACCCATACTAGGACGGGTCAATCGTTAGAGCTAATAAATTATGCTTTTCTTCTACGAGCGGTAGCACCTAAGCCTAACAACCCTAAACCTAATATCGCTAAAGTTGATGGCTCTGGTACATTCACTGCTCGAACCGCAAATTCAGCTTTAAGGAAGTTACTTTGACCCTCTCTAGTAACCAAACCAAATACAGTACCTAAAGGTCCTAAATTAATTGGTTCCAAGCCACTTAAACGAGTGATGATTTGATAATCTGTATGATAGATAGATTCATCAACAACGCCAGTCAAGTCCATACCAATAGCAACGTCAACATAGTCAGCGCCAGCACCAACAACAACAGCACCAGAAGCATTACTAATTAAGAACGCATCATCAGGACAATAAGGGCCTTCACCAACTGGGCACCCGTTATTTGTCTCGTCAAACGCAACAGAAAAATCAATCTCAGGCGCTTTAAATAAACCACTGTTCAATTCAGGAGCAGAAAGATGCAAGGCATCTAAAATATTGATACCATTTAAAGCCGCGTTAGCCAATAAAATAGAGAAGTTATCATGTCTCATTGAAGTACCGTCAGCAAAAAGCAATGGCCCCCATATGGTTGTATCTACAATACCTTCAAGACGTGATGTATCATCACCCGCTTCATTTGCAAACTCCAAACAACTTGAGTTTTGTCCTTCTCCCCAGCAGACATGATCTTCGATACCGGTTAAAGAACCATAAACATCAGGCGTAGCCCCTTCAATAATAGAAGCTGAACCATCAGATGAAGAACCATCAAGTGTTTGAGTGCCAGTACCTGCATCGTATGTCGGGTTAGCAAAGCCGGCTTCATTGATGTAACTCCAATCATCAATTACGACATAACCCGCATTTGCAACACTAGACGCTAAAAACATTCCAGCTGCAAGGAATAGTGATTTTTTCATAATAAATCCTTTAAAAACATAAAAAGTGTAAACTTAACCAAATAAAGCACATAATATGCCAATAATAAAAAACATTTATAAATCAATATATTGCAAATTCATGAATTTAAATAGATCACGTTAGTGTAAAAAAAACAGACATCTATTTAGCGCGTTCATTTAATTCATCATTAGTATGCTGTTGATTTTTTGTCTCAGCAATTTATCGTCTGTCTGTATGCTATGTAAGACATCTTGCGCGTCGAGCTTTTGATTATTCGCCACCAACACCTCGGCATAATGTAATTTAATCGCAATATCGTTATCAATTTTTTGAATATTAGCCCTAAAAGTATCTACTGCTTTCTGTGTTTGACCATTTTTAAATAGCGTATATCCCAACGTATCAATAATTTGGATATCATTTTTATTAATATAATAAGCTTTATAAGCTACATCTAAGGCTTTCGGGTATTGCTTAAGTTCTAAATACACCCACGCTAGGTTATTCAAGACAACGGGATTATCTGGATTTAATTTGAGCAATTTTTCATAATGCTGGTTTGCTTCCTCGAGCCTTTTTTCCTTCATATAAAAATCTGCAAGTAAAGCACGTACAGCACTGTCATTTGGCGAAGTGCTTACATGATTTTCCAGAGTAAGAAAAGTTTTGTTTTTTTGCCCAGAATTAAAGAGAGCCTGAGCATAATTAACAACATTACTACCGATAGGGTGCTGGTTATAAATTTGCCCATAAATTTGTGCTGCTGCATCAAATTTATGAGTCAACATATCAACCCCTGCTTTTAATTTAAGAATAAAAGGATGTTTTACGGTTGAAAGTGTTAATAATTCTCGCTGAGCTTGTTCAGTATTTTTTGACATAAGTAAAAAGTGAACTTTAAGCATCTTAAGTTGCTCATTACTCTCAAAAATCAACAATGCTTGTTCAATTGTATCAAGTGCCTTTTCAGGCTGTTTATTTTTCTCGTAATACGTTAGTAGTCTTAACCAACCAATTAGATCGTACTTATTTGTAGATACAATTTTATTGTAGGCCTCAAATGCGTTGTCGAGTTGGCCATCGCTGATATATAAATCCCCCAAAGCAATAAGGTATTTTATCTCCTCTCCATATAACGCATTTTTTAACAGTAAATAATTAATTGCTTCATCAGCCCCATGAGTCGCGTGGATATCACCAACAACCAACAACGTTATCCGCAAATCACTTGCTTCAAACTCATCAATACTGCGTAAAAACTTAAAATTATCAGGATTCTCTCCAGTTCGAAAAATACCCGCTAAAGCTCCTTCATGATATGGAGCAACTTTTAAAACGTTTTTATAGATATCCCTTGCTTCTGCTACTTTTGCTTCTCGTTCTGCATATCTACCCAAATAGAATAAAGCAGCATTATTGCTAGGTTCTATTTCAATTGCCTTTTGGTAAGCAACTTTTGCTGCTGTATTTTTATTTTGTTTTTCTAAAATAAGCCCTTCTAGCAGGTACGCTTTGTCATCGTTTGATTTAGCTTGCCAGTTTTTAACCAACGCCTCCGCTTTATCATACTCGCCCTGTTCCAAATAACTCATCGCCAGCAAATAATTGGTTTCAACTAGGTTTGTATCTAACTTGACGGCATTCTCTAAATATTCGATTCCTGATTTATCTCCCTGAAAAACTTTTACGCTTCCCATTTTTGTAAGTAATCGCTTATCTTCTGGTGCTATTTCAACGGCTTTTCCAAGAGCCTGAGTCGCTGTTTTAGAGTAACCCACACTAGCAAATCGGGCACTGGCTAACTCCAGCAAGTTAATATCTTCTTCACTTAACTCTCCGAGTTGTTCAAACGATTTTGATGCATCATCTACATACCCAAGCTGCAGCTGCACCATCATATATAACTTATTAATCGGATGAACTTCTGTAAGTTCACCTTTCACAGCGGCCAAAGCTTTATATGCTTGTTCATACTTATTCTGCTTAAATGCACTTACTCCTGAAATAATCCCAGAAACGACGTTCTTGTTGTTACCAAGTAATGATTTATTGGCATACCTTTCGGCAGATACGTAGTCTTTTTTTATAAACTCTATTTGAGCCTGTTGCTGGTTCACCAATGGTTGATTAGGGAAGAGTTCTAAAAGTTGTTTATTAATTTCTTCAGCTTGAAAAATATCGTTAGCAGAAATTAAGCTGTTGACCGCGAAAAAATATATAGGGTACATATTGGGATGTTTTTTGATAAAGGTAATATACTGTTTTCCCGCCTCAGAAAAATTACCTTGGGCACTTAATAAGTGTCCTTTGAGTAATACCGCATCACTAAAAAGACTATTCTCTTTTAGTAGTCGTTCAACAATGGCCAGTGACTCAGAATTTTTATCTGATGCTAATAACCACGCCTTACCCAATCGAGCATACGGGTGTTTTTCATTTATTGATATAGCCGTTGAAATATCAGTTTGAGCTTGCTGTCTATCTGAATATTGTAATGCTAATAATCCTTTATAAACATAAACGGTGATTAATGTGGATTTTGTATAAATGTCGCTATCAACAAGTAAATCATCAAACCCTCTAGCATCATTATTTAAATAATAAGATTGAGCGAGAAGTTCAACAATTACCCCCTCCCTATAACCAGCATCATATGCTCTTTCAAGTTCTTTTTGCGCTCCAGCAGCATTTCCTTGTTCAAGATATAAACTTCCTAACAAATACCTAACTCTTGCATTCTCAGGTTCTAGTTGCAACGCATTTTTTAGTTCAATGGATGCGTTTCCCTGCTGCCCTTCACTAATGAAATGCTCGGCATTAACCAATAATTCATCAACCGACTTCTCACTAGTACAAGCTAAAAGTGTGAATATAAAAAAACCAATATATAAATTCTTTTTCATGCCTCAATCCTTGACATATAAATTGTATAAAAACAGTTTACCTTATATAAATGGCAATATTCATTAGTAATTTATATCTTTATTATTGTTAACTAATTAATCTGTAGTATAAAGTGAAAAACTTACGTGAAAACAACGCTAATAAATGCATGACATGAGAATTTTATGACCATAAAAACAATCACTTCTCCATTGGTTAGCATTATCATTCCCGTATTCAATGACGAAAAATATATATTAGATTCAATAAAAAGTGTCTTGTCTCAACATTATAAAAATATTGAAGTAATAGTCGTCGATGATGGAAGCCGAGACAACTCTGCACAAATAATTAATGCTATTCCAGATAATAGGGTGAAATATATATATCAAGAAAACTCAGGCTCCGCCGTGGCACGAAATACTGGGATATCACATGCAAAAGGGGAATATATTGCCTTTAATGACGGTGACGACCTATGGGCTCCTGGTCGACTGGAACAACAGGTAAGTTTTCATCTAACCCACCCGCAATTCATGGCTTCATGTGGAATAGATGTATGGGTTAATGAAGATTTTGTCATCCCTACTGATTGCAAGGCACAGCATGTAAACAGTGACGATTTAATTATCACTGATACAAGTGGTTGGATGTACACAACTCTGCTTCAATCAATGCCCTATCATATTATTAATTTACTATTAACAGCCGAACTAGCTAAAAAATTGACGTTTAACGCAGAATTAAGACGCGGTCAAGATTATGATTATTGGTTGCAAATAAGCCAGCACACGCCTATTGCCCATTTAAATGCGAACTATGGATATTATAGGCAAAGACCTGATAGTATTTCCCGTCAAAAACACCATAAAAACTACAAATTGCACATCATAGAAAACGCCATTAATAAATACGGACTAAGAGATCCGCATGGAAATACGGTCACTGATGGCCAACTCCTAAATATTTACTACCATATTCATTTTGAATATGGTTACGAGCTGTACAATAAGAAAGATTATCAATTAGCTCTTAGCTCTTTTAATGAAGCTCGAAGTTATACTCCTTTTAAAAAGGGTGTTTATAAATTCATTGTTCTGTGTTGGTTGCATTTGATGATGGGAAAGTGTCACCGTGCCTGATCTTATTGCCAATATTTCTGTAAAAGAACTTGTTATCAATATTGCCCCTTTGGATGCTATAGAAGAATTAAAAGCCTCATGGCAAACCGTAGAGGAAAATGCCAATGGGTCTTTTTTTACCAGTTGGCACTGGATTGGGCCGTGGTTAGAAACCCTAGCATCCAGACCATCGGTCATTAAAATAACCAAAAAAGGTCGCTTGATTGGCATTGGTATCCTTTGCCAACACCAAAAGACAAAGTATGGAATCACTACTCAGCAATTATTTCTTAACAGGACAGGAGATTCAAACAATGACCAAATATGGATTGAATACAATGATTTGCTCTGTATCAAAGGGGAAGAAGAACAAGTTAGAGCCGCCGTATCCCAGTATTTTTCAACGTCATTAAAATACTTCGATGAATTTATTGTTGGGGTTAGTTCAGAACAAATTACAGACACTAAATTACCTTATAATCATTTTAAAGAGATAATTTGGTCCGGCAAAAGTTATTTAGCTACTCTAGACGCCTCATACGCCAATTGGGAGACTTATTTACACTCGCTTTCAGCAAATACCCGTGCTCAAATTAGACGCTCAAAAAGAGCATATGAACAATATGGTGAACTCACACTATCCGCAGCAAACAGTGAACAACAGGCGCTAACATATTTTGAAGAAGCGGGGACCTACCATAAAATACGATGGCAGGAAGGTGAATATGGTAGTGGGTTTAACAATTCGTGTTTTCTTAAATTCCACCGTCATTTAATTCAAACA
This sequence comes from Colwelliaceae bacterium 6471, assembly GCA_040779335.1. Lineage (GTDB taxonomy): Bacteria > Pseudomonadota > Gammaproteobacteria > Enterobacterales > Alteromonadaceae > JBFONV01. The sequence goes on from JBFONV010000005.1 coordinate 127,943, forward strand.
CAATTTAAAGAAGGGGCTATCGATATATTAAAGATTTCTGCTGATAATCAACCAATAGCATATTTATATAATTTTATTTTTAAAGACACAGTTTACTTTTATCTATCTGGAATAAACTACTTTGGTGATAACAAGCATAAACCAGGAATACTTGCCCATAGCTTGGCAATCAGTTTTTACGCAAACAAAGGTTTTGCCTGCTATGACTTTATGGCAGGAGAAAGTCGATATAAAAAATCCTTATCAACAAGTAGTTCACAGATGGTCATTGTATGCTTCTCCCAAAAAAACATTAAAAACAGGGTTAAACACGCCTTAAAAAAATCGCTCCAAAAATTACGTGTCCTGAAAAATATCATCATACACAGATGAAGTGCAGATATAGTTAACGTGAGACGTATACTCACATTCAAGAAATATAAGCTATAGACTTATTTTAAATTGCCCCCTAAGATTGCACGATATTATTGAGAATATAATAACTAACAATAACGATTCTATTTTTTATATTTTAAAACTCAGGATCTTTATTTACTAAGGAAATAGATTTGTCTTGTCAAAATAATACCTCTCTTGCAGTTGTTATACATGCAGAAGAAGAATTTGATTGGGAAAAAGGATTCTTTCGGACTAACACCTCTGTATCCCACGGTAAAGAACTGATAGCATTTTGTGAACAGATATTAGCTATGGGGGTGAAAATTACCTTTGCGATTGATTATGCTTTTATCTCAAGTGAACAAGGTAAACAAGTTATCTCCCATTTTTTACCTCTGATCAATAAAAGTGTAGAATTTTCCGCTCACCTCCATCCATGGGTGAATCCACCATTTGATACAGACACTACTGAAGAAACTGAATATTTCTCTTATCCTGGTAATTTAACTAAAACCAACGAACAAGCTAAACTCGAAGCTCTAAGTTCTGCCATTCATAAAATAACAGGTCAACAACCAACCACTTATTTAGCTGGGCGTTATGGTACTGGAAAAAATACTGCTGAAATCTTAAAAAAACTCGGCTATTCCACCGATTTAAGCATTACACCATTTCTAAACTTAAGCGATGAACAAGGACCGGATTTTTCTTGTTATAACAACAATGTATTTACCGAAAATGGTATTGTTAATTTCCCCCACACCTCCGGATTTGTCAGCTACTTTCCCATAGTTAGTCACCACTTAAACAAGGAACCTAAGTATTTTAAGCTATTCAATGATGCAGTATTAGGCAAAATACTACTCAAACTCATGGGCGTAAAAAGGTATAGACTCTCTCCTGAAGGGAACGGTTTTCAAGCTATGAAGAAATTAACAACCTCATTAACATCTGCAAATACAAATAACCTTATGTTGTCGTTTCATTCACCGAGTGTGAAAGTGGGGCTTACTCCCTATGTCACGACAGACATTGAACTTAATGCATTTTATAACAATATTTTTGACTACATTACTTGGTTTAAAGATGAAATATCGAATAATTTCATCTTAGCTGGCAGTGTCAGAAAATGATAATAACAATAGCCCTTCTTGTTGCCACAACAGTAGTCTCGTTACAACACTTAATGATATTAAATACGGAGTTAATTGGTGGTCGATAGTCATTCATTTGCCCATGCCTATAAATGGTCACTTATACAAAAGTGGATCATTCGTTTCTTAGGTTTGATTAGCACACTTATTTTAGTTCGTTTATTGTCACCCGAAGACTTTGGTATCGTCGCTTTAGCCTCTCTAGTGATCGGTTTTTTTGACGTATTAGGCTCCTCAGGACAAATTAAATACATCATCAAAAAACAAGAAGTGACTTCGGAAGACCTTAATTGCGCATGGACCCTTAATCTTTTAATTCGCTGCGCATTAACTGTTGTTATTTTTTTCTCAGCATCTTTGTTTGCAAATTATTTAGACGAACCCAAATTAACGATGGTGCTACAAGCGACTTGTTTAATCCTAGTTATTGACTCTTTTAAAAATATTGGCTTAGCCTTAGATCTTAAGAAGATGAACTTTAAGTCATCCACGCAAATCAGTATCGCCGCGAAACTCATTTCGTTCGTTGTCACGATCTCATGTGCTTTTTACCTAAAGTCATATTGGGCATTAATTATAGGTACAATCACTTTTAAGCTATGTGAAGTTGTTGGTTCATATATATTACATCCCTATCGTCCTCAATTATCTTTAACCAAAATCGCCGAACAATGGCTATTTTCTAAATGGATATTTTTAACCAGTATCTCAGGCTTTATGCGCGCTAAATTAGATATTTTACTTGTAGGTGCAAATATAGGCATTAAAGAAACAGGGCTTTATAGCATAGCCCAAGAGTTTTCAGTATTGGCGCAAACAGAGATTATAGAACCTGCAATGCAGCCCTTATATTCTGTTTATTCCACCATAATAAATGTCAAAGAGAAGCTAGAAGAAAAAGTACATCAAACAATATACCTAACATACGCTTTTTTAATCCCCTGCTGTTTTGGCGTTTCAATATTATCTGAACAAATTACTTATGTTGTCTTAGGCGAAAAATGGTCTGATGCTTCAGGACTAATGCAATTATTGCCTTTTTTGATGTTAAATTTTCTAACTTACGGCCTGTTTTTAACGCTAAGCGAATTGAAAGGTAAAATGAAAGTTTCGCTGATTATTGATTTAATTGGCATGCTGATGTTTATTGCTGTGATATATAGCTCCACAAATTTAACGATTAATGATTTTGCGTTGTATCGAGTATCAGTTGCCGTCATAATTTACTGCCTCACTTTATTTTGTTTTAATAAAATACTTGGAATATCAATAAAGCCAATAGTGTTAGCGTTGGTATTACCCAGTATATGCAGTGCCATAATGTATTTGGCCATATCAAATAGCATAGAAATTTTTAGCAACAATAATCTTATAAACTTGATGATAAACATTGCTATAGGCTTTATCGTTTACAGCAGCTGTTATGTACTCGCGATTGTTATTTTTAGAAAAAAATCACAAATTTTAACGTACCAGCACGGTGTGATAATGTCGTTAATAAATAGAATGAAAAAATAGAGCTTCAACGATGGATACGAATAAACAAGCAAGAAGTTTAATTAATGTCATGGTGCCTCAAGCCGACACTTTTGGTTCCATTGGTGTCATTCGTTCTTTAGGAAAAAATGGTTATAATGTCTACGCGACATCCACAAAAGAAGATGCATTAGGCTTATGTTCAAATTACAGCTTCAAAGGTGAAGTTTCACCCCAGTATGATGCTCCTTGCTACATTGACTGGTTAAGAAATTTTGTTATAAAAAATGATATAAAAGCAATCATTCCGAGTGAAGATTTATTGTTAACAATTGAGCCACATTTTGATGAATTCGCAGCCTTACTTCCTATTTCACATGATAAAAAAACGGTTTATGACTGTTTCTGTAAAGTAGATGTTTTTGAACGCTTTATTCAAAGTAATGATCAACAACTAAAAAAGAATATTCCTTATACTGCAATTATCTCAGAATTACACACACCCGATTGGGGCGAAATCGCGACTTGGCCTAAACCACTTTATTTAAAAGGCGATGCTTTTTATTCTAAAGATGGTAGAACAGCATTTGTCCGCCGTTTAACAACTATTGAAGCAGCAAAATGCGAATACAATAAACAGAAAGAACAATATAAAAAAATATTAATTCAAGGACATTTCACTGGTACTAAGGCCGCCGTCAATCTCTTCATGAAAGAAGGTAGACTACTGGCAGAGTCGATGGTTTATTCTCCGCATGAGAACCCGTACTATGGCGGTTTGATGTCTTTAAGGCACACTTGGTGGCACGAAAAAATGTATCAAGATGCCGTTAACCGAGTAAAACACCTTGGGTGGGTTGGCCCAGCGATGTTTGAATATAAATACGATCCCAAAAATGATACTTTTGGCTTTATCGAGCTTAATGCGAGGTATTGGGGATTTTTTAATTTGGAAGCTATTGCAGGACTTGATTACCCTGTTATTCAGCTCGATGATTTTTTAGGGATAGACACCCCTAAATTTACACACAGGTTAGAAAAAAATATCACCGTAAGAAATACTTTTCCTGCTGATTTTGGCTATATGTATTCAAAACTAAAATCAGCTGATTTTAATACAATCGAAAAGCTTGCCTGTATCGCTGAGTTTTTCTATTTATCATGTAATCCAGTGATCACTTCTGATTTACTTTACCCTGGTGATCGAAAGTTATATTTCATTAATATGTACCGATTTTTCAAAGAGCAATTACACTCATGCAAAAAAAAATTAAACTTTTGATTTTATTGCTACTTAAATTTTTCGGCATTTTTTCTGTCGCTCGTTGGTTCACCCGAAAAGATGTTAGAGTTCTTTGTTATCATGGCTTTTCATATCTCGACGAGCATCATTTTCGTCCAAAACTGTTTATGACTCCCGAGCTGTTTGCTAAGCGATTACAATGGTTAACGTCACAAAATAATTATCAAATAGTTTCTCTCGAACAAGCCATTAAAGAACGTGGTTCTAAAAATTACCAAGTGGCCATAACCATGGATGATGGCTGGGCATCAACTTATGAGTTGGTGTTTGATACTTTAAAAAAACACCAACTCCCGGTTACTTTGTATATCACCTCATATTATGCTGATAATCAACAGACAGTATTTAATGTTGCCATTGCTTATATACTTTGGAAAACCCCAAAAACATCAATTACCTTGCCTGAAAATATTTTTATTCATGCAAGCTCATACAATCTTTGCAAACAGCCAAGACAAGAAATCATCGACTCTTTAAATACTCAAGTGAGCCAACTAAAGACTGCAGAACAAAGAGAAGCGGCTTTATATGAGATTGCCAAACTATTCGATGTCTCTTTAGGAGTAGACGGCAAAAGAATATTCCGTTTATTAAATCGACAAGAAATAAACACCTTAAAGAAAACAGCCAATGTCGACATGCAGCTACATAGCCATCGACATTGTTCTCCAAAAGAGCAATCATTATTTAACAAAGAACTAACTGATAACAAAGATTATTTATTACAAATTTTTCCATCAGCCAATCTAGTTCATTATTGCTACCCTAGTGGTGAGTATTATGAAATACAGGCAGAATGGCTGGAACAGCAAGGAGTGATTTCAGCAACCACCACTGTTCGAGGACTATTTACCGGCACAAGCAATAAATTTCAAATACCCCGCATCTTAGATGGTGAAAACATGCACCAACTAGAGTTAGAATTTGAAATGTCGGGCTTGCGTGAACTAATATTAGGAACTGAATCTTATGAATAGGTTTTCTTTATACAAACGGTGGCATGATATAAAATCTGAAGCCTCAACATATAATATTTCACCTTTCGCTTTAATAGTTTCATTAATAAAATTTCGATTGGTTACTGGTTTAGGACCTCGATATTATCTCATCGCTGGTTTTGCTAATCCTGTAATTACCGAAAACGAAAAGTATCAACATATAAGCCACAAAGCATATCACCACGCACTCGACATTTTAAACCCAAGCCCCTACAGAAAAACAACCCATCACAAACTTATTGAAATTGCTTTTTTATCCCTTAGTTGTATTCCAAGTAGTAATTTCATTGGTTTTTTACATCAAAAAAAAGGGTTTTTAAATCACACTACCCCCCTTTGTAATGAACGTGATTTAAACCAATGTTTAGCGGGTTACGTCAGTGAGTATATTTGTTTCAAACCTGTGGAAGGTCACGGTGGCAAAGGCGTCAGTATCTACAAGGTTTGTCAAAAAAGTAATACCTCGCACTTTGAATTAGAATCAATTAGCGATAAAAACACCATTTCAACTACAAAATTACTTTCTCAATACCAATCAGATATTAATAAGCAAGGTCTGTTAATTGAAAGTTATGTTAATCAACATGCTACCTACCAACAGTACAACCCAAGTAGCATAAATACAATACGAGTTTGGGTGTTAGATGACGGCAATAATATCAATGTTATTGGCGCTTACCTAAGGGTAGGACGTAAGGGTGCTATTGTTGATAATGGTGACGCTGGGGGGATCATTTTTCCCATATGTATGACGACAACTGAAATATTGCCCGGTTTTACAACCTCGACCATAGCACGTGAAAATTTTATTAACCATCCCGACTCCAATCAAGTAATAGCCGGACAGGCACTCCCTATGTGGGATGATATAGTCACTTTCTCACAGCACGTATTACGTTGTCTGCCAAACTCCAGATTCGCCGGACTTGATATTGCCATCACCGATGATGGACCCTTGGTCATTGAAATTAATGTCTGCCCAGATAAAGACGGTGCAGCCTATGCAAATATCCCCTCTAAACTACTACAAAACGCAGCTGAAAACTGAGTTCAAACAATGAATAATATTCCCATTTTAATCAACAATGTTAAATTACAACGATGTGTCGAAACAACAAAACTTTCAGCTGATATTGATGGTATAGATCTTTGGTTTGATTTTCCATTAGCCATTAATGTAGAGCGACGAGGAGAAGTTTTTATTGCTGCAACATTATTGGAGGCGATGTTAACGGCTCGCGATATTCACCTTTGTGACGAACTCGCAATATCGAGTATGTTGATGACTAACCTTAATACCTTGCAAGATATCTATTGTGCCTGGAACTCAGCGCTACATAAAGTAAAAGTTGTCGCGCCAAATATTTCAGAGCCTACAAAATTCTGCAACGAGGCCTCGTTCTTCTCGGGTGGTATCGATAGCAGTTATACTTTAGCTAAACACAATGACACGATCAGCCATCTTATTTTTTTAAAAGGCTTTGATGAAGAGCAATCAGAAAACGAATGGTCGAACGCAATTGAAAAGCATAGTAATTTAGCTAAAAAGCTAGATAAAAAATTAGTCGCGATCAATTCGAATATTCGTGAGTTTATTAACGCGAAAAAAATATCAAATGTATTTCAACATGGCCTTACTCTGGGTTCTTTAGCATCAATCCTAGGTTTTTCAAAAGTTTACATCCCATCGTCATTCACCTATTCCTATCTGGCGCCCTGGGGGTCACATTCGCTTACCGATCGACTATGGGGTAATAGTAATGCGCAAATAATCCATGACGGTTTAGAAGCAAAACGAAGTTGTAAAACTACTTTCCTATATGCTCACAAGTTGCTACTCGATAATATTCAAGTTTGCTGGGCAAGTACCGAATATAATTGCGGTGTCTGTAATAAGTGTGTACGCACTGGTTTGGTGTTGTTACTCTCTAAGCAAAAAAGTAAGGCCCTTCCACCATTAACAAATTTGAAATTACTTAACGTACTAGCACCAAGTGGCGAAAGAAGCTTGCATGATTTTCACGACTTGATTGAGTTTAGTCAGCAGCACAACGCCCCTAAAGTGACTATACGGCTAAAATCAATACTCTGGCGATATCAAGTTAAATACAATTTAGTTGAACTGATAAAGCTGCTTGGCGGCAACTATATAAAAACTTGGTTACACAAACTAAGAAAAACACAGTGGTCTACAGCTAGAATAACCATGACTACAGGTAACAAAAACAACTAGTAAAGTTTGTTTAAATGAAAAGGAAACACTGGTGTATAAAAAGCTCGCTCTAATTATTGTGTTACTCACATTCTTAGCCAGTTTAACCATAGCAGGTGCCCTGATTTTTATCATGAGAACCTATGATTTAACTTTGCTAGAAGCAATAAATAAGAGTGCGCAGAAACTGTCTTTAGTTTCAGAAAATAAACAATTACTTTTTTACAGTGTCAAGTATGAGCATGAACAAGTTGAGCGTCCTAAGCTCGCCCCTTATCCAAGAATTTTCTTTAAAGAACTACACTATTGGGATGGAAAAACTCAGTCATCATTTTATCAAAATAGAATAGATAAGATTAAAGAACAGCAATTAGGCTATAAAATAAATTGTCAAAGTGATGCGTTAACGGCGCTAATCAACTGTTATTTATATGAACCAACAGCCTATAATTTTGCACGTTTGGAAGAGCAATTAAAAAACTTTAACTTCAAAATCCCACAGGAGGTTGGCTCTTATGGTAACGGTTGGTTATTTGCCGTTATTTATGACATAGCCAAAAGCTCTTCTTTTTTAACGCCAAGTAATAAGTATGCATTAGATAACAAGGCGATGACAATGTTAGAAGCTTATTTAAACAAGCTTGATGGTGATTCTGCGTCTTTGTTCCACGGACGTTCAACACTAGCGGCTAACGCATTTTTATTGGCAAGCGTTATCGATGAAGACAGTAGAGAATTTAACACCCTATATTCCCGAGCGCATGGGCATTTCAATGATTTCTATCAAGCACTAAATGCAGTTGAAATTTGGCCCGAGGGATACAATTATTGGATCAATGAAAGGGCACTACAAACAATACTTGCTCTTTCTGCCTTTAAAAATATGCAAACCAATGAACAGCAACAACAAGCAATAAACAATACCATTAAAAGAATAGGTCTTTGGCATATTTATTTGACTCGTCCAGATTTTATGATTGAAGGCTGGGGAGATGAAGGTCCCCGTGTTGATCTAAAAGATGAGACCCTAAAAGTAATTGATTTAATAGCACAAATCACACAAGAAAACGTGTTTACTAAATTTGGCCAGATAATTAGACATAAATATAAACGAGAAAGCTATTACAGTGAATATCGCTGGTTATTACCTTTACTCTGGAACGGGAAATTAATACTAAAAGACAAAGATATTAACAATGACAATTTAATGTCGGCCTTAAATATTGACCTTCCAACAAGTGAGTTATTTGGTAAGAACAGTATCAATCAGTTAAGTATGCGCAATAACTGGAACAATGACGCAACATTCGTTACCTATAGAGCAGGCAACACTTATACTCATCACCAGCATTATGATGCAGGTCATTTTTCCATTTTTAAAGGCGGAGCTCTCGCGCAAAATGCCAGCGTATATGCTGGCGGTGTTCAGGCGGAAAACCGAAAATATTTTTCAATTCGCAGCATCGCTAAAAATAGTTTACTTATCCAAAAACCTAACGAAAGGGTTATTCCTAATACGCTATTTGAACAAAATGTTGCTGATGGTGGCCAGAGAATAGTTATTCCAACTGGTAGCGCGATTAGAAGCTATGAAGATTGGCAAAACAATCTTTATCAAGATAAACACTACGAAGGGGCTAAATTACTCGGTTATCAATATATGCCAGGGAAATATACTGCCATCACTTCAGATCTCACTTCAGCCTACAATAGTGTTCGTTATGACGATAATGGTGATGGTAAGGTTAAACTAGTCGAACGCACACTTGTATACCTCCCCTCAACAGATTTAATTTTAGTATATGATCTAATTATCACAACGAACCCAAGCTTTAAAACCAAATGGTTGTTACATACTGCTAACTTGCCCCAATTTGATAATGTCAAATTGATTAAGGGTAAAGAGTTTGATGGCATTCTCTCGACTGAGAGTAATTACGCAATGATCAATAACTTAAATAGCGAAATGAGTCTTAATATATTATCGCCCCAAAAAAGCCAAACACACATTGTTGGTGGCCCCACGTTCAAATATTACGTTGAAGTAGATGGTGACGATACATTACTCGATGGAAAATCATTCCCCTCAAGTGGAGACAATTTTGTTGGCCCGCCATCCCCCAATTGGCGCGTTGAAATTTCCCCACAGCAACAAACTATCAATACTCGTTACTTAGTTGCGTTACAGCCTCGGTTATTATCAGAGACTCGTAAATTAGTTACACCGACCCCTTTGACAGGTAAAAATGTAAAGGCAGCTTTGCTTGATTCTTTATTACTACTATGGGATGGCGATAACCTTAATAATTGGGCAGTAAAAACTCCACAAAACGTTACAAATATTGCAATTTTTTCTGATAAACCGAATGTTATTCACCTACAAAAAGCAAGCAGCGAAGAAAGCATAAAGCTTGAGACTGGCTTTAACTATTTCCCTGCTAGTTATTTGAAAAATAGTACAATAATCATTAAACCGTAACTTGACGGTTATATACCTGTATAGCAGAAATATTAAAATGGCGATGATCGTTCTATCTTAAAGCTTACTAGACATTAGCGGGGATACTGCTTTAGCGGTATTTAATGAATTATACAAAGGGATACGTTTAATCACCCCAGCCGTTGTATCGTTACCGATACCGTAATTTATAGCTAAAGGGGTAACTGCCGAAACAGCTAAACCTTGGATCTGGCTATCGCCAATAAAGTAAATCGCCCTCGGTGGCGAATTCTGGTCTATTCTAGATTGGAAAGAAGTCATTTGACGATAAAAATAGTGTGTTAAAGCCTCACTATCCTTAAAGATATGAAAAATAAAATATGCCGTCATAACGAATAAAAAAATATGAATACTAACTATATATGCTCTCATTAAAGTATTTCACATTATCCCCACAATTTAAGGTCTGAGCTCTTTGAAAGGTATAATAACAACCTCTTTATTAACAAAGAAAATTTAACGTTAAAAGTAGTCTGCAATGACTTCGAACAGATCAGTTAATTTTTCTTTATTTTCAAGACACTCTTTTGAAGCAATGACAACAGGCCAATGATTTTTATCTTGAGTAATTCTACCGTGACTGCCTTTGACTAATTCAGGCTTTAATGGGATAACATCAAGCAACATTCGAAAACCAAGTTTCTTTTGAATTAGCCGCCAAATAATTTTCGCCTTTAATAGCTTATTATCAGGATCTAAAAACATTTCGACAGGGTCATACCCTGGTTTACGGTGAATATCGATCGTACGAGCAAAATCAGGTGCTTTTGCGTCATCAAGCCAATAATAATATGTAAACCAAGCACCTTTGCGAGCAATGAGTATCAAGTCACCCGCGCGCTTGTGAGCGATGCCATACTGAGCTTTTCCCTCTTCGTCTAATACGAATTCTACACCATCTAATTCTTGCAAAGATGTTCGCAACTGCGCAATATCTTGCTTATCCTTAACATAAATATGTGCTATCTGATGATCTGCGACGGCAAATGCTTTACTCGCTCCACAATCAAGTAATTCAGTACTGTCACTACTCCTGACACTAATGTAGCCATTTTCACGTAAAAATTTGTTAATGTGAACCGGTTGGTTAACCGCTTCTATACCATACTCAGAGACTAAAATATAATCCGTATTTAGTTGTTCAAGCGAACAACAAAGATCTTTCAATACCGCATCTATTTCAACAAGGTCATCTTTAATCTTTGGATCTTCAGGACCTAACCTTTGCAGGTTATAGTCTAAGTGGGGAAGGTAAATTAAATGCAAATTTGGCATATGCAAACGCTGGACTTCAACAGCGGCATTGGCAATCCATCGACTCGAATTAATATCAGCTTTTGGGCCCCAAAAATTAAAAAATGGGAATTTACCTATACTTTCTTCAATTTGATAATGAAATTGCGCTGGATATGAATATAAGTCTAAAATTTTCCTGCCGTCTGCTGGATAATGGGGACGAGGAGTCATTGAATAGTCAACACTTGAATACATGTTATACCACCAAAAGCTGTTAGCGCAGCTAAAATTTGGATATTGCTGTTTAAGCACTTCCCAAATTTTTGGACTCTGTACCAAGCGGCTATTTTGTTTCCAAAATGCAACTTCAGCCAAATCATCAAAATACCAACCATTGCCAACTATGCCATGATCGTTAGCCATTTTTCCTGTAAGGATCGCACTCTGTGCGGTAGTTGTTACGCTAGGAAAAACAGGTTCTAAAGACTTTAACTTTAGTTTATTTAATAATGAATGAATAAATGGTGTATTAGTTTCGCTTATCAATGAAGAACTCAAGCCAACGACATTGATAACCGCTAAATGTTTATCTGTCATAATTAGCCTACTAATAAATTTCGATGAGCGAGTTGTTCAGTTAACCATGTCAACTCACTGACTAAATGTTGATTTAACTGCTCACTATCAGCGTCGCCATCAATTAAGGCCCAAGTATAAGTTTCCACTTCGAGGTTAGGCTTAATCTTAGCCAATTCCAAATAGTCCAATGTAGCTAAAATACTCTTCTGTGTCGTGGTAATCGTGTCAGTAAGTTTTTGTCGGTTGATCGGCACATGAAAATGTACTCGAGAGACTCCTTGTTCAGTTAACCGTGTAAGTGTTAATGGCGATAAATCATCGGTCGAAAGGATACGATTATGAAGCTGAGTTTTAATTTGATGTAAGTACGGTGAATGCATGTACGGTTCAAGTTCTGTTAATACAACGTGACGATCACTATTGTTAAACTGCAAGGCATTTGACACCTGAATTTTTCCTATGGTGATACCAGACTTTTCAAATAAAGTTAAACTGTCATTGATGTTTTCATGCATGACCGCTTGATGACAAATATCAAAACACACACCTAGATGACGACGAATTTCAGGGTATTTTGCAATCATCAAATCATTTTGAAAAAAAGCGACCATTTCTTGGCTACTTTCAAGAACACAATCTGGTTCCATTTCTAAGCAAACAGTAACATGCTTAGCCGCAGACTTTTTTACTTCGGCCAATAATTTACTTAGTGATGATAAGTGGTTACAAGCAATAGCATGCTTATCTGCACACCATCCTCGCTTATAGCCTAATGGAACCGTAGAAATGCTAACCTCATTATTAAATAATGAAGAATATTGACAAATAATTTTCACCAGTTGTTTTGTATAATTGAAGCGAGCGTTATCACTCCAGTCGGGCAAATAAACGTTAGCTTTTACCTGCTCTGCATGAAATGTTTCTTGTGGAAAAGCATTCAGCGTTAAGATGATTAATTTTTCTTGTTCAAATAGCTTAGTTAACGTTAGCATCTTTTCAGGATTAGCTAATATCTCATTTACTAACGCTTGATTAAGCCATAACCCCAGTGCCATTGAATTTAAATTTCTTTTTTGTTTTATAGGCAACACATGCTTAATGAGCTGTTCTCGAAGACCATCTAGGGTTGAGTATGGGTGAACATTACTACAATAAACTATTTCGTGTGGTAACCAAGACATCGACATTATTCGCCTCAATATTATTCCGACTCTATCACTGGTTGTTGACCGCGTAATGCAGAATTTTCTTGGTATAATTCACGTTGATCGATAAGCGGCCGCCTAACGTCATCAATAGATATTTTACCGCTTTGCGCATAATAATTAATCGGGTTTTCAAACAATACCTTACTAACATCCTGTTCACTAAAGCCGGCATTTAACATCGCGGCCCCTGTCTTCGGTACTTTTAACGGATCGCTTTTTCCCCAATCCGCTGCGCTATTGACAACCATTTTTTCAGTACCGTACTCTTGTAGTAACTTAACCATTCTATCTTCAGACATTTTAGTATTTGGATAGATAGAGTGGCCGCACCAACAACCCGTTTCTTTCACTAAGGGTAGGGTCTGCTCGTTTAGGTGGTCTACTAAGACTAATTCTTCATTAATACCTACTTCCTTTACAAGCGCTAACGTGCGTTTTGTGCCATTAACTTTATCGCGATGAGGTGTATGCACTAATGCGGGTAATTGATATTCTTTCGCCATTTCTAATTGCAATTGAAAATAATGCTCTTCAGTAGGCGTCATGTCGTCATAACCGATTTCTCCTACAGCTAACACACTACTCTTACTTAAATAGCGAGGTATCACTTTCATGACTTCATCCGCGAGTGCTCTATTGTTCGACTCTTTTGGATTGAGCCCCATGGTACAAAAATGCATGATACCAAATTGCTTAGCACGAAATCGTTCCCAGCCAACTAGCATGTCAAAATAATCAACAAATGTACTTAACCCTGTCCTTGCTTGTCCTTGCCAAAAAGCAGGCTCTACAACTGCGATCACTCCAGCGGCAGCCATGTTTTCGTAGTCATCCGTGGTTCTAGAAATCATATGTATATGAGGGTCGATATAATGCATGCTTATTGTCCTTGATAATCTCAGCTATATTTTATTTTGTTGTAGTAATGCCCATGGTAAACTTTCGGGGACTTTTCTATTGGCTTGAATGCGCTCTTCTTTGTAATCTAGCACCATTCGGGTAAGTTCATCGTTTCTGCGCTCAATCAACCCAACGATATTATGAATGTCTAAGCCGCTAAAAAGTGCCTTTAATACCAGTTGATTAAAACTCCCTTGAGGAAAGTATTTGCTAGGGTAAGGGTTATTAATTGCTAATGCCATAAAGAGTTCAACACTATTAGTTCGTGCCAAATCAATTACTTTTTCAACAGCGATACCACGATGATCTAACAAAATTAAAGCTTTTACTAAGCTCGATTTTTCTTCATCGTCAGCAAGATTAAATATCTGTGTAATGTTTATAGACGGGTTTTGAATCAACAAAAAGTGGATAAAGTAAATTCGCGTATAATCAAGCAAAGTAAAGTTTTCATTCACAATTGAAGTAGGAGAACGCTCTAACCTTTTCATCACTAACGGGATGGAAGAAAAAATTATAATAGCCTTGTCAATTAATATTTCATTATCGGTAATAACTTTTAACGGCATCACTGTGTCAGCAACCCATAATTTAAGGTCATTTGGGACAAATGTTTTAAGTAGTGATAATTCCATTAACTTAGATTCTTTATTAGGTTAAATAGACATATTTCGCCAGTTTACCACTGAAATATAGAAACGATAGACAAATTATCCCAATCACCCATTGGTTAAAGGCAAATAAAAATAATGCATCAAGCAACACCATGGATTTTAATAGTTTTGTTACCCATTGTTGTACATCACCTGATTTATCTTGATTAAAGCGCCGAACATCATTCCCCAACCAAATGAAGAACGCAAATACCGCTATGATGGCATAACCAATATTAATTTCAGCAACATATAGGTAAAAACAACCAAAAACTTGGATGGCAATTAAAACAAATAAATACGGTTTGCTGTCCATCGGGAAGTACGTTGTTTCATGCCGACTAATGATAGTTATCATCGAAGTATACAGCATTATAATGAGTGCAATAACTAACAGTGACATTTCAAAATCATCGAACAATGCTAAAACCAGCAACCAATTTAGTAAACGTACAACGCCCATGTTATATGGACCAATTACATTGCTTTTAGTGACGAAATTATAAGTCAATATACTGATAATCAAAGCACTTGTAGCTATAAATAAAGTAGATGAATATAAATAGGCTATCTGTAATGCGGTGGCAGCCCAAACCAGTGCTAGTATGATAGCCGTTTTGCAGGAAATTAATTGACTAGGTAAAGGTCTAAATGGACGGTCTCGTTGGTCTTCTTTAAAATCAGCAATATCATTTGTTATCATACCAAATTGATAACAACACAGACTGATCAATAACAATAAAATGTATTGAGCTACTTGTACTGATACCCCTGCGTTTAATTGTAAGTAAATTCCATAAGACCCTAACGTATTCGATAAAATTGAAAATACACCCGGTGCACGAATCAATTTTAAATAGGCATTAAAACTTGCGGCTGAGCTTTGATTATTATATTTCATACGACAGCCGTTACTTTGCCGACTAATTGATCAATGGCTTGTTGCATCAACAAGATATCTATTTGATTGACTTCATGACAATGACCAATACCTTGTAACATCGTTATACAAAGCTGCCCGCCCAAGTGAGCACGAAAATTATCAAGTGACTGTTGAATGTCTAACTTCATCAGTGTATTGATACACACAGGAAATTGAAGCTCTAATATTAATTGCTCAACTTTTGATAATTCATTGGCATTTAACCAGCCTTGCAAGTACGAATATTTTGCATCGATTAATATGCCAATGGCAACGGCTTCACCATGGCGTAGTTGAAAACTAGATAATTCTTCAAGGGCGTGCGCACTCCAATGGCCAAAGTCCAGCGGCCTTGCTGACCCAAGTTCAAACGGATCACCATTTTCACAGATGTGTTGCATATGTAATCGCGCACACTCTTTAATCATCCTCTTCATCACTGGAGGATGAAACTCTGATAGTTCGTGTCGATGAATATATAAATCATCAAAAAAAACTTCATCTTTAATCAGGGCAACTTTAATTGCTTCAGCTATCCCTGCCCGTTTTTCTTTCTTTGGCAATGACGTAATAAATTGATAACTATTGACCACAGCGTAAGGGGGAGAGAATGTTCCTAAAAAATTTTTTCTGCCTTGATAATTAATTGCGTTTTTTACACCAACTCCAGCGTCATTTTGAGCCAGGACTGTCGTGGGCATTCTAATTAAACGAATTCCCCTGTGAGTGATGGTTGCAGCATACCCGACCATATCAATAAAAGCCCCACCACCAATAGCTAAAATATAGGAATGACGATCAATTTGATGCTCAATACAACTATCAATCACCTGCGTGACTATCTCAGGCGTATTTTTACCAGTTTCGCCTCCTGGCAGTATCAAGCTTGATACGGGAACCAAACTATATTGCGATATCAACAGAGTAATCTGCTCTACCAAGTCAGGATGGTAATGAAGTAATTCTTGTTCAATAACGGGCAGTATTGCAGCGTTGTCTTGTATATTTGAGAATATTTTCTGTGCTCCGTCCTCATCATCAAATAAATTATCGACGAAGGTAACAGAAAATTGATAAGGAACAGAAAAAGAGGCCGAAAGTGTTGTCATTTTATTTAATAAAGCCATTAGTAGAAGAAATTATGCAACATTTTCATTGTGAACAGATGTTATACAACGCTATGTAACACATTACGGTTTACAAGTACTTATGAGTGAAGAACGCAAATATTCTACCACGAAGAGTTTGCATGACAATAACACCATAGATTAAATTGTTAATATCTTGTAAGAGTTGTATTTATTGATCTTTACGCATAGTAAACTTATGATCAATCAGTTACGGGCTTATCCAAAATAACAACAAAGGCTATCAAATGAATGGAATGAATTTCAGGACGTTAATTTATTTACTTAGTTATGCTTTTTCTACAGCATTTTCTGTTTATTTAGCAATGTTAAGTGAACAAAAATGGCGCCCGCTGCCATTTTCAGAGTTTTATCTAAGTAACCAAGAAGTGTTAAACATTGCAATGGTATTAGGCAGTACGACTTTTATCATTTTATTACTTGGAAGACTTTTAGCAAATCCTCAAACAAATAAGCGAAAGTTTAGTCTAGATTATTTGAACTTTCTTCTAGCATATACCGTTGCCATTTTATATTTTCTACTAGCTTCATCAATAACCTTCAACCCAAATTTATTCGTTTATATTGGGCTTTATGGCAGTATATTCGCACTGATTTTACACCTTGTTTTTATCAAAACTTCGCAAGGATTTTTCTCAGAACTAACACAAGCGATTACTGATTTATGCAAACGCTTTGTCAGTCTCTACGGGGTGATTGTGCTATTGCTCTTTATGACACCAATGGCATTAGCCATAGGTTTTATCTTTAGCCGAGATGTCGCTGATGTTATTACCGAAATCAGATTGGAATTTAATAAAGCAGAAAATTCAAAATGGGGACTCGTTCCTGCCTTTGAGAGTACTAATTTTAGACGGCCGATGATCGCCCGTTTTGCTATGCAAGACCCCAACGTTTTATATGTTTTAGAACGTTCTGGCGATCTATACCAAGTTGATTACCCAAGTGGAAACAATAAAAAATTGGTGCTTGATATAAAAGAAAGTGTCGGCCTTGTTGATGTAGAAAATGGCGCTCTTGGATTAGCACTTCATCCACAATTTAGCGATATAAACTCCGCTAATTACCATACTATTTTTATCTATTACACTTCAGTTCACAATAATATTCAGAAAAATATCATCTCACGATTTGTTCTATCTTCACCACCTGATTCTGCATCTAGTGAAGAACAATTAATGGTACTGGAACGAACCAACGACGCCTATCATAATGGTGGTTCAGTTGACTTTGGTCCTGATGGCTTTTTGTATATAGCATTGGGAGAAGGCGTACATACTGGAATAGATCATACTCCGGATAAAGCGCTTAGAGGGGCGGTATTAAGAATAGATATCGACAAAAAAGGCGGCGATATTAGTCAACCAATTATTGCTCATCCCGCTCATGGTCAAACTATGAATTATTATATTCCCAAAGATAACCCTTTTGTTGGCAATGACCAAGCACTCGACGAGTACTGGGTGTTAGGATTGCGTAACCCGTTTAGAATTTCTTTTGACCCGAAAAACGGTGATTTATGGGCCGGTGATGTTGGTTCTACTGTTTGGGAAGAAGTGAATAAAATTATTAAAGGAAGTAATTACCTGTATCCATATATTGAAGGTCCGAAAACTAAAGATTTTGTCGTACCTGAAAACTTAGTTGGCGAGCCTCGACATCCTAACTACACCTATAAACACTCGGCATTTGATCGAGCAGTTATAGGTGGGGTTGTATACCGAGGTAGCGCTTTACCCGAGCTCGCAGGACAATATATATTTGGTGATAACTTTTCTGGTAAGTTATTTGGTATCTCTGCTAATAAAGCACATAGTGATAAAGCGCAATTAATCGCACAGGCTGAGCAATATGCGCAGAGAGGTATCAGTTCAATAACCTATAGTCCAGAAGGGGAAGTATTTGTCACTTTACTTGGTGCTAAAGGGCAGGATACTGGGCAATTAATGAAATTAACTACAGTCGATAAAGCCAAAGAAAATATTGCCACCATAACCGTTGACGAAGTAGCCCATAACTACTCTGAAATTGAAACAAACTCATTATTCCTAGAAATGTGTTCTCGTTGTCACGGTTTAGATGGTAAAGGTCATGGTCCAGACTCAAAATTATTTGATATCTCCATTGCAGACTTTAGTAGCAGCAGTTACTCTCGAAGTCAGGAAGGCATTCGTAAAATTATTACAGAGGGCGGTGTAGCTAACCAACTAAGTCCTTATATGCCGCCTTGGCAAGCTGTACTTTCAGATGATGAAATAAAGGATCTTGCAATATTTATAGACAATTTAAATAATTAACGTTCAACTTTATGAAGGCTAAAATAACTATTAGCCTTCATAAAATGGCCCTATGTAAGAGGACGCTATTACAATATTATCTATATAAATATCAAAATCTGATTTTGGTTTATCCACCCCACCAAAATAGAAATTAAACCAAATTTTCTCTATTTTTAATGCTAGAGTGCTTCTTAAATTAACATCAGATTCAGAAAAAACTTTAACCCCATCAACCCACGCCTCTAGTATGCCATCGGAGAGGCCTGGTGTATTTAATTTCAACCGTTGTTCTATCGCATACCATTTACCAGGTTTAATTACTGAGAGCTCATCTCCCCAAGGAATTGTTTTTCCATATTTTTCATGTTCAACTTCATAAATATATTGCCCGATTGGCATATACCCGTCCAGTAAATGCCCACTTTTATCAATTGTACTAAAAAAAGCTCCTCGTGCAGACCAGCCATTATATCCCGAGTTACCACGTCCTCCCCAACCTGCTTTATTATAGGTTCCTCCAAATCCAGGGAGTTTCCCTCCACCACTGACTTTTGAACCAACACCTAACATTAGATAATATCGAAAGTAAACTTCCTCTGGCTCAAAATTAAGGTGCTTATAAAAATAATAATCTAAATTTAGAGCTAAATTTTTTTCTGTTGAAAATGGGGCCTTAATAGCAAATCCTGGTTCTTCACTATAATGTTTTAGTTCGTTATGTTTTACATAGGTTAGCTTAGAATGAACCTCTAGTGCTGGCTTATCCTTTTTAAAGAAACTTTTGATATTGTTTAACAAGTTATGATCATTAAAATTATCAGCAAAATATACTTTTGAATTATTTATTATTCCTCTGTCTTGAGGGTAATTATTTGCAATTCCATAACGCTTCTTAGTCGCTAACTTATTTGAAAACAACAGCTGTGTTACAACCAATTCTGACTCACCATATTGTCTGACGGTTGTCTGTAACACTAACTGAATACCATTAATAGATAACTTTTTTTGTAAAATTTCGCTCGGAATCGAAAAAGCCAAAAAACTATAATTGCCATTTCCCACATTAAAATAACTCTTCTCACCTAAAGACTTTAAGGTCGTATTTGAAATAAGAGTGTCTACGGTAGGTATTAAGGTCATTTGACCTGCGGATGTGCTGATTATCAATTTCGCCGATTTGCTTATATCATCAGCCTCTTTGCTAAAAATATCTAAAGCGCCTTTTTCAGCTGACAAGTTAAAATACACATGATTGGCAAGATGAATATTAGAGATGTCGAGCTTTAACGTTTGCTCTTTGTCGAGATCTTCAACAATTTTTCTTGTTACCTTAATATTTTCAACATTAGCTAATGTTTTAGCATAGTTTTCATACGGCCAGTTTAACTTTGCAATAGCACTTCTATAGTAAAAATTTGCACTTTCATCTATATAAGAGGCCGATGAGTAGGGTTGAATAATAAAATAGCAAAGACAGACAAAAAGCTTTCGAGTGAATAACATTTTCCAGCAACCTCATCAGATGAATTTCAAAATATTTAACTATTTCACCACCGATACGCAGTAAACATTAGCTGCATTTTTCCGAATATAGTTATATTTTAAACGAAATAATTTATTTTGATTTGTCTAGTATTGGCATAGTTTGTATCCATTGGCCATAGTCTGTGTTTTTTATTCTCAGCCCAAACAAAACTTAGCATTTATTATTCTACTTTAGGTTGTTTATACAATAACTTATGCAAAATGGCATTTTTGCTAGGCACCTCAAAATATTTATAAAGGTAATGGGATAGAAGCAAAACAAAAGCAACGTAGCTTAGGATCCAAACAATACTTGCTGATGACGAGTCTAAAAACAACATTTTAAACCAATCCTTAACAAAGTAATGAGTCAGGTACACAGAATATGAAATATCCCCTAGCCAGATAAAAACTCGATGTGAAAAAGTCTCATTAATGAAATTTTTTGAACTAATACTGCCAGCCAAAATAATAACCATACTCAAAGGTACAAAGTAATAATCCTTTAATCCCAACACAAATCCTAGCGCAAAAATCCCTATACCTAAAAAGTATAACAACGCACCATATGACATTAATGATTTTTTGTAGTTATGATATATCAGCCATACACAAACACCACAAGAAAACTCTAATACACACCTAAATATACCTAAAGATTGAATATTCTCTCCCAGATTGATCTGGTTAGTTAAGCTAAAAATAGACGAGAGAGAAAATAACAGTAATGCGATGAAGCTTGCTAATCCATATTTCCCAAAAACATTATAAATAGGTTTAACAATTATCACTACAAGAGGAAATAATATATAAGCTAATAACTCGGTACTAATTGACCATGCGGGTATATTCCACGTTATTTCGTTAAGTCCGCCCCAAGTCTGAATTAGCATTATTCCAGACCAAAACCCTTCTACAGAATAACGGCCAGAAAAATCAAAACCTCTGCCTGTAAGTATATGCACTAGCGGTATGGATAAGTAGCAAATCAGTATCAAAAAATGTAACGGATAAACTCTAGCAAATCGTTTCGCATAGAACCGGAGAATTGATTTTACGTCACTTAATTTAATACGATCAAAATAATTAAAAGCGATAACAAAACCGCTGAGGATAAAAAAGAAATCTACAGCTAGATATCCTTTACTGAGAAAAATAGCAATTGGCGTTGTCACATACGGCTCTACATAAACTTGAATATGATAAAAAACAACTAATAAGGCAGCTATACCTCTATAACCAGTTAAATGATTTAAATTATGCATAATTATTATGTTTGATTTTTTTTAGTAATACTGAGAATGCGATTAGATAAAATACTATAGGTTGAAATGCAACGCCTATAAAAGCCCCTGCTGCACAAAATATAAGTAAACAATGATTAAGCGCTACGGCCAAGTCGGCATACCATGCCTCTTCATCTTGCGCTCTATTTTTATCTCTGATTGACTTATTACTCCGCCATGTAGAAAAAATAAGCCATAAAAATAAAATTAAGCCTACATAGCCATGCTCACCCAATACTTCAAAATAAATACTGTGAAATGCCTTAATATGCGTACCTTCAATTGGCACGTCTGCATATTGTTGCCATTCACCTCCATTTGCCCTAAAAGCATTGAATCCGCCTCCATTTGGATTCTCTTTTACAAAATCCCATGTCCATTGCCAGACGAGAATACGACCCAATGCTGAGCTTTCCTGTTCAACGTTATGCATCGTATTCATTCTTTGCTTCCAATCATCAGAGACGAAAAAAGAAAACGATAGAAAGGCTACAATAACAACCAATATAGAGTTTCTTATTTTATGCTTAGATTTGACAATGTATATCCCTGCATAAACGGCAAGTGCTATAAGGCCTGTTCGAGCCCTTGTACCTATTACGCTCGCAACTATAACGACGAAAGAAAGATTCCATAAGAAATTGTACTGCTTCAGGTTTGTTAATAACAATGTATGCTTTTTCAAGAAAATAACTAATGGCATTAGTAATACCGCAACCATTGCCAAAGTTGAGCTTTCTGCTAATCCCGTATTAGCACCGCTAGATATCAAAGATGCTCCGTATCCTCCCCCCCCAAGAATCGACTTTAGTCCTGATGCAATAATAAAATACGAAATAGACAGGGAAAATGTCAAAATACAAAATTCAAGTTGCTCTTTTGTATTAATAACAAAGTATAAGCATAACGACATGATTATCGTTTTAAACGCTGAATCCCACTTAAACCAAGCTAACTCAGGGAAGTATGCATTAAAAGTTGTAAACGTTATCCATAGTGAAAATAATATTAATAACAATGGAATACCAAAGCTAGCCGTTTTTTTTAACTTATTAAAGTTTATTATTATGCTGAAAATACACAATACCGCCATCATCATTGATAAAGGCTGGCCAGAAAGAAAACCATAAGCCAAACTCTGAGGGCGAATAATGTCGACCCATATATAGCCAGCAAATGCTACGTACGGACGAGTAATACCAAAGACAACAAATGATAAATATATGCCAAGAATAAATAAATCAGTCATTCTTTAGCTCTTTATTTTTTGAATCATTTTTATTATTTCGTTCTATTTTCAATAAACGATACAATGCAAATAAGATAAGTAAATTTGGGAGAAGTAATGCTATTTTATCAATCATATTATGTTTCAACCTTACTAATTACATAACGAAATTTTCCAGATTTTTCAGCTTCAATTTTATCGCTAATTTGCACCATAATATTCACAGATTCACCCAACCTTTTTTTGAAGCCTGCAATTATAATTTGCTTAACGCCTTCGTCATAGGCACCTTCCACGGGCACTACAGTGACAACAGTTTGCTCTATGCTTTCTTGAACTATTTTAAACTCTGAAATTTGAGTTAATTCCCTTAAAATATAAATTAACGATAATCCATGTAAAATTGTTCCGTTTGCAGCAACGACAAAATCAGTTGAACGCCCTTCTATTTCTTTTAAAACAGGTAATCCGCGCCCACACTGACAAGGCTCAGTATCCATACTGGCAATATCGCCTGTACGATAACGAATAAAAGGAAAGTCTGCTGTGGCCAGATGAGTCACCACTATTTCACCTTGCTTCCCTACTGGCACATTAGCCCCACTCTTATCAACTAACTCCACTATGATGTCTTCTGCCGATATATGCATTTTTCCTTGTGGACACTGATGTGCAATAAAGCCAGCATCGCGACCACCGTAACCATTTGCCACAGGTGCACCAAACTGGATTTCTATATTCTCACGCTGATACGGGTATAAACGTTCTGAAGTGACAAACACAACCTTTATACCTATACCAGTTAGATCAATGTCATGTTCTTTCGCTGTAGTAGCAATCAAGTTAAATACTGAAGGATACCCAAATAACATTTTCGGACGGACAGTTTTTATTTTTTCAATAAAAGCCAAAATTTTTTTTTCGTTCATATCAAAGGCTGGAATTAAGGTTGAACGAAATAATTTATCACGCAATATACGCACTTTATCTTGTGCACCAAGCTCAATTGGTGAGCCCCAGGCAACAACTTCTTTATCGCCAATGTCCACATCCCACCACCGGGTAGCTCGCCACTTTTCTGCAACATCATGGCTGACTCGTTCATTACCCAATAAAAAGGTCAATGGCGTACCGCTAGAACCACCGGTGGTAAACGGACTTACCACGCCAGCATTATTAGCTTTTAACTGTTCAAAATTATCTCGAATTACCTGTTTATCAAGAAAGGGAAGCTTTTGTAAATCGTTAACACTATTAATGTCATGGCTGGTCAGATCAAGGTTGGCAAATAGATTTTGATAATAAGGTACCTCGGCAATGGCATGTTGGATAAAGCGTTTTAATCGTATATTTTGCTGGGTTAATATTTCGTCGGTTGATAACCATTGTGATTTTTCTAATGCTCTACGGATCTTCACCGTATCGTGCTTTTTCAGTTTTTCATGAAGTGGAAATAATAATGACGATACTAATCGAGTATAAAGGCTTTTTATCATTATTTTGCTCTTTCACCATGGTTTAATAAGATCGCGCGATCGTAACAATTTTTCAATTTCATCCACACGTTCGGCCAATAAAAACGACTGATAGTCGCTAAGCCATTTTTAATAAGGCTGTCACGTAGTGATTTGTTCTCTAATATTTCAACAACCAAAGTTGCCATCGATTGCGCGTCGCCAACATTTATTAGCAATGCATCATGCTGATGGGTAACTAACTTAGGTATACCACCTACATTGCTGCTAACGACGGGTGTACCACAGGCTAACGATTCAATAATGGAATTTGGGGTATTATCAACTGTACTCGTATTTAGCATAACGTCGGCACTTTTATATAATTTTGCAATACCGTCAGGATCAAGACGACCAGTAAAATTAACGCTGTCGGTTACATTCAATGCTGCCGCTAACTGTTGTAAATTAGCTAATTCTGGTCCAGTACCAGCAACAGAGAGCTTGGCTTGTGGAAATTGTGCTTTGATTAACGCGAAAGCCTTGATCGCCGTTGCAACATCATAAATTGCTTCTAAATTTCGAGTAACGATTAGATGAGGAGCGGTGATATCACTTGCTTGTGTTTTAGGACTGAAAACCTCTTGGTCGAGTACATTAGGAACAATATCAGCGCTTTTATTAAAGTCGGCAAACACTTCTTCAAGGAATGTTGACGGTACGACTATCGCATGGGCTTTATTTAATGTTCTTTTAACTAGCCACCAGGACTGTTCAAAGAAATCACGAGCGTAACCGCCTCGGTAATTAATGATAATAGGTTTGCTAAGCAAACGCGCGATAATAACAGCAGGTGTAGTGAACAAGTGCCACGACCAACCTGAATTTGCCATGATATGCACAACATCAGCGGTTTTTATTTGCTTATACAAATCAAAAAAATAGGGTACCAAGCGAAATAATGCTCGAACCAACGGAATATTTCCTATCCAACTGGGCTTGTAAGGTTTATTCATTTGTACGATAGCAACATCTAGGTGTTCTGAAATTAAAAATTCAGCCAATTTTCGTGTTTGATTTGCCATACCGCCTGCGGGTGGCGGCAATGGACCAACAATCACTACCTTTTCCAATGCTGACATGTTATTTACCTAGTAGTTTACTATATACAGGTAAGTAATTACTTACACTATTATGCCAATTGCGGACGTTTTCGACATATTTTCGACCATTTTTTAATATTTCGGGCCATGTATCTCGAGCAGCTAACAACTCAACAATCCGCTGACTTAAATGGTCAACATCATCGGCTTTAAACAAGAACCCATTTTGATTATCAGTGATTAGCTCTTTATGTCCACCAACATCGGAAGCGAGTACTGGCTTACCTTGAGCCATGGCTTCAAGTGGCTTTAATGGGGTAACTAAATCGGTTAAACGCATCGACTTCCTAGAGTAAACCAACAAGTCAACTAGGCTGTAATATTTACCAACTTCACTATGAGGCACTCGCCCAGTAAATATCACATCATTTTCTAAACCTAATGCGATTACTTGTGCCCTTAAGTTGTCTTCTTGTGGGCCACCACCGACTAATAACAGTTTAACATCAGGATTCTGTTTTATTACCGCGGGCATGGCAGCGATAGTTAGATCAATACCTTCATAACCATAAAAAGATCCCAAAAAGCCCAAGACTTGTTTACCTTCAAGTTTTAATAGTTGTTCAAGCTGGCTATCTTTTTCACTGATCCATTCAAACTGATCGATATTGACGGCATTGGCGATAACCGTAAATTTACTTTCTTCAAAGCCGCGCTGAATTAAATCGTTTTTTAAGCCTGCACAAATAGTTGTTACCGCATTGGCATTTTTTACCACATGGGTCTCCATTTTGCGCGTTAAACGATAGCGCCAATCATTTTCCTGACACGTACCATGATCGACTGCAGCATCTTCCCAAAAAGCTCTAATTTCATAAACAACTGGAATATTGGCCTTTCGCCCTGCCTTTAAGGCAGCTAAACCATTGAGTGCAGGTGAATGAGCATGAATAATATCGGGTTTTTCAATCTCAATAACGTCTAGAATTCTTTTTACCATCGGCTGTATATAAGCCATTTGATTCAACGCAGGTAATTTCGACATTAAACCAGAAATCGGTGCTGCACGATAAAAAGTTAAGCCATCTACCTCTTCCGTCTCTATCGCGTTATTTCCATGTTTAGGACTTGTAACATGACAAGTCTCAATACCTAACTGATGCTGCTGCTTTAAAATAGAGCGAGTGCGAAAGGTATAACCACTATGCAAAGGAATAGAATGATCTAATACGTGTAATATTTTCATTTTTCTTACGCTTCCTCAGCACTTTTATAAAACGAAGCAAACATCAACAATGTCCATAAAGGTGCACTGTATTCGCGACGGCCAGACTGATGGTCGTCTAACCAACGTTTAATGGTGTTCATGTTAAACAAGCCACTCTCAGCTATTTGTTCACTTAATAATGCATCACGTAATTTTTCTTTTAAAGGCCCTCTAAACCAATCGGTTAGTGGCACTCTAAAGCCCATTTTATTGCGATATAAAACATCGTTGGGTAAATGCGGCTCCATCGCTTTTTTTAATAAATATTTACCGCAACCGTTTTTAATTTTTAATGACGTAGGCACTGTTGCCGTCCATTCAACAAATTTATGATCAAGAAATGGAACTCTGACTTCTAGACTATGCGCCATACTGGCACGATCGACTTTGGTCAAAATATCTCCAACCAAATAAGTTTTAATATCCAAATATTGCAACAAAGAAAGCGGATCATGGCCATCAAAGTTATTTTCATGCTCTCTAAAGACTTCAAGCGCTGAATAACCATTGAGAGCTTGGTATAGCTCAGGTGAAAACAACTCTTTTCGCTGTTGATTCGTTAAAATAGAGACCCCGTGAAAGTAACCTTCTGTGGTGTCCATCGCTAAAGATTGGAAAGTTGATTTTGCACGTAAAAACTGTGGCGCCCAATCCAGTTTAGGGTATATTTTCCCTAGAGTGCCAAACAAGGGCTTGCGTATTACGTCAGGTAGTATTGAACGTACTTTTTCTTCATTCATCAATAAATTATAACGACGATAACCCGCTAGCAATTCATCTGCACCATCGCCCGATAAACACACTGTCACTTTTTCTCTCGCTAGTTGGCAAACCCGATAAGTAGGCATAGCAGAACTATCCGCATAAGGTTCATCATATAGTGTAGCGAGTTCATCCACTAACGAAAAGTCATCACTAGCAACAATTTTTTCTTGATGAGCAGTGTTATATCTTGCAGCAACCTCGCGGGCAAAATCAGTTTCATTGTAATCTTTAACATCAAAACCAATAGAGCAAGTATTGACTGGTTGATCAGATAATTGCGACATCATGGCAACAACAGCACTAGAGTCAACGCCACCTGATAGGAACGACCCTAATGGTACTTCTGCCATCATATGACTATCAACTGCCTTTTTAAACTGCGTTACCATTTCGATTTGGTATTCACTTTCGCTGCGCTCTATTTGCTTGGCATAACTAACATCCCAATATTTTTTAATCTCTGGGACTTTATCCCCTACTTTTATCGTTAAGGTGTGACCGGGCTCAAGCTTAGCGACTTGTTGATAAATAGTATGAGGTTCAGCGACATACCCTAAGGCAAAGTATTGCTCGATGGCTTTACTATCAATTTTTTTATTTAATCCTGGCACTAAAGCTATGCTTTTTAGCTCAGAGGCAAAAAATAATCGATTGTTAATAATCGAATAAAATAGTGGCTTAATACCTAAGCGATCTCGGGCAATAAACAGTGATTTTTCTTGTTGGTGCCAAACAGCAAAAGTAAACATACCCTGCAATCGTTCAACACATTCAGCTCCCCACTGAATATACGCATTTAAGATAACTTCAGTATCCGAGTGAGTACTAAACTGATAGCCAAGCTGCTCTAATTCTTTACGGGTATCCTGAAAGTTATAAATTTCACCATTAAAGATCAAAACAAAATTGCCATCACTGCTGGTCATAGGCTGTTGACCAGACGACAAATCAATAATAGACAAGCGTCGATGCCCTAAAGCGACATGTTCATCAACGTATTCGCCCCCTTCATCTGGGCCACGATGAAACTGTGCTTGATTCATTTTACTCAACAATGTTTGATCAACAACATTATCAAACTCAAGGTTTATATACCCAGTTACACCACACATAAAATACCCTTAAACCAACTCTTGATATATTGATAAATAAGCTGACACCATTGCATGCTCACTAAACTGTTCAATTACTCTACTTTTACCCGCATTACCATGGAGCAAAATTAACTCAGGTTGCTGCACATAACTAATCATTGCTTGCGCTAATTGTTCCGTATTGGCCTTCTCAACCAATAAACCGTGCCTATCTTGTAATACTAATTCGGGGATCCCACCAACACTTGTACTAATAATGGGTAACCCCGAGGCCATCGCTTCTAAAATCGTCATCGGTATACCTTCGGCAAGCGAAGACAAAACAAAAACGTCCAATGAGTTTAAAGTATTGGGGATTTCATTACTATTACCAGTAAACTCAACGTGTTGTGTTATTTTTAATAAATTAGCAAGTTCTTCTAATTTATTTCGACTTGGTCCATCACCTACTATTTTTAAATTACAAGTAACTTGATGGCAATGTTCACTGGCAAGTAACAACGCAAATGCATGTAATAAATTTTGCTGATCTTTTATTGGTGCTAAGCGAGCAACAGTACCAAACACGAGTTCATTAGCTTGATGTGGCCTATTTTGATTATTCTCAAAACGTTGATAGTCCATACCGTTGTACACAAGTTTGACTTTTTCGGGTGAAATGGCCACGTAATTAACCAGCCACTGTTCAAGGTCCTTAGATACAGGAACAAAATAATCAACGAAATATGACATCATTTTACGCAAAAAATTATGCTTTTTATTAAGTCCCTGAGGATCTCCTATATCACGTCCGTGTTCAGCGTGGATATGACCTTTTACACCAGCTAGCATGGCGATCGGATGATATTCAACAGTTGAAATATTATAAGTATGTAAAATAGCCGGTTTTATTCGGCGTAAATGTTTGAATAATTTAAAATGAGTAGATAAATCGTTACCTGTTTTTTTATTTAATTCAATAATTTCAATGTTGTCAGTGAGATTCTTTGCAAAACTAGAGGCATGAGTTAATGAAATAATCACATGACGAAAAGGAGCTTGTGACATACCATTAATGGTATTGACTAAAACTCGCTCTAACCCTCCTACATCAAAGCAATAGATCAAGTGAACTATCGTTTTTTTATGATCTTCTTTCACTGAACTCTATTCCCAAATACCATATTATATTTTTTCAAAAACTGTTCGTAATCTTCTACTTTATCCGAATTGTTTCCGAGACTAATAGCGATGATGTGCCCGCCTCCTGTTCCTCCAGAAAGTTTATCGAACAACTGTGCAAACTTAATCCTTAATTTATCAAATGACTGATATTCGCCAACCTGATACCAATAAAGAATATTTTTTTGTTGTCCTGCAGCATTAGTTAAAAACAGTAACTTTGCCGAAATTGTTTCGGCATTGTTCTCAATTTGAATATTCCTTTCCTTGATTTTCGACCATTGCTCAACAAAATATATTTGATTACTCCAGCTGATCAATTCGCTAGTTGAATTATCAATGGGATAATAACCGATAAATATTTCCGAATTATCATCAGCAGATATACCGAAGTATGATTGAGTCGCCATACTAAAACGAGGCTGCCAACTAACGTCTGTTATACTATTAAAAGTTCCCTTGGCGTTTTCAATAGCGGTACTTACAGACACCTGCTTTACTGGATTTGCTATGACCGTATATTCATATACAGGCTTAAAAGAGAGCACTAACAATGACAACAAAACAACTGAACTGCGTTTTTGTTGTATCAAAATAATAGTACTTTGATCAGTTGATAATTCTTCCTCAACAGTATCTTCTCGCCAGAATCTCCCTATGGCCATTAATAGCAGTAATATAAATGCAAAGAAGAACCAACCATAAACAAGATGGTCCGCACCTACCGCATGTTCCATATTAGAGTAGTGACCAATTGCGATGATACCATAAGCTCGGATTCCATTGGCTAAAATAGGAATTGCGATACATAACAGCACAAAAACAGTTCTGCGCCAAAAGCTTCGATAAAACAGATATGCGTATAAGAAGCCGATAGCTATCGTTGCAATTAAAAACCGTATGCCCGCACAAGCCTCAGCGACTTCAAAAGTGCCGTTAGAGACGTAAATGTATAAACCTTCTCGATAAACTGGAATACCCGTTAACTTCACGAGAAAAACACTAATGTCAGCGGTAACGTTTTGTAAAGCGGGAACAAGCTCTTCCCCCATTGGGATAGCAAGCACTAAGTAAAACAGTGGGAACATTAGTGCTTTAATCATCTGAGTGCCAAAGACAAGCCAAATCAGACAGATAAGACTGCCATATGCACAGATTTCTAAGAACAAGTTGATCCCCATTAATTCAGCAAATAAATATGCAATCTGACCAAGCAATAAGGGGACTAATAACCAATAGGCAGGTTTAATTTCTATCAAACCTAAGTGATCACGTTTTTCATAAATGAGGTACAACGCTATCGGCAAAATAAAAAAACAGTGCTTATAGGTTTCAGAACTTAACCAAGTAGCGACCATATTATTTAATGGTTGCCAATAAACCACCATCCAAGCAACAACACAGACAAATAAGGGCAAAAATAATTTTACTTTATTTTGTGTCATGCGACATTACTCTTTTAACAACGACAGTAAAGGTTCTAATACACTCTTCCATTGATAATGCTCTTCCATCCATATTCTGTTTTCATGACCGATGGATTGTGCACTATCAGGATGTTCAAGGACGCTAATAACAGCTTGAGCAAATTCGTCGCTATCATCAATAATGAGTTTTTTCTGCTGTTCTGGAAATGAAATTCCTTCTGCAGCCATGGGTGTTAATACTACCGTTTTGGCTAACGCCATGGCTTCTAGAACTTTATTTTGGATCCCTCTGGCAATCCTTATCGGTGCGACTGAACAAGACGCTTTAGCGATAAATGGGCGAATATCATGGACTCTACCCGTTACGACGATACCGGAGTGTTGTGCTAACGATTCAACTTCTGTCGATGGATTGCCGCCGACAATATAAAACAGTAATTCGGGATAGGCTTGATGTATTTTTGGCCAAACATTTTCGGCAAACCAAACCACAGCTTCAACATTTGCCCAATAATCCATCGCGCCGGTAAAAGAAATGAATGACCCATTAGGGATCATGCTTTCCTGTTCAAAGTTCGCTACGGGATTAAAAAACTCAATATCTACACCATTTAAAATACCATGTACTTTAGCTTGCTCGGATATGGGTTGTCGCTTAGCAAACAACGCTGCTTCATCAGGAGAAACGAAAACACTGTGATTAAATGCATGGCATATTTTGTCTTCATAAGACGCAAGTTTTTGGTATTCACGGTTATATACCCAACGAGCAATACCCGACTTATTTTCCGCATATTGGCGCCACTTATCCGAGTCTACATCAACAAAATCAATCACTTTGTTCATTGATTCGTATTCGGCTGATTCACAATATTGTGCCATTGATGAAGAGTATATGAACACTTTTTTAATGTCATAACTCGCGACCGTTTGTTGCACCCATTGCTGCATATTGCGATCAAAATAATAGGGAAGTGTAATTGCTTGTCCGGTTAAAAAGGCTTTTAGCCCTTTAACTTTAGCGATAGTTTTATTTTGATTTAAACAAAAAACAGAACGGCAATAGTCTTCTAAACTACCAGAAAATTGCTCATCATACGGATCATCAATAAAACAACCTAAATGAACATCAAATTGCTCACTTAATTTTTTTAAAATATTAAATGAGCGTATCTTATCTCCTTTATTCGGTGGAAATGGAATTCGATGACAGAGAAATAATAACGGTTCCTTGTTCAATGCTTTTTCCTCAACACAGGCTAACCTAAATACTTAGATAAAAACGGACCTAAAAACTGACTCAGTTTTAATGGCAATTTTTGCCATAAACCAATAAAAAGTTTGTATTTAGGGTTGTTAGGACTCAAATTAGGCAAAGCTTCTGCGTTGACTAAATGATAATAGTAAAATAAAGACTGAGGTTCCATTCCCCAATTTTTCTTATATTTATAGGGGCCACTGTCATTTTTGCTTCGGCCAAAATCAAACCATTTACAGGCCTTTTTTTGCGCATGACACATAACTTGATAATACATAAAATCAGCACTTTTCAGGCTTCTTGCCCCCTCATTACCACCACCATAATAAGGTAAAACCTGATCTTTAAAATAAAAATTCATAACAGCATTTGAGGGATTATGTGCACTATCAAAAATGACTGCAACGTCGACATCTTTACCAAATATCGAGATTAATTGATCAAAATATTTGCGGTTAAAGATAGGTGTTCCTAAATTGCGATAACTTTCAGACAACAAATTATAGAATACGTCGACATTGCGATTTTGTCCGGTGTTTATTTCACATGACAGTCCATTCTTCAAGGAGTGTCGAATAACCGCACGTTGTTTCTTTTTAACATTAGCCAGTATTTTTTCGTCATCTTCCGCTATTTCACAACCAAAAGTGCTATGTGCTTGTTTTAGCAATAACGATGAATTTTGCTGGGTTTTATACCTCAGTTCTAAGTAATCAACGCTTAACTTTTCGGCAAGTTCACAGGCATGCTGCTCTAATGCTCGGGATATGTCTTCTGAATCAGCAATAGCACCGCCATAAACACAAAAAGGCGTTGAAATCAGCGCATGACCAAATAATGCACTTTTCACTTCGACTAGAGGTAAAACACCGCAAATTAGGCCTTCATTTTCTGCATATAAAAAGTAACAAGGATGTGCAAAGCTCTGCTGAATAACGTCTTGCCAGCCACTTAAGTGAAAGAAAGTCCCTTGTTGATGTGCTTTGACATACGCATCCCAAGAGTCGCTCATTTCACCATTTAATGTTTTTATCTGATATTTATTATTCAACATATTATTTTTCTTGATTCGCTGACTTTAAATACACGTTTTCCATGGTGTCCCATTGATAATCTTCTAATAATCGGACTATCTTACCCTCCATTTGGGCGAGATTTAGATAATGACGAAGTTTGGATTTCAGCGAAGCACCTGCCACTTTCGGTTGTGCCGGATCAATTTCCCACGGATGAAAATAGAAACTGTAAGGTTGCTTTTCTGTCTTTAAGTAGTTATCGATGCGTTTCTTAGATAGCCAATAAGGATAAAGACGAAAATAGCCGCCTCCGCCAATACCAGTATTCTTATCATTCTTGCGAATGGTTGGTACCGGGATTTCTATGATACCTTCATCACGTTGATAAACAAACCTAGGCCATGAAGGAACGCCATATAAATCATGTTCTATCGGATAGGTACTCGAGCTGTATTTAAAGCCTAAATCTACCAAAATCTCATAAATCCAAGTATTAGAATCATTAACCGAAAAACTCGGCGCACGATAGCCAATAATTGCCTTACCAGAAGCTTGTTCAAGTTCAGATTTACTGCGACTAACATCGTCACGAAACTGAGCTGGCGTCATGCCGATAGCGCGCTGATGAGAATAGCCATGGCTCGCTAATTCATGCCCCTGTTCAACAATAGCTTTAATGAGTGCCGGACAACGTTTCGCCACCCAGCCTAAGACGAAAAAAGTGCTTTTAATATCGTGCTGTGAAAACAGCTCCAGTAATCGATAGGTATTGTGCTCGACTCTTAAGGGTAAACTATCCCAATCATTTGCTTTGATCACATTTTCAAATGCAGATACGTGAAAATAATCTTCAACATCGACCGTCATTGCATTCATTATTTCTTTTGTCATATTCTTAATTATCTTCCAATGCATTGGCTAACTTTCGCTTATTAAGCCAAGCGAATTATTTGCTAAGCTAAGAATTGAAAGTGCTGAAATTTATTTGTTCACGTCTTCGATGAATTTAAGTAACTCAGCGGTTTTACTTTTCATTAATGCATCATCTTCTACAGACTCTACATTAACGCGTAGTAAGGGTTCAGTATTCGACATGCGAATATTAAAGCGCCAGCCTTCAAAGCGAAAAGACAAGCCGTCTACATATTCTTTCTGCACAGCCAGATTTCCATATTTTTCTTCAATAGCGTTTAATACGATATTTGCATCGGCTACAGTTTTATTGATTTCACCTGAGGATGGATATTGGCGTATACGTTGCTCGACAAGTGTCGATAACGATGTTCCCTTTTTACTAATTAGCTCTGCAACTAATAGCCAAGGGATCATACCACTGTCGCAGTAATTGAAATCTCTAAAATAATGATGGGCACTCATTTCGCCGCCATAGATTGCGTTTTCAGCGCGCATCCGTTCTTTAATAAAGGCATGGCCGGTTTTACTTTGAATGGCGATACCATTATTTTTTTCTACAATATCAACGGTATTATATACTAGTCGAGGATCGTGGATTATTTTTTCACCAGGCTTTTGCTTTAAGAAGGCTTCGGCTAGCAAACCAACAATATAATAACCTTCAATAAAATCACCATTTTCATCGAACAAAAAACAACGATCAAAATCACCGTCCCATGCAATACCAAAATCCGCGTGATTAGCAATAACAGCGTCACTGGTGACCTGTCGATTTTCCACCAATAATGGATTAGGGATACCGTTGGGGAAATTTCCGTCAGGTTCATGATGAATTTTTATAAACTCGATGTTAACCTGCAGCTGCTTAAACTGGTTTTCTATGGCGTCAATAACGTGCCCTGCAGCACCATTACCAGCATTAACAACCAGTTTTAATGGTTTTAACGCACTAACATCGATGTAAGTTAGCAAATGTTCAATGTAATCAGACAGTGTCGATAGAGGTTGGCATTTACCGCGAACATCAAACGTTTCAAATTGCTCACTCTCAGCAAGTTTTTTGATCTCAAGTAAACCAGTGTCACCACTTATCGGTTTACTCTGTTCACGCACCAATTTCATGCCATTATAGTTTTTAGGATTATGGCTAGCAGTAACAACAATGCCGCCATCGACATTTAAATGCGCAGTAGCAAAATAAATCTCCTCGGTACCACACAATCCTATATCAATAACATCGCAACCAGCATCCATAATACCTGATGCTAACGCTGATTTAAGTTCAGGCGTAGACAGGCGAATATCACCGCCGATAACAACAGTTTTTGCTTTTAAATATTGCGCAAATGCACGACCAATACGATAAGCGATAGCTTCATTAAGCTCTTCACCCAAAGCGCCGCGAATATCATACGCTTTAAAACAACTCAGTTCGCTCACTTGTTGCTCCGCCCATATTTATCTTCAAACCTAACGATGTCGTCTTCACCTAAATAGGCACCAGACTGTACTTCAATAAGTTCTAACGGCACTTTTCCTGGGTTTTCAAGACTATGAACAATACCGATTGGAATATAGGTAGACTCGTTTTCCGCCAATAAAAACTCTTTATCGCCATTGCGTACCTTTGCCGTGCCAGAGACTACAATCCAATGTTCAGCCCGGTGATGGTGCATCTGCACAGATAACTTAGCACCAGGTTTTACCGTGATACGTTTAACTTGGAAGCGTTCACCTGTATCGACAGAATCAAATTTACCCCATGGACGATAAATTTCGCGGTGATGAAGGTATTCGCTGCGATTTGCTGACTTTAATTGCTCGACGATAGCCTTGACATTTTGCACGTCATCTTTATTCGCCACCAGCAATGCGTCTGGTGTATCAACGATAACAATATTATTTAGCCCAATAGCGCTAACTAATCGATCTGAAGAATACAAATAACTGTCAGTGACTGATTCAGTAATTACATCGCCGCGTATCGCGTTATTGTCATGATTTTTGCTCGTTTCTTCCCAGAGCGAAGACCAAGAACCGACATCACTCCACCCTGCATCCAAAGGAACAACCACAGCATTTTTAGTATGCTCCATGACAGCATAATCAACAGATTCGTCTGGGCATGCACTAAACGCCTGCGTATTAATTCGTGTAAAATCTAAATCATTATTGGTATCTTTAATGGCCAATGCGCAAGCTTCATAAATATCGGGTCGAAAAGCCTTCAATTCAGCTAGATATTGACTAGCCTTAAAGACAAACATGCCGCTATTCCAATAATACTCGCCTGATGCTAGATATTTCGCCGCAGTATCATGATCAGGCTTTTCAACAAATTGGTTAACTTTATAAGTTTCATCCATCTGAGCGAGTTCATTACCACGTTTAATATAACCATAGCCAGTATGAGCCTGTGTAGGGACTATACCAAAGGTCACTAATAAATCTTTCGAGGCTAACTCATAGGCGCGTTTTGCATCTGTTTGAAACTGTTCAACATTGGCTATATTGTGATCGGATGCTAAAACCAACAGTATCGCATGTTCATTTTCAGCTAACGCAGTAAAGGCAGCTAAAGCGATTGCTGGCGCAGTATTTCTACCTATTGGTTCTAATAATATGGCATGAGGGGTGACGTTTATCTCTCGAGATTGCTCTGCAACAATAAAGCGATGCTCTTCGTTGCAAATAAAAATAGGCGCTTTAGTGCTTTCAGGCAATCTTGCTAGCGTATTTTGCATCATGCTTTGTTCATCAACTAAGCCGATAAATTGTTTCGGGTGCTGTTTTCTGGATAACGGCCACAAACGCGTACCACTTCCGCCACACAAAATCACCGGATAACAATGAGATAAAGACATTCTGACTCCCTAAATTAATGCAAATTTTTATTATTGTTGATCATTAAGATTATCGTCCCTTACCAAATAAAACGATTTCGACCGTCCTAATCAGGATAAGGAGATCCAATAGGAAACTTCTATGCTTTATATAATATAAATCGTATTTTAATTTTTCTAAGGAATCTTCTTGAGTGGCGCCATAAGGATATTTCAGTTGAGCCCAACCAGTTAAACCAGGTTTAACATTATGTCGCTCATTGTAATATGGAATAGTTTTAATTAAGTCTTGAACAAATTCAGGTCGTTCAGGGCGTGGGCCAACAAAGCCCATGTCGCCACGCATCACATTATAAATTTGCGGCAATTCGTCAATACGATATTTTCTGATGAATTTACCAATTTTAGTGGTGCGATCATCATTTTTTTGTGCCATTTGCGCGCCGTCCTTTTCTGCATCTAGACGCATACTTCTAAATTTAATAATGTTAAACGCCTGTCCGTCTAGACCAACACGCTCCTGAAAATAAAAAATTGGCGCGCTAAGCCCTTCGTCTAATTTAACTAAAATGACTGTAATTAACATGATCGGCCATGTAAAAAGAAACAAGAAAAAGGCCATTGACGCATTAAAGATCCAATCTAAAGTGTTTCTTAAATGATTCGAAGAAGCAAAGCCATTTGAATAGATAACCCAACTCGGATAAATAAGATTTACTGCAATCTGACCGGTTTCCCTTTCAATAAAATCTAAAATTTCAGTGACTTCAACGCCACGTATTTTACAGGCAAATAATTCATCTACCGGCAAATTATCACGACGCTCATCACTGGCAACAACGATTTCATCAATATCATGTTCTAAAGCATAATTAACCAAGGAACCATCTAAATCGATTCGATTTTCATTAAGAATACCGTTTTCTAGATCACCATTCATCACTACAAAGCCGTGCATAAAAAAACCTTGCCGATCGACATCTCTTCGCATTCTTTTTTCTATGATTGACGCGCGTTCCCCTGCCCCTAAGACCAAAACGTTACGCTTATTAAAACCAAAAAAATCGACTTGTAAAGTAAAGTATCGAAACATACTTGCGATAAAAAAACTTAAAAGTGACGCCATCGCTAACAGTTCTATTGGTAATGAATTTTGACCATAAAACGGATTGCCCAGCGTTAAAATAAAGAAGCCAATAGCAACCGCTACTAATAATCGCCGAACAACACCACGAAAGCTTTCTCGCAATTTAGAGTTATATAAGCCCAAAGCCAAAGAAGAGAGTTGCACCACAAAAGCAAAGACTATCGCATACACAAATAAAACATTACTAGGGATAACGCGATGTTCAATAAATGAAAGCAAATCATTTACATAAAGAGTTAATAAAAATGCACCCGCAAAAAAAACCAGTTCGATTAAAACTAGTGACTTGCTACCCGATGACAAATTACGAAATTTAGGGCTAGACATAACGAATGAAAATTTCCTTTTATAATATACAGTGCCGATAGATTTCGGTATCGCGATATTAGAAATCATCGCTCGCAAATTGTAAAGAAAAGCCACTTAAAAGTCATTTTATTCACAAACTAAATATTAGTTATTAAAAAATGTGCATCATTTGTAAAAATCTAATAGAATCTGTTAGCTTATAATAAATCTAATTATTCAGTTGTAATAAACAGGTGTGGACCATGGAAAATCGTTTTATTAACAAAATGAAAATAGTAGTACTCTTTTTAGCTGCGCAAATGCTGTTCAGCGGATGCAGTACATCAACATTACCGACCGCGAAGTTGCATCAATCTACAACTGTCGATGTCGATTCGTACAAATACCTTATTGGTGCAGGCGATGTGCTCAATATCTTTGTTTGGCGAAATCCAGAAGTTTCCGGCTCATTTGTCGTTAGGCCTGATGGAATGATTACCACATCTTTAGTCGAAGACATTCCGGTATCAGGGAAAACTCCCACAGAATTGGCGAGATCAATAGAAAAGATTTTAGCGACATATTTACGAGATCCAGTCGTCACAGTCACGGTTAATAACTTTGTTGGCCCCTTTAGTGAGCAAATCAGAGTTATTGGTGAGGCCTCAGAACCTAAATCAATAAATTACATTCAGCACATGACGTTACTGGATGTAATGATTCAGGTAGGAGGCCTAACTGAATTTGCTGACGGTAATGACGCAGTATTAGTTAGAATCGAGAATGGTACTCAGAAGCAATATGATATTTTCATCGAAGACTTGCTCAAAGATGGTGAAATAATGGCAAATGTCGACATGTTACCTGGTGATATCATTATCATTCCTGAAGCATGGTTCTAGATTTAGGATTTAATAGATTGATTGTTATAATGTCTGCACAACTTTATGGGATGTACAGGCATTACATCGCTAGATATTAACAGCACGCATTTACAAGAGGTTTTGAATGCAAGAAGTACTTGAACAGATAATAGATTATCTCAAAGGGATTTGGATAAAACGCCGATATATTATTATTTCGACATGGCTTATCT
Organism: Colwelliaceae bacterium 6471; assembly: GCA_040779335.1. Taxonomy (GTDB): domain Bacteria; phylum Pseudomonadota; class Gammaproteobacteria; order Enterobacterales; family Alteromonadaceae; genus JBFONV01. Next base: position 167,761 of record JBFONV010000005.1, read on the forward strand.
GTCCGCTTGGTTGGTATTTTGTCGCTGCTATGCCAAATGTATTTGAATCTAATGCAAGAGTTTATGTTGATACTCAATCACTGTTGCGCCCTTTACTTCGTGGTTTGACGGTTGAAACAAATCCAGATATACAGATCAGGTTAATGGTTAAAACTCTATTGAGTCGTCCAAATTTAGAACGTATTTCTCGAATGACCGATTTAGATGTACAAGCTAATAACAGCGAGCAATACGAAGCTATTATTAATCGCTTAAAATCTGATTTAAAGATATCCACTGCCGGACGAGAAAATATTTATTCTTTATCTATTGAAGATAAAGATCCGCAAATGGCTAAAAACATAGTCCAGTCCGCCCTAACCGTTTTTATTGAAAATACCTTAGGCGAAACAAGAAATGACTCAGATACCGCACAAAAATTTCTTACTACTCAAATTAAAGAATATGAAAATCGTTTGACTACAGCTGAAGCAAAATTAACTGATTTTAAACAAAAATATAGTGACATACTCCCAAATCAATCTGGAGGATTCTACAGCCAGTTAAGCTCTGAAAAAGAGAAACTGAAAGCAATCGAACTGGAGTTGCTAGAAACAAAAACTCGCTTAGATTCAGCAAAAAAACAACTAGAATTTGATTCTAATTCAGCAACTAACCCTGAAAATAAAATCAAAAATGATAGCTCGATAGAGACAACTTTTGATAGCCGTATAGCAGAGTTAGAGGCAACATTAGACTCTCTACAACTGCGCTATACCGATATGCACCCAGACGTCAGGGAAGTAAAAAGACGCTTGGAACACTTAAATACGCAACGTAAAGAAGAGATTGAGAAATATATTTCAGCCTCAAACGATAGCGATTCTAATTATGCATCAGTGAATCAAAGCCCTGTAATGCAGGAAGTACAAATTCAAGTTAATCGGTTGCAAAATCAAGTTGCCTCACTGAATGTTCGTGCGGATAGCTACCGAGAACGAGTAAAAGAACTTGAAAGCAAAGTACATACACTACCTGAAATAGAAGCCGAGTTAGTAGCACTAAATCGTGGTTACGAAATTACCAAAAGCAAACATGATGAATTATTGAGTCGCAGGGAAACAGCTCAACTTGCTCAGCAGGCAGATCAAACGACAGATAAAATTCAATTTAGAGTCATTGATCCTCCCCGTGCGGCAACAAAGCCCTCTGGTCCGAAACGTTATGTGCTATTTAGCGTTGTCACTATACTAGGCATTGGTGTTGGCGTAGGCTTGTCTTTATTGATGAGTCAACTTAGTCCAATTGTAACTTCAAGTAGCCAATTATCAAAAGCCACAGGCATCCCTATTTTCGGTATGGTGTCCGCCAACGAAAACCTAGGTTTGCAACGCTGGCACAAACGGAAAACGATTATTTTTATGATTTCTAATGCAGTACTTATCTTCATATTAATGCTTTTTATCAGCTACTTTATGTTTCCTAATTTGATCCAAGTTCCATTACAAAGGATATTTTAATTATGAGTACCATTGAAAAAGCATTAGCGAAGCAAAAACAGGCCTCGCTTGATAAAAAGACTCAAGATGACGAGCCTAGTGAAACAATGGTTCATACCAAAAGCGACAATCCCGTCAATAATAACAATCATCTAAGTTCTCAACATGAATCAAATAAATCAAAGATTATACTTGATGGGGAAAATCTATTAAGCCGTGGCTACATGTTCGATGCAGGCACAAGAAAAGTTACTCAAGAAGAGTTTCGTCAGATAAAAAGAAAACTCTTAAACAACGCCTTTGGACCTGCATCTAAAACTTTGGACAACAGTAACTTAGTCATGGTTAGCAGCTCGAACCCAAATGAAGGGAAAACCTTTGTTTCTATAAATTTGGCATTGAGTATTGCTCTCGAGCAGGATAAAACAGTGCTGCTAGTTGATGCGGATGTACTGCGTCCAAGTTTAAATAGAGAGCTCGGGTTTGAAACAGATAAAGGGTTATTAGAATACTTGTTGTCAGAAGTGGACTCAGTTAGTGACGTTATTTATAGTACCAACATAGAAAACCTTAAAATTATCCCTTCAGGTGCACCGCATCACCTGACCAATGAGCTTTTAGCCAGTAATAGAATGGCTGAACTAGCCAGAGAACTTGCTGCACGTTACCCTGATCGAATAGTAATATTTGATTGCCCACCAATTCTCGGAATAACTGAAACACCAGTTTTATCTAATTTAATGGGGCAAGCAGTAATAGTTGTCGAAGAGTCAAAAACAAAAATAGATGATGTAAAAAAGGCGGCTAGTTTGCTAAATGAAGATATGGCGATTGGTTTGGTTATGAATAAAACGCTAAAATCAACTAAGGATTTGTATGGCTATTATGGCTATGGATACGGCTCGAAAGCATAATTTATTACTTTCACTATTAGCGATATATGTTTTTCCTACCCAAATATATGCAGGGGAGTGGAAATTTGATCCAGAAGTAACGTTCAATCAAACATATACGGATAATGTAGAGTTATCCAAAGATAGTGATATATCAAGTTATGTAAATCAAACATCTGCTGGACTCAATATAGATTTTTCATCAAGAATGGCTAATTTTTCTCTGAATGGCAGAGGAACGTATGCATCATATACGCATAATCATGATTTAGATGATGACTATAAAACGCTTGATGCAAAGGGACAGTTGTTACTGTGGACCAGCGGCCCTATGTTCATTTTCGACGCCAATATAGCAAACGTTAATAGAAACGCCGCTAAAAATAGCTTAGCGGATCTTGTCTCTGCTGATACTGTAGAATCACAACGCTATCTTGCTGGTTTTCAATACAATGTGGAAAATTCCCATCACTCATTAAATAGTTCAATCTCCTATAGTACGATTAATAATGATGACGGCGTTGGCGAGAGTGATGGCTATGCAGTGTCGATAGCAAGCAAAAATGGTAACTCTGCCAGGCATGTTTATTGGCAAGCAAAAGGTAAGCTGTATGACCGAGAAAATGGCATAGCCCAAGGTAAAAGTTATGGTGTTGAGATTAATTTAGGCTGGATAACGCCTTACAGCGTTGTCCCCTTCATTCGTTATTATGATGAAGATTCGACCGGAAATATTATTAGCCAACAGAATACTTCAATGTCCTCATGGGGACCTGGAGTCACTTGGCAGGTATCAAGACATTTTGCTTTAAATGCGTCATATAATTACGTAGACGACACCTCAAAAAGTGATAACTACGTTGCTACTGCAATCAGTTGGCAACCATCGGCTCGAACCTCTATAGAGGCAGGTTATAGCAAACGCTTTTTTGGCGATTCATATAGTCTAAATATAACCCACAAAAACAGAAGAATGACTAATAGCGTTTCATATAATGAAACTATTGAAGCTTTCAATAGGGATAACTATCAAAGAAACCTACAAGGCAGCTATTGGTGCCCAGTTGGTAATGATTTTGCTGAGAATCCTTTAACTTGTATCCTTAAAAATGATGACGTTGTAAATTTTTCCGATTATCAATTGGTCAATTCTTATGAACTAGAGCTTATTGAAGGCAATGAATTTTCAATCAATAAAAGATTTTCTTGGCAATCAGATTTGTCTTTGGCTCGCACTAAATTTTCAGCAAACATATCTAACTTAGAGCGGGAAAGTTTAACCACTAATCGACTTGATAACACCTTAACCACAAGTTTCAATATCACTAGAAAAATAAGTGTTAAAAGCGATATTAAATTTAGCTTTCAATTTAGCCACAACGAATTTGACAAAGAAAAAATAGGTGATTTTGGACAAGAAGACTACTATAGAACTTTTACCGCTAGTTATACTAGAAATCTAGCTAGCTCATTGTCCGCGACATTCAGTGTTCAGCGTTTAGATCGAAACTCATCAAGAGATTATCTAACTTATGATGAAGTTCGCGCAATAATCAATTTAAGCAAAGACTTTTAAATATGTATGAAAAGTATTACGGTTTTACAGAAAGACCTTTTCAACTCAGTCCTGATCCACGATTTTTCTTTGCATCTAATCATCACCAGCGAGCTTTATCATACTTGCAATATGGATTAGACCAAGGTGAAGGCTTCATTGTTATTACCGGCCCTATAGGAACGGGAAAAACAACTATCGCTCGTAATTTACTTAATAACATTGGCGATTCTAGTATAGTTGCTGCGCAGCTCGTTACGACTAAGCTCAATCCACAGGAATTGTTGGAATTAGTTGTCTCAGAGTTTGCTATTTCCGTTGATGGCAATAGTAAAGCAGATTTACTGCAAGGCATTGAAAAATTTCTTATTGCTCTTAATAAGCAAGGTAAACGCGCTTTATTAATTGTCGATGAAGCACAAAACCTTCCTTCAGAAACCGTCGAAGAGCTGAGAATGTTGTCTAACTTCCAGCTCAATAACAAACCATTAATTCAAAGCTTCTTACTTGGCCAAGAAGAATTAAAAGGAATAATCCAAGCACCAGATATGGAGCAATTTCGTCAACGTATTATCGCATCTGCCCATCTAAAGCCACTATCGACTGAAGAAGTAAAAGAATATATTAATCATCGCCTACATCAAGCAGGATGTGAAAAAGAAGATATCTTCTCGGAAGATGCCTTTGTACTAATCCACGAAAAAACGTTAGGCGTGCCACGTAAAATAAATATTTTTGTCGATCGTCTGTTGTTATTTGGCTTTCTTGAAGAAATTGAAAAAATTAGCATTGATGCGATCAATGAAGTTGCCCAAGAGATGGAAGTTGAACTAACAGGTTCTTTGAACACTCAGCAGCTTACAAGTATCGAACCTAGTCAAGTTGTTGTTAATTCGTCTGAAAATGTCGAAAACATTAAGAATGTTTTAAGAGAAGTCGAAGATATTTTAGAGACATCAATTAAGCAAAAAATAAAAATGACACGTTATGTAGACAAACTATTAAAGCAAAAAAACAAGCAATATGCCGAAAGTAACATTGATGAAAGTAACACCTCATAACCTACTTTAATAACAGCATAACAATATGCGGTAGCAACTATTATTAAATATTTGTATGCTATCGCAACCAATTCATTGCACTGTCAGATAATTTTACAACAAAAAAAACAGTATTCTTCGGTTAAGCTAGTTTTTTAATATTTAAAGTTTATTAACATTAAACAAATCAAGAAATTAAAATAATATCTAACATCACAAAGTTGTTTGATTTTTATACAATGTTTTCCCCTCTTTATTACTTCCTTGTAAAATAATAATGTAATCAATGAGTAACATCTCTGGCAAACAATTTGCACTGTTACGTTAGTTGTAATATTTACTAAATGATAAATACAAGGTGATTAAAATGAAAATATACTATTCATTTAAAAGAGCCATTAAATCTATAGCTGTATTTATAATGACTATTTTAATTGCAACAAGTGCTACTGCTGGACCAATAGTAACTGACTGGACGTATTCTACTGACGCAACCTTTTCGGATGCAGTTTTTGGTATAGGTGCAGGCACAACGACTTCTAGCAATTATGAACTTTCTTGGGGATATGGGGGTGGTGATTATACCGATCCCAATGCTGCTAACGATTTAGCAAGAAGCGCGCTAACGGTCGGCTCTGGTGATACTGGCGATGATCGCTTTGGTGGTGGTCCCGTTATTGGAGGAGTAAGTACCGTAATTGGTGGTGGTCTGCCCGATCCTTTCGCTGGTGAGGTTGGCTTGGGGGTATCGTTTACTCACTGGAATAACGCCATTAGCAGTGCTTTTGCGACGTTGTTAAGTGCTACAGTAACAGATACATTAACGTTAACACCATTCTTACCTAATGTTGGTCCTGGAATTCCAGCGCCAACTCTTGAATTTGACTTCGAATTCAGAGAAACAGCAAACGCAGGACCGTGTGCGGGTGGGACACCAACTCCCTGTGGAGACCTTTTTGGCTTTACTGGTACTCCAACGTTAAATATACCACTATTTTATGACGGTAATAATTACGTAGTAGATATATTAATATTAGGCCCAGGTTTAACTCCATCACCAATTGGTTTTTTAAATGATGGTCAATGTGCTGCATTGGGATTCACTACGGGTATAAGCGGTCAAAGATGTCAGGGGTTTTTAACACCTGAAGATGCTCATACAACCGTGCAATTTGGTTTTGATGTTAGACATATACCCGAGCCGGGAACAATGGCCATATTCATTATTGGCATTGCATGCTTGAGTTATAGAAAATTAACCAACTAATAAAAAAAGGGCCTCTATAAGTGGCCCTTTCGTTTTAATAAAAACTCTTTTAATCATTTATTGTTAATTCATACTTCTCTATCAAACTGTATAAAGTGGGGCGAGTAATACCAAGCAAATCTGCGGTTTTTGACATGTTTCCGTCTGACAATGCATGCGCTTTTTGAATTGCCAATGTCTCGGCCTCTTCTCTCACCGTACGCAAATTAAGCGATAATTCATAATTAGCATCTTCAAAATCAAAGAATCCTAAATCAAATGCGGTCACTTGCTTACCCGTACTCATAATAACCGAACTTTTGACTTTGTTTTGTAGTTCCCGGATATTACCAGGCCAATGATATTGTTTGAGTGCAGCAATGCCATCTTCAGAAAAGCTTTTTATATTACGTTTATATTCTGTAGCGTACTGGTTCAGGAAGAATTTCGCGAGTATGACAATATCATCATCTCTTTCTCTCAGTGGCGGTATATTCAACGTAATTTCATTCACCCGATAAAATAAATCTTCTCGAAATGTTTTATCTGCAACCATTTGTTCTAAATTTTGATTAGTCGCACATATAACACGTACATCAACGGGAATTTCTTGTCTGCCGCCAATGCGTTCAATTACTTTTTCCTGAAGAAAACGTAGTAACTTGGCCTGTAAATTAAACGGCATATCACCAATTTCATCAAGAAATAACGTCCCACCTTCTGCACATTCAATTTTGCCTTTTGTGGTCTTGTGAGCTCCTGTAAAAGCCCCTTTTTCAAAACCAAAAAGTTCGCTTTCAAGTAAAGTTTCAGGAATAGAGGCGCAGTTTATAGCAATGAAACGTTTGTTTTTTCTATTGCTTAATTTGTGAATGGCATTTGCGGTGACTTCTTTACCTGTGCCACTCTCCCCTAATAACAAAGCGGTAATTTCGGTGGGGGCAATGCGCTGAACAATAGCTTGTAAACGCGTTATTGCTTGACTATTTCCGATAATACCACTATCAGTTCCCATCACCGATCTTAAATCACGATTTTCACTTTCTATTTTGGCAAGACTAAATGCTCGATCAACAATAACATTAATTACGTCAGGATCGACCGGCTTTTGATAGAAATCATATGCGCCCATTTCTATTGCTTTTAACGCATTATTCCTATCATCGTTACCTGTTATAACAATAACTTTTGTATAAGGTGCGATAGTGAGAATTTCCCTGAGTGCCGCCAATCCTTCGGTAGCATTCGCGGGATCGGGTGGTAAACCTAAATCTAGCGTGACAACCTTAGGCTCATGCCTGCGCACTGCAGCCAACGCGCTATCTTTATCACCAGCAAGTATGGGCTCATAATTGGTAAAGCTCCATTTAAGCTGCTTTTGAATACCCAAGTCATCATCTACTATCAGTAATTTTTCCATGCTCTTTTTATTTTCCTACCACAAATTTTTGCTGATTTAGTATCTTTACTAACCATTTAACACTATTGAAAGCTCGAAAGTGGTGCCTTCATCTGGCACACTCAATACGTCTAAGTTCCCGCCAATACTTTCTACATACTGCTTCGCTTCGAATACACCAATCCCCATTCCTGCATTCCCTTTCGTTGTATCAAACGGTTTAAATAGCCGTTCTTGCACAAATTGTTGAGACATACCACAGCCGTTATCTTTAATTTCGATCTTTAACAAATCATCAGTAAGTGCCGTCTTGATACTAACCCATCCTTTAGCACTTGTCGCTTCTTGAGCGTTTTGCAGTAAATGGTTAATCACAGAAGAAAATTTTTCTTGATCAATAACCAAGTTAACATCTTGTTCTGGCTCAAATGATATTTTTGGTACATTAATATTTCGCTGAGTAACGACTTTATTAATGAGGGCATTCACACTAACTGTCTTTTTAGTAGTCGCAATAATCTGCTTATTTCTCAATTGAGCCAACATTTTATCAAGTCGTTCTGTTGCTGAAGCAACCGTTTCGAAAACGTCATCAACGAACGCTGGATTGTCCCTGTGTTTCTTTGCGTTGATGTTAATAAGCGCTAATTGAGCTTGAATATTCTTTAAATCATGTACTAAGAACGCAGACATTTGATTAAAGGCATCAAATTGTTTTGCTTGAGACAGCTCATCGCTGGCTTCATTAAGGGTGAGGAAGTGACTTAATTGCATCGCAATAGCAGACAATAAGTCCCTGTCTTCCCAATTTAGTAGGCGTGCATTACCTTCCAGTTGCGATAGTACAAAAAATCCATAAATATTATTACTAACCACGATAGGAACAATAATCGCAATGTTGAGCTTATTCAATAAAATAGAATCTAAAAATAACTCTGGATAGCTATTTTCAACTTTTTGATATTCCTCAACATCTATAACCCATGGATGGTTGGTACAATATTCATCTATTAAAGTTAATTCGTGTGCTAAATCAGCCGTTAACTCAATCCCGTTCTGATACAAAGTGGTATATTGTTTGTATGCCAATCTTTTAACAAGTAGGCCCTGTTCTATATGTAAAGTAGAACTAATAGTATCAAGTGCCGTTTTATAATAATTGCCACTTTCGCTATTTTCCAGTTGATCAATCAATTTCAACCACTCCACCCGATAATCATATTTGTTTGCAAAAAAGTGCTTAGTGATAAAAACCTTTACTTCTCTACGAAACTTCTCCGTCACCAATAAAACCGCTAAAACGATCCCACCTAACACTAAAAAAGCGATGTTAAACATGCTGCCCCACTCGCCGCCAAGGTAATTTAGCACATAACCAGAAAAAGCCATCAACAATAAGTAAACACCTGAAATCAGCAACATAGAGCTATAAAACACGACATCTCTAGAGATAAAAACATTAACGGACCAGTCTTTCATGCGACGAGTACTGATCAGTAAAAAAGGCACCGCAATAATGGCCACGAATGACCGCAGATACCATAAATCAAAATTAAGTTGATTTAGCATAGCCGCTTGCGCATACATAATAAAATCAAAGACACTGATAGCACCAAGACCAATAATTAAAGGCCATAATGCCCATTTTGACTTAACATCGCTATTTCTATAAAGCTGTTCAATTAAAACCAATACCCAGAGATTTAATACTAAAAACAATAAAAATAGATATTTAATTCCGTCCGTTACGTTCAGAGCGACAATCCAAGATGCAAGTATGAAGGTCAAGCAAAGCAATATATAATTTTTACTTTTTTTATTAGTAATGACTTGATTAAAAGAAGTAATCCTTTCCTGAGTGGCAACTAACAACAAGGACCAAAGTGGTAATTTACAGGTTTCAAGTACCAAAACATATTTAAGAGAAAACAATTGATTTAGTTGGGCGGCGCCAACAGAGAATGAAATGAATGTCAGTAGGCTGGAGAATAATACCAACCTTCCCGCAAAGGTATTATTTCGTGCTGCCAGTAAAAGTAAAACAAAGACAAAATATGAAAAACTAGCAAATATGTAACTGAAAAATCCAAATGTGTGCAAAATATAATCCTTCGATAAGGCTACCTTTGACTATGATATGAACTAATACACGGTGCTACAATGAATTTAACAAACTTAAAAGATCTAATCTTATTCTTATTAAATTCATTTAGGCGTATAATAGCCTTCTATGTCAGCTCATAATTCTATTCACTAATCATAACTCTGTTAAAACGCTTTACAATTAAGATATTTCAGTTTTTTGATGATTAGCTAATCAAATGATTTTCAATAAAAAAACTATTTGGGTATGGAAATTGCAATTAAGCTGTCATATTGGTTATTATTGCACAAGTCTGTAAATTATACTGACACTTGTGAAAGTTGTATTTTAAGAGGAATAATGGAAATGTTAGATAAAAACGATCAACCTGTTTCAAAGGACAGTCTTTCACCTAAAGATGAAAACATACAATCTAACAGTCGTCGTGGTTTTTTTAAGAAAGCAGCGTTAGGTTCTGCCATTATCACCACAATATCAAGTCGCCCAGTATGGGCGGGACAGTGTACATTATCTGGCAATTTGTCTAACAATACGTCTAATCCCAATGAAACTGAAACCTGTACATTACATGGATATAGTGGTGGAGCTTGGTGTAATGGACATGCCAATAACCATGGTTTTTGGGCATTAGTAGGTAAAAGTAAGAGCGATGCTGTAGTGTCACTTTTAGGTGCAACCCCACATGCAAATGTAACAATCGGTCAAGCACTTGGCTGTTCCGAGACTAATCATATTCCGAAGAATCAACAAGGCCTTTGGAAACAAAGAACCTGTGCGGCTTTAAACTTATTACTTTGGGAAATCATTAAAGACGATTATATCAATAATGAAAATTGCGTTAGTGCCATTTACGGTGATATACACGCAAATTTCTACTTCCCGACGACATTAGATATTATTATGAACGCATCAGTTAATGAGTTAGATAATGCTAATAGAGACGGTTTTAGCGGCGGATTTTTGCAAACTTGCTAAGCATTAACTCGAATACATCTATTTATTCATTTAAAGAGGGCTTAGCCCTCTTTAATGGTTTTAGTGGTGACACCCATTTTTTATCCCCGCCTTATGATGCTATCATTACATCGTTAACGAATTCTCCGCAGCCAAAAGAGCAACTTTTCTCGACATTCTGCGAACTAAATGATTTAAAAAGTGAAGAGTTTCAAGATCATTTTCAACAATTTGTATCCGAAGCAATAAACTCTGGTATTATCTTAGAAAAGTAATTATACCCAATCGCTATAGGTCTAACACTTAACTATATGTTAACTAAAATTAATCTTCCTATTGGTCCGTTTTCTTTTACTATAAATACTGATCATCAAATGGTAGTGGATAATCTAGGTACTTTATATAGCGATTATCCTCGTGTTACTCAACATGATTTTATCGATTTCGACATTACTATAACGACACGTTCGACTCTAAGACGCTACGTTAAGCCACAAGTAGATTTTTTCTTAGACGAATTCGCACCATTTAAACCATTGCCTAAAGATCACGCATTTGCCATGCTAGAATGGGGAATGAACTGGTGTATCGCCACTAAAGCACATCATTTTTTGTTATTACATGCGGGTACCATCGAAAAAAATGGCCATGTGATTGTTATGCCTGCAGCTCCAGGCTCAGGTAAAAGTACCTTAACCGCCGCACTTGTCTACAATGGTTGGCGGTTATTTTCAGATGAATTAGCACTAATTTCGCTAAAAGATGAACGAATATACCCTTGTACTCGGCCAATAAACTTAAAAAATGATTCTATCGATATTATTAAAAATTATGTCGAGCAAGCTACCTTTAGTTCGATAGCCAAAGATACTCATAAAGGCACCGTTTCATTATTAAAGCCACCGAAAGAGAGTGTTGACAGAGTCGCAGAGTCTGGCCGATTGCACAGCTTTGTATTCCCCAAATATGTTGCCAATAGTGAAGCAAAGCTGACTCCAATAGACAAATTTTCAGCGTTTCAAATCATCATAGATCAAAGCTTTAACTATCATATTCTCGGGGTGGAAGCATTTAATTTAATCTCAAAACTATTAAACCAAGTACAATGTTACCAATTTGAATACAGTAACTTTGAAGACGCAAAAAGCGTTTTTTCTCAACTGGTAAATTCATGATGTCATTGCTTATTTCATTACTGGCCAAGCCAGAAAAGCTTAAAACAATCAGTGATGCTTCATGGCAACAGATTTTAACAGAAGCTAATGCTAGTCAATTAGTTGGTCGGCTAAAATATTTATGTGATATTGGACAGGTAACACCGCCTAAGTATGTTGTTTGGCATTTAGATTCAGCCTACAAGATAGCTCAAAAACAACGTCAACAGGCTCTCAGAGAGTTCTATGAGGTTAATAGGTCTTTAGCTAAAATGAATACCGATGTTATTTTTCTTAAAGGCGCGGCGTATATCGCTAAAAACTTACCATGCTCACATGGTAGGACCTTTTCCGATATAGACATCCTAGTTAGCAAGAATGACTTGCGCAAAATAGAACAAACATTAAGGTTTTCGGACTGGATACAAACAGACATAGATGATTACGACGAGCAGTATTATCGCACTTGGATGCATGAAATTCCCCCTTTAACTCATGTACACCGGGGGACGGTGTTAGACGTACATCATAATATATTACCCGCCACTAATGCTGATACCCCAGACGCCACCGAGTTTAATACAGAAAAAACGTTGGTTGAAGATGTCGGCTTCGTTAATACTTTGAACGATACCGATTTGTTGATACATACCGCGGTGCATTTATTTACAGAAAGTGAATTTCATCATGGGTTACGTGACATATCAGACATAGACCTGCTTTTACGATATTTTCAACAGCCTAATATTGATAACCACAATAACTTTGTTACCGAATTAGTGTTGCGTTCTAAAGAACTTGGGTTATATAGTTATGTCAGGTTAGCATTGCGATATGCACATTTGATCTTCAACACCCCCTTAAAGAACATTGACAGCTCAGCTTTACAATTTAATTCAAAGCTGCAAGAGATGATTTTAGATTTTTGTTTTATCAATACATTTAAACCAAATCATAGCAGTTGCCGTGATTGGAAATCATCTCTAGCCCAATTTATTCTCTATTGGCGAGGGCATTTATTACGAATGCCACTTAGGCTACTCATTCCTCACTTATGCAAAAAGAGTTGGAAACGATTCAAAGACTCTACTACAAAAGATAAAACGGCTAGCGATAATATGATCCCATAGATTAGACTTTGCTTTTTGTAAACAACCCGGTTAACACCGGAACCAGCAAGAAGCTCGATATTGCCGATACACATAAGCCTGATATAATCACAACCCCTAGCGGTTGCCATAATCCTCCACCCAAAAGGGTTAAAGGCAACAACCCTCCTATAGTCGTTAACGTAGTTAGCAAAATAGGCGTAAAACGGGTTGCACTGGCAGACAATATTGCCTGTTGTTTATCATCACCTTCTGCCAAATTTCGATTGGTAGTATCAATTAAAATAATGGCATTGTTAACCACAATCCCAAATAAACTAATTAAACCAACAAACGCCATCATAGAAAATGACAATCCGGTTAAGTACAGCCCGATAACAGATCCAGCAATGGCGAAAGGAATTGAGCTAAAAATGATCAATGGTTGTAAAAATGATTTGAACTGCAGCACCAAAATGCCAAACACACCAATAGCAGTAATCAACATAATTTGTGATAAGCCCGCAAATGACTCCTGCCGAGACTCCTCTTCACCACCCAAGGTGTAATACATTCCTGTAGGCAACTTATACTGTTCGAGATAGTTAACCATTTCAGCAGTTAATTGATTAACAGAATAGCCTTTCTCAACGTCGGCAGAAACTCTTGCCATGCGCAGTTTTTGGTGATGAAAAAACTCTGTTTGTCCTTTTTGTAAGCGAGTTTCTACTACTTGACTTAATGGAATTGATTCACCAAGGCGATTGGATATATTGATATCCGCGAGGCTTTCAACATCAGGAGCCTTTCGACGCACTAGTATTGGATAGTCTTCACCATTATCGTCATTAAAACGCCCGACATACGCACCAGAAAGTACCGCCTGCAAGGTATTATCTAATGTATTAATGTCTATATTGGCCAAGCCTGCTTTATCGTAATCAATCGCCAAAGACAGCTCAGTATTAGCAACACCAATAGGGTTGTCGATATTAATAACGCCCTTCACCGATGACATTTTATTAGCCAAATCTAGCGCCACCTTTTCCAAATCAGCCAATGATTCACTCACTAATCTTATTGTGATAGGTTGGTCGGTAACAGGTCCTTGCGTAAATTCCTTCACCGTTATTTTGGCCTGATGCCATTGATTAAATTCTTCACGAAGTTGATTCACTAATACCCGTATTTTATCTTCATCAAATTCTTTTAATACCAGTAGTACTTGACCAAACTGCACAACGCCGCGCTTAGGTATCTCATTATAATAAATACGAGGATTCGAATTACCTACGTTTAAGGCGATCTTGTCAACCAAAGGATATTTCTCCAGGACTGCGGTCATGCTTTGCATGATTTCATTAGTATGCTCTAAAGAAGAATTAGGCGGAGTTTCCACATCCAGCATTATCATTGGCTTTTCAGCTTTAGGGAATAAGCTCAAACCCACTTCGGCAAATAATGACAACATACCTAATAAACTGGCTATGGCAATAGCAATGACCAACCATTTGATTTGCATTAACTTCTTAAGCCAAACCGCATAAATTTTTTCCGCAAACACATTGACATAATGTTGCAACGTTTTGACTTTTGATGGTTTAGTCGTTAGAAAACGACTAGCAATAAGCGGTGTTAACGTTAGAGATAGCAATAAAGACGCAAGTAAGACTAATACCACTGTGACCGGCATTGAGCGGATAAAGTCACCCGTGTCACTTGCTAACATCATCATAGGTAAAAAAGCGAGCATGGTGGTAACTGTACCGCTGGTAGAAGCCCAGCCCACTTTGCTAGTTCCGTTAGCCGCAGCCTCTTTCATATCAACAAAGTTCTTTTTTTCCCGATGAATACTTTCGGTAACGACAATCGCGTCATCCACTAACAAGCCCAGCGCAATGATCAACCCAACAATAGACATTTGCTGCAGGCCAAAACCTGCAAAGTCTAGCCAGCCTATTGCTGTTAAAAAGGAGAGTGGAATACTAACAATCACGACAATTGACTCTCTTATCCCCAAAAACAACAAGGATAAAACGCCGACAACAATCAAACCTTGCCAGAGATTATCGAAAAAACCATTTACCCGAGTATCAACACTATCGGCTTGCTCAAATATAGATTCTAATTTTATATTCTCGGGTAAATTTTGCTTAAACGTTTCTACTTCTGCATTGATATGCGCAGTTAAGTCAAAAATATTGGTGTTTGCTCTTTGTTCGACAGTTAGAAAAATAACGGGTTTTTGATTATAGTAAGCAAGGTAGCTTGGCTCTCTGCTGGAAAATTCAACAGAAGCAACGTCTTGTAGGCGTAAAGCAAACTGTTCATTCGACAGTACTATGGTGTTCGCTAGTTCTTCAAGCTGTTGAAAATTACCACTGGTCTTTACGTTAAAACGCCGTGTGCTAGCATCGACAAAGCCTGGCGTAATATTAATTGCTCTTCCCTGCAATATTTGGACAATATCGGTAACGGCAATACCATGATGCTTTAACAAGGCTAAGTTTAAATCAACAGCCACAATTTGTTGTGGATAGCCCCAGATGTCAGCCTTTTTTACACTGGAAATTGCTTCTAGACGCTTCTCTAATTGTTTCGCATGAAACTCCATGCTTTTATAATCTGTGGGGTCACTCCAGAGTGCGAGTTGAATAACGGCAACACTCGTTGGCGTCGCTTTTAAAACCAGCACATCCTGAACGCCCTCTGGCATGTTAGGTTTAACGGTCGACACCGCCTGTTTTATCTTGTTATATGCCGCTTCAGCATCAGTACCATGCAAAAAAGTAACTTCTATCCGCGCGCCGCCGTTTTTTATTTGAGATTCTATTTTTTTAATATTCTCAACATCCGCAAACTCTTCTTCTAGCGGGTCAACAACTAAGCTTTCTATATCGGTAGGTGAGGCACCAGGATAAATCACCTCTAATAAGGTAATAGGAATATCAAACTGCGGGTCTTCAGAGCGTGGCATATTAAAATACGAAACAATACCAACGAGCACCATAAGTACAACAATAGTAATCGTAAATTGTGCGTTTTTTATCGCTAATCGAGGTAAATTCATAATGACTATTGCACGCTTACATTCATATGTTGCCAGCCACTGGTAACAACACTTAACGGTTTATCTCGTTGATTAGCATATAAATATAAAAAATTATTGTCTAACTTATAAATATCAAATGCTTGCTGAACAATACTATTCTCTTGGTTTAGTTGGGTCATCACTAACGCATTACCATTTTCATCGACACTAACCAGCGCTTCTATTGGCAAACGATAGACAAAATCATTGCTAGAAAATTCAATTTTCACATCGGCGATTTGCCCCGCGACAATACCTCTGCCTATAGGTAATTCAGGGAGTAAGACATCAATCATAAATAATTGCCCTTGAGTATTAGCAATTGCAGGAATGCGGCTAATCACACCCTCTATCATGCCTATTGAGTGCAGCTTTACCTGAACTTTTTGATTGAGCCTGACTTGGCTTACTTCAATTCCTGTGAGCGCAACTTTAACAACCCAATTATCTTTTAATGCCGCGACTTTAAGTATTTCTCGCCCCGGAGATTGCAGTTCACCTAACTCGGTATACCGTGCGAGTACTACGCCTGAAAAAGGCGCAATCACTTGTGCCTTTTGTAAGTTATAAAAGGCAATTTTATAATTTGCTCTCAAGGTATCCACTTTAGTCACAGCAACATCCAACTCTTGCTCTGAGCTTAAATTATTCTCCATCAATTGAGTAATGCGCTTTACATCTCGCTTTGCTTGTAATAATTGAGAATAAGTCGAGTTCTTTTGAGCTTTTAATTCAGCAACATCTAACGATGCCAGTAACTGGTCTTTTTCAAAGTAGTCACCTTCGTCCACCGATAACTGGCTTAAATAACCATTACTTTTAAACGACAAGTTCAACGTTCGTTTAAAATCGAGTTTTCCTGTTCGATGAATAACATCTTTAAATGGTTCAACAACAACTTCTTCCAAATCATAGTTATTAGCGGTTACATCAACAGAAGTTATGCAAAAAATAAGTGTAAAGATAGTTAGGAGAGATTTCATAAGGCGAATCAAAAATATTAGCAGAGTCAAATAATTAACATTAGTATAGCCATTACTTTAGGGATGTTTACAAAAAATGTACATCTTTTTCATATTGATACACTATTTACATACATAATTTTATTGTGTTGTCGTACATTTCATTCGTTTCTATAAAACGCAGCTCACTAGTCACCTGCAGATTATTGCATCTAAAGAAAAGATTTCATTCGCAGAGCTAGACAAAATCAGTGAGAATCTATAGTATTTGCCGCGCTTTAAAGCCAAATACGCACCCATAGCTCAGCTGGATAGAGCGCTGCCCTCCGGAGGCAGAGGTCGCAGGTTCGACTCCTGCTGGGTGCGCCAATATGATTTTGGCTTTAATCTCCAATATTCGATTGAAATAAGCCAATAAAACCATACTATTTAGGTCTGTTGACGTTTAGAAAACAGATCGTCTAGTCACCAAGAATCTCGTAAAAAAAGCTAACAGCTAACAGCTAACAGTAAAGCGTATTAATGATGCTAGACTAAAAATAACTTTCAGGTGTGATTTGATGCGCGAGAATATAATTAAATTTACTGACATACCTAATGTGGGTCCTGCAACAGAACAAGACTTTAAGCTGCTTGGTTTTACTTCCCCTAAGCAATTAGCCAGTCAAGATCCCTATATTACGTATGAGAATTTATGCCAGTTGACCCGAAAGTGTCATGATCCGTGTGTTATCGATGTGTTCATTGCAGCCACAAAATTTATGAGTGGCGAACCTGCGCAAAAATGGTGGTATTACACCGCAGAGCGTAAAGAAAAATTATTAAATATCAAAAAAGATTACGAATAAATAACAAAGCGAGCTTAGGCTCGCTTTGTTATTATAAACACCTAAGCAACTTGCTTATTGATCGCCCACTTTCGCAGGTTCTTCTGGCTTTTGAATTTCAAGTAATTCAATTTCAAATTCAAGCACTGAGTTACCAGGAATGCGCGGTGGGTTACCAACCGGTCCGTAAGCTAAATCCGAAGGGATAGTAAATTTATACTTTGAACCAACAGGCATTAACTGAACACCTTCAGTCCAACCACGAATAACACGATTCAATGGAAATACTGCAGGTTCATCACGATCATACGAGCTATCAAAAGTCTCGCCATTTAAGAAAGTACCTTTGTAATGCACTTTAACCGTATCAGTTGCTGCTGGCTTTTCACCTTCAGCGGCTCTCATTACAACATACTGAATACCTGATTCAGTTACTTGTACGCCTTCTTTCTTAGCGTTCTCTTCAAGGAATGTTTGCCCTTCAGCTAAGCTCGCTTCAGCGGCTTTGGCGGCAATTTCTTGCTGCTTTTCTTTCATGTTTTTGTCTAAAGACATCAACAAGGCTTGTACTTCTTCTTTAGCGATTTGCGATTTACCATCTAGGCTATCAACAAAACCTTTAACAATAAGCTCTCGGTCTAAAGATAAACCTAATTTACTATGCTCTTCTAGGTTACGTTCCATATAGAAACCAATGGATGCACCTAGCCCATAAGCTTGTTTTTGAATTTCAGTTTCTAAAACTGGCGCATTTACTTCTTCTTTCGAGGCTTTTTCTTGACAGCCCATTACTGAAATAAGCGCGATTGCCACCAAAGTGGGTTTGAAAAATTTCATCTATTTCTCCATTTACACAACACAGTTGGAGAATCTCCCCCAAGCAGTAGTTTAAAGATTATTGAGTTTTCTAAAAAATATACCATTCACATACATTTATTAGTCATGATAGCGATTGGTATAAGCTAAAAAACGCCTTATACTAACGATAAATGCGCCGAGAAAAAAGTATTAATATTTTGTTAAAACTCAATCCCTATCCAAAACTCTTTTTATTACTCCTTATGGTGGTGGGATTTACCGCGTGTCAGCCCTCTAAAAACGAACCTATGGCACGTTGGCAACATGCCATTGAAGGTGCATACGCTGCCGATATATCAAATGATGCTACATACAGCGTCGTCTCCTCTATTCATCATGGCATTAGCTTATGGGATCTTGAAGAAAACGCCTTAAAATACACTTGGTATCAACAGCAAGACAGCGCCGATAATTTAGTATTAGCGGTTGATATTTCAGATAATAATTCTCATGTATTAACCGCAAGTCGAGAAAACTTTGCCTTGTGGAATATGGCAACAGGGGCATCTGAAGGCTATTGGAAGGTCAGAGAGTCTAATATTCGTGATATTGCGGTATCAAATAATGGTGATTATGTACTCATTGGCAAGGGTAACGGTACCGTAGTGCACGTTTCCATTGATAATGGCCGACGTTTAGAGTTTCTTGGACATCAGGAAAAAATCAACTCGGTTGATATGCTTCCCAATGGCAGAGTCGCTATTTCTGGCGGCAACGATTTTGTTGCTTATGTTTGGGATACTGCATCGGGCCAAGTTATATACCGTTTTAATCACCCAAGTCGAGTCACTAAAGTTGCGCTTGATGCTAAGGGGCGCTATGCCTTTACTGCAGATAGTAAAAAATCAGCGCATATCTGGGATCTAAAAACAGGCAAGCTAGTCGGTAGCTTAAAATACACCAATCGTCAGGAGGTGTTTTCCAGCGTACAATTTTCTCCTGACGGTAAACAATTACTGACCGGCGCACCAAGTAGAAAGGTCAGTATCTGGGATATATCCTCAGGAAAAAGACTCGCGAGTTGGCGCGTATCGCCAAGAGAAGATATTAGACCCGCCGGCGCAGTTGTTTATAGCGCGGCTTTTCGCGATAATGGCAGCATTATTACCGAAAGTTCATCAGGATATGCCGAATTATGGCCAATACCCCAATAACAGATACTGTCACTAAACTTGAGCTCCAAATTGAAGCACTAGAATCGCGTAATGCTTTTCAAGATGACATTATTGAACAACTCAATCAGGAATTAGCCGTTCATCAAGCGCAAATTTCTGATTTAAAACAACAATTAACTTTGATTGCTAACCGAATTAAAGACAGTAATAACCATCAAACTGACAAGCAAGAGGTTGAGCCACCGCCACCCCACTACTAAGGCTGGCTATTCTTGTTTGAAAATACCAATAACCTGCTCTTGTGGACGAATTTCTTTCTCAACATGATCTTCAGGTTGAGTCATAGTTTCACCACAACTCACACAAGTCACTTTTTCGATACCATGTTCTTTAGTCAGCGCCATGGTATCCATGGTTGAACATTTTGGGCATACCGCACCCGCTATAAATCTTTTTTTCACGTTGCAACTTAAATTAAGTGAGACTGTAATGGTATTTTACCTTGAATAACACCAGATGGAAAAGCGACAATAGCGACGATATAAAATAACGAGGAAACATCTTTGATCACAGCCGATAATTTAAGCTTAGATAGAGGCGCTAAAAACCTAATAAAATCATCTAGCTTTACCATACACCCCGACCATAAAGTCGGATTAGTGGGCGCGAATGGCTGTGGCAAGTCATCTTTATTTGCTGCATTGCTTGGTAACCTGCAAGCAGATGCAGGTATTTTATCTTTACCCGCCAGTTGGAAAATAGCGACAGTAAAACAAGAAACGCCTGCATTAGAGCAATCAGCATTAGACTACGTTATTGATGGCGATCAAGAGTTTCGTCTGCTCGAACAACAATTAGAAGAAGCAAGAGCGCAAGACGATGGTAATCAAGAAGCCATTATCATTAATCAGATTGACGCTATTCATGGCTATAGCCTGCCAGCACGGGCAGGAGAATTACTGCACGGATTAGGCTTTTTACAAGAACAATTGATTAATCCCGTCAAAGATTTTTCAGGTGGTTGGCGCATGCGCTTAAACTTAGCGCAAGCCTTAATCAGCAGAGCCGATTTACTTCTATTGGATGAACCGACTAACCATCTCGATCTCGACGCGGTGATCTGGCTACAACGCTGGTTAAAAAGATTTACGGGCACTTTAGTACTTATTTCTCATGATAGAGATTTTCTTGATGATGTCATTGGCCAGATACTGCATATTGAACACCAACAAGCTAAATTATACTCTGGCAACTATAGTGCTTTCGAGCGTCAACGAGCAGAACATCTGGCCCAACAAGACGCACAATATCAAAAACAACAAAAAGAAGTCGCTCACCTAACCTCTTTTGTTGATCGTTTTCGCGCTAAAGCAAGTAAAGCAAAACAAGCACAAAGCCGCTTAAAGCGATTACAGAAACTGCCGGAATTAGCACCGGCACATGTAGATAGCCAATTTAGTTTTAGTTTTGAACAGCCAGATAACTTACCGTATCCGTTATTAACCCTAAAAGAAAGTCGCTGTGGTTATAACGCCGATGCCATTATTTTACGTAATGTTGACTTAACATTGGTGCCCGGTAGTCGCATTGGTTTACTTGGCCGTAATGGCGCGGGCAAATCAACCTTAATAAAGTCGTTGGCAGGCGAACTGGCGCTATTACAAGGCGAAAGATACCGCGCCCAAGAACTGAAAATTGGTTATTTCTCTCAGCACCAGTTAGAGCAATTGCACATGAGTTCTAGCCCCGTCGAACACATAATTCGCGCTAAACGTGAATGGGGAGAACCTCAAGCAAGAACCTTCTTAGGACGATTTGGCTTCAGCGGTGACCAGGCGCTAGCACCCGTAAAAACCATGTCTGGTGGTGAAAAAGCACGCCTAGTTTTGGCGCTTATCGTCTTAGATAAACCACAATTACTCTTACTCGATGAACCCACTAACCACCTTGATTTAGAAATGCGTCAGGCATTGGTACTGGCATTACAAGAGTTTGACGGCGCTATCATTCTAATTGCTCACGATAGGTATTTGCTCGAGTCCTGTGTCGATGAGTTTTACATTGTTGCTAACGGCAATGTCACCGAATTTAACGGTGATATTGATGACTACCAACAATGGTTAAATGACGATAAAAAGCAAGCGACACAATCAGGAAAAAGCACTAACGAGATCACGGTTGATAAAAAGCAACAACGCCGAGAACAGGCGGAGTTAAGGAAAAAATCATCTCCACTGCGAAAAAAAGCTGAAAAATTTGAACAAAAAGTTCATCAACTACAGCAAGCATTAGCTGACGTAGAAGAAATTTTAGCAGACAGTGAAATTTATCAGTCTGAAAACAAGGCACAATTGGCTGAATTACTAAAAAAGCAGGCAATATTTAAACAGGATATTGAAGAAAACGAATGCCACTGGCTTGAATTAGAAGAACAAATTGAAGAAATTATGTCGCAATCACAGTAAATTAAGATTAACTTGCTACACTATATATATAATAACTTTTTGTCTGTTCAGCGGAGTTCTATCATGATAAAAAAATCTTTGTTGGTTGTGCTGTTAGCACTAATTTCAACCATATCACCAGTTACTTACAGTTTTGATTTTGATTTTGGCCTATACCAATTAAATCGAGGTGAGTTTAAAAAAGCGATAGAAGAATTTGAGCCCTTACTTGAAGAGGGTTACGCTCCTGCTCAATATCAAATGGGGCTAATTTATTTGAATGGATATAGCGTCCCCAAAGATCCCAAGAAAGCATTTGAATTGTTTACCCTTGCCGCAGAGCAGCACTATCCCGATGCTCAGTTTGATTTAGCATTAATGTACAGCGAAGGTAAAGTAGTAGAAAAAGATTTAAAAAGGGCTTTTGAATTAACTGAAAAGGCGGCCAATAAAAACCTAGCCAGCGCCCAGTTTAATTTAGGGGTAATGTACTATAACGGCGACGGTGTTAAGCAAGATGATTTTAAAGCTTCACGCTGGTTTCAACGTGCTGCCGACATGAATTATGCATTAGCCCAATTTAATTTAGCCTTGATGTATTATGACGGACGTGGCGTGCAAAAAAGTACTGAAATGTCATATATCTGGAATTCTATCGCCGCAAGAAATGGCTATAAAGATGCAGAAAAAAGCCAAGCAATGGACGAGCGCAACCTTACCGCTGAAAAATTAGAAAAAGCTCGAGAAAAAGCTGAGCGTATTTATCACAAAATAATTGAGCAAGCGAATTTAAGAAATAAATTGGCCAATGAAAAAAGCCTGATTGATTGATCTACATCACAGTATATAAAAGGCTCTTTGACTAAACTCACCAGTGAGCATAATTCAAGGAGTCTCTTATGAATATTTTACAGATGTTAATGAATGATCCCGTGGTACTTATATCCTTTATTGGCTTAGCTACTGTACTAGGCATTTGCGGATATTACGTCTATTACTTCATTAAGCACATTTCCGAAAACAGCTAAGTAATTTAATAAAAATAACGCAGCCAACTTTAACCAATAAATTTTTGTTTATTAGCTGTAGGCGTTATTTTAAATTGTACAAAATTCATTCGGTATACGCTATTTTTGCTATACTGTTGTATCTAGTGAACGAATTAGCACTAGCGTCAACTTTAACGCAACATAGGTAATACGATGGACTTATCAATAAATACCGCTCAAACGGCATTAAGCCCGTTAGAGCGATTTACCAAGCAGCAAGAAGAGCAAAATGAAAAACTTGCTTCTGGACTTCGTATAAACAGTGCTGCCGATGATGCTGCAGGCCTACAACTCGCTGATCGACTATCGGTAGAAGAACAGCAACTCTCTCGACAAAGCAGTAATGCACAAAATGTTATTGGTGCAAATGAAGTACAATCTGCGCAGCTTAGTTCAATTAGCGAAAACCTTGAGCGCGCTAATGTACTTTCGATTCAAGCCGCTAATCCTTTGGGGGGTGATATTGCGATCCAAGCTGAACTCAGTCAGATAACCGATGAAATTAATGCTATTGCTGGAAATGCATTTGGTGATGATAACTTTATATCTGCGTTAGACGCCTCTGATCCACAGACAACTCAGGCAATCATAGAAAATGCCAGTGACACTATCAATCAACTTGCTACGGCTAATGGCGCGCAAACGAATGGCCTTACAAGCCAGATAAACACTTATGACACAACACGAGTCAATGTGAGTCGTGCGAAATCGGGCGTCCAAGATACCGATTTTTCAAAAACTACCGCTGATCAACAACAATTAAACACGCAATTACAGGTAAGTATTATCAATCAGAAGAACGATGATACCCGCAAAGGTTTGCTGATCAATCAATTAATATAAAAACTTTTAACGAGCCTATTGGTGTCTAACCTTCATTAGGCTTTAATGACTGACTCACGTATAATTTCACTATTCGCGCGCCAATATTATCACTTGTGTTACATTCAAACGATTTCAGCCCCGCTTGGTGGTTAAAAAACTCTCACTTACAAACCATTGCCGCAAAATGGCTACGCAGGCATTTGCATGTTAAAACCTTGCTTGAAACGCTTGAGCTTCCCGATGGTGACTTTATTGACCTTGCTTGGACCGAATTACCCAATAATAACACCACTAAACCTATCGTTGTTATTCTTCATGGACTTGAAGGCTCCAAAGACAGTCATTACGCAAAGGGGATGCTCAATGCCCTTAAAGGTAATAATTGGATAGGTGTACTGATGCATTTTCGCGGATGCAGTGGCCGTGAAAATAGACAAGCACGTTCATATCACTCCGGTGATACTGCCGACATCACCTATTTCACTGAAATATTACAACAACGTTACCAGAATACTCCTCTGGCGATCATTGGTTTTTCGTTAGGGGGAAATGTCCTGATAAAATACCTTGCTGAGCAGCCTGAGAATCCCTACTTATCAGCAGTATCTATCTGTGCACCTTTGCATTTGAGTAGTTGTAGTTCACGTATTAATAAAGGAGTATCAAAACTCTATCAAAAATATCTGGTTGATATGCTAAAACATAGTGCTGAAAAAAAAATCATTGCACAAAAAATAACTCACATTAATCAGGCGCAATTAGCGAACATTCGCACGATTCGAGACTTTGATCAGCTCCTTACTGCCCCACTTAATTGCTTTAATGATGCTGACGATTATTATCAACACGCGAGTGGACGAAATCACCTACACACTATCAACACACCCTGTTTGATTTTGCATGCACAGGATGACCCATTTTTAGAGCATGACGAAATTGTCGCGGTAACTAACCTACCAAAATCAGTACGTTTTGAAGTAAGTAAACACGGAGGACATGTAGGTTTTATTACTGGCCGTCTGCCAACAAAGCCTCACTTTTGGCTTGAGCAACGTGTCCCACAATTTATAGCGGAGCATTTATGATCATTCCTTACGAAAAGTTAGCCATTGACGTGCTAGATGCGGTTATTCAAGAATTTGTCTTACGTGAAGGCACAGAATATGGCCTTGAAGATATTTCTCTTGAGGAAAAAATAGAGGACATTAAACAGCAACTTAAGCAAGGGAGTGCAGTGGTCGTTTTTTCAGAGCTACATCAAACCGTTAATATTATGCCTGCCGAGCACTTTAATGCCGCGCAAACGGACGTAAAATAACATCAGTTTATTTGATGATGATCTGCGACTACATTAGCGTCGATGCGGCTTAATAATATTACGCCATGGAAAATCTTGGCTGCCTAGCACTAAGAAATCCGGATTGATTAACGTTTCACGTTGATTGTAACTCAGCGGATTGAACTCACTATCAATAATACTCCCGCCAGCTTGCTCTAAAATACAATGACTGGCGCCTGTATCCCACTCTCCAGTTGGGCCTACCCGCAGATAACAATCAGCGCCGCCTTCAGCAATCAAACAGTTTTTTAACGAACAACTTCCCAGGGCGATATATTCAAAATCGAACTCGGTATTCAAATATTGCCCCATTAAACTCAATTCTTGACGACGACTGATCGCTACTTTCACTGGACTACCAGCGCGATAATCAGCGACTTGAATTTGATGACTCGCATAGCCATTGTCTTTATAAGCACCGAGCCCCTTTTGGGCGTAATAGGTTAAGTGATGATCGGGCGCGTGAATAACGCCAATAGTCGGCCAACCGTTTTCTACTAAGGCAATATTGACGGCAAAATCGCCACTGCCTATGATAAACTCTCCAGTACCATCAATAGGATCAAGCAACCAGTAGCGTTGCCATTGTTTTCGTTGTTCAATGGGTAGAGCGCCTACTTCTTCAGAAATTATCGGGATCTCAGGTGTTAACCGTTTTAATTGCTCCATAATTACATCATTTGCAGCTATATCAGCACTGGTTACTGGACTATCATCAGCTTTGATTTCAGCGGTAAAATTGCCTTGGCGATAATAACTCATCACCTCTTTGCCTGCTTTTTTTGCACTTTCTAAAGCAATATTTAATAACTTCTCATCGCTCATTATATGCCTCTCAAATGGTCTTTAACCAACATCAGTGCTGCGATACTGCGGGCTTCATTAAAGTCTGGTTGCGCTAACAAATTTTTATAGTCTGCTAGCTTCCAGCTTACCACTTCCAATGGCTCTGGTTCATCCCCTGGCAATTTTTCCGGATATAAATCAGTCGCCAAGAATATTTCCATGGTTGCGCTAAAAAAAGCTGGCGCCATGGCAACACGATGAATAAAGCTTAGCTGACCAGCACCAAACCCCACTTCTTCTTTTAATTCTCGGTTTGCTGCTTGTGCCGGGTTTTCTCCCGGATCAATAAGGCCTTTCGGAAACCCTAATTCATATGTGTGAGTGCCCGCACAATACTCACGTACCAATAACATAGTTTCATTATCAAGCATAGGGACAATAAGTACCGCCCCGCGTCCTGTCCCTTGCATGCGCTCATATTCACGACATTCACCATTGGCAAAGGTTAAATCAATTTGTTCAATTGCAAATAATCGACTTTTAGCCAATTGTTTGCGATCGGTAATAATGGGTAACGGCTTATTCCCTGTCATCAGTTGCCTATTCGCTTTTTTGTACCAAATTTTTAGGTTAGTACGTTGAGATTAGATATAATATCGAGTGAACTTGTTAGTTATTCACTTATAGCCACATAATAAATCGTTTCTTAGGGATAAATCTATGCTTGATTGGTCAAATATTTCAACTGTTTTATTAGATATGGACGGAACCATACTTGATCTGCATTTTGACAACCATTTTTGGCTGATACATTTACCTAAACGTTACAGCGAACAAGCGAATATAACAGTTGAAGAAGCTAAACAAGAGCTGTTGTCTCATTACCAAAAAGTGGAAGGTACCATTGCTTGGTATTGTTTAGATTATTGGGCTGAACAAACCAAATTGCCGATCACCGAACTCAAAAAAGAAGTTCAACACCTTATTCAGTTGAGGGCAGATGCCCACGATTTTTTGGTGGCATTACGTGAGTCTGGGCGCGATGTAGTACTGGTTACCAATGCTCATCCACAAAGTTTGTCATTAAAAATAGAAAGAACTCAACTAGATAAGTATTTCCATAAGCTCTATTCGACCCATGAATTTGGCGTAACCAAAGAATCACAGTTACTGTGGCAAAAACTTCAAACCAAGCAAGCTTTTGACTCTAATAAAACCTTATTTGTTGACGACAGTGTTGCCATTTTAAAATCTGCACAAACTTTTGGTATTAAGCATTTACTTGCCATTGCCAACCCAGACAGTAAACAAGATGCTCGTGAAATTACAGAATTCACATCAATCACGAATTATGAAGTGCTCATCGATGATATATATAAGCATCCAATACGATAGCCTCCATCAGAGGCTATAAACTTAAGCGGTAACGTCCTTTGTTATCAGCTTTTCCTAAAAAGGGTAACGCTGCTTTTAACTGTTCTGGAAATTTCGCGCCCGGTGTTAAATAGCCATTCCCCGACACATTACCTTTACCGCGTAAATAAGCAGTAAAAGTTAAGCCTAAATCATTACTCGGAGAGAGTGCTATCGCTAACGCGCCTTGCTCACAAGTCACATCTGCCTTTAACGCGCCCAAATTAATTTTTTCTTCTAATGCGGTGATTGACGCTTTATTCCAAACAATCTGGCCACTGGCTTCCTTACAAATGGGTTGACCAATAACAAATTCAGGAACCTTGATACTAACATAGCCATGTGCAGTTAAAGGTACTGGTAGTGCAAGTTGTTTCGCAATATCGTTGGCAGCGATACTCATTTCACCATTTTCTATTTTAAGCTCATCGAGCAAACCAGAAATCGACAACGAACCTTCAGGACCGGCAAATAACGCCCCGCCGAAGCTTAATTCCAAGAGTGGATCACCTTTGAGCAAAGACATTACCCCTAACTCGATATCAACATCGTTCAAGGTAATTTGCGGATGACTAACTGAAGTAGCTTTAGCTTGCCAAATAGTCCCAGAAATACCACTTACTGCAATATTTTTCGGTATTGAGATCCAGTTAGTGACCAATGTCGCCGGCACGGTAGCGACCACAAAAGTAAAATATACACATAGAAAAATTGCACCGTAAGCAAACCACTTTTTCATTAATTTTTTCCTAACTGTAATCGACGAACGCGAACGGTCCCGGGCTTATCTAAGCCATCAAGATCAATCGCTTTTACCTGTAAACCGTCATTATTCGTTAATCGCTCTAGCCACTGCAGAAGCTGTTCGAAGGACACTTCATCTACCCAAACCTGTATATCGTCCCCTTGCGGCTGAATACGAGTAACAGTAATATTGGCGTTGCGTGCCGTGCGGTTAATAATACTCGACAAACTACCACTACTGCCTTTGGCATTACCTCCGACTTTTGATCGTTGATATTTAGCGGTATTTTCCTGCACCCAAGACAATAGTTCTTGTTGCCTATCTAATTTTTGCTGCGCTTTGACTATGCCATCATTTAAGGGTTGCCAAATAAGGCTATACAAGATGAAAACAATTACCGCCGCTGACATTGCCATGACCAAGCGTTGCTCTCTCGTATTAAGTTGTTGCCACCAAGCCTTCATTATTTGTTCCCCTTATCGGTAATACTAAAGGAACCAGTCACTTGCTCACCCTGATTATTCTGCGCGCCTTGGTTAACACTTAACTTGGCCTTTTCTAAAGCGACTTTAAATTTATCAAAAGATTGATAGTCTTTAGCAACCGCTTGAATACGAATTTCCTGACGTTTACCGTCAAACCTCAACGACTCTGGCTTTAAGGATGGTACGCTTGAGAATGCCGGCTGGGTTTTATTCAGCATAGTCAAAAAGCCTTCACCAGTATTAGTGCTGCCAACTTCAGATAGCTTGCGTTTCAGCTGCGACTTAATCGTTGCCACCCTAACCTTTCTGCTTTCAGGGAAAGCTTTTTTATAGGTTGTAATTATTTGCTCTTCTATAACTTGTTGTTGAGCATTTAACTTCAATAGCTCAGCGCCTTTCATACCGACGTTAGCCAATAGGGCAAATGCAGCAATTCCTGCCGCCCAATACCAATTCACTAAAACAGGTGAACGCTCTTCTTTTACTTGAAATTCACCTTGTAATAAATTGAATGATTGTGCCTTTACATGTTGAGCTAACAGCGCCAGTGGCAATTCTTCTGGCATGGCATTTATTTGCAGACCTTCAATGTCAACGGGCAATGGGGAATAGGCATTGAGGACAGGGAGTCTTGTGCTATCAGCACCTTCTTCATTCCCACTATCGCTCTTTGACCGCTGTTGCCATCTATCAACTATCATTTGCCAGGTTGCTTGATCAACAACCATACCCTGCCATTGAGATTGGCGAATAAGTAATTGATGGCCTAATGCGACAACTGACCACGTGTCTTCATGATAAGGCATAGCAAGCACATCTGGGATCATAATCTTGCAACGGATCTCAGCTTTGGTTAGCCAGTCACGCCATTTTTCTATTTGCGTCCGCCCTACCGCGGCGACAAAACAATTATGACCTTGGGCGTCTTGTTTTAAATTGCTATAAGCAAAAAACAACTGCTCTACGTCTTGAGCAAGCTCATCTTCAAGCATATATGGCGCGGCTAAACGTATGGCTCGTTGCGATTTACCCGGCACTGTTAACTGCTTAATAGCAACATCACATCCAGGGACAAATGTCACCACTTCTCGCTGTTGGCTTTTCTCGGTTAATTCGGACAAATGTTCCGCATTAGTTAATTCGCCGCTGGCAATTATCTCTTGTTGATTACTCGACCAAATCAGCCAATGTATTAAGTCTTGTTTTTGGCTACCAAGACGAATAAATAAAGTTTCACTCACAACTCACGTCCTATCGTGCGGCTAACCACACTAATTTTTTGTTTGTCTACTTGCATAATCGAATTTAACGAGAAATAGCTACCATTAAAACTTGCCGTTGTTTTGAGCTTAAAATAATCGCTATCAACAACAAACTGCTGTTTTTTATCAGGATCAATTTTAAGTTTGTTGACCTCTGGCATATTAAAAAAATCGTCCACGCTCTTAAAACCTTCTGCTTCTCTCGACGCTAGTATTTCTTGCGCATCGCCTAAAGTAATTGCCAATAATGCTTGCAAGAGTTCCGGTTTTTCAATGCTCAAGGTATTAATATTTATCTTATGATCGCCGTTATTTGGGATAACGCAAACATAGTCTTTCAAAGCATTAATCACTGGTACAGTAAAATGTTCGATAATACGTAGCTCGTTGACACTAGCAAGGTAATGGTTCGCAGGCAAATACGGAAACTCTTTTGCTGAGTAATCATTGTCTTCGGCGCCACCAGCGCTGACTATAGCGCTATTATCATCAAGCCAGTCGGTTAATGCGTCAACCATATATTCCGCTTCAAATTGCCCTGTACCCTCAATATTTAGTGCTGTAATCAGTTCCTCGAGAGCCAATCTCGCAGGAGTTTTAGTCACCTTTTGCTCACCAGTATTTTGTTCAACATTCCGCAAAGCATTTAAATTTAGGCAGGCGTGAAGATCTGAAATTTCTCCGGTTATTTGGCCAAAATCCACCGGATAACTTGTTTCGCCCTGTGCCCACAATTGTTCTAAATTGGTAACACTATCGTCATCTTCAAACGAGGCGATCAAGACTCTTTTCGCAAATGCTTCTGCCCCCATAGCATACCAATAAGCTTGTTGATTGAAGGTAATATTGCTGGTGCGCTGCATTTGCAGTTGCAAACGCCCCGTCATTTGCGTCACTAATATCGCCGCTAAAGCCACAACTAGCATAACGGTGATCAATGCCACACCGCGCTGATTAATAACAGTTACTTTCAACTTGCGCACTGTTAATCATCCCCTTGTTTGGGAGGATCACCAGCTACCAAAAACTGCCGACGGATCATGCCAAAATCATCGGTTTGAATTTCTATCGCAATCGCTAAAGGTAACTGACCTTCTTGGACATTTTCTTGCCATTTCGTACCGTCATAAAATTCAAACTTTAATTCGTTAACGCCAGTAATAAGCGGTCTAACTTTTGGCTCTTCACCGACAACAGCGTCAACAAAATTGTAATGTAGCCTTTCTAAGGTATTTTCATTTAACTGATAGGCCACCGATTGCATATCACTTCGCGGCAATAATAAGCCAGGGTTCGTCCAGCCATTTCTAACAAAACCCAGTGCCTGATTATCTGAAAAAAAACTGTTACTGTCAGTATGTAAAAAATTTTCCTGAGGTTTTTCTCCGTTTAAGCGCACCGTTCGCCGCGCTATTTGTAATACGTCACGCTCAATAACTAGAAATCCCCGTTGTAGCTCATTAAGGCGCTGTGTGCGTACTTTCGAAGATTCGTCGCCCGTTAGCACCGTATCAAATATGGTAAAGCTGGCTAAACTAATCACAGAAAAAATCGCAATAGCGATTAACACTTCTAATAATGTAAAACCCTTAACCTGGTTAGATCGCGCTTTGTCAGTAAACATTAAAACGTTCCCTTAGAAACGTAGGTCATCAAACTAGTAAGTGCTAACTCATCTTTTTCACTTGCCCGTATTTCAATGACAACTGCACGCATGTTGGCATCGGTAGTTTTAATAACCTTCTGCTGCCAAAACCATTCATGGCCCGACATTTCAACTTTGCCTTTTTTATTATTTTGAGGTGGCCATTTATCTTCTAGGCTAGTGGTAACAAGCTGGTTTGATGCCACCCAATTTGCCAACATTTTCTGTTCTAACTGGCTTAAGTGATTAAAGTTATTGGTTGCAGCGCTAAGTAACGACACTCCTGCTATGGCAAAAATAGCCATCGCTAACATCACTTCTATCAAGGTAAAGCCAGCGGTTTTTTGCTTGCTACGATCGGGCACTTTGCCCAGCAAGCCATTGTTTATATCAGTGATGGTCATATCGGTATTAGTTATCGGCATTTGCTTTACCTATACCGTCATACAATGGCCCTTCAATTGAAACAGGCGTGCTATAAAGCCCAGTAACTTTATATGTTAGGTCTTGTTCAAAATAGCCATTTTCAGCTAGAGAAAAAATCACACTAAATGGCGTTATATCTCCACCAGATAATATATAAACTTGAGGGATGACCTTTTTGGTTGCTTCGGCATCAAAGTCTTCATCATCTTCAAAGACAAAGGTTGATGCGTCAAATAACTGCGCTTCTTCTATCGGCAAATCGTCTAATTGCAGTTCTATTTCAACGCCTTCCGCTAGAGCATGAACTGCAAATAGTTCATGATTTGGAATTTCACTCCAACGTACACCGTCATACCCTAAAAATTGATAGTGATCTTCTTCAATGAAAAGTCCAATTTCGATGTTGTTCAGCATTGAATATTCAGCGGCGACGTCAAAAATTCCGGCAAACCTCGCACTGGCTTTTTTCAGCAGTTCTTCGGGCCCATTGCTACTAAAACTAAATTGAACCAGGGTAGCGGTAAGCCCTATTAAGGCAACGACTAACATTACTTCAATCAAAGTAAAGCCATTTCTGTTTTTATCTCGCTGCCTTATTGCCATAACGAAGTGTTCAATTAAGTTGCGTAAAATTGTTTTATGTTAACAATTAGCGGTAATACAAAACGCCCTCTGACAATAAAACAATTTTTGCTTAGCAATTTATTGATAGTCTCCTAAGTTCCAGTTACCGATATCATCTTCAGTACCTGCTTCACCGTCTGGTCCCATAGAAAAAATATCCATTTTGCCGTTTTCACCCGGATTTAATAATTGATATTCATTGCCCCAAGGATCGTTAGGTAAACGTTTTACGTAACCTCCTTCAGGAAAACGACGCGGCGAGGGCTCAATGTCTGTTTCAGTAACTAAGGCTTCCAAGCCTTGCTCTGTAGTTGGATAATCATAGTTATCCATTTTATACATGCTCAAAGACGTTTCTAAAGCATTAATATCTGACACCGCTTTTTGCATATTGGCGCGCTCTTGACTACCCATTAAGTTGGGTACCACCATACTGGCCAATATACCTAAAATAACGATGACCACCATCACTTCAAGCAAGGTAAAACCACGACTAGATGATTTAAGTTTTTGAACATTCATACTAACTTCCTACTAAGGTATTTAATTGAAGAATTGGTTGTAAAATTGCCATGACAATAAACAACACCACACACGCCATTGACACCATTAACGCTGGTTCAAATGCTTTTAATGAAATATTGACTAAGGCTTCAAATTCTCGGTCTTGGTTATCAGCCGCCCGCCCCAGCATATGTTCTAACTGGCCACTTTTTTCACCACTGGCAATCATATGGAGCATCATCGGAGGGAAAAGTTTCGTTTGTTCTAAAGAAACACGCAAACTAGAGCCTTCTCTGACTTTATCTGCAGACTCTTTGACCCGTTGTTTCATATATAAATTATCTAACACTTCACCGGCAATACGCATACTTTCCAATAATGGTACGGCACTGGCCGTTAATATACTTAATGTTCGGGCAAATCTCGCAGTATTTAGCCCTTTCACAACTTTGCCTATTCCAGGTATTGAGATCAAACGACGGTGAAAAGATAATCGATAGGCAGGCTTTTTCATTATTCGTGCAAAAGCCATCATTAATACCGCGATGCTCAAGACAATAAATAAGCCATAATCTCTTAAAAAATCACTGGAGGCGATTAAAAACTGGGTAGTGGCAGGTAAATTTTCGCCCATATGCTCAAATTGCCCGACTATTTTTGGCACCACCGCCGTTAATAAAATGGCGATAACTCCGATAGCGACAACAGTCATAATAACGGGATACACTAACGCTTGTATCAACTGTGAACGCATGTGTTGACGCTGTTCGGTGTAATCCGCTAGACGGTCCAACACTTTATCTAAATGACCTGACTTTTCACCTGCGGCGACCATTGCGCGATAAAGATGGTTAAAAACATGAGGAAACTCCCCCATACTTTCGGCTAAACCATAGCCCTCAGTCACTTTAGTGCGCACCGCCATGACCATACTTTTCATACTGTTTTTTTCACACTGCTCAGCAACGGCCATCAGAGACTCTTCTAACGGCAAACCTGACTCAACCAAAGTAGCTAATTGACGGGTAACAAGTGCCAACTCAGTAGCCGATATTTTTTTAGCTCGGCGAAAACCAGTAGATTTAGCTTCTTGTTTTGTTTTTTGAAGGCTAGGGGTTACCTCGATGGGCATTAATCCCTGTTCACGCAATAAATTACGTACTTGCCTAGGGGTATCTCCTTCAATCACCCCTTTTTTATTTTTGCCGCGACTGTCTACCGCCTGATAATCAAACGCTGCCATGATCAGTCCTCACGCGTTACTCGTAACACTTCTTCTAAAGTGGTGGTTCCTAACATGACTTTATCAAAACCATCACGTCGAATACTCGGTGTAGTTTTGCGGATATATTTTTCTATCGCTTGCTCACCTTTACCATTGTGAATAAGTTCACGCACTTTATCATCAACAGGCAGAAGTTCATGTATGCCGGTACGGCCTTTATAGCCTTTGAAATTGCATTCTGCGCAGCCAACCGCACGATAAATAGGCTGCTTATTGTCTGCTGGCAATCCTAATATATTCAGTTCTTCTTCATCAGGTAAATGAGTTGCTCGACAATGAGGGCATAAAGTTCTGACCAGTCGCTGTGCTAACACGCCCAGCAAACTCGACGATAAAAGAAAAGGCTCTACACCCATATCTTCCATACGTGTTATTGCGCCTGCGGCAGTATTGGTATGTAAGGTAGATAACACCAAATGACCAGTCAAACTTGCTTGCACGGCTATTTGCGCGGTTTCTAAATCTCGTATTTCACCAACCATCACTACATCAGGATCTTGACGTAAAATAGCACGTAAACCGCGAGCAAAGGTCATATCTACTTTATTATTTACTTGCGTTTGACCAATACCCTCAATCGCATATTCAATAGGATCTTCAACGGTTAGGATATTACGTTCTTTATAATCAATTTGGCTTAAGCCTGCGTATAACGTGGTACTTTTACCCGAGCCAGTAGGGCCGGTAACTAAGATAATACCATGAGGTTTATCAATTAATTGGGCAAACTTAACACGGTTGTTTTCGGTCATACCTAAATCTTGTAAATCAAGGCGTGCAGAGTGTTTGTCTAACAAACGAAGTACTACTCGTTCACCATGCCCGGTTGGCATAGTAGAGACACGAACATCAACGGCACGTCCCCCAATACGTAGCGAAATACGGCCATCTTGGGGAATACGTTTTTCAGCAATATCAAGTTTTGCCATAACTTTGATACGTGAAACCAGCAATGACGCTAATTTGCGATTCGGTTTCAATACTTCACGTAAAACACCGTCGACACGAAAACGAATTTGTAAGGCATTTTCAAAGGTTTCAATATGGATATCTGACGCATTTTCTTTAATGGCTTCACTTAACATGGCATTAATCAATTTAATGATTGGCGCATCGTCTTCGTTTTCTAGCAAATCTTCACTTTCGACCATTTCATCGGCCAGTGAATATAAATCGACTTCGTTGCCAATGTCTTCCATCATCTGCTTGGCTTCTGAAGAGTCACGCTGGTAAGCCACAGTTAATAGCTGCTCAAAGCCATCCGGCGTTTGATATTCAAAACGAAACGGAGCGCGTAAAATACGACGCACTTCCTGCACTATATCCAAGTCGACATCGGGTAAACAATATAAAACAAAACCGTCATCATCACTGTTGATTAGCACGCTATGACGTTTGGCAAACCCGAATGATAGGCTATGTTCAGCCACTTCATTTTCATCTATCACTATATTTTCAAGCGATACCTGCAGCTCATTTTCGATATCAGTGCTATTCATTATTCTTGATCTTTTACTTCTGCTGCTGATTTAGACTTATCGGTTTTCTTCATATACTCATCAAAAGACGGTGGTAATGATAACTTGTCATTCCATTCAGGCATCAGCGGCAACTTCTCATCAGACATTAATGATAAACCTTCTTCTCTTTTGCGCAATTCGTCAGCTCGAATATAGTTATATTTTTCTTTACTGATTTGATTCATCAAACTGCCATCACGAATAATAGTCGGACGTAAAAATACCATTAAATTGCGCTTTCTCTTGGTATTACTGGTTGACTTAAACAAATTCCCTAAAATAGGAATATCACCTAAGAACGGTACTTTTTGCACACTTTCTTGCACATCTTCATCAATTAAACCACCTAAAATAACGGTTGCGCCATTATCAGCCATTACCGTGGTTTTAATTTCTCTTTTGTTAATAGAGATATCGACTCCCGTTGAGCCACTGACCGATGAAACTTCTTGCTCAATCGTTAGCTGAACACCTGCTCCCTCATTAACTTGCGGGGTTACCCGTAATTTAATACCAACCTCTTGACGATCCACAGTCTGAAATGGATTGGCATTATTACTGCCCGTCGCTGAGCCAGTAATAATAGGCACTTCTTGACCGACGATAAAGTAGGCTTCTTCATTATCGAGAGTCGTAATACTCGGGGTTGCTAGAATATTAGAGTTAGTGTCTGAGCTGACCGCTTGAATAATGGCGCCCCAGTCATTATCCATGATACCAAACATCATGCCATTCACTGAACCGAGTACTTGCGCCAGTAAGCTATAATCACCTTTGGTGTCAGGTTGATCAGGGTTAACGGTTACCGCTCCACTTTCAGATGTAACTGTTGAGCCTTTTGTACCCGGTGTAGATTTTGCTGCTTCTGCCGCAGCGGCTACAGAACTTATTGATGCAGGGCCATTAGTAAATTGGGTAAAGCCGCCTTGTTCATTGTACCACTGCACCCCTAAGTTAACGCCGTCACTTTCAAACACTTCAACAATAATCGCTTCAACCAATACTTGCGCGCGCCGAACATCTAATTGACGAATCACAGACTCTAATGAACGTAACATGTCTGGTTCGGCGGTAATAACTAGTGCATTAGTCGATTCATGGGCGTCAATACTGACATTTCTTTTTTGATTTTTGCGAGAAGAAGTTTGGCTAGTGCTGCCTTCAGCTTCAATGGATTCACTGACCCCTTCCAATACCTTTACTAAATCTTCCGCTTTAGAATATTTAAGATAATAAACTCGGGTATTACCATTGCTTTCTAATTCACTATCTAAGCGTTGCACTAAACGAGCAACCCGCTCGCGGGCTTGTCTTTCACCACTAACAATAACGCTATTAGTGCGATCGTCAGCCACTATTTTCGGGATCAAGAATGTTGGCGTGCCCGCCTTTCCTTGAGCATCTTTATTCATAGTTTCAATAATACGGACCATTTCACTGGCGGAGGCATATTTTAAATTAATGATCTGTACGTCTTGATCGCCCGCCTTATCAACCCGTTCAATTATTTGCACTAAGCGATTAACAACTGCGGCAGTACCAGTAAGCATAATGACGTTTGCTGGATCATAGTTAACCACATTGCCACCGCCGGCTTGATCAGAGAGTTGGCGCAGCAACGGTACCAGTTCACGCACAGTAACGTTTTTAACTTCAACCACTCGGGTAACCATTTGGTCACCAACACCAGGTTTTTCATCACCAACCACTGGAATAGAGGAGGTTTTTGCATCTTTATTACGGATAATTTTTATAACATTATTATCCATTTCTACTGCAGCAAAACCGTAAACGTCTAAAACGTTGAGAAAAAACTGATAATATTGCTCTTCGGTTAATAAGTCATAACTACGAACATTCACTTTTCCACGTACGTTAGGATCAGCGATCATAGTTTTCTTCAAATTTTTACCGACAATATTCACAAACTCTGTAATTTCAGTGCCTTTAAAATTTGGCGAGTATTCGGCGGCGTTAATGTTTGTCGTTATCAAGACACCATTAATAATAGTTGCAGCACTTGCTGCTACTACTAAACGTTTCAACCACGGTGCGCGGCTTTTATTGCGCATGAAAAAAATCCTCATAACTCATATTCTTCTTATTCGTTGATACTAAAAAGTATTTCTGTCATATCACCGTCGCGGTCCAGCAACAATGAAACTTCTTGTTCTTCTCTTAATGCTTTTAAGGCTTGTGCCGCTTCGCTAGGGTTGGTTAAGTCCAAACCATTCATTTGTATGGCGACATCACCAGACTTTAAACCTGCAGACTGAAAAAACTCTGCTTTTTTACCCGGCATAAGTCGATAGCCGACAATACTGCCATTTTCTCTTTTCGGCGATATTTTTAAATAATCGGTAATTTTAGCCGGATCCTCATTAATATCGTTCTTCAACTGGGTCACATTATCAGTTAAGACTTTATTGTCTCGTTGATCCACTAAATTTTTCCTGCCTCGCGAAGATTCATCATTTTTAGTCGGATTAGCTGATTTAACTTCGCGTGAAGGCTTGGTCGTTATTTTTTCATATTTAAAGCCATCAAGCATTAAGGTTTCTAGACGCCCTGATTGCTTGATCAATACTCGATCATTAAATACTTTCTCTAAACTTGCCCGCGTCCCCGTTATTGTGTCACCGATACCATAGGTTTCTTGGTTACCGCCATTTTCTATCACTGCCGCTGAAATATTTGCATTAGTACTGGCGACAACGCCAGACAGCGTCAAATTTAATCGTGTTTCAGGCGCATCTTGCACTTCAATAGCCTTCACTACTGGTTTTTCATTGTATTTACCAAAGAGATTCAATGCTTTCAATGCACTTAAATTAAGTGCTTGTTGCTGCTGTTGGTCACGTTCGCTTGTTGTCGTGACATTGCCAATAGTTGCGGTAGGTTCTTCAAGTAACAACCAGGTCAGCTGAGATCCCTGATATGCAATATATCCCAACAAGATGATACTTATCACTTTGGCAATTTTCTGCTGAGGTAATTTACTCATCATTTCAAGGAGTGATGTTAGGTTATTTGGTAGCGACATATATTTTTTTATAATTCTTAATTTTCACAAAATGACATAAAATAGCTAATGGATGATACTTGACCTAGACGGAAGCAACAAGAGCAGTTTATTAACTAATTGTTTACACTTAATGACAACCTAGCGATTTTCTAACTCTTATGATAACTTGCGCGCAAATTTTACGAGGAAATTCATGACATCTAAAGGTGAGAAAGCAAATGCAGAGATTAGTTCCGCTCGTTTAGATAAATGGCTTTGGGCGGCACGATTTTATAAAACTCGCGCAATTGCCAAACAAATGATCGATGGTGGAAAAGTCTTTTATAACGGTCAACGAAGTAAATCAGGTAAGGCTGTTGCTATTGGCGACCTGATTAAAATACGTCAGGGCTTTGAAGAAAAAGAAGTGCTGGTCATCGCTTTAGCCGATAAACGACGAGATGCAAGCTTTGCTCAAACATTGTATGAAGAAACCGAGAGTAGTCTAACTACCCGTGAAAAAAATTCAATCGCCCGCAAACAAGGCATACTATTGAGCCCAGCGAGTGAATCTAAACCAGATAAAAAACAACGCCGACAAATTCGGCAATTAAAAGAAAGGATATAATGACTAATGGCTAATTTCGATGTCTTAAATCGCTACTTATTTGAAGGCTTACACGCACGTGGCGAATTGGTTCAACTTGATGAAAGTTATCAACAAATCATTAGCAATCACAATTATCCAGATGGCGTTAAAGCACTTATTGGCGAATTAATGGCTGCCACCTGTTTACTGACCGCAACGTTAAAATTCGAAGGTGAAATAGCCGTACAACTTCAAGGTGATGGCCCGTTAAGCTACGCGGTTATTAATGGTGATGATAAACAAAATATGCGCGGCATTGCTCGCTTAGCAGAACAAACCGATGCTCACGGCGTTAAAAATTTAATCGGTAAAGGGAATATGGTCATCACCATCCGTCCTGCAAAGGGTGAACCTTATCAAGGTATAGTAGCGTTAGAAAAAGACAGTATTGCCCAGTGCTTAGAGCACTATTTTGAAGTTTCTGAACAAATTCCTACCAAAATTTGGTTGTTTACCGACACCACGAAAAATTTGGTTGCAGGAAGTTTAATTCAACTATTACCAGACAGTGAAGACAAAGAGAAACAACAAGCCGATTTTGAACACTTGTGTCAGCTAACCAATACCATTAAATCTGAAGAAATTTTTTCGTTAGACGCAAACGAACTACTACACCGTTTATATCATCAAGAAACAGTACGCTTGTTTGAACCACAAAAAGTATCACACCTTTGTGGGTGTTCAGAAGAAAAGTGCTTAAGAGCGATAGCTCAAATAGAACCAAGTGAACTTAAAGCCATTATTGCTGAAAAAGGTAACGTCAGCATGACATGTGATTATTGCTTAACAACATATACCTTTGATGAACAACAACTTGCTAGTTTTATCAATGAAACAAAACATTAAGTGTTGCTTGGCGCTATAAATTCACTGATAGCATTGCTATGAATCTAAGTAAAAAGCACAATATTGACGTGCTTTTTACTTATTGACGAAAAAATACATTATCCATAATTTCAAGAACTTAAATCATTCTTGTTTTTATTTTCACCTAATAATTCACCGAACTGCCAGCATATATTTACAACTTAACTATAATCTTTTAACTGCATCACTCAATATTGTTTACATTAATTTTACAAATATGTTAAAACATGTATCAGTGGATGCATATTCGTGCATTTCATTTACAAAGAAATATCGAATGGAAGTCTTCTTAAGCTCCCCCTTAACGTAGTTCGATTAAAAATTAAAACACCACATAGAAGTGGATAGTGGAGGTAATTCGTGAAAAATAAGGTAGCAATCGCCGTCTCAGCGGCGCTCATGTCAGTCGCTACGTTGCACACAGCTGTCGCTATGGAAAAAGCAGTTTATACTGTTGATTCATTAAAAGCAGTTCAAGCAACATCTATTAATAAAGACAATTCCTATAGTACTAAAAGAAGTGGTAAAATCCGCTTAGAAAAAGGACTAGGAAATGACAAGTACACTTACATCGTTCGGTTAAAAGATCAACCGATTGCGACATACGATGGCAGCATACAAGGTTTAGCAGCAACTAACCCACAAATAGCAAAAGAATCTCTATTTCGTGCCTTAGCTAAAAGCGATATGTCTTCACAGCAAATCCGTAAAGAATTGCGCTTAGACTTAAAGTCTGCTGAAGCACAAGCTTACGGCAATTTCCTTGAAACTAAGCATCAATCATTTTTACAAAAAGCTAACGCTAAATTAGGTAACAGCCTAGATGTTATCTATAAGTATAAAAATGCCTTTAACGGTATGGCGGTTAGCTTAACGCAAGCTGAAGCTGCGAAATTAGCCAATTTATCAGATGTTGCCTTTGTTGAACGTGAACGTTTAGAGCAAATGGAAACAGATACTGGACCGATTCATATTGGTGCCACTCAAGTGTGGGAAGGCGAAGGTCAGTCTGCAACTAACATGGGTGAAGGCGTTATCATCGGTGTAATTGATAGTGGTGTAAATACAGATCACCCATCTTTTGCTGATATTGGCGGCGACGGCTATGATCACACGAACCCTTGGGGAGCTGGTAACTATGGTGGCGACTGCGCTACTGATTACGCTGAGTTGTGTAATGATAAATTAATCGGTGTATACAGCTATGCATCAGTTACAGACAATTACCAGGACGCGGCAGTATTTGGCGATAATCCACCACCAGCAAATGGTGAAGATTACGGCGGACACGGCTCACATACTGCGAGTACTGCTGGCGGTAACATTTTGTTTGATGTTCCTATGGTTGATCCAGAAGTAGGTGAAGAAGAAGGTGACGGTGTCAACTCCACTGGCTTCATGTTCGGTCAAATATCCGGCGTAGCTCCACATGCTAACATCGTTTCTTACCAAATTTGTAATCCAGGTAATACAGGCGATACATACTCAGGTTGCCCTGGCGCTGCAATTTTAGCAGCCCTTGAAGACGCGGTAGCTGATGGTGTAGATATCCTTAACTACTCTATTAGTGGCGGTGGTAACCCTTGGGATAGCTCGACAGAACAAGGTTTCTTAGCGGCTCAACAAGCAGGTATATTTGCTGCAGTTTCAGCGGGTAACTCAGGTCCTGAAGCAAACACTACATCTAAAAATGCTCCATGGTATACAGTGGTAGGCGCTTCGACACATGGCCGAGAAGTTGCATTTGAGAAAGAAATTGGTACTTTCACTGGTGGTGATACTGAATTAGCTCCATTGGAAGGCAAGAGTGCTTCGGGTGGCATTACTGCAAGTATTGTGTGGGCTGGTGATTATGAAAATCCTAACGACCCTGATGGCGATCCTGCACAATGTTTACAATCATTCCCTGAAGGAACTTTCGATGGTGAAATCGTCGTTTGTGATCGTGGCGCAATTGCTCGTGTTCAAAAAGCGATTAACGTTGCTAACGGTGGCGCTGGTGGCTACGTATTAGCAAATATTGATGGCGGTTCAAATTCTATTGCCAATGATGTTTACGTTGTACCAGGTATTCATATTAATGCTGAAAACGGTAATATGCTGCGTGAATGGTTAGCAAGTGGCGAAGGCCATAGTGCAACTATTACTGCTGCAGAAGGTGAACTAGTTATCGGTCAAGCTGACGATATGGCAGACTTCTCTTCTCGTGGCTCAAACAACACAGTACCTGATGTGATGACTCCATCGGTAACAGCTCCTGGCGTATCTATTTACGCTGCATACGCGGATCAAAATTTTGGTCACGATGTAAATGGCCCTGCTCCTGCCGATTTTGCCTTCTTACAAGGTACATCAATGTCTAGTCCTCACGTGGCTGGTGCTGGTGCTGTATTGAGATCTTCACATCCAACATGGACTGCAGATCAAATACGTTCAGCATTGATGCTTACAGCGACTCAAGATGTACGTAAAGAAGACGGCGCAACTGCTGCTGATGCGTTTGACATGGGTACAGGTAGTATTCGTGTAAATCTAGCCGATAAAACTGGCTTAGTAATGAATGAAACTGCGGCTAACTATTCTGCTGCAAACCCTGCAGAAGGTGGTGATCCTAAAACGCTGAACGTACCATCAGTAACCAATGCTAACTGTGTTGGTGCTTGTAGCTGGACCCGTAAAGTTACAGCAACAATGGACGGTAGTTGGACTGCTGAAGGTATTAACATTTCTGATGGTTTAGAAATTACAGTTTCTCCAGCAAGCTTTGATTTAGCTGCAGGTGAAAGCCAAGAGTTAACGATTGAAGTTGATGCGATTCAAGCAGAAAGTAATGTTTGGTCATTTGGTCATGTTGTTTTAACATCAGCTTCACATCCTACTGCTAGATTACCAGTTAACGTGGTTGCGTCTAACGGTAATATTCCTGATGAGATGAATTTTGATTCGCATCGTGATATGGACAGCTTCTTAATTGAAGATGTTATGGCAGTTGAAATCACTGATTTTACAGCTCGTTCATATGGATTAACTAAAGCAAATCAAGCTGATTTAGCTCTTCCTGTTGATAGTGCCAATGGTTCTGTATATGACGACTTAGAAGACGGTTTGAATATTAGTATGGTTACCGTGCCAGCTGACGCAAAACGTTTTGTTGCTGAAGTATTGAGCTCTGATTCACCTGATTTAGATATGTTTGTTGGTATCGATTCAAATGGTGACGGCATTCCTCAACAAGAAGAAGAGATTGCTCGTAGCGCAAGTGGTACTGCACTAGAAAAAGTTGACTTAATGTCGCCTGA
Source organism: Colwelliaceae bacterium 6471 (assembly GCA_040779335.1). Lineage (GTDB taxonomy): Bacteria > Pseudomonadota > Gammaproteobacteria > Enterobacterales > Alteromonadaceae > JBFONV01. The sequence continues at coordinate 211,696 of JBFONV010000005.1, forward strand.
TGCTGGTGATTACTGGATTATCATTCAAAACTGGGCAGCGTCTGAAGAAGGTGCAGAAGATGCATTTACTTTAGCGACGGCAGTTGTTGATGGTGAATTAAATGATAACTTAAGCGTTGAAGCTGATGCGGTAATTCCAGCGTTAACTGAGTTTGATTTACGCGTAAATTGGACGCTTGACGACGCTATGGCTGGAGACCTGTACTACGGTGCAATGGATTTAGGCACAAGTGCAGAGGCTGCAGGTAACTTAGGTTTAATCGCTGTTGATTTAATGCGTGGTGCTGACGATGTATCTATCTCTTCAGATGCAGAAGACTATATGAAACGTAACGACATGGTTAACTATGAAGTTTCAGTATTAGCCAATCTTGCTCCTGGAGACAGAACTTATACCGTTCAAGCAACAGTGCCAACGGGTATGCTACTAGACGAAAGTTCAATAACTGGTGATGCAACTATTGATGGTGACATGATCACTTGGACGGTTGTACAAGAATCACTTTACGGTGCAACCCCTAGTTACTCAATGAGAACTAACTTTGAAGATGCAACATGTGCATTACCAGACTTTGGTCAAGGTGGTGGTTATATTGATTTAGCAGGTTTCGGTTTAACTCCTGGTTCTATGAACGGTGATGAGCAAACAGCCGCGTACAATGTTCCTGCTAACTTTATGGGACTAGGTTATGGTTCTGTCAACATTACTGATGATGGCTTTATCTACTTCACTGGTGAGCACGGTGCAACACCTTGGAGAAATCAATTATTACCTGACGGTGATACTGCAAACAATTTAGTAGCGCCAATGTGGCGTGACATGGAAATTGTTCAGTCTGATACTTCTGGTATCAGTGTTGCAACTGCGGGCCCTGCTTGGACCATCATTGAATTTGATGACATGATGCATTGGTTAGGTGTTAATGGCTCGGCAGCAAATGGCATAGCGCCTGGTGATGTTTCTGACATTATGGATTTCGAAGTAGTATTTGACAATACAACTGGTAACTTCATGTTTGCTTATGACAACGTAGCGCATAATTGGGGCTCTGATTTAGGCGCAACTGTTGGCTACGAAGACGCAACAGGTACTACAGGTCGTGCCGACATCTACGCACCTTCAATATGGGGTGGTGCAGATGGCGCTATCAGTTCAGTTGAATCAATCGAATCTGGTTTAATCATGTGTTATACACTTGAGTCTGTACCAACAGATCCGAAAACATTATCTTTCTCTACTATCATTGTTGACGATTTTGTTGGTGGTTCAGTTGATGTAGTGTTGACTCACAGTGTTGATGCGGCTAATACTGAAGAAGTAGTTGATTCAGGTAGCGTTGCTATAGAAGTAGAAGGTGCACCAACAGCTATAATATCTGCTCCAACAGCAGTTCAAGAAGGCTCATCAGTTACTATTGATGGTTCATCTTCATCAGATGTTAATGGTGATGACTTAACTTATTCATGGGTACAATTAGGTGGTGCTCCAGTTACTATAGGTGGTGGCGCTTCATTCACATTTGTGGCACCTAAAGTATCAAGTCAAAACGATACTGTATCTTTCCAATTAACTGTTGATGACGGCAACGGCAATTCAGATACGGCTGTGGTTTCTATCAGTGTTGTTGATAAAAAGACTACTGGTGGTTCATTTGGCTGGTTATTACTTTCAGCTCCTTTATTCTGGTTACGTCGTAAATTAGCGAAATAATCACTATATTTTGAGTGAATTAAAAAGAGCGCTTCGGCGCTCTTTTTTATTTATGCTGTTTATCGTCAACATTATGTAATCAACCTCTATTTAATCCCCTTTCAATTCAATTCGCATAGAAATAAACGCAGCGAAAAATTTGTTCAATTAAGTGCTGTTTACTTATTGATTATTTTTCACTTAATGTAACTCATAATGAAAACTTTCATCATATACGATTTTTTGCTTTAGTTTTGACCGCTATTCGCCTAGAATGGCGCCCTGAAATCGTACCCTATACCTTTAAATCAAAACTTGTCATACCTTGGGAGTGTATTTGCTATGACCGCTTTGGAAAATTCAATTGACTTGTCTTCATACGGCATCAATAACGTTGCAGAAATTGTTTATAATCCATCTTATGAATTGCTTTTTGCAGAAGAAACTAAAGCAGGACTCGAAGGCTTTGACAAAGGCGTGGTCACCGAACTCGGTGCGGTCAATGTTGATACCGGCATTTTTACCGGGCGTTCTCCTAAAGACAAATACATAGTGCGCGATGATGTTACTCGCGATACGGTATGGTGGTCAGATCAAGGTAAAAACGATAACAAGCCAATGACACCAAAAACATGGGCTCATATTAAAGGTTTAGTGACAACTCAGCTGTCTGGCAAACGTTTATTCGTTGTTGACACATATTGTGGTGCTGACGACGACACTCGCTTAAAAGTACGATTTATTACCGAAGTAGCATGGCAAGCACACTTTGTTAAAAATATGTTCATTCGCCCAAGTGATGAAGAGCTTAAAAGCTATGAACCAGATTTCGTAGTAATGAATGGTGCAAAAACAGTTAATGATAAATGGCAGGAACAAGGCTTAAACTCTGAAAACTTTGTTGCCTTTAACTTAACAGAAAAAGTCCAATTAATTGGTGGTACTTGGTACGGTGGCGAAATGAAAAAAGGTATGTTCTCGATGATGAACTACTACCTTCCGCTGCAAGGTATAGCCTCTATGCACTGTAGTGCTAACGTCGGTAAAGATGGCGACACGGCTATTTTCTTTGGTTTATCTGGCACAGGTAAAACCACGCTTTCAACCGACCCTAAACGTGAATTAATCGGTGATGATGAACACGGTTGGGATGATAATGGGGTATTTAATTTTGAAGGCGGCTGCTACGCAAAAACGATCAATTTAAGTAAAGAAAATGAGCCCGATATCTACAATGCTATTTGTCGTGATGCCTTGTTAGAAAACGTCACAGTTGACGCCAATGGTAAAATTGATTTTGATGATAATGCAAAAACGGAGAACACCCGCGTTTCATACCCTATTCATCATATCGAAAATATCGTTAAACCAGTGTCTCGTGCCGGCCATGCAAAAAAAGTAATCTTTTTAACGGCTGATGCTTTTGGCGTGTTACCGCCAGTATCCAAATTAACACCAGAGCAAACTGAATATTACTTCTTGTCAGGTTTTACCGCTAAGTTAGCGGGGACAGAACGTGGTATTACGGAACCAACCCCCACGTTTTCTAGTTGTTTTGGTGCAGCGTTCTTAAGCTTGCACCCTACCCAATATGCGGAAGTTTTACACAAACGTATGGAAGCAGTAGGCGCAGAAGCGTATTTAGTGAATACTGGTTGGAACGGAACTGGCAAACGTATTTCAATTAAAGCGACACGTGCAATTATTGATGCCATTTTAGACGGTTCAATTGATAACGCTGAAACTACGGTATTGCCATTGTTTAACCTTGAAATACCTACAACTGTTGCAGGTGTTGAGGGCGACATCTTAGATCCTCGTCATACCTATGAAGAGCAAGCGCAATGGCAGACTAAAGCGGTTGATTTAGCCACACGTTTCGTCAACAATTTCGAGAAATTTACTGATACGGACAACGGTAAGTCATTAGTGGCTGCGGGTCCTCAGTTATAAACTCTCAAAAATGTAAAACGATAAAAGCCGCTAACTAGCGGCTTTTTTTATTGCACGGCTCATAGTATTCATTTTTTGACAGTAATATCGCTTCTTCAACCACCGCATCATAAGCAACGACCTCTCCGCCTAGTTTAAAATGTTCAAGCCAATGGTTGAGTAGACTTTCATCAAAGGACATTAGCATACTTGCTTTATCGTATAACTCGCTTCCCCCACCAAGACGATAGTTTTCGCGCTGTTGCTTTAACTTTTCAGCAATTTCTAGTTTTCCCATAGCGCGATAGGCAATCTCTTGCAACGCAACCCCTATCAGTTGCGATATCAACACTTTGCCCTGTTTTTGCATGGTTTTCCCTATAGAAAGGCATAACTCAAGCGTATCAGCCTCTAGTGCTGTCGCCTGTCGACAATAACTCGTTAGTTCTTGAAAACCACCACCTAGGGTTGTCATCCCAATAGCGAAATTCAATCGAGTACTTAGTTCCATATCGCTAAAATCCGCCATACTCTGAGTAAAGGTTTGCACCTGTTCGGCAAAATATTCATTATAAATTGCAGATGACATTATTTTTTTTAACGCGATTAAAGCGCCTAACTCATCACTTTTTTGAAATCTAAATGCGGCGATTTGCAGCCATGTTGCACCGTTATTGCCATCAAGTGCGATTATTTGTTCTTCAAAAGTGGTATCACAGTATTGAGTATCATTTTGAAACATACATTCAGATAATTGCTGCACTTTACCGAGCAGGTTTTTTGGGTGGTTATGGTTAAAGCCAGCTAATAACTCCAGTTTACTGCGCGGCTCATCAACAAATTCCATACCCGCTGATTGCGCATACAACAGCTGTAATTCTGGTGACGAAGAATGTTTAAATAAAGGTAAGTTAGCTTGCAATGCTTTTATATAGTTATCACTTGATGACTGCTCTATTTGGCAATCAACAATATAGTCATCATCACCAAATTTTGCCGCGCCACTATGAAGTTCATTATAGTGCTCACTCTCTGGATGATTAATATCAGCATTAGAGAGCGATTTTGCGTGCTGGACAACCCGGTTAGGATCAAGGTTAACATTTTGCTTGTCAGCAGGCTTTAACAGTGGATTATCAGCAACTCTGGCGCTTTTATTGTCTGTTGTGGCGAACCAAAAGGTTACCACTGCACAGACACTGGCGACAATAATAATGATTTTTGAGAAAGAACGTTTATTCATATTACGACACAAGGAACTGTTGTCGTAATATGCTACTTGGTTATGAATATTTACTAAAGGATAATTAATGCGTTAGCGGCAAATATACTTTTGCTTGCAAGCCGCCATCTTCAAGGTTTGATAATTCGACGTTGCCACCGTGGGCATCAACGATGCGTTTAATAATAGCTAACCCTAATCCACTGCCTTCTCCGCCACGCGCTTTATCTCCTTGCGTAAATGGTTGGAACAAGCGTTCAATGTCAACATCTGGAATACCAGGACCTTTATCGCAAACGGTGAAATAAACACGTTTATTTCTTTTATCGACACCTGTAGCAACCATAATGTCGCCATCAGTATAACGAAGCGCATTTTGAATTAAATTAGCAACAACGCGCCTTAAGGCCACTGTTTTTAATGGGATTTCAGGACAAGGCTGACTATCAAAACGGATATTTCTGCCAACAGGGGTTTCTACTTGTAACACGTCACTGATCAAGGCGTTCAAATCGCCAAACTCAGCTTTGTCTTTTGAGTCATGGCGAATATAGTCAATAAACTGATCGATAATGTTATTCATATCGTCGATATCGGCTTCTATACCTTCTTTTAAAAACTCATCTTGTTGTGACATCATTTCAGTTGCTAGCCGAATACGCGTTAATGGTGTGCGCAAATCGTGTGATATACCGGCCATCAGTAAGTTTCGATCTTCTTCGAGTTGTTTTATGCCTTTAGACATATGGTTAAACGCTTGCGTTACCGCCACTATTTCTGTGGTACCTCGCTCTCGTAACGGCTCAGGAAAATCGCCTCGGCCAACGTCTTCTGCTGCATTTTGTAATGATTTTAGCGGCCGGTTAAGTTGCCGGACAAAAATCCAGCCACCGGCAACACTGAGTACTCCGAGAATAGCTAAGACCAAAATTAATGGTGAAAAATTCGCTTCATCAAGTCCTGACAACGGAATTTTTACCCATAAACTGGGGGCTTGCGGGGGACGGATCCAAAATAGAAATTCATCGCCTTGTGAAATCCTTACTTCCGCGGGGCCATCTAAAAGCGCAGACATTTCTTCTGAACGAAATGGATAATACACCGCCTCATCTAGACCCAACTTTAAGGCATCTTCTTCTCGGTAAACACCGATACCTGTTTCTCGATGAAAAGCTTCAGCCATCGCAGGACTCAACACGGCATCTTTTACATCGATAAAAACCACCCGCACTTGTTTGGATAACAATTGATTTATTTGTTGGAAGTTTGGCTGAATAATGTACATCGCAATTGAAACATACGAGACCACCTGATTGATCAACAACAATACACCAATCAGTAAGACAGTTTGTCCAAACGCACTGCGCGGTAATACTTTCATAAAGACTTCATTTAATTAGCGAGCACATAAGGCTACCTATTCAAAATATTGAATAATTAAGCCGCTTTTCCTTCAGGAACAAAGACGTAACCTAATCCCCAAACCGTCTGGATATAACGGGGCTTGGCGGGGTCTTCTTCAAGCATACGTCGCAACCTTGAAACCTGTACATCAATACTGCGTTCTAATGCGGAATAATCACGTCCTCTAGCAAGATTCATTAACTTATCACGCGACAAAGGCTCTCTCGGGTGGGTGATCAACGCTTTAAGTACGGCAAACTCGCCACTGGTCAAAGGCATATTAACATCACCTTTCATCATTTCGCGTGTTGCCAAATTAAGTTGATAGTCACCAAAAGAGATGATGTTCTCTTCTTGTGAAGGGGCTCCTGGCGCTTCCTGCACACGACGGCGAAGCACCGCTTTAATACGAGCAAGCAGCTCTCGTGGGTTAAATGGCTTAGGCATGTAATCATCCGCGCCTATTTCCAAGCCAATAATGCGATCTACTTCGTCTCCTTTTGCAGTTAACATTACAATGGGGATGTCGTTAGAGTTTTGGCGTAAACGACGGCAAATAGAAAGGCCATCTTCTCCTGGTAACATTAAATCGAGTACCAATAAATGGAAATTTTCACGTTCAAGTAAACGATCCATTTGTTCTGAGTTCGCCGCACTGCGAACCACAAACCCCTGCTCCACTAAATATCGTTCTAACAATGCACGTAAGCGCATATCATCGTCTACAACCAGTACTTTTGGCGTTTCGTGTCCCATATTGCACCTTTATAATTTCAATTACTTGAGCTTACTATAAGCTATCTTTTTCTTTTTTAAAAAAACTACCTGATGTTATATCTGCAGTATTTGTTACAAACTGTGAATTGGTGTGTCTATAATCATATATATAGTTCAATGGTTCGCTCGCATTTATGCAACATTTTCACAAAATAATACAAAGTTAAAACAATACATATTTCAATTTATGTGGGAGAATCTTCCTATGAAAATTTGGATTCATTTTATCAGAGCTCCCATTCGCGTTGTATCTCTTAGTCGCAGGCGCACTTCCACACGCTTTAAAAGGCAAATGATTAAGCTCAAGATAGCACTTGCTCAAGAGAAAACTGAAACTAGGGAAATGTTAAGTATTTATCGACGCTACACACAAAGACAAGCGACGAAAGAAGAAATGCAAATTGCCAATCAGCAATTTTTAGATGTGATAAAAGGTCTTGGAATAGGTGTTGTGGCTGTGCTTCCTTTTGCCCCAATCACCATCCCTATTATGATTAAAATTGCTCGCTTGGCTGGCGTAGAAATACTACCAAGCTCTTTTTCTGAAACTAGAAAAGAGCTTATTTTAGATGAGGTGAAAGACAAACAAATCACTTCAAATAATTCATCGATTGATTAGTCACGCACTTGGTTAAACTTTTTTGACGCTCCTCCCTCGATAAAGAAGCTATTGCGCGTTGTACCAACTTCATTTTTTGTTTTTTATCTTCAGCTGATAATTCCGATAATTGCTCACGAAAACAACCTAACAATCCATAATTAAGGGCAACATCCGATTTCGGAGAGTCATTTCCAAGGCATTGACTCAGCTTTTGCGCCAGTAATTCTCTGTTCATTCTTTTGATTAAATCTTTCACTTGGTAGTTAACAGGATCAATCTTACGTTCCAAATTGCATGCCGAAAGCATATCGGCTACAGCGACAACGGGGATGAGTTGTTGGTGTTGTTGTGAGAATTTTTGCTTTAACCACAAATCATGTTTAGTGCGCTTATCAGCTTCACTAGCAAGGGAAATATTTGTATAGCAAAAGCAAAAAAAACACACCACTAACTTTAATTGGCTTGCTCGTTTTATCATTAACAATTGTTTCTAATCCTATCCATAGTTTAGAGTATGCTGAATTTTGATTTTAGCACTTGTTGATAGCAAAGTATGTTAATTAGGTAGCATTATTTTGACAATACAGCCGCGTGAATTTTCATTATTATTAATTGATAAATGTCCTTGATGTGCTTCAATAATTTGCCTACACAACACTAAACCAATACCACTCCCCTGTTTTTTTGTAGTGTAAAAAGGCGTGAATATATTGTCTATATTTTGAATGCCAACCCCCTGATCAATAATATCAATATACGTTAGTGCTTGCTTTGAATACGCTTTTATCATAATTGGCTGAGTTTTATCGTCAGTTGCTTCATCTGCATTCTTAATGAGGTTGATCAGTACTTGTTCAAATTGTACTTCGTCAATCAACAGAGATTGAATAAGGTCGTTCTCCATTTTAATAACGCGATCGACAAAAAGCGGGATAATTTTGTTAAACAGCGGTTCAATATCAATGCGCTGTTTTTGAGGTTTAGGTAGATGATTTAACTGTCGATAACTATCAACAAACAACGTCAAACTATTCGCTCGCTCGCTAATGATGGCTAGGCTACTAATCAGTATTTCTGAAAAATCTTCAGGTAATCCCTGCTTTTTCGACAGTCCTTGTAAGGTATTTGATAACGACGAAATAGGCGCTAGCGAATTATTAATTTCATGGCTAAGCACCCGGATCAAGTTTTTCCATGCTTGACGTTCATGCTCTCTCAATAAGTGATGGACGTTAGTAATAAAAAACAGTTGATGCTGATGACCATCCTCCCGATATTGATCTCTAATGATCTGAAACTCGCCTTTGCCTTGCGCAAAATTCAACGGTAGGACTTGTTTACTGGTGACATTCAGTAATTGCTCAACACCTATTTTTTGCAGTGGTTTATTGATAACTTGGTTTTGAGTGACATTAAGTAATTTCTCGGCTGCTCGATTGATTAAAGCAATATGGTCTTTTTCGTCAACAGCAATAATCGCGACATCAATTTGTTGAATGACTTTATCGACAAGTAACTGACTTTCCATTGCAGTAAAGCGCTGTTTAGTTAGTGTATCTGCCAAGTTGTTAATTTGCCCAACCAATTGTCCCAAGGAATCATCGGATATACTTTTGCGTCCACGCATCGAATAGTCACCATGCGTCATACCTTCCAATAAGTTTGATAACGTTCGAAACTGATAAGTGATTTTTTGGTAAACAGTGGTCGCGCAAAAACAGGTCAGACAAAAGATGAAAAGCACTAAAATAACCAATAAATTAACTGAAGCGTCGTAATACAACAAAGTTGCAACAAGCAAGACAGAGGGAACTATTGTCGCAATAAGCAGATACTTAAGTAACTGTTTTTCAAATGTGATATTTTTTGGCTGATTCAAACTAATTTTCTTGTCATTTATTACAAAAACCTCTTCACAATAGCGCGATCGTGGTGACTAGGCTAGATAAGGTTACTCGACAATGCATAACTATAGATTATGCTTATCGATTCTACGGTAAAATGAACTTCTGCTAAGTCCCAAAGATTTAGCAGTATTGATCATATTGCCACCACAATGCTGAATTCGACGTTGAATAATACCTTTTTCTAATGCTTCGAGTGGTTGGTCAAATTCTTTTTCATCAATCTCAGGAATAATTGTCTGGTTATCGTTGTTTGTATTAACGATAGCTAACTGTTCAACATCGATTAGTTGATTAGATGTCAAAACAATTGCCCGCTCAATCATATGATTTAATTCGCGAATATTGCCCGGCCAATGATATTGTTTTAACGCCGATATCGCTGTATCAGAAAATACCATTTTTGGCTTATTGTATTTATTGATAAATATGTTCAAAAAGTAATTGGCCATCGGCAGAATGTCGTCAACGCGCTCTCGCAGCGGTGGTAACCTAATTTCTACGCTATTTAATCGATAAAACAAATCTTGGCGAAAATGTCCTGCTTCGATCAATTGTTCAATGTTGGCATTAGTTGCAGAAATAATTCGCGTATCGGCATGTTGAGTTTTACTTGCCCCTACTTTTTCAAACTGACTTGATTCTAATACCCGCAACAACTTACTTTGTTGAGATAATGGAATATTACCTATTTCATCGAGAAACAAGCTACCACCGTCTGCTAACTCAAAGCGGCCAATGCGAGTTTCTCTTGCATCTGTAAATGCGCCTTTAACATGACCGAACATCTCACTTTCAAATAAATTTTCACTAATCGCTCCCATATTGACATTAACAAGCGACTGTTTAGCGCGCGCCGATAGGGTATGAATATGTTCAGCCAATAAGCTTTTCCCTGTACCATTATCACCCGTGATCAGTACGTTGATATCGCTCTTTGCTACTTGTTCAGCCATTTTAAGGACACTTTGCATGCTGGCAGACTCAGCAATAAAGGCATTAAATTGGTGCTGTTCTTGCTTGAGAATTTCGTTTTCTCGATTCAATTTTGCCGATTGATGGAGCTCTTTTGCCAATTTTATTTGGGTATCAATAACCTTAAGAACTCGTTCGTTTTCCCACGGTTTCTGAATAAAATCGGCAGCGCCATTTTGCATGGTGCTCACCGCTATATCAATCGTTGCCCAGCCGGTCATCACAACAATAGGAACGCTTTCGTCAATTTGATTAAGCGCTTTAATCAACGCCAACCCCTCTTCACCCGAAGTGGTGTCCAGCTTGAAGTTTAAATCAAGACAAACACAATCAATTGACTCTTTTTCAAAAATTTTAGTGACTTGTTCAGGGTGGGAAGCAAGCGTAACCTCGTAACCATCACATACCAACAACAATTTCAACGCAGCCAGAATATTATGATCATCATCAGCAACTAAAATGTGTGCTTTTTTACTTGTACTCAACTTACTGTTCCTATTCTGAAAAGTTGAGCGTTATACGATGATAACGCTCAAATTCATTAACGTCTTTTATTCATATCGAAGTGCTGAACTTGGCTCTAATCCAATTGCCCGTTTTGCCGGAGCGTAGGTCGCAAAGCTTACAACTATCGCGATAATCGCAGGGATCAGTGCAAAAACGATGTAATAAAAGTTAGATTCAGGTCCAACTAATTGAACAATTCCCTGGCTGGCTAAAAACCCAATCGGTAATCCAAATGCCAACCCTATAATTAATTGGATCCAACCTTGCTTCATTAACATCGCCATAACTTTTTTATCGGTCGCCCCAATAGCACGTCTAATGCCTATTTCTTGAGTTCGCCTATTGGTGCTATTTGAAATAACCCCATAAATGCCACTTGACGCCAATAATAAAGCACATAATGCAAATATTCCAAAAAGATCCCTAACAAATGTCATTCCACCTGTTCCACGTCTCAACCTTTCAGTCAAACTATCAATATTGTATGCTGGAATTTCAGGATCAACGCTGGCTACCGCTGAAACCAATGATTCAATATATCGGCTTGGTTCACCTTGTACGTCAATAAATATTGACATAAAACGTCGCGGATTTTGTGTAAAGGGCAAGTAAGCCGTTGGACGATATTTTACATTCGAAAAAGGTTGCCCTTGTATAACATGTCCGACAACACCCACTATGGTTAGCCATTCTGTATCACCATCCATATATTTGAATCTTTTCCCTAATGGGGATGAATTGGGCCAATACTTTTGTGCCATCGATTCTGTGATAATGGCAACAGGCAATGATGTTTTTTGATCTCTACTATCAAAAAATCGCCCTTCTAGTAATGTCATACCCATAGCTTCCATACTGTTTGCATAGCTATGGATGGCACCTGTGAGTGGATATTGATTGTCCACCACTTCAAATCCTTCCGGCTGAAAAGCCCCATACCATGAGCCATTGCCTGGCAAGCTTGATAGAGCACCCGCCTTATCAACTCCTGGAATGCTTTCAAGTTTAGTAAGAACTCGTTCATAATATTGAATACGATCACTATCTTCTGCATAAGTAGCCTCTGGTAAACCAACTCGTGCAGTCAATTTATGAGACACATTAACGCCATAATCGGTATTATCAACTTCTTGTAAAAGTACATACAATACACCTGATAAGCTTAACAAAACACAAGATAAAGTTACCTCAAGTATTACTAATATTTTATTGAAACGACCAGCTTTTTTCCCAATAGAGCCACGTGTACCATCACGCAGTACCGCGTTAAAATCTCCGCTCGACATTTTCCACGCAGGAACAATACCCGTTAACACCGCAGTTGATACAATGATAATAATAGACTTTATTACTAGCTCGGTGTCTAGGGACATTGTCCACCAAAAAGGTACATCAATAGGCATCATTTTCGGCAGTACTGTAGTAAGTATTTCTAACCCCAACGCAGCTAAAAACAAGCCAAAAATACCACCTAGGGCACAAATAATGACACTTTCCCACATCATTTGCATAATCAAACGTCGACGCGGTGCGCCTAACGCAACTCTAATTGCTGTTTCTTTAGCACGCTCACTAGCGCGAGCTAACAATAAGTTACCCACATTGACACACGCTAGTACAAGTACGAAGATCACTGCTGTGCTCATCAAACCAACAATCATGTTAGAGCCATTACCCATCATCGCTTTTTGAAAGGTGGTAATGTATGCGCTGGTTTTGTTATTGGTTTCAGGATAAAGTCCAGCAAGTTCTTTCATTATCCCCTTGAGCTCTTGGCTAGCGCTTTCCAAGCTTACTTCAGGTTTTTTCTTAACATAAATACCCACATGAGGTGCTTCGTTGCGAGATAAACGGCTAGCATCTGCGATGAGTGGCAACCAAACTTCAACAGCATTAGGAAATAAATACCCTTCTGGCATCACTCCCACTATTTGCGTCTCTACGCCATTTATTTTTGCCGTTTTACCGACTATGGCTTGATCGTTATTGAAATAATTTTTCCAAATTTCAAACCCTATTACTGCTACTGGCTGTGCGCCCTCGATAGTATCTTCATTATTTAGAGCTCGTCCTAGCATTGGATTTGTACTGGTAAACTCAAACATATTGGCTTCGGTCACAACACCAGCATAGCGTTGTGCTCTATCGCCGTTGCTTAAGTTAGCAGTGGCACGATAATATGCACCAATTTGATTGTAACTGGTGCTTTGCGTTTTTATCGTTTCATAATCCTGCAACAAAATTGAGCCACCGTTATACATAACCCCATCTTGCTCAGCTTCAATTGCATACATGTGTTCGCCTTGATCAAAAGGCAGAGGGCGCAACACAATTGCTGATAAAAACGCCAACATAAACACACATAATCCAAGGCCAGCAGCCATTACGGAGACCGTCAATGAGGTAAATGCTGGATTTTTTAATAACATGCGATAAGCATATTTAAGATCAAATAACCATTTCATATTATTTCCCCTTAGGCTGCATTTGCGCCGCGCTCTACGGTATTATCAGCGACAATCTTACCATCCAATATTTCAACGATGCGCTCTGCTCGCTGAGCTGATCTTGGATCATGGGTAACCATACATATTGTTGCCCCTTCAGCATGCAAGCTATCAAGTAGTGCCATCACAGCTTCTGCATTTTTACTGTCTAAGTTACCTGTAGGCTCATCGGCTAAAATAATGGCGGGCTTACCAGCAATGGCTCGAGCAACAGCCACACGTTGTTGCTGACCACCAGAGAGTTGTGAAGGAAAGTGATTAGAACGATGCACCATATCAACTTTTTCAAGGGCAACTTTCACCGCCTCTTTTATTTGTTTTGAAGAGTAATCATCACGATAGGTTAATGGCAGTGCGACGTTTTCTTCAACGGTTAAATCACTGATTAGATTGAAAGACTGAAAAATAAAACCGACTTCTTTGTTGCGGATATGTGCACGTTCTGACGTATTTAAATCGATCACTTGATGACTGTTTAACAAGTACTCGCCATGTGTCGCAGTGTCGAGTAAACCAAGCACAGATAGTAGTGTTGACTTACCACAGCCTGAGGGGCCAGCAATTGACACATATTCACCCGCATTAATGGTTAATTGGATATCAGCTAAAGCATGGGTTTCTACTTCGTCAGTGTAAAAAACTTTCTGAACATTCTTTAATTGTAAAAGTGCTTTTTTAGTCATGATTGATTTCCTTTAAATGTTGTTATTGCGTTGAATTATTTCAATGAAATAGTTTCAAAGCGTTGAATATCTTCGTTTTGAGAAATAATGATTTGGTCACCCGCTTTTAAGCCAGAAAGCACTTCAATTTGCTGAACTGAGCCACGGCCAAATTCAACTGGAACACGTTTGGCACTTTCGCCATTTTCTGAAAGTTTAAATAGGCTGGTATTACGGTTACTTTGTGCAAATGAAGGGCGTCGAACAAATAACGCATTGGCTATATTTGCCACTAAAATTTCACCATCAATACTTAAGTCAGGACGTGCGTCACTAGGAAGTGGCTCTTGTAAGGCTACATCCACTTGCACTGAGCCATTATTAACTGCGGGCGCAATACGGATCACCTGTCCTTTTATTTGATTGTTGCGCGTGTCTATTGTCACATTTTGGCCAATAGCAACTTCACGTATTGCAAGTTCAGGGATCTGTAACTCAGCAATTAATTCATTTTGTTTAGCCAATTTAGCCAAGTTACTGCCCATAACAACTTGCTGGCCTGCTTCAATAGCAACATCTTGGACAACACTATCTATAGTTGCCGTTACGCTCAGGTTTTCAACTTGCTCTTCCATGTTCTGTAACGTTTTACGCATTTTGTTTAGACGTGCTTTCAAGGCATTTTGTTGAGCCACGATGTTTTCTTTCATTTTACTTTCACGTTGCTGTTCAATCACCCAACGCTGTTTATTTTGTTGGTTTTGTAGTTTTGTTTTCTCAAAATCAAGCTTAGATACCGCTTGAGCACCATTATTAAAAAGTTCCGTTTCCGCTTTTAAACGCATTTCGACTGATTCGAAATCTAATTTAGCGTTAAATACTTTTGCGGTTTGATCTAACAACTGTGACTCTAACGACACTAAGGATGCAACCGTTTCAGCTTCCTGCGCCTCAAGCTCCCAGCGAGTTTCTTCTAATTGGCGCTCTAGCTGTGGGTTCGTTAATTCAATCAATAAATCGCCTGCTTTGACTTGAGCGCCAGGTTTCACCAATACCCTTTCCACTCGGCCTACCACTGACGATGCTATCCAACGAATATCTTTTGGCGTTAACACACCAGGGCCACGAACTTTAACGGTGAAGTCACCAGTCTCGACTTTGGCTATTAATAATTTACTGCGATCAGCACTAAAGTCACTACTAACGACGTTTTGGCTAAATAAATACACACCAGTAACAACAAGCACAGCAATGACCGGCAATCGTAATTTGTCTAGAAGTGATTTTTTTGGTGTTCTAACAATATCCATAATAATGTTTACAACTATATTGAAAAATTTGGCGATAACAGTACTGAGCACAAATCGAACCAAAAGTTTAATGTATTGATTTTTATATATAATATATTTTTTGTGGGTTTTGAACGTACAAGATGGCCGGCAAAGCATCTCGATTTTGGTACAGCGCGAATTTTTAGAGTATCCCGTTTTCGGGATACTCTATGCTCTAAGATAAATAGTTAAGATGTTGAATGATTAATATAGCGGGATGATTTATGTTAATTAAGGTCGGAATTTTTCCAATATTTAGTACCTTTAACTGTAGCTTGTAGGGCAAGTCCATTTTCTGTCAGTTGATAAACCGTGATATCCCCAATAGTAACACCACCGCTTACTTGTCCGCCTTTGTCACCCGCCTTGGCAGCAGCATCAGCTTCAGCACCAAATGCCCAGCCATTATTAACAAAATCATTTAGTGCCTTCGCAGTGTGGAAGACAAAAACTACGCGAAAATCTTTCGCGCCCAATCCAAAACCTATACCAGCTTCCCCCATGTTCATATAAGTATTCGCGCCCGTACGATTGTTATGAACCATGCCATAACCGCCGCCGGCCGCCATAAATATCAAGTTAATTTGAGCGTTAGTAAAAGTAGCGTAACCCGCTGAAGACTTAACTTTACTGCGTGCACCAGGACTGGCTTTGTATACGTCGTTAAGCACTTGCTGACTCATTTTTTGAATAGCGGAGCGTTGCTCGCTGGGGGTATTACCTTTGGCGGCACACCCCATTAATATCAGCACACATAAAACAGAGATAATTTTTTTCATAGCAATCCTAGTTGTTTTAACACAGTCAATCAGTATAGCTGAAATTCTATAGTTAACTGGCTTTGTTTATGAGGAATAAAAAGGTAAGTACTTACGAAATTTTTTGCCAAATCAATAATTGATTATTCGCGGGCATATTATGATCAAACCAAAGCTTGTAGCCATGATGTTCGGCCAATTCATTAACTTGCTCAAAATCTCGAATACCACTTTCAATATTGCGCTCTTGCAGCCAAACTTGAAACTCGGCATTACTTTTACTGCTATATTCACCGTCATATTTAAACGGGCCGTAGATGCACAACAAAGTACCGGGCCTGCTCACTTGAGGCAAAAACTTAAAAAAACTTTTTACCGCTTGCCAGCTCATAATATGCAAAGTGTTAGCGGTGTAGATCAGATCGAATTGTTGCTTTGGCCAATGAGATTCTTCTATTACATTTAATATTTTCGGAGCAGGAAAGTTATCTAGCTTAGTGTTGACCAGGTTTTGTATAAGTGCGTTAATATTTTCGGCCACGTCACTTGCTTGCCATACAAGATGCGAAAAATTCTGGCAAAAATGAATGGCATGTTGCCCCGAATAACTGCCAATTTCCAAAACCGACTTAGCTGTGGAAAATTGCGGCGAAAGTACTTCAGCAATAGCTTGTTTATTGCGCTCGCATGATTCAGAAAAATTAAGCATATAATAATGTTCGATACTAACTAATACTGCACACATAAAAGGTGCAGTATTAACTTAGTCATCCTCTGTATTTATTTACTTGCAGAGATCATATGTACATCTCTTTGTGGGAATGGGATGGTAATATCTTCGCGATCAAACGCTAATTTTACTTCTTCCATCATACCAAAATAAACTGGCCAGTAATTTTCTGACTGAGTCCATGGACGAACCAATATATTTACAGAGCTATCAGCATGTTCAGAGATAAACACGTCCGCTTGTGGTGATTTTAGAATATGCTCATTGGCATCAATCACTGACTGAATAACGGCTTTAGCTTTTAGTAAGTCATCTTCGTAGCTGATACCAAAGGTAAGATCTACACGACGAGTTTCTTCAACAAAGAGATTCTTCACACAGCCATTTGATAACAGTCCATTAGGGATGATCACTCGTTGATTATCCAGAGTACGTAAAATGGTATTGAAAATTTGAATCTCGACGACTCTACCTGTGTAACCTTGGGCTTCAATAACATCATTTGCTTTAAAAGGTTTGAAAAACAAAATCAAAATGCCACCAGCAAAATTCGCTAAACTCCCTTGCAGCGCCAAGCCAACAGCAAGTCCAGCGGCACCCAATACGGCAATCAAGGAAGCGGTTTCAACACCGACCATCGAAGCCGTTATGATGACAAGAATTAATTTGAGGGCAATGCTGACAAAACTAACAATAAACTGGTGTAATGTAATTTCCACTTTCTTTTTAGTCATTGCAGCATTTAACACACCAGTTATTCGCTTAACCATCCACAAACCGATTAAAAAAACGACCAAGGCTACTACTATTTGACTACCAAATTGCATTGCCATTTCACGTAGCATTTGCATATAGTGTTCTAGTTGTTCAACGCTCTCTTCCATAACGTACCTTTATATTTAAGTTTGACTCCGTGGCATTGTAGCGGCTATTTTATCGACCTTGTAGTGGCACCATAAAAAAGACACCTTAATTTACTCACATTACAGCTTTCAAGGTGAAAAACGATAGCGAACGTGCTTATTTTTATTGCGATTAGACAGCTTAGTCACTTAACACTTTCATCGCCGCCTCAAGGTTTTTCTTAATGTCAGCATTGATGATTTCATTCGTTTTTAAATCGAAGTTTTCATAGAAACTCGGTACTGAAACGCTTGCCTTCACGTTAGCAGCAAAAAATGGTGCTGAAGCCGTAGCCGAACCCAAAACACTAGCTGCACCGCCCGCTCCCGGAGATGTGGATAGATAAACCATTGGCTTATTTTGAAAGACTTTTTGGCTAATACGCGAGGTCCAGTCAAATAAATTTTTATATGCTGCGGTGTAGGTGCCATTATGCTCGGCGTAAGAGATGATAATCGCATCCGCGGCACCTATTTTTGCGTAAAAACGCTTAGCTTGCTCCGGTTGTCCTAGTTCTTTTTCTCTATCTTCGCTAAATAATGGCATTTCATAATCGTTTAGATCTAAAATTTCTACTTGCGCGTCTGAAATCAAATTAGCGGCATATTGCGCTAAAGTTCGGTTTATCGATTTTGTACTGTTACTCGCCGCAAAAGCTAATACTTTCATTATTTTTCCTCTTTTATATTGACTGATTATATGTTGGTAAATGACACTAACTTGAACGATTTCGCTCAGATGGCAAGTCACTTAAATATTGGACAAATTCCACTTCAAACCCTGCAGGATCAACGAAGTAAATATTGCGACGATGAGGTTCCTGAGCTCCATCTTTTGCGATTGGAAAACCGGCATTATTCAATCGTAAGATAACGGCATCAATATTACTAGTCATGAAGGCGAAGTGAGCGAATCCAACTTGATAACCTGCTAATTCACGGTTATCACCTTCACCATGATCACTCATGGCGATATATTGGTAATCATCACCAAAATGTAGCCATTTGCGGGGTTTTCCGTACCATTCACCACTACCTTCATCTCGCACAAACCAATGGGGAAAAGCTGCTTGATAAAAGCGAAGCATTTTAGGTATGTCGCTGACAACCAAATTAATATGTTCTAATTGCATCATTTCATTGCTCCTTATTTCACGGTTATTTTTTGCTTATTGTTTGATTGATCAAACTAAAATACTGTTGCCAGAATCCCGAAACCGATGCTGTGGATTGATTGTTATTTGTATTCATCATAAATCTCCTTTGTGTAAGTTAGGCGCATCATAAAACCTCAAGTTAAGTTGAGGTAAAGTGTTTTTTTTACTAAGATGAAAAAAAATGGAGGACATATGCAAGAAGCTAACTGGACAATAGGTAAAGTCGCTAAACGATGCGGCATAAAAGTCAGTACGTTACACTTTTACGAACAAAAAGGACTGATTAGAAGTTGGCGTAACGCTGGTAACCAGAGACGTTATAAAGCCGAAGTGCTACGCCGGATCTCGGTAATAAAGGCAGCGCAAAAAATGGGGATTAGTTTAGATGCCATTAAACAAGCTTTTGCTAGCCTGCCTAATAACCGTACGCCAACAACCGCAGATTGGGAGCAACTTTCACTAATCTGGCGTGATGACTTAAATGCAAGAATTACCTACATGGAAAAACTCAGAGATTCATTAACGGGTTGCATTGGCTGTGGTTGCTTGTCCATGAAAAACTGCCCTATCTACAATGAAGACGACAAACTTTCTTCAGAGGGCAATGGACCAGTATTATTAGATAGAGTGCGTCCTAAATAACGCCACTTAAATAACGCCACTTAAATAACGGAGCATTTAACTATAGAGAGATTATCGCTTAGCTTTGGCATATCGGATCCAAATGTAGATGCCACTCAATGACAGTAAAATCAGCATAATGGCGACAATGTCCATAAAAATCACCCCAAAGTTTCCAAATATACGCCCACTGTGCGCATCAACAATAATGCGCTCTAATGTTAAAAATTGTGATCTATAACGTTGATTTGCACTCTCTAATATCGTTGGTTCAACGTCATTCCCCATTAACCAAGTTGGCTCAATAAGAGTGGCTATTGATTGCCACTCAAATAAATTTATGTCCGTTTGAAAGTACCCTAATTCAGTATTTATTAATAAATTATTGTCAGTCAAAGCAACGGCTTGAATTTCAGCGGGAAGTCCAGTCATCTGATCTATTCTATCAACAAGTTCACCAGCCAAATCATATATATGTAACTGCTTAGTGGTTGCAACAATATAATATTGCTGAAATTGGCCAATACTGATGATTGGAGTGTCACTTTCAAGCAATAATACGTCGTTTAACCAAACAAAATTATCAGTTACCGATAATTCATTATCATTAAAATAACGGATATCTTGAGCGGATTTAATGCCGTAATGATCAAGTAAAATACCATTCGAAATAGGCTGATGTGCTAGCTGCAATAAGTTGGTGTGATTAAGCGCAATGCCGGTTACCGAGAGGAAAATAAGAAAAAACGCGGCGAATATACCTAATTTTCTATGCCACTCTCTAAGGTGGCGAATAATGCGATGTTGTATAGGTCTAGATTTAGTGCTCATGTTTAACCAAATATATTAATCACTGACGTTAAGGTTGTACTTTTTTATTCAACCATAATGCAAGTCGAGCAACCTTGGTAAGTGCTCTCACTGACATTGTTGCGCCTGTTATACCATCAATATGTTGATTAAGCATGTTTTCTTCGTTTAACGTTGCCTGTTGAAACTGCGTAGTAAAAAATTCATGACGCACTTCATCACCGCGACTTTCACGAAAAGCCAATACTTTTAAGTCAGCAATCATGCGATTATTGATATGCACTCCGACCGTGATCGGCTTTTCTTTCCCTATTTCTTCCAGTATCCAAACCGTTTGATTGTCTTTTTGCCAATATCTCACTCGCATTCGATTATAAGAATGACTCAGAATGTCGCTGATCACATCTTTATCTGTTTTATCTAGCCACAACATTTTAGGTTTTAACGCATCAGTCCCTATAGTGTTGCTGACGAATTGCTCAGACGTCAGATAGGTACCTTTAGCAGCGGCACTAACACTTATCATAAACAATAAAACAGTTAATAATATTCGCATGAACAATACTCAAACTATTAAAAACATCAAAAAACTAAGTGAAAAAGTGAATAGAGGTGGTTTTCTATTCACTTTTGCATTCATTTAGCATCGATTAAAATTGATAACCAACACCCAAATTAAACCCTTGCATATCTGTCGCACCGCTGTTGTCTTCCCAATCAGCTTTTAGCACAACATTTTCATGTAGATAATAATTTATACCGAAACTTGTTTGCTTGTGCTTAGTTTCATCATTGTTACCAGCATTGTTGTCATATTCTGCATAGCGAGCAAATGCACCAATTTTTTCATTGAACATATATGAAGGCTCAACATACCAACCTGTTTGTTCATCACGACCAATAGCTTGTGCTTCATCACCATTAATGTCCCAACGAGCATATAAGGCGCGCAAGCTAAACGCTTTATGCTGGTAGATACCATGCGCTTCAAACATAGTTGCGTCGGCAGTATCAACGCCAGCAGCACCTTGAGCAAGATCTTGCTGATATTGCAACGTCGCAGCCAATTCAAGTCCTGGGATACCCGTATATTTAACGCGTCCAGTAAAAGCTAAGTCTTCGGCATTTGCTTTACCTACTTTTTGACGACCGTCTCTTATTTTATAGGCTTTGCTGCCTTCAGTTGGTGTATTTAAACCACTAGTAATAGCAGCGTCAAAACTTAAACCGCCCATTGGTCTATAGTTAAATGCCGCGCCAGCTTCCCACCATGTGGCAGGAATAATGTTTTTCTCAACGGGGTTACGCTCAACACCAAAGAAAGTAGGCGGCTCATGAGTTTCATTTAGAATACCAACTGGCATTAAAAACATACCAAGTTTAGTTGAAGCTTTTTGGTTGATGTCGTATTCAACATACGCTTGTTCTAATTCTATTTCGCCGGCTTTTCCTTCGCCCGCTATTGAATGCTCTAACTCTAACTCTGAAAAGAAGCGTAAATTATCAGTAAATTCATGACCAAAAAATAAAACAAAGCGATGGAAGTCTACTTCTTTTTTATTATCGTTGTTATTGTAATGAAGCTCACCGTATCCACCAATAGAAGTGTTAGCAAAAAGGCTTTTTTCGCTTGCGGTTGACTCAATTTGAACAGCAGTAGATTCAACTTTTTTTTCAGTTTCATCTAAACGCTTCTCCAGCGCCTTTAATACTTTTTGTTGCTCAGCAATGATTTTACGAAGCTCTTGAGTTTCATCATTTGCCATTGCAGCGTTACTTGCAAATAAGCCAACGAGTGTTGATGCAATAAGTGTTTTCTTGATCATGTTTAATGCCCAATGAGAGTTGATTAATAAGTGTTTTTAGTAATTGGAGCGTATAATAACCACAACTTAATACAAATGCAAACCATTCGCATTAAGTTTATCGATACTATTTGATGTAGATCAACAACAAGCAAATAAAACTATGCTGGAGATATCGACGAGTAATAGCAGTCGCAGTAATTTCTGTAGGAATAAATTTCAGGCTATATTATATTACCAGCACTTTTTCATACCAAACGGCTTAAGCATTTAATAGGTTAGAATAAATGTTTATGTTGGCTAGTATAACGCCCAACGTTATGATGTTACGCAAACTGAACTACCAATGTGTAATGTTTAAAACAATCCCCTAGGAGCTGTAATTTAATGATAAAAAAACGATTAAAAACAGTACTGCGTCGATTGTTAGAGCTCATTTTTAACGACTGGATCATAGAGAAATTCGTAACAGTTTATAAGCACGTTTTTGAAGACAAGGTGAGAAAGGCCGTCGGTAAGGTTGCGCTTAAAACCATTGAGCACCAAGGGAAAAATTGTAAATTTAACGGTGATGTAAAAGTATATTATGCCGATGGTTTAAAGCTTGGTGATAATGTCAGGGTTGGTTTTGGTAGCTTCTTATTCGCGTTGGGTGGCATAGCTATTGGTAATAATACCCAAATAAGCCGCAATGTGGTCATCTACTCAGCAAATCACAATACCGAAGGCAATGCTATCCCATACGATGATGAATATATTCTTAAACCTGTCGTCATCGGCAAGTCGGTATGGATCGGCATGAATGTGCTTATTTTACCAGGAGTCGAAATTGGTGATGGTGCTGTCATTGGTATGGGCACTGTTATCTCTAAAAACGTCAAGCCGGGTGAAATAGTCGTTGGTGCCAGTCAACGCAGCGTGAAATGCAGAGATTTGGAAAAATTCAACCAGCTCGATGAGCAAGGGCAATATTTTGCCGAACTATGGCCCGATAATTAATGAGCAATAAACTCTACAGCTCAATTAAAAGAAGTGTTCTAAGTAATTTATCTGTCTATTTTTTACAGATAATTTCAATGATCTTTTATGCAAGAATGTTTACACCTGAAGAGTTTGGTCTGGTAGCGTCGATACAAGTTTTTGTCATCTTTTTTCAACTTTTTTCCGATATGGGGCTCTCGCCCGCATTACTCAGCTTAAAAAAAATAGAGCGTAGTTTACGAGACAGTGTCTTTACGTTTACGATTATTCTCGGCATCGTCATCGCCATAGTGTTTTATGGTTTTACCTATTTTCTAAACGTCTATTACGACAGTGAAATGTACACTTACTACGGTATATTCATTTCGATATCGATTGTCCTGCAAACCATGATCACCATACCGACTGTTGCCTTTCATCGAGAAACCAAGTTCTATTCTATTGCGTTAGTGAATATTCTCAGTGAAGTCATCACTTTTATCGCCGTAATCATCATGTTTCAGTTTGAATATGGCGTGATAGTGCTGTTTCTACGCATACTTTTATTTTCAATTTTGCGTTTTATCATGCTTTATTTTTTATCAAAAAACACCCCGTTAGGCCTTGCTAAAATAAACTTTGATTTTCGCCATTTATCAGCCGTAGTTCACTTTTCGACCTTTCAATTTCTGTTTAACATCGTCAACTACTTTTCACGAAATTTAGACAACATATTAGTGGGCAAGTATTTGGGTATCACATCGCTTGGGATATATGATAAATCTTATCAATTAATGAGATATCCGCTGCAATTAATCACTTACTCTATTAATCCCGCTATTCAGCCCATTCTTAGTCAGAAGAAAATCAGTACCATTATTTTTGAGCACAATAAACTGATCAAAAAATTACTGGTGATGTCGATCCCTATTGCTTTATTTATTGGTGTTAATAGCGTGCAAATAGTATCGCTGCTCTTTGGCGAGCAATGGCATAGAGTGAGTGGCCTACTCAGTATTTTAAGCGTTATTATCCCCGTGCAAATGGTGCTGTCGACTTCTGGCTCATTTTTTCAATCGATAAACAAACCACGATTACTTTTTTATAGCGGCGCCATTGCCGCATTAACAAATATTACTTTTATCGTCACAGGGGTGTATATTGGCACTATCGAAGCGGTGGCCACTTGCTTATGTATTAGTTACACCCTCAGTTTTATTGTCATCTATTTTGTCTTATTTAAATATGGCTTTGCGGTATCGAGTAATCAATTCTATAACGTTATCATCAATGTTACTGCGCGTTATGCGCCAGTATTATTGCTTTATCCCTTCATTATTTT
Source organism: Colwelliaceae bacterium 6471 (assembly GCA_040779335.1). GTDB lineage: Bacteria > Pseudomonadota > Gammaproteobacteria > Enterobacterales > Alteromonadaceae > JBFONV01. The sequence goes on from JBFONV010000005.1 coordinate 236,293, forward strand.
TAAGTTCGCAAGCGACACTGGTATGGTGTTTTTTGATTTATTGCTTTCAGGCATTTGTTTATTAGTGTTATTAGGGATTTTTAATTTTAGGCTAATTTTCAGCACCTTATTCTCCACAAAACAACCAGTGCATGAATAATCTCTTTGTCTGCGTTTTTGGTGTTCACACGACTATTGCCAGTAAACAATGATATGATTATTGGCAATAGCTGAGCGCCAAATTTTTAGAAGACTTTTGCATTGAACAAAGCACATAATATCTCGGTCATCATTACCACCTATAATAGTTCTGAACATATAGTAAGCGCCGTTCAATCTGTGCTTGCTCAGTTTGACGTTACTATAGAAATTATTATTGTTGACGATTGCTCTGCTGATTTTCAGTTACTCACCGAGCGCGTTAATGCCATTGTTGGCAGCACCCCAACCACCATTTTACAACCAGAGCACAAAGGCAACGCGAACATCTCTAGAAATATAGGTATTAAAAACGCGCAATATGATCATGTTGCTTTTTTAGATGCCGATGATACCTGGAACCCCAAACACCTAATAACCAGTATCAACACCCTTAATGAAAATTCGTTAGACGGGTGCTTTTGTCAGGTCAAATTACTAAGCGATAAAGGCAGCATAAAATCAGTAGCAAAGTACGAAAATCAAAGTGATATTTGTCGCTATATTTTTAAGCAAAATGGTATATCGGTAACCTCAGCTTTAGTGATCAACAAAAGTACGTTGTTGGATATCAGCTTTGACAATGAGCTAGCTAAGCATCAAGACTGGGATTTTTTAATTCGCTACGCTAATAAATACCGCTTGGGGCAATCGCCCTACTATGGACTCAATTACACCCTCAGCACAGGAGTAAATATGAGCAGCTCATTTAATTTTTCCGCTTCAATACGGTTTATGAATCTAACCCTTCCTGTTATCTGGCACCCTACTTTTATCAACAGCCAAGTGAGCAAAATCCTAGAACAACAAACGTTCGAACAGTTAGTACTATTATTTCAACAACTCACATTGCATTATAATCAGCCATTATCTAGCTTAGGTGCAAAAAACACCGTCACTTTGCTATCATCGAAAAATAAGCTCATGTTCAGGATGTTAGTGAAGTACTTTCAGTTCATTAAAGCAGGAAAGACTTACCTTAGAGCGTTGATAAAATAACTATGTATCGTGTTTATCGAAACAACCAAGGCTAATTTGCACCATGGTAATTCCTAAAATCATTCATTATTGCTGGTTTGGTCAAAATGATAAACCGCAAGATGTACAAGCGTATATTGATGGCTGGCAGCGAATGCTTCCTGACTATCAAATCATTGAATGGAATGAAGACAATTTTGATATTCATATTAATCCATACGTGGAACAAGCCTATCAGGCGAAAAAATTTGCTTTTGTCAGTGATTATGCAAGGTTATTAGCCCTTTATACTCAAGGAGGCATATACCTAGATACCGATGTTGAAGTGCTAAAACCCTTTGATGATTTACTTGATAATGACGTTGTTTTAGGGTTTGAAGAAAAAGGCTATGTCGCTACCAGCACCATCTGTGCGCGTAAAAATAGTCTGCTGATCAACGCCTTTATGTCCCTTTATCACCACAAACATTTTATCCAGCCTAATGGTCAGTATGATCTCACCACCAACGTTACTAAAATGACAACCTTGCTACAAAGTTATGGTTTGGTATTAAACGAACAACCACAACAGCTAACCATAGACGATAAAGAAACCGTGACGATTTTAGCGCAAGTAAAATTTTCCCCTTATGATTACCTTAACCAAATTAATTATGCCGATGATTCCACTTATACCATCCATCACTTTGGTGCAACTTGGGCAGGTCCGCAGTTTAAATATATAAAAGTGATTAAAAGCGCTGTGATCAAGCTACTGGGCAGCAAAAACTATCAAAAGCTATATCGTTTCATCACACGGAGCAAAACGTGAATTTTATTAAGTTAATGCGATGAAAAAGCTGTTAATTACTTCATTTGATATGGAAGTAGGCGGTGTCGAGCGCAGCTTGCTGAGTATGTTGAATAATTTTGACTACCAACAGTTCGATGTAGATTTATTGCTTTATAGTCACAGTGGTGATTTCCTCTCGCTATTGCCACCTGAAGCTAAGCTGCTTGATGAGATCAAAGAATATCGTACGGTAAGGAAATCAATTAAAGATATATTCACCGATAATATGTGGTTTATCGCCGGTGCCCGTCTGCTGGCAAAATTACGTACTCTCGTTTGCCAAGCACAGGAAAAAGACTACCTGCAAGCCCAGTTTATTTGGCGCTATTGTCTGCCATTTTTTCCAAAAGTGTCGCAAGAATACGATGTCGCCATCAGTTATTTGTGGCCCCATAACTTTGTTGCTGACAAGGTTAAGGCAAAGCTGAAAATAGCGTGGATACATACCGATTATTCCGCAATAACCACCAATATCCAGATGGATTTATCGGTTTGGGAAACGTTTGACTATATCGTTTCTATTTCAGCAGACTGCACTCAGGCCTTTGTTAATAAATATCCGTCATTGCAGCATAAATTAATATTGGTGGAAAACCTCACCTCACCAGAATTTATCAAAGCTCAATCTCTCGATAAATTTGATCCCAAGATATTTTGTCGAAGTCATTTTAATCTGTTATCCGTTGGGCGATTATGTCACGCCAAAGGATTTGATCTAGCGATTCAAGCATTAAGTCTTATCCATCAGCAAGGCTATACCAACATCAGGTGGTATGTGATTGGTTATGGTCCGGATGAAACACAGCTAAAAGCATTAATTGCTCAATATAAGCTTGAAGATAATTTTATCCTGCTAGGGAAAATAAATAATCCTTACCCTTATATGAAAAGCTGTGATTTGTATTTGCAACCGTCAAGATATGAAGGAAAAGCGGTGACCATTTCTGAAGCGAAAATATTAGCTAAAGCGATTTTGGTAACCAATTATCCAACCGCAAAAAGCCAAATCGATCATGACATTGACGGCGTCATTTGTCCTTCGAGCACTGAAGCTATTGCTCAGCACATCATTGACCTTGCTGAAAATCCAGCAAAAATATCGGCGTTAAGCGAATATTGTCAACATCAAAATTATGCCAATAATGAAGAATTGCAAACACTATATCAGGTGATAAAAAACACTTAAGCTCCGAAAAAAATCTCGGTAAATAAGACAAAAGATGAAAATATTAAAAAAAACACATACAGTAGAGCACTAACTATAAAAACCATGAAAATTTAGCGTGCTGCCTTACTTTATTGCCAATATCTTATCGATAACCTTTCTCTATATTGGCTACCACTTTAAATTTAATACCAAAGCGTTAAAAGCAATCTTAGCCTTGTCGGCCTTACCATTAATCATCATTGCTGGTTTTAAGCACATAAAGGTTGGTACCGATACCGCAAGTTACGTTCATTATTTCAATAAAATACAAACATTTAACGATGTCATTTCGGTTGCTGAAGAACAAGGGGAAATAGGTTTTTGGTTGCTCAATTACTTAGGGCACTTCGTTGCTGACAACCACTATATTGTTTTTTTACTCAGCGCTGCGATTATTAGTGGCTGTTACTTTTATAGTATCAAAGCCTTTAATTTAAAAACCTTATCACTCTTCACCTTATTATTTATCGGGCCATATTATTTTCAACTAAACGGCACTAGACAGGCTATTGCCATCGCTATTTTTTCCATTTCAGTGATCTTTATTTTAAGAAAACAGTTTTTATATTATTTGCTGTCAATTTTGCTAGGTTTTTTATTTCATAAATCGATGATCCTGTGCCTGCCCCTCTACTTTCTCTTTATCGGCGACATCAAGCCAAGAAAAGTAGCGGCAATCATGTTGTTGTTTATTATTTTATTGGTGTTTTTCGAGTCATTTATCAATATTGCTGCCGATATTGATCCAAGGTATTCCTCCTATGGCAACAAACAAGATCAACGAGGTGGCTTAGTAGTATCTTCATTTAACATTTTATTGTTTGTTTGGTTTATCATTTGTAGAAACGTTAATAAGCAGATCTTAGCCACGCGGACGTTTGATAGCCTACTCATTTTATATTTTTTAGGGGCATTGATTAGTGTGTTAGCGATGGTACTAGGAGTTGATCCGTCAGGTTTTTTAAGAATGAGTATTTACTTTGTTCAAATGAGTACATTTTTATTGCCGATGACCATTCTTAGCTTTCGAGATCGCAACACTCGCTATATCATCACCTTTGTTGCGGTAATTTTAATGACAGCTTACTTTTATTTGACTACCTCGACTTTTAGTAACTTAACCCCATACCGGTTTAATGCAGATATAGAGATTTTCAATGAAAGTTAGTGTTGGCATACCCTTTTATAATCCTGGGGACTATTTACGTGACGCTATCTGTTCAGTATTGGCACAAAGCTTTACTGATTTTGAATTGATTTTATTGGATGATGGCTCTACCGATCACTCTTTAGCTATAGCGCAATCTTTTGCCGACCCGCGTATAAAAGTAATCAGTGATGGTAAAAATTTAGGGCTGCCCGCAAGACTAAACCAATTAATTACGCTTGCTCAAGGCGAGTATCTGGCGCGAATGGACGCAGACGATCTGATCAGTATCAACAAGCTTCAACAGCAAGTCGAATTTTTAGATAAACAACCAAACATAGACATTGTCTCCACCGGCATTTGCACTATTACTAACGATAATCAAGTGATCGGCTACCGACAAACACGACATCAAACCCATTGTGACTTTAATCCAGCTGAGGTCATTATGGGCGAAGCCGATATTGCCCATGCCACTATTATGGCGAGAAAATCTTGGTATCTGAACAACCGCTATAATGAAGACGCCAAGTTAATGGAAGATTATCAACTCTGGATTGATGCCGCGATCAAACACGACTTAAAAGTCGGTTATTTACCCAGCCCGATGTATTTTTATCGCGAAGAAAGCAGTGTCACTACAGCCAAAGCTATTAATGCATATATCAATCAATTTACGTTGGTTTTTAACCGTTATTTTGATTTGCTGTCATTTACTGATAAATGCAAATTTATCAGCCTAACCCTTGCCAAAATCGTTATTGTTTATAGCTTGAATCTGCTAAAGTCATCCAGCAAATTATTAGCACTTAGAAATAAAAATACGTCGCAAAATAAAAGCAGGATACAAGCATTGCAACAAGAGCTCGACAACCTAAGAATAATACCATGAAAAAAATCGTTTTTGTCACTGCGGCCCCCGAGACAATAACCGCTTTTTTATCGACATACATTAATGAGATCGCGAAAATTCACGATGTGCATGTAGCAACATCACTTAAAGACGACGCCACCATATCAGGGCTAAATCAACAAATAACCTTGCATAACATCGCCATAGCAAGAAACCCAAACATAGCCCAAGATATAAGAAGTTTATTAGCATTATTTCAATTCTTTCGTCGTGAACAGTTTGACGTCGTCCATTCCGTTACCCCTAAAGCTGGCTTATTAAGTCAATTAGGCGCGTTTGCGGCACGAGTACCGCTGCGTTTTCATACTTTTACTGGGCAGGTATGGGTAACAAAAACAGGGCTCGCTCGATACCTGCTAAAAACCCTTGATAAAATCACCGCCAATTTCGCCAGTTTTTGTTTAGTGGACAGCCCTTCTCAGCAAGACTTTTTGATCAAGGAAAAATTGTTAACTCATAACAATAGTCGTGTATTGGCCCAAGGCTCCATTTCAGGAATAAACCTCGAAAAATTCCGTTTTTCTGAGAAAACCCGACAATCATTGCGCCAATTGCATCATATTGCCAAAGAAGACTTTGTCTTTCTTTTTGTCGGCCGTTTAAAAGCAGATAAAGGCATACCCGAACTGGTACAAGCATTTAAACAGCTAGTCACTGAAAAAACAGTCAAGCTTGTTATTATCGGTAACGATGAAGAGCAACTCGCACCACTATTGTCCTCGCAAGACAATATTCATTACCTTGGTTTTAAAAACAACGTTAATGATTACTATTCTTTTGCTGACGTTTTGTGCTTACCAAGCCATAGAGAAGGATTTGGCAATGTTATTATTGAGGCGGCCGCTTGCAACTTACCCGCCATTGCCGCAAATATTTATGGGCTATCAGATGCCGTAGAGCCGGGGTATTCTGGTATGCTACATCAGGTAAAAAATCCCGAAGCAATACTTAATTGCATGACAGCTTGCTTAAACGATGAGAAAACGCTTAATGAGATGAGAGTCAAAGCAAGAATACGGGTAGAGCAACAGTTTGACGAGCAACTATTAGTGACCGCCTTTCTTGGTTTTTATCAGGAGTTTTTACCACAATAATGCAGTTACACGATGTATCTAAATCATGTTTCTAACTAATGAGCAACATTGAAGCCATGGGCAAACGAATATTTGACATCTTAGTTTCCAGCACCTTGCTAGTTTTGCTATTTCCAGTATTTATAGTACTGATCATATTAGTAAAAATAAAAATAGGCTCGCCTGTTTTTTTCACACAGCCACGACCAGGGTTGCATGGAAAAGTATTTTCGATGATAAAATTTCGTTCGATGACGAATGCAAAAGACCCGCAAGGTCAATTATACCCAGACAATATTCGCCTGACGAAGTTTGGTCGCTTGCTGCGCGCAACCAGCTTAGACGAGTTACCTGAGCTATGGAATGTCCTGATCGGCAATATGAGCTTGGTCGGCCCTCGCCCTTTACTGGTTGAATATTTACCTTTGTACTCGCAACAACAAGCTCGTCGACATGAAGTTAAACCGGGTATTACTGGTTGGGCACAAGTAAACGGTCGTAACGCCATCACTTGGCAAGAAAAGTTTTCCTTAGACGTCTGGTATGTCGATCACCAATCGTTGTGGCTAGATATTAAAATTCTTTTCATGACCATTAAGAGAGTAATAGACAGAGCAGATATCAGCGCACAAGGCGAAGCAACTATGGGCAAATTTACAGGAAATAGCGATGACTAGACTCATTATTATTGGCGCAGGTGGGCATGGTCGTGTCATTGCTGACTGCGCGCACGCGATGGGGCAATATTCAAGCATTGCATTTTTAGATGATAGTTATCCTGAACGAGCAGATAATCTCACTTTTCCTATTATTGATAAAACCGGCAATTGGCAAAATTACCTCGATTACAGTGAATTTGTCATTGGTATTGGCGATAATCGCACACGCTTGCATTGGTTTGAACAATTACATCAAGCACAAGCTACATTGCCCAATATTATCCATCCGAGCGCCGTCATCAGTTCTTTTAGTGCTTTGGGTCAAGGAAATGTCGTATTTGCCAACGCTGTCATCAACCCGAATGTAACGATAAAAAATGCCTGTATCGTTAATACCGCCGCAAGCGTAGATCATGATTGCCAACTAGACGATGCCGTCCATATATCACCTGGCGTTAATATTGCTGGAACGGTAGTCATTCATCAACTTTGCTGGATAGGCGTGGGCAGTTGTGTGAGTAACAACCTTACTTTGGCAAAAAATACTCAAACTGGCGCTGGTGCGGTAATTATTGACAATACTCTTGCTCATTCACTTTATGTGGGTAACCCCGCCAAACCTATAAAATCCATTGACTAAATCACTAGGAACTAAACGTGCTCAACACCCCATTTTCACCGTGGCCCAGCTTTACTGAAGAAGAAATAGATGCCGTAAGTGGCGTTTTACGATCCAATCAAGTCAATTACTGGACCGGTGAACAAGGACGTCAGTTCGAACAAGAGTTTGCGCAATTTTCTGATTGCAAATATGCGGTTGCCGTAGCCAATGGCACACTCGCATTAGACTTAGCGTTTCAAGTGCTAAATATCAGTAAAGGCGATGAAGTAATTGTCACCTCGCGCACCTTTATTGCCTCGATTAGCAGCATCATTAATGCCGGAGCGATCCCTGTTTTTGCCGATGTTGAGTTAGACAGTCAGAACATTAGTGCAGATACCATAAATGCGGTGCTTACCCCAAAAACCAAAGCCATTGTTTGCGTACACCTCGCTGGTTGGCCTTGCGAAATGGATGACATTATGACGCTGGCAAAGCAACATAATTTGTTGGTCATCGAAGACTGTGCGCAAGCACACGGCGCAAAATATAAAGGACGTTCGGTTGGCAGTATTGGCCATATTGGTGCATGGTCTTTTTGTCAGGACAAAATAATGACCACCGGCGGTGAAGGTGGCATGCTGACAACCAATGACGAAACACTTTGGCGTCAGGCATGGGCCTATAAAGATCACGGAAAATCATATGCTGCGGTCTATGAAACACAACATCCACCTGGCTATCGGTGGTTACATGAATCTTTTGGTAGCAACTGGCGACTCACTGAAATGCAAGCTGCGATTGGCAGAATTCAGCTAAAAAGAATGACTGAGTGGACCGCAAAAAGACAAGAAAATGCCGCAAGAATAGTGGCCGTTTGTCGCAATTATAGCTGGCTAAGCGTGCCTGAATTACCCAAACATGTTAAACACGCAAACTATAAGCTGTACATCAACCTTAAAATAGAACTATTACCCAGCAACTGGTCAAGGGATGGCATTATTGCCGCTATTACCGCTCAAGGCGTTCCCTGCTATCCAGGGAGTTGCTCGGAAGTTTACCGAGAAAAAGCCTTTGATAACACCCCTTTCAGACCAATTAGGCCGCTGGTTAACGCCCAAAAACTAGGCGAATCTAGCTTGATGTTTTTAGTACATCCAACCTTAACTGATGCAGAAATGACGAAAACGCGCGCAGTGATTGAACACGTTTTCGCCGAAATCGATAAAAATGTTAATCTTTAGTAAACATAGTTAATGACAATGTAACAAAAAATTGCAAGAATATAGCCGCTGGATATAGCCTTACACGGAGTTATCACTAAAATACATAAGATAAGGCTTGTATTTGATGGTTAGACGAATAGATCTTATTCCGAGTTATTTGAAGTTATTGATTGCTATTTGTTATGATGTAGTCGCGCTAAGCACCGCATTTTTCTTATCATACTTTCTTCGATTAGGCGCTGATAGCGTCGCTTTATCCCAAGCTGAATTTTTAGTATTGCTGACCACGTCGACTGCGACTATTGCTCTTTTTTATTTCTTTGGTGTATATCGCTCAGTAGTCCGTTACTTCAACGCAAAATCTTCGCTTAAAATCATCACTCTTTTAGTTATTTCGTGTATAACTTTTTACACCAGTGGCATTGTCTTAGAGGCTTTTGTACCTCGTTCTGTTCCGATTGTATTTTTAGTGTTATCTGGCGCCAGCATTGCTGGAGCTCGTGCAATCATAGGCCTGATCTTAGTAAAGCATTGGTTTGACGAACGTGAAGGCGTAATTATTTATGGTGCTACCAGTACCGGTAGACAACTAGCGCATACCTTGTTGGCAGGAAAAAAATATCAGCCGTTAGCCTTTATTGATGAAAAAACTCGTTATCATGGCCGTACTGTTTTAGGATTAAAAGTTTATCCACAGCAAAATATCCAACAGTTAATTAAAAAGCACGGACAATTTAAAATATTGGTCGCTATTTCTAAGGTCGATCCCAGCAGAATGAAAGAGATCGTTTTATCACTTGAAAGTCATGCCTTAGAAATGCTCACCATCCCCTGCATGTCTGACATAATTTCAGGTAAAAGAGCCATCGATGAATTGCGCGAAGTGTCAGTGGATGAGTTACTAGGACGTGTGCCGGTATTGCCTATTGCTGAGTTATTAACCGCAGATATCAAAAATAAATCAGTACTGGTCTCAGGCGCGGGCGGTTCAATTGGTAAAGAACTGTGCCGTCAAATCATACAACAACACCCGAAAAAATTGGTTTTGCTCGATGTTAGTGAAGCTTTTCTTTATGAGATCAATCAAGAGATCAGTGAGGAGCTTATTGAGCAAGGCAGTCCCATTGAACTCATCCCATTAATCGGCAATGTCCAAGACGGCATGTTAATGACGCGAATATTTCGCCAACATAATGTCAATACCATATATCATGCTGCCGCATACAAGCACGTGCCGATGGTTGAAAACAATGTCGTTGCTGGCATCACTAATAATGTTCTCGGCACCTACGAAATCGCTCAGGCGGCGATGTCTTGTGATGTAGAAACCTTTGTTTTAATTTCAACCGATAAGGCCGTGCGTCCAACTAATGTTATGGGCGCGACCAAACGGTTGGCAGAGTTAATTTTACAAGGACTTGCGCAAAAAGGACAAAACACTCGTTTTGTCATGGTGCGCTTTGGTAATGTCTTAGGATCTTCAGGCTCAGTAGTACCACTGTTTAAAAAGCAAATTAAACGTGGTGGCCCTATTACCGTGACTCATCCCGACATCATTCGTTACTTTATGACCATACCTGAGGCGGCTCAATTAGTCATTCAAGCAGGGGCCATGGGCACTGGCGGTGACGTATTTGTTTTAGACATGGGTAAACCAGTAAAAATTGTCGATCTTGCCTACAAAATGACCCACATGATGGGCCTAACGATTAAAGATGAAGAGAATCCTCACGGTGACATTGCTATTGAATATAGTGGCCTACGACCGGGTGAAAAACTATACGAAGAACTATTAATTGATGCGACAGCAAAGCCAACCAAGCATCAGCGTATTTTAACCGCCAATGAACATTCGTGCAGTTGGCTTGAAATATCAAAAATTTTACACCGCCTCACTGATGCCATGGAGGCAGAAGACGTTACCAAAATTCGCCAACTGCTAATGGATGCGCCATTAGGGTATAAACCTAATAATCTGTCTGATAATGTCGATACAATAGTATCACCAGAGCATGATACAGTAGCAAGCGAAAAAACTGATGACACCCCGTTATTAGTTGCCAACAGCTGATTTCAAGCTATGTCACGCCATCAACTATAAAAAAACAAAATCATTCTTTTATCAGCATGATCCATGCTTTTGCATAATCAGGTAATTGTTTGTTTGCTTGATGAAAATCAGACCAACCACGGTAACTATCAACTAACATATCCAATTGAAATAAATTACCATCAAAAGCGCCACCCTGATCGGCCAAAATACCAAGTCGACTGATGGTCTGATCATTACGCTGATAATTCACCATAATCAGCTTACCTAGCCCAAGTTCAGCTACGTTACCGGCAAAAGTCACTTGTGGCTTTATGGCAATTTTATCTTCTATTTTCTGACCGTAGCCCATGATGCTAGGCACTTGGGCAAAATACCAGTATCTTGATTGTTCGTTTTTACCAATACTGTAGTTATAAGCAATACCGTTATTTCGGTGTACATTGAAATACCTGATTTCACCGCCGATATTAAGCACACCAGTACCTTGTAGTAACACGTCATGTAACGCCTCTTCCGTTAACCAAATCAGCGGTTTCGCTAACTTATTTTTCAGCAGAACACCGCTAATGACTTGCTGACGCGTATAACGAAAACGGGTTAACTTATCTTTATTTTTATCGGCTTCTTGCGCGGTCATGTGTCGTTCGTCATCAGGCAAAGCGTATAACGCTTGTGAAAATTTCTCGGTTTGAACTGCGCTGCCCGATAGTAACTTAGTATAGTATTTCGTTAAAAATATTTGCTCATTGGGAATGTTTTCCAACAGCCGACGCTTGATGTCATTGGTGCTCGTTTTGGCAATGGCATCCGCCCTTTCTTTATCAGGTAACCATCTCAGAAAATCAAAATGTTTAGCTAAAAATTGCGGGTCATTCAAGCGACTTTCGCGGTGATGACGCATATCTTCTCGATATGTTTCACAGATAAACGCCAAAGTTTTCTGCACGCGAGTGAGCGTGACAGACGGCTCAAAAACCTTACCAGCGTGCACGGCAAAAGCATCTTGTGGCTGAGTATTAATATATCGAGTCGTATCTTGAGCAACTAGACATAATTCACTTGCTTGAAAATCAGTGATTTGTCCAAAATCATTGACGTCTTCAACAATAAATTCATAGGCTAAACAAGAAGAAGAAAAAAAAAGACAACTGATAAAGACTCTGAAAAACACTGGATTTCCTTTAGATAATTGCGTGGCGGTAGTAGCCAATCTTTATACTACCTAAAAATGGTACGAGTTTGGAGCGTATTGGATGCATAAAGCCCCAGATAATAATTTTATCCGCAGTATTACCAATTAAAACCGCAACCATTCATTCTTTTTTCAATTTTATGATCAGGTCAATATGAGGAATAAGATCTTCAATTTCTCGCAAGTGCTCTCTCAACGCTTGCCATTGCGCTAACTGTAACTTGCCCGAATCTAAAATGGCATGCTTAAGTTCACTGACTAGCGAATCATTGTCACGTTGCTCAATAAACTCGTTAATATGAAGTAGACAGTCTAAATCGGCCTGCGTAATAATTTGCTGCTCGTCATTTTTGACCATAATACATCCAAAAAACCATAACTGTACTCAATTATAGTGGCACTCAATAAATAGCACCAATGACAATCGCCTAAATTCAATAGGTTATTATGTTGATAAAGCGGCACTCCCAGTGTTATGAATTTCGATTAGGGAATAGACTTCATCTGCAATCGACGTCTTAGTTCTGACTTTCTTTCGACTTGCCCACTGCTATATTTTCATATTGCTTAGGTATACAATAAACACATCACGATACCTATTTAAGCGTCGACTAGCGTATCATTAGTTCGATCAAGACATTTTTTACTGGGTAACTCTTCCTTTATGCACAACAAGATGAATACACACCTTTGCTCGTTAACCTTATTAGGTAACCTCGTTGACAAGCCGATCATACGTTATCAAGCAAACCCAGTAGTAGCGATTGCTGAAATCGTCGTAGCAACCCATAGTCGATGGTTAGATAAAGGCACTCAAAAGTATAAAGAATGGACCAGTTATCATACTGTTAAAGTCATCGGGGATATTGTTGATGCAGCCTTGGTACATGCACAAAAAGGCGATGTTATTCTAATACATGGCTACCTGCTCAATAGCAAAAAATCCGCGAGAGAAATCATTCATGCCACTTTCGCGCAGACATTTGCTAAAGGCTACGCTCAGTCATTAAACCAAATTCAGTGTAGTGGCATAATTTGCGAAAACGTGCAACTTGTGCAAACCGAACATAATAAAGAATTGGCCGAAATTACCATCGAAATAAATCACCAAGTTCATTCCCCTATAAAACAAGCGATGCATGATTTTTCATTACAACGCAAGGTCCATGTATGGGGGAAACAGGCACATTATATCCATGAATATGCCAAAATTGGTGATGCATTGGTGGTCGAAGGTAAGCTAAACTATTTAAAAAACGCACAAAAGTCGCAATTTATTGAAGCACGACAGGTTGTTTTATTAAAAAATCAATAACATAATCGTTATATCGCTTGCGCCCATTGTTAATAAACACAAATATATATGATTAGCATAAACCAACTTACAATCTGTTATTCAGTCATTAGAAGTGCTTTGTTAAGTGCGGCAATAACTATACTTGCTTTATCTAGCTTCGTTCACGCTAACGAATTTGAATTACAAAAAGTCGCAGAATTACATCCCCCTCAAGGAGCTGATACAAATTGGGTATCATTACAAGCACACCCAAGTGATGCACAACGATTTTACCTTGCAGAATCTACAGGACAAATATTCCTCGTCTCAGACGGTGTAATTCAGCCTAAGTCAGTATTAGATTTAGGCCTGTTATTAAAGCAAAAAAATGACTTGATACTCACTGCTATGGTCTTGCATCCGAGTTTTTCATTACTTGAACAACCCGGTTTTGGCAAATTATATACTGCCCATGTCGAACTTAAAAATGAACAAAAGCGAATCGATAGAATCCGAGCTAGCGGGATTGATACTGAATTAAAATACGACGCAGTAGTTACCGAGTGGCAACTCAATAAAACCAAAACCCGTGTAGAACCCCAAGGCCAAAGAGAAATATTGAGGATAGCAGTAGCTAATAAAGATAATGCCATCAGTCAACTCGCCTTTGAACCGTTCATAAGAAGCTGGGACGACAAATTTGGCTTTCTCTACATTGCCCTTAAAAATGAACCGACCCTTACAGATCACCCTCTCTATTCAGGCACGTTATTACGCATAAACCCGAGAAAATTTGGCCTGAGAAACTTTACCACTCCCAAAGACAATCCTTACATAAAAGACCCAAGCATTAATAAAGAAATATATCTGCTAGGCGGACAAAATATTACTGGCCTGATGTGGCCAAAAAATAGCAATGGGACCATGTTAGTCAGCCATATTTATAATCAACACGCCATAATAGCGAAAGCACAAGCGGGCGATGACTGGCGGACAACACCACCAACCGATGTTGTATGGAAAGACATAAATAATAGCAATCTACCGACGGCGATGATTTATCACGGAAGACATTTAAAAAACACCCGCGAAAAAGGCGTATTCTTATCGCATTCACCTCAAGGTTGGCACTTAAATTCATTTATCCTAAACAATAAAAAAGGAGTGTTGGCGCTTCCGAACCCTGAAGGCTTGATTGAATCTTCGTTGATCCACCAAAGTGATGATATTAGCCTCTATGAAAAGAATGACTCTGAAATATTATTGTTCGATGAATCTAATAATGTGTTGTTTAGTTTAACCTCAAATCAAATTGATACGGTATCGACAGAGCAAACGAGTGGTGATGTCGTCTCGCAAAGTACTCGCCATTATCTTAAAATAGCAGTGCCATTGATTTTTTTGATATTAATCACATTCATTTCGGTTAAGTTTTATTTTTCGTCGATGAGACGCAGCAGAACATTTTTACATAAAAACTATGTTCGCTTTGCTGTTGATCATAAACAACAGACCATTTCTCTGTTTCGTCGTCACCAAAATGTCAAAGATAAAGTCATTGCACTGAGCGATATTATTAGTAGTGAAATATATCTTAACGACAAGGTGATAAATGTTATTAATGAAACGCCAGGCCATGGTTTTAGTGCAGAGCTAGAGGAGCAAGTAAGAGCTATTTTTAAACAAGAGCATGTTAATAAAATGGTCGACAATAAAATTCGTCAAATAGATATAGTGCTCACTGACAAAAAGCAACGACCAAACCGTATCTGCATGTATTTGCGCAAAGGTAATAATCGTTTAACCAGACAAGGGTATCAAGAAAGCATAGAAGGCGTTATTGACTGGTGTTGGCATATTGCCAAATTAGTCAACCCCAATGAAACCCCCAAAAGGGTTATTAGGGTCAAATCATCCGATATTTCCAACCAATAAAGCGCATAGTCGAAAATTTAAAGAGGGTTCCGGTAAAGTAACGGCCTGAACAAGTTTAACTTTTCCCGAATTCAGTTTTCTAAGAAACATCATTCAAACAATAAAAAAGGGACCTCAGTCCCTTTTTTATCAGCAAAACAGAAAATTTATTTTAGTGTCAGTAAATAACTAATCAATTTTTTATAGTCTTGTTCAAAGTTGTCTTTATCAAGTTCAGCATTGTTAATTCGGTATTTACCATTAACAATCACGGTAGGCACCCCAGTTAATGCGCCTTTCTTAGAAAAATAATCTTGGTTTTTCTTCATTAACTTCGCTTTACTGTTAACACTGAAGCTTGTCATTAATTTATCAAATTTATCACCATCTGCGCCGTTTAAAACAAAGATATTGCGTAAATCTTTTTCTGAAGTAATGACCGCTCTTTGTACCTGAAGATAATTAAACACCGCGTCAGTCAATTTAGCTTTCATGCCTAACTGTTCCGCAACGACCACACCTTTGCTTAGCAGTTGCTGAATTTGTGGGCTGGCAGCACGCAAAAAGTCGACATGATTTTGCTCAAAAGTAACACCTTCAGGTAATTGTTTTTCAACTGACTCCATAAATGGTTGAAAACGCAAACAGTGCGGGCAGTAAAATGAAAAATACTCTCTCACTTCTGGTTTGGCAGTAATATCTTCACTGACCTTAGTGTACTGCTTACCTTCAGTATAATCGGCAGAGCAAGCCATTAGTGGCATCAACAATATAACAAGTAAACTAGCTAATTTTTTCATGTAAATTTTTATCCTATGTATGGCTTATTTCTATTTTAGGCCGGTAATAAACTTAGAGGCGGCTGCTGTAATGCTGACATTTGTTCTTTTAACATCAAAATTTGTTGTTCCCAATACTTTTCAGTATTAAACCATGGAAAGTTACGAGGAAACGCAGGATCTTGCCAACGATGACACAACCAAGCCATATAATTAACGACACGCATAGTCCTAAGTGATTCTATCAACATCAGCTGGTTAGATTCAAATGTAAAAAACTCTTCATAGCCCATTAACATAGTATCTAATTGTAACAATTGTTGTTGGCGGTCGCCTGACAACATCATCCAAAGATCTTGAACCGCAGGCCCCATCCGGCAATCATCTAAATCGACAAAATGCGGACCGTCATCAGTCCATAAAATATTCCCCGCGTGGCAATCACCATGAAGACGAATAATATTTTTTGGTTGATACTGCTCAGCAGCGACCTTGATCACCTGATCGAGTATGGTGAAAAATGGTGTCACCAAAGACGTCGGAACGAAATTTGACGCGGCTATAATTTCACGTGCCTGATATAACATTTCTTCGCGACTAAATGTCAGTCGATGAGTGAATTTCTTTTGTGCTGCCACCGCATGAATGCGCCCAATAAAGCGACCCATCCATTCCAATTGATCTAAATTGTCGACTTCAAATATTCGACCACCTTTGCACGGGTAAACCGCGAAAAAATAGCCTTTATAATTAAATAGCGACTCACCATTAACCTCAAGTGGCGCTACAAGCGGTAACTCTCGCTCAGCCAGCTCTAGTGCAAAGCAATGTTCTTCGCGAATTTCGGCCTCCGACCATCGTTGTGGTCGATAAAACTTAGTGACATATTTGTTGAGATCATCATCATGAAATTGGTAAACGCGGTTTTCATAACTGTTCAATGGCAATAAGCCACTATCAATCGTGAAACCTGCACTTTCCAAACCATCTAAAATGAGATCTGGTGATAGCGAAGTAAAATCAAATGCTGACATTAGCGTTTTTTAAAAAACCGGCTGGGTTGTTCAAGTTGAACATCACTATCACCGGAAACCTGCTGAATTACAAACGAAATGTCGGTCATGTAGTCTTTTAGATAATAGGGATCAACGGCAATACTTATTGGCAAAGTATACACACTGGCCGCTTTAACCGTTACTTCCTGATCGCCAATCCACTTAGCGTTTTCAATGCCCTTAACAGCAAGTCGATAAGTATTGTCAGTTTGTGATTTATTTAAAATTTTCAAGGTATAGACATTTTCAGTATTACCATCAAAATTTTCTTTCGCCAGTTCTGTGCGATCACGAATGATATCCAATGATACCGGCACGCGATTGACAATCTCCATAACCAGCAAGCCGCTCATAACAATCAAGACCATGGCATAACCAATTAACTTTGAGCGAATAAAATGGACTTTCTTACCTTGTAATTCATGTTCTGTGGTGTAGCGAATCAGGCCTCTTTCATACTTCATGTTATCCATAACGCCATCGCAGGCATCAACACATGCCGCGCAATTAATACATTCATATTGTAAGCCGTTACGAATATCTATCCCTGTCGGACATACCTGTACACATAGATTGCAGTCGATGCAATCACCCAGCCCTAATGCCTTAGGATCTTGTTTTCGTGAGCGGCCTCCGCGAGTTTCGCCTCTATTGGTATCGTATGAAACGGTTAGCGTATCTTTATCGAACATTGCTGATTGAAAGCGCGCATAAGGACACATGTGCAAGCACATAATTTCACGCATCCAGCCCGCATTCCCATAGGTACAAAAGGCAAAAAACCATACGGTAGCGGCCGCTGCGAAGGAGGTATTAAAGGTAAAGAAGTCGACAAAAATCTCTTGCATTGGCATAAAATAACCAACAAAGGTTAACGCGGTGAGCACGGAAAAGAACATCCAGCAAAAATGTTTTAACGCTTTACGCCAAAATTTATTGAAATCTAATGCTTGGCTATCCAATTTTTTACGCTGATTGGCGGTACCTTCTATGCGTTCTTCAAACCAGATGAAGATAAAGGTCCAAACCGTTTGCGGGCATAAATACCCGCACCAAACACGGCCTAAAAAGGTCGTGACAAAAAATAATAAAAAAGCGCCGAGTATAAATATCCACGCTAATAAAGTGAGATCTTGTGGCCAGAGTGTTAAACCAAAAATATTAAAACGCTGCTCTGAAATATCAAACAATATCGCTTGATGACCATTAAATTGCAGCCAAGGTAGCAGAGCAAAGAAAGCTAAAAACACAAAGTTCATTTTACGACGTAATCGTTGGAAAAAACCGGTCACTTTACGAACGTAAATTTGATCTCTGGGCTTGTATTGCTCAACGCCGTGATTTTTGGGTTGATGAATTTTGATGTTTTTGACAGGAATTTTTACCGCTGCTTGCTTATTATTCTCTTGTTCTGCGCTCACAATTAATCCTTGTTAACGAAGTTTCGCTGAAATATAACTAAGTCACCTAGGGACGTTCAACACGACCTAGTACTTTTAATTCTTTTTTCTTTGAATAAGATAATATATTGTAACCGTATTATTGATTATCCTATACGCACTTGGACATTATACGGCATCCCATGAAAAAATTATTGATCTTAATCGTAGCAATTGCCTTATTTCTTCATTTTTATCCTCAACCTGAGGTTGATAAAAAATTTGAAGAACTAAAAAACACGCTATTAACGCAGTTTTCGGATGCAACTGACACAAAAGTGCGTCTTAAAGCAGATAAAATTTATACCGACCTTGAATCTCAGTTCGACACTTTTAACAGTGATGAAATTATTTATTTGAAAGAAATTACCCTCACGCGACGTTCTGTAAAAGCTTTTTATGCTGAGTACTGTCAGGGTAAAAAGAGCAATCCTAAGTTCCATTCAACCAATTTAGCCAAAGTCTGTAAAACCATCGATAACTATCAGTCACTATTATAGGTATTGGTAGAAATGTAGCTCAGCCTAAAACTTGCTGAGCTACAAAATCATTGCGGTCCTTTAGAGAGGGGTCGCTATTCTGATAGCTGTTTAAGCAACTTTGCAAACGCATCGGCGGTTTCGTTTTCAAGCGTGTGCTGACGATTTTGTATCACCCAGACACCATTAACCATGACATCTCGCACCGGACTTTGTTGACTGGCAAAGATCATACTATCCAGCAAATGCGACTCATCTTGAGCAAATAATCGAGTATTGTCTTGATCTAATACCAGTAAATCTGCCTGTTTACCAATCGCAAGTTCACCGGTATTAGTATTGGTACTTTGCGCGCCACCAAGGGCTGCTAATTGCCACAAATTTTGGCCTACGGAGGCTTGATGCTCATATGCTAAAATAGCGCGTTGGCGTTTTATCAAGCGTTGCGCGTATTCCAGCCATCTTAATTCCTCAATGGGATTGACTGAAATATGGCTATCAGAGCCAATAGCAAACGTGCCGTTTTCTGATAAAAACTCTGTGGTTGGAAAAATACCATCACCTAAATTTGCTTCCGTGGTCGGGCAAATCCCTGCGATAGCCTTGTTATTAATGATCCCTCGACGCTCAGATTCATTAATATGAGTGGCGTGAATTAAACACCAGTATTTATCTAAAGCAACATTATCAAGCAGCCACTGCACTGGGCGCTTACCATAATGCGCAATACTATCTTCTACTTCCTTTTGTTGCTCAGCAATATGAATATGAATAGGGGCGTTGGCATCAAGGCTACGCACATGTGCAACAGTCTCTAACAGTCCTTCCTTATCAACCGCTCTCAACGAATGTGGAGCTATACCCACATTGGTGTTTTGATACGCTTTGCTTAAGGCAAAACAATCACTGACTAACTGATTAAACTGACTGGTCGAGTTAATAAAGCGTTTTTGCCCGTCATTGGCTGGTAAACGACCAAAGCCACTGTATTGGTACAATACCGGTAAAAGCGTTAAGCCTATGCCCGCCCCTTGTGACGCTTTAAATATTGATTCGGCCATGGTCGATAATTTAGGGTAAGGATTACCGTCAATGTTATGATGTAAATAATGAAATTCAGCAACACGGGTATAACCCATTTTCAGCATTTCAATATATAACTGCGTGGCGATAGTTTCCGCGTTCTCGGCAGTTAATTGTGCTAAAAATTTATACATGACACTACGCCAGGTCCAAAAACTGTCTTGTCCCTCACTCCCCTGTTCGCTAAATCCAGCAAATGCCCGTTGAAAAGCATGAGAGTGACAGTTAACCATACCCGGAATAACAGCCCCTTTTGCCACCTGTGCTCCGTCGACTTGGCCAGATTGAATATCGGTAATAACACCATTTTCAATTGTAAGTGTTTGCTCACTCGCCCAGCCATCACTCAACAATATTTTATCTGCGTAAATTTTCATTTTTCTCTTTCTCGTCTTCTCAGAACAACAGACTAGGGGTTAGCCTTGTGCAAAATTAATTAAACAATTCACCAATGATTGTAGTTTCGGTTTTACTTGTGCTGCCAATTTTTCGTTATATTCATCGCTTGGTTCATTCATATACGTGCGTTGTGAAAGCTCTAGTTGTACTGCATGAATATTTTTTTCCGGTTGTCCGTAGGCGCGGGTGATAAAACCGCCTTTAAATCGCCCATTAGTCACCATGGAATATGGCGAAAAATCTAATTGTTCAATCGCCGTTATCAGCTCAGTTGCGCAACTCGACCCGTTAGCAGTACCAAAATTAAAATCAGGTAATTGCCCGTCAAAAAAGCGCGGTACATGAGACAAAATCGAATGAGCTTCCAATAATACCGCGCAACCATGCTGCCCGTGCATATCATCTAATGTTGTTCGTATTGCCTGGTGATATGGCTGCCAATATTCAGTAATTCTGCGCATTATTTCATGCTCAGATGGCTGTTGGTCATCTTTATATAAAGGCGATAAATCAAATGCGGTCGTGGGACATAACTCAGTACTATTTGCACCTGGGTACAAGTCGACACCATCAGGATCACGATTTAAATCAATCACGTAACGGCTATATTTTGGCATTAATATATAGGCGCCAAGTTCGCGCGCAAAATCATATAACTTATCCTTATGCCAATCGGTATCAGGAACGCCTTGTGCTTTTTCGGTCATGGTTACGGCAATATCTTCAGGTATTGCTTCACCGTTATGCGGCATACTGATCAGTAGCGGCACTCGACCTTTAATCAATTCATAAGTATTCGACATTTGCGTTCCTTTAATTGTATATACAACTTAGAGGTGGCTAATTTAACATGAGTGAATATAGACAAGCAATTATAGTTATCGATTTACAAAATCAACAATTGATAGTCATCGCGATAACTTGGCGGTTTCGAAATCACAAAATTCAGTTGTGATTTCGGGAATGGCTTTAGTTGCAATAAAATAATAAGCTTATTTTACAACAACTTACTGTTTGGCATTGGTTTTGCTCCTATCCTTACAAGCAATTAGGAGTACAGCATGGACATTATAAAACCAGCGGGCACAAATCAAACGAAGCGACGCCCTATTATTTTCGCTTTAGCCTTAGTATTAATCGTATGCATAAGTGTATGGGGATTTAACCAGCCCGCTGGCAGTCAAAAAGTGGCCCGTGACCAAATATGGACAAGTCAGATACAACAAGGTGAATTAGCCTTGCAAGTAGAAGGCTATGGAAAATTGAAATCCAAAGAGCAACGTTTATTAAGTGCACCAGCAAATGCGATTGTTGAAGAAATTGTGCTTAAACCCGGCGCTTTAGTCACTAAAGATAGTGTTATTGTCAGATTATCCAACCCTGAAATTAAACAACAAGTTAAAGATGCCAGCCGAGAATTGGCTAACCTTAAAAACAGCTATTTACAGCTTGAACTCAATCAGAAAAGAGAAATCCTTGCTCAACAGGCTTCGCAGGAAGAATTATTGTCGAAATTAGAAATTGCTCAGTTAAAAGTAGAAGCAGAGCAGAAACTGGTTGCTAAAGGCATAGTTTCAGAGCTAACTTTTAAACGTTCTCAGCTTGATCATCGTCAATTATCGCGTCGCATTGACATAGAAGGTTCAAGACTTAATCAATTGCGCCAAGTACATATTAAAGAGCTAGATATCCAACAAGACAAAATAGCTCAACAGCAGGAACAGTTAGCGGTTATTAGTGAACGTTTTGAAAAACTCACCGTTAAAGCGGGCCTAAATGGCGTTTTACAAAATTTGCCCATTGAACTTGGACAAAGTGTTGCTCTTGGTCAACAAGTTGCGCTTGTGGGAAGTGTTAATGAGCTTTACGCCATGATAAATATTTCTCAAGCACAAATGGCACAAATCAAAATTAATCAGCCAACAATCATCGATACTCGAGAAGGAAAAATCGACGGGTTTGTTAGCCGCATAAGCCCTGTTATAGAACAAGGTAGTGTCGCTGTCGAAATAGCGTTAACCAGCGAATTGCCAAACAATGCTAGGCCCGAGCTTAATGTCGACGGTGTGATCTCAATTGGTTCAATCAGTAACGCACTTTATCTAAAAAAACCGGTGAATGCTGCTCGTGGTGTACAAACCAAACTTTTCAGAATTGCCCCCAATAGTAGCCAAGCTGAATTAGTTAATATTACCTACGGGCAAGAAAGTGGCGAGTTTATAGAAGTCCTTGATGGTGCCCAGCTAGCTGACACCTTTATTTTATCAGATATGACGCGTTGGCAAGATTCACCCACTATTGCCATCACAAATTAATCAACATTATTTAATACCAGACAATCGGCACATAACATAGTTAGCCTAAAAGGAAGCAACATGACAACTAAAAGTATTATCAAGATGCAGGGCATCAGCAAAGTATTTGCCACGCAAGAGATGGAAACCCATGCGCTACGAAATATTAATTTCGATATTTATCAGCAAGATTACGTGTCTATCTCTGGCCCTTCGGGTTGTGGAAAGTCTAGTTTATTATCAATATTAGGTTTACTAGACACACCTACCACCGGTCAGTACTTTATTAATGATATGGATGTTAGCAACTTGAGCATCAATCAAAGAGCTGAGATACGTAACAAGCATATTGGCTTTGTTTTCCAAGCGTTTAACTTAATTGATGAATTAAGTGTTTTTGAAAACATTGCCTTACCACTGCGTTATCGGGAGCCTATGGTCAGCGATGCAGCGATTAAAGAACAGGTGATGGCTAGCTTAGAAAAAGTGGAAATGTCGCATCGTACCGGTCACAAACCTAATCAACTATCAGGTGGTCAACAGCAGCGTATTGCAATAGCCCGCGCCCTAGTGGGTAGCCCTGATATATTATTGGTTGATGAACCCACAGGTAACTTGGATTCGAAAAATGGTGATACTGTTATGGCAATGTTAGAACAACTCAATAATAGCGGCGTTACGCTTTGTATGGTTACTCATGATGCTCGTTATGCAGATATGGCTAAACGTAAACTGCACTTACTAGACGGCAATATTACCGAGCACGCCAATCTTAAGGAGGCAGGATGAAACATTTTATCAATAGCCTAAAATTTGAATTAATACTGGCGAAGTCCGCCCTTCTTAAGGTTCCTGGTATTAGTGCGACAATTATTGCAACACTGGCAATTACATTAGGCGCATTAATATGTGTTTTTAGCCTTAACCATTTGCTACTGGTAAAAGAATTGCCCTACCCTGATGCGGATAAATTGAACGTGCTTTATCAATCTTATACCGAAGAAGGTAAAACCTATGGCGGCGCACAATCGGCACCAGGCATGATCCTTTGGTATAAAAATCAACAGGTATTTTCTGAGCTGGCGCTAATACGCGACTCTACGTTACTGATTGGTAATCATCCTGAACAGCCCACCAGTCTAGTGGCCGCAGTCACGCCAGAATATTTTTCACTGCTAGCACCTCAAATGCATTTGGGCAGAACAATTACCCAAGATGAAGGGTTTGATCAGCACCAGCCGGTAGCGGTATTAAGTTTTGAGACGTGGCAAACCCTATACCATAGAGACTCAAATATAATTGGTAAATACGTTGAACTGGGTAGCAATAGTTTTAGGGTAATTGGGGTAACAGCACAGAACTTTCATCCTCCAGCCAATAGAAACAACCAAGCATTAGGATTTTGGGTGCCTTGGGACTATCAAAATTTGAATATTAATAATTGGGGAATAATGACGCGAGGACTTATCGGGATTGGTAAACTAAAACCTGGTATCAGCACCGCACAAGCAACGGCATCGTTAAGTGCACAATTAAACGAAAAATATGTTGTCAGCGGCGCCGCTGAATCTGGAGACAGCGCGGGTGCCAAATTAACCCCGTTAAAAGACGTCGTTATTGGCGACAGTCAGAAAATAGCCTTGTTATTGTTAAGCGGTGTGGTTGGCTTATTACTTATCGCCTCCACAAATGTAACTAACCTCTTTTTATCACGAGCTGCTGAAAAGCAAAGGACCATGGCTATTCAAGCGGCGTTAGGCGCTAAACCCAGACATCTATTTATTTCCATGTTTGCCGAAAGTTTGATCTTATGCGCAATAGCAGGACTACTGGGTTTAATTATCGCCGGTTGGGGCTTTGTGTTATTAACAGAAATGGCCTCTGAGCAATTACCCCGTATCGCTGAACTAGGTATTAATACTGAAACCATCGCCTTTAGTGTCACCATGGTGATAGTGCTAGCGGGTATTTTTGCGAAACTTTCTAGCCGTGTGGTTAATTATCATAAATTGCAAACACAGTTACAAAGCAGTGGTAAAGGCAGCGGTATACAAATTTCTACCAAAATCCGTCATCTACTGATCACGATTCAAATAACATTAGCGAGCTTGTTGCTTGTCAGCGCTGTTGTTGTCATCCAGCAATCAATGTCTACTGTTTTACATCCGTTAGGATTTAACGAAAAAGGCGTGACCTATTTCAGAATTGATAACCCGAAAAATATTGAAGGTAGTTTCGGTGAAAAACTCATTAAGCTTAACCTGTTAACACTCGATATTAAGAATCAATTATCATTATTACCTCAAGTTGAACAAGTTTCACGCAGCATTGAACCTATTATTTCAAAAGGGGTTTTTGCGATGAATTTGAATGATCGGGACAATAAAAGAGTGGGCAGCTTTTTAGCCAACATGGTCGACGAAAACTACTTTAACGTCTTTGAGTTACCTATCATTAAAGGGCGCACATTTACGCCACAAACAAGTCCTGAATATGATATTAATGAAATCATACTAAGTGAATCTTTAGCGCAAAAATTAGTACCTAACGGAGAAGCTTTAGGAAATATATATCACTTGAATTCTCAAGAGCTGAAAGTTGTTGGTATTGTTAAAGACTATTATCACCCTGGGCAAAGTATAGAGGCAACTGCTCCACAATATTATCTACCTTATGCAGCATTCGGTGAGCTCGGTTTTGAAATTAAACTTAAGTCTGACGCAACAATAACTCGCACTCAAATATTGGCAATATTGGCAAAAATAGATCCTAAGTTGAAAATCAGAAAACTGACGACTTACTCTGATGAACACGCAACGTTAATCTATCAGCACAAACTCGCTGCTGGCTTAACCATGGTTTTAGCGTTACTCGCATTATTATTAGCTGCAGCCGGTATATATGGGGTCCTGAGTTATAGCACGCAAATGCGTCGCTACGAACTAGGCATCCATTTAGCGCTTGGCGCCAAAACCCATCGCATTATCAAGATGATTTTAAGAGAAAATCTAACTCCCGTTTTTTTAGGCTTGGGCGTCAGCGGTATTATCACGATATTAACCTACATGCTCCTTAGACAAGAGCTAACAGTTACTATCGAACTTAATATATTAGCCATATTGAGTACCATACCGATTATGCTCTTTGTCGCGTTAAGTGCGTGTTACTTGCCCGCGCAAAAAGTCGTTAACGAAGATCCGGTTAAAGCACTTCGTAACGAGTAATGTTTGCGCTAAATGAAGTGGCACATCAACATGCCACTTCATTATTGTTATACTTCCCCTACTATGGTGTAAGACAATTATAAAAATCAGCCATATTTATCAATATTACAATATAGGTTTTTTAAGATAAAAATATGAATGCAAATATTTTAGTCATCGATGATATGCCTGATGTTAGGCTCAGTGCTCACTTTTTATTGAGTAATCACAACTATCACGTTTTCGAAGCAGACTCTCCCTTGCAAGCCTTCAGCATTATTGAAAAAAATGCCATTGATGCCATTTTACTCGACATGAATTTCAGCAGCGATACCACTTCAGGCAATGAAGGACTCGCATTTCTAACTAAACTACAACAGCAAGGTTTTAATATACCCGTTATCGCGATGACGGGCTGGTCAAGCGTCGATCTGGCGGTAAAAGCAATGCAGCAAGGGGCCGGCGACTTTATTGAAAAGCCCTGGGACAACCAAAGGTTATTGCAAATAATCAAACAGCAGCTCGCAGTCGCTGGCTTGAAAAAACAGAATCAAATACTCAAACAGCAAAACGAAATTCAACCTCAACAAGAGTCAATAGTGTGGCAATCGCGAGCCATGTCACAACTGATGGACGATGTTAAGCAATTAGCCAAAACTGACGCCACCATTTTACTTACTGGCGAAAATGGTACGGGTAAATCAAGTATTGCTAAGATGCTCCACCAAATGTCAGCGCGAAACCAACACAGCTTAGTCACCGTCAATATGGGGGCTATTCCGGAAAACTTATTTGAAAGTGAGATGTTTGGTCACAAAAAGGGCGCCTTTACTGACGCGAAAGAAAGCCGAATCGGTCGCTTTGAAATGGCAACACAAGGTACTTTGTTTCTCGATGAAATCGCAAATATTCCCCTCGCCCAGCAAGCTAAATTATTAAGGGTACTGGAATCAAATGAGTACGAGATGGTCGGCTCAAGTATCACCCAACACGCCAATATAAGGTTGATCAGCGCGTCCAACGCTAATTTTGAACAATTAATCGCGCAAGATAAATTTAGAGCAGACTTGTTTTATCGACTCAATACCATAGAACTTCGCGTACCTTCACTTAGAGAAAGGCCTGAAGACTTATTGCCTCTTGCGCAATATTTTATTAAAAAACATAGTATGAGATATGGTAAATCAATGTTAGCGTTTGCCGATGACGTTGATGATAAGTTGCGCCAATACTCTTGGCCCGGAAACATTCGTGAATTAAGTCACATGATCGAACGAGCAGTATTGCTTGCTAGTAGTAACATCATATTCGCCAAAGACCTTCCTATTCGATCAACGCCAGCTACTAGCATCGCAAAAATGCCATTTATGACATTCGCCGAAGCCGAACAACAGTTATTACAACAAGCACTTAACAAAGCGAATGGTAGTGCCGTTGATGCGGCTCCGTTATTAGGAATAAGTAAAAGTGCGATTTACAGACGCATGGAAAAATATGATATTAAAACATAGCGCCAATACATCCCTAGAATCACAACTCAAAAATGTCGCTACATTAATTATCGTCGGACTTTTTGTATTAACCACAGCAGTAATGTTATTACTGTCGTGGTCGAACTTAGTCATCATTACCGTATTAATCTTTTTAGTCTTACCTATTGCTATCGCATTGTGGACATTCTTTAACGGAATTATTACGCCATTTTATAGTCTTACCAGCCAAGTTGAAGCGATCAAATTAGAGGACTATGCGCAACATGCACGCGTGCCTTACAATTCGGGAATTTTAAGCCACTTAACCCAAGAAATCACCGCATTATCTAACGACCTTCAGCAACGTAAATTACAATACGATCAGCATACGTTGTTGATATATCACCTGATAGAACAACTTAACGCCCCTATCGCCATTTTTAACCAAAAACTGCAATTGAGCCACGCCAATTCGGCATTTTCTAAACATATTGGCCAACCATGGCAATCTCAACGCCTGAGTGCCAGTAAACATTTAGGATTAGTATTAGCTGATAATAAACAATGGCACTTTTCAGATGACAATGCGTCTTTACAATGGCAAATAAAACAGAGCCAATTTACCCAAGATGAACAAACGTACCACTTAGTGATATTGTCAGATGTCGAAAAATTGTTACGCAAGAATCAACAAGAATCTTGGCAACAAATCATCCGGGTGCTCAGTCATGAGATCAGAAATTCGTTAACGCCGATAAAATCCCTTGCGCAAACTTTAGCAGAACTGCCTTCAACCGAACCTAAGTCAAAAGAAGCATTAAATGTGATTGTTGAGCGCAGCGTAGGCTTACAGAATTTTGTCAATCAATATAGTGATATCAGCAAAAAACTGGTCCTCAATAAAGCTTGGGTAGAAACTAATGCACTACTTGCCTCTGTGAAAAACTTATTCCCAGCAGTACAGCTAGCAACGCATATTGAAACCGACAAAATATGGGGTGATGCCACCTTGATTGAGCAGGTACTGATTAACCTCATTAAAAATGCTATTGAAGCGTCAAGCACCACTACAGATAACGCTATTACACTGAATATATTCAGCGCGGTTAATAATGCGCAGCAAGATGAATTTATCATTGAGGTGATTGATAGTGGTCAAGGCATAGCTAACCCTAGCAACCTTTTTGTGCCATTTTATACCACTAAAAAGAATGGTCAGGGGATCGGCCTAGGGCTATGCCAAAATATTATTGAACAACATGATGGGCGTTTAACCCTTGAAAACAATAAAACAACTGTTGGCGCGATTGCACGTGTTGTCCTGCCAACAAAAGCATCTAGCTAGGTTAGACCCTAGTGCAGCACTCAAGTACGGCACTAAAGTAGCATTGTTTTTTATCGATAAAATAGGTCATCATCCACGTATCATTCCTCGTAATACTAGATCTATGAAGTACAATAAATCAGGTTTAATCGTCGGGTTGGTGTTTATCTTCACCCTAGTGATACCAGCACATGCCAATAACTTTATCCCGTTAAATAACTTTGGTGACAATCCCGGTGAATTGACTGCAAGCTTGTCTGTACCACAGCACCATAGCCAAGCTTTAGTGGTGTTATTGCATGGGTGTGCGCAAAATGGCATCGAGTTCGCGAAAAATAGTAGCTTTACCACGTTATCGACACAACATAATTTTGCGCTATTAGTCCCCCAACAAAGTGACAAAAACAATATCAAGCTTTGCTTTAACTGGTTTTCTCCCCAAGATATTGAAAAAGATCAAGGCGAAACCCTATCACTAGTGAATATGATTAAAAAAGCACAAGCGTTATCTCATGCTAAGCAAGTATACATTGCAGGTTTATCTGCTGGCGGAGCAATGGCAAGCCATATGCTGGTTAACTACCCAAGGCTATTCTCTGCTGGTGCCATTGTTGCGGGGATCCCATCTCCTTGCGCTGATAATTTAATTAAAGCCATCTCTTGTATGCGCAGTGGTCCGTCATTTTCGCATCAAGAACTGATTGAGCAAATAACCAATAACCAGCGAAGCCAACAATGGCCTAATATTTCCATCTGGTACGGTGATGACGACAAAGTGGTTAACCCTGCCAATTCAATCGCTCTTGCAGAGCAGTGGCGGGGACTTCATCAGATACGTACTCCGCCTAACATTGAAAAGCATTTGAATTACCAAATAACACAATGGCATCTTGACGACAAAAATATTGCGGTGCAATTAGTCGCTATCAATCAGCTGACGCATGGCATGCCCATTAAGCCAACGGCTAATGATGGCGGCACTGAAGCACCATTTATTTTAAAATCGCCGTTAAATGCCGCAGCAAAAATTATCGAATTTTGGCGATTGCATTAACGTCAATTAACAACATAAAGATAAAATTTAATAATTAAATATCAATAAATTAAGACACATAACTGATACGTCTAGTTATGTGTCTTGTGATGTCAAATATCCCGAAGACTTGTCGCAAAACGTATACTACTATAGTACAAATTATTTTTTGCACGCTTTGCGATAGAGTCAATACCTGAACTATTAATCGATCAGCTATAGACCGAATATAATTACAATAAGGGTACCTCAATGAAACAGCAAAGTATCAAGCTTAGTTATCTAGCATTGGCGATCACAACCGCCTTGTCTAGTCCAATATTACACGCGGAAGAAACTTCTCCTGCCGATCAAGACTCAGGACTTGAACGCATTGAGGTGACAGCACGTAAAACTGTTGAAAGCCTACAAAATGTTCCAGTTGCCGTAACCTCAATTGGTGCCGAGCAACTAGCGCAAAATGGTGTTAGCGTCATCACAGAAGTACAACAGTTTTCCCCTAACACCACTTTACAACGCAGCCGAGGAACAAACTCTACCTTAACCGCATTTATTCGCGGCGTTGGCCAAGAAGATCCGCTTTGGGGCTATGAACCTGGCGTTGGCATTTATATTGACGATGTCTATGTGGCACGTCCTCAAGGTGCTGTGCTTGATATTCTTGATGTTGAACGTGTTGAAGTTCTGCGCGGACCACAAGGCAGTTTATACGGGAAAAACACCATTGGTGGCGCGATTAAATACGTTACTAAAAAAATGTCTGGTGATTCCGAACTCAGTATTAATGCCACTATTGGTGATTATGGTCGTAAAGACTTTAAAGTTTCGGGTCAATATCCGCTCATTGCTGATCAACTCTACTTTGGTTTTGCTGGTGCCAGCTTAAACCGTGATGGCTATGGTGAATTTTTAACCTCGGACTTAGCTGATCAAGATAAAGAAAATTATAACAAAGATGTGTTCGCGGGCCGCTTAACCTTAGAATATACGCCGAGTGACAACCTGTTTATGCGTCTTAACTATGATAAAACAACCGATGACTCTAATGCCAAAGGGGGTTATCGCATACTATCCAGCTTACTCACCGATGCGCCGGTACCGGATAGCGTGTATGACTCGTATACCAGTATGCCCACTTGGAACAAGGTAGAGACTGAAGGCCTAAGCTTTACCTTAGAATATTTCATCAATGATTTTTGGTCTTTTAAGTCAGTCACTGCTAGTCGTGAAAGCTACTCGCCCACCAATATCGATTTTGATAATACCAGTTTACGTATTTTTGATGTTCCTGCTATTTACGACGACGAACAATTTTCGCAAGAATTTCAGCTTAATTATGATTCAGATAACCTAAACTTAGTTTCAGGTTTATATTATTACGATGGCGAGTCATGCGGTCACTTCGACGCGATCCTAGAAGTACTTGGCAATGCGTTAGGTGCGCCGGGCTTAACTCGTGAAGTTCGCGGTTGCAATAACAGCGAAAGCTATGCCATCTATGCGCAAGGCTCATACAATTTTACCGAAAAATTCTCAATGACGTTGGGCGCGCGCTACACGCAAGAAGAAAAACAAGCGACGGTATATAACGGACTGGCATTCTCAACGGTTTATCCTGAGTCAAACTGGATCCCTGGTTATACCCGAGATGAACAAGCCATCAACTCATTAATTCCAAAAGTATTAGATGACAGTGAAACCTGGTCCAGATTCACACCTCGCATCGACGTAGAATATCAATATAGTGACGATATAATGCTATTTAGCAGTTACTCGCAAGGCTTTAAATCAGGTACGTTTAACCCGAGAGCAAGTACTGCAGAGCCTGCTGTTGATCCAGAAGTCGTTGATTCATATGAAGTAGGTGTTAAAAGTGAGTGGAACGACAACCTGCGCTTAAACGTCACTTTATTTATGTTAGATCACAAAGACAGACAATTTATCAGCGTTGTTCCTAATGAAGATCCCAGTGTCTTAGATCAACGTTTAGGCAATATCGGTAAATCTGACGCTACCGGTGCTGAAATTGAGATCCAATATGCGGCTTCAGATGCGTTAAATTTATTTGCTAATGTCGGTTTAATTAATGCCGATTTTAGTGAAGTTGTGACTTGGGATGGCACCAAGTATGTTGATATTTCTGACACCTATACGATCACCAATACCCCTGACACTACCGTTAATTTAGGCTTTAGCTATGACTTTGAAACTGACATGGGTAGCTTCGTCTTGAACGGCAATTACTATTATCGTGGTGATTATGATCTTGCCGTAACAGATAACTTGCTGAGCCAAGACGGTTATGGGTTAGTTAACCTTGGCTTAAATTGGTATAGCAAAGACGGAAATTGGACCGCTGGCCTGCATCTGAAAAACATCACAGATGAAGAATACTTAGTTGGTAATTACGCCTTTGTTACTCCACAAGATGATGGTAGCTATACACCTGGATTGGGTGGAGACAATACCTTAATTGGCTATTATGGTGATCCACAAACGATTGCGTTAACGGTTGGCTATACCTTCTAACGCCATTATCACTCCCCGTAAATAAAAACAGCAACTGCTATCTACTACTTTAGATCCAGTTGCTGTTTTCGTATGGTAATATTTGCTCTAATTAAAGACACAATCATACCGTTGGCACTCACCGGTATGGCTAACCTGAGTATCTTAGTATGTCTAACCCACAAGTTGTTATCGCTGACGATCATCCATTGTTTCGCACTGCGCTCAAACAAGCCGTAGTAGAATGTATTGCCAATGTTGAAATATTAGAAGCGGAAAACTTGGCTGAATTATTGATCATTGCCGATAACACCCCCGCGTTAGAGATTGTCTTTCTCGATCTGCATATGCCAGGAAACGACGGTTTTACCGGCTTAACTCAATTACAAAACCATTTCCCCGATCTGGTGGTGATTATGGTGTCATCAGACGACAATCCTGACATTATGCGCAAAGCAATAAACTTTGGTGCGGCCGCTTTTATCCCCAAATCAGCTAATTTAACGACAATTGGCTGTGCAATAGATTCTGTACTTGCGGGTAATATTTGGTTGCCAGAAAATACTGAGATCAATAGCGATCAGGAAACAGCGCTCAATCATCAAAAATTGGCGAAACAATTAGCACAGCTAACGCCACAACAATATACCGTGTTAGCGATGATTGCTGATGGACAATTGAACAAACAAATTGCTTATGAGTTAAATATTAAGGAAACAACCGTTAAAAAGCATGTATCGGCAATACTACTCAAACTAGAGGTTTATAATCGCACGCAGGCCGGTCTTGTTTATCAACAACTGATGTTAACGCCGCCACAAAATGAAGTCATTTCGGCATAGCCATGATAGCAACTATAGCAACAGTTGACGCAATAAACGTTTTAACGCAAGCACTTTAACGGGCTTACGCAAGAAGTAAAACTGGGCATTGCTGGTATGCTGCCTGACTCGCTCAGAGGGATCTGCAGAGCAAATAATACAAGGGATCTGCCACTTTCTATCGGCAAATAATTTAGTGATAACATCAACACCATTAATATGGCGGTCCAAATGATAATCAGCAATGATCATATCTGGTTTAGCCGTTTCTGCGCCTAAAGCTAATATCATCGATGCTTCATCCGTTGCCGTAATAACACGACATCCCCACTCCTCGAGCTGCGATGTCATCGCAGTGACCACTAACGACTCATTATCAATAACCAGCACACATTTATGCTCTAACTCACTATGGGTATTGTCTTCAATAGATTGAACAAATGCAGTTAAATGTTCAGTATTAACCCGCGCTCTTGGTACGTCGATCGCAAATACTGAGCCTCGTCCGACTGTTGATTTTAGCGATATGGTTAAACCTAACAGGCGCGCAATACGTTCTGAAATCGCTAAACCTAATCCCAAACCGGGTACATCTCTGCCCTGCTCCAACCGTTCAAACTCTTGAAAAATAGTAACTTGTTTATCTTCGGGGATACCTGGACCATTATCCCACACCTCGATCCGTATTTTATTCTTAACGCGCCTAACACCCAGTAAAATACGTGGTTTTGACGCAGTATTATCAGGACAATAATGAATCGCATTCGACAGGAAGTTCTGAATAATACGTCGAAGCAATCGCTGATCACTTTCAATAAAACATTGCGAAAATTGACAACTAAAATCAATATTTTCCTGTTTGGCGATAACGGTAAATTCGTTGTTTAATGGCCGTAATAACTCATTAATAGGAAAGCGTGTCAGTGTCAGCTTTTGATGACTACCGTCTAACCTAGAAATTTCAACCAGATCAGACAACAACGCTTCAACCACATTTAATGAGTCTTGAATATGATCCGCCAAACCTTCCAGTTCCGTCGTTTTAACTTTTTGTTTCAGCATGGAGGTAAACAAGGTTAGCGCGTTAAATGGCTGCATTAAATCGTGACTAGCGGCCGCTAAAAATCGGGTTTTACTGCTATTTGCCGCTTCGGCTTCCGCTTTCGCGGAGGCTAATTCTTGGGTTCTGCTCGCTACTCTTTTTTCCAGTGTCTCGTTGGCGAGTTGCAAGGCTTTTTCCGCTTCAATGTGCGCAGTAATATCTGAAAAAGTACTAACAAAACCGCCACCAGGCATTGCTTGCCCTCTGATCTCTAGCACCATGTTATTTGGCATAATACGCTGAAAGTGATGGCTATTTCCCGCCCTCATATGGTCAATACGACGATTTATCATCAACGCCGAATCTTCACCTTTAAGCACCCCGCGTTTAACATTAAACAGCAATAGTTCTTCTATCGGTGTTCCGGCTTTAACAAGGTCTTTAGGATAATCGAGTAATTCAATATAACGATGATTCCAGGCAACAAGTCGCATATCCGCATCAACGACACTGATACCCTGCTCTATATTTTCAACACCTGCTTGCAATAACTCTCGATTAAACTGAAAAATTTGACTCGCTTCATCAACAATACTGACCACATCTTCTAACGGCATATCTTGTTGGGTAGAAGCCGCTTTCATCACCATACGTGTTGATGCGCTGCCTAATACTCCAGCAAGCTGCAATTGCGTATATTCAACCAAATCGGTTGCAGCGATTTGCTGGCGATTTCGTTTATTATCGAGCTGGGCAATCAGATTATCTGCCGACTGCTGAGAAATAAAGCGGCGTAATAAATTGTATAAATCTTCAATCGTTAGATTGCGCTCAAGATGGCCTTGTTGTCGATTGAGAAACAATTCTGCCTGTAATTTTTCACCAACACTGCGGCTACTGTACAAGGATAAGAAAACATAGAAGAAAACATTCACCAATAAACTGATAAAAACCCCATGGCTGACGGTATCTAAAGATGTCATACCAAATATGGCTGTCGGTTTTAACCAGCTAATGTCCCAGGGACCGTTTAATACCCATGTACTTTCTGGCAGTAAGGTCGGTAAAAGTAAACAATATAACCACGCAACACTGCCGCTAATTAATCCCCAAAATGCGGCATTAGTGGTGGCTTTTCGCCAATACAAAGCACCAACAACCGCGGGGGCAAATTGTGCTAATAAGACAAAGGATAATAAGCCAATACTCGCTAAATGATTTTGTTGATTGATCAAACGCTCAAACGCAAATGCCAACATTAAGATCACCGCAATAGCCGCTCGCCTCAATGTTAATAGCATGCCGGATATCTCGGTGATTTTGCGCAGAATATCCAATCTGGTACGTAACAGTAATGGGTTAACCACTTCAGTGGTGATCATGGTACTTAATACAATAGTAGCGACGATAACCATGCTAGTTGCTGCGGCTAATCCGCCAATAAAAGCGATGATCCCTAGCCAAGCCTGTTGATAAAAAAGCGGGATAGTTAATACAAAGGTATCAGCATCGACACTGCCGCCAGGAAACGCGACTTGCCCAGCGATGGCAATAGGTAAAATAAAGATGTTAATCAGAATTAGGTAAGTAGGGTAAAGCCAACGCGCAGTTTTCAGTTCATTTTCATGATGATTTTCTATCACCATCATATGAAACTGCTGCGGCAAAATAAAAATAGTCACTATTCCTAATAAGGCTTGGGAAATAGCGTAATAAATAGTATTGCCAGTGGCAGCAGGCGCTCGTTCAGGTTGTTGGCTAAGTAAATGGCTAAAGCCATCAAATAGATAAAAGGTCACAAATAAACCAATTGCTGTAAGCGCGATAAGCTTCACTATCGAGCTAAAGGCAATAGCCAGTACTAAGCCTCGGTTTTGCTTACTTGCTGCAATTTGACGGGTACCAAACAAAATACTAAAGCAGATCAATACCAAAGTAACGGCAAACGTAGTGTTGATCCCAGATTGATAACTACCAGTAAGCAAATCAAAACTGGTGCTAATAGCCCGTAACTGCAATGCAATATAAGGAATGGTCCCCAGCAACGCAATCATAGCGACTGTAGCTGCTACTTTTGGAGATCGGTCATAGCGACAAGCAATAAAATCAGCAATGGATGTTAAGTTTTGTTGTTTACATATCCGTAGCATTTTCAACAGCATAGGCCAGGCAAAGACAAAACATAAAATAGTGCCAATATAGACTGGCGCTAACCAAGCACCTGACGCAGCCACTTGTCCAACCATGCCATAGAAGGCCCATGACGTGCAGCTAACACCTAGCGACAGACTATAAACCCAAGGACGACTGATCCAATGTTTAACCGATTGCTTTTGTCCCCAATAGGCAACAATAAACAATAAGCCTAAATAGCCAATTGAGAGTAGCGTAATAAACCAAGCATCGACGGATAGCCAGACTAACAATATAAATTCCCTAAAGATGGTGCCATAAGCATCAATTTTTTGTTCTGCTGCTATTTAAAACCATAGCGACAATAGTGCCTATAGCACTAAGGTAGTACTTATTTTTCAGCATCCTTACGGTAATCTGCCCAATAATCTCCTATACACCAACGAAACTAGCATATATGAATATTGGGAACAAATATTTGGTTGAAGTTATTGTTTTTCTTAGCTATGTACTATTCGCGATGGCTTGGGTTGGCGGTACTGCCAGTATGAACCAGATCATGAACTCAATGAACATCAATAGTTTAGCTTCGGCAAGTTTTATCAGTGGTGCAGTAACGTTGGCAAAAATAGTCGGCACGTTTATCGCTGCTTGGCTGGCGTTAAAATGTGGTCTTAAATATGCGTTCTTTATCTCAGGGCTATTAATCGCATTTGGCTTATTAACGCCATTGGCGCCAAATTATGAATTACTACTGATCAGCCGATTTTTAATGGGATTGGGCGGCGCATTTATGATTGTTTATTTCAACCCCATCGTGATGCAATGGTTTCCGAGTGAACAACGTTCAACCATTAATGGCCTTAATGCCGTGGCATTTAATGTCGGCACGGCCATTATTTTGTGGTTTATGGCCGACATTAATGCGCTGACAGGCGCTTGGGAGTCAAGTTTAATCACTTTTTCTCTTGCCAGCATCTTACTTTGCATCGCTTGGTTATTCGTCGAAGTTGAGTCGCCTAAAACCAGCAGTAATGAGACCAGCGCAACTAAAAATAACGGCTACGTATATTTAGATGGCTTTAAAGATCGTTTTAATTGGGTTTACGCGCTTACCTACTCTGGCATATTGGCATTTTATATATGCTTATTTACCTTTTACCCCAAGGCAGGCATCAGCCAAAGTAAATGGGTGATTGGTTTTGGTATCATTGGAACATTAGCCGGTATTATCTACAGCAAAAAAATCACTAAACGCATTCCTGTGATCCGCTGGTCAGGCTTAATTATTCCCCTGTGTATTCTCGGTTTGTCTTTTGTGCAATGGTCTTGGTTGCAAACGCTTTGTGCAATTTTATTGGGATTTTTCATCTTTTTTCCTATTACCGCACTGGTCACTATCCCGCATGAATTAACAGATATGAGCGGGCAAAGGATCACGGTCATATTCAGTTTATTTTATTCAGTAAGTTATCTTCTGGCAACGGTGGTGTTGTGGTTATTTGGTAAACTAGTTGATGTTTATCAAGGGGATTTCACTGCATCATTTATCATGATTGCGTTGACCAGCAGTACCTTTTTTCTTGGCAGTTTTTTCTTACCGGAAACCGATAAACAATCAATCATAAATAAGGTGTAATGCGATGAGAGGAAAAGTTTCCCCTAAACTCAACGAATTTTTAGCGCTGGTTAATGAACAAATAGCCCTCGCTAAGCAAGAAAACGTCATTTTTTCACCGCAAATGGTGCGCGAAAACCTTGATAAACTGGCCGCTTTTACCTCTGTTTCGCCAGAGATTGCTTTTGTCGAACAGCGTGAATTAGTCATTGATAAACAGACAGTCTCCACGCGCATCTATAGCCCAGCTCCTAATGAAAAACTGCCAGTGCTAATTTATTTTCATGGTGGTGGTCACATGTGCGGAAGTGCCAAATTGTACGACCCAATGTGCAGAAAAATGGCAATTGCCGGACAGTGCGTGGTGATAAATGTCGATTATCGTCTCGCACCAGAATTTCCTTACCCTGCAGGACTCACTGATTGCAAAACCGTATTACGCCATTATCAGCAACTACTAACCAATGTTAGCTACAATCATCAAGTGTTTATTGGCGGAGACAGTGCTGGTGGCGCCATTTGTACTAGCCTTGCGATGCAAAGCCTAAGCGATGACACGCTTAAAATTGACGGGCAAATACTAATTTATCCCAGTGTTGATTACACCATGAGTCGTGAATCTGTGCAGAGTAATGGCAGCGGTTTCTTGCTAGAAAGTACAAAAGTGGCTTGGTATTTTGATCATTATTTTCAAAATAACGAAAATCGTGAACTAGCTTCGCCGCTTTATGGCCCAATCAACGATAAATTACCGCAAACACTGGTGATCACCGTAGGTTGTGATCCGCTTAGAGACGAAGGCAATGAATATGCGAATGCGCTAATGTTAGCTGGGGTTAAGGTCGTTCATCACCAGTTTGACGATATGATCCATGCGTTCATGAATATTGAAGATTTAGTACCAGAAGAATGTCAGCATTTATATCAGCTAATTGGCACATTTATGCGCTCTTAACTGCTTAAAACTCACATTTTTACGCCACTTCATCCAGCTAACAGCTAAAGACTAACCTTAAAGTAATAAACTTTCATCGATACGGTGATAAACATCCGCGACATTAAGTAATGATGTTGCGGTTAAGCCTGGCACGCCATAAACCTCAGTATCAACATTATATTTTTGCTTTATATGAGCCAACAGTAAATCAAAGTCGCCATCTCCAGATAATAAGATAACCTTGTCAACACTGCTAG
Organism: Colwelliaceae bacterium 6471; assembly: GCA_040779335.1. Taxonomy (GTDB): domain Bacteria; phylum Pseudomonadota; class Gammaproteobacteria; order Enterobacterales; family Alteromonadaceae; genus JBFONV01. The sequence continues at coordinate 275,417 of JBFONV010000005.1, forward strand.
CTAGGTCTAATACATCGATAGTAATGCCAACATCCCAATCACCTTTTGCTGAGCCGTCACTGCGTTGAATAAAGGGTTTAAGCTTCACGGTGAAGCCGATGTGTTTTAACGCTTTTTGAAATTTGTGTTGTTGATCGTCACTGCGCTGTGTTGCATAAGCATTGGCGACAACGATATCGCTATGCTCGCTTACTTGCTCCCACAACCTTCGATAATTAAACTGGCGACCGTATATTTGGCGAGTCGTATAATAAACATTTTGCACATCAACAAAAATGGCTGTTTTTTTCATTAAGAAATATCGTGAAAGAATGAGAAAAGCAGTATAGCAAGCTTGATGATAAAACGAGATAAATTGCCGCTAAAGAAAAATTTCGTCCTGCTTTTATACGCAACGATTATAAGTAATTCTTCGGATTTATATAAACTTATGTATACTTGTAGCCTAATCAACCAAAAATAAAGGGGCGTAGTTCGTTGCGCGTTTATAACATTTTTTTAGTTATTGTGACGCTCCTTTGCTGGGGGCCCGCTGCGCTCGCCTATAATAACAGCAAAATCGCTATATTTTATCCTGAAGCGAAAGAACCGTACCGCTCCATTTACCAGGAAATAGTCTCAGGTAGTCAGGCCGCTAGCGGCACTGAAACTCAAGAAGTAGAATTGAATGAGTATCTCCTAGAGCAAGATTTCAGCAGTGCCAAGATCATCGAGCAATTGCAAAATGAAAAAATAGATAAAGTCATTGTCTTAGGCCGCTTAGGGTTTAAGTTGGCTCAACAGTTACCTAAGGAATTCCATGTTGTCTCAGGCGCATTGCCAATCACGCCAAATGGCATTTCAGGCATTAGCTTAATTGCCGACCCTGCCTACCTATTCAATTATCTAGAGCAAGTAGCTCCTCAGGTAAAAAAAGTACATGTGGCATATAGTGAAAAAAGTGAATGGCTGATCGCTATGGCTAAAACCGCCGCTAAAGCACAAGGGCTTGAATTAGACGTTAGAAAAGTGACCAGCACAAAAGAAGCAGTTGAATTTTATCAGCAACTATTTGAGTCAAACATCTCTGCGCAAGATGCTATTTGGTTGCCGCTTGACAGAATATCATCTCATGACAAAATCACCTTGCCGTTGATCTTAGAAAAAGCATGGTCAAGAGAAGTTGTCGTTTTTTCAAGTAAGCCTTCTCATGCTAAAAGAGGGGCATTATTCTCAACCTATCCAGACAATTTCGCCCTTGGCAAACACTTATATGAAATGGTGCAAGAGCTTGATAAGCAACCTGAACAAAAGAACTTTGCCGCATTACAATCGACATTATTAGCCATAAACCTGCGTACCGCTGCTCATTTGGGTCTTAAATATAGCTCAGAGCAACAACAACAATTTAAACTGACGTTTCCTGAGTAAATAACATTATGGCTATCAGCAAACTTTTATTCAGTTCCAAAGCCAGTTTCAAACGTCAGTTGCTGTTCATCTTTACTGCAAGCGTGATCATCTTGGCGATCACCACCTCTTTCGTTACGGCTTGGCAGACCAGTCAAAAAATCAGAAAGTCGACCATTGAAACCGGTATACAAATTGCCGATAACCTCGCCAAAAGTTTGGTGTTGGCGGTACTCACTGAAAATCAAGAAAATGGTCAGGACGCTATTAACAATGCGTTGGGGTTTCAATCCGTACACGCAGTTGCCATATACAAAAACAACCGAGAGCTACTGGTAAGCACATCGAAACAGTCCGGTAAGTTCGCCCCTCTTATTGTTGAAAAAATCCCGAGCAAAGTAACATTAGTCAATGAAACAAATAACGACTGGACATTTGCCGCTCCCGTTAGCTACGTCGTTGAAAATGATGGATATGGCATAGTTGAACCTGAGGAAGAATCTACCGATGCACAGGTTATTGGTTACGTAATACTTAATTACAACAAGCAAGCATTACACACTATTCAGCAATCAATTTTTATCAATAACTTTGCCATAGGCAGTTTAATGGCCTTTTTGCTTGCTCTGTTAATGCATTGGCTCATCAACCGTATGACACGACCGCTACTGGCCTTGTCTCACAGTATGGAAATGGCAAGAGATTCGGGGCACTACACCAAAGCAGACGTTAACGGTGCGTTCGAAATTCGTCAAATGGCGAGTACTTATAACCAAATGATGAGCACCCTTGAACAACAAAATATAGAGTTAGAGAAAAACCGTAATACCTTAGAATCAGAAGTTGAAATACGAACACAAGAGCTGATTGTCGCACGTGATACAGCACTAACCGCGAGTCGACATAAATCAGAATTTCTCGCCAATATAAGTCACGAGTTAAGAACTCCCCTGCAAGCCATTATCGGCTATACCGATCTAGTTCGAGAAGAGTTAGAAATAGAATGCATGGATGCACAAGTTGAAGATCTTAATAAAAGTATTCGTAGCGCCCATAACTTATTATCCTTGATCAACAACATCTTAGATCTTGCAAAAATTGAAGCAGGAAGGATGGATTTGTACTTAAAAAATGTTGATATCAAGCAGCTGGTAGACGAAACCGTTGAAACTGTTAAACCAATGGCTGATGCAAACCATAATGATTTAGTGCTCCACTATAACGTCACTCAACCAACACTTAATATTGATCGACAAAAACTGATGCAAGTTTTCCTTAATCTACTCAGTAATGCCTGTAAATTTACTAAAGGCGGGCAAATCACCTTTGATATTTATAACAATGAGCATTTTCTCTATTTTTCGGTAGCGGATACTGGCGTTGGCATACCCGAGGATAAACTTGAATTCATCCTAGAAAAATTTACTCAAGTAGATGGCAGTACAACACGAAAATTTGAAGGAACTGGCCTAGGTATGGCCATCACCCAAAATTTTTGCCAACTCATGTTAGGTACGCTTAAAGTAGAAAGTGAATTAGGATCAGGCACAAAATTTAGCGTAAAATTACCGCTACTAAAGACATAAGTATTTATTGAGTAAACTAAGATCTGTAGATGATTTACTACATTAATATAGTGATTGAATTCCTTTGATATATTCAAACTATAAACATTTAACAACACCACTTTAAGTCAGAGGTAGACTAGATGTCATATATTCAAAAAGCTCTTCGTTGCGCTATTACGCTGATGATTCTTCTCAGTTCTGCTGCGCTTTTTGCAGATGAATATGATGATTTAGAGGGCTCGTTAGCTGATTTTTATGGTGATGAGGATTTTGTTAGTATTGCCACAGGTACGAAAAAGTTAATTGCTAAAGCCCCCTCTGTTGCCTCAGTCATTACCGCGCAAGATATTAAGAATATGGGCGCAAGAAACATTGTTGAAGTTTTAGATACGGTACCGGGTTTGCACGCCTCAAGAAGCGGCCAAAGTTTAGCCCCTGAATTTTGGTTCCGAGGTATATCCACAACCTATACCCCCCAAACATTATTTATGATCAACGGCACTTCAACCAAAAGCGTTGTTCGTGGCGACAATCATACCAAATGGGGGGAATTTCCAGTCCACTCCATTGAACGAATTGAAATTATCCGCGGTCCGGGTTCAGCGTTATACGGCGCCGATGCATTTTCTGGTGTGATCAATGTGGTTACCAAAAAAAATAATCAAAAAGCCAGTAATGAAGTAGGTGCCAAAATTGGAAGCTTCAATAGCAAAAATGCTTGGGCCAACTATTTCTTTTCCCTAGGCAGTTGGCAACTATCGACAAATTTAGAATTTTTGGCCAGTGATGGTTTTGAAGGTACAATTGAGCGTGACACACAATCAGCATTTGATCAGGTTGGCGCTTCATTTGGCGCACCGGCCGCCTCGTTAGCGCCTGGTCGTATATCAGTAAGCTTTCAATCTATTGATGTCTTTCTATCTGCAGAGAATGACATTTTTAATATCGAAGTCGGAATACAAGAACGTGCCAATTTAGGTACTGGCCAAGGGGCAACTGAGGCACTAGACACTTATGGTGAAAGTAGTGGCTACAAGCACATTTTTAGCGCCGCAACAAAAGAGCAAACGATAGCACCAGAGCTATTTATAAGCGCTAAAGCCAGCTATTATGGTTCTAGTCAGGAAATTGTTAAAGATTTACATTTGTTCCCGCCTGGAGCCTTTTTTGGTGCATTTCCTGATGGTTTTATTGGCAGTCCGAGCTGGGAAGAAGAAACCACGCATATTGAATTTACTTCTCGATACGCAGGACTGGAAAAATCCGACATTATCTTAGGCATGGGCTATGAAAGACAAAACCTGTATCAAGTAACAGAAAGAAAGAACTTTAATGCAGACTTTACTCCCAGAGCGGGGGGGCTTGAAGATGTGTCTGACACCAGTGAAGTGTATATGCCTGAAGCGGATCGCGAAAGTCACTATCTTTATTTACAGGGGATCACTCAACTAGCCCCCGATTGGGAGCTTACGGCTGGCGCCCGCTATGATAATTATTCTGATTTCGGCTCAACCTTTAATCCGAGAATTGCACTGGTCTGGTCAACAAGTTTAAAGCTAACCACTAAATTATTATACGGTGCTGCATTTAGAGCCCCTTCTTTTGCCGAGCTCTTAACCGTCAATAATCCTGTTTCATTAGGAAACCCTTCATTAAAACCAGAAACCATAGACACCATAGAGCTGGCATTTAACTATAAACACTCACCAGAGTTATCTCTTAATTTTAATTTATATCATTATGAAATCGACGATTTAATTACCTTTGTACAAAACGGAGACAATGGTACAGCTACTGGGCAAAATCAGGGCCAACGCACAGGTAATGGCTTTGAAGCGGGATTGATGTTTAAAGCCAATACCGATTTAACCATGCATGCCAATATTGCTTATACCAAAGCGAAAGACGACTTAGTAAACAAAGACGTGGGAGAATACCCAAGTTTACAAGCATATTTTCGCAGTGAATGGACGGTTAATAACCAACTCAATCTTAACACTCAAATCACTTTTGTAGGCGATAGAGATAGAGTGCCTGGTGATAACAGGCCTACACTGAACGACTATACGGCCGTTAGTATTTCCGCAAAGTATCAATTTACTGATAATGATCTTGTTGCCGAATTAACAATAACCAATGTCTTCGATGAAGATATAAGAGAACCAAGTTCGCCAGGAACAACATTAGGGCAAATAAATATTCCAAATGACTTGCCTCAGGCAGGTAGAAGTATACTTCTTGGAGTGACGAAATCATTTTAGCTATTTGAATTTAAAGAAAAAATTTGCCCGCTAAAAAGTAAAAGATAGTAAAACATATAGGAATGTTAACAATGATTTACTACACTGGAATAGTTGCTAAATTCCAATAATATATACAAACTAACAACAACTAAAATAAAGTATTACAACAAAAAGCCTAAGGTGGATTGCATGTCATTTACACGTAAAGTTTTCAGCTGCGCTATTATTATAGCTTTATCATGCAGTGCGCCTACCGCTATAGCAGATGAATACGAGTTTGAAGATCAAGATAACACCTTAGCCGATTTTTACGGGGATGAAGACTTTGTCAGTATCGCCACTGGTAATAAAATTTTAATTCACAAAGCCCCTTCAGTGGCAACGGTAATAACCGCCAAACAAATAGAAAATATGGGCGCAAGAACCGTTACTGAAGCACTAATAAATGTACCAGGATTGCACGTATATCCCTCTCCATTTAACCGCCTGAATAATTCATTTTCAATTCGTGGCGTTCATACAGATCAAAACCCTCAAGTGTTATTTTTAGTGGATGGCTTACCAATACGAGAAGAATATACGGGTGCTCGTCCACAAACATTTAGAATGCCAATCCATTCAGTTTCAAGAATTGAAGTTATTCGAGGGCCAGGCTCAGCAGTCTATGGCGCAGATGCATACGCCGGCGTTATCAATGTTATCACTAAGGATTTGACCGACAAAAAAGAAGCGAGTTTAGGCGGAAATTACGGTAGCTTCAATTCTTCGAATTTGTGGTATCAAAATGCTTTTCAAGTAGGTGCAGCAAAATTTGGCTTAGCAATAGAAACATTAAAAAGTGACGGTGATGACGATAGAGTATTACAACGCGACTTACAATCTATCTTTGACGATATTATAGGAACTTCAGCTTCAAAGGCTCCTTCGCCGCTCAATACAAATTACGATATTTTGGACATAAAGCTTAGCGGTACTTTCAATGATATTAAGTCAAACTTTTGGTATTGGGACAATAATGATGCCGGAGTTGGCGCCGGTGCTGGACAAGCATTAGATCCAGTAGGTACGCAAAATACCACTATTTATCAATTTGATATTAAATATGACTGGAGGATATCGTCTTGGGATGCCATAGCACAGTATCGCTATTATAAAATGACAGACAAAGCTAACTTTTCAGTATTACCTGAAAATGCGCTAGTGCCTATCGGCGCAGATGGCAATCTTAATTTAGTCAATCCTGTCGGTATGGGGTTATTTGTTGATGGTTTTCTAGGAAACCCTCAACCAACCGAAAAACTTCATTCTATTGACTTCACTTTTTTATCAACCGACATCGACGAACATCAAATTAGAATTGGTACGGGCTTTTCACAAAGAAAGCTGACCGCTAATGAAGAGAAAAACTTTGGCCCTGGAGTTATTGATACACAGCTAATGGCAGAGTTGTTTGCTCAAGGCGAAATAATGGTCATTGACGGCACGTTAACGGATGTTAGTGGCAGTGAATATATCTTTGTAAAAAATGTCGATAGAAAAAATTCCTATTTGAGTATCCAAGATCAATGGCAATTTGCTAACGATTGGGAGCTAACCTCAGGTATTCGATATGATTACTATGACGATTTTGGCTCAACGATTAACCCCCGTATCGCATTAGTGTGGGAAGTCAGTCAAAATATTTCAACCAAATTACTTTACGGCAGAGCATTTAGAGCGCCAGCGTTTGACACCTTATATGCAATCAACAACCCCGTTGGTATTGGTAACCCTAATTTAGAACCTGAAACCATTGATACAATTGAATTCAGTATCGATCGTCACTTACAAAACAACATTCGTTGGTCGATGAATTTATTCAGCTATAAAAGTAAAAACCTTATCGACTTTATTGCCGATCAAGGAGCTACATCTACTACCGCTCAAAACGCAAAAGATCAAGAAGGGTATGGCTTAGAAGCAGAACTAACATGGAAGATGGATAATAATTCATTGGACCTAAACTACTCATGGCAACATTCTAAAGATAGCGAGACCAACAGCGTGATTCCATTGGCTCCCAAACAATTAGTTAGTGCCATGTATGAGGCTAAGCTTTCCGAAAATGTAAACTTCACCGCTAAGTATAATTGGATAGGCAGCAGAAATAGAGAAGTCGGCGATTTAAGAGAGCAATTGAATAATTATTCTATTTTGGACATTGCCTTACATTGGAGTATAGACTCTTGGAAATTATCACTGTTAGGTAAAAATATACTCGATGAAAACGACTATGATCCCACTCATCCTTTGGTACCTGATGTATTAGGACCAATCGCAGATTATCCTATTCAAGGTAGAAGTGTATTTTTGCAGTTATCTAAGAAGTTATGACCATAATGACAGATCGCAAAGTAAAAATAGAAAGTCGAAACGACCAATTTACATCAAGAATAAAAAGTGAAATTACACAAGAAGTCGCCTCCGATAACAATGAATTTTTAGCCCAAGAAATCAGAGTTCATGGCTACAATGTATTAGATTTAATGGAACAGTGTGACTATATTGATGTTCTTTTTTTGTTATTTAATAACGAATTACCGACACCCGAACAAAAGAATCTACTAAGACAATTAGCCGTTTTTCTCATCAACCTAGGACCAAGACACGCATCTTCAAGAGCTGCAGCAAATGCCGGTATAGGTAGAACCGATGTAAATCACATCTTACCTATAGGTATTATGGCAATGGGAGGGACATATGGTGGCTCAAAGGAAGTCGAAAATTCCATGCGCTTTTTACAAAAAAGCCTAACGTCACAGCCCAGTGAAATAGCTCATAAACTGTTGGCATCTAATACTGATACAGACCAAGGAGATTGGTTAGTAGCTCCAGGTTTTGGCACAGACTTTGGCGGTCAATCGCCGTTTTTAATTGATGTGAAAAATAGATTGTTACCACTAGCCCCAAACAATGGCTATCTCGCTTGGGCTAATAAGTTTACGTGCGCTTTATCAGAAAACTCTCCCTGTGGTTGGCGTTTACCAGGATTAGTAGCGGCCACATTTTTAGACTTAAATATTAAGCCCAGAGCAAGTTGCGGTATTTTTCAAATGCTTTCTGCTCCCGGCGCGTTCGCGCATGGTATTCAATTTGCCAATAAACCCATTACAGATATTCCTTTTTTAAAAGATGACGATTATGAAATCAACAATGACAAATGAAATTTGGCAATCTAAAAGAGGAAAAATCACCACTAATCGTGGAGGATGGAGAATAGGGGAAGCAGTCTATAACTGTGGTTATTCTATGATGGATGATCTTGTTGGTAAGAAATCTTTTTTTCAAACTCTGATACTCAATGTAACCCGTAAAATGCCAAGTAAAACCTTAGCAGAATGGTTCGAAGCCAGCTTTATCTGCTTGAGTTGGCCCGATTCAAGAATATGGTGCAATCAAAATGGTTCATTAATTGGCTCAACAAAAGGTTCTCCCGTCGCTGGTGTCGCTGCTGGAATATTGTCTGCTGATTCACGAATGTATGGGCCTGGGTCGATTTCAGGCGGTGCTGAATTTATTCAAAGAGCGTTAATTTGGTATAAGCAAGGCTTATCACCATTAGCAATTATCGAAAAGGAGCTATCGACAAAATATGTAAAATCTGGCGCTAAGGCAGTAATTGTAGGTTACGCCCGTCCAATTGCAACGGGTGACGAACGCGTTGAGGCGATGGAAAAAGTAACTAAAGATCTTGGCTTTGTTGAAGGTGAACATTTAAAGCTTGCGTTCGAAATCCATAAAACATTAGCAGAGCATTACCAAGAAAACATGAATTATGTAGGTTATGTTACTGCATTTTTGTTAGACCAAGGGTTTAGTCCAAAAGAAATGTATAGAATATATAGTACTTGGGTGCACTCTGGGGTACATGCATGTTATGCAGAAGCCAATGACGATATAGCAGGAGGTTTCTTACCTTTGTCCTGCAATGATATCGAATATGTTGGTGTAGCGCCTAGGGAAGTCCCAAAACGCTAATTATGCCTATCCACCAGGGGTTGCTGATTCGTTGGCGAGTCCTTTAACTCTTTGTCCCATAGGAGGGACTTCGTCCCCGTCAACGTGTAAATCAATCATAGTAGGCGCGTTTTTATTCCCTAAACGTTGCCAGTCAATGCCCATTAAATCTTCGGGGGTTTTAACTGAAATACCTTCAATTCCCATAGATTCAGCCATTTTTGCAAAATCGATTTTAGGTAATTCAAAGCCTATTTCTTTTGCGCCACCAAGCCTTTGGCCATGTTTTACCATGCCAAGAGCACTATCGTTCAAGATCACGTAAATAACGGGTAATTGATGTTGTAAGGCTACCGTTATTTCTTGCCCTGCCATTAAATAGCTGCCATCTCCGGTAACACATATTGCCGGGCGTTTACTGCCTAAACAATTACCGATAGCCGCACCAACGGCCCAACCCATTGAACCTAACCCCATGGCAATATGATAATGTCCAAAGGCACTGGCGCGATGATAATAGTGTGTAAACCATGCCCAAGCATTACCTGCATCTAGATGTAAGCGAAAACCAAACGGAATATTCTTAGCAAATTCCATTGCTACGCGTTGAGGTTTTAACGGGATAGCGTCTGAGTAACATGCCTGCGGATCATCAAGTCTTATTTGATAGCCATGTTCACCACCTGGAACACTATGATCAAGAAAATTCCGTTTTACCGGATCCACGGCATCCCAACTACGTCCCCACTTCATCCCTTGACGGACATTGATATTTAATTGTTCAAAGATAGACTTAATATCACCACAAACATGGTGACGCGCCATCGGCGATCGCGAGAAATGCTCTACAGTTGAGTCAATATGCACGAGTTTGTCATTGAGTAAATTCTCTTGCCACCCTCCTGTGCCTAATTCGGAGATTTGTGTACCGACACAGATAACCAAATCAATGGTTTCATCCATCATGGTTTCTTGTGCGCTTTGATGGCCAGCAAAACCATAAACCCCTCGATAAAGCGGATGAAAACCATTTATCCAACGCTTGCCAGCCGGACCTGATGTAATTGGCGCACGAGTTAATTCAGCAAACTCCATAATCGCTTCAATCGCTTTACCGCAACCTTTTCCTAAAAAAAGTGCCACTCGCCAAGAGTTTGAAAGCATATCGGTAAGTTTATCAACGGCGGCATTGTCAGTAAGTACAAACTCCTGCATTAAACGCCCTGGTTTTAATGCCGCCTTACTAAAGGCTTTCTGCCTTAAAATATCTGACGGAATACTAATGTGCACAGGGCCTGCGGGGGTGCGATTGGCAGCCATAATAGCGGAGATTAATTTAGTGTTTAATTGTTCGGTATGAGAAACCAAAGTGTTGTAACGGGTGCAATGACGAAATATGCCAACGGTGTCAATCGCGGTACAGGAAGACTCTTGTAAAGCATTACGACCAAATTTAGGCAAAGGTGTTTGGGCAGTGATCACCATCATAGGTACATTATCAGCGTAGGCCGACGCAACCCCAGTCAACAAGTTGGTCGCCCCTGGGCCTGTGGTTGCACAACACACGCCTAATTTTCCTGTTTCTCGAGAATAGCCTTCTGCCATAAAAGCAGCGCCGGCTTCATGTCGGGCGACAATTATTTTCGGTCCTCCCGTCCGTTGGTTTCTTGCTAGCGCATTATATAAAGGTTCAATAGCGCCACCTGGAACACCGAAAACATATTCAACTTCAAGTATTTTCAAATACTCTATAATTAAATCAGCGTTGTCCCATTCATTATTTTCAACAACTCCTTGTTCACTCCCTTTATTGCTTGCAGATGACTCGGTCATGCAATACCTCGCTACTTCTTTTAATTATTTTAATTATTTTAATTATTTTAATTATTTTAATTATTTTAATTATTTTAATTATTTTAATTATTTTAAACGATTGGAATTTATGACTCGTTGAACTACCCATTAGTACAACATTTCATTTATTCACTTGGCATAGAGTGTAGGACAAAATTTAATCAGGTTACATCGTTTTTTTATTTTATCCGATAATAAAATCTGGTAAAGAGCGTTGATTTAAAAACAATTTTCAATTGATTGCGGTTTCCCTAAATGGTACCCCTGCGCATAAGTGACACCAATATTTTGCAGTATTAACAGGGTTTCTTCATTTTCGACAAACTCTGCAACCGTTTTCTTACCCAGTGCGGTAGCAACTTCATAAATGGCTTTAACTAAGGCTAAATCAACGGGATTTGAGGCTAAATCGACGACAAAAGAGCCATCAATTTTTACCGACTGCGCAGGTAGTTGCTTTAAATAATTAAAGGTACTAAAGCCCGTACCAAAATCATCAATTGAAAATTCACAACCTAACTCACCAATTTTTGCGATTATTTGACGCGTCGCGCCAATGTTACTTAAACTAGCACTTTCAGTGAGTTCGAAAATAATTCGGCTGGCATCAACATTATGTTTATCTAATTTTTCTTGGATAAGCGGTACTAAACGGTCATCACTAAACCCCTGAGCCGAAAGGTTAATCGCTATTTTATGTAACAGAGGATTATCTGCCAAATATTTGATCGCTTTACCGATAACTTGACGATCAAGTAAGCTCATATCCCCTTCTCGCTCTAGTGCAGGAATAAATTCGCCAGGAGAAACAATACGGCCATCTAGTTCAAGTCGAACTAACGCTTCATAATAGGCAATTTCGCGCGTTGAAATTTCCACTACGGGTTGAAAATGCAACACTAATCTATCATCTGCCACCGCTTGATGAAGCTTGCGTACCCACTCCAAACTGGCTTGTAAATCTTTACTGTGAGCATCGTCTTGATGATAGATATGGGCCATATTTCGCCCTTGTTTTTTAGCTGCATACAACGCAATATCAGCCTGCTTCATATACTCTTCAGCGCTGTCTTCTAAGCCATCTATCTCAGAAATGCCGATTGAACAGTTCACTTTAAACATTTGACCGTCGATTTTACATTGATAGCCATCAAGTAATTTACAAATACTGTCAGCAAGTCTTAATGCTGTATTTTGATCGGTATTGGGTAACAACAAAGCAAATTCATCACCGCCAATACGCGCAAAAAAGTCAGATTCTCTTAAACGCTCTACAACCAAAGAAGAAATATTGCGTAAAACACTATCGCCATGATGGTGACCAACGGTATCGTTAATCACTTTAAAATGATCTAAATCGAGATACAGTAAAGCATGTGGACCATGTCCTCTAGCTGCCGTTGCCGAGAACTGCTTTAACTCCGCTTCGAAATAATGGCGATTATATAACCCGGTTAAGCCATCGTGCATGGCCAAGTATTCCAAATCTCGCTGCGCTTTTTTCCGAGAAGTGACGTCGTCAATGGTGCCAGAAATGCTATGGCTTTTATGATCTTTAGACGGCGTGATCTCAAAGCGAGCCTCTACCCATAATTCTTCTTCAAATTTATTCTTCAATCTAAATTCAAAATGATGGGAATTTACATGCCCCCCTAAGAGCGTTTTTAACTCGTTGGAAATGTGCAAATTAGACAACTCAGAATGTTCCATGAAGTCGAGTAATGAACGAGCTTGGATTCATCGATAGAGTATCCGGTTAGTTTTTCCCAAGCCTTGTTGAGAAAGCTAATATCACCATTGGCATCAAGTTCGATAACGACACTACCCAGCTGATCAAGCAAATGCTGATGAGCATCAAATACTGTTTTATATTGTGCCTTGCTTTTCTTTAGCGATTTAACTTTACTGGCAAACTGTGCATTACTAACTATAAAATCTTCACGACGGGCCGCTGTTTCACAAACTCTGCGTAATTGATCAGCCCGAAAAGGTTTAGTAACGAAATCGGCCGCGCCACTGAGCATCAACTCTTCAGCTAACTCCATGGTATGGTTTGCGGTCATGATCACCACTGATTGTGACCGATTTTCACGCATCATGTGATCAAGGACTTCATTGCCAGACATGCCAGGTAGCATGACGTCGAGTAAAATTAATGAATAGTTATTGTTACGCCATAAATTTAAACCAGTTTCACCATCTTCCGCAGTATCTATATTAAATCGATTACCTAAAATACGATTCACTAAATGGCGTGTATCAGGATTATCTTCGATAACCAGTAACGACGCCTTAGTCATATCTTCGAGCGCAGTTAACTTATTTTCATTAATAGTCGCTAATAGTTCTTTGTGATCTTCAAAGGTGATGAGGCGGTTGATGCCAAATTCTCGTGCCGTTGCGTTGGCAAGATGCTCACACCAAGTGTTAGCAACCACGACGATAGGAATTTCCGCAGAACATTTCAGTACACCTGAGCGCACCATGCGAGCTAAACGCCAACCATCAAAGCCGCCTAAATTAATATTACTTACCAGAAAATCAATGACTTCAGTTTTAAGAATTTCAATCGCTTCTCGAGCTGTTGAAGCAGTCAAAATTTTATAGCGGGTGCCTTCTTTTATCAGCTTATGCAACGTATCAAGACGTTCAGCACTAGTATTAAGTAATAAAAGCTGTTTTGAAGGGGCCAGTACCGTCATAGAACCTCAACTATATGGCGTATAGTGTTTTTTTGGAAAAAATCACTATATACCATTATTAGGTAAGGGAAAAGCTTACACTATGTGTTTTATTATATATATCATCCAATACATCTAAAAAGGCTAGCCGTGAAAAATATTAATGTTTTCATTTAGTTTCAGGATATATATCTATGAAATATAGTCTAATCAACCTCATTTATTGGGCTATCTTGCACAAATTTATTTGCAAAAATGTAACCAAAAACGCTCCTGTAAAAAGTGATTTGATTTTTACAACACACAAAAAAAGCTCAACACATGTCTAACATTGAGCCCAAAAACAATATAGCCAATAAAATTTATTGAGCGGTCCAAGCTCCGTCAATAGGTAAAGATGCTCCCGTTATCCCTCGTGCGGCTTGACCACATAAAAAAGCAATAAATTCTCCAATTTGTTCTGGTGCAGCCATCTCTGGTAGCGGTTGCTTCGCGGTAATTAATTGATATTTTGCTTGCTGTTCGTCAATATGCTGTTGCTGCGCTAATGCTTTAACTTGGGCACTCACCAGCGGCGTATCAACCCATCCTGGACACACGGCATTTACCGTGATCCCTTGCTCAGCGCATTCCAACGCCACAACTTTGGTTAATCCGACTAAACCGTGTTTCGCGGCGCAGTAGGCTGATTTATTTACCGACCCAACAAGCCCGTGTACAGAGGCAATATTGATAATCCGCCCCCAACTATTTTCTCTCATTCCTGGGAGTACTTTTTGAATAGTGTGAAATGCCGAAGAAAGATTAATCGCGATGATGTCGTGCCACTTTTGCGTGGGGAAATTAGCGACATCTTCAGTATGTTGAATACCGGCATTGTTCACTAATATATTAATAGTGCCCATCTGTGCCGTCGCACTAACCATCAGTTGCTCAATAGCCCTTTCTTCCTTTAAGTCAGCGTTATTAAAAATGGCATTAATCTGGTACTGGTGAATAAAATCTTGTGCTAACGCTTGTCCTTCTTGTTGAGAAAGTAGACCGTGCAATACTAAATTTACGCCAGATTTCGCCAAAACATGTGCCGTCGCTAAACCGATGCCACTTGTTGAGCCGGTGATCAAAGCCACCTTACCTTTTAACATTATCTTTGTTTCCCCAATAACTCACTTATCAGTAGAGTAATCAATGTAGAAGCAAATTGATTTACTACCTTAGTGCCATATTCTAGCGCTTGCTTGCTCTATGCGCGGAGTGGCTAAAGAGAACTGGGAAAAGCATCAGCAAAAATGATAGAATCGCAGCATTCATTACCTTGATCGAAACCACATGATTGCAATGCGTTCATTATTTTATTTATTTTTATCATTGCCTGTTAGGCTACTAGTGCGCTGTCAAATTATTCCTGACGATATCAAAGGCTCTGATATTGTATCGTCGAAGCAGCCAACGTTTTATGTGGTTCGATACCAGTCAGCGAGTGATTTGCTAGCATTGCAAAAAAGCTGTAAAAAGTTAGACCTGCCAGATCCGCTGACAAAGGTTGAAATCAATGGCAAAAAATACTATCGGACCTTTTGTTTAGAAAAGCCTAGCGCGCTATTTAACTGGCGTAAAAAAAGCAAAACATCTGCTATCAACTTAGGGCAAAGTATTTTAAAAGAACACCAGCTTAATGCCGAAATAGATGCTCAACTTATCCCGGTTAATTTGACTTGGGGCAGAACCCCAACCAAAGAAAAAAACAATGCCAATGCGGGCACTATTCTTGCCGATCAAGAATCTCCGAATTGGCTACGAAAGTTTTTCATTGTGCTGTTTTTAGGCCGAAATACGCTAGTGAGATTTAGCGAACCTTTGTCATTTCGTTATATTACCGACCAACATGGTAGTGATGAAAAGTCGGCACATAAACTCCTGCGCATCGCCCGATTTCATTTTTACCGACAAACCATTGCGGCAACGGGTCCTCGCCTTATGCACCGTCAACAAATGTTCACTGCGCTATTTGCCAACCCCTCAATAAAACGACTCATAGCGGATGAAGTTGCCGCAAAAGGCATTAGTGAAGCACAAGTTAAAAAACAAGCATTAGCGATCATGGATGAAATTGCCGGCGACTATCGAGATTCTGTTGTACGCGTTGGCGAACGTATTCTCAGTTGGTTATGGAAACGCTTGTATAGTGATATAGAAATCAATAATGCCAAGGTGCTCAGAGATTTAGCGCAAGAAGGCCATGAAGTTATTTATGTGCCTTGTCACCGCAGCCATATGGATTACCTCTTGCTGACTTACGTTATTTATCAGCAAGGATTAGTGATCCCACGTATCGCAGCAGGCATTAACTTAAATTTCTGGCCGGCAGGTCCTATCTTTCGAAAAGCCGGAGCGTTTTTTATTCGCCGCTCTTTTAAAGGCAACCGTTTATATTCAACCATCTTTAGAGAGTACTTAGGCTTATTATTCGAACGTGGCTACCCAGTAAAATACTATACCGAAGGCGGTCGCAGTCGCACTGGGCGTTTATTGGCGCCTAAAACCGGCATGTTGGCGATGACGATTCAAAGCTTGTTACGTGGTATCGACAGGCCATTAACCTTGGTGCCAGTTTACCTTGGTTATGAGCATGTGATGGAAGTGGGCACGTATCATAAAGAGTTGAGCGGTAGCCAAAAGCAAAAAGAGTCTATTTTTGGTGTATTTAAAGCGATTAGAAATTTACGTAACTATGGCAAGGGCTACGTAAATTTTGGTCAGCCGATCAATATCAATAATTTTTTAAATCATCATGTCGAAGACTGGAAAAAAGCGATAGATCCCATTGATCCACAAAAACCAAACTGGCTGACACCAAGCGTAAACACCTTGGCAGATCAAGTAATGGCAGCTATTAATCAATCTGCGGCGTTAAATGCAGTATCGTTAGTCGCCCTTATTTTGCTGGCGTCAGAGAACAAAGCGCTTGCCAAGCAAGAGCTAGAAACACAACTAGATTTTTTCTTAACCATGCAGCGGTTAGCCCCATATAGCAATTCAATCACCATACCCACTCAAAATGGCAAAGAACTGTTGGCACATGTTATTGCTCTAGGCAAAGTAACCATTAATAGCGATAGTTTTGGCGATATAGTGTCACTCAGTGAATCAGCAACGTTAGAAATGCGATACTATCGTAATAATATTTTGCACACCTATATACTGCCAGCGTTAGTGTGCCGAATTCTTACTCGTACCGCTAAAATTGCTGATCAAGACTTGCTGGCACAAGTGCAACGTTTGTTAGTGTTAATTAAAGCGGACCTTTATTTATGGCAATCACCTGAGGATATCGGCTTACAAGTCACGCAAGTACTAGATGTGTTAACGCAAGCAGGCATAGCCAAACAAAGTAAAGCGAAATTCTGGTCGTTAACCGATGATCCTCAAGCGCTTGCCAAAATTCGCTTACTCGGCGAATGTGTAGACGAAACTATGCAACGCTTTGCCATTATCACTTCGTTGATCCGACGACTAAGTCCGATCAACAAAACTAACTTAGAAGATAAAGTAGTCGCTATAGCCAAGAGATTATCTGTACTTAACAACATAGATGCACCTGAATTTATTGATAAAAAAGCGCAAGCTGTGTTGATCCAAGCGATGAAAGAACAAGAATACATTGGCACTGATGAACAAGGAAATCTTGTCGAAAACAGTACCATGGAGCATTTACGAACACTGATCGTAAACTTGGTCGATATTGAAGTGCTACAAAGTATAGCCCGTTAAACCGTACATTAAGTCAGTTATATTCTCAGTAGCTGACTTAATACTGTCACTTATCTGTTAAGGCAATATTTATAAATATTCAATAAAAATACCAAAGAAAACAATCAAGCCAACTAGATGGTTATTGAGAAATGCTTGAAAACATTTGTCTCGGTCTCTCTCAAAGATCAATATTTGCTGATAACAGAACAGTCCAGCACAGATGATCAAGCTCAACTGGAAAGGCCAACCAAAAGCCAGTAACTCCCCCACTTGAAATAACAACGCTAACGTTATTAGCTGTAATATCCCCACGACACGTTTGTCAAATTGGCCGAATAAAATTGCCGTTGATTTAACACCGATTAATAAATCATCATCGCGATCGACCATGGCGTACATAGTATCGTAAGCCACTGTCCACAATAAATTAGCCGCAAAGAGTAACCACGCCTCCAACGGAATTTCACCTTTAGCCTCGGAAAATGCCATGATCATCCCCCAGCTAAATGCTGCCCCTAACACTACTTGAGGCAAGTGAGTGAATCGTTTCATAAACGGGTAAAGTGTCGCTAACGCAACGCCGATCAGTGATAACTTGATGGTGTACGCACTTAATGTCAGCACTAAAAGCAAAGCGATGAACAGCAGTAATACAAATAATGCTATTGCTTCTTTACTACTCAATGTACCTGAAACTAGCGGGCGATGTTGGGTTCTTTTCACTTGACCATCAACATGACGATCAGCGAAGTCATTAATCACACACCCAGCGCTTCGCATGACAAATACACCTAAGGTAAAGACCAACAGCAAGTGGATATTAGGAAAACCATCCGATGCCACCCATAGTGCCCAATACGTTGGCCACAACAATAAGTAGGTGCCGATAGGTTTATCCATGCGAGTGATCGATTTCACCGCTGTTAATTTATTGATCAGTGTGGTCATGAGGATAACGACATATTCTGGTAAGCAAATGAACCGGGTAAAAACACTTCGGCGACCATAAGAGGCTTATTATTAAGTACAAATACCGAGCGGCGTCCCCACATAGACTCTGTTAATGGTAACGCTAACTGTTGAACTAAAGAGGCAACATTACTTTGACGATCAAAAGAGGCCAAAGAAATAGATTTACGGATCAAATTCGTATGATTAAAAAGCACTTGTCCTAAAGACTGATTACCTAAATGGGCGAGTTGTTGCTGTTCCCCAGTCAAGCTCGTTAACGGCAATAAACTACGGGCAAAAACTTGAGGAACACCATCACAATACAACAGCACTTCCCTCACTAAGACTTCTTCACCCGCCTTAATATCTTTATTAGACTCCTTTATATCACACTGTTCGATACGCTGACCAAGTACGCTGATATGAAAACTATCGCAATGCTGTTTTAAACGTGCGGTCAGAGAATTACGATCGAGTAACCAATCGAGTAGTGAGTGACTCAGAGAAAACTGTGACGGATGATGCCATTGGGCTTTCAAGTCAACAGGAAATAACGGGTGATGTTCTTGCATATAATCAGACAATGTATTTCAAACCTGCGTATCATATCAGGCTTTAAACACTAATAAAAAATAGATTCACAAGGTTTTACCATTTTGTTGGGCTAGGGAAGAAAACATAGATTTACCTTGAGTAATAACTATTTCTGATACCCATATCCCGCCATCCTCTCAACAAAGAAGCATTTAGTCGTTAAAACTCAAAAATAACCTATTCGCACACTTTTTTAGTATTTTTCATTATTCTGCAATAAAAAATTTATTTTTCAGGTTATTATATAACTTATCAACTAAATTACTGACGTAACTCAAGAGTGTTTACCATGATGAAAATGCCGATCGTATTGCTATGTTGCTTATTTGCTTTTTCAAATGTAAAAGCAGCAGAATATGCATACTATGGCTTTGAGCCTGATATTATCACTAATTATGTGACGGTAAAAAAACAAATGGGTTATGTCCGTATTACCGTTGAACTCATGATAGAAGACGGCAACAATTTTGAAGTGGTAGAGCATCATGCGCCATTGTTGCGCGACGCCATTATCAATATTATTGGCCAGCAACCCGAAGCCAAAATAAAATCTATCAATGGCCGACACGAAATTCAAAGTTTGTGTGAAAATCAGGTAAAAAATCTTTTAACCAAAGAAACGGGCAAACCTCTGATCAAAAAATTACTATTCACACAATGGCTAGATAATTAAATTGCTAGAGTCTGTTAGTTTTAATCTTTTGCTGTTTTTATATTTAAAAAAGCTAACACACAACCACTGATCAAACCAAGTAAATGAGCAGTATTTGCCATATCAAAAGGTAGTACCTCGGTATAACCAAGTAACAACCAAAACAACAAAATACCGATAATTGGCTTAGATAGCGTTAAGCCCTTCTTCGGAGCTAACCAGCCGTACCACCAAACATATCCGACTAAACCGTATACCACGCCAGAAAGTCCACCAAAGTTTTCACCCGCAACAATAAATTGGCCAACATTAGAGAGTATTGCTGAAACGAAGAATAAATTGAGCAATGCACCTTTGCCTAAAGCCTTTTCAATACTGCCACCCAGTTGCCACCACCACATGGTATTAAAGACAATATGCAACCAAGAAAAATGAAAGAAAGCGGGACCTATAATACGATAAGGTGCCTGTAAAAATTCATCTAGTGAAAGCTCTTGGTAAAAACGTATGCTATAAAATATCTCATTTGCCCAACCGGCTAAACTAGCAAAAAACACCAACCAACATGCAATAAAAACCACTAAGGTGACCAAACCCGCATGCGCTAAAAATTGCTGACGAAAGCTTTGTAACAAAGGGGGATGAGCACTAGATACTTGACTAACATCGCCATGCTGCCAAGCTGCCTGCTGATATTTAGGGTGATAAGGTTGCTGTATAAAAGCATCGAACTCTTGTTTTGCCTGCGCTAGCTGATGTTCTAAACAGCAAATAACATAGCCGCAATCCTCTTCGCGAATACGCGCATCTATCTGCACGCTCTTGAGGTAATTGGTAAATAATAGCGCAATGTTATGTTGATCTACTTTTACTAACGGCGTTAAGTGCTCTTCCGTCATTAATTTTCAATCTCACGCGGATAGGCAAGTTGCCACTGGCTAAAACCACCATCGAGAGAATAAACGTCAGTAAAGTCCTGACTGATTAAAAACTGCGCCGCTTGCTGGCTAGAATTACCATGGTAGCAACACACAACGACGGGAGCGTCAAAATCTGCTGTCCGCAAAAATTCTGATAAGCTCTCGTTACTCAAATGAATAGCACCCGGAATATGATGAGCCTGAAATGAAGCTGGATCGCGTATATCAACAATAACAGGGGCATCTTCAGCCATTAAATCATGTAGTTGACTAATGTGCATATGTTTAAAACCAGCTTCATTTTGTGACATTGATTACGACTCCCAATTTAAAATAACTTTGCCTGACTGCCCTGAACGCATAATATCAAAACCTTGCTGAAAATCATCAATATCAAAATGATGAGTAATAACTGGGGTTAAATCTAACCCTGATTGGATCAAACTCGCCATTTTATACCATGTTTCAAACATTTCACGGCCATAAATACCTTTAATGGTTAATCCCTTAAAGATAACTTTACTCCAATCAATTGCCATCTCACCGCCTGGTATGCCCAACATAGCAATTTTTCCGCCGTTATTCATATTTTCAAGCATATCGGTAAACGCCATTGGTACCCCTGACATTTCCATACCAACATCAAAGCCTTCAGTCATGCCCAGTTCAGCCATAACATCACTGAGTTTTTCTTTACTGACATCTACGGCTCTTGTTGCGCCCATTTTACGGGCTAAATCCAGACGGTATTCATTAACATCAGTAATAACTACATGACGTGCACCGACATGTTTAGCGACGGCCGCCGCCATAATGCCAATAGGTCCTGCGCCAGTGATCAGCACATCTTCACCTACTAGATCAAACGATAAAGCGGTATGGACAGCATTACCAAACGGGTCAAAAATCGCTGCCAAATCATCTGATATTTCATCAGGAAGTTTGAACGCGTTATACGCAGGGATAACTAAGTATTCGGCAAACGATCCGGCGCGATCAACCCCAACACCGACGGTATTACGACAAAGATGAGTACGACCACCGCGACAATTACGGCAATGACCGCAGGTAATATGCCCTTCGCCCGAAACGCGATCCCCTATTGCAAAGCCTTTGACTTCTTGTCCGATACCAACAACTTCACCAGCATATTCATGACCAACCACCATAGGGACGGGAATAGTTTTTTGCGACCATTCATCCCAGTTATAAATGTGGATATCAGTACCACAAATGGCGGTTTTTTTAATTTTAATAAGTAAATCGTTATGACCTAACTTAGGCTTTTGCGATTGAGTCATCCAAATGCCGGGTTCAGCCTTTAATTTTGCTAATGATTTCATCGCATTTCCTACCCAATTAACTTCATGTCTTTACCAATACGCACAAATGCTGTTATCGCTTTATCTAATTGCTCTTTAGTATGCGCCGCTGATATTTGTGTGCGAATACGTGCCTGCCCTTTGGGTACAACAGGAAATGAGAAGCCTATCACGTAAATACCTTCTTTTAACAAACGGTTAGCCATATCACTAGCGACCTTAGCATCACCAAGCATTACTGGCACTATGGCATGATCAGCACCCGCACAAGTAAAACCCGCTGCTTCCATATTCGAGCGGAAATAGGCGGCATTTTCTTTTAACGTTTTACGCAAATCATCACCATTAGCCAATAATTCCAATACTTTAATTGAAGCATTAACGATTGCTGGAGCTAATGAATTAGAAAATAAATAAGGACGTGAACGCTGACGTAGCCATTCAATGACTTCTTTTTTACCCGAGGTATAACCACCTGAAGCGCCACCCATGGCTTTACCTAAGGTACCAGTGATCAAATCTACACGCCCCATAACCTCGCAATATTCATGACTACCGCGCCCTTGTTCGCCAACAAAACCCACCGCGTGAGAATCGTCAACCATCACTAATGCGTTGTATTTATCTGCTAGATCACATACCGCTTTAAGATTGGCGATAACACCGTCCATGGAAAATACGCCATCGGTAGCAATTAATTTAAAGCGCGCACCAGCTTCATCTGCGGCAATTAATTGCGCTTCTAAGTCAGCCGCATCGTTATTGGCGTATCGGTAGCGTTTAGCTTTACATAAACGCACCCCATCAATAATAGATGCGTGATTCAATGCATCACTAATAACGGCGTCTTCAGGCCCTAATATAGTCTCAAATAGCCCCGCATTGGCATCAAAACAAGAAGAGTACAAAATAGTATCTTCCATGCCTAAAAATACACTTAATTTTTGCTCTAGAGTTTTATGAATATCTTGGGTACCACAAATAAACCGCACTGAGGCCATACCAAAACCATGTTCATCCAACCCTGCTTTTGCCGCTTCAATCAGCGTAGGGTGATTAGCTAACCCTAGGTAATTATTCGCACAAAAATTAATCACTTGTTCACCGGTACTCACTGCTATGGCAGCTTGTTGGGCTGTAGTGATCACACGTTCAGCTTTATATAAGCCGTCATTTTTCACTTGATCAATTTGGTCTTGCAAGTAAGCATAAAAAGTTGATGAGCTAGTTGATGACATAGGCGCCTCAGTTACGAAATAAGTGGGTATAAGTATATGCCAAAGAATACGACTTAAAACGTTATACGCTTTGGCTAAAAATTGGCGCTATTGTACGCCATTATTTCTTTGGGTACAGTCCGATGAGATCGGAATATGTCTTACAGGTGTAAACTTTCGTTTAACTTAACAAAATAAGACTAATTTATATTCCAAAGTAACTTGCCAATACAGAATTGAACAAGTCGTTTGCCCATATAGCAAAACGAGGGCTAATTATTAAAATTGGCACTGATCCAATAGTTAATATCATCCGCAAGATAGTCATCATGATGTAATAATGAATAAGCAGAACGACTGCCTTTAAAAATTTGAAACTTAGAGCGTTTATCACCATTCCAATTAAATAATTCCAATGAAATTTTATGTGTTTCTAGGTCTTGAGCCGAATTAATAAAATAAGCAGGAATATCAAATAAGTTTTTAAAACGTTCTTTTTCAACATAATTCATTTGAGGCGAAATCATAACAAAACTATTTACTCGCATTTTCTCTGCCAATGACACCGCTTGTACCGCAGAGCAACCACTAGCAACCACTGACACCTCTTTATCGCGATTCACTTTTGAACGTAGAAAATGATATGCCGACAACACATCATTACTCCAATAAGACATTAAGATGCTGATTTCATTTTGATAATCGACGATGTTTCTGGTTTTGGTTTTAATTTTTTGTCGGGAGAATTCTTCCGAGACACTTTTGCCATAGCCTCTAAAGTCCATCGCTAAGGCATGGATACCGCTGGCGGCTAGCCGTTCACTGAGTGCTTGATAACTCTTGCTATCATGTTTGCAATCATGAAGTAGCAATACCCCTGCGCCATTTTTAGCCCCAGAATAATAACGACCACTAAGTAGAAAACTGTCTTCAGCAGTAAAATTAACTTCTTGCTCTTTTGCGACTTTATCCGCAACTTGCTCGGCGGCGCGAACCCCGCTGACTTGCATTACGGTAAAACCAAGCAAAAACAACAGCAACATTAGTGAAGAAAATTTATGTGATTGAATATTCATAGGCTGACAAATAACTCAAAACTGATAACTACCCTATAAGCGAAGATAGCAAAATCTTATCTCTTTGGGTATTGATATTGAGCAATGGTTATAATCCCAATAGAACTAATTAACTCACTTGGTATTATCAGGTGACAAGGTATTGGTTATACTCTCGATATTCGATGACGCTTGAGTCTTACCGTGAAAAATTTTTTATCATTATTATGCTATCGAGTTTTCTTTTTAGCTTTATTACCCGTTTTACTGATCGTTTTTATTGTTCGTTCCATTAACCACAGTGATTATCGCCATCGTCTCTCTGAGCGATTAGGCATTTTACCCAAAGGTATAAGCGGCGGTGGCATTGTCATTCATGCCGCCAGTGTTGGTGAAGTTATTGCCATAAAAGCGTTTGTCGAAAAGGTACTCATTGCTTATCCTGAGATACCAATAACCGTCACCACGTTTACGCCTACTGGCTCTGAACAAGTGAAAAAATTCTGGGGTGAGCGTGTTCAGCATTGTTATTTTCCACTTGATGTCTTTTGCTGTTCATGGCTATTTTTAAACAAACTTCGCCCCCAGGCGCTTGTGATCATGGAAACGGAACTTTGGCCAAATATTATCGCGCAAGCCGCTGATCGAAACATAAAATTACTGCTCATCAATGCCCGCTTATCCGAGCGCTCTTGCAGACGTTATAAAAAGCTCGCTCATTTAGTCACCCCAACCATCAAACGCTTTGACAAAATACTGGCTCAAAGCGATGAAAATCGTAATAACTATCTGGCATTAGGTGCACAGCAACAGCAATGCGTGAACTCTGGTAACTTAAAATTCGATATAGCCAGTAATCAATCCATTGCAGAAAAGCAGCATGAGCTAGCGCAATATCTAGCGAGTGATAGGCCTATTTGGCTGGTAGCGAGTACCCACCCTGGCGATGAGGAAATTGTATTAGCCGCCTATAAAGCCATAATAAAGCATTTCCCAACACTACTATTGATCATGGTGCCTCGACATCCCGAACGTTTCACGGCCGTCGCCAAGCTTTGTCAATCAAAGCAACTATCCTTCGTGCGCCGCAGTGAAAAAGAACAGGTGACCGACAATACCCAAATATGGTTATTCGACACCCTAGGTGAGCTAATGCCTGCTTTTTCGCTTGCCAGCATTGTCACTATGGGCGGCAGCTTTAGTGATATTGGAGGGCATAACCCTCTTGAACCTGCGCTATTTAAAAAGCCAATTATCGTTGGTCCTGATATGAGCAATTTTAACGAAGTCCTTGAACAGTTATTTGCTAAGAAAGGCGTAATTCAACTAACAAATAAGCAAGATATAACCACTGAATTACCTCATGTAGTTCAACAACTGTTGCAAGACCATCAACTGGCAACATCGACCGGTGAAAATGCCTATACTGTGGTGCAAGACAATCAAGGCGCGAGTGAAAAATCGTTACTTGCGCTGCAAGCGCTTATGAATAACACTACCACTAGTTGATTTTTATTCGACTTCATTAGGATAACCTTCTATTCCCCCTTGAATGGGTATCTATTAAGGCGCTTAACTACTTATTGCCAGGCAATGATGGTGGATTTATTTTATGGTTTCCAATTTTCGTCTATTATTTACACTATGTAAGATTATAAGGTTCAGTGAATGAAACAGTTTTGTACTTGGGTATTTTTTATCTTAGCCAGCTCGGTTGCTTTTGCTGAAGAGCAGATCGTATGGCTAACTGACAATAAAGATGATATATCCTTTCTGAAAACGAATAACTTTCATTCAATTGGCACAGACACCGTTAATTTAGTATTAAATCAACTCAAAGGTTTTGAGTTGACACTGAAAGTAGCGTCAGTTTCAAGAATGGATGAGCAATTAAAAAGCACAACCAACACCTGTGTCTCTAATCGAATAAAAACCCCAAGCAGAGCTGAATTAAATGAATTTAGCCTTCCCGTTAATATGCATCCATCACCAAAACTGTACTTTTATGCCGATGCAGTTCGTTTACCTGAAAGCGTCATTGAAAATGGAGCATTAACTTCATTGTCTCGTTTAATGGAGTACAATCCAGATAAAAAAATAGCATTGGTTGAAAATGTTTCTTACGGTGAAGAAATAGATAGACAATTGCAAAGTTTAGACGACAAATATCTCACGTTTTTGAATGTCGATAATCGATTTGACGCGACCTTTAAACTATTTTTTCAGCGTTTAGTCGATTTTACTATCGATTACCCTTCAGAGATGAAAGTTCAATTAGCAAAACATAGCAATACAGAGAAGCTTAGTTCTATTGGTTTTTCAACCAGCAAGGGCTATGTACTTAGCCATATCGCTTGCAGTAAATCAGCAACAGGCGCGGCATTTATTGCTGCCGTAAATAATGCACTTATAAACTTATATAGCACAGAGCATTTATTAGCTGCACATTTACGCTATATAGACAAAAGTTCAACTTTAAGTTTCACCAAAGACTTTAAGCAGGTCTTTAAGCCCATTGAAATAAGCAACACGGTAATAACTGCTAACAAGTAGCAAGGATGAGTTATAGGTAATGAATGGGAGTCTATCGGTAGGGGAAACCTAACAATTTAACTTTCAATGATGGATGGCTTTCATAAAATATAAAACTATACGTTTTGCGCGAGTTTTTTGTCGAGTTGTTTGATTTTACTTGCAAGCAATTTAGATGCCTCAGAAAAAGTTAAATGTCGAAATTTGATTGACGATAAAATCGTTTTTATTAAAGAAATTTCTGCTGTGATTTCTTCTATTTTTTCCATATCAACCGCAACACTTTTAATAAAGGACTCTTTTGTATCAGCCTTCCAGTTTAGCTCACTATCCGCGTCACTCATTTTCGCGATACACCAAATAGTCATTAATTGCTCAACCTGACTTAATACCAACTCGCCAATGCGAATAGTCTCTATATCAAGCAAATGATAGCGATCACACAAATCTCGACTGAAATTTGCCGACAGTTCCTGGACACGTTGAAAAGGATTGTTGGCTATGGACTGATGAATGATTTCTTGTTCGGCATTTTTCAAATGTGCTAATAACTCAATACCACTTTTTATTTCTGTGGCAATACTTCGTGAATATTTAGAAAACAATTGCCGCGTATTTTCTCTGAGTTTTTTATATCTCATATATTCACGGCGCCGACGCAGTGCTTCTAAACCAACAAAAATAATGATTAACTCAACAATCATACCGGCAAACTCTATTGTCACTCCTGACAATAGATCGCAATCGGTTATCCAAGGAATAAAAGATATGCTGCACTGTTCTATCATGGTGCCACCTATTAGCTTCACTTAAATCAAACAGTAATTGATTTTAAATAAATAAAAATGCACTTAGTTTAACTCAGGGTAATTATCGGCAATAAGTTGACGTATTTTGTCTTTAACATTATCAACACTAATACCATCCATTAAATGCTCACCTTTTGCGCGGATCCCCCAAGGTAGTTTATTTAATGGTTTATGATATTGGTTCTGCACCGCCTGCTGGTAACAGCTCACCACATAATGTTGATAGTAATATGGCCCAGTACGATGAGGATTACTGTGTGCGTATAAGCCAACGACAGGCGTACCGACAGTCACGGCCATATGAGCAGGACCTGTATCAGGCGCAATCACCAAGTGGGCCAATTTTAACATCGCCAGTAATTGCTTTAATGACGTTTTGGCCACTAAATTGATAATGTCGATTTGTGCTTGTTCAATGATATCTTGCGCTAGTGCTTTTTCCAGCTCAGTAGGGCCTCCGCATATAGCGACAACAAAACCTTTCTCATGCAAATGCTGAGCTATTTTCGCGTAGCCATCAACCGACCAGTTACGCTCCGCTTTGCTTGCTGCGGGACAAATAATAGCGATATGACCCGTACCTAAAAATTGCCCGCTAGCCCATAAACTATCTTGATCGGTCAGTGGCATTTGCCACTTTGGCTTCGCCGCTGGCAAGCCTAATGCTTGGGTAAAGCCCATAAAACCATCGAGTACATGAGGATGCTTTTGTGGCGCAATTTTTTGATTAGTGAACAGCCATTGCCCTTCTTTGGCTCGCTCGCGATCAAACCCTATTTTTATTTTGGCGGGAATGCACAAACTGGCAAGACTCGCTCGCAAAGCCACTTGCATATGCAATAAAACATCAAACTTATGATGACGTAGTTTTTTGTGTAAATCTAAATAGCCCTTATAGCCAGCTTTTTTATCAAATACGACAAACTCAACACCATTGAGGCCTTGTAAAAGCTGGAATTCTATTTTACCAATCACCCAAGTAATTTTTGTCGTTGGCCAATAATGCTGAATATGTTGCACCATCGCAACAGCATGACAAACATCGCCAATCGCAGATAACCGCAATAAACACAAATTTTTTGGCGGAGTTATTTGACCCAGCATAAAGGATTCACCACAATAGATAGTTAATAAGCTATAAGTTAAGTAGATATATTATCTTGAACCCCAACACAATTGTAAAACCATACCAGGAAAAAGTTTTTCAGCAAGACAATCTATATTGTGTATATGATGGCTCGTTAGTCAAAAATTTCTCTCCCGAAATGCTTAATTCTCTTCATTGGCTGCGCCAAAATGCTGTTGAAGGGACTGCCTTGGGTCGGGGCACAACATGGTTCATTAATCATCAAGGTAATCATTGGGTACTGCGCCATTATTTTCGCGGCGGCATGATAGGTAAATTTAATCGCGACCGATATCTATTTCATTCATTAGCGTCAACCAGAGCAGCAAGGGAATTCAGTTTGCTCAATGTATTACAACAACATAAGCTGCCAGCTCCGAGGCCGGTTGCTTATCGAGTAATACGGCACGGCGCTTTTTATCAGGCCGATTTGCTGACCGTTCGCATCGAAAATGCTAATGATCTGGTCGCGGTGCTCAGCCAACAAAACATTAGCGATGCTTTATGGAATAAAATTGGCGCAACCATCAAGCGTTTTCACGATAATGGTGTCTATCATCATGATCTCAACGCTCACAATATTTTAATTGATGATAAAGAGGATGTTTGGCTAATCGATTTTGATCGTGGCGAACAACGGTCAATCAGCAGCAGTTGGCAGCAATCGAATTTATCTAGGTTACGCCGCTCGTTCAACAAAGAAACGAAAAAAATCGCTAACTTTCATTGGCAAGAAAGCCATTGGAAATCGCTAATGAATGGCTATCAAGACTAATGGCTTAGGCTGCTGCCAATGCGTCTTTTACTCTTTGCTGGTACATTTCGCGCGCTTTAAGAAACTCAGGTAATGCCCGTTCAGTTGTATAAGGGCGAATGATCACCAATATTTTTAATACCCCTTGATAAAACACCGAATCATTGATTTCATTATCATTGTGTTGTGTTTGGTAAAAACTCAACCAAAAGGTATTTACAATCCGTAAGATACTAACAATATCTGGAAGTTCTTCGTCATCAAACGTCATCATTTTTGCGTCGCGTAACGACAACAATAATTGGCTTACTCGTTCAGCAATAAAATGTTGAACTTCAACATATTTTTCTCTTAATAATGGGTTTTTTGCCAACAGCACCGGCAGATTGCTGTAAAAAAAGCGAAATTTCATCATCGCCTGAAAGACCGCATCCATATATAAAATAATCGCGTCTAGCGGTTTAACGTCGGGTGATACTTTTGGAAAGGTTTCTAACAGCAGGTTACGAGCATATTCATCATAAATAGACAAAATAATGTCTTCTTTATTGCGAAAATGATAATACAAATTTCCCGGACTAATACCTAAGTGAGCAGCGATATGATTAGTAGTGACATTACGTTCACCTTGTTCGTTAAATAATGCAATGCTAGTTTGAATTATTTTGTCACGCGTTTTCATGATATATACTTCTTTCCTACCCATCATTAATTTTTCTATCATACTATCAAAAAACATCTCACGGAAAGGTTTTCAGAGTAAATACTTTAAAAATAATCTCATCCTAGGTTGTCAGTGCATTGATTCAACTATTACAATGAGAGCATCATTCCTAACAATAACAAAAAACGATGACGATAAAAGCAATCTACCCAGGAACCTTCGATCCTGTCACCAATGGTCATACCGATTTAATTGCTCGAGCAAGTCGTCTCTTTAGTGAAGTCATCGTCGGTGTTGCCGCTAGCCCTAGCAAACGCCCTTGTTTTGATTTAGATGAAAGAGTCGATATGCTAAAAAAAGTGACCTCTGCACTGCCCAATGTCACGGTAGTTGGCTTTGGGGGATTGTTGGTTGATTTTGCCAAGCAGCACCAAGCCAGCGTATTGATACGCGGCCTGCGCGCGGTTTCAGATTTTGAATATGAGTTTCAATTGGCTAATATGAACCGCCGATTATCGCCAAATTTAGAAAGTGTGTTCCTAACCCCAGCTGAAGAAAATTCATTTATTTCTTCAACCTTAGTAAAAGAAGTCGCTTTACACCATGGCGATGTTGGGCAGTTTGTCCATCCAGTTGTTAAAGCCGCGCTGGAAAAAACCTTACAAAAATAATTTCTCGGCGTTATGGGCCTCTATAGGATTTGACAACTTGGACAGAAAACAGAACTGCGATTAGCTTGTCGCACTTCTTCCAGTACCGTTTGACACTTTAAACATTGTTGTCCTGCACGCCCATAAACAAATAGTGATTGAGCAAAATAACCTGGTCGGCCATCGGCTTGGGTAAAATCTTTAAGGGTTGTACCACCTTGCTCAATTGCTTGGGCAAGTACCGTTTTTATAACATCAGTGAGCAAATTTAAACGTTTTTCACTCAGACTCCCCGCACTAGTCGTTGGCAAGATACCTGCCTGAAATAAGGCTTCGTTCGCATAAATGTTGCCAACGCCAACAACAACATGATTATTCATTAAAAAGGTTTTGATCGGTACTTTGCGATTTTTGGCTTTAGCAAATAAATAACCGTGATTAAAATCATCACTTAGTGGCTCAGGGCCAAGTTTAGCTAACAGACCTTGCTCGTCAACATTATCAGCGAACCAAAGCACAGCACCAAAGCGACGAGGATCGTTCAACCGTAATATTTTTCGGTTCGATAATCGCAATTCAAAATGATCGTGTTTAGCTACAGGTGTTGCCTTATCTATAACTCTGATGGTACCGGACATGCCTAAATGCAGTAACAAAGTGCCGCTGTCAAATCGAATTAACAGGTATTTAGAGCGCCTATCAACCGTGATAATTTTTTGACCTACCAGTTGCAGCACCGCCTTAGGGATTGGCCAACGCAATTGAAAATTTCGCACAATAACGTCAGCAATCGTTTCACCGATAACATGTGGACTAATGCCTAAGCGGCAAACTTCTACTTCGGGTAATTCGGGCATGGTTTACTTCAATCCAAGATCTGTTGAATGTTTAGCAGCTACTCGCTTATTCATTTTCTTCACGGGTCAATAAGGCGCTAGGGAAAAGCTGTTGATACAGTACAATCGGTAATGACAGCCATACGTTTTGTGTAATATTGTGCAGTAATAATTGATCATTCATCGGGTATAACCGTAGCGCTATTTCTTGATTTTCACCGGCGAGGCCAATAGTGACATTGATCACGTTGGTAGAATAAATTTGTGCCGGTGCATCAAGCACATAACCAGCACTTTGTTGCCACGCTAACATCATTTGCTCTAACAGCTGGTCATTATCATTTACGGGTTCTGATCGCCATGATTTGCCTACCCTCTCAACGGTTAGTAGATGATCAATACGTAATGTTAAAATTACCGCATGCTCCCCTAATATAGTTTTCTCCGCACCAGCGGCAAGGTTCTCGCCTTCGGGAAAGAGTTTGTTATTGGTAATATTAAGCAACAAAATCATCCCCATTACCGAAAAAATAATGACATTGTTCCAAGCGGTTCTTGACAGTTTAATCATGCGTTAACTCTAAGCTCAACGATAAGCTATTATCATACGAAAAAATTGAGCTTATTTGTACATAGCTTTACACTATTACCAAAAACGGTGCCTGCAACCCGTTTACACCGATAATAATAACTACTATTACCCGATATTTAACCAAGGCGTTTTTATGAAACTAAAATTACTAAGCATAGGTATGATAATGCTCACTGGCCTATTTAACTGTGTCGCAGCTCCTATGAATAACGCAAGCAAGCAATTTGAACAGTTGCTTGACGAACATTGGCGTGTCGCCAATCAAGAGCAAATATTCTTTCGTAAAGATCCTGATACTTTTCGCATGAATGGTAAATTGCCAGAGGTGTCAGCAACAGGACGTCAACGTCGCGCAAAATATAATGACACGTTGTTAACACGTATCAACGAAATTGATGTCAATCAGCTATCGGCTGCAGAGCAGGTCACGTATCGCTTATTTAAATATGAACGCCAGGCGGAAGCCCAGAGCTACCAATATCAAGATCATTTATACCCACTGACCTATTATTCAGGTTTTCATAAATACTTTGCTGGTGCACCAGCGAATATGTCGTTCCTCACCCAGAAAGATTATGCTAATTATTTACTCAGTTTGGCTGATTATCCGCGCTATAACCAAGAGCATATTGTTAATTTACGCGAAGCAATTGCGCAAGGACATACTCAGTATTGTGAAAGCTTTAAAAACTACGACAAGTCTATCAGCAAACATTTAGTTGATAATATTGAAGACAGCGTTTTTTACGCACCATTAGTTAACATGCCAAAGGCTATGTCAGTAAGCCAGCAAAGCGATTACCGCCAAAAAGTTAAACAGTTGATTACTGATAAAGTATTGCCTGAGTATCAAGCCTTTTTTGACTTCTTTACCGAAGAATATATGGCAAATTGTCGTAAAACACCTGGTATTAGCAGCGTTGCTGGCGGGAAAGATTATTATCAGTACTTGATCGAATATTACACGACCACAGAGTTATCAGCAGATGAAATCCATAATATCGGTTTAACTGAAGTCAGCCGTATTCGCGACGAAATGCAACAAATCATCAAGCAAGTTGGTTATAAAGGAGAGTTTAAAGACTTTATAAAGTTTCTGCGCACTGATCAGCAATTTTATACCGACAGCGCGTTAGACCTGATAGAAAAAGCTAGCTACATCACGCGTAAAATGGCGGGACAATTACCTAAATGGTTTTCAGCATTACCACGTACTACTTTTGATATAAAATCTAGCCCTGGTGGCGGTGCGTACTACGTTGCCTCTGACGGCAGTGGTACAACATCTGGCACATACTTTTTAGACACAAATGATTTAAAAAGTATGCCGTTATACACATTAGAAGCATTAACCTTTCATGAAGCTGAACCCGGTCATCATTTTCAAAGTGCTATTGCTCAAGAAGTTGATATGCCTGAGTTTCGTAAAACCTTATACCATTCAGCATATGGTGAAGGTTGGGGCCTATATTCAGAGCGTTTAGGCAAGGAAATGGGCTTCTATCAAGATCCCTACAGTGACTTTGGGCGTTTAACCTACGAAGCATGGCGGGCCTGTCGACTAGTCGTTGATACTGGTATACATGCTAAAGGCTGGACTCGACAACAGGCAATTGATTATTTAGCTGATAATACTGCATTAAGCATGGCTGACGTGATCGGACAAATTGATCGTTACATCAGTTGGCCGGGGCAAGCATTAGCCTATAAAGTGGGTGAGTTAAAAATTCGCGAATTACGCCAACTCGCAGAGACTGAGTTGGCTGATAAATTTGATATTCGCGCCTTTCATGATCAAATGCTCAAAAATGGCAGTCTGCCTTTAGCGTTGCTTGAAGAGCTGACTAAAGAGTGGATCAAGCAGCAACAATAAGTTTGCGATTCAATCGTTACATTTTCAACAAGTTCTAATCAAAGAGAAACAGTACCAACTGTTTCTGTTTCTCTTTTTCATGCTCAGTATACTAGGCGATGTTGAACTTTCATTTTTATCTCTGCTATAGGCTAGTTTTTAAAATAACGAGGTGAAATGAGTGCAATGTAGTCGCTCTACTTTAATGATTTTCAACTAGGTTAGGTTGAAGATTAGCAATAGCCCCTAATCACTCTCTACATTTAACGGATGAAATAACACTCGCTCATTGTTAGCAGAAATTAACTCGGCTTTTACCACTTGCTCATCAGAGGTTAGCGAAACTAAGCCTATGCCACTTTGATTGACTAAGGTATTAGCGGAATTAAGATCGGGCTTGCGCACTTTAATTTTCATGCGACGACGTTTAGTAAACCAATTCAATGGTGAGTAACTGGCATACAAATACCGATTTAAACGCTCCAACCATATCAATAAACCTTTAGGGAATTGGTTTCTAAGACCACTACAGGTAATTTGAAAAATTCTAGAGCTATTCCGTCTAGATCGATGAGTGACCTCATAAAAAAATGAGTAATGAACATCCCCTGACAAAATAATAAAGTTCGGCGGGGTTTTATAATGTCTAAAAATGTTTAGCATCACATTTGCCGTGCCTGCGTGAGCCATCCAGTTTTCTGCATCAACCACTAATGGCATACCAAAAAAGGTAAAAATTCGTTGAATAGTTTCAATCATTTTTACACCATATATCGGCGCAGCAGAAACCAAAATAACTTCAGATTGCCCGATTAACTCTTGCTGTAATTCAGACAATGCCTCCCAATCCATTAAACCAGACGGTTTATCTGCGTTGCTTTCAGAGCGCCAACGTTGAGTGCGAGTATCCAGTACAATTATTTTTGGCGTTGTCGATAGACTGTAATGCCATTGATCCCAAGCGAGCAATTCGTCAATTAATTCATCTTGCTGAAGATAACTATGCTCAGCAAAGTATTTTTTTGCATCGCGATTAAAAGTTAAAAACTTTTCTGGTGCATTTCCCCAGCCTTGGCAGAGCCAATAACCAATTAACGCATTACCAATAATTCGCTTAGAAAATGGATGACCATATGCCGCTTCTTCCCAACCACGTGTAAGATTCCAATCATCAGTAATATCATGATCATCAAAAATCATATAGGTAGGTATATGAGCTAATGCCCTATTGACCGATGAAAGACTCGCAACAAACCCTTCTATGATTTCGAGTTCATGTTCATATGTCGGCAAAAATTTATTAGCAATAAGCGCTGACTTTAAGTCAACTAAGCGCCACATAGAGGGAGACCAAATCAATAAATACATCGCGAACACTTCCGCTAATGTCACTAAATGATTTTTTGCATTCGCCGATGTAAAAATAGGCTTTTTACTTGCGGCGAAAAATTTTTCATGCACTACCCGATTCGCTTTACTGTGCGGCAACAATTGATCACGCTGGTAATAACACATCGGACTGGTAAATAAATCCTGACTAGAGTTAACTAATGCACCCTGCCAAGTTTCATCATACAAGCCTAAAAGCTCAATAACTTGGTGAATGGCGACTAACATCGGCCCGGCAACGTCATCAGCATAGACTTGGTCACCAGACATCATCAACAACGCGGGTCTATCTGCCGCTTGCTGCGTTGAACCAGCAAGCAAGGTATCGACTTGCGCCAATCCATCGCCACTATCAAAATGAGGTTTACGACAAGAACCATGCAACATTTGTTTAATGTCAGATTTGATAACTAAACTTGGTAATGAATGGGTCGGGTAAAGCAAGTCTGGCAACAATTTTACTAACGAGTATGTACGTTCGCCATCTTCAAAGAAAAAGTTATAAGCAAACACCGTATCAAGATCAAGAGGTTGTTCAAATGAGATCGAGATCAAATTGATTACAGCATGAGTACCTATATCAATTTGCTGCAGTTGCTGATCATCTAGCGGCATTTCAACCAACTTAGTGGTTTCATCCTGTGAAAATAGCTCAAACGTTATGGAATAAGCTTTATTGGTGACCAACCAAAACGTGAGTTCATGCTGACTAACATGACGAATAATAGGACCCGCAATAATAACAGGCAACTGAGTATTAACAGAGATAATAGCTCCAAAAATTAACTGATACCAATTACACTAACAAATAAAATTTTTGTGTATCTAAGGTAATTTATACTGATTAACATAAGTGTATATCAAGTGAAATTCTAAAGACAACTGCAGAAGTAGGCATATCAGTAAGTAAATATTAACTGCACTCAAGTAGGTTAACTTTATTTATGGCAATAAAAAACCCGGTAATAACCGGGTTTTTAACAGTAGAAGCAAATTATTTAATTTTTGCTTCTTTATACATTACGTGTTGACGGATTCTAGGATCAAACTTTTTGATCTCCATCTTTTCAGGCATTGTCTTTTTATTCTTGTCAGTAGTATAAAAATGACCAGTACCTGCACTAGAAACTAAACGAATTTTATCACGCATGATGATTCCTTAAACTTTTTCGCCACGGGCACGAATGTCAGTTAATACTGCATCGATACCTTTTTTATCGATAATACGCATTCCTTTCGGAGTTAAGCGTAATTTAACGAAACGGTTTTCACTCTCAACCCAAAAACGGTGAGATTGAAGGTTCGGTAAGAAACGACGACGAGTCGCGTTTCTAGCGTGAGAACGGTTGTTCCCTACAACTGGTTTTTTGCCTGTTACTTGGCAAACTTTAGACATGTGAGTCACTCCAAAATTAATTTCAGCTCGAGCTATATTTCCCCAAGACCGTCGCCTCAGGATCCTGAAAAAGGTGGCATATTATAGAGAAACTTAATTATGAATACTAGCTTTAATGAAAAAATCAATTAAGTTATTTATTTATAAAGATTTTTGTAGGTTTCAAAGCAAAAAAAGTTCACATAAAGGGATTATTTACGTGAACTTTTGGCTGTAATAATGCGCTAATTGCGGCAATATTCAGCAAATTAGTCTTATTTAGCCAACATCAGACTCAAGCAGTTTTTTCAATTTATCGTGCTGTTCTTTGTTACAGAGCTCATCAATCAGAATGCGAATAATGCGTGATTTAGCCAACTTGCTATCTTCAGCTAAATCAGTCAGCTGCTCAATAGCTTCTTCGCTTAATGTAAAAGTCGCATGACGAAAAGGTTTAGTCGATTCTGACTTTTTTTGTTTTTCGGCATACTGATGAGCGGCCGCAACCGCTTCTTTTAAGCCATAACTGCCTTTACTGTGGTGACTAACAATTTCTGGTGTACCTTTGGCATAATTCTCTGCATCAGAAATAAATTCATCAACAGTAAATGTCCTTTTCTTTCTCTTGCCGTCCTTGTTTTTCTTTAAATCAGTTAAACTCATGTGAGTTATCCGGTTTCATTGCTAATAATTCTTCTGCGATGGCGATCATTTCAGCGGCCGCTTTACCATTAGGATCAATCTCTAATACGGAAGAACCTTTTTCTTCACTATCGTCATAGACATTTCGACTAAAAGTAACCGCATCGAGTACGTTGATACCAAACGATGTACAAACTTCTTTCGCTTCTAATATGCGATTCGCCTGATTGGGTAAAGAAGGACATTGCGTAATAACAAATGACGCAAGCATTTTCGGATTAACCATTTTACAGGTACTAAGCATATCTTCCATGTGCGGCACGGTTTTCAGGTCTCTGCGTTTAGGGCGCAATGGGATAATAACGTGGTCGGCAACCGACATCGCGGCACGCAGAGCCAGGTTATCTTGACCTCCACAATCGACAATCACATAATCATAGTGCTGATTAAGACTCAATAAATCGTTGCGTATTTTTCCGTAGAGTTGGATACAATTAATTGCCGGTAGCAAAGGATCGGTATTACGAGCTTGTATCCAGTCTGAAGTGGTGCGCTGCGGATCGCAATCAACCATCAATACAATAGATTTCTTATCTCTGGCAAAATAAACTGCAAGGTTTTGTGCAAGACAACTCTTGCCACTACCACCTTTTTCACCACCCACTAATATCATCATTTCACAAATTCCTTCTACTACTTATGTGTTACAACGTTGTAAATTATAGTTCAAATTGACAAAAATGCGTCTATGCGCCGCTATCAAGCCTAAGTGCCACTTCAAACCATCCATTTTCCTGTTCAATGCTGCGAATTACTTTACCTTCTATATATTGGCAGTTAGGGCTGGCCGCATTAAACTTAACCTTTACTATGGTATTAACAGGGATATTTTGATCACTATCCAACTTCACCCCTTTGCGTGAAAAATCCAAACAGGCTATTTTCTTTTGCTTGTGATGGCCGTGCCCATCTTGCCACGAAATATCAACCAGCTCTTTTTCCATATCAATTCGAAATGCTTCGCGACGCTCACTGCCTTCATCACTAATATTGCTCATAAGATATTCCTTACAACTTACCTATGTTATTTCCAATGCATATTAAATACTAAAACTAACTGTCATTGTACATTGTTGCAAGATTTTTACGTTATTTCATTGTGTTCTGCGAATGAATAACACTGATTACCAGCAACAATGACATGATCGAGCACCCTTACCTCTATTAAATTTAGCGCTTGTTGTAATCTTTGCGTAATTTGTTTGTCTGCTGTGCTGGCTTCGGCAACGCCGGAAGGATGATTATGGGCTAAAATAACCGCTGCCGCCTGATATTTAATCGCGCGTTCAACGACCACTCTTGGATATACTGCAGCCGCATTTAACGTGCCCCAGAATAGTCGTTCAAATTTCAACACTTGATGTTGATTATCCAAAAATAATATCGCGAACACTTCTCTAGTCTCCAAACGTAATTCTGTTATCAGGTATTCACGAGTGCTGGATGAAGACGTTAACACGCTACCTTGCTTGACTTGTTCAGCCAAATAACGTTTTGACATTTCCAAACAGGCCTGTAACTGCACATATTTGGCGGTACCTAGGCCTTTTTTCTGAGAAAATTCATCATGATTTGCGCGATAAATCCCAGCAATACTGCCAAAACTATTTAACAGGTCACGCGCTAAGTCGACCACGTGACAGCCTTTTACGCCTGTACGCAAAAATATCGCTAATAATTCGGCATCACTTAGACTTTCGGCGCCATAGTGAAGCAACTTTTCTCTTGGTCTTTCTTGAATTGGCCAATCCCTTAGCATAAGCATCATCCTTTTTAAGCTTGCTTACAAAACAATATATTTCCACTGTCAATAAAGCGTAGCAGCTTTTTGCCGAGGAGGGAGTTTAGTTAATTGTTGGCATATAGCTATCAAACGATAAGGTTTGCACAACGGTCATTAAGACAGGACTGAAGCTTTAGTTGCTTTATTGGACACTCTTGCTGCTAAACGTTGTGCCGCATGCAAAGGAAGTATCAACATCAGGGCTACACCTAACCACCAATGTATTTGTCCGATATTGAGCCATTCATTCAGCGCCATTGGCGGATAATATAACCAGTAACTGCTGACAATCAATCCTCCCCATATCAGCAAATGCAGTGCTCCATCAGGATATTGGCGCCATTTGTTGATTTGTTTGCGAATATGCTCAGCCCATATTTGACCAATACTGATTAAACTAGCGAAAGCAAACAAACCATGCCACTGACGAAAAACGCCATTCAGCGGATGTGGAAAATCGTCAATACTGGCGGGTAGACACCAATATAAACCAACACCCGAGATAACCAAGCCCGAAAAAACGCACCATAATAGCATTCGACCACGTTTCATTTATTTTACCTTGATAAAAATGCGACAAACTTGCTAAGCATCACTATGCACTAAACGTCCGCCTAGAGACGCTACCAACGCACTATTTCCATTACTGGCAGCTGCCACTTTAGTTAAGGCATCTGCCCGCCAAGCACTGCTCGCTATCACGCTCCAACGACCTGAGGGCAAAGTATTCCCCTCACCGCTTAGCAATAATCCCGGAAACTGCTCGCTGCTGTCGCTATTTGAGGTAGCAATGGCCGCATTACACAGCAAGCCACTTGGCTCATTTTTCCCAGCTAATTGCACCGGAATTCGGCACTGGCCAAACACTCGTAAATCACCGCCGGCGTTAATATAGCCAGCCTTAATACCCGATCGTTTAAGGGCAACAATTGCGAGATCAACGGCATAGCCTTTAGCGATGCCATCAAGGCAAATTAGCGCATCATCATTTAACCTCACCTTCCCAGCACTAAAACTCAGTACATTGGCATCAGCGCACTTTTGCCGTTCACCAAAGCCATGATCAGGTAATATTTTTCGCGCCACCAGTTCTTGCCCTAGCGCATAATTAAATAAACCACCACTTAGCTCAGTTAACGCTTTCGCCAATTGCAGCACCCGTAAACTAAGATGAGAAATATTTAGCCATTGTTTGGGATAAAGATTTATACGGCTCAGTTCGGAATCCGCTCGGTGAAAGCTTAAAGCGGTTTGCACGTCAGTTATCGCCCTAAAACCACTATTGAAGGCGTGGTGCAACGCCGTTGATGATGATAAATTTTCATCATCAACGGCCAATTCAACAAAAGTCCCCAATAAAGGGCGCATCCTTCTTAGTAAGGTCAAGAGGCAAGCACCAAATGATGCAATACCAGCAGTCGTTTCACACCATCGGTGACATTGCGACACGATAATGTTGCGCCACTGATATTGGGGATATCGCGGTTTAGTTTGAAGGTATCATTACGTGTTTTACCGACAAAATTCTCACGCCATTTCGGCAAACGAACCTGTCCCCCGTGGGTTTCACGATAGCTTAAAATTTCAATACCCAGTACCTGACCATTAAGATCAATCGCCAAGGCATAAGAAATAAATTCATGCTTACCGATAACATCGTCAATAAATAACCAGCCTTGCATAACGCCATCTTTTTCCATGCGCCATACTTCTTGTTTGTCACTGCGTTGACGCACACCGCTGGCTGATTTTATCGCGTCTTTTTGCTGTTCGCTAAGTGTAATCGTGGCATTAATCGCGCTCGCGCCAGCAAATAATAGCTGCTGAGCCTGTTCGACATTTAAATAATCCACGGCATAGACGGTTGTGCATGCCATAGTTACTGGTATCGCCAGAAAATTCGGAATATTACGCATAGCTTTACCTAGAAGTTATAACCTAGTTTTAAGCGCCATTCATTTTCGGTTTTTTCAATAAGGTGCAAGCTTCGGTCATTTTGCTCAGCAAATTTTTCACCACCACCATTTAGTTGTCTGGCATACGTTAAGGTTGCCCACCACTGTTGATTACCGTAATGCAAACTCGGGCCAGCAAACACTGACCAACGCTCTAGGTTTACTTCGGTTTCATGCTCTTCTTCGTAAAAAACTTCACCACCAACAAACCAGTTTGGCGCGAAGCGATAACTTAAACCAGTGCCTAGCATCAGTTCAATTTCCATCTCTGCTTCAGTTGGCCATTCGAAATCTTCGGGTAGATTAGCGATTTCATCTCGAGTCGCACTAGTCGCTTCAATACCGGCGTTTGCTGTCCAAATCATTTGACCTTCAAAAAAGTACTTTTGTAGCAACAACTTTATATCTAGACTCAAAGTATCCTTGTCTTGGCCAGAATGATTATCGATCCAGGAGTAGTCTAATGAGGTGTATAAAGACAGACCAATATCATCTAGCGCTGGGCTAAGAAAATTATACTTTAAGCCCAATTCTAGACCAGATAATTTCAAGCCAAATTCTCGATCGCCAGGCATATAACCATCAATTTGTAATCCTTGGGTATCTAATGCCATTCCTTTAATTGCCGCAAAGACATCAAACGCATTGGTGACGCCGTATTCAATTTCGGTTTTACTATCTAATGCCCAATAATCGCCGGCACTTTTACCTTCACGTTGAGTGAAAATCTGATAAAGCTCTCCCGATCCTTCAGGTAATGTTTCAGCGCCTTGCACGTAACCTAGTAAATTTTCACCTGCATGTGCCGTAAATGCACTAGCAGTCAATAATGGTAATAACAATTTTTTCATTTTAACCCTTAGTAAAACCAAACAAATCTAAATGAGAATGATTCGCAATTGTATTTACATTGATATAAATGTCAAATTAAAAAGAGAAATAAAATGAAAAAAGTATTCATAGAAAATATTTGCAGAAAAATGGAGGTCGTCCATTGTTTTTACTAAAATATATCGACAGTGAAATCATGTGGCCAAATATGGTATCTTAGCGATAACAAAACTTTTTCTCCGTTAATAATATGCTTGAAAATAAAAATATTGTTCTTGGTATTACCGGTGGCATAGCCGCTTATAAAACCCCAGAGTTGGTACGTCGACTAAAAGAGCAAGGCGCGAATATACGAGTAGTAATGACTGAAGGAGCTAAGGCCTTTATTACGCCTTTAACTCTGCAGGCAGTATCGACAAATGCTGTTGCCGACAATTTGCTCGACACGCAGGCGGAACTCGCTATGGGGCACATTGAATTAGCCAAGTGGGCAGATCTTATTTTTATAGCTCCGGCTACCGCTGATACTATCGCTCGCATAGCAAATGGTTTAGCCGATAATTTATTAACAACGCTTTGTTTAGCAACTGCAGCACCTATTGCTGTTGCCCCAGCGATGAATCAGCAAATGTGGCATGCCCAAGCCACCCAAGACAACATTTTAATGCTAGCACAAAGAGGTGTCTTAATTTGGGGACCGGGTGCAGGCGAACAAGCCTGTGGGGATGTTGGCTTAGGACGAATGTTAGATGTTGACGACCTAGTCACACATACTCGTGAACATTTTAATACCGTGACTAGTGAAAAAACGCTACAAGGGCAACATTGGGTGATCACCGCTGGTCCTACTCGCGAGGCAATAGATCCGGTGCGTTATATCTCAAATCACAGCTCGGGAAAAATGGGCTACGCCATCGCACAAGCGGCAATAGATGCGGGCGCCAAAGTGACGCTCATTTCTGGTCCGGTCAATTTAAGCGCACCGCAACATTGTCAATTACTTAGCGTCGATAGCGCGCAAGAAATGCATCAACATGCTCTTGAGCTAGCGCCCAATGCCGATGTTTTCGTGGCCTGTGCCGCAGTTGCCGATTATCGAATGAGTGATATTGCTACACAAAAAATCAAAAAATCTAACGATACAATGCAGTTAACGCTGGTTAAAAACCCTGATATTGTTGCCGACGTCGCCGCGTTAAATAACAAACCTTTCACCGTTGGTTTTGCCGCTGAAACTCAGGATGTTGAGCAATACGCTGTAGGCAAGCTAAAGCGCAAAAACCTCGATATGATCGCGGCTAATGACGTTTCTAAAGCAGGACAAGGGTTCAACAGTGATGATAACGCCCTGCAAGTCTTTACTGCTAGCCACAAAGTAGCAATTGCGCTGGCGGCAAAAGCACAAGTTGCTAAGCAACTAGTAAAGATTATTGCCCAAGAACAGCAAAACAAAAAATAAATCATTGCGCATGACGTTGAATTTATGGCG
This sequence comes from Colwelliaceae bacterium 6471, assembly GCA_040779335.1. Taxonomy (GTDB): domain Bacteria; phylum Pseudomonadota; class Gammaproteobacteria; order Enterobacterales; family Alteromonadaceae; genus JBFONV01. The sequence continues at coordinate 318,951 of JBFONV010000005.1, forward strand.
GTTAACGCTATACAATCACGCCAAACAGTTTGACGTGATAACGACAATACTCATAACAATAAAGTAGAGAATAGGTTTTATGTCTACCAATCAAAAACCAAATCGTAAGCAGCAAATATTAGAATGCCTTGCGGCCATGCTGGAAAACAGTCCTGGCCAACGAATTACTACTGCCAAACTAGCGGCAGAAGTGGGCGTATCGGAAGCGGCTTTATATCGACATTTCCCTTCTAAAGCGCGCATGTTTGAGGGACTAATTGAATTTATTGAAGAGTCTATTTTCTCGCGCATTAATTTAATTTTAAATGATCACAAAGAAGCATTAGTGCGTTGTCATCATATACTGCATGTTTTATTGGTATTCTCTGAACGTAATCCTGGTATGTGCAGAATTCTATCGGGTGATGCCTTGATGGGGGAAAATGAACGATTGCGCGCCCGCGTTAATCAATTTTTCGAAAAACTTGAATCACAATTTAAACAGGTGCTCAGAGAACGAAAACTGCGTGAAGGCAAAAACTTCTCTATCAATGAACTCGCTCTAGCCAATATTTTAGTCTCATACGCTGAAGGTAAAGTCAGTCAGTATGTTCGTTCTGGATTTAATAAAAAGCCCAGCGATGACTTTAATGAGCAATGGCAATTTTTAATGGCCAACAAATAACAGGTATACGATAACTCAGGCTCTTCATTTATGAAGGGCGCTAAATGTCGTAATCCATAAATTTCTAAGGAAAAATCGTGAGTAAATTAGCACAACTTCAACCTAGCCTGTTATGGCAATTGTTTGAAAAAATATGCAGCATTCCACACCCTTCTAAGCATGAACAACAGATATCGGCCTGGATCCAAGCTTGGGCCAAAAATCTCGGTTTATCAGTACAGGAAGATGCAATAGGCAATATACTAATCAAAAAGCCGGCAACAGCGGGTATGGAAAGTCGTAAAGGCGTTATTTTACAAGCTCATATGGATATGGTGCCGCAAAAAAACGCCAGCACTCAACATGACTTTTTAACCGACCCGATTAAGCCATACATTGTCAGCGAAGCAAACGGTGATTGGGTAACGGCACAAGACACGACCTTAGGTGCCGATAATGGGATTGGACTATCTTCAGCGTTGGCAGTATTAGCAAGTGATGACATTGCACACGGACCACTTGAAGTACTAATTACCATTGATGAAGAAGCAGGTATGAGTGGTGCCTTTGGTCTACAGTCTGGCTGGTTAGAAGGCGAAATTTTAATTAATACCGACTCTGAGCAAGAAGGCGAAGTATATATGGGTTGTGCTGGAGGTATTGATGGTTCAGCAACATTCTCGTTAGCATTTGAGCCAACACCAGAAGATACCCAAGCATTTAATCTTTCTCTGTCAGGATTAAAAGGCGGCCATTCAGGCGTCGACATCCATACCGGTCGTGCTAACGCCAATAAATTACTCGTGCGATTTTTGCTCGATGCCAGCGAAAAATTTGACCTTCATTTAACCGAACTAAACGGTGGCAGTTTACGCAATGCTATTCCGCGTGAAGCCAATGCAAGCTTTGTCATACCAACAATACAAATCGATGCCTTTAAACATGCATTAAACAACTATTTAGCCACCATTCAACAGAATCTTAGTGCCATTGAAACTGATATAGAAATGTTACTCATTTCGCCTGAAACCTTTGACCGTTGTTGGACGAAAGACATACAAACTAGGATACTACGCGCATTAAACGCCTGTCCAAATGGCGTTATCCGCATGAGTGATGATATTGAAGGTATCGTTGAAACGTCTTTAAACCTAGGTGTGTTACGCTGTAAAGGTAACAAATTTGTTGCCATGACCTTGATCAGAAGTTTACATGACGACGGTCGTATGGAAACACAGCGCATGGTGCAATCAGTGTTTGAACTGGCAGAGGCAAGTATTGAATTTTCGGGTGCCTATCCTGGTTGGAAACCTGATACTAGTTCGGCCATCATGAAAGTTGTCAGAGACACCTACCAAGAACTGTTTCATAAAGTACCCGAAATTATGGTAATACACGCGGGCCTAGAATGCGGTTTATTTAAAACGGCCTATCCGCATTGGGATATGGTCTCATTTGGACCAACGATAAAATTCCCACATTCTCCAGATGAAAAGGTCGATATTGAAACTGTTAATCAGTATTGGCAATTGCTTGTTGCGGTACTTAAAGCGATCCCAAGTAAATAAACTGACGGCCGCCTTTGCATTGTTAGCAATGAAAATTGTCTGACAATGCAAAGATAACAAAGCGTTATCCATACTTGGTTGTGATTATTGAGTTTTCAGATAGAATGAGAACTACGTACATCCTGGAATACGATCATGGTTCAGCCAGAAAAAATAATAATAGCTGATGACCACCCCCTGTTTAGACAAGCCTTACTTGATACCTTAAAGGCGAAACTAACTGAAACCAACTGGTTAGAAGCACAAACAATAGACGAACTTGATGCCTTGTTAGCCCAACACCAAGACAGCGATTTAGTCCTGCTTGACCTTAATATTCCAGGGGCACATGGCTTTAATACCTTGATCCACGTTCGTACCCATTATCCACAAATACCCGTCGTTATTGTCTCTGCCTATGAAGACCATGACACCATTAGCAAAGCAATGAATTATGGCGCTGCTGGGTTTATTCCTAAGTCGACCCCTGTCGACAGTATTTATACGGCAATATTGCAAGTATTGTCTGGTGAGCTCTGGCTACCTGAAACCTTTCAACAAGAAAGTATGCAAATTGACCACGCTGACATTGCTGAACGCGTCGCCACGTTAACACAGCAACAATATCGCATTTTAATGATGTTTGCCCAAGGTATGCTCAATAAGCAAATTGCTTATGATCTCAATGTCTCCGAAGCAACCATTAAAGCCCATGCAACCGCTATTTTTCGTAAATTAAATGTTCGAAATAGAACCCAGGCGGTTATTGCCATCAGTCAATTAGATCTCAATGATAGTGGCTTTAATAACCACTAGCTGGGTGTTAATTTTTGGTCACAAAAGCGAATAAATTCATCTTTTGTCAAAGGCTTGCTAAAAAGATAGCCTTGCATAAATTGGCATTGTTTTAATTTAAGTAAGTCTGCCTGCTCAACAGTTTCAACCCCTTCAGCGACCGCTTTTAAGTTTAAGCTATGGGCAATGGATATTATCGCATTGACCAATGCTTCATCTTCGCAGTTGGAGGCCACAAAGGTCACGAAAGCGCGATCAATTTTTAGGGTTGTGATCGGAAATTTCTTCAAATAACTTAATGATGAATAACCAGTACCAAAATCATCAATCGATAAATCTACGCCAAGCGCACTAATGGCATTCATTTGTGCCAAGGTTGCTTTGTCATCATTAATTAACAAGCTTTCAGTGATTTCCAAGGTCAGTTTTTCTGGCGCTAAACCGGTCTCAGCTAATATAGCACCAGTGAGTGCAGCAATATCATGTCGCTGAAATTGATGACTTGATATATTAACCGCTATTCGAGGAAAATTTCGGTAGCGCGCTTGCCATATAACCGCCTCTTTACATGCTTCCCTCAATACCCATTCACCTAAAGCAACAATCAAACCAATATCTTCTGCTAAAGGAATAAAATCCATCGGCGGAATAAGTCCTTTTTGTGGGTGTCGCCATCTTACTAACGCTTCGGCACCGGATATCTCTCTGGTTACCGAATCGATAATAGGCTGAAAGAACAATTCGAATTCATTGTTGTCCATTGCTGTTCGCAAATCATGTTCCAATAGTCGACGTTGCTGAGCTTGCTCATCCATTTCTATAGTAAAAAACTGGTGATTCTTGCGACCTAAAGCCTTCGCTTTATACATGGCTTTATCCGCTTTTCGTATCAGGGTTTCAATATCATTGCCATCATTTGGGTAAAATGCGATACCAATGCTGGCTGATACATAGGCTTCATGACCATCTAATGTGAATGGCGAGCAAATACTGGTTTGCAGCTTAGTAGCAATGCTTTCAAGCTCAGGAACCCCAGCACTATCAGGCAATAACACCGCGAATTCATCCCCGCCAAAGCGAGCGACAGTATCCGAATTTCGCAGGCTTTCCACAATTCTGGTAGCAACATCACGCAATAAATCATCGCCTTTAGAATGGCCTAAGGTGTCGTTGACATGTTTAAAACCATCCAGATCAATAAAGAGTAGTGCCACTTGCTGCTTGTTCCGCTCAGCATGTTTAAGCGCTTGTGAAAATCTATCGGTAAATAAATTACGATTCGCTAATCCAGTTAAAGTGTCAAAGTTAGCTTGAAAACGAATACGCACTTCATTCTCTTTACGTTTAGTAATATCACTAAATAAAGAGACATACCCTTCCAGTTGTCCTAAATCATCGCGGATCGTGGTAATGGCCAACCACTCAGTATAAATTTCGCCATTTTTGCGCCGATTCCAAATTTCACCTTCCCATATATCTTGGTTAAGTAATGATTCAGACATGGTTTTATAAAAAGCATCATCATGATGGCCAGATTTAAGTATCGATGGATCGTGACCAATAACCTCGTCGGCCTCATAACCGGTAATTTCGCTAAACGCATCATTAACCATTTGAATTCGGTTATTAGCATCAGTCACCATTACGGCTTCGGTCGCACACCTAAAAACTGTTGAAGCTAGCCGTAAACGTTTTTCATCTTCTTTGAGTTGAGATATATCTTCCTTAATCGCTATATAATGCGTAACGTCACCATCCATATTTTTTATTGGACCAATAGTGGCTTTTTCCCAATACATCCCTCCATTTTTCTTTCGATTATGAAATTCACCTACCCATATTTTTCCTTGGCTAATTGTGCTCCACAGTTGCTCAAACTCTTGGTGTTCAGGCGCTTCATTTTTTAATATATTGGGTTTTTTACCAATAACATCTTGTCGAGAATATCCAGAGATTTGCTCAAACTTTTTATTTACGTAGTCGATAACCCCATTAGTATCTGTTCGTAGCACCGATACCGGGCTTTGTTCAACCACTTGGCTTAACTGATAAAGCTCATTTTCTGCACGTCTGCTAAATTTTAATGAGCGAATAAGGTAAATAATAACAACCAAAAATGCCCCTAAACCTACGCTTAACAAAAGGACTATTTGAATGGACTTTTCTTCTATGGCCTCAACCTGCATATCAACCATATTTTCTAAATTAGCTTGATATTGCCAATACTCTCTTTGACTATCACGTTCTGGGGAAATATCACGAATAATAGAAAACAACACTGTGCTTTGAGCATAGGTAATAGGCGAAGAAATTACTTCAACCGTTTTAATTTCACCATTAGCCAACTTATGTCTAAAGATAAAAAAATTGCGCTGTTCTTTTTTGGCAAGCAGGCGCTCTTTTGCTACTTGCTCTGACGTAAAAATATTAATGTCTTGAATATACATATTACGAAGAGCTTCGACCGAATAACCATAGAAATTACTTGCGGCGTTGTTTGCAGCAATGATTTGTCCCGTTGCCGGTTCAATCAACAACATAATGGCGGGGCTATTATCAAAGATATCTTCAAGCTCTACAGATGAGGCACGAGTACAAGATACAGAGCCAAAAAATGATAACATCAATGCCCATATTAGTAATTTTGTATTTTTACACGTTATCTGAGCTTGGCTTAGGTTAATCATTATTTAATTACAATTGGCCCTATTGAATACATTTTGCCGATAAAACTCATCCGCTCGGGATCGATAAGTTCGAATAGATTAATAACATCTACAAGCAGAAAATCTCTACTGCCAAAAGATTAAAATTGCAGTAAAAAACAAACTAACTTGTTTTCAATAGTAGCGTATAAATTTGATTTTTCGAGATTATTCCACATATTTTACCTGTAACTGTTTGGTGAGCATTGCGCTCATCATCGCCCTTAACGAAGCAGGTTTAACCATTTTCCGCATAAAACCGACCTCAAGATTATGGGCCTTACTCTCAACATCACTATCGGTGGTTGCCGTGATCAAAATGGCAGGAATGTAATGGTGGCACTGTGCTCTTAATTCACTGATCAGAGTCAGCCCATCCGCTTGATGATCTAGTTGATAATCAACCAACAAAATATCAATATCAGCTTGGTGAACGGCAAAAATATCTTTCGCACTTTGTTCAGATTCTGCCGCCAATACCGTACATTGCCATGTCGATAGCAACTCCACCATACCGCTTAATACATCGGCATCGTTATCAATACATAAGACAGTAACCCCTTTAAAACCCACCCGAGGCGGCACCGTTTTCTCTTGACGAACAATTTGCGCACCCACTCTTGCCAGAGCAATTGAAAAATCACAACCTCGCTCGGCTTGAGAGCTTAATTTGAGTGTATGACCTAACAATTGGCTTAAACTTTTAGTAATACTAAGGCCTAAGCCTAGTCCGATTGATGTGGATGTATTTATCGTATCAAGCTGAGTAAACTGTTCAAAAACAACTTCTTGCTTAGATTCTGGGATACCAGGACCGTTATCCAATACGTGAATGGCAACCCCGTCATTAATAATCCGAACGCCTAATAATACTTTGCCTGGGCTGGCATAACGAAAAGCATTGCCAATCAAGTTTTGTAATATGCGACGCAGTAAGTTCTGATCAGATTTAACCCAAATACTCGTATTAACAACGCGAAAGTCGACTAGTTGCTCGTCGACAGATGCTGAAAACTCTTGCGCTAGGCTTTCAAATAAGTCTTGTAAGGGGAAGGTTTCTATCTGTGGCGTAATATTGCCACTTTCTATCCGAGCAATTTCGGCTAAATCAGACAGTAAATCACTGGCAACCCGCAAAGAACGATCAATATTATTGACCTGCCGTTTTTGTATCTCATTTAAATTATTTTGATCTGCCAGAGCCGAAGTAAATAACCGTGCCGCCTCTAAAGGCTGCATCAAGTCGTGACTACAGGCTTTAAGATATAAACTTTTTTTACTATGTGCTTGCTCGGCTTTTTCTCGAGCAATGGCTAATGCAGCGTTGGCTTGCTCAAGTTTTTGGGTACGTTCCTGTACCCGAGTTTCTAAATCTAGGTTAGCTTCTTTTAATACCTGTTCAGCTTGTCGATAGGCCGTTATGTCAGAAAAGAGCATGACAAAACCACCACCGGGTAGCGGATTCCCTTCAATGCGGATCACTTGTCCATTACTGTGTGTTCGCTCAGAACTATGCTGACTCCCTTGGCGTAAATAACGTAAACGACGATTCACTTGTTCATCAGTATTGCCCGGCCCACATAGTCCACGAGTTACGTTGTAGCGAATAAGTTGTTCTATAGGGCAACCGATATAAATCAGCTCCTGAGGGTAATCAAAAAAATCTAAATACTTTTTATTCCAGGCAACTAAATTTAAGTCTTCATCAACGATAGAAATACCTTCACTGGCATTTTCTATCGCGCTGTGTAATAGATTTTGGCTAAAACGTTGGCGCTGATGTGAGGCATCTTCAACCATAACCGCCAATTCATCTAACGCGATGTCTCGCCCTTCCAAAGCAGAAGACAATACCAAACGCGCTGACGAGGCGCCCATAACACTGGCGAGGGTTTTTTCTGTATGTTGCAACAGCAGTTGATTAAAAGTGACATTGCCTAACTTTTTGCGGTCCGTAGACAGCAAAAAAGCACTAAAACTAATTTTGGCCTTATCATCACCAACAAAACGAGAAACCAATAACTCCAACTCTTTGGCATCGACATGACGTTTCTTTTTATTGTCAATCAATTCGGTCGGTTGCCACTCTAAAAACAACGATGCTTGCACCCTTTCCTGAACGCTTTGCCGAGTCATTTTAGAAATCGCCAACATAACAAAAACATTCGCCAATAAACTAATCAATGAGGCTAAAGTATTGGCAGGAATAATTGCATTTTCAAACGGTTGTGGATAAAAACCAAACTGGGGTAAAAAGTTAAGTAATAACCATAAACTGAACCCAAGAGTGATACCAGCGTAAACGCCAGTTAGGCTTGCTCGTCGCCAATAAAAAGCCGCTATCAATGCCGGTGTGAGTTGAGCAAAAGCGCCAAAAGCTATCTCCCCCATCGAGGCTAAAGTATCGGCAGGGGCAAGCAAAAACACCCCATAGCCTAGCAATATCACAACAAGCACTAACGCTTTACGGATATTGAGCAGGCGCAAGCGAAAGTCATCAAAATTGGTGTGTTGATTTTGCGTTGAACGAAACAATAACGGAAAGACAATTTCATTACTGAGCATCGTGGTTAACGCAATGGAGGAAATAATCACCATAGAGCTTGCTGCAGATATTGCGCCTAAAAAAGCAAATAGTGTCAGCCATGTTTGCCCTTGCTGCCAAGGTAAAAACAGCACATAGGCATCAGAAGGCACCGAATCCCCAAGCAGCAACTGCCCCGCTAATCCAAGTGGCGCTGCAAAAATGGCAAATACTAACAGGTATAATGGAAATACCCGTCGACTCAGCCAAGTATCTTTTTCATTCTTTAGCTCTACCACCATCACCTGAAATTGGCGAGGAAGAGACAAAAAAGCAGCCATAACAATAACTAACATCCCAGTCATCGCAGAAATATTAGCAAGACTTAATTGTTGTTCAAGTTGAATATTGGCGTTAGATTCACGCCAAATTACCATGGGTGAATCAAAAATAAAGAAGGTCACAAATAAGCCAACCGCTAAAAAGGCCACCAACTTCACCAATGATTCAAACGCGATGGCTAACATCACCCCAGGATGACGCTCAGTAACATCAATATTTCGAATGCCGAACATAATAGTAAAGCCTGCTAACACCAGACTAACTATTAAGCCAAAACGCCAAGAGATGATAGTTTGTTCAGCTTGCAATTGTTGAAAAGAGTAAACGATCGCTTTAAGTTGCAGCGCGATATAAGGCATAGTGCCGATCAGCGCGACTAAAGTGACAACAATAGCCAAATTATGTGATTTACCAAATCGAGCAGCAAGTAAATCAGCAATAGAGGTTAAATTTAATTTCAGGCTGACTCGAATAATGCGTTGAATAAATGGCCACGCAAAAATGAACAGTAAAATAGGACCTAAATAAATAGGCACATGAGAAAGAAAGTTATTGGCCGCTTGCCCTGTCGTGCCGAGAAAACTCCACGAGGTACAGTAAACACCTAAGGTAAGCGCATAGATTATCGACTGACTTTGTTTAACCAGTTTATGCTTATATTTATCACCTAAATAGGCAATAAGAAAAAGCAAACCAATGTAGCTCAAACTTAAGGTAACTAATTGCCAGTTCGGAAACATATAAGATCTCTAGCCCTACTTACTTAAACCACGTAACAGCATAAATAACGGCAATTGCTATTTAATGGTTTGGGTATAAAATTCACTAATATACTGCCCCCCTTTAATAGTAAGTACCATTCTCAGTTTGTATTTCTCACCTTTACCAGAAATTAGTTCTCGCAGCGGTGTTTTATTCTGCCAATAATAAGGATTATCTTTCATTCCCAACCGATAAACACTGGCTTGACCTGAGCTATCAACTAAAAACAACGTGGCACTATCTAACGGAAAAGTTGAATTAACCGTTGTCTGACCTTCATCATCATAAACATTGACCTTAAAGTCACCTGATTTCAGTACGCATTTTTTATTTATAACATCACAATGGCCAAACGGCACAAGTTGGACAACTTTTTCTTGCTCAGCTTGATGCTCAATATAATAGTCAGAGACAATATATCCCCCTAGCAGTAAAAAAGGCACAACAAATAAAGCAAGTTTAGTGTGTCGATTCATAGAAAATCCATCAGTAAAAAGTCAATTAAAAGGCTCCAACTGTGGAGCCTTTCTCGGTATTTAATTTAACGTATCAATATAGATAAAGTCACTATATCAAAAATAAATTAATGATTATGTGCAGCACCTGCACCATGTGGTACACGGAAGTTTTCAACCATTTCCTGAATATGTGCAGGAGCAGGCCCAGTCACTTTCAGCACAACAAACGCAACAGTAAAGTTAACAATTGCACCAACTGCACCAAATGCATTAGGTGAAATGCCTAGGAACCAGTTTTCTTCCATGCCACCTAAAAATGATGTTCCCGGTATGAACATGATACCTTTATGTTGGAACACATAAAGCATAGTAACGCCAATACCTGAAATCATACCCGCCATCGCCGCTGTGCCACTCATTTTCTTAGCAAATATACCCATCATTAACGCTGGGAAAATTGACGACGCCGCTAAACCAAAGGCTAAGGCAACAGTGCCTGCGGCAAACCCCGGCGGATGCAGTCCTAGATATCCAGAGACCAAAATAGAGATGGTCATCACAATACGACCGGCCAGTAACTCATTTTTTTCTGAAAGATCTGGTGTAAACACCCCTTTCATTAAATCATGTGAAACTGAGGACGAAATCGCCAACAGCAAGCCCGCAGCAGTAGATAAGGCAGCCGCTAATCCCCCCGCAGCAACCAAGGCAATAACCCAATTCGGTAAATTTGCAATCGCAGGGTTAGCCAAAACCATAATATCACGGTCTACTTTCACCATTTCATTAGTGGTTTCGTCTGCTGAATATTGAATTTTGCCATCACCGTTTTTATCTTCAAACTTCAATAAACCGGTTTTTTCCCAATCTTTAAACCATTGCGGACGCTCGTCATAAACAAGGTTTTGCCCAGCAGCAGGTTCAATAGTATTAATTAAATTAAAACGTGCCATCGCACCAACAGCAGGAGCAACAGTATAAAGCAACGCAATAAAGACTAACGCATAACCCGCAGAAGAACGTGCCGCTTGTACACTAGGTACCGTGAAGAAGCGCATAATAACGTGTGGTAAACCCGCTGTACCTATCATTAAAGACATAGTGTAGGCGAACATGTTTAACGTGCCGCCCATGTTATCAGTGGTATATTCTTTAAAACCAAGATCGGTTACCACCATGTCAATTTTATCAAGTAGATAAACACCACTGCCATCAGCAAGCGTGCTACCTAAGCCTAATTGTGGGATTGGGTTACCGGTTAATTGCAATGAAATAAATACGGCTGGAATAGTGTAGGCAAAGATAAGCACACAATATTGTGCTATTTGCGTATAAGTAATACCTTTCATACCGCCAAGTACCGCATATACCCAAACAACCGCCATACCAATGCCAAGTCCGAGACCATAATCAACTTCTAGGAAGCGAGAAAAGGCAACACCAACACCTTTCATTTGACCAATAATATAAGTCAACGAAGCGATGATTAAACAAATAACCGCAACAATGCGGGCGGTTTTTGAATAATAACGATCGGAAATAAATTCGGGTACGGTAAACTTACCATGCTTACGCATATAAGGTGCCAGCAGCATTGCTAATAGCACATAACCACCGGTCCAGCCCATTAAGAACACCGACCCACCGTAACCTAAAAAGGCAATGAGGCCAGCCATCGAAATGAATGAAGCAGCACTCATCCAGTCAGCACCAATAGCCATACCGTTTTGAATAGGGGAAATGCCACCACCGGCAACATAGAATTCACTGGTTGTTCCCGCTCTGGCCCACCATGCAATGGCGAAATATAGAGAAAAAGAACCAAAAACCGCGATATAGGTATAGAGTTTTAACTCATCCATTACGACTCCTCCGCATGATATTTTTTATCTAGCTTGTTCATCTTAGATGAGTACCAGAAAATTAAGCCGACAAAGGTATAAATTGACCCTTGTTGCGCAAACCAAAAACCAAGCTTATATCCGCCAATTCTAATGGTATTTAGTGGTTCAACTAATAACAGACCAAAGCCAAATGAAACCACAAACCAAATAGCCAGGCATATAAATATTAAGCGCAGATTTTCCTGCCAATATGTAGTTTTACCTTCCACAGTTCTCTCCTCAAAGTAAGCGTTTTTTATTGTTATACGCCTGTTTTTATCATTGTTTGTTATAGAAAGAGTAGTTTGAGCATTCATCGCCCCATTTTTACCCCATTAGAGGAAAAACACATCGACACTCAATCTATTCTGGGTAAACACTAGCAAGCTTTTTTGATGTCGGATATTAAACTTTAGTCTAGATAGGCAAGTTTCTGGTTGACTTGAATTGCGCTGTTGCTCTTAATATAAAGCACAGAAGACAATTCAATTAAGCCTAAGGAAAGTTGAGATGGACGCGGCACTTGCAGAGATTTATACCTTTGTACATGAAATACCTCCCTTCGATGCCCTGCCTGAATCCATCGTTGAGCAACTGGTGCAAGACATCTCGATATCTTATGTCCGCAAAGAGCAAACATTGCCACCAGAAGATATTGATACCCCAAGTTTATATATACTCAGAAAAGGCGCCCTGACCTACTTAGCCCCAGATAGAGAGCTGCTAGGTAAATACGGTGAAGGTGATTTGTGTACAGAATTTTGCGCTTTGGGCACTGAAGAATCGCAAATTTCCGTACATACCGATGAAGACACTTTACTGTATAGTATTCCCTACGAAAAACTGATTAAAACACTCGAAGACTTTCCCGATACCATTAGCTTTTTTACCCTGACCTCAGAGCAACGATTAAGCAAGCGCATGAGCTTGATCAGTGAAGAAGCCGTGGTTGCGTCTTCTCTCACCAATACTACAGTCAGTGATTTTTATCATACCCCCGTTGCCACCATAACCCATTCGTCTAGCATTCAAGACGCGGCGATTATGATGACAGAGCTCAACATTTCTTGTTTAGTGGTGATGGAAAACAATCATCATGTCGGCATCGTCACTGATAAAGACATGCGCAAACGCTGTGTTGCAGCGGGGCTGTCTATCCAACAACCAGTGTCTACGATTATGACTCGCGAAGTGGCCACTTTAGATATTAAAAGTAATGCCTATGACGCGCTCATGGTGATGACCAGCAAAAATATTCATCATTTACCCATCACCAAAGATATGGAACTTGCTGGTATAGTCACCATTACTGATTTGATGAATCACGAAGGCAGTAATGCCATCAATTTTACCAGTATTATTCATAAAGCCCGCAGCATTAGAGAACTTGCTGAGATCAGTCGGTTACTCGCCAAACTACAAATCCGCCAAGCAAAATTAGGAACGAGTGCCGATAATGTCGCCAAAAGCATCAGCGCCGTCACCATGGCTTTTACCATTAGATTGATAGAAATGGCGGAGAATTTATTAGGGCCGGCACCAGTTCCTTATGCTTGGCTAGCAGCGGGCTCTCAAGCACGACAAGAACAACTGGCGCATTCAGACCAAGACAATGCCTTGATTATTTCGAATGACATGAAACCCGAAGATAATTTTTGGTTTCATGATTTTTCCACCTTTGTTTGTGACGGTTTGGCCGCGTGTGGTTTTATATATTGTCCCGGCAATATCATGGCAACCAATAGCAAATGGCGTCAAACACAATCAACTTGGATGAAGTACTTTTCCCGATGGGTTGATACGCCAGATACCAAAGCATTACTCTATTGCAGCGTTTTTTTCGATCTTGAAACCGTTTATGGCGACCCTTCTTTACTGAAAGAAGTGCGCGCAAATATGTTGCAAAAAACTCAGAAAAGTACGTTATTTATCGCTCATCTCACGAAAAATGCGCTAAATTTAAGGCCACCATTAGGGTTTTTCCGTGATTTTGTCCTTATTCAAAATGGCAAACATAAAGCCACCCTTGATTTGAAGCACAATGGTATTGCGCCGATAGTCGATTTAGCAAGAATTTATGCCTTATCAGAAGGTATATCAGCGGTAAACACTATCGAAAGACTTCAAAAATGTGCCGGCACGTCATCGCTCACCAAGGCTTCGGCGGCAAACCTTATAGATGCCTTTGAATTCCTCAACATGCTGCGTATGCAACATCAAGCAAAACAACTACAAGCAATGGAAAAGCCCGATAATTATTTGTCTCCCAAAGCATTATCTAAACTCGAACGTCAGCATTTAAAAGATGCCTTTAAAGTGATAAAAACCTTGCAAGACAATCGTCAGGCGGCCTTTTAATGTTGTTAAAATCGACACGCTTTATGTCAGTCGCGAAAGGATGCCAATAACATGTTTTTTCATTGGCTAAATGGTTATGAAGTAAAGCGAAAACGCTTGTTGAAAAAAGCGCCACCTGGTGCCCTAAAAGAGTTTCTATCGACCCCTTTTCCCCAGCCAAGCACGCCAATCGTTGATGTGCCAATGTTGTCGGTCGATTTTGAAACCACTGGTTTAAATGCGCGTAAAGACAAATTGCTCAGTGTCGGCTTCGTTAATGTTGATAAGAATCAAATTAGGCTTGCCAGTTGTTATCACCAAATAATTAATACTACTGGCGATTTACAGGCAAGTAACGTTGTTATTCACCAAATTACCGACGATATAAAAAATCAGGGGCTCCCTTTAAAAATGGTGATTGACGATTTGCTAATCGCGTTATCAGGGAAAGTTATGGTGGTACATTTTGCCCGCATAGAAAAACAGTTTTTACAGCAAGCTTGCCTTGAATTATATGGGCTCGTGCCTGCGTTTCCGATTATAGATACACTTGCTATTGCTAAACGACGCTTGGACAAAAGCGATACGCCCTACCATCCTTCGCAACTTCGACTGTCAGCACTGAGAGAAAACTATGCGCTGCCTCGACATCATCCACATAATGCGCTGAGCGATGCCATTGCGACGGCCGAGTTACTCATGGCGCAAATAAGTACTTCAACATCCGGTCATCATCAGCCACTAAAAAATATACTGTTGTGACAAGAGCTTTTATGTCCTATACATAAAGGTATCTTGTCTTAACAATTGACCTGCTTTATTAACGCATATGCATAAAAGCTTAGCTTTCGTTACTATGTGTTGCTTTTCTTTTTGTACATTTTCTCAGGACGAAACCGATATATTTGCGCTTACTTTGGAAGAGCTAACCCAAATTGAAATCGCAACCAAACATAAACAAACCATATACTCTTCTCCTTCTAGCGTATATGTCATTACTCGCCAACAAATCAAAAATATGGGGATCCAGAACCTACAAACATTGCTTAATTTTGTGCCTGGATTTCAAAGCACGAGAGATATAGAGCAAGGCACAACCAATCGAATTTCAGCGCGAGGACGCAGTACCGCACTTTCTGAATCGGTACTTGTTCAAATTGATGGTAACAAGATCAACGATTTGTACACCGGGGGAATATCTATATTAAATAGATTGTTGGATATTGGTCATGTTGACCATATCGAAATCATTCGAGGTCCTGGTTCGGCGCTTTACGGTAGTAATGCGTTTCTAGGGGTAATTAACATTATTACGCTCTCTGCTCATAATGAAATTAATCTTGCTGTTACCCATCCTAACAAAGTGTCCTCAAACCTAATTTACGCACATCAATTTTCAACAAACAATACCATCGATTTATACCTATCAGCTTTTGACGATCAGGGGGATGACTTTTATTTAACCGATATATATGGCATTAGCGATAATGTCGCAGACCCGGCAACTGGTATCGACGTTTATTTAAAACACGCCGTTAACGATTGGTTGTTCACGGGGCGTTATATCAACAGAACGCTAAATGATTTCATGCCATTGGGCTCAATTGGTAATAATATTAATCAGGAAAAATCTCAACAATGGTCGTTAACTGCCGAATATAGCAAAGTAATTTTTGAGAATTTTTCCTATCGTATACTGCTATCTCACAGTCAAGATAAATGGGAAACCATCGCCCTGCTCATTCCCAAAGATGTTGAAATTTTTCCTGATTTTTCGCTAACCTCAAATTTTGTTGGTGGTCCGTTTTTAACTTCAAAAAACAATAAAGTCGCTATACAGCTTAATTATCAGGCAAATAACGACCATTTATTCTCATTTGGCGGCTCGTTTGAAGAAGCTGCGATTACCGATGTTTACACGGCAACAACCCATAACTTATTCACATTAGACGCCTATGAAGAATCAATAAAGCTAACAGGTGACCAAAGCTTTAACGCTGAAAAATCAAGAGAAATAGTCAGTTTGTATATTCAAGATCAAATTTATATTAATGACTATTGGGAGCTAACGGCTGGCTTACGGTACGACCATTACAACGACTTTGGTAACTCTACCAGCCCGCGCTTAGCGCTGGTCTGGAAGCCAAAAGAGAGAAGTAGTGTTAAATTCATGTATGGTACTGCCTTTAGAGCACCCAACTTTTTAGAACTTTATGATCGCAACAATTATGTCGATTTCGGTAACACTAGCCTCAATGCCGAGGAAGTTGAAACCATTGAAATTTCATGGTTACACAGTCATTCAAACTGGCATATTGAATTAACCGCATTTAATAATGCGTTTAAACAATTAATTCTTTTAGGTCAGCCTGTTGAAGATCCAGAAAATCCATTCTTTGCCCCGTCATTTACCAATAATGACGGACAAAAGTCGCGCGGATTAGAAACAGAATTGCTTTATAAATTTAATAAACACATATCAGTTAAAGCACTGTGGAATTGGTTTAGCGACGACTCTGATATCAACGTAGCTAAAAATGCAGGGGCAATAATTCTCGACTACCATAAAGAAAAGCTGCACATGAATATTCATGGATTTTATCGTGGTAAAAATAATGCGATTGTAGGTCAAGACAGCTACGTAGTGGCATCTACAAATATTGTTTACCAAATGTCACCTCGATTCACAGTCAATTTCTCGATGAATAATATCTTTAATCAAGATTATCGAACACAATCGATTATGTACGATGCAGGCATTGAGAATAGAGGGAGAACCTTGACCCTAGGCATTGAATATCAGCTATAACCTTGAGCGATACCTTAATAACAGATATTCACTAATAGAAATGTTCAATATTTTTTCAACTGAATTTTTCATGTCATATTACTGAGACTTCTCAGTATTAATCAGAAAGAACTTTATCACACCTATAACCAATTGATATTGTTTACAGTAACCGTAGATTTCATATTGGATATTACTGAGACTTCTCAGTAATATCCAATTTATGGCAAGATTTAACGTTTTGCGTTTCCTAACGCCATGAAATTATGGGATATTAATGCTAATTAAATAAAAATTATGGGGCGGACATTACTGAGAAGTCTCCATAATATACGGTTAGCCTTCATATGGAGTATGAATGATCGAATTAGCAACAATAGCCCAAGCTGTTTCAGTCGTAGCTGCATGCTGGGCAATAATTACAGGCGTTGGTGCGTGGAAGCGAGAATTCATTGGCAAGCGTAAAATTGAGCTTGCAGAAGAAACTTTGGCATCATTCTTCGAAATTAAAGATGCAATAGCCTTTATTCGAAGCCCATTTTCCAGCAGTGCTGAAGGTAGCACTAGAGAGCGCGCCACTAATGAAACTGATGCAGAAAGGCAGTTGCTTGATAGGGGGTTCATCGTATTTGAACGATACGAAAAAAAGAAAGAGACTTTCGTTAAGTTCAGCACACTTAAATACAAATTTATGGCTGTATTTGGCCCAGAAACAGAAAGTGTTTTTAAAGAGACTCATAAAGTAGTTAATTCCATATTCACTTCCGCCAATATGCTTGCGACACACTATTGGCAGCGACAAGGACGAGTTCAAATGGAAGCTGATGAATTTCAAAAGCATCTTGATGAAATGCGTCAACATGAAGGTATCTTCTGGGATCGCTATAGTGAAGAAGATGAAATTAGAGAAAAGCTTTCAGTGGTTCAAACGTCATTAGAAGCGGTTACTAAACCATGTTTCGAAGAACCAATGAAAACCTATACCATTTTTACAAAAAAGTGGTTCAGAAAAGGCTAACAAGGCGCTAAAGCACGGACGCAGCAAAGCTGCGCCGCTTAGCGTTGGGCATCATGGAGTATCACGGAATGATCGAAGCAAGTTGTCATTGTGGCAATATAAAAATAGCGGTTCCTGAAACAACGGAGTCAGTTACAAGTTGCAATTGTTCTGCTTGCAGCAAGTATGCATCATTATGGGCTTACTTTTCACCTAAAGACGTTAAAGTTACTATGGACGTTAATTCCATTTCTTCATATTCTTGGGGCGATAAAACCATTAAATACCATCATTGTAATAACTGTGGTTGTTTGACTCATTACACACCAACAGAACTTGGCAATAAAGATAAAATGGCTGTCAACTTTCGTTTAGTAAATGCAAATGTTGTACGCGCTCTTAAAGTTAGATATTTTGATGGCGCTGATACATGGGAAGAAATAAAGCAGTAAATGCCTAACAATAGCTTTCAAGTTGGACAAATAACAGTTGGTTTTTTCTCCTGCGTCGCTTATTTTAGCCTACTACAAATTGCCCATTAATGGGGTGTTAAGTTTAAATGGAGATAGCATGCCGCTCAAAGTCGATCACGTTACTATTTTGGTTAAATCATTAAAAGATAGTATGCCGTATTATATAAAATTATTAGAACTTATTGGCTTTACTAAGTTACGTGATTTTGTTTGGACTGATAATGAAGGATTTTTTCTTCAATTTAATCAGGCAAAAGAAGGCTCTAAAGAATATGAAAGGCATGGTGCAGGAATGAATCATATTGGATTTTCCGCGCCTTCACCAGAGTTCGTGATTGATTTACAAACAAAGATGAAAGAAAGCGGCTTTGTTGTGCCTGAAATACAGGATTTTGATGGTGTTAAAGCATTGTTCATGAAAGATCCCGATGGTATTCGTTTCGAAATTACTTATTATCCACCAGGTATGGCTGTCGTCGATTAAAACTTAGAGTCATTGCAACTTAACAAGCTAATTAATTTGTTGTGCCACTTATACGGGCATTATATTTCTGTCGATAGGAGAGTCGAATGAGTATATTTCTTGAGTTCATACCTAATCTATTTGTAGCTTTGGCTTTTGATTTTATTCTGTACATAACTGGGGCAGCGGTATTACGTGTCATTTCTTTTGGCTTGTTCAAAATCCAATTGTATAGTTATAGTGAATATAAAGAGTTAAAAGGTACACCTAACAACGGTTATCTCATGCCTTACGTTGTTGGTATTTTGTTTTATGCGCTAATAATTATTTTAATTGCTTGGTTCAATTAAGCGAAATATAAGCAGTTAAAGCGGGACACGCAACAGTTGGCTTTTGCTCCTGCGTCGCCATTTTAGTCAACAATTATTTGCCTCTGCATGAGGCGTTATGTGCCAATGCGTCATGCGCTTAATCTATTACTGAATATATTTGTATTCAGGTATTACGAAGAAGAGAATTATGGTTTTCGGTTTTAATACTTCAGAGATTATCGAGTTTACTAAGGTGTACTTGGCCGTTTTCTATTCAATTGTCGCAGCATTTTATACTTTTAGAGTCATTAACAAGAAAAGAAAGACTGGTAAATCATTGGTGTTTGCAGGAAAGCAGTATTGTAAGACATGGTGGAACCATATTGCCTTTCGTTTTTTCCGTATATCTATATGGATGGTATGTTTATTTAGACTGTTTTACCCTAATACTGATATTTATTTGGGTATGATAAATATACTAACGTTATCATCAGTAATAGGTCTCGGGTTAATATTGTTAACTGTTGGCTTTCTCTCTACAGTATTAATTCACTATAGTTTAGGAAAAGAATGGCGTTCTGGTATTGATCCTTCTGGACCAGCCAAAGTTATTACAAGTGGGGTTTATCAATTTTCACGTAACCCTATGTTTGTTTCTATTGCTATTGCGCAACTAGGTTTTTTCTTTGCTATGCCTTCTGTTTTTTCTTTGCTATGTTTAATTGTCGGTTTATATACACTACACAGTCAGGCTTTAGAAGAAGAGATACATTTGTCTCAAAAATTTCCTATAGAGTACGCTGCTTATGTATCAAAGGTTCGGCGTTGGGTATAAGTTGATGAATAGCACAAATACGTTACTCAAACGGACGCTAAATAGTTGGCTAGCGCTCGTTTCTCGCAATTTTATCCAACTATTTAATGCCGGTTAGCGTGGCGTTATGTTTTTATAAGGTACTTTTAATGAATAATAATACCTGTCCTAAATTAAAGTTACTTCATGTGGTTGAAATGGCGCGACCGTTAAAATTGGTTAGGGATATAACCGACCGCTGCTTCTTTATAGCCAATTCGGCTCATTAAGATGGCCAACGACTCTAAAAATGTGTTGCAGCGTGGTCTGGAAAATATCCATGATCCATTTTCCAATTTCATTCGTGCTCAGACAACCTCCAGCCTGTTTCTTCTGATCGCTACCATCGCGGCCCTTTGGTGGGCAAACTCAGCTTATTCTTCTACCTATCAGAACCTTATACACACACCGATTGGTTTTTTTGTGGGAGAATTTGAGCTACAGGCTTCACTCAAACACATTATTAATGATGGTTTGATGGTGATATTTTTCTTCCTGCTCGGTCTTGAGATTAAACGGGAAGTAATTGCTGGAGACCTCGCCCGACCTGAGAATCGACGTATGTTGGTTTTATGTGCCGTTGGTGGAATGGTTTGTCCGGCTGTGATTTATTCCTTGTTCAACTGGTCACTTGATTCACAGATTGGATGGGGCATACCGATGGCAACCGACACCGCGTTTGCACTGGGCGTTCTTACCCTAGTGAGAAAGCATATACCTGCTAGCCTCTTGGCTTTTATCGTTGGCCTCGCCATTGTTGACGATGTCGGCGCGATACTGGTTATTGCAATATTTTACACTCAAGAAATATCTGTAATGCACCTGTCAAGTGCGTTTGCGCTTATTACGTTTTTGGCAGTGGCCAATTACGCAGGCGTTCGCCAGCCGATTTTCTATATTTTCATCGGCGTTGCAGCATGGTGGGCTATGCTCAAGTCCGGCGTTCACCCCACGGTTGCCGGTGTCGCTATTGCCTTGACGGTGCCAGCAAGACCCAAGTTTTCGTCAGTAAAATTACTCGATAAAGCAAAATCTATAATCAGCTCAATGCAGAAAAAAACAAAAGATGTCGATGTTCTCGGTAGTAGACGAGATCACGAACAAGTACTAGAGGTGCGCGATTTTGCGGAACGTGCCAGCACCCCCTTGCGTCGTTGGGAAGATGCGCTGGACTTACCGGTAGCATTTTTTATCTTACCGCTGTTTGCATTAACCAATGCTGGCGTAGTATTTAGTGTAAGCTCATTTATCCATAGCCTTCAGCAGCCAATTGGATTAGGTATTATTACCGGGCTAGTAATTGGAAAATTCATCGGTATTTCCGGTGCTTGCTGGCTGTGCCTGCGCTACGAAATTGGCCGTTTACCTGACGGCGTTAATTTTCAACATGTTATTGGCGCTTCACTAATAACAGGGATAGGCTTCACCATGTCCACTTTTATCGCCTCGCTAGGTTTCGAGATGCAACCAGAGCATCTCCAGAACGCAAAAACATCGATCTTGGTCGCCTCTGTTCTTTCCGCAATTATTGGTGTGTTATATATACGGATGGTTTCTACAAAAAAACATAACAAAACACGCAATTCGACACCAAAAAACGGCGCGAATTAGTCGAAACGTTATGTGTCAGTAGAGGAGAGTATATGCGTATAGTTTTTGGCTTTATCTTTTTATTTATTTCACTTAATGTTAACGCTGAAAATATCAAGCCGTTCACATCTGATGGCTGCAGTGTTTTCCCTGACGGGACATTTGAGCAAAGAGAATTATGGCTATCTTGTTGCACTGCACATGATTATGCTTATTGGCAGGGTGGGACTTACGACGAAAGGCTAATTGCAGATAAAGAACTTCGTCTTTGTGTATCTAAAGTCGGTCAACCCCAAATTGCTGCACTTATGTTGGCAGGTGTTCGAGTAGGAGGCAGCCCATATTTCCCAACATCATTTAGATGGGGCTATGGTTGGTCCTATCCTCGTTGGTATAAAGCTCTAACAGAATCTGAAAAAAAGCAGATAATGGCGCTTAAAAATGACACATAAAAAGCCAATCAAGCGGAACTTTTTACAGTGTGCTTGGTTTCGCTACACATTTTTAGCAAACAATTATCAGCCCATTAAATTGGCGTTAGCAATAATCAAGAGTAAGCATGGAAATCAACTTTAGAGTAGCAACAATTGAGGATTCTGAAATAATAGGTTCTTTAGTTGTAGAGCTGACAACTGAAATTTGTGAGTTAACCAAAGCACAGCATTTTGACATTGATCTTAATGGAACAATTCAACGATGTAGTGAACTCATTCGCGATGGTCATTACGCTGGAATTATTGGTGAATATCAAAATAAGCCTGTTTCCGTTGTTACTTTTACAGAAACATATGCTTTATACGCTGGTGGTAAAATTGGTGTAATTCAAGAATTTTATATTTCACCTGAACACAGAGCTTCAGGTGTTGGTTCTCTGCTAATTGAACAAGTTAAAAGATACGGAAAGCAGCAAGACTGGTCATGCATTGAATTATGCACTCCCCCTTTACCTGAATTTAAAAGGACATTAAATTTCTATCAAAAAAATGGTTTAATTCCTGTTGGTGGCCGTAAAATGAGACAGGCATTGGCGTAAATTATTGCTATAAGGCGTTAATAAAATAAATCGCTACTTGAGCTATTAGTCAACGTTTTTAAGCCGGTCGTTCGCGCTAACCCGCCAGCCTGTTTTAGTCAAAGCTCATAGGTGTCTAGCGTCAGATCAACTATGAGCTACAATCTACAAATTAATCAAAGCTACATTCTCTCTCATATTTTGCCACACAACAGGATCGATATATTTACCAAAGAACCTTTAACGCGGTTTACATGAATTAAAAAGTAACCTTTTCGCGAGTATTCTTGATGAATCTACGCGGGTGCTTGTTCTTTTTTGAGCATCACATAGAGTTCGTCTTTATGCTGTAAACGCTTTAACTTTAGCTCTTCAAGATATTCATCCGTGGTATTTTCTATACCTTGCTCAATACGCTTTATTTCATGATCTAATCGATGATACTCAGTAAAAAGTCGAGCAAAGTGATTGTTTTCCATTTTTAGTCGACGAATTTCATCTTTGAATTCAGGGAGTTCGCTGTGTAAGTCATGTTTCTCAATTGTCATATTATTTATCTCCTATGATGCACATTTAATGCAGGTATTGGTGTAAGGGAGAACGTGCAAACGTTCAACACTGATGGGCTGATCGCACTCACTGCATATACCATATTGATCCTGCTTTAAGCTTTGCAATGCTTGGTTAACAAGGCGTAATTCATTCTTAGCTTCTTGATGAATTTCATCCAGAACCTGATCATTTTCACTTTCCGTGGTTTGCTCAGCGAAGTCTGGCGAACGACCTTTTTTAAAATCATTTTCTATCGCACTTATCCGATCACGCAATTCTTTTTGCTTTGCTTCTAACGACTCTAAAACCTTACTCTCAATCATGGCTTGCTCCTTTATTCTCTATAGTTAGCGTACTTGCTTTAAGGCGTTTTCTATTTGATCTAGCTCATCTTTTGTTTCGAAAAAGTACTGATAATCAAAAATATCTTGTCTAGGAGCAGAACAAAAACAGCCACTTAATTAAAAAGTTAATACATTGATAAATAAGCAGTAATAAGAATTAGTGCAGATATTTTCAGAGTAAATCATCATATGGATTCTAGCTATTTTTACCATCTTAGACTTAGGTCTAATTCCCTAATTAACTTTTCTTATCTATGTTAATAGCTAATCCCAATAAGTATGATATGGCTGTCTATTGAAACAGCGGAGAGAATAACAATGACTGATTCAGCTAAACCTGACATCTTTTATCCGAGTGAGGAAGTAATACAACAAGCAAACGTAAGTGATTATGAGGCCATGTATAACTATTCAGTGACCGACCGTGAAGGTTTTTGGGCTGAACAGGCTGAAACACTTAAATGGTTTAAAAAATGGGACACTGTGCTTGATGACAGCAATGCCCCTTTTTACAAATGGTTTGACGGCGGTGAAATAAACATCGTTCACAATGCGATTGACCGTCACCTAGAAAATGCTAACCGCAATAAAATGGCAATTATCTGGGAAGGCGAAAACGGTCAAGTTCGTAACTTTTCTTATAACGGTTTAAACCGCGAAGTTTGTCAGTTTGCCAACGTGCTAAAAAGCATGGGGGTTAATAAAGGTGACATAGTTACCATTTACATGCCGCAAATACCTGAACTTGTTTTTGCAATGCTCGCATGCGCCAAAATTGGCGCGATTCATTCTGTTGTTTATGGTGGTTTTAGTACCGAAGCGTTAGCATCTCGTATTGATGATGCTCATAGCCGGGTATTGATCACCTCTGATGGCGGATGGCGCCGCGGTAAAGCCATTGATCTTAAGTCTATCGCCAACGATGCCATGCAACGCTCACCTTCAATTGAAGTATGTATTTGCGTTAAAAACAATGAACTAGACGTTGATATGGAACCTTCTCGTGATTTTTGGTTACATGACTTAAAAGCGTTACCGATTGCCAGTTCAAAATGTGAAACAGAACAAACCGATGCCGAAGACCCGCTTTTCATCCTTTATACCTCGGGAACTACTGGTAAACCTAAAGGTATGTTACATACCCATGGCGGCTATTCAGTTTATACCTCAACGACTCATCGCATGGCGTTTGATATTAAGCCACAAGACAGATGGTGGTGTGCGGCCGATCCCGGTTGGATAACAGGTCACAGTTATATTGTTTATGGGCCACTCATTAACGGTGCCACCATAATGCTTTATGAAGGTGCGCCGAATTATCCTTATCCAAATCGCTGGTGGCAGATCATTGAAAAATATGGCATTAATATTCTTTATACCTCACCAACCGCTATTAGAGGCTTAATGCGCTTTGGCGACCGCTGGCCAGCTAAGCATGACTTATCAAGTTTACGTTTGTTAGGTAGTGTTGGCGAGCCAATTAACCCTGAGGCATGGCGTTGGTATCATCATGTTATCGGTCAAGATAAATGCCCAATTATTGATACTTGGTGGCAAACGGAGACCGGTGGTTTCATGATCTGTCCACTACCGATCACCCCACTTAAACCAGGTTCAGCCACTAAGCCTTTCTTTGGCAATGAAATTGGTATTGTTGACGACGACGGTAAGGAAGTGGGCCCAAATGAAGAAGGCAAACTCATCGTTAAAAATCCTTGGCCTGGTATGGCAAGAACCATTTTCAAAGATGATGAACGCTACGCGGACTTATATTGGAGCCAAGATAAAGATGGAGCTTGGAAGTACCTTGCTGGTGATAGCGCCAAGATTGACGAAGACGGTTATATCTGGGTTATCGGACGCATGGATGAAGTGCTGAAAGTCAGTGGCTATCGTTTGGGAACAGCGGAAATTGAAAGCGCGCTAGTCAGTCACCCTAAAGTGAGTGAAGCGGCAGCGGTTGGCTTACCACACGAACTAAAAGGTAACGCCATTCATACCTACGTTATTTTACAAGCGGGACTTGAAGGCGATAAGGAACTTGAGCAAGAATTGCGCGCTCATGTTGGCAATGAAATGGGTAAAATCGCCATGCCAGAGTGCGTCGAATTTGTTGATTCATTACCAAAAACACGTTCTGGCAAGATAATGCGACGCGTATTAAAAGCGCGTGCATTAGGTCAAGACGAAGGAGATTTAAGTACCTTGGAAGAGTAGGTACTTAACCATAACTACGCAAAAACAATAATAACAATAACAGCTCCACCATAAAATGGGGTCATGCCGACCCCATATAACAATGACATTAAAAGGCCTGTGAAAACCTCGCAGTAACTTTCTACGGCCAAAAAACAGTAAATGGGGAATAAAAATGTGTAACAACAAGCAACTTTTATTGGCGACTAGCCTATTGTTTTTGGCGGGTTCTGCTAATGCAGCCTACGACATTAAAATTGACGATAATAGTAAAATCAGCTTCGGCGGCTATATTAAATTAGACGCCCGCTATGTAGACGGCAACATTAACAGTATTACTAAGGATTACTGGGCGGGGGCCGGTAATGTTGGCGATATATCACAGTTTAGTTTTAGAGCGACCGAAAGCCGCTTTAACACCAAATATGTCAATGGCGATATAACCGGATTTATTGAATTAGACTTCCACGGTGGTGGTGGTAACGAAATAGTGTCAAATTCAGCTAATCCGCGCTTACGTCATGCCTTTATCAAATACCAAAACATTTTAGTTGGTCAAACCTGGTCGACCTTCGTTAATACCAGCGCGTTGGCCGAAGCCGTTGATTTTGCCGGACCACTCGTCGCTTCTGCATTCATCAGGCAAGGGCAAGTGCGCTACACTCAAGGTAACTTCCAAGTAGCGTTAGAAAACCCTGAATCAGATAAAGGCGATCCTAGCCAAGACTCAATTCCTGATGTTATTGCCAAATATACCTTTAAAGGCGACTGGGGCAACATCTCCGTTGCCGGCCTTGCGCGTCAGTTAAATACTGTCGGTGGCAACTCAGAATCAGCGCTTGGTTACGGAATTGCTGGGCAAATTAAAACCGTGGGTAAAGATGATTTCAGATTTCAACTTCACGGCGGTGAAACGGGTCGCTATGTTGGTGTAGTTGCCGCACGAGATCTAGTCGGCGAACAAGTAGAAGAATCAACCTCAGTGCTGGTTGCCTATCGTCATTTTTGGACAGATGACATTCGCAGTACGGTTTTTTATGGGAATACCACGACCGATGTTGCCGATGCTGACAGAACGCATTGGGGGGTGAATATCTTTAAAAACTATACACCTAAGCTTTCTTTTGGCTTTGAAGTAGGTAATTTTGATTCTGCCGATCAAAATGCAGATTCTAATTACGCTCAATTTTCAGCGAAGTATGCCCTTTAATGCATTAGGCAGCACAAGTTTGCGTTAGTTAACCTCTAATAGAGGTTGTTTGGGGAAGCTCTGCTTCCCCCTTTTTTATTACCATGCAATAATCGCGATTATTGTTCCACTTCTTGCATCAGTGACATCACCCAGTCGAGGTTATCTTTCACAAATTGAATGTCGGCAGTACTTGCACTTTTAACAGCTTCGTTCATCCGTTCGTTATAAACTTTGGTCTGTGCCAATTGAGCTTCCATTTCAGCAACGACACTTTCGGGCAAACCTTTGCTTTTCATTTTTGCAATGTGCTCAAGTTG
This sequence comes from Colwelliaceae bacterium 6471, assembly GCA_040779335.1. Lineage (GTDB taxonomy): Bacteria > Pseudomonadota > Gammaproteobacteria > Enterobacterales > Alteromonadaceae > JBFONV01. The sequence goes on from JBFONV010000005.1 coordinate 346,035, forward strand.
TGCTGCGTTCATTGCTTTCAACTGCTCTGCCATCATGGGGTTTTGCTGCATATGCGCACTAAAAACACTGCCCATGATCCGCTGAGAAATGGCCATTAATTCATTCAAATCTTCAACGTTTGCTTTTGCTAAAATCGCTTTTATTTCAGGATAAGCGGGGGAATTTTCAATCTGATCCAGCAGATTTTGAGCATCCAATTTGCCCAATTCCTCGATATTATTCAGCAGACCCGGATATTCATCCTTGAGTTGGCTAATTTGCTCTGACGCTTCAAAAAACGCTTGTACCGACTTCTTGCTCAAGGTTTCACTGGCACTGGCAATAAACGACTGACACACTAACAAAAAAACAATCACGTATTTCATTTTTAATTCCCTTAGTCTATTGATATCAAAAGCGATATCATCCTATTTTTTCAACTTAGCAAAAGCATCCGCAAACGCATTGCCCATTGCCGCATTGCCTGGCTCTTTAGCTTTAGGTTTAGCGGGTTTATTTGACCGTTGTTGCACTGATTGCAGCTTTTTAGCTGCAGACGCTTGTTGGCTTTTTTGCCCGGTGTTTTTATTCGATGTGCTGGTATTACTTTGGGCAACTTTTTCATCTAAACGCATGGTTAAACTAATACGTTTTCGAGCAGGGTCAACCTCAACCACTTTAACCTTAACAATTTCTCCGGCTTTAACGACTTCACGCGGATCGCTAACAAACTTATCGGTTAAAGAGGAAATATGCACTAAACCATCTTGATGGACACCAATATCAACAAAGGCACCAAAATTAGCAACATTTGAAATAACCCCCTCAAGAATCATCCCAACTTTTAGATCGGCAATGGTATTAATACCTTCTTGAAAGGCCGCAGTTTTAAATTCAGGCCTTGGATCGCGACCCGGTTTTTCCAGCTCATTAACAATGTCTTTGACTGTTAACTCCCCGAAACTACTCGAGACAACATCGGCAATATTGAGTTGTTTTAATACTTCGGGAGAGCCCATCACTGACTTTATATCACTGTTTAGCTTCGCAATAATATCTTGTACTACCGGATAGGTTTCAGGATGAACACCTGAACAATCAAGTGGATTATCGCCGTCGATAATGCGCAAGAACCCTGCCGATTGCTCAAACGCTTTAGGACCTAAGCGCGGTACGTTCGTTAATGCTTTGCGATTGGTAAATGGGCCATTTTGGTCGCGATAATGGACAATGTTTTGTGCCATGGTTTTATTTAAACCCGCGACACGGGTAAGTAACGCCGCTGATGCGCTGTTTAAATCAACACCAACAGCATTAACACAATCTTCGACGACATCATCAAGTGCTTTTATCAATTGGCTCTGGCTAACATCATGTTGATATTGACCGACACCTATGGCTTTTGGATCAATTTTCACTAATTCAGCAAGCGGGTCTTGTAAACGACGGGCGATGGACACAGCGCCACGAAGCGACACGTCAAGCTCTGGGAATTCTTTAGCAGCAAACTCAGAAGCAGAATACACCGAGGCACCGGCTTCGCTGACGATCATTTTGACAGGTTTAGACGCTTCTATCGCTTGAATAACTTCTGCGACCAATTTATCACTTTCACGAGAACCTGTGCCGTTACCGATAGCGATCAGTTCAACCTTGTGCTGATTACACAAGTTCACCAGCGTTCTAACCGATTTATCCCAGTTATTTTGTGGTGCATGCGGAAAAATAGTGGCGGTATGTAACAGCTTGCTAGTGGCATCAACTATCGCTAATTTACAACCTGTACGTAAGCCTGGATCTAAGCCAAGCGTGGTTTTAGGCCCTGCAGGTGCTGCCATTAATAGATCATTAAGATTACGGGCGAAGACTTTTATCGACTCGATTTCGGCTTTTTCACGCAAATTTCCCAGTAGTTCATTCTCTAGGCTAGCGCTAAGTTTAATTTTCCAGGCCGATTGCACGACTTTCGTTAAAAAACTGGCTGCCGCTTGGCCCGTTAAACGAAAGTTAAAGTGTTCTATGATCAGATTTTCAGCGCTAGATACGTGGCTGTCTTCCTGCTGAGGATCAACGACAATACTTAATTGTAAAAAGCCTTCATTTCGCCCCCTAAACATAGCAAGCGCACGATGTGACGGCACCGTTCTTAATAGTTCAGAATGTTCAAAGTAGTCGCGATACTTGGCCGCTTCTTGCGCTTTGTTTTTTGAAACTTTACTGGATAAATGCGCCTGCTTTAAAATATGACGACGCAATTTTTGCAATAGGTTTGCATCTTCACCAAAGCGTTCTATTAATATAGAAGTGACACCTTCGAGTACCGATTTTTCGTCATCAAAACCATGTTCTTTATTGATAAAATCATGTGCTTGTTGTTCCGGTACTAATTGCCAATTTTGAAATAATTTGTCCGCTAGTGGCTCTAGCCCAGCGGCTATAGCTATTTGGCCTTTAGTACGACGTTTTGGTTTATAAGGTAAATATAAATCTTCTAATCGGGTTTTATTGTCTGCATCAGCAATTTCTTTTGCTAATTCTGAGGTTAGCTTTCCTTGGTGTTCAATATTGGTAAGAATGACTTTGCGACGTTCTTCAAGTTCACGTAAATAGCCTAATCGTTGAGCAAGGTGGCGTAAATGATTGTCATCCAGCCCTTGAGTTGCCTCTTTACGATAACGCGCAATAAAGGGCACAGTTGCGCCGTCATCTAGCAATGTAATAGCCGATGTTACCTGTGACGTTTTTACGTTAAGTTCTTGAGCGATCAGCTCAGCAATTTTGATCATTGATTCATTAATCCAAGGCTTAGGTTTTGTGCACAATATAAATACAACCAGCATTATAGCGAACAACGTTTTAACAACAGTTGCGGTTAAAATTTACTGGCGATGAAAAATAAAGAGAGTTTACCAGTATCGATAAACTCTTTTAAGGATTATCTCACTAAAAATATCAACGCTAATTTAAGCGCTTAACCTTGCGAGACTATATGTCTATAGATATTTTCGTTTGCGAATAAAGTGACTTGTTGAATGGTTTTGCAATCATGTGATCTGATCGCGCTGCTTAAATTCGGCACCATTCATGTTCATTGACAGACTTCGCAAACGACACCTCTGCCTGACGAGAAGTGATGTAATGCAATAAAAAACATTCTCACTTAACCAAAACCTAGTCGCTATTCATGAAATTTTAAGCAACTATAAACACACTAGTTTTCCGCGCGACTTTGAATAAAACTAAGGTAGTGTTGCATACCTTTAGGATCAAAATTGACTGAACATTCATTCATAAAGCCATGCAAATATACCGATTGCTCAATGGTGACATTGGTCGTTGTTGCCAGCTGCTCTATTAACGCCGGCACCGAAAAATGCGCCTCCATTTTTGGAAAAATCAACGTCATTGGTATAGTCGGGGTTAATGTCGGATAGTGCCGAATTTGTGAACCATAAAAACAATAGGTACTTTTTATCTGGCCACTCGATAAAGCATTACTTACTTGCCAAAGCGCCGCCGCGCCAACACTAAAAGCGACAATAGACACTGGCTCAGTAATATTACGTAAATAGTGTTCAATGCTCGTGGCGTAGTGCTCGATTCCTTGATGTTCAATAAAATATTCATAGGCATGTGCTTCGTCGGCAAAATTAAGCATTTCGCCACCGTAAGGATCGAGTAGTTCAAACTCCCCAGACAAGCTTTTTGCCAGCGATAGCAAAGCCGGAGTTTTACCATAAATATCAGCGATTAATATAGTTTTCATTATCGACCTGTTAATTTGTGTGCTACTCAGTAAACCTTACTATTGATTAGTCTACAACTCAGTGCCTTGCAACAGCACAATACCCTGTCAGCAAAAAATCGTACGGTGTCCGAAACTATGGTGCTATACACAGTAACAAGTTGGCAGGATATTCAATCTTTTGTGTGAGGGCGATTTTACGCTAGAAGGTATGCTTGTTCACTTTAAATTTTATTTATCAAGGTTACTTATTTTAAAACACTTCGGCCAATAAGTTCTCTACCGTCAACTGTTTTTGGGTGTTGTTATTGGTAGATACTAAATAATTAGAAAAATTAACTTTTTTCCACAGTTCGTCTTCTAGAAAAGTTAAGTGCTGGGCAACATTATCAATAGTTATCAGCTCATATTGGTTTAATAGGGGCGGTAATAAAAATCGATCCACACCATTATCATAATCAACTATTTTAACTAAGGCATTGGCAACCATTAAAAAATGCCCACCAACAGACGCGGCTATATCTCCAGTTTTAACTTTTTGCAATGCCATTGGTAACCAATCAAAACCACCAATGATTGCTGGACTATTACTTATGGCATTATGTTCCTTTAGTATTTCAAGTGCCATTTGATCACCCGCACACCAATAAGCATTAGTATTCGGATAACGCGTTACCATCAACGGAAAACGTTGGTGAATAATCGTCGGATCCCAATACATTGGAAATATTTGATTCACTATAACGTTATGAATACTGGTTTTATTTAACCTTTTAGATAGAGCACTTTGTCTATCTATGGATACTCCGTCAAAGTCGCCACCAACACCTGATATATACATCGGTTGTTCAGGTGATTTTTTAAAGTGAGCTTTAATCATGGCATCTAATAGTAATTCGCCACCAGCTTTATTATCGTAATTAACCTGTCCCAACCAATATTTGTATTTTTCACGAGGGTTACCAATTTTCGCTTTAATATCTCCAGTAAAGGTTTGCTCTAGCGTAATAAAGGGAATTTTTGCTGATTCAAGTTCTTGAAATACGGCGGCAGTATTTCCTAAAAATGGAAAAAAGATTAGATAATCTGGCTTGTGTTCTCTACTGATAATTTCATCGACAACTGCTTTAGAAGCAAAACGATGCGAGTCACTATAAATAACTTCAAAATCGACCTCTAAACTCCTCGCTGCGGATTCTCCTACATGACTCACTAATTGCCAAAACAGTGGCCCTTTACTATCAGGAACAATGAAAGTAACGTTAATATTTGCTGCACAAACTGGTACAGAAAAATATAGAATAAGCAGCAGAACACAGTTACGCATAAAGTACCTGATTCATCAAAAATGAAAAAGAGGCATGATTAACAAGTGTAGGTGGTTATTTACCATCAAGCCACTTGCTACTCATTGAATGTCGAAACGAATAAGCCTTGATAAACAAGGCTTATTTAAATCAAGAATGCTCAGCCCTTATTGGCATAAGCCGACACTTGCAATCGGATCATGCGGTAAAGTGCCAGACAAGCTGTCTATACAGAAATTTACCGACACACCGCCACTGGCTGCTGTTGTGGTTAATAGTTCAACCACACCATTTTGATCAGTAACCCCCGAAGCAGATTCATTCCAAGTTCCTGAAAATAATCCAGAAACATTCACTCCCACTACAGGCATACCTAAATTATCAACGACAGTAACCGTTGCTTTGCCGTATTTTGTACCTTTTCCTGCACCCACGGTTCCTGTGACAATATTAATTAGCTACGGAAATTGACGTTGCCGTTTCTCCCCCGCCATTGCCATTGGAGCCATAAATGTCGAAAAGATGCTTATTAAAAATACCTAGCAAAACTCATTTATTGACTAACGCTAACTTTCTCTTCAACATAATAAGGAGTCTCATGAGGGCTTGCTTTTGCTACGCCAAAATCCTCTAAAATAGAATACAGGCATGGCAATACAAACAATACCAATAAGGTTGAAGCTGCAATGCCAAAAACAATACTAGTCGCCAGCGGGATCAATATTTGTGCCTGTAAACTGGTTTCAAACAACAGCGGCGTCATACCCGCTATGGTCGTTATCGAGGTTAAAAATACCGCGCGGAAACGGTCATAACTAGCACGCGCTGCTGCTTCATGCACGGTTAGCCCTTCGGCAACACGTTTCTTAACAAATTCAACTAACAAAATAGAGTCATTCACTACAATCCCTGCTAAGGAAACAAACCCTAACATTGAGGGCATAGTAAAATCTAACCCCATGAGTAAATGCCCCCAAATAACACCAATAAGTGCTAATGGGATAGCGACCAAAACAACAATCGGTTCAAAGTAACTTTTAAACTGAAACGACAGTAAAATAAACACTCCGAGCAAACCCAACATAAATGCACTCATCATCGATTTTTGCGTTACTGCAGCGTTTTTGGTCTCCCCTTCAATAAACAATCGAATGTTAGGGTAACGTTTTTCAAAATCAGGGATCCAACGCGCATTTAAATCACTGATCACTTTCGCGGTATTATTAACCTGTGTATCAATATCACCATAAACGGTCACAGACTTTTGATTGTTAAAACGATTAATACGAGCATGTCCGCGAGTTGATTCAATAATAGCGACCGTTGACAATGGGATCAGAGTTCCGTTCTGAGGATTAACAATGGGAAAGTTATCGAAATCAATATAATCATCACGAGACTCAGGTGAAAGCATGACGGTAACGTCAAAGGTTTCTTGATCAACATTGGTTTCCAAAATCTTGTGACCTTGAAAAGCTGAGCGTAATTGACTCGCAATAGTTTGTGCATCTATGCCTAAGCTATAGGCACCTTCTTTAAGTTTTAGCGTGAACTCAGGTTTACCAGGTCTTAAGTCATCCATAATATTATCCACACCAGGATAACCAGATAGCCAATTTTGTAATTCATAGGAAGCCGCTGAAAGTTCTGTTAAGTCATCGCCACTTAAGCGTATTTGAATAGCACGTCCACTTGGTCCTACAGCAGGCTCTTTAAAGGAGATAACAACCGCATCGGCAATGACACCAGTGCGCTCGCGCCAATCATTGATAAACGCCTGAATTTTCGTGTTTCTCACTTCTGCCGTCAGCAAATCAACATTAATAGTTGCTAAATGCGGGCCTGATTCAAACGCGTCCCTGTTTTCACTATATGTAACAGTAACCGCTTTTAATAATGGTTGTGACTCATTTTGTTCGAACTCTTTTTTACTCAACTCTAAAACGTCAATTAACTGCTGAACAACTTCTTCTGTTCGTTTTAACGGCGTGCCTGAGGGCATTAAAATTCGTGCTTGTATCATGTCACCTTCAATTGCTGGGAACGCGGCAAACTTTAAAATACCCGAAGCAAGCATGCTAACTGAAAATAAGAACAATGCTAAAACGCTACCAATGAAGGCATATCGATAATCAATAATCTTTTCAACAATCAGATAAATTTTATGTCTAAAGTGTTCAAATTTTTGCTCAAATTTGATCCTAAAATTAGACATTTTCTTGTCATGAGCGTGTGACAAAGAGTGATATAAGTGATGTGGTAAAATAAAGAATGCTTCGATCAGAGAAACGGTAATAACAGAAATCAATACTATAGGGATCACTTTAAGAATTTGCCCCAAATCCCCTTCTAAAAAGATCAGACCTACAAATATGCATAAGGTTGTCGCAAAAGATGATGCCACCCCTCTAGCCACAGTTTTAGTACCTTCAATTGCAGCTTGAAGGGGTTTTAAGCCTTTTTTAATTTGACTACCAATTGATTCGGAAATCACAATGGCGTCATCCATTAAAATCCCTAATGCCAGCAGCAGTGCGACCATAGACAACATATTAATGGTAATGCCCATATGTCCGAGAATAAATGCACTGGCTAAAAATGAAACCGGCAACCCCATCACCACCCAAAAGGCATAACGAACAGTAAAAAATAACCACATCACCGCAAATACTAATAACAGACCTTGCCAGGCATTAGTGATTAACATCGAAATACGATCTTTAACAATACTGGTAGCATCTTGGGTTATTTCGAGTGATATCCCTTGGGGTAACTTGGCCGACTCTTTTTCAATAAAGGCCTCGATAGCGCTCAAAACATTGAGACTATCGTCGACCGTATTTTTGTTAATTTTTAGCAACGCTGCTGGCTTGCCATTGAACATCACTTTGTTTTCAGCAAGTTCAAAGGTATCTCTGATGGTGGCAATATCCCCCAAACGAACTTCATTCCCCTGCTCGCCTCGTAAAATAATCAGTTCGGCCAACGCAGATGCACTGCGACGCTCATCATTAAAGCGCAGTTGAGTTTCCAGATTATTCGTTTCGATAGAGCCTAGCGGTAAATCCAAGTTTTGCTTGTCTATTAACGCCGCCAATTCTTGAATATTTAAACCATATTTTCTTAAATTATAATTAGGTATCTCGATAAGCAATTGGCGGTTAGAAAAGCCGGTAATGTTAACCAAGGGGATCACTGGATCTTGTAACATCCGTTGTTTTATTTGTTCCGCTAGCGTTTTAAGCTCTGCTTGGGGAATATCAGCAGTCAACGCAACCGCAACAACATTCTGCGTGCGACCTTTTTCAGTCACTATTGCTTCTTCAGCTTGATCCGGAAAATCACTGATACCATCAACGGCGCTTTTAACATCGTCCATAAACTTGTCAAAATCGCCGTGTTCTAACATTTTTACCGTCGCAAAGCCTAAATTTTGTCGAGCTTCACAACTTTTTTCTTCGATAAAGCTAATGCCATCTAAAGCATCTTCTAATGGTAAACAAATGCCTTGTTCTACATCTAAAGGCGTCGCGCCTGGATACCTAACATTAACCTCAACCGTGTAGGCTTTTATTTCAGGAAAGGTTTCACGTTTAATGTCCGGTAAAACCGTGATACCCATCAATATCAACAAAAACATTAACAGGTTGGCTGCGGTGGGATGCGCAGTAAAAAAGCGAATCATTGTGCGTCCCTCACCCATTGTTGCATTTGTTGCTGAGTTTTAACGTCATCTACAACAGTTACACTCATGCCATTTACAGCCGGAAAAACATCAGATGTGATCACTCTAGTGCCCACTTTCAGTGTATTTTTTAATAACGCTAAGTCACCTTGTAGCTCTACCTCATTGACATCAACTCTTTGTAAGGTGTTGTTCTCATCGATTAAATAAAACTGATTTTCGTGCAGAGAAAAACGAGGTAACACTAAAAAGCGGCTACTTGCTCCTTGTAGTTTTACTTCCATATAGTTGCCTTCTAATAAAGGCGGACGCTTTATTGGATCGATGTTTTCATAACTCCCCGAAACACTGACCACTACACCTATGGTATGGCTTTGTGGATCAAGATTATCTGAAAATCTTTCTACTTTTGCGTCCCATTTCAGGTTAGGGTGACCGGCGATATTGACCGTTGCAGATAATCCTAGTGAGGTAAAAAAACTACTGGTATCAAACGATGTAGTTAGATTATTTAAATTCAGTTTTGATTTATCAAAGCCCGCCGCTATTTGACGAAACTGCTCAAGTGGAAACTGCGCATTAATGACCACTTTATCCAAACCTGAAACATCAAATAATAACGAGCCTGCAGTAACATATTGGTCTAATTCAGCATTCACTTGTCTTACCCTTGCCGAAAAAGGTAAGACTATTTCTGTACGGGCTAAATCTCGTTCACTACGTTCCACTTTCGACGCTGAAATATCAATTTTTGCTTCTAATACCGCAAGGTCCGATGGCAATGTCGTTTGTTTGTTTTCTAACTGTTGCACTTCTTGTTGCTGTTGCAACATGTTTTGGCGTTCTTGATCTAATTTTGATTGCGAGACTGCGCCTGTTTTTCTTAATTGCACTAAGCGTTTTAATTCTGCCTGTCTTACTTTCAACTTTTCATTGGCAAGTTTTAGATCAAGCTTGTTGTTCTCTATGGTCAATTGCATCTCGTTCAAGCTCGCTTTATTTGATAGTAAATCGGCTTGTGCTTGTCTTAATGCTAATTGGTAATCCTTATCATCTATGCGAAGCACTACCGTGCCTTTTGGTAAAATGGCGCCTTTTTTCAGATTAGGGTGTATATACGTTACTCGCCCAGTTACTTCCGCTTTTCCACTAAGTGTTAAATCAGGCTCAACTTTACCAAACCCGGTTATAGAAGGTCTCAAATTATGTTCTTCAAGCGTGATTGCGTTAACCATCACTGATGGACGTGCTTGTGGATTGTGTGACATTTCTGGCTGCAATTTTACAATTAGCACAACCAACAACACGCCTGCGGCAACGATGGCAGGTAAAGCAAATTTAGTTTTTAAAAAATCAGACATTAGTTTCTCGCTTTCCATATCCAGTTAAGAACATTCTATAAAGGTTATCAGCCCAAGCAGGCTGTTTTAATTCATCAGCCGTAATTTCCCAAGCAGCTTCGCGAATTGGCGCGGCAACAAAAGGCATCATAATTAAGCCAATCAATGTAAACGCCGCATATTTAGTATTGATATTTTTATCTAATAGGCCAGCTTGTATTTGATGATCAAGTAATTGTGGCAGAAATACAGCCATACGCTTTGGAAAGCGCTCGATAAAGGCAGATCTTAGCGGAGTATCATGGGTCATGATTTCATCATGAATCATTTTAACCGTGCCAGCATTTTGATTCGCCATACTGAGCATAGCTTGAATAAAGGCCTTAATTGGTTCTGGGCTTGCTAACACGCCTTTCATCTTGGAAAAATTCTCTTTTGCCAAGACATCAAGCATACCGATAAATAAACCTTCTTTATTGCCAAAATAATAGGCTACTAGCGCTGAATTAACCCCTGCCGTTTGAGCAAGTTCACGTATGGTAATACTGCGATAGCTTTTTTCACGCAACAACGCCACTGCCGCTGCAACTAACTTAGATTTCTGCTCCTGTTGCTTTTCAATATCTACAGGTCGACCTCTAGTAGCATTCATATTGTTTCACACATTTAATTAATCAATTGATTAATTAAATACTAAAAATGATTTTTTTGCAAGAAAACTGATCATAGATCAGGTTTTAATGCGAAAAAAATAGTCAGATGAAACTTTAATGCTATGGTTGCAAAAGGAGTAACTGTAAGTTGGATTGGCAATGCGACGCAGAAAACAGCAAATATTTGAACATGAAGATGCCAAGGTTGATGTCACCTCATTGCTCGATATTATTTTCATTATGTTGATATTTTTTATCGTGACGACGTCTTTTGTTAAAGACAAAGGTTTTCTTGTTAAAAAAACAGAAGCAAATAAATCGGTGAACAATAAATCAAAATCTATCAATATTCACATAGATAGAAATAGCACGGTTTATTTTAATAACAAAGCCGTTGATATAGAGCGTATTCCCGCGCGCATAGAGCTGTTTCTCGCCAATAATCAAACTTCAGATGTATTGCTTAGACCACACAGTGAAACCAACTATCAAAAAGTCGTTGAAATACTGGATCAAATAAAACCGTTTAAACGCTTAAAAGTCTCCATTGGTGTTTATAAGCCTTAGCCGTTAGGTACACATTTAAGATGTAGCGGTGAAGTAGGTTATAAACCTCAATTTATCCTTTTAACATAGTCCTTTATTCTCCATGTACAACAATATTCCCTTTTCCCGCGTGCTTGGCGAGATACATTGCTGTATCTGCGTCTTTGAGAACGTAATCTGTGGATATGGTTTCAGGCGCTAAAAGGCGTAACCCAATACTCGCGCCGATTTTCAGGGTCGCGTCGTTAAAATAAATGTCTTTATTTAATTCATCTAACACTCTTTCAGCCAAAATCAATGCTCTTTTATTGGCAAGTTGGGCATCACAACCAAGCTGGCTTAAAACAACAACGAATTCGTCACCACCAACACGGCTGACAATATCTTCATTTCTAACGATAGCGCTCAGTCGCTTCGCAACTGAAACCAAGGTCGCATCTCCAGCATCATGTCCATAATTGTCGTTTATTGCCTTAAAGCCATCCAAATCTATATATATAACGGCGCCATAAGATTGCTCTCGTACAAACTGGGAGATTACTTTTTCTAGGAATTCTTTTAACAAATGGCGATTGGCCAACTGAGTTAACGAGTCGTGGCACGCCATATGAGTAACTTGATCCATCGCATCATCTCGCGCCACAACATACGGCTTTATTACCCAAATATAGATAAGTGGAGTAGACAATGTTACCAGTATCACTACGTCAAGAAACACTTCTGCATATGCTCCTATCTCAAACGTCAAGTTCGCGAAGCCAAGCATAATGATGCACTCGACCAAAGCGAAAATGGTAGCTATACGCAAAATAATCATTTTTTGTGTTGGTATCTTCATCGCTCTTATTTGTTAATAATGTTTTATGTTAAATAATAAGTATGGATAATGAGGCTGATTTTATCTACTAACCCTTACATATTACTGTTTGATTTTATTGACTATCTATCAGCATTAATAAAAGTACGTAAAATGAAAAGGAAGATCTAAAAAGAGGAGTAGTCTATACCGTTTTTGAAATTAACTGGCAAGATTGTCATGATTTATAGTCTATTTTATTAACGTACCAGGTTTTTATGCCTGCAGGAGTTTTAACGTCAAATTCATCATCGACTTCTTTTTTTAGTAGAGCACGGGCCATCGGCGAGTCTATAGATATGTAGTCATTACGGCCGTATATTTCATCGGGACCGACCAAGCGAAATTTAATCACTTCGCCAGCATCATTTTCAATTTCTACCCAAGCACCAAAAAAAACTTTGCCGTCTTGCTGAGGCGAATAATCAACAATTTTAACTTCTTCAAGCCGTTTACGCAGGTAGCGAACCCGTCGGTCAATTTCGCGCAACCGCTTTTTGTTGTATTGATAGTCGGCGTTTTCGCTGCGATCACCTAAGCTTGCCGCCCAAGACACTTTTCGGGTGGTTTCTGGGCGCTCAACTTTCCATAACTGGTTAAGTTCTTGCTGCAGACGTTCATACCCTTCGCGGGTAATAATATTGGTTTTCATAAGTCTGTTAAATATACGCCGATTGCACTAGTAATTACCAGAGCAGCATTTTAATCCTTAGCCTGCTGTTCTGGCAAACAATAGCTGTATTGTTTTACTTTAGGTTTTTGTCTAAAAATCTTGCAAATGAAGTTAGCGTTTTGACACGATTATTTTCAATTTCCAAATAATGATTACCATTTTCTAACTCAATATATTCAGCTTTTTTGTCGTGATCCAATAACTCTTCATACATTTTACGACTATGTTCTACATCAACAACTCGGTCTTTATCGCCATGGATCAACATAACGGGAATATTAATCTCCTCTGCAAAATTAATCGGAGAGTACTCTTCGAGTTTATCGCTATCACTGCCAATTTGTTTTTGAACTACTTTATAGTTAGTAAATTTTCTCGCTTTTCTAACGATATATTCAAGATCAGATACGCCAGCAAAACTTGCGGCACAACGAAAAGTTTTTTGCTGTTTTACTGCTGCTAATAATGCGGCATAGCCGCCATAACTAGCCCCTACAATACACACTTTACTTTTATCTATCTCGTAATTATCAACTAACCAGTGGGCAGCGTCTTCGAGGTCATCTTGCATTGCCCCGCCCCACTGTTGAATCGATGCCATTTGAAATTTAAAACCATATCCCGAGGAACCACGAAAATTAGGTTGCAGAACAGTGTAGCCCCTACTAGCAAAAAACTCTGAAAACCAGTCAAACCCGCCGTAATTTCGAGCCATAGGGCCACCATGAGGGATAATAATAGCGGCATTGGTTTTCGCTACGCCAGCATAAGGTAGAGAGACATAACCTTCGATCTCTAAACCGTCTCTAGCCTTGTAGCTTATTTTGTCTTTGCCAGACAATTTTTGATTGTAAAGCATAGGATAGTGTTCAAGTACAAACTGTAAGCCACCGTTGTCTCTATCACCTAAATAATAAGCTCCAGGGACTTTGGGGCTACTCGAAAATAATATGTATTTTCGTTCATCCGCGCTCATACTAGAAATATTGTTGTAGGCATCAGGAATCGCTAGATTAAGAGCCTTTTGAAACGCAGCGTATGACGGTTCAAAAAAGATTTTAGAATCATCGGCTTCACCATGATAAACCCCGATAACATCATTGGTTTTTTTAGAGTAAATTAAAGCGCCTTCTACATCATAATTTTTATCCGCATAGATCAGTACTCGAGGTAACTCTTTTTTCCTTAAATCCACTTTAAAAATGGCATATCGTCCATCATGATTTGCTCTAATGTATAAGTCATTAGGATCAAGTCCAAAACCAAGTGGGGTTATATCTGGTGCATCGAATATTTCATACTCCCAAATATTTCGCCATTCTTGTGTCGCCATATCAAAGAGACGATAGAAAATCTTTGTGTCATCACGCCCAAACCCCAACCTTAAACGGTGTTGTCTATCTGTCATCCAGTTATAAATATCGCTTTTTCCACGATAAACAAGCTCTCGTATACGACTTGAAGCTAAGTCAATTTTATAAACGCTAGGGGTATTAGGGATTTGCAAGTCCAAGGCCATCAAAATATGGTTTGGATCATCAGGCAACATATCAATAATGTTATTTTGAAATTGAGGGATCCTTTCTCTTTTTTTAGGGATCATCGTCGGTGAAGCAACATCACTGCCGTCGGCCTTAATTTTAAGTAACCGTGTTTCAGTAAATTTTACCGAATTCCTTTGCACCGGGTAATCAGCACTAATTAATATCAGCTCATTATTGGCCCATAAATACCAGCTAATTTTAAATTTTTGATTATCTGTTTTAATAATATATTTTGTTTTCGCCTTTTCTAGATTAGTAACACCTAAAACAGTAAAACCATTGATATTTCTAATAAATGCCATTTGCTTACCGTCTGGTGACAGTTTTACTTGGCTAGCTTGTGGCAAGTTACCAAAGGCTTCAACAGGTAATAGTTCAGCGGCAACTGAAAAATGTAAGACAAATAAAATTAGCAGTGTAGTTAATCGAATCATCCGTGTCTCAATAATAATTAATGGCTTATAATAAAAAACACGCATTATATGCGTGTATTTTTTGACAGCAAGATTAATGACTATCTATTAACATTGCAATATTGTTTGCTGTTTTAAATTCAATACATCAATTAGCATCTGCGACATCAGGCGCAATAACTTTAAGCTTGGCATAGACCACTGAATAGATTGCCATCGCGCCAATAGTGCCAAACGCACATAACATCATCACGCCAGCGTAGCCGTAACCTTGGGTAAGAATATAACCGGCAACGGCAGGTGATATAGATTGCGTTAGCCCTTGAGCACCCGGTACCAGCGCGGCATATTTACCAGTGTGATCAATATTACCGATAGTGCCTAACTGAAATACATCAATAAATAACCAGCAAAAGTTGAAGACCGTCGCGGCGATCACATAACTAATGGCATTAACGTTAAACACTAACAGAAATAAAATTGAGGTCATAAAAATGAACGCGGCGATCAGGGGTTTAGATTGGCCATAGCGACTGCTCATCCACGTAGCCATTGCACAGCCCGATAACGTAAATAAAGTACCCAGTGCTAAGGTATTACTAATAAAGTCATCACTTAAACTGGCATCCACGCCCATACGTTCAATAAAGGCCCAAAATGCACCAACATTGATATAGACAAAGGCTACGGCAATTAAACATAACCAAGGGATCCATACAGGAATGTCAGCACTAGCTTTCGCTCGTTCTTGCTGAGTGCTTTCAGCATAAGCGCCTTCATTAGACGGTGGTAGCCAGCGGACAAAAAAGTAGGTGCCAATGAAAGCAATACAGAAAAACCTAAAAATACCATCAACGCCCCAAATCGCAGAAATAGTGGGAAAGCTATATAACTCCAGTGCATTCACTGCCACTAAGCCAAATAACAATATACTGAAATTGCGGGCGGTTTTATGTGTACCGGCAATACTGGCAACACCGAGTGAATAACAAAGACCGCCGCCTAATCCCGAAATAATACGGGTGATAAATAAAGGTTCGAAGTTGTGAAAAATGGTAGAGCAGAAGTTAGCGAGAATGGCGATGGTGATACCGAGATAGGCAAGTTTTTGTCGATTAAATCGGTTCACTAACAGCGAGGCGATAATTGAGGCAACAAAAATGCCCATTAAATCAGCAGAGGCTAGCCAGCCCAGTTGCTGTTCGTTAAAGCCTAACGTTTCAGCCAAGGAGCCAACCAACATCGGCATACCAATGAAGACGGCATTACCGACAATGCTAATAATAACAGCGGCGGCGAGAGCACGCGGATGATCAAAAATAGAGTGCGCCGATTCGTGCATAAAATTTACCGTTAATGATTAATAAGCTTGCAGACACTATTTCAAAAACAACGTATTTATAACATCCCCCTTTTGGGTGATATTTTTTTGATGGGCTATTCCATAAATGTCAGCGGGTCCGCCGTGGAATTTTCTGGCATTGCTTTTAACGAAGCGATAAACAAATAAAACAATTCAGCTTGCGAGCTAACATCTAGTTTTACATAAATATTTTTACGATGATGCTTTATTGTTTCTAAGCTGTTTTCTAATTTTTGCGCGATCACTTTAATAGAATAGCCATGCAAAATTAAATGAAGAATTTCGCACTCTCGGGGCGTTAAAATACTCTGACCAAAATTGACTAAGGCATTATCAAGCTGCCATTCCAAGTTATAATCGCTGCTTTGTTCCTGTTTCTGCACCCACTGCCCGATGATCGCTTTCAACAAAGGAAAAATAATAGCTAACTGCTCAATATCATCTTTGCTAAACGAACGTTCGCTAATATGGCGCGCCAGCGAAATACTGACGATGGCCTGCTGCTCTAATTGCAGCAACACACACATTTCATCGCAATACCCGAGCTGTTTATAAAAAATATTATAATATTCAGACTCTTCAAAACCTATCGGGGCAACATCGTGCATAGTAAACACCCCTTCTGCTCTTTCGTCATAGGCCTTGCGGTAAAAGGGGTCTAACAGGTAAGCACCAGAATCATATTTATCTATTTGAATGCTTGGATCTTCATTCGCCAATAAACGGTGATGTGAGGTATGCGGCGGTTTTGCATGTGGGTATAAAGTCACCATGCCGCTACTGCTACGCGTTAAGGTTTCAATGCCTTTTAACAACAAAGCAATCGCTTCTTCGTTGTAGTTTTTGCTTAACACTTGCGCCAGCGTTTGATTCCACGCCTTTAGATCAACATTACTGCTCATATGGTTAAGTAACCCATCAAAATAGCCATCGGTAGAATTCTCCCCTTTTTGGGGGATAAACAAAAAGTTTGTTAGCTGAAATACTGATCATACAAAGTGATTTATGACCCTGCCTCGTTACTTAGCGTGCAGCAATATTCATTAATTTTCAACTAATCATAAGAACTAATTGTATTCCTTAGGAGGAAAGCTCATGAAAAATAATTTTAAGCTCGCTAAGCTAACAATTGCGCTAGCGGCTATATGGACCACGTCTTCAGTTGCTATTGCTGAAGAAACCAATGCCGCCGCAACGAAGAAAGAAAATGAAAAAATAGAATCTATTGTTATTACTGCACAAAAGCGCTCGCAGTCTATTAATGAAGTCGGCGTGACCACCACGGCGTTTGCCGGTGATATGCTAGAAGAATTAGGCGTAGAAAATGCGGTAGATCTTGGCGCTAACACGCCTGGGTTAGTTGCCGTTAACGCCACCTCAGGCGGAACCCCTATTTTTGCCATTCGTGGTATCGGTCTCGATGACTTTAGCCCTAACAATACCAGTGGTGTTGGTGTCTATACCGATGAAGTGTTTGCCAGTAGTCCGGTATATTTGGGGGGGCAACTGTTTGATATTGAACGTGTTGAAGTATTAAAAGGCCCACAAGGTACGCTGTACGGAAAAAATACTACCGGGGGTGCCATTAACTTTATCACCAAAAAGCCCACCGATGATTTTGAAGCGTTTATTGAAGCAGATTACAGCAGCTACCAAACCATAGAGTTAACCACGGCACTTGGCGGCGCATTAACCGATAGCGTTAATGGGCGGTTATCAATGAATTACGCTAAATCAAACGAAGGCTGGCAAGAAGACATTACTACCGGCGAAGAATTTGGCTTACAAGACTCGTTTGCTATTAGAGCACAATTAGGGTTTGAACTTGGCAGCGCGGGCACTGGCCTGTTGCGCATTTACGCCAATCAGGACAAATCTAAACCGACCTCTCCTGATAGCGAAGGTATTGGCGATGTTTTTGGTGATGCTTCGTTTGATATTCTAAATTCTCCATCCGATCCCAATAAAGTCAGCGTCGGCGCATTAGATGTATTCCGTGATGAAAGCGGTTCAGGCGTTGCCTTAACACTCGATTATAGCTTTGAAAATTTTGACTTAGTTTCAATCACTTCTTGGGACCAATATGATCGTAAAATGACCGACAACTATGACGGTTCAGCCATTTCCACTATGGAATTATTGCAAGACGATGAGTTATCGCAATGGTCACAAGAAATACGCTTTATTAGCACTTCAAGCGACGACTTTACTTGGGTAGCAGGGGCGAATATTTCCAACGAAGACGTTAATGCGGTTGATACCTTTGATGACTCGTTCTTTTTAAGCGACTCAGTATTTGACGGCGTATTTTATCCTGAAGATATTAACTTCTTTGGCGAAGATCAGTTCATTGCCGACTACCAACAACAAACAGACTCTTATGGTTTATATCTGCATACAGAAACTCAGCTAAATGAGCAGTGGAAATTAATTGCCGGTATTCGTTACTCTTACGATGAGCGTTCATTTAATGGCGCAGCAACCAATTTTAGTGGTGGCGAGAATTACGCTGTTACTGAGCTTAATGAAACCAATGATGAAGACGCCATTACTGGGAAAATAGGCTTAGACTGGAAAGTTGATAAAGATTTATTGGTGTTTGGTAATATTGCCACCAGTTACAAAAGCGGTGTTTATTATGGCGGCGCGGTCCTTGATAGTAATGCTTGGAGCTACGTGAAACCCGAAGACGTTACCTCAGCTGAACTCGGTTTCAAATGGACGTTGCTTGAAGGCAGCATGCACATAAACGGCGCAGCATTTGCCCTTAAATATGAAAATCGTCAGTCGCTTTTGACTTTTATCTCAGATGATTTCAGTGATTTTAGTGGCTTTGCCGTTGCTGATACCACGTTAGCCAATATCCCAGAATCAGAAACTTCTGGCGTTGAAATGGATGTACACTGGTTGGCCACCGATGAATTGACTATTCAGGCCGGTATCGCTTATCTCGATTCGCAAGTTACCAAAGCGCCGACCACTGCAGATTTACGCGGTATTAATGCCGATGCTTCGGTAAATGATCAAGCCAATGAAGACGGTTTTGGTTTTGTCGATGCGCTCGCCGCACCACTAGTTAACGGCACCGTGTTATCACAAGCACCAGAATGGAGTTATAACGCCTTGGTGGCTTACGACATGCCACTGGAAAACGATCGCTATTTAAAATTTCAAACCAGTTACTCATGGTCAGATAACCAATTCGCACAACTGGCAGACAGCAATGCTAAATATGGCCCGGTCAGTTCATTAAATGCGCTAGTGTCACTGAGCTCAGATGCAGATGCCTGGACAGTAACATTATGGGCAAGAAACTTACTCGATAATGATGCTGAAACCTATTCGTTTACCGGATTTGCAGGGCGAACTGTTTATCGTCAGCAACCCGCCACCTTTGGCTTGACGTTTAAGTACGATTACTACTAAAGCCAGAAAAACGTAAATAGTTAGTACATTCAAATAGACCTCAGGCTCATCGACTGTCGATGACTCTGAGGCCATCAATCATGACAGATTTTTCCAAATTATTTTTATAAACCGCTCCCCTGATGGGGGGATTTATCAATGAACCATCGGTTTATATACTCGTTTCTACAGTTGACACAACTGTACGAACACGCTTTGAAGGGGCAAAAAAATGAATAACTTTACCAAAGAAATTATGCAAAAAGATCAACAACACTTTATGCATCCATGGACCATTTTTGATGTCTATAAAACCGATGGTGCCCTGCCCATTGAACAAGCCTCTGGTATTCACTTACAAGACACTGACGGTAACCGTTACTTGGACGCAGTTGGCGGCCTATGGTGTAACAACATCGGCACGGGCCGTGACGAAATGGCCGATGCGATTGCCGACCAAGTACGTAAAATGTCTTACGCCAGTCCATTTGTTGATATGACCAATGTTCCGGGAACGCAGCTAGCAGCAAAAATTGCTGAACTTGCGCCAGGTTCACTTAACCGTGTTTTTTATAGTTGTGGCGGCTCAACGGCTGTTGATACCGCTTATCGGCTAATTCAGTATTATCAAAACTGTCGTGGCAAACATGAGAAAAAACATATTATTTCGCGTGATATGTCTTACCACGGTTCAACCTATGCTGCGATGTCTATCGGCGGTAAAAAAGGTGATCACCCTGCTGAGTTTGATTATATTCAAGACACTATTCATCACATTACTGCGCCAAAAAAGTACGGTTATCACGACGAAAAAACCGATGCTGAATTTCTGGATTTCTTGATTAAAGAATTTGAAACGAAAATATTAGCCATAGGCGCAGACAAAGTCGCCGCATTTTTTGCTGAGCCTATTTTAGGTGCTGGTGGCGTGGTTGAACCCCCAAAAGGCTATCACAAACAAACGTGGGAGCTGTGTAAAAAATACGACATTTTATATGTGTCAGACGAGGTTGTTACTGCTTTTGGCCGTCTTGGTCACTGGTTCGCATCCAAAGAAGTTTTTGACATTCAGCCAGATATTATTATTTGTGCGAAAGGTTTAACTTCTGGTTACCTTCCTTTGGGTGCAACCATTTTTTCTGATGAAATTTGGGAGGTGATCAGTGAAGACGGTCATGGCCGTTGTTTTGCACATGGTTTTACCTATTCTGGCCATCCTGTTGCTTGTGCAGCCGCATTAAAGAACATTGAAATAATGCAGCGCGAGCAATTATTAGAAAACGTCAAAGAGCTTGAGTCGTATTTTAAAAATCGCTTAGAAACCCTGCTCGAGTTACCGATCGTTGGCGATGTTCGCGGTAAAGGCTTTATGTGGTGTGTGGAATTTGTTGCCAATAAAGAGACCCGCGAATTGTTTCCTGAAGAAATGGACATTGGTAAGCAAATTTCAAATCATGCTGACGCACGCGGACTGATTGTTCGCCCGATTGTACATCTAAATGTCATGTCGCCACCGTTAACCTTAACCAAAGAGAATATCGATTTTATTGTCGATACCTTACGGGCAAGTGCATTAGCGACCATCGATGATTTGGCCGCCCAAGGCTACAGCTACCCAAACAGCTTAATGGTGGGTTAATCACATGGAAAATTTAAACAAACTATTCATTAATGGCCAGTGGCTGACGTCTTCATCAGACGATGTGCTCGATGTCATTAACCCGAGTACCGAGCAAGTGATCGCTCAAGTCGTTAGCGCCAATATTGACGATGTTAATGCCGCGGTTAGTGCGGCTAAAAATGCGTTTATCGACTGGTCAAATACTTCAGCCAACAAGCGTAGCGAAATAATCAAAGCTATCGCGCTGAAAATGGAGCAACGCAAAGCTGAATTAGTCACGGCTATTTCACAAACTATGGGCTGCCCAGAGCATATTGCGAGCTGGCTGCAAGTTGAAGGTCCCATAGAGGGCATGGCGTTATTTGCTGAACATACCCACTTAACCGAAAGTATTGAAGAAGCGGGGAGTTCATTAATCATCAAAGAAGCAGTTGGCGTATGCGCCTTTATCAACCCTTGGAATTATCCCCTGCACCAATTTGTTGGCAAAGTCGGTGCCGCGCTTGCTGCGGGCTGCACTATGGTGGTTAAGCCATCAGAACAAACACCATGGCAAGACTACATCATGGCTGAAATTATGGCGGAATGTGGTTTACCTGCGGGTGTTTTTAACCTTGTCCCTGGCACCGGAGCTATAGTTGGTGATGCCCTTAGTCGCCATCCGGATGTTGATATGGTGTCATTTACCGGCTCCACTCAAGCAGGCATCAAAGTCGCGCAAGCCGCAGCGCCAACAGTGAAACGTGTGACTCAGGAACTCGGCGGAAAGTCCCCGTTTATTATCACCGAAGATGCTGATTTAGCCGCCGCGGTAAAATACGGCGTTGAAGATGTCATGCTTAACAGCGGCCAAACCTGTACCGCATTAACGCGCATGCTCGTACCGCAATCTAAATACGGCGCCGCGGTTAGCTTGGCAAAATCGTGTGCGGAAAGTTTAATTGTTGGCAGTGACGACAATGCTTTTCTTGGCGCGATGAGTTCAAAAACGCAACAACAACGTGTGCTCGATTATATTCAAATTGGTTTAGACGAAGGCGCAGAGCTTATTTGTGGTGGTCTTGAGTCGCCGCTTGCTGAGCAAAAAGGTTTTTACGTCGCACCGACGATTTTTGCTCGTGTTAACAATCAAATGCGTATTGCCCGAGAAGAAATATTCGGTCCAGTGCTCTGCATGATCCCTTATCAATATATTGATGACGCTATCGCTATCGCCAACGATACACCTTATGGCCTGTCATCTGGAGTTTATGCCAAAGATGAAACGAGCGCGATTGCCATCGCTCGTAAAATTCGCGCCGGACAATGTTATATCAATGGCGGATTCTTTAACTATTTGGCGCCGTTTGGTGGTTATAAACAATCAGGTAATGGTCGTGAGTTTGGCGCGATTGGCGTAGAAGAGTTCCTTGAAACCAAAGCCATTCAACGTGGCGAGCATTAAGGAGAATAGCAATGACTGACCGAAAAAATAGCCCGTGCTTTAACCAACCCATGGGCGGTAATGAAATGCCGCGCTTTGGTGGTCCAAGTACCATGTTTCGTTTACCTACCAGCGAGTTAAACGATGATTTAGATATCGGCATTATTGGCATTCCGCTCGATATTGGTGCGAGTAACCGTAGCGGCACCCGTTATGGTCCGCGTGACATTAGAGCAGAATCAGTACTGGTGCGCCCATATGGCATGTACACCAAAGCTGCGCCGTTTGATAGTTTCCAAATTGCCGACATTGGCGATGTTGCCATTAACACTTTCAATTTGCTTGACTCGATTAGCATTATTGAACGTCATTACGATGAAGTTACCAAGCATGATATCAAGCCCGTCACCTTAGGCGGCGATCACACCATCTGCTTGCCTATTTTACGCGCACTACATAAAAAACATGGCACCATGGCATTAGTGCATGTTGATGCTCATGCCGACATTAATGACAACATGTTTGGTGAAAAAATTGCCCATGGCACTATTTTTAGACGCGCTATTGAAGAAAGTTTAGTTGACCCAAATAAAATGGTGCAAATTGGCCAACGGGCAACTGGTTATAGCTCCCGTGATTTTCAATGGGCGATAGATCGTGGTGTTCGCGTGGTGCAGGCAGAAGAATGCTGGCTAAAATCATTAACGCCATTAATGGCCGAAGTGCGCGAGTTAATTGGACCAGACACCCCGACCTATTTAACCTTTGATATTGATGGCATCGACCCTGCTTTTGCCCCAGGTACAGGTACACCAGAGCCAGCAGGATTAACCTCGCCACAAGCGCTTGAAATTGTCCGCGGTATATATGGCACTAACCTTATTGGTGCTGATTTAGTTGAAGTTTCTCCCGCGTACGATACCAGTGGCAATACCTCATTATTGGCCGCCAATATTGTCTTTGAAATGCTGTGTAGTTTTCGCGGCTGTATTCGTCGCGATTAGTAATAGCGCATAACCCAAATAGCTTAGCCCAAACAAGTAAATAGGAAGATTATTATGACATTAGCAACTGATTTTGCCATTACCCGTGAAGACTTATTAGGCACAGATATCGAGCCGAGTTTTTGTGGTGTGTTGAGCTTTCTTAGACGTAAATACAGTCGCGACTTAGCCCACGCCGATGTTGCCGTAACAGGGGTGCCGTATGATCTTGCCGTAACCAATCGTCCTGGTGCTCGTTTTGGCCCAAGGGCTATTCGTCAAGCGTCATCAGCCATGAATTGGGGCACAGTGCCACATTGGGGGTTTGATCCCTTTGATAACCTTGCCGTCGTTGATTATGGAGACTGTGGGGTCGACAGCAGTAAACCTGAGTCCATTCCCGAAGAAATTGAAGCGCATATCAGCCATATTATTAATCAAGACTGCGCCACGCTGACCTTGGGCGGCGACCACTTCATTACCTACCCGATATTAAAAGCGTATGCGAAAAAATATGGTAAAGGCATATCGCTCATTCATTTTGACGCACACTATGACACTTGGAATGACCGAGAAGGAAAGATTGAACACGGCACCATGTTCAACCATGCCACCAAAGAAGGCATTATTGATCCGAAAAAATCCGCACAAATAGGCATGCGCACCGCCATCAGTGATACCTTAGGCTTTAACGTTATGGATAACCATTGGGTACACGATAATGGCCCAGATAAAGTAGCCGCAAGAATTAAAGAAATTGTTGGCGATAACCTTTGTTATCTGACCTTTGATATTGATTGCTTAGATCCTAGCTTTGCACCGGGCACCGGCACCCCAGTGGTCGGCGGTTTAAGTACCTATCAAGCGCAACGCATTATTCGCGGCCTTGAGGGTATTAATATTATTGGCATGGATCAAGTAGAAGTATCGCCAAGCTATGACGTTGGCGAAATTACCGCTTTGGCTGGCGCAGCATTAGCGCTTGATATGCTGTGCTTATTTGCTAAAAGACCGAAGAGCTAATTATTGGCAATCATCTAAAATTCAATACCAAAGGTTTTTGAGCCTATAACTAGGCTCGAAAACTCATCAAGCCTCATCTTTATCCAGCAGTTCCATTAAACCAACAAGTGCAGCGAAAAGAATAGCCCCAACCGGCCAAACAATCCAAGTCACGCCCCAAGCCATTGTCCACAAACTCCAGCCAATATAAATAGCCGTTAGCAAAGGCCAATAGAATGAAGCAAGCTGCTCTGCACGCTTTGCACGTCTGCTTTTTACGGTCTCACTCCCGCCTTTTGTTAGGATGGTGTTGTAAGCTTCATATTTAGCTGAGACTTGAATAACGATGACTACTCCCGTTGCTATCATCAGAAGCATTACCACTAGCGTCATTAGGATCGTATCTACGCCACCAGACATTATGCTGGCAAAGATTAACGGCACGACACTAAAAATAAACATTGCGATACCAATAGATAATCTTAGGTTATAAGTGCCCCTGAATTTTTGCAGTTTGTCTTTAAAAACACCGTTTACGCCATAAGCTAAATCAAAGGTGTCATTTTCTATCAATGCTATGTCATCCTCATATTGGTTAGTTCTGATAAAGAAGCTAACACCAATAGATACCATCACTAAGATGGATATCACACCGAGTGCTGCGGCTATGTCAGAGGTGACATTGAGTTGATTAGTTTTAGCCATTGCCATTAAAGCAAACAGGGGTATTACCGATGATACGCACAGAAAAACTCCCTTGGCAGTTAACCGAGCAGAATTCAGCTTACTCTCAACATATTTTAATGCCTGCTCTAGATTAATTTGTATGGGGTGTGCTTCTGAACCGCCATTGTTCGAATGAGAGGCTTCAACATCATCCTTTAATAGGTAGTCGGTCGAAACATCAAAGATTTCTGCCAACATAATTATTTTGTTTAAATCTGGGATGCTATTAGTACTTTCCCATTTTGAAACGGATTGCCTCGACACATTCATTTTCTCGGAGAGTTCTTCTTGTGACCAGCCAATCTGTTTTCTTAACCTAACAATTTTTTCTGCTAGTATCATAAATTCATTCCTCCATCTGTTGTTGAAGGTCAGCATAGAAAATCGGGTAGTTGCAGACCAGCAAGTCAGGTTGTTAATTTGTCAACCAAGGGTTGCAATTTGCACTATTCCTTTGAATTTAAGCCACTTATTAAAAATAATAGCGAATACAGCTCTTTACATGGCAGCTTATCGTACTCACTGAACTAAGTTGCAACCGTATGCTATTTTTATAAGGGTAAGTTCGCTTTATATCCCTCATGTCGGCAAAAACGACCAAATTTACGACAAGGATGTGTTGAAATTTCAGATCATAACTAACATAAAAAATCGACACGCCCCCGTTCTAATGGACTAAACTTTGCCAGTTGAGATCATTAAAATATAAAGGGTAATCGCGCAATGCCTGAATAATCAAAATCCCCCCCTGTTTTTTATGTTCTGCGTTTTTCATTATATCGATGCCCTGCATTATTTTACTGAGCAAAATATGCAACTGGGCATCAGCCTGTGGCTCTAATTTACAGTTTTCAAAAAGAAATCTAAGCTCTTGCTCCATGGTAGTCGCTAGCGTTATATATTGTTCTGTAGAAAAATTTTCATGATGAATGGCCATCAAATTTTTCTCAAGTTCATGCTTTATATTGCTCATACCAAGATGTAAGCTTTCATCAATCGCCCACTTTTCTTCCTGATTAAGCATCAACTGGGTGGTATTTTCTTCATAGTGATGATGTTCCTCGGCGGTGACAGTTAAGCTAGTTGTTGTCACGAGTAAACCGATTAAGGTAAAAGTATAAAATGTTTTCTTCAAAGTAAAATCCTTATATTATTTGGAATTTTCTAACTATATATAATGACGGCCAATAGCAATAGTACCAGTATGACAAAGTACATCTGTAAGTATCACCACTTGCCAAATAACCACTAGCCAACTACTCCTTGCGTAAAAAGCTCAGTAATTTTTTCTTCACTATATGCTAAGTCATTCGCCAACACCGCTTTGGTATGTTGCCCTAACTCAGGTGAAGCATGAGTATATTGAATAGGCGTCTCCGAAAAATTCATCGGTGAAGCCACGGTATTAACTAGTGCTCCATTAACATCTGGGATTTGTCTGATCATTTGACGATGTTTTATTTGTGGATGATTAACGACTTGCTCGATAGTATTTACTGGTCCACAAGGTACAGATGCTTGTTCTAGTTGCTCAACCCATTGTTGTGTCGTTTGTGTCGCTAATATATTGGCTAGTTTCGGGATCAGCTCAGCACGATGAATCACTCGCTGTTCATTGGTGATAAAGCGCCGATCACGTGCTAGCTCTTCGCAATGAGCTAACTGGCAAAACTTAGTGAACTGGTTGTCGTTACCTATCGCCAAAATCAAACTACCGTCTTGAGTGGCAAAAGTTTGATAAGGCACAATATTGGGATGACCATTCCCTAGTCGTTGCGGATTTTTATTCGTTGCTAGATAATTCATGCCTTGATTAGCAAGTGTTGCCAATTGCACGTCAAGCAACGCAATATCAATATGCTGCCCTTGTTGAGTATGGTGCCTTGCCATTAACGCCGCTAAAATAGCATTACAACTATACAGTCCGGTCATCACATCAACGAGTGCCACGCCGACTTTCATTGGCGCGCCATCGGGTTCGCCAGTAACGCTCATCAGCCCCCCTTCTCCTTGGATCATGGCATCATAGCCAGCTTTATGAGCACTAGGGCCACTTTGACCAAAGCCTGTGATTGAGCAATACACCAAACGCGGATTTATCGCTTTGACGCTGGCATAATCCAAGCCGTATTTTGCTAAGCTCCCCACTTTGTAGTTCTCAATTAAAACATCACATTGCTTAACCAAGTCTTTTAAGATTTGCTGTCCCGCTGCTGTGGTGATATCAACAGCGATTGATTGCTTATTGCGATTAGTACAATGAAAATATGCCGCCTGAGGGGGCTGATTTTCAGTCGCCTCTTTTATAAATGGAGGTCCCCAAAAGCGGGTGTCATCACCTTTTTTTGGCCGCTCAATTTTAATCACTTGTGCGCCCAAATCAGCCAACATTTGCGATGCCCACGGCCCCGCCAAAATGCGACTTAAATCCAAAACCTTTATACCTTCAAGTGCCGTGTTCATTCTCTTTCCTAATTCAGGCTCAACAGCCTTTTAAATACGCTATTCAGTGTCAAAAACACTGGCAAATGCTGTTTTAAGTAGATCAACTTTGTTGATCTCTCGTGGAGTCTTTTTCTGCACCAAAGATAAGCTAAATTGATAGGTCAAAGTACTGGGGTGAATAATACGAATTTCACCCGCGTTAAGCTCACGTTGTATATAACTTTGCGGTAAATATCCGATATAACGACCCGATAAGATCATCGCTTTACGCGTATCAAATTGATAGGCCTTAGCGGCCAAATTTAATTTTTTCAGCTGTTCACGGCCCGACGCATCAATATCAATACCCGGGTGAATTGCCGGTACGGCTGATAGCATTTCCGCGGATATATTGGTGTCTACTTCATTAAAAAATGCATGCTGTTTCGCACAACATAAAAATATTGGCTCGCTCGATATCGGCTCATAGGTTAGCCCTTCGACTTGCTGGTAACCGGGAAACAAGCCGATATGGGCTTTATCTTTCAGCAACATTTTTTCGATATTATGGATAGAATCGCCATCAAGCACTAAATGTAAATTAGGTGATCGGTCATGCAGAATTTGTATCACTTTTGCTAACTTTTGTTGCTTGGCAATATCAAGCTGATCTGCACATAAAATTACTAACTCGCCACTCAACTCTTTGCCTAAACTTCCCACCAATAAAGAAAAGTCGTTAAGTGATTCAAACATATTAATGGCGGCATGATAGACCGCCTGACCATCTTCAGTCAGCGAAAAACCGCCGCGCCCCCGGGTACAAAGTTTAAGTTTCATCCGAGTTTCTAAATTAGACATGTGTACGCTGATGGTAGAACGGGTAATGCCTAACTCATTTTCAGCTGATGAAAACCCACCGTTTTCGACCACGGCTTTAAAAATGCGTAATAAACGCAAATCATATTCAGCAACGGGTTTGGGAATGATTGAAAACTTACTCAAATGTTTTACCACCGTAAAACTTTACTTTTAATGTTTAATATTTAACCTGAGTTTAATTTGGTATTCAATAGCGAAAATGATTTATTTGTGGAGATACTCATGCAAGGTCTTAAAGACAGCCAATTAGTTAAGAACTTTTCCTATATCAATGGTAGTTGGCATAGCAGCGCATCAGAAATAGCAGTTATTAATCCTGCAACGGGTGAGCTAGTAGCCAATGTCAGTAATGCTGGTATTGCTGAAACAGAGCTTGCGATTAACGCCGCAAAAGGTGCTTTTAAAGCATGGTCATCAAAATCGGCGAACGAGCGCGCGACATTAATGCGTAACTGGTTCAACCTAATGATGGAACACCAAGATGATTTAGGCCGTATTTTAACCTCAGAGCAAGGTAAGCCGTTGGCGGAAGCCAAAGGGGAAATTGCTTATGGCGCGGCATTTATTGAATGGTTTGCCGAAGAAGGCAAACGCGTATATGGCGATACTATTCCTGCGCCTGCTGGCGATAAACGTATTGTTGTTATCAAGCAACCTATTGGTGTTGTTGCAGCTATTACACCATGGAATTTTCCTAACGCGATGATCGCTCGTAAAGCCGCAGCGGCTCTGGCTGCAGGTTGTACGTTTGTCGTAAGACCTGCAACACAAACACCATTGTCAGCATTAGCAATGGCTGAACTTGCTGAACGCGCAGGTATTCCTGCTGGCGTATTTAACGTTGTCGTTGGTGATGATGCGCGTGGCATGGGTAAAGTACTGACTGAATCTCCCGATGTCGCCAAATTTACTTTTACCGGTTCAACACAAGTCGGCAAAGCGTTAATCAGCCAATGTGCTTCCACCGTGAAAAAAGTATCGATGGAATTGGGCGGTAATGCACCATTTATCGTGTTTGATGATGCCGATATAGACGCTGCCGTAGCAGGTGCTATGGTGTCTAAATATCGCAATGCGGGACAAACCTGTGTTTGTACTAACCGTATTTTCGTTCAAGAAAAAATATTGCCCGCGTTTACTGAAAAATTTGTTGCCGCAGTTAAAGCGTTAACTATTGGCAACGGCCTAGATGATGGCATTGCGATTGGCCCAATGATCAGCGCGCAAGCCTGTAACGATGTCAATCAACTCGTTCAAGATTCAATTGCTGCTGGCGCTACCCTTGTTTTAGGGGGCAAAGGTGATAGTAACGGTGAAAATTTCTATCAACCCACCGTATTAACTAATGTCACCAATGACATGCCAATTGCCAACAACGAAATATTTGGCCCGGTTTCACCAATCATCGCCTTTAGTGATGAACAGGAAGTTATCGCGCTTGCCAATGACACTGAATTTGGCTTAGCGGCCTATTTTTATTCCCGAGATATCGGCCGCATTTGGCGCGTAGCCGAAGGCTTAGAGTACGGCATGGTTGGCATTAATGAAGGGCTGATCTCTAATGCTGCCGCACCGTTTGGTGGCGTCAAGCAATCTGGTAATGGACGTGAAGGCTCTAAATACGGACTCGACGATTATTTAGAAATTAAATATCTGTGTATGGGTGGCTTAGACAAGTAGTGAGCAAACACACACTATTTTGTATAAAACCACGAATATATTTATACCAATTGAACTAATGCATTGGTATTGAGGAACAAGAAAATGAAAAATGCAAATTTACAAGCTCGCAAAGCTGCCGTTATTGCCAGAGGGCAAGGTAATGTTTATCCCGTTTACGTTGATCATGCAAAAAATGCAGAATTATGGGATGTAGAAGGTAATCGTTATATTGACTTTGGTACTGGTATCGCCGTTTGTAATACTGGCCATAGCCACCCAAAAGTGATTGCTGCAGCAAAGGCGCAAATTGATAAATTTAGCCACACCTGTGTGATGGTGAATCCTTATGAAGTTGCCGTTGAATTAGCTGAAAAACTAACAGCTGCTGCGCCCGGTGATTCAAAGAAAAAAGCGATATTCGTTTCAACCGGTGCTGAAGCGGTAGAAAACTGCGTGAAAATTGCGCGTGCTCATACCGGGCGTCGTGGCGTAATTGCTTTTAATGGTGGCTTTCACGGCCGTACTAATTTAACCATGGCATTAACAGGTAAAATTACTCCTTATAAAAATTTGTTTGGTCCCTTCCCTGGCGATATTTTTCACGCACCGTTCCCGATTGAGAAACACGGAATTTCGGTGAAAGATTCGTTAAAAGCGGTAGAAAACTTATTTAAAGTGGATATTGCTCCTACCGATGTTGCCGCCATTATCGTAGAGCCTGTGCAAGGTGAAGGCGGATTTTACGCAGCACCCGCGGAATTTATGCAAGCTTTACGTGAGCTTTGCGACCAACATGGCATAGTAATGATCGCCGATGAAATTCAAACCGGCTTTGGTCGTACTGGTAAAATGTTTAGCTGTGAACACGCCAATGTAGAACCTGATTTGATCACTATGGCAAAAGGAATTGCCGGTGGCTTCCCTATTTCAGCCGTCGTCGGTAAAACCGAAATAATGGATGCTCCATTACCTGGCGGATTAGGCGGAACCTATGGTGGTTCACCAGTTGCCTGTGCTGCTGCCCTTGCCGTTCTTGAAGTTATCGAAGAAGAGAAACTCGTTGATCGCTCTGTGCAAATTGGCGCTATTTTTAACGAAAGATTGTCAGCTTTACAAAGCCAACATCCAGATTTGATCAGTGACGTACGCAATCAAGGTTCAATGATCGCGATGGAGCTTTGTAAAAATGGCGATGTTGAGCAAGCCAACCCTGAACTCACCCAAGCGATAATCGCGAAAGCTGCGCAATATGGCCTAATACTGCTAGCTTGTGGATTTTATGGCAATGTTATTCGCTTTTTACCGGCATTAACTATCAGCGATGAGATCATTAATGAAGGGTTAGATAAGTTTGCTCAGTTATTTGCTAAAGTAAGCCAAAAGTAACAACCATTTGAGGAGGTGAGAGATTATGTTATTAGCCAAACCAACAACTGATGAATTAATTGACTCATCGACAAAAAATGAACGTGAGCCATCGGTCTATTCGCGAAATAACCGCGAGCATCAAGCCCAAAACAGCTATGCTCGTCCAATAATCGATGACGACGAAGACGGCTTTATCAAATCATCAAACTAGTGTTTGATATTAATTTTAGGCTTGCTCACTCATCACCTCGAGTGACAAGCCTAAACGTCTATATTCACTATTTCGTTTTAACTAAGCGACTTTTAACCGGCACCTGACAAACATCTAATACTGGTGGTGGCTTTTTATAGAAAAAAGCCTCTGGGCGAGCTCGACGATTAGCGACCTTTTCAGCAAACGCTTTACTTTCAGTTACCTCTACCTCTACTTGTAATTGCTCCGCTTTTGGTACAGCCGACATCATTTTCATATCGAGAATTGCAGTGTAATCATTTTCGGGAATGGCTGCTTCACCTTCTAAAGCCTGTGTGCGTTGAATCGCTTGTATGTTATTCATCCCGTAAACAACGCGACCAAATACCGTCATAATACGATCTAAATAGCGTGGCGCCTGACCAATGGTAAAATAGAAATGACTGGAAGCCGAATTTGGCTCATTGCCTCTTGCCATGGCCAAAACGCCAGGGCAATGAGCCAACCATGCGGCTTTTTCACTAGGGTTGTAAGCTATCGCGAAGCCGTCTTTAAATCCGGTTTGCTCAGCGAACAGATCATTGTCTTGTACTTTGGCAAATGCCCAAGCGTCATTGGTTTTCCACTCACCTTCAATGTTGAGCTCTGGCGCGTCGGTCGCCTCCTCGCTTGGACCGCCTTGAGCGACAAAGCCATCAATCACCCGGTAAAATTTATTGTTATTGTAAAAACCACCAGCCACTAACTTACTAAATTGCGCAACATGCTTAGGTGAAAATTGCGGCGCAAGTTCGATAACTACTTTGCCATGAGGTAAAGTCATTAATACCGCGTTATTCGAATCGACGCTGCGCCACTGAGTTTCTGCATTTACTCCAGATGATCCCGTTAGCCCCGCTAGAACAGACAAAGCTGTGCAGCATACTTTAGCGATTAATTTCATTGCTAAGTTCCTTTTTATACTCATTATTGTTATTTATCGTCGACATGAGTAAAACAAATTTGCTTGACCAGCGCTAGCCATTTACACAATAAAGTGTAAAGTCTAATCCCCCACACAACAGCTAAATTATTGGATTTGCGATAACTTGATTGTTACCATAGCGCGGCACATATTGTGTCGCAATGAGTTATTCCAAGAGCATCAAATATCCGGAGTTTTACGTGAATAAAAGTATCGTTACTAACCTTATGGCATTAATAGCAACCATAATTGGCTGCGTGCTAGAACAGCATATCGTTTTTGCTGTTGGACTCTTTGCTTTGTCAGGCGCGGTAACCAACTGGCTAGCAATATACATGCTCTTTGAAAAAGTACCGGGGTTATACGGCTCTGGCGTTATTCCTGCTCGTTTTGAAGATTTCAAACAAGGCATCCGCGCTTTAATGATGGAGCAATTTTTTACCGAAGAAAACATCGATCGCTTTTTATCAACCAGCAATACTGCGACCACAATAGACTTAGCCCCGGTCATTGAAAAAATTGATTTATCGCCGGCATTCGACAACTTGATCGCGGTCATTGAAACGTCTTCGTTTGGTGGCATGTTAGCCATGGCTGGCGGCAGTGAGGCACTACAACCGTTAAAAGAGCCTTTTATAGCGAAGATGAAAGATACTGTCGGTGACATTTCAAAAAGCGATGAATTTAATACTATTTTGCGTGAAGAATTAGAGCAACCAAATGTAATGGCGAGCATGCGCGAAAAAGTCAGCGATATTATTGAAAAACGGCTCAATGAGTTGACACCGCAATTAGTGAAAGAAATTATTCAAACCATGATCAAAAAACACTTAGGTTGGCTAGTAGTTTGGGGTGGTGTTTTTGGTGGTATTATAGGCTTAATTGCCGCCGTTACGGAGACATTTTAGACCCGTTAATTATTCACTGCAAAGACATATCAATTCACGTTTTTCCAGCAAATATTTCTCGGTTATTTGATAGTTTTAAATAAGCTAAGATTTCATGCGTTTTTTTTACACAAATGCTTTAATTTTTGTCCCTTTTTAGGCTATGCTTGCGCTTTAATCACTGGGTATTTTATTTTTAACTATTGCGATGGCGCAATATTAAAAAATTCCCGTCACAAATAAGGTAAATGGAGTCATGTTTGGTAGTTTGAAGGCTTTGCCAGCCGACCCTATATTAGGATTGTTGGCTAAATATAGAGAAGATACAAATCCACAAAAAGTTGATTTGGGTGTAGGTGTATACAAGAACGAAGCGGGACATACCGCTATTTTGAATTGTGTGAAAAAAGCCGAAAAACACCGCCTCGATACCGAAGACACCAAAGTTTACATTGGCCCAACCGGCTCACCATTGTTTAATGATGAAATGAGCAAACTTATTTTTGGCAGTGAGCACACTGTACTTAATGCTAAACGCGCTCGTACCGTGTCAACACCTGGCGGAACAGGAGCACTTCGCGTTGCTGCTGAATTTATTAAATCATGTAAGCCGGGTGCAACGATTTGGGTGAGCAATCCTACTTGGGCTAACCACACCGGATTATTTCAAGCAGCTGGTTTAACCGTTAAAACCTACCCTTACTACGATTACGAAAATAAGTGCTTAGACTTTGATGGCATGCTTGCAGCCCTAAAAGAAGTCAGTGCTGATGATGCGGTGTTATTGCATGCTTGTTGTCACAACCCAAGTGGTATGGATTTAAATAACGAGCAATGGCAACAAGTGGCTGAAGTAGCCAAAGCTATCGGATTTTTGCCAGTTGTCGACATGGCTTACCAAGGTTTTGGTGATGGTCTTGATGAAGATGCCTACGGTTTACGCTTAATGGCTGACAGCGTTGAAGAAATGATCGTATGTAGCTCATGTTCTAAAAACTTTGGCTTATACCGTGAGCGCATTGGCGCAACCACTATTATCGGTAAATCGTCATCGGCTGTCGACATTGCATTTTCAGTGCTTTTATATGTTGTCCGCGTTATTTACTCAATGCCTCCAGCGCACGGTGCAGCAATAGTTGAAACCATTTTAAGCTCTGACGAGTTGCGTAATGAATGGTATGTGGAATTAAAAGAAATGCGCGATCGCATTAACGGTAATCGCCAAATCATTGTTGATAAACTGATCGAAAATGGCGTAACCCGTGATTTTAGTTTTATAACTCAACAAAAAGGTATGTTTTCTTTCTTGGGTATTACCCCTGAGCAAGTACAACAACTACAAGATGAATACAGTATTTATATGGTCGGCTCTAGCCGTATGAGTATTGCTGGTATTGCCACTAGCAATGTTGATTATTTAGCACAGTCTATCGCTAAAATATTGTAAGCAACACCTTATAATTAAAAGTATCCAGCCAAATCTTGTCTAAGCAAGGTTTGGCTTTTTTACTTATGCTGCGCCCACTTTTTATTTACAAAACCAAACAGTAAATAAAAACCATAATAAAAAACAAATAGCCCCAGTATCATTAATACGCTTTTTTCATGGGTCAAATCTAACGATATATCAGTAAATACTATGGTCGGGTGACGAAGAATATCCGCACTTTCAAGGCGCTGGAAACGTCCCAAATAAACACCAATCGCACACAAAAAATGAATACTCGGCACAAATATTTTGGCTAAACCATGCCACTGCTGTTGCTTAATATATTGATGTGCCCAACTAATCGACACCACATAGAATTCAAAGTTGACCACCATGTACACTAAAAACAATGGTGTGATCACAAGCACTAATAACGATGAGGAAATATCTGGCGATTTTACTGCCGCAATATAGTGAATAATATCCGTCAATACGTACGCACTATTAGGTAAAAATGCAATAAAAGCCAGCGATGTTATCCACCATATAGCATTGCGGCGTTTGCTCCATTTAAAGAGAAAATATGCCAAAGCAAATGGAATAAACGCTAAGCCTATATTAATGAATACCGAAAAATGAACGGGGACATTATTCAACCCAAGCTCTCCTACTAATTGTTATTCAAATGAAAATATATTTTTCCAATCTGTTTTCATATCAACGACTTGCCACTGGTATTGTTTAGCATGACTAAGCGTACTTTTACCTAGGTGATAAAAAGGATCGGGTTTATATTTGTATTCTCGTTCCGCGTCTGTATGGTGAATTAGCATACATAATGAACGTTTGTTACTACCCGCCCAACGCAGCATTTCAACATCACCAATACTGTTACCAAACGCGGCAATAGGCCTTTTGGCTAACGCTCGTTCTATCCCTAACACCTTACCTGAGCGGTAATCTAAAAAGAAAGGTATCGGCTCTAGTTTTACCACTAACCGTCCATTTCGTTCAGACAATCGGGTTTTAACACTACTGCCAATCACGCGATCGGCTGAAATTTTATAAACTCGCTCTGACCATGGTCTAATAAAATTTGCGGTCCCTCCCGAGACGATATAGTTGCTAAATCCATGCTCGGCCAAATAAGCCAATAATTCCAGCATCGGCTGATACGCAAGATCGGTATATAAACAATTAAACCTTGGATGTTTAGCTTGGGCTATCCAACCATCAACATACTGTCGGTATTCTTCAGTGGTTAAGCCGGAATGCAAATACGCACTAACTTTTTTGATAACATCTGAAACATCACCAAGCAACCTGTCTAAAAAATAGAGCAAATGAGCAATAACCCCCTTGGTACTATGCGGTTGGTTATTAAATATTTCACGTTTATAAAATGCTAGCTGCGCCAACACCGGCTTTTCAACCCATAAGGTACCATCGTTGTCAAAAGTGGCGATACGGTGTTCTTTCTCAACATAGAACTCAGAGTCGACACTGGTGACTTGCTGAACAAAATCGAGAATACTTTGTTTAGCCTTACCTTCATGCCATGAAGGTAAGGGATCATGTGGTCTTTCCATATAGAATATTACGAGGACGATTCAGCAGGTGAATTTTGCTCAATAACTGCTTCATTTTCGACTGGTGGGATCAATATTTCAGCATTGAAGTTGAAGAACTTACCACTCCAAATAAAGACCTGCCAAACCAAGACACCAAAAGGCAAATAGCCAAAATATCCTAATAACGGCATTTCCGAGAATATATGAATAACATTGACGTATGGAACGTTATACACCCAGTAGTTAGGGTTCGTGATCGGATCGACCGGATGACTACTGCCGTAGTTCCAAAACTCCCATAAAATACCATTAGTAAAAGACGCTAAGCCAATCAGGATCCCTGCACTCCAGTTACCTTTGGCAATGTCAGTAAACGGGTTCCAAATATTTAAACGCAGTAATATGCCAGTCATCACAATAAACGGACCTATCCACACCGCCCAAAACAAAGGATAAGGAAAGACGACGGTCGCCGCTATCAATAATGAGCCAACCCAAAGTAGAGTATTACCGTTAAGCACCATCTTAGGACCGTTTTGATAGCGGGCAACAAACTTAGGATAAGTGTTAAACAAGTTATACCATTGGAAAAATACTGGCGTGATCATGCTGTAAGTCAATAAAAACTCCATAGTCAGTGTCGTCTTTGACCAAGGAATTTGATAGGCATTGGGATAGTACCAATTACTTAACACAAAATAATCATAGTATTCGAAGTATACCCAGCCGACCGTTGAAACTAGCCCAGTCAGCAACAAGGTCTTCGG
The DNA here is from genome assembly GCA_040779335.1 of Colwelliaceae bacterium 6471. Taxonomy (GTDB): domain Bacteria; phylum Pseudomonadota; class Gammaproteobacteria; order Enterobacterales; family Alteromonadaceae; genus JBFONV01. Next base: position 383,447 of record JBFONV010000005.1, read on the forward strand.
TTTAGTCGCAAACAAGGACGCGCCGTTATTCCGTTTGTAGACTATGCCGTCTAAAACAAAAATAAAGCCCCACCATAGCGGCGTAAAAGCCCAATAGACTAGATCACCAAATACCGTATCTCGCGCCCACATCAGCCACCAGAAAAAAGCTACACACACTGCGCCAGCCCAGAACCACCAAGGCAATGACTTTGTTGATATCGGCCTAGGGGTAATTTCACCACCCTTAAAACCAAATAATGCAGGAAACAATAAAAACACTGTCATTACTATAACGCTGGCAAGCATGACCAGAAAATAAGGCAGACTAAAGCCGGGCGCTTCCCCTTGAAATTGCGGAGGAAACTCGCCAAACCCAGGTGGTAAATGAGTAACAGGATAGACAAACCAAGCGGCAATTAACGGAATGATAAGCGTCGCTAAAACTGGCCACAGTAACTTCCATTTCATAATGTTAGACCTTTAATTTTTTATTATTAGAACTAAACAATAAAACATTCAATTTATCTTTGTCTATATCTATATGATTTTAATGACAAGTTAATGTGTGCCTGCTTAAATTGCTATTAAAACTGACCAGAATAAAAAAGCGGAAACCACCTGAGTAGTTTCCGCTTTACTGATACCTATACTTCCTTTATCGAGAGGATAAAGAAAACACGCTAATAACTTAAAAACTATAACCTACTGCCAGCCCTATCTGACGCGCTTCCGCTTTTAACTCCGTGACAGCCCCTAAGGCGGCAATGGAATCAAAGCGCAACTCACTGTGTTCAGTATTGGTTAAATTTTTACCCCAAAGGCTAATTTCAAGCTGTTCATTGACTTGATACGTTGCCCGTCCATTCCAAACGATGAAACCGTCTTGTTCAGTATAGGGATTTTCATTTTGATCAAAATAAAATGCCGATTGATAATCAAAGCCTAATTGTGACACTAAAGTGCCAGCAAATAATTCTTGCTCATACAAGATATAGCCGCTGACGTTCCATTTCGATGAAAACGGTAAGCGATTGTCATCAACGCTAATGAACCCTTGTTGATACTTACCTATGTTGGCTTTGGGTAAATAGCCAATATCTAGATTAACTTGTATGTTGTCAGTCGGAGTGAAATTTAACTCTGCTTCGAGACCATAAATAGTAGAGTCACCGGCGTTTTTCAGCACATGGTAAGGAGCTGGCCCTGTGGTCATATTGACAAACACTTGCTGATCTTCGTAATCATAATAAAAAGCGGCCAAATGCAGATTACCAGCACGCTGCCATAACTCAGTACGCATTCCCAGTTCATAGGCGTTTAAGCGTTCAGGCGCATATTCAGAGTCCGCAGCTTGTGCTGGGCTTGAAGTATAACCTGCATTATAGCCTCCACTTTTATAACCTCTTGAATAACTGTAATACATCGAACTGGTATCACTGAGTTGCTGTATTAACGCTAATTTTCCTGAAAATTCATCATCTGCAACTTTTCCGGTTAAATCCCAAAAACCATGAATATAAGCAGGGACAATATCAAGATCGGCTAACGCATGATAATCAGTGCTTTCGTCGGTATAACGTAAGCCTGCCGTCAATACCAGTGTCTCATTCAGTGCATAATCAACTTGAGAATATAACGCCGTTGAGGTGTTTTCTAATTGATTATCATAAAAGAACTGCGCCGGAATAGCCGATAATTCAGGGATAGCTCTAAAATCCCGAAATAAGTCGATATCGTTTTTTTGCTTAATGTCTTCATTGACATAAAACAAACCTGAGATCCAATAATGCGGTCCAAATTGTACCGACAAGGTCAGCTCTTGACTAAATAAGGTATTGTCTAACCCCATACTACCTTCAATGAAATTACCTGGACCATCTGAATCCCAGGAGTGAAATCGGTCCAAACTTTTATAGCCGGTCAAAGACGTTAAATTAATGGTAGGGGAAATATCCCAATCTAACGTCACACTCCCGCCCCAACTTTCACTGTCGTGCTTTCTATCGGCCGTATCGGCTCGCACATCCCAAAAGTCACTACCGCCAACCTCAACACCAAAATTATTAGCGCATCCAGAACTTCCAGCTTCACTTGGTGTGCACAATTGATCGCTGCCGACCTTATTGATCCCTAAACTAGCGATCGGCTTAGGTGAACCACGCCAATCTTCACTATGGAGCTTGGTGGTAATGGTAAAATTGTCCCACTCGGTTTTAACGATCAAACGTAAATTCGTTTGCTTTAATCCCCCATCAGGTGATCCTGGCATCAGATTATTCATCGAAAATTGGTAATCTTGATGATTAATAGCAAGGCGCATAGCGGTACTATCACTAACGGGCACATTAATAACGCCATCAAACGAGCGGTGATCATGCTCTGCAATGCTCGCTTTAACATAGCCGCCAAATTCATCTTCGGGTTGATGAGATCTTATTAAAATCGCACCGCCGGTAGTATTTCGGCCAAATAAAGTCCCCTGTGGACCGCGTAAAACTTCAACGTGTTCAAGATCAAATAAATTCACGGAAAGATTGTTAGCGCTGCCGCCAACAATGCCATCTGAATATACCGCAATAGGTGAAATGGTCGAGGTATTGTAATCGATCATACCAACACCGCGAATATTAAAAGCTGGAGGTGTACCTTCGCCGGCATTGTTGGTAATTTTTGCATTAGGAACGAACGCAGCTAACTGTGTGCTATCTTTTAGTTGCCATTTGTCTATGCTATCGCCATCAATAATGGTTACGGCGACAGAAACATCATTAACGTCTTGAGCTCTTTTTTGCGCATAAACGCTTATTACTTCAACATCTGATGGTGCATCTACATGTTCAATTCCATCTGATTTTATTGAGTCCGCGCTGGTACCGAGAGACAGCAAACTTAAACTTACTGCCAGAGTGGATTTACTAAATGTGAACATGAACAATCCTTCAATTGTAATTATTTGACTGTATAAAAATGAATGCGCCAGCCAAAACTAGACACCTACGCAATAAGTATTATGATGATGTACTCATTACTTATTTTCCTGCGTAATAATTCAAGTCCTATTGAAGTGGTTAATAGATAGAAAAAAATCATTATCTATTAACCACTAGATTTAAATCAAATTTAATTTATGAGGGTACATAGGTTATAGTCTATATGTGGGATAAATTCGCATATATTTATGCAATTACGCTTAAATTTATGCAATATTTCAGTTTGCAATGGAATAACTATTAATGATTAGCAAACAAAGGTTCGCCTTTGTGGCTATGTTTTTATGATGCGGGCGTTAAACATTTCTTATGGTACATATTCAACACTACACGATACTAACTGAGCAACCGGCCATTTCTACATCAACTCAACTTTATACGGCAGTTGATAGAGATGAACGTTTAGTATTAATCAAACGTTTTAAAAAAAGTGCGGATGATCTGGCGACAGCGAAGTTTAAAGCGATATCGGAGCTGCAGCAGAGAATTACTATAGACGGCGTTAGTGCGCCTTTCGAAACCTTTGAAGATGCATATTATTGTTACGCAGTTTTTGACCATCAAGAAAATCGCAAAACGCTCTTAGAGGTCGCCAGCGAGCAACAATTATCATTTGAAGAAAAACTGCTGATTGCCATCAACTTATGTCAATTAGTCGATAACATTCATCGCAAAAAATTTATTCTTAATAATATTTCTCCAAGTAAATTCTACGTGCATGCTAATTACGACGTATCACTTATCGATATCAGTCAAGCCGGCAAAATCAGCATTATCAGTAAAAACATTACCGCCAATCAATTAGACAAAACCTATTTAAAAACCATGTCACCCGAAGCAACGGGCCGAATAAATCGAGCAGTAGAACAACGTTCAGACCTATATTCATTGGGAGCGACCTTGTTTCAATTGTTCACTGGGCGTTATCCGTTCATATTTTCTGATGAAATGAAAATGGTCCATGCCCATATTGCTAAAATCCCTAAACTGGCTCATGAACTCTGTGCAGACATTCCAGAGCAACTCTCTTATATATTAGCGAAGCTACTAAAAAAGAGTCCAGAGCAGCGTTACATATCAGCGCACGGACTGTTGAATGATTTAGCCTTGTGTTTGCAGCAATACCAACAGACCAACGCGATAGAAACCTTTGCGCTTGATAATAATGATTTTACCGATCAACTGGTGTTTTCGCCGAAGTTATTTGGTCGAGAACAAGAAATTTTATCCTTATTGGGCGCTTTTTCTAACACTGTTACCAGCAATTCCAAACAGGTCTTTGTCATCAGTGGCTATTCTGGCGTCGGGAAATCTCGATTAGTAGAAGAAGTTTATAAAGCGGTTATTGAACAGGACGCTTATTTTATTTCCGGAAAATTTGAACAGTATAAAAAAGCAACGTCTTATTTGGCCATCGTAAATGCGTTAACCGATATGGTAGAACAAATACTGGGAGAGAACACCAAGCGGTTAGCTAAATGGCAAAAAGAGCTGATGACTGCGTTGGGTGATAATGGACAATTGATAATAGACCTGATCCCTAATTTAGAATTTATTATTGGTAAGCAGGCGGCGTTAATTGAATTGACACCGGCAGAAGCACAAAACCGCTTTAATATGGTTATCACTAGTTTTTTTAAAGCGTTGTGCGGCCAAAATCGTACTATTGTGTTGTTTGTGGATGATCTGCAATGGGCTGATTTCGCGACTATTCAATTACTGCAACAACTCATTGAAAATAGCGAAATTAATAATCTTTTTTTAATTTTGTCTTATCGCGACAACGAATTATGTGACACGCATCCGCTAGCAAATTTATTGGAAGATGCCAGTCAATCGTCAATTCCGTTTACTCATATTAAGTTACAACCACTGCAAGACGGTGCCATATTGTCGCTACTTACCGAATCGCTACAGATCACTAAGGAAAAAGCGACGCCATTAGCCAATATTGTTATTGAAAAAACTGGTGGTAATCCATTTTTTACCATTGAATTTATAAAATCGCTCAAAGATAAAAACATCCTTTTTCAGGGTACCGATAATCACTGGGACTGGAACTTAGTTGACTTAAAAAAATTGGAAGTCACCGACAATGTAGTCGAGCTAATGACTGATCGACTGGCACGCCTCCCCGAACAACAACGCGTCATACTTCATACCGCAGCATGTGTGGGTAACACCGCTAAAATAAACGTGTTGACCAGCGTGATTAATATTGATGCCCATCAGTTTGAAATCGAATTACAAAGCATGATCAACGATGGCATCATCAGTGTATTTTCAAATCTTAGTGGCGATTCTTTAGATTTTATTAAATTCTCGCATGACAAAATTCAACAAGCCGCATATTTGCAAAAAGATTTAAAACCGAAAGAGTGCATTCACTACGAAATCGCTAAATATTACTTAAATAAATATGACGTTAGTGAAGCCGACGAATACATTTTTAACTACATTGAACACCTAAATATCGGTTCAAGCTATTTTATCAAGGAACACCAACAAGAAATGCTGGTTGAACGTAACTTAGTTGCCGCAAAAAAAGCATTTGAATCAAACGCATACCTTGGTGCTTTATATTATTTTGAACAAGCGCAAGATTTTCTTAATGATGATTATTGGCAACAACAATATTCAATGACATATACCATTACGATTGGTATAGCCAAAGCATTGTATTTAACGCAAGACTATCAACGCGGTAACCAATTGTTTACTCAGGTTATTCAATTTATTAGACAGCCTGCCCACCGACTCAGTATATACAACATTCAAATTCAATCATTGGTCGCTCAAAATCAAATGAAAGATGCTTTTGAACTAGGCAAGCAAGCGCTGCAAGAGGTGGGCATTGAGCTACCCGAGCAAGACAATCCTAGTGAGTACTACGGCAAACTAAACCAATATTATGATAGCAAAAATATTGCGGCATTAATCGACCAGCCGGAAATGACGCAGCCCAGAGACATACTGGCAATAGAAGTTCTCAATGGTATGCAAACTCCCTCGTATTTACTAGGACCCGAACTGTTCATGAAAGTCGCGTACACTTCTTTAGAGGTCTGTTTCAACTCAGGGAATAGTGCTGGTGCCAGTAAAGTGTTCGTCACTCATGCACTATTGCTTTGCGGTGCCTTTAACCAATTTGAAGATGGCTTAAAGTTTGCGGAATTAGCGGTTGAATTAAATCAAAAATACTTCTCACCGATGCGAACTATAGAAGTAGAATTTACCAAAAATGTCTCGGTAACTCATTGGACTAAGTCTATTCGTGAATCTTTAGTGCCATTAGATCACAATTTTTATCAAGGGATGGAATGCGGCAACATCGAATACGCCTTTCACTCTGCATTATTTTATTGTTTTTATAGTTTTTTGAGTGGCGAACAACTCAATAAAGTTGATCTGATATTTGTTAAATACACTAAAATAATGGAAAACAAAAAGCAGCAATATCAGCTCACTTACGCGCAAGTTTGGCATCAACTATTATTAAACCTCAAACACCGCACAGAAACACCATTATTGTTAAACGGATCAGCGTTTGACGAGACCACACAGCTTCAAGCTCTGGTTGAGACGCAGAACGTAACAACGTTGTTTTGTTTTCATTTTTCTAAAATGTTGCTGGCCTATCACTACAAGGATCTAGAAACGGCAATATTGCATTTACAAGAAGCTGAGAAATACAGCGTATCAGCAGTTTCACTGTATCATTTTAGTGAATTCTTTTTTTACGCCGCTTTAGTCTTATCTTGGCACTGTCGAGAAATTACCGATAGAGATTCCAAAGAATATCACAACACATTAAAGAAACTTGCAAACTACCAGCAACTCATCTCGTTATGGGCAGTTGAAGGTACTGAAAACTTCACGCATAAAAAACTACTGATTCAAGCAGAACAAGAATGTATATCAGGAAATGCTAATGCCTGGCGAACTTACGACCTTGCGATAGAAGCAGCGGCGGACAATAAGTTTACTCAGCATCAGGCCATTGCCTGTGAATTGGCCGCTTATTATTGGCTCAGAGAACACAAGCCATCATTGGCAGAAAATTACTTACAACAAGCCTGTGATCGCTATTATGAGTGGGGGGCAACCGCCTTAGCACACCAACTTCAAGAGACTTATCAGACCATTTTTACCAACACGTCTAACTCGGTTAGTCGTCTGGCCCCAGCAAACGATCAGTTAACTCAAGTACTTGATCTTGCCTCGGTTTTAAAAGCTTCAGAAACGCTCAGCGGAGAGATTGACTTACAAGAGTTTCTCAAACAAATGATGGCCATTATCATTGAAAATGCGGGCGCGCAGCGTGGAGCATTATTATTTCATGATGAAGGTAACCTTAACGTTGAAATTTGCCTTGCCAATATTAATGACGATCCTAACAATTATGATGTGCCGCGCTCGATTATTAACTATGTGTCTCGGACATTAAAAGCGCAAATCATCGCCCACGTTAAAAACGATAACCGTTTTGCCACTGATCCTTACTTTAAGCTACAACAACCTAAATCAATTTTATGTATTCCCAGCATTGTCAAAGGTGTGCTGCAGGGCGTTGTTTATTTAGAACATTGGGATGATGACCAAGCATTTGCCGCAGAGCGTATTAATGTCTTGCAATTACTTGCCGATCAAACCGCGATATCATTTGAAAATGCCAAGCTTTATAAACAGGTGCTTAATTATAATAAAAATCTCGAACAGCAAATTCATGAACGCACCAAAGAATTAGCCGCTGAGAAAATCAAAGCCGAGCAAGCGAGCCAAGCTAAATCTAGTTTCTTGGCTAATATGAGCCACGAAATTAGAACACCAATGAATGCCGTTATCGGGCTTACGCAACTGACCTTAAGAACAGAGTTAGATCATACCCAACAAGATTATCTAACAAAAATCCGGGATTCTTCTGAATCTTTATTAGGTCTCATTAATGACATTCTCGACTTTTCTAAGATTGAAGCTCAAAAAATGACGCTGGAAAATATCAAATTTAATCTCAGCAAATTACTGCAGCGTGTTGTTAATATTTGCACCTACAAAGTGCATGAAAAAGGATTAGAGTTTATTATCGATGTAGCCCCTGACGTCCCTAGAATATTGCTAGGTGACCCGCTCAGGTTGCAACAAATCATTATAAATCTCGCCAACAATGCGGTGAAATTTACTGACAAAGGCTCAATTCATATTCGCATTGAAAAACTCAGTGATCAGAACTTTAAAACTCAGCTGCTATTTTCCGTTATTGATACCGGCATAGGGATGATTGAAGAACAGCAAGCACGATTATTTCAGTCCTTTTCTCAAGCCGATGACTCTGTTACCAGAAAATATGGTGGCACAGGGCTTGGCTTAGCCATATGTAAGCAACTTACCGAACTTATGCACGGCAATATCTGGGTAGAAAGTACGCATAAAAAAGGCTCAACCTTTAACTTTACCGCCCAATTTGGCCAAGTAGAGTTAGATGCCGAGAATATATACATTACCCATAAACAGGCGCTGAGCGAGTTAAAAGTGCTAGTGGCAGATGATATTGATATCGCCAGAAAAGTACTACTAGATGCGTTAACACATATTAAAGTGAAAGCTGATGGTGTGAATGATGGTCAACAGGCTTTGAACAAGGTACTAGAAGCTGAAAAAGCAGGTGTTCCTTATGATCTTGTGCTTATGGATTGGAAAATGCCCAAAATGGATGGTATTGAAGCGGCAACCCAAATCCAACAGCAAGTCACGGGGAAACTACCTCATATTTTAATGGTCTCGGCCTACGATAAAGATGAAGCTAAGCAATTAGCGATGCACTCAGGTATTCAGCAGTTTATCGAAAAACCAATTAACCAATCCGTACTCATCGATGCAATAATTGATATACTAGTCATAGATGAAAATAATATAACTTTAGGCGATTCAAACTTGGAAGTTGTTATTCCCGATTTGAGTGATTTTTCAGTATTATTAGTGGAAGATAATTTAATCAACCAGCAAGTTGCAAAAGCATTTCTTGCTGACACACATATTAATATTGACACCGCGGACAATGGAGTGATGGCATTAGAAAAACTCCGCAGACAAACATACGATATCATTTTTATGGACATTCAAATGCCCGAAATGGATGGTCTAACCGCAGCAAGCGAAATTCGCAATACATTAAAATTGACGTCGGTACCCGTTATCGCAATGACCGCACATGCGATGGAGGGTGACGCCGAGAAAAGCGTTATCGCGGGTATGAATGAACATATGACCAAACCCATTGACCCTCAAAGCTTGTACGCGTTACTCGCCAAGTATTTGCAACCAGAGCACGCTATAGAGTTAGCTAGCAACTTATATATTGAAGCAAGTAATGATACGGATGATGCAATAGAACGTCGCAATGAACAGCTCATGCAATTAAAGCAACATTCTGGCTTAGATGTCGAACGTTCTATCAAAAAAATGCAAGGTAAACCGTCTTTATACTTAGAACTAGTGAAAGATTTTTGGCAAAATTATCAAGATAAAACCAGTAATATTTTCGCCTTGTATATAGATAAAGATTGGGAACGACTCTACCGTATTGCCCATTCGCTAAAATCTACTGCTCAATATATTGGCGCTTATAATTTATCTGAAGCGGCGAGATTACTTGAATTAGAGATAGATAAGCAAGGTGAAAAGATAAAATTTTATATTAATGAAATGACTGCTCACCTTGATAATTTGTTGGCTCAGCTCAATCGTGTCTATCAGGTAAAATTAGACGTTGATGATAGCAAAATTTTTGAATTTAAGCAGGCCAAAGCCATCTTGGAAGAACTAAAACCGTTAGTGAAAACGGCAGATTTAGATGCGGGCGATTTTTCTCAAAAATTATATCAGCTCGGCTTACAAACCAAGTACTATAAGCACATTAATCATATCCATAGTTTAATAAACGATTTTGAATTTGAAGATGCATATGAGGCGCTAATATCGTTTGAAAACTTGATTAGTCAATAGTGGAATGTTAGAAAAATATAAAAAGGACGAATCGACTAATATGAACAATCATCGCAGAGCGGCAGATAAAAGCTTCACCATACTATGCATAGATGATGAAAGCGTAAACTTAAAAGTATTGGCGTCAATTTTTAAAGATGATTACCGCATCGTAGTCAGTAAAAGTGCGCGTCAAGGCCTAGAAAAAGCGTTGGAAATAATTCCTGATCTGATTTTACTCGATGTGGTGATGCCTGAGGAAAGCGGCTTTGAATTAATTGTAAAACTAAAAGCGCATAGCGAAATCGCCCATATTCCGGTAATTTTTATTACCGGCCTACAAAATGTGATCGATGAAGAAAAAGGCTTAACGTTAGGCGCCTGCGATTATATTCAAAAGCCGTTTAATTACGGTATCGTTCGTGCTCGGGTCAATACCCATTTAGAAATTATCCGTCAGCGAAATTTACTGGAAAAATACGCGAACTTTGATAGTTTGACCGAATTACCGAATCGCCGAAAATGGGTACACGATAGCAATGAGTTTTGGTATTTCGCCCAAGAGAACCAAATACCTATCACCTTAGGTATCGTTGATATCGACTGCTTCAAAAAATATAATGACAAATATGGCCACCAGCAGGGTGATATTGTTTTACGCCGTGTTGCCAACACAGTCAACCGAGTATTATTTGATCATCATGGTCGAATTTACCGTTGTGGCGGCGAAGAGTTTTTCTTCTATCTACCTCACGAAAATGACAATGACATTAATGTTATCCTCAACGAATGCATTAGCAGTATAGAACAACTCAATATTGAGCATCTAGATTCGTTAATTACTAACACTATTTCCATCAGCCTCGGGGCGGTATACCTAATCCCCAATACCCATATCAACATAGAAGAGGCAATGAGACAAGCAGATGAGCAGCTCTACCAAGTGAAAAAAACGACTCGTAATGCGGCTCGTTATATCAATTTAAGTGATGACAGCAACATCATCGCTTAAATAATGAAAGCAGGTAAGTTTGGAAATATTTTTCGCAAATTTGTAATAATAAATGGGCAATAAAAATGAATTTAGGTATAGTGCGCCCTTCTTTAATAGAGGCATTTTAGAGGTAATAACGTGACGGTTAATGGCAACTTGTTTATTTTATCTGCTCCCAGTGGCGCAGGTAAATCCAGTTTAATTTCGGCGCTACTCAAGCAAGAGTCAGAGCGCGTAATGCAAGTTTCCGTTTCTCATACCACTCGTGCACCGCGCCCCGGTGAAGTCGATGGTGTTCACTACCACTTTGTCAGCGAAGCCGCATTTAAAGCTCAAATCAATAATAATACCTTATACGAGTATGCCGAAGTATTTGGTAATTACTACGGTACCTCGGCAACAGCAATTGATGACCAACTCAATCAAGGCATTGACGTTTTTCTTGATATCGACTGGCAAGGCGCACAACAAGTAAGAATGAAAAAACCGAGTGTAACCACTATTTTCATCGCTCCACCATCAAGAACAGAATTAGAACAGCGCCTACGTAATCGAGGTCAAGACAGCGAAGAAATCATTCAATCGCGCATGGCTCAAGCACAGGCAGAATGCTCTCATTACCAAGAATTTGATTACATCATCATTAACGATAATTTTGACCAAGCCTTGGCTGAATTAAACATTATCGTTAATAACCAGCGTTTAAAACGCAGTCAACAAGTAGCTAAACACCAATCATTATTTGACGACTTGCTCGCAACTGATCAAGAAAAATAAGCACTATAGCATCGTTAGAATCATCAGCAAATGCTTGCTATATGTGTGCTGTATAAGTAAACTACGCAACTATTTTATATATTTTAATTGTTGGAGTGACCAAATGGCTCGCGTAACTGTTGAAGATGCCGTTGAAAAAATCGGTAATCGTTTTGACTTGGTGTTAGTCGCATCTCGTCGTGCTCGTCAAATTGCAACGGGCGGTAAAGATCCTTTGGTTGAGTTAGAGAATGACAAACCAACAGTATTAGCGTTAAGAGAAATTGAAGAAGGGCTAATTACCACAGATATCATGAACGATTCAGATCGTCATGAACAAGTTCAACAAGAGTCAGCTGAACTTGCTGCTGTTGCTGCTATCGTTGGTGGTCAAGGTTAAGCCTATTTAATCTTAACGGCATACTAGAAAACGCGTAATTGACTTAATCCAGTTATTACGCGTTTTTTTTGTCATATTTTCAGTAAAATATTTACTCTATAACGCTGAGAATGATTGGCTTTATCATTAAATGCACGTATTCTACAAAATAATCCCGTTAGCATTACAATCAGCCTAGTCGCACAACATCAAGGGAGTTCTGGGTGTACCTTTTTGAACCATTAAAAGAACTAGTTACCACATACCTGTCGAAAGTTCAGATTGATCTGCTGAAACAAGCCTATATTGTTGCCCGAGATGCACATGAAGGCCAGATGCGTTCTAGTGGCGAACCCTATATCACTCACCCTGTTGCTGTTGCGCTTAATCTTGCGAAAATGCATTTAGACCATGAAACACTCATGGCGGCATTACTGCATGACGTTATTGAAGATACCAAAGTTACCAAAGACGAACTGGCCGAATTATTTGGGCATACCGTGGCGGAGCTGGTGGAGGGTGTCAGCAAGCTTGATAAGCTGAAATTTGATAACAAAGAAGAAATGCAGGCAGAGAATTTTCGCAAAATGGTGCTTGCGATGGTTCAAGACATTCGGGTTATTTTGATCAAACTTGCAGATCGCACCCACAATATGCGCACTTTAGAATCCCTAAGACCTGACAAACGTCGGCGCATTGCCCGAGAAACCCTCGATATTTATGCCCCCATAGCCAACCGCTTAGGTATTCATGACATAAAAAATGAATTAGAAGTACTGGGCTTTGAAGCTTTATATCCGATGCGCTCTCGCGCGTTAAAATCGGCAGTAAGACAAGCGCGCGGTAATCGCAAAGAAATTATTAATAACATCCAGGAAGAAATCGCGGCACGACTAGAAGAAAGTAACATTCCCGCAAAAGTCGTCGGTCGAGAAAAACACCTTTATTCTATTTATCGAAAAATGTTAAACAAAGAATTAATGTTTAACGAAGTCATGGATATATATGCATTTCGCATTATTGTTGAACGCAGCATTGACGATTGTTATCGCGCATTAGGTGCGGCACATAATCTGTTTAAACCCATCGAAACTCGTTTTAAAGATTATATTGCTATTCCAAAGACCAATGGCTATCAATCCCTGCATACCTCGCTGATCGGCCCTCATGGTATCCCCGTGGAAATCCAAATCCGTACTCATGATATGGACCAAATGGCTGATAAAGGGGTTGCGGCACATTGGTTGTATAAACAAGACAGCAATGATGGTGGCACTACCGCGCAAATGAAAGCGCGTAGATGGATGCAAAGCTTATTAGAATTACAGCAAAGTGCTGGTAGCTCTTTCGAATTCATTGAAAATGTAAAATCAGACTTATTCCCAGAAGAGATCTACGTATTTACCCCTGATGGTCGCATCATTGAATTGCCCATGGGTGCAACCTCGGTTGATTTTGCCTACGCGGTACACACAGACGTTGGTAACTCTTGCGTAGGTTCAAAGGTTGATAGAAAACCATTCCCATTGAGCCATCCGTTAGATTCAGGACAAACGGTTGAAATTATTACCTCTTCTGCCGCTCAACCAAATGCTACTTGGCTAAACTTTGTTGTCACCGCTAAGGCGCGTTTACAAATTAGAACCTATTTACGCTCTCGGGAGAAAACCGAATCTCAAGCTCTGGGTTTGCGATTACTTAGCCACGCGCTAGGCAAAACTAAGCTTGAAAATATCCCGCAGGAAAAACTCGATCAGGTGATCAAAGAAAGCGGTAACAAAACGTTGGAAGGATTATTGATAAGTATCGGTTTAGGTAACTCATTAAGTATCGGTATCGCAAGACGCTTAACCGACGAATTTACCGACGAGGCACCAATAACACCTACGGGCACTAAGAGTAAAATGCCTATCAAAGGCACCGAAGGCATGTTGGTCAGCTACGGGAAATGTTGCCGCCCTATTCCTGGTGACAGTATCCTCGCTTATTTGAGCCCAGGTAAAGGTTTGATGGTACATCAGCAAGGTTGTCGCAACATAAAAGGTCACGAACAACGTAGTTTATTCCCAGTGAAATGGGACAGCGATATCGATCGAGATTTCATCGCCAAACTACGCATTGAAATATTAAATCATCAAGGTGCCTTAGCGGCACTAACCAATGTGGTTGCTCGATGTGAATCAAATGTTCATTCACTCAACTCTGGTGAAAAAGAATCGGGGATATACGCAATTGATATGGAAATAACCTGTCGAAATCGTGTCCATCTTGCTGATATTATACGTAAAATTAAAGTGATGGTAGACGTTCAACGCGTTATCCGCAACAAGTAACACAGTAAAATATTTAGGATTTTTATGAAAACAATTATTAATACAGATCAAGCGCCTAGCGCTATCGGTACCTATAGCCAAGCAGTAAAAGTAAAAAATACCGTTTATCTTTCAGGGCAAATCCCCTTAGATCCAGTTAGCATGCAAGTCGTTGATGGTGATTTTGCTGCTCAAGCCCGACAAGTGTTTGAAAATTTAGTCAGCGTTTGTGAAGCGGCTGGTGGCGGTATTAACGATATGGTGAAAGTAAATATCTTTATGACCGACTTATCTAATTTCGCCACAGTTAACGAAGTGATGAGCCAATATTTTCAAGAACCTTATCCGGCAAGAGCTGCGGTACAAGTATCTAGACTTCCTAAAGATGTAGATATTGAAATTGATGGCATCATGGTAATACCGAACGTCAGCTAATTTATCCTCAGCAACGCTGGCTTTTCCAAAGGCTAGCGTTACTGTTACTTTAACACTAACCTTTACTCTTTAATCACAACTTTAATACCACTATTAATACCGATAGCTGAGCACCTTAGACAATGACTCCAGAACGACTGCAACGAATACAACAAATGCTTGATCAACGCCAACCCGACTTAACCGTATGCATGGAAGGTGTTCATAAAACTCATAACTTGGCAGCAGTGGTCCGCACTTGTGACGCTGTTGGGGTTAGTGATGTACATGCAGTATGGAAAAATGAGCGCATGCGTGTCTCAGGCGGCAGTGCAGCAGGCAGTCAAAACTGGATAGATGTGCACAATTACAATGCCACCAAAGACGCTATTACCGTACTGAAAGAACAAGGAATGCAGGTGTTAGTCACTAATTTGTCTGATACTGCCGTTGATTTTAGAGAGATTGATTACACGAAGCCAACAGCCATCATTCTAGGACAAGAAAAATTTGGCGCTTCTGAAATAGCGCTAGAAATGGCCGATCAAGATATAGTCATTCCCATGGTAGGTATGGTGCAGTCACTGAATGTTTCAGTAGCTTGTTCTGTTGTGCTATATGAAGCGCAGCGCCAACGCCAGTTAGCAGGTTTATATAATAAGCCTAGACTATCGGAAGAACGTCGACAACGTACGCTGTTTGAAGGTGGCCATCCTATTTTTGCGCAAGCCTGCGTACGTAAAGGTTTGCCTTATCCAACAATCGATCAAGACGGACAAATTGTTGCCTCAGACGATTGGTGGCAAAAAATGCAAATGAGCAAAGATGCCTGGCAAGACATCGACGACTAATCCGTCTCTATGAGTGTAGCGACCATCAACAATAACAACGTTGGCCTAACTAACTTAGCTAGAATGCCCATCTCCGTTTTAAAAGGCGTGGGCCCAGGTATGGCAAAAAAATTAGAAAAAATTGGCCTTAATTCCCTGCAAGACTTGTTATTTCATTTACCGTTACGCTATGAAGATCGCACTCGAGTAACCGCAATTCGCGATTTATTGTCAGGTATATTCACCAATATTATTGGTGAAGTTGTTAACAACCAAATTGTGCAAGGTAAACGCCGAATGCTGGTGGTGACCATTAATGACGGCACCGGTACAGTCAATTTACGCTTCTTTCACTTCTCCGCCAGTCAAAAAAACAACCTCGCAATTGGCAATAGCATCCGTTGTTATGGTGAAATTAATCGGGGCGCGCGCGGCTTTGAAATTGTCCATCCCGAATATAAACCGCTCGATCAAGATAGCCCCCTCACTCCAGTTGAGGAAACCTTAACGCCTGTATACCCCACCACCGAGGGGTTAAGACAAATTTCTCTGCGTAATCTTACCGAACAAGCATTACAACGACTGCAGCGCGGACAGGTCGAAGAGTTAGTTCCCGAAGATTATCGCAATGATGGTTACACCCTCGCGCAAGCGCTGGCTATTATTCATCGCCCGCCCCCTGATACTTCAACAACGTTATTAGAAGCAGGTAAACATCCAGCACAATTAAAGCTCATCAAAGAAGAACTGTTAGCACACAATTTAAGTATGCTCAAACTTCGTCAGTCGAGTGATGTGCATCAGGCAGTTGCCATCAATGTCGATCATGCACTAGAGCAAGCATTTCTAAAATTATTACCCTTTTCCCCCACTAATGCCCAGGCAAGAGTAGTACGGGAAATTCGCCTCGATATGGCAAAAAACCTGCCGATGATGCGACTGGTACAGGGGGATGTTGGCTCAGGAAAAACTTTGGTTGCGGCGCTAGCAGCCATCACCGCCTTGGGGCATGGTTACCAAGTTGCCTTAATGGCGCCAACAGAAATACTCGCCGAGCAGCATGCTATCAATTTTCAGCAATGGTTTGCGCCGCTAGCAATCAATGTCGGTTGGCTCGCAGGTAAAACCAAAGCCAAAGCACGCAGAATCGCGTTAGAAAAAATCGCCAGCGGTGATATGCACATGGTGATTGGCACACATGCTTTATTTCAAGAGCAAGTTGTCTTTGACAAGCTTGCCTTGATCATTATCGATGAACAACATCGTTTTGGCGTGCATCAGCGCTTATCATTGCGAGAAAAAGGCGCGTTTGATAACAACTATCCGCATCAACTGATCATGACAGCAACCCCGATTCCGCGAACACTAGCCATGACCGCCTATGCGGATCTTGATACCTCTGTTATCGATGAGTTGCCACCCGGGCGAACTCCAATCACCACCGTCGCCTTGCCGGACTCTCGTCGAGACGAAGTCATCGACCGGATCAGACAAGGCTGCACCGCTGACAACCGCCAAGCTTATTGGGTATGCACATTAATTGAGGAGTCTGAGGTCTTGCAATGCCAAGCAGCTGAGGATACTGCCGAATATTTGCAAGCAAATCTGGCCGAGCTCAAAATAGGCTTAGTGCATGGACGCATGAAAGCAGACGAAAAGCAGGCGGTGATGGACGGGTTTAAATCCGGTGCATTACAGGTACTGGTGGCGACCACTGTTATCGAAGTTGGTGTCGATGTACCCAATGCAAGTTTAATGGTAATAGAAAATCCCGAACGATTAGGGCTGGCACAACTGCATCAATTACGCGGTCGAGTCGGTCGTGGCGCCGTCGCGTCTCACTGTGTGTTAATGTACAAAAGTCCACTATCAAAAACCGCCACTAAACGCTTAGCAGTATTACGAGATAGCAATGATGGTTTTGTCATCGCCCAAAAAGACTTAGAAATTAGAGGTCCTGGGGAATTATTGGGTACCCGACAAACGGGTTTAGCCGAACTAAAAATTGCTGACTTAGTTAGAGATGCCGATTTGATCCCTGAAATACAGCAACACGCCTATTTACTCTGGAAGAAGTACCCCGACAATGCGTTAGCATTAATCAACCGCTGGTTAGCTAACAAAGAAAAATATTCTAACGCTTAGCTACGGACTGTTGGAATTAAGCTCAGCTCGCTTATGTCACTCTAAGTTGTTTAATAAATTAGTTCGATTGGTATAACTTATTTGTTGATCAGCAATGCATACAGTAAACTAAGCACAATTTTAGTTATTAGCGAAATCACCATGTCAGTTCCAGAGCAAAACCAAGCAGAAAATCCCCAAGAAGATACCACGCATTTTGGCTATAAAACGGTCGATAAAACTGAAAAAGCGTCAATGGTAGCGGGCGTTTTCCATTCGGTTGCTCAACAATATGATGTGATGAATGATCTGATGTCATTTGGCATCCATCGTTTATGGAAAAGATTCACTATAGATGCTAGTGGCGTGCGCCCAGGAAACAAAGTGCTTGATCTTGCTGGTGGTACAGGTGATTTAACCGCAAAATTCTCTCAATTAGTCGGGCCACAAGGAAACGTTGTGCTCGCCGATATTAATAGCTCGATGCTCAATGTTGGTCGCGATAAATTGCGCGATAAAGGCTTAGTGCAAAATATCGAATATGTGCAAGCAAATGCGGAAAGTTTACCCTTTGAAGAAAATACCTTTGACATAGTCACCATCGCTTTTGGTCTGCGCAATGTCACTGACAAAGACAAGGCATTACGGTCAATATTTTCTGTATTAAAACCCGGTGGCCGCTTGCTAGTGCTAGAGTTTTCTAAACCAGAACATGAATTACTGAACAAAGCCTACGATTTTTATTCTTTTAATATCTTACCTAAAGTCGGAGAACTAGTGGCAAAAGACGGCGAGAGCTATCAGTACTTAGCTGAATCTATCCGCATGCATCCTGATCAAGAAACCTTAAAAACGATGATGGAAAATGCCGGGTTTGAACAAACCAGCTATAAAAATTTAACCGGTGGGATTGTCGCCCTGCATAAAGGTTATAAATTTTAGCCCTTATGAGCATTTTGCTGCATCAACAACTTCTCTGCTCCGCGTTAGAAGTGATCATCAATAAAGCGCTCGCGTTAAATACGCATGGCTCACAGACGTTGGCCAAACTTGAGTTACACACCCTATGCGTTCATTTATCAGAGCTCGGCTTTCCGGTTAACTTCACCGTAAGTGCCAACAAGGTACTGGTGAATTCAAGCGAGGAATTTCGCAGTGACGATGAGCTGTTTTGTCGAATTGACACCAGTTTATCGACCTTGCAACAGCTCAAACGAGAGCAGCAATTAACGGAGCTGATCAAACAAGAAAAACTCGATATATTGGGTAATATCAAAATAGCGCAACAATTTGCCAGTATCATGGAAAATATCGACATTGACTGGCAAACTGAGCTGGCAAAGCACATAGGTGATGTTGCCACTTATAAAACCGTACAAGCAGGAAAATTTGTCGCCGATAAAGTCAACTTTGCTGCGCAACAAATACAAGCAGATGCCAGCGAATGGTTAATCCATGAAAAACAGCTGGTAGTGACAAAAAATAAAATTGATGATTTTAATCAACAAGTTAACGAAGTATCGGCTCAAACAGAGCAATTAAGCAAACGTTTAGAAAAACTCCATCAGCAATTATCCGCCCTCGCCGGCGAACAAGGTTAACCGTGAGCAGCACTCGTCTTTTTAAAATTTTAAAAACATTTTTGCAATTTGGTTTGGATGAATTGCTGCCGAAAAAAGCGCTGCCTTGGTATGTGAAACTGGCGCGCATTAGCCTTTTTTGGCTGCGCAACAAGCATCGCGATAAACCCGTCGCTCAGCGGTTTCGTCTAGCGATAGAATCGTTAGGACCTGTGTTCATCAAATTTGGACAAATGCTGTCGACTAGGCGCGATTTACTGCCGGCCGACTTTGCCAATGAGCTCGCACTGCTACAAGATCAGGTTGCGGCCTTTGATGGAGAGCTAGCCAAGCAAATCATCATTGCATCGATCGGTGAAGACACCTTTAATGAGCATTTTTTCGAGTTCGATAATGTCCCGCTTGCCTCGGCGTCTATTGCCCAAGTGCATACCGCCAGAATGAAACATAACGGCACTGAACAACAAGTGGTGCTAAAAGTACTGCGCCCGGGCATCAATAAAATCATTATTGCCGACATTAACGTGATGGCACTATTTGCCAGCATAGTCGCCCGCTGGTTACCCGATGGCAAAAGATTGCGCCCTAAAGAAGTGGTCGCAGAATACCGCAAAACCATTTTAGATGAACTAGATCTGATGCGTGAAGCAGCAAATGCTATTCAACTAAAACGCAATTTTGATCAAGGTAGAGAATACGACAAAGTGCTTTATGTGCCAGAAATTCATTCTGAATTTTGCCACAAGAATGTCTTGGTGATGGAGCGTATCTATGGCATCGGTGTCGGCGAAGTAGACAAATTACACCAGCTAGGTGTAGACATGAAATTACTTGCAGAACGAGGCGTAGAAGTCTTTTTCACCCAAGTTTTTCGAGATAGCTTTTTTCACGCCGACATGCATCCGGGTAACGTATTTGTTGATGCTACACACCCACAAGATCCTACTTGGATAGCTATTGACTGCGGCATTGTCGGCACGCTAAATCGTGAAGACAAACGCTATTTAGCTGAAAATTTTGTCGCCTTTTTCAATCGTGATTACCGTAAAGTTGCGCAACTACACGTTGATTCGGGTTGGGTGCCAAGAGATACCAGCGTCGATGAATTCGAATTTGCTATTCGCACGGTATGCGAACCCATCTTCAACAAGCCCCTAGCGGAAATTTCATTTGGCCAAGTACTGGTCAACTTATTTAATACCGCGCGCCGCTTTAATATGGAAGTGCAGCCGCAATTGGTATTGCTGCAAAAAACGCTGTTATATATCGAAGGTCTCGGACGTCAACTGTATCCGCAACTAGACTTATGGCAAACCGCTAAACCTTTCTTAGAGGACTGGGTTAAAGAGCAAATGGGTGTAAAGGCCGTCTTTAGCAAAATAAAAGAAAATCTGCCGTTTTGGAACGAGAAACTGCCTGAGATCCCCGATCTTATTTATGATTACCTTCAAGCAGGGAAAGACCATCATACCCAACAGGCTAAATTAGTAGTGCAACTCGCACAACAGCAACAAACACAACATAAAAGGCTGATATCAAGTGTATTAGCGGGTAGTTTTATTATTGGTGCTTGCGTACTATTTACTCATCAACATCTTACTGAAGCGGCCGTTATAGCTGGCTTTGGCTTAGTTTCGCTGTTGGCCTCACTCAGACAACAAAACTAGACGCTATTTTGTATCAATAAAATTAGACTCCGCTAATGAGCATTATCATTGGTGTCATTTTATTTTCACTTTACTTTGCTAGCGTACACTCTTTAAAATCAGTGACATAAATACAACAAATACCAAGTGAAATAATGGACATTGTTATTATTAGCGCCACCGCGTTAATCGCATCAACATTAACACTATTTTCAGGCTTTGGCTTAGGCACTTTATTAATGCCTGTTGTCGCGATATTTTTTCCGATAGAAATAGCCATTGCTATTACCGCATTAGTGCACTTTGCTAATAATATTTTTAAGATCCTGTTATTGGGTAAAAATGCAAATCTTAGCGTATTAGCTAAATTTGGTCTGCCGGCAATATTGTTCGCCATTATAGGCGCATGGACATTGCACTCCCTGTCCTCATTACAGCCACTATATCAATATTCAATAAACTCACATCATTTTGTTGTTGAGCCGATCAAAATGGTCGTCGGTATCATCATTTTAGTATTTGTTGGTTTAGAGTTGTCACCGCGCTTTTCAACAATAAAACTCGATCGAAAATACTTGCCATTCGGCGGCATGATCAGTGGTTTTTTTGGCGGACTTTCGGGACATCAAGGTGCCTTTAGAAGCATGTTTCTCATTAAAGCCGGTTTAGACAAACACCAATTCATCGCAACGGGGGTCGCTATTGCGGTAATGGTGGATTTTGCTCGGATGTCGATTTACGGCTGGGATATTGCTAACCAAAGCACCCAAGTTGATTGGTACTTAGTGACTTCTGCCGCGTTAAGCGCATTTTTAGGGGCCTATGTTGGCGCTAAACTAGTGAAGAAAATCACCATTGTCACTATCCAGCTAGCAGTATCTGCATTACTGGCGGTTATTTCTTTGGGATTGATTTTTGGTCTGCTTTAATAAAAACTCCTACTCCAGCTAAGTAGGGATATTATTTATTAGCCTGTTTGGCTTTTAGCAGCATTTCGCGAATGTTAGCGACACCTTGCTGAGCCGATTCTTTTTTATGCTCATCGCTTTTCTTGGTTTGCCCCAGCTCCCAATTCAAATCGTCTTGTGGTAATTCATGTAAAAAACGACTCGCTTCAGTTCTGGCAATTTCGCCAAACTGTCGACGCTCGCGCGCATAGGTAAAAATAAGTTCGCGCTGAGCTCGGGTAATACCCACATAAGCCAAACGACGTTCCTCTTCGACATTGCCTTCATCAATACTGGTTTGATGCGGTAGCAGGCCTTCTTCCATGCCGATCAGAAACACAAAAGGAAATTCCAAGCCTTTAGAAGCATGCAAAGTCATTAACTGCACTTGGTCAGCATTGTCTTCATCTTCGTTGCGCTCCATCATGTCACGCAGCGTTAGGCGTGTCACCACTTGCGGTAGGGTCATCGGTTCTTCCAATTCATCACCGGCTAACATTTGTGTTACCCAGCTAAAAAGCTCAGTAACATTCTTCATCCGCATTTCTGCCGCTTTTGCGCTCGGTGAACTATCGTATAGCCAATCCTCATAGTTTATTTCTCGGATCATCGATCTCAATACCGCTGGAGTATCGCCTCGTTCAGCGTTATCAGCGGTTTCAACAATCCAGCGAGTAAACCTTTGTACATTGGCTAACCCACGCCCAGTTAAATGCTGTTCTAAGCCCAATTCAAAGCTTGCCGCAAACATACTAATTTGGCGCATATTGGCGTAACTGCCTAATTTTTCCAGTGTCGCCGGGCCTAGTTCACGTCGAGGCACGTTAACAATGCGTAAAAATGCATTATCATCATCAGGGTTAACCAATACCCGCAAGTAGGCCATAACATCTTTAATTTCAGCGCGTGAAAAGAACGATGTGCCGCCACTGATTTTATAAGGAATACGGTTGGTCATCAGCGCTTTTTCTAATAATCGTGACTGATGATTGCCTCGGTATAGAATTGCGTAATTTCTAAACTGACTTTTATTGAGAAAACGATGACCAATTAATTCACCGACGACACGCTCAACTTCATGTTCTTCATTTTTGGTTTGTAATACCCGTAGTTCTACACCGTAATTAAGCTCACTAAATAAAGCCTTGTCATAGACATGAGGATTGTTGGCGATCAAAATATTGGCGCATTTTAAAATACGGCCACTAGAGCGGTAATTTTGTTCTAATTTGATCAGCTTTAAATTGGGATAATCTTGGCCAAGCAACACCAAATTTTGCGGTTTTGCTCCGCGCCACGAGTATATCGATTGATCATCATCACCAACAACAGTTAATCGACCGCGCTCGCCAGTGATCAGTTTGACTAACTCATACTGGCTGGCGTTGGTATCCTGATATTCGTCTACTAACATATACCTAATTTTTTGTTGCCAGCGGGTTCTTACCTCGGGAAAGTTCTTCAATAATAAGGTCGGAATTAAGATAAGGTCGTCAAAATCTAGCGCATTGTACGCTTTCATGTGCTGCTGATAACGTCCGTAGAACTCAGCATATAAGGCGGCGTCGGCGTCCACTGCTTGTTTTAGTGCGGCATCAGGTAATAACAAATCGTTCTTCCAATTTGAAATCATCATTTGCAACTTACTCAGTAGATCTTTATCGCCATCAAGCTCTTCAGCGGTAAGCTCTTTTAACAAAGCTAAGGAATCTTGATCATCAAACAAGGTAAAACCGGGTTTATAGCCTAAGGTTTTAATTTCACGACGAACAATATCAAGACCAAGAGAGTGAAATGTTGATACTGTCAAACCGCGTGTTAAATCGCGACCAAGCATTTTACTGACCCGTTCTTTCATCTCACGTGCGGCTTTATTGGTAAATGTTACCGCGGCAATATTGCGCGCTTTATAGTCACATTTTTTAATGAGATACGCGATTTTCTGACAGATCACCCCAGTTTTTCCGCTACCTGCGCCCGCAAGCACTAGACAGGGTCCACTGACATATTTTACCGCTTCGTTTTGCCCAGGGTTTAGTTTCATTGCCATCAGGTGTCGTTAAATCATCGAGATATTAAAATAGGCGCTGATTTTACCTGTTTTCAATTAAGACCTCACCAATAGTATGAAAATATATTCAATCGACGCTTAAATAGTTCAATTGGTATAAGCTGATTAATTTGATTACAATGAATTGATACAACCTAGGTAAAACTTATTATGATCAACGCTAAAAAAATTGAAGAAATTGCTAAACAAGTGACAGATGCAATACCGCCAGGATTAAAAAACATGGCGAACGATCTCGAAGATAAAACTAAAACCGTATTACAGCGCAAGTTATCTCAGCTCGATGTAGTGACACGAGAGGAGTTTGACGTGCAAACTCAAGTGTTAATTAAAACTAGGGCTAAGTTAAGCGAACTCGAAGCTAAAATAGCCGAGTTGGAAGCTAAACTCAACCAATCATAACTTGGCAATAAACCAGCCCTAATGAACCAAGATACCAATTGGTATTAGGGTTGTTTTTGGTTATCTTCCTCTTTTAAAGATTCCCGTAATTTTTTCAGTTCACCATGAAAATTACCGGTTTCACCATAATCAACAAAATTTGCATAACGGTCATGTGGCTGGCGAACCTTATGCCCATGTTTAATAGGGCACCAATATTGTTCCGTTCTACTAGCAATTTCTCTGACGTAAGCTATTACCCCGTTAGCGTAACTACAATAAAGACAATTTAACTTTTCGATGACATTGAGATACTTGAGGTGATGGTGATCAAATAAAATGTACTCTTTGCGTTTTACTTTTTTTATGCCATACAGTGAAAAGCAAACGAATTGGTATAACGTGACACAGATATCAAGAAACAAAAATGGTATCAACAATGGGTAAATAAAGGGTACGCTGAGCAAATTTTTGGTCTTACTATTTAACAACCAAGGCAGTACATTGGTTTTCAGTTTTTGCTGTGCTTCGGTTACTTTTTGTTGAAAAATAACCTTGCCATCTTCTATCTGATATCCGAGTTTTTCTTCTTGTTTACGTAACTCTTCTGCCAGTTCGGCTTCTAACGCTGATATTTTATTTAAAATATTACGGTAATTTTCATTCATACTCGCTCCTCTCGCTCATTTCTTAAGCGATAAACAATGCGGCAGTATCAACTCAGCTTTTGAAGTATTGATGTTTTTATACCAATCGAGTTAATTGAATTTTAAGTGCTGAATTTACCTATACATCAATCAACGATACCCCCCATTAACCCGAATTAAGGTTAATGGGAATTATTACCAGCTCAAGATCAAATAACGTTGCTGATTATCTTGTTGTAATAACAATAAAACCGATTTTTTTTGACGACTTTTTTTAAGTTCCTGACTAAATTTAACCGCGCTATTTACTGGTTTGCGATTAACTTGCAAAATCACCGCGCCCGACGAGATACCTGCCATGGCT
Organism: Colwelliaceae bacterium 6471; assembly: GCA_040779335.1. Lineage (GTDB taxonomy): Bacteria > Pseudomonadota > Gammaproteobacteria > Enterobacterales > Alteromonadaceae > JBFONV01. The sequence continues at coordinate 408,845 of JBFONV010000005.1, forward strand.
GCAATAGAGGCCGATCTAACCTCAGTCACTAGCACCCCTTCTCCTTGCTTCACCCTATATTGTTCAGCCAAACGACTATTAATTGTCTTAACCTTAAAGCCAAGATCTTCGCTTTCGTATTCATCAGCACGGCTAAGCTGATCTAGTTCAGACTGCTTGCCAATCTCGACGGTAAGCTCTATTGTTTTTCCGTCACGAATAATCGTCAACTGGCTTTTACTGCCAGGAGAGCTTAATGCGACTAAGTTTCGAAAGCGACCAACGCCAGTGACTTTTTTCCCTTGAAAAGCAGTGATCACATCCCCTTGTTGTAATCCTGCTTTTTCCGCAGGTGAATTATCCATGACTTGAGCAACTAACACGCCATTTTGCTGGTCAATATCAAACGAATCAGCCAATGCCGGCGATAGATCCTGAATAATAATCCCCAATTGCCCACGAGTGACTTTGCCATGACTGATTAATTGTTCCGCAATGCTTTTGGCGAGATCAATAGGCACCGCAAAACCGATACCCATGTACCCGCCGTTTTTCGAAAATATTGCGGTATTAACCCCAATCACTTCACCATCAAGATTAACCAGTGGTCCGCCCGAATTTCCGGGGTTGATGGCCGCGTCAGTCTGAATAAAATCTTCATAGTCATTGATCCCCAGACTAGTGCGTCCTTTGGCACTAACCACGCCGACGGTCAGCGTATGACTCAAGCCAAAAGGGTTGCCAATGGCAACTACCCATTCACCTACTTGCACTTTGGAGGAATCTCCTAACACCACCGGTGGCAGCTTTCCGGTTTTAATTTCTAATACTGCAATATCAGATTGAGGGTCTGTACCAACAATTTTAGCGTCAAATTCGCGCCCATCTTTTAAAGTAACGTTAATACTCTCGGCCTTATCGACAACATGGTTATTAGTCAGGATATAGCTTTTGTCGATAAAAAATCCTTCTTTAGCGGCAAAGACAAAACCAGAACCCTGACCGATAATTTTGCGTTGACGCTCTGGCTCTTCATTCGGCTGGGGCTGACGAAAACGCTCGCCAAAAAAACGTTCAAACAAATCATCACCAAAAGGCCAGCGATCGCCGAATGGGAATGAAAATTGTTCGCTAAGCACGCGCGATGCCTTGCCTTCTACTCTAATGAACACCACCGATGGTGACACAGTATGGGCCACAGATGAAAATGCTTTACTGGTTTGACGAAGGCTTTCAATAGCATCATCTTGTGCCATAACTGGCACGTTAAATAGTACTAATAGTAGAAGTAGCTGCTGCCCTTTCAAGAAAACAGCATTGCATCCATTTTTCATATCCCGACCTCGTTAAACTCAGTGCGTAATACTGTAATCTCAGCGGCTCACCTTGGTGGTGTTGCCAAAGTAGCGGATAGATCTTTACGCGGTTAGCTTCATCCTAGTCAAGATGTTAAATAAGGCCCAATAGAAAGCCCTAGCCATTTAACAACAGCTGACTTATGTCATTTAAACAAGAGAATTTTGCTAACACACTGTCGGTCGATATTTGCTGAGCGTATCGACTAAGGTCATCGAAAAGATATGGTTTTGGATTATCCAACAGCCAATTACAGCTGAAGCAGGCTTGGTGCAGATCGCTGATAAAAAATACGGTGTTAATTCTTGAACTGCGCGGCAATTAATTAGCATTTTCACTGTCAGTGCTTTTCAACAATATAAAATTACTTTAATTTTTATATTCGGCAGCGTTGTAATCATATGGACTCATGACCGCTGCCGTTTATTAGGCTAACCGTTAACGATAGAAGCGCCGCTCTAAAATAAAGCCCATCAAACCTATCATAAAACAAAATACCCCGAGCACCTGCAGCCAAGCGTTAACCGCACGCGGTACCACCTCTTCTTTATCAAAGGTAAAGAGGCGAGTTCCCCCTTGAACATCCATTTCAAACTGAGCACCTAGGTTATTTTCAGTTAAATATATTTGATCGTCACGACGCTGTATCATTTCGACTCTTTTTTGATCAAATAAATTTCTATGCTCATTGCCTGTTGCAGGGATTAATTGCCTCCATTGGCTAAATATATCTTTGGGTTCTAAAGGTAAAATAACTCCTGGCGATTCGTATTGGTAACGCACTTCGCTAAATATCTGTTTACTAAAGCCAATATAAAACAGCGTCACCGCAAATACGATAAAAGCACTGCAGGTATATAAGTATTTTCGCTGGCTTAAAATCTTTTGGTTATCTTGCTGCTTAAGCCAATATTCAACATCAGGGATCGCTGTTAAATTTTGCCTTATTTCATGCAATTCAAAATTAGCTAAAAATTGGCTTAAATCCATTTGTAACGCCGATAGTAAATTTCGAAAGATATCGTTTGAAGGCACCGACTTATCGTTTTCTAATTTTGATAAATATGATTGCTCTATACCTACCTGCTCGGCAAGTTCTGGCTGACTTAAACCCATCTCTTGCCTGATTTTTTTAAGTACATTTCCTAATGTCATGATTATTACCCTGTATAAAATTGTTAGTAAAAGCTGCTAGCAGGTAGGCTATTCTTAGTTATTCCTAAGGAGATAAAAAGCAGAATTATGATGAATATTTAGGAATTTACTACATATCTTGAGTAACTAAAAAAAGACATCCGAAAAATAATTACAACTACAGCAAAATGCCAAAGTAAAACTTGAGTTAGTAAGATTTAAAGGTGGTCATTTTTTCCCTAAATAATTAGGTCATTTGAATTTGGTTGCCACCATTTTTGATTGCTTGATGCAGTGCTTCATCCGCTTTTTTCATGTGCATTTTTACTGGATGTTCATCGGTAAAAGTACTAGCACCGATACTAACGGTAATTTGGTGATTTAAATTTTTAGCTGTGCTTGTATGCTTAGCAATCGCGATTCGCAATTGTTCAAGGTCATTTTTAATCGCCTGTAAATTTAGTTTAGTGATTAATAGCCCAAATTCAGCGCCACCAAAACGCGCGATTAAGCTTTTACCGAAATATTGGGTCAGCAATTTGGCCGTATCTATGATGACATTGTCACCCATTTCATGGCTAACATTTTCATTAATATTCTTAAAATCATCGATATAAACAATGGCTAAAAGATATACCTCATTGGTACTTGTTAAATTCTTATGCACATCGCCAGCACGATCGAGAAAATAGCGTCGATTATACAAAGCGGTTAAATAATCTTTATTAGCAGCCGCCCCTATTTCTTCAATGTATTTTAACTTTTCAATACTTTGCATAATTCGACAATAAAACTCTTCCTGACAAAATGGCTTTCTTAAAAAATCATCCGCGCCATTTTTTATAAAACGCGCGGATTCGAAGCTTCTTTCCGCATCGGAAAGCCCAATAATAATAAGCTCATTTTGACTATGCTCTTTACGAATTTTTTGCACCAGCTCTAAACCGTCCATGCCAGGCATTGCTTGGTCGGTAATTACAATTTTAATCTCAGGATGTTCTTCAAGCAGCGCTAATGCCTTAGTGCCGTCTTCGACACTAAACACATTAAAATTTCTACGCTTTAATAAAAGACTCACTTGATTACGCGAGCTTAATGAATCATCGACCACCAAGACGCTGATCTCGCGATTGGTCAGTTGGCAATGCAAAATTCGTAACAAATAATGGTAGGCTTGGGTGTTTTCTTTGGTGATGTAATCAACCACAGGTAAATTAAGAATTTTTTGTCGGGTTTTATCGTCCATCCGGCCAGTCATAACAATACTTGGAATACTGTGTTCAAGGACAAACTGAATCGCTTCTCCATCTAATGCATCCGGTAAGCCATAATCAACGGTAGCAAGGAAAAAATCGTTTTTATTTTCGAGTAAAGATTTTACTTGTGCAAGTGTGGTGGCAATAGTGACCTGATAACCTAATGACAGCCCCAATTTTTCAATAACTTTTGCAATGCCCATACTGTCTTCAATGACTAATAAATGCTCCGACACTATCCCCACCTTATGATCCTAAGCTCACCTTATATAGTAGAGTATCTATCATAAAATCAATAACGTAAAATTTTCGTTCAAAGGTTCCACAGAAAATATTTAATAAGTAACTATAATGAAGGTATTGTTATCACCGAGTATTGCTTTCTTGACTAAGTATGTGTGTAAACTATTTTTTCTATGCCTACTATTTATCCCCACTGTATCTAGTGAAACCTTCCGCGTTGCGCTTTATCACAAAGGTAACCCTCCCTACTCAATAATTACTGAAAATGGTCCATCAGGCATATTTGTCGATATTTTTAAGCGCTTAGAACAACTCACTCCTCATAAGTTTGTCTACCGAGAATTACCGGTAGCTCGCGCCTTAAAAGAATTTGATGAGGGTAATATCGATATTGAACCTGGCGTCAATGAGCAGTGGCGGCAAGCAAGAAAAATAGTGGGCCTCTATTCTATTCCTTTCGAAATTTCTACTGAGGTGATCGTTTTTAAGAAAGAAAATGCTATTAACACAATTAATGACTTATACGATAAGCATGTAGGTATTGTTAGGGGTTACAGTTATCCTAACTTTGAAAAAGCCTTTAATGAGAACAAAATAATCAAAGTTGAAAACCTATCGGAAAGTATCCTGTTAAAACAACTGATCACGAATAGATTACAATATGTATTTATTGGCTTTCGCACGATATTGTATTATCAGCAGCAACCAATATATAAACAATTAGCCATTGGTGAGATCGTCAGTGAAGTACAGGCAAAAATGCGAATTCATCCGAGCAAGGCCCATTTTTTGCCCGAACTAAACGCTGGCCTAAAGTTGATGCTTGAAAATGGTGATATTGAAAAGATTTATCAAAAATACCAATAACTACACGTTAGCACTCAAAGAGAACTTCAAGCACTGTTGTTGGTAATAATCAGCGAAATTACTGCGTTAAAAACGCTTGATAAGCCAAATTTTCTGTTTCTTCCTGCCATTCGTAACCCAGTGCTCTGATATGGCTGAAAAAGTCGTCCTGATTATCTTGGGCAACTTCAAATCCTGCCAATACCTGACCAAACGCCGCGCCATGATTTCGATAATGAAACAGGCTAATGTTCCAATGTTCGCCGACTGTATCTAAAAACTTCTCTAAGGCACCAGGATATTCAGGAAACTGAAAACGGAAGATTCGCTCTTGGACTTGGGTAAGATTTTGGCCTCCGATCATGTATCTAACATGCAGTTTTGCTAATTCGTTATTGGTAAAATCGGTAACTTCATAACCCGCATTGGTTAATAATGCGCAAAGTTGTTCTCGCTCGTTAGCATCGCCGCCTAGTCTAATGCCAACAAAAATTTTTGCTTGTTTAGTATTCGCATACCGATAGTTAAATTCAGTGATGACACGGCCACCTATGGTTTTACAAAAGCGACGAAAACTGCCTTTCTCTTCTGGAATGGATACCGCCAACACCGCTTCTTTTTGCTCACCTAATTCACAGCGCTCTGACACATAACGTAAGCTATGAAAGTTCATGTTGGCACCAGAAAGAATTGCCACCAGAGATTCATTGCCGGCACTAGTTTGACAATATTTATTCACACCCGCCAATGATAACGCGCCAGCTGGTTCGGCAATAACACGAGTTTGTTCAAAAATATCTTTTATCGATGCACAAATTTCATCGGTGGTCACAGTGATCACTTCATCACAATATTGTTTAATCAGATCAAAAGTATGCTGACCAATACGCTTTACCGCAACACCATCGGCAAACAAACCAACTTGCTCCAGGTCAACCGGATGCCCTGCTTCCATCGCCGCTTTCAAACACGCAGAATCCTCGGCTTCAACACCAATGACTTTAATGTTAGGTTGTAATTGCTTTAAATATACTGCCATGCCTGCTAGCAGGCCACCGCCACCCACGGGAACAAAAACCACCTGTGTTTTGGGATGTTGTTGCAATAATTCTTTGGCTACGGTTCCTTGCCCGGCAATAACATCGGCATCATCAAAAGGGTGAATAATAGTTTTATGCTCTTCTTCAGCATATTGCAATGAGGCTGCTTGCGCTTCGTTAAAGCTTTTACCGACTAAACGTACTTCGGCACCAAAACGGCGGACGTTATCAACCTTAATATCAGGTGTCGTGATCGGCATAACAATCGTTGCTTTGATCCCTAACTTATTGGCAGCTAGAGCCAGTCCTTGGGCATGATTTCCTGCTGAAGCCGCGATAACGCCATGAATACATTGCGCTTCACTGAGGTTAGCTAGTTTATTGTAGGCGCCTCTGAGCTTGAACGAATGCACCGGCTGCTGATCTTCACGTTTTAAATAAATTTGATTATTTAAACGCGCCGATAATTTAGTGCATAAAGTCAGTTCAGTCTCTCTGGCGACATCATAAACAGGCGCTAACAATATACGGCGAAGATAATCGATGCCAACTCCTTGAAGTGCAAGTAATTCCTGACTCTCGGCTTCGGTCATCAATCTTCTCCGTCAAGTAATTTGTGATTTCGTACCGCACCTTTATCAGCACTGGTCGCCAACATCGCATAGTTTTTTAACGCATAACTAATAGGACGAACACGCTCATTAGGCTGCCAAGCCGCTTTACCACGAGCATTCATTGCATCACGACGTGCAGATAGTTCCTGTTCTGAAATCTGTATTTCAATTACTCGTGCTGGAATATCAATATGGATAATATCACCTTGCTCCACTAGGGCAATGGCGCCACCACTCGCTGCTTCTGGCGACACATGGCCTATTGACAATCCTGACGTGCCTCCAGAAAAACGACCATCAGTTATTAAGGCACAGGCTTTACCTAACCCCATCGATTTTAAATAAGTCGTTGGGTACAACATTTCTTGCATACCCGGTCCCCCTTTGGGACCTTCATAGCGAATAACAACCACTTCACCGGCAACTACTTTTCCGTCCAAAATACCCGCTACTGCATCGTCTTGGCTTTCAAAAATATGTGCTGGCCCGGTAAAAGTTAAGTTTTCTTCTGCAACCCCAGCAGTTTTGACAATACAGCCATCAAGGGCAATATTACCCGACAACACAGCCAAACCACCTTCTTGAGAATAAGCATGCTCAAGTTTACGAATACAGCCATTTTCACGATCATCATCTAATGTGTCCCAGCGACAACTTTGACTGAATGCTTTGGTCGTTCTGATGCCAGCGGGGCCCGCGCGATAAAAATCTTTTACGGCTTGGTCGGCTGTTAAGGTAATATCATATTTTGTTAGCAGATCGGCTAGTGTTGTACCCAACACATTAACAACATCGGTTTTAAGTAAGTTAGCACGCGCTAACTCACCAAGTATAGAAACTACCCCCCCAGCACGATGCACATCTTCCATATGGTATTTTTGTGTCGATGGTGCCACTTTACAAAGTTGTGGCACTAATCGTGATAAGCGGTCAATATCAACCATGGTAAAATCAACAAAAGCCTCTTGCGCCGCAGCCAACAAATGTAAAACTGTATTAGTAGAACCACCCATGGCGATATCTAAACACATGGCATTTTCAAATGCGGCTTTACTGGCGATACTGCGTGGTAATGCAGATTCATCATTTTCTTGGTAATAACGCTTAGTTAACTTAACTATTTCACTGCCAGCCTGCAAAAACAATTGTTCTCTATCAGCATGAGTCGCTAGCATAGAGCCATTTCCAGGTAATGCGAGACCCAGCGCTTCTGCTAAACAATTCATCGAGTTCGCGGTAAACATACCCGAGCAAGAACCACAGGTAGGGCAGGCAGAGCGTTCTACTTGATCACTTTGTGCATCGGACACTTTGGGATCGGCACCCTGGATCATCGCATCGACTAAATCGAGCTTAATAATTTGGTCAGAAAGCTTAGTTTTACCCGCTTCCATCGGGCCACCAGAAACAAAAATTACCGGGATATTAAGACGCATAGCCGCCATCATCATCCCTGGAGTAATTTTGTCACAGTTTGATATACAGACCATGGCGTCTGCGCAATGCGCATTAACCATATATTCCACCGAGTCAGCAATTAAATCACGAGAAGGTAAGCTATAAAGCATACCACTGTGCCCCATGGCGATGCCGTCATCAACAGCGATGGTATTAAATTCTTTCGCGACACCACCTGCCTGTTCAATAGCACCACCAACGAGTTGTCCCATATCTTTTAAATGTACATGGCCGGGAACAAATTGAGTGAAAGAGTTAACCACGGCAATAATCGGCTTGCCAAAATCATCATCTGTCATACCTGTGGCACGCCAAAGCGCTCGAGCACCAGCCATATTGCGGCCTTGAGTAGAAGTAGCAGATCTTAATTTAGGCATAACGTTATTATTCCAATGATTAATGTAGGTAAATACTATTTTAAAAACTTGCTTGTTATCGCTCGAATAACGTTATTGAGTAAATTTTGAAAATAATATTTTTGTCTTGTATATCAAGCTAGCCTTGATGTTTTGTAACTAACAATAAATTTGAATTTTTGATACTCGCTCCATGCAGTAGCGCAAATCCTATTAATATAGGTAAGCGCTACTAACCCAGAGCTAAAGTCCAAAATACAATTTATTTCACTGGATCTAACCAGCCTTCTGGTATTTCGGTAGTGCCATCAAAAATACCAAAGAAAGCATCTTGAATAGCTTTAGTAATCGGGCCACGTGAACCCGTACCGACTTGCATGCCATCAACCGATTTCACTGGCACAACTTCTGTTGCTGTACCTGTCATGAAGAATTCATCCGCCAAATATAAACCTTCGCGTGAAATAGTTTCTTCACGAACTTCATAACCTAGCTGTTTAGCAAGGAAGAACACCGTATCACGTGTTAAACCTTGTAAAATTGATGCTGTACCAGGAGGGGTAAAAATTACACCGTTGCGCACTAAAAATAGGTTTTGGCCTGCACCTTCACTCACTTGGTTATTAACGTCTAACGCAATACCCTCAGTATATCCATGACGACCAGCTTCCATTGAAATTAATTGTGATGAAAGGTAATTACCACCAGCTTTTGCGGCTGTTGGCATAGTGTTAGGTGCTAAGCGATTCCAACTCGACACCCCTACTTCCACACCATTTTCAATAGCATCAGCGCCTAAATACGCTTCCCAACTAAACGCAGCAATCATCATGTCGGCTTTAGCATCGGCTGGTGGACGAAGCCCCATGCCAACATCACCTAAAAAGGCAAGTGGACGCAAATATGCTGATTCTAAATTGTTTTTAGCGACTGAATCTTTACACGCTTGGATCACTTCTTCCGGCGTGTATGGGATATTCATACGATAGATTTTTGCTGAATCGAATAAACGCTTAATGTGTTCTTCTAAACGAAAAATACAGGTACCTTTATGAGTGTTATAGGCACGGATACCTTCAAAAACTGATGAACCATAATGCAATGCGTGACTCATTACATGTACGGTAGCATTTTGCCACGGCATGAGTTCACCATTAAACCATATGAGTTCTGCACTTACTTTAGCCATTTTCTTTTCCTAAATTTGTTTATTTTTCATTTATTAGATAATTCTTTTGTCTGTTATCTAATCAGTAATTATTTGTAGTATTAATATTTATGCGCAGACGGGCATGACTCCATTATTGTCTACTTTGACACTCTTGATGTCGATCAGTTTGTTAATTTGATCGACTAATAAATCGATTGAGCGATCACTCCTGACCGATAACTTTATGGTGCCAATATTATTACCGGTGTTAACTTGAGCATTGATGCCACTGATTAAAAAGCCACGGTAACGCGCCACTTGCAAAATACGCTCAAGCACAACCTGCTTATCATCAGCAACAATAAGTAATTCATAATGATTCATCTTAGGTGCTCTCCATCATTTTGTCGTTTGCCGTTTCGGGGGGAACTAATGGCCAAACATTGTCTTGTGCATCTATTTTAACTTGCAGTAAATAAGCGCCATCGTGAGTTAACATTTCCTCAATCGCCGCAGACACTTCACATTTTTTAGTAATTTGCTTCGCTTTAATATCAAAGGCGGTAGCTAACATGACAAAATCTGGATTATCCGACAGATCTGTTTCGCTCAAACGGCCATTGAAAAATAAATCCTGCCATTGACGCACCATACCAAGTTTAGCATTATCAATAAGCACGATTTTAACCGGCAATTGAAACCTTTTTATGGTGGAAAGCTCTTGCACATTCATCATAAATGAACCATCACCGGACACGGTTATCACGCAATCAGTAGGTCTACTTACTTGTGCGCCAATTGCCGCAGGTAAACCAAACCCCATGGTTCCCATGCCACCGCTGGTTAAAAAGTTACTGGGATCATCAAATTGCATATGCTGAGCAGACCACATTTGGTGTTGCCCGACATCAGTAGTAACAACGGTGTTATGAGGCATTTTGTCGCTTAACTCTTTTAACACCGCGGGAGCAAATATCGTTTCATGCGGGTGATCATATCGCCAAGCAAAATCCTTCTTCATTTGTTGACATTCTTCTCGCCACTTTTCAATAGAAAGAGGGATGGCCAAGGCCGGTAAATTTACTTTTAAATCACCTAATATCGCCGCATCAACCTTACGACGCTTGTTGATTTCAGCAGTATCAATATCAAAATGAATAACTTTAGCATTAGGCGCAAACTCATTTAACTTACCAGTAACACGGTCATCAAAACGCGCGCCTACCGCAACTAACAAATCACATTCTTGTACCGCAATATTAGCGGCTTTAGTGCCATGCATCCCCAACATGCCCAAATAGCTGCAGTGATCAGGGTCAATCGCACCAAGACCTTTTAACGTTGAAACACTTGGTAAACCAGTGATATCAATGAATGCCCTCAATTCGTCAATAGCATTGGCCATCCCTACGCCGCCTCCAACATATAACACCGGCTTTTTAGCCTGACTCAGTAATGCTATTGCACTGCCGACATTGGCAGGAGGAAGTTTTACTTTATTTTTTAGTGATGAAAAATCACCCATAACCCCATTTACCTGAGCAAGTTGAATATCTTTGGGAATATCAACCAACACCGGTCCTTGGCGTCCTTCTAGGGCAATAGCAAACGCTTTGTGCAACACTTTTTCCAGTTCGTTTATATCCGTCACTTGAAATGAATGTTTAGTACAAGCTAGTGACAAACCAAAAATATCAACTTCTTGAAACGCATCTGAGCCCATAGCTGCCGTTGCAACTTGCCCAGTAATGGCAACCACAGGTATTGAGTCTGCCAGCGCGTCAGCTAAACCAGTGATCAAGTTGGTCGCACCAGGGCCCGATGTTGCCAAGCACACACCTACTTTACCGGAGGCTCTTGCATAACCAACGGCCGAAAATGCGGCACCTTGTTCATGACGACACAAAAAGTGCTCGACATCACTATCATACAAAGCATCATAAATTGGCATAATGGCACCACCAGGGTAGCCAAAAACATGCTGCACACCATGTTGTTGCAACACTTGAAATAATAATGATCCGCCTGTTAACGTTTGCTCATTTGCCATTTTTATTTTGAACTATTCAGTTGTTATTCACTTAAAATATCTTTAGAAAATCACAATGATTAGTATCGACTCCAGTTAGTAATTGTTAAAAAAAAACCCCCGCGCCTTTCGGTGCGGGGGTTTAAATTCGGTTTATTGCTTTTCTTTAGCTCAACGAATACCCCCGCGACGATTTAATAATCACCACGACGAGAATGTTAATAATAATTGCGCTAAAGTTTTGCATAGTTATTTATTTTTTTTGAAAATTTATTTGAATGATTAATTCCTATTTAAATTAGTACCACAGCAGCGACAGAATGAGCAAGCTTTTTTCTTATAGTTTTTTACACCAGCTTATACCGATCGAACTCATTAATTGTTTAACTTAGCATTACATTCGCGATCTTAGGAGCAGCGAATTGGCAAAACAATCATTCGCTAACTACAATGGTTAAACAATGGAAGGTGAAAAAATGGATTTTTATGACTTTATCATGCGTATTCAGCCGCGCTCGCGTTGGGCTTGATTCTCCGCTAGTGACTGTTGAAGTGCATTTGGCCAATGGCCTACCTGCTTTTAACATCGTTGGCCTACCAGAAACTTCAGTAAAAGAATCTAAGGACAGGGTTAGAAGTGCGATCATCAATTGCGGATATGAATTTCCCGCCAAACGCATCACCATTAACCTTGCTCCTGCAGATCTGCCCAAAGAAGGTGGTCGTTTCGATTTACCTATTGCTGTTGGTATTTTAGCAGCATCAGAGCAGCTCCCCGCAACCGATCTACACCAATATGAATTCGCGGGCGAATTAGCATTGTCGGGCGAACTAAGAGAAATCATCGGCGAAATCCCGATGGCTATGGCTAGCAGTGAAAGCCAGCGTACACTGGTGATCCCTAAAAAAAATGCGGAACAGGCAAGTTGGGTAACACAAGCTAAAATCCATGCTATAGAGCATTTAACTCAACTTTTCGCACACTTCTCTCGGCAATTACCGCTCGCATTTGTTGAAGAAAACAAGCATGAAATCCACAATATTAACACCGGTCCAGACATGGCAGATGTGGTGGGACAACCTCTCGCTAAAAGAGCATTAGAAATCGCCGCCAGTGGTAGTCACAACATCCTTTTTATCGGTCCCCCCGGTACGGGTAAAACCATGTTAGCGAGTCGCTTACCCGGAATTTTACCACGAATGACAGAAGCAGAAGCCTTAGCAACCGCAGCTATTCAATCGATAAGTCACCAAAACATCTGCGCCCGAACATGGTTAACTCGCCCATTTCGAGCCCCGCATCATACTGCTTCATCCGCCGCTTTGGTGGGTGGTGGCAGTCAGCCTAAACCTGGAGAGATATCGCTAGCACATAATGGGGTTTTATTTTTGGATGAACTGCCAGAATTTGAACGTAAAGTGCTAGACGTGTTGAGAGAGCCGATGGAATCTGGCGAGGTAACCATTTCCAGAGCTCTACACAAACAAACATTTCCAGCAAGATTTCAGTTAGTCGCCGCCATGAATCCAAGTCCGACTGGGTTTTATAATGATAATCGCAGTACTCCCGAGCAAGTACTGCGTTATTTGAACAGGTTATCCGGCCCATTTTTAGATCGCATTGATATACAGATTGAAGTAGCACGTTTACCGCGTGGTATGTGGGCTGATCAAAGTACACAAAATGAAACCAGTCAGGATATTCAGTCGCGCGTACAACAATGTCGTCAACAACAAATTACCCGTCAAGGTAAGGCTAATGCTCATTTGTCCAGTGCCGAAATTCGCCAACATTGTGCACTTAGCGTCGATGATAATGACTTTCTCGAACTGGCCGTAGAAAAATTTGGTTTGTCGACCCGGGCACATCATAAAATACTGAAAATAGCGCGAACGCTAGCAGACATGCAGCAATGTGTAGACATTCAACATGAGCATCTAGTTGAGGCCCTTTCCTATCGCGCTATGGATCGTTTGTTACGATTTCTAAGCGATGGAGTAAGTGCCTAATGTTTAATGATTTTCAGTGATGGCATCAAAAAATGCGCTGATCAATGGCTGACTTTTTCGTTGTTTCAAGCAACAAATGCCCAATTCAAAGGGAGCAATCTCGCCGACATTTTCAAGATATTGCACGCGTTCTTTTACCGGACTATTATCGACAACAACTTGGGGGGCGATACCCACTCCACAGCCTAACGCAACCATACTGACTAAGGCTTCATGCCCCGAAACGGTCGCGTAAATATTGGGCTTTCCTTGCTGTTTCTTTCTAAACCACGATTCAAATCTTTTTCGCGCCGGACCGTGCTCAGGCAAAATAAAGGGGAGTTTTGACCAGACAACTGGGCTTACTTGTAACTGTTGCTGCACACTGCATGCAATTGTCGGGGCAATTACGGCCAATGGAATTGTCGCCAGATGATGGAAGAAAAAGCTACTCGATAAATTTTCCGGATTTGCTGCGATAGCAAAATCGACACTTTGTTGTTGCACTTGCTCTAGCGCGTCTGCTGCATCTCCGGTTGTTAGCATAATTTCAACTAACGGATGCTGTTGTCTAAACCTGTCTAACAATATTGGCAAATGACTATAAGCGGCGGTGACAGAACAAAACACATGTAATTTCCCGGTAAGTTCAGCCTGTTGTTGATTCAATGACAGCTGCAATAGTTGCCATTGCTCAATTTGCTGCTCGGCGTATTTTAATAGCTGCTGACCAGATTCGGTTAATACCACAGTTCGATTGTCCCGATGCAACACTTCACAGCCCAATTGCTCTTCAATGCGTTGTATTACACGGCTCAATGTCGATGGGCTAACGTGATATGCCAAGGCGGTTTGGCCAAAATGCAAGCTATTAGCTAAATGTCGAAACATTTTTAATGACTTTAAGTCCACGAATTTTCCTCACAATTAGCTAAATACACCTATCATTGCATTTATCGCAACGATGCATTGCAAATATATCATTTTAAGCAACATGAAGATTAATATATTATCTCCTCATTGTCAGCAAAACTGACCAACTAAATTATACTTGCTAAACAGTTTGCAAGGCTCAGGAGAAAACCATGGCTAATTATTTTAATACTTTAAGCTTAAGAGAAAAATTGTCTCAATTAGGTAAATGTCGATTTATGAAACGTGACGAATTTAGTGACGGCTGTAACTTCATTAAAGATTGGAATATTGTCATTGTTGGCTGCGGCGCGCAGGGTTTAAATCAAGGTTTAAACATGCGTGATTCAGGCTTAAATATTTCTTATGCTTTACGTGACGCCGCTATCGCTGAAAAACGTCAATCATGGCAGTGGGCAACAGAAAACGGTTTTACTGTTGGTACTTATCAAGAATTAATTCCTCAAGCCGACTTAGTGTTAAACCTTACACCAGACAAGCAACATACCTCTGCAGTTAGCGCGGTAATGCCATTAATGAAGCATGGCGCTACTTTGTCCTATTCACATGGCTTTAATGTGGTTGAAGAAGGCATGCAAATTCGCCCAGATATCACAGTTGTTATGGTAGCACCTAAGTGTCCTGGCACTGAGGTTCGGGAAGAATATAAACGCGGTTTTGGTGTGCCAACACTGATCGCCGTTCATCCTGAAAACGACCCTCAAGGTAACGGTTTAGCAATAGCTAAAGCCTATGCCTCTGCAACGGGTGGTGATCGCGCTGGTGTGCTTGAGTCATCGTTCATCGCCGAAGTTAAGTCCGACTTAATGGGTGAGCAAACCATTCTTTGTGGCATGTTGCAAACCGGTGCCATTTTAGGTCACCAACAACTTATCGCCAATGGCGTAGATGCTGCTTACGCCCGTAAATTAATTCAATTTGGTTGGGAAACTGTTACCGAAGGCCTAAAGCATGGCGGCATCACTAATATGATGGACAGGTTGTCTAATCCGGCCAAGATAAAAGCCTTTGATATGGCACAAGAGTTAAAAGAAATTTTACGCCCATTATTTGAAAAACACATGGACGATATCATTGAGGGCCGTTTTTCTGAAACCATGATGAAAGACTGGGCCAATGACGATGCTAACTTATTGAAATGGCGCGCAGAAACCGCAGAAACATCGTTTGAACTGGCTGCGGATTGCGACACAGAAATAACTGAACAAGAATACTATGATCGTGGCATTTTCTTAGTTGCTATGATTAAAGCGGGTGTTGAGTTAGCGTTCGAAGCAATGACAGCCTCAGGCATTATCGAAGAGTCAGCATATTATGAATCTCTGCATGAAACGCCATTGATTGCTAACTGTATTGCCCGTAATAAATTATATGAAATGAACGTTGTTATTTCTGATACCGCGGAATACGGCAATTACTTATTTAGCCATGCTGCAGTGCCGTTGCTACAAGACTATGTCAATAAACTATCTTTAGCGGAACTGGGTGAAGGCTTGTCGAATACCTCGACTGGTGTCGATAATGTTCGCCTAATCGAAGTCAATGAAGCCATTCGTAGCCATGGTGTAGAAACCGTTGGTAAAGAATTACGTGGCTATATGACTGATATGAAGAAAATTGTTGAAGCTAGCCTTTAACTGATAAAAATTTGCTCGCTGCAAATAAGCGGTACTTGACCGTACTCCTATAGGTATTGGTCGGTGCCGCTTTTTTAACTGGAAAAATGAGAGCATATACTCTATTGTGGAATTATTCAGCCATCGGAGTACTAAACACTCTGCACATACGGTGAAACATTTCGATAATGGATCCCTATCAAATTGTCATTTTAGTTAGCATTGGTCTTTGTGCGGGAGTGATCAACACCCTTGCGGGCGGAGGCTCCAATTTATCACTGCCTGCGCTGATGATGTTCGGTCTGCCTGCAGACATTGCCAATGCAACTAATAGAGTAAGTGTCTTACTGCAATCGCTCACGGCCTCGCGTGGCTTTTATAAACATAATAAAATCTCATCGGTTGCTGTTAAAGATACCTTTCTTCCGCTTTTTTTAGGCGGTTTGTTCGGCGCAATTATCGCGTCTTACATGAGTATTGAGCTATTAAAACCCCTTTTGCTTGGCACTATGATTTGCCTTTCGCTTTGGGTAGTGATGCGCAGTGATTCGGTACCCAACAATGAAATTGAGCCAATAAGTTGCAGCCAAAGTACAACGGGCTTTATCACAACCTTTCTTGCTGGGTTTTATGGCGGGTTCGTGCAGGCGGGTGTTGGCTTTGTTTTAATCGCGACCTTTGTCGGCGTATTAAAGTATGACTTACTGCGCGCAAATGCCTTAAAAGTTGTTGCTGCGGTAATATTCACTTCAATTGCCCTAGTGGTTTTCATTATTAGAGACCAAGTAGCATGGGTTCCGGGTCTGACGCTGGCGATAGGGAGTATTGTCGGGGCGCAAATTGCTGTCAAATTTGCCATATCAATTAAGGCAAAAACCTTAAAATGGCTGGTGTTTCTGATGACGCTTGTTGCCAGCATTGCGGCCTTAATCATTTAATTAGAAGCGGAAACTACATAATATTTTTAAAATAACGGGGCATATAGCATGAATGAATTCAATAACGTCACTATTACTAAAATGGCTAACATCTATTTTGATGGTAAAGTTACCAGTCGCGCAATAACACTTGCAGATGGCTCAACAAAAACACTGGGTATTATGATGCTAGGGGAATACGAATTTGCAACAAGCGTACGAGAAGTCATGGAAATACTAGCTGGAGATGTTGAAGTGCTATTGCCTAATTCGTCTACATGGCAACAGGTTACTGCTGGACAAACTTTTGAAGTACCAGCTAACGCTAAATTTAATATTCGCGCTAAAACACTTACCGATTATTGTTGTTCTTATCTTTAACACTAAACTAACCTGGATCAGCTGTGACACACTAAAATACCATTTCATCGACGAAATGGTATTTCAATGAACACACATTAACATCACTTAGACAGGCTAATCCCTAACTTGGCCATCGCCTATAACAACAAATTTTTCAGTAGTTAATGACGCCAACCCCATTGGCCCATAAGCGTGCAATTTACTGGTCGAAATGCCTATTTCTGAACCTAACCCTAACTGACCGCCGTCTGAAAATCGCGATGACGCGTTAACCATAACCACAGACGAATTTATTGAGCGGACAAACTTCTGAGTGCGACTAGTATCTTGACTGACAATAACTTCAGTATGATCAGAAGAAAACTCATTAATATGCGCTATCCCGTCATCGAACGAATTCACTATTTTTACCGCAATTTCCTGTGCTAAATACTCAGCATTAAAATCATCCTCAGACGCCAATTCAGCATCTTCAAAATATTTAATACTGCGTTGACAGGCATGAATTTTGACATTGAATTCTTTAAGCTTATTAGCCGCTAACGGTAAAAATGACTCAGCAATATCTTGATGTACTAGTAACGTTTCCAGTGAATTACATGCGCTAGGTCGCTGCGTTTTACCATTAATTAAAATATTAACTGCTTTAGTAAGATCCGCATATTTATCAATAAACAAGTGACAAACCCCCTTAAAGTGCTGGATCACGGGGATTCGACTATTTTCAGTGACATACCGGATCAGTCCTTCTCCGCCACGGGGAATAACCAAATCGATAAAGTCTCTTTGTTGTAATAACTCTTCAATAATGGCGCGCCGGGTATCAGGGATAACTGAAACTATATTCCTATTTATGCCATGCGCTACAAGGACTTGGTGAAGACATTTCGCTAGGGCTAAATTGCTGTATATCGCTTCTGAACCACCACGTAAAATAACCGCATTTCCTGACTTAATACACAATGCTGCTGCCTCCGCCGTTACGTTGGGGCGAGCTTCATAAATCATCGAAATCACCCCTAGTGGTATGCGCATTTTTCCCACTTGCATGCCGTTTGGACGCAACGCGAAATGGGCAATATCTCCTATAGGATCTGCAAGTGTGACTATTTCTCTGATCGCATTGGCGATATCGTCGATCCGCTCACTGGTTAATAACAAACGATCAAGCATAGCGTCACTTAATCCTTTCTCTTTACCTTGAGCGATGTCCCTGGCATTTTCATTAATGATAATATTCTTGTCGTTTTCAATCGCAGTTGCCATATCTAACAACAAAGCATTTTTTTGCGCTGTAGTTAATTGTGCAACCACCAAACTGGCTTGCCTCGCATCTTTAGCCATTTGATACATGCTAAATTCAATATTTTCTGTCATAGTCATTTCCTGTGCCGCCTATTCAGTATCTTGCTGATTCAGTATCACCATGTCGTCGCGGTGTACAATCACTTTACTTGGACAAAACCCCAATATGGTATGAATTTTATCGCTTTTTTGCCCTTTAATACGTAACAAATCTCGCTGACTGTACTGGCATATTCCCTTGGCAATCACCTGCCCATTTTTGACATTAACTAAATCAACCGTGTCACCTGCCAAAAAGTTGCCCGTAGCTTCTTTAATACCAGAGGGAAGTAATGATGCGCCTTTATTAACAACAGCATTCGCTGCACCTTGATCTAACATTACTTGACCATTGCTTTTTAAGGTATGCTTAAGCCAATGTTTCTTCGCTTTTGTCGCTGCCTGTTGAGCAATAAAACGTGTTCCTGGATTTTCATTTTTTAATAACTGCTCAAACACCGAACTACGACTACCGTTGAGAATATAGGTTTCAATACCGTTTTCGACCGCTTTTTCTGCCGCTTGAATTTTAGTACGCATACCACCTGTGGCGATCACATTATTGGTACTACCGGCCATGGCATATATTTCATCGGTTATTTGTTCAATTTCAGGCAATAAAACTGCATCAGCATGAATACGTGGGTCTTTGTTAAAAACACCGTCGACATCACTCAAAATATACAAACTATCTGCTTCACTAACCAAGGCGACTAACGCTGCCAGATTATCATTATCACCCACTTTTAGCTCATCGGTGGCCACAGTATCGTTTTCATTCACAATAGGGATGACACCATTGGCTAATAAAATTCGAATAGTATTTTTAATGTTGATATAACGCTGACGGTCTTTTAAATCGCCATGAGTGATCAACAATTGGCTGCAAGGCACGTCAAAAAAACGCTGCCAATTAGCCATCATTTTCATTTGACCAACAGCGGCCATAGCTTGTTTAGTGGGTATAGAGGGAACTGGGGAGCCATGCTGAATTAGCTGACGTCCTGCGGCAACACTACCAGAGGAAACTAAAATAACTTCTTTACCTGCATGGTGACATTCCGTAATAAAGCGGGCAATAGCAAGTAAATATTTACCGCTACAGCCGTTAGTATCGGGGGCAACCAACGCACTGCCAACCTTTATCACTACTCTATTAAAATTCATAACCCTTCCTCGTATCTACACACCAATAAGAATGCCTTGAAACAAGGGAATGATGCAATAGACTTTTTGCCTTTTTATAGACAAGATTGCTCTTTTTAATACCTTTAACTCATAATTTACATTAAGGTACAATTTTTATGAGTTTATTCAACAAAATATCAAACTAATTCGCCACTTATTAATGAATAGATGGTTTTTCACACAAGTAGACAATTGCTCTCATAACCGCTTAATTTAGATGGTATTTACATTTCTCTTTATCGAAATGTAGTTTAATACCAGACAAATACGCGTGTAACATCAAATGGAGTAATAGCAACAGAAAACAACCGTTCGAAATGATGATTTGAACAACCACGACATAAACATTATCAACTTTTGTAGCGATGATATTAGCAACTAACAGAATTTTTACTGAAAATTTCGTTAATTATCATTAAAATTGTACCGTTATTGTTGCAACTATTGAGATCGCAAGCAGATGTTAAGTTTTTTACCGCACCCTTTAATAGGGCTTTTATCCTTTATGCTTTATGCCTTAAACACCCTGTTTTGGCTGATCCCCATTATTATCTTTTCCTTACTAAAAGCTATTATCCCTTTTAATATTACCCGCAAAATATTGAGTCACTTGCTCGATAACATGGCAAGTAATTGGGTGGCAGTTAACACTTTTAATCAGCAATTGTTCACTCAGGTTAAATTTCATGTCACCGGATTAGAAAAATTAACCATGGATGACTGGTATTTAGTATTAAGCAACCACCAAAGCTGGGTGGACATATTGGTGTTACAACGGCTACTACATAATAAAATTCCTTTTTTAAAATTCTTTCTAAAAAAAGAGCTCATTTATGTGCCTTTCTTAGGCATCGCTTGGTGGGCGTTGGACTTTCCTTTTATGAAACGTTATAGCCAAGAATTCTTAGCTAAAAACCCTCATCTAAAAGGTAAAGATATAGAAACAACACGTCACGCGTGTGAAAAGTTTAAGCATAAGCCAGTGAGTGTGATGAATTTTTTGGAGGGAACACGCTATACTGCCGACAAACACGCAAAACAACAATCTCCATTTAAGTATCTACTAAAACCCAAAGCAGGCGGTATTGCTTTTGTCTTGGAGGCAATGGGCGATCATCTATCAAAAATAGTGAATACGACGATTTACTACCCAGAAAAAATCCCCAGCTTTTTTGATTTCATTTCTGGACGAGTGCATGACATCCATGTATCAATAGAAACTATAGATATTGACAGCTCGATGATCGGTGATTATTTCAATGATCCGGACTTTAAAAACAAGTTCCAACAGCATATCAACGAGCTGTGGAAAGAAAAAGATCTGCTTTTACAAGAGATGTCTAAGCACTAATTAGGAATGAATATGAATGCTATTATCACTGACTGGTTAAGTGCGCAGGGCATGCCCAACCAGTATGTCTCTATCACCGCACTCATTATCGGTGCTATGGTAATTTTTGCACTAGCCCACATCAGTTATTACATAGCAAAGCATCAAATACTGCATATTGTTCACAAGTTAGTGTTGAAATCGCAAAACACTTGGGATGATTTACTGTTAGAACAAAAAGTTTTTTCGCGCATTAGTTTCCTTGTCCCATTAATACTATTGCTCGTTTTAGTGCCTATATTTTTACCGACGGAAAGTTTAGTTAGCGACATCTTGATCGTGTTCGCTAAAGTAATGATTTGCTTTCAAGTCGCTCTGAGCATTTCAGCACTGTTAAATGTCATCAGATTTGGCTACAGACAGAAAGCCACTAACAAATACTTACCACTCGATTCCGTGATACAGGTAATAAAATTGGTAGTATTTTTGGTCGCAACAATATTGGCGTTGTCGTTTATCTTAAATCGCTCCCCCATCTATTTATTAAGTGGTTTAGGCGCATTAACCGCTGTGTTGCTGCTAGTATTTCAAGACACTATCAAAGGACTGGTCGCCAGTATTCAAATTTCAGCCAATAAAATGGTCGCGCCAGGTGATTGGGTCGAACTCCCCAACTATGGCGCTGATGGTGACGTAATTGAAATAGGTTTAAACACTGTAAAAGTGCGCAATTTTGATAAAACCGTAACAACTGTGCCTACGTATGCCCTCATGAGTGGCTCCTTTAAAAATTGGCGCGATATGTTTAATGCCGGCGGGCGTAGAATAAAAAGAACGATCATCATCGATATTCGAAGTATTAAATTCTACAATAATGACGAGATAAATGAGCTCAGTAAAATTGATCTTATCGCTGACTATTTAAATAAAAAGCGCCAAGAAATATCTGCATCGGGTCAAACCGCCAACGATATTAACGCCAGACAGTTAACCAATATTGGGACGTTTAGAGCTTACATTGAGGCCTATTTACACGCCCACAATAAAGTAAATCATGAAATGACCTGTATGGTTCGCCAACTAACAGCCACGTCTTCTGGACTGCCGCTAGAGCTTTACTTTTTTTGTTCAGATCAGAATTGGGTGAATTACGAAGCTATTCAAGCGGATATCTTTGATCATTTATTCGCTATGGCGCCGCATTTTTCATTACGAATATTTCAACACCCTAGCGGACACGACTGGCAGCGTAATTAACGTTGCCTAATAACGCCTTCTTGCATAGTGGAGGCAACTAAGTCACCGTTACGATTAAAAATTTGGCCACGCACTAAACCTCTACCGCTGCTCGCAGAGGGACTATCTACGGCATACAGTAACCAATCATCAAATCGAAATGGACGGTGAAACCACATAGCGTGATCTATAGTCGCTATTTGAAAATCCGGTTGCCAATGACTCGCTCCGTGGGGCAATAATGCGGTTGGCAAAAAATGAAAATCTGAGGTATAGGCCAACATATAGGTATGTATTCTTAAATCATCAGGCAGATCACCATTAGCTTTAATCCACATATGAGTTGTTGAATCTCTCTTTTTAGGAGCTACCCAGTTATATTTTTCAACGGGTCTCATTTCAATGGGCTTTTCAGATAGAAATTTATGACGAACGTTTTCAGGAATGAGCGCCTGATGTTCTTGAATAAAATCACTATACGAAGCCAACCCCTCGGGCCCTTTGACATTAGGCATAGTGTCTTGGTGATTAAAACCAGACTCTAATTCCTGAAATGATGCGGTCATATAAAAAATTGCTTTGCCGTTTTGGATTGCCTGTACCCTGCGGGTACTGAAACTACGACCATCTCGAATATTTTCCACTTCATATACCACTGGTTTTTGTGCATCACCAGCTCGTAAAAAATATGAGTGTAATGAATGCACATTACGATTTGCGGCAACGGTTTCCTGAGCGGCGGACAATGCCTGTCCCATAACTTGTCCGCCAAACAGTGCTCTAAAACCTAAATCTTGGCTTTGGCCTCGATAAATTCCTTGTTCGATCGCTTCTAGTTTTAATAACGCTAGCAAATCATTTAAAACATCACTCATAAAGACCTCAAAAAAAACATTATCAGGCAGGAGAACTCTTATCTTCATTATTAAATTCGCGGTAATGCAGGAGAAAAGCCGCATCGATATTATTGTATCAGTTGTAAATTTAGAAAAAAACGTCAATAGATCGTTGAAATATTGAACGCTCTGGGATATGGTGTCTAAAAGTTGTATCTGAGTATTCAGATTTTTGAAGCCAATTAATGAGAGAATAAATGCAAGCATTAGCTGAAAGAGAAGTGTTACTTGAAAGAAGGCACTATATCCCTGAGCAATCTAACTTGTGGGATAAACTGTCATTAGCACAAAAGTTTGCGGCCAGTAGCCTTACTCAATTTGGTTACGATCTTGCGTTTATCAGAAATAGTAATAGAGGTAGCCTAGCGATATTGCTTTGTAATGGTAATGCGGCGACCATCTCTGGTGAAGGGGAAATAAATACCTCACCTGATATTACGATTAGACCATAAAAATAAAGCGCCAAAGGCGCTTTTTTTATATCTACAAAACTTACTTTTTATTCATTTACTGCTTTGTTGCCCTGTTCAGTAATGGCTGGCCGAACATTTTCTTCTTGCTGCACCAATAAGGCTTCAACTAAAGATATAAATCCACTTAGGTTATTACTAGCCCAATACTTTTTAATACCTTTATCTTGCTTATTAATAAACGTCGTAAATTCTTTGAATGAATTTTTTTGATAATTATCATAACACTTTTTTGCAACGGCTTGTAATCGACCCGAACCCTTTGAACAATCACAATATATTGCCGAATAGTTTTGCACTAACGGCATAATAGATTGCAACGTAGACAACGCTGCTTCGTTCTTCTCTTGTGCTTCTAAGGCAAGCTTAATTTTAGCATGACGTTTTTTGGCAAACTCTTCAAAACGACTTGCCACTTTAACCATCGATGCAACCAACACTTTATTTTCTTTATTGGCATTATTGGCGTCTCTTTTCACGGTAATGAGCTCCCGTTGTAACGCTTCGGCTCTAAAGAAAAAATAAATACTCGCCGCGACAAAAACACCTATAACGATAAAACCAAATATCATATTAATAACAACCATTTACTAAAATTAAAAAAACAACTATATAGTGTATGTTGCATAACCCAAATGGCACACGATAATGCAATAAGCAACCATTATCTCATTAATTCAAGGTTTGCGGAAAGAATTTTATAGTATTGGAGAAGCGTCAAATATGAAATATCTTATTATTTGTTACTTTCCAATGTGGTAAGACGCGACAAAAAGATATAAGGATCGATATCTTGTGCGCTCGGTGTACCATAGGAATAGCGCACTTTGACTGAAAACTCTCCCAAATTGGCGAAAAATCTCACGGCTAAAGCATTTGAGAGATTGGTCAACCTTTGTTTCATGTGCGCGTTCGAACCATGTGGCGAAAGCAGCAAATACTCGCCACTATTTAATAATCCACCAAAATCAAACTCACCAATGTTTTCATTGAGCAATGTCGATATCGTTTTAGTCACTTCATTGACAACCTTTGCATTAAAGCGAAAGTTAAGCTCAGTCCAGTTATCAATCGATAAATAACCAACCGCTAACGGATATTCGTATTTACGGGCCTTTTTATATTCTAATTGATAAATCTGCTTTGTTTGCTCGGGGTTAGCGATTAAATGCGCTGGCTTTTCTATCTCATCATACGCTCTGTTCATCTTTCTCGTGCGCTTTACTAACCAAATCCAGATTAATAATACAAGCAGCATGATGACGATGATAAATAGCAACAGCATAATTTGTTGTTGACGCTTAAATTTTTGCGAGAATTTTGCTCGTAACTCGCTGCTCTCAGCTAACTTTACCGCCAATTGTTTACTTTGGGTATTAGCACTTTTATCGCCTGCAAAAGCGCTATTGTGAACATCTACATCAATCGTAAACTGGTGCTTAAGTTCAACATATGTATTTAATAACCTCAGTGACTTTTGGTGGTCCTTTTGCTCTTCGTACATCCTTGACAATAATTGATAGAGTTCTATTTGCTCCCTTGTTAACTCTATACTATCGGCTAAACCTTCCGCCTGTTTTAACAATTGGTAAGCGAATGCTTGCTTACCAATATTTAACGATACCTTCGATAGTGCGATTAACGTACTCAGATAAGGCTGCATTAAATTTTGTCCCTGAAACAATTTTTTAGCATTGAGCAAGAAGCGATAAGATGGCTCATATTCGTTTTGCAACAGTAAAACTTCTCCTAAGCCTAGTTGAGCATAAGCAATACGGATAGGCGCTTTGTTCTGCTCTGCATACTGTTTAGCTTCCCAAAACGCATGGTAAGCATCATCTAATTTCTTTAGTCTAAGGTAAGACTGCGCCAACTTGTAATAGGTACTAGCTATGCTTCGCTGTTTAGCAAGCGTTATATGTAACTTTAATAATTTATGATAAAGCGTTATCGCAGTTTGATAATCACCTAAATAATGATGTGCAGTAGCGAGTATATCAAGCAAAACGAGGTGATCAGAAAACTCTGGGTTTTCTGATATCAGCTGTTCAACCACTTTTAGATCATGTACCGCGTTTTCATGCTCGGCAATCAGGGCATACGCCATCGCTCTGTATGAAAGTCCAATTAAGCGACATTTAATGTTTTGTTGTTTTTCAGCCAGAATAATTACTTGCTCGACATTGGCAAGCACGTCGTGATACTTCCCTTTAGCATAATAACCAGCTGCCACTTCCAAGAGTAAATTGATTCGAATAGCTTTATCTACTCCTGACAATGACAAACCATCACGGGCAAATTGAAATGCTCTGGCCATATCGCCTTTACTTTTTGCCGTTTCAGCAAGTAAAACGTACACCTTTGCGATTATATTACTGGTATAAAATTGCCTAGTTTGGATTATTTCACTGCTCAAACGAACTACTTCATTATGGGGTAAGCTTTCGTTATCCATCGAAAAATAATAATCTACTTGCCGAATGTTGTGCTCAACAGTTTTATTATCAACAACATTAGATTGAGAGGACGCAGCCAACGAACAGATCATTAACACCACGAAAGTGATAAATTGTCTGTGTAAAGCCCACTTCCCTTTTAGATAAACCATCATACAATACCAATTAAATCAAAAACTTAACCAAAAAAATTAGCATGTAAATAATATTTATTTACATGCCTTGGCAATTAGCTATAATGAGCGAAGAGCAAATAAAGCTCGAAAAGGGCAAATCTAGTGAAAACTAGAGACGCAAAGTTACCGGTCTAAGGGGAAACCTACGACAGCGGAACTGCCAAATTTAGATATAGTGGGGGCTTATCTAAACTCGACATTTCACTGTCTGTTTCCACGGTATTCTTTGCGCGCTCTGCCTTTTCCATCAAGAAAATTTTCCTCTTACGACTTAGCCGCTTTATTTTTAGTCTCAGTTATATACTGACGAATCATTTTTTCTAGCATAGTCAATGGCATTGAACCATTTTTTAAAATTTGATCATGAAATTCACGTAAATCAAATTTCTCGCCTAACGCTGCTTCTGCTTCGCGTCTCAATTTTTTGATGGTCAGTTCACCAATTTTGTACGATAAGGCTTGCCCAGGCCAAGAAATATAGCGGTCAATTTCGGTTTTTACATTATGTAGCGATAATGCAGTATTACTCGCTAAGTAATCCATCGCTTTTTCACGACTCCAGCCTTTTATATGCATACCTGTGTCTACGACTAAACGACATGCACGCCACATTTCATAAGTTAATCGACCAAAATTACTATAAGGATCTTGATAAAAACCAGCTTCTATTCCCAAAAATTCAGAGTATAAACCCCAGCCTTCGCCAAAAGCTGAGATATAAGTTTCATTACGAAATTGAGGAACATTTTTCATTTCTCGAGCAATAGAACCCTGCAAATGGTGCCCCGGAACAGCTTCATGTAACGTTAACGCTTCAAGCACATATAAAGGTCTACGGTCTAAACGATAGGTGTTAACCCAATAATTACCCGCTTGATCGTCTCTTGATGGACCTGAATACCGACCGGTAGTGTATTTAGGTGCTATGTTTGCAGGCACTTCGATAACACCATAAGGTGTTCTGGGTAGTGTTTTAAATAAAGCAGGTAATTGCGCATCCATTTTTTTTGCAATATAAGAAGCTTCTTTTAATAATCCTTGTGGCGTTTTTGCATAAAACTGTTCATCTGTACGTAGAAATTGAACAAACTCAGAAAAACTTCCTTTAAATTCAACGTCCTCAATAATTTTATCCATTTCCTGACGAATTCGTTTAACTTCGTCTAGGCCAATCTGGTGAACCTCTTCTGCGGTCATTGGCAGTGTTGTATAGTGTTGTAGCCTGTTTTGGTAATATTCACCGCCATTTGGCAAAGAACTCGCTGCTATATTTTTTCTCGCATTGGGTTTGTAGACATTAACCATATAGTCGTAATAATCGCGATAGCTGGCCATTATATCGCCAGTGATAATTTGCTGAGCGTGTGTGCGCAAATCGGCAGCTTTAACCTTACTGATATGTTTAGGTATAGTTTTAAACGGCTTGTAATAGGCACTTTCGGTCACATCATCTTTAATAAAGGCGTGTATAGAATCTTCAAAACCTTCCAAAACGACCGCAGGTTGAGTGATCCCTTCGTTAATACCTTTATTCATCCATGCTATTTGCTGTGCAAAGTATTTAGGTATCGCTTTTAAGCGTTCAATGTAATCAAGGTAGTCTTGTTCTGATTTAAAGCTTGTTCTTTGATTAATATAACTGATCCAAACATGAAAGCCTGATTCTGCGGTTAGCGGCATGTAATGTTCTTTATTAGTGTAGCTATCAAGCTCATTTTTTAAACTGTAGGATAAAACCGACCAATTTATTTTGTTCGACTCTTCCAATTGTTCGACATCAATAGCCATTATGCGCTGATAAATTTCTGAAACATTGTCAAATTGTTGTGCCAATGTTTTTTCTGACAGATCGGGAAGTTTGGCGTTATTACCACCAACTTCTGGCTTATTAAAAGGATTACTGTTATCTACATATGCTTGGTAATCATTAATAATCGCTTCGAGACGATTATCTTGGCTTACTCGCTGCGCTTTAGTTAATTGAGCACAACCACTCACAAATAGAATAAGAAAAATAAACGATAATAATTGCTTCATTGGCATCACTTAATGGCGTTTTAGACTGATTTACTTTAGCAAAATAAAATCTTTTTCATAAGACATTATTCGATAAATCACATAATCGGCAATTTAATGTCGGTTTACAGGTAAAAATTCTAATATTTATACATTCAAAGGTAGAAGTTTAGCGACGGATACTAGAGAATAGACTTAGCGTGTCGCTCACTGATTGCAAAATATAAAAATAACTAATGAAGCATCATGATTCCATTGCCTTGGCAGATAAAAAATTGGCTTTGTCTATTGAACAATTAAGACAATGGCAACTAGCTGCGACACCGATAAATTACGCGGTTAGTTATGAATATATCTCAGGAAAAAACCAGCCGTTACACGCCACTATTAAGCAACAACTTGCATCAGGGAATTCTCTCGATAGCTTTTTCATGGAAGAAGTCTACAAGCAATTTGTACTCGGACAGAGTAGCTTAAGAGATGAAATGATCTCCGATATTGATAATTTACTATCAACAGTAGAAAATGGCAGCAAACAATCTACTGCGTCAATTAACGGTTTTATTACATCACTTGACGCCAATATTTCAGCAATACATTCAGATAATAAGAAAACGGTCGATATTGGCTTAGCTAAATTAAGAAAGTCGTCTTTAGCATTTAAAAACCAGCAACAAGAATTGATTACCCAACTCAATAAGTCCCATAAACATGCCTCAACATTGCGCAATGAATTAGAAGAATTACGTAAAGAAATATTTTTAGATCCTCTTACCCAATTGTACAATCGAAAAGCAATGTCTAAACATCTTGATTTGTGGCATAGCGAAGATCCTAACAAGCAAATTGCGGCTCTCGTTATTAACATTGATCATTTTACTAAATTCAGTCAACGTTTTGGCCCGTTAATTGGCGACGTCCTGCTATCAAAAATAGCTAAAAAAATCAGTAGTTACGTCGATAATAGTGGCTTACCAATTCGCTCTGGTGGTGATGAGTTTTTAATTTTACTACCTGATGTCGAGCGCAGCATTGCCGCCGAAATTGCAGAAAAAATTAGACAAGGCGTAGAAAAGTTGCGTTTTGTTAGCAGTAAGTCTGGTATTCGATTACCGTCGATGACGGTTTCAATTGGCGTTAGTGATTTTCGTGTTAGCAAAAATATTAATGCGGTGATTAGCCATTCTCGACAGGTATTTGATTCCGATAAAACGAATTCAACCAATGAAGTTATTCTCGCTAGCATTTAACACAATCACAACTAAGCTTTACTATCACTCAAGAAAGTTATCGTGAAAAAAGTTTGTTAGCATTTGCCACTTTAGTGCAATTTCCCCAGTGTTCTTTGCTTCATATAGCACCTTATCAGCTTGATTAATAAGTCCATGTATAGATCTCCCCTAGCCCGCTAATTCACTTTATTTTAACAGCAAACACCCGAGGTAATTACAGGGTTAAATAATAAAAAGTCATTGGTTGTGTTTTTTATGTAATCGACGAATACAATTGATCAATGTTTTCGATGCCCGCTAAATCATCACCTTCAATCCAACAAGATTGGCTAACACATTCAAAATTTAGGATAAAATAATGTCCCTGCCAAACAAAGCGAATGTTTTCCCGATCCGCGCCAATGATATGTTCGACTTCAGTAACCTCGCCAATAACGTTGATGAGTGAATTTTTTAGCGATGCAATATCGTCTTGATGCCAATCAAGTTCAAATGTACAGGTTATAATTGCATTGTCGATAAAGTCGATTGATATTATCGGCGGTAATTTTTTGTATGACATCATAGGCTAATATTTAAATTCATAGTGGGTAGTTAAACGGTACTCTTAGAGATACCTTGGATAAAATATACTCATTACTTTTATCTGGATACATCAAGACGCATGCACGCCATTTCTGGTTCACGAATAGCGAAAACGCCATTTTTGCTAAAAAATCAACGACAGCTCTGCTATTTTTACATATAATCGGTCAAGGTTGATAAAAATTCTAATCATCAAAGAGAGACTGAAGTTATGAAAAAAATTACTTTAGCTGTTGCAGCTACTGTTATGATGGCATCTCCAGTATTTGCAGGCGACGTAGCAGCTGGTAAAGCAAAATCAGGCGTATGTGCAGCATGTCACGGCGCTGCAGGCATTTCGGCCATACCTATGTATCCTAACTTAGCAGGTCAAAAAGAAGCATATTTAGCTAAGCAACTTAAAGACTTCAAATCAGGTGCACGTAAAGATCCAATTATGGCTCCAATGGCTATGGGTTTATCTGATGAAGATGTAGCTAATATTGCTGCATATTATGCTAGCTTAAAATAAACCAAACTACTGTAATACAAAAAGCGCTGCCTATAGCGCTTTTTTTACCTCCAAAATAAGCCTTTTCTTTGTGTGATTAACATCTCTTGATGATATCAACAGCACGGTTAAAAGTAACCACTTTAGCGTCATCAACCAATTGTATACGGTGAAAGGTGGACCAGCAGAGTTAACTATTATGTCTTTGGATGGTCTCTAAAAAGGGGGCGCCGTAACGGGCAAGTTTGGTATCACCAATACCACTAACTAATAACATATCTCTTTTAGTTTTAGGCTGGACCCTAGCTAATTCGGATAAAGTTGCGTCATTAAATACAATGTAAGGTGCTATTTCCTCGATATCAGCAATTTCTTTACGTAACGCTCTTAACTTGGTAAATAATACTCTGTCATAATTATTTTTTGACTTACTTTGCTGCCAATAACTGGCTTTTTGCAGTCGTGGCGACGCGAGCATTAACGGGTGCATTGCTGTTAGTACACTGCGTGAAGCTTGAGTTAATTTTAACGCCGATTGATGAGAAACATCCTGTTGTAAATAACCTTGATGGATAAGCTGGCGCACTATAGAAAACCAATAACCGGGTGTTTTATCCCTGCCAATGCCAAATGTTGACACTTGATGATGCGCTAATTGCATCACTTTAGGTGAACTTTCACCTCGCAGTACTTCAATGACATGCTCAATGTCGCCCTGCTGATCAATCCGGTAAACACACGACAGCACTTTTTGCGCGGGTTCTAAAGCGTTAAATTGACTAGGCGGATCGAGGCAAATATCACAGTTCCCACAGCGCTGCTCGGTATATTCAGCAAAGTAATTTAGCACAACCTGACGACGACAAGTTTGCGCATCAATGAAACCCTCCATAGTTTGGAAGCGCTGTAACTCAACATTCACTCTATGTTCATTATCTCCAGAACTGATCCGTTTTTTAATTTTATCAACGTCTTTTTCGTCGTAGAGAAACAAAGCCTCCGCAGGCAAACCATCTCGTCCGGCACGACCTATTTCTTGATAATAAGCCTCCAATGTTCTGGGCGGTTCATAATGAATAACAAAACGAACATTGGGCTTATTGATGCCTAAACCAAAAGCAACGGTCGCAACCACAACTTGAATATTATCCTTCGTAAATCCATCTTGAACGGCATTTCTGATCTCTATTTCCATGCCCGCATGATATGCCGCACAATTAATGCCCACGCCGGCCAAGGTTTTCGCCAGTTTTTCAACTTGCCAGCGGCTACTGCAATAAATAATGCCACTTTCATTTTTTCTTTTCCTCACATAACCGAGAACCTGTTGCTCACCATTATATTTATCCGCTAGTGTGTAGCGAATATTTGGTCGGTCAAAGCTATCTAAATGTACATAAGGATCATGTAGACCCAGCTGCGCTAATATATCTTTTCGTGTAGTGACATCGGCGGTCGCCGTAAGCGCCATAATGGGTGTAGTGGGAAAATATTCCTTTAAACAATTAAGCCGTGTATACGCGGGGCGAAAATCATGGCCCCACTGTGAAATGCAATGTGCTTCATCAATAGCCAATAAGCTTACATTTATGCTTTGTAACCCTTGAACAAAATAATGATTATTGAAACGCTCCGGCGCCACATACAAAAGTTTCAGCTCACCTTTTGCAAGGCGTTTAAAAATATCATTAATCGTGTCGCTATCTAGACTAGAATTTATATAAGCCGCTGGTATTCCCTGCCTAGTCAAACCATCGACTTGATCTTTCATCAAGGCAATAAGTGGAGAGATAACAATAGTAACACCTGGTAATATTGCCGCCGGTAGTTGATAACAAATTGACTTACCGCCGCCAGTCGGCATTAACACTAAGCTATCATGTCCCTGCAATAAGTGACGAATGACTTCTTCCTGCCCCACTCTAAAAGATGAAAATCCAAATAAATGTTGCAGTGACTCACGCACTTGCTCTACAGACACTTGATGACCAGAAATATTCAACGATAAACTCTACGATAAATTAATGGTGAGTATTTTACCTTAGCTACCTCAGCAGGTAGAGATAAATTTTTATATTAATAATTATTGGTGGAAACCTATCAGCATAAGGTATCTGACTAGATAGCATCATAAACTTAGGAGATATATACACAAATCGCGCATCATTAGACTGATAAAATGCCTTTTAATAAATTATTAGGGTTAAAAATTAAGCAATTCAACAGTGGGCAATCTGAGGGACGATTTCTATGGCAAGACTTCCTTATTGGCAATCCTCTGCACAAAATATTACATGGCAGTGTTACGGCATCCGCAGTGGTTGTATAGTCGCGGTCTAGCGCATGGAAATGCACAACGAGTTTGGCCATCATATTACTTTTAACACGTGCACCTATATGGTCGGTTAGTTCACCGAAAACACATGGCACTATTAGGTCACTCAACTAACACAGGTTTGCATTTAACTATTGCCCTAAGTTATCGTGATTCAAAACTTCAACTGCGCTAAATTATGGTATTATTGCGCTCTTTTCTTACGTAATTTTCACATGTCGACTAAAGTTCCTAACGCATATTCTGGTGTCATTAATGCCATCAGCGCCTATTCCATGTGGGGTATAGCACCATTATATTTTAAACTTATCGCGGATATCGCGCCTAGTGAAATCTTAATCCACAGAATTATCTGGTCCTGTGTTTTGCTTTTTATCATCGTCCTACTATTGAACAAATTCCGTGAAGTTCAACGCTTACTTAAACAACCCAAAATTATTTTGGGCCTGACGATCTCAGCACTTTTTCTTGGTGTTAATTGGTTTTTATTTATATGGGCAATTAATAATGATCACTTACTAGATGCCAGTTTAGGGTACTTTATTAACCCATTATTTAGTGTAGCTTTAGGCATGATATTTTTAGGCGAACGCCTCAGGAAATGGCAAAAGCTTGCGGTAGTGCTTGCAGTAATAGGGGTGTTAATTCAACTCATCTTGATCGGTACATTGCCATTAGTATCATTGGCCTTAGCTGGCACCTTTGGCATTTATGGATTATTACGTAAAAAAATGATGGTTGATTCTTTTGTTGGACTACTTTTTGAATCGCTGTTAATGCTGCCCATCGCTGGGTATTACTGGTTATTTTTTGTTAACAGTTCAAGCAGCGACATGTTTGCCAACACACTATCACTGAATATTACGCTGATGCTGGCAGGTGTTGTCACCACAGCACCATTACTATGCTTTACTGCCGCCGCAAAACGCCTAACGTTATCAACACTTGGATTTTTCCAATATATAGGTCCTAGTTTTATGTTTATTTTTGCGACCTTTCTTTATGATGAACCATTATCATCGGGGAAACTTACCACTTTCTGCTTTATTTGGGCGGCACTATTATTATTTAGTATCGACTCATACCGAGCACATAAACACAAAGCCTTAGTTAACCTGAACACGGCTTAATGGATAATTAATATATTGATAATTAAGTAATGATCACTTCATTTATCTCAAACTTAATATTTTTGTTCATTCAAGGAACGGTTACGCGCAATTAGCTAGCCTATTGCAAGTGAATTTAATGCAGATGTCAGTAAAGTAGCTGTTAGAGGAATATTTGTGAAGCAGAGCTCCGTTTAGTTAACTGCGAATAGATTGAGGTAATGTTATCGTTATCGTCGTGCCCTCTCCTTCAGTGCTTTTAATATTAATCCCCCCACCAAGTTTAGTGGTTATAAGATTATAGACAATATTCATTCCCAGGCCTGTGCCACCATGATTTCTTTTGGTAGTGAAGAAAGGATCAAATATTTTATCGATAACATCTTGAGTCATCCCGCAACCATCATCAGAAAATTCAATTGCCACTCCACCATTATTTAATTGGTTAACAACAATTTTTATTACACCATTTTCTTTCTTTTCAAAACCATGACTAATCGCGTTGGTAACCAAGTTAGTCAATATTTGCGCAAAAATACCGGGAATAGTGGTTATATACATTTTCGACATACCGGCATATTGATAATCAATATGCTTTCGTTTGATTTCCGCCGATAAGGTATCCATAACTTCGTCAATATAATGGACAATGTTAAGTTCTCGCGCTTCTTCGACTACCTGATCTGCCGCTACTTGTTTAAAGTTATTCAGTAAAGTGATCACCCTGTCCAAAGCTTTAGTAGACATATCAGAGGATTTTTCAATCGAACCAAAATAAGCACTCATCGTCGACTTTTTCAGCGAACCACTTTCAAAATTTTGCTTAATTTCATTAGTTTTTTCTCGCATTAGACTAATAGAGGTAACAATAATGCCTAATGGGGTGTTAATTTCATGAGCAACGCCCGCCGTTAACGTGCCTAGGGACGCCATTTTTTCTGACTGGACTAATTGTCCTTGCGTCTGCTCTAGGTCTTCTAATGTCTGACTCAATTTAGTGGTAGTACGCCTATTCTTTACAAATAAAATAATCACCAATATTAAAAAGATAAAGACGATCACCACGATTACAGTGGTTAAAAATATAGTGGTTTGTTGGCTACTAATTTTTTCTTTACGTTGAAAAAGCTCTTGATCCTGAAGTGCCAAATTTTCTGTTTGTCGCTGTAAAATTTCTTTATTCTCCAGAATTTTCTGCGCCATCTGCTGGTTTTCAATTTCTTTGGCTGCGACAGCGGTTTGCTGCTCAACTAAAGTATGTTCAGCATCATCTAATAAGCTTGCCACCATAGACAATTGCTTTTCTTTATCGGCCAGCGCTTCCCGTTGCAACTTAATGTCATCCTCTAGGGTTTCTAAGGATACCCTCTGCTTATGAATCTGTTGGGTACTGCGCCGTAAGTCATTATTTAACTGAGTTAATCTTTTACTCGACTCATTTAACAACAACTCCTTATCGGATAGTTGCTGGGTTAATTCAATTTCACGCTTTTTGATTGCTTGCATCGCCAGTTCTGTTTCTCGATACAAGGTTGCGACATCGAGCTCTGTCCCCCCAAGCAACAATAACTCAGCAGACATTGTTAATTGTTCATAAACAATATTTGATTTATTCACTTCGAAAGAAATGGCCGTAGTGTCCTTGTTATAGACCAAATTGATCATCACATCATGCTTGTTGATGCTTCTGTCGGTCACCAATAACGTTGCGGAACGTCTTAATTCTGACGCTAATTGAGGGATGCGCTTAACATGTTGAAAAGGAATATATAAAAGATTCGCAGCTCGGGCAGATGAGCCAGTATTTACACCAATGACAGATATTGACTTTCCAGATACCTGTCTATTTTTGATAGAGTTTTTTACCATCTCTAGAAAATCAACATCGTCATATATCGCGACAACAAGTGACGATTTTTGATTTTGATCCGGCCAGCGTACATGCTTAAGAAAATTATAAAGGTAGGCTATTTTAACCTGGTCGCTATCTAGTTGTTGAGCAGATGAGATTGCGCTTAAGCTAAAACCAATACAAAGCAGTATTGTATAAACAACAGCTCGGGCAGTTTTATTCACCTATTAACATCCTTTGTATTTTCCTCAATACTTAATCCCACTATAAAAGGTTACTGTATAAATGTGTATTATATTTATACATTAAGACTTTAACGTAAAATATTTACCCATGCTACTCAGCGGCGCCAGCAACCGATATTTGGTTACGACCATTTTCTTTCGCTAAGTATAGAGCAGCGTCTGCTTCATTAACTATTTGGGATAAGTTTTCTTTACTATCAAAAACAGCTCCTATACTGGCACTAATAGTTATACGATGATCGCCATATGGAATGGTTGACACCGATAATTCCCGACGAAAATCGTCCAATTTAGTATAGAGTTGATCTTCATCTAATCCAGATATTAATATTGCAAACTCTTCGCCGCCAAGCCGAGCGGTTAAGCCTGAACCGAAATGTTTACGCATATATAACGCTAGCACTTTCAAGACCTGATCACCTGCTTCATGGCCGTAATTATCGTTAACCTTTTTAAAATGATCCAAATCTAGCATGGCTAAGCAATAGGAGGTTTGCTGTTGGTTATATTGGTTAATTCTAACTGCAGCATCATGAAAAAATGAACGTCGATTAGCCAATTCTGTTAAGTAGTCAGTGTTAGCCGCCTTTTGAATACGGGCAATATTATTTAAATTTTCGATATTCTGGGTAATGCGGCAATAAAATTCTTCTGGACAAAAAGGTTTACGCAAAAAATCATCTGCACCATTTTTAATAAAGCGCGCCGAGTGAATGCCATTAGCAGCACCAGAAATACCAATAACGGCCAACTGCTCTCTAGAATAACGTTTGCGTATTTCGTTGGTTAATTCAATGCCGTCCATTTCCGGCATTTCCAAATCAGTGATCACCATTTTTATTTGTCGATTTTGCTCTAACGTCTCTAAGGCCTGCACACCATTATTAGCAACAAATACGGTAAAGTTACGACGTTTTAACATTTCAACGATGTGATTTCGGGCCGATGATGAATCATCAACCACCAAAACACCATTGCTTTTGTTCGTCTTTTGCCAGTGTAATATGCGCTTTAAGTACAAAAAAGCTTGGCTATTTTCTTTAGGAATATAGTCGATGACTGGTAGGGATAATATTCTTTGACGCGTGTCTTCATCCATTTTTCCGGTCAAGACCACGCCAGGGATACCATGTGACAACACGCAATCGATGGCTTCGCCATTACTTGCATCAGGTAAAGAATAATCGATGGTCGCAGCAAAAAATTCACTGTCACCTTGCAGAATTTTTTCTACCTCAGCCAAACTTGTCGCAATAGTCACTTGATAATTCAGTGAGCGGGCAATTTGTTTAATAACGGTAGCTATCGGCTTGCTATCTTCCACGACTAATAAACGTTCTGACATTTGCACTCCAAAAAATAACAGTTCTCGACCTGATACGCCAAGAGATTCATTCTATCTATATCGCTTCTAGCCGTGCATAAGCGACAACCAGCCATTTACTGCCTATGCCTTCAAAGTTCACTTGAATACGGCTTTGGGCACCACTGCCTTCGTAATTTAACACCACACCTTCACCAAATTTTGGATGCTGAACCTGTTGCCCTAAACTAAACCCAGTGTTATCAAAACTCTCGGTCGTCAAGTTGCTCGCGAACCGCCCACTAGTGGCAGGTCTGGAGACTTGGTTTTGCATCCTAATTTCTTCGACGCATTCGCCAGGTAACTCACGTAAAAATCGACTTGCCTTGTGATATTTTTCTTGTCCGTATAAGCGCCTGCTTTCAGCATGACATAAGTATAGCTTATGCATGGCTCTAGTCATGCCGACATAGCATAATCGTCTTTCTTCTTCTAAACGACTAATATCTTCAACGGATTGCTGAGAGGGAAACATGCCTTCTTCTAATCCAGCAATAAATACCAAAGGAAACTCCAGTCCTTTCGCAGAGTGCATAGTCATCAATTGTACAGCGGGCTCATATTCATCCGCCTGAGATTCACCAGACTCTAACGCTGCGTGCGTTAAAAATGCAGTCAGATCGCTCATTTCTTCTTCTAGATCGGGATCGCGTTCAAAGGTTTGACATGCGGTTACCAACTCATTTAAATTTTCAATTCTCGCTTCGGCGCGCTCACCTTTTTCTGCTTGATACATCGCTTTAAGGCCGCTGTTTTTAACGACAAAATTGACTTGTTGATCTAAATCTAGATTACATGAATCATCTTCAAGCTGTTCAATTAGTTGGATGAATTGTGTCAATGTTTTCGCACTTCTGCCCTTAAGTTCATTATGTTGCAACATGTGTTGCGTAGCAGCCCATAAGGTTGACTCTAAACTTTTCGCGGCATCTCTGACCAAAGCAACCGTTTGGTTACCTATGCCTCGTGTCGGGGTATTAATAATTCGCTCAAAAGCCGCATCGTCATCCCGATTATTAAGCAAACGCATATAGGCTAAGGCATCTTTAATTTCCTGGCGTTCAAAAAAGCGTAACCCACCATAGATCCGATAAGGTAATTGTGCCTGAATAAGCGCTTCTTCGAGCAAACGAGATTGAGCGTTACTTCGGTACAAAATCGCCACTTCGTCTAGCGAACCATTATCTAATCGCCACTGATTTATGCGACCTGAGATAAACCGCGCTTCGTCAATTTCATTAAATGCAGTATAAATAGAAATTTTCTCGCCCGCATCATCTTGGGTCCAAAGATCTTTGCCCAAACGATTACTATTGTTGGCAATAAGCTGATTGGCCGCATTGAGAATGTTTGCCGTTGAACGATAATTTTGCTCTAAACGTATGGTTTGCGCATTATCGAAATCTTTTAAAAATCGTTGAATGTTCTCTATTTTCGCACCGCGCCAGCCATAGATAGACTGATCATCATCACCAACTATCATGACATGACTGCGCTCGCCGCCAAGAATGTTTAACCAGGCATATTGCACCGCGTTAGTATCTTGAAATTCGTCTACCAATATATGTTTAAAGCGGCGCTGATAATGTTCCAGCAACACCGGATTGTTTAGCCACAGTTCATGGGCTCGCAGCAATAATTCGGCAAAATCAACTAAACCAGCACGATCACAAGCGTCTTGATAAGCCTGATAGACCTTAACAAACATTTGCTCAGTGGGATCATAATGAGTTTCTATATGCTGTGGACGTAAGCCTTCATCTTTCTTACCGTTGATATACCATTGTAATTGTTTCGCCGGCCAACGTTTTTCATCTATATTAAGGGCTCGTATCACCCGTTTAACCAATCTTAATTGGTCATCTGAATCCAAGACTTGAAAGCTTTGTGGCAATTTCGCTTCCTGAAAATGCATCCTTAGCAATCTATGGGCTAAACCATGGAAAGTTCCTACCCACATACCATGAACATTGCCGTTAGTCGTTTGCTCAACACGAGCACGCATTTCCGCTGCCGCTTTATTAGTGAAGGTTACTGCTAAAATGCTATGAGAAGAGGCCTGTTCAACTTGCATCAACCAAGCTATTCGTTGCACTAGCACACGAGTTTTACCACTGCCAGCACCAGCAAGTACCAACATATTTTGTAACGGCGCACCAACAACTTCACGTTGTCGTTCATTTAGCGCATCAAGTAATTCTGAAACATCCATAAGAGGGAACACTAATTAGGTTAATTTTCATTGATCACAGCAAACTTTCCAGCTCTGCTAAATCTAATAATTCAAGATGAGGTAAAACCGACAACGGCTTACCAATTTTATACTGAGGAAACCACGCGGTTTGGCAACCCGCTTGCAGCGCCCCAAGAATATCTGCATGACCGCAATCACCAATGTGCAACAATTGCTTAGGTTGAATATTAAGTTGCTCACATGCCGCAGAAAACATGTCATCAGCAGGTTTTTTCTTAAAACCATTTCCCGCATGAAAGATATGGGTAAAATATGA
This sequence comes from Colwelliaceae bacterium 6471, assembly GCA_040779335.1. Classification (GTDB taxonomy): domain Bacteria; phylum Pseudomonadota; class Gammaproteobacteria; order Enterobacterales; family Alteromonadaceae; genus JBFONV01. The sequence continues at coordinate 448,957 of JBFONV010000005.1, forward strand.
ATCAATACCTATTTTTTGGGTATCAACGTTGCCGTTAGTAATGGCCAGCAATGGGCACTTAGCACTTAACTTTGCTAGTAGCTGATGGATATTTTGGGGCACCGAAAAATGACTACGGTGCTCAATAAAATACGCTAGTGCTTTTTGTGCTTCTTTACGCGCAACATCGCTAGCAAGACCTAATGCTTTAATGCCGAGAAAATAGCTTTCCAAACGTAACGCGGTAACGTCATGAATAAGTTGCGCATTCGCCTTTAATACTTGCTGTCGATATTTATACCAATAATGGTAATCAAGCTTATTTAAGGAGCTTTCAGACGTTTTACCTGTAGAAAATTGTCGCTTAAAATAAGCAATCATTTTATCTTCTACCGACACCATCACCGGATGGTTCTCATACAAGGTATCATCTAAGTCAAAGCTGATAGCACTAATAGGTGAAATACGTCGGTAGAACTTCAAAGCACACTCTTTAGGCTTGTATTTGCTGATGCAATAACTTAGCAACTAATTTTCTGAACTGGCTTAACAGTAAGGTATCCATACGAGGATCAAAATGTTGAGCATCGTTACTACTGATTGCTAAAAAGCCCAAGTCATGTTGATCATGCGTTAACTTGATCAATACCACAGACCCCGAAATAGGCTGAGAGAAAATCAACTGTTGCTCACTTTGCTGCAAACGGCCAAAATAGTATTCTTCATTTCCCAGACGATTTTGCATCACTCCAGCACAATCATTTTCAACAATGGAAGCATGCTCAACACTGCTCGAGTCAAATAACCACAATTTCAGACCTGATAATGACAATAATTCTGTGGTCGCTTGATATAAACAATCCATAAGTTCATTAGCAGAATGGCAATCTAATAAGCGTAAGTACAGATCACTGTATAAGCTAAAAAGGTGTTCATTTTGATTGGCAATTGACATTAAGTCGGTTATTTCATCTTCCAAACCACGTACTTTTAGTCTTAATTGTTGTATTTGTCGTTCAACTAGAGACACCGAGCCCCGCTGATGATCAGGTAATCTTAACGCCGCTAATAGCGCTAAATTACGATTAAAAAACTCGGGGTTATCCTGTAAATAACTCGCTACAAGCTCGTCAGTTAAAGGAATTTCGTCGGACTGGATCATGTCACAGCCATTTAATTCTTCATTCATAAATGTAATTGTCCATCAAATACATGAGTGGCCGGCCCAGTCATCTTCACTGGATTGCCCGGTCCCTTCCAATAAATTTTTAATGTGCCACCAGGAAGTTCAACGGTGACTTCTTTTGCTAATTTTTTTTGCATTTGCCCAATAACAACCGCTGCACAGGCGCCACTACCGCAGGCTAAGGTTTCGCCCGCACCGCGCTCATAAACGCGCAGCTTAATATAGTCAGGTTTCACTACTTCCATAAAACCAACGTTGGTTTGCTGCGGAAAGCGTTCGTGAAATGACAAACTTTTGCCTAATGTTTCTAGCGGCGCATCTTGTACTGAATCCACTGTTAGCACACAGTGAGGATTGCCTAATGACACTGCGCCACATAAAACCGTTTCGTCTTCACAGCGCAGAATATAGGTTCCTTCAGCCTTTTGTGCCTTAAAGGGAATTTGATTGGGTTCAAATTGCGGTACTGGCATGTTAACGGAAACATTACCATCGCGCTCAATATAAAGCGTCATTTTACCTGATTGGGTCGACACTCTAATTTTAGTTTTATTGATCAAGCCTTTCATTTTAACAAAGCGAGCAAAACAACGGGCACCATTACCACATTGACTTACTTCACTGCCATCGGCATTAAAAATACGGTAATGAAAGTCTAAATCAGGATCGTAAGGCGGTTCGACAATCAACAATTGATCGAAACCGACGCCATAATGCCGATCGGCGAATTGCTTTATTTGTTCATTTGACAAGTACACATTTTGAGTAACATTGTCCAACATCATAAAATCATTGCCTAAGCCATGCATTTTAGAAAAATTAACTAGCATCTACGGTCTTCTTTTATTCACTGCAATGAGGTAATACACTCTCACCTGACCACAATTGTTCTAAATTTTCACGCTGACGAACCAAATAAGCCTGATCGCCATCAACAAGTACTTCGGCACAACGGGGACGACTATTATAATTAGAACTCATGGTAAATCCATACGCTCCTGATGAACGAACGGCTAATAAATCGCCCGCTTTAATCGCCAACTCTCGGTCTTTTCCTAAAAAATCGCCAGTTTCACATACCGGACCAACAACATCATAGCGCTCAGTAGGCACATCGTCTCGTTGTTCTACCGGAATAATAGCTTGCCACGCCTGATATAATGATGGCCGGATCAAGTCGTTCATGGCGGCATCAACAATGGCAAAATTTCGCTGTTGATTAGTCTTTAGAAACTCTACTTCTGTAACTAAAATTCCAGCGTTTGCCATGATGGCTCGACCAGGTTCGTAGATCAGGGTAATGTCTCTATCGCCCAATTTATCGGCAATCGCTTTCGCGTATTCATTTGGATGCGGCGGTGTTTCTTCGTTGTAACACACCCCTAGGCCACCACCAACATCAATATGCGATAAAGCAATACCGATTTCAGCCAAAGCATCAACTAAAAGCAAGACCCGATCAAGGGCATCTAAAAATGGCGTGACCTCGGTTAACTGCGAACCAATATGACAATCAACCCCTTTTATGTCTATGTGAGACAAGGTATTGGCATAACAATATAAGGCCTCAGCATCATCAATACTAATACCAAACTTATTCTCTTTTAAGCCTGTAGAAATATAAGGATGAGTGCCGGCATCTACATCTGGGTTTACCCGTAAGGAAATGGGCGCAATTACATCCATTTCAGAGGCAACATGTTGAATACGTTCTAACTCTGCTGCAGACTCAACATTAAAACAATAAATACCTTGGGTGAGGGCATACTCAATTTCATCGGCTTTTTTCGCGACACCAGAGAACACCACTTTACTGGCATCTCCACCGGCCGCAATCACTCGAGCTAACTCGCCCTTGGAAACAATGTCAAAACCTGAGCCCAAACGTGCCATAACGTTTAAGACAGCCAGGTTACTATTGGCCTTAACCGCATAACAAACCAAATGGGGTCTATCACCCGCGGCATCATTAAACGCGTGCCAATGTCTTTCTATGGTGGCACGTGAATATATGTATAACGGCGTGCCATAGGCTTGAGCGATCTCAGTAACTAAACATTCTTCAACAAATAAAGATGTGTTTTTACGATTAAAATGATCCACAATTATGCTTCCAGTTGAACATCACGACTATTTTTTTCAGTTTGTGAACTCGGCTGAGTCGGTTCTGATGGCGTTTGATATAAAGGCCCTTTGATTCCACAACCTTGAAACAGCAAAAAACACACTAAACTGGCAAAAATATAAGGTTTTTGTTTACTCATATTGATTTATTCGATTTTTTTCCCATGATAGTCGTTTTATAATCGCATGCATACTGACAATTACAAGCCAAAAGCACGATAATGATCTTGTTTAATCCAAAAGGATAATTAATGAACGATAGCCAATACAATTTTATCGCAGATGAACTACTACTCGCCGTTGAAGAAGCCATTGAAGATTGTGGTGAAGACATTGATTTTGAAGGTGTCAGTGGTTTACTCACCCTTTCATTTAAAAATGGCACTAAAATCATTATCAATAAACAAGCGCCACTGCATGAAATATGGGTAGCAACAAAATATAACGGTCACCATTTTTCCATGTCAGACCAACAATGGATAGACAAGCGCTCGGGTGACGAGTTTTGGTCTTTTCTGTCTAACGCCGTCAGTAAGCAAGCAGAAACCGAGATAAAATTACCACAAAGCTAAGTTAGATTTGCCACGTTAAAAAAAATTAAGGTATTTTCATGACCATAAAAACCGTACGCATTGCCACACGAAAAAGCGCCCTAGCACTTTGGCAGGCAGAATACGTAAAAGCACAATTAGAACATTTTCATGCAGATGTTAACGTTGAACTAGTGCCGATGACGACTAAAGGCGACATCATCTTAGATACCCCTTTGGCAAAAGTGGGAGGGAAAGGCCTGTTTGTCAAAGAGCTCGAAGTGGCCATGTTAGAAAATCGCGCTGATATTGCCGTTCACTCCATGAAAGATGTACCCGTTGATTTCCCTGAAGGTTTAGGGCTGGAAGTAATTTGTCCCAGAGAAGATCCTCGAGATGCTTTTGTCTCCAATACTATTAAGTGTTTTGCCGAACTGCCTCAAGGGGCTATTGTCGGTACCTCAAGCCTACGTCGTCAGTGCCAAATAAAAGCGTTAAGGCCTGATCTCGATATCAGAGATCTGCGTGGTAACGTCAATACTCGCCTGAAAAAATTAGATAACGGGGAATATGACGCCATTATTTTAGCCGCAGCAGGTTTGATTCGTTTGGAAATGCCCGAGCGTATTCAAGAATTTATCGAACCGGAAATTATGTTACCGGCTAACGGACAAGGCGCTGTCGGCATTGAATGTCGCACCAATGATGAAACGATTAAAGCCTTATTGGCACCGTTAGAAGATAAACCGACCCGCATTAGAGTATTGGCCGAACGTGCAATGAATAAAGCTTTAGAAGGTGGATGTCAGGTACCCATTGGCAGTTACGCGGTTTTAGTAAACTCATCTGATGGTGGTGAACAAGAAATTCACTTACGCGGACTTGTTGGCGCAACTGACGGCAGTATAATTTTACACGCTGAAATTAGCGGTAAAACCTCAGCAGCTGAAAGCTTGGGCACAGCACTTGCGCAGCAGCTATTAGAGCAAGGTGCAGACGCAATTTTAAAAGCAGTGTATGAGCAATAAAATACTCATTACTCGCCCGACAACTCAAGGGCGAGAATTAGTGGCAAAATTAGCTGAATTGGGCATTGAATCAATCTCTCAGCCTTTGTTTGACTATGGTGCTAACGCGACCACTAATGATATTAAGCACAGACTTGATCAAGCCAATGCGCCAATACTGATTTTTGTGAGCGTTGCCGCAGTGGCATACGCCGATCGGGCGTTGCCCATCAGCCAATGGCCATATCAAAGTATTATTGCCGTTGGCGAGGCGACACAAACAGCATTGCAAAATAGAGGTATAAACTCTATCTGTCCTGAACAACACGATAGTGAGGGCCTACTTACCTTACCTGAACTATCAAACATTGAGGGGCAAGAGTTCATCATTGTTAGAGGTGATGGCGGCCGTGAACTCATTGCTGAACAACTAAGTTTGCGCGGAGCGAACGTGAGTTATTTAGAAAGTTATCAAAGAGTATGGCGAACATTTGCCAATGATATAGCGCAGCAATGGAAAAATGAGCAAATAAATTGTATCGTAACCACTAGTAACGCTTTATTAGACTATACCTTAGGTTTACTAGGACAATTAGATAGTTATTGGCAAGAGACATGCTTATGGATTGTTGCCAGTGAACGAATTGCCATGCGGGCCAAACAAGCAGGCCTCGCGAAAGTTATCAATGCTAATGGTGCCAGTGATCGGGCAATCATCGCCGCTATTAGCCAAAATGGAACAAGATAATGTCAGAAAACAAGCAAGCACCAACTACTGACCAATCAAAAAAACAACTCGATTCATCAGCAATCAAGAAAAGTTCAACGGTTGAAAAAAGCGTTAATCAAACCATACCGTCAAATAATGAACCAGCACTAACTCCCACTAAAGTATCGAAGATAGCCATTGTTGCACTACTCTTCGCTCTGCTATCCAGTGCAGGCGTTGCAGGAATTTACTATTGGTATACTTCACAGCATGCGGCTTTGGAGAAAAAAGTTAATCTGCAATATCAGCAAAAATTACAAGCCAGTGAGCAACGTATCTCTGAGCTATTAACGCAACAACAAAATCAAATAAACGGCCAGCTTGAGCAATTATTTGCCCATGCCCAGCAAGAAAATAGCGCCAAAATCGCCGCGTTAGAAAACAATATCGCCCGATTAAGCCAAAATCAACCAAGTGACTGGTTGCTGCATGAGGCGGAATATTTAGTGCGCATCGCTTCAAGAACAATTTGGCTTGAACAAGATACGCAAGCGGCAGTTGCACTGTTGCAGGACGCAGACGCTCGTTTACAAGAATTAAATGACCCGCAATATTTACCAATTAGAGAACTGATCCATAAAGATATTGAAGCGTTAAAACTTATGCCTCACCTACAAACAGAAGAGGTAATATTATCGTTAATGGGATTAACCGCGCAAGTTAACGCACTGCCGCTGGCGATGGTATATATTCCTGAAAGTAACGAAGCAGAGCAAAACTTTCAACTCTCAGAAAACGCAAGTGACTGGCAAGAAAACCTGAAGAAAACTTGGCATAAATTTTTGGCAGATTTCATCACTGTTAGCCGCAGAACGGCAAACGTTGAACCATTAATGTCCCCCAAACATCAGCAATATTTACGTCAGAATTTGCAGTTAAAACTGCAACTCGCGCAGTGGGCGGCAACAGAGAGAAAAGCCCAAATATTTGAGCAATCGTTAAGTGACGCCCAATCATGGTTAAATGAATATTTCGACATGAAGGCAAATATCAACCAAACATTTCTTAACGGTATACAAACCACCGCTAAGCAATTAGTCAGTTTTGATTACAGTGTGGAATTGTTATCTTTGCAAGCGTTGCGAAAACTCATTTCGACGCAAAATCCTCCCGCAATCCCGGTAAAGCAAGATACCGGCGAAACAAAAACCGTAACACCTGAAACGTCAAATGAAGGTATGCTATGAAACGGTTAATCATAATCATTGTATTATTTTTTATGGCTATTGCCATTAGTCCAATGTTAATCAATGAAAAAGGCTATATTCTTATTGCCATGGGTGACACTACCATAGAGTCGACGGTAGTCACTGCAATCATAATGTTGATACTGGTTTTTATCGCCTTGATTTTCTCACTAAAAATATTTCGCGGCAGTTGGAGTATAGGGCTTGGTACTTGGAACAAACTGGCATTCGCCAGCAGAAGACGTGGATTACGTAACTTCAACAAAGGGCTAGCCGCATACATACTTGATGATTATCAACAGGCCGAGCACTTATTGGCAAAAGCCGCAGAACCTTCACAACTTGAACAATTATCTTATATATTGGCCGCTTCCGCGTCTGAAAAGCAAGCCTTACCTGCCAATACCAAACACTACCTTCAACTACTGGATACCTACACCAGTTCTCTGAAAGATTTTGGTTTAGAAGCCGTACTAGTAAAAGTAAAATTACTGATCTCACAAAAAGAATACGCTCAAGCTCGAGCAATCATCGACGAGCACCACAAACACATAGGTCATGATCCACGCTTACTTAAGCTAGAGATAGATTTGTGTTTGATTGAAAAGCGTTTTGAAGCAGCTATTGAATATTTGAATTTAGCCAGAAAACAAAAAACGCTTTGCGACACCGTTATCCGTCATTGGGAAAAAGTCGCATTTTATGGTGCGTTTTCAGCATTAATAACCACTAAAAACAATGAAGCACTTCATCAATACTGGCAGAAACTCGCTGGCAAAATAAAGCAACGCGAAGAAGTACTGTTCGCTTATTGTCGAGTTCTTGGAGAAAATAATATTAGTGAACCGCTCAATAATATTTTAGCGCCAGCGTTAAAGAAAGATGCCAGTGACGACTTTCTACACCGCTTGCAATTCCTGCCGATTAAAAAACCTGACGCCTTGATTGTGTTGGTGCAAAAACACCTCCATAAAGAGCCGACGAGTGCAAAGTGGTTAAGCTGTTTAGGGCATTTAGCACTTGCAGGACAACAGTGGGGCATGGCAGAAAAGGCCTTCAATAGTTTGCTGCATATACAAAACAATGAACTTAGCAATGCCGACCTTAAAGCCTGCGCTCAAGCCAAAGCGGCCCAAGGTAATCACCAAAATGCCTACGAGTTATTAGCACGACTCAATTAAGACCCACCAATAAAAAAGTCGACAACATTGTTGTCGACTTTCAATGTCAAAATATAAGTACTTTAACGCTAGAAAATTGTGACGCTCAGTCGTCGCTAGATAAACGCAAAGGCATCGGCGTACATATGCTCAAGTAACGCGCCGTGTTCAACAAAATCTGTTCGAACATGACCTACCATATCAAACCGCCCTGCCAGATAAATGTCATACGGCTCAAAGCTAACAATGTCTTGCATGGCAACTTCATGTACCAGTCCAACTTTACCGGTCCACTCTGGAGTTGGGTTTTCTACCACAGGAATAAAGCTCGCATTGGCAATATTAGCAATGGTTTGCGCTGATTGTTGCAATTCGTAGCATGCACTTGGCTCTCGTAATCCCCAATAAACGATGACAGGACGCTGAGTATTTTGCTGTGATAAGTATTCAAACATCGATTTGATATAGGAAAATCCTGTTCCGCCTGCTAATAATAATATTGGACGTTGGCTATCCTCACGCAAATAAGCATTACCCATTGGCGCTTCAATAGTAATAGTATCTGCCGACTTTAACCGTTCGATCACTTGCATGGCATAACCGTCTTCACCAAAAGCACCAATTTGCAGCTCAATCAATTCATTATTAGGGCTGCTGGCAATGGAAAATGGTCTTTTATCCTTCTCATCCATGACAATATTCAAATATTGTCCGGCGATAAAATCAACTTTTTCACTGAGTCTTAATAATACTTTATAAACATATGGTGTCAGTGATTCTAATGAATCCACACGACAATCAATAACTTTCATGTATTTTTAAACCTTAACTTTGTTGCTGGTGAGCATTTCTCAGAGCAACGTGATGCACATGTGTGCCTAAAAATTGTAGTCAGCCGATAACAAGAATATTAGCTGACTGATAAAAAAGTGACGATTTAGGTTATTCGAAAATACCGAGTTTCTGCCAAATAGCGTCTACTTCGTCTTTAACGGATTGAGCCATTTCAATCGGCTCACCCCATTCTCGATTAGTTTCACCTTGCCATTTATTAGTCGCATCCATGCCCATTTTAGAACCGAGTCCTGAAATAGGCGAAGCAAAGTCTAAATAATCAATCGGGGTATTTTCTATCATAACGGTATCACGGCTAGGATCCATTCTGGTTGTCATCGCCCAAATAACGTCCTGCCAGTCACGGGCATTAATATCATCATCACAAACAATAACAAACTTGGTATACATAAACTGACGCAGGAAAGACCACACCCCCATCATCACTCGCTTGGCATGACCTGGATACTGCTTTTTAATGGTCACCACGGCCAGTCGATATGAGCACCCTTCTGGCGGCAGATAAAAATCAACAATCTCTGGAAATTGTTTTTGCAAAATAGGCACAAACACTTCATTTAACGCCACGCCTAAAATAGCCGGTTCATCTGGTGGACGGCCAGTGTAAGTACTGTGATAAATAGGATCTTTACGATGGGTAATATGGGTAACGGTAAAGACCGGAAAGTCGTCAACTTCATTATAATAGCCAGTATGATCGCCATAAGGACCTTCTGGTGCCATTTCCTCGGGATCTATATAACCCTCTAAAACGATTTCTGCTGACGCGGGCACTTCCAAATCATTGCTGATGCACTTCACCACTTCCGTTTTACTGCCACGCAGTAAGCCAGCAAAAGCGTATTCAGACAAGGTATCAGGAACTGGAGTAACCGCCCCTAAAATAGTGGCAGGATCAGCACCTAATGCTACTGAAACTGGAAAATTCTCGCCTGGATGCTGCTTTTTCCATTCCTGAAAATCAAGTGCACCACCACGATGAGATAACCAGCGCATAATGAGTTTATTGGGCCCAAGTAGTTGCTGACGGTAAATACCTAAGTTTTGCCTTTCTTTATGAGGTCCCCTCGTCACCGTTAGCCCCCAAGTTATCAAAGGTGCAACGTCGCCAGGCCAACACGTTTGAATAGGTAGCTTGGACAGATCTACCTGATCACCCGTTAATATTTCCTGCTGACAAGGGGCTTTTTTTACCACTTTCGCTGGCATATTCAATACTTGTTTATAAACGGGCAATTTATCTAATGCGTCGCGAAAACCTTTCGGTGGCTCAGGCTCTTTTAGCATTGCCAGCAACTTACCTACTTCGCGTAAAGCACTAACATCAGTTTGCCCCATCGCTAGGGCAACCCTTTCTGGGGTGCCAAACAAGTTTGTTAATACTGGCATATCATGACCAACAGGATTTTCAAACAGTAATGCCGGACCACCTTGACGTAAGGTTCGATCGCTAATTTCAGTCATGGTTAGCTGTGTAGAAATGGGTTGTGTGATACGTTTGAGTTGCCCAAGCTTTTCTAATTGGGCAATAAAGTCCCTTAAATCGCTGTATTTCATAATAGAATTTATTTAAACATTTTTAGCATTATAACGTGCCGTCTAGGTAAAGACACCTAATTGATATGGCTTACTTCTTCTGGATAACCTTCATCCTCTACCATAATATTTACAGGTTTTAATCTATAGACGTCTTGATAGGCTTTTTTTACTTTTTCAACAATAGCGTCATCCGTGTTTTTGCTAAAGGCAAAATATAGCTCTGTTGAAGGGGCATCAAGCTTATACAAGGGAACAATACCGGCGCAATTAAACTCTAATTTTTTGCACGATATTTTAAAGCTGGCAATGTTAGCAGGAAATAACTCAATCCGATGATTTTGTAGCATATTTATATTCTGTTCAGGGTAACTCACTATTTGTATGTGTTCGAAGTTATTATTCTGAAAATATTCATGAATTGCACTATCTCTCACGGTGCCAATTTTATATTTTTTCAATGACTCTATTGAATCGGACGATTCAACTTCTAGGCTATTTAGCCCAAATAAATAGTAATCAAGTGAAATTATTTTACCAACCCACTTAAACTTATCTTCACGTAAAGGTGTTTTAGCTATTGAATAAATCAAGGTATTTCTTTGATTTAACGCCGCTTTATAGGCTCTTGGCCACGGAAAAACCTCAAGAGTATAGCTCAGCTCAGCTCGATCCAGCATAGCAGTCAATAATTCAGTGGCAGGTCCTTTTACCTTATTGGCGCGTTCATACTGTAATGGGTAGGCATCTTCTGTGACTACCGAAATCTGCTCAGCAAAAGCGCTTACAGAATTAGCCAGACTGAATAAAGTGCATAATATTAGATAAAAACTACCTTTCAGCATTAAAAAATAACCCTCTAGCCCCAAAAAACGCGCATACTACTATAGTTGGACGCGTTTGTCGTATAAAAAACGAGCACATTTATATAATAAAAAGCTATGATTATGATCAATAAACGAATTTATAAAAAAACGAGTAAAAGATGAACGCATTAAAACTGTCAATATTCTGCTTAATCAACGCCATTTCTTTTTCCATTTGGGCTAAGCCTTGTGAAGAAGCGCAATACCAACAGTTTGATTTTTGGTTGGGTCAATGGCAAGTATCCTCCAAAACAAGTAAGGGCATCAGTCAAAGCAAAATAACAAAAATCAATGACGGTTGCGGTATATTAGAAGAGTACTCTACGCCCTCAGGTTTTAAAGGAAAAAGCCTAAACATATACGATAAGCTAGACCAAAAATGGCATCAAACCTGGGTCGACAACACTGGTATGCTATTAAAATTATCAGGGACATTAATAAATGGAGAGATGGTGTTAGAGGGCGTAACCTACGATAAAGACCATAATGCAATTGTAAATCGCATCACTTGGCATAAAAATCCAGACAACTCGGTCAGACAGCATTGGCAAATCAGTGCCGATCAGGGAAAAAACTGGCAAACCATATTTGATGGTCATTATTCGCTGAAATAGCCTTAAGGCTGCATGCCACGGCCACAATAACACTAATCAGTTTGCATTCACTTACTTACATTTTTATTATTACCTGTTATGGTTTGCTAATAATTATTTCGTCTATCTGTATGCACCATTATCTATAAGTAAATACGTTTTCTTGCACGAGGAATATACGCACATGAAACTAAAGCAGCTCTTAGTCATCTTCTTTGTTTTTGTCAGCTCAACGTCTTACGCATTCCAACCAGCAGCCGTTGCTATGCCAGACAGTTATAGTGCCGATGCTGCCGCCAATATCCTAAATCAGGGCGGAAACGCGATTGATGCAGCCATTGCCGCTCAATTTGTCTTAGCGGTAACCTTACCTGAAGCCGGCAATATTGGTGGTGGTGGTTTTATGCTGGTATATAAAGATAATAAAGCTGAGTTCCTTGATTACCGCGAGCAGGCCCCCATCAACGCTCATCGTGACATGTACTTAGACAAAAATGGAGATGTCATTCAAGGCAGTTCGTTATTCGGCGCTTTATCTTCTGGGGTTCCTGGCACGGTCGACGGTATGTGGCAAGCCCATAAAAAATATGGCTCACTACCTTGGAAAGACTTAATACAACCTGCGATAGATTTAGCAGATAAGGGCTTTGTCATCCACCCGAAACTCGCTGACAATTTGAAAAGTATATTTGCTTACTACCGCAACAATAATATCGAAGTAAACTTACCTAGCCATTTTGGCGACGCAAAAGCAGGTAAAGCCTTTAAGCAACCGGCGCTGGCTAAGACCCTAATGTTAATTAGAGATAAAGGCAAAGCAGGCTTTTACCAAGGTGTAACTGCGGACCATATTGTTGCTTTTATGAAAGAACATGGCGGTATCATCAGTCATAAGGATTTAACTTCATATCAAGCTCAATGGCGAAAACCACTAGCAACCAATTGGCGTCAATATAATATTGTTACCGCACCGCCACCAAGCTCAGGTGGGATAGCCATTACCCAATGGCTAAAAATGTATGAATTTATATCAGCTAATCGTCCAGAATATAAACACAATTCCGCCGCTTATATGCACCTTTTGTCTGAAATTGGTAAACGTGTTTTTGCTGACCGAGCAGAGTATTTGGGCGATCCAGACTTTATAACTGTGCCTATGGCCAAGCTAACCGATGATGACTATATCGCAAAACGCGCTGGCGAAGTTCAACTAGGTAAAATTTCGGCTACTGATTATATTAAACCGGGAATAAAAGAAAGCGAAGATACCACTCATTTTTCTATCATTGATCAGTGGGGCAACGCGGTATCAAATACCACCACCATCAATCTTACATTTGGCAGCGGCATGGTAGTGACAAACGCTGGGTTTATTTTAAATGACGAAATGGATGATTTTAGTGTCAAACCCGGTGTGCCTAATGCCTTTGGCGCAGTTGGTGGCACCGCCAATGAAATACAACCACGAAAAAGAATGTTGTCTTCAATGACGCCGACCATTTTGTTAAAAGACGGGAAAGTATCGTTAGTGACTGGCTCTCCTGGTGGCACCACAATTATTACCTCAGTTTATCAGTCTATTTTAAATGTGGTCGAATTTGGTATGACAGCTCAGCAAGCAGTAGATGCACCACGTTTTCATCATCAATTATTGCCAAAAGACACTATCCGCTATCATTCAGGGATCGATAAAAATATTGTCGAGCAACTTGGAGAAATGGGTTATAAGTTAAAAGAGCGCCACTTTGGCGACATACAACTATTAAGTGTAAGCAAAGATCATATCGAAGCAGCTTCTGAGGTCTCAGGACGCGGGAAATCAATAGTTCTACAATAAGATGCGAGTGCGGTAACTGACTAAATTAAGAATAAAACAAGGAGCAATTTATTATGCGTTGTCATGAAGTGGATTATGAAATCATAGGTAATTCGATGCAAATGGTTGAAATCGAGTTAGATCAAGATGAAACCGTCATCGCAGAAGCGGGTGCAATGAACTACATGGAAGACGGCATCAAATTTGAAGCCAAAATGGGCGATGGCTCAGATGTCAATCAAGGCTTTATGGGTAAGTTATTTTCAGCAGGCAAGCGCATGATCACTGGAGAGTCGCTATTTATGACTCATTTTACCAATGAAGCATTTGGCAAAAAAAGAGTCGCCTTTGCCGCCCCCTTTCCAGGCTCAATTATTGCGATCAACATGGCCGATTTAGGCGGTCAGATCACCTGTCAAAAAGATTCTTTTCTGTGTGCAGCCTTAGGCACTAAAGTTGATATCACCTTTAACAAACGACTAGGTAGCGGATTTTTTGGTGGCGAAGGTTTTATTCTGCAGCACTTAGAAGGTGATGGCATGGCTTTTTTACATGCAGGCGGTACAGTGATTGAAAAAGAGCTCAATGGTGAAACTTTGCGTCTAGATACCGGGTGCTTGGTCGGTTTTAGTGAAGGCATAGATTATAGTATTGAAATGACTAAAGGACTGCGCAGTATGTTTTTTGGCGGTGAAGGGTTGTTTATGGCGACCCTCTCTGGACATGGTAAGGTCTGGATCCAAAGTTTACCGTTTTCGCGTTTAGCGGATAGAATTATTCAACATGCGCCTAACCTTGGCGGCAAGCAACAAGGTGAATAGTTACTCTTCACGTCCGTACAATACGGGCGTGAATTAATCAAATGATTATGAACTTCCAACCAAACTGGTCTTAACTAGTTTTACTAGGCTAAATAATGCGAACAACGCGATATATATTTAAGCTATTTGTGGCTGCGATTTTTATTTCGAGAACTTGTATTGCTCACTCAGCAACAGACGGTCGCGATACCATTAATTGGTATAAACCTGATTCCCCACCTGGACATATAATTTCTGGTGAGCTTGCAGGGCAAGGCTATAGCGATCAAATGCAGAACTTTTTGAGCAAGCAGCTACCTGAATACAAACATAAAAATGTTGTCGCCAGTTACGAGCGAGCCGTTATCGAAATGCAGAAGAATACTGGATGTATTGCTGGCATTTTTCCTAATGAATACCGCCGAGAACACTTAACCTATTCAGTTATCCGGCAATTAGTATTTGCCAACGGATTAATCATACCCGATCGCCATTATGCAAAAATTGCAATTTTATTAGATCAAGACGGCACCATAAGTTTAGAGACTTTGTTATCACAAAAAGAGCTCGCTTTTACCGGAGGCGTTTCTAAGGGAAGAATTTATGGAACATCAATCGATAACGTCATAGCTAAAAACGAATTCAAAATAGTTGAAAGAGCCTCAGACGATGTCTTTTCTGGGTTATTAAATATGTTAGCCTATAACAGAGTCGATTACATATTCGGCTATCCGGTTGAATTACAATATGCGCTAAAAAGAACTAATAACTCCAATAAATTTCATTTTATTCCATTAAGAGAAATGCCTGAATATCTGCCAAGCTATGTTGCTTGCAGCGGCTCTGACGCAGGAAAGGTTATTATTGAAAAAATCAATAATGTCTTAATTGCCAATCGCCACACTGAGCGTTTTTACAATATGTATGGACAATGGTTAGACGCCCCGTCGATAAAGCGATTAAAAAAGTTCAGTAATAAGGTTTTCTCAGAAAATCCTATTCAATAACACCTGTGACCGTGATTCCTATGTCTCTATAACGATAATACATTAATTATTATTTTTGACCTCATGGCCAACAATTAAAAGCACTTCATTTTTGAGTAACAATAATTTAACATTCTCCTCGCAGAATATCGTTTCGCTGATCTAGATAATAATATGAATGGAAAAGAAAAATGACCACTAAAGCATTGTCGGCTAAAAAAATGTGGCAGAGACACGCTCCTTTTAAAAATGCGCTACTTATCACTACAATCGGGAGTTCTCTTTTGGCAAGCTCGGTAAATGCCGATAAAATTTGGCGCGAAAACTTTAATGCTCCAAAAATAGGTGATCGCGGTGCTGTTATCGACCAGCCAGTGTCTTCTCTATTAGGCCTATGCGGAGAAAGCGCAGAATATATTCACACAATACAAGGTAGCGGAGCCACCTCATCTTTGGTAGGTAAAAATAAGGTCATAGAAGGTGTGGTCACTTCAGTTGTCGATAGTTTATCAGGGTTCTTTATTCAAGAAGAAGCAAGCGATAGCGATAACAATGCCAGAACTTCTGATGCAATATTTGTTTATCTAAATGGCCAGACAACTATTCCCGCGGAAGGGAATTTAATACGCGCTAAAGGCGATGTTAGTGAGCTTTATAATCGTACTCAATTATCATTAAGTGAAGGGATCCTTGATTGTGGTGCTGGCCCTGCTATCGCAGCGACAGATATCAGTTTACCCGTTAGCACTACTGATGTTTTCGAAGCGCTCGAAGGAATGAAGGTATCAGTTCCACAAAAACTATATATTACCGACACATACAATTTGGCGCGGTATGGGCAATTTACCGCCTCCAATGGTCGTTTGCTCATACCAACAAATATATACAATGCGGGTTCAACACAGGCGATTGCTCTTGCAGACAAGAACGCCCGTAATAAACTCGTCATTGATGATAAAAATAATGCACAAAATCCCGACAACATTCCATTTCCAAATGCGGGGTTAAGCTATGCCAACACCCTACGTTTAGGAGACAGTGTTGAAAGCATTAATGGCATTCTTGACTACAGCTTTAACGAATATCGCATTTTACCAACGTCATCACCCACTTTTACTGTAGCCAATGCACGCACACCTTCGCCAACACTTAACAGTGATAGTGAAATAACCGTCGCCAGCTTTAATGTATTAAATTACTTTAATGGCGACGGACAAGGTGGCGGGTTCCCAACAGCACGTGGCGCCGACTCTGTTGAAGAATTTACTCGTCAAAGTAATAAAGTTGTTGCTGCTATAGCTGATATCAACGCCGATGTTGTTGGATTAATGGAAATAGAAAATGATGGCTTTGGTGCGCAATCAGCGATCAGTGATTTAACCGCGAAACTCAATGCCGTTATGGGTGCTAATACCTATCAATACGTTGGTTTGCCAACAACATCGTTAGGAAATGATACCATTACCGTAGGTATGCTTTATAAACCTAGCGCAGTAGCTTTAGTCGGCACCACGGTAACTACAGATGCTACACCATTTGATTTCGGTAACCGTCAACCTCTAGTGCAGTCTTTTACGTCTTTAACGAGTGGCGAAACCTTCACCGTTGCCGTTAACCATTTCAAGTCAAAAGGTAGTTGTAGCAGCGCCAGCGGTGCAAATGTAGACCAAAATGATGGCCAAGGCTGTTGGAATGAGTTAAGAACCCAAGCGGCCAACCAACTTATTTTATGGTTAAACACTCAGCCTACTGGTGTAAGCACCAATAATATTTTAGTGATTGGAGATTTAAATTCTTATGGTAAAGAAGACCCTATTAATACTTTCACCAATAACGGTTACCGTAATTTACTTGCTGAAAAAATTGGTATCAGAGCCTATTCATATGCCTTTGGTGGTGAAATAGGTTACTTAGATCACGCCCTAGCAAGCAACGAATTAACTGCATTTATTGATAAAGTACACGAATGGCATATCAACGCAGATGAACCTCGGGCGTTTGACTATAACCTTGAAAACAAATCTGCAACGCAAGTCACTTCATATTACGGCAACGATGCTTATCGCGCTTCAGACCACGATCCTGTCGTTGTTTCATTTACCTTTCACAGTAACGAGGTAATGTACGGTGATTTTGACAATGACGCCGATATTGACCGAGATGACGTCACCCTCTTTTCACGCCGCCTGCGCGCCGGTGAAACATTTGATAGCAATTACGACTTTAATAAGGACTCTGTTGTCAATACTCGTGACATTGGGGCACTAATGCCCCTTTGTACACGTGCCCGTTGTGCGACAGAATAACTTGAAAAAGATACTCTTAACGTGTCGTTTATGGTCTTTAACCTTAAGCAACATGCAACCCTAATATCAATTGATATTGAGGATAAGTTTTATGACATTGGCGATACATTGACCGCCGATATTTATATTTCAGAGATAAATAGCGGCTTTCAAGAACTTATCGCAGAATTTTCATTAACGAATGCTGGAGCCTCTGACGAATGGGGAACGCCTTACATAGTTTCTACACAAAGCGCATCGGTTACCCTAGGCAAAGTAGCCGAAGTACCTGAACCAAACACCATTATCATAATGTTTATTAGTTTGTTCGGCTGTTTAGTGTTCAGTCGGCGAAAGCTCAAATTATAGTTTTATTAGTAAATCTGAACTGTCTGATTAAAGGCCCTTAAATAAAGGGCTTTTTTATTGGCTATTGAAGCAATAAAAATTACAGAAAGTAACAAGTATCCTCGGTAAAAAACCTATATAAATAGATTAATTTAATGTTAATATCGGGATAAATTTCGTCAACAAACACTTTAAAATGAAACCTATATTAAAACTTGTACTTTTTATCACGCTAGCATTTTCTTGGGCTAGCACCGCGTTTGAATACCAAGAAGGCAAACAATATACTGTGGTTGCCGAGAAGAAAACCAACAAACCAGAGTTAAGGGAGTATTTCTCTTTTTACTGCCCTGCATGTCGTGGCTTTGAAGCCTATTTAGGTGACTTTGAAGCCCTATTGCCAACAGGCACCAGCCTCGAAAAAACCCATGTTGACTTTATGGGCCATACTTCAAAAGAAATTCAATTTATGATGGCTAAAGCGTTAATCGTTGCGCAAAAAGCGGGCATAGACAAAAAATTTAGCCAAGCCTTATTTAAGTATTTACAAACAGATCGCGCCAAAATAGAGAATGAAGATGATCTTCGTAATGTCTTTGTCTTAAGTGGTGGTGACGGTGATATGTTTGATAAAAGTATCAATAATTTTAGCGTAGTCACACAAGCGAAACGGAATCAAAAAATTCAAAATGCTTTATCAGCAAAACGTGCGCTTAAATCAGTACCAACCTTTGTCGTTAACGGTAAATACCTGATCAACTCCAAAGCACTAGATAAAAATAATTTCATGGAAGACTACAAAAATTTAGTGAAATATTTATTGACCAAATAGACAAATCCTCACCAGGGGCATTAACATGCTTTAATGCCCCGGCCATTCACTATCCCCTGCTTTTCCTGATAATGTCACCCACCTACCCTATTATTTCTTATATTCATTTTCGAACATCTTACTCATAAAACCGAACAATCATATAACTTAAAATGAACGCCTCTTCACGTAAAGCATTGTAAATATTAAAATTTTAGTATTGGCACAATACTTTCAATATAATTATTCATAACGTACATTTTAAGTGAGTCAGTGAATGAAAATAGAATTATCACCACAAAAACCTAGGAAGAAATGGTTTGTTGCCAGTTTATTTATATTATTGCTGGGTTACGCTGCTTATGCCGTCAGTAGCAAATCAGTCAAGTCGGTATCGGCCATAGATTTACGCTTTGAAACCGTTCAACAAGGCCCGATAGACGTGTATAGCAATGCCTATGGCGAGTTGATTTCTGCCAAAGAACGTTTGCTGACAGCGCCCGCACAAGGCAAAGTTGCTGAAATTTTAGTTCGCCCTGGTACTCAAATTACACCCGAAACCATCATTCTGCGTTTATCCAATCCCAAGCTCGAACAAGAAGTTAATGAAGCAAAAGGAACACTTGCCCAACAACAGGCACAGCGTGAAGCCTATAAGTACGAGCAACAAAATGAACGACTAAATTATCAAGGCCGTATTGCTGACATAGAAGCCGAAATAGAAAAAGCACAACTGGAACTGTCGGTAAATGAAAACTTGATGGGGTTAGGGGTTGCGTCAAAAATTGAACTACAACGCGCAAAATTGGCCGTTAAACAACAAACTAAACGCTTGCAATTTGAACAAGACAAATACCAACAATTTATCGAAATGCAAAGTTATCAACTAACGCAAAGAGATATCACCATTACCCAGCAGGAATCACAAGTTGCTTTACTAGAAAAGCAGCTTGGAGAGATGCAGGTTAAAGCGGGTATCATAGGCTCTTTGCAAACGCTTGAAATTGAACTGGGGCAAAGTGTGCAGCTGGGTCAATCATTAGCTAAAGTTGGCAGTAATGAAGAGCTTATCGCTCGCCTGCGTTTACCGCAACAACAGGCCGACCAAATTGATATTAATGCACCAGTAATTATTGATACGCAAAAAGGAAAAATTAACGCTCATATCACCCGGGTAGAAAGCGTTGTTACTAATGGCTCAGTCATTGCCGAGGCGGTTTTAGACGGGGAATTAACCTCAAATGCTCGCCCTTCTTTAGCGATATCAGCACAGGTGTTTGTAGTTCACCAACCTACAGCAACTTATGTCAAACAAACAGCAGGACTTCGCCCACAAAGTAAACAGGCAGTATTTATCAAAACAGACAACAAAATGCTTGAACAAAAAGATGTTTATTTTGGCGAGCTTTCCCAAGGCAAGTTAATTATTAAAAACGGTCTCAATGCCGGTGATGTCTTTGTCAGTAATGACATCAGCAAATACAGTAAATTCGAACAATTATCACTAGATGAATAAGACAATGAAAAAGGAAATCATAATGAAAAAAGTAGTAGAAATGATCAATATCCATAAGCGCTACGATGGCCAACAAATTGAAACTCATGCCCTGCAAGGGATCTCTCTAGAAATAATGTCGGGTGAGTTTGTCGCTATTACAGGACCATCTGGCTGTGGTAAATCAACCCTACTCTCTATTATGGGATTAATGGATTCTGCCACTGAAGGTGATTATCAAATAGCTAATATCAATACCAGTGGATTAAAAGTAGATCAACGTACTCAAATTCGCAATGAGCATATTGGTTATGTTTTTCAATCATTTAACTTAATCGATAATTTGACTGTATTCGAAAATGTCGCCTTGCCACTAGAGCATCGCAATACCAGTAAAAGCGAAATAAAGCTCAGGGTTGAAGCGGTGTTAACACAAGTCGATATGTTGCACCGTCAAAACTACCGACCCAATCAACTGTCGGGTGGTCAACAACAACGTGTTGCTATCGCTCGGGCTTTAGTGGGTAAACCTGATTTGATATTAGTAGATGAACCAACAGGTAACTTAGATAGTAAAAATGGTGACCAAGTCATGGCCCTGTTAGAAAAGCTTAATAAAGATGGGTCGACTATTGTTATGGTTACCCATGACAGTCGTTATTCACGTTGTGCTAATCGCCAAATACAATTACTTGATGGTCAAATTGTCACTGAGCAGCAATTGAAGGGGGTAGCATGAGCTTAGCTAAGAAAGCGTTTTTCAATGGTATAGCGCGAATATTTTCCTTACCAAGATTAAGTATTCCTTTGATTTTGACCTTAGGGTTAACATTAGGAGCAGTGCTTAGCGTTATCGCAATTTCATCCACACTTTTGTACCAACCGTTGCAAGGTGTGAAAAACGAAGCCCAACTGCAAACCTATGAATTAAGATTAAAAATGTCTGAAACATTGAGTGTTTCATATTGGAATATGAATCGTTTAGCGGCATTTGGTGAGCATTTTAAAGATATGGGTCAATGGGGCGGTATTACGCCCAATGAACAAGATGTAGTTATTAATGAAACCGCTTATCCGACAACGCGATATAACGCATCAGATAATATTTTAGACCTTTTGGGGGCTAAGCTTTTATTAGGCGATGACGTAACTATGGCTTCGCCCGCCAAATATGTTTGGATTTCTGAATCATTATGGCAAGTTGCCTACGGCGGCACTAAATCTGCTTTAGGAAAACAAGTAAGTATTAATAGTCAGAATTTTATTGTTGCTGGTGTGATTGAAGATGTGATGGCCATCAGTAGCAATCAGGAAATTCTCAACCAACAAGTATGGTTTATTACTAATTTAGGTGAAATAAAGGCACAACCTGATGATGTTGGTAACATCAGTAATGACATTGATTACTTAATTGTTAAGAGTGAAAATGGCCAAGTTTCATTACCGACACTCTCGCAAGCAAATGAATGGCTGGTTGAATACATCACTAAAAATGTCGATAGCGAAAATCTTCAAATATTTTTAGATTTTATTGGCAATACCAACAAGGAAGTTATTGCTGAAGACTATCGTAGTAATATGCTTGGCGAAACCGAGGGCTTAATTATCGCATTATTTGCCGCGGTTATCGGGTTATTGTTAATGGCGACTTTAAATTTACTCAACCTGTTTATTGCCCACTATCAAGGTCGAACCAAAGAATTTGCCATTCAAATTAGTATGGGGGCAAGCTTATTAAAAGTTAGAACATTAGTATTATTAGAAAATTTACCGAGCTTTTTGCTCGCCGCTATTACAGGATTACTGGTCACTGGCTGGGCATTAAAAAGTCTACCGTTAATTGCTGGTGATATGCCGATGATTGATGCGATCGGCATTAATATCACTACCATTATTGCATCTGTCTTTATCGTGTTAATACTCAGTATGTTATTTAGCGCACTAGCATTGGTCGATATAGACAAACATGCAATTGCTAACAATTTAAACAGCAGTGGTAAAGGTATTCAAGCGCAAAGTAATCAATGGTTAAGCCGATTGTTAATGGTAGTGCAGTTATCTATTGCTTCTATCCTATTGACGGCGTCAATCATGATCACCATACAAAGTTATCATGCCGTATATCAAGATTTAGGCTACGAACTTGGCAATAGTTATAACGTTTCGGTAAATATTGCTGACGAAGAGTACATAACCAAGCTTAGAGATTGGGACAAGTATCAAAACAGTGAAATAAAAACATTGCTGGCTGACGTTAGTACCCTTATCGAAAGTAAAGTACCCGATAGTCATGTTGTTATTCCTGATGTCGCCCCGCTTTCTGGCTCATTACAAGTAAGTGCATTTCAAAATCAAGAAAACAATGGTCAACGTGTTATTTATCAACAGAAAAACTTAAGTGCCGACTTTTTTAATAGCTTTAATATTAAAATGCTTGCCGGTGCTAATTTAACACAAACGCAAATAGACAATGACGAAGACCGGGTTGTCATCGACGAAAATATGGCAAAAACTATGTTTCCCGAGTTGAACAACAACGATGTTATTGGCAAAACAATTACCTTTGGCAATGGCGACGGTACGCATGTATCTATTGTTAACGGAGTAGTAGCAAATACAATCAGTCAGACCGGAATTGCAGAGCCATTAGGTCTACCGGCAGTATACTCGCATCGCATTAATGCAGGTGGAACTATTGAATTTACCGTAATGATGCCTGAGGGAACAGTCATGTCTGCAGAAATGATTGATGCCGAGCTTAAACGTCAATTTCCTCGTTTAGTTAATTTGCGAGTGCAGCCGCTAACCGATATTTGGGAACAGCAAACCTTAAATCAGCGCGTCAGTTTATGGATAGTACTAGCGATGACCGCACTAACGTTGTTTTTAGCCGCGATAGGTGTCGCAGGTTTAACACAAATGACTACTAATCATAGAAAATATGAATTAGCGGTGCGCATGGCAACTGGCGCTAAACAATTAAAGTTAATGAACTTTATATTAAAAGACGCGCTATGGATGCTAGTACTCGGTTTAGGTGTTGGCTTTATTGCATCAGTATTGAGTTATCAACAATTAGAACAGCAATTAGAAATGTTGCCGAGTTTTAATTGGCTGGCTATGTCTATACTTGACACAGGTTTAATCGTCATTGTCATGCTGTCTGTAATGATCCCTGCATGGAAAGTCATTAGTGCCGATCCCATGCAAGCATTAAGAGAAGAATAAAGCGGTAAAACTTCTCTAAATAACAGAGATCACTTAAGCTAATGGGCGATAACACTATCGCCCATTTTTCATTGTATAAAATAATATAGAGGTTAGTTTGAACGAAAACAAAGCGACAATATTAGTAGCTGACGATGACGAAGACATTCGCCTGGCATTGACGTTATTGTTAATGGCTGAAGGCTATAAAGTCATTGAAGCCAAAAATGCAAAAGAAGTCATCATTGCCACCGACCGTCAGCAACCTGACCTTATATTGCTTGATATGAATTTCTCTCGTGATACCACCAGTGGTCAAGAGGGCTTAGATATTCTCACCCAACTGCAGACATCAAATATTCCAGTCGTACTAATGACCGCATGGGGTTCAATAGACTTAGCCGTGACTGGATTAAAACTCGGTGCGTGTGATTTCATTGAAAAACCGTGGAATAAGCAAAAACTGCTTAATAGCATTAAGCAACAACTTAACTTTTCCCGCATAAAAGAAGAACATCAAGGCTATAGGCAACTATTAGCTAAAGAAGAAAATGTCCACTGGATTTGCCAGTCTCCAGCGATGCAGCAAATAGAAGAACTGATCAGACAAATAGCGCCTACAGACGCTAACGTACTGATATTAGGA
Source organism: Colwelliaceae bacterium 6471 (assembly GCA_040779335.1). Lineage (GTDB taxonomy): Bacteria > Pseudomonadota > Gammaproteobacteria > Enterobacterales > Alteromonadaceae > JBFONV01. The sequence goes on from JBFONV010000005.1 coordinate 473,143, forward strand.
GAAAATGGAACGGGAAAATCTCTGTTGGCAGAACGTATTCACCAATTATCTAATCGTCACCATACCCCTTTTATTGCTGTAAATATGGCCGCGATTCCTGAAAACCTCTTTGAGAGCGAGTTATTCGGTCATCAAAAAGGCGCATTTACCGATGCCAAACAAAACCGAGTTGGTCGCTTTCAATTAGCTGATCAAGGCAGTTTGTTTTTTGATGAAATTGGCTCTCTACCCCTAAGTTTGCAACCAAAACTATTGCGAGTACTGGAAACGGGGCAATATGAGGTATTAGGTTCGAGCCAGACCCAAAGCGCCAATGTGAGATTGATCAGCGCAACTAATGCCGATTTAAATCAATTAGTGAGTAACAGTGAATTTCGCCAAGATTTACTATATCGCTTAAATACACTAGTGATCACTATGCCGCCATTGCGCGATCGACTTGAAGACATATCACCATTAGCACAACATTTTATCGATATGTTCACTGATAAATACAAAAAACCTAAGCTAACACTAAACGATGAAGCAAATAAAAAACTAAGACAACATGTTTGGCCTGGAAATATTAGAGAGTTTAGCCACGTTATTGAACGGGCGGTACTATTAAGTAATGCACAGGAGATAACCCCTTCGCAATTGTTAATCGACAATACCGACGTCTCGACTGACAGCATTATTTTACAACCTTTGGAAGAAGCAGAACGTCAATTAATAGAAAAGGCCATGCAAGTATCTGCTGGACAAGTTATTGAAGCAGCAAAGTTATTAGATATTTCAAGAAATGCGCTATATCGACGATTAGAAAAATTCGAGATCAAATATGAGCCATGAAAATTGGCTCATCACTGGGCTAACAAGCACTATCGTCGTTATTTTATTACTGGTAACCGCACTTACTAGACAATTTGAGTGGAGTTGGTTAGCGGTATGCACATTGTTGTTTGTACTCAGCTATCCGTTAATTTGGCTCGCTTGGGCTTGTTATCGGTTCTGGTGCGATTCACTGATGCGTTTAACCACCTATACACAAGTACTCAAAGAGGGTGAGCGCAATCTCAGATTTAAAAAGCAAAATGTGAATAATTTATTACTTGAGCTACAAAAAGAAATCGCTGAATTGGCGGATGTTAACGTTCAAAAACACCGTCAGAGTCAATCCGTTGATAATTTATTAAATCAAATCTTAGAATCTTGGCCCATTCCAGTTTGTCTTTTCGATCATAACTTGAAATTAACTTATCGTAATTCAGCAATGAACGAACAAATACAACAACCGATGTTATTGGGGAGTTTGGCTGAAGAATTGGGGTTTGTACTTAAGGATAACAAATTTTTCCATCCCAAATTTGACGGCAAATGGCAATGCCAAACCATTCATTACATGCAGCAACAACAAAAACAGTGGCTATTTTCCTCATTAGATATTTCGCAGCTACTTCATAAAACACAAAGTACCACCCAGCAAAATTTAATCCGAGTATTAGGGCATGAACTCCGGAATTCGTTGACACCAATGTATTCGATGACGGAAACGCTGCTCAGTAATGAGTACTTAGATGAGCAACAAACCCGTTTGGTATTGTCCAGAATAAATAAACGCAGTAACCGTTTACTTTCTTTTATCAGCGAATACAGCCAATTAGCTCAGCTACCACCCCCTAAACTTAAATGGTTTAACTTTTCAGAAGTATTAGTAGAAGCAGAAAGCATGTTAAATGCGCCAAATTGTCATGTTAGTTTTCATGGTAGTGAGCAATGTTTCGGTGACATAGAACAAATAGCACAAGTGATGATCAACTTGCTGAAAAACTCCTTTGAAGCACGTGCGTTAGACAAAAGTGAAATAGTAGTGAAAGCATACCACCAGCAACAACTTCAAGTTATTGAGGTTAGCGATAATGGCCCGGGCTTTGCGAATTTAGATAATGTACTAACCCCTTTTTATACCACTAAACAACATGGCTCTGGCATCGGTTTATCTTTGTGTGCCGAAATTGCAAGAAACCATGGTGGACAGCTACAAGTCACTAATGATAAAAAAGGCGGAGCAAAAATATCTATGCATTGGCCTAACGCTGAAAACAATATAACGTGATATTAAATGGATAATAAAATGAAGTTAATCAAATGGATGCTGGTACCGTTAACCTTACTGTTTGGCGTAATACTAGTTAATACTTTGTCCTTTACTCGCGAACCAATAGAACTAACGCCGTTACTCAATAACGCGCCCATAGATGAAACCACTGTCAGCACTCGTTTATCTCAAGCAATTCAACACCAAACCATTTCATACGCGGAGCCTTCACAGAGAAACCCCGAGAGCTTCCTGAAATTTCATCACTTCTTAGAAGAAAGCTTCCCTTTATTGCATCAGGAATTATCAAGAGAAAAAATCAATTCATTGAGTCTGCTGTACAAGTGGCAGGGCACGGATAATACGTTAAAGCCAATATTGTTAATGAGTCATCAAGATGTTGTTCCTGTAGATCAAGAAACCAAGGAGCAGTGGACTCATCCTGCTTTCGCGGGTGAAATTTCCGACGGCATTATCTGGGGTCGCGGTGCCATTGATATTAAATCAGGTGTTTTGGGCATCATGGAAGCGGTAGAAAACTTGCTTGCGCAAGGGTATCAACCTAAACGCAGTATTTATCTCGCTTTTGGCCATGATGAAGAACTAGGCGGAGAGCACGGCGCTAAACAAATCGCTAAAAAGTTCAACGCTCAAAACCTCGCTTTTGAATTTATTCTTGATGAAGGCGGCTCAATTGTCAGTGATGGCGTTATCCCTGGTGTCGAATCCCCAATAGCCTTAATCGGTATTGCCGAAAAAGGCTATGTCAGTTTAAAGCTTACCGCCAATGCGACTGGCGGACATTCATCTATGCCGCCTAAACACACGGCATTAGGTGAAATATCGCAAGCAATTGTTAATTTAGAAAACAATCCATTTCCAGCAAACTTGGCCTATTCTAAACAGCTTTTTAATAAAATTGGTCCCGCTATGGACCCAGTCAAAAAGGCGGTATTCGCCAACATGTGGTTAACCGAACCCATCATTGAAAAAATATTAAGTTCAAGCCAAACCACCAACGCCACTATTCGCACCACCACCGCAGCAACGATGGCTAAAGGTTCAAGTAAAGACAATATCCTTCCCAGTGAGGCTTCAGCGATCATTAACTTTAGAATAATGCCAGGCGAAACCATTGATTCGGTGATTCAGTATGTTACTGCAGTAGTCAATAACACCAATATAAATATCCAACCATTACCTGGCTTTGGTAATGAACCTTCAGCAGTATCAAACGCTGACCATACTAGCTTTGCGCAACTAAAGCAGAGTATTTACCGGGTGACCCAAGATGAGAGTATGATAGTTACACCATACCTTGTTGTTGGTGGTACAGATGCCAAACACTATAGCGGCCTAAGTGAAAATATTTATCGCTTTGCCTTTAATCGCTTTAAACCTGAAACCCTAAAACAAATGCATGGCATAAATGAACACATAAAAATTGACGATTATCTTGGCACTATACGTTTTTTCAGGGAAGTAATATTAGCGGCAAACGAGTAATTTATTTTGGGGTCGCTGTGGAAGATGAGTAACCTCATCTTCGCTAGTTTAGCTAAGAAATAGTAGAGCTGAACTTTTAAAGTATCGCCGTATTGGTGACACTTACTTTTTATTTCTGGTTCGTTTCCTTTCGTTACCTAATGCCTTTTTTCTCGCGTGCTGCTTACTCGATCCTTTGCTGCTGCGTTTCGCGTTCACTTGCTTTGTTAAGTCGGGCTCATAACCAGGCAGCCATTGTTGTAATAAACGGCTGTCTAGTACTTTTTCTACCGCCTCAAGCAACCATTCTTCACTCGGGCTCATCAATGATATCGCAGTACCTGAATTCCCTGCACGTCCGGTACGGCCAACGCGATGAATATAGTCTTCGGCCACATACGGTAATTCGTAGTTAATCACATAGTGAAGATCGATAATATCAATCCCTCTAGCCGCTACATCTGTTGCCACTAGAGCTCGGGTTTTTCCTTCCTTAAATTCAGCGAGCGCTTTTTCTCTCGCGCCTTGGGATTTATCGCCATGAATAGCTTGGGTTTTAATGCCGTCTTTACACATTTCCTTAGCAAGCGCGTCTGCGGCTTGTTTAGTGCGCGTAAAAATCAGCACTCGTTGCCAATTTTTTGCGCCAATCAAGTGTGAAATTAATTCGCGTTTACGATCCGCATCAACGGTATAGACAATTTGCTCTACCTGAGCCGCTGCAGTATTGCGTTCGCTGACTTCAATTAATTCAGGATCATTAAGCAAGGTTTTGCTCAGCTTAAAAATCGCATCGTCAAAGGTTGCCGAAAAGAGTAATGTTTGACGCTTTTTGGGAGCCCGCTTTAAAATATTGTCGATTTCATCTTTAAAGCCTAGATCTAACATGCGATCAGCTTCATCAAACACTAAGCATTGTAAATGGGTTAGCGTTACTGAACCTTTGATAAGATGATCGAGTAAACGCCCTGGTGTCGCGACCAAAATATCGGCACCATTTTTTATCGCATCAATTTGAGGATTAATACTGACACCACCGTAAGCTAACGCGGTTTTCAACGGTGTATGTTGACCATATTGGCTAAAACTCTTAAATACCTGTTGAGCAAGCTCTCGAGTGGGGGCCAACACTAAAGCACGCAGTTGACCTTGTCTGTCTGGTTGGGCTAACAAAAGCTGTAAAATAGGTAAGGCAAAAGCAGCCGTTTTACCTGTGCCTGTTTGCGCACCAGCCATAATATCTTTGTTCGTTAAAATAACAGGGATAGTTTGCGCTTGAATTGGTGTTGCTTGTTGATAGCCCAATTCTGTCACCGCAGAAACTAAGCTAGGATCGAGCGATAACGAGGCAAAATTCATCATGAACGAGCGCTTTTAGCAGTTATTTTTTTTAATTCTGTTTCCAGCTCTTCGGGATAGACAACAATGCCCTCTTCAGCTTGATTTGGAAAGATAACAATCGCAATTTCATCGTCTTGTAAACCCTGCGTCCAGCGGCTGTACCATTTATTAAGTGAGATAGCTTCTGGTTTACATTCACTCCATTCGTCAGTTGCCCATGCTTGCGCAAATTCTTTATTTGGCCAAACAGGCACACAATCATCATCTTCTGTGTTGAGCATTACGCAGCCAATATCATCGGTTAAAATCCACAATTCAAGATTTTGCACAACTTCATTAAGTAAATATTGAAAGCGCTTTTCCGCATCGCAATTAATGACGGTATTAAATAACTCTGGGGCAATGGCCTTGGACATATAAGGTGCTTATCTATAAAGATTTGAAAAAATAATGACGGTGATTTTACGCGTTTATTCGACAAATATCTGCATTTCTTCACCGATTTGTTTGCGCATTTCCATTAACTTTATCGCCGTTTGATGTTGTTTAATGTCTTCTTCTGTTTCCGGTATCCACTCAGGAATGCTAATTTTTTGCCCGGTTTCATCCACCGCGACCATGATAACAATGCAGTGTGTTGTTAAGCGGCGATTTAACGATTTAGGATCGCAAGCAGTAACTTCCAACGCTATATGCATAGAAGAGTTTCCGGTATATATAACTTTTGCTTCCACTTCAACTAAGCTGCCGACATGAATAGGTGCTACAAACCGGATCCCTCCAGCGTATGCGGTGACACAATAACGGCCACTCCAACCAGCGGCACAGGCATAGGCCGCTAAATCAATCCATTTCATGACTGCCCCACCATGTACTTTTCCACCAAAATTTACATCTTGAGGCTCAGCCAAAAATCGCAGGGTAATGTCGCGTTGTGGTTTATTCATTCTTCTTTCTCATTCAATTAACAATGCTGTTTTTAATAAGGTGCAAGGCAGTTTAAATTCTAATGCTTTAACTATTACTATAGTGACGCTATTTCCTTAATAAGCATAGCCTTATTCCATGAAAAACAACATATTGCCTAAAGGGTAAAGCTCCGTTTGCACCATGAAAGCTAAATGAGTAAATGCCTGAAAATAGAAATACATATGAGCTATGCCCCGTTGTCACATATCTACTCGGTAACACTATACCGCTAGCTCAGCCTTTGCCAACGACATTAATTTCATGTGCATTTGTGCTGATATTAATTGTATTATTTTATGCATAACAGTTAGTCTGTTAAAAGACTCCACACTTTATGTCGTGGGTAGAATAAACATTTTTAAATTAGGAATAATGAATGCAAATTTGGGTTGATGCGGATGCTTGTCCGGTTGTTATAAAAGAAATTTTGTTTAGAGCAGCTGATCGAACTAAAACTATGACAACACTTGTAGCGAATCATTTTATGAAAATTCCACCGTCTAAATTTATTAACTTTGTCTGCGTAGGTGCTGGTTTTGATGTTGCCGATAACGAAATTGTAAAACGGGCAAGTCCTGAAGACTTAGTTATTACCGCTGATATTCCGTTGGCAGCTGAAATTGTGGAAAAAGGCTGTTTAGCGCTTAACCCACGAGGAGAGCTTTATACGGTCGAAAATATTAGGCAAAGACTTAATGTGCGTGATTTTATGGATACTCTTCGCTCTAGTGGTGTAGAAACTGGTGGAGCTCCGGCAATAAGCCAAAGTGATAGGCAGGCATTTGCTAATAACCTAGACCGATTATTAGCAAATAATACCAAATAGAAATTATTGAGCCTTAGTTGCAACTGCTTTATTAATGCGGCGACGGTTACCAGTTTGATTAGGCTTATTGGCTGATGAATTTTGACCTCCAGCATGTCGTCTGTTTTTGCCTGTAGGTTTATGGCCACGAGCGACATCACCTGATCGTTGCCCATCACTATGTTCAACTTTTGCTGGTTTAGGTTTCTTCGGTTTTTTTGGTTTTAATGCTCTTAACACTCTCGATTCAGGTAAAGCGTTTATCGGTTCAAATCCGGATATAATTTCACGCGGTATATGCTTTTGGATAACATGTTGAATGTCATTTAGTAGGTCAATATCATCAGCACACACTAGCGATATTGCACAGCCAGACGCTCCAGCCCTACCCGTACGTCCGATCCTATGAACATAATCTTCTGGAACATTTGGCAGTTCAAAGTTAATAACTTGCGGTAACTGATCAATATCAATACCACGAGCAGCAATGTCTGTAGCCACAAGTACGTTGACGTTTCCGCCTTTAAAATTTGCTAAAGCCTTTGTTCGTGCACCTTGGCTTTTATTACCATGAATCGCTGCGGCATTAATACCATCAGCTTCTAATTGCTTTGTTAACTTATTCGCACCATGTTTAGTTTTCATGAAAACTAAAACTTGCTGCCAGTTATTATCTTTAATAAGTTTTATCAATAACGGCGCTTTTTTCTTTTTATCGACAGGGTAGACAAATTGTTCAACAGATTCTGCGGCCGTATTGCGAGGAGTCACAGAAATTTCAACGGGATTGTTCACTAGTCCCTTGGCAAGCTCGCGTATTTCTTCAGAAAAAGTTGCCGAAAATAATAGGTTTTGACGCTTCTTAGGTAATAACGCTAATATTTTTTTAATATCACGCAAAAATCCCATGTCTAACATGCGATCCGCTTCATCTAACACTAATATTTCTAACTCAGAAAATTTAATCGCGTTTTGATTATATAAATCCAATAAACGACCTGGGGTCGCAATTAAAATATCAACTCCCTTTCTCAACCGCAACATTTGAGGGTTGATCTTGACCCCTCCAAAAACTACCGTTGATGTTAGCGCTAAATTTTTACTATAGGTCTCAACATTTTCAGCGATCTGGGCAGCCAACTCTCTCGTCGGTGTTAAAATAAGGGTACGAGTATGGTTACTATGTGCTTTTTGACCTTTTGCTAATAATTCCAATATCGGCAAGGTAAAACCCGCTGTTTTACCAGTTCCTGTCTGCGCGGCGGCCATGATATCTTTGCCCGACAAAACGGCGGGTATGGCCTGCATTTGAATCGGTGATGGCGTGTCATACCCCTTTTCAACAACGGCAGCGACTATGGGTGCGGAAAGGCCTAAAGAATTAAAGCTCATATGATAGATGTCTCTGATAGAGTTAAACGTATGCTTTATAAATGACAAAGCAAAGACTTAAAAATAGCGAAGTGCGATTGAATTGCACTAATACTATGATAGTACTTAAACCAAAAAAGCCTAGTACATAATACTAGGCTTTTAATAATGGTGGAGGGAGGTGGATTCGAACCACCGAAGGCGGAGCCGTCAGATTTACAGTCTGATCCCTTTGGCCACTCGGGAACCCCTCCAAAAGGGAAAGCCCAGCCGTAAAGCTGGGCTTAAAATAGGAGTCTAGCAATGTCCTACTCTCACATGGGAACTCCCACACTACCATCGGCGCTACTGCGTTTCACTTCTGAGTTCGGCATGGGATCAGGTGGTACCACAGCGCTATTGTCGCTA
>JBFONV010000006.1:0-287402 GCA_040779335.1 Colwelliaceae bacterium 6471
CCCTAAGTGCATACCTTGCATGTCACGAAAAACATCAAGGTATGCGTTTCTCCACGGTAATATTTAGGACACCAACATTATGTTAAACGAACAGTTAAAATCTGAATTAAACAACTACTTACAAAACTTGCAATCTGATATTGAACTCGCTGTTTTTTTAGATAACAGTCCTAAATCAGCGGAGCTAAAAGCACTTGCAGAACAAATAGCGTCTTTATCACCGCTGATCCATATAGTGGATCGTCCCAACGATAATGAGCGACGCCCATCTCTTTTGGTACATTCCCCGAAAAATAATACCGAAATACGTTTTGCTGGCTTGCCTATGGGACATGAGTTTACTTCTCTGGTACTCGCCTTGTTACACAGTGGCGATCACCCAATAAAACTAGCACCAGAAGTCATAGAACAAATACATGACCTTGAGGGCGACTTTACCTTTGAAAGCTACATTTCGTTGAGCTGCCAAAACTGTCCGGAGGTGGTACAAGCGTTAAATATGCTGAGCGCAATTAATCCGCAAATAACCCACACTATGATTGATGGCGCGTTATTTGAGCAAGAAGTTACCGAACGCAATATTATGGCCGTACCTTCGGTATATTTGAACGGTAAACCTTTCGCACAAGGACGCATAACATTAGCGGCGATATTAGCCAAACTAGACAAAAACGCTAGCGTTAAGCAAAAAGCCGAACTCAATAATAAAGATCCCTATGATTTACTCGTTGTCGGTGGTGGACCAGCGGGAGCTTCAGCGGCCATATATAGCGCCCGAAAAGGCATTCGTACCGGTATTGTCGCCGAGCGCTTTGGTGGTCAAGTTCAAGATACTATGGCTATCGAAAATTTCATTTCGGTTAAAGCAACCGAAGGGCCAAAACTCGTCGCCAGCCTAGAAGAACACGTTAAAGAATATAATGTCGATGTAATGACTGAGCTAAAAGCCAGTAAAGTAGTCCCCAGTGCCGACAAAGGCGGGCTGATAAAAGTAGAACTGGAAAATGGAGCGACATTGCTTAGCCGGGCAATATTATTGGCAACAGGGGCAAAATGGCGAGAGATGAATGTACCTGGCGAGCAAACGTATCGAGGTAAAGGTGTTGCTTATTGTCCGCATTGCGATGGACCCTTATTCAAAGGTAAATCTGTGGCAGTGATCGGTGGTGGTAACTCAGGTATTGAAGCAGCGATTGATCTCGCCGGCATTGTCGAGCATGTTACTGTGCTTGAATTTGACCAGAGCCTACGTGCAGACGATGTTTTGCAGAAAAAAGCAGCGTCATTGAATAACATCACTATTATCACCAGTGCGTTAACCACGGAAGTTCTTGGTGACGGACAAAAAGTAACGGGCTTAAACTATACGTGTCGATTAACTGACAAAACAATACAACTGTCTGTTGCAGGGATCTTTGTACAAATTGGTTTAGTACCCAATACTCATTTTATTAAAGACACTATTGCGCTTAACCAACGTGACGAAGTGATCATTAATTCATCCGGTGAAACGAATGCTCCTGGTATTTATGCGGCTGGCGATGTGACTAACAGTCCTTACAAGCAAATTATTATCGCCATGGGCAGTGGCGCAACCGCAGCTTTAGGCGCATTCGATTACTTGATCAGAACGCCTGTCGCATCAACGGAAGAGTTAGTGCTTGAAGAAAATGCGGCTTAACCTCACTGCTAAACTTGTTTAATAGAAGCTTTAACGTCATATTTTACTTTTCAATATCACCAAATAAGTGAAATATGACGGGCCCCTCCCTCAGAATTAGGACTGTTAGGGGCAACCTATCTAAAGGCTAGAGCTGTCGAGTTATCGTTGAACATTTCGCTTAAAGTAAATTTATTCATAAGTAATAACACCGGCTGTCATTATGTCTTCCAGGTTGAAACTATATTTTGCCAAGTGACAATATTCAGGATAAGTTAACTACTAGAAACTGAGTTAACTCTATGAAGAATGGATATTATGATCACAACACCAGCAAAAATTAAAATAGGTATAAGCAGCTGCCTACTAGGTGAAAAAGTCAGATTTGATGGAGGCCACAAAAAAAATTCTTATATCAATAATGTCTTAGCACAATATTTTGACTTCACTCCGTTTTGCCCAGAAATGAGCATTGGCTTAGGGGTTCCCAGACAAACCATTAGGCTTGTCATTAGAAATGATGAATTGCGTTGTATCGGCAATAAAGATGAAGACTTAGATGTTACCGAAAAACTCTATCAATCTGCTGAAGACCAACGTCACTGGCACACAGATCTATCCGGGTATATCTTAAAGAAAGACTCCCCAAGCTGTGGCATGGAACGGGTACGCGTATATAAGAAAGATATGCCAGAAAGAAATGGTTCAGGATTATACGCTAAACGTTTAATGGAAAACTTTCCGCACCTCCCTGTTGAAGAAGAGGGACGCTTGGGTGATGCTATTTTACGGGAAAATTTTATCCAGCGTGTCTTTATTTATTATCGCTGGCAACAATTAATGCAGTCAAAACCACAATGGAAAAATATCACTGAATTTCATGCTCAGCATAAATATATTTTTATGAGCCATAATCAAAACAAAGCCAGAGCATTAGGAAAACTGCTTGCCGATAATACTAAGCTCAATCTCTCAGAACTGTGTGAACTTTATCTTACAGATATGATGACCTTGTTAAAAATAAGAGCAACACGCAAAAATCACGTGAATACTTTAATGCATATTCAAGGCTATTTAAAAAACTATTTAAGTAGCTCTGACAAGCAAGAACTGTCAGACACCATGGAGCAATATCGCTTAGGTTTTCTGCCGCTGATCGTGCCTATTACACTACTAAAACACCACTTTATGCATCATCCACAGCAATATATTTTAGATTCATATTACTTGCAGCCTCACCCAAGTGAGTTAATGCTACTTAATAGTCTCTAATTTAATGTTTTTCTTAAGTTGATAAAAGGTTAAACACCACCACTGGGAACAATAGATAGACAACAAAGACGTATATGAAAAAAATTTTAACGCTGCTAACCATATTAATAATTGGTATTGCAATGGCTTATACTATTCCCCTATACCTAAACTCTGCTTCGAGCCTGTCTGCAAGCGACAGTGCTCTATCAGCGACTGTATTAACGCAAAATCGTCAACACAAAAACAGCGCTAACATAGAGAAAAAAACGTCATTACCTAGGGGAGCTATCGTTCAAGCCGACCAACAGACATTGGCTAATTGGTCAAAAGTTCACACTGAAAAATTAAAACAAACCATCACCGACAATATTCCAACAATGTTAGCGGAATTTATGTTGCCAGAAATACTCAAAGACAATAATTTTATCAATAACAACACCCTAAAACAGTCAATGAGTGACGATGAAATCTGGGCGTATAATATGGAACTCGATCTTCGTCATGCCATTACGCGACATTCTGCCAGCAGTGGATTTAATTTGCTTCAGGTAACCTGCAAGCAACTGGCCTGTGAAATAGTCGGTATAGACACAGTAGGAGACGTTTGGAATAAAATTTATATTAATATACTACGAACAGTGCCGGCGATAGTTTTACCTGATATCAACACAAAACCTAAAAGCATACTCTTTAAAGAAAATAACTTAATCTATGTTTATACAGTCATTAACTTTAAAAAATGACTGATTAACTGCGCACATAACGTAATACTTGCCCTTTAAAAGTATTGAGCAAAAAGTGACTGCAATCAGGTTGGTATTGATCATGTTGATATCCCAGTTTAACCATTATTTTACTAAACGTGGCGTGATTGCCACGGCCAGGATCGACGAGAATCACTTCGCAATTAGCCTTAGCATGTCGCTGTATAAAGTCAGACAGTAATGCAATGTGTTCTCGTTCGTACAACAAATCGCTGCCAATAATAACATCAAACAGTCCAAGGCCGTTGCTTAAATCGGCCCAGTCAGTGCGTAAAAAAGGAATTTTTTTACCATTGTTTAGCTTAACATTTTCAGCTAAAAAGCTGCCCGCTTCTGGGTGATAGTCTGTTGCGGTAATATCGGCTTCTAACGAATTTAACAGCACGCTAGCTAACCCAACACCACAACCAACTTCGAGAATGCGTTTACCTTTAAAATCAAACTGGTTCATTTCATGCGCAAGCACTTTACCTGAATCCCACGCGATACCAAACAAAGACCATTGTGCAGATGAAATGCCCAATGCCTCAGCTTCACCTAAAGGATCGTAAAATTGATTATTGTCTTTAAGAGTACGTAGATGAATATCTTGATCATCAAACTCAATAGTTTGATAGCAAACGCGAAATGTAGCCATAATAAAACTCGTCGTGTAAGTGACACGCAACAAGCCAAAATTAAAAAATTCGCTACGTAAGAACAATAATTATACTACGCCCATAAACATTTAGATACTCACGCCAAAATAGCAAATAAAGCGGTAACATTTAAATACACATTCCCCTATTACATTGCCGCTATTTTTGAGATAAATTAAGCGGCTCAATTCCCGTTAACCTATGCAAAAAAATAATAGACTCATGGATATAATTATTGATGACTTAACCGGTCCCGAAGTCGCCAAGTTACTTACAGAACACCACCAAGACATGCACAAGCACTCTCCCCCTGAAAGTATTCATGCTATGGACCTTAGTGCATTACAATCACAAGATGTCACTTTTTGGAGTGCTTGGATTAACGGTGAGCTCGCCGGTTGTGGCGCACTAAAGCAACTTGATAAACACCACGGCGAACTAAAATCGATGCGAACTGCCCGAAACTTTTTAAGAAAAGGAGTTGCCGCCAAACTTTTAACGCATATTTTAAACGAAGCTAAAAAGCACAATTACACTAAGGTCAGTTTAGAAACTGGCACTATGGCCGCGTTTAGTCCTGCTCGGAACATGTATGAAAAGTTTGGTTTTGAGTACTGTGCACCATTTGCCCATTACTCAGAAGACCCCAACAGCACATTTATGACAAAAAACCTCTAGAAGGTTAGCAACCATTTACAGACATAGGACAACAAAATTGCACATACGTCCCTTTAAAAAAGCCGATTTTGAGCAGGTCAAAGATATCTATCAACAAGGTATAGATACAGGCAATGCAACTTTTCAACAAACGGCTAAAAGCTGGTCTGAATGGAACGGTTCCATGCTTAACAGCTGTCGTTTAGTTGCTACTGAAAATAACACTATTTTAGGCTGGGCGGCATTATCTCCAACGTCAAATAGATATGTTTACCGTGGCGTGTGCGAAGTAAGTATTTACATTTCAGCTGCTGCTCAAGGAAAAGGCGTTGGTCACCAACTGATGTCTGCGCTAGTCGCTTGTTCTGAACAGCATGATATTTGGACCATTCAAGCTGCTATTTTTCCTGAAAATAAAAGCAGTATCGCACTGCATCTAAAGCATGGCTTTCGTGAGCTGGGGACACGTGAAAAAGTAGGCCAAATGAATGGCGTATGGCGAGATTCAGTTTTGTTAGAAAGACGCAGTAAAGTAGTTGGTATCTAATGATATGATTTATAGAATTGCTCAGCCATCAGATTATCAAAATATCGCCAAGTTACACACCACAAGTTGGCAAGAAAACTATCAAGGTATGATGGCAATTGATTACCTTGAAAATAGACTTCTCCAAGACAAACAGAAAATATGGAAGCAACGCTTAACCTCGCATTCACCAACGCAACATATTCTGCTGGCGGAGCAAGACAATAAGCTGTGTGGCTTTATCTGTGTGATTGCCAATAACGATGAAATATATGGCAGTATCATTGACAATTTACATGTCGATAAAAACTACAAAGAGCAAGGTATTGGTACGACGCTGATAAAAAACTCTGCGTTATGGCTTGAACAAAAATATTCAACTTTGGGTGTATACCTAGAAGTGCTAGCTGGTAATACATCCGCCATTGCTTTTTACCAATCGCTGGGAGCTGAAAAACAAACAGAAGCGACTTGGTTAGCTCCTTGTGGCAGTCATATTAAAGAGCACATTTACGGCTGGAAATCCCCTAAAAATTTGTTATGAAGCAAAATCATGGCTATTTTTAATAGTAGTCTTCAACATTAAGTCTATTTTCAATCAACAATAAATAAACCAAATCATTGTGCTAGTATCTTTAATGCTAGAGGCTAGGCACTTATTGAAAAACTTATCATAGACAGATTAATAGAAGAGGCGGTGATATGTTATTATTTCTGATTTTTGATCACGACCATAGATGCTCAACATGCTGCGATTATTAGTATTACTCTGCTTTATTTGTCCTAAAGTACTCGCTATCAATTTAATTGCGGGGGATTGGGAGCCGTTTATAGACAGTAAAACGGATAGTGGAATATTAACAGAAATAATAAAAGCATCCTTAGCTGAAGTTCAAGAGTCAACAACAATTAACTATTATCCTTGGAAGCGTGTGGAGCTAATGGTCAATCAACGTCATGCTATATCATATGGCTGGAGCTATGGTAAAGCGCGGGCGCGTAAGTGGGAGTATTCGGCGCCACTTTATAAAAGCTCTGATTTATTTTTGATACGCAAAGACGCAACTTTTAAGTACTCGCAACCTCAAGATTTAAAAAATTACAAAATTGGGCACGTCATCGGTTTCGGTATCCCTGAAACGCTTCAGCCTATTTGGCACGAGCTAAACATTATTCAAGTTAATACCAGCGCACAAATCCTGCAAATGATTTTAACCAGCAGAATAGACGTGGTTATTATTAATCCTTTGGTTGCCCAAAAAATACTAACAGAACATTTTCCAGCGCCAACTCAGAAGCAATTTACGTTTTATCGCGATAAACCAGTAGAGTCCTATGAACTACATGCTATCTGCGCTAGGACCTATCCCAACTGCCATGCAAAACTTGAAAAGATAAATCAAGGTTTGGCGCTTATCAAACAAAACGGCATTTATCAGCAAATAGTTGACAAATATGAAGGAACTGCACTTTTCTCATTACATAAACCAATTATGCATAATGAAAAGGCACTAATAAAACAGCCAATATAAACTAGGTTCTATTTAAGAATATTGCCGGTTTATACTTTCTACAGATAAATACCTTACTTGAACTTTTATCTCTTTGATTTTAAAAAAATAAAGTAACGGCTATAATAAGCATAAATAAGTTCTATATTAGCGCATCACACGATAACTAAGGCGAAAACAATCAATGAGCAAAGCGGAGGTGTTAAAAGCAAATATTTTCAACAGTAAATTGCTCTTTCTTATTGCTCCTGCCGTGATCGGACTGGTGTTATTTGCCTCTTATGTGATTTTGGAAAACATTAAAACCCAAATCGGCACTAAAAAAATCAATTCATTGATAGAACTAAATATTATCAATAACAACTTGCTCCACGAATTACAAAAAGAGCGTGAATTAAGTTTGGCGAGCTACTCAGCTCCAGAAGATAACTTTGCAGAACGTCTGGTCATTCAGCGCCAAACAACCGATAAGCTCATCACAAAACATCAGGCATTATTGCAGGGCAATCTAGTCGTTACCTACAATAGTGATATTGAAGTGCTGTTACAAAAAATTCACCAAAAGCTCGATAGACTTGATAATTACCGACAACAAATAGATCGAAAAAGCATGACAGAGGGGCAACAAGTCCGTTTTTATTCTAGCCTCAATCGTCACCTTATCGATATTATTTTGCCGAGTATTAAAGAAGCAAATGAAGAAGAAATCATTAATTTATTAGAAGTATATTACCACCTTATTCAAGCTAAAGAATTGGCGGGACTTGAACGGGCATTAGTGGCAAAAGTATTGAATAAAAAATCCTTTAGTCGTACAGATCGAAACCAATATATTAGTCTTATCGCACTGCAAAGTGAATATCTAACCACATTCAGTAAGTTAGCCTCGCAGCCTTTACGAAAATTTTTTAACCTGTCCATGGAACACCACGACATTAACAATATGTTGAAAACACGTCATACAATTATCAACAGCACAGATAAAAATAACTTTGCCGGTGACAGTATGCAATGGTTTGATCAGGCAAGCTCGCGCATTAATCAATTCAAGGTCGTTGAAGACCAAATCGTTAACCTTTTGCAGAACAACCTTGTTCAACGAGCCAAGCAGTCAAAAAATATCCTTATTTTTAGCATCCTATACAGCCTGTTAGCGCTGGCGTTAACCTTTGCAATACTCAGACAACTGATTAAATCTCAAGTTAAGCAAGCGAAACAACAAGAACAATTACACAAGTTCAGCCTCGTGGTAGAGAACACTCCAAATGCCGTTCTGATCACCGATAATAACGGTGTAATTGAATATACCAATAAACAATTTTGCGAGATGTCAGGTTACCAACAGGAGGAAGTGCTGGGTAAAAAACCGAAAATGTTGTTATCGAAGGATATAGCTCAATCAGCTTATGATGATATTCAAGCCGCTTTGATAAAAGGCCAACAATGGCATGGTGAACTGCTTAATCATAAAAAAGACAACAGTTTGTATTGGGCACGTACTAAGGTTTTTCCGGTGATGTCTGATCATGGTAACCTCCTGCAAATCATCGCCTTACAAGAAGATGTTACCGAACAAAAAGCGGCACAAGAGAAAATTAAGTTTCTTGCCAATTACGACGAACTGACGGGATTACCATCGCTCAGATTAGGAAAAGACCGTTTAGAGCAAGCAATACTTGCCGCGCAGCGCCACGGATTAACCATGGCGGTGATGTTTATTGATTTGGACGGTTTCAAAAAAATTAATGACCTTTATGGGCATGCTGCGGGTGATGCTATTCTTAAAGCAGCCAGTATTCGTATGGTTGAAATATTGCGCAGTACTGACACCGTTGCTCGTATTGGTGGCGATGAATTTATTGCAGTACTAACCAATATTAAAGACCCGAAAATAGTGAACAAAGTCGCTGAAAAACTGGTTAACGCCCTTAACAAACCTTTTGAATATCAAGATAACAAGCTAACCATTAGTGCCAGCATTGGCATCGCACTATCACCACAAAACGGATTCAATGGCGCTGAGCTAGTAGATAAAGCCGATCGCGCTATGTATGACGTTAAAAAACTCGGCAAAAATAGCTTCGCCATTTATCAAGAAAAATAGTGTTGGCCCATCTTCAGACATAGCCTTTACGCGCTTTATTGCAACATTACGACGATAATGGCATGTGTCAATTGCATTGTTTAACTGACAACGGTAATTTGAACAACCCCCTCCTCAAAATCACGAGTTATTTTTACAATCCTTTCATAGACTAACAATAGAAATTGCACTTATTAGTCCATGGTCAACGCCGATAACGACTACCCGTTTACCTACTAAGTGAAATAAAGAGGACTAACACTATGATCATTAATCATACAATCAATCACTATCCTTTAAAAATATCTGTTAACCTAAGTGCTACTAGAGTATTCATAACGATATAGCAGAAGAGACACTTTATGACCTGGCGATTATTAGCATTATCTTCACTTATGTATTCACATCAATCTCACGCCAGCATCGATAATAGCATTAACCAAATATTGACCCCGGTAGCTAACCTGTTTGTTGAAATTATTTTTTATTCCATCCCCGTAGCAGACACCTATGTACCACTCATTGTTATCTGGTTAGTTATCGCCGCCATTGCGTTCACTTGCTATTTTAAGTTCATCAACATCAAAGGGTTTGGGCATTCAATCAAAGTGATCAAAGGGGATTTTTTTGATCCTAATGATCCCGGTGAAGTTAGCCACTTTCAAGCACTGACTACTGCACTTTCCGGCACCGTTGGTTTAGGTAACATAGCAGGAGTTGCTATCGCTGTTTCCATTGGCGGTCCTGGGGCTACTTTTTGGATGATGGTCGCTGGCTTCATGGGCATGTCGACCAAGTTTTTAGAATGTACGCTCGGGGTTAAATATCGCCACATCACACATCAAGGCAAAGTGTTGGGTGGTCCTATGTATTATCTAAAAGACGGTCTCGCCGCTTTAGGCTATAAAAAATTAGGAAAGAGTCTTGCGGTATTTTTCGCTATTTGTTGTGTCACTGCCTCTTTATGCGGTAGTAACATGTTGCAATCTAATCAAGCGTACCAACAATTTGTCATCGCTATGGGCGGTTCCGATAGCTTCTGGGTGGACAAAGGCTGGCTATTCGGCTCAATACTTGCCGCACTTATTGGCGCTATCATTATTGGTGGTATACGCAGCATTGCGAAAGTGACCGAAAAAATAGTGCCGCTAATGGCCGGCATATACGTAAGCGCAGCATTGTTTATTGTGTTGGTGAATTATAATGAAATCCCTCACGCGTTTACCTTAATTTTTAATGGTGCTTTTAATGTTGAAGGCGTGACTGGCGGTATTATTGGGGTGATGATCCAAGGATTTAAACGGGCAACATTCTCAAGCGAAGCTGGCGTAGGAGCCGCATCTATCGCTCATGCAACCGCGTCAACCAAAGAACCTATCCGCGAGGGCTATGTCGCGCTATTAGAGCCTTTCATTGATACTGTAGTGATCTGCACAATAACTGCATTGGTAATAGTGATCACCGGTGCCTACAGTACAGTAGATGGCATAGATGGTGTCGCATTAACGTCACGAGCCTTTGCCAGTGTTATCTGGTGGTTTCCATATTTGTTAAGCGTTGCCGTTTTACTTTTTGCCATTTCCACGATGATATCTTGGGCCTATTATGGCTCCATCGCATGGGGATTTCTGGTCGGTAACGGCAAAAAGTTGGAATTAACCTATAAGTTCGTTTTTTGTTTGTGCACTGCTATTGGTGCATCTGTTAGCCTTGATGCCGTGATTGCTATTTCTGATTCAATGTTTTTTTCCATGGCTATCGCCAATATTTGTGGGCTCTACTTATTAGCGCCTCAAGTAAAGAGAGACCTACTTACATATCAAAAGAAATACTGTTAATAATATAAATATCAAGTGATTGCTTAATGTGCTAATACTTATATCGATAGTTAACGTCTATGATTAATGAATAGTCATTAATTTTCCTCTTTGTATGCTAAGTTATGTTAACAAATAATAATAAATTAAACTGCTAAGGGAGACCGCCATTGCAAAAATACCCAGTCCCCGACAATGAAATTGAACGACTCGCGACTCTGCGATCATTAGATATTCTTGATACTCCGCCAGATGAAAGGTTTGATCGCATCACTCGTATTGCTGCAGCAGTGTTTGATGTTGATTGCGCATTTGTTTCACTGGTTGATGCAGATCGCCAATGGTTTAAGTCTTCAACATTACCATCTATTAAAGAAACGCCTCGAGCAGATTCAATATGCAACCACGCCATATTAGGATATGCGCCTTATATTGTTGAAGACACTTTATTAGAGCCATCACTACATAACATCGAACTAGTCTCTAGCGAGCCTCATGTAAGATTTTACGCTGGCATACCGTTAACAGTGAAAGGTCAATATAATGTTGGCACTCTATGCATTCTCGACACTAAACCGAGAAAATTTAGTAAAAAAGACATTAAAGTCTTGACTGATTTAGCCACTATCGTTTTGTCAGCAATAAATGCAACTGAGTTAAGAAAAACCACAGCACAGTTGTATGAGTCCGAAAAAATATTATTGCAGGTAGCTCAGCAATTAAAAGAAAATGAACGCATCAATAGTATCCGCAATGAAACTTTAGAACGGATAGTTAACTCTCAACCTTTAACCAATATCCTTGAATCAATCATTAAAAGTGTCGAGTTAGAATACCCAAAAATGAAATGTAGTATTTTATTACTGGACAAGTCTGGACAATATTTTGAGCAAGCAATAGGGCCTAGTCTGCCCGATTTTTATAATCAAGCCATCAAAGGTTTAGAAATAAACTATGGCGTTGGCTCATGTGGTACAGCAGCTTTTATTGGTGAAAGAGTGGTTATAGAAGACATAGCGGCTCATCCTTTTTGGGCAGCATTTACTGACCTAACCAATAAAGCCAGTTTAGCTGCCTGTTGGTCTGAGCCGATTATCAACTCAAAATCACAAGTATTAGGCACTTTTGGTATATACCACCATGAGGTTTGTAAACCCTCAGCAAGTGATTATAAGCTAATTGAACAATCAGCTCACTTAGCCAGTATTGCCATAGAACGCGAACAAACCAATGATATTATCAAGCGACAAGCCAATTACGATAGTTTAACCAAACTCCCTAATCGCAGTATGATGCGAGAACATTTAAATATGGCGATCCATAACGCCCATCGGCATCAACAAAAATTGGCGGTCATTTTTATCGATCTCGATCATTTCAAAGATGTTAACGACACATTAGGCCACGATATTGGCGATGCATTATTAATCGAAACCGCAAAGCGGCTGAAATTAGCCATTAGGGAAAACGATATTGTTGCTCGCTTAGGTGGGGACGAATTCGTTATTATACTTGTAGATATTGATGATGTTTACGGCGTAGAACTTGTCGCAGAACAACTAATAAAAAAGTTATCTAAACCCTACCAACTCATGCAGAAAGTGGTACACAGCTCCGCGAGTTTGGGGATCACCATTTTTCCCGACGATGCAAGCGACATAGATAGTTTGTTAAAAAACGCCGATCAAGCCATGTATGGTGCTAAAGCACAAGGACGCAATGGCTACCATTATTTTACCGAGTCTATGCGAGAGCATGCGCATAATCGCGTTCAATTAATCGCAGATATACGCACCGCCATTGAGAAAAAACAATTCCACTTAGTTTTTCAACCCATAGTAGACCTTAAAACCGGAGAGATAGCGAAAGCGGAAACACTTATTCGCTGGCAACATCCAGAAAAAGGCGCGATTAGCCCATTTGACTTTATTCCCCTTGCCGAAGAGACCGGGCTGATTATCGACATCAGTAATTGGATATTTCAACAAGTAGTACAACATCTTAGTTATTGGCGAAAAACATACTGTAGCAACTTACAGATAAGCATTAACACTTCCCCCGTGCAATATAGAGATGGTGAAAATAGCATAAGCCAATGGTTATTTTGGTTACAAAAATCAAAATTATCGCCTGAAGCGATAGCGATAGAAATTACCGAAAATTTACTCATGGAATCAGAAAACTACGTAGCAGATAAATTAGCGAAATTTCGCCATGCTGGTATCTCAATATCAATCGATGACTTTGGCACTGGCTATTCATCTTTTTCCTATTTGAAAAGCTTTCAAACCGATTACTTAAAAATTGATAAAAGTTTTGTACAAAATATGTCTTTAGATAGTCAAGATATGGTCTTATGTGAAGCCATTATAGTCATGGCTAAAAAACTTAATATTCAAGTAATTGCCGAAGGTATTGAAACTGAAGAACAAAAAAGACTATTACAAAAAATAGGCTGCGATTATGCTCAAGGTTATTTGTTTTCTCGTCCGATTCCGGCAGATGAATTTGAAGCTCTGTTAAGCCAAAAAAATACTCATCAACACTCAACAAGCGTTAAAAAGCCTTAAAAAAACTTCTTAGCAATTGAACCTTTCCAACAATGTCGTCAAAGCAAACTTTATCCGCAATACCAATAGCATGAATTAACCGAGAGTATAGTTAGCGATGCGAGATCATGGTTAAGCACATATTTAAATGCTCAATAAGAAAAGAATATTGAGAAAAATTATCGTCTGTAATGCTTTGAGACTTGCCAAACACCTGAGCACTAATAACACCAACAACTTTTTGGCCTATTTTTACTGGTGCAAAGCAGATAGCGCCCTCTCCTATCATAGAAGCAATATCGCGAGTCACTAAATTACGCCATTTCACCTCATGATAATCATTGATTAAAACCGCATGTTTGTTGTCAATGACATCAGCAATAACATTCGCACTTTCTCTAATTTGAACAACGGCTGAATATTCTTCTTCTCGTCCTAATTTATCAAAAGAATATCGGGACTTAACATGTTTTTTTCCTTCAGCGATCATTAAAAAAGTACTGCGTTCAAATCCTAAAATAGCACTTATGCTTTTCAAAGTAATATGCAAAAATTCATTAAAGTCTTTCGATTTACTAGTCAGTCGAGTCAGTTCTTGAACCGCCATGATCAAAGCCATTTCTTGGCTCATACCAGCAGACGCGCCCCCGCCTTGTAGTTGGCCAAAATCGCCAATAGTAGGCAAAGGTTTTATCAAATCTTTTAAGGCAAACGCGCCATAGGATTGCAACAGATTAATGGCTTGCTCTCGTGTTTGCTCAATATTCGCTTTTAAACGTCGCACCGATATGTTCATTACCGCAGCAATTTGTTCCAACAAGGTATTAAATTCTTCACTCGATTGCGGGGGCTGTTCTATAAAGCCACTCAGCTTATCGGCATAATAGATGATCCGCATTTCAACTGTTCTACTTTGTGGGTCATCCAAAGATTTCACTAGCAAATCCCCTAAATTCCATGATTTTGCTAAACCTTTGCTAAGTTCGTTAAAGCTCGTACCTATTGTCTTTATACACTGTTGTTCAAATTGTTCGGGCGGTAAATTAGCAGCCTTAATCAATTCCTCTGTTTCTTCGCTTCCAGTGCTCCAAAAAGCAGTTTCGCCAATACGATACATCATCGCGGCTAAGTATACTTCTTCTTGAGTATCATCGGCATAATCGGGCACCATCATTTTCGCCAATAATCCCGCATAAAATGAATTCGCCATGAGCCTAGTTAAACGCGTATAAACAGGCACTGTTAAATTTTTACTTTTTAACAGACCGTCTACTATTCGGGAAGTTAAGCAAATATTCTTAACAGAATGGATCCCCAAAACGACACTGGCACGTGACACTGTGGTCACCTTTTTAACGCCAATACGTTGCACACTATTGGCGACTTTTAGGATACAAGAAGACAATGCCTGATCATGTAAGATGGCATGACTCAACTTGGGTAGCGAAGAAACGTCATCCTCAGAGAATTTATCGAGCATCTTTGCTGTTGAGGTGATCGCTGGTAATTCAGTTTTAGCAATCAGCTCGATCCAATGGTCAGCTGTTTTATGCATATTATTATCCATTAAGCGTAGTTTGACATTGATGCTCAACACTCCTTATCGGGCACCCTATCAACATTATAGTGTCATTATTGAGAATGAATTAATCATTTTAACCTTAATTTTTATCTGCGACTTTATACCGAAACGGTTAAAAAGTCAGTGTTGCAATGAATAATTCCCTCAACATCACTGAAATAAACGACTAACGCTATTAATTACCTCGTAAAAATAAATACGTTAAATAGACAAAAACACGCGACTATTGCCGACTTTTAATGTAAAAATATTGTTAATATAATATTAATGAAAAATAACAGCATTGGAGTGATGCCATGAAGCTTGTTTGGCAAACGCTATTACTAATATCAACGTTACTGGCTCAACAGTCGCACGCAGCAACAACAGTACAAGACGTAAATGCATTCACATTAGATAACGGCATGAAAATCATGGTGTTAGAGGACAGCTCGATTCCAAATGCTAATATGTATGTATTTTGGCGAGTGGGTTCTCGCAACGAATACCCGGGAATAACAGGGCTTTCTCATTTTTTTGAGCATATGATGTTTAATGGCGCTAAAAAATATGGCCCAAAAATGTTTGACCAAACCATGGAAGCAGCTGGTGGCAGTAACAATGCTTACACCACAGAAAACATAACGGTATATAGTAATTGGTTTCCAACCAGTGCGATGGAAACGATCTTTGCATTAGAAGCGGACCGTATTGAACATTTAGCGATAGATCAAAAAATGCTGGACAGCGAACGTGAAGTTGTTAGTTCAGAGCGTACTACAGGGTTAGAGAATTCAAATTTTCGTGCTATATGGGAAGAAGTAAAAGGTGCAGCTTTTCGAGCACACCCCTACAGTTGGTCGGTCATTGGTCATGCATCCGACATTGAAAACTGGCGTTTAGACGACTTAAAGCAATACCATAAAACCTATTATGCCCCCAACAATGCAGTGGTGGTCATTGCTGGTGATGTAAAAGTTGCAGACGTTAAAAAGCTTGCTCTACAATATTTCGCTCCTATTCCAGCTCAACCTAAACCTAGAGCCATTCACACCGTTGAACCCGAACAAAAAGGTGAGCGTCGGGTATATTTACAGAAAGAATCCGTAACTACCCCTAATATAATGATGGCTTATCATGTACCTAACACGCAGCATGAAGACCATTATGCGCTCGATATTTTAAACAGTATTTTAGCCACCGGCAAAAGTTCACGTTTATACAATGCACTCATTAGCGAGCAACAATTAGCGAGTGATATTTTCACCTACCTACCAGAAACTATAGATGCCAATCTATTTTACTTATACGGCGTCGCAGCTAAAGACGTCTCTGCACAAACGTTAGAAAAAGCAATGATTGCTGAAATTAATCGCATTATAAAATCTGGCGTCACCGAAAAAGAGCTGCAAAAAGTGAAAAACCAAAAAATGGTTGAGTTCTACCGCACCATGTCGACCATTAATGGCAAGGCCGATACCATAGGTTCTTACGAAATTTATTTTGGTGATTACCAAAAACTTTTCACCGCCCCGCAGTCGTATAACCAAGTGACTAACGCCGATATTCAACGAGTCGCCAAAACCTATTTAATAAAAGCCAATCGCACTGTTGGCATTTTATCAGCTCAAAAGGACAGCAATGATGCGGATCTTTAAAACCCTTGCTCTAGTGAGCTTAATTTTCACCAGCGTATCCAGCCATGGTGCATACCAGCTACCCAGCTACGAAAAACTAACCTTAGATAATGGCCTAACCTTATTTTTAATGGAACAACACGAAGTACCGTTAATCGATATCAGCATTGTCACTAAAGTGGGCGCAGTTAATGACGCAGCTCAATCTGGTCTAGCTAACATTACCGTTGAAAACTTAGTGTTAGGAACAAAATCGTTAACCAAAGCACGATTAGATGACCAACTCGACTATATTGGAGCTAGCCTATTTAGTTCAGCAAACCTAGAGTTTTCTCAACTGGGAGCTTCTTTCGCCAGTAAAGATCAACATCAAGTACTGCCGCTATTAAGTGAGATGGTTTTATCGCCACGCTTTGAACAAGCAGAATTTGATAAGTTTAAAAAACGTTATTTGTTGCAATTGGAACAAGCAAAAGAAAGTCCAAAATCGGTGATTAACCAATATTTTAATCGTTTAGTTTTTGGTGAAAATGGTTATGGTTCATCAGTAACTGGCGACCATAAAAGTGTTAACAATATCACCTTGAGCGAAGTAAAAAATCACCACCACGCTTGGTATACTCCCAATAATAGCGCGGTAGTTGTTGTCGGTGATTTTGATAGCAAACAAATGAAATCACAGCTCAATGCCCTATTTGGCCAATGGCAAAAAGCGCCATTACCGCAACAGCCAACGTTACAGTTAGCGACAACACCTAAGCACTCTAAGCTGTTACTGGTTAATAAAAGCGATGCCATAGAAACAACTTTTTTGATTGGCGGCAAAGGCATTGCCCGTAACAATCCGCACAGTGTTGGCATATCAGTTATTAACACTATTTTAGGAGCACGTTTTACCTCGTGGTTAAATGATGCGCTAAGAGTCAATGCCGGCCTAACCTACGGCGCACGCAGTCGATTTGACGCTTATAGCCAAGCGGGTAACTTTTATATTTCCACCTTTACCAAAACGGCAACAACCATTGAAGCAGTAGATCTGGCCATCGCCACATATAACAAATTGTGGGAACAAGGTATTGATGAGCAAACCTTGGCCTCAGCTAAAGCTTACGTTAAAGGGCAATTTCCACCGAAATTTGAAACCTCGTCACAGCTCAACGCTTTGCTGGTCGATATGTACGGTTATGGCTTTGACGAGTCCTACATCAATACCTTTGAACAACAAGTTAATAGTTTAACACCAGAGCGAACCAAAGCCTTGATTACTAAATATTTTCCAAAAGAAAATTTACAATTTGTCTTAGTTGGCAAGGCCGATGAGATCAGAGAAAAAGTCACTAAGTATGGTCAAGTTACCGAAGTGAACATTCAAGACGAGCAAATCAATATCTATTAATTAATTATCTCGTTAAATTGGCTCCATCACTGGTATTCGATGCTGGAGCCTTTTTCCTAAAGCTGATCAGGTATTCCTTCACTAAAACCCTTTTCATTATCAACAAGTGATCACATAATCTTGTTATCGAGATGAATAATGGTCGTTAATGATCAGGGGTGAAGTTTTGAATAAATGGATAATAACCGCACTGTTAACTTGTTTAGCAGCGTGCGAGCAAATTCCTTCTAGTAACAGTAATACCAAAAATAGCGCAGCAAATGACATTCGTTTTATTGAAGAAGTTAAGGCCCAGCCAGGTAAAACCGTCATTCCTTATAAAAAATATCAATTAAAAAATGGCTTAACACTGATATTACATCAAGATAAATCTGATCCACTGGTTCATGTTGATGTCACTTACCATGTCGGTTCGGGCCGAGAAGAACTTGGCAAGTCAGGCTTTGCGCACTTTTTTGAACACATGATGTTTCAAGGCTCAGAGCACGTTGCGGACGAACAACATTTTAAAATTATCACTGAAGCGGGCGGCGACATGAATGGCTCCACCAATTCAGATCGCACCAATTACTACGAAACCGTTCCTGCCAACCAATTAGAAAAAATGCTGTGGTTAGAGTCAGACCGAATGGGCTTTTTGTTAAATGCAGTGACACAAGAAAAGTTTGAAGTACAACGGGAAACCGTTAAAAACGAGCGCGGACAGCGTATTGATAACCGTCCTTATGGACGTCTTAATGAGCGGGTTTCACAAGCGCTTTATCCAGAGGGACATCCCTATTCTTGGCCAGTTATTGGTTACATGGAAGACCTAAATCGCGTCAATGTTAATGATCTTAAAGCCTTCTTTTTAAGATGGTATGGTCCGAACAACGCCACCTTAAGCATCGGGGGCGATATTGACGTCGAAGCAACGCTGGCATTAGTGGATAAATATTTTGGTAATATCCCCAGCGGACCAGCAGTGACCATGCCAGAAAAAACCTCTGTTACTCTGCATGCAGATCGTTATATTTCCATGGAAGACAATGTGCATTTGCCTTTATTATATATGACTTTTCCAACTGTAAGCGTGCGCCATGAGGACGAAGCGCCACTCGATTTATTATCCAGCATTTTAGGGGGTGGCAAAACCTCATTACTTTATAAAAATCTCGTTAAGAATCAGATAGCCGTACAAGCCTCTGTCAGTCATCCGTGCGCTGAATTAGCCTGTACTTTTAACCTATATGCCTTACCTCACCCAGCCTCGGGTAAATCACTGGCTGATATCGAAAAAGTGATCCGTGATACCTTGCTTGAATTTGAAAACCGAGGTGTTGAAGACGACGACTTAATAAAAGCTAAAGCTCAAATGGAAGCAAGTTTTGTTTTTAGCCTGCAAAGCGTCTCTGGTAAAATTAGTCAATTAGCCGCTAATGAAACCTTTACTGGCAACCCAAATTATATCGAACAAGACATTGCCCGTTACGCCAATGTAACCAAAGCCGATGTGCTGCGCGTTTATCAGCAATATATCAAAGGTAAACATGCTGTGATCATGAGTGTCGTGCCTCAAGGCAAACTTGACATGGTGGCCGCTAAAGATAATTTTTCACCTGTTACTCATAAAATCCAAGCAGTATCGCAAACCTCAGCTGATGATTTAAATTTGCGTAAAACACCCAAGACATTTGATCGTAATGTCGTGCCGATTGCCGGTAAAAATGCCGCTGTTGACGTACCAAAAATGTGGAAAAAACAACTGCCAAACGGTATTGCCATTCTCGGCACACAAAGCCTGGAAACGCCAACAACTTCATTATTAATAAAGATCCCAGCAGGCCACTACTACGAGCCTAAAGAACAAGCCGGTTTAGTGTCATTGTTGGCTAGCATGCTTAATGAATCTACCCAGCAACGCAGTGGTGAAGAGATGAGTAAAGCACTACAAAAACTTGGCAGTGCGGTATCCATCTCAGCCAGTAATTATGATTTAAATATCAATATTAATACCTTAACTAAAAATCTTGGGGAAACCTTAGCCTTGGTCAATGAAAAATTGATGCAACCTGCGTTCTTAGAAAATGAATTTCAACGCAATAAAAATAATGCTATTCAAGGAGCAATTAATAATAAAAAAGATGCTAGTTATCTTGCCTCACAAGCTTACAGAGAATTATTGAATCAAGACAATATTGCCGCAACACCGAGCAGCGGCGATGAAACATCATTAAACAACATCTCTCTTAATGACATCAAAGCGTTCTATCAGACACAAGTAAAGCCAGTCGGCACGCAATCGATTGTCGTCAGTGACTTATCTCAAGAAGAGATACTCAAACATTATGATGTTTTTACGCCTTGGCAAGGTCAGGGACAGCCACTTGATCTTGAACTACAGCCATCGAACAGCAAGAAAGGCGTTATATATTTAGTCAACAAAGAAAGTGCTGCTCAATCAGCGATACGCATTGGAAAGCCCGCACTTAAAGAAGATATTACCGGCGAATACTACAAAGCATATTTAATGAATTTTCCGTTAGGTGGCGCGTTTAACAGTCGCATTAATTTAAATTTACGCGAAGATAAAGGCTATACCTACGGGGCCCGTTCTTATTTTAGCGGAGATAAACTCTCTGGGCATTTTACCGCCAGCGCCGAAGTAAGAGCAGACGCTACCGATAAATCCATCGTGGAATTAATCAAAGAAATCAATAACTATGCAGCCAATGGCATCAGTGATGATGAGTTAAGTTTTATGCGAAAAGCCATCAACCAAAGTGATGCGCTTAGGTATGAAACCCCTAGAGCAAAACTACGCTTCTTAGCCAAGATACTTGAGCATGACCTGACGCCTGACTTTGTTAAAGAACGCTCAGTCATTGTCGATACCATTACCAAAGAAGAGATCAATGCATTAGCAAAGCAACATTTAAATAGCCAAGAAATGTTAATCGTAGTTGTTGGCGATGCAAAAGCGCTGAGACCACAACTTGAAGCATTAGGTTATGAAGTAATAGATCACGACATTTAGGTAATGCCGATAGAGAGTAGCAGCGGTTTGCTCTACTCTCTATCTATTCTGCACTATAGACATTGCTCATTTAAAAACGCTGCAGTGGCGTTGATCAGTTTGTCTCGAGAAGAAGAAAAACTGTGATCATCAATGATCGGATGTGAGAAAATTTTACTATTTGCTGTCGACTTTAGCGCCTTTATTAACGGCGTTATGTGCAGCGCCATTGGGATCACTCCTGTATCAGCCGGAATAAATAATACCGGACGACCATTAATGTTTTCTACGCGGGTCAATAAGTTAAGTTGATGACCATGCTTTTCACTTTCTTCGCGTGCCTTTTTACCATTCCATCCACGTAACATAAACAACGTATCACTGTATTCTTCCCACATTTTTGCCGTGACAAATTCGTCATTGTCATCATACCCCGACAAACGTCTAACTAAACTGTCATCGGTAAAAAAACCGGCGTTGTTAGCGCCTAAATTTGCGCCATCATATGCTACGGCACATTTAACACTAGGTTCGCCCAAAATCCCAGCGATGGCCATGTGACCTCCCATGCTATGACCAACAATAGAGATTTTATTTTTATCGATAGTTAAACGTTGCGCATTAGCGTTCATATAATCTAAAACAACTTGCACATCTCGCTCAGCCCCAAGAAAAGAAAAGTCTCCTTCACTACCCCAAGCTCCGCGGTAGTGAAAGAAAAGTACATTCCAGCCTTTACTACGCAAAGCTTGAGCAACATCTAAATTTTTCTCATTGCCTGGGTAGCCATGCAATAGTAAAACCGTTGGATGCAGTCCTTCGCCAGCAGCTTTATAAATAAACCCTGACATGCGACTACCGTGCGAGTCTATCGTCAACTCTTCAACACCGGCAGGCATAGATAAAGCAGGGAATGAACAAACACCAAGCAAGGTAAAAATCACGATAGTGAACATACGGTGACAAAAAGTGGACATAACGATTTCCTTTAACCAAATTTGTTATTAAATTTTCTAGGTTACAATAGGTAATACCAACCTAGATAAATATTTTAGTAGGCCGGTAACCCTAGTAAATTGATGTACTTGGTATTACAGCACTGTGGCTAACAGATAATTAGACATAAACAGAAATAAATCTACCACTTTGTATTGGTAAATTATATGAAATTTGACAGAGGTAATTAACAGCAATGCAGTTAAACAGATGTCCGTGTCGTCAATACGACATTCATGGGATTGTTTCGACGGCCCTTCACATATTCTCATAACCAAATATGAGTATGTTAGTCCTAAAACATGGAGCATTGATTGAACGCTCATAGGGTAGAACCCGTTACAATTGTCTTAAACTGCAGCGGCACGAACATCTACCCTGAAGTATAGAAGCTCGCCCCTTAATTAGAAAATTTTTGTGACATATTTTTATGTATTTGTGGCTGTTTCAGCGAAGAAAAAAGGGCCTAATGCTTATCTCTTGTATAACCAACTGATTAATGGACAAAAATAAAACTAGCCTAATGACGGTTAACTAAAACCAACAGCAATACTTGTTGCATACTGTTAATCCGTCATGGTTAGCGCGCAACCACGTCGACGCCAGTATCAATATTAATGCCTGGATGCATGAAACTTGTCCAATAACGATGTTGTATTTACAAAACCGTTATTGTGAAAAGATCATTCTTTTTTTATTGCGAAGACTTTAAAACCTAATGTTCAGCAGCATATACTTCTACCGCTTTCCATACCCGCAGCAAGTTGCCTGAGAGTATTTTTTCAATATCAGCTTCGCTATATCCGCGCTTTAATAAGCCTTCAATGAGTGTTGGGTATGAAGCAACGTCTTTTAGATTGTCAGGTAAACTATCACCAACACCGTCGTAATCAGAACCAATACCCACATGATCAATACCAACAAGTTTTACCACATGGTCAAAATGGTCGAGCACATTATCTAACGATGCATAAACAAAAGGTGTTTTTTCTCGATACGCTTTACCAAACGCTTTTACCTGTTCACTTTCTTCATCAAGATTATTCATCGCTGCATAGTTACTGACGGCTTTTTTGTAGGCGTTATAATTTTCAATCGAGGGCTGGTGAACAAAGGTTGAGCCAAAGTTAATTTGAATAACCCCACCGTTTTTCGCTAATAGCTTGATCATCTCGTCACTCATATTACGCTCAAAGCCTGGGGTAAAGTGGCGCGCCGAAGAATGTGAAGCAATCACAGGCGTCTTACTAATATCCATGACCTGATAAAACGCATCATCAGATATATGAGAGACATCAACCATCACCCCCATATTGTTCATTTCTGTCACTAATGTTTTACCAAATTCAGTTAAACCTTTAGCGGGACGCTCTGTATCGTATGAAGAGTCAGAGATATGGTTGGCTTTAGAGTGAGTCAAAGTAATATAACGAATACCACGCTCATAAAAATATTTTAGGTTGTTTAAATCTCCTTCAATCGGGCTGCCGTTTTCCATGCCCATAGGTAAAGAAATTAGTCCGTTAGCAAAATTATCGGCAAGCTCTTGCGTTGAATAGGCTAGCGCAAATTTTTCAGGTGATTTGTTAACGATGCCTTCAACCATATCGATCAATTTGTCAGCTAATGCTTTACTGCCGCCAGTTTTTTCAAGCGAGGCTGGAATATAAATCGACATGAATGCCGCATTCAAACCGCCTTCAACTGCGCGAGGATAATCAAAATCTCCATGAGCGGTATGCTCTGAAATATCTTCGAACTCTTCTTCTAAACGATATGGCACATCGATATGGGTATCGGCAATAATATACTTTTTAGCTAATTCACCGGCTTGTTGACGAACCTTATCGGCATTCGCTTTACTATCATTTTCAGAAACTGGAGATTGAACGGTATCGGTTTGATGTTCTGCTTTCTTATTTTCTGAGCAGCCACTGCTCAACAGGCCTAAAGACAGCGCCATTGTGAAGGCTAGAGACGAAAGAGATAAAGGGTTATAAAAACGTTTTTTATCACATAGCAATGACATGGTTAATAGCTCAAGTAAATTTTTAGATGTCATACTCTGCCAATGCATAGCGCTAAAGTCAAAAAAGACTATAAATACAAGCTATTGGTTAACACCTATGTAACATGAATGACTTGGATATCTCTTGCTTGATACCTCTTATTTAAATAAAAGAGTCGCAAAGAACATTTTTCGCCTCATGAATTAGGATATGGTTATTCGTATCTGTGCGAGCTTATCGGGTTTTTCCTCGCTACGTTTGCTGCATTCCCCCCAACAATGCACCATGCAATTGCATGGTCAAAGGACACCAACAGCAACACTCGTAGAATACTGTTGAGCAGTCATTGTTAGCGCGCAACCACACGGACGCCATTATCAATATTATTGCCTGGATGCATGATAACTTGTTCGCCAACGGCTAAGCCCGCACTGATTTCAGCAAAACGATCATTTCGACGTCCGACGCTAACCTGTTGTAACGTCACCACGCCATCTACCACCTTAAATACTGACCAACGCTCATTTTGGCGAAAAAGCGCCGATAGCGGAATGATAATGACATTATCAGCACGGTCGGTAATGATCGCCGCCTCAACTCTAAAAGCATCACCAAGACTTTGCCATTTTTCGATTGGATCGGTGAAGTTAAGAATGACATTAACCCGCTGCTCTTCAACACCTAAGGCCGATATTTTAGTAAAGCCTGACGGTTCTATCACCCGTACTTGCGCATTAATATCTTCATCTCCTCCCCAACGTTTGATCAAGGCTGGATCGCCAACCTCAACTTGCACGGCGTTAGTCGACAACATTTCAATGTTCACTTCCATATCAGCAGGATCGCCAATTTCAACTAAAGCTGTTCCCACCGGTACGATACTTTCGCTTTTATGCAATATCCTTAATACCCGACCATCAACTGGAGAATGAATGCAAATATTACAATTTTCATCTTGCCGCTTTTGAGCATTCTCATGGCTTTCAGGTTGTAGCAACATAGCTTTAGCCGCTTCAAGTCGAGACAACATTACTGCTTTATTTGACTCTGCGGTTTCCAGCTCAGCCTTTAACGTTTTTATTCTTAACTCAGCGCGCTCTAATTCTGCTTGTGAGACGGTTTGTTGTTCATATAGTTTTTGCGTTCTTTTGAAGTCAGACAAATCAAACTCTAGCTGGGCCTTTGCTTGTTTAACTCTGGCATTAGCAAGTGCTAACGCAGCTCTCGCCCCTTCAACATCGGCTTTTGCTTGGGTTTCTATGCGTTTATCTAAAAACTGTGGATTGGCCGGATACATGTTGGCAATAACGGTTTCCCCCGCGGTTACAATATCCCCTGGTTCACTGCTAATACGCGTGACTCGGCCATCTATTGGGGTGTAAACCGTATATATATCGTGAATACGCGTTTTGCCTTCTCCCTCTAGGGTAACTAGTAACTCGCCTTTAGTGACGGTATACATATCGACCTGCACGCGCTCTGGAATAAAAGCGTAGACAAGTAAGCCCAAAACAATGACAACTAACGCAGTTTTAATGGCAAATTTGATTTTATTGGTGGTCACTATTCAACTCCTTTTTGCGCACTGACCAGATCTATTTGATCGACTTGACGCCAGACTAAATAAAATGAAAAAACGGCACATAACAATACTATCAGAGCAGCATAGCCATAAGTGTCATTATTTAAGTAAACAGGTATGCGATAAAGTTCACTATCCATTGACCGAACCATGCCCTGAATCATCATGTTTCCTATCCAGATACCTGCAGGGATAGAAGCGATGGTAATGATGCCCAATTCCCCAAATAATATATAAGCAACTTCTTTTCGTGTTAGGCCCAACACCCGTAAACTCGCCAACTCCCGGCCTCGTTCTGACAGTGCAATTCTGGCCGTATTATAAATCACCCCAAAACTGATAAAACTAGCAAACAAAATGTTGATACTCACCATTTTCAATAAATTTTCCGCCATTATCTCTTCAAATATTTTTCTTAAAACCGAAATAATATTTAACCCAATGATCATCGGTATTTCTTTTAGTTTATTGTAAAGTACCGCACTATTATTAGTGTCTATCATTAGCACTGCGCCAGTAATTTTAGGGCTTTCATCGAGAATGCGGTTAAGCTCTCGAATATCCATATATACGCCCATACCGATAAACTCCTGAGTGATCGCTGATACCGGTATATGCAAGGTTGGGCGCTTTTCTTCTAAAACTTCGACCGTTAATACATCGCCTACCCGAACATGCAATATTTCAGCAAGTTTTTGGTTTATTACCAGACCTTTTTTAGGCATAACTACCGCTGACAGTTGCTCATCAATCACGCGCCTAAGATCGGCATTAGCTTTTATTCCAACAACACTGCTGCGTTTTTCATAATGCTTAAATTTAAGATATGCAGAGACGCTACGGATAGGTTCAACACTAAGCACACCAGGCAATGCGCGAATCTCACTCAAGGCTTTAAGTGGCCGAGCTTCAACAAATGAAATATTAATGTCTTCTCTTTGGGTGATGCCATACTGAATATCCATCAAATAATCCATTGAGTCTTCCATAAAGAAACTAAAGATTAAAATGGAAAACGCAAACGCAATGCCCAGCACCGAAAAAAGGGCGCGTATCGGCCTGCGTTCAAGTTGCCTTAAAACAATCCTACTTAAAAAGGAAATCTGACGATGAATGCCTATCTTTTCGAGTAATGTTGGTTTAAATTGAGCGGGGCTTTCAGGACGCATTGCTTCTGCAGGCGGCAAATTAGCGGCGTTTCTTATCGCCAGCAGTGTCCCCAATACCGCAGCTAAGGTGCAAAATAGCACGGCAAAAATCATCACTTCAACAGAGAAACTATATTTTAAAATGGGAAAATGAAAAAATTCCGTGTACATCTTAGTCATCCCAGCCGCCATCCAATTGCCCAAAGCTAAGCCCACAATCGAACCTAAACTGGTGATCACCAACACCATTTTCAAATAGTGCCAAGATATCTCCATATCGGAGTAACCTACTGCTTTTAACATTCCTATTTGTTCACGCTGGGTCGCTATTTGGCGCGACATGACAACATTAATTAAAAATGCCGCAACGGCTAAAAAGATCACGGGGGCCATCAACCCCATCGCCTCTAGCTGCTTTAATTCATTTTCGACAAAAAAGTTAGACAGCTGCTCGTCTCGTCCATATGATATCAAACCACCATAAGGCTTTAATATTTGATCTAAACGCTCTTTTATCCGCTCGGTATTCGCCAGACGCTCAACTTTAATTGAGAGATCATTGAAAGCACCCTTCATGTTTACCGCCGCTTCTAGCGAATGGCGACTCATCCAAAATACACCAAACCTTTTATTGTCAGGCATCATAGCGCCCGGCGCTATGCTATACACATATTCAGGTGATAACACCACGCCAACAACTTTTAACTGACGGCGATGACCATTAATAATTGCAGAAATTTTATCGCCTAAGTGTAAATTGTGCGCCAGAAAAAAACCTTCATCGGCGAGTACTGCATCGTCCTCGTTAGGGTAAAGAAACCGCCCGGCTCGCAAATAAACGTTGTTTAGTAACGATTGTTTACCATCGGGTAATGAAATAATTTTTCCCGTTGCTGGTTCGTCCATATTGTCCATTTGCAGCGTAATGCCAAAAACTACCCGAGTTTCACTCGTGGAAACACCAGGAATTTCCGATACTCTTGCTTTTACTGCCTCAGGGGCTCGTTTTAGAGAGGCAAATATGTCGGCAAATTGATATCGATCGTAGTAAGTACTCTGGGTTAGTCTCAAGCTGTCTAGCACGCCAAACATAATGACAAAAATAGCGATTCCTGCCGCCATCACCAAAATAATAGCCGCCATTTGGCCTTTGATCCGCCAAATGTCACGTAATAGCTTTTGATTCAGGGCGCCAATAATCAATTAAACTCTCCTTGTGTCACCAAGACATGTCATCGGGTGTTTTTCTCACCTCATTAATGTCGATACTGCTGACTTTACCATCAGCAAAATTGATGACTCTATGCGCCAGTTGGGCAATAGCGGCATTATGGGTAATGATAATGCAAGTGGTATTGTATTTCTGATTCACCGCCAATAAGGCTTTTAATACAACGATGCCTGTTTCGCTGTCTAACGCGCCTGTAGGTTCATCGCATAGTAATACCTCAGGCTGTTTTGCTACCGCTCTAGCAATAGCCACCCTTTGCTGTTCGCCTCCCGATAATTGTGATGGAAAATGGTTAGCGCGATCGGTTAAATTGACGGCCGCTAATGCTTCCATCGGCTCCATCGGATTTAGTGAAATTTCAGTGACTAAAGCAACGTTTTCTAGTGCGGTTAAGCTTGGTACTAAGTTATAGGCCTGGAAGACGAAGCCAACATTTTCTCGTCGAAAATAAGTTAACTCTCGATTACTCAACAAAGCCAAGTCTTGACCATGAAATAACACCTGACCCGACGTTGCTTGATCGAGCCCGCCAATAATATTCAAAAAAGTCGATTTTCCACTGCCTGACGGGCCAAGCAATACCACTATTTCTCCCGCGGGGATTTCAATGTCCACACCACGTAAGGCATTAACTTTTGTTTCCCCCGAAAGATAGTCTTTTTTTAAATCGATAGTTTGAAAACTAACGTCTTGACTGTGTTCCAACTGTTGCCTCCATCCAAACGTTAACCATGTTTTTAATGTAACGCATGATAATCAATTTAGCTTTGACACAGCGCAAATATTCGCCAACGAGGTAAAATAAAAGTCATTATCAGATAATTGTCAGGAAGTGCAGTATCAACGAAAGCGCCTAAATGGGAACATGTTAGGTTGCATTCTTCCAATAGAAAACCGTAACGATCTTAGCTACACTGAGACGATGAACTTAAAAAAACTGTCGGTATTATGGTGCTGCTGCTTTGCCCCTTTTTGTTTTTCAAAAAGTGGTTATATGGTCGCATGTATCGATGATTATCCGCCATATCAGTATCTTGACTCGCCTCCTCATGGCATTCATGTCACTGCATTATCTAATCTAGCGAAAGTTTTTAATAAAAAGATACAGTTTATTGAATCACCAAACTTCGCCCGTTGTGTGCAATTATTAAAAACGGGTGAGATAGATGTGATTGCGGGATTAAATAAAAACAGCGATAGAGAAAAGTTTGCTTTTTATGCGCCATACCGAATTGAAGAAGATCATGTCGTTATTTCAAAAAAGACCAGTGACATAAGTGACTACCAAAGCATAAAAGATAAAATTATTGGCGTGCCAAGGG
This sequence comes from Colwelliaceae bacterium 6471, assembly GCA_040779335.1. Taxonomy (GTDB): domain Bacteria; phylum Pseudomonadota; class Gammaproteobacteria; order Enterobacterales; family Alteromonadaceae; genus JBFONV01. The sequence goes on from JBFONV010000006.1 coordinate 29,337, forward strand.
GAACCACTTACTTTAAAAAATTTAACGATGATACCGCGTTAAATAAGGTTCCAATTCAAAGTATTAGAATTGGAATAGAACTAATCATAAGAAATCGAATAGATGTAATAATTACCTCTAAATCTGTCGCTAACTTACTCATTGACGATATTACCAGTGCGAATTTAAAAGCAACTCTCATTAAACAAAATAACAACAAAGAAGAGGTTTCTTACTTTGGTTTTAGTAAACTGAATAAGCTTAATTTATTACCACCAGAAATAATCAACCGAACAACTCAAGCGTTTAAACAAGGAAAGTTTAAAGACGACGTAAATGCGATTAATTCTAACATCAAGGATAAATGAACGGCTTATTAGTTGCCAAACCACTCAATTGCGACTTTTTCATGCCTTTGAATAAAATCATTTTTTAGCGCCATATAAACATTAATATTGTTATTACTGTTGGCAGCAGCCGCTTTTTTAATATCGCTATACTCTAACGCTATTTTAGGGTGTGCAATTAAGTATTCTTTAAAGGCAATATGTCGACATATGTGCAAATCATTGGTTTGAAAGGCGTGGACATGGTGACTACGTTGATTGCCACCTTTTTGAAAATACCGCCGACCTGTAATACCATTTTCACCTTTAACAAGATAACCAAGTGCTTCGATATTTTTATGCGCAGCATCTAATTCATCAAGGCTATTAACCTCAATTAAAATATCAATGACGGGCTTTGCCGCTAGTCCAACCACAGATGTACTGCCAATATGCTCGATTTTTACGGTATTACTCCCAATGGCTTGGTGTAACATCACCCGTTCGGTTTCAAACGTTTTCTTCCAACTTGGATCGTAATCAACAACCTCAATAATTCTACTACTCAAAGTCACTCCATTAGCAAATAGTGTCATGTTAAGCGATGTTTATAGCGGGCTAAAGCAGTGCAACACTAGCAAAAATCAATTAAAAGTGTCGGTTCTCTTTTACCTTGCTATCTGTATTTTTACAACGCACTTACCACAAGAAAAATAAAGGCTAGAATAAAATAAAAATAGCTTTCTTTAGAAAAAGTAAAGTTTGGTTTAAACCAATTTTTAATTGGCGCAGCTAATAAAGACGGTGATAAAAGCCCCCCCCGTAACAAAAATAAAACCCCAGAGGCTCCTGCTAACGCACCAAAATCTATCACATTAGTCTGATAAATCTGTAGCGCTTGCATAAAAATAACAAGCAGCATAAACCCTTTGATTAAATTTGAACTACGTTGAATTTTAATCGTTTGATTTTCCACTGAACTGACTCCTTTTGACACTGTGGTTGTGTGATATTTACACACTACTCCAATAAGACTTTTATCCCAATTAAGATTAAAGTTACACCACCTAAAAACGCAGCTTTACTCTCAAGCCAAGTCCCACTTTTAGAGCCGATAAGCACACCAAGCCAACTAAAGAGAAAAGTAGTAATACCAATAATAAAACACGCAATAAACGGGTTTACATCCAAAATAGTTAAGGTGAAACCAGCCGCCATTGCATCAATACTTGTAGCGATGGCAAGTATCAACATAACTCGGTGAGTTATTTTAACAATATCTTCTTCAATGCCCTCAGAGAATGATTCGTAGATCATTTTAGTGCCGATAAGCAAAAGTAACAAAAATGCTATCCATGGGGCATAAGATTCTATCCAACCTAAAACGCCTTTGCCCCCAATATAGCCAATTAACGGCATGAGACCTTGGAATAATCCAAAATACACCGCAGACATTAATCCCAGATGAGGTATTTTGCTATTATGCTTTGCCCCTAAGCCAATCGATACAGCAAACGCATCCATACTTAACGCTACGGCTAAAATCAATACTTCTATCATTGACTCTCTCTACTGCTAAAATTGAATGTAACTATAAAGCACATAATTACCTAATCAAACGGCTCGTTAGGCGAAATTACGCCAACGCATAAATTACAGCTATTACCATTGATATGGCAAATATTATACGGATAAGTCTTGCTTGTTTAGGCTCTGAAAAAATTGGCCTGAGCAATCCTCCAAACATTAACCAAAGGAAATCGACTACCGTAGCAACTACAAGGCAGGTTAAACCGGTAACAATATAACCAATATAGGTGTTGGAGAAAGGTAAAAGAAATTGAGAAAAAATAGCTAAAAAAGCAGCGTATGCTTTAGGATTTAGCAGATTTAAAATAAAACCGTCTTTAAAGCTTGGGGCAGTTTGAGAAGCTTGATTAGTCACTGTAGAGGCTGATGCGATTTTATAGGCGATATAAAGAATGTAGGCAGCACCTACAAATTGACACACAATACGAAAGTTTGGAAATTGAGAAAATAACGCAGCTAACCCCGCTGTAGCACCAATAATCGCAACACTAAGGCCAAATAATATACCGAGTAAAAATGGCGCGCCCTTTTTTACCCCAAATGCAGCCCCGGTAGCAGCCAACGCTAATGGAGCAGGTCCCGGTGAACCAAGCAAAAGTGCCGTAGTTGTGATCAATACAATAAATGATTCTAGCAAATTACAAATTCCTTTTAATGTGAGCGAAATTAATGGTTCGCCCACGTTATGGGCGAATAATTGCTGACTAAAATATGAAACGAAGTAGAACCTAGTCAGCTGGTATGAGTCTTCGTACTTTACCTTGTGGCATTTTAATCTATTAGCCAATAAGCTGGAAGCTTGAATTCATTCCCCTGTCACGCAAGTTGATCAACTCTTGATATTCTGCCGAATTGTACCAGCTCTCAGCCTGTATTTTGGTTGGAAAAGCAATAATAGCTTGGTATTCATACAGTCTAGATCCACTTAACGATTGAACAGGAGCCTTCGCTAAGAATTCTCCTTCAAACTTGGCAATAGTTGACGCTGCCTTAGCGCTATACGCTTGTATAAGCTCTTTATTTAGCGGTGTAAATCCAACAGTAATATATGCAGTCATAATGTTCTCCTGTAATTAGTTTAAGAATAACCCTGTTAAATAACAGAAAAGCTATGCTAACAGTTAACTTATATGGAACAATACCGGCATAATAAAAACACTGTTAAGCAAAAATGAACAAATATAAACAACTCCCGCGCTTGATGGTTTTTAGCATTGTTGCGCAAAAACAATCTTTCACTGAAGCTGCAAAGTACCTGAAAATATCCAAATCTGCTGTGAGTCAACAGATTACAACATTAGAAGCTGAATTCGGCGTTAGACTGATCAATAGAACCACGAGAGATTTATCACTAACATCTGCAGGGGTAAAACTTCTTGACCGCTGCAGGGTACTACAGGATCAGTTTGCGTTAATTTTTAATGATCTGGAAGAACTAGGTGTAAGTCCTAAAGGCCGCTTTGCAGTCACTTACCCGCATAGTCTAGAGTCAACCATAGTCCTTCCCGTAATCGAGCAAATTTGTATCGAATTCCCAAATCTAGAACCTGTACTTATCGCCGATGATACACCTATTGACTTAGTTGCAAACCAAATCGATGTCTCAATTCACATTGGCGAACTACCAGACAGCGGTTATAGAGCTTTACCAATTGGCTCATTAACAGAACTATTCTGCGCAACTCCCCTCTATTTGAACAAACATGGAAATATTTCTTCAACAGAAGAATTATGTTGTCATCGCTGGATTTCCACGTCTTGGCAACAACCGAATACAAAGGTCACTTGTACTGCAACGGGTAAAGTAAACAGTATCGTTTTAAACGAGTTTGCCAAAAGCAATACGCTACCAGGGACCATTGGCATGGCGTTGAAACATTTAGGCATTGCGTTAATACCTGACATAGTCGCAAAACCTATGATCCAATCGGGGAACCTAGTGCATATTGCCAAGCATATCAGAGGTCCAGAGTGGCCTGTTTATTCAGTGCATGCCTATCAAACTGAAAAACCCATTCACATTACAAGGCTTCATCAACTTATTTGCCGAAAATTTCAGGAAATGTAATCCCTTATTTAGAGGTAATTAATAGCGGGCTAAAATGTGTGAGTCACGAACAACGGCCAACTGCATTGTCCTTTTAAACAGCTTGTTATTTTTCTGAGGTGACACAAGTAAGTTATCGATGATTAAAACACCATCTTTTATTACAATATCACCCGACTATATTGAGCCGTAAAACTTGCCGTCTAAATATAGTATTTACCTATAATTTCAAACTCATGAGGGTTAGCTTTTGCTCCGAAAGTAACTGTATACCTTAATGGAGAAGGGGTGCTTTTACCCACTGGAGATATTGACAACAATACAGTAGAACATGGTGCCATTATTGTGGTGTCAAGTCTTGGATGCTTTACATTGGATTCTATCCATTTATCACCAATAATTTCCCTTCATTAGCTCCAATTACACCTAATATGCTGGCCTTATTATGCTTGTAACCACTTGTACATTACTAGTGCATCTATGTATCCTTTGACAGGGTGAATAAAAGCTTTAGGTAAATGACCTACAATTTCAAAGCCCAGTTTACCCCATAAACGTATCGCCCCTTCATTACTTGACGTTACAAAATTGAATTGCATAGCTTTGTAGCCTAGGTCTAAGGCAACTTGTTGAGAATGTTCGCACATTGATGTAGCTAAACCTTTGCCTCTAGCTAAAGAAGAAACCATATAGCCGCAGTTGCATACATGGCTGCCAGGACCCGCTTGATTTGTTTTCAAATAATATGTGCCTAATATAAATCCATCTTCTTCAAAAACGTAGGTCTTGCGAGGGGCATCTAACCAGATTTTCTTAGCTTGATCCTTTGTTGTATCAGTTTCATAAGCGTAGGTTTCCCCCTTTTTCACGATCTCATGAAAAATAGGCCAGATAGAATTCCAATCATCTTTTGTCGCTTCTCTGATGTTCATATCTCTATCTCTTTAAGAACATTTAACAATTTTAGGGTTAATTATATCTTGCAGTTATTATATGCTTCTTGCCAATTTGGCGATTTTTTAACAACAAAATCTTGCTGAATAGTAGTTACAACGGGTTGTCTATTTGGGTTCGTAGATGTTGGTACCCATTTCCACTTTTTAATAGCTCTCATAGCCTGTTTATTAAATATATTTTCAGGAAACGCTTTTATGACTTTAGGGTTAATAGCATTACCATTTGAGTCAATAATCAATGAAAATTCAACACACCCCAAAACTCTTTGAGTTTTAGCTTGTTCAGGGTATTTGGGAGCTACTTTTTTATCAATTTTCCAATAAGCAAGCACGGCTTCTTTATTACCAATGAGATCTATCGGTTCTATTGAAGCATTTTGATTTGTTGAACATGCATTTAAAAATAAAACCCCAAATACGATTAAAAATACAACTTTCACAAACTCTCCATGTAGCCCAACTATGAGGCTTTTAATTATTGACTAAAATCTGAAGCGAAGCCGAACCGAGCAACTTGTTAGCAGTCCCGCGCTTTATTTACTTGTTAGCTATATTCTGCGCCAGAACCAAATTTATTTGCGAACACGAACAAATACACAAGCATAAAGCCAGGAACAGCGTGGCATAACATTGCAGGGAACCTAACTAAAATAGGTTTAGTGGGGATAAAAAAGAATGGATCTATTTTTGAAACATAACGATATATCCGCTGCAAGGTAGGCTTTACATAAACTGCTATTACAGCAACAAATTGAACCTCTAGTAAGAGGAAAAATAACTCTAAACCTATCCCGTCAATAAACAATGCGAAAGTCATAAGCTCAGGTCTCAATAAGAAAAATACGACAACCAAAAATGTTGATACTTTCCAAAAGGACTTATTAAAGTTCATAGCAGATCCTGAAATATAAATAACGCCCACATAAGGAGCTGATAATAATTTGCTAAAATGTGAAGCAAAGCGTTTGCTGTCACATCACTTAATGCGCTTGTTTAGGTATATTTTAGATTGAGCTTACCTGACTTATACAAAAGAAATATACCTATTGCCACTTCAAAACACTCTACACCTAAAAAAGATAATTGAGTATTACTTAGAGCACCAACCAAATATGCCCCCACAAGCCTGAAGCTAATAAATGAAGCTATAATGATTGATGCAAGTAGAGCGGAATACTCCCATGTCTTGGTAAAGTAATATAACAAAGCAATTGAAATACCTATTCCGACCATCAAGCTACAATAGATCAAAATAAATGCAATTTTACCATCTGAATCTACAGCGCTTAAACCTATTCTTGCAAGCTTAGAATCAATATCCAATAAGGCATTAAAACCTGATATAACAAAATATACTGACATTAATGCAATATAAATTTTACCAAACACATTTACTTTCATTCACCAAACCTTAATTTAAACGATGTACCCAACGCCCTGTTAATAGGCAAAATACTGTTAGTTAAAATAAGCGAGGCAGGATCAAAAGCCAACTATTATGTGTTCAAATTTATTTACTTGTTACGTTCAAACACCTTAATAAACGAACACTAAGCTAGCATTTATTAAAAAATGTATAAGGATTAAAACCTCTAACCGCTTGAATCTTTGTAGAATAAAGCCTGCGCCAAAAATTAGACTAAAAATCAAATAGTTTAAAGTTGGCCCAACACCTCGGATTTCTCCGTGTATAAATACAAATGAAATAGCAATAATTGGTAGTATAAACCAAGGGTTTGGCACTATTCGCTTAAGTCGTGTTAATGCAAAGCCTCTAAATATCACTTCCTCTGTAATAGCCGCAGTAAATGCTAGAACAATAATTGTAACCAAGCGCTCTAATGTACTAATTGGGCCGATAAACCCAGCCTGAGATCTTGTTGGAAGCTCATTTCCATAATATATTTCTGGGATAATAAATGCTGAAACTATTAGTATGCTGAGAAGTCCGATAAACCAATGTTTATGGTTAAAAAACCATGACCAATCAACCCCAATAGAACTCCAAGTTTCATTATTCTTTATTAAAGCATGCCTGATAAATAAAAATGGAATCCAATGAAATAATAAATTAGAAAAAATAAAATACCACCACTCAGTTCTTTCATTATCATTATGTAAAGATGAAATAAAATCATCAGGTAAATATGGGAAAAGCAATGTACTAAAAAAATCTGTGCTATATAAAACAGGGTAAACAATCAAACCAATTATTAACGCAAGAATTGTATACTTATCTAAGCTAGCTTTAGATTGGGCTGCCGAATCCATTTAACGCTTCCTCTAGTTGATAAAAACCGATAGATTGCTTGAACATAAACGCCCCAATAAGGGGATAATAATAGCTCGATAAAATGTGTAACAAAGCGGAGCCAAGCACGCTGTTAGGAGTCCCATACTTGATTGGCTTGTTAATTTTCAAACACTAGAAATAGTAATTTAAACCGACTGAAAGCATTGCTGTTGAATCGTTTTTTATTTCGGTTTCTTTCAACTCCAACTTCAGTGAAAGACTACTAAAAATATTATAATCAACACCGACCCCCCAGATAACAGAGCTGCTATTTTCTTTTAGCGCCAAGTCTACAGATGGTTGGAGCCACCACGCATTCACGGTCCCTTCTTGCTCCCACCAAAAATTTCCGACTTTTGCATAGAGTGAAAAATCATTGATTGGATATTTAGCGACAGCCATCAATGCTATTCCTGATGTGTCTAAACAACAAGACTCATTTACCTCATCACCACCTAGCTCTATATAATCGAATTCAATAGCAAAATATTTACTTAACGAATAACCTGCATTCACTTCATAAGTAACCCCATCATCTTCATCCTTAAATCCTGAGGCCATAAGTGATGAACCTACATAGAACTTAGGAGGTTCAGCAAAAACTGGTGCTACAAAAATTGAGGTAACGATAATAAAAAATAAGCCTTTTAACATTTAATGATTCCCTTCTTATGTGGCTACGATGCCTAGTTTGAATTTGAAAACTAACGCCTTGCTATGCTGAAAATAAGGGTAGACTATAATCGCAAAGCGATGCCCAACTGTTATTTTTCTATTTACGCAACTTATTATGTTTTTATTCCAAAACCAATTCTACAGAATAAGTAGTTTGCTCTTCTTGACGAAAAGAAAGTAAAACTGTTTCCCCTGTATTTTTAGTCATTAACTTCTTAGCCTTTTGAGCAGAACAACCAGGGATTTGACATTCATGTACAGAGACTAATTCATCCCCAATTTTTATTCCTGTTTTTTCTGCATTTGAATCTGGTTCTAAGGAGATCACTTTTGCTGACTTTACCTCGGGGCTAAAAAAACCGCTTACTGCTACGTCCATGACAAACCCTCTTTTTCCTTCATTGTCAGCATACGCTGTATTTACAAAGAATAGGATTGACAATAAAACAACTTTTAATCTCTTTTTTACTCCATATTGAAAATAAGTGCTCAAAAATTAACGCCCATTTAATGGGCAAATAATTGTTGGTTAAACTTGAGCGAAGCGAAAAGCCCGCAATTATTTGTCCCTGTTATTTTGCTCGTTATAAGGATTTTATTGACCATAAGGGTGCTTTTTTGATAACACCACTAGCTCATCTCTGATAGAGGCTAATTGATTCGAATAGATAGCTAAACTCTTTAAACCAACCAACAAACGTGACTGCACCTGCGAATATCTATTATCAAGTGTTGGTGCCCACGTTTGCTTTAGAAAATCACTTACATTTTGAATAATTGCATGTAACGGTAACCAAGTGAGATGACTATTTTTTGCGGCATACCCTTTTAATAAAGAAATAGGGTTACTGCCACCACCCGAGGCAGAAACGCCGATAGCAAATGCCGGTTTGTGACCTAAAGGCAAACCATTAGCTGAGCCGTCAGCAGACAAAAGAAATAAATTTACAAGTGCAGGCGGAATCATTCCTCCCCATTCAGGAACAATGAAAACTACGGCATCACAGGCATATAACTGCGCTAACACTTCGTCTTTATTACTGGCTAATGAAACTAGATCATCTCTCCCTGTTCCATAATGGTCTAATAAAAAAGGATATAGCGATAAATCTAATATCGAAGACTTAATACCTTCCATTCCATTTAATATGTTCGTTTGTAAATACTTTGAGACTTCTACACTTTTAGAATTATCTCTTTGACTACTACTCACTAGCAGAATATTCAAATACATCTCCAATACTTATAACGCCCAAATAATGAGCTAATAATAGGCAAACAATGCTTGGTTAAAATAGCGACGATGGAGCATAAGCCAAGCTTTAGCAGTCCCGTCACTTTATTGGCTTGTTATGTGTTTTTTAACCACAACTTTTCGGATTTGAAAGCATAACAGTATTGTGGGTATAAAAATAATATAAGCAAAATATACGTTATTGAGTAGGTAATAAATGAACCCAATGAATTTAAAAACTCAAACCCTATATAAATTAGAGCAAATAACGTACACGACAAATTAAAAATAAATATAAATATTGAGGTTAATTTATTTCCAATCGCCTTTTGCCAAGCGTAACCATATAGTGGAACTAAAGACAAACCAATAACAACTGAGTTCAAAAAATCCCAAATGGATAAGTTATCACTAATTGATAATGCTACTAAATTAACAATAAAGAATACTGAAAATAAATATGCCAGAGCTTTCCATTTCTTCATACTTTCGATACGCATAAACCCACCTTAAGCGGCTAAATCTAGTTGGCTAAAATAGTGAACGGAGTGAAAATAGCCAAGTGCATTGTCGGTTTCAAGGTCTTGTTATATTTCGGGTTTGATAGAGTTATTTAATAACTGAAACACCAGCAACTTCTACAACTGTTTTTGCGTCTGCACGTTCTATTACTTTTAATAATGTAGTTTGAATAGTTTCGTCCTTTCTAGCATCACCTTTACAGGAAAACTTTTGCTCTTGTGCTGGAGCTCCTTCTTCTGAGATAAAAGCAATAACTACTTCGCTTGCGCAATCAGCTGATTCACCATAATAGGCTAATGAAATTTGAGGATAACCCTGAAATCCTTTTTTAACTCTTTTCGCTATACGTTTAGTCGATTTATCCAAATTCATAATAGGTATCCAGAAGAAATGTAACGCCCTAATAATGGGCAAAAAATTGTTGGCTAAAATGTTGAGGAACGAAAACAGCCAACTGTTTTTTGTCCTTTTTTAACAGCTTGTTAGCTATTTATTGACCACCAAACTTTCTCTAGCTATGGGTTCTCCATGCAGGATAATCGTTTCTATACGGTTCCACGATTCTATAGAGTCTAAAGGATTAGTTTTAAGTAGCAGAAGGTTAGCAATTTTGCCAACTTCTACTGTACCGTAATCATTATCAATTCTGAATTGTTTAGCATTATTAATGGTTGCCGCCGCTAGTACTTCTTCCAGCGATAGCCCTGCGGTAACCATAGCTTTCATTTCTTGGTAGGTTGTCAGCCCAGGTTGATTGGCAAAACTAGGGCTTCCAGGGAAGTCAGAAGCTAATAAAATAGGATGGTCAGTGCTTCTTAGGTATTGAATAACTTTATTACCTTTTCCTATTCGCCCATATAAAAATGCATCTGAGATTGATTGATCAGGCATTCCATCAAAACCAATTCGAAGCTCTTCTTTGAACCATTGCGCTTCAGTGGTTTTATACCAATCAATAAGTGACTTAGGTGTAATGGATGAAAACTCAGGAGAATTAACAATAATAGGGAGCATTACTTCACCTAAGCCAGCAATCACTCTTTGTGTTGGCATATAACCTACTCCGTCATTAACCATTTTGTCCAGAGTGTTAGATATTTCTTTAGGTATATTTTGTTCGCGATTATATTGCCCCCAATTCCACATACCATGAGCGATAACATCAACACCTGCGGCAAGTGCTAATTGCTGCATATCTAAGGCGTTAGCATGCGCGACTATAAGTAAATTAGATTTTTCAGCAGATAATTTAATTCGTTTTAGAGTGTTAGTTGAAAGTGTTGTCCATTGGTTAGCATTACCATAACCGTCTTCAAAATAAAGCTTTATACACGAAGCACCTGAATCGGCAATTTTACCAATTAATCTTTCTACTGAATTTTCTGCGGTTGCTTCTGCACTTTCATCAATTAAATAGGTAAACATTGATCTTGATAGATCGTCTGTTTTCTCTACATATGGAAAGGTGTTTTTTGATGTTAATACTTCACAGCGAAAATAGTCAGGGTGATGAGGAGCCGAAGTAAAATAATTGAAACTTACTCCCGGATTCGGATCAAGTATTTGTGTTACCCCATAAAATAAAAAGCTTCTTGGTTGTTGTTCAAAATAAGCTTTCGCGAGTTTCGGATTTTTAATCGCTACTGGCTCAACACCAAACCCCATACCTGGGATTGACGATACGTGTGCATGGCTATCCATAAGGCCGGGCGTTAAAAATTTACCTAAACCATTTATTTTAAGATCGTAGGATGTAATCTTTTTGGTAGTTATTTCGGTAATTCGTCCATCACTGATTAATACATTCATCTGAATTTTTGGAGCTTGTAAGTGAGATGAAACGATAGTGACATTTTCTATCAAAACTTTGTTTACCGCTAATGAAGCAAAAGAAAACAAAGAAATTGAGAGTAATAATACTTTAAACATGATACTTCCATGTGAGATTAATTAAATAGCTAACGCCTCACTAAGAGGCTAAAAATTGTTGGCTAAAATAGTGATCACAGTAGAACCGAGCAAACTGTTAGCAGTCCCGACTTAATTGGCTTGTTAGTTGCCAACTGCACCTATAGCCATGTTTTATTCTTGTTTTACAATATCTTTGAAGTTAATCGTTGATGGTTCTAATGTACCTTTACCTTGATAAATTGCAACATCTCTTGCCCCTGCTCCCAAAGCCATTTCTCGAAATGCTCTAATTTCTATCATCGTTAGTCCACCCTCAGTTTTTTCCATTGGATGAATGATTATTGCAGGAGCTGGAGATATGAATTTTTTACCAACAAGCTTTTTAACGATTTCTTGAAGTAATCGCTCTCCAATAAAGAAGTCATTTAGCAACGCTCGTGGATGGGAAAAAGGATTTAGTGGATTAAGGTAAGCATTGTTACCAAAAGCAGTAACATCCTTTGCCCCATTTTTGCGAGTTTCAACTTGCAGGAGCGGCTTTTCATCAAAGACTTCATTTGTTTCGACATCCACTACTCTAATACGGTTTTCCCATATTTGAACGTATAAAGTAGAACCAAATTTATTGATAAAACTACGAATCATGAACCAATCCTTCCTTGGCAACTAACGCCTCGTTAAGCGGCGGCGTAGCCGTCCGAGCGAAGCGGTTTTTAACGACTTGTTATATTTCACTGGTTATTATTCTGAACCTTTATTGGTACACCGTTTTCTAGCCAGTCCATTAGTAATTGACGCATTTTTATATTGTCTATTTCTTCTAATAAATGTGCGTCAGGTCGATATGAGTTTTCTATTATATAGGATTTGGTAAATGGTAAATTTAAACCCTTTGATATTTCATGCAATAGATCAGAAAAAAGATCCACACCTTTTGACTGCCAAACAGCCTGAGCGTCTCCAGTCGATGCAGAATCTGGCGACTGAAGGTGTTTGCGGTATAGAGACCAAGATTCTCGAATCTGCTTATAACGATTACCGTCAAATACAAAATCAATCTGATTTAGAGCTTCAACATGAACGATATTTAGCCTTGTCGCTCGGGTGCTCATTAGTGTGCGGAAAACAGACTCGCGCTTCTCTTGCTTATTCCTGCGAGAGTGACGCCATTCAGAAGCCCATACAGCGAGGAGTGGTCCAGCTAGTGTTGCAAAAATTACGGCTGGCCCAGTTATATCGAAAATTACTTGAGGTTCGCTCATGGCTCAATTCCTTGTGAAATATAACAGCTTATTAGGAGGGGAAATGCCTTGTTTAAACACATACTTTTGCCTCCTTTCTACAGTAATCTTTGTAGAGTATATTTTTTTCTCAATAATTTCAATGTGTTAGTGAATAATCCTATTCCTCTGTTGGCGAAAGCGTGTTATTTGCCTCATATCACGCAAAATCGCCAAAACAAAGCCTTTTGTATATTTACACAGTTACGAAGAAATAAAATGTTATCGCCCTTATGGCACCTTCCAAAAAAAGCGTAAGTATTTAGAAATGCTTTGTAACGAGTAGCGCTTATAAAAAAACCCGCGAGTGCAGGTTTTTCATTTATAACAGAGTAAACGCAATATTTACTGCACTTTACTGTCGTATTTCGCTGGTGTTTTCGCATCAGGTAACGTGGTTGTCATAAAATCACGAATATCCTGATTCGACTGTTGTAAATCTTGATAACGTAAATACATCATATGGCCGCTTCGATAGCCTTTGAACGACAATCTATCCTTCATTTCACCACTAGGATCAAGTTGCCACATGGTATATTTAGCATCAAAATAATTGGTCGCACCATCAAAATATCCAGACTGGAACATCACATTTAAGTATGGGTTTTGCGCCATAGCTAAACGTAAGTTTTCACCAGTATGGTTATTTTCTCTGTCCCATGGATGAACGTTGCCAAACATGTTGTATTTTATATCGGTTTTATAGTTTAACTCTTCGCGCAAGTAATAATTAATCGCAGGCGTAAAGCTGTGTAACCATGACGTTAATTCAGCACTGTAATCAGGGCGGCTACCCGTTGCTTTTTCATCTATACCTAAATAACGAGAGTCTAAACGACCAATGGTTTGCTTTCTGTCACGTAATAACGCTTTCCAAAAATAAGAATTTTCTATATCCAAATTACTTTGCAACACTTGCTCAACAGATAAGCCTGAATAATGCGCAACTTTTGTCGCGATAGATTGTTTATCATCGGCACTAATAAACCCGCCTTTAGCCAGCGCTGGAATATATTGATTAATAGTAAACTGTTCTACCTCTGGTAGTATTTCTGCGAGATCTTTGTTTTGTAACTCTGGTGGCAATGCTTTGTGATACCACGCGGCGGCAGTAAAATAAGGTAAGCGATTTGCTGCTTTTACTGGGCCATCTCTTCTAATGCCAATGTCGGTCGGTGAAACTAGAATGACACCATTTAAATACATCCACTGGCGATTTTGTAATTCCAGCGCTAATCCTGAAACTCGGGTAGTGCCATAACTTTCACCAATAAGGTATTTAGGCGAACGCCAGCGATTATTTCTGGAGACAAAAGTGGTGATCCAGTCGGCCAAATATTTAACATCGGCATTAACACCAAAGAACATTTTCTTTTGTGCGTCTTTGCTGGGCATCTCACCTTTTTTATTCGGCAAAACCCGTGAATAGCCGGTATTTACTGGGTTAACAAAAACAATATCAGCGGTGTCTAATATCGAGTAGTCGTTAGTTTTAACTCCATAAGGCTGTAATGGAAAACCTTCGTCGTCAACATTCAGCACTTTAGGGCCGGTGTAGGCAACGTGCATCCAAACCGATGCAGAACCCGGTCCGCCATTAAATGATATCAGCAATGGTCGGCTGCTGTTATCTTTGATGTCTGAGCGCTGATAGTAAGTATAAAACAAGCTTGCAGTGGGATGACCTTCTTCGTCCCACACCGGTTGAGTTCCGGTCGTTGCGGTGTAATTAAATTTTTTACCGTTCACTTTAGTGCTGTGTTTAGTCACTGTTTGACTATCAATCACTAACTTACGGCTGTTATCTGTTTCGCTTGATTCTTGCGCATTTATCGACGTTAAAAATAATATTGAGGTGATCAACACGACGATACGCTGACAGTATTTAATATTCATGTAATAGCTTTCCATCGGTATTTTTAAGTAATTATTAGCATTTATCCTAAAAGAATATTGAACTAACTTTCAGCGATAATCGACCAACAGGTGTTTTTTTCGGTCAAAGCTCTAACTGGCTTAGCAAATGACAAGAGCCTGTTGTTCTATGTAGGCACAAATAACTTTTTTCGCACCATTTTGCGATAGTCTTTTGGCGTTTGGTTCAGCCGGTTTTTAAACACTCGGGTTAAATGCCCCTGATCTTGATAACCAACATGATAGGCTATTTCTTGAATAGAAAGGTTACTCGAGGCTAATAAATCTTTGGCCGACTCTATTTTAAGTTGTTGCCAATATTCAGTGGCTTTAATACCGGTGGCATTTTTAAATCGCCGCGTAAAAGTACGCTGGCTAATACCAAATTGCTGGGCAACTTCAGTAAGCGTTAGTGTTGACGCTAAATTTGTTCGCATCCAAAACTGTATTTGCGCAACTAACTCATCAGGGTGTCTGTCAACCGCTCCTTCTAAGTAACGCTGTTCTTCATAAGGTTTGCGAATTTCATGAGAAAAATTACGCTCAACATGCTGAGCAGCATCACGACCATATTGTTGATGAATAATATGAACAATAATATCAGCTAGAGCGTTTAAACTGGCTGCGCAGTAGATACGCTCCGATTGAGTGATAAAAAAATCGGGCTTTAGCTCTACTTGCGGGTAATCTCGACGAAATTGGCCAACATAATGCCAGTGCGTGGTCGCTGGGCGATTATTCAGCAATCCCGACTCGGCCATAAAGCATACCCCAGTGCCAACCCCAATTAAGGTAGCGCCTTGGTGCCATAACTCATTTAACCAATGAATTAACTTAGGCTGTTTTTTTAATACAGGACGAGGGTTGCGCCATAAACTGGGCATAATAACAATGTCAGGTGTCTCGGCATTTTTAACATCAGCATCTGGGGTTAAAGTTAACCCTGCCTGAGTATTAATGGCTGTAGGCAACTCTCCCACTAATTGAATGTTAAGCGAAGCAGCACTGCTCGAATGACGCCGACCATAACCTTCACCCGCGCGCAACATTTCTACGGGTAAGGTCAAGCTAGTCGCCAGCATATTTTCATAAACTAATAGCGCCACATTATAAAACGGCCTAGTGGTCACAGACTTTATTTGCTTCACATCAACACCTAATTCTTTCACAAATCACTTAAAAACGCGCAAGCAGCCAATAACGGCCATTATTACATAATTTATGGCCTTTTTGTCCAATTAAAAATTATCAAAACCGTTAAAATGATAATCATTATTGAATGACTTCAATTTCAACATAGGTTTTTTTATGACAGCTTTACCGTTAATTATTGGCATGGGTGGTGTTAACGCTGCCGGACGTACCTCTTTTCACCAAGGTTTTCGCCGCATTGTAATCGATAAACTGACCGCAGAAGCGCGTCAGGAAACATTTGTTGGTTTAGCAACATTGATGAATCTCGTTACTTTTAACGATGGTCACTTTGTTGAT
Organism: Colwelliaceae bacterium 6471; assembly: GCA_040779335.1. Taxonomy (GTDB): domain Bacteria; phylum Pseudomonadota; class Gammaproteobacteria; order Enterobacterales; family Alteromonadaceae; genus JBFONV01. Next base: position 45,555 of record JBFONV010000006.1, read on the forward strand.
AAAGACGGCAACACAGTCGAAAGAGCAGCTATCGAGTCGACCTTTGGCGAGCAAATTCTTAATGGAACGTTGATCCGTAAAATTGAAAAGAATCATTTCGATCCGGATGCAACGCCATGTCATAAAAGAATGACCTTATCGCCCAACGGTCAACCAATTAATTTTGAAGTGCGTAAAAAAGACTTACCCCTGCCCTTGCCACGCACTTGGGAAATTAGTGAACTTGAAAATGGCATGGTTAAAGTTGCCATTCACGACAACTTAGAAATTAAAGTAGACAGTTATCGTGATAACCCAATTAAAGCCGCAGGCCAATTTCCAACAGGCTTCGAACCGGCAAAACTATACAACAGCCGTTATCAACCGCGTGGGTTACAAACCACTATTTTTGGCGCGACCGACGCTATTCGCTCTACAGGTATCGAATGGGATGAGATCTTAACCAAAATAAGTCCGGATCAAATTGGCACCTACTCTGCTTCTGTGTTTGGTCAGGTACAAGCAGAAGGCTTTGGTGGCATGATGCAAAATCGCTTATTGGGCGATCGCGTATCAACGAAAAATTTGGCACTTGGTTTAAATACCATGTCTACCGATTTTATTAATGCTTATGTTACTGGCAGTGTCGGCACCACATTCACGTCAACGGGCGCATGTGCAACCTTCCTCTATAACTTAAAAGCGGCAGTACAAGACATTCAGGCTGGTCGTGTTCGCGTTGCGATTGTCGGCAGTACCGATTCAGCCGTAACGCCTGAAGTGATTGAAGGCTTCGGTAATATGAGCGCTTTGGCAAACGAAGAAGGCCTAAAAAAACTTGATAACAGCGATACCGTTGATTATCGCCGTACTAGTCGTCCTTTTGGCAACAATTGTGGTTTTACTATTGGCGAAGGCGCACAATTCTTAGTACTAATGGACGATGCCTTAGCCGTTGAAATGGGCGCAAACGTACTTGGCTCAATTGCTGACGTATACACTAATGCTGATGGTATTAAAAAGTCGATTACCGCCCCAGGGCCAGGTAACTATATCACCATGGCAAAATCAGTTTCTCTTGCAAAGACTATTCTTGGTGATGAAGCTATACAAAAACGTAGCTTTATTTTGGCGCATGGTTCAAGTACTCCGCAAAACCGCATTACCGAGTCACTCATTTATGATCGCCTTGCCGAAAGCTTTAATATTACTGATTGGCCAGTGGCTGCACCTAAAGCCTATGTTGGGCATACTATTGGCCCAGCAAGTGGTGATCAGGTAGCAATGGCGTTAGGTATTTTTGCGCACAACATTATGCCGGGTATTACCACTATCGATGAAGTTGCTGACGATGTTTATGATGACCGTCTAAACATCGCGACTGAGCATTGGCATTGCCAAGCAATGGATGTCGCGTTTATTAACTCGAAAGGGTTTGGTGGTAATAACGCCACAGCAACTTTACTTTCGCCAAACGTAACTCTTGAGATGATGGCAAAACGTCATGGCGCTGAAGCAATGGCAAATTATCAAGAAAAACTCTCCTTGGTAGAAGCTGCGCAAAAAGCGTATCAAGAAAAAGCCGATAATGGTCAATACGAGCTTATTTATCGTTTTGGTGTCGGTGTTATTGACGAAAGCGATCTTGAGATCAGCCAAACCGCTCTCAGCATGCCAGGCTTTAAACATCAAATTGACCTACCACAAACCAATCCTTTTGATGATATGGTGTAAGACAACAGGTTACTGAATAACCTACAGTAAAAAAGCCATAGGTGATGAATATCATCTATGGCTTTTTACTATTCAATACTAGATTGGTTAACTGGCCCTGATCTGAAATAGATATTAGTAGCCTTAAGCAATTTTTAACGTTTGAGTAATGTTTTTCACTTGCCCAGCAACATCTAGCGATATATTTTCCGCCAACGCTCTTGAGCCGCTTACTTCGTCATGCACACTGGTCATCGCGCTTTCAAAGGCGCTAAATTGACTGCGTTGCTGAGTAATACGCTGTAAGGTGTCTTGGGCAACGTTCGCAGATGAAATTGCTTGTTCTACCACACTAACGGCGTTTTCTTTCAACGCGCGGGCGATGTCCTGTTGTTGACCTGACGCCTGTTCAATATCAAATATGGTGGTTTCCAGTGCGTTACTTGCTTTTTGTAATTGCTCTAGTCGGGTAGTGACTTGATTAAGTGAATCTTGGGTTTTGCCTGCCAGTTGTCTTACTTCATCGGCAACTACTGAAAACCCGCGTCCTTGCTCCCCTGCTCGTGCTGCTTCAATCGCTGCGTTCAAAGCTAACAGATTGGTTTGGTCGGCAATTGCGCTGATCACACCAACAATAGAACTAACACTATCGACTGATTGGCTTAACGACAAAATGGCCTCTTTACCCGATTTAGCCGCAACGTTAGTCGTTTCACTCGCCTGTAACACTTCAACCACTTTATTTTGGCTATCATCCATGGCCTTATGGGTGGTTTGTGCATTTTCAAAGACTTGTTGTGATAAATCATTAACCGTTTCGGTGACTTCTCGAAGTTCTGTCATTATTAGGTGCACTGCATCGATATGCTTGCTGGTACTTGATGATGAGGCCAATATTTCTGCGGTCTGTGTTTCCATGGTTTTTAGCGCATTGGAAACTAAATTAAGCTGTGTAGCTTTTTGCTTGTCTTCATCCGCTAATTGCGAAACAAGCTTATTAAAGCTAACAGATATTTCACCAAATTCGGTTTGTTTAGCAATGCCTTCTATTTGATTGACTTTGCCATCTTCAACTAATTGCACAAAACTATTACGTAACAACCGTAATGGTTTTAAAATAACATTACGCTGAAACCAATTATTGACTAACAAAAACAACAGTAAAAATGCCAGTAAACCAACGACTATCCATTGGGATTTATCTGCTACTCTTTGCTGATTTTCAATAACATCGGCTTCACCACCTAATATGGTTTGTTCCAACACTTCTACTTGCTCAGCCAATGTAGCTAGGCCTTGCAATCTTTGTGCTTGTTGGGTGATAGTTTTCTCAATATCGCCCTGATAACGATTGATCACTGAGTTAAGTTCACTAATTGCGTCGGCACTCAAATCTTCAACATCTTCTTCATCATCAAAATCAAGTTCGTCATCTTCTGAGACTTCAGGACGTATCTCAAGTGGCGGAAAACTTTTGAAGCGCTGGGCAATACCTTGTAATTCACGGAGTAATATATTTACCCCTTGGGTATCACCACTTTGCTGAGAGAATGCTTTTTCGCGAGTATCAAGCAATGACGCCAAGCTTGATGAAAACGCTTCATTAGCAACTAAATAGGATAATTTTTGTGTTTGATTAAGTGCTTGGCTGCGCTGAGCATATCTTGCCAGTTCATGATTAAGGGCAACGAGTGTTTGTTCACTATTACGTAATAATACCAATGGATCGCCACTGAGTTTCCCTAACGCTCTATATTTGGTATTCAAGTCTTGTTGTAGCTGCTTAGCATTGCTTTTTACTTCAGCTTTTAATTGCTCAGAAGGCAGGGAGTTTGCGCGACCAACAATATCGTTAAGTTGTTTCTCCGCGTCCAGTAACAAAGTTGCATCGCCTGAGCGTAAATAGCGACTGATAGTGCGATTTAAATCGATCGACACTACTGACTTTAGCGCCTGATAAGCAGCAAAATTCTTACGGCTATCAACTAATGTTGAGCCAACCCAGTACATAGTCAAAAAAAAGGTTACAGCAAAAAAAATTATCGCGAGTGTTGATAATCTGAAAAAAGTTGAGGCACGCACATGCATCATCCCGAACATGTAATAGATGGGCGAATTTTCTTTTATCAATGTGACATTTAGATGTCGTTATTGTTACAAATATGTGACAAGCTTCATTTTTATGTCATAAATTTGAGTGTATTACCGTTGAAAATTAACGAATTTTCCGATTCAAAATCAACTCTAGGATTGAACTATTGTCACCGCTAAGTCAAACTAGCGCCTTTGCATAATATTATTATCTTCGAGTGTTAAAAAATGGATAAATACTATAAGGGGTTCATCGCGACATTGCTGCTCTGTTTTTTTTACAGTGTCCATGCCGCTGAGGCACCTAAAGCCAATACCGAAGAAATTAAAGAAGTGCTCAGCGAGGAAGATAGTTACTGGGAACTTGATTTAGGTCTTGCCATTAATTACAACCGCAGTTATATCAATGGTCTCAACGATAACGAAGATGGTGATTTCGGCGCAAATTTTATTGTTTCCGGCGGTTATTATTACAAAGACTTTTTTATTGAAACTCACCCGTTAATTGGTCGTCCCTTAACCTTAGGTTATAGCCTACAACGGACTAAGCATTTTGTCGTTAACGTCATTGTCGAATCTGTTTTTCTTGGTTTTGACGAGAGCAGTCAAAACCATGGCGACAGCCTGACAGGTATTAATAAGCGTAACACGTCTTTAGACAGTGGGATTGAAGCGTATTATAGCCACAAGTATGGCGAAACCCGTCTTAGACTACTTCACGATATTTCAAACACTCACAATGGCTTTGTGATCGCTTTAGACTATGCTTATCCGCTTTTTTTCAAGAAATGGATTGTCTGGCCATCCTACGGTATTTCATGGCTCAGTGACGACTCAACCGACTATTACTTCGGCATCGACAAAAATGAAGTACGCCCAGACAGACCTGAATACACACCAAGCAGTGCCATTACCCATAAGTTAAATATATATGCGGCCTACCAACATAATACCCACTTATCGTTCGTGGTTTATGGTGGTTACTCCATATTTAGCAACAATATCAACGACAGCCCATTGGTAAGACCCAACAATGACAGTTTACAGCTTGGTATGGGGGTCATGTGGTCATTTTAGGTATGGATACCTTTGATAAAATAGCGGTTAAACTGGTTAGCTTGTGTTTGTTGTTGACCTTTTTTCATGCCAATGGCGCTGAAATTAGCCAGCAGCCAAAGCAAGTAGCGAGCATGGTAGCCAGCCCCAATGCCTGCACCTTAGAGCCGTTAGAAGAAGTTTGTCAGATGACTTTTCATATCCTCTGGGAAACACCAAAGTCGGGCGACTATTGTTTATATGTAGACAGCGAAGAACAACCACTAAAGTGCTGGAAAATGATGGCAAGAGGTAGTATTTCAGTTGAATTTTCAGGGCATATCCTTGAAGAGTACAAATTATATCATCTGCAAAATAGCAACACAGCAGTTACTATTACCACAGTAACAGTGCCAATTAGTGGCACAATAAAGCAGCGCCAACGCGCCCAGCGTCGTCGTCGCGGTTTCTGGAGAATGTTTTAAACCATCAAAAGTTGTCAAAGCATGTCGTTTTTTCATCAATTTTGTTACGTTCAAGACAGTTTTTTACAACTTTTTACGGCTTTATATACTCACCCACAAATTCCTACATAAACCCAAAAGAAATAGACACTGAGCTCACCTATTCTAGTCTCCGTTAACCCATATTCATCACTTAGAAATTAAATAACGGAGTTTTATCACATGAAAACAGCAATATTAGGATGTGCAGTCTTAGCCACGCTTCTAGCCGGCATCGCTCAAGGTAAAGAATATCCACAAAACCCTGTCCTTAGACCATTAACCCTAACCGATGGCACCATACAAATTGCTGGTGCATATTCATACGGTAAAGCACATGACGATGACACTAAGGCAGGATTTGGCGCTAACATTTCTTATGGTATAACGGATGACTTTCAAATTGGCTTAGAGGGTCTTACTTATAGTTTTCTTAAAAATCGTGCTTCTGGATTAGAACTAGCGGTAAACGCGGGTATTCGTGGGCATTACGACAATACCAACATTGGTGACAGTTTAGGCTTGGGCGTAAGCGTTTTTGGTAAACAAGTGCTCAATAATGATTTTGCTTTAACCTTTGGCGCTGGCTATACCCATTGGGATGAAGAACATATTGATAACAAGTATCAGTTTAATTACTCACTCGGCGCCCTAGTTAATATAGCCGATAACGTCACCTTGTCGGCAAATTATACCTTTACCGATCTAAAAGATTTCAAACAAGATAGTTCGAATACGGTTCGTGTCGGTGTGAATTACGCATATTCAAAGAGTATCGATATGGGTATTGCCTTTAAATATTCAGACTTTGAAGAAACTTATAATAATTTTGCCTTTCATGAACAAGCTGAAAAATCTGCCTCTATGTATGCTGCATGGCGCTTTTAGTCGGTGTAGAATAATAACGTTAATGAACTTTGATGAACAATGCTGATAAATAAGGAAATACCATGAAATCGATTAATACACTTAGCGCTATCGTGCTGGTGATGATTTTATCGGCTTGTTCATCAATGAATAAGCCGTATCATAAATTTACCTACTTCCACGCAGATGAACAATTCAATATCGCTTCGCTAGGCCTTTATAAAGTAGGTGTTATAGCACTGATTGATGACACTAAAACACTTGATGGTGAAACCAAGCAAACACTCACCAATGATGTTTATCGCATTTTCGCTAAACGTGTCGACGGTGAAAACCTAATTGATACTGAAGAATTAGCCACACATCTGGGTATAGAAAAATATCAACAAATTCAGCAAGCGGCCAAGCAAAATCTATTGTCGCAAGTAAGCGAGCTGTACAATCAAGCCGACACTCAACCAGCACGTTATTTATTACTAGTACGTTTAACTGATAGCAGAGATCTGGGCAAAGACGTGCATCACTCCAATGATGTTTTCTTTGCCAGCAATGATTGTGCTAATTATGGTTGGGCACTTGGGCTAACCATGACCATTATTGATACCAGTACCTCTAGAGAAGTCTGGGGCGGTCACCTCAATAAAGATAACAAATCACAATATTGTGAAGATGACGACGATTTTTATGATGACGATAGCTCAGACAAGGCCAATGGCGAATCGTTGCTGGCAGCACTAGCGATAATGCTTGTTGTTTCAGCCATTGTTGACGAAGCCAATGACGACGAGGCCTCATTAACTAAAATAGGATTAAAACCCTTGTTTACAGAGGCAGTAAGTGACTTTGCCCACGAATTACCCAGCATCTATTTTCGATAATTGAAAAGGTTAAAGCTAGTGAAAAAATCACTGACTAAGGTATGATGTGGCAGAGATCAACGATAGGAAATCAACTGAATGAATGAACAAGCACTAGCACTTAAAACCCATGTATTTCTAGTAGAAGACGATCAAAGTTTAGCATCGTTGGTTAAAGACTATTTAGAATTGCAAGGTTTTGATGTTTCAGTCGAAAGTAGAGGTGATCTCGCCAGCGAACGCATTTTAACCGAAAAGCCAGATATTGTGATTTTAGATATCATGTTGCCAGGGAAAAATGGTCTGGATATATGTCGCGAGTTGCGCACGGTCAGCCAGATCCCTATTATCATGTTAACCGCCCGTAGCGACGATATTGACCAAATTGTTGGCTTGGAAGTTGGCGCAGACGATTATGTCGCTAAACCAGCACAACCTAGACTATTGCTTGCCCGCATAAACGCATTACTTCGCCGTGTTCAAACCGACCCGGACGTTGAAGAACCAGCTGAGAATCAAAGTGAATTAAACTTTGGCGAGCTATCAGTCAATATCCAAAAACAAGAAGTGATCTGGCAAAATCAGTTAGTGGAATTAACTACCAATGAATTTGACCTGTTGTCGTTACTTGCACAAAGCGCTGGGGAAATATTATCCAGAGACGACTTGTTAAACAGCTTGCGCGGCTTTGGCTATGACGGCATAGATCGCACCGTCGATATGTTGATATCGCGTTTACGTAAGAAATTTTCAGATGATCCAACCAAACCCAGACGCATTAAAACGATTTGGAAAAAGGGTTACTTATTCGTGGCCGATGCATGGAATGATTAAATGAATAATCTGTTCATTCGATTATATTTAGTCTTAATACTGGCGTTTGTGGGTTTAGGTATCAGTATTGATACCTATTTTGAACAAGTATCTTCCGCACAGGCATCGACCTCAGACATTGAATTACATAAAGGCACCTTTTTCCTGCTTAACAAAGAGTTAAAAAGATTGCCTGAGCAAGACCGAGCACAATACTTAACCATTCTTAGCCCCTCTTTTGGTTTCCCTATTAACCTTATTGATGTGCATACCCTCTCGCTATCGGCTGAGCAATTAGCCTATTTAGACCAAGCTGGTATCGTGTCACGCTACGATGACAAACAAGGCGAAGCCTGGTTTTATCAAAAACTCGACAACGGGAATGACACCATCGTCATAGGTCCAATAATGATAGAGCCCGACTCATCGACTAACTTATTGGTTAACTTGTTTTTTTTCGTTGGTTTAGCTTTTATTGTCTTTATTTGGGCATGGCCTATTTCTAAAGGCATAAGAAAACTAACCGATGCGGCAACCTCATTTGGTCAAGGCGATTTCGCCGTTAGGGCGTCCGTTGAAACTTCTGCACCGTTAGTGGCTTTGGTGAAACACTTTAACGCTATGGCCACCCGTATTCAGCGCTTAATAAAATCGCATAAAGAATTATCTCATGCCGTATCCCACGAACTACGTACCCCTATTGCTAGGATTAGATTTGCCATGGAAATGGTTCGCGAAGTAGAGGATAAATCCCAGCAAAATAAATACCTAAAAACCATGGATGACAATATTGAAGAATTAGACGGCTTAGTGGATGAATTACTCACTTATGCCCGTTTCGATCGTGAAGAGCCAGATATCAATATTGCTCAACATGACCTAGTCGCAGTGACCAATAATGTGGTGGATAAATTTAAATTAACTCATCAACATCTAGATATTCGCTGCTTAAACCCTAGTCACCCACCAATAAATTGTGCCTTTGATAAAGATGCCATTGAGCGCGCACTGGATAATTTAGTGCGTAACGCCTGTCGCTACGCAAAAGCTAAAATTCACGCGCACATACAAATTGATAGCAAACAGGTTAGTCTGATCGTTGATGACGACGGACTGGGAGTGCCTAAAGAATTTAGACAACAGCTATTTGATCCTTTTGTGCGCCTTGATCAAAGCCGAGATCGTAATTCTGGTGGCATAGGTCTTGGCCTTGCAATGGTAAAACGTTTGGTAGAATTACACCAAGGCCAAGCAAGCGTTGCCAGTGCCGAAGCTTTAGGTGGTGCCCGATTTACCTTAACTTGGCCAATCACACCGCCTTAACTTTTCACTCAGCTAATTAAGGTAATGGTGATCGTCTGATTATCGCCTAATTACCGCTTATTGAGCGAGATCACTATCATCTGCTGACCAGAAACGACGTAAGACTGATCTGCACAAGGTGATATCTGCAGTAAATGACCTGCGGGTAATACGGTTGCCTCTGCGACTAAATTGTCCTGAACATTGCCATCACCAGTTAAGCAATAGACAAAAGCTAAATCAGCCTTTGGTAATGATACTGCTTGCCCGTCTTTATAGGTACTAACTTCAGCACTATATGTGGAATCTTTGGTCATAATATTAAAGTCGATGATTGAGCCGGACATAAGCTGACCTGCTGTTTTACACCCGCCATCAAAGCTGGCTACATCCAGTATTGCATGTAAGTGATCGGTTTTATCGCCATCGTGTTGTAATGAAATTCCCTGACCTTCAATCAAAACCAAGTTGCGCCAATAGCCGCTAAAATCAGAAAATGGGCCGTCTTCAACCACACTTGCCATACTTAAACGCCAGTCAAAATCAGTTAACGTTCCGCCTTCACTTATTGCTAGCTCGGTTGTTACGCCCTTACCATTTTTCCAAGGCACAGTAACAAATTGTTCAGGGGAAATAATAGTGGTCACACCCACTCCTTTCTTTAATGGTTAGTCGTTGTTATTTAGTTGAAGTAATTGCCAATTAAGGCTCAAGCTTGATAGCAGGATGCCACGTTTGCCATTGTGCTTGCGGTTCGTCATGAAGCACAAATGGGGCATCTGAGGATAGTTGCTGGCGATCAGCTTTAGCCTCAGGTGTTGCAAATGCGATACCACCAGCAAGTAGGGTTTCAATTGATTCAGCGTTAAGGTTAACACCAGAAAACAAACCAGCATCAAGCTTAAAACCACTGACATTCCAAAACTTACTTTGATCGGTCACTAACGGCGTATAACGCTTATCAATATTGATAAATATGTCTACATGCTCTGCGTTCGACGCCAAATCGACACCAATCACTTTGCCGACCTTAACTTGTCGGTATAACACTGGGTTACCTACCCGTATTGAGCCCAAACGCTCCGCGGTTAATTTAATATTTAAACCATAGGCTAAACGCTGACGCACGGGCTCATTGTTATTAGCTATAAATGCGAGTTTTTGTGCGCCACTACCAGGTAATACCTGAATACTAATGCCTTCTAGTAATGCGCTGACATTTTTAGAACCGACCAGGCCGACTTCAGGTTTAGCCAACCAAAATTTAGACCCCTGAACGGCAAAGCGTTCGCCTTGTTCATTTAAATAAGCTAAAACTTTAGTGCCCGTTCCCTGTTGGTCAAAAATCAAGCGTTCAACACGACCAACTACTTGATCTTGGTAGGTAATATCAGTATTACTAGTTAGTCCGCTGGCGTCATCAAAATGTATGGTTATTGCCAGCCCGACTGCACGGGCTGCCTCAATATCTTTATAGAGAGTAAATTGATCGCCCTCTTTAATTTCCAGCGATTTTTTATCCGACTCGGGAGTAATAAAGCTGATGCCACCGCGTAAAATGGCGTCAAACGAGTCAGTTTTTACCGAAAAATCTTTAATACTGCCACTTACCGTAACGCCACTAGCGTCATAAAATCGCGTTAAGCCAGTCACTAAATGACGATAAGACTCATCAATGGTCAAACTGACCCTCACAAATTGATTGCTACTATCTAAAGCTACATTATCCACTTGCCCAACCACGATACCACGATAACTTATTGGGCTTCCCGGTGTTGCAACACGGCCACTTTCTGCCTTTAAAATCAGTTGTAAACCGTCGGCACTTAATGGTTTCGCTGGCGGGGTATTAAAAGCCCAAAAATGCGTTTTGGGTTCACCATCTCCAACATTGACATTAATGTAACGGCCACCAAATAATGCCTCTGTATCTGTGGCACCCGATAACGACAGCTCAGGATTTACCAGCCAAAACTGACTATTTTCCCGTAAAATATCTTGGTATTTAGGCAAAATTCCCACGACAAGTTTATGCTCACCATCGCGAGAAATAACTTGATGAACAGAGCCTATTTTCTCTCCACGTAATAATACCCGCGTGTTAAGTGTGACTCCTTTAATTGACGCTAAATTTAGCTCAAATTCAATCCGTTGTTTTGCTAATGCTTCGTTCGTATATAAAGCAAACCTATCGCCGTTTTTAGGTTGTTCATTGTTGCCGATGCCGTTATCAAATGCGATGCCGCCCATCAATACCGATTGCACCGATTGAGCTGCCAGTTCAAAATTTTGTAAATTACCACTCAGTTTTATACCGCTAACATTCCAAAAACGACTGTCTTTAGTAACGTAATTTTGATATTCAGGCTTAATGTGGGCATGCACTAAAAATTGTCCAGGACCATTAGGCGCAACTGCCTGTACATTGCCAACAACTTGCTGTTGAAAGTACAAATTAATACCGGTTCGAATAGACGAAACATCATCAGTTTCAAGCATTAAATGTAAACCTGGCTCCAAATAACTATAAGCAGGTGCTTGATTATAAACATCAAATTTAGAGGTAATGTCACCAGACGTCGCTGGACGCACATTAATATAATTACCGGTAAATAGCGTACTGACGTTACCTAAGCCACTTAAATCTAATGTTGGCGACACCACATAAAACTCAGTGTCAGTCGTTAAATAAGGACTTAACCTTGGGTTAATATTGGCTTTTGCGGTAATACGTTTTTCTTGTGGGTCAAACGAGGTAAATGCTGAAATTTTCCCCATAGTAAGCCCCTGAAACATAATGGCTGCACCGACTTCTAAGCCCGAATCCCACTCAAGATTTAGCGTTATTTCTTCCCCCATTTGCGCAGCAGCATAATCAGCGTATAGAGGAAAATTATAACCACTTTGCACCGCGGCAGTATCAGCTTCGTAACTAGGGTGATCAAAAGCAATACCCCCCGAAACAATTGACGCCAGCGAATTAGCGCGCACTTTAACACCCGCCGCTAAAGATGCTGATACCTCAATGCCACTGGCATTCCAAAAACGCGAGTTTTCAGTAACTAAATGCGCATACTCAGGCTCAATAAACGCACTCACTTCCACCATTTTTTTATCGGCAACATACTTATAATTTGACACATAGCCAACCGTAATTTGGCGAAAGGTTACCGGAGAATGTTTAGCAAGCGATCCCAGTCGTTGGGTTTGTAAGGCAATATGTAATCCGGGAATACTTTTATTGAGTAATGGTGGTTCATTTAAGGCGATAAAATGACGCTTCGATTCGCCCTCTTCCTTTATATCGGGCTCCATATTGATATAACTACCCGATAGTAACGTATCAATATCCGAAATCCCTTTTAGTGAAATATCAGCAGTTACATACCAAAAGCTCGCTTTATCAGTGATATAAGGTTTAGTGTTGGCGGCCATCTCAATTTCGACAATAACACTTTGTAAATCTTTTGACGGTTCAACGTCCTTAACTACCCCCGCGGTTAATCCTTTATACCTTACTTCGGTTTTACCTGGGACAATGCCGCTGGCGTTATCAAACTGTACAGTAATAAAAACGCCTCGTTGTGACACGGCATCGAAAACCAACCACGCACCAAAAATTAACGCAATAATAGGCACCAACCATACGGCTGAAAGGCCTTCACGTTCAACAATTCTAACTAACGACTCTTCACTGGGTATCTTCATGTCTCGTTATTCTTATTATCCCACAACAAACGTGGGTCAAAACTGTCAGCAGCGAGCATAGTTGCCACTACCATGAATATAAAATAATTAATGCCCGCGCCGGCTTCTATCGACGAAATAAACCCTAAGTTAACAATACCAGCCATTAACGCAACCACAAACACATCTAGCATAGACCAAGGGCCAAGAAACTCGACGATACGATACAGTTTGGTATGTTGTTGAAGTTGAAATTTAGACTTAAAACGCACGCTCGCCATTAAAATAATCAACCCGATAATTTTACTGATTGGCACCACAAAACTAGCGATAAACACAATCAATGCCACGGGATACATGCCATTTCGGGCCAATGAACCTACTCCCGACAATATTGTTGAAGTTTCTTTCGCGCCGAACTGATAAAAAACCATTATCGGATATGCGTTTGCAGGAATAAAGGCAATTATTGCCGCCAAGGTCCAAGCAAAAGTATATTGCATGGCGTGAGGCTTACGTTGATAAAAAACACCGCAACAGCGCACACAACGCTGACGATTTTTAACCATAGCATTAAGTTTGTGGCATTTGGGACAAACGCCCAAGCCTACTTGCTTAGCTGTTTTTATCGACAAAAAATTGCTCCAATTTTTCCCAAATATAATGCTGATCTATGGTGACAGAAACCACCGTAGAGCAAATAAGTAACGCGACAAAAGCAACGAGACCAACGCCGATATTAAGCTCAGTGGTTTGCAACAGCTTATATATACTGACCACTATACCCAATAAGAAAACTTGTAGCATTGCCCAATTATCAAGCTGATGGTAAGAACGGAAAAAATCCATCAAAAAAGGCCTTATCCGGTTGAATTTAATGCAATAAACAATATAAAAAGCGGCGAGTAAACGAATAGCGGGAACGGCAATAGTAAAAATAAAAACACTCATGGCAACGACATAAAAATCGTTGCTAATTAACATCTCAATACAATCGAGTAAAGACGCCTCATTTGATAATCCAACGGTGTTAACACCGAATAACGGCATATTTATCGCAGGAAAAAGTACTATTAAACCAGTAAGAGAAATCGTAAAGGTGCGTTCGATAGAGTTAACCTTGCGATCAAATAACAACGCACCGCAGCGTCGACACTTTGCCATTTGTCCCTCAGCCAGTACGGGCTTTTCTGCAATTGCGTCGCACTGATGACAGGCAATAAGAGCTTGCGCGGGATTTTCTGACTTCACCTTATAACCTTAAAAACTAATTCCTATTCATAAGTTTATGTCATTTGAATTTATCTTCCACTAGTTTTAGTGCAATCTACATAATGATTTAATTACATGGCAAAAATTCAAAATTCAGTCATAAAAAAAGCAGCGATATCGCTGCTTTTTAACATTCAAAACAAAATCGTTATAAAGAAGACATAAACTGAGAAATCATCTCAATATCTTTGTCTGACAATTTAGTCGCAATGTTTTGCATCATTGCATTCGCGTCATTAGCACGACCGCCAGAACGGAATTTCTCTAATTGAGTTTTCAAGTACTCAACATTTTGATTGGCAACAGCAGGAAAACCCGCTTGAGACATACCTTGACCGTTAGCACCGTGGCAAGCTGCACAGGCAGTAATACCGCGCGCTTCATCACCACCAAAATAAAATTTATGGCCGGCATCGCTTGCTTTGCCATTACCGTTTGTTGGCGTTTGAATCGCATAATACGCAGCTAAATCAAGTCGGTCTTGCTCAGACAATGACGCTGCCATGCCACCCATTACAGGATCAACACGACCAGCTTTACCAGCAGAATCTACACCTTCTTTAAAGTCAGCAAGTTGCTTGGCAATATAAACTGCGCTTTGTCCGGCAATTTTAGGATACATAGCCACTAAACTGTTGCCGTCAGCACCATGACAAGCCGCACACATAGCAGACTTAGTTTTACCGGCTTCAACGTTGCCTCCCGCAAGTGAAGGTCTGTTTGAGTGAGCAATTTCAACTGCACCTGTTGGCGCGGCAGTTTCTGTTGTGCTTGCTACTGGTTCTGCAGCAGCTGGAGCACTGCTTAAACTTGAAAAATAAGCGCCTAAATCAGCCATGTCTTGTTCAGACAAACCTGCCGCCATAGGCCCCATAACTGCATCACTACGAGTACTACTCGTTTTAAATGCTTCTAATTGTTTAACAATGTATGGCGCATTTTGACCAGCAAGGTTCGGGTAATTAGGTATAGCACTAATACCATCTGCACCATGACAAGCAGCACAAACACCAGACTTTGCTTTACCAGCTTCGACATTTCCTTCTACTGCTGCCGCTGAGTTAATTACACCCATGCCAAACAATAGCGTAAACATAATTCTTTTCATTAAGTTGCTCTCTGCTTATCGTTAATCAAACAACACATTGGGTTGTTATGATAAAATTTTATGAAAAAGTTTCAGTATTTTACACGAAACTTAGCTATGTGTAACAGCCCATATAAAAAAACTACACTAATTTATGATAGATTTTCATTTTTATCGCTAAAAAAAGATATAATAACGTTTTCTGATTTAAAATGAGACAGCACTTTGGCATCAACAGCAATAAATTTACATAGAGCGACTTTTACCATTAGCGCCCCCGATATTCGCAAACTCCCTGCAGACGTAGGTATTGAAGTTGCGTTTGCCGGCCGCTCTAACGCGGGAAAATCAAGTGCCCTCAACACTCTCACCAATCAGAAAGGTTTAGCACGTACCAGTAAAACGCCTGGCCGTACTCAGCTGATCAACGTGTTTGAAATTGCAGAAAACAAGCGTCTCATTGATTTACCTGGATACGGTTTTGCCAAAGTGCCATTAGAAATGAAAAAGAAATGGCAAAAAGCCTTAGGTGAATACCTAGAGAAACGTGATTGTTTGAAAGGTTTAGTGGTACTCATGGATATTAGACATCCATTAAAAGATCTTGATTTTGATCTGATCAATTGGGCAGCCGAAGGGAATTTACCCGTTTTAGCACTGTTAACAAAATCAGATAAATTGTCGCAAGGTAAGCAAAGTGCCGAAGTGCTAAAAGTAAAAAAAGAACTCGCTAAACTTAATGCCGACATAAAAGTACAAGCTTTTTCATCGCTCAAACGTTCAGGTGTTGATCAAGCCACCGCCGTTATCAACCAATGGTTTTTACAAGAACTAGACGAAGCGGAAGTTTCAGCAGAATAATTATCGTGTTAGTACGATAAATATCGCAATAAATCGAGCGATAAAACATTAGAAAGACGGGTAGCAATACCCGTTTTTATCATCAATAACCTAGCTAACCATCACGCTAAATTAGCTGTTTCCCCAAGGATTTGCCGGACCTGAATTTTTTGCTCGGGTAGCGCGCGCTCTTTTTTCTCGCAGTCGCTCGGCATCTTCAAAACTCAGTTCTTTTGGCTCGCCTACTTTTTGATGAGCAGGAACAATACGATCTCGTGGTGGCAACTGAAATTGCTCATCATCTGCCAAAGGTAAATTTTTATATTGATACATATAAAAAGCTTCAACTTTGTCTTTGGCCCAATCGGTTTTTTTGAGGAATTTTAAACTTGATGCAATGCTTGGGTTGGTTTTAAAACAATTAAGATTTAAATAGGCAAATAGAATTTCCCAGCCATATTGATCAACCAACTCGTTTAACACTTGCTCTAAACTAACGCCATGCAATGGGTTGTTTTCATATATATTTTTAGTGCTCATGTTAAATATCCAATCAGGGTTTTAAAATTCTTTGAGGGTGAATTATAAATTCGACCCGCTCAGATAGATAGTCATTCACGTCACAAAACATTAATTTTGACATAAAAAAACCGGTGACATATATCACCGGCGTATTAGCTATGGGGAAAGCTAGAATTCAAAAAATTATTACAACAGGCGTTCTTTAAGGGAACGAATGCATTATAGTGTAAGTACTCTATTAATGTAAAGTCTTTACTCTAATTTTTTATTAATAATTTTAAGATCAAATTTGTTGGTTATGTGTGACTGTGCTTAATGTTTGAGATTAACAATCAACAAATGAGACTAAGCCATCAGTCGTGATTTAAGTACATTCACCAGCTAACATTTCCACATCAAGGTCAGTATTATTATCACCTATCGGCTTCATTCCCTTCACAGGCCTAGAATAACCACATAACCATGAAATAGGGCTGAATGGACTTCCTTCAACAACTGCTGGCCTAAAAGATAAAACCTTACCCTGTAAAGGCTGCGGAACTTTATTACCTAACCTGATATGAAAAGCTCCGTTCACAACAGTTACACTTGTTATTTTATTTGAAATTAACTTTTCCGCTGACGGCAACCCTGCTTGCTCATTATTTACAGGAAAACTCAAGTGCTCCGCATAGTATTCTGTAATGGGCTGGCGAATATTACCTGCATAATTATATGCTTCAACAACATGAGCCTTTATTGTATATACTTGATACTGTGGTAATGCTACAGCAGCCAAAATTCCAATAATAGACACTACTATCATCAATTCAATTAACGTAAATCCTTTCACATTCTTCATTCTACGATTGCTCCAAGTTTAAAAATAGGGTCATAAATTTGTATGATGTAAAATGCAATTCCTAATGTCACCAAGGTATACATAAAAGTAAACATTCGTTTAGCGTGTTGCCATATAATGAATTCTAATTTTTCCGAGTGGTGAATGAATAGTGAACTTAGCTCGAAAGATTCATCAAGCCCCATTTCAACCAATGCTGTTATTTTCTTATTAAAGTCATCGTCTACCCTATTTTTTTCAAGAGGTGTAGTGATGATTTTATTTAGCTTGATAATTTCATTAACGGCTTTTTTAGGTATAAGAAACTTCATTACCTTGCTTGGTAGCCTAACAATTAAAGTATCAATACTTTTTACATATTTTCTATATGAAAATGTGAACATCAAAGTCAATGTTGAAACTGTTAAACCTAGTACCCACATTGAAGGTATCAAATCAAACGAGGGATAACTTAAGCTGGGGTACTGAGTAATAAGGTCAGAAAAAGCAGGATATACAAATAGCTTATAAATAGTGATAAAAACAACAAATACCACCGTTATAGCTTCTAAGTACGTAAGTTTATTAATGATATTTTTATAGACATCTGACGAAGACAAATTCGCAGCTAAATCTATCGATGAAAATATTTGTAATGTTCTCTGAATATCTTTAATACTGGATAACGTAAAGATTTTATCAAATAGTTCTTTCTGTATTCCTGTTAACTTTTTATCAGAATAAAGAGTGTCTAAATCAGAATTTTCAAATGATTGATTTGCTTGTTGTAGTGTTGAGTCTTCATTTATTTTCTGAAGAAAATATCTACATTTAAAATGAAATTGCTTCCAGCTCATACATCCCTTTTTATTAATTGATTCCCTATTGTTTAACTGTATATTAAATAGTATACATTCACAATTATTCAGCAAAGAGTGAACGAAGCCATTGACTGAATCTCAGACAATGTTACTGAAAAATCAAAAAATTCAATTTTAAGCCACTCTTAAAGTCAGAGCTGTATTAGCTCAATAGATGAAATGATCTCAAGCATTATGCGTGGTCACACGTCACTTTCATCACTGATTAAAACATACTACACTGCCAAAGCTTTACTAATAACATTAGGTAAGAAAGCTTTTGTATCAGTACCCTATTTTATTTATTGCGCATATTTGCTTTTGGTTAATTTATGCCACCTTTGAGCACATAAGCCATTTACTCTATGGACAAAACCATTGGCAAGGAAGCTTGTTGGCGTCAATAGTGGTAATGGTTGCGACTGGCTTTTTAGCCATGATTTATGAGCGCATAAGAGAAAAGCCCATACTTTTCAGAATGCTGTCAGTTTTGCTTATTGGCGTTTTAGTTATACTTGTTTGGCACAATATCACTCGTGTATTGCACCATCACATTAGCATTGATGAATTATTTCAGGCTCCATTGTTAGAATGGTTTGAAGGCAGCTCTTATAGAATTCTATTGATATTGACGTGGGCAGGTTTGTTGGCAAGTGCTTTTAATTATCTTGAAAAAAAGGCGCATCAGGTAGAAATGCTATTGGTTAAAAGCACAGCCAAAGAAGCACAATTACAACAATTAATGTATCAGTTAAACCCTCATTTTTTGTTTAACGTATTAAACTCCGTCGATGTCGCCATACTAGAGAAAGACAACGACGCAGCACATCAAATGGTCATTAAATTAAGTCGATTATTACGTACTACGTTAGAGCACAAATTTCATAGTAAAATTCAGTTAAAACAAGAGCTAGAATTGCTCGAACATTTTATAGAGATTGAGCAACAGCGGTTTCGTCAAAAAATTCAATTTAATTATGATATTCAACCAGATGCGCTTTCAGCCTACCTACCACCACTTATTTTACAACCGCTGATGGAGAATGCGATTAAGCATAGCTGGAACTTAGGTGTCGATTGCAAGATTAATCTAAATGCGGTAATTCAAGAAAAGCAGCTTTGTTTAAGCATCAGCAACCCCGTTAACGAAGGTTCTAAAGCCCAGCCAAAGGGCACAAATACCGGCCTCGAAAATGTGACGAGCCGTTTGGGGCTGTTATACGGTGACGATGCTAAACTGCACACCATGATGAATTCTGACCAATTTGAAGTTACCGTGTTAATTCCTCTAGAGTTAGCAGCATGACGATAAAGTGTTGGATCATTGATGACGAACCCGCAGCTCACAAAGGGATTGAAATTGCATTGCGTAAACATGCAGATTTCGAATTGGTCTATCACGGATATAACGCAGATACTGGTGCCATAGCACAATTAGTAAAACCTGATGTGGTATTTCTCGATATCGAAATGCCTGGCGGAAACGGTTTTAAGTTACTTGATTGCTGGCCCAACTCGCTACCACACATCATTTTTATCACGGCATACAATGAGTACGCTGTTCAGGCATTTGACAACAATGCATTGGACTATTTACTCAAACCTATTGAGCAAGAGCGTTTTGATGTAATGACGGATAAGGTAAGACAACGAATTAACGAACAAGGAGTGATGTTAAAAAAAAGCACTGTTGAAGCTTTTTATAAACAAGTCAAATGTCAGCGTTCACTATTAGCGCTGAGTATTAAAACGAGTGACGGATTGTTTCATATAAAACAAAAGGATGTGATTTATATTGAATCTGTTGGTGACCACCTTGCATTTCATTTCGCCGATAAAACTTTACTCTGTAGAGATTCATTTAAACGTATAGCAGTTGAACTTGATCCTAGTTTTTTCTTTCGTACGCATAAATCTTACATGGTTAACTCTGCTCATGTGGCGAAGATTGAACGAACGCGATTTGGTGATGGTAAGATTGAAATGAGTAATCAACATCAAGTTAAAATGAGTCGACGCTACAAGGCAATACTAAATGAATTGAACAACGATTAAATGATGTATTGCCACTTACGTTAAAAATGTAGCCGTTTATTGAATTTAGCTATCCCCCTTTATTACTGTTGTGCAACTCTCGGTTCACTTTTTATTTGAGGACTTAGTTGTGACCGTTATAAAGCACCTTTCAGGCATCATTATTTTATTAGTTAACCAAGCATCTTTCTGTGCTGTTTTTTTGCGAAACTTTCTATGTATTGGGAGTGCGCATGATAAAAAATCGTTATGTTATAGTTTCAATATAAAAACTATGGTGAAAGGGATCTGTTCATTCTCCCTATTAGTAATCTCCTCTTGGAGCAATGCTCAAACATCAAACGATGACATTATCGCTAAACTTGCTTCAGGCTATGGTGGAAACGAGCTAACATCTATTAATGCGATAACCATTTACGATTACCGCAAAGTCATATTTTTACAACAAAGTGCTCCGTCAGATATCCCTCAATTTTGGCGATTTAATGAAGAATTAACGATTGATTTTCAAAATAAAAGAAAGGCGCTTATATCTTGGCGAGTTAACCATACAAATAAAGATCTAGAAAAGTACATTGTCGATGAAAACTCTAGTCGCATATACGATATTCTACATAAAAAATATACTGATGATGATTGGTATAACTTTGCTAATACGGGTGAGTCGTTCCAGCGAACTAGCGATACTCTTATTGCTAAAACGATAATGTCCTCAAAAGATAAACTAAAATTAATAGACGAAGTACAGTATCGAGGTAGTCCTCATTTTATAGTTGAATTTCCAGTTTCAGGTCAAAGTAATTCTCAGGTCTACATAAACCAAAATTCAGGACTCATTACTAAAGTAACGCGAAAACATCCTAGTGCAGGAGAGTTAACGTATGTTTTTTCTAATCACACTAAAGTGGGAAATATTGCCTTTGCTAGAGAGCTAAACTTTTTTGTTGCAGACAACCCGCGCACTGTTTCTACCTATCGACATATTGACACTACTCCTAACTTAGTTGAACGATTTGCTAAGCCAAAGGCGTTTGTTTCTTGGGGAGAAGCTCTTTATTCAAAAGATATGGTTCATAATCAGTTAGCAAGTGGCGTATACCATGTGGGCAAAGGCTATTCTCGTGCGTTGTTTATTGACGCAGGGGAGTATTTTATTTCCATTGGTGGTGATGCCCAAATAGCCAACAACTTTGAGAGTTTGCAGCAACAACTAAGTACCAGTAAGCCATTAAAATTTTCGGTGCTGACACACCACCACTCACGTCAGTTAGGTATGGTTGAACCGGCGTTGGGACTAGGAGCTAAAGTAGTGACTGTTAAAAATAATCTCTCTGCAATTAGCAATAAACTAAATCGTCAAATCAATGATGAAAACGTCGTTTTGGTTAATAACTCAATCAGTTTTATGAATGAAAATATCACTATTTTTGATATTGCCACCGCTCATGCTGATCAAAACTTGATAGCATTTCTGAATAAAGAAAAAATTCTTTATGCTGAGGACCATTATGAAATTCTCTATAAAACTGGTAATCCACGAGTTTTTGAAAACATGGTTACCTTTGCTAGTAAAATACAAAGCTTAGGTATAGACGCACAAACCTTAGTTAATGGTTCTAGTTCAAGAGTTTTATCTATCAAAGAATTTAAAGATACGATTAACGCTTATGCTGAGCCAACGTGTCCAAAAGGCTATCGTGTTTGCAAAAATGGCTAACGTTAATCGTAAAATACGTTAAATCAATGCTTGGTCAGAGTAGTCCTTTAAAATAACTTTATCGCTACTAGCAAGCAGTGCTAAGGCCAATATATGCCTTAGCACATTGCTATATTGACTATCGGTTTAAGCAAGACTGCATAGTAATCAAACATATCTACTGGGCATACCTCTAAAAAACTCATTATCAAACAGCACTTGTAGATAAAGTGCGTTCATTCCATTTTTGGGATTTTCTGCAATTTTGCTTTTCCCATTTTTGGGATATACATATATCATAATTTACCAATATTAATTTTACACATTAAAATCAATAAATTATGTTCTGGCACCTTTTCTGCAATGTTTTGGTTAGTTAAGCTTTATGCATTTCCACTAGGGGAAAATCGAATGACAAAAAAGAACACGGCCAGATTAGCTGGTTTGGTATATTTACTTTTGGTGTTAACAGGGATATTTAATCTGTTATATGTCCCCTCCCAACTTATTGTTTGGAATAACCCAGCACTAACTGTTAGCAATATTACCGAATCTGAGTTTCTGTTTCGTTTAAGTATTGTTGCAGGGATTTTTAGTTATATTTTCTATTTAATATTGCCGCTTATTTTATATAAGCTGTTTGAGTCTGTTAACAAAAACGTTGCCATTGCCATGGTCGCGTTGTCGGTTATTAGTGTGCCAATTTCACTGTTTAATATGGTTAATAAAGTGGATGTACTGACACTATTAAGCAATGCACAATTCTTAACTGTATTTACCGCTGAAGAGATAGCGGCACAGGTGATGTTATTATTAAGGTCATACAATAACGGTATTGCTGTTGTCCAAGTATTTTGGGGGCTATGGTTATTTCCTTTTGGTTATTTAGCTTTTAAATCAGGCTACGTTCCTAGGCTATTTGGTGTTTTACTTATGGCTGGATGCTTTGGTTATATGATTAAGTTCCTCGGACGCTTACTTTACCCAGAGTTTGATATTCCAAGTTTTGTTGGCAAGCCAGGCAGCCTAGGTGAAATTGGCATATGTTTATGGTTATTGATTATGGGCGCTAAAACTCAATCAGATGCGGAAAAACATGCAGAGAACGGTTAAGACATTTCGCTAAAATAAAAACGATTAACATATCGATAAGTCATGTTATTTGATCCTTAAGGTTACCTATTGAAGCCACCTTAAGGATCAGAAGTTATTAACCGCCTCTTTTGTTAACCCGTATTACGCATTCCGGTAGCAATACCTGTCATACTTACCATCAATAATTGCTCACAAACCGGGTGTTCTGGTTGCTTACGTAAACGCTTTAGCGCCTCAATTTGCAATAAATGTAGCGGCAGTAAATATGGCCTGCGCAATTGGAAAGATGCTAAATTCCACTCGTCACTTTCTAACGTTTCGTTTTGCCCTAACAATGCCAGTAACGTCGCTTTGTCTGCAGTTAATTGTGCGCGTAACTTTTCACCTAATGGTTGTAAATAAGGTTCAACAAGACTTTGATCATAAAGCTTAGAAATATCTGTATCTGATTTTAAATAAACCATTTCAGTTAATGAAACACGTGCTCTAAAGTATGGCCAATTAGTTAACATATCCTGAATAATGTCATTGTGTTGCTGACCAACTTCTGCGATAGCCTGACCAAAACCAAGCCAGCTCGGCACTACTAAGCGGTTTTGACTCCAAGCAAAGATCCATGGAATTGCCCGCAAAGACTCAATACCACCGTCTGATTTACGTTTACTTGGTCTTGAACCTAGTGGTAATGATGATAATTCTTGCTCCGGCGTCGCTTGACGAAAATAAGTAACAAAATCGTCTTGTTCACACACGTAATTTCGATAGATATCACAACTTCTGCGTGCCATGTCATCCATTAAATTACGCCAAGCATCTTTTGGTGCGGGCTGCGGATTCACTAAATTGGCCAAGATAGCACTCGCATACAAATGTAAACTACGCACAGCAAGGTTAGGTAACCCAAATTTATAGCGAATGGTTTCCCCTTGTTCGGTTACTCTTAAACCCCCTTCAAGTGTTCCTGGCGGTTGCGACGCAATAGCAGCATGCGCAGGACCGCCGCCGCGACCAATTGTGCCACCACGGCCATGAAAAAGTTTTAGTGTTACTTGATGACGTTTTGCCACTGCAACTAATGATTCTTGTGCTTGATATTGTGCCCAAGCTGCCGCTAATACGCCGGCATCTTTAGCAGAGTCACTATAACCAATCATCACGTGTTGAGCGCCATGGGTACGTTTAGCGTATTTTTTATTATCAAGTAATAAATCGATAACTTGTGATGCATTATTTAAGTCATCTAAGGTTTCGAAAAGCGGTGCGATCGGCATATCCCAACTGACACCCGTTGCTTTCATTAGTAAATTTACCGCGAGTACATCACTTTGATGACTGGCCATTGAGATAACATAAATTCCTAACACTTCTCTTGGCTGCTGCGCGATAAAACTAAAGGTGTCTAACACTTCTTGTGTTTGTGCAGACCAAGTTGTTTCAGGTAATAACGGTCTCGGATTGTCAATTTCTTGCTGTAAAAATTGGCAACGTTGTTGTTCGTCCCACGATAAATAGTCGCCTAAGCCCAGTGCACTGACAATTTCAGCAATGGTTTGATCATGAAATTCACTATGTTGGCGAACATCAAGTTTTACCAATGAAATACCAAAGCAATGTACTTTACGAATCACGTCGAGCAACAATGAGTTAGCGCTGTGGGTTAGCCCTACCTCAAGCAAACTTTCTCGACAAGTACGCAGGGGCTCTAGTAGCTCTTCTGGGCTAGAGATCACACCATGAGTTTTATTATTTTTTAATAGCGCGACACTGTGCTCTAATTTGGCAATAATTTGCTTAAGTACATTGCGATACGGACCAATATTGTCGATATCTGCTTGCAGCATAACCTCAGTCGCTTTATGCATTGATAGTTCGAGATAGAGGTTTTTAAAATCAACTAAATAAAGCTCTGTTGCCATTAATCTAGCTTGAATAATGGCTTGTTTACTGAGTTTTGCTGTGACAAATGGATTACCGTCACGGTCGCCCGCCATCCAACTTGCCATCGTTATTGGCGTTGCATCCAGTGGCAAAGGTTGCCCTGCAACTTGCTGACAGACAAGATCTAATTCTCTGATAAATACAGGTACAGCTTCCCATAAACTATTGCTTACTGCATTTAATCCCCAACGAGACTCATCCAAAGGCGTTGGTCGCTGGTTTCTAATTTCGTTGGTGCTCCATGCTTGTTCGATCAACTCTTCGATACGAGGATTTAATTCAGCCCCAGTGATCGCCAATTGTTCAGCAATTTCATGATATTTGTGAATAAAGGTACGTCGATTTACTTCGGTTGGGTGGGCTGTAAGCACTAATTCTATATGAAGTTTGTTAATTGCTGCCATAAATTCGCTGGCATCAACATCACCTAGTTGCTCTGTTAACGACTCCAATGGGTGTGGTAGGTCTAATTCCGCTAGACCTTGTTCGCTAGTGGTGTGCTGCTGTTCAGCAACATTAGCTAAATTCAAAAATTGACTAAAAGCACGGGCATAAATTAATAATTTCTGCTCATCACAAGACTGAAATAATGATTTAAGTTCATCAATGGCCAAACTGTCATTGGCTACACCATCTTTTGCTAAAAGGCGGACGCGCTCAACATTATCTAACCATTGTTGATCAGTTTCATTGGCAATAGTTTTTCCTAAAACCGCACCAAGCGCTCGTATATTTTGTGAAATCGTTTCTAACATAAAGACGTTCCCATTTAGATGGTGTGTATCAATAAGTGTTTTTTATAATAGAAATATTTATAAATAGAATCTAATATATATTTTTAATCGCAATCATAGACAAAATTCTATAGATGAGTGTTAAACAACCCACTATCAGACAATTACAACTGATTCAGGCATTGGCTCGCTATAAAAGTTTGTCTGTTGTTGCGGAAAAATTATTTATTTCGCAACCTTCGGTGTCTATCCAATTAAAAAATTTAAGTGAATTGGTAGGCTTGCCGGTCTATCAAATGCAAGGACGTTCGGTTGAACTCACTGACGCGGGTCATGCTGTTTTGCGCAGCGCTACACAAATTTTTCATGCTTTAGATAATTTAAAAACTGATATTGATAATTTACAAGGTGTAGTGACAGGTACGCTTACACTTTCAGTAGTGACCACCGCTCAGTATTTTTTCCCATTATTACTTGCCGCATTTAATAAACGCTACCCGCACGTAGAGGTTAAATTAGAAATAGCTAACCGAGAAATGTTGCATTCTCGGCTACGGGATCATCTAGATGATTTTTACCTACTCGGTCAAATCCCGCAAAATATTGACGTTATTGAAACGCCGTTCTTACATAATGAATTGGTAGTAGTAGTACCAGAACGCCATGAATTAACATTATTAGAGAAGGTCAGTTTAGCACGACTTAGTCATTACCCTTTTATATTAAGAGAGCAAGGCTCAGGCACCCGAGATGCGACGACTGAACTTTTTAATCAGCATGGTTTTACCTTGCATGAAAAAATGACCATAGCGAGTAGTGAAGCAATAAAACAAGCAGTTGCGGCTGGCTTAGGGATATCAGTATTAAGTAAATACAGTTTGGATTTTGGCATTATTCCGGGTCTGAAAATACTCGAAGTAGAGCATTTTCCGATTCGCAGTCAATGGCGTTTGGTGCAAAATGCCTCGCGTAAACCCAGTTTAGTCGCACAAGCCTTTCAACAATTCATGCTAGAAAACGGCGTTGAAATTCTGGCAAAATCGGTGAAAAACCGATAAAAAGTGCATCATTTATCAAGTTATAATATTCCCCCCAATTGATACTTTTTATATTTCGCTATCTGTATATTTTGTTCCATAGAGATATTCTTAAATAATTTATTTAGGCCTTCTTTTACATCGTCAATTTATACACTTTATGATTTGTTGGTCTAAACTAAATTAATCTGACACCAATAATGCTCTACTCTTTTTATATTATTGTGTGCAAAACCCATAATTTATAAGGAATAACTATGGTGAATCATATCAATTTTCTGCTTTTCATTGCCTTAATATCCAATGATGCGCTGGCAAAATCACCACCAGAAATAACCAATTTTTCGGATCAAGTAGTAACAAATTATCAACCTAATCGTTCCATCCTTAATCCAACCAACGTTGCTAATTGGGAGCCCTCACTGATAAGTGATTGCCAAGCGGATAAAAACCAATCACCTGTGCTAGGTTTAGCAGACAAAGTCCTTGCACAAAATGGTGCAAGATTATTTGAACCTGCAATTATTTTCTCCGACCAAACATTCACTCTGATGACTCGTGCTGAACCAACTGCCGACTCAAAGGTTGAGACAATCTTAACTTGGGGATACTTTGACGTAACCGATAGTGATGACGTTTCATTGGTTTATGATGATGGTACACATGGCGACCAAATTGCTGGCGATGGAATTTTCACTCGCGCCTGCCTTTATATGAAGTCAGAGTTTATCGGTGAGAAAGATTACCTGCCTTTTATCAACGCTTGGTTTATAGCACCAAAATATAGGGGATCTGAATCAGTCTTTACTATTGCTCCTGGTGTCAGACTTAACAATAGTGGATTTTTTATTGAGCTTGGTGAGGAATATAGCCAACGTAAAACAAACAACTGGAAACTGGTAAGTCCCGAGTATTGTCGAGCCTGCGAAATTGCCTGGGAAAATGCAGGGAACGTTTTTGATTTTTTTACGCTTCAAACACGAGATACAACCAGTGGTGCCGGATATGTTCGTGTTCATGATCACATAGAAGGTACTGGCTTTAACCCTCCCTGCGAGCCCAATTCTTATTGCTACAATATAATTGACGGTAAAAGACATCAGGAACTGATTGGTATTATTTGGAGTGGGTTTCCTGGTGGTGATGCTATAACCCATGAATTAGGCCACGCGTTACTGGGTATGACAACAACAGATTTTCCTGAAAGCAACGGTCGTCAATGGAACGCAGGCGATGGAATGCATCTCGACAGCGATACCACAGTCACCAGCTATTTATCGGGGCCTTTTTGGGATCCTGCGAGAGGATGGCCTTATCCCGTAGTTTTAGAAGATGAACAAGGAAACCAAACAAAAACGTATTTGACGCGCAGCGAGCAAGGTGATTTTAGATTGAAGCCAAAGGACAACTCAAGTTATGTCTGGGATGATATCCTGCTTTATATGATGGGTTTAAAGAAAGCAGACGCTGTTGACAAAACCTATTATAAGCTCTTTAACCCCACTTTAACTGGCTGCGTGAGCGAACCTACCAAACTGGTATGCAAAAATAATTTAGTTGAAGCGGAAGAAATAGTTTCTTTTACAGTAAATGATTTAATTGCTAGGTACGGTAACAGGAAGATTACCAGAGGGTTTTCCCCTAAGAAAATGAAAGTTGGTGTATTGAATATCAGTGATAGAGCTCATACCGAAGCAGAAATCGTCTGGTTTAGTAAACTTTATCGCGAATATGCGACTTCTACTCAAGCGAGAGGCGATTGGTTTAAAGATATACATTGGAACTGGTCCACAAATGGCCTATCCACGATAGATATTGATTTTGTAAAAGGAAAGCTTAAACCGAAAAACGGCAATTAGTAATTTGTCGTTGTTATCATTTGAGACCAAACAGACTAACTTTAACTGATACAAAAAATTGATAACGGCTTGATAGGTTGTCTTGGCATTAGATAACCTACCAAGCCTACTAAATTATCAGCACAGTATAATTAGGTCTAAAAGGTAGGTGGTTTACCTGTCCACTTTAAATGGATTTTTGCGAAAGAACCGTCTGCTTTCATCGACTGAAAAGCCGTTGATATTTTTTGATAAAGTACCTCGTCTAATTTTTTAGAAATACCAATATAGCTGCCGCCTACAGACCCTTCAATACGATAAGAATGTAACGCTAAACCGTCAAAAACCTTATCGTAATTTGGGTTTTTATCTTGTAGCAAATACTGGATTTCAAAGTCATCATTAAAGTATCCAAGCAGCCGGTCGTGCATTAGCATATCGCGGTTCTGTTTAGATTTAGGGGTAAAGTAAAGCACGTCACGTAAGGCTACATCATTCGCTATTTTATCATCAAAATAATCTGAGTAACTGGCACCATTAATATAACCAAACTTTCCGTTTTTTTCTTTCGCTACAGTAATAAGATCTTGATAAGTTTTAATGGGGAGATCTTGATTTTTTTTAGACACTACTAGCCCAGCTCCGGTTATTCGTACCGGCCCTAACCAGTGCATATATTCAGATCGATTTTCATTGATGCTTAGATTGAGTGTCAGATGGTTTTCTCCAGTCTGCATGCGCATCAAACTTCTTTTAACCGGCATTTCAACGATCTGATAGTCTAATTGGGCGCGCGAAAAAATCTCTTTTATGATATCAATATCCATTCCTTTCCATTGATTATCTTGGATAAACGTAGCGGGAATGGAATGTCTATTTGCTCTAACGATGATAGTGTCGGCAAAAACAGTATTTGAAAAAAAGATTAGTAAGACAAAAATCGGCATCGAGTTAATTGAGCGAAAGAAACTAAATTTCATTTGTGAAAAATACAAATTATCAAAACCTCGGAAATATGCTGGGTAAATTGCCTTTATTAACATTACCTTGCAATTATTTCATGAATACTCGGCAGCATTCCAGTATTAATGTTTTAGTACTGTATAAATGATTGTTGGCTTATGTCATTGAATACCTATAGCTTAGGATACTTCTAGCGAAAGATCATGTAACAACTGACTGGAATGTTAACCCTCCATTTTGATAAGGATTAATTTGCTCCTCTATACCATCAACAAACTATAGATCTCCGAGTTAAGCATATTGTCGAGTTATTATTGTTGTATCCTATCGCAGACTAAATAATGCCTCACGCAAAAGTACTGACCTTCGCGTGGTTCACCTATTTCGATGTCTAGCTAAATAGTGATTATCGCGCGTTTCTTTTAGCCACTGTCAACGCCAACAACCCGACAGATATAACCAAAAAGTAATAAGGCACCCCTGCTTGCCAACTTACAGCGCTATTAACACCAAAAAAATCGACATATAAAGCGGCTTGAATTGGGCCTATATACCAAAGCGTCGGGTAGAGCACCTCAAACATTCGCTTATTACCCGTCCATGCGCCACAGAAAAATGCCAGTGATGCGGTAAATGAAATAGCGATCACTAATTGAATAATCAATAGCCCTTCATTCATGGCTGAAAAACGAACTAAGCTACCAACGCTAGCTAATAGCAATAATAACCATGCCGCAGAAAAGCTCGCTAAGCTTTGTAATGTTGATGATTGTTTAGCGTAGGTTATTAACTCCAAAGTATTGGACTGCTTTTCTAATTGTCCTAGTGGCGAAATCACCAACACACACCAAAGCCACGAAAGCGGCAAAATGACGCTGATCATTAATGACTGCTCAATCAGTAATTGCGTAATATTTAACGCAAACAACCCAATAATCCAATACCATGAATGCCCTTTTAACAATAATTTGAGCTCTAAGCGCAGCAAACGAGTAAATGACAAGTGCTTAGTGATTAACATAAACAGTGCATCTAATAATGTAATGATTTTGGCAATGAATATCGTATTGAACCACTTTGATTGTTTGCGACTAGGTAAGGAATTTTGACTAAATCGATCAAAAAATACCAAAGCAAGTAATAGACATGCAAGACTAATGATATAGAGCAACAAAGAGTCGGTAAGCTGGCTAAACGTTGGCTCGATGCCTTGCCAGACGAAGGTTTTTATCTCCCTATGTTGATCGTTAATAGTGACACCAATATTGGTTGCACCTTGGTGCGATGGAAAGCGCTCGGTAACTTCCGTTTCTAAATGATCTAGTAATGCACCAATCCCTGAAAGGCTCTCTATCGCTTGCACAGTAAAGCCTATCCACAAGAAGAAATAAACGATATTACCCAGTCCGCCTCTGAGCCATTTAACTGATTCGAACATTATCGCCACTGAGGCAACGGCTAACATCATAGGAAACACATAAACCAATTGCGGCCATACTAATGCCCAAACGTTGATGTGATAACTTTCACCATAATATAACTGAACCGCTAAGGTACTTAGCAACATAACGAACACTACAGACACGAGGATGAGTAAATTAACGCACCATTTGGCAAACAAAAATCTTGTCGCACTAATTGGCGTAGCGGCGATCAGTTCGCTGGTTTGTGATTGTCGATCGAGTTCAAGCGCATTTTTAACCAGATAAAAACAAATCAATGGTAAAAACAAAACGTTGAGCATAGCTAGACATACCCCTAACCAAGCACTGTTATAAATTCCGCGATAACCGTTAAGCACTAACGTTTGGTATTGGGCGTCAGGAGCGGGGAAAAACAGTAAAGTTAATACCACCATCGCCAGTAGTGATACGGCAAAACTTTGCTGGCGAGTACGTTGTTTAAAATCGGCGCTGATACAAGGCCACAGTTGCCTCATTAACTTGCCCTCGCTAAACCAGCTTGAGGTTGCATATTGCCAGTGAAATAAAGGTAAGCGTCTTCTAAGGACGGCGCTCTATGTTTTGCTCTAGCATCTGGACAATAATCCGCGACAATATTTAACTCTACCTTGTTAGCGTGACGGCTACTGTGGCTAATAATAAATTCATGCTGAAGGTGTTTAAGTTCAGGCAAATCAGCCGTTAATGTCCAACATTTATGCGCGACTTTTTCCTGAAGAACGCTTGGCACATCACATTGAATTAAGCGACCAGATTGCATAATAGCAATGCGATCAGCAATAGATTCAACGTCTGACACAATATGAGTAGAAAATATAATACATCGCTCAGCAGCCAATTCGGTTAACAGCTGCCGAAAATTATTACGTTCTTGTGGATCGAGTCCGACGGTAGGTTCGTCGATAATCAGCAACTTGGGATCATTAAGCAGTGCTTGGGCAATACCAACACGCTGTTTCATTCCGCCTGAGTAGCCCTTTAACGGTAAATGAGCAGCATGGCTTAAATTAAGTTTATTCAGTAAATCGTCGATCGTTTGATTGGCTCTGGTAGGTTCAAGCCCCTTTAAACCTGCAATATATTGTAAAAACTCTACACCGGATAACTGATCATATACGCCAAAATATTGCGGCAAGTAACCCAGTTCACTCCGTAATATTTGTGGGGATTGAACAATGTCGGTTCCTTGCCATAAGATTTTTCCGCTAGTGGGCTTATTAATAGTAGCGAGAATACGCATTAAACTAGATTTCCCTGCACCATTTGGACCTAATAATGCCAAGATCCCGGGTTGAACTTGCATGGTCAAGGAGTGAATGGCTGTGTG
This sequence comes from Colwelliaceae bacterium 6471, assembly GCA_040779335.1. Lineage (GTDB taxonomy): Bacteria > Pseudomonadota > Gammaproteobacteria > Enterobacterales > Alteromonadaceae > JBFONV01. The sequence continues at coordinate 77,928 of JBFONV010000006.1, forward strand.
AGCTTGCTTACCACTTTTATATTGATGGCTCAGTGATTGAATATCCAATAACATAGTTTTTATTCTTGTTGTTTCTATTGGCTAACATTCTGCAAAGTCCGTTCCAGTTTAAAATACCATAAAATCAAATAGTTATGGTTTTGTGAATTTTACCATTAAAAATTAATGATGAATTGAACGAATTATTGGCGAAATTTTTAGCATATTAGATAATCAAACATCTTTACCAAAGCTTAGGGTAATTAAGGTATTACGCTCACTACAACAAAGCAGAACTATTTTGCCCGTTTAGATACAAATCAGGCTGATTGATTTGCATCATCATTTTTGGGTTGTCGATCTCGGTAAAGCCAAACTTCCTATAAAGCCCATGAGCATCTCGTGTACAAAGCATAAAACGCCTTAAATTTTTTAGATCTGTATGTTGCATAATAAAATCGATTAACGCGGTACCTAAGCCTCGTTTTTCATAATCAGGAAGCACAAATACATCGGCTAAGTAGGCAAATGACGATTTGTCTGTGATCACTCTAGCAAAACCAATTTGCTGTTCATTAGCATATAAGCCAAAGCATAACGAATTGTCGATTGCCCGTTCAATCAAGGTTTTAGAGATCCCTGTTGACCAATAAGAAGATGTTAGATAATCGTGAATGGCATTAAGCTTCAATAGACTTTTATCATCGGACAATAAGAAAATATCACCTTTAATGCTTAGCTGCTTTTCCATACTAATCCCCTACTATCATTGAAATACTGGCTAAGGTTGCCAGCGCCAGCAAACCGTTGAATATTCGCCAGTGAAGTGGAGTTTTTAGTACCCGCTGCATAGCCACCCCGCAACACACCCAAAATAAACTACCAACCATGCCAGTTATATTCCACGCAAGGATCACCATTAATACCGAATAAGCATAAGCGTCGTCGGCAAGTGTAAATGCAGAAAGGCAAGTAAGTCCTGTCATCCAAGTTTTAGGGTTAATAAACTGAAAGCCCGCTCCATGCCAAAAACTCAATGGTTGCGGCTTTTTATCAACGTCTGTTGCCGGTGCTGCAAAAGCAATTTTGATTGCCAAATAAAGCATGTAAGCAACGCAGATAATTTTAAGTATTTGCTGAGCCATTGAATAGTGAGTAAATAATGTTCCCAATCCTATACTGAGTAAAAATACCAACAATGAGTTACCTAACCTAATTCCCATAACAAAGGGCATGCTGGCACGAAAACCAAAATGCGCGCCGTTAACAGATAGCAAAATATTATTGGGGCCTGGAGTGGTGGTAGCTGTCAGTGTAAAAATCGCCAAAGGTAACAGCAATGCAGCGAGTTGTTCAAACATGAAAATTCCTTACCTTGTTTTTTTGTATGACTCCTTGCATATTGCAAATTGTACGCATACAATAAACACAAAAACGACATCAATTTTAAAAATTGACATCATATTGATATTTTTTAATTACTCAAGGATTTTATTGTCACCATGACAATTTGGACCCCAACACTCGATACAGCATTACCTAAATATATTGCCCTAGCTCAGGCAATAGAAGACGCTATTAATGTTGGCGATTTAATGCCAGCAGAAAAGTTACCGCCGCAACGTCGTCTTGCCGATGCGTTAGGGGTAACAATAGGGACAATTACTCGAGCCTATAGCGAAGCGGAACGTCGTGGCTTAGTTGTGGCGCAAGTCGGCAGTGGAACATTTGTTAAAGAAAAAAATACTGGGACGAATAGAGAGTTACTGAATCAAGATCTTTGTGGACAAATCGATATGCAAGCGGCCTTTGCGCCAAAAGGACCGCAATCCCAAATGTTAGCGCGCGCCATGGCGTCAATGGCAACAAATCTACAGTTACTTACTAATCTACTATGCTATGCACCAGAACTTGGTCATCCTAGTCATCGTAATAGTTTTCAACACTGGCTGACAACTGAACCTGTTACTCTAGATGGTTGCGATTTTTTATTCAGCCATGGCGGTCAGCATGGGATCAGTATCACGATTAATAGTCTATGCCGTGAAGGGGATGTAATTTTAACCGAAGAACTGGTTTTCCCCGGCATAATTGCTGCGGCACAAGATAAAGGCGTCAATATCATTCCAATAGCCATGGACGAGCAAGGCATTCAGCCCGATGAAGTATTGAAGGCTTGTCAGCGTTACAACCCGCGAATGATTTACTTAACGCCCAATAGCCAGAACCCAACCGGCATTCAACTATCACTTGAGCGTCGACAAGCACTGATCGACATTTGTCGTCAGCACAATGTTTTCATTCTTGAAGATGACGTGCAATTTATCGCCCGCACAGATAAACCTAAAAGCATGCAACAGCTTGCCCCAGAGCAATGTATTTACTTAACCAGTTTTTCAAAGCGCTTTGACGGAGCGATGCGTATTGGGGCGATAGTTGCTCCCGAGCGCATTTACAATAAGCTGAGACTATCATTACGCGCCTCTTCCTGGACCAATTCACCGCTATTAATCCATTGGTTATGTCAGTGGTTAGACAATGGTGAAATAGCAAAATTAGAGGAATGGATGGCACAAGAGATGACTGCTAGACAGGCTATCGCCAGCGAATACCTTTCTCCATGGTCACATAATAGCCAACAAACTAGCTTTAATTTATGGCTCAAACTCCCGGCGGGATGGTTAAGTCATGAGTTTGTTGCCCAAGCGAAAAAACAGGGAGTATTGGTGCGCAGTGCAGATGAATACAGAGTCGGTCAAAAGATCCCAGCGCCGGCGATTAGATTATGCCTAAGTCGTCCGAATTCGCACGAACAACTTAGCGAGGCTTTAAGCATACTAAAAGCGATGCTCGAAGCTGGCCCTGTATTGAAAGAAGCAGTTATATAGACGCGAAATGCATCACCATTGGTTTGGTTGTTTTAGCCGCTGGTCCCCCTAAACATACGGTGATTTGCGCATAAACAGCTTGATTGAGACTCTCCCTGCTAGGTGACTCTTTGTAAATGACACATGGATTTTTCTATATTGTGCAATTTTTATAGGTACCGCTAATTTCAAAAGGAGCTCGACGATTGCTAGGGACAGTACTCCAGCTTTTTTTACCTGAAATATTCAATTTCACCTTTCAAAGTCGAACCAATAATACTTCACTTTTAAAAACGTTATATGCTGTTACAAATTTATAATGACGATGCATTTTAAATTAACGCTTTATTTGTTAAAACATTAGCCAATATAATAAAAAGTGGCGGTAGCTAGATGAAAAAACAACTATTAATGATCGGACAATTTATTGTTCTATTTAGTATCTCCATGATTAGTGTGCACGCAAAAGAGCAACAACACTCACCATCAGAGATCCCTCAAAGCATGCTGCAAAAACTTGAGCCACTTACAGGACAATGGCAAATGCAAGTATCAATGACTCAAGATGATGGTAAAACATGGCAAGCAATGCCCCCTCAGACAGTTAATCTGCATTTTACCCACAATGCTATGGTACTAGAGGAAAAGCCTGAACTAAAAGAAAACTCTGGTTTTAGTATGCTTACTTATATTTCTTATGATCAATACCGTAAGGTGTTTCGAAAAGCAGCAATAGATGACACCTGGGGTATAATGGATCTGTATGAAGGTGATATTGTCAATGAGCAATTGGTGCTGAATAATCTTAAGTCAGGTACTTTGTTCCCGATTGGCCCCAATATTTGGAGAGGGTTTCGATTAAAGGTAGATTTATCATTGAAAATAAAAAATGGCATGGCTTTTAGACAAATTGCTATCGATAAAACTGACGACTATGGAAAAACATGGCAACCGGCGTTTGTAGCAACATATGAAAAAGTTGTCGTCAATTAAACTTATAAATATCAAAACTAATAAATTTACAAACTCTGAAGGTAGTTAAGTAATACGCTAAAACTTGAGGTCCCGGGATGTAGCCAATCAAAATGTCCGGTTTCAGCAACTAGCTCAAACGGATTTCCAGACTCACTTGCCTGACGAGTATTAACGATAGTATCCATTTCCCCAGCAAACAAATAAGCGTCATCAGTTAAATTTTCCAACAATGGATTCGCCAGTGCGTACTGCTCTGGAATATCAGCAGGTAAACCGCTCATAAAACTTGCTGCTAACGAATTACACCCACCACTTTCGTTTGCATAGCTAATTAAATCACTAATAGCTGCCAGCCCCACTACTTTAGCTTGTGTGGCCAGATTAGATTTTGCCAACAATGCTAAATGACCACCGGCGGAATGACCAAGAACGACAAGATTTCGCGGCGAATAATAATCGTCAGCGACACCAGTAATAAATTGAAGTGCTTGCTCAACATCATGGTATGTACCGGGCCAGCCGCCACCTTGATCTCCTGTAGATCGATACTCAACCGACCAAACATGAAAACCATTTAAAGCAAGAGCCGTTGCAATTGGGTAGCTTTGATTGATGCGATAAGAATTAGACCAACATCCGCCATGAATAAACACTATGGCAGGTAAATTTTCTTTAACCGTATCTGGTGTTGGTGCCCAATACTCAACGTATTGTAAAGCAGAGTCACCATAAAATTGCTTATCAATAGACGCTTGATAAACCAAAGAGGTTACATCAGAAAATGATACTGGTTGCGCTACGTTAGGATAAAACCCAAGATGCCCAGCAGTAGGAGCTGTTGGGACTGGAGAGGCCACAGTTTCGGTGTTAACGGCATCGCCTGAGCAACTCGACAGACAAATAATAACAATAAGGTTAACGAATATTTTCATAGTTAGAACTCTATTTATATTAATATCGTGCAAATATAGACGAACGTTTAGGCCCTTAGTCATTGGTATTATTTGCTGAGCGAGTGATCAACTTCTGGTACTAAAAAGAAGCTACTAGTATAAACACGCCAATTCAGCTCTCAGCGCTTTCTCTCAGCGCTTTCTCTCAGCGCTTTAATGTTTTGATCCATCCTTACATCCTGTAATTTTATTGTTCGTATTTATAAATCAAATATCAGCTAAGATAGTAGTATAGGCGAAGAACTACAATACTATTGTTTGTACTGCCCAGATAGCCTACACGCAATCAGCTCATTAACTTTGTGATGTCCGTCTCGTCGACAAATTGCAGGTAAAATCATCATCGATGAATTATCGTCTTATACCAATGCGCATAATTATTTAGTCACATAACAAACAATAATAAGATTAAAGCTACCAAGTAAATGTCGCTGTTAATGGGATATGATCCGATAAGTGTTTTTCACTGCCGGTCATTAAACGGGAGCAACTTTCTAGTTCACAATTACGAAAATAAATTCTGTCGAGCGGTAAAAAGGGCAAAATAGACGGGAATGTTTTCGCATATTTTCCACTCGATGATTTAAATGCTTCCTTTAGCGTTAATTCACGTTCAAGCATGTAGCTCGCCTTACGTCGCCAGTCATTCATATCTCCTGCGACAATTAACGGTGAGTGCTCGGGAACAGACGTTTGAACATACTGACAGATCAAATCCAGTTGCTTTTGTCGGTCTGACTCCAACAGATTCAAGTGCAAACAAAGCAGGTGAAACTCAACCGCGTGTTGGCTTTTAGTTTTAACATAGAGAACCCCATGGAGAATGCCACGATGCTCAAACCGATTAGTGGAAATATTAATATTTTTCCACTCGACAATGGGCGCTTTACTTAAAATAGCATTGCCATGATGTCTATTATCGTAGACCGCATTTTTACCGTAGGCATAGTGATGCCAAACCGAATCAGCAAGATATTCGAACTGGCTAACATCAATATCATGACGGGCATCTCCAGCAACTTCTTGCAGAAACACCACATCGGCTTTTGCATAACGAATATACTGACGCAGGCCAGAGAGCACAGACTTACGATTGCCAATGTTCATGCCTTTGTGAATGTTATAGGACATTAAATGCATTTTTCTCATGGTCTTCACATCCAGTAACGTAGCATTTGTAAAAATCGGGCAATCATATTCTTCCACCATTGATTTAAGTGGGTATCAGATAAAGTAATTGCCAGTGATTGGGACTGATCGTCTAGAAATTTCTGTTCCAGTAGGTTTATGCTCTCAGGCTGCTTGCAGACAATGTCAAGCTCGACATCATGTAGCAGGCTACGATGATTCAAATTGCTTGAACCGACGATTGCAATATTGTCGAATAATATTGTCTTTGCATGCAAGATCGCCGGTTGATACTCGTAGATTTTTACACCACTGCGAAGTAATGCATGATAGTAAATGCGCGCCAGCCAAGGCATAAATATAACATCTGAGTGCCCAGGTAATAATATTCTGACATCCACGCCATTAAAAGCAGCACGGATCAGACTAAGTTGTAATCGCGGAAGAGGGACAAAATAGGCATTAGTGATCCATAAGCGGCTATCTGCTTTGGCGATACGATGGTACAGATTTCTTAAAAAATTCCGCCTCAGCCTTCTTGTAATATTGGTACGCACCAGCGATGTCGCTGGTATAGTTGCTAACTTTTTTCGTGACCAATAGACAATAAACAGCCTCAGACTGCCTCGCCAAGTAAAGTTAAAAATATCGGTTATTATTTTCGTTTGTAAACCAGAAACACGTATGCCGGTGTCTCGCCAAACCACATTTTGGCCGTCATTAACAATGTGTACGTTAACCACATTAAAACTGCCTACCCAGGCAATATGATCATCAATAATGCAGCACTTACGGTGATCTCGCTTATTAATATTGCTACACAGGTTGAAAAAACGCGCTAAAAAGCTCCCTGTATTAATATCAAAGGAAAACCGCCAAGGTTGTGGATGATAAACATGTACTTCGATACCGCACTCACTAAGCTCATCAATGATGTCATGGTTCCAATTGGCCGAACCGACACCATCCACTAAAATTCTAACAGCGACACCACGGTTAGCAGCTCTTTTTAAGCAAGTGAGCAAGCGCAAGCCTAAATTATCTAAAATAAAAATATAAAAGGCGACATCAATCGCAAACTTAGCCTGTTCTATGTCTTGCTCTAAAACTTGAAAGTACTCATCTCCGGAAAAGAAAATTCTTTCCGTCAGCCATTGCGTTCGTTTTATCTCTTTCGCTTTGATAACAACCCTCTCTTTGCTAACTGGCAAAACCAAAGCTTTACTGCCCTCAGTATAGTTGATGTCAGTACCTATTCATGAAATTAAAACGTCAAAAACACTAGGCATCACAACAGAAATTATCAGCGTAATATTCATGCTTATAATGTCAAAATAATCCATCCGGTAAGTGACTTTTATCAAGGAGTACTGAATTGGTGACTGTTAAAGTCTTCTGCAAATAGTCGCGGTAGTAATTGGCTATTTACCCGCTCAGACGTAAGCACTTAGTGAAAATTTTTTCGATAAGTTTAATGAGAGGGTTCACCCCCAACTTTACAGTCATTTATAAGGAATAAATTATGAGCTTACTTAGACGCAGACCTTTAAGCACATCTTCTCAGCTACCTATGTTTTCTCGGCTGACTGAAGAGATAGACCAGTTTTTTAACCAAGACTTTCCGTTACTGGGTAGACAAAGAAACTTACTCTCGGAAGTATGGCAACCGACCGTAGATGTTGAGCAACAAGATAACTGTTATATGGTACGGGCAGATATACCTGGTGTTGATGTTAATGATATAACGGTTTTATTAGAGGGTAACAATTTGATTATCGAAGGTAAACGCGATACTCATGTTGAAGAACATAAGCTCGACTATCGCCAAGTTGAACGTAACTACGGTAGTTTTTATCGCTGTATTAATTTACCTGAAGCATCAGAAGACGTAAAAAAAATAAAAGCGCATTGCAGTAAAGGTGTTTTGGAAGTGAAAGTGCCTACAACTGGGGTGACATCACAAAAAAGAATCGAAGTTCAAGTAGATTGATCCACTAAATAAGTCAGGGTTTAATCAGCCCTGATTTACTTCACTATTGGTCAATAGCACTGAGTTCACTTACGCAGTAACCAGACGATGATGGAAAGCAAAATACTGATGGTAATAGCCGTTGTTAGTGGAAAATAAAACGTGATATTTTTATGTTTTAAAGCAAGATCTCCAGGTAAACGACCAAAAGGTAATGCACTTAACCACGGCCAAGCCAGACCAATCGAAATCAACAGTAAGCCTAAAATAATCAGCGTTTTCTGCATATATTCATTCTCGTTTAATAGCGCGTTGCTTCTGTCTGGCCTTGATACCTTTGCATCATAGGTACAGCATATCCTAATTGCTCCGCCATTGAGGCAATTAAATTATCAACCGTAAAAATACCGACCAATTCGCCCATTTTATTCGTCACTGCGGCTCGGCAAACACCGTGTTTTTCCATGCGGTCAAGCACCTCATTAATGCCTTCATCCTCATAGACGTAAATAAAAAAATCACTGATGACATCTTTAACCTTTAGATAATCAGGGTCTAATGCTTCGGCAATGACTTCTAGTACAAGATCACGATCCGTTAATATTGCAATAGGTGTATTTAACCCATTTACTCTCTCGGCAACAACGACATCACCAACGCAGCTCTGCTGCATCAACCTTGCTGCAGCTCTAATTGATTCATGCTTATCAATATAAACGACGACTCTATTGCATACACTGCCCACTGACATAACCATAATCCTATAGTTGAAATCATTTGCTATACCTCTTATGAAAAACGAATTTACCAATTATTGCCCTGATAAATATCATGTCGTTGGCTCCCCTAACTTTTTCATGCTTAAGCAAGCACAATAACTGATTGGCTTGAGCCAAAGAACACTGTTGAGTCTGTGGAAGGATTCGCACAGCGGCCGCAAGAGCTAAAAACTCACGCACATCTTGTCGTGTCTCGTTAGCCACTGAACATACCTTAGGAAAAACAATTAAAAACCGATGCTTTGCCCCAGTATGGGCACTGAGGCCTGCATGCCATTTTGCTGCCATAATTGTTCCGACAAGTTGTCTAATACTTCAGCTTCCCCATGCACTAAAACCACTGCGGGTTCATTGGTAAAATTGGCAACCCATTCCAATAGTGCAGCCTGATCTGCATGAGCGGAAAATCCCCCTAAGGTCTCAATATTGGCTTTAACAATGAATTCTTCACCGAACAACTTAATATGTGTCGCGCCGTCTACCAGCGCACGCCCCAAAGTACCATTGGCCTGAAACCCAACAAAAATACAAGTATTACAGTTATTCCATATCCGGTGCTTAAAATGATGGGTAATGCGCCCGCCAGTGCACATACCACTGCCAGCAATAATAATCGCACCACTTTGAATACTGTTAATGGCTATCGACTCTTCAGTGGTAACGGTTAAATGGAGAGAATCGATGAAATTTTTAAGCAAGGTTTGTTCGCCACTACAAAGTGTTTTTATTCCTTCACAATCTAAGGTAGGTAACCATTTATCATAAATTTTGGTGACCTCGATAGCCATCGGACTGTCGAGAAAGATACTCCAGTCATCCAATTCACCTAATTGTTGCAATTGCCCTAGATACAGCAATAACTCTTGGGTACGACCAACAGCAAATGCGGGAATTAACACATTGCCCCCCTTATCAAAGGCTTCATGCAATATTTGCTTAAATTGCTGTAAAGTATCATCCAGCGTCCTGTGGTTTCGATCGCCATATGTTCCTTCCATCAACACGAGATCGGCATGCGTTAAAATTGCCGGATCATTCATTAGTAACGTACTTTTATTGCCCAAATCGCCGGTAAACACTAAGGTTTTATGCCGCCCTTGCTCCGTTAAACTGAGCTCGACAATAGCTGAGCCTAAAATGTGCCCAGCATCATAGAAACGCAGCCAAGAAAACTCGTTCAGGACAATTTTTTCTTGGTAGGGAAATGGCTGGCACAACGCTAATACTTTGACAACGTCGCTTTTTGAGTACTTAGCGGTAATTTCTTCTTTGCCTTTGCGCTTTAACTTAAGGTTTTCTCTTTTAAGTTCATTTTCATACAAACTAAAAGCATCAAAAAGCATTACCGGTAATAGCTCTACAGTTGCCCGCGTACAGTAAATAACCCCTTCAAAGCCCTGATGAACAAGCGCAGGGAGTTGCCCTGAATGATCCAGATGGGCATGAGACAAGATCACTGCATCAATTGTTGCCGGGCTAAACCTAAACTCTTCTATACCTAACCGTTGAAAGCGACGACTGCCTTGATGAAGCCCGCAGTCGAGCAACACCCGGCCTAAACCTGGCGAGTTCAGCAGATAACAAGAACCAGTGACTTCTTGCGCGGCACCATAAAAGGTTATTGTTGCCATAATATTTATCCTTACTGGCCGATATAATTCCGAGCAAAACGCAAATATTGGTAGTAGTGGCTATTGCATGTCATTAAACGTTAATTATATGGCGCACTTGCGCAGTTTTGGCTGATTTAAATCAGGGGGTTGGTCGATTTTAACCGGTCACAACTTTCATGCATTCCCGTTACTAAAAAAAGAATAATTGGCAGATATGCAGATAAAATCATGGAATTGAAGGGGGAAACGATAGTGCCAATAACGCAGCACAAACCATCAGCAATAATGGCCAATATGCCTAGAATGGCTATTAAGCACCACAAAAAAGCCAACCGAAAACAGGTTGGCTTCTTATATTAATGACACGTGGTTGGTCTGTTAGTTGGCCTTCTTAACAAACGCTGATTTAAGCATCATATCGCCGGCACCATCGACTTTACAATCTATATCGTGATCGCCATCAACCAAACGTTTGATTGTTGCTTTGGTACCTACTTTTAAGACCATTGATGAGCCTTTAACTTTTAAGTCTTTAATCAAAGTAACTTTGTCACCGTCACTTAACTGATTACCATTAGAGTCTTTGATAAGCAGCGCATCTTCATCTGCTTCTACTTGATTAGGGTTCCACTCGTGGGCACATTCAGGACAAATCAGCAATTCCTGATCCTGATAAACATACTCAGAATTACACTTAGGGCACGGTGGCAACGTTGAGCTCATAGCTTTCTCTCTTTAATACAATATATAAAATTAAAACGTTAATGGCCGCTATCTTACCACAATATTATGTGCTTATTGTTATCAATAATACCCAAGGTTAAAAACAAAAAATAGCGGGTTAACTGGATTATTATTAAATGGATATAAGGTACAAATCAGGTAAAAAATAATGTTTGCAATATCGCGTTTTGGCATCCATCGTTAGTAGTAAATAAACATAAAGGTTAAATTATAATGTTGAGAATAATGCTCTTATTCATGCTGTTATTACCTTACGTTCAAGCACTCGCTTGTTTTCCTGTCATTATCTCGATAGAGGAACGAGCTAAGTCTGCTGACAATATTTTTGTAGGTTACGTCACCGGCATTCAATTAGATGATTTTCAGCAATCTTTAACGTTAAAAAAAGCTAACGACAGTCACGTGATTACTGCTGGAGGAGAGCAAAAAACCATTACTGTATGGGTTACCGATGATTTAAAAACATCGACCATAATACAACGTGAAATTCATCCGATTGTCGGGATATGTGGCTCAGGTGATGCCCAGCTCAAAGAAAAAGTCATTGTTTTCGAAAAGGATTCGTTTTGGTTTGTCACTACTTTTAGTCCAAATGCTTATGAATTAGTAAAACAAGCTATCGTTATCCCCAATTAACCAGCTGATTTTATAATAAAAAAACACTTAAATTGAATCTTGTCCGATTTGTACTAAAACCCGTCGCATAATTAACATTTTTTTCGAAAAAAGCCTCTATAACTAAGGCAACTCGCCAGAAGTCAGTAGTTGACGAGTATTCACATTAACTTAATTGAGTACAAGATCATTATGAAATTAATAAAAAAAGTAACATACTCTTCGGCGGCCATCGCTATATTGGCCATATCTAGCAATGTCTCTGCAAACCATACTTGGAACGATTATCACTGGGCAAGTAAAACCAGTACGATTAACCTGAAAGTTATCGATAGTACAACTCCAGACTGGGATCAGGAACTAAATGACTCGCTCGCCGCTTGGTCACAATCATCAAGCCCCTTCATTCTCACCGTAGCGTCTTCTGATGACGGCAGCAGAACTCGAAAACGCTGTACTATGGTTTCAGGACAAATGCGAGTATGTAATGCGGCATATGGACAAAATGGCTGGTTAGGCTTGGCGTCAATAAACCTAGATTCAAATGGCCATATTACACAAGGTACTGCCAAGATGAATGACAGTTATGATTCATATTGGACACAGGCCGAAAAAAATCACGTAATGTGTCAGGAAATTGGTCATGTCTTTGGCTTAGGTCACACTAGTGAAGATGGCTCTAGTCAGAAAACTTGTATGGATTATTCCCAAGACGTTAACAGTCAATGGCCGAATGCGCATGACTATCAACTATTAGCCAGCATGTATGATCATCTTGAAAGCTATAATAGCTACGATGATGGCACGGGCTCAGATAGTGGCTGTAAAGGTGGCCCTAAAAAATGTGGTAAAGCCAAGGGCAACAATGAGTTCGGTTTAGGTCATAAAGTGCTTTCTGCTGATAAATACGAGGTTTGGGTTGAAGCAGAAGCCGACGGTACACTGACTGTCCATCATGTTTATTTAGTAGCTGGTCACCATTAATTCTCGTTGATGTAACGACCCTGACAGAACGAGTAATATCGATTACTCGTTCTCATATTTCACATTATTGATTAGGGTAACGGCAACACTTAAACAGCTGGCGTGACAACAAGGTTAGATAATCGGTGATTAAAATAACTAGGTTTCATGGTTAATAAAATACTCAAATGACCATTATCTTATTGGCATGAATAATACGTAAGGTATAAAAACAAAAAAACCAGCTGATTAGCTGGCTTATTGTGTTCATTCTATTAAAGAATGGTACCGGAGGACGGACTTTAACCGTCACGCCCGAAGGCAACGGATTTTGAATCCATGGAAAAGTATTGTCAGTCTATCCATGTTCAACAGCTACGTTTTGTGACACCTCGTGTGAATTTATCTACTTTTTGAGCAACCGTCATTGTGCAATTACGTAACATTATTCACCTTTAACTTGGATCCCTCGCTTGATTGTCATTAAAGGACGCATTAAGGTTGCCATATTTTCACGGGGATCTGCGTCAAGAATGATAAAGTCAGCATGCTTTCCAACGAATAGCGATCCCACTTTTTCTTGAATATTTAGTGCCAAGGCATTATTCAAAGTCGCGGCTTTCAAAATTGCGGCATTTGGCAAGCCAGCATCTTGCCAGGCCAGGATTTCACCATAATATGAAGAAGCATGCAGGGTACCTGGGTTGCCTGCATCTGTTCCTATCGCGACGTTTACACCAGCTTGGTACACACGCTTTAGATTGCGCTTTTGTAGCAATTGATTTTCAGTTGTGAAGGCAGCTTGTAACTGCATAACGATGCTCTGTTCTTGTGTTGATAACTTTGAAATATCCTCATCACTCGCGTCAACAAATACGATGTACTTAGAGATTAGTTGAAACATTTGACCGGTTTTGTCTTTGTTTTGTTTTAGTGTTTGAAAGCTTTCTAAAACAAACTTGTCACTGTTTTTTTTCTCATGAGCAGTAAATTCAAGTTCTCCTCGAAATAATTCAGTATAGTGGCTCTCTGAAGTTAGTGTGGGCATATAGGTAACTTTCTTCTGTTTCATTAGCTCAATCAGTTCATTATCAACCTGCTCACTCATTACCCCATGCAATAATATATTAGCGCCAGCTCGTACTGCCATTTTGGCATCCATCAAGCTGCTAACATGAGCTGCCACCACTTTACCTTGTTCTTTTGCTAATGATATTGCCGGCTCATATAAATCGCTTAGTTGTTGATGGGTTAATCCTGACTCTTGTGTCCAATATATTTTTAAGATCGCGTTACCATTGTTGTGCAACTGAGAAACCAATTCTTTGGCTTCGGTTCCGTTTGTAACTTTGGTAAAGGTCTTGTTTAATTCAGGTATAGTCATTGGCGCCAATAAAGTACCTGCTGCATAAATATCCGGCGCGACAGTATTGGACGAAGATTCCTTATAAAGCTGCAAGTATGCTGTCGGGCCTCCCATGTCAACCACTGTGGTAATACCTAAACGGGAGTAACGTCCCAGCAATGTTTCACGATTATTGTTCAACCAATCTTGATCTAGCTGGTAAGAAATTAACTTAGTTGCATCGATCGTGTCAGGGCGAGTATAAGCACTGCCTGATTGGGCTAAATGAATGTGGCCATCTATTAGACCTGGCATAACCCACTTTCCCTTAATATCAACTTGAGTGTAGTTTTCAGGGATGGATTCGCTAGCAGACTGTATTTTTACAATGTCGCCACTGCTAACTAAAATGGTCACATTGTAAACAGGGCTATCTGCAGTTGGGTTTAGCAAATTCGCACCTATAAACGCAGACTGTGATGTAAAAGACTGTTTCGGATTTAGGCTTTGAGTAGCCAATGTTTTATGTGCAAAGACTAAAGTAGTCATAAAGATCGTTAGTATGGAAAACTTGTATATTTTGCTTAGTGTATGCATTACATGCCTCATAGTTAGTATTATTCAATAAACATCATCAATGCTTTCAATTTTGATAGGTTGCAGCGAGAAATATTTAAATTGATTGGGCTACTCAGCTAGTCCAAATATCTTCTCATATGATGGATCAGACCTTCGCTATTGAATTCCAGAACATATATGGTTCGGCCGATAAAATGCTTTTCCTTACCTTGTTTGATGTATTTTGCATTTTCCTTAATTACAGCAACAGCGGTGTTGGTGCCTAAGACAAGACTTTCAATGTCTAACTTATAAGAAATATTATTCGGTTTTCGTTGAATATAAGCTTCGCGAGGCTTTACAACCCCACTCATTGTTACACCGTATGCAGCATGATAATCAGTAAGATCATCCGCGACATAAGCAAAATAGTTCTCCAAATTATTTTCGCTCATATCGGGTTGATATAAAGCGGCCATAGTAGAGAAAAATCCTTCCACTTTGGCTTTGGTTACTTCTGCTTTACAGTTGGATATTGTTGATAGAATTAACAGCGAAACTAATAAATACGCTTTCATACTCGTCACCTTCATTTTTAATAGTATTTAATCTGGATGCTTACTGACTCAGCTTATTTAGCCTATCAATCTGCGTTTTGAAAAAATTTGCGTTGCTAGATGATTTTTCTTCTGCCAATTTTAAACCTTGCTTATAAACCGCTAGAGCCTTGTCAGGTTGTCGAGCATCTTCATAAATCTGAGCTAGCGCGTTAAGCGCGCGGAAAGAATCAGGGTGTTTTTTAGCGCTTAGTTCTAGAATTTCCAGCCCTTTTTCTTGCTCTCCATCATCAAAAATGGCAAAACCAAGCTGTCTAAATGCAATTTCTGGTATTTCAGCAGTTTCCGAGTATTTGCTGGCTCGCTTTTCAAAATAGTCTTTCAATCCTTTCATTTCACCACGCTGCTTATAATCCGCCAGTCCAGAATATCTTGGGATTTGATAGTCAGAAAAACTAAACGATAAGCCTGCGTATAAAGTTAAGTAAGGCGTAGTCATATGTACCTGCTGTGGCATCGCGTCATATTTCCAATTAAGCCCTGTTATTGGTTTGTTGTTCATTAGTTCAACAAAAGCATTAAACGCATCAGTCGCACTTTTCCCTTCAGCGAGTTCATTGCCAAAGCTGATATAGAGCGACTTTGTTAACTGCTTCTCGGAAAGTTTAAAATGCTTAAACTTGTTGATTAACTCTGAGTTATTCATCTGAATAACGGGACTAGCCGCAATATAGCTGTCAAATAGCTCTGGTTGAGTAGCCAATACATCCATGGTAAATGCTCCAGCCATTGAATGACCAAAAAGCGTTTTATGCTCAGACATACGGTATTTGCTGGCAATAAGAGGAAAAACTTCTTGTTTGATAAAGTTTAAAAAGTTTTCTTTCCCGGATGATAAGTCTCTGCGCCTTGTGCCTCGGTTATTGGTGATTGCAACAACAATGCTTGAAGGCATTAATGATTCGTTTTGCAAAATATCTTCTGCGACAGTCGCGTGCGGTAAGTGCCTATTACCATCCAATAGATAAAGCACTGGATAGTCTTTTGTTGTAGATTCATAGTCATCAGGTAAATGAACCAGCAGCTCTCTTTCCTCCCCTAAAATGCTAGAGTTCATTTTGATGGATATGTATTTCTGCTCTAATTTGCGCTGTTCGACTAGTTCGGGCTTAGCCGATTTATCCTTATTCTGGTTTGAGTCTGCCGCCAAAAGGTTATTGCTAATCGAAATAAGCATTGAAAAACAAATGGTACAGATCGCACTTTTAAAATTCATGATTTAAACAACTCCGAAAATTTATTAACAAGGATTTAGGGCGATGCAATCTACCAAAACCATAAAACAGAGCGTCAATCTCTATCGGATTTGCTTAAATTAATTTTCATCTATTAACGAGGCTTTAGGTATTTTATTGATATATAAGGTTTTATTTAACCTTTGAATTAAAGAGCTATTTTTGATATTTAAGAGACAACTATCGCAGAATTTGCTCTAAATTGACTCGGAGTCGTCTGTGTGTACTTCTTAAAAGCGTTATTAAATGAAGTCTTATTGTTAAAACCAACCTGATAAGCCACATCAATAATGGGCAGCTTTTGAAAACCGGCATCAGCTAACATTGTCTTGGCTCGTTCTATTCGGGCGGAATTGACAAAGTCATAAAAGTTCTGCCCAAGCTGCTCGTTCAGCGCTTGCGATAAATGATGAGGGGTAACTTTTAAATGTTCAGATAGCGAAGCTAACGAGACTTCATTATCCAGAAAAACCTCTTCATTTTGCATCAAAGCATTAAGCTGAGTAATAAGCTCAAGTGCACTATTTTTACTTAAAGTAGAATTACTATACTTACTATTAGCTTTAACCAAAACTTGGTCAAAATGGATTTCAGGCTTGCTTATTCCCCAGAAGCCAATCAAAAAGATAAAAATGCATTCGGAAATACTGACGACTAAACGCATCGATTCTAATACATCCAAGCCCACAATCCTTGCACTCATTTTAACCATTTCAATCATTAGCAGTAGTGCATAGCCAGCAATTAATAACTTAAGCCAGTCTACTTTAGCTTTTTCTAGATTCGACAGGTTTTGCTTAATATCTATATGATGCGCTTTAATTCTCAGCCAACAAGCAGCTAAGCAGCAAGCTAATTGAATACTTACTAGCATAAAAAACCAATACCACACCTGCTGACTAAATCCACCATCAATCCAATAAAAATGTGCGCTCTTAAATAAAGCCCCAAAAACAGGGCCTGCAGCGAGTAGACCCCAAATAAGAGTCGATACTTTATCAGCTCGGGTAAAACTGACGGTATACAAATAAAGCAATGGACCGTATAAAAATTGCAAATAGAAAGTCGTCGGATGAATAGTTAAATTGCGGTATGAATCTGGCAAATAGCTAACATACTCATTCCATAAAGGAATGATGATTAGAACAATAAAGACTGACAAAATTCGGTTGGCCCATAGCGAACCTTTTTTCTTAAACAAAAGTAACAAAGACAACGCAAAGCCTTGTCCAACACTTAGCAGAAGAACTATTTTTAGAAATTCATCAGTCATATATTAATACTAACAGCTAACAAGAAAAACGCTCTAGTTCAAAACAGCTAAAATAAACTACCTGTAATTCCTAGTCTAGATCAGATTTTATGAAGGCCGAGCAGATTGAAATCAAATCAATGGATATTACAATGAATAGCGCTAACAAACCAACAATTGCCGATATGAGGATCAATAGGGTCGTAGTAAATAGTTTTCACGAAGACAGTAACCAGACCGTAAACAGGCCAAGTTAAAAGTATCTGAAACTCTTTTAAAATCAGTGTATTTAGCGATTTCATTAACTATCGTTAACTAAAGATTACAATTCATGCGCACAGGATATGCACAGGAAGACTTATACAAAGGAATGGAGGCTTTATTAAGTTGTACATGCAAGCTAATGGCGTTATCGCTAAAATAACTCGCCAGCAGAAAACTACCAACGAACGTCAGTGTGGTAAATACGCCTATAAGCCATTTTTCAAGTCTCTTCCTTGGACAAATTAAGTTAATGTTCAACCACAAGGTATCAAGTAGTTCACTGCACTACAAATTTCAAACACAAAAAAGCCCCACTCTGTTAGGAGCAGGGCTTTTAAATAATGGTACCGGTGGGCGGACTCGAACCGCCACGCATTTCTGCAACGGATTTTGAATCCGTCGTGTATACCAATTTCACCACACCGGCAAAAGCTTATAGCCTATTTTGCAATTTGCAAAGAAGTCATTTTTCGCTTTAAAAATTGATTTCTTTGTAAACTACTCACCAATGAAGTGGCTGGCATTATACGAAAATAACCTGTTATGGCAACTATTTTTATCGTTATTTAATGTTATATGACTGATATTTAGCCATTACTCGGGATTATAGGTTCTAACAGCACAAAAACTCAGCTAATTGGCTGGGGTGTATTTTTGCAACCAAGTTCTTGCTTGTAATTCATCCTCAAAAAATTCGTGCTCTATTCCTGCAATTTTGTAAATTCGTGTGCACATATCTTGAGTGATTGACGCAGAACTACAATATTTAAGCACAATAGCAACGGCCTTTGGACGTCTTCTTTTTATAAATTCTACATGTAGTTCTTTAGCTTGGTTCACCGCTATTGCTTCACCTCGTGGGATCAACAGTACGCTATAGTCCTTGGTGGTTAATTGTTTGGCAGCAGTCGCTAACTCTTGATGCAAATGATCAAAAAATTCAAGATTCCATGGTCCAACAACATCGATAACAAGCAAACTGCCTTCAACCGATATTTTACATTCACCATGTACTAAAAATAATGCCATTAAATTCCACCTAAACCTGATCAGCATAGGTTTATTCTAGCATCTAGTGACTCATTTATTCGATTTTATCGCAACATAAGATAGCGCTTAATCTTTGATAGGTGCTTTGTTACACTAGCGCAAATTATTTTGAGATGTATTTATGACTTCAACTACTGTCGGCATGTTTCCGCGTGCTGGATTTATTCGCCGCTTTAGCTCGTGGATATATGATGTGCTGTTAGCCTGTGCTGTTTATATGACGGCAGGCTTTATTGGCTTTCTCATTTTCGCCGTACTTACACATTTCGGCGTGGTCAACATGAATGGCCATCAGCACTTAATTGACCTGCAACAATCATCAATTTTCTACAGTGCACTTTTATACGGTTGGAGCTTAAGTTGGGTTGTGTTTTTCTTTGTTTGGTTTTGGTCGAGAAGTGGTCAAACATTAGGCATGAAAGCGTGGCGTTTACGAGTGCAAAACCAAGACGGCAGTTTAATGACCAAAAAAACGGCTTTAATGAGAGTGCTACTCACCTTGTTGGGCTTGGGTAATATATTGGTTATCTTTGATCGTAAAAATAAGTTGAGTTTACAAGACCGATTAACTCATACCGAAGTTGTTATACTATCGCTAGAGGCCAATAAAGGCAGGCTGTAGGTAAATATCAATTTAAGATAATATTAGCGCGCTTAAGTGGCGCGCTTATTGATAAAAAATAACGCGATACTGATGAATACTAAACTCGGTAATGTCGCGCCGAAAATTGGCGGTAACTGGTACACTAAACTCATCGAGCCCATTACCTGATTACTGATATGAAAAATTATCCCAGTAAAAACCCCCATCATGATGCGAGCCCCCATAGATACCGAACGTAACGGGCCAAACACAAATGATAAAGCAACCAGTAACATCACCGCGACGGTGATCGGCTGCATAATTTTGCGCCAAAAAGCCAGTATATACCGACTCGGATCTTGGTCGTTGGCATGCAAATATTCTAAATAATCATTCAAACCACGAATCGACAGCGATTCTGGTTTAACCGTAACCACGCCTAATTTGTCTGGCGTTAATGACGACGTCCATGTTTGTGTTTCAAAGCGTTCAGAGGTAACTTGATGCTGTTCAACAAACGTATCAACTACATTGCTAAGTAGCCATGCATTGTCAACATAAACAGCGCTTTGTGCCGATAGCCAGCTAGATAATTTAAGCTGCTCATTAAAACGATAGATTTGAATATTTTTAAGTGTGCCGGTATCTTCCACTTCACCAATATGGACAAAATAGTCACTGTCTTTGGCCCAAACACCGTTTTTGGCTGAAATAAGGCTACCACCAGAAATCGCTTGTGCTTTAATTTCTCGTGCAGCAGCTTCTCCCGACGGCGCTAACCACTCACCGATTGCCATACTAATAAGGATCAAAATAGCGGCGGTTTTCATTACTGATTTAATAATGTTTAACCGCGATAAACCGGCTGCCTGCATAACAATAAGTTCGCTATTACTGGCCAGCATACCAAGACCAATTAAGCCGCCGATGAGCGCCGACATTGGAAAGAAAACTTCCACGTCGCGTGCTATGCCATAAAATACATATAACGCAGCATGCGACAAATCATAGTTGCCACGCCCAACGGTATTCATTTGTTCCACAAATTTAATAATACCGCTTAAACTAACAAAAACCGCTAACGTCAAAAATGTGGTGGCGGTAATAATACGACCAATATAAACGTCTAATATCTTCATGATTGCGTCCTCATGGTCGATCCCCACTTAGGTATTTTCGCTTTAAGCAACCACCCACTGCTGCGCCCTTTTAACAGTAAAATTAGACCAAGAATGAGGGCAGATAAATGAATAGGCCAAAGCCCTATGGCACCAGAGACCGAACTACTCTCAACCGCTGAACGCATTGCCGTTAGTAATAAAAAATACCCCAAAAATAACAGCAAAGCAGGCAGCATTTTGGCAAACTTTCCTTGACGAGGATTCACCACGCTGAGCGGCACAGCAATAAAAGTTAAAATTAAACAGGTTAATGGAAATGCTATGCGCCATTGGATTGCCGCCTGATATTCCGGCAGATCTTCATTAAATAATTCCTGAGTAGGTAATGCACTTAACTTACGGCGTTTATGTTCAACTTTTTGATCTTGGATTTGAATATGGTACTTGCCGAACGCGACCGAGCGGAACTCACCATTAAGCGCGTCACTTTGGTAACGCATACCATTTTCTAATATTAGTTTTTGCGAACCTGAATCATCTTCAATTACCTGGCCTTTTTTTGCGTATACTAGGCTGGAATTAATCACGCTTTGTTCATCTCGTGTTCGATCCGGCAGTTGGGCAACAAATACTTTACTAAAACTATTATCCTGACGGCTTTTTTCATGAATAAACACCACCGCTTTCTGGTTACCCGTTTTTTGGAAACGTCCGGCGATTAATGAACTGAGTCCAGAATCTGCCGCTAGCTGCTCTTTCGCTTGATATTCATACTCTGAGGCCATGGGCGCGAGATATAAGGTGAAAATCCCAGTCAAAATAGCGGTGATTAAACTTAAAACCAGTGTCACTCTAACCACATACCATTCACTGACGCCACAGGCATGTAAGACCGTCATTTCACTATCTGCATATATTCTGCCATACGCCAGCAAAATGCCGAGAAACAAGCTTAATGGTAGAATCATCCCCGCCAAATGTGGAATGTTAAGGCCGATAAAGGTCATCACTAAATGACCCGGAATTCCACCTTCAGATGCATCACCCAGCACCCGAACAAATTTCTGACTGATAAAAATAGTCATTAACACAAAGAAAACCGCCAACTGCGCTTTGGCAACTTCTTTTAACAAATATCGAAAAATAATCACTAAAATGACCTGTAAAAACTTAGTTTTTTTCTGACATACGCACGTTTTTTGAGTAAACTTGTCGTTTTCATAAGTAAATTAAATGTGCGCGTCAAAGGTTATGCTGATGAATCCAGCTATAATTATAGCCTTTAGCTTGATACATTTAATAGTAAGCTTATCTATTATTTATAGATTTTAGCAAGCTTATCGACATTTTTATCAAAAATGTGGTCGATATAATCGCAAATTAGGAGAACCCATGGAGTTCAGTGTAAAAAGTGGCAGCCCAGAAAAGCAACGTAGTGCCTGTATTGTCGTTGGTGTTTTCGAACCGCGTCGCCTTTCGGCTATTGCTGAACAACTTGATGAAATTAGTGAAGGATATATTAGCAATTTATTACGCCGTGGTGACTTAGAAGGTAAGTCAGGGCAAATGTTGTTATTGCATCATGTGCCTAATATTTTAAGCGAGCGTGTATTACTCGTTGGCTGCGGTAAAGAACGGGAACTAGACGAACGTCAGTATCGCCAGATCATCAGCAAAACCATCAACACTTTAAATGAAACTGGCTCGATGGAAGCGGTTTGTTTTCTCTCTGAGCTACACGTAAAAGGCCGAGATACCTATTGGAAAGTACGCCAAGCAGTTGAAGCCACACAAGATTGTTTATATAGCTTTAATAGCTTGAAAACGCGTAAAGAAGAGCCGCGTCGTCCGTTACGTAAAATCGTGTTTAATGTTCCAACTCGACGGGAATTACCAATTGGTGAGCGAGCAATAAACCACGGCTTAGCAGTATCAGAAGGGATCAGCACCTGTAAAAATGTTGCTAACATGCCGCCTAATATTTGTAATCCGGCTTACTTGGCAGAACAAGCAAGAATTCTTGACAACGATTATGACAAAGTCACCACGACCGTTGTTGGCGAAAAAGAAATGGAAGAGCTCGGCATGGGCTCTTATTTAGCGGTAGGTAGAGGCTCTCATAACGAGTCATTGATGAGTATCATCAAATATGATGGTGCGGGAGATGATTCAAATCCACTAGTGTTAGTGGGTAAAGGGTTAACCTTTGATACTGGCGGCATTTCAATTAAACCAGGCGAAGCCATGGATGAAATGAAATATGATATGGGTGGTGCTGCTGGCGTACTTGGGGCAATGCACGCATTGGCTGAGCTAAACTTACCGATCAATGTTATTGGCGTTTTAGCTGGTTGTGAAAACATGCCTGATGGTAATGCCTATCGCCCAGGTGATATTTTAACAACAATGTCAGGACAAACGGTTGAAGTACTCAATACCGATGCTGAAGGTCGGTTAGTTTTATGCGATGCCTTAACCTATGTCGAGCGTTTTGATCCAGAAGCGGTTATCGATGTGGCTACGTTAACAGGCGCTTGTGTCGTTGCATTAGGTAAGCACGCCTCAGGGTTATTAAGTACCCACAACCCACTTGCTCACGAGCTGCTAAATGCGTCAGACCAAAGTGGTGACCGCGCTTGGCGCTTACCTTTATGGGAAGAATACCAAGAGCAATTAGATAGTCCATTTGCTGATTTCACCAATTTAGGTGGTCGGGCAGCGGGTACTATTACTGCGGCATGTTTCTTGGCACGTTTTACCAAAAAATATCATTGGGCCCATTTAGATATCGCAGGCACTGCATGGCGCAGCGGCGGTAAAGATAAAGGTTCTACGGGTCGTCCGGTAAGTATGCTGACGCAATTTTTGTTAAATCGCTCGGGTCAAGAACAAGGCGAATAACTTACGTTAACAGCACTTGAGTATAAGAGTATTCATGAACACACAGGCAACTTTCTACATATTGAATGATGATAATGACGCGATAGAAAATTCGTTGCATTATCGTGCCTGCGTGCTTGC
This sequence comes from Colwelliaceae bacterium 6471, assembly GCA_040779335.1. Classification (GTDB taxonomy): domain Bacteria; phylum Pseudomonadota; class Gammaproteobacteria; order Enterobacterales; family Alteromonadaceae; genus JBFONV01. The sequence goes on from JBFONV010000006.1 coordinate 101,559, forward strand.
CGCCGATTTTTATCGTCAAAATCAACGTGTATTCATCTTTACCCAAGATCAAACTCAAGCCCATGGCATAGATGAATTACTATGGGCGTTTGAGCCTATGAGCTTTGTTCCTCATAACCTTTTGGGTGAAGGCCCCAGCTATGGTTCAGCGGTTGAAATTAGCTGGCAAGCGCCGAAAAACAGACGACCTATATTAATTAATTTGACTAGCAGTGTGCCGCACTTTGCTAATCAATTTTCACAAATCATTGACTTTGTTCCCAGCGACGAAACGTTGAAGCAACAAGCACGAGATAGATTTCGTGATTGTCGACAACGTGGCTTTCAAGTAGATACCCAACAGGTATCGGAGCAAAATTCACCACAAGTTATCAATAGTTAAGCTATATTCTGACGGAAAATCTGATGGAAAAAACGTTCAAACCCTCTGACATCGAGCAATCCCTGTACAAAAGCTGGGAAGAGAAAGGTTATTTTAGTCCCACTGGCGAAGGCGAAGGTTACTGTATTGCTATACCGCCACCAAATGTCACTGGTAGTTTGCATATGGGGCATGCCTTTCAACAAACCATCATGGACACTTTGATTCGTTATCAGCGTATGCAAGGTAAAAATACCTTGTGGCAAGCAGGTAGTGATCATGCTGGTATCGCAACGCAAATGGTGGTTGAACGCAAAATAGCGGCAGAAGAAGATAAAACTCGCCATGATTACGGTCGCGACGCTTTTATCGATAAAGTGTGGGAATGGAAAGAAGAGTCAGGCGGCACCATTGGTAAGCAAATGCGCCGTTTGGGTAATTCAATTGACTGGGATCGTGAACGATTTACCATGGACGAAGGCATGTCTGCTGCAGTTCAAGAAGTGTTTGTACGCTTATTCGAAGATGATTTAATTTATCGTGGTAAACGCTTAGTTAACTGGGATCCTAAATTCCACACCGCTATTTCAGATCTTGAAGTGGAAAACAAAGATAAAAAAGGCCATATGTGGCATTTACGTTATCCACTGGCCGATGGCGCAAAAACGGCGGAAGGTAAAGACTATTTGGTGGTCGCGACCACGCGCCCAGAAACCATGCTAGGTGATACGGGTATTGCCGTTAATCCAGATGATGAACGCTATAAAGATTTAATTGGCAAACAGGTATTATTGCCACTAGTAAACCGACTCATTCCGATTGTTGGCGACGAACATGCTGATATGGAAAAAGGCACAGGTTGTGTAAAAATCACCCCTGCGCATGACTTTAACGATAATGAAGTGGGCAAGCGTCACAACTTACCGTTGATTAATATTTTCGATATTAATGCTGCTATTCTGCCATCCGCGGAAGTATATGATACTAACGGTGAACCATCTGATGTATATAGTGATGAATTACCAAGTGACCTTGCTGGTCTTGATCGTTTTGTTGCCCGTAAAGCCATTGTTGAACAGTTTGATGGCTTAGGATTATTAGAAGAGGTTAAAGATCATGACCTAGTGGCACCATACGGTGATCGCTCAGGTGTTATTATCGAACCACTATTAACCGATCAGTGGTACGTGCGTACAGCTCCGTTAGCCGGACCTGCCGTTGATGCAGTAGAGTCGGGACAAATAGAGTTTGTACCTAAGCAATACGAAAACATGTATTTTGCTTGGATGCGCGATATTCAAGACTGGTGTATCTCCCGTCAACTTTGGTGGGGACACAGAATTCCGGCTTGGTATGACAATCAAGGTAATGTTTACGTTGGTCGCAGCGAAGCAGAAGTACGCGAAAAGCATAATATTGCTGCGTTAACTCCACTAACCCAAGATGAAGACGTGTTGGATACTTGGTTTTCATCCGCATTATGGACATTCTCGACACTAGGTTGGCCAGAACAAACCGATGATTTAAAAACCTTCCATCCGACTGATGTCTTAGTGACTGGTTTTGACATTATTTTCTTCTGGGTTGCTCGCATGATCATGATGACCATGCATTTTAATAAAGATGAAAATGGCAACGCGCAAGTCCCCTTTAAGAAAGTTTATGTCACCGGCCTTATTCGCGATGACGACGGACAAAAAATGTCTAAATCGAAGGGTAATGTTATCGATCCCTTAGATATGATCGATGGTATTTCTCTTGATGAATTACTGGAAAAACGCACGGGTAATATGATGCAACCGCAACTAGCGGCCAAAATTGCCAAAGCGACTAAGAAACAATTTCCAGCAGGCATAGAAGCACATGGCACCGACGCACTGCGCTTTACTTTAACGTCTTTAGCCTCAACGGGACGTGACATTAATTGGGACATGAAACGCTTAGACGGCTACCGTAATTTCTGCAATAAATTGTGGAATGCCAGTCGCTATGTATTAATGAATACCGAAGAACAAGATTGTGGACGCGCCTTATCTCAAGCAAACGCTGGTGAAATGGAATTGTCGCTTGCTGATCGCTGGATACTAGGCCAATTTCAACAAACGGTAAAAACCGTTCACAGCGCCTTTGAATCGTTCAGATTTGATTTAGCGTCACAGGCAATATATGAATTCACTTGGAATCAGTTTTGCGATTGGTACCTAGAATTAACTAAACCAGTATTGTTTAAAGGTAGTGAAGCACAACAGCGCGGTACACGTCATACCTTAGTGAATGTTTTAGAGAATTTATTACGCTTGATGCACCCAATCATGCCTTATATCACCGAGACAATTTGGCAACGAGTGGTACCATTAAGCGATTTCCCAGTGAAAAAATCAGGCGATGACGTTAGCATCATGATCCAAGCTTTCCCACAGTTTGATCAAGATTTATGCGACCAACAAGCCATTGACGATCTTGAATGGGTAAAACAATTTATTATTGCTGTCCGTAATATTCGTGGCGAAATGGATATCTCGCCAAATAAATCGCTCCCGATATTACTGAAGAACATTAATGAACAGGACCAGCGTAGATTAGAGCAAAACCAACAATTCTTGAGCGCCTTGGCAAAGTTAGAATCTATTGAGGTACTGGCTAGCGACGACGAAGCGCCATTGTCTGCTACTGCAGTAATTGGTGACCTATCGATACTAATCCCCATGGCAGGGTTAATCGATAAAGAAGCAGAACTGGCCCGATTAAGTAAAGGCATTGAAAAATTAAGCAAAGACGTCGAGCGTACTCGTGGCAAGCTTAGCAATGAAAACTTTGTCGGCAAAGCTCCTGAGTCGGTGATAAATAAAGAAAAAGAAAAGCTTGCTGAAGCTGAATCAACATTAGCGAGAATGAACGAGCAAAAAGCACAAATAGCAGCAATGTAGTTTTTGCCAATAACTGTAAAAAAGCCAGCAAGTTAGCTGGCTTTTTTGTCATAAAAAATTAAAGATTATTGGGAACTATTATGTTAATATTTGGTCGCGTTGAGTTTTTGCGTTGCGGAAGAAGGTTTTTACGCGACTATTATTGTTGATTAAATATGTACCTTCCTCTGTCTGTACTATACATGGTAGAGGGCATTTACTCCGTAAATATGGCCATTTGGCTAATTGTTAATTATTGAAGATCGGGAAATGTTGGTATGTCAGATACAGTAACAGGTAAAGTAAAATTTTTTAACGAATCTAAAGGATTCGGTTTCATTGAACAAGAAAACGGCCCAGACGTTTTTGTTCATTTCAGTGCGATTACAGGCGATGGCTTCCGTACATTAACAGACGGTCAAGCTGTTTCTTTTTCTGTTAAGCAAGGTCAAAAAGGCCCAGAAGCAGAAAACGTTACTGCTTTATAATTTCTAAGTTATTTCCTCGCGAAATACTTAAGATCAAGTGGAACAATAATTATTGTTTCACTTGATTGATTTCTCAAACTCCTTTTCAAATAACACCCATCATTAAACGTAACGCAATAAGCCTATTACGAATATGATTTTATCGAAGCTTTAATAACATCCATCAGCGCTAAGATATGATCGTCTCGATCATTTAATGCAGCAATATAATGGTATTTTTCACCACCAGCTTGCATAAACACCTCACGATTTTCACTTTCTAACTCTTCTAGTGTTTCTAAGCAATCTGCACTAAACGCAGGGCTAATAATAGCAACATGTTTAACCCCTTGTGCAGGTAGTGAGGCCAGTGTTTCATCGGTGTAGGGCTTTAGCCATTCGGCTTTACCAAAACGCGACTGAAAAGTTAGCACGTAGTCATCGTCACTAAAACCGAGTTGTTCTACAACCAATCTTGTCGTCTTATGACAAAAGCAAAAATAAGGGTCGCCTTGTTCGTGAAAACGCTTAGGCATGCCGTGATAAGACAATACTAATTTGTCGGGCTTACCATGCTGTGTAATATATTCAGTGATGGAATTAGCTAATGCAGCAATATATAAAGGATGATCGTGATAACTACTGTTAAAATGTAAATTCGGTATCCAACGCCAGCTTGATAATTCTTTCGTTACCGCTTCAAAGGTGGAACCTGTTGTTGGTCCTGAATATTGAGGGTACAAAGGAAAAACGACGAGGTTTTGTACCCCTTGCTGCTGCATTCTTTTCAGTGCGTTATTTATCGACGGTTCACCATAACGCATCGCTAGATCAACAATCACGTCATCGCCATATTGGCTTTTAACCACTTCAGCAATTTTCGCGGTTTGTGCTTTGCTTATCGCCATTAACGGCGAGCCTTGCTCTGTCCAAATACTTTTATATAATGCAGCTGATTTAGCCGGTCTGACTCTTAAAATAATGCCATGCAAGATTATCATCCACACTAAACGCGGAATTTCCACCACGCGAGGATCAGATAAAAACTGCCGTAAATATTTTTTCAAGGCTGGCGCTGTCGGAGCTTCTGGCGTGCCTAAATTTGTTAATAAAATCCCTGTACAAGGTTTCTTATCGTGTACCGCTTTACTTTGGCCGATATACTTTGACATTCAATTAACCTCTTAGCAGCGATTGTTATTTAACAACTTGTTCAACAACTTGATCAATAACCAACTCTATAGGCGCAGATAATTTGACATCAACCCCTTTACGCTCTGCTTTGTAATCACCGGGCTTAATACCCACTCCGCCTTTTTTAGACACCACAGCATATAAATGTACGGCATCAACACTACTAAGATTGGCGGCTGGCATCATCGCACTAGCATCATTGAGGGTTATGGTTATAGGTAAATCACTGGCTTTCATTTTTTTCGCGGCTACTGGCATACGCTTACCAGTAGTCGGTATAGCGTAAACAAAAACAATTTTATCTTCTTCTTGGCTCAAACGTTGTTGAATATCATTGCTTAAACTAACGTTGATGGTTAACTGAGGTCCTGAAGCTGTTACGGGGGCTGCTACCGGTGTTTGTTCTTCACCTGTCATAGACAATCGGTTCTTAGCTTCATTTATCGCGTCTTGCAAGGCAACAATATTGGTATTTTCACGAGCTGAGTCGACAACCCGTTGCCAGTGTTCAATGGCTTGTTGATATTGCTGAAGCATAAAGTTATGCATGCCTAACAAAATATTGGTCGCTGGATCCAAAGGGTCTAATTCCAGAGCGCGATCAATCAGTGCCTGTGTAGCGGCATTAATTTTTTGATTATTTTTATAGTAGCTTGCTTGTGCCTTAGCCCCCACTAACTCCGCTTGCTCACCTTCAATATTAATGACACGATCAAAAGCAGCACTGGCCTGATCAAACTGACCTAAGCCAATTAACGTTTGACCGATACTGTACCAAGCATCACCATCTTCAGGATTTTCTTCAACCAATTTCCGCAATTGATCAAGTTGAGCTATTGCTTGTTGGGCTGAATTATCGACTTGAGCGTCGCTGCTTTGCGATACTTGCGTGGTTGAGACGATTTGCTCAAACGCCCCTGTTTTAGTGTACAAGGTAAAGCTAAAGGCAAGAACAAAAATAGAAATAAGCGCTGGCCAGACGATGGAAATGGGTGAAGTTACTATTTCCCTGTTTGCTTCTTTTTTATTACCTTCAATATCTTGCAATAAGCTTTTATCTAGCTCCGCCAATAAGTATTGGTAGTTTTCTTGGTCTATCGCGCCATCTTGGTAATCTTTTTCTATTTCGGCTTTATGCTCATGGTAGAGACGAACGTTTGTTTCATCCCTGAAATTGGTCTGGCTATCTTTGGTTTTATTCGCAGACATATATGAGCGAAAAAAAGGTGTCCATGCAATCAGCAAAACAAGGACTAAAAAGGCGACTATCGTAATAATTAATTCAATCATAGGATTTATTTATCTTTTAATATTTGGTCAAGTTTATTTTGCTGCTCAGCACTCAATAATTCTTCGGATTTAGCTTGCGGCTTTCGTCGAAGAATGAAAAACACCACAAGCGCACCAATTAAAATAAGCACAATAGGCCCAAACCACAGGACATAAGTAAGATTAGAAACCTTAGGACGATATAAAACAAATTCACCGTATCGAGCCACCATAAAATCAACGATCTCAATATCGGCTTTGCCTTGTTGAAGTAAGACATATACTTCTTTGCGCAAATCAGCCGCGATCGGAGAGTTAGAGTCTGCCAAATTTTGGTTCTGGCATTTAGGGCATCGCAACTCTTTAGTCAACGCCTGAAATCGCACCTTAGTCACTTCATCTTGAAATTCAAAGGTTTCAACTGGGCTTGCTTGCAGCGAAAATGCCATAAAAAATATCGAAGCCATCAACACGTATTTCAACATTTCATTAAACTCCTTTCTCACGTTCAGCTTCTAATTCTGCTATTAACGGCAAAAATTCTTGTTTCCACACTCGAGCATCAATAGCACCAGCAAAACGTTTGCGAATAATACCGTGGTGATCGATAACAAAAGTTTCAGGTGCGCCGTATACGCCTAGATCGAGCCCTAATGTGCCTGCTTGATCAAATATCGAGTACTTGTATGGATCGCCATAATTTGCCAACCATTGCTGAGCAGCCTTCCGGTCATCTTTGTAATTCAGTCCATATAGCACCACTCTGTTATCTTTTGCGATATCTATCAAATGAGGATGTTCGTATTTACATGTAGGGCACCATGTCGCCCAAACATTAACGAGTACAACCTTGCCATTCAAATCAGCAGGAGTAACTTGCTTAGCACTGTCCATTAGCGTGGGGAGTTGAAAGTCAGGTACTTTTTTACCAATCAATGCTGACGGTAACTCCTGTGGATTTAGTGACAAACCTCTGTATAGCACTACGCCCAGTGCAATAAATAAAACTAGCGGCAAAAAACGAATAATTTTGTTCATTATTTAACTGCTCACTTCCGTTGCGGGTGTTGATATAGAAACAGCAGAAGCTTCTTGCTGACGAGCTTCGACAACTTTTCTACTTCGATACCGTTTATCTAACATAGATAATACGCCGCCAAAGCCCATGAATATCGCTCCCAACCATATCCAGCGTACAAAAGGTTTAAAATGCGCGCGAATTGCCCATGCACCATCTGCTAACGGATCACCCAGTGCAACATATACGTCACGGAACAGACCAGGATCAATTCCTGCTTCTGTCATACCCATGGTTTGCACTCGATATTCTCGTCGCTCTGGTGTTAACAAGCTGATAAATTCATTGTTTTTATAAACCTTTATCTGACCTTGCTCAGCTTTGTAATTAGGCCCTTCAACATGCTTAATGCCATTGAACTCTATCTGGTATCCGGAAAATTCAATGCGCTCATTGACATGCATTTTGACGTTAATTTCATTTTCATAGGTTGAAACCATGGTGATACCAACAATAGTGACAGCAATACCAAAATGGGCAAAAGTCATTCCGAGTTGACTCAGACTAAGTCGTTTCATCGTTATGCCAGTGGCATTTTTTTGCTTAGAAGATTTCAATTGCAAGATAAGCTCTTTAATCACTACACCCGCGACCCAACAGGCTAACGCGATCCCAACACTGGCGAGTAAGTTTAGTTCTCCTCCATAAATAAATGGAAAGATTAAGCCAATGATGACACTTAATATTGATACTTTAGGAAGGTGTTTACGCAACTCACCTTTTTTGGCTTTTTTCCAACGAATTAAAGGACCTATGCCCATAAATATAAACAACAAGCTCATGATTGGAATAAAAACAGCGTTGAAATATGGAGGGCCAACAGAGATTTTTCCTAACCCCATCGCATCAACTAGCAACGGATATAAGGTGCCTAGCATGACCGTTACGGAAGCTACGACCAATATAATGTTGGCGACCAATAGTGCCGTTTCTCTTGAATACAGGGCAAATCGACTAAAACTGGCAACATTACTAGCTCGAAAAGCATACAAGGTTAAAGAGCCACCAACGGCAATAGCCAACAACATTAGAATAAACATCCCTCGTGATGGATCTGAGGCAAAAGAATGTACCGACGTAATAACACCTGAACGAACAATGAAGGTGCCAAGTAGGCTTAAGCTAAAGGCAAATATCGCTAGTAATACGGTCCAATTTCTAAATGCGCCACGCTTTTCGGTTACCGCTAAAGAGTGAATGAGTGCAGTTCCCACTAGCCAAGGCATAAAAGACGCATTTTCGACAGGATCCCAAAACCACCAGCCGCCCCAACCAAGCTCGTAATATGCCCACCAACTTCCTAAAGCAATACCAATAGTTAAAAACACCCAAGCACCAACAGTCCATGGACGAGACCAGCGTGCCCATGCTGCATCCATTTTTCCACACATTAGCGCGGCAATAGCAAAGGCAAAGGCTACAGAAAAGCCAACATAGCCCATGTATAACATCGGTGGATGAATAATAAGACCAACATCTTGCAACAATGGATTTAAATCGCGCCCTTCCATTGGCACGTTTGGCCATAAGCGTTCAAAGGGGTTAGAGGTTAATAATGTAAAAGCCATAAAACCAACGGCGATCATTCCCATCACCGACAAAACACGAGCAATAAACGCCTCATCAATACCTTTACTAAATTTTGCAACCGCCATGGTCCATGCCGTTAGTGAAAAGACCCACAACAATAACGAACCTTCATGGCCGCCCCAAACGGCACTTATTTTAAAATAATAAGGTAAGTGACTATTAGAGTGACTCGCAATATAGCGAACAGAGAAATCGTCTAAAACAAAACTATAAGCCAATATAATGAGACTAATTGCAGTAAATGAGAACATACCAAACGTTAACGGTTTAGCATACGTGATCAATTTTTGATGACCACCAAGCACACCGAACATTGGTATAACGCTTAAACAAATGGCAAATGCGAAACCAATAATGAGTGCAAAGTGTCCTAGTTCAGGTATCATTTTTCTCTCCGTTTTTCATGCTCAAAGGCACAAAAACACTGTTCAATAGTGACTATGATAAAAAGTGTATAAGTATTTTATTTATAAGATACGCAAAATTAACGAGTGTTAATACTCTTTTCGCCTAAAATTAGCAGTAATACTAGCATTTTCTCTCGACAATAATCATCATTCAAATCAATAATATTTGGCCTAATGGCCACGGATGTATTGAATAATTTGCAGGCATCGAAATAACCGTTAATTAACTAGCCTTTGTTTTAAGATATAGTATGATAACTAGCAAACTTATTGTACGATCCAAATCAAGACTTGGTTCACGCTTTTCAGTTAATATGGCTGAATTAAACAAATACATTTAAAGTAAATATCATTGTTAAACGCCTCAACACCACTAATAAGCGCCCAAAAACTCACCTGCATTCGTGAAGATCGCATGTTATTTGAAGCATTGCAGATGGATGTCTATTCTGGTGACATAGTCCAAGTTGAAGGACCAAATGGTGCGGGAAAAACCAGTCTGTTGCGCATTTTAGCGGGATTGTCTGAGCCATATGAGGGAGAAATTCATCACAATGGTCAGGTTATCAACCACTGTAGAGACCAATTTCACCAAAATTTGTTGTATTTAGGGCATTTACCCGGCGTAAAAGGGGAAATGACGGCTCAAGAAAACTTAGCCTTTAATTTAGCATTGCACTCTTTAGACGAAAAACATGCAGAAAAAGCCCTTAATGAAGTTAATTTACTCGGTTTTGAAGATGCCTTGGCGTCGCACTTAAGCGCGGGCCAACATCGTAGAATCGCGTTAGCAAAATTATGGCAAAGTCGGGCGCCCATTTGGATCCTTGATGAACCGTTTACCGCCATCGATAAACTGGGGGTAAGTAAATTGGAGCAGTTATTTGTTAAGCATGTGCAACGCGGAGGTTGTGTTATCTTAACCACCCATCAAGATCTTTCTCTTGACCAAAAATCTGTTAAGAAAGTCACCTTGGCTTACCAGTTTTATTAAAGGCAACATTAACATGACTGAATTAGCCAAAACCAATAGCGAAACTATCGCCCACACTTCTCCGTCATACCGAGCGGCATTTGCACTGATATTCAAACGCGATTTAACCATCGCCTTTCGCCATCGAGATGATATCTTCAATCCCATCTTGTTTTTTATCATTGTCGTCACCTTATTCCCATTAGGTATTGGCCCTGAAGCAAATACCCTTGCACGCATTGCCCCTGGCATTATCTGGGTAGCCGCCTTATTATCAACATTGTTATCTCTCGATAGACTATTTAAGTCAGACTACAACGACGGTTCACTTGAACAAATGTTATTAAGTCCGCATCCGGTATTTATTTTGGTACTGGCTAAAATAGCAGCGCATTGGGTAGTAACGGGATTACCGCTTATTTTTATTGCCCCGTTACTGGCGGTATTACTGCACCTTAATGAAAACAGTTATACCGCCCTGATGATAACGTTATTACTGGGAACCCCAGTGCTAAGTTTATTAGGCGCGATTGGAGTTGCTTTAACGGTAGGTATTAAAAAAGGTGGAGTATTACTGAGCCTGCTAGTATTACCGCTATATATTCCCGTGCTAATATTTGCAACCAGCGCAATAGATACAGCGGCAATGAACTTACCCTATGACGGACAACTTGCTATAATTGCCGCCTTATTCGTTGGCGCGTTAACTTTAGCCCCATTTGCTGTAAGTGCAGCTTTAAAAGTGAGTACAAACTAACATGTGGAAATGGTTACATCCTTATGCAAATCCTGAAGTTTCCTACCATTTAACCGGTAGGCTATTACCGTGGTTTTCTTATCTCACCGCGATTTTCTTATTCGTAGGTATTGTTTGGGCGCTAGTCTTTGCGCCTGCCGACTATCAGCAAGGCGATAGTTTTCGTATTTTCTATTTACATGTTCCCGCCGCATCGTTATCGATGGGCATATACGTGGGTATGGCTATAGCCGCATTGTGCAGTTTAGTCTGGCAATTTAAACTAGCCGATGCTTCCGCTGCAGCAATGGCACCTGTTGGCGCAGTTTTCACCTTTATCGCTCTGCTTACAGGCGCCGCGTGGGGTAAGCCAATGTGGGGAACTTGGTGGGTTTGGGATGCAAGATTAACCTCAGAATTAATACTATTATTTTTATATTTAGGCGTAATAGCACTACATAATGCCTTTGAAGACAAAGCATTAGCAGGAAAAGCTGCGGGTATTTTAACCATCGTTGGCGTCATTAACATTCCAATTATCAAATATTCAGTAGAATGGTGGAATACTCTGCATCAGGGATCAACAGTGAGTCAATTAGGTAAACCCTCAATGTCGATAGAGATGTTATGGCCGTTCATTGTTTGTCTGATAGGATTTGCTTTATTAGTTACCACTATTATTTGCATTAGGTTTCGCACCGAAATACTGGCAAGAAATAGTATGCGCCCCTGGGTTAAAGAGCTAATCACACCACCGGAGGGTCAATAATGCAATTTGATAGCATCAGTGCTTTTTTTGATATGGGCGGCTATGCCTTTTATGTCTGGTTATCTTATGGCGTCAGTTTAGGCGTATTATTGATTTTATTTTTATCGAGCAAGGCCGATCACAATAAAATAAAACAGCAAATTTCCCAGCGCCAGCAACGCGAAAATAAATTACGCGAGGCTGCTAAACAGCAGCAAGCGCAAGCAAATGAGCACCATACATTAAATAATCCCCAACATACATCTGATGAAACGAACGAGGCATTATCATGAACCCAAGGCGTAAAAAACGTTTAACCATAGTCACTTCAATATTAGTTGGTTTAGGTTTTGTCGCTGGACTAGTGCTGTACGCGCTTAGTCAGAATATCGATTTATTTTATAAACCTTCTGAAATTCATTACGGGAAAGAAGATAACGGCGTCAAAGCATTCAATGGCCAAAGACTCAGAATTGGCGGTTTAGTTGTCCCTGGCAGTGTTAAGCGCGATCCAACTAGTTTGAAAATGAGTTTTAAACTGGCTGATATGAAAATGCCGATATCTTTTGATGAGTCCGATCCTATGGTGACCGTTAACTATGACGGTATTTTGCCCGACTTATTTAGAGAAGGACAAGGCATAGTTGCTAACGGCGTCCTTGCTGAAGGCAATATTATTAATGCCAGCGAAGTTCTCGCTAAGCATGATGAGAATTATGTGCCAAAAGAGTTAGCCGACAGCGCAGGCGAAAAACATCAAAAGCCCACCTATAGTAAAGAACAACTCGAGGCGAAAACAGCAGGCTAATATAGAAAAATATTGCAAGCATAAGGCTTTGTCAGTACATGCAGGTTATATCATCTGCGAAGACTAAATGAATGAAAGAAGATACCTTAATCACCTTACTGAAATTATCGATTGTTATAGGGTTGTGCCTACTTTTGCTCGGCATATACTTTCATAATTTCAGTGATTATATGCATTCTTTAGGGATAACTGGCATTATCATCAGTGCCGGTTGTATCGCACTCGGCCTAATATTCTCGCTACCCACGAAAATGTACTTAACTTTTCTTCTCGTTAAACGAGAAGCTGATGCGGCTAAGAACAGCCAAGACCAGTAGACTATACATTCATATTTACCGCTTGATAAATACCGCTATCCTAATGTTTTTTTGATCGCTGAATGTTACACTTTTCAGCTGTTACCTCGTTTGAATGCTAAGAAAATGCTTTTATCTGTTGTTGATATCGTCGATTTATTTATTCGTTTTGTCTGCGTAGGTCAGCTATCGTTATTAAGCCTTTATATTTTATCATTGCGTCACGACTTCCGATCTTTTTTGGCTATTAGCCTGCTTATTTGCCTAAGCGCCTATTTATTGCTTACCGCGCCTATACCGAATCAAGATTACGGCTATTTGCGAGGCATATTGTTATTGTTCACTGAATTCATCCCGTATCTTATTTGGTTATTTGCTTTTTCGTTACTTAACGATAATTTTCAGCCACAAGATTGGTCTGCGTGGCTAAAAATATTGCTCATATCGGTCACGGTTTGGTTTATATACTTTTTTGGCTATCTACAAGGTCGTGGAATGTTCCATCAAGTCAATCACGCAATTCAATTAGGCGTGCTGCTACATATTATTTTTATCTCAATAAAAGGTCTTGCTGATGATTTAGTTAATGCCAGACGAACAATTCGCATACTATTGGTGATCTATATCTGCTTATATTTTTCGTTCATCTTAGCACTGGAACTGGACGACGCCATTCTCAGGGGTTCATCTATATTTAGCACCATCAACGCCTCATTGTTTTTATTGTCTACATCAATGTTATCTTGGGGACTTTTCAACCATAAATTTAAAGATGAGACCTCTCCAACGATAGCTGTCACAGAAAATAGCGTCGAGACGTCGCCTACGCCTGAGATACCTCAGGTCTACCAAGAACTCTATCAACAGCTTTATCAAACGATGCAGGAAGGGTTTTATAAAGAGATGCAGCTCACCATTAAAACGCTTGCCAAAAAAGTACAGGCGCCAGAGCACCAATTACGTGAACTGATTAATAAACATTTAGGTTTTAGAAATTTTTCCGATTTCCTCAATAGTTATCGACTGCCAGCAGCTTGCCAGCAATTGCAAGATCAAGCCAATTTACGCAAACCTATTTTAACTATTGCGCTGGAATTGGGGTATGGCTCAATAGCCACCTTTAACCGTGCCTTTAAAGGTAAAATGGCACAAACACCAAAGGAATATCGTCGCCAATTTCAAAAATGATCAGAGTTTTTTGAAATCGACAAGCTTTAATTAGGCGCTCTGCTTAACCTACATCACTTCGAAATTAAGGAATAAGATGTATGTTAAAATTTTCAAAAATAAAAGTGGTTGGTATCGCCATTATTGCACTTGTGGTCACACTGATCTGGCCTGTTTATGAATTTTACGCGTATCGAGGAAAAGCTGAGTTCTTACCTTTTTATCAATTTATTGCTATCCCTAACGATTCACCGACGCAACAACAACTGTACAAAAACGAATATGCAGCAACAGGTAACAACGCTATAACTCTGCTCACTCAGCATAAAACCGATATTAATGCGCCAGCAATATCTGCCGCAGTGGCTATTGACGGTGAACTCATTTGGGCCGGTGTTTCAGGTTGGTCTGATATAGATGCTAAAACTCCAGTCACCACTAACACACAATTTAGAATAGGCAGCACGGCGAAAGCACTTACTGGAACCGCACTCGCAAGAATGGTTGATACCAAGCTTATTGACCTTGATAGGCCCATTTCACAGTATATGAATCCTTTACCTAATAAAGCTTGGGGTAGGATTACCGCTCGCCAGTTAGCGTCCCATACCGCTGGTATACCTCACTATAAAGAAAATACCGATTACTTGGGTTTATATAAAACCCTTGCTCTGGCCACGCGCTATGAAAATGTCGAAGATGCTTTAACTATTTTTGATGACAGCGAACTTTTATTTACTCCAGGAACTCAGTTTAGTTATTCAACCTTAGGGACGGTGTTGTTAAGTGCGGTAATGAAGAATGCTGCTGATATACCCTATCTTGAAGTCATGCAAAAACAAGTATTCGAACCGGTAAAAATGTTAAGCACAATGGCCGAGTATCAAGCTGAAGGTTCTGCCAATTTAGCCAGTTTTTATTGGAATGATGAAGGTAAAAGCAATCAAGTTAGGAAGTGGCGAAACGTAGATCTTAGCCACCGATTAGCCGGCGGTGGTTTCGTTTCAACCTCAGCAGATCTGGTTAAAATGGGGATGGCCTTCATGCAAGATGATTTTATTTCAGCGCCGACACGCGCTGAGTTTTGGACACCACAACAGTTACCCGACGGCAGTCTAACCCCAGACGGTTACGCATTAGGTTGGCGCGTAATAACACGAAAGATTGATGACGATATTGGTGAAATAACCTTTGTTAATCACGGCGGTGTTTCCCGTGGTGCGCAAAGCTGGCTAATGGCATTACCCGACCACAACATGGCTATTGCAGTTAACATCAATGCCAATACCGATGTTTTTTGGGATTTTGGTAAGGTATCAATGCAACTGGCAAAAATATTTATTCAAGCGAGAAATGACGTGAATTTGCCACTAAATACCATTAAAAACAGTGAAAATAGTGAAAACGGGCTTTAAAATCCGATCAACGTCTCACTAAACAAAAGGGCCTAACAATGTTAGGCCCTTTTGTTTAAATGCTATTTATTTCTACGTTAACGCTTAGCCATACAACCTAGCGGCTTCAACGGTATTTTTCAGTAAACACGCTATTGTCATTGGGCCCACACCTCCGGGGACTGGCGTTATACCACCACAAACACCAGCAGCACTTTCAAAGTCAACATCCCCCACCAGTTTGCCTTTGCCATTTTCATCTTCAATGCGATTAATGCCTACATCGATCACTGTCGCCCCTGGTTTTATCCAGTCTCCTTTAACAAATTCTGGACGACCAACGGCAGCCACGACAATATCGGCTTGACGGCATAATTCACCAAGATTTACAGTACGCGAGTGGGCAATCGTTACCGTGCAGTTTTCCTGCAATAATAATAGTGCCACCGGTTTACCAACGATATTAGAACGCCCTATCACCACGGCATGTTTACCGGATAAATCGTCGCCTAAATGTTTCTTTGCTAAGATAATACAACCTTGCGGTGTACATGGTACCAGCGCGCCTTGCTCGCCATTAAGTAATCGACCCGCATTCATGGCATGAAAACCGTCAACATCTTTTTCCGGATTGATGGCCGCAATAATGGTACTTTCATTAATATGCTTAGGTAACGGTAATTGCACTAAAATGCCATGCACCTTATCGTCATAGTTTAAGACATCTAACTGGCTTAACAGCTCTTCTTCGCTAGTGTCTGCGGGTAAACGAATTTCTGTAGAAATCATCCCCACTTCTTGGGTTTGTTTAACTTTGTTACGCACATAAACCTGACTGGCGGGGTCATCACCAACAAGGACAACCGTTAGGCCTGGGGTGATATTTTTTTCTTTTTTTAATGCCTCAACTTCCAACGCTAGGCTAGCACGTAATTCGGCCGCGGCTTGTTTACCATCAATAATCATAAGGAGCTCGTTATAGTATTTCGACTCAGCTAACACGCTTGTATCAGCTGAATTTTGCAAGATTATATCGATATTGTCATGGTTTTCCTATATCTCGCTAGGCGACATATTCGACAGAAAGGATACGGTCGCCAACTTTATTGATAATATCTACTTCGCCATCACATACCGCGATAATAGATTTATCCTCTTTAAAAGATTCAGGAATGATCACTCGTCCTTGTTCGTTTTGCAAAAAGGTTTCAACTTCGTGTAATAGCTCGAGAGAGTTGTCACTATAGTAAATAACGGTGACCTTACGTTCTGTAATATTGTTCATGTCTACTTCTCTACTCTTTTTAATTGATGACATCCTATTCATCAAACTTCGTTGAATAACTGTTTATAGTAGAAATGACGGCGGAAGTAAACGTTTAAATGGAAGAGATAAATGAGTAAAAAAAAACCTCGAGTGAATAACTCGAGGTCGATCAAACGATCGTTTAACGCACCCTCACAAGAGAGACATTTATCTGGGGAGATAAATTAACTTTTTAAAACATACCAAGACAAAATCAATAAATTTAGATCAATGCCTTAGACCACTAGGCTAAGACCAATGATGCTTCTTATGACCTTTTAATGCGTAATATAAAATAAACAAATAAATGGGTATCATCATCCAGTAAGCCGACTGACCATCAATTCCTTCTGATAAAGCGCCATAAACTAATGGCAAAATCGCACCACCTGAAATACCCATGATCAATAACGCCGATCCTTTGGCGGTAAATTTACCCAGACCTTCCAACGCCAATGGCCATACTGCTGGCCACACCAAGGCATTGGCAAAACCAAGTAAAGCAATAAAGGTTATGGTGTTAGGCAGTAGAGGAATATTTGCCCATCCCCATAAAATTTCAGCAGCAAAGGTACTTTCACTATCACCAAAAACCACTAACAATGAAAATATCAATCCTGATACTGCGGAGGCAACTAGCGCATTTTCTTGGCTAAGAAAGCGTGGGATCAGCACTATACCCAACGCGTAGCCGATTAACATAAACGCCATAGTATAGGACGTTAACGATGTGGCATTGGCAACACCCAAATTAGACGCAAACAAACCAATAGTATCACCGGCAATAACCTCTGCGCCGACGTAAACAAATAAAGTAATAGCGCCTAATACCAAAGACGGAAATTGTAAAATGGAGGTTTTATTATTGGCACCTTTGTCATCACCGACCATATCAACATTATCATCATCACTTGAAAGTTCAGGTAACGGCGAAAGCTTTAATAAGCCAGCCAAACAGGTAAATACTACTGCCATGCCAATATAGGGATTAATAAGGCCGTTGGCCAATGCAGTAATAGTGTCAGACTTTTCAGGCTCGTTCATGGCTTCTATAGTTAGCGCAGAAACACCAGCAAAATCCCCTAATACCAACGCAGTAAAAGCCATAGGTGCAATAACGCCTGCACCTTTATTCATCAGCCCCATAAACATAATACGCACTGCGGCACTTTTACTTGGACCCACTTTAACGATATACGGATTAGCAGCCGTTTGCAGTATGGTTAAGCCACTGCCAATAATAAATTGTGCGACTAAAAAGGTGGTAAAAGTTTGTGAACTTGCTGCAGGAATATAGACCAAGAAGCCAGCAACTAAACACAACAATCCCAATGACATACCATTTTTATAGCCAACCTTTTCTAAGACAAACGCCGAGGGCAACGCCATGGCGGTATAAGCAAAATAGAACGCGAAAGCAACCAGTAAAGCCTGAGTATCTGTAAGCTGACAAACCATTTGTAAATAAGGGATCAACGCACCGTTTTGCCAGGTTACAAAACCAAAAACAAAAAATAATGCTGCAATTATCGCTATTGGAACAAAGTTACTTCGTTCGTCTGTAATGTCGTCTACATTGGTGATCGCATTCATCTTATTACCCTTTCATTATTGCGTTATTGCCCGTTTATTATTGTGGCTCGCTAGTATAAATTTTTTGCCCTTTTATCCAGGTTGCTTTGACGTTAAGGTCATCATCAAGCAAAACCATATCGGCTTGTGCGCCCCGCGTTAAAGAGCCTAACAACTTGGATTGATTAATATAATTTGCTGGATACACTGACGCCATTTTCACGGCTTCATCAAAAGAAAGCTTAAGTTTTTGATGCGCATTTTTAACCGCCGTCGCCATATCTAATACCGAGCCAGCTAACTCACCGGTTGTTGATCGTAACTCACCTTTATTTAAGGTAACTTTGCGATCAAAAAAGTCAAATTCTGTCTCGTTCGTCCCCACCGGTGGCATAGCATCAGTCACCAAGAATATTTTTCCTTGCGGCTTAGCTTTCAACGCAAGCTGACAGCTGTGTATATCAACATGCAAACAATCAAGGATCAAACCGCAGTAAGTATTATCATTAAGTAATGCACAGCCAACAACGCCTGGCTCTCTGCCTTGTAGCGGCGACATCGCATTAAATAAGTGGGTAACACCGTCGGCGCCCGCTGCAACCGCTTGTTGCGCAGTAGCAAAATCAGCGTTGGTATGGCCAATACACACTTTAATACCTAAATTAACCATCTTAGTGATATCTTGACAGGACACTGTTTCTGGTGCCAGGGTGACAATGACTTGACCGATATCTTGACGGGATAATACTTGCCATTCCAACGCGCTGATAGGACGAATATATTCGCTCGCGTGGGTGCCTTTCTTTTGTTGAGATAAATGAGGCCCCTCAAAGTGAATACCAATGATGCCAGGAGTGTTTTGTGCAATCGCCTGTGCTACCGCGTCTGCTGCTGTTGACATCACCTCAACAGTGTCAGTAATTAATGTCGGAGTCATCGCCGTGGTGCCGTATTGGGCATGAGCCGCGACGATCTTTTTAAGACCGTCAACACTGGGAGACGAATTAAAAAGTACACCACCGCCGCCATTAACTTGTAGGTCAATAAATCCAGGCACCAAAATACCATGTACGGCAACATCAGCTTGACTGATGTCTTGATCGATAGCGACAATCTTGCCGTCATCAATGGTCAAGACTTGATTGTCACTATAGCTATGCCCATCAAATAGGCGCTGTGCATGGAGTCGATATTTCATGGTTATACCGTTTTAGTTACTTTTTTAAGGCCTTTAGGTTCGTCCGGATTAAATCCGCGACTCACGGCAACAGCGGCGACATCAATATAAAAGCGCTGCAACACAACCAAAGGCGCTAAACGCGGGTGTACCTGGTTATTTGTTTGACGCAAATGGATCAAAGTAGCGCCGCGTTGTTGCATTTCATCAATTTGTGCTTGATGAGAATCCGCACTTTCATCGTTTACTGCACAATTTAAAATGGCTAGGCCCTGTTCAACCAGTGTCACTGGACCATGTAAAAACTCTGCGCTACTGAATGCTTCCGCGTGAATACTACTGACTTCTTTTAGCTTTAGCGCCATTTCTTTACTTACCGCATAACCTAATCCTCGGCCCAAAACCACCATATTTTGTACGCCAGCTAATGACTCTGGCGTTAACTGAGGGGCACTCGCGATAATGTCGTTTAGTGCGTGCGGCAACGTATCCAATGCAGCGATGAGCGTATCATTTTGCGTCCAATAAGCGGTTAATTGCAACAGCGCAGATAAAGTCGCCAAATAGCTTTTAGTTGCCGCAACAGAAATTTCAGCCCCCGCTCTTAACGGCAATACATCATCAACAATATCTTTTAGTGGCGAGCTTTCATCATTAACCAAAGCGACACAGTATGCGCCAGCGTCTTTAGCCATTTTGGCCTGTGAAATAATGTCAGGACTACGACCTGATTGAGAAATAACGATAACCAGTGCTTGCTCAAGCTTTAACTGTTTTCCGTACACACTAGAAACCGAAGGTGCGGCAGCAAACGTCGGCACGCCGGCTTCAATTTCAATTAAATATTTACCAAAGACACCGGCATGATCTGAAGAACCACGACCAATTATCATCACCATTTTGGGTTGAAATTGGCGCAGTTTTTCGCCAATGCTACGGGCTATACTTTGATTGCTGACTAATTGATTGCCAATAACTTCAGGAGCTTGTTTAGCCTCTTTTTCCATAATTGTTTGTGTCATGTTGGACCCTAAATAGATAGTTGTGATTGCGCAAGCAACCCGAGCTGTTGCCGTGCGAATAATACGGAGCCGAATTCTGGTGTACTTAACGGTGGCGATAACCGGGCTTGAATATCTTTATCCAGCCAAGGCAATATTCGTGGTGATAAACCGCCGATCAACGACATTCGCGGCGGCTGTTTTTTCCATAACTGTCTGGCAACATCACTGATATATTTTGCCCCTTCTTTGACAATACTCTTAGCCAATGAGTCTGATTGCTCAGCGGCATCAAACACTAAATTAGCCAAACGCGCATAATAAGCGGCAGGTTTCCCAGCAATGGCCTCCACCAGTTGTACACCATCTTTTACCGCCAATAAACGCAATAACTCATCGTTCATTTGTGAAGGTGGAATAAGTCCATCAAGAGAGAGCAATACTTGTTTAACCGCTTGTAAACCAAACCATGCACCACTACCCTTGTCACCATGAGGAAAACCATGTGCACCAACAATAAATGCTTCATGGTCTACGTATGAAAAACCACATGAGCCTGTGCCCGTGATCATTACCGCGCCATCACCACCTTGATGTGCCCCTAAACAGGCTACTAACAAATCGGTGGTTAAAAACATTTGTTTAAATGGGTGTGACCAACTGGACATTTGCTCAAACAAAACAGGTAAATTAACTCCGGCAAGCCCAACGCCGGCAACTAAATCTTTTAGTTTAACTTGGGTAAGGGCGTTATCTTGCGACTGTGCGTCTTGTAATGCTAACTGCGCAGACTCAACAATAGAATTTGTCGCTTGGTCAAAGCCATGTAAGGGGTTCGCTGGTCCAGATATACCCGTACCTAATATTTTATTTTCTGAAGAAACAATAATGGCTTTACACTTACTACCACCACCATCGATCCCCAAATAAAGACCTTTATATATATCATTGCTATTAGGCATTACGACCTCATGTCTACTGCGATTTATTCTAAAAATACTGTCTATATTAAGTGCAATATTATTTAACTGGTTTTATCTTAACCACAAATGACAGCGTTGTCATTTGTTTTTTATAAAATATTACTATTTTTTGTTTATATTGATTGGTATTTAAATCAACAATATGATTTAAATAGATATTTTTATATTACATCTAGTTAAATCCATGCAGAATTAATCACGGTTAATCATGATAAGTCTTAATTTACTGCGGTAATACGACCAAATCGACGGCCATAACTGCTGCGACTTCTCACCTTAATATTTCCTGTAACCGCAACTGGCTGCAAATAAGGTTGCCAATCCTTACCTGCTTCTAGATATTCGATGCCTAATCCTGGAAAGGCAACGTTAGCGCGTAATATGCCGTCTTTGATCACGGCACCAATGGTTGGCAAACGATATTGTATTTGCGCTTTATCTAATTTGGGC
Source organism: Colwelliaceae bacterium 6471 (assembly GCA_040779335.1). GTDB lineage: Bacteria > Pseudomonadota > Gammaproteobacteria > Enterobacterales > Alteromonadaceae > JBFONV01. The sequence continues at coordinate 123,442 of JBFONV010000006.1, forward strand.
AACTCTTTCTGTCCCAAAGTATTAGCAAACAGCTGCCATGCTTGATCCCTTAATTGTCGCTTTTGTTCACTAAAAGCATGCGTTGATTGATCATATCTCGCGCCTTGATAGTTATAAGGGACAGCCCAGTTTGGCAGATACCAAGCACGCTCAGCTAAGGCAAACAAACGTGGGAAAATTTTATGCTCACTCATGGCATCGCTACGAGTATTTTCACTCCAAAGCTGACCTTGCAAGCCATAAAAAGTGCGCCCTGGTTGCAGAGGCTGTGCAATAATATTGCCCTGCTCATCTCGCTTAATGGTATCGTCTGCAACATAAGGATTGTCTTCTCGGTCTAGCCAAAATTCTGCGTGAACAGGCAAGTTATCAGGCATAAATTGAAAGACTTTTTCTGTATTGGTATGTCGAGATGCCCAGTAATAACCATGCTCTTTTGGATCGGTCTCGTATGGAAAATCAAAATACATGGCATCGGGTGTTGATACAACAATTTGCCAATTTCGATTGGCCAATTCGTGAGTTTGTCTGTGGGCTCCCCATGGCAAATGTCCCCAAGCATTCGCTTGGACAACCGGGGGCATATTCGCTTTTTTGGTATGTTCTAGGCCATCGCTCCATGCAGCAGGCTCAATACCGAGCTCAAATAATATACCAGCAACACGTTCAACAAAGTAAGCGGCTAAGCCACTTGCGTCTTTCACGCCGTTATCAGGATCAGCGATAAAATCTTTACATGCCGGTGATTCAAGCCAAGCTCCAGCCGTTTCATCCGCGCCAATATGATAACGTGACAGCGGGTGGCCAACTTCATCATGCATGGCTTTTACTTGGGTCATCACTTCTTTAACAAAGGCGTAGGAAGATTCCAAACAAACATTAATGGTATTGTCATTATAAAATTGTACTGACGAATATTTCGTCGGATCTGTCGCTTCTGACAATAAAAATTGTTTCGCTTTGTCAGTCTCTTCCAAGATACTGTATTTATTATAGCGAGCAGCCATAGCTTTCACCGCAGCGCGAGAGTGACCTGGCATATCAAGCGATGGGATCACTTGGATATGACGTGCGCTCGCCGCCTTTAAAATATCTTGATAATCAGCAACACTAAAATAGCCGTTAACTGGATTGACGGGATCAACGCCCGCGCCAAGTTGCGGTAATAAGCACTGTTGTTCACTAAAATCTAAACAACGCGTTCCGCCTATTTCAGTTAACTCTGGTAAACTCGGGATCGCTAGGCGCCAGCCCTCATCATCACCTAAATGCAAATGTAGTTTATTTAATTTATAGGCCGCCATTTGATCTAACAAACGCAGAATAAACGTTTTACTGTGAAAATTTCGAGCAACGTCAACAAGCAAGCCACGAAATTGATAATGAGGTTCATCACGCACGGTTATTAATGACAATTGCTGACTATCGATTACATATAAGCTCGCCAACGATTGTAAGCCATTAAATACGCCAGACGCTTCACCAGCGACAATAGCAATTTGATCACTGCTAACCTCAAGGGTGTAAGCGCCGATAATACCCTGATCATTTTCATTGATGGTGAGCTTCAACGGTATTCCTGCATTACTGAAGCTAACCCCCAACGTCGCTAATCGCACTAAGGCAACCTGCACGTCTTGCTCGGTAACGTTATTTAATTGCACGGTTAACCCAGAGCTGATATCCAAGCGCTTATTTTCAGCATTTAATTCAATATATTTTGGCGTCGGAATGATCTGCCTACTTACGTCAAGTTTTTCTAGTCCTAAACTAGCGTTTCTATCATATAAATCTTGACTGGTAAGCCACTGGCTAGCATCATTTTGTGATCTTTTTGATTGCTTATTTTTGTCAGTGTAAGGCGCAACAAAAGGGAGAATTTCTAAACCGGTATCGGGGTCGATTTTTGCGCGCGTGCTGTCAATAACTTTAGCGTCTAACCCTTTGGCGTTAACAATATAGTTTGGAATAGCATCATATTCGGATAAAGACCAAAACATCGCCCTAAAGAGTAACGACTTGGTTTCACCTTTGTTAAATCCCGTAAAGGACTCTTTTAGCGTGATTTGATGTAAATCACCATTAAGATGCACAACGCTAAATTCATCACTTTCATAGGATTGTATCGGCGATATTTGACTGAAAACTATCTGCCAGTTATTGCTTTTTATTGGCTGATTAGCGGTAAAGCTCAGCTCTACTTCGAAGCAAGCGCCATCAGCAATGTTGGCATCACATTGCTTAGAGGGAATATTGGTGATTAAACGATAAGTTACATCGAGCGTCTCAGCGATCAAATTGATATCTTGCTGAGTCGCCGCAGATAGTGCAGGTATTTCATCACTGGAAATTTTTGTCATACCACTTTGCTCACATGCGCATAGCAATACAAGAACACTGACAACAAAAGACATTATTTTAATATTCATTCTTAACACTTATCCCAAATTCAATGACTGTGCAAATTAAACACGGCAAATTCATTCATTATGATGATTAACACTAACCTGTTTTGACAGCGCTGTCAAAACAGGTTAGTGTTATTTTTTAAAAAGCATGTAATAGTCATAAAAGAAGTAATCGCTTATACAACATTATGCCAACCTTCATTAACCTTAAAATACGTAAAGATGACTCTGGTGTCGATAAAAGCATTGCAGAGTCTCTGGCATTACTCGATAAAGCCTATAGTGCAAGGCGTTCTCAGCAAACTGAGTTTTTGGCGAAACAGATTATTAATCAAGCGCCTAGTACCACAGCTGCTTATTTACCGTTATTCGAAGTGTTGAAAATGCAGCAACGCTTTGATGAGCTTGAACACCTTTCTCAGCAAGGAATATTACATCATCCTAATGAAGGGCTTTATTACTATAACCATGCCATAGCGCTGCGATTTTTACGTGAACCACTCAAAGCAACTGATGCTATGTCACAAGCGGTAAAGCTTTGTCCGAACAATTATCAGTGGTTAAATTTACTCGGGATCATGAACAAGGAAAATGGACAAATAACAGACGCGCAATTGTGTTTTTCCTTGTGTATTGAAAACGCTCCTCATTACATCGCGCCCTATTGGCACCGCAGTGATTTGTCGGCAAAGCTTAGCCTGAACGAACAAGAATATTTAACCACGCTTTTGAATAGCGATCTCGGCAACATTAATGACAAAGTTTATGCTGCATTTACGCTTTATAGGCACTATCAGCAGAGGCAAGGTTATGGCAATGCGTTTCACTTTTTATCGCGAGGCGCGGCGCTAAAAAGAGCGCAGTTACACTATAAACACTCAGATGAAATCCTTGAGCATCGCTCAATAGCGGAGGTATTCAATCAGCAATTGTTTGCCAAAAAGAAGAATATTGGCAAGCATACTCCCAATGGTGACAACCCTATTTTCATCTGTGGTATGCCCCGCTCAGGCACCACCTTAGCCGAACAAATTATATCGGCACATCCCTTGGTTAATGGTGGTGATGAATTACTTGAATTGGCAAACGCCACGCAAACAGTGTTAACACCATCTTTAGCTCAATTGGGCTTTCCACGGTGGGCGCCAAAATTATCATCTAAACAATGGTCTGACATTGGCGAGCAATACCTGTTAATGACTAACGGCATCAACAATAAGCGTTTTTTTACCGATAAAATGCCACTTAATTATAAAGCCATCGGCATTATAAGACTGGCGTTACCAGACGCTAAAATTGTTTACTGTCAGCGAGATCCGATGGATATTCTTTGGGGATGTTATAAGCAGTTATTTGGCCAAGGTAATAACTTTACTTATGATTTATCTGAACTTACCGAGATGATTATTGCCCATCATCAGTTGATGCAGCATTGGTGCTCACTTTTTCCCGAGCATATTTTTACCTTGGATTATCAAACACTGGTTCATAAACAAGTCAGTACCACAGAAAAATTATTGAAATTTCTTACCCTTGATTGGCATGAGCAATGCCTCGAATATCATCGTAATCCACGCACCGTTCATACCATGAGCAATGCCCAAATCAGGCAACCGTTGTTTTCATCAAACATTTCACAATGGCGCAACTATCAAGAGCAGTTGATGCCCTACTACCAACGTTTCATGCAAGCAGGGGTAATAAAGGAGGGTTAGTTATAGTGACCGTTAATACTTTTGCAGGCCAAATTGATGTATTTTGTCAATTAGTTGCCGATGACTAGGTAAATTTTTAAGTAAAGTCTGCAGATAAGCTTGTTGCTCGGCAAACATTTGATCTGCTTTTTCGCGATCAGCGAACCGTCCCGCCAGATGCTCACTTTCGGTATCAAACTTCATCCCATAAAGTACATATAAATAATTATCTAAGTTAAAAACTTCATCTTTACTAGTAAAATCATAAGCACTAGGTGGCTGGAAACGCCAGCGCGCTAGGCGCTCTTTTAATCGTTCTGGAATAGTGTTTGGTTGACGATTTTCACGCCAAAAATCACTATCAGTGCGCTGCGATAAACAATAATGTAATTTTACAAATTCAATGACACTGTCCCAACTTTGCTTGACCTGTTGGTTAAATTGAGTGGCGAGTAGTGCCATATCCGATTTTCCTATCGGGAAACGCTCCGCTAACATTTTAGCCGTGGCATCAAAAACTAACAGTCCTGTTGCTTCTAGCGGTTCGACAAAACCTTGTGCTAAACCTAATGCGACACAGTTTTTATGCCAGAACTTCTCGCGATAGCCAATACGCATCTTCAACAACCGACTTTCAATATTATTAGCGGCGCTGCCAATATAGGATCTTAAATCTTGTTCTGCTTGTTCATGACTGATATGAGCCGATGAATATACATGCCCTATGCCACGGCGTTGCTTTAAACCAATATCCCAAATCCAGCCACAAGATTGCGCACTCGCGAGAGTAAAAGAAGGAATATCAGTGTCTTGATGTTCATATGGTACTTGAATAGCAACCGCGTGGTCGGCAAAAAGCACATCACTTTTATCGATAAAGCCAACCTCTAAGGTTTTATCGATCAGTAATGCCCTAAAGCCACTGCAATCAACAAAAAAATCAGCAAAAATCTCGCCATGCTCATCCGTCAATACCGACTTGATCTCGCCGTTATCATGTTGCGTTATCGCTTTAACCTCGGCGCGAATATGCTTAACACCCAATTTTGTCACGGCATTTTTTGTTAATATTTGCGTAAATTTCCCTGCATCTAAGTGATAGGCATAAGAAGTAACACCTTGAAATTCAGGAGTGGTGATCAGCTTTGGTGCTAAGCCGGCATCGCATATTTTTCCTTGTACTGAAAGCGCATCGACAAAGCTTTTCTTCGCGGTTTCTGGCTGCATTAACCAATAGGGCGTTAAGTTGATTTCGCTGATATTAGGATAATCAAAAACATGATGGTAATGATCAGGCTGCCCTTGATTAGGGTTATTGAGCCAATCAACAAACTTTATCCCTTGCTTAAACGTAGCATCACATTGAGTAATAAATTCGGTTTCGCTAATGCCGAAATACTTTAAGGTATTGCGCATGGCTGGCACTGTGCCTTCCCCTACTCCAATCGTTGGAATATTTGGCGACTCAACCAAAATGACTTCAATGCCATTTTCTTGATTGGCACGAAGATTTTTCGCGAGATGGTTAGCGGCCAACCAACCGGCGCTGCCACCACCAAGGATCAGTACTTTTTTAATTACGCCAAGACCATGCTCAGTCGCTGCAGAGTGAATTGATTCGGTCACTCTTTATCAGCCCATAGTTGCGCAATTTCGCTTAAGGACATGTCATGCAAGCTTTGCAAATAATCTTGATGCGACAAGGTATGCTTAACCACCTCTTGTGAACGGCGAGCTAATTTTTCAAAGACTTGTCGGCTTTCATCATTATCAATTGCCATGTTTAATTCAGGATAATGCTGCATGCCATATAAAATAAAGCGATAATTCTCATCGGTAAACGTTGTTGAATAACCACCGGCTAAATCGAAATATTCACATACTTTATGGCGCCATACCTCAACATTACGTTTCAGCTCAGGGCAGTGTTCAATCGATTTTTGTGCTTGACGCCAAAAGTCGTTGTCGTCTCTATCAGTTAAGCAATAATGCAAAACAATAAACTGCTTTAAGTCTTGATAGGCTCCATTCATTAAGCGGTTATAAGAATCTCGTACCGGTTGTGCGACATCTTTTGACGAGAGGTGCGTTGCCAGTAATCGCGCGCCAATATTAATAATATGTAGGCCTGTTGATTCTAATGGTTCAATAAACCCACCTGACAAACCGATAGCAATACAATTGCCTACCCAAAACTCGGGTCGACAACCGACTTTCATGTTGAGGTGAGTGGTTTTTAATACCTTGGCATCGCTACCATTATGTTTTATTAATTCGGCTTCGGCTTGCTCAGGCGTTATTTTATTACCATCATACACATAGCCTGTGCCGCGACGATTCACTAAATCGATTTGCCAGGCCCAACCATTTTCAAGCGCCGTTGCCGTGGTATAAGGTTTAGGCGCTGCGCCATCGGGATAAGCAATTTGCATCGCCACTGCTTTATTGCATGGTAATGCCTGTTCAAAAGATGTCCAATTATCTTGCTTTAATTGGTCTATTAATAAGCCTTTAAAACCAGTACTATCAATAAAGACATCCGCTTGATACTCGCCCTGATCGGTGACAATGCTGACGATATTTTCACCCGAGGTAATCACATCACTAACGGTTGCTTCAATATGTATTACGCCCGCTTCAACCGCTTTTTTTCTTAGATAGCGAGACATTAAAACGGCATCGATATGATAACCATAAGGCACTACCCCGTCATAAGGGCGTGAAGATTCAGCTTTAGGGCTATGAGCATGCTGCATTAAATGGGCAGAAAGTGAGACCCCTTGATCAAACCGTTCAAGGTCTTGGCGTGCGCTTAGCAACCATCGGCTGGCAATATCTAAACCTGGGCCTATTTGCACGTGTTCAAACGGATGAAAATATTGATGCTCTTGCCCTGCGTTAGGCTTCATCCAATTTTTAAATAAGATCCCCGTTTTTAGAGTGGCATTGGTTTCTTTTAACAGTTCTTGTTCATCGAGCCCCATAGCAGCAAAGAAAAATCGAATACTATGCACTGTCGCTTCACCGACACCAATAATACCAATATCTTTACTTTCAATAACGGTAATATCTACATGCTTTTGATGCTGATTGTATAAGCGATTCAAATACAATGCGGTCATCCATCCAGATGAGCCGCCGCCGACAATAATGATAGATTTTACCGATGCAGTGTTCATAGGGAACCTTCTTTTACCAAGTAACAATGATGAACTATTGTGTTTTCAATGCGGCTAAGCGATGTAATTGATGTACCGATCCCAAATGCGCATATATTGGCGCAAGGAATCCACGTTTACGTAACTCGAGAAAATCTTCATCCGATAATGCATTAAGCTTTTTCTCATCAACAAGATAAACGCCATTAAGTTGCGATTGCGCACCATTGACATTCATTGCTAACGACTGCTCCATTAACAAGCCTAACTCGTTTAGGGTATTAACAAATGCTTTGGTGATATGGGTATGTTCATAATAAAGCCCTAAAGCATTCTTACGTTTTTGCATATATTCGGTTTCGTTACCCTGCTCATCAAATAATAGCTGCCCTTCTTCTTCACTGACCAAATCACTGGATTCGTCGATGATAATTTGCAATTGCGTTTCATCATGGGCAGCTGGCATTAAGGCAAACGGATGATGAGTAACATAAGCCGGCACATAATTGCTGCGCCACTTTTCCTCACCATAAAAAAGATTTTCCCCTATTGTTAAGCCTAAAATAGCGACTGACTGAAATTCGCCTGTGTCAGTGTTTTTTACAAACACGACTGGCATTTCGCTACCAGCTCGGGAAAATTCATGCACGACTAATGGAATAACATGTTGATTATTTACATGTTGATAATTATGGGTTTCTTTTACTTTTACTTTACCGTGGCTGGTGTAATTAAGCAGACTTGCTTTGGCCGACATTTTGAATTCCCTCGTGAGATAACAATAGATTAGTTCACTCTTATTAATCTAATCGCTCTGATACCAACCTGCATAAATATTCGATCACTTTGCGACTAAATATTTAAGTCGTTTGGTATGGCAGCGTGTAAACTTACCTTATTGATGTGAAATAGGAAAGATACCTGAGTAGCTATTGCCATTAACATGCTCTTGATCAAAGTCGGTAATGCGAACAACTTCATCAGAGAGGACGTTTAAAAATCAATTAATTTCAATAAATTACTTTTGTTCATATTTATAAAAAAGGGAGACAAGCTCCCTTTTTTAATTAGCGATTTAAGGTTTAAAACTTAAACGACGCACCAATATTAATACGAGTAGCTACTGCATATTGGTAAACAGGGAAGCCATCAGCAAAACCACTATAGTGCGAATACTCTTGGTTATTACCATACTGCAATGATTCTTCACCAGTAATATTAACCACATCAATTTTGAAATCGACGTTATCGTTAAAGTGATATACCGCGCTTAAGTCAAGTGAGCCAAAGTCATCATGTAAACGATTACCGTATGCGCCTGTTTCACGAAGCATGTACTCACTACGCCAGTTATATGACAAACGAACATAAAGGTCGTCATTTTCATAATAACCTGTGACGTTATAGGTATGATCTGAGGCATCTGTTAAGAATGGGTTATTATCCTTAAAGGTATCTCTGTCAGTATCTGTATCAGTGTAGGTATAGTTAACAATAGTACCAAAACCATTACCAAAATCTTGTTGGTATTGTAGTTCCATACCCCAAATGTCTGCATCACCAGCGTTCTCTGTGGTTTGCGTTGTCCAACCAAAGGCTGCTTCATCTGCAGGTAAAGCTAACGGTACCTCTGATGCAGGAACACCCGTTTTCTCGACAATTTTGACAAAGTTTTCAACTTGCTTGAAGAATACCGCACCGGATAAAAGGGAATCTTCATTAAAGTACCACTCTAATCCAAAATCCACTTGGTCAGCCATAAATGGTTTTAAGCCAACGTTACCTGCCACCCAAATCTGGTTATTTGGCGTGTCATCATTTACCCCTAATGGACTAGGATTAACATACATATCATTGTATTGCGGGCGAGCCATAGTACGTGCAGCACTAAAACGGAAAATTAAATCATCGTCGATATTGTAGGCAAAGTTAACACTTGGTAATACTTCACTGTAATCAGCTTTGGTTGAGCCTTTTACGCCACCAGTAAAGTAAATAGATTCGGCATCAGTTTGAATATAGCGAACCCCAAAGTTACCACGATATTTTTCGCCGCTATATGAGGCCATGATATAGGCTGCAGTGTTATCTTCTTGAATTTCACTGTAAGCACCAAGATCTTCAGTTTTACCTGTGATACTTGCCTTCGCCCAATCTTTGATAGCATTGACGTCAAACTTCATCATTTGCAGGTTATCTAAACCAACATCATAACTACCTTGTCCTAGGCCTGAAGTAGAAATAACATTATCAAAACCAGCGACTTGGTCAAAATCAAATTTACGACTAGTCGTATTATGATCGGCGATCCGAACCCCACCTTTAACACTGTTGATAATACCAAAGTCTTCCACTTGAAATTCTATATCTGCTTGAAAATAACTTTCTTCATCGGTTTTGGGTGTCGAGTTAAAGTTTGCTCCTGTACCCATTGCTAAAGAACCAGGATCATAGGCAGCTAGATCAAAGTTGTTTGTGTTCCATTTTTGCGTACCACCGGTAAAATCGTATGTTCCACCAGGGATTGCGGTGCCACCAGTTCCATCATCGACTACCATTTCAAAGTCTGTTCCGCCAGTAGAATCGGTTGTACCCACTTGAACTGTTAACGTGAATGCGTCACCTTCGTAAGTCGTTTTTAAGTCGATAAGATCAGAGTTCATGGTCGCTTCACGAGGACGCGCTTGATAATAAGCAACATTAAGTGGTCCTTTAACTGGCGTACCTACTTGTCCGGCTTCTGAACCAGGAGCAATAAATTCGTCAGTAACACCACCGCCCCAAGTTGTATCTGCTTGAGTTAGCCATAACGCGAAGTTGGTATTATCGGCTTCCATCTCCATATCCATAGCGTTTAAGACAAAGGTTAATTTATCTGTTGGTGCCCACTCAATGGCTGCCGTAAATGCATTACGTTTACGGTTTTGTTCAAAACCTACTGGACCAGCACCCCATTGCCAAAACGCTTCATTACCTTGACGTTGTAAATGACGCTCTTGTGCGACGGCAGACACTAAAACACCAAAGTTTTCCGCATCATTTTTCCAACTATACATACCTGAAAACTGTGGATCAGTTTCACCTGAATCATCTGAATACTGCCCTTCAACTGACGCATACATTGAGTTAGCCTCTAACTCCAATGGCGTACGAGTATTAACGACGACAGTACCACCAATACCACCTTCAGCAATATCGGCTTGAGACGATTTATAGACTTCTAAACCACCAACTAATTCTGACGGTAATAACTCATAGTTGAATGAGCGCTTTGCTGGTTCTAAAACAAACCAACCTGTTGAAGCAACGTTTTGACCATTCAAGGTTGTTTTCGTTAAATTTTGACCTGCACCACGAATTGATACCGATGAACCTTCACCAAATTGGCGCTGAATGGTTATTCCGGGAACACGTTGTAAGGACTCGGCAACGTTTTTATCAGGAAACTTACCGATGTCTTCAGCATTGATAACATCAACAATAGAATCAGCGAACCTTTTGGCGTTTAAGTTTGCTTTTAAGCTACCACGAATACCAGTAACCTGAATTCGTTCAATCTCTTGGTCTTGGTTAGCGGCATTAGCTTCTTCAGCTGCTAGGGCAAATGGTGTAGCACCACCTGCAAGGATCATAGCGATACTGCTTGCTAAAATACCTTTTTTAAATGTTATAGATGACATCGACTTTCCCTTACACACGTTTTTATAAATATAATAGTCTTTTAGTTAACTTTTTACGACAGCGCTGTCTTTATGTTTTATGACAGCGTTGTCATTAAGCTGATATAAACCATACACACAAATAAGTTATTTGGCTATACCCATTAGCTAATTTATAAGCAACTTTTTCGTAACACACTATTTTATATATAAATAATGTTCTCTACTTTCGCTGTTATTGCTAGGTATATCAGCAACACAATAGAGAGTTACGCTATATTTCCAGCAAAAATAGTGTAACAAACACGCTATTTTTAGCTAAAAACAGATAGCCAAACCCTCAAATTTATCACGACTAAACCGCGCCTTTATAATATTGAATTAAATTTTGTGTCGAACAATCATGCTGTTCATCCACTGTATCTCCTTCCAGTTGTTGCTGAATTTTTGCCGCCAATCCTTTACCTAACTCAACTCCCCATTGATCAAACGAGCATATCTGCAAAACAATTCCCTGAACAAATATTTTATGCTCGTAGGCAGCGACCAATTGCCCAAGTGTATTAGGGTCTACGCGTTTTAATAAAATAGTGTTAGTAGGACGGTTGCCTTTATGCACTTTATGAGGGGCGATATTGTCAATATACTCTGGTGTGCGGCCTTTGGCCTTTAAGTCAGCACGTACTTGTGTTTCGTTAACGCCGGTCATTAATGCCTGCGTCTGTGCGAAAAAATTAGCCATTAAGGTTTCGTGATGACCTTGAACGGGTGTTACGCTCTCCACAGAGCCAATAAAGTCTGCCGGTACGATGTTATTACTTTGGTGTAGATATTGATAAAAAGCATGCTGACCATTAATACCTAATTCTCCCCAGATTGACGGTACGGTAGCGTAATTTACTTCATCACCATGCCAACTAACCGACTTACCGTTACTTTCCATTTCTGCCTGCTGTAAATAGGCCGACAGCATGTGTAAGGTTTGATCATAAGGTAAAATAGCCTGCGATCTTGCCCCCATAAACGTGGTGTTCCAGACGCTAAGTAGTGCCATTATCACCGGCATATTTTCAGCCAAAGGAGCATTAACAAAATGCTGGTCCATTTCATGGGCGCCCGCCAGTAATGCTTTAAAGTGCTCGAAGCCCAAGTCAATGGCGATCGGTAACCCTATCGCTGACCACAAAGAGAATCGGCCACCAACCCAATCCCACATTTCAAAAATATTTTCAGCGTGTATGCCAAACGCTAGTGCATTGGCTTTATTCGCAGTCACGGCAACAAAATGTTTTGCTATTGCGCGGTTATCAAAAGAAGCCGCGGTTAACCAATTGATCGCCGTTCGAGCATTGAGCATAGTTTCGGTGGTGGTAAAGGTTTTTGATGACACAATAAACAATACTTTTTCTGGATCTAATGGTCTCAAAACGTTGGCAATTTGAGCGCCATCAACATTAGAAACATAATGAACATTAACGCTGTTATCACTATATTGCTTTAATGCTTCGGTGACCATTTGTGGACCAAGATTTGAGCCACCAACACCGATATTTACCACGTCAGTAATGCGCTTACCCGAGTAACCTTGCCATTTTCCTTCGCGTATATATTTTACAAAGCCTTCCATTTTATCGAGCTGATTTTGAACTTGCTCGGTGATGTTTTCGCCGTCTACCCATAGCGGAGGGTTCATTTGTCCACGCAAGGCCGTATGTAATACTGGCCGGTTTTCTGTCTTATTAATTTTTTCTCCAGCAAACATTTTCTCACGCCATGGCACTATTTCGGTTTCTTCGGCCAAATCGAGCAGGGCTTGCATGATTTCGCTATCAATGACATTTTTTGAATAATCAAACAGCATGCTCGGTAACTTAATCGAGTACTGATCAAATCGCTGTGGATCTTGCCCAAACAATTGCTTCATATGGGTATGTTTTTTTGCATCAGCCAATTGTTGTAGTATTTTCCAACTAGATAAACCTTGACGATCAGACATGTTTCTTTTCCTATGAGTAACAAGACATGAAATTTTAGGTTACTTTAAATATAAATGACAGCGCTGTCAATTTGTTATATTATCGAAAATAAAAATTAATGATTGCTGCTCACTACAAGAAACAATACTCTTACACCAATCCGCATAATTATTTAGTCACTTGGTATTATTAGGCCGCAACTTAGAACAACAGGTTAATTAAGATAAATGAAAGCTACAATAAATGACGTTGCCAAGCACGCAGGTGTTTCAATTAAGACAGTTTCGCGCGTTATGAATAATGAGCCATCGGTGCGTCAAGCAACACGAGACAAAGTCATGGCGACCGTTGCGGAGTTAAATTATCAACCTAATCTTGCCGCCCGTAATTTAGCCGGAACAAAGTCATATTCAATTGCCTACGTATACGATAATCCAAACGCTTATTACATTATTGATATGCAAAACGGTATTTTGTCAGCCTGTCGACAGCAGGGCTTTGAGCTATTGATCCACCCGTGTAATGCCGAAGCGGATAATATTTTAGAAGAAATTACCAATATGGTGAAACAATCTAGAGTTGCTGGTTTAGTACTAACACCACCGTTTTCTGAGCGTCCTGAATTTGTAAAACGTATTTTAGAACTTGATGTTAAAGTGGTTCGTATTATGTCAGGTAATGCTGCGCCAGACGAAATAACGCCATGTATTATGGTGGACGATCATCAAGCAGCGTTAACTATTACTCAACATTTAATCGATTACGGTCATAAAAACATTGGTTTTATTGCTGGTGGTGCAGAACACAAATCGAGTATCGAACGATTACAAGGCTATAAACAAGCGCTGTCAAACAATGGCATTGCCATTAACGATGATTTTATTATTGAGGGTGAATACTCGTTTGAGTCGGGTGTTAATGGCGCTAAACAGCTGATGACGCAAGCAGAAAAACCGACAGCGATATTTTCATGTAATGATGAAATTGCGGCCGGTGCGTTATTTGCAGCCCGGCTGATGAACATTGCTATTCCACAGCAGTTATCTATTGCCGGCTTCGAAAATAGCCCTTTTTCTAGACAGACTTGGCCAAGACTGACCACAGCGGATCAACCAAACCGACAAATTGCCAGTGATGCCACGAATTTGTTGATAGCACAAATCCGTCAACAAAATACCAAGCAAATCTGCACGCAATATACGCCAGAATTGGTGGTTCGAGATTCTACCGGGCAAGTTCAAGCATAACCAAGAGACTAAGCGGATGTTTTACTCTTGATAGCTAAGCTAGCTTAGCTATCTGGATCGAAGCCGTGCTTAATTTTCTCGATACGTTCTTCATGTTTATGGTGAGCTTTTAATGCCGCAATGACAAAAGCGCCGACAATAACAATGATAGGGATGAGTAAAGATAACGTTTCAGGACGAAGTATTGTTTCTAGCCATTCCATTGGAGGTCTCCATTATTAATATTTTAATAGCATCAGCAAAATTAACTCGCCGAACACGCCAACACTATCTTTATTCTTCGAAATACGTTCCCCAACCATCGTAATCAACCTGACATTGCTTTGCTAACTCAAACATTGCTCTGCTTTCATCAACGATAATATCGAGTTCCAATGGCTGTTCGGTAACAATATCAAACGCAAAAACCTTTTCACCGGTTTCTAACTCAGCTTCTTCAGGCTCTTCAACTTCATAACCCATTTTAAAAGCTGTCACTGCGGCTTTTTCCAGTTGCTCAAAGTCACTACTAGAAAAATGATGTTCTATGGTATGGTGCACTTCTTCATTACTACCATCAGCGATCAAATCTGAAATCAAATTTTCACTATGCTCTATCCATTGTTTAAACTTTTCATCTACCATTTTCTACTCACTTGTCTCGTTGACTTTAGACTCTTCTGTTGACGCTATTTCTTCGTTTAACTGCGCTATTTTAGCTGACATAAGTTGATGTGCTTTAGTGGTGATCACTTTTATATCACTTTTATCATCATCCGATAAATAAAGCGGATCTAAACACTCAATAATCACTTTGCCATTATTCCAACGATTTAACTTTATCGCTCCATGCAAGTTACTCACACATATTGGCACAATAGGCACGTTAGCCTGAATAGCCGTTAAAAAAGCGCCCCGTTTAAACGGTAATAAACCTTTCCCTTTACTACGAGTACCTTCTGGGAATAATAGTACCGAAAGTTGTTTTTCTTTTATTTTTTTGGCCGCTATCGCGATAGTGTTCATAGCCTTACTGGCATTTTTTCTGTCGATTAAAATATTACCCGTTAACCAATACATTTGCCCGAAAAAAGGGATCCATTTTAAACTTTTTTTCCCTAACGTCACCGTATTGGGCTGCACAGCACCACTGACCGTCAACAAATCGTAACTATTTTGATGGTTTGCAATATAAACGGCGGGCCCCAGTTTTTTAATAGACTCGGGAACTCTGACCTCAACACTTATGCCCACTAACTTTGACATTTTGCCCATGATCATTGAGGCAATATAAACATTATTTCGATGAAACGGACGCAAAAGACTATAAATGCAAACGATAATAGAAATAATCACCAAGGTAATGGTCATTAATAAAAGTCGAATAAGTGCTAACAACGTGGAGTCCTAATAAAATTTTGAGGCGCAAGTATACAATGATTTAACAGCAGAACTAACTATCGTCTTAATATTTTTAATATTTAAACGCTATCACTAATAATAAGCTGTTGTTAGCGGGATCGGCTAGTTAGCTGTTCACCATTAAAACGTATTGGTTAACGCGATACCAATACCTATTTTTTGTTGACTGTGATTGTAGTCAATCAAACTTTCACCATAACCCGTAAAGTATTGAACATAGCCATTTAACTTACCCCACATAGGAAAGATAAAGCCAAGCTCGAGCGCTCCTTTATGGGTTGAGAAGTTTTGCCGGGTGAGCGCTGTTAATTCGAAGTTTTCCCACTTATAACCCATCCCCAATTCAAAATGGCCCATGTAGTCTAATATATCTGGGTTATCGTCACCTTTAGAAGATAACGGCGTTTCCTTTTTGTCTTCTGCCAATCGATACCAGGGACGCAGAGAAGCGGCAAAGCTGCCCTTTTCAAAAAATAATTGCCCATACAGTCGATTCCAGCTTCGAGAAAGTATTTGTGTACGGCCGTTTGATTGATGTTCTATGCCGAAACCAAAACCAAGGTTACCACCAAAAGGGTGCCAATTAGTTGGTGCTAAATAAGCAATTTCAGGCTGATAATTTGTCTCTCTAAAAGGTTTAGAAATATTATTAGCATAAATCTGCCACCAAGATTGAATGGTCATGCCAAAATACAATTTATCATTTTTAATCAGTAAATTATCAGCATTAAGAGGGACCTTAAAACTAATTTGATACTTTGCTTCAAGATTTTCAAACTGTTGAGAAAACTCAGTTACGCCCTCGTACGGTTCGGTATTAAAGTTATCGGTGATTGCTGCTGGTAAAATATAATTCATTTTATGCGGAGTAATCACGTAGGGATTAAATTCGACTGCTCGTTCAGCCAGCACCCGTTTCGAGATAACACCTGTCGTTATATGTTGAGGAAGACTAATACGCTGACATTTTTCTTTAAGGTCAGCGACTGTTGTTTGCGGGGATGACTGCTTGATCATTTTTAACAAACAAGCATCTTGGCGGCTGTTATCGGCAAGTACCACGGTAGAAATAGTGAGTAGTATCGAAGTTAGTATCAACAAGTAACGCATAAAATGTCCGATATTTAGGAGGCAATTGAAATCAGTTTGATAGTATAACTTCGCAGTGTACGCTTAAAGCCATCAAATTTAAAAATATACTGGATTAAAAAAACGTTAATTTATATTCTAATACGTATCAACAGGTTATTAATTATACTTTCAATTCATTCATTAATTTCGTCCTATGGCATCAGCAAAATGCCAAAGATTAACTATAGTTAATAATGTTCAAAATATGTTTCATAGCACGACTTAATGCGCACTCTCGGCTTGATAAAATAATAAACTAAAGGAAAAGAAATGCTTAAGCTCTTAATAGTGCTTGTAATGGCGCTTTCTAGTACTGTTTTCGCCAAAGATATCGCCGCGCTTTCTCAGGAAAGAGTGGTTTTAACTCAGCCCGCAACATCGCATACTATTTCGCTTGGCTACTTCAATCAGAACTATCTGCAATACAAAGAAGAAAACCACTGGTTAACGACATTAAATAAAAGTGATTTTCATTTTGATAATGTCCACAACAACTTAAATCAGCGCGGACTGATATGGGATACCAAAGCGCAGATAGAAAATGAAGACGCGAGTATCTATCTGTCTTATCAATATGGTGATTTCACTGCCGAGACAGGCTTTAGTGAGGCGATAACCTCCTTAATAGGGCAAAGAAAGTACTTTTTACAAGGTTCGTATAACCTTTATTCCTATGAGAAATTTAAATTATCGCTAAACGCCAAATATGAATCACAAAGTACTGTCGAGAATTTTGCGCCATCGGTACCACAACCGTTTGCTGTTGATAGCACAGTTCAAAATGCCGCTATTGGCGTTGTAGGTCAATATAACTTAAATGAACACTGGGTATTAAGTGGCACCATAACATCAACAGCTATAACTAACAGTAGCGCGATATTGCTGCCCATTGAAAATAAATATTCAAATATCGCGCTCATCGGTACTAGCTATTCTTTTTAACGTTAGCTTCACCTATTCAACGGTTAATAATTTTCATCGTTGATACACAATTTAGCGAGGGTCGGTTACTTTTACACCCTCTTTTGTCTGTGCTTGGTTATAAAAACTGACCAATGCAGGAAGTTTTTCCCAATCATACATTTCTCTAAACTTTGCCCAATCTAATAGGCAAAACAAGCAAATAGCGGGATAATTCCAGTTTTCAAATTCATGGTTTAACGCCGCTTGATTCAACACACTAAACAGTTGTTCGACACGCTCATGTTGGAGGTTGAAAAATAATACATCTTGATTGATATCTAAACCCGAACGCTTAGAGAGAAATAAAGTAACCAGTGAATCATTAGCGGCATCAATTAAGGTTAAAGTATTCTCTTGCTGCCACGTTAGTTTTTCCTCTTGTCGCTTTTCAGCGAGATATCGATAGATCACTCGAGAATCAAATATACATTGCTCTTCGTCAATCAATGCAGGAACCTTTTGCGCCGGATTGTTTGCCGTTAATATCTCTCGTCCAGCCTCAGAAAAAATGTCTAGATTGATAAATTCATACGGCTGGCCAAACATATACAATCTTAATCTTCTCACAAATGGTGACGTTGTTGATCCCAGTAATTTCATTTCTAGTCCTTGCCATTAATCAGTGATTTTTAGAGGTTATATCATACCAACGTTAGCCATAAAAAAGCCCGAATAATATAATCGGGCTTTTTTGATTAGCTTTAAAATTGATTAAAATAAATCATCATCGATATCAAAGATTACTTTTGCGCCAGATTGAGCAGCAGCAATCAACGAAACACGTCGAGGTAGCACACGAGCAAAATAGTATCTAGCCGTATGTAGCTTAGAGCGATAAAAGCTATCAGTTTGCTCTTCTTTTTGCAATGCAACTTCGGCCATTCTCGCCCAAATATAAGCCATCGCGGTATAACCAAACACGTGAAGATAGTCGTTGGCAGATGCACCTAATTCATTAATATCACCTTTCGCTTTAACCAATAAGTCTTGTGTTAAACGCTCTAAATCATCAATAGCGATTTTTAATGGTGTAATGAACTCACTCATTTCTGTACTAGCATTATTGTTAATATATTCGTTGACCTCATCAACAAACACTTGCATTAGCTCGCCTTTCGATGCCGCTACTTTGCGCGCTATTAAGTCCATCGCTTGAATACCGTTAGTACCTTCATAAATTTGGGCGATACGGGTATCGCGCACTAGTTGCTCTTGCCCCCATTCACGAATAAAGCCATGGCCACCAAGTACTTGTTGTCCTGCAACTGTACTGTCAAACCCCATATCGGTAAAAAACGCTTTGGCAAGTGGAGTCATTAATGCCGTAAGTGCTTCACCCTTAACTTGTTTGTCACCCTCACCATAGTTTGCATAATCTAACTGCATAGCAATATAGGTTGATAATGCTCGGCTACCTTCATTAAGCGCTTTCATGTTTAACAGCATGCGACGAACGTCACCATGAACCATGATAGAGTCTGCTTCTTTATCTGGCGATTTCGCGCCGGTTAACGCCCGACCTTGTATTCTATCTTTGGCATATTCAAGCGCATTTTGGTAGGAGCGATCTGCCGCGCCAATGCCTTGAATACCAACACCGATACGCTCAAAATTCATCATAGTAAACATACAAGCAAGACCTTTATTGATCTCCCCGATAAGATAACCTTGTGAACCATCAAAATTCATCACACAGGTTGCTGACGCGTGAATCCCCATCTTATGCTCAATAGAACCACAACTTACGTTGTTACTTTCACCAACAGATTCATCGTCATTCACGTTATATTTAGGCACAAGAAATAACGAAATCCCTCTTGGTCCAGCAGGCGCATCGGGAAGTTTCGCTAAGACTAAATGAATAATATTTTCAGTTAAATCGTGCTCACCACCAGTGATGAATATTTTATTGCCGGTAATACTGTATGAGCCGTCTGGCTGCGGTACAGCTTTGGTGCGAATAAGCCCAAGATCTGAACCAGCGTGGGCTTCAGTCAAACACATAGACGCAGACCAATCGCCTGCATACATGCGCGTTAAATAACGTTGTTTTAATTCTTCACTACCGTGCTTAGCAAGTGATAACCCAGCGCCGGCGGTAAGTCCTGGATAAAGTGAAAAAGAAATATCGGCAGC
Source organism: Colwelliaceae bacterium 6471 (assembly GCA_040779335.1). Taxonomy (GTDB): domain Bacteria; phylum Pseudomonadota; class Gammaproteobacteria; order Enterobacterales; family Alteromonadaceae; genus JBFONV01. The sequence goes on from JBFONV010000006.1 coordinate 143,215, forward strand.
ACACAACATTTCTTCATGCAGTGCGGTGATCACTTTTGGCATACCCATGCCACCATATTCCGGATCTCCTCCCAAACCCGTCCAACCCCCTTCAGCATAGGTAGAAAATGCTTCTTTATATCCAGGAGCAGTGGTGACAACACCCTGATCGTAACTCACTCCAATTTCATCTCCCTGACGAGATATAGGTGCAATTTCTTGTTCGGCGATCTTGGCACACTCTTGAAGTATCGCCTCTGCGGTTTCACGATCCACACGCTCCGATAATGTCGGAATGCTTTGCCACATTTCATCCGCTTTAAAAACGTCATATAACAAAAAACTCATGTCTTTAAGCGGTACACGATAATCAGCCACGATATTCTCCAAAAAAATTAAAACAAACGATTCAAACAGTCGTTTGAATATAGCTCAAAATTGCAAAATGTAAAGCCTATTCTGGCAATTTACAGTAAGTGACTGTAGCCTCTACTATAATAGGTGAAACGATTAAGGTAATATTTTGCTGACAATGCGAGTCAATTTTTTCATAGTTCTATTTTGTTCAATGTTTATGTGGGTAGCACCGAGTAGCGCCGACCAACTAAACTATAGCAGAGAAGAAAGTGGTGATTTCTATCTTTTTAATTACCAATGGTTAGACCGAAACGAACAAGAGCAGTCGCTGTCTTTCGCACTGACAAAAGAAGCGTTGTTTACCCGCTTCAGAAATTTCAAAGCATATAAACCTAAATTTACCGCACAATTTATCGCCAAGCGTATCCAAAAAAAATTAAAAGAACAGCCAATACCTAATGTTCAAGTACATTTTCAACATCAAAGTGGCGAAATTAAGATAAACCTAAAAAGCAGCAATCCAAAAGACTTACAAGCCGCGGAACAAAAAATTGCGGCAATGGAACTGGAATTATCAGCGCAATATCTAGCTGATAACTTTTATCAGCACTTTACCACATACAACAATCTTACAGGGATAAAGCCAAATCACACCAAAATAGCAGAATTTTCAGCCGATGATTTAAAGTCGCTTAAAGAGCCGATACTGGAAAACGTTTCCATTAAAAATATCCGCCAAGTAACCGATTTCACCTTAGGCTTCGTTCAAAGTATTCCCTACGCAACACTTGAATCTAGACTATCTGCTTCTGGGGCCGGATTTAGCACGCCACTAAAATTGCTCTGGGAAAATCAGGGGGATTGTGACAGCAAGGTCACCTTATTAGGGGCAATGTTAAGAGCGCTGATGCCACGGATAAAAATGATATTTGTGTTTATCGATCAACATGCTCTTATCGGTATTGAAGTTCCGCCACGAGCAGGTGAAACAACGCTAGTGGTTGACAATGCGACATATGTGCTCGCCGAACCCACAGGGCCTGCGATGCTGCCTTTAGGGCAAGTGTCGGTTGAATCTGAACAAGCGATTCTTCATCAACATTATGTTGCTGAGTCCTTTTTTTAGTCGTTAATAAGGCAAAAACATACTTATTAGCCCTTACGTCACGATGCTAACATCAGCTAAGCTCATCTGAAACAGGTTGCAATACTTGTAATATTGTAGACAACAATTTTTCAGCACTAACGGGTTTAGCAATATGCACATCCATCCCTGCTGACAAACTATTAATTCGATCTTCATCTCTGGCATGCGCTGTCATCGCAATGATTGGTAAGGTTTTATATTGCGGCAACTGACGAATTTTTTTAGTCGCTGTTAACCCATCCATAACAGGCATTTGAATATCCATCAATATCAGATCAAAATTACTATCCCCTAACATCGCCAGTGCTACTGCACCATTTTCCGCGACGGTCACATCTGCTTGCATGCTCAACAGTAATTCTTTGGCAACGAGTTGGTTAACTAAATTATCTTCAACCAATAATATATTAACGCCTACTAAATTTCGCTGCTCCTCAGTCGGTGAGTCAATTTGAGATGGCAGTAAAGCAGTGACGTCGCACGATAAGCTATCAGCAGATAATCCCTGCATTAATTGTTGCAGCATTACCCGATATAAAGGTGTTTCGAGTAACACATAAGGCAACGATAATTTTTCTAGTTCTTCGTTTATACCGCTGGAAATAGTTGACATAGCGGGTTGGCAAACCCCCACTAACAAGATCTGCGCGTTAAGTTGCTGCCAGCTTGGCGCTTGTCGTTGAAAACCTGCGTCGTCGCTATATTGGTGATCTAACAGTAAAATAAACTTTTCTTTTAGCTTGGCCGCGATTAATTCTTCTAGTGAGGAAAAATGACGGTAATGCCAGCCTAATTTTTTGATCGACGCCACTAATAAAGCCGGCAACTCAACACCAAGAGCATATAGATTAACGCTGCCTGATAACGCAGTTTGTGGCAGGTCATTCTCCGCTACGGTTAGTGGTAAAACAAAACTAAAATCACTGCCTTTGCCCTCTTCACTCGCTATAGTTATTTCCCCTCCGAGTAAATTCACTATATGTTGACTAATAGATAACCCAAGCCCAGAACCGCCATATTCTCTGGTCATGGATTCATCTGCCTGCCTAAAAACGTCGAATAGATGCGTTTGTTTTTCTTTTTCAATACCAATGCCGGTATCGGCTACACTAAAACGCACTAGCGCATCCGAATCACCGCGTGCGGTAACGCTAACCGTTAATCGAATCTCGCCACTTTTAGTAAACTTCACCGCATTATTCAGCAAGTTATTTAGTACTTGTATCAAACGCATCTCATCTGTTAATACAGTAAAAGGTACGTCATCTTCTATATCGATAAATACTTCTAAACCTTTGCTATTAGCCAATTCTATATTAAGTTTAAGCGCTTTATCGATCAGTAAATCAAGCGGGCAAAATCCTTTAACAATCGGCATATTGCCCGATTCTATTTTTGTTAAATCAAGCAATTCATCAATCAAGTGCAATAGCGAGGTTGATGCACTTTCAGCATTTTTTAAATATTGACGTTGAAAAGCGTTCAGAGAGGTTTTTTCCAATAGGAACATCATGCCTTGAATGGCATTTATCGGCGTCCTGATCTCGTGGCTCATATTTGCTAAAAATTGACTCTTGGCCTGGTTGGCAAGTTCAGCTTGATCTTTTGCTTGCGCTAAGGCTGCTTGAATAGAGTATTGCGTTGTTACATCACGAATAATAACAATAGACCCTAAGGTATGACCTTTATTGTTATTAAACTGACCACAATATACTTCAAAGGTATTATCAAGCGTTTCAACCACACGTTGTTGCCCTTCTACCGACTGTGCCGGAGGTGACATTTGGTAAAGTTCGTTCAGCGACTGCCCTAACACATTTGGCATTAACGCACTGGCAGTTTTGCCCAGTATTTCACTTTCGGAACGCTTAACATATTGCTCAAACGCTTGGTTACAACCGATAAGGTATCCTTGTAGATCGTTGAAAATAATTAAGTCGGGGATCGCATTCATCACTGAACGTAATAAGGCGTAATCGCGTTGATGTTGCTTAATACTAATGGTCAGTGCATGGGTTTTTTCTTCAACTCGATTATCAAGTTCAGCATTTTGCTCTTTTAATTGCTGTAATAAACTTCTGTTTTGACTAAATATATCCTCGACAACTTTAAACCAATATAACCAATCTGACGTGGGTTTAATTTTACCGGGATCCCCTTGCGCACAGTGTTCAATATGATCGATAAACTTTTTAGTTGGCTTAATAAAGGTTTTGCGGGTCATTAAATACACCAACGCAAAAAACGTCATTAAGATAGTTACAATGATCACTAAAGTGATCATAAAACGGTTCAGTAATGGTGCTCTAAAATCACTATAAGATTGATATTTCACTAATTGCCAATTATTAACTGGAAGCGACTGCTTACTTACCAACCAATCACCAATCAGGGAATTAGTGTCTTGTTCATTAAATTCCTCTAATGATAAGTGGGTAATTGCCTCAGGCATAACATCTCGCCAATTAGTATTTTTACTAATCATAAGATCCTGGCTGGTTTTATGAATGAGCACATTTCCTAATGAATCTATCAACACATAGCCATTATTTTCTCTAGCAAGATCAGGCAATTTCGCTTGAATGCCCGCAAGGCTAATATCAATAACAATAGCGCCAACAAAACTGTTACCTCGATAAACACCAATGCCTAAGGAGGTGTTTAATCCTGTACCCGCAGAGTCTAGGTATGGGGGAGACCATGAATACGCGTCCGAACTTAACGCTTTAATTTTGCTAAAATTAACATTGTCTAACATCCGATCTGAATATTGCCAATTGTTACGTCCTATCCAAGGAAACAAATTAATAAAACGTTTAACTGAAAGATAATAATACCAAGTGGCATATTGGTTAGATTTATGGGCCGTAATAAAGGCTGGTGTAAGCGCATTTGCCATCGCCAGCTCTTGGTTTTGCTGGTCATCAAAAGCAACTATTTTGCCGATACCCGTTATGTTACCCGTAACATGCTTAGTTCTATTAATCACATCATGCCTAGGCATATCTAGAAAAAACCTATCGCCGTCTTGAATAAATTTGGGGCGCTGAGAAGGAACAGCATGAGGATCGTTTAAATAATAATGCGCGAATTCCTGCATTGACATTATCGCATTAACGTTTTGTTGAAGTTCGCTATTTAATAGCCTTGCTCGTTCAGCAAGATCAATAGATTCACGTTCTTTTTGAGCACTCAAGTCTTGAATATATAAATACGACGCAATGCTTAATGCAATAATAATAATCGCGATAAAAATACTGGCAATAGCCGTATAATATCGGTTAAATACTTCATTTCGGGTAACTTGATAGGACACGCCTAATGCCTTAACCTAGGGTCTGTTAATTGTTCAGTTTATTACTTCTATAGAGCTACGGTAAAACACTCCCCCATTAGACACAAGTATATTCATAAACATTAGGATGAGTTAAGAACGTTCATGGGCATTAAAGTTACGGTGAGCTAAATATCGCGAGCTAAATAGTCTTAGTGCAGCCCAGCATGACTGTAATATGACTGCACTAAATTACTACCTGTTGCAGATAATCTTTATATCGCTATAAGTTTTCTTCCGCAAACGAAGCTAAGCGGCTACGCACAACACCATTTAGATTAACCGTTGCGCTACCAGAAAAGTCTTTAAAACGCTCGACAATATAGGTTAAGCCCGAAGTAACCGCGGTTAAGTAGTTACTGTCTATTTGCGCTAAATTCCCCGAACAGACCAATTTAGTTCCTTCTCCGCAGCGCGTAATAATAGTTTTTAACTGCGACGCCGTTAAATTTTGACACTCATCGAGCAATACCAGAGAATTTTGAATACTGCGCCCGCGCATAAAATTAACCGATTTAAACTGAATATTCGCCTTATCCATAATGTAATTTAAACTGCCATTCATATTTTCATCTTGTTTGTGCAAGACTTCTAATGAATCGGTGATCGCGGCTAACCAAGGAGCCATTTTTTCTTCTTCCGTTCCTGGTAAAAAGCCGATAGATTCAGCAATCTCTGGGGTACTGCGCGTTACGATAACTTTTTCATAGAGTCCTCGCTCGATAACTTGCTCAAGCGCTGAAGCTAACGCTAATAAAGTTTTGCCGCAGCCTGCTGGTCCGGTCAATATGACCAGATCCATATCAGGGTCGAGCAAGGCATCTAAGGCCATACCTTGGTAAATATTTTTAGGATGGATACCCCAAGCATTTTTTGACATTAAACGTTCATAGCCTAAATCTAAAATGGCCAGTTTATCGTCATCGTAGCCAGTTACTTTACCGGCAAAGCTTTCACTATCATCAATCAAATATTCATTAATATACACGGAAGGAAGAACAGTGCGTTCGACAAAATGAGTGGTATTTCGCCCTTCAGACTCACTTTCACAGTCTTTTATTTTTTGCCAAAAATCACCGTCAAACTTATGATAACCTTTGGTAAGAAACTGAATATCATCGATTAGCTGATCGGTACGATAATCTTCAACATGAGCTAAGCCAGCCCCTTTAGCCTTAAGGCGCATGTTGATGTCTTTAGTAACTAAGACAACTTTTTTTTCTTTACTTAATGCTTGCAGGTGCAACGCAGTGGTAATGATGCGGTTATCATTTTCATTAAAAGACAAGGTTCCTTCTGCTTGCTTCAAGGTATAATCGTTAAATATTGATAAGCGGCCGCTTGGATGTAAATCGTCATTTTGAGGTAACTTAACACCAGCAAGCACTTCCTCTGGTGTAGCATTGGCTAAAGTATCTTCTAATGCTCGAATCGCCACACGAGCGTCACGACTGACGTCTTTATGGCGATCTTTAATAGAATCCAATTCTTCTAATACCGTCATAGGTATAACCACGTCATGCTCTTTAAAGGACAAGAAAGCAAACGGTTCATGAAGCAAGATATTGGTATCTAAAATATATGCGATTTTTTCTTCAGTCATAGGCACTCCCAGCAACAATTAAAATGGCTAGCCAAATAACTAGAGCAAGCTGAGTTTTAGGTACTAACAACTTCCAACCTAGCCATTGTAGACTCCAAAAGTTATGTTCTAAAATCAACCCTTCTCCTTAAGTGAAGTTAATATCACTGTGCCACTATATTTTAGTACTGGCAAGCTGCTTTTATTATTGAATGCAAAATATTTCATTCCCTAACATTTGTGCTTTTTAATCGAAAAAAATCATGGCAAACTAGGCTATTATTCAGGTATGTATGCCTTACCTGCATGCCTTGTAATTCTCACTAAATAACCAATAAACAAGTCCAATCGGCATTATATTAAATCTGTAAGAAATTTTTAATGATCACTTCTATGATTAACGGTACTATAGCGCCCGTTTTTTTGCCTGATTTTTAACTTTTGTAACTGGAGAAATTGTTTATGTCATTCTACCCTGGTCAACGTTGGATAAGTGATGGAGAATCTGACCAAGGATTAGGTACTGTTACCGCCGTCGAGCACCGCTTTGTCACTATTGTCTTTACCGCGACTGGTGACGCTCGTCAATATGCCATAGCCAATGCCCCGCTCACCCGCGTTATTTTCAATGTTGGTGACCATGTGCCCAGTCATGAAGGTTGGTTACTAAAAGTTGAATCAATTGAAGAAGATAATAACTTAATCACTTACCACGGTGTTCGCCAAGATACAAAAGAAGCGGCGTCTTTAAAAGAAGTGATGATAGACCACTTTATTAAGTTTAATAAGCCTCATGATCGTTTACTCAATGGTCAAGTTGACCGCCTCGACTGGTTTCAATTAAGAAAAGAGTGCTTACAGCACCAATTTACCCAGCAACAATCAGAATTAATGGGCTTAACGGGCGGACGAGTGAGCTTGATCCCCCACCAATTATATATTGCCGAAGAAGTCGGTAGTCGCTTTGCCCCGCGCGTACTACTTGCCGATGAGGTTGGATTAGGTAAAACCATTGAAGCCGGATTAATTATTCACCAACAGTTGGTGAGTGGCCGCGCCCAACGTATTTTGATCATAGTGCCAGAGTCACTGGTTCATCAGTGGTTAGTAGAAATGCTGCGCCGATTCAATTTAAAGTTCAGTATTTTTGATCATGAGCGTTGTGTGGAAAGTGGTGAAGAAAACCCTTTTAGCGCGGAACAATTAGTCTTAGTAAATTTAGGTTTTATTACTGATAACCCACAGTGGTACGAAGCCCTTATTGCCGAAGATTGGGATCTGATGGTAGTTGATGAAGCGCATCACTTAAATTGGCAGCAAGACAATCCCAGTATTGAATATCAATGTATTGAGCAACTCACGCAAACCATTCCAGGTGTATTGCTACTTACCGCCACTCCAGATCAATTAGGGCACGAAAGTCATTTTGCCCGTTTGCGATTACTCGATCCCGACAGATTTTTTGATTACCAAAAATTCACCGAAGAAGAAGCTCATTATACTGAGGTTGCTAATGCCGCTAACGCTATCGTTGCTGGTGATGCACTTACCCAAGATCAATCACAAACGCTACAAAATTTACTAAAAGAAAGTGACATTAGCGAGCAACTCATTGCCATTAATGCTCAAACAGGTAGCGACGACCAACCCGCTCGTCAGCAACTATTGAATCAGCTTTTAGACAGACACGGTACCGGACGCATTCTTTTTAGAAACAGTCGTAATACCATAAAAGGATTTCCTGAGCGCAAATTGTTAGCCTCTGAATTAACCATGCCAGAACAATACCAAGAAAAATTGAATGACATGTTATTAGGTGGTGATTTAGAAAAATTAAAAGCATCGAAACAGGCGAAATACATTTTCACACCGGAAATATTATTTGGCTTAGAGCAGCACGAACAACATTGGACTGAATTTGATCCCCGTGTTGATTATTTGATCGACTTATTAAAGTCATTAAGAAAAGAAAAACTGTTAGTTATTTGCGCAAACGCACAAACCGCGATAGATCTTGAAAATATTCTTCGAGTAAAAGAAGGCATCAGAGCCGCAGTTTTTCATGAAGATTTAAGCATTTTTGAGCGCGATCGCGCCGCAGCCTATTTCGCCCAAGAAGAAGACAGCGCCCAGCTCTTATTATGTTCAGAAATTGGCAGTGAAGGTCGTAACTTTCAATTTGCTCATCATTTAGTTTTGTTTGATTTACCCAGCAATCCTGATTTATTAGAACAGCGCATTGGTCGTTTAGATCGTATCGGACAAACCGAAATTATTCGTTTACATGTCCCTTATTTCGCTGAGTCTGCACAACAATTTTTATTCAAGTGGTATCACGAAAGTTTAAATGCTTTTGAACATACCTGTATAACAGGGCGGGTGGTTTTTGAAGCTTATGGTGAAGATTTATTTGAACTGGCACTTACCGATGAATGGCTGACAGCAAAAGGCGAGCAATTACTTAACGCTAGCCGAGAGAAACATTTGGCACTCAAGCAAGAACTAGAGTCTGGTCGAGATAAGTTGTTAGAGTTGCATTCTTCAGGGCAAGGCAAAGCACACGCGTTAGTTGAAAAAATAGAGCAACTAGATCAGCAAATCACCTTGCCTCAATTCATGTTTCAAGTACTTGATGTCTTCGGCATTCAACAAGACGATAAAGCTGATAATGCCATTGCCCTTAACCCTAGTGAACATATGTTAAGTGCCAACTTTCCTTGCTTACCTGACGATGGCACTACCATCACATTTGATAGAGATACAGCGCTGGCTTGCGAGAATTATCATCTACTGACCTGGGATCACCCAATGGTGCGCGGCTCAATGGATTTGGTCTTATCTGACGAAATTGGCAACGCCAGTATCGGCTTGTTGCAAAACCCAGCTTTGCCTGTAGGTACTTTCTTTTTAGAATGTTTGTTTACGGTTGAGGCAACCGCGCCAGCAAACCTGCAATTAGGTCGTTATTTACCCACCACGCCTATTCGAGTATTAGTCGACAAAAATGGTAATGATCTTGCTGATAAAATTGCGGAAAGCGTCTTAGATAAGCAGTTATCGCCCGTTAAAAAGCAAATGGCACTGCAACTGGTTAAGGCATTAAAATCACAAGTGACACCACTGGTAGAGAAAGCAGAGCTTCATGCAAGTGCTCAAGTTAAAGCCATTCAAAACAAAGCGCTAATTAATATGGAGACTACCTTAGGTGGTGAATATGAACGCTTAACAGCACTGCAGACAATCAACCCTAGTGTTCGCCAAGAAGAGTTGGATTTTGTTAAATTGCAACAAGAAGAATTGCGTAACTATATTGATAAATCGCAAGTAAAATTTGAAGCAATACGCATGATCGTCGTCACCCATTAAGGCACAGTTTATGGCAGCAAACCCTGATTTTATTTATCAACCACCACAAAGCCCTTATCTAGACATTGTTTATCAAGATGATGATATTGTGGTACTCAATAAAAACAGTGGGTTGCTCTCAGTGCCCGGCCGCCTGCCCGAACACCAAGATTGTTTGCAAAATCGCGTTAATAGAGTATTGCCAAGTGCAACGATAGTGCACCGACTCGATATGGCGACATCGGGCCTGCTAATAATGGCCTTGAATAAAGCAGCGCATGTTGAGATAAGTCGACAGTTTGAAAAACGCGAAACCCAAAAAAGCTATATTGCTAGAGTATACGGACATATAGCTGACTTACAGGGTTCCGTTGACTTACCCTTAATTTGTGATTGGCCTAATCGCCCAAAACAAAAAGTCGACCATGAAAACGGCAAAAAAGCGCTAACACATTACCAAGTGTTAAGTAAAAATGACCATAGCACGCTGGTAGAATTAACCCCGATAACCGGACGTTCTCATCAATTACGGGTGCATATGTTATCAATGGGTCACCCTATTTTGGGCGACAGATTATACGCACATGATAAAGCGCTAACATCGAGCAATAGATTACAATTGCACGCCCAAACGCTGACCATCACCCATCCAACAACAAAAATCACGCATACATTTTCTGTCGACTGCCCATTTAGATAAACGTTGGCTTAAACCGTTGCATAAACAATAATAAAGAATAACCTTGTTGGGCCGATATCAATACATGCAATCAAACATTGGAGCGAGTGTGTTTCGAGTGAGTATTTTCAAACTATTTTTCTTTTTAGTTATATTGACGGTATTACCTTCAATTTCGGCACAAGATGAAAATACCCCCGATCCTGATACTGCTGCAGAACAAACAGCGCCTCCCGCAGAGCAAAGCACAGAATCGAGTGATGAAGGTGATAGTTCAAAAAAGGTGATTTTTAATCGTAGCAAGGTAGAAATAGCTCCTCCCATTGCTTTGGATAAACAGCAAAAAGACGATCTGGAACACTATTTACCCGAAAATGAAATTGAACAACTATTGGCAGGCGAAGAACAATTCATTTCATTAAAACAAGCCAGTAAAACCAGAAATAGCAAGGGGGTAGTTGTTTTTATTCCTGATTGGCAGCAAACACCTGTCAGCCCTAAAGCCATTAATTTTTTGCGCAACGCTTTACCGACAAAAGGTTGGGTAACCATAGCGATGCAGCCACCCTTAAAACCAATTGACTATCCATCACTACTTGAAGATAACGCTGCACGCATTGAGGCAAATAAGCAGGCATTGCAAACATACCAAGCAGACCTAACCACTAAGCTACAAGCGGTGATGGATAAAACTAAAAACTACCCTGGTATTATTTTATTGATCACTCAAGGAAATAACGCAGGTATCTTGTTCAATTTATATCAGCAAAACAAACTGCCATCACCAACCGCGCTAATCATGCTAAGCGCGCACATGCTCACGAAAGAAGATAACCAGCAGTTTGCTGCTAATATGGCTAAATCAAGCTTTCCTGTGTTTGACCTGTTACTAACAAAAGATCACCCGCAGGTAGCTAGCAGTGCTAACTTAAGAAAAATAGCCGTTGATAAAGAAATGAAGATTTTTTATCGTCAACGCGTTATCTCAAATCAAACCCCCAGTTATTATCCGCAAAAAACGTTACTCAAAGAAATAGATAGTTGGCTGAAATCAGTAGGTTGGTAATAAAACAGTTAGATAATGCTATGATTTTTGCGCACTAATCAATTCATATGCGGCCTGTATGTCTTGTGTTTTTTGTTTAGCAACGTCCATCATTTCTGGTGGTAAACCTTTAGCGACAAGTTTATCAGGGTGATGTTGTGCCATAAGTTTTTTATAAGCCTTTTTGATTTCTTTAATAGGCATATCTTTAGTCACGCCCAATAATTTATAGGCATTTTCAAGTTGTTGGCCACCATTATGGCCTTGAGATGATTGTTGTTGGTGGAATTGCGCACCGGCAATAATCATTTCCAGCAACTTATCTAATTCACGTGATGAAAACCCCAGTAGTTGTGCAACATTATGCAATGCACTGCGTTCTTGCGGGTCTAACTGCCCATCAGCAAACGCTACTTGAATTTGTATTTCTAAAAAAAGTAACAGTAAATCATGGCGACTACGGCAACTGTTTTTAAATGCTGAAATTCGCTCTTCTAGTGGGAATCCCGCCATTTTCCCTTCACGAAATGCATCTTGCGCCTGTTGTTTTAGCTCTCGATTTAAGCCAAGTTTATCCATATAGCTCTGAGCAAAAGCAATTTCATGCTGGGTCACACGGCCATTGGCCTTAGCGATATAGCCCATCGTAGAAAAGGTGGTATAAAAAAACGCGGCTTGACGTTCAGCGTCGTTATTGGCGCTAAATTGATTAAAATCAAATGACCGTCCTTTATCAAAGTTATGTCCTAACCACAGCCCTATTAGCGCACCGAAGATATTTCTGGTCAACATAAAGCCAAAAATAAAACCCAGTACCTTTCCCCAAATGCGCATTGTCTGCCCTCTCATCTTTAACAACCCCAACTAGGGTTAAGCTATTTTTATTGCAATTGATTATTCAATTCTTGTAAACGCTGTGGCGTGCCAATATCAGCCCAAAATTCGGCTAACAACTCTGCTGAAATAGCGTTATCATCAATGGCTTTTCTTAACATAGGTGCTAGCGGTAAAACTGTATTGGTACCTCTATCACCATTAAAGAAGTCCGGCCGATAAAGCCCTATTCCACTAAATGTATAAGCTTGGCTTTGTTTGATATAGTTATTACTAACCGTTTTATTTAACAGGTAAAAGTCACCGTTAAGGTTGTGCTCAGGATTATTTACCAACCATAAATGCGCCAAGGTTTCTTTCGTTAATTGGGGCAAGTGAGTAAAATCAAAATCTGTATAAACATCACCGTTAATAACTAAAAAAGGCTCATTGCCTAATAAGGGCAATGCTTGGATGATACCGCCAGCCGTTTCCAAAGCGCCCTCACTCTCTGCACTATACTCAATAACCGCACCGAATTGCTGACCATTCCCTAAATACTGAACAATTTGTTCACCTAACCACGCATGATTAATAACAATCTCAGTGATGCCTGCGGCAACCAACTTACGGATCAAATGCTCGATTAAAGGCATTCCAGCAATTTTTAATAACGGTTTAGGGCAACTATCCGTTAACGGCTTCATTCTTTCGCCGCGACCCGCAGCCAAAATCATTGCTTTCATATAAGGTTATTCACGATTCGTTGAAGTATTCATTTGTAACAAAGCTGGTAACACCCGATGTTTTACTAAGGTATGTAAAAATTCAAGCTCTGGATATTTAGCACAAATGTCGACGATATAAGATAAAGTCAACGGTATATCTTGTAAATAGCCACATTTTTGATCTCGATGATATAAGCGGGCAAAGATACCGCTCGCTTTGACATGGCGTTGTATGCCGGTTAAGTCAAACCACCGTTGCCATTGCGTCTCATTAAATTTCTGCTGGCAAAGCTTAGGCGCGATGGTTTCAACAAAATAGTGAAATAACGGCGCTATATTTTGCTCCGGCCAACGTCGATAGCAATCTCGTAATAAAGAGACAACGTCATAGGTAATAGGACCCATTACCGCGTCTTGAAAATCAATGATGCCAAGTTGTTCATCTTTCAGTATCATAATGTTTCGACTATGAAAATCTCGATGCATAACGACACGTGGCTGCGCCATAACGTTATCAACGAGGACCTCAAAACAAGCATCTAATTTTTGTTGCTCTGGTGCCGACAGCGTTAACTGCAAATGTTGTTTTAATAACCAGTCTTTAAAGATCGTTAACTCAGTCAACACAAACGCTTCATCATAAACCGGGATTTGGTAGTGCTCATCGACGGTTGCATGAGCGACAGACTCAAGTATATCGATGGCTTGACGATAATAATGACTCATATTCTCTAGGGTTAGCACATCTGCCAACAAATGATCACCAAAATCACTCAAGCAAAAAAATCCTTGTTGCGGATCACATGCGATGATCTCGGGTACAGCAATACCTTGGTCATTAAAGGCTTTTTGCAAGGCAATAAAGCCCTGATTATTTGATAATTCTACTGGTGCATCAACAGCAACAAATGATTGATTTTTAATGTTTATTCTATAGTAACATCTAAAACCTGCATCCCCAGACATAGGGACTAGCGCAATATTTTCATCAAGAAATACTTGCGACAGCCATTGAAGCAACGCTTTTTCTTGCAGTGAATAATCAGCCAAGCTTCCTTCTTTTTCTAAAAGCATTTATACAACCAAATAGCGAGATTATTAAAATTGCTATATTATAGCGAGGTTTGCGGCTAAAATGCAGCAAGTGTATTTGTAGCCCTTTTTAGATTTCAGTTTTCGGACCTTAAATGCTTTTTCCCCGTCTTATATTTATCTTTGTTTGCTTGTTCTGTATATCAGCGAATGTTGTCGCTGAACCGTTAGAAGACCAAGCCATAAATACAGCAATGGTTTGTCCAATCCCTAGCTACGAGAAGCTCAGTGAGGATAGTTCGCTCTTAGATAACACCGTGGTAAAAATCATCTCCAAAACCTCTACCATAGAAAAAGATCAACTGGCTAAATTTTCCGGTGGCGTTACTCTGATAAAAAAACAGCAAACCATTGTCGCTGATGAAGTCGAAGTTAATCGTCAAAAAGCCTTGATCAACGCTCAGGGCAATATTCATTTTCAAAATAACAACATCAATATTTTTGCCGACCAACTAAAGGCTAGTGAATCTTCTAATGCCACCACACTTACCAAAACGTCATACCAATTAACGAACAGACCTGGGCATGGCGGTGCAAATTTAATTTCGGTAGATGCTGACGGTACACTTATTTTGCAAGACTCAAGTTTTACTACTTGTTATGGTGAGGTGCCTGACTGGGAGTTAAATGCTAGTGAGATCAGTATTTCTAAAAATGAAAAAAGTTTGCAAGCCTATAATGCTCGCTTTCATTTGTTCGGCGTGCCAGTAATATATATCCCTTATTTTTCAGTGCCTATCAGTGATGAAAGACAATCTGGATTTTTGTACCCAAAAATAAAATCGTCAAATAAAACCGGCCTGGAAGTCGAACTCCCTTATTATTGGAATATCGCAGAAAATATCGATGCGACCTTTACTCCAAGGATCATGTCAAAACGTGGGACTCAATTACTCACCGAATTTCGATATTTATCGGGCCTGCAATCGGGTGTAATTGATTTAGAATATTTGCAAAGTGACAATGAAGTTAGTAACGATGACAGTGCTCGATATTTAGCTCGCTTTCAACACACAGGGACATTTTCAGATAATTTTCGAGCTTATATTGATTACACCACCATCAGTGACGATAATTATTTAGTTGATTTAGGTAGCCGGCAATACAATTCAAACGATGCCTACCTTTATCAAATCGGCGAATTATCTTATTTTGGAGAGCAATGGCAGGCTACCATGAAACTGCAAGACTTTGAGGTGCTTGGTGATCATGTTCAAAGTTATACTACCGTTCCTCAAGTAGAAATTAAGCATCAAACAGAACTCCCCTTTTGGAATGGCCTATTTGATATTTATTCAGAACTGAGTCGATTTGAAGCCGTTGACAGAGAGTTACCTGAAGCAGAGCGATATCATATTGAATCAGGCGTTACTTTTCCGTTAGCGACCCCAGCGTGGTTTTTAACCTCTGAATTAAAATTGCTGCACACCTATTATAAGCAAGACCGATTAGCAGCCAATAGTACGCTAACGGAAACGGTGAATCGTACTTTACCAAAGGTTCGGTTTCACGGTGGTTTTAACTTAGACAGAGAAATGACCTATTTAGGCCAAGGCTATACGCAAACCTTAGAACCACAAATACAATATTTATACATTCCCGATAAAGATCAAAGCGGCATAGGTTTATACGACACGACAACATTGCAAGATGATTATAATGGCTTGTTTCGCGACAGACGTTATAGTGGTTTAGACAGAATCGCCCAAGCGAATCAATATTCTTGGGGACTTACCAGTCGCATTCTAAACCCGTCAAATCAAGAGTTGTTTAGATTAAGTGTTGGGAAAGTTGTGTATCTTAATAACTCTAATATTGACAATGGTATCGCCGCCAATGAGTCTGCTATTGCTGCCGATGCCTATTATCAGTTTAATAACCGATGGCAATTTAGTGGCGATATTCAATATAATACCAAAACCGATCAAACCAATAAAAGTCAGGTTAATGTTGATTATCACATTAATAAAAAAAATTCGATCCAATTGAACCATAGATACACTCGTAATGTCTCAGGTACTAGCCTAGAACAATTGTCGGTACTTGCGAGCACAACCGTAAATAAAAACTGGCAGTTGGTTGGTCGAATAACACGAGATTTACAAAATAAGCGCGGCATAGAAAGCTACGCTGGAATACAATATGAAAGCTGTTGTTGGGCATTACGATTATCATATCACCGTCATATTGCGTCTAATTTAGACCAACAAAATCATATAACCACAGGCCGCGATGAATTTGATAGCGGTTTTATGTTATGGTTTGACATCAATGGTATGAGCAGCCAGCGCTCAAACAACAGTACGGAAGATATGTTTAACAGCAGTATCTTTGGCTATAAACGCCCATATTTTCTCAATAACTAACTAAGAAATATTAGGTTACATGAAAAATTCACTAAAAATATTCGTAATAGCATCAAGCTTTATCTTTAATGCATTGATCAGCACACAAGCCAAAGAAGTTGAACTCGATCGTGTTGCTGTTATTGTTAATAATGGCGTTATATTGGAATCGGAAATCCAAGATTTAATGACTAGCGTTAAAAAACAATCTCAGGAAAACAATCAAAGTTTACCCTCTGATCGAGCGCTACGCACACAAATTATTGATAAGCTCATCAGCGATAACCTGATCACCCAACTGGGTGAAAGAATGGGTGTTCAAGTCAGTGATGCTCAATTAGATGAAACCATCGCCAATATGGCTAGAGAAAATAATCTAACGCTGGAGCAATTTCGTCAAACCATCGTGGCTGATGGACTTGATTACGATAAATATCGTGAAAATGTACGTACTGAACTAATTTCTGGGGAAGTTCGTCGCGCTAGTATGCGCCGTCGTATTTTTATCTCGCCGCAAGAAGTTGAAAACCTGTTGTCTGCCATGAAAGAGCAAACCAATGCAGACGTGGAATATAACTTGGGTCACATTTTGATCGAATTTCCGCCAGAGCCAACCCAAGAAGATATGAACGCCGCTAAATCAAGAGCCGATAAAGTTATCGAGTTACTCAATGACGGTAGCGATTTTGCCAAAATAGCCATCGCCTCTTCGGGTGATGACACCGCACTTAAAGGTGGCGATTTAGGCTGGAAAAATATTAACGAAATGCCAACACTGTTTTCAGAGTTAGTTGATGGAAAAGAAAAAGGTAGCGTATTCGGCCCAATTCGAACAGGATTAGGTTTTAGTATTGTTAAAATTCTCGATATTAGGGGCCGCCAAGTCGTTGAAGTAGAAGAGATTCGCGCTCGTCATATTTTGATCGAACCTTCAATCATATTAAGTGAAGCAAAAGCAGAAGCCATGCTCCAAGGGTTTTTGGATAAAATAAATGCTGGCGAAGCTGACTTTGACACCCTTGCTAGGGAACATTCTCAAGGACCAACAGCAACACGTGGCGGTGATCTCGGCTGGGCCGATCCCAGCAAATATGATCCTGCTTTTAGTGAAGCATTGGCGAAGTTAAAAGTTGATGAATACCACAACCCCTTCCGTTCATCATTTGGCTGGCATTTAGTGCAGTTAACAGGTCGTCGCACCTTAGATGCAACCAATCAAATGAATGAAAATAGAGCTTATCAAATGCTTTATAATCGTAAATTTGGTGTCGAGAGTGCGCGTTGGATTAAAGAAACCAGAGATGAAGCCTACATCGAAGTTTTTGAACAACAGGACAGTAAGTAATGACCAAACGTATTGTTATCACTCCTGGTGAACCGGCTGGCATTGGGCCGGATCTCGTTATCGCTGTGGCCCAAAAACAATGGCCGGTGCAAATGGTTGTTGTCGCGTCACCTGAGTTGCTTAAATCACGAGCAAAATTATTGGGGTTACCGCTAACACTGCAAGAGTATGACAGTACAGAACCCGCCAGCCCGCAACAAGCTGGAACCTTGACTATATTGCCGGTAGAACTGACTGAGCCTTGTATAGTCGGAGAACTAAACCCTAACAACGGACACTATGTAGTCGACACCCTCAAACTTGCTTGTGAAAAGAACATATCTGGTGAGTTTGACGCTATAGTAACTGGTCCCGTTCACAAAGGACTTATCAATCAAGCCGGCATTCCTTTTAGCGGTCATACCGAATATTTTGCTCATCAGGCCAATTGCTCCGACGTTGTAATGATGTTAGCAACAGAAGGATTACGCGTCGCTTTAGTCACAACTCATATTCCTTTAGCATACGTATCCAAAGCGATCACCAAAGAAAGATTACAAAAGGTTACCCGTATTTTACATCAAGACCTGATCAGTAAATTTGGTATCAGCTCACCTAAAATATATGCTTGTGGTATTAACCCTCATGCGGGTGAAGATGGACATTTGGGTAGAGAAGAGATTGATGTCTTGATCCCTACCTTCAACGAGCTTCGTGAAGAAGGAATTAATATTTTTGGGCCATTTCCTGCCGATACCATATTCCAAGAAAAGTATTTAAAAGAAGCCGATGCCATCTTAAGCATGTATCACGATCAAGGCCTGCCCGTACTGAAGTATAAAGGTTTTGGCTCATCGGTAAATATCACCTTGGGGCTACCTTTTGTGCGCACCTCGGTTGATCATGGCACCGCCACAGATTTAGCCGGAACAGGAAAAGCCGACTGCGGCAGCTTTATAGAAGCAATCAACACAGCGATCACTTTATCTAAGAATCATTCATGAATAAAAACTCCCATTTAGGTCATCAAGCAAAAAAAAGATTCGGCCAGAACTTTCTGCATAATGATGCAATTATCAGTAAAATAGTGGATGCGATTAATCCAGAGCCCGGTGAAAACTTAGTTGAAATTGGCCCGGGTCTTGGCGCATTAACCGAACCGGTTATTGAACGTGCGGGTAAACTGTCAGTAGTAGAATTGGATAGAGATTTAGCCCATAGATTAAGGCACCACCCATTTTTAGCACCTCATCTAACCATTTATGAAGAAGATGCTTTAAAGTTTGATTTTGGCAAACTATCAACGCCTGAAAATCCACTGCGCATTTTTGGTAACTTACCTTACAACATTTCCACGCCGCTTATTTTTCATTTGCTTACCTTCAAAGATCAAGTCAAAGACATGCACTTTATGTTACAAAAAGAAGTGGTTGAGCGTATGGCGGCAGGCGAAAATAGTAAAACATTCGGGCGCTTGTCTATTATGACCCAATATCAATGCCAAGTGATCCCAGTAATGGAAATAGGGCCAGAAGCATTTAAGCCTGCACCGAAAGTTGATTCAGCCATTGTTCGCCTAGTGCCGCACAAAACTGTCGCTAATCCAGTGAAAGATATTAAAGTCCTTAACCAAGTGTGTTTAGCCGCGTTTAACCAACGCAGAAAAACCATCCGTAACAGTTTCAAAAAACTTCTTTCAGTAGAGCAACTGATTGCTCTTGATATTGACCCTAGTTTACGACCCGAAAACCTTAACTTAGATCAATACATTAAGTTAGCCAATTTCCTTTGCGAAAACCCGATTGAGTGACAAGATGACGATGCAACCTGCTACCGAAATTAAAGCCATTAATGTCTTGGTAAAAACCGCGTATTTACCTGAGCAATCAATGGCTGATGATGAAAAGTATGTCTTTAGTTATACAATAACCATTGAAAACAACTCTGATTCTCCAGTTAAGTTACTTAACCGCCACTGGGTGATCACCGATGCAAACGGTGACACAACCGAAGTTCAGGGTGAAGGTGTTATAGGACAGCAACCCAATATATTGCCCGGTCAGCACTTTACCTACTCAAGCGGATGTATTTTAAAAACGCCTATCGGAACGATGCAAGGACACTATCAAATGCGTGACCAAGTCGAACAATTATTTGACGTTGACATCCCCGTTTTTAGACTCGCTATTCCAAATATTCTTAACTAATTATGGCGTTATATATTGTCGGCGACGTACAAGGATGCTACCAAGAGCTTGTTGCGTTAATGAAGCAAGTTAACTTTAATGTCGATAATGATCAGCTTTGGCTTGCTGGCGATATTGTTGCCCGCGGGCCAGATTCTTTAGCAACCATACGTTTGATTAAGTCTATGGACGGCAATGCTCAAATGGTTTTAGGAAACCATGACCTACACTTACTTGCGACCTATGAAGGAATTAAAAAGGTTAAAAAGCATGATTATCTAGATGAGCTTTTAGCCGCCAAGGATATTGATAATTTGATGGATTGGCTTGCTAACCAACCACTGCTTCGTAAAATTCCCAAATGTAATGCCTACATGAGCCATGCTGGTGTCTCTCCGCAATGGTCAATAGAAGATGCTGTAACACAAGCAAACAACGCCCATAACAAGTTAAGTTCGTCTAACCGAAAGAAATGGCTGAAGAACATGTATGGTGAACATCCTAATTCATGGTCAGACGCCATAACAGAAAAAGAAAAATTTCGTTATACCATTAATGCCTTTACACGGATGAGATTTTGTTACGCGGACGGCTCATTAGAATTTAAAACTAAGCAAGCGCCTGAATCGTCGCTCAAAAAACTTACTCCTTGGTATGAACTATCTGATGTTATTAATCATTCCGTCTGGATTTTTGGTCATTGGGCTGCTTTAATGGGACAATCTTCTCATCCTAATATTTATGCACTAGACACAGGTTGTGTATGGGGCAATCATCTCACTATGCTTAGGTGGGAAGATAAACAGTTTTTTATTGAACCTGCGCACAATAAACTCTGAGTTTTTTTCCAACTATTGATGAAAAAACTATTTTGCTTGTTATAATGAAAAAATGTGGTTAAATATTTACTTACACATATTAACAACAACTAAATTCTGTAATTTATTTAATAAAATACATTTGTAGTGTTAGCATCACTGTAATATGTAATTAGTCTTTTAAAAATCCAACTGGTGGTATCTATGAATTTGACTGTGGCGATGAAGATTATTGGTGGTTTCACCGTAATTTCAATTCTTCTGATAGCAACAAGTATGATTTCATACTCTAATCTTGACACGATTCAAGATTCGACCATGAAACAAAGCCAACTGGCAATACCCACCTTAAAAGGCAGTAATAAGCTTGCCTACGAAATAATGCAAATGGGTAACCTTACGTTGAGAGGTTATTATCAAAGCGACCTAACTCCTTTAGCTGCAAATAAAAAATCATTTATCGAGGCAGAGGGGAATTTTTCAGTCGCATTAAAAAATCTCAAAGCCGTTGTCCAGCAAGAACCGTCATTGATCAACAATTTGCGTAAAGTTGACGGCGTATTTGAAGCATTAGAAAACGATATCAATAGTGTTTTTGCTAATAGACAAATTAGCATTGAACAAAAATCACTACTCACCGAAAAAGTAGATGTTTTAGAAGAAAAGGCTGACGATGCCGCGACTATGCTGTTAGATCTGCAAGATCATGATCTCGCTGAAACAAAGCTACAAGCAGCAGTATCTAAAGGCGAGCGAATAGAGACGTTGCTAAATGCGATGGTTAGTTCCGCATTTGAATACCGAGACACTTTAGACGATCAAGCAGCGAGCATTATCGAAAAAGAAATGCTAAGTGCGCTAACGGAAGTTCAAAACACCTTAAATAATGTAACCGCTGAGCTTAATAAGCATGGCGTTGATGACGTTGCAGAGGATTTAAACGACTCTTTTGAACGTATTAACGAGCTGGTATCTGGTGACAATAGCGTTTTTACTAACAAAAAATCTCAACTGACAGCTATTGCACAAGCAACAAAATTCTTAGACGCTGCAGATAAAGATGTAAAATCTGCCAATGCAATATTAGACAAGCAAGTAGAACTTGCAAATGAAACAACCGTTGAAGTCACCAGTCTCGTGAAAAATAAAGTCTCAAGTGGTAAAAGCCTGACAATCATTATTATGATTGCTTCTATAGTAACGGCTGTTGTTATTGCTTGGTTTACTCTGATCAGCATTACACGTCCACTATCAAAAGTGAATGAAATGCTTAATATCCTCGCATCAGGCGATTTATCGAAAAAACTTGAAGAAACGGGCAAAGACGAATTCGCTGAGTTATCAAAAAATTGTAATATCTTAATTGACAGTCTGCGTGAATTAATACACGGCATTGTCAGCCGCTCAACACAATTAGCAGCTGCAGCTGAAGAAACATCGGCAGTCACTGCTCAAAGTAGCACAGCGATAGAAGAACAACGCAAGCAAGTAGAACAAGCGGCCTCTGCAACGACAGAAATGAGCAGCACTTCACAAAGCGTGTTATCGAGCGCTAACGAAGCACTAAATGAGATTAAACAAGCTGATGATGAAGCTGAGCGTGTTAAAGGTATTTCTGGTAAGAATCGCGAAACTATTGAATTACTTGCTCGCGAGGTTGAATCAGCTTCACAAGTCATTAATAAATTGCAGCAAGACAGCGCCTCAATTGGCGGTATCTTAGACGTAATAAGAGGTATTGCAGAGCAAACCAACTTATTAGCGCTTAACGCTGCGATTGAAGCCGCGCGTGCAGGCGAGCAAGGGCGAGGTTTCGCTGTTGTTGCCGATGAAGTAAGAACGCTTGCAAGTAGAACACAGGAGTCTACTCAAGAAATCCATAACATGATTGAAGTATTACAAACAGGGGCAGAGAAAGCGGTAGCCGTAATGAGTACCGGTAAATCTCAAGCCGCTGAATGTGTACACCAAAGTGAAATGGCTGATCAAGCGCTTGAAACTATCACCCATGCTGTGCATGAGGCCTATGATAGAAGTTCACAAATTGCCACAGCTGCTGATGAACAAAGCTTAGTTGCGCATGAAATTAGTGAAAACTTAGAGTCTATCGTAGCGATTGCAGAACAAACCACGGCAGGTTCACATCAAACAGCTTCTTCGAGTAGTGAAGTTGCAAGACTTGCTGAAGAATTACAACAATCCGTTCAAGAATTTAAGTTGTAATCATTAAAAATTGATATAAAAAAACCGCTTAAAAGCGGTTTTTTTATTGTGCTATTTTAGCCTAGTGAGTTATTTACTTAATCGGTATTACGCTGATATACGCAAAAATTAAGATCATACTGATTTTTTTCATCAGCAGTATATTGCTCACTATCGACAAGCGTCCAATCTTGGGCTGTATCATATTCAGGAAAGCGCGTATCACCATCAATATCCGCATCTATATGGGTAACATAAAGCTTATCGGCAACAGGCAAACAATGCGCATAAATAGCGCCACCGCCAATCACCATAACTTCGTCAACATCGCTGGCAAGCGCCAGCGCTTGTTCCACTGACGTGACGGTTTCTATACCTTCAGCGCGAAAACTTTCGTCTCGCGAGATAACAATATTCTTCCTGCCTGGTAATGGACGACCTATCGATTGATACGTTTTGCGCCCCATAACAACAGGTTTACCTAAAGTTGTTTTCTTGAAATAAGCGAGGTCGGCAGGCAAATGCCATGGCATATCATTGTCTTTGCCGATAATGCGATCGTGAGCATGCGCCACTATCATCGAAAGTATTGTCATAAATAAACCATCATCCAACTAATAAAGTTAACATTAAGTATGTGCAGATTTTTGCTTGGGACAGACGTTAATGCGCGCTGACGAATGAAATGAGTACTTACGGTATAAAGTACTCATTAACAAAGGCAATATAACTATTTGCGATATTCGACTTCTACATCATATTCGTCTTCATCCCAGTCATCATCATCAAGATCATCACCTAAGTCATCCATGGCCTCTTCATGGTAGGTATCCCATTTGAAATCAACTGATTTTTCTTCTGGGCTTTCTTCCACTTCATCAGGTAACGTTTCAATAAAGTTCATGACACCTTGGCACAATTCTTCAGTACCGGTTTTATTAAATGCTGAAATACTTCTGACTTCTCCTTGCCAATTTAAGCCGGCAACGATCCGATCTGTGAGTTCCTTCGCTTCGTCTTCAAGCATCAAATCGAGCTTATTAAAGACCAACCAACGAGGTTTACTCGCCAATTTTTCCGAATGAGTCTCTAATTCACTAATAATTGTTTTAGCGTTTTCTAATGGATCTGAGCCATCAACCGGCATAACATCAACAACATGAAGTAAAATACGACAACGCTCTAAGTGCTTAAGAAACTGGGTACCTAAGCCCGCGCCGTCTGCGGCACCTTCAATTAAACCGGGAATATCAGCAATAACAAAACTGCGTTGAGTGTCGAGCCTAACTACCCCTAAATTTGGCACCAAAGTGGTAAAAGGGTAATCGGCAACTTTAGGTTTTGCTGCAGACACACTGCGAATCAGTGTTGATTTACCCGCATTAGGTAAACCGAGTAAGCCCACATCGGCAAGCAGCAACAATTCAAGCTTGAGATTACGAATTTCTCCAGGGGTACCATCAGTTTTCTGACGAGGAGCTCTATTGGTACTACTTTTAAAACGCGTATTGCCTAGACCATGCCAGCCGCCCTTGGCAACCAAAAGCTTTTGCTCATGCTTGGCTAAATCACCAATTTGCTCACCAGTATCTAAATCAATCGCTCGAGTACCGACCGGAACTTTTAGCAATAAATCATCAGAGCTTTTCCCTGTACAGTCACGGCTTCGGCCATTTTCACCGCGTTTAGCACGATGAAAACGTTCAAATTGATAATCAATTAAGGTATTCAAACCTTCATCAGCAATCAGGTAAACATCGCCACCATCACCGCCATCACCGCCATTCGGTCCGCCGAATTCAATGTACTTTTCTTTGCGAAAACTCACGCAACCGTTGCCGCCGTCTCCAGCTTCAACTCTTATTTCAACTTCATCAACGAATTTCATGGTGATTTCAATCACTCCAAGTCATGACTGTAAAATTACTTTTATAGCAATCGAATTAATTATTCACCTAATGATGAACGAATTAATTCAATTGCTATCAGTATAAGCAATTTTTATTGCTTACAAAAATCTTGTAAAAAAAAACCCTGCTAGTGCAGGGCTTTTCAAATCACTAAGTATTATTATTCAGCAACAATACTTACAAATTTGCGGTTTTTAGGACCTTTAACTTCAAATTGTACTTTACCATCAGATAAAGCAAATAAAGTATGGTCTTTACCGATACCCATGTTGTCACCTGCGTGGAATTTAGTTCCACGTTGACGAACAATGATGTTACCCGCTAAAACAGTTTCACCGCCAAAACGTTTAACACCTAAGCGTTTACTTTCTGAGTCACGACCGTTACGTGTACTACCTGCAGCCTTTTTATGTGCCATCTTTAGACGCTCCTAATTAGCCGTTAATACCAGTAATTTTCACTTCAGTGAACCATTGACGATGGCCCATCTGTTTACGTGAATGCTTACGACGTTTAAATTTAACAATTTTAACTTTGTCAGCACGACCTTGGTTAACAACCTCAGCCACAACTTTACTACCAGCAATGTAAGGCGCGCCTACATTGATGTCATCGCCGTTAGCGATCATTAAAACGTTATCGAATTCAACAGTTGCACCCACTTCAAGCTCAAGCTTTTCAAGGCGAACGGTTTGACCTTCACTCACACGGTGCTGTTTACCACCACTTTGGAATACCGCGTACATAGCTACTCCGTACAGCGTCTTCTTATTTAGACGCATAAATTTAAAAATATAGGGCGCGAATTCTACGCGAAGAAACTAATGACCGCAAGTATAATAACGATCATTTATTAGTTTTTTTACTCACATACAAATCTTAGTAAAGCGAGCTCTTCATTAACGCCAAAATTAGTGTAAACTCTTGGGCAATTATATGCGGTTCAGCCAGTTAAACTAAGGTTATGCAGTAAAGTCTATGGATTTAAAAAAAATACAACAGCTGTCAAATTCAGATATGTCCGCTGTAAACGATCTGATTTATACTCAATTACATTCAGATGTTGCATTAATTAATCAATTAGGCATTTATATCGTTAACGCTGGCGGTAAGCGAATGCGCCCAATGTTAACGGTACTCGCTGCACGTGCACTTAATTATCAAGGAAATGATCACACCGCAATTGCGGCAATCATAGAATTTATCCATACCGCGACACTATTGCATGATGATGTCGTTGATGAATCGAACATGCGCCGTGGCCGCGAAACGGCCAATGCCCTTTTTGGTAATAGTGCCAGTGTACTAGTCGGGGATTTTCTCTACACCCGCTCCTTTCAAATGATGGTTAAGCTCAATAACATGCGCATTATGGAGATACTCTCCGATGCCACTAACATAGTCGCTGAAGGTGAGGTGTTGCAATTAATGAATTGCAATGATCCCAATACCACTGAAGATAGCTATATGGAGGTGATCTATTGTAAAACCGCTAAATTGTTTGAAGCCGCGACCCGTCTCGCCGCCGTTATTTCTGAACAAACGCCTGCTATTGAACAAGCAATGCAGGATTATGGCAAACACTTAGGTACTGCATTTCAACTGGTTGATGACATTATGGATTACACCGCTGATGCAAAAGAGATGGGTAAAAATGTCGGTGATGATCTCGCCGAAGGCAAGCCGACTTTGCCACTCCTCTATGCTATGCAACACGGCAGCGAACAACAAAAGCAACTGGTTAAAGACGCGATAGAACATGGCAATGGCATGGACAACCTTGATGAAATACTATTAGCAATGCAGCAAACGGGTGCGCTGGTATATACCCAAAAGAAAGCAGAACAAGAAGCAGACAGGGCTATCAACGCCTTATCAGCACTACCCGCATCAGAACATAAAGACGCGTTAATTGCCTTAGCTCATATTGCCGCAAATCGCAGTTCATAATACAAATGCTAATATCAGGAAAGATATTTTTTGTTGTGGCTCCGTTGTTTTGGTGCACTTACTTAGAGTTAAAAAGGAAACGCTTTTACATTATGTTTTTTAAATATCTCCTCTAGCTGGCCTGACTTTATTAGCTCTGACATAGTTTCATCCCAAATATATTTAAGGTGATCAGCAAAAGGATCGTCGGCAAACGCTAAATAGACGTTTTCTTTATGAATAACTTTACATCGGATCTTTTTTTCAAGGCTTGGATGATTGCGAAGAAATATTTTTATATCAGAATAAGCGTCTATAAAATACATTGCTCGCCCACTGGCGACCATTTTTAAACCAGTCTCCCTATCGGGAATTTCTTTGTATTGAATTTTATGACCAAAAATTGTCTGATATCCATAGTCTTTGATCCAAATCACCGTTTCTTTTAAGATACTCGCTTTTGAAATATTTTCTTTAGACTCAATTGATGTACAGGCTGCAACAAAGTCAGTATCTATTGGATAGTTAGGATATTTGGCAAAATCCTTCTCGTTTAAATAACTTCCTACATATACATGTACTTTATTATTTTTTAACAAGGCGACACTGCGCGTATAATTAGTGGTTTCAAAAGAAACGTCTATGTTATATGGCTCATATACTCTACGAATAATATCCCAATACAAGCCTTCACCGTTTAGATTAGTGAATCCTTGCCAAGTATCACTAGTAAACTTTGCCACTTCCTTGGCAGATAGTGGATAAATTACTAAGAGAAATAATCCGAGACAAAAAAAATAGCGGGTAAACATAGCGCATCCCTGTATTACTTACGCTAACTATAGCAATAAATACCAAAAAAGCAGTCTAGGGTGAATTGCTCTTTCAGGTATGCATTCCAAACATAGCCAAAGTACTTAAATCCATGCAGAAAAAACAGGTGTTCGCTTTTACGTGTATCAAAATGGCTGAGATTATTTTCGAGGCATAAAAAAACCGCTCATAGAGCGGTTTTTTCAATAGCTATACTAAACAATTAGCCGTTGATGAAATCAACACCTTCTTGAATATCTTTATTAAGAGTCGCTAACATATCGTCTTTAGCTTTTTGCTCAAACGCACTTAGAGTACCGTAAGACAAAATTTCTTCTACGCCATTTTTACCTAAACGTACTGGGTGAGCAAAATATGGCGCATCGCCACCTTCTACTTCAACGTAGGCATAATCAACCACATTTTCGCCCTGTAAGCCTTTAACTAAAGACATACAAAAACGTGCAGCTGCAGCGCCCATAGACAAAGTAGCAGAACCGCCACCCGCTTTTGCATTAACAACTTCAGTACCAGCATTTTGAATACGCGGCGTTAACGCAGCAATTTCTTCATCAGTAAATTCAACACCTTCAACTTGTGAAAGTAACGGTAAAATAGTTGTACCTGAATGACCACCAATAACGGGGACTTTAGTCTTAGCAACATCTAAGCCTTTAAGTTCAGCTACAAACGCTTCACTACGAATAACATCTAATGTTGTCACACCAAAGACACGGCTCGCGTCATAAGTGCCTGCTTTTTTGAATACTTCAGCAACAATCGGTACAGTGCCGTTAACAGGGTTAGTGATAACACCTACCAATGCTTTTGGACAATTAGCAACAATACCTTCGGCCAATGTTTTGATAATCCCCGCATTCACTGCGAACAAATCAGCACGATCCATACCTGGTTTACGTGGCATACCTGCTGGAATAATAACAATATCAGCACCCGAAAGAGCATCGGCTAATTTATCAGCGCCAAATCCTTCCACTTTAACAGCAGTAGGGATGTGGCTTAAATCAACAGCAACACCTGGAACAACTGGTGCAACGTCATAAAGTGATAACTCAGAACCTGCAGGTAATTGAGTTTTTAGTAACAAAGATAACGCTTGGCCGATTCCGCCAGCTGCGCCTAAAACAGCAACTTTCATTGGATGTCTCCGAAATTTGAGTATTTACGTAAAAATTTGGTTGCCAAAAGATATAGCATTGGCAAGCAAAAAACAATTATTATTAACTAGCTACATGATACCGTATAATAAACGATATGAAATAATACTTAGGTATTAGAACATATATCGAAAAAATCAATTTTTAATTTACAAAGCGACACATTATGACTGGCCAATTAAAACAAGAAGCACTAGTGCAAGCATTTAAAGATTTATTAAAGCAAGAGCAGTTTGGCTCCCAAGGCGATATTGTCGACGCCCTAAAAGCACAAGGGTTTGATAATATCAGTCAATCAAAAGTGTCGCGTATGCTGAGTAAGTTTGGTGCGGTGAGAACGCGTAATGCGCGCCAAGAAATGGTTTACTGTTTACCTGCCGAATTAGGTGTACCAACGGCAAAAAGCCCATTAAGGCAATTAGTTTTAGATATTGAGCATAATAATATGATGATTATTATCCGCACGAGTCCTGGTGCTGCTCAATTGATTGCACGCTTACTTGATAGCTTAAGTAAAAGCGACGGGGTATTAGGCACTATCGCTGGCGACGATACTATTTTTATCGCTCCAACCGATGTTGGTGACATTAAGAACACCATTGTAAAATTAGAATTACTCTTTTCTAAGAACTTGTCATAAATTTACGACCTATTTGCCCATAAAAAAGGAAGCAAACAGCTTCCTTTTTTTTAGGCACAGTCACCTAGACTATAAAATTTACCAAAAATTAGTTGGCTAGGCTCGCTAATAAATTAAGACTAGGAACAAAAAACGCCGCACCAGTTTCGGCCTGAGTATATTTAAGCATGTGATCAAAATTCCCCTCTTCGTCGCCGTAAATCATACTAGTCAATATGTCTTCGAACGGCGCAGGTGAATGACAATAAGCAACGAAAAACAATCCTTGCTGCTTCATATCTCCATAGGGCATGCTTTGCCTAACGATTTCGATACTCTGCCCTTCTTCATCTTTAATATTGGCCCGCTTGGTATGCGCGGTTAGAGGTTTGTCTTCACTTGCATATTCAACATTATCCATTTTTGTTCGGCCAAAAACATCTTCTTGGTCTTTTTGTGCTAAACGTTTCCACAAATTCAAGTTATGACGGTAGCGCTGAATATGTAAATAGCTGCCGGCCGCAAATTTCGGATCATCCGTTTCATTTACCAACGCGACTTCTCGGCGATGATGCCCTCGGGGGTTTTCGGTACCATCGACAAAACCAGTAAGGTCACGACCATCCAAAAATCTGAAAGAGCGAATCTGCTCGACCAACTCCACGCTGTCAGCTAACAATTCACAGACCTTACTGCTAACAATATGATTAACATCGGCTCGGTCACCTCTGATCTCAATGTAAATATCATAATTATTTGCCGGAGCAACGCGATCATCGCATTCCATTTGCTTAAATGGTGACAATAATTTAGGTCTATCGTCAGGATAAAATTCATCCCAATAGTTAGCGCCAATTGCAACAACGCCCGTTAGATTTGCTTCGGAAAAACGATCAGCATATTTTTCAAATAATGCCGGTAAACGCGACAATGCCCGACGAATATAGGTATTTTTATCATCTAATGCGTTAAACAATAAATAATAGCCGTGTAAGCTTGGCTCTGCGCATATACCAAATTGTTCTCGTGCCATTTACAGTTCCAGTATTAAAGCAAAGTATTTACTTTATTATCTATACGCTTAATTTTACACAAAAAATATCATTTAACATTATATGTTTACTAAATTACCAACAAATTTCCAATAAAGAAAAAGCCAGCTTACTCACGCAAGCTGGCTATTAATCAAGATAACTTTACCAGACGTTGTTAACTCTTTAACGAAACAAACTCTGGATAGGCTTCAATACCACAGTCTGATTTATCAACACCGTTGTATTCTTCTTCATCACTCACTCGAATACCCATAGTCTTGTTTAAAATGAACCAAACAACACCACTTGCAACGAATACCCAGCCAAAAATTACCGCACAACCATAAAGTTGTGTGCCGAAGCTGGCATCGCCATTGGTGAAAGGCACAACCATTACTCCAAAGAAACCGACAACACCGTGAACAGAAATAGCACCAACTGGATCATCAATTTTAATTTTGTCAAAACTGACGATTGAAAATACTACCAAGCCACCAGCCAACACACCAATCAAGCTTGCAAACATAGGCGTTGGCGACAATGGATCCGCGGTAATAGCCACTAATCCAGCTAATGCACCGTTTAAAATCATGGTTAGGTCAGCTTTGCCCCAAATAACTTTGTTTAATAGTAAAGCTGCCACCGCACCCGCCGCTGCTGCCGCATTAGTATTTAAAAAGATTTTACCCACTGCCGTTGCATTTTCAGCATCAGAAACCATTAACTGTGAACCACCGTTAAAACCGAACCACCCCATCCATAAGATAAATGTACCGAGAGTCGCTAACGGCATATTCGAACCTGGGATTGGGAAAATTTCACCGTTTTTACCGTATTTTCCTTTACGAGCACCTAACAATAGCACCCCTGAAAGCGCTGCAGCAGCACCAGCCATATGGACAATACCTGAGCCAGCAAAGTCACTAAATCCGGCTTCAGATAAGAAACCACCGCCCCATGTCCAATAACCTTCTAATGGATAGATAAAACCAGTTAAAACCACAGAAAATATTAAAAATGCCCATAGCTTCATGCGTTCAGCAACCGCACCTGACACTATTGACATCGCTGTGGCTACAAAGACTACTTGGAAAAAGAAATCAGATTCTAGTGAATGATCAGCATCTGCGGCTTGACTACCAATAAGCCCCGCAATACTTGGAATTATTCCGCCTTCAGCATTATCAACATACATAATGTTGTAGCCGACAAGTAAAAACATCACACACGCAATGGCATATAAGCAAATGTTTTTAGTGAGAATTTCAGTAGTATTTTTAGAACGTACTAAACCGGCTTCTAGCATGGCAAACCCGGCTGCCATCCACATTACTAAGGCACCAGAGATTAAAAAATAAAACGTATCGAGTGCAAAACGCAACTCAGTAACGCTTGTCGATACTTTCGCTAACTCTTCCATTATTATTCCTCTTCTAATTAAATGGCTTGATTGTCAAGTTCACCAGTACGAATACGTACGGCTTGTTGCAGGTCATAAACAAAAATTTTACCGTCACCAATTTTTCCGGTGTAAGCAGCTTTACTTATCGCGTCAATTAGACGCTCCACCACATCAGAGTTGACGGCAATTTCTAATTTTACTTTTGGTAAAAAATCGACTTGATATTCAGCGCCACGATATAACTCTGTATGTCCTTTTTGTCGGCCAAATCCCTTAACTTCACTGACTGTTAAACCTTCTACACCAATTTCAGAAATAGCTTCTCTTACATCATCCAATTTGAATGGTTTAATGATTGCGTTAACTAATTTCATTATTCACCCCTATTTATAGTTTGCATATCACTATACAAATGATATGCCAATAGAAATTAACTATAAAAAACAATGAATTAATAAATAAACAAAAAAGACAAAATCCTAGGGCGCACCAATAGTGTGCACTCAAATATCTAATATGATGTGAATTGGTGCAGTTTACGAATTTCAATTTCGCACTAGATATCACGACAGTTAAAAGTTCTATATCAGGCAAAAATGGAGCTTGGGGCTATTAGTGCCAAATTGGTCAGATTAGACGCAAAAAAATGTAAAAAATGCTTAATAAAAAAGCAATTTAGTGTAGATTAAGTAATCAGTATCAACATCAAGGATTACTAAGTTGAAACCTACTGAGCTCTCTACTTATAAACATTTTTTAAAAGTGGTTGATTGCCAATATGCTTGTCCAGCACATACCCCTGTTCCTGAGTACATACGTTTAATATCCGAACAACGATACTCTGATGCCTATATGATTAATTGGGAATCAAATGTATTTCCAGGGATATTAGGGCGAGTTTGTGATCGCCCTTGTGAACCTGCCTGTAGACGCCATAGAGTAGAAGAAAAACCGGTCGCTATATGCCGTTTAAAAAGGGTTGCTGCTGACTATAAGGACGATATTCATGCTCGCCTTCCTGCTATCCCAACTAAAAAAAATGGTAAACGCATTGCTATTATCGGAGCTGGTCCTGCATCACTAACTGTGGCACGTGATCTGTTGCCACTAGGTTATGATGTTGTGCTATACGAACGAGATGCCAAAGCTGGCGGCATGATGCGCAGTCAAATCCCTGCATTTAGATTGCCCGAAAACGTATTAGATGAAGAACTTAACTATATTTTGAATATGGGCGTCGAATGTCATTTTGGTGAAGAGATCAGCAGTTTAAAGAACCTACTAAAAGCAGGATTTGACGCAATATTCGTTGGTACAGGCGCGCCAAATGGCCGCTGGCTGACAATTAAGGGTCATGAGAAAGTTGGCAGTCATGCCGATACCGGCATTAATTGGCTGTCTAATGTTTCTTTTGGTCATACTCATGACATCGGTAAACGTGTCGTCGTGCTCGGTGGTGGCAATACCGCCATGGATTGTTGTCGAACAGCAAAGCGGTTAGGTGCGACTCAAGTGAAAGTGCTAGTACGTTCAAGCTTTGAAGATATGAAAGCCTCCCCATGGGAAAAAGAAGACGCGCAGGCCGAAGGGATCGAAATATTACCCAATTACACACCTATCGAATATATTTTTAAAAACAAAAAATTTGTCGGGGTATTATTTGAAGAAGTTAAATCTATTTATGATCAAACCGGTAAGCGCACCCTTAAAAATACCGGCAAAACACTCTTAGTCGAATGTGACAACGTACTTATTGCTGTTGGTCAAGATACTGCATTCCCGTGGATAGAACGCGACATTGGGCTCGATTTCAACAAGTGGCAACAACCGAAATTAGATCCGCGTTCCCTGCAGTCCACCGTTAGAAATGTATTTTTTGGTGGTGATGCCGCGTACGGACCTAAAAATATAATTACTGCAGTCGCTAATGGTCACCTAGCGGCTATTTCGATCGATTTATTTTGTCACAACAAGCATCCAGCAAAAGAACGTCCTGAAAGTGGCTTTAATTTAATTAGTCAAAAAATGGGAGTACATGAGTGGAGTTACCAAAGTAAAATTAGCCACGAACAACGTCATTTGGTACCACATATAGACTGGCAAGAAGCGGTCAAAGAATTAGCAACGGAAGTCGAATTAGGCTTCGATGAAAAACTTGCACTGGAAGAAGCACATCGATGCTTAAATTGTGATGTCCATACTGTTTTTACTGAGTCCACCTGTATCGAATGTTCGGCGTGTGAAGATATTTGTCCGATGGATTGCATTAGCTTTGTCGAGGCTGATAGCCATGATGATGATATCAATCAGCAACAAGCCTTTGCTCAACTGAAAGTAAAAGACGTTAACCCAACACAAGATCTAATGGTTTCAACTGCATTAAAAACCGGCCACTTTATGATTAAAGATGAAGATGTTTGTTTACATTGCGGCCTATGCGCGGAAAGGTGTCCAACCGGTGCTTGGGATATGAAAAAGTTAATTTTAGATAATATTGGAGCGACAATAAAATGAGTCATTCGATAAACGCTTGTCAGGCAATTAACGAATTTGTTGTCCGTTTTGCCAATACTAATGGCACTGGCTCAGCAAGCGCTAACAACATGTTCGCCAAAGCCATTATCCGTATGGGTATCCCTGTTAGTGCCAAAAATATTTTCCCCTCTAATATTCAAGGTATGCCAACCTGGTATGAAGTGCGTATCAGTGAAAAAAACTATCTTGCCCGTCGCGGTGGTAACTCAGAGCTGGTTGTCGCTATGAACGCACAAAGTATGCGAGAAGACATCGATAGTGTTGCCCCAGGTGGATATTTATTATATGACTCAAGCAAATCTCTATCCACTGAAGGCCTACGCGAAGATATTCATTATTTAGGTATGCCGATTTCGGCCATTTGCATTAAAGAATATCAAGATCCTCGCCAGCAACAGTTATTCAAAAATGTCATATACGTTGGGGCACTGGCGGCATTGCTAAATATTGAGTTTGAAGTATTAAAATCGTTAGTTGGCGATCAATTTAAAAGCAAAAAAAAGCTTATTACTCCTAATATATACGCATTAGAAATAGGTTATCAGTTTGCTAATCGTCATTTCACCTGTCCACTGCCCATCAAAGTTGAGCGTCGAGATCTAATCAATAACCGCATCATGGTCGACGGCAATACCGCAACAGGGCTAGGGGCGGTCTATGGCGGAGCTACAGTTGTTGGCTGGTACCCAATCACGCCATCGACATCGGTGGTAGAAAAATTTGCCAGTTACTGTGAACGCTTGCGTATCGATCCCGCGACCGGTAAGAAAAATTATGCGCTAGTGCAAGCGGAAGATGAGTTAGCGGCAATCGGCATGGCGATTGGCGCTGGTTGGAATGGCGCTCGAGCCTTCACCGCCACTAGTGGTCCTGGTATCTCATTAATGAGCGAATTTCTCGGCTTGGCCTATTTTGCTGAAATACCAGTGGTGGTTATTGACGTACAACGTGCTGGCCCGTCGACTGGTATGCCAACTCGCACTCAACAATCTGATATTTTGAGCTGCGCGTACGCATCTCACGGCGATACTAAACATATTCTATTATTTCCGAGCGATCCGGCAGAGTGTTTTGAATTAACCGCTATGGCCTTTGATTTGGCCGACCAATTACAAACCCCTATTATCGTCATGAGCGACCTTGATTTAGGCATGAACGACCATTTAACGGAAGAATTTGCTTGGGACGATAACCGAAAATACCAACTAGGTAAGGTGCTTTCGCAGCAAAATCTCGATGATATCGACGATTTTGGCCGCTATTTAGATGTAGATCAAGATGGTGTTTGCTATAGAACATTGCCTGGTACCCACCCAGAAAAAGGCGCATTTTTTACCCGTGGCACCTCGCGTAATCGCTATGCAGGCTACACCGAGAAATCGGACGATTACGTTGATAACATGCAACGACTAAACAAAAAATTTGCCCATGCCAGTTCTTTTTTACCTCAGGCAGAAGTTAACCAAGGGAAAAAGCCCGCTAAAATAGGTCTCATTTATTTCGGTACTACCAGCCATGCTATAGAAGAAAGTGTCGCGCAGCTCAAAGAGCAGGGCTTAAGCGCCGACACGTTTAGAATAAGAGCATTTCCCTTTAACCATCAGTTAAGTGACTTTATCAATAATCATGATCATATCTATGTCATTGAACAAAATAGGGATGCACAAATGCGCACGCTGATCATAAACGAGCTCAACGCATCGCCAATGAAGCTTACTGCTATTGTTCATTATGACGGCTTGCCCATCACCAGCAGATACATAGTTGATAATATTGTATTAGAACTTTCTGCTAACCTTGCTACGCAAAAGGTCGGTTAATATTATGAGTTATATAAAATCTAAATTTCATCATCCTCGCTTACCTGTAAACGATCTTGGTCTCACCTATCGAGATTACGAAGGAGCACTTTCAACGCTGTGTGCTGGTTGCGGGCATGACGCAATCACCTCTGCGTTAGTGCAGGCGTGTCATGAACTTTCACTTCCTCCGCATCAAGTAGCCAAGATGTCTGGTATAGGCTGTTCTTCAAAAGCGCCCAACTACTACCTTAATAAAGCGCATGGCTTTAATTCTGTTCATGGCCGAATGCCTTCGGTTACCACTGGGGCCAATCTTGCCAATAAAGATCTCACTTATATCGCAATGTCTGGCGATGGTGATAGTGCATCTATCGGTTTAGGGCAATTTGCACATGTAGTTAGACGCCAACTCGATATGGTCTATATCGTAGCCAACAACGGCGTCTATGGCTTAACCAAAGGGCAACTGGCAGCAACCGCTGATAAAGGTGTAACCAACAAAGCAGGTGAACTGAGTTTATTTACCGATATTGACCTTTGTGTGATGGCACTACAACTAGGCGCTACTTTTGTTGCGCGTAGTTTTTCCGGCGATAAAAAACAGTTGGTTCCTTTGCTAAAAGCGGCAATAAGTCATCAGGGGTTTGCCTACATCGATATTATTTCCCCTTGTGTAACGTTCAATAATCACTCAACCTCAACTCGTTCTTATGATTATGTACACGAACATATAACGACCGCTGCTATTGCTGATTTTGTGCCAGTTAAGAAAGAAATCACCAGTGATTGTGCCGAGGGGGCTTGCGAGGATATATGTCTACATGACGGTTCATTGATGCGTATCCGCAAATTAGAAAGTGATTATGAAACTCAAAACCCAATGAAAGCTATTACAGATATAGAAGCGCATAAGAAAAAAGGAGAAATTCTTACTGGTTTAATGTATTTAAAACCCACAGCCAGTCACTTTCATGACATCAATAACACCGCGGATACGCCGCTTAACAAGCTTAGCCAAGATGTCTTATGTCCAGGCTCAAGGGTGCTAAGCAGTATTAATGATAGCTTTCGTTAATATTTCAGCCGCTAAGCTTTCATATTACTAAATGACCAGAGAGCATTAGCGGGAAAACACTTCGCTCTCTAATATTTATTGCCATCAAAACTAGCAAGCCCATATTCTTTTGCTACACTCAGAGGAATCACATGGAGTGATCTGATTAAAAGGAATTAAGATGAACACCTATTTTAAGTTACCCTACTTATTCTCACGTGCACGTTTGCTTATTATTACAACGCTTGCGCTAAGTTTCATATCATTTGCTAATCACGCGACTCTCATTAACCTGTTTATTAATGAAATACATTATGACAATATCGGCGCAGACTCAAACGAGTTTATTGAGTTGGCAGGCACTGCGGGCATAGAGTTAAAAGGATGGGCAGTATATTTGTACAATGGCTATAACGGCGAAGTATATAGTCATTACGTTTTTAATGACTCACTGACACTGACTAACCAGAGTAATGGCTTTGGATTTATTAACTTGGACTTTGGCACCATTCAAAATGGTCACGATGGAATTGCCTTAGTTGATCCCGACAATTCTGTTGTTCAGTTTATATCATATGAAGGCGCTTTTATTGCCACCAATGGTCTTGCTATTGGTCAGGAAAGCATCCGTATAGGAGTAGCTGAAACAAACACTACATCACTTAGTTATTCGTTACAGCTTGGGGGAAGTGGACATAAATATGAAGATTTCACTTGGCAGGCTCCCCAATTCAACACTCGAGCATCCGTAAACGCCAATCAATTATTTAACACAGATAGTAGTTCATCTGTGAAGGTTTCTGAGCCTGATCATAGTGTTATTACATTAATGTCAGCACTGCTATTGTTATTTTCAAGACATCGACTTCAATATCCGAGCCGCGATAGAAACGCTAGCAGGGCTTAATATATCATTGAAGCGCTGGGATTAAGTAAAGATAAAATTCCCAGTCTCTCCATGTCGCAGAAGGTCACAGCTTCATTTAGCAACTCTTCAGTAACGTCCAGTGCAGCTAGCTGCTCTTTAGAAAGTAATACTGAAAATGAATGTTTGTTGTACATATAATTTGTCAACATCACTCGCTTAGCAATATATAAAAGATTACTTTCGACACTTATCGATTCAACATTACTATCATCTTGAAAACGAATGGGTTCCATCAGACTATACGGCAGGTGCCACAATTTTAATAACTCAGCGGTGCATTCCCCATAAGTAAAACCTAATATCCGACTCTGTTTTTCCCAAGGGAGCTCGGAGTCGCCTTCACTGCCACATTCGACTACTTTATCTGGAGAATACTGTTTAACCACTAATTCACCTAGATTGTGCAACAAACCAAGAATAAAAAGGCGCTCAGCATTAGGTACTTTCAAGTGACAGCCGAAAAACTTAATAAGTAGCGCACAGTCAACACTGCGCATCCAAAAATCATCTAAGTAATCAGCACTGGCATCAATGGATTTAAAAGCTTCAGTAGTAAAGTAAGCAATAACAAGGTTATATACTTCGGTGATCCCCAGCACTAAGACAGCTTTAGAAATAGTGTCTATTTTTCCTGGATAGTTAAAAAACGAGCTATTAGCCAATTTTAATATGGTACCCGCTAGTGCCGGATCAAGAATGATAACATCCGCGATATCATCAATTGTCGATGCTTCATCATCAACGAGTTCTTTAATACGTATAAATGAATCTGACAGGACAAAAACTTCACTCGCTTTTTCTGCATATTCTATGGCGTTCATAAAAGATATTCCTGATGTAACGAACTATAACTATTCAAAAAAAATGCCGTATAACGCTTAGTATAGACGCTATAACCTATTTCAAAAATATTTTAACCAAATTCAACACTCACATGGTATGAAGTAAATTTTCGGATATTGATAACGCCAGAATCAAAAATCAAATACTGCCCTTTTATCCCTTGTAAAATACCTGATACCGTCGGTGTTTTATCTAAGTTAAAAGAACTGATTTTACTTAAATACTCGGTCACCGGAAAATGAATATCTACGATGGATTGTTGCAAATCTTCAACAGCATCGGCGCCATATTTTAACGCAATATCAGCCAATTTATCTTTTATTCTTGGCTTCAGTACTTGTGCTTGTGCAACTAAATCTATCGGATCTCCTGCTCCTTTTAACATCGCTCGCCAATTGGTTTTGTCTGCAATAAATTCGGCTAATGCAATTTCTACTAAACCAGACTGAATGCGTGATTGCACTTTAAAAATGGGCAATGCCTGAGTTGCCCCCTGATCAATCCATCGCGTAGGTAATTGCGTATGCCGAGTAATTCCAACTTTAATACCCGATGTATTGGCTAAATAGACATAATGAGGCACCATACAGTGTTGCTCTCCCCATTGCGGTTCTCGACAGGTGCCTAAATGATAGTGACAAGTTTCTGGTTTCATAATGCACATGTCACATTGTGCTAATTTTTGCATGCAGGGAAAACAAAATCCTTGAGCATAGCTTTTTTTGGTATTTTTACCGCAGTGACTACAAGTGATTTTACTGGCGTAATGAATAGTGACTCGCTTCCCGATATGTTCGTTTAACGGTAAACTTTGCTCTCCTACTGGTATTTGATATTGAACCTTGCCATTTTCATCGAGTTGCGCTGTTAATTTTCTTAGTGCACCTATTTCTGAATTACTCATAATGTCTATATATTAGGAAAAGTGCCCTATCTTATGAAAAAAAACACCGATAAGCTATGCTCGATTCCCCAAGTTAAACGATTACTGAAAGTTATTGGGACGATTATTTCTTTTTCCTGTGAACGCTAAACTTTGATAACCTAGCTTCAATATTATATAAAACTAAAGTTGAATTAACGTGTCTACAGTTTGGTACGTCTATCTATTGCGTTGTTCTGATAATAGCCTTTACGCCGGCATAACCACTGATATAAACAGAAGACTAGATGAACATAACCATTGCAATAAAAAGGCGGCAAAGTATACGCGAGCAAGACGTCCGGTTAATTTAGCTTATCTAGAAGAGGCTGACTCAAAACAAACCGCCAGTCAGCGTGAATATCAACTAAAGCAATTACCCAAACATAAAAAAGAGCAATTAGCGCGCTCTCATAGCTAACATCAATACGCATGTTTCAATCGTTTAGTGGTCTGCTTAGTGCGATAGGCTTCGATTTACAGGGCAACTCCTGCTAGAATGCCGCGATTTTTAGCTAGTGTAAGTGAACACAACATTCCATGTTTATTGAAAAATATTGTCATAACTCGAAAGAGCAAATTAGCTTTTCTCGTCAACAAGCAAGTGACTTTGCTAAAAAAATTGCTGATGATTTCAATCCATTACATGATGTCGATGCCAAACGTTTTTGCGTACCGGGCGACTTATTATTTTCACTTGTCTTGGCAAAATCAGGATTACATCAGCAAATGACATTTAAATTTTCAGGAATGGTTTCGAACGATGTGCTGTTAAATTTTCCTGAAAACATTACTGAACAAGCCTGCATTACTGATGATAATGGCAAAGAATATATGCAGGTTACTGTAGCTGGTGATAAAACGAAAAACGAATCGTTAATCACTTCGTTGATCCGTTCATATGTTGAATTTTCTGGCCACACCTTCCCACATATATTAGTGAAATTAATGGCAGAAAAAAATGTCATGATCAATCCATCAAGACCTATGGTCATGTATGAAAGCATGTCAATTGACCTCAACACCCTTGACGTTCCCTCAGTAAACTTAGCGTTTTCTGGCTCAACATTATCTTTAGATGGTAAACGTGGTAACGCCTGTTTGGAATTCGATTTGACCGCTAACGAAAAAATTATTGGTCATGGTAAAAAGTACATGTTATTGAGTGGCTTACGGGAATACTGCCCAGAAGTAATGGACTCTATAGTGAACGAATACAACACTAAAAAAGCTCGCTATCTACAGGCACAGTAACACGTGATAATGCGCAGTTTTGCTGTTAACTGCGCATCATTATAAATAACGCCTTTTAAACCAACTGATACTTTGATCCACCTTTACTGCACTTTTTCGCATCCATCGCTGGCAATTACGCAAACACTTTTTTGCCCAAGGATATTCAAGGCTCAACAACGCTAATCCCAAAGGCAAAAACAAAATTGCGGGTCCTGGTATTAAGATAAAAATCACGCCCAGAATAACTAAAAGCCCACCTGTTAATGTCAATATCAATTTTTTCACACTGTTTTGCATATCTACCCTTTTAAAGTCATCCAAAAAAAATCATTCGTATATTGGTAAAGCAAATACCGAACCAAAAATAAAAGCACTTTTATAACAATAAGGTAGAATAATTAAAGCCATAAATTGATAAGAAAGAAATAATTATTTCGCTATTAATTGGCCAATTCTCCCACATCATTTAATTGTTCAAATTCACGTTGTTGCGCTTGTTTATTTTCGGCGCAATAAGCGAACACTTGAGTTGTTTTAGGACGATAACATTGCTCGGGCATTTTATAGTAACGCAACCACTGCTGCTGTCTTTCTCCAGTAAAAGGTGCTGTTATCGTTAGAGCATGATAAGTGATTGGCTTAAGTTTTTGCTTATTTGGTGAGGTAGGTTTTGCATTTTTAATTTTGGTCAGCGGTGCCTTTTTAGCAACTTGTCGATTTTTCTTCAATGACCGTTTCGTTTTATGTGGGCGGACATTATTTTTACACTGCCACCATTTTTTTCGCGATCTTTCTTCCTGCTTACGTAAGCTATTTGATTTTTTTAGCGAGTTGCCTTGACGCTGTTGAGATTTAATATTCTCAAGCTTATTAAGCTCTGCCTGACATTTATCTTGTGCAAAAGCATCCCCGTACAGGAAGGTAAAAGATAATAGTAGCCACGTTAAAATTGTCGTTTTCATATCAATCCTTGATAGTGATCATTCCATGATTATTTTCAGTGTAGCTTATAATGAAGTTCTTACTGCTATACTTGTAAACACTGATAAATATTTGCATCAGAACAAGGATGTTCTAATGAATACTCATTTAATACTATGCATGCTGCTTTGCATTTCCCTTTTCTCAACAATTAGCCTTGCTCAAACTAGTGCGCCTGAAATTCAACTCGCCACGATATATTCAACTCCTAAAGATATCCAACAATACTGGATCAGTGAAAAGTTAGACGGCGTAAGAGGATATTGGGACGGTAAAAATTTATATACTCGAAAAGGTAATCCGCTTTCACCCCCTAAGTGGTTTACCCGTCATTGGCCCAAGATAGCCATGGATGGAGAGTTATGGATAAAACGCAATAGTTTTGAACAAGTTATGTCTTGTGTGCGACGCATCATTAGCGAATATGAATGCTGGAAACAGATCAAATTTATGATCTTCGATTTACCTCTTCATACAGGCACCTTTAGTGAGCGAGTTAGGCAAATGGAAATAGTAAGCCAACAAACGTACTCTCCCTACTTAAATGTGATCAATCAATTTAAACTAGCGACAATAAGCGCTTTATATGACCAGCTCTCATTTATCGTTCATGCACAGGGCGAAGGGTTAATGCTGCATCACCAAGACGCACGCTATAAAATTGGTCGCTCCTCCACTTTAATGAAACTAAAACAGTATCAAGACGCTGAGGCTACTGTTATTCAGCACATGCCTGGTAAAGGCAAATATAAAAATATGCTCGGGGCGTTGAAGGTAAAAACTACAGAGGGGATTGTTTTTAAAGTAGGCTCAGGGTTTAGTGACAAAATTCGTGCAAATCCACCCGCCATAGGCAGTACTATTACCTATAAATTTATTGGTAAAACTCAACGCGGTGTGCCAAGATTTGCCAGTTTTATTCGAATTAGGGAGTAACAATGGAATTTCATTTATGGGCGTCATTAGTCGTTATCTGCATCTTAGGAGCACTGTCTCCAGGTCCAAGCCTAGCCTTAGTCGTTAAAAACACGCTAAATGGTGGCCATATTCAGGGTTACGCAACAGCGATAAGTCATGGCTTAGGGGTCGCCTTATATGCAGCAATCACTGCCACAGGTATTGGCATCGTTATTGTTAAATCTCCTTTGCTATATGCCTTTATTCAATATGCCGGTGCAGCATTTTTACTGTATTTAGGAATAAAATCTTTATTAAGCCGGAAAAGTAACATTGAACTAACGTCAAACTCCAGCGACAAAAGCACTCAAGTTAATGGCTGGCGTGACGGCTTTCTCATTGCGTTTTTAAACCCTAAACTTGCT
This sequence comes from Colwelliaceae bacterium 6471, assembly GCA_040779335.1. GTDB lineage: Bacteria > Pseudomonadota > Gammaproteobacteria > Enterobacterales > Alteromonadaceae > JBFONV01. The sequence goes on from JBFONV010000006.1 coordinate 186,699, forward strand.
ATTTTCTTTCTCGCGCTCTTTAGTCAATTTGTCGATGCTGAGGCGGGTTGGTTACAAAAAGTCATTATGACCGCAACCGTAGGCATTATAGACACACTGTGGTATTCAATGGTGACCTTCGGGTTAACCCGAGGCCCAGTTATCAATAAACTTCGCGCTAACAGTCATATCATAGACAAGATTACTGGTAGCTTTTTAATATTACTGGCCGCGCGAGTGGTACTGAACTAGAGACTTTATTGAATTGAGCTGCCGTGATAAGGAAAAACAGTTCACGGCTTATAAGTAAAAATAAGTACTTTAAGCCCCTTACCTTGATGAGCTTCTTTAAATACTTCAGCAGGCTTAATCTTTGTTTCAAATTCACACTCAGGACATTCTGTTGCGATTTGTGTAAACAGAAAATTTTCATCTAAGTCTGGAGAATTTAGGCACAACATCAATTGCCCCCCAGCTTTTACCAGTTGAGGAATGCGACGCAGGATTTTACTGTAATCACGTTCAATATTAACACTGCCTTTTTGAAAAGACGGTGGATCGCAAATCAACAAATCATAAGGGCCATACTTTTTAAGTCGCCCGTAAGATTTAAAAATATCGACTCCCTCAAATTTAACCGCTCGAGTATCCTGTGCATTTAAACGGTGATTTTCACGGCCTTTAGCTAACGATGCTTTACTTAAATCAACGTTAATTACTTGTTTGGCTCCTCCAGCAATAGCCGCTACGGAAAACGCACAAGTATAGGAAAACAAATTCAGAACGTTTTTATTGCTGGCATGCTCTTGGACCCATTTTCGACCATTACTCATATCCAAAAACAGACCAGTATTTTGTGTTTTACCAAGCTCAATATGATAATTAAGGCCATGCTCAACCACGCTGGTATGCTCAATTTCTTCGCCAAGCAATGTTTCGCTTGGCGCAAATTTAAGGTAACGTCGTTGCACTTGAATAGAACGCGCGCTGGGAATTAATTGATGCAGCGCAGCACACTGCTCTGCCAGCCATGTATCTTCAACTTCTTTGTATAAAGTGATCAAAATAACCGGAGCAAACCAATCAACATTTACATGCGACAGGTTAGGGTAGGCATGTCCACGTCCATGAAAAAGTCGCTGGCATTCTGTCAATTCGTTAAGGTGAATATGTTCTATCATCAATTCGTTTTATCTTTACATATTTTATATAAAATAAAACCGCCAAGTGGGTATCTATTAGCGGCTTTACTATTAGTGCTTGTAGCGTTTTTTAGGCATTAAAAACCAAATAAACTATACGAGAAAAACTTTTGTGAAACGGTATTTAAAAAGATCCCCAAAACAATAACTGGAATAAATGTTCCTAAAGAAAAGTTCACATATTTCTCAACCCAAGAGCCCGCATACGTTTCATTACCCTCTGATAGTTCTTTGGTTAAATTGTGCTTTTTCCAACGATAGCTAACAAAAACACATAACAAGAACCCATTTAACGGCAAAATAGTATCGTAAAAAACATCCACTATTACATCGAAGAAAGGTTTAACTTTGCCACCATAGCTCATAAAGTTACTAAAAAAGTCAACCATGCCATAGGAAACTAAAGCAAATATAGTCAATATACCCGCGGTCATCATTAAGGTTCTTAATGCTTTTTGGCGTGTTTGACACTTTTCAGTAACGAGATAAGATACCGGCACTTCTATAATTGATACCAATGAAGTAATTGCAGCGAAGAATACCAACAAAAAGAAAAATACCGCTAATACACTGGCACCGATATAACCAATAGAGGCTTGCAAAGCGAGAAATATTTTAGGTAAAAAGGTGAAAATAAGCGCAACACCACTGTCACTCAATTTATCGGGTTCGATACTAGGATCAAAAGAAAATATCGCTGGCAACACCATCAAACCAGCCGTAAATGCAACGGCTGTGTCGGTAATTGCGACAAATTTTGCCGACCCCACTATGTCTGTTTTATTTGAAATATATGAGCCGTAAGTAATTAAAATCCCCATGCCTAATGACAGAGAAAAGAAAGCTTGTGACAACGCGCCGTTAATCACCGATGGCGTTAATTTACTCACATCCGGGATCAAAAAGAATTTTACGCCAGCCATTGCATTATCAAGCGTTAAAACATAAATCACCATCAAGATCAGCATAATAAACAAGGTCGGCATTAATATCTTTGCCGCTTTTTCTATGCCATCTTTAACCCCTGCAACTAAGATAAAATAAACGATAGTTGCAACCGCTACCAAAGCCGCAAATAAATATTCATTTTTCACAAAACTGCCAAAATAGTCAGCATTAGCCAATAAATCTAAATTTCCGGTAATTATTAAGGCTATATAGCCAAAAATCCAAACCGTGATCACCATATAAAATACGGCAATCATAAAAGGTGTTAATACACCAAAGAAACCAGCAATACCCCACAAAGAACCACCTGACAGCGATTTGTATGCACCGACTGGTTCTTTTTGTGTTTTACGACCAACCGCCATTTCGGCAATCATTATTGGTAAACAAATAAAAAATACAAAAAGAGCGTACATTAAAAGAAATGCACCTCCGCCATTTTTAGCGGCGTTAACAGGAAATCCAACTAAATTACCAATACCAACTGCCGATCCCGCCGCAGCAAGGATAAAACCAATTCGGGAACTAAAATGTTCTCTTTGCGCACTCATAAATGTCCTTAGTTATAATTTTTTTTTGGGCATGTTTTTTATTTGCATGATGCTAGCAGGCTTTTTTAACAATGTCTCGTGTTGAAAAAGCGATTAATTGGGTGAAGTGTATAATTTTAATTGCAGTAATAAATTAAATATAAAAAAACTACAAGAAAACCAACAACTAAAGCCTTCGTAGTTTAAGTGTCATCATAATTGACTGTATTTTTTAACCCTTAAGCTATTTTTTGGTAAAGAACTTGGCATCCATTATCGCTAGGATATTTTCCGCTTCTTCGGCAGCAAATTCAGCGGCTTCTGTTAAATCGTCTGCGGTAATACCTATGCTTGCACACAGTGACTCATCAACGGTTTCATCGTAGCTAAACTCTTCTGGATGGCTATCCACCAAGGCTAACCGTGAGGCAAGATAAAGGACTTTAACATCTTTATTGATTTGAATACTTTTCGCTTCATTAAAGTGGCGAATCGGCAAAATGATTTTTTCAGGGATCTGCCAAATCTTCAATAACTCCGCCGATATTTCCGTATAGGTGTATCCCAATATGTCTTGCTGCAACTGCCAAGGCAAGCACTCATGGCTATACTTTTCACATTGTTGAGCGATTTCAGGTGTTATTTTGGCAACCAATAATTCACCAAAGTTTTGTAATAATCCAGCCACAAATAGACGTTCAATATCACGTATACCCGCTTTTATTGCCAAATTTTTGGTCGCTAAACCACAAAAAACACTCATTCTCCAAAACCTTTTTAGGTCTATTGCTTGGTTTGAAAAATGTTTAAACGCGCTTGCCGCTACATCCACTAGCATCATATTGTAGATGGCTTGGGTACCAATAATAGTAATAGCCCGCGAAATGGTACTTATTTCACCGCGAAAACTATAAATAGCGCTATTCGCAATTTGTAATAAGCGTGATGTCATTGACGGATCGACCATAATGACATTGGCAAAATCTTCTATCGTAGAATTTTCTTGCTCCATTAATGACTTAACTTTAAAACAGGCATCAGGTAACGCAAATGAGCCATTGGCTTGCACGGCATATTCATGGGCGTTCATCGTATTATTTTTATCTTTATCCATTATTTTTCCAGTATAACCTGTTGTCTTATCAATTTTATTAACTAATGCTGTTTACTTAAGGTGGCTACCATTAGTGAACATATATCTTCTTTAGCAACCACCTGCCTATAAGCCTGTTTTATAGCCCTCAACCGATTATTAATGATTGATAAAGTATAAACACTCTTCTGCAGACATTGGCTTAGAGAAATAAAAGCCTTGACCATAAACACAGTCCATTTGTCTCAATAACTGAGCGTCTTCAAGGTTTTCAATTCCCTCTCCGACTGTTGCCATACGTAAATTAGTGGCTAAATCGATGATGGTTTTAATAATCGCTCTATGGCTTTCATCATCATGAATATTGTTAATGAAAGAACGATCTATTTTTAACACATCGATCGGAAAACGATGTAAGTAACTTAGGCTTGAGTAACCCGTACCAAAGTCATCAAGCAATATTTTAACGCCGAGTTGTTTCAATGCCTTCATATTGGTTAAGACTAATTCACTGTTTTCTAGCAATGCTCTTTCGGTCAATTCAACTCTTAAATTTTTCGGCGAAAGCCCTACTCTCTTCAATATTGCTGAGATATCATCCGCCAGACTGGTACTAAAAAAATGATTACAAAACAAATTGCAACTCACATACAAATCATCTCGATTTAGAAGTTTTTGCCACTCTTTAAGTTGTTGGCAAGATTTTTCTAAAATCTGAAAATCTATTGCCAACACTAACCCCGTTTCCTCGGCAATAGGGATAAAATCATCAGGGTAAACAAAGCCTCGCTTGTAGCTAGGCCAACGAGCAAGTGCTTCAAAACCAACAATTTCATCGTTCGATAATTTTACAATAGGCTGAAAATAAGGCAAAAATTCGTTTAGTTCAATCGCTTCTCTAATATCATTTTCTAGTGTTAACGCATTATGAACCTTCTCCTGCATACTATCATCGAACACTTCATAGCGCCCTTTGCCATTATCTTTGGCGTGATACATGGCAGTATCAGCATCTCGGAGCATTACATCAGCGCTATCGTAGCGTTGATCGCTAAATAACACCCCGATACTGGTGCCGATAAAGACGGGTTGTTTTTCAATAATAAACGGTGATGACAATAGCTCGGTAATGCGTTTGGCAATATCAAACGCTTCTTGCGGCGATTCTAAATCTTCGATCAAAATAACAAATTCATCGCCGCCTAATCGAGCAACGGTATCCTTATCCCGTACAATATTGGTGAGTTCTTTAGCAATAATCTTTAATAAGATATCGCCGGCGTGATGCCCTAAACTATCATTGACCATTTTAAAGCGATCCAAGTCTAGAAATAGAATGGCAAATTGTAAATCGGGCCGGCGTTTATTGCAGGCTATGGCATGATTCAATAAATCTATAAATACTGAACGGTTAGGTAAGCCCGTTAAGCTATCATGAGATGCAGTATGCCTCAGTAACTCTTCCGCTTGCTTACGCTGTTTAATTTCATCTTCTAACGCCACAGTACGCAGTTTGACTTGCTGCTCCAATAATTCATGTGCTTGTCGTTCATAATCGGCTACTTCACGTCGTTTGATTGCAGTGGATACATGTTGTGAAACAAAATTGAGTAATTCAGCGTCTTGTTCAGTAAACTCAGTATTTTTTTGGTAACTTTGGATCACCATTGCCCCTAATATCTCGTTAGAGCTTTTTAAAGGCACCCCCAACCATGAATGAGTATCGGCATGCGGATTAACGCTTTCCCCTTTCTCATACATAGCAACCATATCCTCATGACTCAACAACAAGGTTTCACCACTATGAATAACTAATTCAGTATATCGATTCGATAACTTTCTCGGTTGGAAGTCTTTCACTAGATTGGTTGAATTTTGATCTTGAAAATAAACAAAAGATAAAATTTCACTTTCGGGATCATATTTTGCAATATAAAAATTGGCCGCGTTAATTAACTGACCAACAATGTTGTGTACTTTGCTATAGAACTTATTGATATCAATATTGACATCGTTAGTGAGCTCGGAAATGCGAAATAATGACTCTTGCAATAACTCAGATTTTTCACGATCTCGTATTTGCTGCATTAATTCTTTAGTGCGTGACTCAACCGCATTTTGTAGCCGTTCTCGGTCTTGTAACCTCGCCATTGTCGCCACTACGTGCTGAGCAGCAAAGTTTAATAATTCAAGATCATCCTGTTGATAGCGTTTTAGTTCAGAATAGCTTTGAACAACCATAACACCAATGACAAACCCCTCAGACAGCAAAGGGACCCCAAGCCAATCGATACCGATTGTGCCAATGTCATCTAATTTACCTTGTTGTTGTAGTTCAACAATAGTTGCTGGTGTTGCCAGTAATGGACGACCCGTTTGAATAACGATGTTAGTTAACGAGCCTTTAAATTTTTCGAGTGGAATAATCCCTTGGGGGGTCTCGTCTTTTTCGTCAATATGATAGACAAACTCTAATGTCGAGTATGTCTGATCATACATGACGATATAAAAATTCTCGGCCAGCATTAACGAACTAATAGATTGATGTACTTGGGCGTAAAACCTACGGATATCTACACAATCATTTGCCAGCTGATTAAGTTTGAATAATGCATTATAACGCTCATTTAACGCGTTATATTTTTCTAATAGTAGGATGGCATTCTTGGCGAGTTCAGTACTACTATCTTGCTCTTTATTATTGAATTTCTTTGATAATTCAGTCATACCAAGCGCTAAAACTTACACTATTTAAAATACAGTTATAAGCATAATGACGCGTTATGACATAAATATCCAGTCAAATACTACCAATGAGTAATTCACGCTGATAATGACCAAATTATCTAAACGTCTATTTTTTGCTTTGCACTAAAGCCTCTTTCTTGATTTGTTCGACACTTTTTTTATTCCCACAAATGGCCTCTTGTTGAGCATCGCGATAATAGCGAACATCTACACAATCTTGCTGATATCGCCTTTCCAATTCAGTACGAATAATAGGTTTACCTTTGGCATTGGTGATTTGCTTTTGCAATAATTGACATTCTTTTATCTGTTCTGAGGCGAGAGTAATATCTTCACAGGCATTTTCCTGACTTGCACAACCTGAGATAGTGGTTAAAGCAAAAATTAGTATTCCGAGATTTTTTTTCATTATTATGATTCACTTATGAAGATAATTTGAGAGCCCTTATCAAGGCATTATAGTCATCGCTTTTCACTCAAGGTAGCTTTAGCGCTATAAATATTGACAATAGTCAGAAAGTATCATGATATTCACAAGTAGTTGAACAATATTTAGAAGGGCGTAAAATCCTCCCATTATTTTTTAACGCACAGAGATTACCATGCAAGTTCAAATCGTCGATTATACCGCAGAAGACGCCCCACAACGGTTTGTTGAGAGTTTACGCGAAACTGGATTCGGCGTATTAATTAATCATCCGATCAAGCAAGCATTAGTTGAGTCTATTTATCGCAATTGGCATGCCTTTTTTCTTACTGACGACAAAAATGCATTTACATTCGATCCGCAAAAACAAGATGGTTACTTTGCCCCCGAAATATCAGAAACAGCGAAAGGTCACAGCAAAAAAGATATTAAAGAGTATTTTCACGTTTATCCTTGGGGACGCATTCCTGTTGAGCTAAAAGATGAAATTCTTGAGTACTATCACCTGACTTCTATGCTTGCCGCTGAGCTCCTTGATTGGGTTGAAAAACACAGCCCAGCAGAAGTTGCGAAAAAATATTCAGAACCGTTATCTCACATGATAAAAGATACGCCAAATACCCTGCTGCGAATATTACATTATCCACCATTAACGGGGGATGAGGAGCCAGGGGCTGTGCGCGCGGCGGCTCATGAAGACATTAATTTGTTAACTATATTACCGGCGTCAAATGAACCAGGATTACAAGTGCAACGTAAAAATGGCGAATGGTTAGATGTACCTTCAGATTTTGGTAACTTAATTATCAATATTGGCGATATGCTCCAAGAGGCCTCAGGCGGCTATTTCCCTTCGACTAGTCACCGAGTGATCAACCCCAGCGGTAAAGGCAGTGAAAAATCGCGTATTTCGCTGCCGTTATTTTTGCATCCACGCAGCGAAGTGGTGTTATCAGAAAAACATACTCAAGCCAGTTATTTGCTTGAGCGCCTAAGAGAGCTAGGCGTAAAATAATATTGATTACCGGTATAAATTCGAGACACGTCTAATTCATTGTTAAACATCATACAAAAACTGAATAAAAAAAACGGAGCTAAAGGCTCCGTTTTTTTTATTCATCGACATCAAAGATTAGACGTTACTAACAACATCGCCACTATCGATATTTAAAGCCGACTTAGCCTTTTTCTTGCGTGACACTATACCATGTAGGTCTTCAATAATAACATATAGACTTGGGATCAATACCAAAGTAACAACAGTAGCAAATAAGACGCCAAATGATAATGAAACCGCCATTGGTATAACAATTTGTGCCTGCATACTGGTTTCAAAAAAGACAATCGGAACCAACCCGATAAAGGTCGTCACAGACGTAAGCATTATCGCTCGAAAGCGTTTACAACCTGCGTGATTCACCGCCTCTTTTAACGGGATACCCGATTTACGTGCATTGTTTACGTAATCCACCATCACCAGCGAGTCGTTAACCACCACCCCAGCTACCGCGATAATACCAAAAACTGACAACGCATTTAAATCCATGCCGAGTATCATATGTCCGATAACGGAACCGATCACCCCAAATGGAATAACTGACATTATCATCAGCGGCTGAGAGTATGAGCGCAATGGAATAGCGAGTAGCGAAAATATAACCATCAACGAGACCACGAAATCACGCATTTGACTATCCGCACTTTCTAACTCTTCCTGAATACGCCCCGATACTTCACTGCGCACTAACGGATACTGTCTTAATAATTGCGGAATATAGTTATCGCGAATATCTTTTGCCACTTCAAAAGGTTCAACTTGATCGGCGTCAACACTTCCCCAAACATTAATGGTTCGGTTGCCATCTTCTCGACGAATACGAGTAACACCCTCGGTTAAATGGATCTCGGCAAGTTCAGACAACGGCAGCTCGGCACCATTAGGTGCTTGGATCATGACATCATCAACATGGCCTATCGAACTGCGTTGTGCAAGCGGATAACGAACCATCACTTTCACTTCTTCAGTATCACGTAAAATACGTTGCGCTTCTAAACCATAAAAGCTGTATCCTACTTGTGAAGCAACATCAGACAATGTCAGCCCTAAACTATATGCTAATGGTTTTAACGTGAACTGTACTTCTTTAGCGCTGGTTTGGCGGCTGTCATTAACATCACCAACTCCTTTTAACGAGTTAAGTTTGGCTTTCAGTTCTTTCGCCGCCAGCATCAACTGCTTATCATCTTGGCTTTCCAGTCTGAAGGCAATATCGCCATTTTCACGGCCACCACCAAAGAGGTTATCGTCAATCGATAAAGATTTTACCCCAGGTAAAGTCGGAATGGCTTTACGCCACAAATCCGCTAACTGAAAGGTGTTCATCACCCGGTTTTCTGGTTCGACTAACTTCACCATTACACGTGCATCGGTTCTGCTGCGTAAATCAACCTGCATATCAGCAATCATTGATTTACCTTGTTCTTGCTCAATTTTTTTATCTACACTTTTAAGGATATTTTCAATCACCAAAATAGTATCTAAAGTCGATTTTTCAGAGGCATCAACATTCATTTCTATAGACACTCGAGGAAAATCATGAGGGATTTTGGGTTGACCAACAAAGCGCACTAAACCACCGGCAAACATACCCGCACTGATCAATAAAACACTAATGAATGACATTAAAACGCCATAACGATACTCAATACATTTATGCAATGCTGGGCGATAAATATTTTCGATAAAGCGGGTTAAGGCATTATCAATTTTGAGTCGTAATACATCTAATGGGTTCTTCGGGTTAAACACTTTAACCTTCATTTTCGCTAAATGTGCAGGCAAGATTAACTTTGATTCTATTAAAGAAAATATCAGACAGAAAATCACCACAAAACCAATCGATTTACCAAAAGCCGATGACGGGCCATCGTCAATAACAAACGGTACAAAGGCTGCAATAGTGGTTAACACCCCAAATGTTGCCGGCAAAGCAACTCGTTTAACACCGCGAATAACGTTCTCTGTGGTATGACCGTGCTCTTCGGTTTCGGCATGGGCACTTTCCCCCATAACAATGGCATCATCAACCACTATTCCGAGAACCAAAATAAAGGCAAATAAACTAGTAATGTTGATGGTGACGTTAACAAACTCCATCGGCATTACCAATAAAGTCCCTAAAAAGCACACTGGCAAACCCATCATTACCCAAAAAGCAAGACGAACGCGTAAGAACAAAGCTAGAATTAAGAATACTAACACCGCACCGCTTTTCATGTTGTCTAGCATCATGTTTAAGCGACCTTCAAGATAGTAGGTCATGTCGACCCAAGGCTCTAACTTCACCCCTTTAGGTAACATTTTTGATTTATCATCTACATACTGGTTAACCACTTTAGCGACATCGGTAATACTTTGATTATCAGCAGCGCCAATGAAAAATGTCGCTGAATTTTTGCCGTTAAATTTAGAGTACTGTAACCCTTCTTGAAAACCGTCGATAACGGTGGCCACTTCACCTAGTAATACTTTTGTGCCATCAGCTAGGGTCAATAGTGGAATTCGCTCAAACTCATGACCACGATAGGCCTGATTTTCTACGCGTAGGTTGATATAGCCATTTTCAGAGCGTATTTGTCCTGCTGACATGTTACGTGAATAATTGCGAACGGCTTGAGCAACATCTTTAAAACTGAGTCCGTATTCACGCAATTTGTCTTTGCTGACTTCAACCGAAATTTCATAATTTAAACCGCTGTAAAATTCAGAGACATTTACCAAGGGTAATTGCTGAATTTCATCATGAATTTTACGGCCTAATTCTTTTAACTCAGCATTACTTAAATCACCATAAAGACTGATATACATAACTTCTTGGCGGAATTTTTCACGTTCTACACGTGGACGTTCCATTCCGTCAGGAAAGCTTGCTATCGAATCAATTTGAGATTTAACTTCTTCGAGCACAATTTGTGGATCATAGCTTTCATCAACCTGAAACCAACCAGAAGAGTTATTACGATTGGAATAAGTAATTACCCTTTTTAGGCCTTGTACTGTTTCTAATGCTTCTTCTATTTTTATGGTGATGCCTTCTTCCACCTCTTGAGGTGCTGCACCTGGATAAGGGGCATTAAATGAAATCCAATCACTTTTAAATTGCGGAAACATTTGTTTATTGATTGTTTGTGCCGTTAAAAAACCACCGACGATAATGAATATCATCAGTAAGTTTGCTGCAACACTATTACGCGCAAACCACGCGATTAAACCTTTATTGGTATCTTCCATCATCTAGTCCTTAACGCTAGCAATTTGCGTTTCAGGGGTCGCTGAATTGTCATCATCTACTTGTACATCTTCAGGCAACGCTAATTTCATCCCGTCAACAGGGTAATCAAGTGCTGAGGTGATCATTTGGTCACCACTTGTTAAGCCGCTTGATACGATAACATTCGCGCCATTTTGACGAACGACTTCGATATCGACGTAACGAAGTTTAGAGTCAGCATCTAATAAGGCTATTTTATTGTTGACCACTAAATGACGCGGAATTGAAGTTGCTGAGGGAATTTCAATACCTAAAATGTCGGCATTAACGTATGAGCCAAAACGTAACGGCGTGCGCTCAGCATTATCATTTGATAAAACATAAGGATCACGAATTTGGGCCACCAGATAGCTCATACGGCTTTTATCATCAATAACTCCTTCGCTACGCGCTATACTCGCCTGCCATTGCATTGTTTGACCAGCAAATGTGCCTTTTAATGTAACATTGGCGTCTACACCTTGGGCGTGTAAAAATTGCAGATGATTGTCGGCAACAGGTAATCTTACTTCGGCAATTGCAGTACCTAATAACTTACCTATTGGGCTACCAGTACCAACAAAAGAGCCTAAGCCAACATTGCGACTGTCAATCATGGCATCGTACGGGGCTCGAATCTCGGTGCGCTCCAAATTGCGTTTTGCTCTTAATACCGAGGCTTGCGCTGCTTTAACTCGTGCTAGCTCTTGGGCAAGTTGAGGTTTACGTAAACTAAGTTCTGTTGGTGAAGTATCAGTAATTTGCTTCCATTCTCTCGCCGCCACTTTACCTTGAGCTTGTTCTTGTTCTAACGAGGCCCGGGCAGAAGCCATATTCGCTTGAGCGTCTATGAGCGCCGCTTCATAATCATTGGGGTCTATTCGAGCTAACAATTGACCTTCCTTAACAAATCCGCCTCGAACAAAAGCGTCATCAAGTTCGACAATTGCACCACTGACTTGCGCAACCAAATCAGTTTCATATTTTGGAGTGACCACCCCATAAGATTCTACGGTTAAGGTCATTGGTGCTACGATTATCGGCTCAACCGCAACAATAGGAGTATTATCAACTTTTGCCTTCTCTTCTGGTGGTTTCTTCATACTAGAAAAAGCCGCAAAAAGTGCGATGCCAGCCGCTAAAATTGCAATAGGGATAATTATTTGTTTTTTCCGTGCCACCGTAAATTCCTCAATAATATGTAATTAAACGTAACAATAATTAAATTGTTGGGTAGGATACCTAAAAAGGTACCCTGACTTTTAAAAAAGTTGTAAACGCTTGTTACAAAAATTGAGCCGAAATGCGAAATCAAATAAAAAAAATAAGTTAAGGGGGTAAAAATACATTAAAAACAGCTAGTTAAATTAATGGCTTACTTGGCTGTTTAGATTATTTAGCAGCGATTAAAATTAACCATAAAATTTAACTTGGTCTTTTTCACCACTTTTTAAACTTTTATAAAAATTTTTCGATTATATAACCAATATAAAACTAGCCATTGCACTAATACCATAAAAACCACTGCCATTAATTGCTGATAAGACAGAGGAAAAGCAGTGATCACGCCACCAAAGATCGCTGTTGAGGTATATGACCAATTAACTAGGCTGGTACCTAGGTAGGCAACAATCGAATTTGTGCCTATCACCGCCAATATTTTTGCTACACGTTGAATTTTTAAAACATCGATAAGATAGTAAAAAACACACAACAGCGCCAAACTATACCCTAAAGTGATTAACACGAAAGAGCTGGTCCACAAGGTTTTATTAATCGGAAAAATTTGCCCCCAAGTATAACCGACGCATAAAAACGCCAGTGCTGCGAGTAATAAGTGCCTCAACAACCTTATCGGAACATGGCTTAATTTCACTATGTGTCGACCCACAAATGCACCAACTAAGGCATTAACGATAGACGTCATATTAGATAACAGTCCTTCAGGATCTATAGGTAAATGTTGATAGTGAATACCCGGTAGCAATGCTTGATCAAACCACACATTAAGCGCCCCTGTACTTGAATAGTTGCCAGCGCCAAAGCCTTCTATACTTACGAAGGCCAGCAATATCCAGTAGCCAATGAGTAATGAACATACGATCCACCACTGCATGCTCGCACGGCAGTACCAAACTATTAATGTTGTGACATACCAAGCAATACCAATACGCCCAAGTACACTGGCAAAACGTATTTCGTCCAACGACATAGGTATCCCTGCTCCCCAACCATGATTATATACAATGCCTAATCCACACAGTAAAACCAGCCTTTTTAATGCGCTTAAATGTTTATTTTTACGACTTGTTTTGTCATAAGAACCAAAAGGTTTACTACTCAATCCAATACTAACGCCAGACAAAAATATAAATAATGGGAAAATCAAATCATAGGCGGTAAAACCATGCCAAGTGCTGTGTTCCATTTGACCAGCGACAATCTCAAAGTATGAATGTCCCGTTAATACGAATAATGCCGCAAAGACCCCTTCAGCCCCTAAAATCCATATCATGTCGAACCCACGTAGTGCATCAATTGACAGTAATCTAGTACTCTTTTTCCTTTGCGACACAACTTGAAGTTCTTCACTAGTACTCATTATTTTTTTAACCTATTTAAATGCAATTGCATATTGAACGCACAAAATGACAACGCTGTCTTTTTGTTTTAGATAGTAATAAGCAACAACCATAATTGCAAGTAAACTTAACTTTACCGATGTTACTCAGACACAATTTGTAATTAAATCGTCTGGAATGATGCTTGTGTTATCACGCAGAACATTAAACAATAGTGTGTAGTTTTTTCTAGTTAAAGAGCGCAGTTATGCTAACAAGGTTAAGTATTTTTTTTAAAACATTAGCTGAAGATAATTCATCTCAATCTCATGATGATGTGTCACTTGAAATAGCCTGTGCGGTTTTGCTGTGCGAAGTTATGAGAGCCGATGGTGAATTGACTCAGGCTGAGCAAGAAAAAATTGCCGAGATATTAGTTCAGCAATTTACTATTTCTGCAGATGAAGTTAACAGCATTATTGAAACAGCGACACAGCTTAGCGTTCACGCAACCGATTTTTACCAATTCACGTCTAAAATAAATCGAAACTATACGTTAAATGAACGCATTAAAATCGTCGAATTATTATGGAAAATTGCCTATGCTGATGGTGAATTAGCGGTAATTGAAGAGCATATCATCAGAAAAATAGCTGATTTATTGCATTTACGACATAGTGAGTATATTAAAACCAAGCATAATAACATGCTTAGTTAAGTCGCTTTAACGCATTTCGACACACCTTATTCTCACGCATTCTAAAAATTAATTGCATCATCACTAGGTATTTATTCGATACTGATTAATACTAGATGTATGAAAGCTTTAACATTTAATCAATTACAGTTGCGCATATTCGCGCTCATTTTTTTGCTTTTTACCAGTGCGGTCGTTGGTTACCGAGTTTTTATCGAGCGTCCTCAGCTTGAAGCTACCATAGCGCAATTTGCTCAACGCGAATTGGTTACCTTAAGCTATGCCGCTAAAAAAATATTTAGAGCCTTGGCCGCCATTAATTATGATTATTCGGTATGGGATGCTACTTATGACTTTATTGAAGGTAAGGCTCCGGCCTACATCAAAGAAAATTTTCCTGCCAATACCTTTATCAGCTTAGAAATAGACGGAGTGTTTATTTTCAATCAAAAATTCGAATTAATGTATGCTAAAGGTTACGACTATAAAAAGAACAAACCACTTAACTTTGAGTTTTATAAACCCGAGCAGTTTTCTAAAATAAAATCGCTGTCTCAGCTGAAAGACAATAATCAAAAAATTGGAGCGCTTACGGGAGTCATCGCAACTAAATATGGTCCGGCGATTATGAGTGCCACTGAAATAAGACGCTCAGATAAAAGTGGAGACGATCACGGTTTACTGATATTCGTTAGGCTCTTTGATAAAAGTATTGTGAGTGAATTGTCTGATTATACGTTAACAGCAATTAAAATAGAGGATGTTACTCCGCTCAACAATACCTTAGCCATTAACAACTGGCTTGATGCCCCTAAAAAAAATACAGTTACGCCTTCAACCCAACTTTATATTCGAGACATTAATGGCGCTCCACTGTCGATACTCACCATTAACCACGCTAACAGCAGCGTTCCGCCAATACTAGACAAACAAAGTTTTATTTTTATATTGTTGTTAACCCTGCTTATTTTTGTCGTCTACACGTTTATTTCTCATATTATTGTCCGTCCAGTGAAAAAGTTGGCTTACCAAATAAAAACCATGGATGAAAACAATAATTTTATCGCGTTGGACGAAAATAGCCACATCGATGAATTGATTAACGTTTCTAAACATTTCAATGCGTTAATGTTTACCGTACAACGTCAAAACGAACTGCTCAGTCAACAAGTATATGTCGATATGCTCACCAATATCACTAACCGTAGAGGGTTTGAGCAACACTTGGAGCAGTACTGCCAACTTTTTATTCGGCAAAAATTAAGTTTTACGGTCATTCTGGCTGATGTTGACCATTTCAAACAATACAACGATAGCTTAGGACACATAGCAGGCGACAACGCTTTGATACAAGTGGCACACACACTGAATGCTCACTTTAAAAGAACCAATGATATGTGCGCGCGCTATGGTGGTGAAGAGTTTATTATGCTGTATGGCGATATCGACAAAGATAATCTCGCCGACAAGCTTGACGAAATACTACAATCCTTCGCTACATTAAACCTGCCTCATCCTAACTCGGAAACAGCTCCTTATGTAACGGTTAGTTTAGGCGCCTGCGTGGTTTCTTATAACGAAAAAAATAACAAAAATCTAACCCCTAAAGCCATTATTAGGGCCGCGGATGATGCCTTATATCAAGCTAAAAATAACGGAAGAAATCAAGCCATTACCATAGATTTCTTTCATTCGACTAAGCGTTGATATCGATTTACGTAAAATCGTCAAAAAATTCATAAAAAGTAACGTATAATAACCTCATCCATCCTTTTAGCGCATGATCTCATAACAATATGGCGAATATAGGCAAATACAACACTCTCCCCATTATCGCACTAACCGATAATGGTGCTTACTTAAATGCAGACGAATTGGGGGAGATTCTCCTGCCCAACCGATATCTGCCTGATAATTGCCAAATTGATGATCACATCGACGTGTTTATATATGCCGATTCCGCCGACCGCTTAGTGGCGACGACTGAAAAAGCCTATGGTCAAGTAGATGAGTTTGTTTCGTTAAAAGTCGTACAAGTTAATAAAATGGGCGCTTTTCTTGATTGGGGCTTAAAAAAAGATTTATTAGTTCCTTACAACCAACAACATACGAAGATGGAACTCGGTAAATATTATCTCGTGCGCATTTATCTAGATACGCAAACAGAGCGTATTGCTGCCTCCAGTAAATTAGATAAATATATCGACATTTGGCCTGCCGAATATCAAGAAGGTGACAAAGTTGACTTGGTTATTGGTGGAAAAACCGATTTAGGTTTCAAGGCCATTATCAATAACTCACATTGGGGGTTGCTGTACGACAACGAAATATTTCAGCCGCTGCGCATCGGCAAACAAATAACTGGCTATATTAAACAAGTACGCCCCGATGGCAGAATAGATTTAACACTAAGCCGTGCCGGTAAAGGTAAAGTTATCGACTTTAGTGATAAATTGCTCGCGCACTTATCCGACAATAATGGCTTTAGCTCCCTGAACGACAAAAGTTCTCCCGAGTTAATCAAAAGAACCTTGGGCGTGAGTAAAAAAACCTTTAAAGCCACAGTGGGCAACCTGCTTAAAAAGGGCAAAATTGCCATAGAAAAAGATGGTATTCGTTTAACCTAGTTACTTTGAGCAAAGGATAAGCTAAATAGGCTTATCCTGCCCTTGTATATCACTAGCATCCTCAATGATTATAAAACAAAGAACTTACTAAATACCTTATATAATTCAGTACCTTGATTAACACTCGCCGATGCAAAATGTAGGATAGGTAACACATCGTGCTCCAGCGACAAGTAGTGCAGTGGATCACCATCGCCATAATTATCCATACGTAATATCCGCGCCAATGGTTGACCCGCAGCCAGTGGTTGACCAAATTCAGCCAGATAATCTACCATCCCCCCCATAGGCGAATAAAACGCTTTATAATCTTTTAAGTAACAGCCATAACGCACCATTTTTTGCGGGTGATGTTGTCCACTACCGAGCACCTCTTTATACTGTAAGTAACTTAAAATACTCATTGCATCTTGATGGGCAACATCAAGATCGATCTGCTCTTGAGAGCCAAGTTCTACCGTGAAACTCTCCTTGTTATGGTTAAATTCTTTACCAAGCGCAGCTAACTGCTCTTGTAAGGTCCACCACGGACAAAATGTCGCTTCATCCATCGCGCCATCAAACGCATTAGGGATAATAATGGTATGGGGAATATCAAAGTAATGCGCACTATTAAGCGCATATTCTGGGCAATATAAATGTTTACTGGAAATGGGACCAGTGTGTAGATCAAGCACCAAATCGGCTTGATGAGCCATGCGTTGCAATTGATACGCGATACGCTGCCCGGTTGTTAAACCAAAAATATTATGGTCAAGTTTTTGATCTATTTCGTTTAACAGTAATACGTTAAACGCCTTTTTAATATCCTCGTTACTCGAATCTTTATATTGTTGCGCAAACGCAGGAATGACCTCGGCATCAAAATGATACATGCGGTTCCAATTCACCCCTGTAATGGGATCAAAACGACCTAATGTATATTCACCATTTTTATGATTACAAGCAACGGGGTTCGCATAAGGGACAAGAGTAATATCACCATTTAACGATTCTGCGCGCAAGGATTCTAATAATTGAAAAATCACCGCATTACCCTGCACTTCAGCACCATGCATATTGGCCTGAATATATACATTAGGTCCTTGGCCAAGCCCCTTTAATCGATAAACAGGGACGGTTAATGCAGCGCCGCTTGCCATTTCTCCAACGTGCATTATTTCTTTGGTAAATTCTGTTTTCATACTCATATCTATATTCATTATTATCGGCTCAACAAAAGTTGGTACTTACACCCAACTTAAACCAAATACCACGACGCAGGCTTTGCTGCTCTGACAGGCGAAATCTCTCCATTACTGAAAATATATTCCGAGGCAATTTCATGGCATAAAAAGAAAGGCATACTTTCGGTAAAGCCATACGCGCCGCAATAGCCAAACACCAACATATCGCCAACACTAATATCGTTGGGCAATGACATTTGCCCTAACTTATCTAAACTGGTGCACAGCGGGCCATGCAGATCAAACAGCTGATGTTGATGCTCTGAATGTCGCAGCATAGTGACAGGAAACGGCTGCTCTGTTATTGCGGGTCTTAATAAATGATTAATACCTGCTGCCAACACTAACTGCTCAGTGCCAAAATTGGTTTTTCTATCAACGACAGAAGTCAGATAATAGCCACACTGTGCAACCGCGTACCGACCAAGCTCTAACCATAATTCGTCTACGCCAGCGGTACGTTTAATACTGTCCAAATCATCAATAATTTGCGACCAAGACAACGTCTGCCCTTGCTGGAGATAATCAATCCCTAAACCACCGCCGAGATCCAAAATACGCAGCGTCATACCAACATCGTTTGCAAGCGTCATTAAGGGGTCTATCATCTGTGACCATAGTGAAAACATTTTTTCATTACTGAGCATGTTGCCCCATTGAAAAATATGTAGGCCACAAATATTTAGCGCATGATAATCATCAACATTAATTTTTTGCCATTCTTGAGTCGATAAGCCAAAAGGAGTCAAACTATTTCCCCCCAAAGGATTCTTCTCTCCTTCAGGCCATTGCAATTGCACTCTTAGTAACACCGTAGGCGTCTTGTTCTGCTCCGTTGCCGCCTCATTTAACCAGGTTAACTGGTTCAAGCTTTCAATGACAAAGGTATCCACCCCCTGAGAAAGAAATGAACTTAACTGTTTTTTAGATTTGGCGGGCCCAGTATTTAGTACTCTGTCGGCAGAAACTCCTTGGTTAAGCACTTGAGTAAGTTCGCCAGCGCTGGCTACATCAAAATTAAAACCAGCACTATCTATAGTTTGAATGATTTTTGATAGCGGGTTCGCCTTGACCGCAAACCATAATTTAACGACATCCTGTTGCTGTAGCGCGAGTAAGTGCTCTTTCAGCACATCAAGCTGATAAACAAAACACGCGGTTTCATGATGCGATGTGCCGCGATGATTAAGCAGTTCAGTTCGAGCATTGTCATCGAACCAAGAGGGAGTATTATTCATTGCTTCCCCACTAACGCAAAAATGCTTCAAGTTCTAACGACGCATCACTTTGCTCATCGCGATATTTAACAATCAGGGCACAGGCCATATTCAAACCTTGCGCTTTACCCCACTCAGAATTTACCGGACGAGTTCCTGGAACAACAACGGCCCTTTCTGGGATCGGCGCGCCACGTTTTAACAACACATTGTTAACACAATCAAACACCGGTACCGACGCAGATAAAGTTACACCTGGTGCGAGTACTGCCCCTTTTTTAACGACAATACCTTCAACAATAACAACGCCTGCACTTAGAAAAGCATCATCTTCTATCACTACAGGACTTGCTCCGACAGGTTCTAATACACCACCAATTTGTACCGCCGCCGAAACATGGACATTTTTGCCAATTTGCGCACAAGAACCAATTAACGCATGACTATCGACCATAGTGCCAGAATCAACGAATGCACCGACATTAATATAGGCCGGTGGCATAATGATCACACCAGGGGCGACATAGGCGCCGCGACGAACCGAGGAACCGCCGGGCACTAAACGAACATTATCAGCGACATTAAATTGACGAGCAGGTAAATTATGCTTATCAACAAAACCTTGGTAATTCCCTGAAAATTCGCGATTTTCCCCTGCTTTAAAAGCGGCTAATATGGCTTGTTTTACTTCAATATTTGCATGCCATTGCCCTAATTCATCTTGATTCGCCGCTCGAATAGTGCCCATTTCGAGTTGTTCAAGTACTGCTTGCCAATCCATTTTATTCTCCGACATGTCGTTGCCATTGGCGTTGAGCCAACCATAGTGTAATTTTTTGATCTGCTTCAATTAAGCTATTGTTTGCAGCTAGTTCTAAGTGCGTTAATGGTGGACGCAGCACAGGAGTACTGATCACTTGCTGTTCATGCATTAACACCTTAACCGCAATAGGATTTGCCACTTGAAACAAGGCATCAACGGCATTTTGCCAAAGCGGAAATAAACTATCAGTCTGCCCTTGTAACGACAGCTCAACATAATAGCGGGTGGCCGCTGGCCAAGCGTTAGCGCATACCGAAACCAGTCCTTTAACGCCTGCATTGGCAAGGTATGGCATCATGGCATCTTCACCGCTGTATAAAGCGACATCGGGGCAATGTTCGCGATACGCTAAAAACTGATTGATATCACCGCTTGCTTCTTTGACCGCCCAGCAATTTGCATGTTTTTGCAATTGTTGCAGCGTTGAAATAGGAATGGAAACACCACTTCGTGAGGGTACATTGTATAACATGCATGGAAAATCGGCGGTATCGAGTAAGCAACTAAACCACTGAGTTTGACCGACAGGGCCAGGTTTGGCATAAATAGGTGAGCCTAACAAGTAAGCATGAATAGGCAGGGTATTACAACGTTTGATCCAATCAACCTGTGTAGTCAAATTGTAACCACCTACAGCGACCATTAGCGGTACGTTTAGCTGTAGTTGGCAAACAAAATCTACAATGTGAAACTGCTCATCATTGGTAAGGGCTAAACCTTCACCCGTGCTGCCCAACAATAACAAAGCATTTCCAGCGTCGGCTTGCTGCGTCGCAATAATTTTTAAACTTTCAAAATCTACATCCCCATCGACATTAAATGGCGTTATTAATGCTGCCCACAATGGCTGATGAGATAAACTATCGAAATTATTATTTAGATTCATTTCTCTCGAACTCAATATGTTCGGAGAACTTATGGGAATTTGCAAAAGAAGAATAACAGAAGAACATCTGCAGCTTTTACAAAGACCAGAAGCTCTCCACCTATAGGTGACAGTCGCCAGGATTCAACCTGAACAACCGACAAAAGTGTCATCAAAAACATTTTCGTCTCGGCATTAATCCCCCTCATTATCAATCATCAGAGTTTGATCTCTTCATGATAACTACCTGGTTAATGCTCCTCTTCTGGCCCTTTCATCTAAATTGCTATGCAGCAATTTAGATTTAATAAGGGACGGCGCGTATTTAAACACCCTTTAAGGGGTTAAGTCAATAGACGTCTATACGGTTATATATATTTATATCGTTAAGATTAGATCAAATCACTATTAGTCTTTTTGTGTTTCTCCAACAACCTCATTTTCTATCAACCATAGCCTATCTTGGCCCCAAACGGCGGTATTTTTGTATCTAAAACAGGGCACTCCCCAAAAATTCATATTGGTGACTTCTTGTTGATTTTCATCTGCCCAACTTTGCCAGTCATGTTCATCGGCATACTTAAGTGCCTCGATATAATCGAGCTCCAGCTGCTGGCATATTCTTTCGACATTAGCTTGATGCGCCAAATCTATATTCTTAACGTAAACGGCTTCAAATATTGCCTGAATATAAGCTTCCGCCTTATTTTTATGTTCCGCATAACTAAATAATCGGTAGCTATTCATTACACCGTCACCTAACGGATCAGTGAAATGATGAAATGGTATATCTAGCGATTTTGCTTCTCTAACCGAATCGCTAAAAATATAGCGCTGTTTAATTTCAGGTAACGGCAACCCTCGCATTAACATAGGTAATACCGGTTTAATTACCAAGGGGATTTGATAATGCTGACTTAGCATTTGTGCTTGTTTGAACCCCAAATACGAATATGGACTGCGTATTGAAACAAACACTTCAATTGACTCATGCTCTTCTGCATTAGGCTGAGCATTCGCGGCTAACTTCAGTGTGTTTTTTTGAAAATAAGCTTCAGCGGGTGATTGTTTTGCTAAATTAAGCGTTATCAGCCTTTGTTCAAAATGATCGAGTCGGTCGAGTCCCCAATACCAATCACCAAAAAAATAGATTGTCGCGGGCATATAGTGGCCTTTCGCCGTTTGCCTCATTTGGTTTTTAATCTGATGGGTGATCACTGGCGTTGAAAAGCGATAATAATCCTCAAATTCATCAAACCACGTTTGCTGGAATATTTGCATCGCATTTTCCAGTGACTTTTTGTTCAATTGCCATAATTGTTGTCCCGTCTGCAATGCTTCTGACGTTGGCATTTTCCCAATAATATTCAAACCATATTGCTTGGCGATATTATTGGCATCTTTTAACGCCCAAGCTCGCCATAACTTAACGTTATCGGCCATCCCGGGTATATTGTCATTTAAAAGCAATAATTTAAATTCAACATTAAAGCGCTGCGACATCAGAGGGAGTACCTGAACTAGCATGTAACTATAAGGATCATTTAATGATAAATAGACTTCTGCAATTGGCTTTTTTTTGCGCCAGCCAACGTAGATATTATAACGAAGTTTTAAGAATAATCGGCGCGCGTCGCTTTGCAACCATTTAACGGCTATCCATGCTAATGTTTTAGTTAAAATAATCAGCTCCTTGATTATATACATAACCAATAGCACAATTTCGTGGATACTGTATGAGCAAGTACTTACTAACTGATAAGTTCAATAATAATCTCACTGGTCAAATTTATTTATTCACGTAGAATAGGCAATATTATGACATAATGTAATTGCTGTTGCACAAACCATTAACAAATTTTTATAATAATACCAATCATATGCGGCGTCTTAGCCAATCCAATTAGCACCAAGCTAAAGACTACAGGTAAACCAATGTCATTAAGCAATATCAGCCAAGTTTTATTACGCAATAGCGACTTGCTCACCGCAAAGCACCCTTTGCTGGTTAATTTATCTGCCGACAACTTTTTAAGTGAATACTTCTCACTCTATCCTGAGAGTAAAATCACCTGCTTTAATACCAATTTTTCTGTGCATCAAACACTCAGTCATAACTATGAACACCAAGCGACATTCAATTTTTCGGCACAATACTCCAGCGATCTTAGTCATGATCTGGTGATAATGTCTTTTCCTAAAAGTAAAGCAGAACTGACTTTCACCTTGGCGATGTTAACGCCATATCTGGAAAAAGATGCTCAGCTTTTATTGGTCGGTGAAAAAAATAGTGGTATCAAGTCTTCCCCTAAATTGCTTGTTGATTTTGTTGAACACTATCAGAAGATAGACTCTGCAAGGCACTGCATGCTATTTTCAGGACAATTTAAACAAGTAAATAATAGCTTTTCCCTTGACGATTGGTATAGCTATTATTCAGTAAAAATTGACGATGTTGAATTAAAAATAGCCTCATTACCAGGGGTATTTAGTCTCGATGGATTAGATAAAGGTACTGAGCTATTGTTGCGTAATTTATCTAATGAGATGACAGGAAAGCTATTAGATTTTGGTTGTGGTGCTGGTGTCATTGCCTGTTATTTAGGGAAGAAAAATGCCTCACTTGAGCTGTCCCTGCTAGATGTCAGTGCATTGGCGTTAAAATCCGCAGAAGAAACACTTAAAATAAATAACTTAACGGGCAAATGTATTGCCTCCGATAGCTTGTCAAACCTTAATGAAAAATATGATCATATTGTCTCTAATCCGCCCTTTCATCAGGGAGTAAAAACTAACTATGAGGCTACCGAAAGCTTTCTTGGTGGTATTAAAAAGTACATCAATAAACATGGTTCAATTACTATTGTCGCCAACAGTTTTTTACAGTATTTACCCATCATGGAAAAAGCGATAGGAAAAACCAAAGTACTCACTAAAGAAAATGGCTTTACCCTCTATCAATGCAAAGTAAGCAAAATAACTTAACGCCTTAATTGGGCAAAATTTGCATGTTATTTACACATAAAGCCCTACAATTTTGTTTTTTAACAATGAATAGTTGAAATATCACTAATTTTCAACAATTATCAAGGTAGTAACAAGGATAACCTTTTTGGTCAATACACTCTAAATGACATCAACACATAAAATAAACACTATTCGTCGTTCATTACTGATTATGATCAGTGGCTTTATTTCGACAATTTTAATCTGCAGCATTGTGTTTATCGCATTTACCTTTATTGATGCCACCAAAAAGCAAATTGAAGCAAGTACCATTCAATGGACTAACATAATTGCTAAGTACAGTATTGAACCGCTGAAAAATGATGATCACGACACGCTCAACGAAGCATTGTCGACGCTCTCCTTTGTTCCATATATTAACTACGTTCATATATATAATGCTCAAGAGAGCGCTGACAAAATTGGTTTTTTCACCAGCTACAATCGCAACAATAACTTTCCCGCCATTGCTGATAAAATAAATGAATTGCAAGCGCTGCAATCCACGCGTTATCAGCCAAATTTTTTAGAAATGATCGTCCCGATCCGCGATAATGAGCGGGTATTGGGTTACATCTATATTCAATCCAGTTTAAAAGAAATAGATGAGCTAATTAAACAAATCATGGTCATAGCCGCAATGGTTATCTCAATTACGCTGTTACTGTCTTTTCTACTGACGTCTAAACTAGATCGCACTATAACGACACCGATTAAAAGTTTAACTGAAACCATCCAAAAGCTATCACAATTAAAAGATTACGGGATGCGATGTGACCCCATGCCGTATCAAGATGTTGATATTTTAGCGCGCAATATTAATATCATGCTTAACCGTATCGAAAAGCATATAATTAAGCAGGACAACGCCGAGCAGCAAATATTGAGGTTAAATCACGAACTCGAAGATAAAGTCAATAAAAGGACTGACGCGTTAAAAGAATCAAACCAAGAATTATTATCAACCTTAGAAAAACTTCATCAATTCCAAGGCCAACTAGTAGAAAGTGAAAAAATGGCCTCATTGGGTGATATGGTTGCCGGTGTTGCTCACGAAGTAAATACCCCCATCGGATTAGGTGTAACAGCCTCTACTTTACTTTCTGACCGTTTAGATGAAATTAAGACCGCATTTGAAGATAAAACCTTAAAATCAAGCCAACTGAAAAAATTTCTCAATGATGGACTTGAAAATGTCGGTATTATTTATCGTAACCTTAACCGCGCAGCCGATCTGATCTCTAGCTTTAAAAAGGTCGCCGTTGATCAATCAAATGAAAATGATCGCTTCTTTAATGTCAACCAATTACTCAATGAAGTGTTGTTGACGCTCAAGCCACAACTTAAAAATATTCCTTATAAAATTGAAATAAACTGTCCAGAAGATCTATCTGTCACCAGTAAACCTGGGCCAATCAACCAGATACTGATCAATCTTATTTTAAACTCGGTGATACATGGTTTTGAAGGTAGAGATGAAGGTACTATCACGATCACCATTATGTCACTTAGCGGACAGCTCAATATATGCTATCAAGATGATGGCGTTGGTATAGATAAATCCATCCGCACCAAAGTCTTTGATCCCTTTATAACCACTAAACGCGGTGAAGGGGGTAGCGGCCTTGGTTTGCACTTAGTCTATAATTTGGTCACTCAAGCGCTGGGTGGCACAATAGATTTAGAAAGCGAACCAGGACACGGCGTAAACTTTAATATCAACTTCCCAGTTAATTAATACCTGACCACGTTATTGTCGAAGCAGAGAATATTGTGTTTTTTGTACATGTTATATAACATAGTCGATATGGAAGGTTATACACTGCTCCATTGATAGTGGTTTGTTCCCCGTCAATGAGCACACATTAATTTAATTGGTGTTAGCTAATTAGTTATAAATAGTGGAAGAACACACATGCAAAAACCTCATATTCTTATCGTAGAAGATGAAGATGTTACACGCTTTAACTTACGCAATTTATTTGAAGCGGAAGGATATCAGGTATTCGAAGCAACTGATGGTGATTCTATGAATCGTCAATTGCAACAAAATGCTATTAATCTCGTGATTATGGACATTAATTTACCAGGGAAAAACGGCCTTTTACTCGCCCGCGAACTCAGCGACAACAGAGATCTTGGCTTGATCTTTTTAACCGGTAGAGATAGTGACATTGATAAAATTCTTGGCCTTGAAATTGGTGCGGACGATTATTTAACCAAACCGTTCAACCCAAGAGAACTCACCATTCGAGCACGTAATATCCTGAACAGAATTACCCAAAGTAAAAATGAAATGGACAATGCGATCATCAAGTTTAATAAGTGGACTTTAGATGGTAATTCTCGAAAAATGACTGCCCCTAATGGTGAAATTATTGCTATTCCACGTGGTGAATATCGGGCACTAAGATTATTGATAGAAAATGCTGGGCAAATAGTGACTCGCCAACAATTGATCAAAGAAATGACCGGTCGAGATTTACGTTCAAATGACCGCACAGTTGATGTTACGATTAGGCGTTTACGTAAACATTTTGAATCAATCCCTGACTCCCCTGAACTGATCAATACTATTCACGGTGAAGGTTATCGCTTTATTGGCTCGGTTGAGTAAACAAAGTCCTAAGCAAGCCACTCCTGAAAAGCTTTTATAGCGATTTCATTTTCATCGCATAAATGTTTAAGTAACTCTTGTTTAAGTGCCCAGCTGTCAGTTGATTTTTCGATAGTCACTAATTGTTTGTGCACTTGAATTAGACCAGCACTGCCAGCCGCACCTTTCATCTTGTGGCATTGTTCCTCCCACAAAGATTGTGATTCTTCATCAACCGCCTTAGCGATTTCAATTAAATATAATTTTGATTGCGTAATATAAAGATCCAGCATTTGCGCAACGACATTTTTGCTTAAATTTTCTAAATACCCCTGTAACAAAGGCATATCTAACTGATTGAAATTACTCACGCTCGATACCTAATATTGCTAAATTATTCGGCATTGTAGCAAGCCTAGCGGTGATGTCATCTAGAGAATTACGTATTAGTTCATTACGACCATTAATTTTTTTGGCGAGGATGGATATACGCATAATTTGATTTTAGTAGTAAATTCATTCAAAATAGCCGACCTTTTTGCTAGGGTATTTTATTTTCATAGGTTAATTCGAACGATTTAATCGAAATTATTATAAGGAATACTAGCGAAAATACGATAGAATATGCGCCCTTGAATTTAGACATTACAGGGCATATATACTGGTCTACTGTAATGTTGTACTTTTAAAAGCGGAGTAATAATGCCGACATCAATGCCGGATATTGCCAACCACACCACAGCGCAAACTGAAGGTAAGCTTGATTGGGTTGGTATGAGTAATATAGAAATACCAATCATGGTCGCCTCTAAAGGAGAAGCCGAGCGTGTGGTTTCTGCTCATGTTGATGCATTTGTCAATCTAAGAGAACCTAAAGCGAAAGGCATTCATATGTCTCGTTTATACCTGCTTTTAGACGAACTATCCCGCGATAGCGTGCTAAATTATCAAAGCTTAGTGGCCTTACTAGATGGTTTTATCAGCAGTCATCAAGACTTAAGTGATAATGCAAAGGTGCAATTTCGCTTTGATTATCACCTTAGACGTAAATCGTTGATCAGCGGTAAACAGGGTTGGAAAGCATATCCAGTCACTATTACCGGTCGATTAAATCAAGGTGCTCTGGATATCGAACTCGCCATAGATGTCCGATATTCTTCGACATGTCCTTGTTCAGCGGCACTAGCAAGACAACTCATACAAAAAGCATTTAAAGAGAAGTTTACCCAAGGCGATGTTGACTTAGATTCAATCCATGAATGGCTGGGAACAACTGAAGGGATTGTTGCGACACCGCATAGCCAACGCTCTGTCGCTGAAGTTAAAGTAAAATTAAACAGTAGCGTCAATGAATTTCCAGTCACCGATCTGGTTAATACCATTGAAGACTCTTTAAAAACGCCTGTGCAAGCCGCCGTTAAACGTGAAGATGAACAAGAATTTGCTCGTTTAAATGGTCAGAATTTAATGTTTTGTGAAGACGCAGCCAGACGTTTGCAGCATAGCATGAACCTTGAAACGCAATATGATGATTTCTGGTTAAAAATCAACCATTTAGAATCTCTTCATGCTCACGACGCGGTCAGTGTCACCACCAAAGGTATTGCTAACGGCTATCAGCCATAAGCTTGAAACATTTTAATGTACTTATATTAAAATAAGTACATTTATGCCCTTGTCTGTCGAATAAGAACATTATCGCTCCTATACTATGCTCTTATTCGATCACAAAATCATCGCCTACCCAAAAACCGCTTCCTTACTTAGCTAGTGTTAACGTTTCACCACTAAAATTTGAGGCACCATAGGCCAACCCCATAAAAAGATTCAAACTATTCTCTTATCTAATGATTTTATAGCCGCTAAAGTCACTTCTTTAATCCGTTCATCACGGAATTTGCATAGCAAGTTGTCTATACCACGCGCATAGTCTCCGCATACAAAGTGAATAAATAGTGAATAAAGTAAATTTTAGTCATTATTTGTAAATCTGCGCTGACATTTTTATATACATGAAAACTTTTATAGGCAATTACAAACCGGCCCAATCCAAGCAAAAACAGCAACACTAGTAAAAACAGGTGGTACAGGCCGAACAACAATCATTCTCAATACAAAATAATGTTGTAATAATATTACGAGCAAAAGCTCTATTTTTATTGACCTTTGTTCAATAAGTGTTTAATGTTACCCGTTCCTCTTGGTAAAAGCGGGATAGTTATGCATTTTTTTTATAAAAATATTCCCTTTGCACTGTTCCTTATACCAAGTCGGTAATAACTTTAGGAGAAACATCATGCAGCTATACGATCATCAATATCAAAAAGACAACTGTGGCTTTGGCTTAATTGCTCATCAACAAGGTGAAACCAGTCACAAGTTGATTAAAACGGCAATTTTTGCACTTGATCGTATGCAGCACCGCGGTGGCATTGCAGCTGATGGGAAAACCGGCGATGGCTGTGGCTTACTGTTGCAAAAGCCCGACAGTTTTTTTCGTGCGATTGCCGAAGAGAATAATTGGCAATTAGGAAGAAAATACGCAGTCGGCATGATATTTTTGAACCCTGATCCTATTGAAGCCGCCTTATCCAAGAAAATTTTAGAAGAAGAACTTGCTCGAGAAACTCTAACATTAGTGGGTTGGAGAGTAGTTCCTACAGATAAATCTATTTTAGGGGAAATTGCCCTTGGTAATTTACCCAGTATTGAACAGGTATTTGTTGACGCCCCTCCTGGGTGGCGTAACCGAGATCTTGAGCGTCGATTGTACATGGCTCGACGCCGCGCGGAAAAACGCATCACTGATAGCCAATTTTATGTTGCCAGCCTTTCCTGCTTAGTCACTATCTATAAAGGTTTGATGATGCCGGTTGATCTCCCTAATTTCTATTTAGATCTGGCCGATATTCGTATGAAAAGTGCTATTTGTGTATTCCATCAGAGGTTTTCAACCAACACTTCGCCACAATGGCATTTAGCACAGCCATTTCGTTATTTAGCTCACAATGGCGAAATTAACACTATTAAAGGCAATCGCCAATGGAGTCGAGCTCGTACCTATCGTTTTCAATCGCCTTTGCTTCCAGATTTGCGTGACGCAGCTCCTTTTGTCAATGAAAGCGGCTCTGATTCTTCTTCACTTGATAACATGCTCGAGTTGTTTCTCGCCGGAGGAATGGACTTATACCGCGCGATGCGATTGTTAATGCCGCCAGCCTGGCAAAACAGCCCATGTATGGATGATGACTTAAGGGCATTCTATGAGTTTAACTCAATGCATATGGAGCCTTGGGATGGCCCTGCAGGTGTAGTGATGACCAATGGTCGACATGTTGCCTGTAACCTTGATCGCAATGGTCTGCGACCAGCACGATATGTTATTACCCGCGATGGTTTCATTACTTTGGCCTCAGAAGTCGGTATTTGGGATTACGGCGAAGATGAAGTCATAGAAAAAGGCCGAGTAGGTCCAGGTGAAATGCTCGCTATTGATACTTACACCGGTACTATTTTCAACTCCGCTGCGATCGATAATGAATTAAAGGTGCGCCATCCTTATCGCGAGTGGCTCGATAAAAATATACGTCGTTTGATCCCTTTTGATAAACTTGATGCTGAGTTGATCGGCCAACGTATATTTACCGATCATCAGCTCAATGAATACCATAAAATGTTTAACTACAGCTACGAAGAAATTCAGCAAGTAGTGAAAACCCTCGCGGAAAATGGCCAAGAAGCGACTGGTTCTATGGGTGACGATACCCCGATGGCGGTTTTATCTAGCCAGCCTAGAACGCTATATGACTATTTTCGCCAGCAATTTGCCCAGGTCACCAATCCACCAATTGACCCGCTTAGAGAAAGCTACGTAATGTCTTTAGGTACCTGTATTGGTCGTGAGCATAATGTATTCAATGAAACCACCGGTCACGCTGATCGTATTTTATTTGAAACGCCAGTACTGATGTACACGGGTATTAAGCAACTGCGCGAGCTTGATCCTAAAAGCTATCGCAGTGATACGCTAACGCTAAATTACGATCCTGAAGAAGGACTAAAAGCCGCCATTGAACGATTATGTGATGAAGCGGTGGACTTAGTTCGTAACCAAAATACCGTTATTTTAATACTGTCTGATCGTCAAATTCACCCTGGCTTAGTACCTATTCCCGCAGCAATGGCGGTAGGTGCAGTGCAAAAAAGACTCGTAGATCAGCAACTTCGATGTGATTCGAACATTATTGTTGAAACTGCTTCGGTAAGAGATTCCCATCAATTTGCCGTACTATTAGGTTTAGGGGCTACCGCTATCTACCCATTTTTGGCCTTTGAAACCGTTGAGCAAATGGTTGAAAAAGGACAAATAAATCTCAGTGCACGCGAAGCCGTTAAAAATTATCGTAACGGCATCAATAAAGGGTTATTGAAAATTTTATCCAAGATGGGTATTTCGACTATCGCCAGTTATCGATGTGCAGGCCTGTTCGAGGTAATAGGTTTACATAGCGATATCATGGAGTTATGTTTCCCTGAGCTTCCCAGTCGTATTCAAGGAGCGAATTTTGAAGATATTGAACAAGATCATATTAACCTAGCCCGTAAAGCCTTTTTACCACACCAGAAAGTGAGTCACGGAGGGTTATTAAAATATGTACATGGCGGTGAATATCATGCGTTTAATCCTGATGTCGTTACCTACCTTCAAGATGCAGTACGCAGTGGTGAATATAGTCAATACCGAAAATTTGCCGATGCCGTCAATAACCGTCCGCCAGCAACACTAAGAGACTTGTTGGCATTAAAAGAAGAAACTACGCCAATTTCAATTGACGAAGTAGAGTCTGATAGTGAGATGTTTAAACGCTTTGACAGCGCAGCCATGTCAATTGGCGCGTTAAGCCCTGAAGCGCACGAAGCACTGGCTATTGCCATGAATCGTCTCGGTGGTAGCTCAAACTCAGGTGAAGGCGGCGAAGATGAACGTCGTTTTGGCACTGTAAAAAATTCACGCATTAAGCAAATCGCATCAGGTCGTTTTGGCGTTACTCCTCATTATTTGGTTAATGCTGATGTCTTGCAGATAAAAGTGGCGCAAGGCGCTAAGCCTGGCGAAGGGGGACAACTACCCGGCGATAAAGTTACGCCACTGATTGCGAAACTAAGATTTTCAGTACCTGGGGTGACATTAATATCACCGCCGCCTCATCACGATATTTATTCAATTGAAGATTTGGCTCAGTTAATTTTCGATCTTAAACAAGTTAATCCCAAAGCCATCATTTCAGTAAAATTGGTATCGGGTCCTGGGGTTGGCACTATAGCTTCCGGTGTTGCCAAAGCCTACGCCGACTTTATAACTATTTCAGGATACGATGGTGGTACGGGCGCCAGCCCGTTAACCTCTGTTAAATACGCAGGGTGTCCTTGGGAATTAGGGCTAGCGGAAGCGCATCAATCACTCGTGACCAATGGCTTACGTCACAAAGTTAGACTGCAGGTTGATGGCGGTTTAAAAACCGGAATCGATATTGTAAAAGCCGCTATTTTGGGCGCAGAAAGCTTTGGTTTTGGCACAGCGCCAATGATCACCTTAGGTTGTAAATTTTTACGAATTTGCCACTTAAATAATTGTGCTACGGGTGTGGCAACACAAGACGAAGTATTGCGCGAGAAGTTCTTTAAAGGTTTACCCGATCAAGTGATGAATTACTTTAAATTCATCGCGCATGACGTTCGTGAAATACTAGCCAAGTTAGGAGTTGAAAGTTTAACGGCATTGATTGGTCGAACCGACTTGTTAGTACCCCTTGCCGGCATCAGTGCGAAACAACAAAAGCTCGATCTTTCTCCTATTATCGCCCCAGTGATTGCCGGTGAGAACACGGCCCTATATCAAACTGAGGCCAATAATCCGTTTGACGAAGGTTTGTTAAACAAACAACTCGTTAAAGCCGCTAGTGAAGCAGTTACTCACAGTACCGGTGGAGAATTTAGATTTAGTATTCAAAATACTGATCGTTCAGTCGGTGCCGCGCTTTCCGGTGAAATTGCTCGTCATCATGGGGATCAAGGTATGGCTGCCAATCCGATCACCATACATTTGTCCGGTACTGCAGGCCAAAGTTTTGGTGTCTGGAATGCGGGTGGTCTAGAGATGATACTCACTGGCGATGCCAACGATTACGTCGGTAAAGGTATGACTGGCGGTAAGATCACCGTTAAACCCCCTAAGGGCGTTGAATATCTGAGTCACAAAACCATGATCATGGGCAACACCTGCTTATACGGTGCGACGGGCGGTAAGCTCTACGGGTGCGGACGAGCGGGAGAACGATTTGCCGTGCGTAACTCTGGTTGTATCGCTGTTATTGAAGGTGCTGGTGATCACACCTGTGAATATATGACCGGTGGTATTGTCACTGTTCTTGGCGATGTTGGCGTTAACTTTGGCGCTGGAATGACGGGTGGTTTTGCCTATGTACTTGATGAAGCAAACGATATAGAGACACGTTTGAACAAAGAGTCCATTGAAATGCTGCCGATTGAAGACTTGGTTATTCACCAAGAACATTTACGTGGCATTATCAGTCAACATTTTGAAGAAACAGACAGCCTAAGAGCACAAGAAATTTTAAATAATTTCGATACTTACGCGCCGATGTTTAAATTAATTAAACCAACAGCCATCGATGTAAAAACCTTATTAGGACATCGTAGCCGTTCGTCGGCAGAACTTCGTGTTCAAGCACAATAACGCGAAATGAAAAAATACTGTGAGTAGCAAAAGATGAGTAAGAATATTTATCAATTTATTGATGTCAAACGTATCGATCCACCCAAGAAAGCGATCGACGAACGTAAAATCGACTTTGTTGAAATATACAAGCCACTAAGTAGTGACCAAAGTGCGGGGCAAGCAGATCGTTGTTTAGAGTGCGGTAATCCTTATTGTGAATGGAAATGTCCAGTACATAATTACATTCCACAATGGTTAGAACTTGTGACCGAAGGCAAAATATTCGAAGCCGCGGATCTTTGTCATCAAACCAATAGTTTGCCCGAAATGTGTGGCCGAGTGTGCCCACAAGACAGGCTATGTGAATCGGCATGTACCCTAAATGATGAATTTGGCGCAGTTACCATAGGTAATATCGAAAAGTACATTACTGATACCGCGTTTGCACAAGGGTGGAAACCCGACTTATCACATGTGATAAAAACCGGTAAACGTGTTGCTGTTATCGGTGCCGGACCTGCGGGTTTAGCCTGTGCAGACGTACTCATTCGTAACGGTGTTGACCCTGTTGTTTATGATAAAAATGCTGAGATAGGCGGTCTATTAACCTTTGGTATTCCCTCTTTTAAACTGGAAAAAGATGTCATCGCTAGACGTCGCACCATTTTTGAAGGTATGGGTATTGAGTTCTGTCTCAATACCAATGTTGGTGTTGATATTACCTTAGAGCAATTAAGTAATGAATATGACGCGGTATTTCTTGCCTTGGGTACTTACACCGACATGACTGGCGGTTTTGAAAACGAAGGGGCACAAGGGGTATATAACGCGCTTGATTTTCTCATTGGTAACACACAAAACTTAATGGGGATCACAGAAAACGCCAAACCCTACGTTAATTTTAAAGACAAAAAAGTAGTCGTTCTAGGCGGCGGTGATACCGCGATGGACTGTGTTCGCACTTCTATTCGTCAAGGGGCGAGCTCTGTGACTTGTGCTTATCGTCGTGACAAAGCCAATATGCCTGGCTCGCCGCGTGAAGTGCAAAATGCCATAGAAGAAGGCGTTAATTTTGAATTTAACCTACAACCTCTCGATATCGCCGTAGATGAACATGGCGCGGTTATTGGGGTTAAGTTTGTCAAAACACAATTGGGGGCAGCCGATGCCAATGGCCGTCGTAATCCAGAAGCCATAGCTGGCTCAGAATTTGTCATGGCGGCAGATACCGTTGTCATCGCATTTGGCTTCTTACCCAGCCCTCCCAAGTGGATGATAAACGCTGGCGTTGAAATCGATGCTAAAGGTCGAGTGCTCGCGTCTGAGCAAAGTACTTACGCGCTGCAAACCACTAAGCAAAATATATTTGCCGGCGGTGATATGGTGCTAGGTTCAGATCTTGTCGTTACAGCTATCGATCAAGGACGAAAAGCGGCCTTAGGTATGCTTGACTTTATCCTTACCAATTAAGCTATTTTCGACACATTAAATTTGAAATAAATAAAGCAGTTTGGGCTGCTTTATTTATTTTTATGGTTTGTGTTTGTCAGCGAACAATTAAAATATTTCAAAGTTATACTTAGCTTGGCTATACTCAATTCGCCCCCTGTAAAAATTATTTTAATTAAATGTAAGGAAGCTGAGCTTTGTTGGTAAATGTCCTACAACGTCAACCCCATGAATTTATTGTAATTATATTCAGTTTTATTCTCCTTTTTTCTGTTCCCGCCAAAGCCGAAAATATTAAAGTTGTCACCGAGTACTTAGCGCCTTACCAAGTTAAAAACGAAGATGGCTCTCTTGGCGGGTTTTCTACTGAAGTTATCCATGCTTTATTTGAAATCACAAAAGACACTGCCGACATTGAAGTAATGCCTTGGTCACGAGCCTATGAAATAGCGCTATACCAAAAGAATGTTTTAATTTATTCCATTGCTCATACAAAAATTCGCGACCCTCACTTTAAATGGTTAGGTGGCCTCACGAGAGAAAGATTATATTTTTGGGGATTAAAGTCAAAATTCACTAAAAAAGTTGATTCAATTGAAGAGCTAAAATCACTACGTGTCGCCGTATCTCGGCGTTCTAATGCCGAGCAGTTCCTGTTAACCAACAACTATAAGAAAATTTACCCGCTAATTTCGGATGAGAAAGCGATGAATATGCTGTCTCACAATCGAGTTGATCTCATCATTGGCGCAGGTCTCCCAGTAAAAATAATGACAGAGCAAGTAGATTTACAAGGTGATGAAGTGATCAAAGTGTACGAGATTGCAGATTTGGGCGTCGACTTAAGTATTGCGTTTAATCTTTCCAGTGATCCAGTACTTGTAAAACGTTTTCAAAAAGCATTTAAAACATTGCGAAAAAGTGGCCAACTCGCGGTTATTCAGAAAAAATGGGGAATACATAGCGAATAACAATACGCTCAAACGCTAAATAACGACAATTAATTGTACGTTTATACAATTTTAGCGCTTTTTGCTATAAACAATTAAAACCTATTCGTTATAATGACTTTTACAAGACCAAGCGACATCAGTATTTATTCGACTTGCGATAAATTACAAATTCGGAGCACAATTAATGTCAGTAGTTATTAGCGGTTCAGGCTTATTCACCCCTCCACATAGCATTTCCAATCAAGAATTGGTGGCTACATTTAACCAATATGTAGCAACATTCAATGTGGAACATGAAGCAGCCATTAATGCTGGAGAAATCGAAGCATTAAAACCATCTTCCAGTGAGTTTATTGAAAAAGCCTCTGGTATTAAAAGCCGCTATGTCATGTATAAAGATGGTGCACTAGACAGCAAAAACATGATGCCTATTGTACCCGAACGTAGTAATGAAGAACTCTCCATACAAGCTGAAATGGCCGTTGCTGCGGCAAAGGAAGCAATGACAGCGGCTAATAAAACCGCTGCAGATATCGACCTCATTATTGTCGCCTGCTCGTATACACAAAGAGCTTACCCTGCTATTGCCATTGAAGTACAAAAAGAATTAGGCTGTTCTGGTTGGGCCTATGATATGCTCGTTGCCTGCTCCTCAGCAACGTTTGGTATCATGAATGCTGCCAACGCCCTGAAAGGAGGAATGGCAAAAACCGTATTAGTGATCAGTCCTGAATTTGTTTTCCCTCAACTAAACCTGCGTGATCGTGATAGTCATTTTATCTTTGGCGATGTTGCCACCGCAGTAGTCCTTGAAAATCAAGAAACTGCCACCGCAAAACATTGCTTTAAACTGCTAACAACCAAGCCTATTACTACTTTTTCTAACAACATTCGTAGCAACTTTGGCCATACCAATAGGTGCTCGCCTGACACTATGTTTGACGACGATAAGATGTTTGTTCAACAAGGACGCAAAGTATTTAAAGAAGTATTACCGATGGTATGCCAGTTAATTGAAGCGCAGTTAGATGAAGCAAGAACGTCGGCAACCGAGCTGAAGCGCCTTTTTCTCCATCAGGCCAATATCAATATGAATACCTTTGTCGCTAAGAAAATACTGGGACGAGAACCTGAAGAAAATGAAGCTCCTATCATATTAGACGAATTTGCTAATACTGCCTCAGCGGGCTCAATTATCGCATTTCATCGTTACCACGACGATATGAAATCTGGCGATAAAGCACTTATTTGTTCATTTGGCGCAGGATACTCTGCTGGTTGTATTGTTATCGAACATCTCTAGATTATCGAAGATATCAATCAATCCGATGAGGTTATACTTAACTGTTTTCTTTTGGGGATGGTTAAGTATTATTTATGACTATCGAGATATTTAGCAAAATTCATTTTGCAGTAAATTAATAAGCTTACCGACAGAGTCATTAGCAACACTGTAATAAATTGTTTGTGATTCTCGGCGCGTTTTCACTAACCCATCTTGCCTCAATCGCCCTAAATGTTGAGATAAACTCGACTGGCTCAGGTCAATAAAAGCATTAAGTTCACTAACCGATAATTCCTTTTCTCCTAAATGACATAGAATCAACAACCGATTTTCATTACTCATTGCTTTAAGCAGCTCCACTGCTTGTGTTGCATTAGCTCGCATATCAGCTATATCTATTAACTTATCATTCGACATCTTTAATCTTCATTTAGTTGGGATTTTAAGAAATACTTATTGATAATACATTAGGACATGCTAATATAAAAGTACATTAGAAAAACCTAATATAAGATCAATTCTTAAATACACGGGAGTTAAATTGACTTACGCTAAATTATTACAGCATGTGCTGAATAAGCCAAAACTTATTTATTCTATGGTCTTATTAATGGTCATCGCTAGTGCGTTGATGATACCAAGTCTGAACATTGATACCGATCCAGAAAATATGCTCAGTGAAGACGCTCCTGCTCGAGTATTTCACAACGAGACTAAAAACAACTTCGCTATGCGCGACATGATAGTTGTTGGTGCAGTTAGCGATGTTAATATTTTTAATCCTGAATCGCTGCAGACCTTACACCAACTTTCACAACGTATTAGCCAAATTGACGGCGTTATTATCCAAGATTTATTGTCGTTAAGTGTCGTTGACAATATCACTCAGGAACGCGACGCAAACGGTAATAATACTGGCATCCGCTTTGAATATCTGATGCGTCAAGCGCCGACAACACTCGCTGCTAGTGCCAATATTCAAACAGCGGTAAAACGCCTGCCGATGCTAGATAACACTCTGGTTTCGGGAGATAATAAAGCCATTGCTATTTATGTGCCCATTGCCGCAAAAGATCAAAGTTACCAGATTGCTGAACAAATTAGAGCTATTATCACTGAGTTTGATAGTCAACTAGCCTTTCATATTACCGGACTTCCAGTCGCCGAAGATCAGTTTGGCTTTGAAATGTTTGTACAAATGGGCATTGCTGCCCCGATGGCTGGCTTAGCCATCTTTTTATTACTCTGGTATTTCTTTAGAAATTTTCCGCTAATTATTGCCCCCATGATCGTTGCCATGGCAACCGTGATCATCATTATGGGAACGCTTATTGGACTAGGCTTCACCGTTCATATTATGTCATCTATGATCGCAATATTCTTAATGCCTATTGCCGTAGTCGACTCGGTGCATATTTTATCTGAATTTGCCGATCGTTATAAATCCGGCGACGATGCATCAAAAGTCATCACTAAAGTGATGGGTCACCTGTTTACTCCGATGTTATTTACCTCAATAACCTCAGCAGTGGGTTTCTATTCGCTATTACTAACCCCTATCCCACCGGTAAAAATATTTGGCGCTTTCATCGGCAGTGGTATTTTACTGGCGTTCTTATTGACCGTGATCTATTTACCCGTCTATATATCTAGACTTAGCCCAGCAACGCTAGACAAACTGCAAGCGTCAGTAAAACGTATGGAAGAAAAAGGTCGTCTTGCCAATGCCCTAGAATATTTAGGAAAATTTGCTAGTCAAAAAGTCAAAGTAATCATTATTGCTTTTATCGCCTTGTTTATTGTCAGTATCGAAGGGATCACCCGAATCGAAATCAACGATAATCCAATAAACTGGTTTAAAGCCGATCACGAAATCCGCGTTGCCGACAAAGTATTAAACAAACATTTTGCCGGTACTTATGATGCTTGGTTAGTTTTTGAAAACCAATCTGATGCCAACCAACAAGCATTGGCTGATTTTAACAATTTATACAATCAAGCTAAAACGCTAGGCTTAAAAAGCGCAACGCTTGATAACTTGCTTACTAAAAATCCATCATCGCCTTTTAGCCAAGAACTATTAGTACAAGTTGATGATTTAAATTTCAGTACCGAAGGCGAAATTCAAATATTAGTCACCCAAATGTATGATATTGCTGATAAAGCTTATACACAGAATAAAACCTTTTTAACCCCTAGTGTATTGAACTGGTTAGCCGATTTACAACAAGCGATCACGCAAACTGAGTTAGTCGGCAAAGCCAATGGCTTAGCGGATATTGTAAAAACCGTGAATAGAGAATTACATTCAGGTGAGGACAAAGGTGCGATCATCCCACCAACCAGTAACGGTGTCGCACAAACGTTATTACAATATCAATCATCTCACCGCCCTAATGATTTATGGCATTTTGTCAGCAAAGATTACCAAAAAAGTTTGTTATGGTTGCAAATGACCAGCGGCGATAATCAACATACCAGCAAAGTGGTCGCTTGGGTTGAAGACTATGTTGCCGAAAATCCACCGCCAGAAAACATTAGCTTCAATTGGGCAGGTAAATCTTATCTGAACATTGTCTGGCAAGACGCTATGGTGAGCGGCATGCTAAGCAGTTTACTGTCATCGTTCGTGATTGTATTTATTATGATGGCCTTGTTGTTTAGATCACTGAAATACGGCATTTTAGCTATGCTGCCACTTACCTTTACTATCTCCATGATTTATGGACTAATCGGCTGGTTTAACAAGCCCTATGACATGCCTATTGCCGTGTTATCAGCACTGACATTAGGGTTATCGATTGATTTTGCTATTCACTTTTTACAACGAGCGAGAGAGCTTGAAAAAGAAACCGGTAGTTTAACTCAAGCACTAAAATTGATGTTTGAAGAACCAAGCAGAGCCATCGCCCGCAACGCCATTGTTATTGCT
This sequence comes from Colwelliaceae bacterium 6471, assembly GCA_040779335.1. Taxonomy (GTDB): domain Bacteria; phylum Pseudomonadota; class Gammaproteobacteria; order Enterobacterales; family Alteromonadaceae; genus JBFONV01. Next base: position 226,912 of record JBFONV010000006.1, read on the forward strand.
ATCGGCTTTACTCCGCTATTGTTGTCACCTTTAGTGCCTTATATCACTGTCGGTTTTTTCTTAGCCAGTATCATGATGCTTTCGGCGCTGGTTACCTTAGTTTTGCTGCCAGCATTACTCAAGCTAACAGCGAAGAAAGCCACCGTAGAATCGCTATAAGGAATTTTTGATGAAAACAATGACACAATTTTTTTTACTATCAATACTATTGCTGACATCAGCGCACAATAGCTATGCTCAGGACTTAACCTCAGCCGACGATATTGTTACCCAAGCTAATTTAGCCGCTTACTATGCGGGTGATGACGGTCGCACAGAAGCGCGCATGGTGATTGTTGACAGCAGTGGCAACAAACAAATGCGTCAGTTCACGATATTAAGAAAAGATCAGCAAGATCTCGGTGATCAAGATATGTTGGTGTTTTTTTCTCGTCCAACCGATGTTAGCGGCACAGTATTTCGAGTCACCAAAAAAGTCGAAAGTGACGATGATCGATGGTTATATTTACCGGCTTTAGATCTGGTAAAACGGATTTCTGCTGGCGACAAAAGAACCTCTTTCGTCGGTACGCATTTCTTCTACGAAGACGTATCTGGTCGTAATCCTAAAGAAGACAACTTTACCTTAGTTGCCACCGACGATAAATTTTATACATTAAAAGCGATCCCTAAAGACGCCAATAGCGTTGAGTTTGCCTATTACATCGCAAAAATTGATAAACAAACCTTTATTCCGATGCACGTCAGCTATTTTAACAGCGCTGATCAAGTGCAGCGTGAAATGGAAGTACTGAAAACTCAAGAGGTTGAAGGTATTACTACGGTTATGCACTCTAAAATTACGCAAATGTCAGATCATAGTTACACTGAAATGCAATTTAGAAATGTTAACTACAATTTGGGACTTCCTGATGACATTTTTTCAGAACGCAGTCTCCGTAATCCTCCTAAAGCTTGGCTAAAATAAAATGTTCAGTACATCTAAATTGACCAGATCGTTGTTATTGCTCGCGGTTATTCATTTACCTGCACTAGCAACCACTGAAGAAGATCCCTTTGCTGACGAAAGCTGGGGTGATAACAGTTGGGCAGAAGAAAGTGCCCAGCCGTGGAAATTAAATGGCTTTATAGAAGCTGGACAAGGGACGTTTTTACAAAATAATGTCGTTAATTCTGATTCTTCACTCAGTGAAATCAATGCTCGACTGGATTTTAGTTACCAGCATGAGCTATTTGATTTTACCGCAAAAGGTGATTTACGCTACGATGACGTGCTAGCAGACACCTTTTGGCAAACACGTGAGCTTAACGTAGCCTTTAGCCCTTTGTCATATTTAGACGTAAAACTCGGCCGTCAAGTATTAACGTGGGGGACGGGTGATTACCTTTTCCTTAATGATCTGTTTCCTAAAGACTGGCAATCTTTCTTTTCTGGACGAGACGATGAATACTTAAAAGCCGCTTCTGATAGTTTGCGTACTTCATGGTATTTCAGCAACATAACCTTAGACTTAGCCTACACCCCTGACTTTACTCCCGATAATTATATTACCGGTGAACGATTTTCATTTTTCTCGCCGCAATGGCAAGACAATATCGCTCCAGCAAGTCAATTTAAAGTTGATCAAACCAACAATGAGCAATGGTCTGCACGTCTTGCTAGCAATTACCAGGGCATAGAATACGCTCTCTACGGCTATCATGGTTTTTGGACGACTCCAGTAGGTGTCAATTCGATAGGAATGCCCTATTTCCCAAGGCTAAACTCTTGGGGAGCGAGTGTTCGTATGCCCATCGGAGACGGTATCTTTAATAGTGAATTTTCCATCTATAACAGTAGCGAAGATGGTTCAGGAACATCACCACTAATCGCCAACGGACAACGTCGATTTTTAATCGGTTATGAACAAGAGTTAATCAAAAACCTTACCGCTAGTGTGCAATATTACGTCGAGCAAACTAAAGATTATCAAGCATTTAAAGCAAGCTCTAGCTTGCCTGATCAGCTTGTCGATGAATATAGACAATTACTGACGTTGAGGTTGCGATACATGGCCTTGCAACAAAAACTAGTTGCCTCAGTTTTTGCCTTTTATTCACCAACCGACTCAGACGCTTATATCAAACCGTCGATCAATTACCGCTATAACGACAATTGGTCTTATGCTGTTGGTGCGAACCTATTTACTGGTAAAGATGACTTTAGTTTCTTTGGTCAGCATCAAAACAATACCAATGTTTGGGCACGTGTTCGTTTTCAATTCTAATGAGCAGCATTTGCCCGATATTGTTTGCAAAAAAGTACAACATTAGAGGTATTAACATATGAAAGAACTTAGCGTAGAGATTGCCGTTTATCGGTTTGCAGGAGTAATGACTTTACTCTCTGTAGCCCTAACCTATTGGGTATCACCACTTTTTGTCTGGTTTACCGTATTTATAGGTGCGAATTTACTACAATTTTCATTCACTGGCTTTTGCCCTGCCGCGATGGTTTTTAAAAAGCTGGGTCTAAAAACTGAAGCGGAAATTGCCACATCGTCAACAAAATAACCGACTAACCACAACAAAAAGGCTATCCGTGGATAGCCTTTTTAGTATCAATTTAAAAATATTTTCAATTAGACGGTCGATATTTAATACCAAATGCCATCGCATAAAACACCGGTAACACCACTAAGGTCAGTACTGTCGCAAAACCTAAACCAAACATGATAGTGACCGCCATCGAGCGGAAAAACACATCAAATAGCAACGGTAACATTCCTAAAATAGTAGTAATTGCCGCCATCGCCACGGGACGTACACGACTGACGCCTGATTGCACAATAGCTTGATATGGCGTAGTTCCTTGTGCTAACTCAAGGTTTATCTGGTCAACTAAGACAATGCCATTTTTGATCAGCATTCCAGATAAACTTAACAACCCCAATAATGCCATAAAACTAAAGGGAGCATTCATTGATAACAAGCCAAACGCGACGCCAATGATCGCCAATGGTACGGTTGTCCATATAATTGCAGTGGTTTTCAATGAATTGAATAACAAAACGGTTATCGCAAACATCGCCAAATAGCCAAGAGGCAATGAACCGAAAATAGCTTTTTTAGCGTCGTTTGAAGACTCATACTCTCCGCCCCATTCCAATTGATAGCCATGCGGTAATGGAATGTTTTCAACACCACTTCTGACACGGGAAAATAGTTTAGCGGCAGTTTCATCACCTAGCACGTTATGATCGGCCATGATGGTGATAGTCCGCTTTCTATCACGGCGCATCATCAAGCCATCTTCCCATTCAACATCAAAGCCATTAACCACTTGGGTTATCGGTAAATACAGGTTCAGTACTGGGCTATAAATTTGCAAGTCTTGCAAACTATCAACACTTAAACGCTCTTCCTTGGGCGATCGGGCGATAATCGGCAACATTTGTGTACCATCTCGATATAAGCCGACTCGACTTCCCGAGAAACTGGTCAGTAATAGCTGATCAACATCAGATTTATTGATACCTAAACGCCGGGCTTTTTGCTCATTGAGTTGTGGGCGAATAACTTTACTGCGTTCTCTCCAATCATCTTTAATATTAAACGCGCCACTATCAGCGCGAAAAACCGCCTGTGTTTGTTCAGAAAGCTGTCTTAACACATCAGGATCTGGCCCAGAAAACCTTGCTTCAATTTTGGCATTAGTAGAAGGGCCTATTTCCATGCGTTTTATTTTTATTTGGGCATCTAAAAAGTTTGCACTAGTATAAGCTCGCAGGTCCGCCATTACAGGGGCGAGCATCTCTCTATCGCTTAAACGAATGATCAATTGACCATACGCAGGATAAGATTTCTCTGGCGCGTAAGTCAGCATAAAACGCGGAACGCCTTGACCAACCGAGGCGGTAACATCAACAACACTTTCTTTGGCGAGTAAGTAATTTTCTATTTCGGCCAAATCCGCTTGCGTCTGCCTAATATCACTGCCTTGGTAACGCCAGTAATCTAAATAGAACATCGGCGTGTTCGAGGCCGGAAAAAATGAATTTTTCACCATGGAAAAACTCACTATAGCAACGGCTAATAATGCCAGCATGCTGACCACCGTTAACCAACGAAAACGCATACAAGTGTCTAATAACTTTTTATATACTGTGAATAATACCCCTTGATAGGGATCGCTCACATGGCTATCAGAGAATCGCGCATCTACAGGGTTATCACTTTGATTTTTGCTTTTACTTGGCTCTTTAAACATTAAATTAGCAAAAAATGGTGTTAACGTTATTGCTGTAATCCAACTCAACAATAACGAAATAAGCAACACATAAAACAAACTACCAGCGAATTCTCCTGTCGCGTCAGCACTTAAACCAATTGGCGCAAACGCGGTTATGCCAATAACAGTAGCACCAAGCAATGGCCATTTAGTTTGCTCTACAATACTAACCGAGGCCTGTAATTTACTCATGCCGCGCTGCAAACCAATGAGAATACCTTCGGTGATCACAATGGCATTATCCACCAACATACCAAGTGCAATAATCAGTGCGCCTAATGATATTCGCTGTAAATCAATGGCCAGCAATTTCATAAAAATAAACGTTCCCAGCACGGTTAACAGTAAAATTAAGCCAATAAGCAAACCGCTGCGCATTCCCATGAAAATCAACAACACGAAAATAACAATTGCCACAGCTTCCGCGAGGCTGACAATAAAACCATTAACAGAATTTTCAACTTCACTAGGCTGGTTATAAACATTATGAATTTCCATGCCTATTGGTCGTTGATATTCTATCTCTTGAATACGCTTATCTAATGCTTTGCCAATATCAACCACGTTAACACCACTAGCAAAAGACACCGCCACTAGTAACGCTTGTTTACCGCCATAACGAACAATGTTTCTTGGTACTTCTGCGTATTGTCGACTCACTTTGGCAACATCACCAAGGTAAATTAATTTTGACGATCCCGGGTTAGAAATTAGCAAGCTTTCAAGCTCTTTAACGTTTTGAAACTCACCAGTAGGATGAAGACGAATAGACTCACTGCTCACCTTAATTTTACCGGCGTTGGATACGGTATTTTGGTTTTTGAGCAATTGATAGATTTGTGTGGGTGATATACCAAAGGACGATAATTTATGTGAGGATATTTCAACAACGACTTGGGCTTGTTGCTCTCCGGCGGTGGTCACTTTACCGACACCGTCGACTAAAACGAGTTCTCGGCGTAAAAAGTCAACATAATCATGGAGTTCATCATATGAATAACCATCGCCAGTCACGGCAAGCATCACGCCATACACATCAGCAAAATCATCTTTTATAATAGGCTTCATTACGCCTTGGGGCAGATTAGTGCTGGCGTCATTGACCTTACGACGTAGTTCATCCCAAATTTGCTGTAAATCATTCTTCCGATAGGTGCTTTTCATTTCAATGGTAATTTGCGACATACCGGGAGATGAAATTGAGGTAACATAATCAACATAAGGCAATTGCTGAATAGCATTCTCTAAAGGGTAGGTGACTTCTTCCTCCACTTGCTGAGGACTTGCACCAGGATACATAGTAATAACCATGGCTTTTTTTATTGTGAACTCAGGATCTTCTAACTGACCAAGACCTAAATAAGAGAGCACACCACCAATAAGTAACAGTAACGCAAACATCCAACTGATGATGCTTTTTTCGATAGATAACTTAGCTAAGCTCATTATAAGCCCCGCTCACGCGTCCATGGACGAACCCTCATCCCTTCACGTAAATAGTGGCCGCCGGCCGTAACAACTTTATCTCCAGGCTTAAGTCCCGTTAATATTTCGATCCCCGAATTATAAATATTACCTACGGTTACCTTTGTTTTGCTGATGCTGCCATTGGCATCGTTATACAACCACACGTAACGATTATCGGCGTCTAACTTATTCTCAGAAGGAGAGAATACTGCTTCAACGGGTACGATCAATCCGCGTGATTCCACTGAGGTCACTTTCGATAAATCAATTTTAACCGTACCACTCATACCAGGTAATAAATTGAAATCTGCGGGTTTAGGCAACGAAAAAACAACTTTATAAGTTAATGTTGCCGGATCGGCTTTAGTATCCCATTCCTTGACGGTTAATAGATAACTTTGGTCAGCATAGCTATCAAAAGTCACGCTCGGCTGATAGTTGGTGTCCTTTTGCACCCGAGCGATAATCCCCTCTGGTACCTGAATAGTGACATCAAGTAAGTCTTGGTTTTGTAAAAACAAGATACTTTGCTTAGCAACAACATTTTCGTAATTTTCAACATACAACTGCGAAACACTACCAGCAAATGGCGCTCGTAGTTGTGAATATTCAAGATTAGATTGAGCTTTTTTCAGCTCAGATTCCGCGATCAGTGTATCTGCCTTTGCCTGATCAAATTGTGAAGGAGAAACTTGCTTCGATGCCAACAATGTTTGCATTCGAGCAAATTGAGATTTCGCTAATTCAAAGCGCGCTTTTCTATCATCGAGCTGCAGTAAAAAATCTTCAGGATCAAGCTTTGCCAGTAATTGACCTTTTTTGACCTCTTGCCCGGCAAGGACATTAAGCTCTTGTAATTCACCGCTCACCCGAAAGGCCAACAAAGAACCTTGATGAGGTTCTACAGCAGCAGGGAAAGTGCGAATAAGTTGCAAGCCACTATCCTTTACCTCAAAAATTTTTGCTGGCCTAACTAAGTCTTGCTCAACACTTTCAACCACCTGTTCTGTACAAGCAACAAGTAACAGTGTTGGCAATATCAGGGGAATTAATTGCGCTAATTTCATGAATATCCTCCGTAAATCTTCTCAATACAACTGTAGATGAAAAAGTCCCGTTAATAAAAATATGTCTATATAAATAAAACTTACTCATTAAAAGCCTTAATGAGTTAAAACATGTGCAGCCATATTAACACTAGCCAGAATAACGACTTTTCAGCTAAAATAAAATTTATATAAATTACACATCACTATAAATTATTTTAATGAAGTTAGAGCAACTCCGTATTCTTAGGTATATTGTCGAACATGGCAGTTTGAAAGCCGCTGCGATGGCATTGCATAAAACGCAGCCAGCGTTATCGATAGCCATCAAAAACCTTGAAGATGAGTTTGGATTTCAAATTTTAGACCGCAGTCAATACCGATTAAAACTTACACCACAAGGTAAGACATTTTATCGCGAGGCTGAGATATTACTGGCCAATGCCAAACATTTAACCTTATTAGGCAAGCAACTATCACAAGGGAATGAAGCCAAATTTAATATCTGCTATGAACAGGTTTGCCCTGAAAATCGAATCATTCCAGCAATAAATAAAACCTATCAAACGTTTTCGGCAACCGAATTTAATCTGCACAGTGGTCTGCGTTTTAGTGCACTCGAACAAGTAAAAAATGGTGAAGTTGATATAGGTATAGGCCCTTGGTTCCATTTATTTCATGCTCAGGGCGAGTTCGATACTCTCAGGCTAGGAGAGTTTGAAATTATTCCTGTAATTTCCCCTACCTTGCTAAAAACAATGAAAATAAGTCGCTATGAACAGTTACTACGCCTGCCCAATATCGCCATGCCTGAAAGTAAATTTCAATTCGATAGTGAAAAGCTAGCCTACAATCACAGCAGTAAACAATTTAAGGTCAATGATGCCTTAACCTTAAAAGCGTTGCTGGTCTCGGGGGTCGGCTGGGGGTTTATCCCTTCACACCATATTGAACAAGAACTGGCATCGGGCACACTCAAACACATTGAACTAATGGATAAGGAATGCAGATTTAGCGCCGAGATAAGAGTGATCCGTCAAGAAAAAAGACACCACGGCCCCGTCTCTGAATTTCTCTGGCAACAATTACAAAGTAAGTAGCTGTGTTTATTTTTCAATTGTTCCTGTTCAATACTTGTTACTTTTTATCCCCTGCGGCACACTATAGCGCAATGAATAACGTAACCAATATCTAGAGAATTATATGAGCGATATGTCGACGGCTCTAAGCCAAATTAGCCAAATGTTAACCATGCAAGATGCGATGAATTCCCGTGTTAGCGAAACGTGGCGCGAAAATAAGTATGAATGGTATCGAGCTATTTGGGTTGAATGTGCAGAAATGCTTGATCACCACGGCTGGAAATGGTGGAAGCACCAGGCAATAGACGTTGCACAAGTACAGTTAGAGTTAGTTGATATTTTCCATTTTGGCTTAAGTTTACGATTAATGACTGGCGAAAACGTCGACAATATCGCCAAAGAACTGGCGCAAGAGCTAACTCAGCAAACCGATGAAAGCGACTTTAAAATAGCGTTAGAAAATCTTGCTTCAGCAGCGGTAACTAATCAAGCATTTAACGCGGTAGCACTCGCTGATTGTATGCGTCTTATGGATATGGACTTAAATGAGTTATTTCGCCAATACGTTGGCAAAAATACCCTTAACTTCTTCCGTCAAGATCATGGTTACAAAGAAGGTACCTATATTAAAATATGGCATGGCGAAGAAGATAACGAAGTTTTAGCAAAATTAGTCAATAGCTTAGACATTGGCGCAGCAGACTTTCAGCAAACGCTTTATCAAGCATTAGAACAAAAATATCCTCAGTAATTACTGTTATTAGAGCAACTTACATAATTCTTAATATCCGCATTGTGCTAAGTTGCTTTAATTGATCCCAGCTAAAGTTACCCTTTCCTTTTTTACAATTTTTACTTTCGTCACACCCTAACTTTTGGCATAAATACTGCTTTACCCGTATACATAAATAAAACGTCAAGAAATTGAATCGTCGGAGATGTATATGGAACTTATTTTATTTGCCATGATCAGCCTAATTGTTATTGTTGCTTTGTTGGCGAGTCGCCTCAATGACAATAGCTTTCCATTCCCGTTTGACCGTAAAGGAGCCATTTTTACGCCTGCAGAGAAGAATTTTCAAAATCTTGTTGAACAGGCTATGGGTTCAAAATATCGAGTAATTAATCGGGTGAAACTGTCGGATATCGTCACTATTAGAAATGGCGTATCGGCTCGAGCCCGTCAAACGGCGGCAGCGAATGCAGATAACAAGTATTTAGACTTTGTGATTTGTGACCGCGAAAATATGAAATTGTTGGGCACTATTGATTTAGTTGATACCCAAGGTAAAGGCTACAAAGTAAAAAAAGATTGGTTCGTGAGCGGTGCACTTGAAGCTTCATCTATTCCCCATATCAGGATAAAAGTTAAATCAAGTTATACCGTTGAAGAAATTCGTAATTGTATAAATACACGATTACTAGGGCACAATACTCAAGAGCCAAAAGTTAAAGGGCGCGTCATACCTGCACCACTCGTTAGAGCAAGACAGAAAAATGTTGGCGCGATACCAGCAAGAGCCGCGACGCCAGTTGCTGCAAAAATTCCAGCACCGCAAGTAGCCGCTCTACCGCATTAACATCAACAAAACCAAGAGATGGGCTATTATTGCGTTAGCCCATACGAAGCCATTAACTTATCTTTAAATGCTGTTTTATCTATGCTTGCCATCCGTTGGTCGAAGAACTTTATCATCTGCGCAGTTTCAGCTTGCAAGTGTTTTGCTGGTGTAAATGCCATATAAATATTTGCATTAGAGACGCACCCCGCTTCTCTATATTTTGACCACTCATTCGCTTGTTGCAAAGTATATTTGGTTGAATTTAAGGTAAATAAAAACGCATCCATTCTCTTTTTGTCAAGCTTATGAGCATTTTGAATAATGTAACGACCATGGTAAGGCTGAAATTGAAATTGGTTTTGATTCAATCGCACATATTCATTTAACTCTTCAATCGAGGAATCAGCAGCAATACCAATCTGCATATTTTTTAGCGATTCTGGGCCTTTATATTGCCAAAGAGAATCTTGGCGAGTAAAAAAGCACATTCTTTGTTGACCAACTTGGTAAGTCGGGAAAATAAGCTCAGGCGCTTCAGCTTTCGCTGGCGATAACAAAGCATCAGCTTTTCCTATACGCACATATTGGATGGCGCGAGACCAAGGGAGATACTCAATATCTAATTGATATTCAGAATCCTTAAACACTGCTTCGACTAAATCGAGCACATAACCTTTTTGTTCATTATCGACGCAAATTTGCGGACACCAATCTATCGCTGCCACTTTTATAGTTTTACTATGGGCAAAATGCGAACACATTAAAATAACTAAAACAACCAAATAACGCATTTTTTGCCTACACACTCTAAAACACTTAACCATTCAATAAGCGCTAATTATTAAGAAACAACGGGTATTTTGCAAGCTGCTCATTCACTCGTCAAAATAATAATGATAAGTTCAGCATAAGCTAAAATACAACACAATTATGTCGTTATGGGTTAATCGACTAGGAAATAAAATAATAAAGCATCGGCGGCAGATTTTTAAGGTCAGTAACGCTATAATCGCGCCATTAATTTAATAAAACCAAGTGAAATATATAATATGAAAGCAGGTATTATCGGCGCAATGGAACCTGAAATTGCCATACTTAAAGCAAAATTAGACAATTGCCAAACTAGCACGCATGCTGGCTATACATTTTACCAAGGACAATTGGACGACAACGATGTCGTCATAGTGCAGTCGGGCATTGGTAAAGTAGCAGCAGCCCTAGCGACCGCGATACTCATCGATAGGTTTTCACCCGATTATATTGTTAATACAGGCTCTGCGGGTGGATTTGAGCAATCATTAAAAGTCGGTGATATTGTCATTAGCTCTGAGGTTCGTTATCACGATGTGGATGTTACCGCTTTCGGCTACGAAATTGGTCAATTACCTGCAAATCCCCCTGCGTATTTACCTCACCCTGTTCTCGTTGAAGCGGCTAAAGCGGGGGTTTCTTCGTTAGATAATATTCAAACCTTGGTAGGACTCATCACCACAGGTGATACTTTTATGACCGCAGACGAAGATATTGCCAAAGCGAGAAAAAACTTTCCGACCATGGCCGCGGTTGAAATGGAAGGTGCTGCGATTGCTCATACTTGTCACCAGTTTAATGTCCCATTTGTCATTATTCGCTCAATGTCAGATATTGCCGGTAAAGAATCTCCGACATCGTTTGAAGCTTATTTAGAAACAGCTTCGATAAACTCATCAAAATTAGTATTGGCTATGCTAAAAGAATTACGTGATAAAAAGCTAAATTAACAATAAGATAAGCTTAAAAACACTTAGGGATACCAGATGGCAGTAATAGCAGCGCTGAATGAATTTAGTCTTTGTGTATTATTACTACTAGGTGTTTCTCTATTAAAAATAATCACAACGCGCTTTATTGCGCATGAACCGCTTAACGCTTTTCGTTTTTACTGCGCGCGCTTGGCAGACAAAGTGAATAAGCCGCAAAACAGCGCGCGCCAACAGACTATTGCTGGCTTAGTTGGCATTTTTGTCACCTTGTTGCCAATAGTCACCATTCTATGGCTATTTGAAGCATTTATTGAAGTTGTCTGGGTTTGGCAGGCGTTACTATTATATATTGCTTTGGGCGCGATAGGACTAGATCGCGACAGCAAGAGCATTGCTGTCGCACTATCTAGCAATCAAAAATACGCGGCTAAGCAGCAACTCAATCCTTGGGTGCTCAGAGAAACCGATCAACTATCAAGTTTAGGTATTAGCAAGGCGTGTATCGAAGCGCAATTATTACGCTCAATTCAGCAAGGTTTTACGGTTGCCTGTTATTTTATCGTTGCCGGGCCGCTGGCGGCAATAACCTATAGATTACTATTGGAAATGCACTATAGTTGGAACATTAAACAGCCCAATTTCAAAAATTTTGGCCAATACATTCATCAGATAGTAAGTATCTTACAGTGGCTACCAACAAGATTGTTTACCATCATATTATTATTTAGTGCACTCGGGCAGAACCTACTATTGTATTTCCGCTTAATAAAACCGCATTTTTTTGCATTAAATAACAATATCGCCATTTACACTTTAGCGCTGATCATAGAAGTTCGTATCGGAGGCGTTGCTATGTATCAAGGCGTAAAATTACGTAAAAAAAGCTTTAACGATCATGCCAGACAACCTGAGCCCAAAGACATAATTCATGCCAGAACACGTATTAGGTATGTCATGTATTTCAGTACTACTTGTTTGATTTTATTGGCATTAGCGTTAAATATCATTACCTTTAATCAGATGAATTAAACCATTTCACTTTGAAAAGTAACCATTTGTTGTACACTCACTATTAACATACAAAAAGGATCATACCTTATGACAAAGCTTAGAAATTATTTAATGGTGCTAGGGTGCCTGCTCAGTTGTTCAGCGTTGCATGCAGAAACCATAAAAATGTCACAACAACAATTAATTAGTATTCTCAATGCACCTGCGGCGGCTGACTATGTCGTTTTAGACGTGCGCACTCCTGAGGAATTTGCCCAAGGTCATATCGAAGGCGCCATTAACCTTAGTCATGATCTCGTCGCCGATAATTTAGCACAACTTATGCCCTATAAGGATAAGACTCTTATTGTTCATTGTCGTTCAGGTAAACGCGCCGCTTTAGCCGAAGCGATATTAATCGAAAATGGTTTTACTAAGCTAAAACATTTAGATGGTGACATGAAAGCTTGGCAGAAAGCAGGCCTACCATTAGTAAGTGCCCACTAAGTTAAAATGATTGCGGTACAAACGTTACTCTACTGGCTCGATTTATTTGGCATCATTGTCTTTGCGCTTTCGGGCGCATTGATGGCAGGCAGATATAAATTAGATCCATTTGGGGTAGTGGTATTAGCTTCCGTTACCGCTATTGGTGGTGGGACAATCAGAGATGTAATTTTACAAACACCCGTTTTTTGGACGGTCAACCCCGTCTATATATACATTATTTTGGCTACCGCCATACTAACGATTATTTTAATCCGTCAACCTACCCGTATTCCGAAGCGATTTTTATTACTTGCCGACGCATTTGGTTTAGCGTTATTTGCGGTATTGGGTACACAAAAATCCCTTAGCTTAGGGGCTCCTATCCCAGTAGCAATAATAATGGGCACTATTACTGGCGTTGCGGGTGGAATGATACGAGATGTGTTATGCAACGTGATCCCGATGATTTTACGTCAAGAAATATATGCCACCGCGGCGATGCTCGGAGGGGCTTTGTTTGTATTTTTTCAATATATTGGTTGGTCAAGTAATACTTCAACGCTCGTCGCTATCATTGGCGCCTTAGGCTTGCGATTAGCAGGCATATATTGGCAGGTATCACTACCTGCGTTTCATATTGAAGACAAGCCTCAAAATAGGCGATGACTTTTAATGTGAACTACAGGCGATATTTCAAGACTTAAAAACTGGTTAGCCCTTTAAAGTGTCTTGATAGCTACGCTTCTATGCCCCAGCCATCGTTGTAGCCGTCAAATTTTCCAGCGAGTTGTTCAAATTCAGCTTCTTGCGCAACAACACCGTCATAACTAGGGATCATCCTCACAGTACAATCTAAGTCCCAAACGTTTGGAGTTTCATCTGGGTGAATAGTGGTTTGCATGTCTGGTGCAACATTTTTTAAATGTTCAGCCATGGCAAGCGCTTGTTCTTTTTTCTCAAACAACTGAAAAAACACCACGTTATGCACTATCGACAAATCGATACCTGCTTGGTGCATATCGTTTAACACTTGACCCGTTTCGTCATTGGGAAAATTCATGGTTTTACTGATATCAAAAATAAGAATGTCGCCATTATAAACAGCTAGTTAAGAATTGAATAGTAACGACTGCGGTTATTTAACCGTACAGATGTTGTTTTGGCATGAGGCTGCAGCATGATCATAAGTTGCTCGGCATGCTTCTGTCAGCGTTTGCTTATCAGCAAGCTTGGCTAGCAGTAATGCGCCAATAGTATTAACAGCAATTAAACAGCTACCATCCTCAATAGGGTTGGCGATAACCACGCACTGCTGATCTGATATACAAGTGAGATTGTTGATAACGGCTTGCTTTTGGGCCTGTGCAAGATCTTGCTGCTGCTTTTGCTGAGGTAATAATTTACTTTCATCCGCAAATAATGCCGCCTCTGCTTGCTGTTGTTGTTTTGTTTGCTCTTGTTCTAACTCTTTTTTTAATGCGGACGTGGCTATCTCATTCTCTTTTAACAAGTAGCCAAGTGCGAGCAATACCACCAAAAACCCACATAAAACAATAATTAAAATGCTAAGCCACTTAAACATAATTATCCGATACCTAACTGATGTTATTGTCTAATGAAACCGAACTAATATTATTGCTGGGTAACTGCCGTATCATCAAGGAAATCGCGTTAAAAATTTTATCTTGAATATCTTTGCTATTATCTTTTTGCTTAATATTGAGTTGATAAACACTTCTCCATACAGAGCGTTTACTGATCGGATCGACTAAATCGACAATCAAGCTACCGGGCTTTGCTGATAAAGATTTTTTCCCAGTATCTGAAGTGTAAGTGTTTAAGCAAAAGCTACAGTACTTAACGCCCTTATTGTATCGAGTGAGCTCATTACTGTCATGATTAACGAGATAATAGCCGATAACAACGTCTGCGATATCAATTGTTTGATATGTAAATCCGTTACGGTCTAAGACCTGCTCAATCGCCAACTCAATACTATTACGCTGCACATCATTAATGTTTTGAAAGTCACTAAACTGTGAGTTTCTCGCAAAAAAACTATAAGTCTGTAATTGAGTAAAATTGAAACTCTGCTGATATTTAGCATTAGCGCTTGGTGATGATGAACACCCAAGAAGTAATAAAATGCTGACAACGGTTAAAGTAAATCGAAACATAACTAATCATGAAAAAGACCATGACTTTAGCCTAACCATCAGAATATAAATTACAACCTAAATTTGTGGCGTTTAAAGGAATGACTCTTATACATTTATTGGCAGGGAGCAAAAAGGTGTACTGGGGAATTAACTACTTTTAAGTTTTTTCAGATTGATTTCACTAACCGGCGCTTTTGCTTGTTTTTCCGTTTCTTCTTCTAACGAATCAATAAATTGCCTTAGTCCTTCAATTTCATCATTCATTCCATGAATTTTATTGACTAAGCCGCCAATCAAACCGTCTTTTATTTTTTCTCTAAGGGATACCGGCAAATTTAAAAAACGATCGCGAGTAAAAAAGAAGGTAATAAGGTCAGTCTCTGCCACCACCGAAGACGTGCTGGGTTCGCGGCAAATAAAACCAACTTCTCCAACAAATTGTCCACCGTTAAGCGTTGCTATCTTCCTGTCGTTTTTATAGACCGCGGCACTACCATTTAGCAAAATATAAAAGCTATCGTCATGATCACCATAAATAATAAATTTAGTGTCTTTTTTGATGACTTTAACGATATTATTGATGGTGATGACTTTTTCTTTCTCATGCAGACTAAGCGCTTTAAATAAAGGGATGCGATTAGCAATTTCCATCAATTTTAATTTGGTAATTTCACCCATTTAGCTTAAATCCGTTGAGAAAATATTTATATCCAAAAGATAACAATATATCAATTAGTGTTCAGATACCCTAAAAAATTTCCAAGCCAATAAAAAAGAGGCATCATTTAGAGTAAATAAATGACACGGTATACCCAACAATTATAGTTAAAAAGCGAACATTTATTAAATAATTGGAATATCACGGTTGTCTTGCAATTTTTTATTGCGGTAAAACCTAGTGGGACTACCAACAATATAGCAAGGTACGCTATAAAAAAATTATCCCCTGAACGGTTTGATGCGCTTTATGTGCCGATAATCGGTTAATACCTTATCAACTATCAAATCACTTTGTAACTTTATGCTGATTAACTGACTTTAGCGAGTTTAACTAATTAAGGAAGGGAAATAAGTGAACAATCTCAAAAAGAAATGGCTTATCCATTATAGAATAAGCCGTTATTAATTAAGCACGTAAGAAAGTTTATTTCACCGTCACGCGAGCAAATTTACGTTTACCCACTTGAAAAACAGCGGTAGTACCTGCGGCAATAATCACTTTATTATCAGCGACTTTGTCACCATCAATTTTAGCGGCGCCTTGTTTAATCATGCGCATCGCCTCTGAGGTGCTAGCGACTAAACCGGCATCTTTTAACAAATTAGCTATGGCTATTTCGCCATCATCGGCGGTAATTTCAAGCTCAGGCATATCATCAGGTAAGGCGCCTTTTTGAAAACGATTAATAAACTCTTGATGAGCACCGTCTGCTGCAGCAACATCATGAAAACGAGCAATCAATTCTTTCGCCAATTCAATTTTAATATCACGCGGGTTTGCGCCACTGGCAACCTGCGCCTTATATTCGTCAATTTGCTCTATCGGTTTAAAACTCAGTAACTGGTAATAACGCCACATAAGATCGTCAGATATTGACATGATTTTACCAAACATATCGTTTGGACTATCTGTAATACCAATATAATTCCCCAAAGATTTAGACATTTTTTGTACGCCGTCTAAACCTTCAAGTAATGGCATCATCAATACTGTTTGTGGACGTTGCCCTTCAGATTTTTGTAATTCTCGTCCCATAAGCAAGTTAAATTTTTGATCGGTACCACCCAATTCCACATCTGATTCAAGCGCAACTGAATCCCAACCTTGCACCAGCGGATACATAAATTCATGTATAGCAATAGATTGACCACCCGCGTAACGCTTTTTAAAATCGTCACGCTCCATCATCCGAGCCACGGTTTGGCGAGAGGCTAGTTTTAACATACCCGCTGCGCCAAGCTTGTCCATCCAAGTGGAATTAAATTCCACGCGCGTTTTTTCAGGATCTAAAATCTTAAACACTTGCTCTTTATAAGTTTCTGCATTGGCTAACACATCTTCTTTACTTAGGGGCTTACGAGTAACATTTTTACCTGTCGGGTCGCCAATCAAGCCAGTAAAGTCGCCAATTAAAAAAATCACTTCATGGCCTAGCTGCTGAAAATGACGCAATTTATTGATCAGTACTGTATGACCTAAATGTAAATCTGGAGCCGTAGGATCAAACCCTGCTTTGATTTTTAATGGTTTACCTTGCTTTAGTTTTTCCAACAATTCATCTTCTAGCAAGATCTCTTCTGCACCACGTTTTATCTCAGCAAACGCTTGGCTGACATCGGTCATTTACTCGGCTCCAAATTTATGTATTTTACAAATTAATTGGCGAATTCTACTGTAAATTTAGCAGCGGGGAAAACCCTATAGCTGTTTCATTGAGTATTTTTTGTTATAGTAAACGATAGTTGTCGTATATATCTGTCAATAAAAAGCAGTAAGCTATTGAAAAAATTTAAAAAAATATATTTACAGTTGCCTAAGCAACATAAAATAATTCTCAGCTCATGCAGTTTATTTTTGCTGTTATTATTAATTTTTCCGTCTGAAGAGGCGACTGCAAGCCGTCAGGTAAGCGAAAGTAGTCTTCAAATCGGCAAACGTTATCAACTCATCATTCCCGAAGACAATATCAATAACGCGGCAACTGAAAATCAATCAACGTTAAACATCACCAGTCTGGATGATGATAACGACACTATCAGCTGGCAAACCGCGACGGTAAAAAATGGCGACTCGTTAGCGAAAATTTTTAAGCGATTTGGCTATAGCGCAAAAACAACTCATCAAGTCAGTACGGCTAAAGGTGAAGACAGTAAACTGCTTAAAAAATTAAACGTTGGTGATAAAATTCGCATCGGCAGTAATGAAGCAGGCGAACTGGTCGCATTAGAATATCCATTGTCAAAAACAGACACCTTGTTTGTAAAATTAGCAGAGCAAGGTTATCAATCATTTAAAGAAACAAAAACCGTTGAAATAAGAGAGTCTATCGCGCACGGCGTCATAAAATCGAACTTGTGGACCGCAGGACTTGAAGCAGGTTTAGACGATGCTCAAATCATTAACTTAACGAATATCTTTGGCTGGGATATCGATTTTGCGCTTGATATTAGAGCGGGTGATAGCTTCCATGTTGTTTATGAAAATCAATATATTGATGGCGATTTCATTGGCACAGGCAAGATTCTCGCCGCTGAATTTATTAATCAAAATGATCCATTTCAAGCCATTCGTTTTTCTGATGGTGAGTACTATACGCCAGACGGAAAAAGCATGCGTAAAGCGTTTTTACGAGCCCCTGTTAACTTTAAATATATCAGTTCAAATTTCAAACTCAATCGCTTTCATCCAGTACAAAAGCGCTGGAAAGCTCATCGAGGCACTGACTATGCCGCTAAAACAGGTACGCCAGTTCTTGCCGCTGGTAGCGGTAAAGTAACTAGAGCAACCTACGATAAATACAATGGTCATCATGTTTTCATCCAACACGGCAATGGTATTGAAACCAAATATATTCACTTTTCCAAACGTGCGGTGAAAAAAGGTCAACGTGTAAAACAAGGGCAAGTTATCGGTTATGTCGGTTCTACTGGCCTTGCCGCTGGACCACATTTACACTATGAATTTTTACTAAATGGCGTTCATCGTAACCCTAGAACGGTTAAATTGCCGGACGCTCAACCTATTGATAAAAAATTCAAAACTGAATTTTCTCAGCTGGCACAACAGCGTTTAAATGAACTTAATGGTTCAAAACAAGCGCTATTGGCCATGCAAACGGTAAATGAATAAAAGTTCACTGTATATTGGCTTAATGTCAGGTACTAGCGCTGATGGTATCGACTTGGCGCTTGTCGACTTTTCAACTGACAAACCTCAATTGGTTGCCACTTATTATCAAGCATATAATGACCAAATCCACCAGCAGATAACGGCGTTATATAAACCTGACATTAACGAAATAGATCGCGCATATACCTTAGATGTTGAACTTGCTAAGCTTTTTGCACAAGCAATAGCGCAGCTCCTAAAACAAGAAAACCTCAGCGCGAGTGATATTATTGCTATTGGCTGTCACGGGCAAACCATAAGGCATCGCCCCAAGTTAAAGTCCCCATTTACCCTGCAAATAGGTTGTTGCCAAACACTCGCCACCCTCAGTGGGATTGATGTAGTGGGAGATTTTCGTACCAAAGATATGGTGCTAGGCGGTCAAGGTGCGCCACTTGTTCCAGCTTTTCATAAAATACTAGTGGCGAATAACAAGGTAGACATTATTATTGTCAACATTGGCGGCATCGCTAATATCACCTACCTTCCCGCCGATAATTCACGCTCAATCATAGGTTTTGACACCGGTCCAGGTAATGCCCTTATGGATGACTGGTACCAACACCATCACAACGATGAAAAGTATGATTTTCAGGGCAACTGGGCTGCCCAAGGTAAAGTAAATACTGCATTGCTCAACGCATTAATGGCAGATCCCTTCTTTGCACTAGAGCCACCTAAAAGTACTGGCCGAGAGTACTTTAATATGGATTGGTTATTAAATAAAACAGCCTCATTTTCTGCCCCAGCCACAGATATGCAAGCAACACTTTGTGCATTGACCGCGGAGTCTATTGCCGCTGATATAAAGTCTTTAACTGATTCTGGCCATGTCTATATTTGTGGCGGCGGCCTCCACAACCATAGCCTACAAAAGCTTTTAAATCAAAAACTTAATAATTTCAAAGTCTTTGATATCAAACACTTAGGGGTTAATGGCGACAGCCTAGAAGCAATGGCATTTGCTTGGTTTGCCTACGCATTTGATAAAAAAATTATCAGTAACATTCCAGCAGTGACAGGGGCTAGCAAAGAAGCGGTACTGGGCGTAAAGTATTTTCCCTAAAAACCACTAGATTTGAACAATTTTCACTCTATAATGAATGGTTCATGTTGAAAATTTATTCACACATTGTGTATTTTTAAACAATTATTTGAACTTGAAAAAAATTTAAAAATCTAATCATGTGCGCCCTTAGTATCAACGAGAACGAGGAGGAACGATGGAGTTTAATGATATCCATATCGGTATGAAGTGTGGTAGTAAAAAAGGCAGCGGCACCGTTACTTGGGTAGATGGTTCTACTCGTACTATTTATCTCGCCAATATCGAGAATAACCATAGTTTTGAAGTTGATTTTGAAGAAATCATCGATGATCCACAAGTACACAATAGAGAAGACACTTACTACTAGATCATCACTCAGTAATTTTCTCTATAAATATAAATAGAAAAGCTCCTTAGTTAATGAACAAGGAGCTTTTATTTTTCTATATCCATTAAAAAAAAGCCCCTTTAAAAACAGTAATACAGCAGGTAATTGAATACACTAAATTTTATCTTTACAAATTAAGGGCCACAATTATGTCCCCTTACGGTAGCAGTTAGTAGATAAAACTATCGCTTTAATCACTTATTACTCGACACCAGAAATTGACTCTTCCACTTGGAGTCACTGTCCATTTACTTTCATCTCCAGGTATGAAACATCCGCTATACCCTACATCTTTAGCATCATAAGAAAACGCTTTCTTAGGTAATGCAGCTCCGTCTGGAAGTTGTACTGAACCTGACATTATTTGAAAAAAACTATTGTCATGTCCGTTATTGGCTATCATTTTGTATTCACACTCGGCTACCCAATAGGTCAAGCCATCGGCGTCAGCTACTCCACAACCATTTTGGTTAATAACCAAAGCAGGATCAGCAAACGCAGAATTAGCGAAAAGAATACAGCAACTTGCAGCAATTAGTTTAAGTTTCATTATCAGTTCATCCTTATTTATAATTGAAATTCTAATCAGTTTTTTCAAACCATTCTTTACAGTAATGTCCCGTTTTTACCTTTAATCAAAAATTTCTGTAAACGTGGATAACATTACTGAGCGTTAATCTACCCAAAAATTTTTATACGGCGCTGATATAAATCAGCTTGAGTAAAGTGCATTAGTGAATAAGGATTAAATAATTGGCTATCGCCCGCTATTAGTTAAAACAGATAACCACTGGCTGGTTTAGTCAGAATCACAAGGTGATAAAAAATAGGCGATAGAAATACCGGTAAAAACAATCGAGTACATGGTGATATTGACTTATATGGTTGGTTTAGATTATCAAGAGGTAAAGAAGCAAACGTTAATATTGTAGGAACGGGACGAGTTCAGTTGGGCATAAAAAAACCCAGCTTTTACACTGGGTTTAAGTACAATTGATAGTTAAAAGTGTTTTATATTTACACTTTTAAATTTTGCGTTTCCTAGAACGGGATATCGTCATCAAAATCAATCGTTGGTTCTTGTGGATTCACTTTAGGAGCCTGCTGTGGACTCTGTTGTTGATATCCACCTTGTTGCGCAGGTGCTTGTTGCTGAAAACCACCTTGTGGTTTTTGTTGCTGATAACCACCTTGCTGTGCAGGCGCTTGTTGCTGAAATCCACCTGCTGGTTTTTGCTGTTGATAACCGCCTTGCTGCATTGCTGGGGCTTGTTGCTGATAACCGCCTTGCTGCGCGGGAGCAGGTGCTGAGGGTTGAAAGCCGCCCGCTTGCTGGCCAGCACCACGAGAGTCTAACATTTGCATGTCATTGACAATAATTTCAGTGGTATATTGATCAGCACCCTGTTGGTTCTGCCATTTACGGGTTTGTAAACGACCTTCCAAATACACCTTTGAGCCTTTCTTTAAATACTCGCCCGCAATTTCTGCTAAACGTTGATACATAACAATGCGATGCCATTCTGTTTTTTCTTTTTGCTCGCCAGTTTGCTTATCTTTCCATGATTCAGATGTTGCCACGGTAAAATTTGCAACAGCGCTGCCATTTGGCATGAAACGAACTTCAGGATCTTGTCCTAAATTACCAACAATAATTACTTTATTAATACCACGACTGGCCATGTAAAAATTCCACTATTTTGCTATAAACCATTAAATTTAAAGACTAAAAAATAACCAATAGACACATTTGCGCTAATAGTTACTTTGTTAATTACGAATTGTTAACAATGATTCTATCACTGTGATGAAATAATCCATACCCGCAAGCTTCAAAATACAAAAATATTTTTATCTAAAAACATCATTATTCAGTGTTACTGGGCATAAGGTGTTGTTGCATTACGACTCTAATTTGTTCAGGTATTTTTTCAGAAGATTGATTTTTATAACAAAAATGTACCATTACCGCGGTCCCTGAAGCACACTTTTCACCGTTTTGCCATAACTCTTGGTAAACGTCAAAAGAAGCCCCGCCAATACGCGACAAATAGGTACGCACTTCAATTGTCTCTCCGTAATACATTTGTTTCAAAAACGAGACATCGATTTTCGCTAGGATCAAACTCCATTCTTGAATATTTAGTTCCGGCATAAATAATCGAAAAATAGGATCACGCGCTCCCTCAAACCAAATAGGTACCATGGTGTTGTTAATGTGGCCTAAGGCATCAGTATCACAAAAACGTGGGGTGATTTTTTCACTAAACATAACGTAATATAACCTAAATTGATTATTTAAAAAGTGCTCGCATAATCATATAAAAATGTCAGTTGAAGCAACTTATTTATCTAATATATTTTATTTTTTGACGTTAAATATATAGTATCCTGTATTAGCCCATCTCAATTAATATAATAACAATGACTGACTTTATTGAAATTTATCCAAATGCGTTAACACCTGAATTTTGCCAGAACTTTATCCAGCAATTTGACGCTAGCCCTCATAAAAATCCAGGTCGAACGGGTGGCGGAGTCGACACCAGCAAAAAGATCAGTCATGACATTTACTTGAATCAACATGCTGAATTTCAACCGCCCTTACAAACCATACTAGCTGCGTGTGCTGATAATATTTCTGCCTACTTAGCCAAATATTATTTTAGCTTAATAAGTAGTATCTCCTTGACCGTTGAGCACCCTAAAACTAAAAAGCCAGTGGTATTGACGACCGACAATTTTGAAGAAATCGGTAAGCCAAACATTGTCAATTTAATGCGTTACTTATTTCGCTTGGCGCCCATTAATGCGCAAAAATATGACCAAGGTATGGGTAATTACGGCTATTGGCATTCAGAAATATTTCCTCAACCTGGTGCAAACGACGCTTTACACCGTCTACTGCTATTTATTATTTATCTTAACGATGTCGAAGAAGGCGGCGAAACAGATTTTTTCTATCAAAACATAAGTGTTAAACCTAAAGCCGGTAGCATGGTGATTGCCCCTTGTGGATTTACACATACCCACAGAGGAAATATTCCAATTTCATCAGACAAATACGTATTGACGTCTTGGATGATGTATAACCCTGCCAATCGTATTTATACCCCCAATTAGTGAGCGACTACACACAGATATTACTGGCAACAAAACCCGAAAATATGCCAATAGTGTCCTATAGTTGTATAGATATGCAGCATCAAAATATCGATGCATAAAAGGTAGCTACTTCATATAAGGTTATGCGCTTGTTATTGCGAAAAAGGTAATTTATGGTAAGAGTATGTTTACTATTATTAGTGTTTTGCTGTTCAAACTTTGCTTTTGCTGGCCAAAGAACAATCACCGTGATCGCGGGCGAATGGCCAAACTTTACCAATACCGACGGTACGGGTACCTATTGGGAAATCATGAAGGTTATTTATGAGGACCAATACCAGCTAGAACTAAAAACAACGGCTTGGAGCCGTGCCTATAATATGATGAATGCCAACAAGGCCGATGCCATAGTTGGCTTATATGCGAAAGAACAGGGAGCATTAATTTTTCCAAAACAGCACATAGACCGAGAATATGCTATTTACGCCTTATATGACAAAGACAAACATAATATTCAATCGGCCAATGATCTTTCAAAATTGACTATCGCTGGCCGAAGCAATTACGGATTTGAACATTTTATTCCAAAAGATATTCATTACTACGGTCTAGACTCAATTTACGACACTAATAAGCTTGTCATTAACGAACGTGTTGATGCCCTGCTCGTTTCCGCCTACAACCTTAAAAGAGCTGATCCTACTAATTCACTTGTCCGTACTAAAGTCATCCCAGCACAAAAATTATACGTTGGTTTTAAAAACAACAAATTCGGCCAAGAGCTAGCCAAAATATTTGATGACAAAATGAAAACGCTCATTAGCCAACGAAAACTTGAAGCCATATTTCCTTCACCTGAAGAGTTTCGTCACGCCAACCTTGAAAGTAACCAAGAAAATAGCAAGGAAAAGTAGCCAGTGAACAACATTACAAAAATCGTTTAATGATCCTATCGATTTGTGTCATTCGCATTCTTTTGATGAGTTTTCGCGGCTTGCTTGGGTAATTATCTATCGATTCAAGCTGTGAATAATGTGCTACTTTTTTAGTATTGTTAAGGATAACAGTAAGCTCTTCTGCCACAGCAGCTTTTAACAGTCCGTGGGCATCATCAATTAACAATCCATTTTCCAAGTCTAACCCCCATGCACGTGGATTAAAGTTGTTACCGGTAAGAAGATGATAGCGCTCATCAACAATAAGGCCTTTTAAATGAAAGCTGTTTGCTTGGTCATGCCACAATTGCACCGTTAGTTGCCCGTTATCAATATATTTTTGCCAGCGTTTTATAAATCGCACTAGCAAAATTTCGTATACGTAAGGAATGATACCGATAGTGCTAAATGCATTTTCATCGGCAATATAAAAGTCATTAGCCTGCTTATCGCCAATAATCAGTGTCACTTTGATATTACGCTTCAAAGCACGCGTGAGATCTTTGGTCAGTATTTTTGGCAAGTTAAAGTAAGGGGTGAACAGTAAAATCGAGTTATTGGCAGCCCTAATCGTTTGTCTTATCGTGGTATTAAGTTGATTATGTCGTTTTCCACACCCCACCAAAGGATATATGCTTATTTCATCCGGTGGTAATAAAATACTGTCGCTTTCTGTCACTGGCGCTGATAGCTGATAACGCTGTTTTTTTAGCAACGCTTTCAACTTGATAATGTTCGCTCTTTGAATTTGCTTACTTGGCAGCGTCTGTTCATTTAAACGTAACGCGTACCCTGACTGAACAAATACAGTATCCAAATATTGACAAAAACTGTCACATAATTCGTGGCTATTTATCTGATAATATCTATCTAATCGGTATTGATCGTGTTGTTGCAAATAAACATTGTTAATACTCGCGCCCGTATAAAATAAAACATCGTCGAAAATCATCCCTTTAAGGTGCAATACACCAAAGAGTTCTTTGCGCTTAACCGCAACACCGTAGATATCAATTTTTTGGTTATATTGCTTAGCGAGATCAAGATAAAAAGCGCGATTGCCCAATTGTTGTTTTTCGCCGATCAAGCCTCTTTGAGCTCGATGAGCGTCAACAAAAACCTTAATATCTATATCATTGTTTTTTGCTTTCGCCTGATACAACGCATGTAAAATTTGATGTCCGGCTTCATCATCTTGTAGATAAAGTAGCGTTAGATAGATACGCGTTTTAGCTTGAGCAATTAATGTTAATAATTGCTGCTTATATGCTTTGGGAGAGCTAAAAATGTTAACATCATCTTTGTTAACCACTACTTTTTGTTCAGGTTGCAACAAATTCTTCGCTCTCATCTAGCCATAATGATTAATACCCAATGCATTTACTCGGTCGGATATATATTTTTATGGCTATCCTAAAGCAATACAGCCCGCAAATCACCCGCTATTTTCTCGCGTAAATTTAACCAGTTTCCACAATTATCGTTTCAACTTGCTATTTATTTTAAATTTTCGCTGCTAATTCGGCAGCTTGGCGTATTGCTCTTTTCGCATCCAATTCGGCTGCGACATTTGCACCACCGATCAAATGCACACTCACCTCAGCATCCTGTAATTGTTGATAAAGCGCACGTTGGGGCTCTTGCCCTGCGCATATTATGACATTGTCTACTGCCAATAGTTTTTCCTGACCATCCACTTCAATTGTTAACCCTTCATCATTAATCGATTTATAAGTTACACCGGCAATCATGTGCACACCATTTTTTTGCAAGGTTGCTCGGTGGATCCAACCTGTGGTTTTGCCTAAGCCGGCACCCACTTTAGTCGTTTTACGCTGCAACAAGTAAATCTCACGATCACAAGGAGTATGTTCGGCTTTTTTAAGTAGAGCTCCAGGTGCTTGATAATCTTTATCAACTCCCCAATGGGCTAACCAAGCGTCAGGATCAGTTGTTAAGGATTTTTCTTCTGCTAAATAGCAACCAACGTCAAAACCAATCCCACCCGCGCCTATTATCGCGACTTTTTGACCAACAGGTTCTTTGTCTCTCAATACCTGCAAGTAGGTTTTTACTTTCGGGTGTTCAAAGCCTTCAATCGCCAACTTACGTGGAATAATGCCAGTAGCAAGTACTACCTCGTCAAATCCTGCTGTTATTAGTTGCTGCGAAGTTTGCTCGCTGTTTAAATGCAGCTCAATATTAAGTAACTTTATCTGCTTGTCGAAATAACGCAGAGTTTCATAAAATTCTTCTTTGCCGGGTATTTGCTTGGCGACATTAAACTGCCCACCAATTTCGCTTGCGCGATCAAATAACGCCACCTTATGACCTCGGCGCGCGGCATAAACGCTAAACGCTAAACCCGCAGGGCCTGCGCCGATAACGGCAATTTTTTTCGCTTTGTTCACTTTTTCAAAAATAAGCTCGGTCTCATAACACGCGACAGGATTAACCAAACATGACGCTCTTTTTTGTTTAAAAACATGGTCAAGGCAGGCCTGATTACAGCCAATACAAGTATTAATTTCGTTGCTACGATCTTCCGCAGCTTTTTGCACAAAATCGGCATCGGCTAAAAATGGTCTTGCCATCGAAACCATATCTGCA
Source organism: Colwelliaceae bacterium 6471 (assembly GCA_040779335.1). Lineage (GTDB taxonomy): Bacteria > Pseudomonadota > Gammaproteobacteria > Enterobacterales > Alteromonadaceae > JBFONV01. The sequence continues at coordinate 253,694 of JBFONV010000006.1, forward strand.
TGACCATCGGCCAACACCTGCTCTGCAATTTCAGGCGTATTAATACGATTAGTGGTCACCAAAGGAATGGACACTTCGTTTTTCATTCGCTGGGTGATCCAGGTAAACGCGGCTCTCGGCACTGATGTTGATATTGTTGGTACCCGCGCTTCATGCCAGCCGATACCGGTATTTATAATAGTAGCGCCCGCAGCTTCTATGGCTTTAGCCATATACACAACGTCTTCCCAACTATTCCCACCATCAACTAAATCAAGCATGGACAAACGGAAAATAATAATAAATTTTTTACCTACTTTTTGACGCACAGCTTTAACAATTTCAGTGCCCAAGCGCATTCTATTTTCAACCGAACCGCCCCATTCATCATTACGTTTGTTCACCCGTATACAGCTAAATTGATTGATCAAGTAGCCTTCTGAACCCATTATTTCCACGCCATCATAGCCAGCCTTCGCGGCCAAATTTGCCGAATGAGCAAAGTCTTTGATGGTTGATTTTATTTGTCTAACCGACATTTCTGCTGGCGTAAAGGGGTTAATCGGGGATTTTATTTTGCTCGCTGAGACATTAAATGGATGATAAGAATAGCGCCCCGCATGCAGCAATTGTAGACATATTTTCGTGGGGTATTTATGAACGGCTTCAGTAATTTGCTTATGCTTATTAACATGCCAAAAGTGACTTAATTCACAGCCAAATGGTGCAAGTCGACCACGTGTATTTGGACTGATACCACCGGTAACAATGAGTCCGACGCCGCCTTTTGCCCGGGCTTCATAAAATGCCGCCAACTTGGCAAAACCATTTTTTTCCTCTTCCAGCCCCGTGTGCATTGAGCCCATTAGCGTTCGATTGCTTAACTGCGTAAAGCCAAGATCAAGTGGTGCTAATAAATGTGGAAATGGTGTAGAATTCATAATATCTCTCGTAATTGGTCGTACCAGTTAAGTTAAAATACTTGTTGATAGGCAAAAAAACAAGTAATTTTGCGGTTCCAACATGCGACACTTGTAGCCGTTTTTATAAGCATAGTCCTATAATTGCGGTAAATTTGATAAAATAATCGCTATGAACAAAAATCAACTCATTCTTGCCGCTATTGCTAAACTAACACGTGATTTAGATAATAATATCAATGCGGCAAAAAGTGCTCATGATGCCTCTATTGACGATCAATCTATTGCCGAAACGCAATACGATACCTTAGCAATTGAAGCCGCTTATTTGGCTGAAGGGCAGTCAAGGAGGGTACAAGCAATTACTGAAGAAATTTTGCAATTAGAACACTTGCAGCTGAACAACTTTAATGAAGAAACCCCTATTCGAAACGGCGCACTTATCCAGTTATCTCAAGATGTAGAAAAAGAGCGTTGGTTTTTTATGGTTCCTGCGGCGGCGGGATTTACCGCCACCATAGAGGGTCGTCTAATTACCTTTATAACTCCCCAATCTCCAATAGGGCAGGCATTACAAGGAAAATTTATTGATGATGAAATAAAACTATCAATTGGCAACAATCAAATAAGCAGTTATGTATCATCTATTTGCTAAAGGGCATTTTTCTGGTAACCAAGGTATTATCGACATCACCGCTATGAAAGCATGAAGAAAACGTGATGATAAAGCGTTATTATCACGATTTTAATAGATGTTTAATCGCTTGCAGATCGGCAATTTTTTCATCGACTTTTAAATAAGCGACAGCTTCTGCGTGTACTAATGTTGCTTCAATAACACCAGGAAGTGAGATTAATTGATTCGCCACTTCATCCGCTTGCTCCTCACTGCTAATATCAGTAGCAAAACTATAGCTTTTCGATTTTTTTAACGGCTGCATACTAAATGCGACCACAAACCAAATTACACCAAATAACGCCATCGCTAAGAATATTGCTTGCTCACCAAATTTACTGGCAATTACACCGCCTAATACCCCTCCAGTGAACGCCCCTAAAAATTGGCTACTTGAATAAATGCCCATAACACTGCCTTTAACGCCTGCGGGCGCGATACGGGATAATATTGAAGGCATAGTTGCTTCTAGATAATTGAACGCCGTAAAAAACATTACCACGACGATAACCAGATTGATGAAACTTAATGGTAAATACCACATTAACAACAATGACAAGGTCAGTAAGCTCACCGCTGCCGACAACATCTGCTTTTCACGTTGTTTTTTAATCGCGAAGATCATAAAGGGTACCATTAAGAAAAATGATCCCAGCAATGTCGGTAAATATAGTTGCCAATGGTGGTCGAGTGCTAATCCTGAGTTAACAAACAATTTAGGTAAAGTCACAAAACACGCGGTTAACGCCATGTGTAAAATAAACACGCCCAAATTCAATCTAAATAACTGAGGGTGGGCTATCAACTTAGTCAGCTGCTCAGGTAGGGCGACATTGTCACCCCGAGGGGCTTTGTTAACGGAATAAGGCACCATAAACTGGATCATAAACATGGCGAATACTGTCAGTATGGCAATCACCCAAAACAAGCCACTCAAACCGAAGGTTTCTGCGACTATCGGCCCAAGCACCATAGCTAAGGCAAAAGATAACCCAATAAACATACCTATGGTGGCCATCACTTTTGGACGCTGTTCTTCTCGACTTAAATCGGCTGCTAACGCTAATACCGCACTAGCAATCGCGCCCATACCTTGTATAGCTCGCCCAATAACAACACCATAAATAGACTCAGACATTGCGGCAATGATGCTACCGATCATAAACACTACTAAGCCGATAAGAATAATAGGCTTTCTACCGAATTTATCCGACAATATCCCCATTGGAATTTGCAACATCGCTTGGGTTAGGCCGTAAGCGCCAATGGCCAACCCTAACCATATCGGACTATACCCTTCAAGTTGAACACCATAAATGGCAAACACCGGCAAGATCATAAACAAGCCCAGCATACGCAAACCAAATACGGTGGCTAACGAAAAAGCGGCTTTCTTTTCTATATTATTTAAACCTGAAGTACTCATAGAGCTTACTGTCGAACCTAATACGTCGGTACAAGAAAGTTGCGTCAAATTTACGCGCTAAAATTGGCGTTATCTTATCACGCAATTCAATGCAACAAAATCACATATTCAAGATGAATTAGCCTATACCCGAACAACCTGAAGATGCTTAATTTCAGCAAATGATAAAAAGCACTTAGTTCGCGTTATGTCAATTCGAAAGGTACCTACATTCCGTCATTAACGTGCCTTGTATTGAAAGCCCACTGATAGCTCTTAAACATGCTTCTTCAAGTTGTTTGGGTATGTAAGTTTATGCAATAATGGTCGATTCGGTAGATATGCAGGTTTGTTATGAGAAACATAGAGGTTAGGGGTGCGCGTACGCACAACCTAAAAAACATCAGTTTAGATATTCCACGAGAAAAGCTTATTGTCATTACCGGCCTTTCTGGCTCAGGAAAATCCTCGTTAGCCTTTGATACTTTATACGCTGAAGGACAACGTCGCTATGTTGAGTCGCTCTCTGCTTATGCCCGCCAGTTTTTATCGTTAATGGAAAAACCTGACGTTGACCATATCGAAGGGCTGTCTCCTGCTATTTCTATCGAACAAAAATCAACATCTCACAACCCACGTTCAACCGTTGGTACCATCACCGAAATATACGATTATCTGCGTTTATTATACGCACGTGTTGGTGAGCCTCGTTGCCCAGAGCACCATCAACCTCTTGCCGCGCAAACCGTTTCACAAATGGTTGATAAAGTACTGGCATTAGAAGAAGGTACTAAAGTCATGCTGCTTGCCCCGGTATTGCAAAATAGAAAGGGTGAGCACGTCAAGCTACTGGACAATCTGGCTGCCCAAGGATACATACGTGCAAGAATTGATGGTGAAGTCTGTGACTTATCCGATCCACCGACCTTAGAGTTGCACAAAAAACATACTATCGAAGTGGTAGTCGACCGATTAAAAGTACGTGAAGATATTCAACTACGCTTGTCTGAATCTTTTGAAACTACCTTAAACTTAACAGCAGGAACCGCTAAAGTCGCCTTTATGGACGAGCCCGATCGCGAAGAGTTATTGTTCTCCGCTAATTTTGCTTGCCCTCACTGTGGTTATAGTATGCAAGAACTAGAGCCTAGGTTGTTTTCATTTAATAATCCTGCTGGCGCCTGTCAAACCTGTGATGGTTTAGGTAATCAGCAGTTTTTTGATCCTGCACGAGTGATAGCCAATCCGGAATTAAGTTTAGCGGGCGGCGCAATTCGCGGCTGGGATAAACGCAATTTTTATTATTTTCAAATGCTTCAGGCCCTTGCTGAGCACTATAAATTTGCGCTCGACAAACCATTTAATGAACTGCCAGAATCAGCAAAAGATCTAATTTTATTTGGTAGCAAAAAGCAAGAAATAGAATTCAAATATATGAATGATCGGGGTGATATTGTCATTCGTAAACATCCTTTTGAAGGGATATTAAACAATATGGATCGTCGTTATCGCGAAACCGAATCAAACGCGGTCCGAGACGAATTGTCAAAATACCTTAACAGCCAACATTGTCCCGATTGTCATGGCAGCCGCCTGCGTGTTGAAGCGCGCAATGTTTTTATCGACAACACGCCACTACCACAGGTGGCTGAATATGCCATCGCTGATGCCTTAGCCTTTTTCCAAGGCTTAAACCTCACTGGTCAAAAAGGCAAAATAGCTGAAAAAATTCTCAAAGAAATTAATGATCGTCTCGGTTTTCTGGTCAATGTTGGCTTGAACTATTTAAATCTGTCCCGCAGCGCCGATACTTTATCGGGCGGCGAAGCCCAACGTATTCGTCTTGCCAGCCAAATTGGTGCCGGTCTTGTTGGTGTGATGTACGTTTTAGATGAACCGTCAATCGGATTACATCAACGAGATAACGAACGCCTATTAGGCACTCTCATTCATTTAAGAGATTTAGGCAATACGGTTATTGTGGTTGAGCATGACGAAGATGCCATTCGCGCCGCCGATCACGTGATCGACATTGGCCCAGGCGCAGGTGTGCACGGCGGTAATATTATCGCCGAAGGAACAGTTGATGACATACTAAGTTGTAAAGACTCACTCACCGGTAAATATTTATCGGGTGTGGAAGCTATTGAAATTCCGAAGAAACGTGTCCCGTTTGATCCAAAAAACGTTGTTGAATTAAAAGGGGCTACCGGCAATAACCTCAAAAATGTCGATTTAGTGATCCCCAACGGTTTAATGACTTGTGTCACTGGCGTTTCCGGATCAGGAAAATCAACATTAATTAACGATACCTTGTATAAACTAGCGCATATTGAATTAAATGGCGCGACCACACAAGAGCCTGCGCCTTATGAGAGTATTGTCGGCTTAGAACAGCTAGATAAAGTGATTGATATTGACCAAAGTCCTATCGGTCGTACACCTCGCTCAAATCCTGCGACTTATACGGGTATATTTACCGCTGTACGGGAAATTTTTGCCGCGACTCAGGAATCTCGTTCTCGCGGGTATAAGCCAGGGCGCTTTAGCTTTAACGTTAAAGGCGGACGTTGTGAAGCGTGTCAAGGCGACGGCATGATCAAGGTAGAAATGCACTTTTTACCTGACGTTTATGTCCCTTGTGATGTTTGTAAGAGCAAACGCTATAACCGCGAAACGTTAGAAGTTAAATATAAAGGTAAGAGTATCCACGAAGTGTTGGATATGACCATTGAAGATGCGTTCGACTTTTTCTCCGCAATTCCAGCGGTTAAAAGGAAGCTACAAACCTTAATGGATGTAGGTCTTAGCTATATTAAACTCGGTCAATCTGCGACGACCCTATCGGGTGGTGAAGCACAACGGGTAAAACTGTCGAAAGAGCTCTCTAAAAGAGATACTGGGAAAACATTGTATATCTTGGATGAACCGACTACTGGTCTGCACTTTCATGACATTAAACAGTTGTTGCACGTTATCCACCGCCTGCGCGATCACGGCAATACCATCGTGGTGATAGAGCACAATCTTGATGTGGTCAAGACCGCAGACTGGATCGTCGATTTAGGCCCAGAGGGTGGCTCTGGTGGTGGTGAAATTTTAGTGGCAGGCACCCCAGAGCAGGTCGCTGAGCACAAGAGCTCGCACACCGCGAGATTCCTTAAACCTCTACTCAATCAATAGCGAAGGTAAAAAGGAAGATGGAAGTTAAAGATTCTGCACGTTTACGTTTCTCATTAATGACCCGAGATGATGCGCAGCTGCTTTATCAATTGGATAACGACCCCGCCGTCATGCGTTATATTAATGGCGGGAACGTCAGCACAATGGAATATATTACCGAGGTATATATTCCTCGACTAGAAAGTTTTACTAATAAAAAGCAGGGCTGGGGACTATGGAAAGTAACCATTAAAGACACAAATGACTTCATTGGTTGGGTATTGGTGAGACCTATGGAATTTTTTTCAAACGCTCCTGAGTTTGATAACCTAGAACTTGGCTGGCGATTTATGCAAAAAAGCTGGGGCAAAGGTTATGCAACGGAGGCTGCCCTTGCTGTGAAAGACGCACTAATCAAACAAGGTGCCGTCAAACAATTCAGTGCTATCGCACTAAAAGAAAATAACGATTCATTTAATATTATGACTAAGCTCGGCATGACTTATGTGAAGGCTGGTATACACCATGATCCACTTGGTGATATGGAAGTACTTTATTATCAGCTAATGCTTAGTTAACTCAAACACGGAAGATCTACAGCCCTTAAGTTCTAGTTACATTAATTTGCTGGCATGGCTATAAACAAGTCGCTAAGATGGTGAACTAATATCCCATTTTATTCAAAATAGACAATATGAGCGACATACAGCAACGGTCATCACATAGTTATTTAATTTTTACGCTCGCCTTTTGCAGTGGCTTCTGCATTATGGGTATAGAGCTGTTGGGCGGGCGAATATTAGCTCCTTATTTTGGCAGCAGCGTCCATATTTGGGGCAGCATTATCACAGTATTTATGCTCAGTTTATCGTTGGGTTATTTAATTGGCGGTAAGTTATCAACCAAATCCGCATCATTACAACACTATGGCACTATTTTCATCGCAGCAGGGCTAACCGTTTTACCGATAGCGTTATCAGCAGAATGGCTGATGGAAAGTATTTTCTTGGCCGTTGAAGACAGTCGTTACGGTTCACTATTAGCATCGATGGTACTGTTCTTTATTCCAACGGTGATCCTCGGCATGATTTCACCTTACTCTGTAAGATTGCTGGTTACCCATCATACTGAGAGTGGTCATGTCGCTGGACGCTTATATTTTGTGTCAACACTCGGCAGTGCCCTCGGTACTATAATCACCTCTTTTTATCTGGTATTGCTGTTTGATGTTAACAATATAGTACTGTGTTTCAGCGCAATTTTAACCTTATTAGGTGCACTGGCAATTACCATCAATAAAACTCAACTTGTGAGGGAAACCGCCAATGCCTAACGTTTCTTTACCACAATATTCGGTATTTAATATTACGTTATTGACGTTGATAGTATCGGTAGTATTCACGTTTCAAGCATCAGCAGAAATCGTGCATCAAGAACGTTCTATGTATCGTAATATCATCGTAGAAGACCAAGGGGATTTACGTTGCTTAAAGTTTAATGTCAAACGCAGTAAATCCAGTCAAAGTTGTTTTTATAAAAGTAACCCACACAAATTAGTATTTAATTATACTAAGTTACTGTTTTCAGGATTGTTAGTCGTTGATGAGCCGCAAAATATTCTCATTATTGGTTTAGGGGGCGGCACTATGTCTAATACCCTGCACCAACTATTTCCACAGGCGAATATCGATAATGTCGAGATTGACCCGGCAGTGATCAGCGTAGCGCGAAGCTATTTTGGTTTTTTCGAAAATAGTCATGTACGCTCTATCGTGCAAGACGGGCGCATATTTGTAAAACGCGCCGCGTTAAAAAAGCAAAAGTATGATTGGATCATCCTCGATGCCTTTAATGGCGATTACATCCCCGAGCACCTATTAACACAGGAGTTTTTGCAGGAAGTAAAAAGCGTACTCACTGAAGATGGCGTGCTAACTGCCAATACCTTTTCAATCAGTGAATTATACAATCATGAATCTGCCACGTATAAAACAGTTTATGGCGACTTTTTTAATGTCAGAAATAGCAACAACAGCAATCGGGTGATTTTAGGTAACGTCAAATCATTACCGACTAATGAAGAAATTCTGCAACGGGTTGCACAGTTATCCGATAAATTACAACCTTTTGGTGTGGATATTAAAGCCATTGAAGGGAGTTTAACCTCAACCGCTGATGTTCAAGATTGGCCTAATGACACCCGAATACTAACGGATCAGTATTCGCCTGCCAATTTACTTAAACAATAATGCACTGGGGTCTGTTGACCCTTAGCAATGATAAAATATTAGCCTAAGGTCTAATATTCAAACTTTGTCGACAGTTCTACACTCAATGTTATATTCACATGAATAGAGACAATTGGAATGAACTACGCCGACACCTACAAATACTCAACAAATGAACCACTATTGTTTTGGCAAGAGCAAGCAGAAAAAATTCAATGGTATAAAGCACCTAAAACTATATTGTCGACAGATGATAATGGTTTTTATCGTTGGTATGAAGACGGCGAACTCAATACTTGCTATTTGGCGCTAGATCACCACGTTGAACAAGGTCGAGGCGAACAAATAGCACTCATTTATGATTCTCCCGTTACCGCTCAAAAACATCAGTACACATATAACGAATTAACCGAAGAAGTCGCCAAGTTTGCCGATGTGCTTCGTTTTCAAGGTATAGAAAAAGGCGATCGCGTACTCATTTACATGCCAATGATCCCACAAGCTGCCATCGCTATGCTCGCTTGTGCACGACTGGGTGCTATTCATTCAGTGGTTTTTGGCGGATTTGCCGCACATGAATTAGCGGTGCGTATTGATGACGCTCAGCCCAAAGTCATTGTCACGGCAAGTTGTGGGGTTGAGATTGAAAAAATTATTCCCTATAAGCCCCTCGTCGATAAGGCAATTGCCACCGCTAATTATAAACCCCATTCATGTATTGTTTATCAACGCGCAATGATAACCGCACCATTACAAGCCGGGCGTGATTATGACTGGCAAACCATGATGGAAACTGCACTACCCATTGCTCCCGTTGCTGTAAAAAGTACCGATCCCCTCTATATTCTCTATACATCAGGGACTACGGGCACGCCTAAAGGGGTTGTTCGTGATAATGGCGGTCATGCGGTCGCGATGGCCTACAGTATGAAAACGGTTTATGGCATGAATACCGGTGATGTTTTTTGGGCGGCATCAGATGTTGGCTGGGTTGTGGGTCATTCCTACATTGTTTATGGGCCATTAATCGCGGGTTGCTGCACCATATTGTATGAAGGTAAACCGATTAAAACACCAGATGCAGGGGCTTTCTGGCGAGTATGTGAAGAATATAACGTTAATGTACTTTTTAGCGCGCCCACTGCGTTTCGTGCAATTTGTAAGGAAGATCCGCAAGCACATTGCATTGAACAATATGATTTATCGTCATTAAAACGATTATATCTCGCGGGTGAACGACTAGATCCTGCCACATATCAGTGGCTACAAGAAAAAACTCACCTGCCAGTTATTGATCACTGGTGGCAAACCGAAACGGGTTGGGCGATCGCTGGAATTCCCGTAGGGATTGAAAACAAAGCGACTATATCAGGATCAGCGGGCGTACCTATTCCTGGTTATCAAGTTAAGATTTTAGATGCTAAAGGGAAAAGCTTGCCAACAGGTGAACAAGGCAGCATTGCCATCGAACTGCCCTTGCCACCAGGGTGTTTGCCTACTATTTGGCAAAATCCTGAGCGTTTTAAAGCAGGCTACCTTAATGCTTATCCGGGACATTATATTACTGGGGACGGCGGTTATATTGATGACGATGGTTATTTATTTATCATGGGCCGTACCGATGATGTCATTAACGTGGCTGGTCATCGCCTATCAACGGGAGAAATGGAAGAAGTTATCTCGAATCACGATGCCGTCGCCGAATGTGCGGTCATTGGTGTGCATTGCCAGCTAAAAGGACAAGTCCCGTTAGCATTAGTTATTGTAAAAAATGATACGGCAATCACCGACGAGCACCTTGAACAAGCATTGAAAAGTGAAATCCGCGAGCAAATTGGCGCCATAGCCTCTTTAAGACAAGTACTTGTTGTCGAGCGCTTGCCCAAAACACGTTCAGGTAAAATACTGCGTAAAGTAATGCGTCAAATGGTCGATGGTGAGTCGTTTCAAATCCCTTCCACTATAGACGATCCGGAGATTTTAACTGAACTTACTGAGCGCTTTTCGCAGTTGTCGATTGAAGTGTAATGCCTAATGGCAGTACACTTTTGGCGAGCAGAATTAACCGAAGCTCAGGTAACGAGATAGTTCTTAGTAGCTAAGTGAGTTCTGGCGAGATTTAGTTCAAACTGTGCTACTTCTAACTAAATTACTTCGATTTTTTATCGCGCTGATCTGCTCGGCGCGAATTCGCGACAGCTGACTTGGGCTTTAAGGATAGCGGCTTTCTCGTACCCGATTTTTTAGGCGCTACATTGATTCTTTGTAATGGCTTGGCCGTATTTTCAGCGGTTTTATTCGAATCGGCGACCGCAGCATTAATTTCGGCCATTTCATCAGGAGTTAAATCTCGCCACTGCCCCGGTTTCAATTTTCCCAACTCTACACTCATAATACGTGAACGCTTTAGTTTGGTGACTTCATAGCCCAAATATTCACACATTCGACGGATCTGACGATTCAGTCCTTGCGTTAAAATAATGCGAAACACGAACTTGCTTTGCATGATAACCTGACAAGGCTTAGTGATGGTGCCCAAAATCGGAACACCTCTGGACATACGTTCAATAAAGCGTTCACTGATCGGTTTATCAACAGTCACTATGTATTCTTTATCGTGAGCGTTTTCCGCCCGCAAAATTTTATTAACGATATCGCCGTCGCTGGTTAAAAAAATCAAACCTTCTGAAGGCTTATCTAAACGACCAATTGGAAAAATGCGCTCTTTATGGCCAATAGCATCAATAATATTGCCTTTAACATGCCGCTCTGTCGTACACGTAATACCAATAGGTTTATGATAGGCAATATAAATGCGATCCGATTTGTTCTCTGGACTCGCATCAATGCGCTTACCATCGACACAAACTTGGTCGCCAGGCAACACTTTAGTGCCAAGCTCGGGTTGTTGGCCGTTAATGGTAACGCGCTTTTGCTCAATGAGCTTATCCGCTTCTCTGCGCGAGCAAAAGCCCGATTCACTGATAAATTTATTGAGTCTTTTTTCGTTACTATCAGTCAATGTCATATCCCGTTGCGAGTATTAACTCGGTTACTATTATTTGCCCATGAAAACGTAAACGCTTTGCCGTGAACGTATTATCATTGTACATATCAGCGCAGTCGCTGATCACCCTACTTTTTATCGCGACAAACTTCGTCTGAAAATTCTAGTTCGATCGTAGTATGTGCCAAAGAAAAACCCTCTAAACATAATGCTACTTGTTGTTTTAGCGCTTGCTGTGACGCTACTGATAGTGATTTAGCAATCACTAAATGAGCAGTTAACACATGCCGTTCACCATCTAACGACCATAAGTGTAAATGGTGTACATCTTCGACATCGTCTAATTTTAGCAATTGCGACTCAATCGAGCTACGCATCGCTTCGTCGGGTACACCTTGTAAGAATAAATGAATAGTTTCTTTTAAGGTTCTAATAACATTAAATAAAATAAACAAAGTGAAGACAATCGATAACAAAGGATCCAGAATAGGCCAATCAAAAAATTGTAAAACAATGGCAACAATTAATACTGCCACCCAACCAAAAACATCTTCCATTAAATGCCAATTAAGCACGCGTTCGTTCAGGCTTTTCCCTTTACTGAGCTTATAGGCCGCGTAGCCATTAACGGCTATTCCTAAAAAAGCAAAAGCAATCATCCCTTGGGCATCAGGCATTTCAGGATTTAATAAGCGTGGAATCGCCTCGGTTAATATCCATGCCGAGCCTATCACCAACACAATACTGTTCATCAGCGCGCCAAAAAGAGATAGCCGTTGATAACCATAAGTGAGCTTATTGGTCGCTTTTTTATCGCTTAAACGGCTTAATATCCATGCGAGGCCTATCGCTAAACTATCACCTAAATCATGAATGGCATCCGCCATAATGGCGGTACTGTTGGTTAAAATACCGCCGATAAATTCAATTATGGTAAAACTTAAATTGAGAAAAAACACCCAAGCAATGCGTCTACTTGAAAGACCTTCTTCCAAATGCACGTGATGATGACCGTGAGCATGTCCATGTTGGTGGCCATGAGCGTGGCCATGAGCGTGGCCGTGCGAGTGGTGGTGATTGTGCGAGGTCGATTTTGCCGGCGTTGGCTTTTCATCGTGAACGTGCATTGTCTCTCAATCACTCAATCTAATTAAACGGATGCGGTATTTTAACGAAATCTTTGCTCGGTCGATAGCACAAAACAAAATTTCATTATTAGATTATCAGGGTAGCGCACATGCCGCGAAGGTAAAAAACTTAGCGCAACGACACTACAAATTTTTAGTCATGTAGTATCTACATCCCGTTTTTGGATAGCCTTCTTGAACCCATTGTACGGTGTAACCATGTTTTTCATAAAAAGGCTTAGCCTGAAAATTTAAGGTATCTAACAAACATTTCTTGCAGCCTCGCGCTTTTGCGACGCTTTCTATTTTCTGCAAAATGTCGCTGCCAACATCTTGCCCTCTAAGCTCACTAGACACCCACAAAGTGCTCAACATTAACCAATCGCCAAATGTACGTCCCGCCGCTCCAGCGATTATTTCTCCGTGCTCATCTTTGATTTGCACCGCCAGTGGCAATCGCTCAGAAACCTCCCAGTTTTGCCAGTTAAATTCGGCAATCTTACTGTCTAAAAAACTGATCAATGCTTGTTCTGGGTTTTCAACAACTTCAATTTTCATTTACGCAACCACGCTAAGGCATCCACTTGATGACGGAAAATGTTAACTTGCTCAGGCTTATTTTTTTCCATCACATTCATTTGTAAGCTATTTTTCACAACAACCGCGATGGTCTTGCAACCATTTTCTAAACTCCACCGCCATAACTGTTTGATCATGGCAAGTGCTTCAGGTGAGCCTAAGGCTTCATCGTCCCAAAGCTCTAACGAGCACCAGTTCTGATAGCTATTAGACAAAACTCGCTTTTGATAAGCTTGCACAGCTACCTTAACGCCCTCTTCATTAAATGCGCCATTGGTTTCGACAATAAACATATTATCTTGCCATTTAAAAGAAACATGACCGTGCCCTTTCATGCTTTTTCCTTGTTCGCGATGGTTAATTATAAATGTAGTATCAAGTGAATCAATGAATTGCTCACTTAATCAGAATTAACTAACTCAATTACTGTAAGTATATGTTATTTGAAATATATCCAAACATTTATTATGTTAATAAACACTTAATTCAGTAATAACAAAGATATATTGCTCACTATTGAAACTATTTGTCTATTATTAAGGTCAGTGTATGCGACCTTCTTCCTGATAACATTGGAGTTACTTTGAAACGCAAATCAGTTGCCAATATATTTAATACTTGCCTCTACCTATTGATGACATTAGTACTTTCGGCTCCAATAAACGCGCAAGAGCTTAATTTTACCCTGCATGACTTACAAAAAAATCCGATAGAAAATATGGTGATTTACTTAGAGCCCATCAATAATCTAGCGCTACCGAAAACCAATAAATCCATCACCATTGGCCAGTTAAATAAATCATTCGCCCCTTACGTAAGTATTATTCAGGTTGGCAATACCGTTAATTTTAAGAATCAAGATGATATTACTCACCATATTTATTCTCCGGTCGGAGATAATAAGTTTGAGTTTAAAATTCGCTCAGGGCAAATACACAGCAAAGCTGATTTTAATAGCTCCGGGGAGGTTGCAATGGGCTGCAATATTCACGACTGGATGAGTGGTTACTTACTTATTCTGGAGACACCTTATTTCGCTAAATCTGACAAGCAAGGACAGCTAACCATTAACGTCGAACAACCAGAAAAATATCGAGTTACGGTTTGGCACCCTAATCTGGAAACAGACAACAATAGAGCAACGTATCTAATGGATACCAGAGAAACCTCAACTATGCCTATCACCTTAACCGCGCCTATTAGTAACCTACCAGAACAAAAAAGCGAAGATGATTTTGACTTTCTGTCAGACTATTAGGGGTTAATGACAAGATGAAAAGTTTACAAAATAAAATATTTTTATTCTTTGTTATCTTATTAGTTATCGTTCAAGCCATCGCTTTTTCGATGCTGGTAGAAGGCAATAAAAACCAAGAAAAACAAGAAATCAACAATCGCCTGACCACAGCAAAAACCATTTTTACCGAACAATTTAACAGTCGACGTGATTATCTAGCTGCGTTCGCAGAAACCGCCGCCAAAGATTATGGCATTAAACAAGTTTTTGAAGATGATACCCGCAGCCTATTAGTTGCTTTAAATAACCATAGAAAACGCATTCATGCCGATCTTGCTATGGCGATCACCGCTCAAGGGATTATATCAGCGCAATTACAAGTTCAACCCGGCGATAACAAGCAAGAAAAAGTTAAACAAGGCCCTGAACGCGAACAAGAGTTTCGTTTTCCTGCATGGCTAGAAAGCCAGCAACAAGCCCATCTTTATATGCTTGATGGCGCGCTCTACCAATTGAGCTTGTCGCCGCTGACGGTGGGTGCAAAAACCATGGGTTGGTTAGCATTTGGCTTTGAAATTGATCAGCGACTTGCCCAACACTTTTTAGATATCACCCAGCTGCATACCGATTTTATTTATAAAGACAACCATGACTGGGCGTTAATCGCTTCGTCAAATAAGCACGCAGCCCTCGATTTTTCCACAAACATTGTCGACGGACACACCCCTAATAAATATATTGCGATTGGCCATCTAGTGACGGAGTTTGACGACCAACAACTTGGTTTAGCCATGTACGGATTGCGCGCAGATATCGTCGAAGTGCTGCAAAAGCAGTCAGGACAATTATTGATACTCGCAGTGATCACTATGCTGTTGTCCCTCGCGGGCGCATACTGGATAGCAGCGTCCATCACCAAGCCAATTAAACGCCTAGTCGAGCAATCAAAGGTTATTGCTAAAGGTGATTATGAGCAATCCGTCGATATTCATGACAAAAGTGAATTGGGGCAACTTGCCCAAGAATTTAACAAAATGCAGTCAGCGGTATTAAGTAGAGAGCAAGCAATCACTCACCGCGCCAATCATGACATGCTGACCGATCTCCCTAATAGAAACATGTTAAAAATAACTTTGAATGATTTAACGGCTCGGCACATTAGTTTTTGTTTGTTTCATTTAAACTTGAGCCGCTTAAAAGAAGTCAACGAAACCTTAGGACATGATGTTGGTGACCGATTAATTATTGAGAGCGGGCAACGATTAGCCAGCATTAATGAATGTAAACTCGCTTGTCATCTGGGCGCAGATGAATTTATGTTGTTATCTGAACGCTGTGACGACGCTGATATTGACTCATTAGTCGAAAAAATCCATCGAGTGCTCGAAAAAAGTTTTGAATACCGCGGGGTCAACTTTCAACTGCAAGCACGTATTGGTATTGCTAAATACCCTGAGCATAGTGAAGACGCCAAAATTTTATTACAGATGGCCGATACCGCGCTGCATCACACCAGAAAAAACAACCAATCAGTGCAAATCTACAATAAAGATCTGGAAGTAAACAGCGTTGAGCAATTAAACCTGATTAACGATCTTAAAAATGCCATTATCGATAACCAACTTGAATTACATTACCAACCTAAGCTCGACTTAAAAACAGGTATCACCACGCATGCAGAAGCGTTAGTTAGGTGGCAACATCCAACGTTAGGGATGGTACCTCCTGACAGCTTTATCCATATTGCCGAACAAACAGGACAGATTAACGCCCTAACTCATTGGGTATTTAACCAAGCACTAACCCAGCTCAATATTTGGCAAAACGACAATATTTTCATCAATATCGCGGTTAATATCTCAGCGGAAAATTTAAAAGAAAAAAACTTCTATCATTTTATTTGCCAAACCATTGAGCAACATAACATCCCGCCAGAGAGAGTCACGCTTGAAGTAACAGAAAGTGCGGTCGTGGATGATCCTCAATCCGCAATTGCCTTATTAAGCCAATTTAAAGATCATGGTATAAAAATGTCCATCGACGATTATGGCACCGGCTACTCATCATTGGCTCAACTCAAGCAACTTCCTGTGCATGAGCTTAAAATCGATAAATCTTTTGTGCAACGCTTGCAAAACGACGAGGATGATCAAATCATAGTGCGCTCAACGATTGAACTAGCACACAACATGGGGTTGTCTGTAGTCGCCGAAGGGATCGAAGACGAATTTGCACTGCAATGGTTAGCCAAACACGGCTGTGAACTTGCGCAGGGATATTTTATCAGCCGACCTAAGCCCGCCAAAGAAATAACGGCTTGGCTCAAACAACCCCCAAATTTTGCGCTCAAATAAGGCCAGTTTGTGATAAAAATAATAATTTTAACCTTTTTTATCTCCATTTTTTCAACGGCTTTTGCTGTCGACTACACCTTGCACGGCGTAGCGGATATTCGTGCCAGTAGCCTCGATTCTCTAACTACATATGTAGATGGCGGCTACGGAAAGTTTTCCATTGATGATGGCCAACAACTTGCTATTGGGCAGCTCGGTGGCGATTTAACCTTGCAATGGGATTCAGGTATAAGCGCTCATGTTGTGGCCAATGCTTATGTTAATAATAGTGAAAGTGTTGCCGGTATTACTGAAGGCTATTTAAAATATCGTTCCTTGCCCAATGCCTCAGGATATCGCTGGCAAACCAAAGTGGGGATATTTTATCCCGAAATATCACTGGAAAATAATGCCGTTGCGTGGGCCAGCATCGACACCTTAAATTCCTCCACCATAAACACTTGGATAGGCGAAGAAATTAGAGTACTTGGTGGTGAATTTAAGTTAACGCGCCTAGGAAGAATAACCAACGCCCCGTACGACTTATCATTATCGGCAGCAACGTTTATTAACAACGATCCTGCGGGTGCACTCCTCGCTTGGCATGGCTGGACTATAGGCAACAGACAAACCCTATGGACGGAGTCGCAACCTATTACCTATTTTAACGCGAGAATGCCTGGATTTTCATTAAGTGAGCAAGCATCAAAATCAGATCCATTTTTAGAGCTTGACAATAAAGTTGGCTACCACATTAACGGCGAAGTTAAAGTTCATGGCAAAGGAGCTTTTTCAATCGGATATTATGATAACAACGCAACGCCCTATAAAGTAAAACATGGTCAATATGGTTGGCATACCCGCTTTTATCACGCGGGCCTGCAATGGAAACTTAGCTCACAACTGCAATTAAAAGCCCAATACCTAACAGGCAAAACCTTAATGCAAAGTCCTAGTCGCTGGGATATTGTCAATAATGACTACCAAAGTGCTTATGTTTCCCTGACTAAGAAATGGCAGCAACATAAACTAACAGCTCGATTAGAAGAGTTTTCTGTGCAGGATAACGATCAAACTTGGGGTGATAATAATAACGAATATGGTAAAGCCGCAACGTTAAACTATACCTATCGCCTTGCTAAACCTTGGTTTATCTCGACCGAATATTCATGGATAAGCAGTCGCAGAGCAGCAAGGTATTATGTGCATGCTCCTGCGGATCTTATTGAAAGACAATTGCAATTGGCGGTGAGGTACTTTTTCTAATCGTCGCGATGCATACCATACTGTGCAATGAAATCAATGAAGCCGGCACCATCACGTTAGCAATGTTGATAGCGTTGTACTCTGGCATTATTAACCGTTGATTAAAAAGTGCACCCAGATACTGCTTACATAACCAAGTGCTATTGCTGGTGCCCATTTTAAATGCGTAAAAAAAGTATATTGACCACGGGCTTGCCCCATTAATGCCACACCTGCGGCAGAGCCTATAGATAACAAACTACCTCCGACACCGGCGGTTAAAGTAACCAGTAACCATTGCACCTGATCCATTTCAGGATTCATGGTTAATACCGCAAACATCACAGGTATGTTATCGACTATTGCCGACAATACTCCTACTAGTACATTCGCAGTGGTTGCACCAAGTTCACCGTACATAAACGCTGAGGTCATGCCCAAATAGCCAATAAAACCTAAACCGCCAACCGCTAAAATAACCCCGTAAAAGAAAAATAAAGTGTCCCACTCCGCTTTTGCTATTTGATCAAATATATCAAAGTCTTCGTGTATCATACGACTGGTCGGCATGTCTGAACGATCAAATCCCTCTTTACCTTTTTTACGCAAGTAGTAACCAAAAAATTTCAAATAAGCGAGTCCTGTCATCATGCCAAATACAGGAGGTAAGTGCAGGAAGTTATGAAAGCTTACAGCCGTCACTATCGTCAATATAAACAAACCAACAATAGTCAAACCACCCGTTTTCATTTGTGCAAGCTCTCCTTGTACTTTTTCTGGCCTCCCCGTAGGCAAGGCAAACTGCATAATAAAAGCAGGTACAAGGAAATTTACTACGGAAGGGATAAACAAATTAAAGAACTGTGAAAATTCGAGTATTCCTTTTTGCCATACCATCAAAGTAGTAATATCACCAAAAGGACTGAACGCTCCTCCCGCGTTGGCACCAACCACTATATTAACGCAGCTAATAGCAACAAATTTAGGTTTGTCAGCACCTACCGCCAAAACAACCGCACACATGATCAAGGCGGTAGTTAAGTTATCAGCAATAGGGGAAATAAAGAAAGCTAAGATACCCGTTAACCAAAACAAAGATTTATAACTAAATCCCCTTAGCACCAGCCAGTCACGCAGCACATCAAACACCTCTCGCTCTATCATCGCATTAATATAGGTCATGGCGACGAGCAAAAAGAAAAACAACTCGGCATATTCTAAGAAATTATGGCGTATGGCAGCTTCTGCTGAATGATAATCGCCAGCGCTACTATAAACAAAAGCGATTAACATCCAAATAATACCAGCGGCAAATATTACCGGCTTTGATTTGCGCATATGCAGCTTTTCTTCAAAAATAACCAACAAGTAAGCAAGCGCAAAAAGAACCAATGATATATAGCCTACCCAGTGTTCAGTTAATGGTATGTATGAGCTGTCACCGCTTGAAGCGAGTGCGATGGCCGAGAAAAATAACGTAAAGAGTAGAGTTAGTATTTTCATCTTTTTAACCAAGTTGCTAATTGTATTTTTAGTTTCGCAATCACATGGCTGACTAAAAACACCCTATCACAGAGTTGATAAACAAAGGCGTATTCAACGCATTTAGGCAATTTTGAGAGCACCTTCCCTATTTGTTGCTCATTTAACTACACTAATACTAGTTAACTATATTTTGAATACTACAGTTATGAGTAATATCAGATACTTTCATCATAAAAAATAAGCGCCTGAATTAACACGGCTAATTTTGGAAAAATCAAAGTCGAATAAAATAAGGTATCGCCACCAAGACCACGCCAACAATAAGCATCATAGTGACGCTGGTCATAAAATATGGAAAAACAAAAAGAGCTAAACCAATACACAAGGGAACAATAGCGCTTTGTTTTTTTCCATACATAAAATAACCAATGCCGATCCCCCCAAACAACACACTCCACACCAGTATTGATGAACTATCCATTTATAAATTCCCTCGCTATGCATTCATGAGATGAAATGAGCTTAATTTAATCTATTGCAACTACTCTATTGATGATAATTAAAGGGGCTGGGGCTGGATATACACTTAAGTTAAACGGCGAGGGTACAAGTGTCCCAGCAGATCTAATGAGCAAACCTCACAAACTTGTTATACGCTACCTTCTGATTCAACAACTAACAACCTAGCCTCTCCACGAGGATGAGCAACATGCTCTGTACCAACTGACGCATAAAAAATATCGCCCGTTTCTAGAACTGCTGATTTCTCAATGCCATTTTCTTTGAATAACATTTCAACAACACCATCTAAAACAACAAAGACTTCCTCTCCATCGTTAACATGCCATTTATATGGTTGGTCAGTCCAATGCAAGCGCGTCGTAATGCCATTCATATTCGCAATATCTTTTGCACCCCAAGCGCGTTCGGCTTTGAATTTTTTACTTCTAATTATTTTCACGATACTTCCATAATTTAACGAGCGCATAACGCTTAAATAAAAGGTGAGCGAGTCGAGCCCACAGTTTTTTGTGGGCGATTTTTAATGTTCTCGTTAGTTTGCTTTTACTCAGATGTTGTTGGATCAATGATATTCCTAACTTCCGAGATAGCGTTAGCAGGAAAACCTCCCATATCCGCATGCTTTTTAACAGATGCTGCATCTGGAGCAATGTATACACAATAGACTTTATCATCTGTTACATAACTATGAACCCATTGTACTTTCGGCCCAAGTTCTTCTAGAACACTACATGATTTCTGTGAAATCCCTTTTAAGTCATCTGCTGACAACTTACCCGCACCTTCAATCTCTCTTTCTATTACATATTTTGGCATTTTGTCTCTCCTTTTACTTGTAGAGATATAACTATAGTTGAAGGTGAGATTTATCGGCATACTAACGCCACTTTATGAGCAAAAAGTTGTTGGTTATATTATAAAGCCAAACCGAGCGGCGGTGAAGGGGCCGACCTTTACCTCCCTTGTTGGCTGCACATTACACCCACACATCATTTTTAGCTGTAAGCTCACTATCAGAATCACCAGTGTTAACAACACCTTTAGGCTCAACAATCATAATTTTACATTCATTATTAGCGACAGGTTTATGTTCTACACCTTTAGGGATCACAAACATTTCCCCAGAGCTTAGACTAACAACACCATCACGAAATTCTATATTAAGTGAGCCTTCAATAACGATAAATACTTCATCTGTATCAGAGTGGTCATGCCAAACAAATTCGCCTTCAACTTTGACTAATTTAAATTGATAATCATTCATTTGTGCAACCACACGAGGTGCCCAGTGTTCACTAAATTTTGAGAACTTATCCTTAAAGTTTATAGCTTCAAACTTCATTTTTACTCCATGTATTCATGTGCTGAAAACGCTTCCTCAGGTTAGCACTTAAGCTAACCTGACCGCCCAATTACCATCGTGCTGTTCATCACAATTAGCTTCTGTGTCGTAAGAAATATGCTTGGCAATATTTTTAAACTTAATATTCATTTTTTGTAATTCGGTTTGAATAAGTAATTGCAGCGCTTGGTTACTATTCGATTGTAAGTAATTATCAAGGTTTTCATTGGTATCAAATATACAGACAACGTTTAAACTATTAGGAAAATCTGAATAATTCACTAAATGAGTTAGCCATTGAAAACCGGCTATGCTCTTTAATGCTATTTCGCATACATCAGTTAAAACTTGTCTAAGCTGATTATCAATCTTTTTGTCGGTTTTACGCATAATTCTAATCCAGCCTAACGCCTTAAAAAGCGGATAAATAATAGCTTGCTAAAATGGTTGGACGAAGCAAAACCGAGCAAACTGTTAGCAGTTTTGCTTTAAATTATTGTTATATTTTGACTCTATCACCATGACTTGGAGGAGTTGAATCCACTGTATATACAAAATCACTTCCGTGTTGATTACCAATAACTGCCAAGCATGTGCCCTGAAATGGAGCGGTTTGTTATAAGCCTATGCTACCGTCCTTTTTGCTTGCTTCTCTACCTTTTTTAGCGCCATCCTTTGCTTTAATGGTGAAAGGTAGTCAATAAATAGCTTGCCCTTTAAGTGATCTATTTCGTGCTGTAGTACAATCGCAAGAAAATCATCACTTTCTATAACCACCTCTTTACCTATGCGGTCAAGCCCTGTGACTTTTACGCTCGTGAATCGTTCCACATCAGCATAATATCCTGGTACAGACAAACATCCTTCCTGCCCTTTTTCAATATTATTGCCACTAACCACTTCAGGGTTAATAAGTATTAGAGGGGAATTTCGTTCGTCAGAAATGTCAATTATTATGATTGCTTCACTGCGGCCTACTTGTGTAGCTGCTAGGCCAATACCATCTTCTGTGTCGTACATTGTGTCTAGCATGTCATCAATTAAGTCTTGCACTTGTTCAACATTGACAACTCTTTCTGCTATTACTTTTAATTTCTCACTGGGAGCTTTGATAATTTCTAAAACAGCCATTTTTACTCGATATTTAATTGGGGTTTATAACGCCGCGTTAAGCAGCACATTAATTGTTCGATTGAATATGCCTTGTTAGGTGTTGCTTTCTTCATGTAAAACAAGAGCAACGAGCTTGTGAACAAGGGGTGAAATAATAATAATTGTTGGAAAAGCGACTATAAAAGCAAAGCTCCAAGCCTGTAACCAAATAGTAATTATATTCGCCACCATGCCAACATTAAAAACACTTATGACAAAAGACATAATACCAGACATAAGTAGTGCCATGAAAAATGAAAATACTAACTTATGATGTTTACGCGAAATCATGCTAAATACTCATAAATGTGTGTAACACCTCACGCCTCGTTAATGGGCAAAGGGTTGTTGGTTAAAATTATACGGCGAAGCGAAACCGAGCAAACTACAAAGTCCTACTTGAATATTTTGTTAAGCTTTAACTGCCACTATAGCTCCAGTTGACATCATTATAGTACCTGCTGTTTTATTAATAACAGTAGTTGCATTGGGATGTTTAAAATTATTTCTAGCCTTCACTGCTAGTATGGAATAGCACATGTTTACACTGCCAAAAGCAAAAGTAGCTGCCAACATAATTAAGCTTGTATCATAAAATGTAACTTCGCTAACATTAATAAAAGCAGGGAAAAAGCCAATGTAAAACATAATGGCTTTAGGGTTACCTAGTGTAATAAAAAGTCCAGTTAAGAAATTTGATATTAAAGATGAATCTTTTGATGCTTCAATATCAATTGAATTATTTTTTGTACGTAGGAGTTTAATTCCAAGCCAAATTAAATACGCTGCACTAAGGTATTTAATAATAAAAAATGTTGTTCCCATGACTTCAGCAAGGGCAGACAAACCAAATAAAGCAAGAACGATAAAAATATAATCACCCAATACGATACCAGCCGTCATATAGAATGCTTGCAGTTTTCCAGAAGAAAAAGAGCGAGCAATAATGGCAAAAACGGCAGGGCCTGGAACTATCGCTAAGATAATCATTGCACCGAATAAAGCGAATAAACTATCGATTGACATTGGTAATCCCCTTAAGGCAAAAAATAGTTGGTTAAAATAAGCGACGAAGGAGCAAAATCAACAGATATTTGTCCTGACTAATTTGTGTTAGATGTCTTTCTCGTAGCTAGATATTATTGTTGCGCTACCTACCGACTCAACAAAATATGTTTCTTTGACAACCAAATATTTAGGATCAGAAAAAAAACCTTCCATTTTATTTTTACTGGAAAAGTTGATTGTAAATACTCTATTAATATCAGTATGCCCCTCTGAAAGTAATACATCTGAAACTATAAAGTCATAGCCAAATCGACCTTCATAAGCTGAAAGGATTGGTTTCATAGCACCACGATAATCATTATATTTAAGATCATCCACTACATTTAAACCAACTAATATTTCATACGACATTTAAACTCCAAAACTCGATTTATTTAATAACGCCTTAGTAACAAAAAACTGTAGATTTTTTTGGCTATCATACCGACGCTAGCAAGCCAAAAATTAAGGTAAATGGTTTTGTTCTGTTGACTAAATTATTCAGCATTGCTCGTATAGAAACAGATTTTATTATTGTCTAAATCTCTTACATAGGCCGAATGCATATTAGAACGTATTCTGGGCTCACCCTCACTCATCCCACCTAAATCAATCGCTTTGTTATGCAATCGATTAACCTCTTCAATTGAATCAACATGGAGACCAAGCATAGTACCATTTCCGTTCGATGCTGGGTTTTCATCGAATGGCTCTGCTACGGCAAACATAAACGCTTCGTTCCCCCATAGTGTCATTCTTCCCTGCCCGTGAATTTTATTTAATCCACATCCATCAAATAATTCATCATAAAACGCAACGGCTTTTTCTTTATTATTTGTTCCAAACACAAAGTAATTCATTTTCATATTAAATACTCTAATTCGTTAAATAAGATACTTAACGCTGCATTAAGGTGTGATAAGCGCTTGCCATACTTGAGTGAAGCCAAACCAGAAAGGGTGTAGCCCCCCCCTTCAAACGCTTTGTTATCAATACGTTATACGAACTGTTTTACAGCTAATGTCTTGAGGTAATTATATAGACGGTTTTTAACTTGTGGCGTTAATCCCAAACTAATTAAGAATGTTGAAAAGATAGAAATGAACATAATACTTTTAATTATTTTAGCGCTAGTAAGTAACGCTACAAGTATTAATAGAGCAACATAACCTAAGCCAATTAAGCCTAAAAATAAGCACATCCCTTTAATATCTTTATTCATAATTATCCTTAATTAAATTTTAAACCGCGCCAATTCTAACCTAAAAATTTTAAAATGCACTCATATTTTCTGGTATTACACACGCCTGCTAAAGCCGCTGATATTAGCTTTCAAAAATGTGTCGTGAAGCAAAACTAAGAAAGCTATTAGCAGTCCCACCTTGCTTGGCTTGTTATATTTCACCATCACCAAGCTCCAATAAATATAATGCATCCATTTTTCCTAGAGTAAGAAGCATCTTTTTTCCATCACTTGTTATAGCGATTGATGTTACACCTTCAATTCTATTGTTTGATGGCTGAAATATTCTATTAAACTTTAAGCTGCCATCATCTCTAACATCGAACATTAACA
The DNA here is from genome assembly GCA_040779335.1 of Colwelliaceae bacterium 6471. Taxonomy (GTDB): domain Bacteria; phylum Pseudomonadota; class Gammaproteobacteria; order Enterobacterales; family Alteromonadaceae; genus JBFONV01. Next base: position 278,716 of record JBFONV010000006.1, read on the forward strand.
AGCCTTTATCTAATTCACCCGCAGCAAAAAGTTGAGCACCGTCATTCGTTAATGCCAGACTTCCAACTCCAGTTAATCCCATCCCACCAGTTTCAGAATGTGTTACAGATTGCAAATATGTGTATCGGTTATTTTTGGACTCAAAAATAACAACAGCATTGCTGCCAGAACAAGCTACATATAAATATTTACCGTTTGGAGATAATATAACTTTTTGAGGGTTAACTAAATTCTTTACTCCATCAACTCCATTTTTAATCCTTTGTTTAGAAATGAGTTCTCCTTTTTTATCTCTACTTAGAACAGATAAAGAATTGTTTTCAAATCCTGCAACAATTAGCTCCTTATTTGACTTTGATAATATAATGCTTGTGGGGTTTCCGAGAGTATTATTACTAGGCTGAATATATTTACTATTAAATCCAATTTCTTTTGCTTCATCTAAATCGAATATAGATATTGCATTGCTTTTGTAACTCGCAACATATATTTGTTTTTCATCAGAGGAAATAGCTATATCCCAAGCACCGAACAATCCATAATGGTCTTCGTTAGCTAATGGTTCATCGCTCTTAAAAATACGCTCATAACTAACATTATCCGAATACGCTTCTTTAAAATTGAAATTATGTTTAGGTCCTTTTTCATATAAAGAGAGAGAACTATCATAAAAGCTAGCTACCGCAATATTTTTTCCATTATTATACGTAACCAATGCGGAAGCTCCCTCCAAAAGTTTCTTTTTATCATCTTTGTTCTTGAAAAGCTGTCGAGGTTTCAAAGCCCCATCAAATTCAAGAATAAGTAGAGAGTTATCATCTCCGCTTGTTACAAACACTCTTTGACCGCTTGGATCAAATTTAACTTGCCTAGGGTTATCCAAACCATCAATAGAGTTGTTGCCGTCTTTTAATACTTGTTTAATTTCAAGGGTGATTGCAACAACGTTATTGCTGATAACTAACAGAGAAGTAAACAAAAGTGTAGTGAATTTAATTAGATACATATTAATAATATAGTTAGCCTATAACTGAATCGTAACTTCTAAATAATGGGCAAAAATTAATTGGCTAAAATAAGCGACGATGGAGCAAAAACCAACTATTTTTTTGTCCTGATTTATTTACTTAATATGTGAATTAGCTACAACAAGTGTTGTTTTCTTGTATTGGTGGACACTTAACGGAACCAAAAGAACAATAAACGCAGCAATCACCAGTTAAAGGCTTTAATAATTTATGACAAGATGTGCACTCATAATAATATTGGCAAGCATTCGTAGGCATAATTTCTTTTTTCTTAGCGCCGCATTCTGGACAAGTGATCACTGACTCTAAAATTATATTGCTCATCAATATTCCCGACACTTCGAAATTACACTATTCACATAACACCTCACATAGAGGCAAAGAATGGTTGGCCAAAATAGCGATGATGAAGCAATCAGCCAACAAATATTTGTACTGTTGAGCGACTTTTTAGCTGTACTTGCTACAAAGCTACTCTTTAATATCACATGTCTTAAGCTTAATACTCAGAGGCCTAAATACTCCTTCGCACAGAACAACTGCATAAAATAAAACAACTAAATTAACCGCTGATGCTCTTAAAAAGACAAAGTTTTCATAAGTATCAATGTTACCAAGTATTGCAATAAAACCAATGATTAAACCTAATAATGAACCACCGTACAAAAATTTAACCTGGCTGCTGTAAAGCTCACCCAAGTATTTTGCTTGAGATCCTCCCACAATTTCTTCGGTAAACAGATATTTAAGCCCTACTAATGACTTAAACATTCCACTTGTACCAAAGGTAACAATAGTCGCCGAATATAGAAATAAAATTAAAAACAATCCAGAAGCTGCGTCCATGTAATGTTTTACACTAGCTCCTAGAATCATTAACATACCAACTGCTCCAGATATCACTAATAGCGCTATTAAATTTTTCATAATCATTTTCCTCGTCCAATTAACTTCAATTTCTTTAGAAGTTGCTTTCAGTTCCTGAGGAGACAAACTAAAAACAGACGCTAATGCAAGAGTTGATTCAGCAGACGCTTTGCCATCCGCTTCTATGCGTTGAATTGTCCTTACCGATAAATCAGTCGCTTTAGCTAGCACTTCTTGTGACCAACCTTTTTCTCTGCGCAATGTTTTTAATTTAGTTGTTGAAAGAAACAAACCGAACTCCTTTAAAACTTCGAAAACAACGAGGAAAATTATGTTCTTCTTTGTTTTTATTTCTATTGTTATATAACGACAATTTAACGACAAAACATGACAAGCCAATAAAATCAAAGACTTACAGATTTCGCATTCCTACGACAAACTATCAAATGATAGTAAATATCGAGATACAGCTAACGGCCCGTTAATGGGCAAATATCAGTTGGCTAAAATAAGCGACGATGGAGCAAAAACCAACTATTTTTTGTCCTTGTTTAGTTAACGTGCTAAGCGTTGATTGGCAAACCGTTAGACCAGCCTTTTGCCATACCTACAACTACATTTTGGTAATTTGTATTTTTGCTTGCTAAGTTTCTGTGTTTACAAAATTCGGCATCTTGATTAAAAATAGAGGATGCCAGTTGACGACCGCCCATTGTAATTCCTGATGTTTTAGGCTTTCTCAATTCTGTAAACAAGGTAAACGCCTTAGATATATCATTGATATTATTCTTTAAGCATTTAGTTAAATGCCATGCATCCTCTAAAGCCTGACAGGCTCCCTGCCCCGACGTAGGTAAAGGCGAATGAGCAGCATCACCCACTAAGACAACATTATTTTTATGCCATAAATCTATAGGGTCGTGATCATGGACATAAATCTTATTTATACGCGATTGAGGAGTATCATTAATAATTGTTGTAATGGGATCTGGCCAATCAATAAATATTGAATTAAGCTCTGATTTATAGTGTTCTGGGTTAATTTCATTTATCTGCTCACAAACAACACCGCCAGCCCAATATGCTTTTTTGTTTGATACTGGAACAATGCCAAAACGTTCACCCGCTCCCCAATAGTCGGAAACTGAAAGATCGGAGAAATTAGCGCTATCTTGCTCAAAAACGCCAACCCAATTGATAAAGCCTTGATAAATTGGCTTGTTGCTTCCGTTAACATATTTTCTAGTTAATGACTTCATACGCCCGTCAGCACCAATAATAATATCAGGTTGAATAATATGGCCATTACTAAAGTGAACGGAAGTGCTCAGATGGCTATCTGATAATTCAATAACATTGTGATCGTAGTATATATGGATGTTTAATTCGTTAGTACGTTGAATTAATATATTCATAAGATCTTTGCGAATAATGGAGTAGCTTGGGTAATTCATTAAACGACTAAGTTCATTGATGTCTAGTGAGCCAATAGATTCTCCTGTATTAGAGAAGCGGTTCATATAATGCAATGAACCAGAAAGTTTTGAAACTTTATCCAATACACCGAGTTGCTCAAGAACAAATGAAGCATTTGGCCAGCAAACAATACCAGCACCTATTTCTGTTGGTCTGCTAAAGCGTTCATAAACGGTTACATCAAAACCTTCTTGTTTTAATGCAATAGCTGCACTTAAGCCTCCAATCCCACCACCTAAAATACTAATTTCCAAAATGACTCCTTGTCGAATTTAAGCGCTGAAGCGTAGATTTAATTCTGCTCACCAGTACCAACAAACCCCACCATACGGGATACTCGGTCTCCACCTTTCTCTACAAAATACTGACCGAGTTGAACTTGTTTAAATGTTTGTTAGCTATTGAGTAAACCACCTTGCTGCATTGCTTAGCATTTTTTGAAAACTAGACATCGGCTTTATAATGAAATCTTCTAATATAATTTCACGTGGTTTATCTGCTTTTTTTAGTTCTTTATTTAGAGTCTCTAGGCTTCCAATTGTTAAATCAAGCATTGCCTCATTAGGTTGGTAGGTTGAACCAATAGGAAAATAGGAATTGGGCGATTTTTGCTTTTCTATGTGTGCCCCCATGATTGCTGTAACATCATTATTTTTAGTAAAGTGAGTTAATCTATCAATACTATCTCGGTATGCTTCCCAGTCTTTTACATAAATATAACCAGGGTACAATGTATCTCCCGTCATTAACCACTGAGTATGATGATCATATATACTTATCGCTTCTTCTTGATGACCAGGTGTAGGTATAACCGTTATTTTTCTTGCTCCAAGATCAATTGTTTTTTGCCCTTGAGGCCAATCAATAAAACTAAAAAATGACCTAACATCTGACGCAGATGTTTTAATGACTTCTACATTTTCACGTCCATTAAAATAGACATCCCCTTTGTAATGATCGCTGTGGCTATGAGAGTGAACAACAAGTAACTTTTTAATGGCTAATTGATTTTTTCCAATAATTTTTTCTAACTCTGAATACAAAGAAAATTCGGGGTTATCGCTTAAAGCACCCGTATCTAGAACTAAAATTTTTTGCTCTCCAACCAAAATATAGCTAAAAGGGGCTTCAAATGTTAAGCATTTGTTTTGTCGGATAATAAAACTATGAACATCATGTTTATAGACATCAAATACAGGTTCTTTATTAGTTTTACAATTTTCTGAGCCATGAATCCAATCTGATTTAGAAATAGTTGATATGTGACTATTATTTAACTCGGCCGAATTTGCTTTGACATTCATTGGGCTACTGCAAGCAAAAACAAATAAAATTAAAATTATGAAGATAAAAGATTTCATATACTCTCACTAAAAATAGCTAACGCCCACAATAATGGGCAAATAATAGTTGATTTAAATTAGCGACGAAAGAGCAGAAGCCAACCGTTATGTGTTCTAACTTATTTACTTGTTATATTGCACATTCAACAGCTTTTTGTGCATGAATATATGTTGTATCTAAAAGCTCAACTTCAGTATCATTTTGATTAACTAACATGCCAATTTCTGTACAACCAAGAATAACAGCCTCAGCTCCTTGATTAGCTAAAGACTCAATGATTCGCAAATATTCTACTTTAGAAGCAGGAAGTGATTTCCCTAAACAAAGCTCTTTATAAATTACGTTATGAACAATTTCTCTATCTGCAGCATCAGGAGTTAAAACGGTTAAACCATAATTTTCTCTTAACCTTCCCTTATAAAAATCTTGCTCCATAGTAAAAGCAGTTCCTAATAATCCTACTTTTTTTATTCCTTTTTTCACCAGAACTTCTGCTGTAGCATCCGCTATATGAAGCAAAGGAATATCGATCGACTTTTCTATCTGTGGAGCAACTTTATGCATAGTGTTTGTACAGATAAGTAAAAAATCAGCGCCGGCAGATTGTATGTTTATAGCTGCTTCAGTAAGTATTTTCGCAGCACCTTCCCAATTGTCATCGTGTTGTAACTTTTCAATTGGGTCAAAATCGACACTATACATAGCAATTTTAGCTGAATGTAAACCACCAAGTGAATTTTTAATACCCTCATTAATTGTTTTGTAATACCCGACAGTACTTTCCCAACTCATTCCACCTATAAGACCGATTGTTTTCATCTTGCCCACTATACCTTTGTAATATAACGCCACGCTATGCGGCAAAAATTGTTGGCTAAAATTAGCAACGTAGGAGCAAAAAGCCAACTGTTACGAGTCCGACTTCAAGGCTTTGTTATCTAACTATTTAACCGCAATATGAACTTCTATTTCATTGCCGTTTGGATAAAATTCAAAGTCCGTTGTAAATAACCTTTGATGATCACAATTTGCACCAGAAAAGTACTCCCAAACCTCTGTCCATGCATCAATGGCGATTTGAGGCATCTTCCCTTTATGACTGAATACTAGATAGTGACTTTTAGGAATAGTTACTTTTTCTATATTTACACTAGGAGGGTATGACTGACCATCAAAGCCAGCTAGTACAGTAAACATCCCATTATGATCTGATTCATAGTTATAATATACGCCATAGACACGTTCACCATTTTTGTAGTCAACAGGAATACTTTCATCGAACGATTGCCATAACGCAGGTATTTTTCCATTAGGACTCATTTCCACCACATTATTTGTTCTAGTAGATATTCCATTAATAGTTTTTTCTGAAACGAGCCTTAATTCCATCATAATACTCTTTTAGTTAAATAACGCCCACAATAAGGGGCTGATTAATAGTTGGCTAAAATGTGAAGCGAAGCGAAACCGAGCCAAACTTTAGCAGTCCCTTGCTTAATGCGCTTGTTAGGTAATAGTTACTCAACTAGGTCAATTTCATAAACAGTACTAAGCCTATCCGACTTGATACAGTGATGCTTAATTGTCAAAGCGGGGCCAGAGTTTAATTTTTTACATGTAATATGTTGTGCTTTCATTCCGTACCGTCTTATGTACTCCTTAACAATCATATCAATTTTGAGTTTTTCTTCAGAGGGTGCCGCAGCATAAAAAGAACGATATTGATCAGACCAATCTACAGTTTCCATCTCTGTTGCAACTCCTAACCACCCCATACCTAGTAAAGTGGATTGCTGTACATATTGCCCTTTTAGGAACATAAACCCTATTGCGTATTGAGCTCCTTTATAGCCCCAAGTAGCCGGAGTTTTTAAAAGTTCAAAAGCTTCTTTATAATTTCCGTCTTGATAGCTTTTAATTCCGTTAATTTCATCTAAACGCAAAGATATCTTTGTTTTTCTTTGAATATTTGTTGACTGACAACCAATAATAAAAACTGTAAATAAAATAAAAAGTAAATTTTTTAACTTCATTCTATATCCATATACTGAATCTGAGTATTACCTAACGCCCCAATAGCTTGCTAAAATGTGAAGCAAAGTGGAACCGAGCAAGCTTTACGTGTCCCTATTTATTTGCTTGTTAGTTTTTATTTTACTAAAACTCTTCACCGTCAAAGTTGTAGTTTTCATCATGACTTACACTGGTGCTTTTAAAAGTGTTATCCGCCATTTCCATACTGCTGATTCTACAATCTTCTTTCCAATCTAAATATGAAGCGTGAGCAGTTTTATTTTTTTCAAAAGACTCACATTCAGGCTCTTCGTGACAATCCCTAATTATGGACTTTGTCTCTAAAATTTGAGTTAACTGCTCACTTGTTAAAGCTAATACCTCTTTAGCTTTTTTATAATTTTCAGGAGTTCTTAACACAGCATATAAGTTCATTACATGCTCTTGGCCTGTCATTTCATAATTTTTAGGCTGTGCATCCAAAAAATGATTAATATAACCTAAAGTATAAATATACTCACTCTTAGTTAATCCTAATTTTTTAGCTGCTTCTAGCCAAAACATTACTCTACTTTTTTCTAACCCTGCATGTATGGCCAAGATATAACATTCAGCAAATATTGATTTATTCATAGTTTGAAACAAGCACCCAGATATGACTAAAAACTAACGCCCCAATAAGGGGAAATTTATTAGTTGGCTAAAATAACGAACGAAGTGAGAAAAAGCCAACTGTAAATTTTCCCACTTGATTGCCTTGTTAGGTAGCCTTAATCACCACCGCCATCGGAACCACCAAAATCAGTAGGACTAGAATCATTAGCGATACTATCAGATGAGTTTTTACTAACCAAAAATGTTAAAAATATAAAGCTTAGCAATCTACTTTTTGGCTTATCTATTGATGGTTTAAAACCAGTTCTATCAATTTGTGAGATAGAAAACACCAATACTAGTATTGCACCTAAAAATGGAACGAGAAAAACGAAAATGGATTGTGCAATTAACTGCTGCTTTGAAAACATACCTGAAACTACAGCATAATAAATTGCTGATGCGTTCAAATATAATAATATGACTATCGTTATGCTGAGCAATTCCATTGGCTACCTAACGCCTCACTAAGAGGCGAATAATATTTGGTTAAAATCAGCGACGAAGGAGCAAAAACCAACTGTTATTTGTCCTTTTGAGTGACTTGTTATATGCCTATATACTTACATCAATTAATTTCAAACACTTACGAGCAAAAGATGCTACTTTTGCTGTTAATGGTGGCACATTAATAGTTACTTGAGAAGGTTTACCTTGCTTTGTAAGTTCAATTTTAAGAGGTTGCCCCAAAGTAATATGGTGAAACGCTAACTGCCCAATATCTAAGCTTGGGCTAAAAAGCATATAGTTACCTTTTATAGTGTCTTGATTCCACGTTTTATCATCGGCTATGAAGTCAGCGATGGACAACGAAGCCGAATGAATCGTTTTATTCCAGTAGCGGCTGTTTTCATCAATATACAAAGATTTAGCCTGAATAAATGGAACTATTTCACCGTCAACAGTAAATAAATTTATCTCAACGGGGTAAGTATTGTAATAGTCATCATCTGCTGTGATTTGTATTGTACATGTAGATGCAGACGTTAACTCTGAAGGTGATTCTATATAACTTTCAAAATGACTCTGCCCTGAATCATCTCGCATACTAAACTTAAACTTACCCTCCAATTCAATACTGTCAGGGATATTTTCATCAGCATGACTTACAAATGCTATAAAAGAAAATACTAAAGTAATACCAAGTTTCATATTGCGACAATTCCTTTTGGTTACGCAGGCATATAACGCCCGCATAAGGGGCTGGTAGTAGTTTGCTAAAATGTGCAGCGAAGCGGAACCGAGCAAACTGTTAGCAGTCCCGTGCTTAATGCGCTTGTTAGGTGAATTAGCTGAGTACTTTTT
>JBFONV010000007.1:0-238348 GCA_040779335.1 Colwelliaceae bacterium 6471
TTGATGTCAACATTTTATTTAAATAAATTTGAACTTTTCAAACCGACTTTTTAAAACGTTATGTTATCTCATTAAGCTCGAAAGCGACCAAGATAACCTATCAAAACACTCCTTTGGGCTCGCCTTGGAAGTGGATGCGCATTTTAGACACTTTTACATTGAGGTCAACCCTTAATTTAAATTAATTCAATTTAATTGTTTTTATGTGCTTTTTTCGTACAACCCTTGCTTTGATTGACTAATTAACCAGCGTTATACCAAATACTAGTGGTGATTGTTGGCTACACGACTTTTTTAAAAAAGTGTTTTTCCCTTTTTTTACTAAGCCTTAATTAAAAGTCTTTTCCCTTAATTCGCTCATATTTGCTAAAGTTAGCCTTATAATTTCATTTAGGTGTGTATTTATGAGCAAAACGAAATTGCGGGCATATAAAGGTAACGAACCTCAAATCGGTGAAAACGTATATATAGATGAGTCAGCAGTTATCGTCGGAGATATAAAAATTGGCGATGACGCTAGTATATGGCCATTAGTGGCTGCCCGGGGTGATGTAAACCATATTGTTATAGGCGCAAGAAGTAATATACAAGATGGTACTGTGTTACATGTCACCCGTTTAAGCTCACTAAACCCTAAAGGATATCCTTTGTTTATTGGTGAGGATGTTACCATTGGACATAAATGTATGCTGCATGGCTGTACATTAGGAGATCGTATATTGGTGGGTATGGGCGCGATAATAATGGATGGTGCAATCGTCGAAAGTGACGTGTTTATAGGTGCAGGTACCCTAGTCCCACCAAAGAAAACCTTAGAAAGTGGCTATTTATATGTGGGTAATCCTGCCAAGCAAATACGCCCACTTAAAGACAGTGAGTTAAGGTTTTTGAAAAGATCTGCTGAAAATTATGTCGTATTAAAGAATGATTATTTAGATGAGTAAGTTTTATCTCATTTGAATATGTATCTCTTCGTCCTCTGGTTCATTTTTTTCGAGCCAGAGTTCAACAATTTCTTCTAAATCATATTTAGTACAGTTATCTATTTCCTTTAATCTTTTTAGTTGTAATGAATGGAAATAGACGATGATCTGTTGAGCATTAACCAGTGCACTAAAACACCAAGCATCATTTATTTCATCAAATCTCAAATCATCATTAAAGAGTATCGACTGGTTCACGTATCACTAACCTCCAAATGAATGCTTGCTCTAACGGCTGCCAATACCTCTGTCACCTCAGGTTTTACGCCTCGCCAAATAAAAAAGCTTTCCGCGGCCTGTGCTACCAACATGCCTAGCCCATCAAAGACCTGTTTCGCACCATTTTGTTTTGCCCAACAAAGAAAAGGAGTTAGTTCAGCGCCATAAACCATGTCATAACATATAGTATCTTTAGAGATTGCTTTTGCGGAGATTGGCGGTATGGAGCCACTTAAACTTGCTGATGTTGCATTAATAATCAAATCAAAGGATTGCTCACCTAAACTTTCAAAAGAACAATAACTGAGGATATTATTATTAAACTGAACACAAAGTTGCTTTGCTTTGCTCACCGTTCTATTTGCAATGGTAATGCTATCAGGAGCCTGTTCTAATAAAGGCAAAATAACGCCCTTTGCTGCGCCGCCAGCTCCCAATAACAATATTTTGCTATCGCTAATTGGGACATTATTTCTCAATAAATCTGCCACTAAACCAATACCATCTGTATTGTCGCCAATAATTTGGCCATCAATGAAACTCAATGTATTGACTGCGCCTGCCAATTTCGCCCGATTAGATAGTTGATGACATAATGCCATCGCTTCCTCTTTGAAAGGGACTGTTACATTCGCCCCTTTACCGCCGTTAGCAATAAAATGATTTACCGTTTTCGCAAACTCCCCTAATTCTACGTATTCCCGCGTATAAGAAATAGGTTGATCAGTATCTTGAGCAAACATCTGATGAATAAAAGGCGAGCGCGACTGCTCTATCGGATTACCATAAACGCAATATTGGTCCATACAAATTTACTTTTTAAAATCCTCTGTCAATTTAAATAATAAGATAAAGCAAACCCATAAAAAAAGCAGTAACTAGGTTACTGCTTTTATATATTAATTAATGTATTTTCTATGTTAGAACTTATAACCAATCATGATTGAATAAACCATTGGATCAACATCTATATCAGAAGAACCAGTAATCGTATCACCAATTTTAAATGTTGCTTCAGTATTTATATCCATATAACGTGCTGAAGCGTTGATTGACCAGTTTTTATCAAAGTGATAATCCGCGCCCACCTGTAAAGAAAGGCCAAATGAGCTATCTAGATCTAAATCTTTAAAACCAAGACTCTTGGGTGCACTAGTAAAGCCTTCATCAAAAAATATTGTATAGTTAATACCTGCACCCACATAAGGTTTAAAGTTTGACGTGGTATCAAAATAATACAAAGCACTAACTGTTGGCGGTAAATGTGTCACTTCTGCCAATGTTAAACCATCAACCGCTGTGCCCAATACGCCAGGTGCAATACTTTGAGGATCATTAATAATAACGTCGTGAGTAAAAGGAGTGGCAGCAAGCACTTCTACGGCCCAATTATTATCGTAAAAGTAGACGAAATTCAAACCAAGTTGAGTGTTGTCATCAACAGACAAAGATAATGGTGTTGCGCCGCCCAGCGCTTCAATATTAACTCCAGCTTTATCGCCATCAGGATTAACGGTAGTAGCACCACCGCGAACAATGATGTCGCCCGCTTGGTTAGCAAAGGCTAGAGGAGACAGTGATAATGATGATAACAAAATGGCGGTTATTAGATTATTTTTCATGAGGCAAATCCCAAGAGTATTTAAGGTTATTTATTGCCCGCTAGTGTAAGTAGCTAGATCTCTTTGTGTATTGATCTAGCTCAATATATTCAATCTATATTAGTGTCGGTTGCTAGTCTTAAGCCAAACAATGATCCAGATCATAATTTTTTTATTCAGACAACCAGTCTCTTGGTTGCAAATAATTTGCTAAGGCGGCTTCTTCACTATTAAGTTCTGGCTGGTAATTGTACTCCCAGCGAGCCAAAGGCGGCATCGACATTAAAATAGACTCAGTACGACCACCAGACTGCAAACCAAAGAGTGTTCCGCGATCGAAGACCAAATTAAATTCTACATATCGACCACGGCGATATAATTGAAACTGCCGTTGTTGCTCAGTATGTGGGAGACTTTTTCGTTTATTCATTATCGGCACATAGGCGTCGATATAGCCTTGACCAACATCTTTCACGTAATTAAAGCAGGTATCGAAATCCCAGCAATTGAGATCATCAAAAAATAGTCCGCCAACACCGCGAGTTTCATTTCTATGCTTTAAATAAAAGTATTCATCGCACCACTTTTTATGCTCAGCATAGACTTGCTCGCCATAAGGCTGGCATAAATTTTTCGCCACTTGGTGCCAATGAATTATATCTTCTTCAACTGGATAAAAAGGCGTTAAATCAAAACCGCCACCAAACCACCATACAGGATCTTCACCTGCTTTTTCGGCAATAAAAAATCGTACATTGGCGTGTGATGTCGGTACATGTGGATTTTTGGGATGAATCACCAAAGAAACACCGCACGCTTGCCAAGTTCTCCCTGCAAGCTCAGGTCGATGTGCAGTTGCCGATGGGGGTAATTTATCACCTGAAACAACGGAAAAGTTTACCCCACCTTGCTCAATAACGTGACCTTCGGTTAACACACGTGTGCGCCCGCCACCACCTTCTTCTCTTGTCCACAAATCTTCAACAAACTTGCCTTTACCATCGGCCTCTTCTAAAGATAAACAAATTCGGTCTTGTAAATCCTTAAAAAACTCAATAACAGATTCGATAGTAGTATTAGCTGAAGATTTCATGAACGTAGTATTTCTCCCGTTAAGGCATTGATAATAGTAGATGGTTTACTTAGGCCTAAGGTATCGGTTTTAAGAATAAAATCTACTTGATCAGAGAACCCATCCTGTATTTGTTGCCAGGTTTTTAACGCGGGCTGTCCTGATATATTGGCGCTGGTTGAAATGATAGGTTTGCCCGTTTGTTGGCATAGGGTAATAATATCCGGATGCTGGGTAATACGCACCGCTATCGATGCAAATTTTCCAGTCAATAATGGAGATATCCCCTTCTTTGCCGGCAGAATTTGTGTAATCGGACCCGGCCAACGAGAAAAAATATCCAATCGTTTTGCTAGCGGTATCGCTTCATCATCAACATAGGGTAATAATTGTGAGTAATCACCCGCGATTAAGATCAACCCTTTATCTTGATGCCTACTTTTAAGCGATAGTAATCTTAAAATAGCTTCTTCGTTATCAGGATCACAACCCAAGCCAAAAACAGCTTCTGTAGGATAGGCGATAATACCGCCACGCTTAAAAACGTCGACAAGGGTTGGATCAATCATACTTTAAATCAGAATTAGCCTAATTTAGCTTGCATAGCTTCATCTTTAGCTAATAAAGCTTCTGCATTAGCGATACGCTCTGCTTTAACGCTATCTGCAATGCTTTGATCAGCAACACCAAGAATTTGTGCCGCTAAATAACCTGCATTTTTTGCTCCTGCCTTACCGATTGCAACAGTAGCAACAGGAATACCGCCCGGCATCATTACTGTAGACAATAACGCATCATGCCCCTGTAAAGGACCATTATCTACCGGCACACCGATAACAGGGCGAGTTGTCATACCGGCAACAGCTCCAGCTAAGTGAGCCGCTAAACCTGCAGCACAGATGAACACTTTACAGCCACGTTGCTCAGCATCTTTTACGTATGCTTTAGCAGCATCAGGTGTTCTATGAGCAGAACGTACGCGCACTTCATGCTCAATATTGAACTTTTTCAATATCTCGATAGTCGACTGCATTACTGGCAAATCTGAATCTGAACCCATTAAAATTGCAACAAAAGTTGAAGACATAGCGTTTTCTCTCATATTAAGGAATTAAATGCCGCGTATTATAAAGACTTCTTCTTAAACGTGCATTTCTTTTCTGGACATATTATGACATCACCACTGGCCATTTTTCTTTTAACCAGTATAGGGTATTGACATTCCGGACATTTTTCTGCGATTGGAGGATAATTGATAACATATTTACATTTAGGATATTGGTCGCAAGAATAGAAGGTTTTACCATAACGGTTAGTTTTCTCAATTAACTGTCCGTCTTTACATTTAGGGCAAGCAACATTAACTTCATCTTGATGATAAGTTTCTTCGATGTGATGACACTGTGGATAGTTAGTACACCCAATAAACATACCATATCGCCCTTGCTTTACCGCCAAAGGACTAGAACACTCTGGGCATTCGCTGCCCGCTAGAACTTGTTCTTCAATTTTTTCGTGCTCAACAACGGGACGAGTATACTGACAAGTGGGGTAATTGACACATCCCAAAAATGAGCCTGACTTACCATGCTTCAACGTGATCTCTGAACCGCACTCAGGGCAAACTTCATATGCCTTTTCCAGTGCATGTTCATGACGGTTAAATAAAGATTGATCTGATTTAGACATAACATTCTCAAGCGCTTATTAGCACCTATTATGCCACACTTCCTACCAACAAATTAATTAAAAGTTGCAGGTCATATTCAGAATTTAGTGCAATGGTCCTTCTTGCTCATCAAAGATGAGATCTTCCATTTGTGAGTACGCACTTTCCTTACCGGGCACATTGAATAATACCATCAGAACAACCCACTTCAGATCGTCCATAGAAAAATATTTAGTGTCCAACTCCATGACGCGATCAATTACCATCTCTCTCGTTGAAAAGTCTAAAACATTAACTTGTTCAAGAAACATCAAAAAACCGCGACATTCTGTGTCTAATAACTGCGTTTCTTCTGCGGTATATATCCGCACAGACTTGCCAGCAACACGTGTTAAGTAAGGGTAAGCATCAGTGTCTTGAAGCGCAGCAAGTTTCTCCAGCCAAGTTAATGCTTTATAGATTTCATCTTGATGAAAGCCAGCTCGAGTTAACTCATCTGTAAGCACGTCATGATCAACCATTACCTCGGCTTCACTATGAATATAGTTCTCAAAAAGGTACATTAATATATCAAACATAACTAGCCCCTATTTAATCGAAGGTAGCCACCTGGCACCGCAGACACCAGACCTCTAAGCTCAAGCATTGTTAATCGGGTTAATACTACATCTGTGGGTAGCTTACTCCGAGAAACCACCTTATCTACGGGAGTGATTTCATAACCCACACTAGCCAACAATGGATCCAGAAACAAGTCTTCATCAATACTTTTTTCAAATTTTCGCTGTTTTGCGTCCTTATTACTTTTTTCCTGTTGATTAAAGTATAGACCTTGTTTTGTAATATAAGCTAACTCTCCCTTTATATCGGCAAAGTCCTCGACAAGTTTAGCCCCTTGTTTAATCAACCAATGACATCCTTGTGAATAAGGATTAAGTACTGATCCCGGTACCGCAAAAACATCTCGATTTTGCTCTAAAGCACTACGGGCAGTGATAAGTGAACCACTTTTTAGCGCTGCTTCGACAACTAAAACCCCCGAGCTTAAACCACTAATAAGTCTATTCCGGCGCGGGAAATGACCTGCCTTTGGCGGTGTTCCGGGTAAAAACTCACTAATAATTGCGCCATTATTTGAAAGTATATCTGCTGCTAGTTTACGGTGTCGAGAGGGATAAACCATATCTAATCCGGTTGCAACTACGGCGATAGTACCACCCTTCCCTAACAATGCCCCTTTATGTGCTGCGGCATCAACCCCCAAGGCTAAGCCACTGGTAACAACAATGCCGTTTTGCACCGCTTGCTTAGCGATTTCTTGAGTTATTTCCCTGCCACTTGCACTAGCATGACGGCTACCGACCACAGCCAATTGCAAACACGCTAATAATGCCAAATTCCCCTGCGTAAAGAGCACTAACGGTGGATCATAAATTTCCTTTAATAGCTCAGGATAACGACTATCATCAAAACAAAGGATTTCACTCTGGCAATGCTCACTAGCGGATATTATTCGATCAATTCGCTGCCAGTCGGGATGTTCAATGGCGGAAAGCTGCTTTTCAGTTAAGGCACTTTTAAGTGTTTGAGGGGGATTATAAAAAACCTGATTTAGACCATATTCACGAACAATGGTTAATTTTTTATGAATGGCTAGCCTTGGTATTAACTTTAAGGCTAACCATAATTGAATAACTGTTTTGGGCACTTGTCTTCTCCTTAAGAACAAGCCTAAACATCATGCATACTAATTTTACAGGTTTATAAAGGCGCTGTAACAACATCATCAAGTCGCAATGGTTTTTGCGAATTTAAAATTAATGCCATACTTACTTTATCATAAACCTTAAAAACCATCATATTACCAAGCGGCTCTTCCGGCATGTCGTAATCTGAGTTATTTTCATTAGCCAATTTATTCCAGCGAGACGCATCTTTGCTGTATATCGGAGCTCCGCCTGTTTCAATGACACCTGGGCTTTTACGACTAACAGAAAGTACATCACCTGGTTTTACCGACTGCTCTTTACCTCGGTTAATCATCACAACTTCTAATTTACCAAACTCTCGATTGTCACTTGAGGCGTTAATAATGACGCCGCGAATTGATTTATTAACCGCTTGCATGGTGAAATAAGAAGGAAATAATTGTCCTTCATTTACTGGCATAACATAATTTCCAGAGCGAATTTCTCGTTTCGCTCCCTCTATGTATATAGTTCCCGGTTTTTTATTTGCCATATCGCCGGTGCGTATCGCCTTTCCTGTACCAACAAGGATCACGTGATAACCTAGTTGCTCCTGTGTTTCAGGATCTATAATTGCGTCGCCTTTTTCGTAAATGGCATAACCACGCCCTGCGATTAGGTTATCAGTGACATAAACTTTGAAACCATCCTGGCTCGACTTATAACCCTCATCACTGCCTAAAACATAAGGTAGGTTATCCAACTGTTCTGTCGTCATGACACTGTTATATTTAATGAAAGGAGCTATAACATTCAACGGCAAGGTACTTACCGGAGACTGATCTTTAAGTTGGGTACGAACACTTGGTGACCATTTAAGTTCGCGCTTACCTTTAACCAACATTGGTTGTCCTTGTTCATCATAAACAAGCTGAAGTTTGTCCCCAGGATAAATTAAATGAGGATTATTAATTTCAGGATTTAAACGCCATAATTTCGGCCATAACCATGGTTGCTTAAGAAAAACACCCGATATATCCCATAACGTATCACCTTTTTTCACGATATAAGATTTAGGTGCATCTTGATTTAATTTTATTTCATCCGCCAATAATAGCATTGGCAATGAAAGGCTGATTATTGTCAATAGTATTTTTTTTAGCATGCTACCCTGCCTTTGTTAAAGCATTTACCCTAAACCACTATTATTAATTATATTTAATGGCTAAAATTGAAACATAACACTCTATATGAATTTTCGCGAATTCTTTTCAACAATTATGGCTATTTTAACAGTATTACGATTTCCAGATGAAAAATTGAGAACTAAAGCAGTTCCCGTTACCGAAGTAAATGATGAAATAAGAACTATCGTTAGCGATATGTTTGAAACTATGTATGCGGAAAAAGGCGTTGGTCTTGCCGCTACTCAAGTAAACATTCATCAGCGTATTGTTGTAATCGATGTATCTGAAGATAAGTCAGAAGCTTTTACACTGATCAATCCCGAAATTATTGCTAAAAGCGATGAAACAGTTATTAATGAAGAAGGATGTTTGTCAGTACCTGGGTGCTATGCAAAAGTTGATCGACACACCAAAGTAACGGTTAAAGCACTTGACGTGAATGGCAACGAATTTACCATAGACGGAGAAGAGCTGCTCAGTGTCTGTATTCAACATGAATTAGATCACTTAGCTGGTATCCTCTTTGTCGATTACTTATCTCCGCTAAAACGTCAACGGATAAAAACTAAACTTGAAAAAGAAGCGCGTTTGGATAAACACAACGCATAATTTATTGCGGTTAAACTAGGAATTACAATTGTCTACCCCATTACGAATAATTTTCGCTGGAACACCTGATTTTGCGGCACAACACTTGGCCGCTTTAATTAACTCAGAACATGAAGTCATTGCCGTATATTGCCCACCAGATAAGCCCGCAGGGCGCGGAAAAAAATTAACCGCCTGCGCGACTAAAACCCTAGCATTATTGCACGGGATCCCCGTCGAGCAACCGGTGAATTTTAAAGAAGAGGCGGACATTGCTCACCTAAAAAGTTATCACGCAGATGTCATGGTGGTCGTCGCATACGGTTTATTGCTACCTCCATCAATATTAGATACGCCTCGCCTTGGTTGTATTAATGTTCACGGCTCTCTACTGCCAAAATGGCGAGGAGCTGCGCCAATACAGCGTTCATTGGAAGCCGGTGATGCCAAAACGGGTGTTACAATAATGCAAATGGATAAAGGCCTAGACACAGGTGCGATGATCCTAAAAGCTGAATGTGAAATTACTGCACAAGATACCAGCGCAACTCTTTATGAAAAATTAGCTAAATTAGGGCCTAACGCCCTGTTAGAAACGTTGTCATTGATGGCTAAGGGTAACTATCTGCAACAACCACAAAATAACGAACTCGCAACATATGCAGCCAAATTAGATAAAAATGAAGCTGAATTAAACTGGCAGCTTGACGCCGATACTCTTGATCGAAAGATTAGAGCTTACATTCCTTGGCCCGTAGCACAATTTACCTATACTGATCACTCGGATAACGATAAAGAACATAAAATCAGAATTTGGCAAGCGAGTGTTGTTTTATCTGAGCGTCAATACGACCCTGGTACTATAATTTCAACAGATAAAACAGGAATCGTTGTCGCAACAGCAAAAAATGCATTACGTTTAGAAACATTGCAACTCCCCGGCAAAAAAGCACTTTCTGCGGCTGATATACTAAATAGTCGCCGTGACTGGTTTACACCGAACCAACACATTAATGGTTAATAGTAGATAATATGACAGTGAATATAAGAGCACTCGCAGCAAAGTGTTGCCATAACGTGATCGATAAAGGCCGCAGTTTAGGAGATGAACTTCCCAAACTACAAGCTAAAGTTGATGGTAAAGATAAAGGCTTACTGCAAGAGATTTGCTATGGCGTATTAAGGTACCTACCGGAATTAGAATATGATGTTCGCCAGCTGATGCAAAAGCCGCTAACAGGTAAGCAACGTGTCGGGCACTTTCTTTTATTAGTAGGCATCTATCAAATAAAGTACACTCGTATTCCCGATCACGCAGCGGTAAGCGAAACAGTTGCAGCAACTTCACAACTGAAATGCTCGCATTTAAAAGGCTTGATTAATGGTGTGCTGCGCAATCATCAGCGCCAAGAAAAGGTTGATGAGCAATCACTTCCAGATGTAATAAAATATAATCACCCTGGATGGTTTATTAAAAAAGTACAACTAGCCTATCCCGACGTTTGGCAAGATATTTTATTGGCTAATCAGGAAAAACCACCAATGTGGTTGCGCGTTCATCAAAAACACCATTCTGTTAATGAGTACCTAGAACGCTTGAGTATGGCAGAAATCACTCACACCCACATAGATGAGCAGTCTGGCGCTATCGCCTTACATCAGCCCGTTGATGTTAATCGTTTACCCGGATTTCGTGATGGTCATGTGTCTATACAAGATGGCGCGGCACAACAAGCGGCACATTTATTGAACTGCCAACCTGGTGACAAAGTACTTGATTGTTGCGCCGCACCCGGCGGTAAGACTTGTCATATACTTGAGCATACTGCTGATCTCGAATCTGTAACGGCTATAGATATTGAAAGTGAGCGTCTTGAACGCGTTAAAGAAAATTTATCACGGTTAAAACTCAGTGCAAATATCATCGTCGGCGATGCAACGAACCCTTCAGATTGGTGGGACGGTCAATTGTATGACCGAATATTACTCGACGCTCCGTGCTCTGGAACAGGAGTAATTCGCCGTCATCCCGATATAAAATGGTTACGTAAAGCTAGCGATATAGACAATTTAGTGACATTACAACGGCTAATTATTAGTAAGATCTGGTCGCTATTAAAGCCAGGAGGAACATTACTGTATGCGACCTGCAGTATTTTACCCGAAGAAAACAGCGATCAAATAGCTCATTTTTTAGCAGAAAATCCAGACGCCAAACTAATACCGTTAAGCAACAATCTGCTTGATATTGGTTGGCAAATTCTGCCAAATGAAAACTCTATGGATGGCTTTTATTACGCAAAACTGTTAAAAACAACTAGTTAATACTCGTAGCGACTAAAAATGAAAATAATTATTATTGGTGCCGGTCAAGTTGGTGGAACATTAGCTGAAAATCTTGTTGGTGAAAAAAACGAAATCACCTTGATTGATATCAACAATGAAACACTGCGCGAATTGCAAGACAAAATGGATTTACAGGTTGTTACTGGTCATGGTAGTCACCCCGACGTACTGAAAAAAGCAGGTGCTGCCGACGCAGATATGATCATTGCGGTAACCAGTGACGATGCAACAAATATGGTCGCCTGCCAAATCAGTTATAGTTTGTTTCATACTACCAGTAAAATTGCCCGTATTCGTTCAGATCAGATTCTTAAATATAGAGAAGAGCTATTTCACAATAAACACATTCCTGTTGATCACGTTATTGCACCTGAGCAGTTGGTTACTAGAGACATAGTACGACTAATTGATTACCCCGGCGCATTACAAGTACTTGAGTTTGCTAATGGCAACGTCAGCTTAGTGGCGGTAAAGGCATATTATGGTGGCTTATTAGTCGGTCATGCACTGTCGACCCTAAAAGAGCACATTCCCAATGTCGACACTCGTGTAGCCGCAATCTATCGAAATGGCAAACCCATTCGCCCACTTGGGACGACAGTTATAGAGGCCGATGATGAAGTGTTTTTCATTGCGGCGAGTATCCATATTCGCGCAGTAATGAATGAACTACAAAAACTAGAACCCGCCTATAAACGAATTATGATTGCCGGTGGTGGTAATATTGGTGCCGGAATTGCGAAAATATTAGAAAAAAACCATGAAGTTAAACTGATAGAACACTCCGCAGAACGCGCTAACCAATTGGCATCGGAGTTAAATAATACCTTAGTTTTCCATGGTGACTCTTCCGATCAAGAATTATTAATGGAAGAACGTATCGATCAATTTGATGTGTTCATAGCCGTTACCAATGATGACGAAGCAAACATCATGTCATCTCTCTTAGCCAAACGTTTAGGGGTAAGAAAGACCATGGTGCTTATTCAGCGAAGTGCCTATATTGATTTAGTACATGGTAGCAATATCGATATCGCCATTTCACCTCAACATGCGACCGTCTCTGCATTATTAACTCATGTACGCAGGGGCGCAATAGACAATGTTTATAGCCTGCGCGGCGGTGCAGCCGAAGCGATAGAAATAGTGGCCAAAGGAGATGAAAGTTCATCTAAAGTCGTTGGCAAGGCGATAAAATCAATTAAACTTCCTCCAGGTACAACCATCGGTGCGATTGTGCGTGGTGAAGAAGTACTCATCGCTCACTCAAATACCTTAATAATGGAAGAAGATCACGTAATCTTATTTTTGGTGAGTAAACGCTACATATCCGACGTTGAAAAATTATTTCAGGTTGCAGCAATATACTTTTAGTTACACATATTATGCTATGTACGCCAGAACGCTGGCGTAAATAGTACGAGTAACGTAAAAATTTCAAGACGACCAAAGAGCATTGCGATAATTAATACCCATTTACTGAAATCACCAATATGAGAAAAATTAGCAGCAACCTCACCTAAGCCGGGACCTAAATTATTTAAACACGCGGCAACCGCAGTAAAAGCGGTAATATCATCCATACCTGCGGCCAACAACAACAACATACAGATAACAAACACCGCCGCGTAAGCTGAGAAAAAGCCCCAAATAGCTTCAACGACACGATTAGGCAAAGCTTTTCGCCCCAATTTAATGGTAAAAATCGCTTTGGGATGAACAAGTTTATTAAGCTCCCTGATCCCTTGTAAATATAACAGCAGTACTCTAACAACTTTCATACCGCCGCCAGTACTACCCGCACACCCTCCGATAAAGCTCGAAAAAATTAACAATATAGGTAGTAAGGTTGGCCATTCAGAAAATGATGTAGTAGCAAAACCTGCGGTTGTGCTAATAGACACAGATTGAAAAAGCGCCTGATTTAATGCTTGATCGGCGTCGTTATAAATACCAGCCGACATAAGTACTGCAAAACAAATCAGCGTAAGTACCACTTGAATAGCAATAAAAGCTTTAAATTCAGGATCATAAAAATAGGTTTTTATCGAACGGCTGTGCACGACAGAATAATGTAGCGCGAAGTTAATACCAGCGATGATCAGAAAAAACACACACACTAGATTGATAACTGGACTATTAAAATAGCCGATACTGGCGTCATGTGTGGAAAAACCACCTATCGCTATTGTTGAAAACGCATGACATATAGCGTCAAACGCGGACATCCCCGCTAACCAATAAGCTAAGGTGCAACATATGGTTAGTGTCAAATAAATATACCATAGATGTTTTGCCGTATCGGCAATACGCGGGGTCATTTTAGAATCTTTGACCGGACCAGGTGTTTCAGCACGATACAGCTGCATACCACCAATACCCAACATAGGTAATACCGCGACCGCGAGTACAATGATCCCCATACCACCAAGCCACTGCAGCTGCTGGCGATAAAACAGTAACGCATGTGGTAAACCGTCTATTTGCGTTAATATAGTTGCACCGGTAGTGGTTAATCCAGAAAACGACTCAAAAAATGCGTCAGCAACAGATAAATAGGGTTGTTCGATCAAAAGCAACGGTACTGCAGAGAAACTTGCTAACACGGTCCAGAATAAAACCACAATAAGAAACCCTTCTCGAGCGCGAAGTTCTCCTTTTTCAGCGCGATTGGGGTACCAAAAGAACAATCCAGTCACTAAGCAAAATACAAAGGCCATTAAAAATGATACCCCGCCACCATCACGGTAGATCAGAGATACTATTGCTGGCGGCAGCATAGTGACACTTAGTAAGGCAACCAACAGACCTAGAATTCGTATTATATTTCTATATTGCACTGCTAACTTTTCTAATTGGTGAATAAAATAATTTATTATTATGCTTTCAGCGATTTTAACTTTAACTGGCCAGAAGACATTGTTTGCAATTTTTGCTGGATATTTTGCAGTTGTTGTTCAGGCAACGCTATTGTTAAAAAAACGTCATGCGTAAAAGTTTGTTCGACTATTAGTCCATCTACCTGAGCAATGAGTCGCAACACATCATCTACTTGAGTATATTGGCACGCTAATGTCTTGTGTACCATTGGAATTTTTGTTTTTGTTTGTAAAAAGGTTAGCGCCTGACGAACACTTGCACCATATGCTCGTTGTAATCCGCCCGTACCTAGCTTAGTACCACCGAAATAACGTACAACAACGGCACAAACCTGACCTATATTACTCCCCTGTAATACAGCTAACATAGGTCGCCCTGCCGTCCCAGAAGGCTCACCGTCATCTGAAAAACCATATTGCTGACTATCATCTGACCGGCCAGCTAGATAAGCATAACAGTGATGACTGGCTTGTGGGTGTTGATCTTGGAGTTTTTTTACTAACGCTTTGACATCGTCCGTCGATGCGCAAGGAGCCAAAAAGCAAATAAAACGACTACGGCTAACAATAGTTTCATCTTCAACTTCGTTAGCCGCAATTAAATAAGGAGCAGACACTTCTTTCGACATCCCTATTAATAGCAAATATTATTGTAAATCTAAATCACGAGTCATATTTTCATTATGTGATTGATGAACAATTATATTATCTTCGATTCTAATGCCGCCATAAGGACGCATCGCATCCACCTGTTGCCAATTAACCATATCTTTGTGCGCTGACTGTTTTAGATCAGCTAATAAAGATTCAATAAAGTATAAACCTGGCTCAATAGTAAATACTTGATTGGCCTCTACAATACGCGAAGTTCTTAAAAAGGGATGTTGTTCAGGGGTATTAACATGCGTCCCTCGTTCATCGGCCATAAATCCACCGACATCATGGGTTTGCAAGCCGAGGTGATGTCCTAGTCCATGCGGAAAGAACGTCGAAATAATGCCTGACTCAACCGCTGTATCAGCATCAACATTAATGAAGCCAAACTCTCTTAATACGTTGCCAATATCTCGATAGGTAGCGATATGTAAATCAGCATAGCTGATACCTGGTTTTAATCCGTCGACTGCGTTAAGCATTAACTTATCCATACGCGCAATTAGCTCGGCAAACTTATCTCGTTTGAATGAGTAGGTCCGAGTAATATCCGCAGCATAACCATGAAAGTTCGCACCGGCATCAATTAAAAAAGAACGATGTACTTGCGGTACATTTCGATCCAAAGCGGTGTAATGCAAAATAGAAGTATTTTCATTTAAGGCAACAATATTGCCATAAGGGGTATCATTATCAGTGTAATGGGTTGCTTTTAAATAAGCTTGTTGAATATCGAATTCTGAAGCCCCTTGTAAAAAGGCTTGTTTGGCTGCTTTGTGCCCTTTCACGGCAATAACATTCGATTGACGCATACATTCTTGCTCGTACGGCGTCTTATAGGCACGGTGATAATGCAAATAACTTAATAATGGCTCTGGATTAATGTGATCGAAGCCTAATGCTTTAGCAACTTCAATATGCGCACCAAGATATGCGTAACCTTTTTTGTCATAAGGCAATAATTTATCAACATCTGTAGCTTTAGTGAGCACTTTAATATCAAAAAACTCATTCCAATAACTGTCGCTTAGTTCAACAACCTTATGCCAAAAATCGACCGGCTGGTAATAAATTAACGTAGGTTTATCTTCGCCATTTAGGATCAACCAGCTATTGGGAATATCAATCAGAGGTAGCCAATGTTTGAAATGAGGATTTACTTTAAATGGATAACCGTAATCATCTAGGAAAACTTTAATTTCTTGACCAGAGTGAACAACGATACCGTCAAGATTTTCGCGTGTTAATGCGGTTTTAGTCCGTCGTTGTAATTCGGCAATATGGGTTGAATATAATGAAGCTAAGTTAGCCATATGATCTCTACTCTGAAAAATTTCGCTTATCATATCATACCGCTGTCAGCAGTACAGTTTAGCTCACCGATCAAATTCCATAGCGACACATATCAAAACACGCTTATTAATTGTTAATGTCCATACTAACCAATTCGTTGAACAAAGTAGCTGTTTGCCCTACTTTCAGTTGGTAAATTTGCTGATAGGCCAGCACACTTTTCACATAATCCCGCGTTTCCTTAAATGGGATGGTTTCAATCCACATATCTGCCGGTAAGCTAGGTCCATCTTTTAACCACTGATTAACCCTATAAGGTCCTGCATTATAGGACGCCGTCGCCAAGACGGTATTACCACTGTGTCTATCCAATAATTTACGTAAATATTTGGTGCCCAAATTAATGTTGTTTGTCGCGTTCAGCAAATACTTATTTGATATTGATCGACGCGTTAAATATTTAGCGGTATCAGGCAATACTTGCATCAACCCTTTCGCGCCAGCAGAAGAATGCGCATCCGACATAAATGAGCTTTCTCTTCTCGCTATCGCGAATGTCCATGCGGGACTGATTTTATGATTTTTTGAATATTTGGTGATCTCATCATCAAATGCCATCGGGAAGCGTAAATCAACATCATCCAAATACCCGACTGATGACAAGGTGAAAATCGCACGGTCAAACCATTTTTCCTCGTAGGCTATTTTTGAAGCGACTAGCTTTTGTCTATCATCAAGTTGCGTTAGCCAATAATTCCATTCTTTTCTTGCATGGTAGTACCTTCCAAGATGGAAAAACTCAAATGCCCTTTTTGCTGCGGGATTTTTTAATAGTTCACTTTTCTCTTCAAGTG
This sequence comes from Colwelliaceae bacterium 6471, assembly GCA_040779335.1. GTDB lineage: Bacteria > Pseudomonadota > Gammaproteobacteria > Enterobacterales > Alteromonadaceae > JBFONV01. The sequence continues at coordinate 17,034 of JBFONV010000007.1, forward strand.
AAAAGGTTAATGGCTTATCTTGAAAATTCAACGGTAACCCTAAAAAGCTCGCCGCCAAAAATCCGTAATAATGGCGCTCTTCGGCCATTAATGTTAATAGCTTCTCTCCTTGTACCTGCATGTCAGTTTCAATAAGGCTTCGGCCATACCAATATCGCCATTGAATGTCCTGTTGCTTAGAATCGGGCAGACTCTCTAACTCTGACTTTATTTTGGTCCAGTCATTATCTCTTAAAGCGTTTGCAATACGCCATTGGATGAGCTGATTAGTTAAAGCCAGTTCATCAACTTTATGCAACCACTCTTGGGCGCGCGGGTGATTTTTAGTGGCCAGTGCTAAGGCAAACTTTGCGGTAATTTGACGCTGCTGCTCTGAGGTAAACGCAAAACTAAGCTGCGCTTTTTTGTAACTCTTTAAAGCCCGATCTGGTGCTCGCCAAATCAGACGTTTAAAGCCATAAGTTAATATCTCTAATTCCTTTTCTGACTTATTAGCGAATTTATCTAATTTAGTGACAAAAGCAGGGTCTCGTCGTACTTTATGCCACAAACGACCTAGATACTGCTCAGGCTCTGGTAACAACATCATTAGATAAGGCAATAAAGTATGATTTCCGCCGTCGGCGGCTAACCTGATCCGCTGCCAAACAATATCGTCAGTGCGATAACCAGCCGCCTGCCAGCGTTGAAAAAGAGGATCACAACTCTTATCTTGCGATTTACCGACCAGCCATAACTTAGTCACTTGTGGCAAAACAAGCTCTTCTGCTTGGCCTGCATTAAGTTGAAAACGCAAATTAAGGCACGTTAATTTGGCACTACTTGAGGGTTTAAAATATTGTAAGAATGTTGATTGTCTATTGCGTTTAGCAAGATACTCCAGCCATTTCTTCCTTAACGGCCAATCGAGCGGAGTTCCTTCATATTTATTGAGAAATTCATTAATTTCTTTGGCTTTTGACCATGAAATTTTGTTAAGTAATCGCCGTTGATCTAAATAAGGCTGTAAAGGATAAAAATAAAGTTGCTGATAAAGCGTTTGATAACGGACAGAATTAGGCTTCCAGAGTTGTTTCTCTGCTAATAAATAGGTTTTACGGAGCAGGTCATCGTTCGCTGCAAGTGCCGGCCCCGAAAACATCACCATCAAAATGCAAATAATTTGCGCTCTAAAACTTAAAACAGGCAGCATAAACAGACCTTATTAAAATGCTGTAAACTCGAAAAACAGGAAAATGCGCCCTTCAATTATTCACCGATGTTACGATTAAAACAAGTGTCTTTGTAATTTAAACGAAGACTTCAACAATAATCACCCGTGATCTGTTCGCTAATATGAAGACCTGTTACTATTGTGCTTAAATGATTTAAATTTATCCCCTATGCGCCTAATTATATTCTGTAGTTTATGGTATGTTTTCAACGCGTATGCTGATCAGCATTCAATTAGCGCGATAACAAGCTTTCATCTCGATCAAAAAAGCGCACCAGGTTATGGTTTTTTTTATCAATATCAACCGATTGAATCTATGGATATTGAGACAGGATTTATTGATAGCAACCGAGTAAATCGTTCACAAGACAATCAAAATTTCGCAGGTGAGTTTAACAGTGTTTACATTGGTGTTAATGCGTTAAAACAATATAACCCTTCTCTGTATATAAAAGCTGGTGTTGGCTTGGCTTATGTCATCAATAGCTCAAACGATACACTCGTCAATCAAGGGCAATTTACTCCTTATATTAAATTTAGCGGAAAATACGATTTATCTAATCGCTGGGCTTTAGAATTGGGACAATTAACCCAATTTTCTTCTGCTGTATTAGAGACAAACCATAGCGTATTCTTATCGTTAAATTATACCTTTGCCGATCGCTCGCGAAGAACTCCCCTTTTGGTAAGTGCCCCGCCCAAACCACTAAAGAAAGCTATAGCTAAAAAAGAAAGCGTTGTGATGGCAGGAAAAGCCACTAGCGTTAAGCTACATACATTTTGGACGATACAATTAGGAGCCTTTAGCAACGAAAGCAATGCTGAAAAATATCTACAAAAAATAGATACTGCTGTAGCAACTAAACAAGCCATCAAGATAGTTAAACATAAGAAGTTGTATAAATTGCTACTTAAAGAGTTTACCAATTACGATGACGCTAAATTATGGTTGCACGGTAACGCGCTAACTTCATTAGGCTTTGTCACTCGCATAGATTAATATTTTATTTAGCATTGTCGCCAGTGATTGTTAATTGATTAACCTAACCAAGTCGGTAAACTATGCGGCTTATTTGATTACTGGCGAAATATTGTAGCTTTATTATGTCGAACGATTTATTTGAACAAGCAGATCATCAACTTGACGCCACTGGTTTACGATGTCCTGAGCCAGTGATGATGGTACGACTTAATATTCGTAAAATTAACGTAAATGAAACACTGTTAGTGATAGCAGATGATCCGTCAACAACCCGTGATATCCCCAGTTTTTGCCGGTTTATGGAGCATAAGTTGATTGCGCAACAAACTGAACATAAACCATATCTGTATCTAATCAAGAAAAACTAAATCGACACAAACAAAAAAGGAGCGTATATCGCTCCTTTTTTATTACTCTTTTTCCACTAACTTTGTAGCAATGAAATATCAGCAATAGCCAAAAAGCTATTTCTAATTTCATTTAATAGCGTAAGACGATTAGTTTTCACGTTTTCATCATCAGCCATCACCATAACGCTATCAAAAAAAGTATCAATAGGTTGCTTGATTTGTGACAGTTCAGTCAGTACTGCCTGATAGTCCTTTGCCGCTTGCAATGGAGCTATTTTTTCACTAATGCTGGCAAATGTCTCTGCTAAAGTAATTTCTGCTTGTTCGGTGGCAATACTACTATTGAACTCAGTAAATAGATCACCATCAAATTTAGCTAATATATTACCAACACGCTTATTTGCCGCGGCTAATGTTTCCGCTTCTGCCATCATTTTAAAATGCTTAACGGCAGAAACACGTTTATCAAAATCTAATGGCGCAGTAGGTGAATTAGCTAATACAGCCTGAATTACATCTACCGATACTTTTTGCTCTTGATAATGTGCTCTAAAACGCCCAAGGATAAAATCAACCACTTGTTGCTCGGTTTCTTGATTAGTTAGTTTATCTCCATATAAGGCGACACTTTTAGTGATCAAATCCCGAATATCTAAATCAAGCTGCTTTTCAATAATAATACGAATCAAACCTATCGCAGCTCTGCGCAATGCAAACGGATCTTTATCACCTTTAGGGGGCTGATTTATGCCGAAAATACCAACTAGTGTATCTATTTTGTCAGCAATTGCCACCGCGCATCCCAAATGTGCTTCAGGCAAACTATCACCTGCAAAGCGAGGACGATATTGATCTTCCAATGCTTGAGCAATACTCTCACTTTCACCATCGTGACGGGCATAATATTTACCCATAACACCCTGAACTTGTGGAAATTCAAGCACCATATCTGACATTAAGTCTGTTTTACTTAATAATCCCGCTCGATAAGCATCTTGTCCATTATCACCAATTTTATCGGCAATAAAGTGACTCATTTGCGCGATACGTTCTGACTTCGCTTTTAACGTACCGAGTTGTTTTTGAAACAAAACATTGTCTAAGCTCGATAAGCGCTGCTCTAACGATTGCTTTTTATCGGTTTTATAGAAAAATTCCGCATCCGCTAAACGAGGACGGATCACTTTCTCATTACCCGCGATAACTTGTTGTGGGTCTTTGCTCTCAATATTAGTGACAAAAATAAATTGATTTAATAAGTTACCTTGAGCGTCTTTAACAGGAAAATATTTTTGATGATCTTTCATTGAATAAATAAGCGGCTCTGGTGGAACCATGAGAAAATCTTTATCAAAGCTGCCCACCAGTACAACTGGCCATTCAACTAACGACGTCACTTCTTCTAACAGCTCATCGTCAACAAGAGCAGTGCCTTGTAGTGCTGAAGCAGCATCTTTAATTTGGCTAGCAATTATCGCTTGGCGTTCTTGGTAACTCACTATGACATGAGCTTCTTTTAGCGCGCTCTCATAATCATCAGCATGCTTAAGTGTAACAAAGCCATGATGATGGAAGCGATGACCCGTTACTAAATTATTTGCTGAAACCCCTAAAATATCGCCAGAAATTATCTGATCGCCGTATAGCATAGTTAGTGTATGTACAGGACGAATGAACTGTATGCGACTATTTCCCCAGCGCATAGGTTTAGGAATAGGTAATTTTGCTAATGCATGAGCAACCATATCAGGTATTAACTCGGCAATGGTTTTGCCATTTTGCGTTGCTTTATGCAACAACCATTCACCTTTATCAGTTACTAAACGCTCCGCTTGATCAACCGTAATGCCATTGGATCTTGCCCAACCTTCAGCCGCCTTACTTGGATTGCCAGCGTCATCAAATGCGACGTTAACAGCAGGACCGCGTTTCTCAACTATTTTATCTTGCTGTTTGTCTTCTAGCTGCTTTACTTTTATTGCTAGTCGACGTGGCGTAGCGAACCATTCAATATCACTATAATCTAACCCAGCTAACTCTAGCTGTGATTTTATCTGTTCACAAAATATAGTTGCCAACGATTTAAGTGACTTAGGAGGAAGCTCTTCTGTCCCTACTTCAATTAGGAGAGTATCTGTATTCATTATTATTCTCCTTGCTCTTTGTTATTTTTGCATAAAGGAAAGCCTAGATTTTCACGCACAGCATAGTAGGCTTCAGCACAGGCTTTAGAGAGCGTTCTAACTCGTAATATATAACGTTGCCTTTCGGTAACCGAGATGGCGTGTCTAGCATCTAATAGATTAAACGCATGCGATGCTTTCATCACTTGTTCATATGCTGGCAGAGGTAAGTTAGCTTCAATTAATTTTTGACTATCTTTTTCACATTGATCAAATTGCTTAAACAACGCATCAACATCTGCATGTTCGAAGTTATAAGCAGACTGCTCGACTTCGTTTTGATGAAAAACGTCTCCATATAAGACTTTTCCCATAGGACCGTCAGTCCAAACAAGATCATAAATACTGTCGACGTTTTGAATATACATCGCCAAGCGTTCTAAACCATAGGTAATTTCACCCGTGACTGGCGCACACTCTAAACCACCAACTTGTTGGAAATAGGTAAACTGAGTAATCTCCATACCATTTAACCAGATCTCCCAACCAAGTCCCCATGCACCTAGCGTTGGCGACTCCCAGTTATCTTCCACGAAACGAATATCATGAACTAGCGGATCGATACCTAGCTCTTTTAGCGAGTTTAGGTAAAGCTCTTGAATGTTCTTAGGAGAAGGCTTAAGCATTACCTGAAATTGATAGTAATGTTGTAAACGATTTGGATTTTCGCCATATCGACCATCAGTAGGACGACGACACGGTTGCACATAAGCACTGCTCATTGGCTCAGGACCAATTGCTCGTAAGAAAGTCATTGGATGAAAGGTCCCTGCCCCTACTTCCAAATCTAACGGTTGTATTATGACGCACCCTTGACGAGACCAATAGTCTTGCAGCTGTAAGATGAGTCCCTGAAAGGTTTTAATATTAAACGTACTCATGTTTATCCGATATTACGATAGTAAAAAATAAGATAGCCAATTATACCCATACAAGGGGTTATTAGCCTAGTTACACCATTATTTTTGGTTTTATTAACTCTAATTATAAAAATAATTAAAAATGCCCGATATGGTGACCGGGCATTAATTCGCTTGTATTACTCCTCTATTACGATGGAAACAAGCGCTCCAAATATACTATGGTATAAAGGAGGACAAGAATTGTACATGACATCATTGGTTTGATCTACGGAGCAGTTAATGTTCAACAACAATTTTTAAACGATAATGCTATTTGTAAGCTTTATTAATATCTCCTTAAGGTTACTCAACTTTGTAACAGCGGTTTGTCACGAGTAAATGGATGTTATATTGAAGTTGTATTAAGCAAAATCGAGAATGTTTACTCTTTACACATCAAAGCAAATATTTATTATAAAATTCAACGGGTTAATGTCTAATATGAATTTCAGGTACAAAAAAGGGCTACACAATGGTAGCCCTCTTGCTATGCTAATGATAAAAACTATATATCTAAGTTAGAAACTTTTAATGCATTTTCTTCAATAAAGTTACGACGTGGTTCTACGTGGTCTCCCATCAAGGTATTGAACAGTTGATCAGCCGCAATAGCATCTTCAATTGTGACCTGTAACATTCTACGAGTTTCTGGATCCATAGTCGTTTCCCACAACTGATCAGGGTTCATCTCCCCTAGTCCTTTATAACGCTGAATATATTGACCACGTTTTGATTCAGCCATCAACCAGTTTAGCGCTTCTTCAAAAGTGGACACAGGTTTAGATTTCTCTCCCCGTTTTACATAAGCGCCTTCTTCCATCAGGTCATTTATTGCTGTATTTAGTTCAGTTATCGATAGGAATTCTTTCGATTGGATAAAGTCATAACTACAATTATATTCGGTATCTATGCCATGCTTACGGACCGTAAAACTCGGATAGAAAATATGACGTTCTTGATCTTCTTTAACCTGCACTGAATATATTGAACCATTACCGTCTTGATTTTCAAGTTGGCCAATTAGGTCTTTAGTCCATGCTTCTACTTTTGCTTTATCAGTAAATTCCGTTTGATTTATATTTACGCTATAAATCATTTTTTCCAAAATATCAGCAGGGATCTGTCTAGAGACACGCTTTATAATAGCCGTCGTTGCACGATATTGATTAACAAGTTTTTCTAAAGATATACCTGATATAGCTGGTGCCGATTCATTAACATGAATCTCTGCACTATCTAACGCCAACGTTGTTAAGTATTCAGTCAATGCTTCATCATCTTTAATATAACGCTCTTGCTTACCTTTCTTAACTTTATATAACGGTGGTTGCGCAATATATATATAACCACGTTCCATAATCTCAGGCATTTGACGATAGAAAAACGTCAGTAGTAGCGTACGAATATGAGAACCATCCACATCAGCATCGGTCATAATGATAATGCTATGATAACGTAATTTATCTGGATCATATTCATCACGACCAATACCACAACCTAAAGCAGTAATAAGCGTACCAACCTCTTGGGAAGAGATCATTTTATCAAATCTTGCTTTTTCGACGTTTAGAATTTTACCTTTTAATGGCAATATTGCTTGGTTTTTTCGATTACGTCCCTGCTTGGCTGATCCGCCAGCAGAGTCCCCTTCCACAATATATAATTCAGACAATGCAGGGTCTTTTTCTTGGCAATCTGCAAGCTTACCAGGTAAGCCAGCAATATCTAATGCACCTTTACGTCTAGTCATTTCACGAGCTTTGCGAGCGGCTTCACGAGCTCTTGCAGCATCGACTATTTTCATAATAATAGTTCGAGCCACTGTTGGCTTTTCTAGTAAGTATTCACCTAGTTTTTCTCCCATGGCCTGCTCAACAGCTGTTTTTACTTCCGAGGAAACCAACTTATCTTTAGTTTGAGAAGAGAACTTAGGATCAGGTACTTTTACTGAAATTACTGCGGTTAAGCCTTCACGAGCATCATCACCAGAAGCATTAGTTTCCGCTCCGCCTTTTTTAGATTTATTAAGGCCTTCTTTTACCATATAGCTATTGAGCGTTCTAGTAAGAGCAGTTCTAAAACCACTTAAGTGCGTCCCACCATCTCGTTGTGGAATGTTATTGGTAAAACAATGAATATTCTCTTGGAAACCATCATTCCATTGCATTGCAACTTCAACAACAATGCCGTCATCACGAGCCAAATCAAAATAGAATATTTCTTCATTTACTGGTGTTTTATTGGTATTCAAATAGTCAACAAATGCTTGAATGCCACCATCGTAATGAAAATGTTCTTCTCTACCTTCTTCACGCTCATCAATTAAACGAATAGAAACACCTGAGTTTAAGAAGGATAACTCACGTATACGTTTTACTAAAATATCGTAATGAAAAGTTACATCTGAAAAGGTTTTAGGGCTAGGCCAAAATCTAACTGCAGTACCGGTTTTGTCACTATCACCAACTACTTTTAGTGGTTCTACTGGCTCCCCTAAATGATAAAACTGCTCGTGCAGTTTTCCATCTCGGCGAATATTTAGCTGGAGTTTATCACTCAAAGCATTTACAACTGATATACCAACACCATGCAAGCCACCAGAAACTTTATAGCCAGAATCTTCGCCACCAAATTTTCCGCCAGCATGCAGTACAGTCATAATAACTTCTGCTGCTGATACACCTTCTTCAGGGTGTAATTCTGTTGGAATACCACGACCATCATCTCTAACAGATACAGAACCATCGAGGTGTATTTTTACAGTTATATCGCTACAATGGCCAGCCAAAGCTTCATCGATAGAGTTATCTAATACCTCAAAAACCATATGATGCAAGCCGGTACCATCATCTGTGTCACCAATATACATTCCTGGTCTTTTACGGACAGCATCAAGACCTTTTAGTACTTTGATACTTGCCGAATCATATTCATTTTCTATTGTCATAGCTTTTAGCACTCACTCATTACTGAAATATCGCCATGTTTCACGTGAAACATTTTATAATTTTTATTGGTTGGTACGAATGGTTCCAACACAATTTTGTCTATCGCCGTGATTATAACTTGGCAATTTAGTTTATCTATTGCTGTTGATAATAGAGAGCGTGAGTTTATATCTAACTCTGCACCTACATCATCTATCAATAAAATTGGTTTTACTTGATTTACTTTTTCAATCAGCTTTGCCTGAGCAAAAGTCAAAGCAAGTAAAAACAATTTTTGTTGCCCTCTCGATAAAACAGACTCTATCGGTTGCTTATCAAATAAGATCTTAACATCAAACTTGTGAGGACCAAATAAGCTATAACCAAAAGATAATTCCCTATCTCTATTTTCGGACAATATCTGCGCTAATGTTCGTTTGCTGTTCCATCCTCGTATATAGTTGATTTCAACTTCGCTGGATATCTTTGGCAGTAGAACATCAATCCATATCCGCACTTCAGCAACTAATGCAGAAACATAGTGATGTCGATAGTCACTTACTATATCTGCATGCTTGCAAAACGCTTGGTCCCAATACTCTAAGGTAGCAATATTATCCCTATTCTTTAAACACGCATTACGTTGTCGTAAGACTTTGGCAAAATCACGCCAGTGACCAGAAAAGTCATGTTTCACGTGAAACAATCCTAAATCTAAAAACCGTCTTCTTTCTTTAGGCCCCCCTGAAAACAACTTAAAACTTTCTGGCGTTATTATTTGCACAGCAATATTTTTAGCAAGTTCAGATAACCGACTTTGCTTCTGACCGTCAATTTTTATCTCAGTATCACCAGTAACACTATCTCTACTAATACCGAGTTGTTTACATTTCTCATCTTGAATACTAACGACAAATTTAGAGAAATTGTTAGTTACTACGTTACTGACGTTAGAAGTTCTAAACGATTTACCATGCCCTAAATAAAAGATAGCTTCTAAAATACTGCTTTTACCACTGCCATTATCGCCGACGATAAAATTTGTATCTGGATGAAAATCAATTGTTGCGCCGACTAAATTTCGAAAATTATGTGTAATTAATTTACAAACACTCATTACAATCGCATGGGCATTACAACGTAAATAGCTTCGCCTGAATCGCTTCCTTCAATAACAACGCTACTATTTGCATCCGCCAGAGTAAATTTAACATTACTATCTTTAATGGCGTTAAGCACATCTAGTACGTAATTCACGTTAAAACCAATTTCAACATCATCGAACGGAAAGTCTATTTCTATGACTTCTTCAGCTTGCTCTTGCTCTGGGTTATTCGCAGTTATCTTTAACTCAGTTTTTGAAAAATTTAATCTAACACCTTTGAATTTCTCGTTCGACAAAATAGATGCTCGAGATAAAACTTGTCTTAACTGGTCTTTATTTGTCTCTAGTACTTTGTCGCCGTTACGAGGTAACACTCGGCGATAATCAGGGAAACGTCCATCAACTAGCTTACTAGTAAAAGAAAATTCCTGATCTATTATTCGAATATGATTGGATCCCATAAATACTTGGATTTCTTCGTCAACAGGGTCAAGTAAACGAATAATCTCCAAAATACCTTTACGAGGCACTATCACTTGTCTTGCAGGTAACACTAGTGCCTCATTTTTTATCTTGCAAATAGCTAAGCGATGGCCATCAGTAGCAACAGAACGAATTTCATCGCCTTCTGTTTCTATAGACATGCCATTCAAATAATATCTAACATCTTGATTTGCCATAGAAAAATGAGTACTTTCGATCAAGCGAAGCAAGTCAGATTTGAGTAATTTAAACTCAACATCGCCCTTCCATTCTTCAATATTTGGAAAATCAGTTGCAGGCAAGGTTGAAAGAGAATATTTGCTTCTGCCTGTACTTATCTTGATTACATCATTTTCAGATTCAAAAGTAAGAACAGAGTCATCTGGTAAACTCTTACAGATATCAAGTAACTTCCTGGCTGGAATTGTAATTTTTCCATCTTCAGCGTGATTATCTACTTGTGCGTAAGCAACCATTTCTAGTTCTAAATCAGTCGCTGTCAAAGTTAACGATTGGCCATTAACGTCTAGCAAAATATTACCCAATATAGGCAAGGTGCTCTTTCTTTCAACAGCACCCGAAACCAATAATAATGGCTTTAATAATAATTCCCTGTTTAATGAAAACTTCATTCTTTAACCTGCTTTAGATTCTTGACCCTTTTATGAAGAAAGGGTTCTTATTAAATTTGAATAATCTTCTTTGATATCATGAGTTTCTTCCCGCAAGCTTTTTACTTTGCGACACGCATGCAATACCGTTGTATGATCTCTACCACCGAATGCGTCACCAATTTCAGGTAAACTGTGGTTAGTTAACTCTTTAGATAATGCCATTGCAATCTGTCTAGGTCTAGCAACAGATCTATTTCTTCTTTTTGAAAGTAAATCTGCAACTTTAATTTTATAGTACTCGGCAACGGTTCGTTGAATATTATCAATAGTAACGAGCTTGTCTTGCAGCGCCAACAAATCGCGTAATGCTTCGCGAACGAAGTCAATAGTTATCGCCCTACCAGTAAAGTTTGCGTTAGCGATAACTCGATTTAGCGCCCCCTCTAACTCTCTTACATTAGAGCGTAAACGTTTAGCAATAAAAAACGCCACTTCATCTGCCAGATTAATGTGGCTTTCTTGTGCTTTACGTTTAAGGATAGCTACCCTCGTTTCTAACTCAGGCGGTTCAATGGCAAGCGTTAACCCCCAGCCGAAACGAGATTTTAACCTGTCTTCGACACCATCTATTTCTTTAGGGTATCGATCACTCGTTAATATTATTTGCTGGTTACCTTCTAATAACGCGTTAAAAGTATGAAAGAACTCTTCTTGAGTGCGCTCTTTATTCGCGAAAAATTGTATATCATCAATTAAAAGCGCATCAACAGAACGATAATACTGTTTAAACTTTTCAATCGCATTGTTTTGTAGCGCTTTAACCATATCTTGTACAAACCGCTCAGAATGCATATAGGCGATCTTGGCGTTAGGTTTATTCAGTAATATGCCATTACCAACTGCGTGCAACAAATGGGTTTTACCCAATCCAGTTCCACCGTAAATAAACAAAGGATTATATGCAGCACCAGGATTATCAGCGACTTGCGAAGCAGCCGCTCTTGCGAGTTGGTTGGACTTACCCTCAACAAAATTGTCAAACGTATATTTAACCCTAACATTAGGTCTTTTAGGAATGTTAGTTTCACTATCCAACGACGTCTTGGCATTATTTTGCTTGATAGCGTCTAAGACGTTAGGTGTAGGAATAACTTCGGCACTTGAAAGTGGTTTGCTACCGACATCAAATCGTAACAAAGGAGGATCTGCAGCATCTTGCATCGACACTAATTCGTTAATACGACTAACATATTTATCTCGTACCCAATCTAGTACAAAACGATTTGGCGCGTACAAGGTCATAATGTTTTCATCTACGACACATTGCAGTGGGCGTATCCACATACTAAATTGTTGCGCAGGCAATTCTTCCTGAAGAACAGAAAGGCATTTCTGCCAAAGAGAATGATCCAACAAAAGCTCCTGGAGATTATGTCCCTAAAGAATGAAAACAATTTCAAATTAAATTAGAGCACAAAGGATAATTTTTATAATATCCGCCTATTATTACTATAGTTATCCACAAGTGCAATATTGACATTTAAATAATAATTTATATTTTTTTATAAATAAATTTAACGATTTGATATATATATACTTTAATAGATATATAGACTTTAATAATGCTAAAAATAAATCATTATATTATTTAGCTATTATGAGCATATTTGCATTTAGATTAAACTATAAACGTTACTAATGTGATGAAACTGTGGATATATTAAAGATCACAAGGATCCTCAAACGATCCATAAAGTAATTTAGCTGAGATAAATATTGACAATGCTCCCATCTCTATATAAAATTCTGCCTCTTTTTTAGACCCAGTGTGCTCACTAAGGCTGTTTTGCCAGGGCAACAACAACCGACGGATTAGCGTAATGAAAAGAACATTTCAACCTAGCGTATTAAAGCGTAAACGTAACCACGGATTCCGTGCACGTATGGCAACTAAGAATGGCCGTGCAGTAATAGCACGTCGTCGTGCTAAAGGCCGTGCTCGTTTAAGTGCTTAATCTCTTTTTTAATTACTTTAAGTAAGAGATAAGTAACCATGATGGTTACATATGAATTTAATCGGGAGTCACGTTTACTGACTCCCGGTCACTTTCAAAATGTATTTTCTAACCCTACCCGTTTTGGCTCTAGCCATATCACTGTACTTGTTCGAACAAATCCTCAAAACAATAATCGTCTCGGTTTAGCAATAGCTAAAAAAAGAATCAAACTTGCTGTACAACGAAATCGTATAAAAAGACTGATCAGAGAAAGTTTTCGTTTAAATCAGCATAATTTGCCCCATATAGATATAGTTGTCATGGTTAAATCAGGCACTGATAATCTAGAAAACAAAGAAATAACTCAACAATTAGAAAAAATATGGCGAAAGATAATACAACGCCACAAACGCTAGCAATTACGCTTATAAAAGCTTACCAACGCTTATTAAGCCCGTTGCTCGGCAATAATTGTAGATTTAATCCAACCTGCTCTCATTACGCCATTGAAGCAATAAATCGCTTTGGTGTGATAAAAGGTTGTTGGATAGCAGGCAAACGTATACTAAAATGCCACCCACTTAATGCGGGAGGAGACGATCCCGTGCCAACATCAAAAAAAGAGAAATAACATATTATGGAATCTCAACGCAGTTTTCTTTTTATTGCGCTAATGGTTGTGAGTTATTTGCTATTTCAGCAATGGCAACTTGATAACGCTCCAGCCCCAGCAGAAATAACAACTACAATTTCTGATACAGAAGAAACACAAAACCAAGATTTTGTCCCTGAATCAAGTGAGTTAGCAACTCCGACTGTCACTAAAAAAGTTTCAACTGCGCAATTAATTGATGTTAAAACAGATTTACTTGCTGTCAAAATCAATACTCGTGGTGGCGATATTGTTGAAGTCAAATTACTAAAATTTGAGACAGAACAAGGCAGCGGCATTCCTTATACTGTTATGCAAAATGGTGCGCTAAAATACATAGCACAAAGTGGCTTAACGGGCGCAAACGGCATAGACCGTACCATACCAGGAAGACCTATTTATCAAACATCAGCCAAAATCTATACTTTAGAAAATCAAGATAAAATGCTGGTAGACCTATATTATGCGGGCGCAGATGGTCTTTCGGTAACCAAACGATATACCTTTGAACAAAATAGCTACAAAATTACTGTTGATTACTTAATTGAAAACAACACTGAAACGAATATTAGCGTGCAAATGTATGGCCAATTAAAACAATCTAGCGCCGTTGATACTTCAAGTGGCTTAGTACCAACGTATAGAGGCGCAGCGTTTTCTACCTCAGAAGAACGCTATGAAAAATATGACTTTGATGACATAGCTGATGCAAACCTAAACAAGTCAACTCAAGGTGGTTGGGTAGCAATGTTACAGCATTACTTTGTATCATCATGGGTTCCAGACGCACAAAGTACCAACCAACTTTACACTAGCTATTCGTCAAATGGCGATGCGGTTATAGGTTATAAAGCACCAGTAACCATTGTTGAAGCAAATAGCCAAGCAACCACATCAGCAACTTTTTATGTTGGCCCTAAAGATCAAGATGCATTAGACGCCATATCTGAGCATTTAGGCTTAACCATTGATTACGGATTCCTATTCATGATCAGTAAGCCATTATATGGTTTACTCACTGCAATCCAATCGGGTGAATTTAGTTTATTCGGATTTTCATTTGATTTTGGCGGCGTAGGAAATTGGGGTATCGCGATAATTATTATTACTTTGATAGTAAAAGGCGGCATGTATCCACTAACCAAAGCCCAATATACTTCGATGGCAAAAATGCGCGCATTACAGCCTAAGATGACGCAATTGAAAGAACGTTTTGGTGACGATCGTCAAAAAATGTCCCAAGCGATGATGGAATTATATAAAAAGGAAAAAGTTAACCCTGCTGGTGGTTGCTTACCCCTTATTATCCAAATGCCAATATTCTTAGCCCTTTATTGGGTGTTTTTAGAAAGTGTTGAATTAAGACATGCTCCATTCGCATTATGGATACAAGATTTATCATCTCAAGATCCGTTTTATATACTGCCGATATTAATGGGTATCAGTATGTTTATAATGCAAAAAATGCAACCAATGACAATACAAGATCCAATGCAACAGAAAATCATGCAGTATATGCCTGTTATGTTTACCGTATTTTTCTTCTGGTTCCCTTCAGGATTAGTTCTTTATTGGTTAGTCAGTAATATTATTTCAATTGTTCAAATGAAAATAATCTTTAGTGGCATAGAAAAAGCTAAAGCCAAATAACAAAAAATACTAATTAATTTAAAGGCGACCAATAGGTCGCCTTTTGTTTATCTATATTAATAAAGTAAAATAGATTTATTAATTTAATTATACAAACGAGTATGTGAGCCTAATGTTAAACACCAACTTTCAAGAAACCATTGCTGCGCAAGCAACAGCCCCCGGTAGAGGTGGTGTTGGCATTATAAGAATATCAGGTCCAGAGGCGCAAACAGCCGCCAAAATTATTCTTGGTAAAGTACCAGAGATCAGAAAAGCAGAATACCTATCCTTTAACGATACAAAACAAAACGTATTAGATCAGGGAATTGCTTTATATTTCAAGGCACCAAATTCTTTTACCGGTGAAGACGTATTGGAATTACAAGGCCATGGCGGGCCCGTTATTTTAGACATGTTATTAAAAGAAGTTTTGGCGATACCTAAAATAAGAATGGCTAAACCCGGAGAATTTAGCGAACAAGCTTTTCTCAACGACAAACTCGATCTAACGCAAGCAGAAGCGATAGCAGATTTAATTAACTCCAGCTCAGAGCAAGCAGCTCGTTGTGCCCTACACTCTTTACAAGGAAGTTTTTCAACGCTTGTTCATAACATGGTTGAGAGTATTATTCACTTGCGCATGTATGTTGAAGCCGCGATTGACTTTCCAGAAGAAGAGATTAATTTTCTTGCTGATAAAAAAATAGTTACCGATCTGAAAAGTATTATCTCAAAAGTTGAAGACGTCAAAAAACAGGCTCAACAGGGCAGCATAATAAGAGAAGGCATGCGAGTCGTTATTGCCGGTAGACCAAATGCCGGAAAGTCTAGTCTATTAAACGCGCTTAGTGGCAAAGATACTGCCATAGTTACCGATATAGAGGGCACCACTCGCGATGTTTTGACCGAACAGATTCACATTGATGGTATGCCATTACATATTATTGATACTGCAGGTTTACGTGACAGTGAAGATAAAGTAGAACAAATAGGTATTGAACGAGCCTGGCAAGAAATCAATCAAGCAGACAGAATTTTATTCATGACAGATTCAAGCAGTCATATATCACTTGAACCCCAAGAAATATGGCCAGAATTCTTTAGCAAACTTCCTGAAAATATTGGTTTAACCATAATAAGAAACAAGGCCGATTTAAGCGAATCTGTTACCGGTTACAGTGAGCAAAACAACCATCCTGTCGTCACTCTATCCGCTAAAACAGGCCAAGGAATAAATGAGCTAAAAGAACACTTAAAAGATATTATGGGCTATCAAGGCAGCACAGAGGGTGGTTTTATGGCACGCAGAAGGCACCTTGTCGCATTAGAAAACGCCTACCAGCATCTCAATACAGGATTAGATCAACTTGAATCTTATGTTGCAGGTGAAATACTCGCTGAAGAGCTTCGTCTATGCCAGCAAGAATTAGATAAAATTACCGGTGAATTCACCAGCGACGACCTGCTCGGGAAAATATTTTCATCATTTTGTATTGGTAAATAACATGCTACATTGTTTCAAATAATTTTTATCAAGTATCAAGAGTAATAATGAAGCAGTCAAAATACACTATTTTATCAGTACTATTTTATCTAACAATTAACAACAGCATGGCACAGGAAATTTCAGATGAATTATTAAAATGTGATGAAATTAAAGATGACGTAAAAAGGCTGAATTGCTTCGATATGTACATTGTAAAAAATAAAAAAAATCTAGAAATTAAAAGTAATAAGCAGGAATTATCTAAAGCAAATATCGACAACTTAACATCTTCATTTGGAGTAGCACATAAATATACAAATGAAGAACGAGAGTTCAGTGAAATTACGGCAACAATAACTTCTGTTAAGCGTAATAAACGTAATAAATGGATAATAACATTAGATAATGATCAAATATGGCATGAGAAAAGAGGCGACAAACACGCAAAATTTATCGTTGGAGATGAAGTAATCATTAAACGCGGTATGATGAACGGATTTAAGCTCAAAAAACTAGGTACAAAAAGAGTTATCAATGTTATGCGTGTAAAATAACAAAATTATTTTGAGGAACATATCTAGTAATAAACATTAACTAATGCAGTCCAATTTATGGCATAGCATTAATTATATAAATCAACTTCCTTAGATATTTCCTCAGAATTTATCTGATAAAAGCAGCGCATTTACGACACAATATGTATTAAAATTGGTTAGTTGCTAAAAATAAATGTTATAAACGGCATTATCTTTTCGTTATAGACCAACAATATTATTCTCTGTTTCATCATCAACATAATAATGACCTTTTCTAACCTCCATTTTTGAACAACTATGAGTCGGCTTTCTAGAACCTAACTCTTTAACGTTACTGCATTTCATGCGCTGTGCCTTAACTCCATAACTGTCAATGTAACTTTTTGCCATAACTTGAGCATTTTCTAAATAATCTGAGGGCAATTTACTTTCAAGCATGTTCAGCGGCTTAATCCAAACTTTACTTTTTTGCTCATTAGCCACACTAAGCCATGCATAACTTTTCATTAAATCTTGCTCAGTACCTTGGCTATTTAAATACATAGTTCCAACTATGTATTGCGCGGTTTTATCCCCTCTTTTCGCATATAACTCCAATTCAGGGAGCGCTTTGCTATATTCCGACTCTTTGTATAACGTTAACGCTAGTCTAAGTTCTTTATTATATTCATTTATGTCCATTGCTCTGTCAGAAGAATGTACATTAGCTACAAAAATAAATGTGATAAAAAACACTGTAATTACTTTAATCATAAACTTAGTCTCAATAATCAATATGCGTATATAATAGCGCTTATCAATATTTCTATGCTTTTCAAAATGTAACTATCTGTAAAAAGGGTATTACGAGTCTTTTATATTAAAGAAAGGTTAGTAATATATATTTAAAGCATAACTTACAGGATTTTTATGGCTTCAATTCAAATTATTGTTGGCAGTATGCTCGGCGGAACAGAATATGTTGCAGAGGCATGTGAAGAGATATTATCCCCCCTCGGACACCAAATAACTATCCACTTTCAGCCTCATTTTGAACAAATTTCATTTCATAATCAGGTTTTTCTCATTTGTACTTCAACTCATGGTGCTGGTGATTATCCAGATAACATTAAAGAATTTGTAGAAGATCTCACTAATAGCGATCAAGATCTATCCTCAACCAAATTTATGATCATAGGGATCGGAGATTCTAGCTACGATACTTTTTGTCAAGCAGCCAAAAACATTGAAAAACTATTAATTTCAAAGTGTTGTATGAAGATAAATGATACTTTACTAATTGATATGAGCTTAGATATTGATCCAGAAGAGCTTGCACAAGCTTGGATAACGCAACAACAAGATCTTTTATAACCTACTTACCCCTAACTTATTCACAGAATAACTTCTTTTTTAAGAGTAATGTGTATAACTATGGGTAAAACATATTAATTATTAGTTATTATTCAGTGTATGAAAAATAAATTAAAACACCCTGTGGATAAATCAGCGTTTTGATCAAAGGTTATATGTCAATTGATCATTGTTTGATCACAGGGTTGAGTACCATGTAATCTATTAATAAATAACAACAAAAAGCACTTACCCACAGAAAAGGACGATCTTAATAAGTAATAATAATAAGATCTTTATATAGATCTTATCTTTTATTAAAGGATCTCACTGCGATCTTTTTTAAACATTTGATCATTCCCCTAAGGATTAAAAAGCGCTAAAATACGTCCCCTGTTTTTATTCTTTAACATGCAAGGTTATTAATTTATGTGGTATCAAGAGTCCTATGACGTCATCGTCGTTGGTGGTGGACATGCTGGAACAGAAGCATCTCTAGCCGCAGCGCGCATGGGCTGTAAAACATTGTTACTTACCCATAACATTGATACGTTAGGTCAAATGTCTTGTAATCCAGCTATAGGCGGTATTGGTAAAGGACATTTGGTTAAAGAAATAGATGCTTTAGGTGGTTTAATGGCGACCGCTGCAGATCATGCCGCCATTCAATTTAGAACGTTAAATGCCAGCAAAGGTCCAGCAGTTCGCGCTACACGCATACAGGCAGATCGTAGTTTGTATCGTTCTTTTGTTCGTAACTATTTGGAAAATCAAGAAAACTTAACTATATTCCAGCAACCTTGTGATGATCTTATTTTAGAAAATGATAGGATCGTCGGTATATCTACTCAAATGGGTCTGAAATTTAAAGCAAAAAGTGTTGTTTTAACCGTAGGTACTTTTCTCGCTGGTCAAATTCATATCGGTTTAAATAATTATCAAGGTGGTCGTGCTGGCGATCCTGCAAGTGTCAACCTTGCTCACCGTTTGCGTGATATGCCATTTAGAATAGATCGTTTAAAAACAGGTACTCCACCGCGTTTAGATGCAAGAACATTAGACTTTTCTGTCATGCAAGCACAACCAGGTGACGAGCCAAGACCGGTTTTTTCTTTCATGGGATCACATAATGATCATCCTGAACAAATTTCTTGTTATATCACCCATACCAACGCTAAAACTCATGAGATAATTCGCTCAGGTTTAGATCGATCTCCAATGTATACAGGGGTTATTGAAGGTATTGGTCCAAGATATTGTCCATCGATAGAAGATAAGATCCATCGTTTTTCTGAAAAAGACAGCCATCAAATTTTTGTTGAGCCTGAAGGGTTAACAACCCACGAAATTTATCCAAATGGTATTTCAACTAGCTTGCCGTTTGATGTACAAATGGATCTAGTGAGATCGATTAAAGGTTTTGAAAATGCTCATATTACTCGACCGGGTTACGCTATTGAGTATGACTTTTTTGATCCGCGAGATTTAAAACAAACTTTAGAAAGTAAGTTTGTTGAGAACCTTTATTTTGCCGGCCAAATTAATGGTACTACCGGATACGAAGAGGCTGGTGCCCAAGGCCTTATTGCTGCGACCAATGCCGCAGCAAGGATCCAAGGTAAACAAGAACTTATTCTAACCCGCGATCAAGCTTATATGGGCGTATTGATCGATGATTTAGCGACCTTAGGAACCAAAGAACCTTATAGAATGTTCACTTCCCGTGCTGAATATCGATTGTTACTACGTGAAGATAATGCTGATATTCGCTTGACGGAGAAAGGTAGGGAACTTGGACTTGTTAATGATCAAAGGTGGCAGCGTTTTAATGAAAAAATGGAAAGTGTTGAATTAGAACGTCAGCGTTTGAAATCTACTTGGATCCAAAAAGATCACTTAGCTGTACCAGCTATTAATCAACTAGTTAAAAACGATATTAGTCGTGAAAACAGCCTAGAAGATTTAATTCGTCGACCTGAAGTTCGCTATGATGATTTGATGAAAATCGAGGGAATTGGCCCAGCGATAGCTGATAAACAAGCCGCAGAGCAAGTTGAAATACAGATTAAATACGCTGGATATATTGATCGTCAATTAGATGAGATCGCTAAAAAGAAACGTAACGAAGACACGCTGATTCCTATTGATTTTAATTATGAGCAAATTTCAGGGCTGTCAAACGAAGTTGTAGCAAAATTATCTGATGCTCGACCGGAAACTATCGGTAAGGCGTCACGTATTTCTGGTATTACTCCGGCCGCTATTTCGTTATTATTGGTTTATCTAAAAAAACATGGCTTATTACGCAAATCAGCGTAAAAAAATAGATGACACTAAAAGTTCTATTAGAATCGCTGATCAAAGAAACTTCTTTAACTGTTTCTGAACATCAGATAAATTTACTTATCCAATACGTTGAATTACTCAATAAATGGAATAAGGCCTATAACTTAACCTCAATTAGAGATCCTAATGATATGCTTATCAAGCATATTATGGATAGTTTGATGGTTGGCCCTTCGTTAACAGGAAATTCGTTTATTGACGTTGGGACAGGTCCTGGTTTACCAGGCATACCGCTCGCGATATTGTATCCTGAACGTAGTTTCGTGTTATTGGATAGCTTAGGAAAAAGAATTACTTTTTTAAGACAAGTTGTTTTTCAGTTAAAATTAACTAACGTGCAACCTGTTTTATCTCGTGTTGAGAAATATCATCCAGAGCAGCCGTTTGATGGTGTGTTAAGTCGAGCCTTTTCGTCGTTAAATGATATGGTGTCTTGGTGTCACCATTTAATTTCAGTGAATGAAGGTCGCTTTTTCGCATTGAAAGGCGTTTTTCCTAATGATGAAATAGCTTTGTTACCAGATGATATTGCGTTAGTGGCCAGTTACAATATAGTTGTGCCTCAATTAGAAGGTCAACGACACTTAATTGAACTAAAAAAGACAAATTAATAATAAGTTTTAATAACAAATACGTTCGAGGATCTTGTGGGAAAAATAATTGCAGTTGCTAATCAAAAAGGCGGAGTGGGTAAAACTACTACTTCGGTGAATTTAGCTGCATCACTGGCAGCAACTAAACGTAAAGTGTTGCTTATAGACTTAGATCCTCAAGGTAATGCAACTATGGGGAGCGGCGTAGACAAATACGAAGTCCCAGCGACTTGTTATGAATTATTAGTTGAAGAAAAGCCATTTGATGAAGTTGTTACCAAAAATACCGCTGGCGTTTATGATTTAATTGCTGCTAATACAGATGTAACGGCCGCTGAAATTAAATTAATGGAAGTTTATGCCCGTGAACAACGTTTAAAAACCGCGCTTGCTCCGGTTAAAAAATATTACGATTTTATTATTATTGACTGCCCTCCTTCGTTAAACATGTTAACCGTTAACGCAATGACAGCAGCTGATTCAGTATTAGTGCCAATGCAATGTGAATATTATGCCTTAGAGGGATTAACGGCACTTATGGATACTATTTCAAAATTGACTTCAGTCGTTAATGGAAATTTACATATTGAAGGCATATTACGTACTATGTATGACCCGCGTAATCGTCTTGCTAATGATGTGTCTGAACAACTAAAACGCCACTTTGGTGATAAAGTTTATCGCACTGTTATTCCTCGAAATGTAAGGTTAGCTGAAGCGCCAAGTTTTGGTGCGCCAGCAATGTATTATGATAAATCATCAACTGGTGCCAAAGCCTACCTTGCTCTTGCTGGTGAAATGCTACGCAGAAATGAGCAAGAAAAGAAAAAACAAAACGTAAATACAACTGATTAATTGCAAGGATCATTATGAGCCCAACAAAACGTAGAGGCTTAGGCCGTGGTCTTGACGCCCTATTAACAAGTGCCCCAAATAAACCGCAAGCAGAATCAAGCAATGAAAAGGTGGATATCAGTGAATTGCAGAAACTGCCTATAGAGCAATTGCAGCCAGGAAAATATCAGCCGCGAAAAGATATGTCGGCCGAAGCATTGGAAGATCTTTCTAATTCAATTCGTTCGCAAGGCATCATTCAACCTATTGTTGTTAGACCGATTAGCGAAAATAGTTATGAAATAATTGCTGGCGAACGCCGTTGGCGCGCAGCGCAACTCGCAGAAATAGACGTCGTCCCTTGTTTAATCAAAGATGTTCCTGATGAAGCTGCAGTCGCAATTGCTTTGATTGAAAATATTCAGCGTGAAGACTTAAATGCAATGGAGGAAGCTGTTGCATTAGAACGATTGTTAATCGAGTTTGAATTGACTCATCAGGAAGTTGCTGATGCCGTAGGTAAATCGCGTACCACAGTGACTAACTTATTGCGTTTAAATAATTTAAATGAAGATGTAAAAATCTTGCTTGAACATGGCGATATTGAAATGGGTCATGCGCGCGCGTTACTTGCATTAGAAACGGATACTCAGTCTGCGGCGGCAAGAACTGTTGTTGGCAAAGAGCTTACCGTGCGTGAAACTGAAGCATTAATTAAAAAATTACAATCGCCAGAAAAAGCGCCGAAAGAAAAAGTAGAAGATCCTAATACTAAAGCATTAGAGCAAGATTTATCTGAAAAATTGGGTTCACAAGTTTCTATAACTCATAATAAAAAAGGCAAAGGTAAACTTGTTATATCGTATACCAATTTAGAAGAGCTCGATGGGATTGTGGCAAAATTTACCTAAATTAACGGGCAATGTTGCATAAATGTAATGTTTTCAATAATTCAAACATTTGTTCTAACTATAATGGGGCTTTCAATGCCCTATTTTGTTGCATTAATAGTGTAAATCAGTATACTTGCGCTGACTTTTAGTCGTTGAAGTTTTTACTTTAAAAAAGTATCAAATATACGAAAGTTTTCGTTTGGAGCTAAGAGTGAATTTCTCAAAAAGAAATGATTTAGTCAAGAACGGACGTAAATTAGCCTATATACAAATAGGCATTGCACTTATAACCGTTATTATATGTGCTGTAGTAACATATTTGTTCTGGGGAGTTGATCACGCTAAGTCCGCAATTTTCGGTGGATTAATCGCAATTATCCCTAATATGTATTTTGCTCATAAAGCATTTAAATATGCCGGAGCACGATCATCGAAAAAGGTACTAGAATCTTTTTACGGTGGCGAAAAAATGAAAATGGTATTAACGGCAGTTTTATTTGCACTAGCCTTCAAATTTTTAGTGATAGAGCCGGTACCCTTTTTTGGAATATTTTGTTTGATAATGGTTTTACCGTTATTAACACCCGTTTTTATAAACAAGAATTTTTAAACTTTAATCATTAGGAACCTTAATATGTCTGCTGCTGAAGTAACCAGCCAAGAATATATTAAACATCACTTGCAAAATCTTACAGTGGGCGAAGGCTTTTGGGCTGTTCACATAGATACGCTAGGATGGTCAATATTTTTAGGTTTGGTTTTTTTAACCATTTTCCGCTCTGTTGCCAAAAAAGCTAGCACCGGTGTGCCAGGTAAATTGCAATGCGCAGTTGAAATGATTGTTGGCTTTGTTGACGATAGTGTTAAAAGTACCTTTCATGGTAAAAACCCTGTTATTGCACCGTTAGCATTAACCATTTTTGTTTGGGTTTTGTTAATGAATGCCATGGATTGGGTGCCTGTAGATTTAATCCCTCGTATTTTTGAGTTGTTTGGTGTGCACTATATGAAAGCAGTACCAACAACAGATCCAAATATGACCTTTGCATTAGCCTTAGGGGTATTTGTGTTGATCATTTACTATTCGATAAAAGTGAAAGGTATTGGTGGTTTTATTAAAGAACTCACAACTCAACCTTTCGGGCATTGGTCTTTATATCCAGTGAACTTTATTCTCGAAATGGTAACCTTATTAGCTCGTCCATTATCATTAGCATTACGTTTGTTCGGTAACTTATATGCGGGTGAGTTGATATTCTTGCTTATTGCGACAATTGGTTTATTCCAGTTGCCAGTACATTTTTTATGGGCAGCGTTCCACTTGCTGGTTATCCCATTACAAGCGTTTATTTTCATGATGCTAACGATTCTATATTTGAGTCTAGCTCACGAAGATCACTAGTTTTTTTAACCTTAGTTTTTTTAACTTTATAACTTTAAATAATCGGAGATAAATATGTTATATATCGCTGTTGCTTTACTAATCGGTTTAGGTGCTCTTGGTACCGCGATTGGTTTTGGTTTATTAGGTGGCAAGTTCTTAGAATCAGCTGCTCGTCAACCTGAATTAGCACCTCAACTACAAGTAAAAATGTTCATCGTAGCGGGTCTTATCGATGCTATCGCGATGATCGGTGTTGCTATCGGTTTATACCTATTATTCGCAGTTGGCGCTTAATTAATTAAGCTTTTTCTTAATCGCGAATTTGAATAGGAGATACATAAATGAATCTTAATATGACCTTAGCGGGTGAATTAATCGCATTTATCGTATTCGTAATTTTTTGTATGAAGTATGTTTGGCCACCTATTATTGGTGCCATTGAAGCTCGTCAAGCAACTATTGCTGATGGACTTGCTGCTTCAGACCGTGCTGCTAAAGATCTTGAGCTAGCTCAAGAGAAAGCTACAGCTCAACTAAAAGAAGCAAAGGCGCAAGCTGCTGAGATTATTGAAGCGGCTAAAAAGCGTGAAACGCAATTAGTTGAAGAGGCTGCAGTGAAAGCGCAAGCTGAGAAAGAAAAAATCTTAGCTGCTGGTCATGCAGAAATTGAGACTGAACGTAATCAAGCTAAAGAAGAACTTCGCCAACAGGTTGCTGTACTTGCAGTCGCTGGCGCTGAGAAAATACTTGAACGTTCAATCGATGCCGCAGCACATAGCGACATCTTAGATAAACTTGTAGCTGAACTTTAAGAGGGATAGAGCTTATGTCTGAATTGACAACCGTCGCTCGTCCCTACGCTAAAGCAGCGTTCGATTTTGCTATCGAAGCAAAAGCAGTTGACCAATGGCTAGAAATGTTAGCCTTTGCTGCTCAGGTTTCACAAGATGAAACAATGACAAGCTACCTATCAGGTGGTGCGTCAATTGAGCAGGCTCAAGACTTATTTTTAAAAGTCTGTGAAGATCAACTTGATAGCAATGGTCAAAACTTTATTAAAGTGATGGCTGAGAACGGACGTTTGTTAGTGCTTCCACAAGTTGTTACTCAATTTGGTGAATTAAAAGCTGAATATGAGCAAACAATTGATGTAGATGTTACATCTGCTGTGAAATTGAAAGTAGCACAACAAAAAGCAATAAGCGCTGCGCTTGAAAAGCGTTTGGCTCGAAAAGTAAAGCTCAATTGTAGTGTTGATGCAAAAATTGTCTCTGGTTTGATAATCAAAGCAGGTGACATGGTAATAGATGGTTCAGTACAAGGTAAACTGAATCGCTTAGCAACAACAATGCAATCTTAACGGGGAATAGAGCATGCAACTGAATTCCACTGAAATCGCTGAACTGATCAAGAAAAGAATTGAACAGTTTGACGTTGTCAGCGAAGCTCGTAACGAAGGTACTATAGTTTCTGTAACTGATGGTATTATTCGCATCCATGGTCTTGCTGATGTAATGCAAGGCGAGATGATCGAACTTCCTGGTAGCCGTTTCGCTATCGCGTTAAACCTAGACCGAGATTCGGTAGGTGCGGTAGTTATGGGTCCATATGCGGATCTAGCTGAAGGGCAAAAAGTTAAAGGTACTGGCCGTATTTTGGAAGTACCAGTAGGTCGTGGCCTTTTAGGTCGCGTAGTAAACACGTTAGGTGAACCAATTGACGGAAAAGGACCAATCGAAAGCGATGGTTTCTCTCCTGTTGAAGTGGTAGCACCTGGTGTTATCGATCGTAAATCGGTTGATCAACCTGTACAAACAGGTATCAAATCAATCGATTCAATGATTCCTATCGGACGTGGTCAGCGTGAGCTTATCATTGGTGACCGTCAAATTGGTAAATCAGCGATCGCACTTGATGCTATTATTAACCAGAAAAACACTGGTATTAAATGTGTATACGTAGCAATTGGCCAAAAAGCCTCTACTGTTGCTAACGTTGTACGTACTCTTGAAGAGCACAATGCATTAGCTAACACTATTGTTGTTGTTGCATCAGCTTCTGAAGCTGCAGCACTGCAATACTTAGCGCCATATTCTGGTTGTACTATGGGTGAATACTTCCGTGATCGCGGTGAAGATGCACTAATCGTATATGATGATTTGTCTAAGCAAGCTGTTGCTTATCGTCAAATTTCATTGCTTTTACGTCGTCCGCCAGGCCGTGAAGCATACCCAGGTGACGTTTTCTATCTTCATTCTCGTTTACTTGAGCGTGCTGCTCGTGTTAACGAAGCATATGTTGAACGTTTCACTAACGGTGAAGTTAAAGGCCAAACAGGTTCATTAACTGCATTACCAATTATTGAAACGCAAGCGGGTGACGTATCTGCATTCGTACCAACTAACGTAATATCAATTACTGATGGTCAAATATTCCTAGAAGCTGATTTATTCAACTCGGGTATTCGTCCGGCAGTAAACGCTGGTTTATCAGTATCTCGTGTTGGTGGTGCTGCACAAACTAAAATCATCAAGAAATTGGGTGGTGGTATTCGTTTGGCACTTGCTCAATATCGTGAACTGGCAGCATTTGCTCAATTCGCATCAGATCTTGATGACGCGACACGTGCTCAATTAGAGCATGGTCAACGTGTAACTGAATTGATGAAGCAAAAGCAATACAGCCCATTATCTGTTGCAGAAACAGCGGTATCTCTATTTGCTGCTGAAAAAGGCTTTTTGAACGATGTAGCGTTAAACAAAATCACTGATTTTGAAGCAGCATTGCATGCCTATGTAAACAGTGAAAAAGCTGAGTTGATGGCTAAAATCAACGAAAACGGTGGCTACGATAAAGATATCGAATCAGGTTTGACTGCAGCACTTGAATCATTCAAGTCTACACAAACTTGGTAATTAGTTTAAGTTTTCGGAGAGATTAGTCATGGCCGGTGGTAAAGAGATTAAATCAAAGATCGGGAGTGTTCAAAACACTCAAAAGATCACCAGTGCGATGGAAATGGTTGCAGCTTCTAAAATGCGTAAAGCGCAAGATAGCATGGCTGCCTCTCGTCCATACGCTGAGAATATGCGAAATGTGATCGGTCACATCGCGCGTGGTAACTTAGAATATCGCCATCCATATATGGAAGAGCGTGAAGTGAAACGCGTAGGCTATATTGTCGTCTCAACCGACCGTGGACTTTGTGGTGGTTTAAATATTAATTTATTTAAACAAACATTAACTGATGCTGCCAAATGGCAAGCTGAAGGTGCCGAAGTTGAATTTGCTGTTGTTGGTTCTAAAGCAACAGCCTTTTTTAACAATATGGGTGCTAAAGTTACTGCACAAGTTTCAGGGTTGGGTGATAATCCTTCAGTTACAGACCTTATCGGTAGTGTTAAGGTTATGCTGAATGCTTATGACAACGGTGAGATAGACAAATTGTTCATTGTTTTTAACAAATTTGTTAACACAATGACGCAAGCGCCGACAATCGATCAACTTTTACCTTTACCTAAGTCAGATGATGACGCAATAAAACATCGCTGGGATTATATCTACGAACCTGATGCTCAAGCTATTCTTGAGCATTTATTAGTTCGTTATGTTGAATCTCAAGTATACCAAGGCGTGGTTGAAAACCTCGCTAGCGAACAAGCTGCTCGTATGGTTGCAATGAAAGCTGCAACCGATAACGCAGGTGATTTGATCGACGATTTACAATTGGTATATAACAAAGCACGTCAAGCAAGCATTACTCAAGAATTGAGTGAAATTTGTGCTGGCGCGGCAGCGGTGTAGGCAAAGGTTCTTGTTAAATAAGATCTAAAGATTAGAGGATTAAACATGAGTACAGGTAAAGTCGTCCAAATCATTGGCGCAGTTGTGGATGTAGAATTCCCACAAGATGCTGTACCTCAGGTATATGACGCATTAAATGTAACTGAAGGTGACCTTTCGGGCTTAGTACTAGAAGTACAACAGCAATTAGGTGGTGGCGTTGTACGTGCTATCGCTATGGGTTCATCAGACGGTTTGCGTCGTGGTCTGAACGTAGAAAATACAGGCAAAAACATTCAAGTTCCCGTTGGTGTTGAGACTTTAGGTCGCATCATGAACGTTTTGGGTGAGCCTATTGACGAAGCGGGTCCAATTGGTGAAAAAGAGAAATGGTCTATTCACCGTGAAGCGCCAGCATATGCTGACCAAGCAATGTCAAATGAGTTATTAGAAACTGGTATCAAAGTAATCGACTTAGTATGTCCATTCGCTAAGGGTGGTAAAGTTGGATTGTTTGGTGGTGCTGGTGTTGGTAAAACCGTTAACATGATGGAGCTTATCCGTAACATCGCTATCGAACACAGTGGTTATTCTGTATTCGCTGGTGTTGGTGAGCGTACTCGTGAAGGTAACGATTTCTACCACGAAATGAACGATTCAAACGTACTTGATAAAGTATCGCTTGTTTACGGTCAAATGAACGAGCCTCCAGGAAACCGTCTTCGTGTTGCGATGACTGGTTTGACTATGGCTGAGAAATTCCGTGACGAAGGTCGTGACGTATTATTCTTTGTTGATAATATTTATCGTTACACTTTGGCTGGTACAGAAGTATCTGCACTTTTAGGTCGTATGCCATCAGCGGTTGGTTATCAACCAACACTTGCTGAAGAAATGGGTGTACTACAAGAGCGTATTACTTCTACTAAGAAAGGTTCAATCACTTCAATCCAAGCGGTATACGTACCTGCGGATGATTTGACTGATCCATCGCCAGCAACAACCTTTGCTCACTTAGATGCAACAGTTGTACTTTCACGTTCTATTGCTGAATTGGGTATTTACCCAGCGATCGACCCGTTAGACTCTACTTCACGTCAACTTGATCCATTAGTAGTTGGTGCTGAACATTATGAAGTTGCACGTGGCGTTCAATCAGTATTACAACGTTATAAAGAACTTAAAGATATCATCGCAATCTTAGGTATGGACGAGCTTTCTGAAGAAGATAAGCAAACTGTTGACCGTGCTCGTAAGATCCAGCGTTTCTTATCTCAACCGTTCTTCGTTGCTGAGGTATTCACTGGTTCTCCTGGTAAGTATGTATCACTTAAAGACACTATTTCTGGCTTTAAAGGTATTCTTGCTGGTGACTACGATGATTTACCAGAGCAAGCTTTCTACATGGTTGGTTCTATTGAAGAAGCAGCTGAAAAAGCTAAAAACATGTAATGAAGGCTGGCGACTAACTCGTTAATAATTAGTCGCCTATTTGGAGGTCAACATGGCAATACTTACTGTAAATCTGAACGTGGTCAGTGCCGAAGAAAGCTTATTTTCTGGTGCTATTGAATCATTACAGATCACAGGTAGCGAAGGTGAATTAGGTATTATGCCTGGTCACGCACCTTTGCTGACCTCACTAAAACCTGGTATGGCTAGAATCGTCAAGAAAGGTGGAGACGAAGAAGTTATCTATCTTTCTGGTGGCATGCTTGAAGTTCAACCTAATCATGTTACTGTTTTGGCTGATGTGGCAACACGTGTAGCTGATCTTGATGAGCAAGCAGCTTTAGAAGCTAAGCAACGCGCCGAAGAACATATGAATGATCGCGGTGAAGATGTTGATTATGCTGAGGTTGCAGCTGAATTAGCTCGCGCAATAGCACAATTACGCGTTATTCAAGCGGCCAAGAAAAAGATCTAAACTAAACCTCAACGTTTTAGTGAAATAAAAAAGCGGCGTTTACAGTATTGTAAATGGTCGCTTTTTTTATCGGGTAAAAAAAGAACTAATCTAAGCGATTAGTTCTTTTTATTTATAACCATTTTTAGGAGTTATTCACCTTTCAGGTTATATATCCAAATAGCATTGTTAACATGTTTGCTGGTATCTTCACCTATCAACACTCTACCATCATCCATCACGGCTAAGTTATCAGGGTTTGAAATAGTTAATAACACCTTCAAAACAACGTGGTTATGATCTAAGTAAAGCCTATACCCAAATAGTTAATAAAGTTTTGTATATTACACGCATTGCTAGTTACAATATTGTTAGTATCAATTTTATGGAAAAACTATGGCTCTCTCTGTTGTAATACTTGCCGCTGGCAAAGGAACGCGCATGCGTTCAGCTCTCCCAAAAGTACTTCATCCCATTGCTGATAAGCCAATGGTAAGTCATGTTATTGAAAGTGCGCGTCAGCTCAAAGCAGAGAATATTTATCTTGTTTATGGTTTTGGTGGTGATGTATTAAAAGCCACTATCGATAAAGACAGTACCGCTACCGATCTCACCTTTGTTGAACAAAAAGAGCAATTAGGGACAGGTCACGCGGTTGACCAAGCATCACCTTTTATTAAAGATGATGAAGATGTGTTGGTATTGTATGGCGATGTACCGTTAACTAAAGTATCAACACTAGAGAATTTGCTCGCGGTTAAGCCAGAAAATGGCATGGCCCTATTAACCGTCTATTTATCTAACCCAACAGGCTATGGCAGAATTGTTAGAGCGGACAATAATAATACGGGTCAAGTGGTAGGTATTGTCGAACAAAAAGATGCTAATGCTGAGCAACTTGCTATCAATGAAGCCAATACCGGAATTTTACTGGCCAATGGTGGCGATTTAAAACGTTGGTTAAGTAATTTGTCTAACGACAACGCTCAAGGTGAATATTACTTAACTGATGTGATCGCAACCGCACACAGCGAAGGAAAAACAATTGCGACTGCGCATCCTGAAACCGAAATTGAAGTGGAAGGAGCCAATAATCGCGTGCAATTAGCGGCTTTAGAGCGTGCTTATCAAATGCGCAAAGCTGAAGAGCTTATGATAGCCGGGGCAAGTTTACGCGATCCTGCTCGTATTGATATTCGTGGCAGTGTTAATGTTGGTCAAGAAGTAATGATCGATATTAATTGTATCTTTGAAGGTCATGTTGAGCTTGCCGATGACGTTAAAATTGGTGCTAACTGTATTTTAAGGGATTGTAAAATAGGAAAAGGGGCGATCATTAAGCCTAACTCTATTATCGAAGAGTCAATCATCGGTGAGCTTGCCAGTGTAGGTCCATTTGCCCGAATTCGCCCAGGATCTGAACTAGAGCGTGATGCGCATGTTGGTAACTTTGTTGAAATGAAAAAATCAACCTTAGGTGAAGGTTCTAAGGCGGGTCATTTAACTTATCTTGGCGATACTGAAGTCGGCAAAAATGCGAATATTGGTGCGGGCACAATAACCTGTAATTATGATGGCGTGAATAAGTTTAAAACCATTATTGGAGACAACGCTTTTATCGGTTCCAATTCATCACTAATTGCTCCTGTGACAATTGGAGATAAAGCGACAACTGGTGCTGGTTCTACTATAGCAAAAGATGTGAGCAGTGAAGAGCTTGCTGTTGCGCGAGGCAAACAACGTAATATTCAAGGCTGGCAACGTCCACTTAAAAAATAAATGTTTTTCATGAACAATAGTTTTAAGGCACTTGTTAAGTGCCTTTTTTGTTCTAAGTAGAAATAAAAAAACTTGTTTTCGTTTCGTTTGTAATTATAATATCTTTCGGTTCGAAATTTAAATACTTTGTAAATGTCAAAACGAAACACGCAACAACGTCGTCACACTATTATTACCGAGTTAAATCAGCTTGGTGAAGTGAGTGTTGATAAACTTGCTGCTCGCTTTGATACCTCGGAAGTGACTATTCGTAAAGATCTCTCTTCGTTAGAAAAAAGCGGATTATTGTTACGTCGCTATGGTGGCGCAGTGTCATTACCACAAGAAATAATTGAATCAAAGCCTGAAGAGCTTTCAAAGCAAAAGTTAGCTATTGCTAAAGCGGCATCAACATTGATCAGAGATCATAATAGAATCATTATTGATAGTGGCAGAACGACCGCTGCACTCATACCCGAACTTGAACAAAAAGCAGGGTTGGTGGTGATGACCAATTCGCTTTCAATCGCCAATGATATTCAATCGTTAGAAAATGAACCTACATTATTGATGACCGGGGGAACATGGGATGCGCGCTCAGAGTCGTTTCAAGGGCAAGTAGCCGAGCAGGTTTTGCGATCTTATGATTTTGACCAGTTATTTATTGGTGCCGATGGCATTGATATAGAAAGAGGTACAACTACCTTTAGTGAGCTTACGGGTCTGAGCCAATTGATGGCTGAGGTTTCTAGAGAAGTTATTGTTATGGTAGAGTCTGATAAAATTGGCCGTAAGATCCCTAATTTAGAAATCCCGTGGCACCAAGTAAACACCTTAATAACTGATGATGGTTTATTACCATCGGTTAAAAAACAATTAATAGATCAAGGCGTAAATTTAATATGCGCTACGTGTAACAAATAAAGAGCAAAAGGATATATTTATGTGTGGAATAGTAGGTGCCGTGGCACAGCGAGATGTTGTTGATATTTTGGTTGAAGGACTAAAACGATTGGAATACCGAGGCTATGATTCGGCAGGCGTTGCAATTATTGATAGCAACAATCAACTTAATCGCGTTAGACGTTTAGGTAAAGTACAAGAACTTTCCGACGCTATTAGTATTGCTCCTATTGCTGGAGGCACCGGTATTGCACATACCCGCTGGGCTACGCATGGTATTCCAAGCGAAGTGAATGCTCACCCTCATATTTCTAACAACACTATAGCGGTTGTGCATAATGGCATTATCGAAAACCACAGTGAATTAAGAGTAAATTTACAAGCGTTAGGCTATGAATTTGTCTCTGATACGGATACTGAGGTTATTACTCATTTAGTTCATCATGAATTGAAAAGCGCGAGTAGTTTATTAGACGCCGTACAAAAAACGGTAAAGCAGCTAGATGGCGCTTATGGCACTGTCATTATGGATACTCGAGATAAAGATCGTGTCGTTGTTGCTCGCTCAGGTAGTCCTTTAGTGATTGGCTATGGTTTAGGTGAAAACTTTATCGCTTCAGACATTATGGCTTTACTACCAGTTACTCGTCGATTCTCTTACCTTGAAGAAGGCGATGTTGCCGAAGTGACACGCTTTGATGTCAGTATTTTTGATGAAAATGGTAATGCGGTAATAAGAGAAGTTAAAGAATCTGAAGTAAGTCATGAAGCGGGTGATAAAGGCGAATATCGCCATTACATGCTAAAAGAAACCTACGAACAACCTACCGCAATTCGTAACACGCTTGAAGGTCGTTTAGTGGGCAACGAGTTAAACATTGATACTTTTGGTAAAGGTGCAGACGAAATATTTAAAGGTATTGAGCATGTGCAAATTATCGCGTGCGGCACTAGTTATCACTCTGGTATGGTCGCTCGTTATTGGTTAGAAGCCTTTGCAGGCGTCTCTTGTAATATTGAGATCGCCAGTGAATTTCGTTATCGAAAATCACATGTACCAAAAAATGCCATGATAGTGACTATTTCACAATCAGGAGAAACCGCGGATACATTAGCTGCGCTGCGTTTAGCCAAAGAGTTAGGTTATAAAGCCAGCTTAACTATTTGTAATGTACCTGGGTCATCATTGATACGTGAATCTGATCTCGCCTTTATGACTAAAGCGGGCGCCGAAATTGGTGTGGCATCGACCAAAGCTTTTACGACTCAACTGGTTGGTTTATTAATGATGACTTTAGCCATTGGCCAGCATCACGGTATGAGCGCAGAAACACAATCTGATATTGCCAAATCACTAATGACCTTACCAGCAAAATTAGACGAAGTATTAGCCTTGGCTGAGTCTATTGAAGATTTAGCCGAAGATTTTGCTGATAAGCATCATGCGTTATTTCTTGGGCGAGGTGATGAATACCCCATCGCAATGGAAGGTGCATTAAAACTAAAAGAAATCTCTTATATTCATGCAGAAGCCTACGCCGCCGGTGAACTAAAACACGGACCTTTAGCATTAATTGATGCCGATATGCCCGTTATCGTGGTTGCGCCTGCGAATGATTTAATTGAAAAGTTAAAATCAAATGTTGAAGAAGTGCGAGCTCGTGGTGGTTTAATGTATGTGTTTGCCGATGTTGACGCTAAATTTGAAAGTGACGAAACCATGAAAGTGATCAACGTTCCTCATTGTGATGATATTGTTGCGCCTATTGTTTATACCTTACCACTGCAATTATTGTCATATTATGTGGCAATCATCAAAGGTACAGATGTAGACCAACCGAGGAACCTTGCTAAATCAGTTACCGTGGAATAATTTTAGCACTGAATTTAAGTGAATTAGGTACGTAAGTACTGATAAATGAGTTTAGGCTTTCTTTATAAGGAAGCCTTCTTCCTCAATTATTTTTTCTGAGGTACTTACAGGGTAGTACATGGATTTTTTTGTCATTACTGCCCGTATTTTTTGTGTTCTGGATACAACTCAATATAGTCACACCAGACACTAAAGTCGGTGTGTTTGAAGCGCTTATCTGCGGCTTTATGCCACTTGGATGGTTGGCGGGGCAATAAGCGAAATTTTATTTTGAAACCGTCAATAGCGATATGACAGGCAAGCTCTCTGGCTGTCTCGTTTTTTATTCTTATTTTGGCATAACCTTCTATAGTACGATCATTTTCAACGGTGATCCGAGGCATAGCTAAACAGTAAAAAGATTGTAGCGCTATTACCAATATAAGAAACCCTGTTGTTTTCATTTTAAATACCTTTGAAGCCAATAATGGCTCTATAATTTCGGTCGCGTTCGTGGATTATAATAAGCACCTCCTTAATTTATGCTACTTTCAAAGCCAAAATATAAATTTTTAATGAATATTTAATTTATTTTCCCTTTCGCTATTGAAAGCAAGAATTACTGTCACCATAACTTATGCTATTACTATAAAAAACGCCAAAAATTAGGCGATAAAAAAGAGAGTTATTCATGGCCAATATCGTTCCAGTAAGAAAAGACCAACATAAAAATTTAAAAGTTTCATCAAAACGTAATTTAGAACACATTGCAAATCAGCAGGTTATCCCTGTTTTGGCACAAGAATTTTCTCAAGCGTCAACAAGCTTTCCGGTGGTATTAGTTAAAGAACCAGGTTCTGAGCGTTTTCGCAGTGTCGCCATGTTAGGTTTAGAAGCGGGCGAAAATTTATATTATAGTGACAATAAATGGCATGCTATTTATGTACCACTATCAATATCTGTGGTGCCATTTAGTATTGGCGTTGATCCAGAGAAAGAAAAAACATTAACGACTTGCATTGATCTTGATAGCCCTTTTGTTGGCGAAGATCAAGAACAAGCTATCTATGATGAAGATGGTAACGATTCAGAATATTTTAAAGGTGTTCAAGAAGCGCTGGGTCGTCTGTATGAGAATGAAGTAGCAACCGAGAAATTTATCACTGAACTAGTTGAAAACGATCTGTTAGTAGAGCTTGAATTAAATGTAAATTTCAGCACAGGCGAAAATAAAAAATTAGTGGGTTTATTCGGTATTGATGAGCAAAAGTTAAAATCTTTATCTGACGAAAAAATATTAGATTTTTATAAGCGTGGTTTGTTTGTTCCTATCCATTCAATGTTAGGTTCTATTGGACAAATTAATCGTTTGGCGCAGTTACGTAATTTGAGTGCATCTGAAGCTAAAGTAAATGGTATTCAGTTTAGACCAATTGTGGCAGAAGAAGCGAAATAATCTAAAGACTTTAGATAGGATAAAAAGAGGCGATAAGCCTCTTTTTTAGTTTTATATATTAATAAGTGCTTTATTAATAATGGCTCCCTCAATTGATAAAAGTTAATTTGATTTTGATGTCATTCATTAATCTTTAGAAAAAAAGGCTAAAAGGTTGATTAAA
The DNA here is from genome assembly GCA_040779335.1 of Colwelliaceae bacterium 6471. Taxonomy (GTDB): domain Bacteria; phylum Pseudomonadota; class Gammaproteobacteria; order Enterobacterales; family Alteromonadaceae; genus JBFONV01. Next base: position 53,299 of record JBFONV010000007.1, read on the forward strand.
AATTAACAGCTCGCCATTCATGTGCTAGTTTATTGTTACAACTTGATTTTATTAGTTGATAATGAGGATTATGTATATGGAAGAGCCGCAAAAACTTCCGTCGGATTTAGAAGAACAAATTCAAAGCCTTGCAGGTGATATTTATATTCAAATAGAAGATAAAATCTCCTCGTTGCTGTCTGCATATCCTAGTAAAATAGACGTCACACCCGAATTAGTCGAGCAGCACGAGCACTATCAGTCGCTTAAAAGTGCGCAACAGACGTTGGTAGACCAACTTGAAAAGTCTTCGCTTGAATCAAACAAACAACAACAAGAACTGGCTGAAATAAAAACTCAGTTGGCGAATAGAGAAGAAGAGTTAAAAAACAACGCCGAACTTAATGGTGCAAAGTTAACCGATACCGAACAAGTATTAAAAGATAAATTAGCCGAACTTTCTGCTGCCAGCGAACAACTAAAAAGCCTTAAAAAATCAGAACAAAAAAACATTGCGGAGCTTGAAGCGACTAAAGCGCAGCTAGCCGATCTTACGGCGAGTTTATCTCAGCATAAAGAAAAAGAAGATAGTCTGAGTAAGAATGACAAAGCCAAAGCAGCAACGTTAGAAATACAAAACCACAAAATTTCAGAATTAACTAATCAACTCAATAATGCTTTGGCCGAATTGGAGCTGCTAAAATCTGAACAAAGCCAGTCGTCAGATGAAAAATCTGAATCACTTGCTAACGCACAACAGCAGGTAGCAGAACTAAATAACCAGTTGGCTCAAGCAAAAGAACAAGTTGAAAAATCGATAGAAAAACAAGCCACACTCACAGCTCAAATGGAGTCATTGCAGGGTAAGCATCAAGAAAATTCAACCGTTCAAAAGTCGAGAGAAACAGAGTTACTCGCAGAAGTTGAGCAATTAAAAGCAAGTTTACAGCAATCTAAAGCAGATTCTGCAGAACGGACATCGCAATTATCAGGTGAACTGTCCCAAGAAAAGCTTTCATCAAAACAAAGTGAAGAAAAAATTGCAGCTCAAAACACGCTTATCCAACAATTAAAGGATAAGGAAGTTAAGTTATTAGATAGCATTAAAGGGCTTGAAGAAGATAAGGTTAGCGAAGAGCAAACCGAACGAGAATTGGCCGCAGAATTAGTTGATACGAAACAAGCGCTAGACTCGCGCGAAATAGAATTAGCTGAAGCGAAAGGGCAATTAGAGCAATACAAACAACAAACCCAGTCACTCGTTGATGTTATCTCTGAAAAAGAAAAAGCAGAAGATGAGAAAACTCAAGAAATTTATAACATTAAACAGTTAAGTAAACAGCAAGCAGATGAACACCAGCAGGCTTTAAAAAGTGTGCAAGATAAATTAACTGCTATTGAACAACAGCTTGAAAACTCTAAAGCAGAATGCCAGCGTTTGCTCGCTTTAGGTGAGAAAAAAGATAGAGATTTGCAAACGCAGGCGGAAAAGCATCAGCAAGATTTGTCTGTGCACCGCGACGAGGTAGCCAAGGTAACAGACAAGTTAAGGTTAGTTGAAGAAAAACACGCGAAAGATGAGCTAGCATTACAACAAATGCAAGAGCAAATTATTAAAACCCAGTCGACATGGCAAGAACAGTTGGATGATATAACAAGCCAGCTAGAAAAAACGTCGCTCTCGTTATCTGAATCACAAGCGTTGAATGAACAATATCATAATGAAGTGGCGACAGTATCGGCGCAGCTGCAAGCTGCAAATGATAATGCCGATAAAATTCAACAAAGATATGAAGCTCATAGAACTAAGCAGGAGCTCGAATATAATAAGGCGCGTGAGACCATTAAGTACCTGCGTGACGAGAATTTGGAATTGAATACTAAGCTTGAACAGCAAGTGAGTGAGTTGGAAGGTAAATTAACGGAATATCGCTTGCGTTTTGAGTATGCTCAAAAGCAATTAGAAAAAAAACAATAGCGTTAGGCACAACCTTCTATGTTTAAGGATATAATCCCAAAATAATTTTTAATCTGTCGGATGTATCGTGACCCTATCCTTAAATCAACTAAGCCAATGGCAAAAAATTACTTTTTGTAGCGCATTATTAGAGCGTATGCTGCCTAATTATCAGTTATTTTCAGAAACGACTGAATTTGGTGATATCAAAGTCATACGCAATCAATTAGATTTATTGTGGCAATGGCTGGACAAAAACAATCGCTGTAAAATTAATTACGGCGCGCAATTGGTAAAATTAGAAAGCCAGATCCCCGATCCTGAAGAATTTGATTTTTTTGGTGTTTTTCCTGCTTTAGATTTATGTATGGCATTAATGTCTTTATTACAATCAATACAAGATAAAGACGAAGAGGGATTTGAAAACACCGCACGTTTATCGATCAATAGTGTTAGTCATTACGTTGAACTTGTTTTAGCTCAAGACAATCCTGATATTGAGATCACGAATGATATGATCAACGAACACCCGTTAATGATATGGGAATTAGCCACCCAGCAGGAGTTGTATAATTTTATCTCTAGCAGTCCTGAAAATAAACAAACCTGCATAAAAGCCAAAGCATTAGTATTGGAAGAAGGAATGTCAAACTTAGGTATAGAGATATAACTAAGTTTATTCCATGGTGTATTGATAGAGTTGATACACAACTTGCCCTGCTATTTTTTCTTTAAGTAATAACCAGTTATTGGGGATATTTTGCTGGTTATTATCAGCTTCCATTTCGACGTAAATCAGAGCGTCTTTGTTCAGCCAGCCGTTGTTCAGTAATTCGGCTGTTTGTTCAACCAGTTGTTTTCTAAAAGGTGGGTCAATAAATACTAAGTCATATTTATCGGTGGGATTTGATAAATAAGCCAGCGTATTGGTGTTAATAACATCGCTATTGCTGGCGTTGAGTAATGTTTTATTTTGCTTAAGTTGCATCGCAGCAGATTTATTAAGCTCTAAAAAAGTGGCATGCTGGCAACCGCGAGATAACGCTTCAAAACCTAAATTTCCAGAACCGGCAAAGCAATCTAAACATTTTGCATCTTGTATGTAAGGCATAAGCCAATTAAACACGGTTTCTTTTACTCTGTCCGTGGTCGGTCTTAACCCTTCAGCAATAATAACAGGTAATTTACGGCCTCGGTGTTTACCCGCGATAATACGAATACTGCCTTTATTCGAAGATTTTCCAGATTGTTTTTGGTGTTTACTCATATCTCTAACAGCTTTTGTTTTTCGTATTACGATTCGGTGTTACTATAACGGCAATTTTATCCTTGTTTGATGCGCAAATACTAATGATATTCATCATTAATAATATTTTGCGCCCTAATTGAAAATATTTTTATGTCTAAGAAAAAAGGTATGTTTTCCTGGTTAGGTCTAGGTAGTAATAAAGATCAAGAGGCTGAAGTTTCTGATGAAGCACAGTCAACGCCTAAAGAAACTGAGCGTTCAGAAGGGGTACTTGACGGCGAAAGTTCAACTGAAAAAAAGCTTGTTGATGTTGGTGAAGATCAAGATACTCATTTGCCAGAGCCAGAGCCAGAGCCAGAGCCAGAGCCAGAGCCAGAGCCAGAGCCAGAGCCAAAAGTTGGTTTTTTTGCCCGTCTTAAACAAGGACTAAGTAAAACCCGGATCAATTTAGGCGGTGGACTGGTTGATTTATTTCGTGGCAAGAAAATTGATGATGAGCTTTTTGAAGAACTCGAAACTCATTTGTTATTGGCGGACGTAGGGGTTGAAACAACCACGAAGATTATCGACTCTTTAACAGAATCCGCGACTCGAAAGCAGCTAAAAGACGCTGAGTCATTAACTGATTTATTGAAAGCAGAATTACAAAAAGTTATTGAGCCTGTTGATCGACCGCTTGAAATAACATCTGATGGCGGCCCGTACGTTATTTTGATGGTGGGTGTTAATGGCGTAGGTAAAACCACAACGATAGGGAAATTAGCGAAACAATTTCAGGAACAGGGAAAGTCTGTTATGTTGGCTGCTGGTGACACCTTTCGTGCTGCCGCGGTTGAGCAGTTGCAGGTATGGGGAGAGCGCAATAACATTCCCGTTATCGCCCAGCATAGTGGCGCAGACAGTGCTTCGGTTATTTTTGATGCCATTAGCTCTGCAAAGGCAAAAGGCGTTGATGTGCTGATTGCGGATACTGCGGGGCGATTACAAAATAAAGGGCATTTAATGGAAGAACTTAAAAAAGTTGTCCGTGTAATGAAAAAGCTTGATGAAAATGCGCCTCACGAAGTAATGTTAACTATTGATGCTGGCACTGGTCAAAATGCGTTAAGTCAAACCCAATTGTTTGATCAGGCCGTAGGCCTAACAGGATTAACACTAACTAAGCTTGATGGCACGGCAAAAGGTGGGGTTATTTTTGCAGTTGCAGATAAGTACGGGATCCCAATTCGCTATTTAGGCGTTGGTGAAGGCATTGAGGATTTACGTCCTTTTAATAGTGCAGATTTTATCAATGCTTTGTTTGAAAAGTAAAATTCAGTTTGTCGTCACTAAATCGGCTATTGCCGTATCAGCAGACGACTGAGTAGTTAAAGGATTATGCAAAAAATAATAATAAATCATGATTCGTTTTAATAATGTTTGTAAAACCTATCCCGGGGGATTTTTAGCCCTTAAACGCGTGAGCTTTGAACTTGCGGCGGGAGAAATGGCTTTTCTAACTGGGCACTCGGGGGCAGGGAAAAGTACCTTGCTCAAGTTAATCAGTTTAATGGAGAAGCCTTCTAGCGGCAGTATTAAAATTAACAATACTGAGCTTGCTGATATCAAATATTCGCAAGTACCCTATGTTCGTCGCGGCATAGGAATGATTTTTCAAAATCATAACCTTTTAATGGATCGTACGGTATTTGACAACGTCGCCTTACCTTTAGTTATTGAAGGGTATAGCCACAAAGAGATTTGTAAAAAAGTAGAAGCGGCCTTAGATAAAGTGCATTTATCGAAAAAGTTACGTTGTTTTCCCTACATGCTTTCAGGCGGAGAACAACAGCGTGTTGGTATTGCCAGAGCCATTGTTAATAAACCACCTATTTTGCTTGCCGATGAACCAACTGGAAATTTAGATCCCAAATTATCTCTTGATATTATTCGCCTCTTTGAAGAATTTAATGCCATTGGCATATCTGTGCTTATTGCGACACATGATTTAGGGTTAATCGCCCGCATGAAGTATCGAACATTGACGCTTAAAGACGGAACCATGATCACTGATGGTCTTACTGATGGTTTACAAGCGAATAGGCTAGCACATGAATAGTGACAAACGAAACAGCGTGCAAAAAGCAACTAAGCGAACTTTTTTTACGCGGCTATTGGCGTTACCTGTGCGTCATTTGCAGCAAGCAGTGGGCAGTTTAGGCGACCTGTGGCGCACCCCGTTTACGTCTGTGATGACCGTGCTTGTCTTAGGGATCAGTTTAACCCTGCCCGCAACTTTGCACCTGTTTGTTAAAAACGCAAAATATATTACCGAACAATGGAACTCTGCTTCAGAAATAACCTTATTTCTTAAGCTATCTGTTAATGAAAAGTCGGCGCTAAATTTAGTCGAGCGAATTAAATTAGATCCTGCGGTCGCTAATGTGACTTATATATCTGCAAATGAGGCTTTAACAGAATTCAAACATCTTTCGGGGTTTGGCGAGGCGCTTGAGTACCTTAATTCAAATCCATTGCCTGCGACAATCTTGGTAACACCAACGCAGCGGGCTAGCCAAGTGCAAGCCGCTAAAGAATTATTAGATAAATTAGAAAAAGAAAGAGAAGTTGAACATGGCAAGCTTGATCTTGAGTGGTTAACCAGATTGGAGGCAATGGCTCAACTTGTTGAAGATATTATCATGGGCATAGCAACGTTATTATGTTTGTCTGTGGTGCTCATTATCGGTAATACCATTAGATTGGCTATTCTCAATCAAAAAGACGCGATTGCGGTAATGAAACTTGTTGGCGCGACGGACGCGTTTATTCAAAGGCCATTTTTATATATTGGAGCGTGGTATGGTATTTTTGGCGGCGTATTAGCAAGTTTAATGGTCGCGTTACTAGCTCAATATTTTAGTGGTGCTATCACTAATTTAACGGATCTTTATGATAGCAAGTTCGCATTAAATGGATTAACAACAAAAGAATTTTTGTCACTGGTATTGTTTGCCATTATATTGGGTTTATCAGGTAGTTATATTTCTGTGCGTCAACATATCAGAGCCATTGAGCCGACGGCAGATTAACCTTATCTCCCTAAAGTACCGCGCAACATTCAGCGAGATTACGTAACGAATAGTATGTTATTTGATCATCAAAATTGACTTTCTTTGTTGTTTATTCGTATTTGAAAGAAATGACTTTATTTGGCGGTCTACACTGTAATGGGGTGAATGCTTTAATGTATTGTATATCTTGAAGTTATTTTTTTTGCTAATTGGGGTGTAACAATATTTAACAATTATTGTCATTAAATTTAAATACAATATTGTTTAAACTCTCCTTATAGGGTAAGGTTTTCCGTTCTAGTGTTCGCGATTTTCTTCAAATTATGCTATTATCGCGACCAGTAAATAATTACGAGGTTTTTAATGAGTAATACAATGCAATCAATGGCGCTAACTATTCCGCAAAGTGGTAGTATCGAAGCGTACATGCAATCAGCTTACAGCATTCCAATGTTGACCGCTGAGAGAGAGCATGAGCTTGCTACTCGTCTGTATGAAGATAACGATCTACATGCGGCTCAAGATCTCATTATGTCGCATTTACGTTTTGTTATTCATATTGCCAAAGGCTATGCAGGTTACGGCTTACCACAAGCTGATTTAGTTCAAGAAGGTAATGTTGGTTTAATGAAAGCGGTTAAACGTTTCAACCCAGAAGTTGGCGTGCGCTTAGTCTCATTTGCTGTACATTGGATTAAAGCCGAAATTCATGAATATGTTTTACGTAACTGGCGCATCGTTAAAGTTGCAACGACCAAGGCGCAACGTAAATTATTTTTTAATTTACGTAAAAATAAGAAGCGTTTGGGTTGGTTTAGTCATGAAGAAGTTAATACTGTTGCCGAAACACTTGGCGTAACGCCAAAAGATGTCATGGAAATGGAATCTCGCATGAGTAACCAAGACCAGGCATTTGAGTTATCTTCTGATGATGATGAAGCCGGCTCTGGAGCAAGCAGTTTCTCTCCAGCGCAATATCTTGAAGATAAATCATCTGATCTTGCTACTAGCGTTGAAGATGAAAATTGGCAAAATAATGCTAACCAACGTTTAAGTACTGCATTGGTGAGTTTGGATGATCGTAGCCGTGATATTATACGGACACGCTGGCTTGAAGATGACAAAAGCACCTTACAAGAATTAGCTGATAAGTATGAAATTTCAGCTGAAAGAGTAAGACAGTTAGAAAAAAATGCGATGTCTAAACTTAAAAACGCAATGGCTGCTTAAACAGTATTAATATTGTTTTTTGCAAAGAATCAAAAAGCTGGCTAAGCCAGTTTTTTTGTTTTAAACATACGTTAATCCAGTTTGTATAATTAAATATAAATTCACAATTAGACTAGCCAAAAGCATAAATTTTGTTAGACTAATCGCTTAAAAATAATACTAATAATAAATTTGGACCACTCTTGATTGAACCAAGGATACAGGAAGATATCCAAGCTCTTCGTCAATTGCCTAAGTTAAAGTCGCTACTTAAAAAGTATCGTCAACTTAAGGCGATGCAGTCTGGCTTACTAAAATTGTCGGAATTGGCAAGTACAGTAACTGACATGGACAGTTTTTACCCTGCATTAGAGTCAGTCATTAAATCATTATTGATTACTGATTCATTCCATATCGTTTTAGCCGATCAGCAACAACACCTTAGTCTTGTCTATTGCCATAATCCGGTGGAAAAAAGGTTATTGGACTATTTTCAGCTGCATCATTGGCAAAATAGTTTAACCAGCGTGGTTTTTAATGAAGAAGATGCAATACATTGCAGCTCGGCAGAGCGTATGGCGCTCGCTAAAGCGGGTAAAATTGTCTTGTATGGTTCATCATGTGTCGATTGGTTAGGCGTGCCATTAGTGCGCGGTCGGCAAGTGATTGGCGTGATTTCTTTACAAAGTTACGATGAAAAGCTGTATTTCGATGACCGAGATTGTCAATTACTGGCGTTTATATCAGAGCACTTAGTGACCGCAATAGATAGAGTGCGCAGTAGAGAGCTACTAGAACAATCTATTCAATTACGAACGAAAAAATTAGTTGATGCCAACGAGCGTTTACAGCAAGAAATAGCTGAGCGACAAAAAGCGGTGAAAATGCATAAAGCATTGCTCGCTATATCTGAAATCACCGCTAAGTCTGCCGATATTCAAAGCTTTTACCAATTATTACATCAAAAAGTAAATACTATTATTCAAGCTAAGAATTTTTATATTGCTTTACTCTCAGACGATCAAACACAGATAAACTTTCCATATTACAATGATGAGCATGTTGCTGTTCGCGAGCCAAGAAAACTAGCAAATGGCTTGACAGAGTTAGTGTTAAAAAAAGCGCAACCACTGCTACTTGCGCGCGGAAAAATTACGACTTTATCTGATCAAGGGCAAATTTTAGTGCAGACGGCAAGTCATTCTCAGTGTAAAGGCATAAGACCTCAAGCATGGTTAGCCGCGCCCCTTGCTGAACAAGGTAAGATTTTTGGCGTTTTAGCGATACAACATTATCAAGATGATGGTGCTTACCAAGAAAGCGATTTAAGCTTGATTCGATTCGTCAGTCAGCATATATCTACGGCTATTTTGCGCATGCGAGCGCAGGCTAAATTTTTACAAAGTAATGAAGAATTAGAACGTTTAGTTAATGAACGTACGCAAGAATTGCAAGCGACCAATTTAAATTTACGTATGCAAGTTGAAGAGCGACGTAAGGCGGAGGCGCAGCTTTATCACGATGCACATCATGATGCCTTGACTAAACTACCTAACCGAGCAATGTTTTCAGAGCGTTTAACTTACGCTATTCGTCATTTAAAAAGGCACTCAAATCATCGATTTGCAGTGTTATTTATCGATCTTGATCGCTTTAAAATGATCAACGATACATTAGGTCATCACGCCGGCGATCAGTTTTTAGTTGAAATCGGTGTGCGATTACGAGAATGTGTACGAGACAATGACATTTTGGCCCGTCTCGGCGGGGATGAGTTCGTGGTGTTATTGGACTCGCTTAACTCTACCGATGATGTCGAAGAAATTGCTTCTCGAATTATTGCAGCTATCGCTAGCCCTTTTGAGTTAGACGGACATTGCCTATACTCCAACGCTAGTATTGGTATAGCGCTTTGCAATAATACCTATAACGATGCCAATGAAATTTTACGTGATGCTGATGCCGCAATGTATCAAGCCAAAAATTTAGGCCGCGGTCGTTATGTATTTTTCGATGAAAGTATGCGCGAGCAATTGATTGCGACAATGACATTAGAGCAAGAATTAAGGATCGCGATTAAAGAGCAACAGTTTGAGCTTCATTATCAAAAAATATCCGATTTAGAATACAATAATACTATTGGCTACGAAGCTTTATTGCGTTGGCAACATCCAAGCAAGGGCTTATTAACTCCGAGCGAGTTTTTGCATCTTGCCGAAGAAACAGGCTTAATTTTGGATATCGAAATTTGGGTCGTTGAAGAAGTTTGCCGCCAGTTAGATTATTGGGAATCATCATCGTCAGATAACAATGCGTTTATTGCTATTAACCTTTCCGGACGACATTTAACTCAGGCAAACCAACTGAATAAACTGATCGAGCTCATTAAAACTAACATTGTTGAACCGCAAAGGTTGATATTGGAGTTTAATGAATCGGCGTTTAGTCAACATACCGACTTAGCGTTAAAAGGATTAAGAAAGTTAAAAGAATTTGGTGTTAAGTTAGCGTTGGATGACTATGGCGCAGGTTATTCTTCGTTTAATTTCTTGCACAGTTATCCGTTTGAATTTATTAAACTTGATCGCGCTTTTATTTCAAGTTTAAATACTAATGACAAGAATTTGTCATTAGTAAAAGCTTTACATGAGCTAGGCGACCAGTTTGGTTATCGGTTAGTGGCAGAAGGCATTGAAAGTAAAGAAATGCTGCAAAAGCTACAGACCGTTGGTTGTGAATTTGGCCAAGGTTACTATATAAACCGACCATGTAAATTAGCTGGCGCACCAAATCTGCTAGAAAAAGCCTTGTTGGCTTAGTTCGTTGCCATCATCTTTTAATAGATGATGGCCATTGTCCTTTTTAATTATTGGCCCTTATAAAAATATCCTTCAACTCTTAATGCTATTCCAGGAGTGGTTTTGTAGTTTTCATTTTCCGGCCATTCTATAAAAGGTTCGACTTCAAAAAAAAGCCATTCTTTTAAAGCGTTGAAACGATATCGATAACTTAAAGTGTACTTGTCGATAACAAATCCTCGATCACCATTGCGCTCACCCTCCACCTGCAGTCCGAGCACCGATGCTTTGTCATCGGCTATCTGGTTCAGGTGATATAAGCCATGCTTCCACCGAATACCACTAAATGACTCAGATCCCCTGATACTGTAGTTAAAACGAAGCTGTTTTTGTTGACTCATTTGATAATTGTATTCAAGCAACAATTTTGCCCCAAGGCCGTCATCGAGAAAATAATACAGCGCCGGCTCCATTTTGAAACCGTGCGAATCATCCCAAGCAAATAATCTTCTGTGCCTAGCACGCACAAAAATATCACCACCACTAATTCCTATTCGAGTATCCGTTAAGCGATCATCTTGTTGCTTGTGTATAAAACGAACTGCGGCGGCGAAATGATCGTTGCTGGTATCGGGATTTATATTAGCGCTGTCCAATGGCAGTTGGTTTAAATCGTCGTCGCTGTCGTCGGATAAAATTAAATCAACCTTATTTTTAAAATGAGGTAATTTTAATTTAATGCGAAACCGAGTATTAAATTCACCAATATCTCGACGGCGAGGCTCCCAGCTTAACTTTATCCTAGCGTTTGTCATCGGTTTTTTCTGCACAGTATCATCATCGGTAAAAAAACTATCAAACCAAAAAGCAGATTGATATACGGACTCTGAAACGGTACGGTGCATGGTATTCACCCAGCTATCATCGATATCCTTGACCTTTTCAGTCGGCTTTTTTTGTAGGTCGTGTACTTGAGGTTGTTCGGTAGCATTTGCATATTGCGGGCAATAATGACAAATGCCTAAAATTAGGCAGCATAAGCTTTTTATTATTCCTTTATTCAAAGTTTGCTTTACCTCACAAAATGACGATCCAATTAATGCAATTTTTCATTAAAACTTTATAATGATTTTAATTAGATTATAGGGGGTTTTTATGGGCGGTATAAGTATTTGGCAATTATTAATTATTGCAGTGATTGTTGTCTTGCTGTTTGGTACTAAAAAATTGCGTAATTTAGGTGGCGATTTAGGTTCAGCGGTAAAAGGTTTTAAAAATGCAATGGGCGATCAAAAAGAGGGCGAAAAGCCAAATGAGTCAATTGTTGATAAATCTGAAACAACGGAAAAGTCATCCTCTAAAGAAAAAGATCAGGCATAAGTTATGTTTGATATTGGCTTTTGGGAGCTAATGCTCATTGGCGTGCTGGGACTTGTGGTTTTAGGACCCGAACGTCTCCCTGTGGCCATGCGCACTGTTCGCACTTGGATCTCTAGTGTGCGAAAATTTAGTGATGGTGTTAAATCTGAAATCTCAGAAGAACTGCGTATTCACGAGTTACATAGTAACTTAAAAAAAGCAGAACAGAGTAACATGGAGAATTTATCTCCCGAAATAGCGGACTCGGTCAAGTCACTTAAAGAAGCAGCAGAAATGGTCAATCGCCCTTATGAATCTAGCGCTCAGACAACAGAAAAAAACGCCGATATTACCAGTAAAAACAACATTGAAAAGTCTGAGTAATGAGCCAACAAAAAAAGTCTAGTTACACCCTCTTCGATCATTTACTGGAATTACGTAATCGTCTGTTGCGAGCGATTATTGGTATTTTGGTGGTGTTCTGCTCCTTGGTATATTTTGCACAAGATATTTATCAATACCTTGCTCAACCATTATTGGCGACTATGCCTGAGGGGACTCAAATGATTGCTACCGATGTGGCATCACCATTTTTTGCTCCGTTTAAGCTCACCATAGTCTTGTCGGTGTTTGTTGCTATGCCTTATATTTTGTACCAGATATGGTCTTTTATCGCACCGGGATTATACCGAAATGAAAAACGTCTAGTTGCGCCTTTAATGTTTGGCAGTACTTTACTTTTTTATAGTGGCATTGCTTTTGCTTATTTCGTTGTTTTTCCAATTGTTTTTTCGTTTTTTAATTCTGTCGCTCCTGAAGGGGTAACGATAGCGACAGATATCAGTAGTTATTTAGATTTTGTTTTGAAGTTGTTTTTTGCTTTTGGCGCGGCATTTGAAATACCTATTGCCATTATTTTGATGTGTTGGACGGGTGTGACTGATCCTGAGAGTTTGAAGGAAAAACGCCCGTACGTTATTGTTGGTGCGTTTGTGGTCGGCATGTTATTAACGCCACCTGATATTATTTCCCAGACGCTACTGGCCGTGCCGATGTTTTTATTGTTCGAATTGGGAGTTTTTGTCGCGTCTTTCTATCAAAGATCTGAAAGCTCAGAAATTACAAAGGATATAGAGTAAATGAAAAGAATAATAATCATTAATTTCTTAATCGTACTGAGTATTAGTTTTTCGGTCAACGCAGAAAATATAGGTGAACGACTGTTTGGAAATAACCCGGTGTGGCATCAAATCGATGGTGGTAAAACTGCTAATCTTAACGCGGGCGATACTATCATTATTAAACGAGCTGCTCTTGTATCTTTTCTACTTAAAAAAACAGGATCTAATCGAACAGTACCAGTTAAAGATATCAAATAGCGAGTACTTGCTGTGATTGATATTGGCGTGAACTTGACTAATTCTCGATTTGATAAAGATCGTCAAGAGTTGCTAGATCGCGCTAAAAAGTCAGGTCTATCAGCATTACTGGTTACCGGGACAAATATTAAAGAAAGCCAACAGGCGCTAGCACTTTGCCAAGAATACCCTAATTACCTTTATAGCACCGCTGGTATACATCCACATGATGCTGATAATGCGGATGTTGATTTTATTGAGCAAGTTCAGCAAATAGCCTGTAATTCATCGGTAAAGGCCATCGGTGAATGTGGTTTAGATTTCAACCGTAATTTCTCCACACCTGAGAATCAAAAACGGGTTTTTACCGCGCAGATTGATTTGGCAGCAAGGTTAAATATGCCACTATTTTTGCATCAGCGGGATGCGTTTGACGACTGGTTTAGTTTGCTCTCGCCATATTTTGACCGCATTCCTGCAATGGTTTCACATTGTTTTACTGGCAATGGCGTTGAGTTACAAAAGTGTCTTGACGTTGGTATGTATATTGGCATCACAGGTTGGCTTTGCGATGAACGTAGAGGAAAAGAACTAAGAAGCATTGTTAGTAATATACCGTTAGATAGGTTGATGCTTGAAACCGATGCCCCATACTTAACACCGAGAAATATCTGCCCCAGACCTAAAAGCAGTAGAAATGAACCCGCTTACTTACCTTATGTAGTATCGCAATTAAGTGAATGTATGCAGGTGAGCGAACAGGATATCATTGAGCAAACAACCCGCAATGCCGCGCAGGTTTTTGATTTGAGTCCTGCCAATGAGTGAGAAATATCGGCGATATGTTTCCTTATTGTTATTTACGCTGTTTGCGCTAGTCAACACTAAAGCGGTTGCACAAAGCGTTTATGAGGTAGGCGGCAATTATTTTGAACAAGCTATTAAAGGCTATTCTATTAAATCAGCCGATAAAATCATCCCAATATCATCACTTAATGATTTAAATTTCTCTGATCCATCTTGGCAAAGTCAAGTCAGCGACAATGGTAATGTAATTATCAAAAAGGGCGATAACTGGATTTCATTTGAACTGTTTAATACTGACGCCGAAAATATATCTTTCTATATTTCACTCAGAAATAAAGTTTTTTTGTCAGACTCGCTACTGTATATAGATAGAGTGGGAGAACAAGTTAGCACTTCGCCATTTTCGCTATATAACAATAATATTTTGGCGCAGAAAGTAACATTAAAAGGCCATGAAACGGCCAAAGTGCTGGTTTATTTAAAATCAGATAAAAATTTAAATGTGCCACTTAAGGTACTGTCAATGCAAGCTTTTATTGATAGCCATAGCCATAGTCAGTTTGCAACAGGCATTGCCTTTGGTGGCCTAATGTTTTTAGCGTTAGTGATGCTTTTTATCTTTTTTTCAAATGCCTATAAGAGTGTGTTATTGCTATGTGGTTATTTTCTGACGCGCGCTTTACTGCTATCGGTGTTATTAGGTGGGCATTTACAATATGTTTATGTCAATATCCCTGAACTACGTGGTATAGAGCTACCTATGTTAGTGGCACTATCCTCGGTTTTTTTAATGTGGTTTACGCTAGCTCTGTTTCAAATAAAAAAAATCAACTTTACACTCTACAAGCTAATTAGAACATACTGTTGGGTATTGTTGGCGTATGTGCCTATAAGCTTACAACTGGATATTATTACCAATATTTATCTTAGTTTTATCATTCACACCATAACTTCACTGACCTTGGTCTCAACTGGTTTGTTTTTAATTAGAAAGTCACAACGACTGGCGATATTATTTACGGTAATTGTTACTATTCAATTAGTCTTAGGATGCATTAATTTTTATGGCGCTAGTTCGCCTAATGTTACGATGTTTACTAACAGTTTAGTAATGTCCAGTATTTCTTTTTGGTTAAATGGGCTGTTAATTTCATTTTTAGTGAGCCGTCAATATTTTTATCAGATTAAAGATAAACAAGCGGCGCAATTACAGGCGTTAGAGAGTGCTACTGTATCAAAGAACGCCCAACAGGAATTGCTAACTTTGCAACAAGAGGTGCAAGACCAGCTAGAAGCACATGTTCAAGAAAGAACCTTAGAGCTAAATATTGCTTTGCAGGAGTTGGAAAGCGCCAATCGTGAGTTGGAAGAAAAAAACACCCTAGATGAGCTATCTGGATTATATAACCGTCGTTTTTATGATCAAAAAATTCTTGCTGAATATCGTCGTAGTAAACGAAATTTAACCCCGTTGAGCTTAATATTGATAGATATAGATCATTTTAAGCAAGTTAATGATAATTATGGTCACTTGGTCGGCGATCATTGCATTACTTGGGTGGCACAACATATCAAGGACAGCTTACGACGCAGTACAGATATAGGTTGTCGTTATGGCGGTGAAGAATTTTGTTTAATATTACCTGAAACGGATGAACAAGGTGCATTGGCTTTAGCGGAAGAATTGCGATCCGCGATTGAAGCGCAAGCCGTGAATTATCAAGAACAACAACTCAATTTAACCATTAGTTGTGGAGTCAGTACATACAAACAACAAACAGAAGCTAAGCCTGAAGAGTTATTTGCGGCTGCAGATAAAGCATTATATGAGGCTAAGCGTAATGGTCGAAATCAGATTCGACAATCGGCACTTGCCGAAAACTTAATTTCTCAGGAGTAACTCATGAACAACGGTTTTGGCCAATATCCAGCACGACGTATGCGCCGGATGCGCAAAGATGATTTTTCTCGCCGATTAATGGCCGAAAATCAATTAAGTGTAAATGATCTTATTTATCCAGTATTTGTTCTTGAGGGTGAAAATCAGCGTGAAGCGATAAAGTCGATGCCGGGAATCGAGCGTAAAAGTATAGATTTATTGCTTGAAGAAGCACAAGAGTTAGTCGACTTGGGCATCCCTGCCGTGGCGTTATTTCCCGTGACTCCGATGGACAAAAAATCCTTGCTAGCAGAAGAGGCTTATAATGAAAACGGCTTAGCACAACGAGCGGTAAAAGCGTTGAAAGCTAAATTTCCAGAGTTAGGTGTTATTACCGACGTTGCATTAGACCCCTTCACTACACACGGACAGGATGGCATCATTGATGATGAAGGCTATGTTTTAAATGAGGTCACTAAAGATATATTGGTGAAACAAGCGGTTTCTCACGCTAAAGCAGGCGCAGATATTGTTGCACCGTCTGATATGATGGATGGGCGCGTCGGGGCCATTAGGGAGGCATTAGAGGCTGAAGGCTTTGTTAATACAAAAATATTAGCTTATTCAGCTAAATATGCCTCGAATTATTACGGTCCATTTCGTGATGCTGTCGGATCGGCCGCTAATATAAAAGGTGGTAACAAGTATTCATACCAAATGGACCCTGCCAACAGTAATGAAGCGCTTCATGAAATAGCACAAGATATTTATGAAGGTGCCGATATGGTGATGGTGAAACCAGGCATGCCATATTTAGACATTGTCCGTCGGGTTAAAGATACCTTTCAAGTGCCTACCTATGCATATCAGGTTAGCGGTGAATACGCTATGCATGTGGCGGCCATTCAAAATGGCTGGCTTGCTGAACAGCCTTGTATTATGGAAGGCTTATTAGCGTTTAAACGCGCTGGCGCTGATGGCATTCTCACGTATTTTGCTAAGCAAGTGGCGAAGTGGCTTAAAGATAGTCAGTAACTAGCAGTGTTCAATGTTAAATATCGTCAGCCTTTACTGGCGATACATTTTGCGGTTTTATTGTTTGCGCTATCAGGCTTATTCGCAAAGTGGTTAATCTTACCGGCAATTACTATTGTTTTCGGTCGTACTTTTTTCGCGTGCCTTTTTATAGGTGCTATTTTTCTTCTACAGAAAAAATCATTGATTCTTTCGCGAAAATTAATAATGCCACTAGCAATTACTGGCGTTGTCTTAGCCCTGCATTGGCTCAGTTTTTTTGCCGCTATTCAGGTTTCAAGTGTCACTATTGGTTTGATCACTTTTGCTATTTTCCCCGTCTTTGTCAGCTTTTTAGAACCTGTTTTTTTTAAAGAATCTTTTCAGTTTAAATCATTATTACAGGCATTATTGACACTTGCTGGAATCGTTTTAGTTTTACCTCTTGAAAACATTGATAGCGACGTGAGTTTAGGGGCATTACTGGGAATAACGTCAGCACTGACCTTCGCTATTTTGACACTGTTGAATCGAAAATTTGTTGTTAAAACGCCGGCAATGACTGTGGCGCTTTATCAAAATGTGTTTGCTTGTGTATCCCTGCTGCCTTTTTTTATCATCTTTCCAGCTTCAATATCACTATCTGAATTACTGATACTGATTTTACTAGGGGGTATTTTTACCGCTTTGGCGCATTCAATGTTTAATTATTCATTGACGCAATTAAAGGCACAAACCGTTAGTATAGTGGTTAGCCTTGAACCTATTTATGGGATTGTCGCGGCGGTAATTTTACTGGATGAATCACTGACTTTGAGCATGCAATTAGGGTGTGCCATTGTTATTGCAGCCAATGTTTGGGCGTTAAGGAATTGAGTGTGGCGTTAGCGCGTAGAAAACATTCAATACTGTCTAGCAATGAAGTTTGAGATCGATACCTATTATTTGCAAAAACTTCCGCTCTTGGTCGAGTTCATCTGCAATTAAGGGGTGATTGTTTAACCATAACTTTGATAAGCATAAGCTTAATTGATTTTTTGTCGCATTTATTTGGTATTCAGGGATAACGTCATCACGGCGACGTCGACACAAAATAATAGCTAATCGCAAAATTACTAAATAATAACTGATTGTTTGTATGCAGGTAACGTTTTGCTGCTGCAATTCATCGAACCTGATCTGCCCCGTGTACTGCTTAATTAAAGTAGCAATGAAATGCTTTTCAGCAAAGTTAAAGCCGGGTAAGTCTGCATGTTCAACAATGTAGGCACTGTGTTGCTGGTGGTTTTTAAAGGCTAACGAAACTCCTACTTCATGTAAAGCACAGCTAGCTTTTAATAATTCAAAACTATTGTCTTGGCTTAGTTGCCAGTTTTTTTCAACATGCTGATAAATAAACATCGCTTGCTGAATAACTCTTTGAGCATGCTGATGGTCAATATTAAATTTTATTGTTAACGCGCCTATAGTTCGCTCTCTGATCGGAATATTGCGCATATTAGGTAACATTTCGTAAAGCAACCCTTCACGTAATGCGCCGCTGGCTATTTGTAGTTGCTCAATAGAAAGGCTTTCGAACAAAGCGATCAAAATTGCTAAGCCACTGGCAATAACAGGGGTTCTTTCCGGTTCTAAACCAGGAATATCGATGGCTTCAATGGTTTTACATTGAATGAGTTGCTGCTGAACATTGCGCATAAATGCCAGATTGATTTCTACTGGACTATTATTGAAACTTAATATTTCAGCGAGTGCCTGCATCGTCCCTGAGCCGCCAAGTACTGAGTTCCATCCTATGCTCGTATAGGTATTAACTAATGGAGAAATGAGAGATTTAGCCGCATTAATGGCTTGGTCAAAGTTAGCGGAAGTAAGTTGATTATCGCGAAAATATTTTTGTTTAAAGGTTACACACCCCATATTTAGGCTGATCACTTTTTTAGGCTTAAATCCATCTCCAACAATGATTTCTGTGCTGGCACCGCCTATATCCAATACTAACCTTTTACCATTGGTACAGCTGGTATGGGCCACGCCCAGGTATATTTGCTCTGCTTCTTCTTGACCACTCAGTAGAATCACTTCTTGACCAAGGATCTTAGCCGCTTGAGCTAAAAAAGCAGGTGCATTATTGGCTATTCTTAGCGTTGCTGTGGCGACAATGCGAATGTTACTAGCAGGGATGTCTTGCAGCCTTTCAGCAAAAAAGCGTAAACATTCTAAGCCTCTGGCAATGGTGGCATCATCAAGTTGATTGTTCTCATCAAGACCCGATGCTAAACGGACCTTCCGCTTAATTTTATCGACCGTTTGCACACTATTAGCAACCACCTTAGTGATTAACATGTGAAAGCTGTTAGAGCCTAAATCTATGACAGCATAAAGTGGCTGCTCAGTGTGCTTACTCGACATTGAATGACTAGTTCCTGCGACCCCTGTTCGGAGAAGGACGGCCTCTGTTCTGCCCACTACTATGGGGTTTATGTCTGCGCGGACGAGGTTTAGGTTGAGGCAGATCGGTTAGCAAAGCATCATGGTCATATTTACTTACGGGTAAGGTATGCTCAATATAAGTTTCGATTGCAGGCAAATTAAAAACATACTCTTCACAAGCAAAGCTAATAGCATGTCCTGATGCGCCTGCTCGCCCTGTACGGCCAATACGATGAACATAATCTTCACAGTCGTCAGGCAAGTCATAATTGAATACATGAGTAACGGCTGGAATATGCAGTCCACGTGCAGCTACATCGGTCGCAACTAACACGTCGAGTTCTCCTGAAGTGAACTGTTCTAATATTTTGAGACGCTTCTTCTGCACAACATCACCAGTTAACAAGCCAACGCGGATTTTATCAGCGTCTAAATGCGCGAATATCTTTTCGCAAACATGCTTAGTATTGGCAAAGATAATGGCTTTATCTGGCCATTCTTCTTCTATCAATGTTTGTAACAGTGCCATTTTATCTTCATTGGCGGGATAAAAGAGTTCTTCAGAAATGCGAACGTTAGTTTTTTGATCAGGTTCAACTTCAACACTTACTGGGTCATTCATGTGTTCAAAGGCAAGCTCTTTCACTCTAAATGACAAGGTTGCTGAAAACAGCATACTGAGTCGCTCAGTGGCTGGCGGCATTTTATTAAACATATAACGAATATCTTTAATAAAACCTAGATCAAACATGCGATCTGCTTCATCTAACACTACAACTTCAATATTGCTAAGTTTGTATATGCCTTGTTTAAAGTAATCGATAAGTCGGCCACAGGTGCCTATTAAAATATCAACCCCTTGTTCTAATTCTTGGCGTTGACTTTCATATCCTTCGCCCCCATAAACAACAGAGAGACGCAAATTAGTACTTTTTGCCATTTCGATCGCATCGCGATGAATTTGTATAGCAAGTTCTCTAGTCGGCGCCATAATCAGCGCTCTAGGCTGGTTATGTTCTGGCTTGGGTTTAAGAAGTAAGTGGTGATATGTTGCTGCTAAAAATGCAATTGTTTTACCTTCACCTGTTTGCGCTTGACCTGCAATATCTTTTCCTTCGAGTAAAACTGGTAAAGATTTGGCTTGGATCGCGGTACAATTGTGAAAGCCCATGGCTTCAAGTCCGGTCACTACTTGCGGGGCAAGATTGAGATCGGTGAACTTTGTTTCTGTTAAATGTGTTTTTTTCATAGCGCTAGCTTAACAGGTTACGCATGTAATAAAAAACAGTATTAATTAAATCATACGATGTCCATAACTATTGTTAATTTTTTTATTAAAGACGCTGAGTTTTTTGATATAAAAACCAACAAAAGGTTATGTAATACGATTGGTATAAAATTAATGATGAGGTTATAATCTTCATCAATCTGGCGTGATAGCCACCATAATTGGAGAAAAAAATGAGCGAAAAAATTGTTCAGCTAACTGATGACAGTTTTGACACTGATGTAATAAATGCATCAAACCTTGTGTTGGTTGATTTTTGGGCTGAATGGTGTGGTCCGTGCAAAATGATAGCCCCATTATTAAACGATGTTGCTGAGGAATATGCCGGTCAGCTTACCGTTGGTAAACTTAATATTGATCAGAATGCGGGTACACCACCTAAATACGGTATTCGTGGTATTCCAACATTATTGCTATTTAAAGATGGTAATGTGGTTGATACTAAAGTTGGCGCATTATCAAAAACGCAACTAAAAGAATTTATCGATAACAATTTATAATATCGATCAGGGCTTGCTCTCTTTGGTGGGCCCTATTGTCCTTTCTTATTTAGTTGTATCTGAATAATTAAGGACTTTTTATATAAAATACGCCTATATTTTTAAAAAAAGTCTAAGTTTTGACTAGAAGCAGTACTGTTGTCTTTACGTCGATAGTATTTAATGCTAAGTTTAATACTCAGAAAAAATTAACCATTCCTACATTAACACTCTTTCGTTCAAAAAATGCCACATACAATGCATAGCAACGTTAAATAGTTTAAGAAACCTCATATGAACCTTACCGAACTTAAAGAAAAATCGATTAGTGAATTGATTGCTCTTGCAGAATCAATGAAGCTTGACCATCTCGCTAGAACCCGTAAACAAGACGTAATATTTGCCATACTTAAAGCGCATGCTAAAAGCGGTGAAGATATTTTTGGTGGGGGCGTTCTTGAAATATTACAAGATGGTTTTGGCTTTCTACGGTCAGCTGACTCATCATATTTGGCTGGCCCAGATGATATCTATGTCTCTCCAAGTCAAATTAGACGCTTTAGTATGCGTACCGGGGATACTATTCACGGTAAAATTCGACCACCTAAAGACGGCGAACGTTATTTTGCCTTGTTGAAAGTAAGTGAAGTAAACTTTGACCGCCCAGAAAATTCTCGCAACAAAATCCTATTTGAAAATTTAACTCCCATTCATCCAAACGGACGAATGATCATGGAGCGTGGTAATGGTTCAACCGAAGATATTACCGCCCGTGTTTTAGATTTAGCGTCACCAATAGGTAAAGGTCAACGTGGTTTGATTGTTGCGCCGCCGAAAGCCGGTAAAACATTATTACTACAAAACATTGCGCAAAGTATTGCTCATAATCACCCTGAAGCTGAGCTAATGGTTTTACTGATTGATGAGCGTCCAGAAGAAGTAACCGAAATGCAGCGCCTTGTTAAAGGTGAAGTAGTGGCCTCAACGTTTGATGAGCCAGCCAGTCGCCATGTTCAAGTAGCCGAAATGGTTATCGAAAAAGCCAAACGTTTAGTAGAACATAAAAAAGACGTCGTGATTTTACTGGATTCAATCACTCGTTTAGCCCGTGCTTATAACACCGTTATTCCATCATCAGGTAAAATTTTAACTGGTGGTGTTGACGCGAATGCTTTACATCGCCCTAAGCGTTTTTTTGGTGCGGCTCGTAATATTGAAGAAGGTGGTAGTTTAACCATTATCGCCACTGCGCTAGTAGAAACAGGCTCTAAAATGGACGAAGTTATCTACGAAGAATTTAAAGGTACGGGTAACATGGAGCTTCACCTTTCTCGTAAAATTTCTGAGAAACGTGTTTTCCCTGCTATCAATATTAACCGCAGTGGTACTCGTCGTGAAGAACTTATTACTAAGCCAGACGAACTACAAAAAATGTGGATTTTACGTAAAATCGTTCATGAAATGGATGAAATTGGCGCAATTGAATTTTTAATTGATAAATTGGCAATGACCAAAACCAATGACGAATTCTTCGATTCAATGAAACGAAAATAACATTATTAGAATCATTAAAAAGCCAGCTATAAGCTGGCTTTTTTGATGAATTGACAAAATTAGCTGACATGCTGCGTTATCTCATTGGTATAAACCGGTAGGGATTTTATCACTTAGATGAATTTACACATGCCATTACCTAATGGTGCTCCCGTCCTTTCAACATATCCATGCTTTTGGTAGAACCCTTCTTTACCTTGAGCGGCTAATAAACCAATGGTAGCGCCCTTTTTCGCTGCCTTAGCTAAATAGTTTTCGATATTATCCATAATGATTCTACCGATGCCTTGACCTTGATAACTAGGGTCGATCACCACATCTTGAATGTAAAAATACATAAAGCCATCACCGATTACTCGTCCCATGCCAATAAGCTGCGAGTCGTGGCACACAGTAACATGAAAGAGCGAGTGTTCTAAGCTCGCTTGTGCCATTGCCATATTGGTTGTGCCCCACCCAATTTTTTCTCTGAGTTGTACAAATTCATCTACACTAGGGCTTTGGTTTTCAATGTCGTACATTATCTTCCTTTACGTTTAAAAGCGGGTTGAAATTTTTTAGTCAGTGGCTCGTTTTAACAGAATAATATCTTTTTGTATGTTAGCCGATTCATAGATGAGTTTATCTGCGTGAACTGCAGAAACGACATTGACATAGTCAGGTAGAGAATATTTTGCCCTGATGGTTTTTGATTTTAAATCAAAAGCAATTAGTTGCCGTGAATGATTATTTTCAGTGATTATCAGCAATTCCGTCCCGCTTTTTACATAGCGAATTATTGGATCCTGAACGTCTAACAAAATGTTATCGAGATGGTTTTCAACGGATATAATTTTACTACCTTGGGTAAAAATCATCTTATCGTCGGGGTCTAATACCGGTTTGGCGTTACTAAAGCCACCAATAGATTTCACTTCCTGTGTGGTTATGTCGATGGTTTTAACTTGATTGTCTTTGACGCTAAAGGTTAATAGTTGATTTTCATTGGAATAAAAATCAGCGAGAACCCCTAACGGCTTTTCGAAGTAATTGATTGAATATCCACTTTGGCTAATAGATACAATGATAGGGAAATCGTAATTGGAAAAGCCAAACTTCTTGCTATTGGCATGCCATACTGGTCTCGAAACTCCAAGTAACTTCTCCTTGTTTTCATATACCAAGTCGGTTTGATTGGTGCCTACATTCAATAAATAAACCTGTGGGAATCCTTTGCGATGGGAAATATAAGCTAATTTGGTTTTATCCGGTGACAGTGATGCCTCTCTATCAACGGTATTAGAGTTCACTAACTTTATTGGAGCTAGACTGTCAGTAAACGATACTTGGGCAATGTCAGCATCAATTTTAGCAAAACTAATAATGATGCCATTTCCATCGGGTAAAAACTGAGGGTGTTGAACAAAGTCATAACTATCAACGTTTAGCCTGATGATATTTTTATCTTGGTTTATTAGGCTTAATCGTCTGCCGTCACTCACTAAAACAGAATGACCACTAGGATGCCAACTGAGAAAGTATCTATTTTTGTCTAAACTGATTAAGTCTTGGAGGTTGTCATTGGTGTCTCCCAACTTCAATGTTTTTATTTGGGTATAGCCTTTATTGTCAAAGCCAGCAAGCACAATTTTATCCTGCAAGCGATGCAAATTTACTTCGTAGGGTATGTACGATTGGTTAAAAGATTTAACGATGTGTTTTTTGCCAGTTTTGGTATCTAGTGATGACAGGCTGATTAAATGATTTTGTTTGGTCAAAGCATACATTTTGCCACTAGTTCCCCAGTGTAAGGAACTGATCCGTTTTTCATCTTCAAACGCGATAACCGATCTCGTTATCGATTTAGTTTCTAGGTTTATCGTGTTGATATATTCTGTGCTAGTTGAGGTTGAGGTTGAGGTTGAGGTATAGGCCAGCGCATTGTTTGAAGGGGACCAGTCAAACTCTCTAACGTCATCAGCAATCAGCTGAAATGTTTTCTCAGACGTGAGTTCCTTAACCCATAAGCTTCTTTTGCCTGCGGAACTGCCATTAATTCTTAAATAGGCAACCTTTAAACCATCGGGAGAAACTTTAGCGTTAAACTCTTGTTCATTTGAGGAGGTAAGCGGGTAAGCTTCACCTATCTCAAAATTAGCATCTGCGCTATTGAGTTTAAATATATTCGCAGAAATCCCGAGAAAAATGATAACAATTGCCGACCACGTTCCAAGGTGTTTCAAGTGATAGTTTTTAGTGGCTTGAAGTTTAATTTTCGCGTGTAAACCATAACCCTTTTTGGGAAAGGTCTTGATCAATTCTACAGTTGAACGTTCAGATTTTAAAATCTTGCGCAAAATTGCGATACATCGTCTAATTGAACCAGGGCTAAAGACAGAATTTGGCCAAACATGAGAAAATAAAACTTCTTGTCCAACAACCTTGTTATTGTTCGCGACTAAATACAGTAAAACCTCCATTACTTTTGGTTCAACGGGATGAGCCAAACCGTCGACGGTGATGGTTCCGCGCAACGCGTCGACTAGACAGTCTTCAACAAAGAAAACCGTGTTTGAAAGCTTTTCAATTGAAAAATTCGCCACTTATTGCCCTTAATATTTTGCTCTTAACAAAAACATCACAAAAAAAGATCCCTTTCATCATCGACTTGCAGCGCTTTGTTGGAAAACATGCGTTCAGTATTTTAAAACATTAAGGAAGGTAAATGCGAATCAAATTCATACTACTATTAATATTAGCTTTATTCTTTAACCCACATAGCAAAGCCGATGAAACCAATCCTTCGGCAGTTGCCAAAATAACCGCTAACAAGTTGACTAAAGCAGTAAACTCTAATCGTTATGACGACTTACTGGAGTTTGCTAAATCATCAACAGCTGAAACAACACTTAACCGCATCGGTGGGCCTGAAAGTTATGCGGACTATCTGTCTGCAGAAAGTTTTTTCCATGGCGCATTATTATTTGATTCAGCTGAGATCGTTTCGAACACTAATGGCGTTATTCAAGCCAATGCATTTGTTCGTTCAAAAAATACCGAACTCCAGTACCGAGTCGAATTGTCGATATCAGAAAAAGCCCCCAATAAAATAACTCGGCTGAGACTTAGAGCTGCTCCGGCAATTCAAACGCAGGAGAATAAACTACCCGTTGACCAAGCGATTGAAAAGTTTTCACATTATGTTGATAGATTAAGTGAACGAGATGTTTTTTCGGGATCAGTGCTTATCGCGAAAAATAATGCCATTTTATTTGAAAAAACCACTGGTTGGTCGAGTAAGCGATTTCACACCTTAAATAACGCTTCGACAAGGTTTAACTTGGGTTCAATGAATAAAATGTATACCAGCGTAACTATTCTACGTCTTATTGAAAGAGGTGAATTAAAGCTGACGACGCCTTTACACCAGCTACTCAATATTGTGGGAAAAGATCAAAATTTTAAAGATATACAGATACAACACTTACTTTCACATAGCTCTGGAGTCGGTCGATTAGATTGTAAAAAAGGCGAAGATTCCATTGTCGATTCAATGGCAAATTGTTTAAATAAACTCTCAGAAATTTCGCTGAATTTTCCTCCTGGAACCCAGTATAGATATAGCAGTGATGGTATGTTTATTTTGGGACTAGTTATTGAGCATCTGACAAAATCAACGTATTACCAAGCCATTCAAAAAGAGATATTTGCGCCGGCAGACATGACAGATTCAAGCTGTCTTGATTTACAGTACCCTGTAGAAAATGTGGCAATTGGTTACTACTACCACGCTAGGAAACAGATGTGGAGAAATAACCTGTTTATCCATGATCAAAAAGGAGGACCTGCTGGCGGGTGTTATTCTTCGGCAAAAGACCTTTTCAAGTTTTCATCTGCGTTACAGTCTAACTCATTGTTAAGTCAACCAATGACCGCTCTTGCGACGAGTGCAAAACCTCAGTTTGGCGCACAAAACTATGGTTTTGGCTTTATTGTTCGAGATATTAACGGCGATCGTGTTGTCGGGCACAATGGTTCTTTTCCAGGAGTCAGTGCGCAGTTAGACATGAATTTAGATTCTGGCTATACGATAACCGTGCTTTCTAACCATAGTTTTGCGGCTGATCCGGTTATCGCGAAATTCAATCAATTATTTTAAATCGTAATTTTTCAATGCCAAGCCCACTTGTATTTGAGGGCTTGGATTAAATAATTGATTAACACTTACATCTCCGTGGATTTGCATCAGAAAATTTATTTTTGATAGGATGCTATTCGAAATTCGTGGTTATTTGCTCGTCACTATCAATGCTTATTATTTTTTAAAGCAGATTGTGACATAGAGGTTATCCTCCATTTTTTTGTGCTAAAATCTTATCAATTTCAGCGGCGTCGCTTTCTAACTCGCATTTAATTTTTTCTTGCTGAAACAAGTAGGTGACTTGTTCTTCGATATCAAGTGATAACTCAAAAATCGCGCCCATTTTCGTGTTGATTGGCAATAATAGCCAGTAGATCTTCTTTAGCTTTTTGCATCAATACTTCCTGTCGTTTTATTATTATAAACAACGTGGTTTAGCAATAAGGTGGACGCCATAACGCTTTGAAATATCGGTAGCTCTTTATTAGCTCAATAAAACCTATTCATTTCGATATTCTGTTTCATACATTTTCGGAAAATATTAGCTAGCATTTTCTAACTAAAATCAAAAAATTCAATTATACTTTTTTAAAATTTCCTTTTAACACAAATAGGTTAGACCTAAATTGTTTCTGCTAAAACAATCATTTTTATTATTTGCTATCAGTGTCTCTTATCTTTCTTACGCTAACCCAGCTAATGATGTGTTTTCTCTGCCGCTTGAGCAATTACAGCACCTTAAAGTGTCGATTGGTTCAAAAAACGATGAAACTATCCGAAATAGTCCATCGTCAGTCACAATATTTACGCGTGATGATATCGATAAAATGGGCGTTTCTTCATGGGTGCAACTGATTAATCAAGTGCCTGGATTCTATAGTATGATGAATTCAGTGGAAGGTAATCAGTCACACATTGTAATGAGAGGTCACGCTCAAACCTACGCTAACACACTATTAGTGTTACTCAACGGCCATCGCATTAATGATGATTACACAGGAGGTATAAATTATCTTATCCAATTTATGGATTTAGCTGACGTAAAAAGAGTAGAAATAATCAGAGGTCCAGGTTCTGCCGTTTATGGTTCTAACGCGTTTAGCGGTGTAATTAATATTTTAACTGAGCCTAGAAAAAACCTTACTGTTGAGTTGGGTGAATTTGATATGAAAAAGTTGCTGGTCAATTATTCAAAGCCTATCGGTCAAAATGATTGGATAATTGGAACGAGTTTATCTATTTCTGGTGATAATGGAGACCAGTTTGATCATGTATTTGATCGCAATGATTTGCAAAGTAAAACCCAAGATCCAAAAGAAAATCAGCAAGTGAGAGCTTATTTATCCAACAAAAGCACTCGAATTTTCGGCCAATTTTTGAATTCAAAAAGAGAAGATTATTACCTTTTTAGACGCTTGAGAGATGGCGTAAATAAGCTAGAAACTAAACATTTGATGCTGGGAGTAAATCATAAGCTTATTCGCTCAGATACAACCAGTTTAGAGGTTAGCGCAGGTTATCAACGAGCTCATAGAGAATCTATCGGCGCGTTAACTCCAAAGGGCGAAGCACCTTTTGAAGACGTCGATTTTTTATTTGGCGTCCGTTTGAAATATGACTCAATGAATGTAAATTTGGATTATAAGCATCAGTTGAGCGAGAGTTTGACCTTAAATTCAGGTTTATCTTATTCAGAAAGTCAGGTGCCGAATGCCAATATAAAAAGTAATTTCGATATCTATGGCGATTTTGCGCAATTACCAAAGGTTACTCTTTTTGACGGAGCCGATCAAAGTACAGTTCTTGATAATAAACGACGTGTAAGTAGTGCATATTTGCAGACTCAATGGCAAGTCTCTTCGGCGTTAAAAGTTACCACTGGATTGAGATTTGATGGCTATAACGATATTAAAAATGCGACTACTCCAAGGCTTGGCATTATTTATCGTTTAGATGATAAACAGACGCTTAAATATCTTTTCGGCAAGGCATATCGAGCCCCTTCTTTAGGCGACTTATATGATGAAGAGAGCGGTTTAACTATCGGTAGCGATCAGCTTAAAGCTAGTGAAATAATAACGTCTGAATTGATATATTTTCGTGCGATGCAAAAATCTCAATTTATAGCAACGTTCTTCTCAAATAAACAAACTAACATTATCGGTTATCAAGCAGACGGTAAAGGTAATCAAGCGCTTGCTAATGTTGCGTCCAATGATGTTGAAGGGATGGAATTAGAATATGTTTATCACCCTATTAAAGACCTTCGCTTAAATGCTTCTTTTAGTCACCTATGGAAGAATGAAACATATTTGGGGGATTCAACTTTACTTCCTAAATCAGAGGATGTTTCCGCAAAAAATTTAATGAACTTCAATGCGTTTTATCAATACCAAGATTGGTCATTTAATCTAAATGGAAGTTGGCGCTCCGATGTTAATGTTTTAAATGATGGCGGATTAATGCTACTAAACGGTAACATTAAAAAACGCCTTAATCAGAATATGACTATTTCATTTAAAGTGACTAACTTACTTGATGAAAATTATTTTACGTCATCTCACACGTCTTTGGGTAATGATATTGGTGGAAACGAGGTGCGGAAATTCCCAGCAAGAGGCAGGCAGGCGTTGTTGGCGTTTACCTATGATTTTTAAAAAATATTGTATGTTTAATAAATTTTCTTTTGCAATGATAAGCAAGAGTAGGTGATCCGTATTAATGACCAAGCTATTTCGTAATTGATACTTTGTAATTAGCTGAGTCTAAAGAGCTATTTAGCGCACTCTTCCTTTGTATGCATTCTACCGTTTAAAACAATATCCACACTCAAAGCATTGAAACTCGTTATTCAATCGGTCCGAATACATCGAGCATCTAACAACAGGTGGAGCTAAATGCTTGTCAAACAATGGATTGACTAGAAAGTTATTATTTAAACCTCAGCACTATTTTGAAACCCAAGAGGGTGAAATAAATGACATGCGAAATTCGAGGTTATTTACCTGCCATTAGCAATAATTATTTTTTTAACAGCCAATATAAACCTTGAATTACCGTTGTTGGGAAAGCTGTTTCATGATTTGCACCTGCTATTTCGACAAACTTCATGATTGTTTTTGGAAATTTATCACTGAAAATTTTGGAGACTAAACGTTTTGCACCTAGCACCATATCGTGATTAGTTGCATTGAAATGCGCGGAATTTCAAATTGTCTTGTTTCTTTAGCAAAAGCAGGTTGAAAGCAGCCAATTAAAAGGAATATTAGAATATTAAAGGAAAAATTCATCGAAACTCCATTTCTGTCTAGGGATGATATCTAGGCCTCGTTGGCATTGATTTACCATTGCAAAAAGCTAAACAGGCTTCAAGTATGATCTTTCCATAAACCTAATGTTTAAAAAAGTATCTGTAACCATGCTTTTCTATTTAAAGCGTCTACTCTCGCGGCATACTCTACCTTTAGAGTAACACCGAGAATAGTAGCTAGAGTCGAATTATATATTGATTTTGATGCAACTAAAACATCCGAAAGTTAGCTATTTATAATGATGAGGAGTAAATTCTATTGGGTTTGAAAATCCACATTGGTTACCCAAACAGCAATGGTTAACGTTATCAGCAAAAAAAACGTCATGATTTTTCATCTTTAGCTCCTGTTTATGACTAGTGATTGGCTTGCACGTCGGGGATAATTCTATCCATTAATTTCTGCTTTCCTCTATTGATGTAGGATTTAACTTGCTAACTTTCGAACTTAATGAGATTGTGCTTAATTGAATGCTTCAGCCATGTAATTGCCAGCATATTTTATCTCTAATTATGGTCGTGATTTGTAATTATTAACAAAAGTGACATTTTTAATCAGGGATTTAAATGATATTTCAAATAAAAAAACATTCAACTATACATCAAATAATAACAGCACTGTGTGTGTTACTTAGTAGTCTAGTAATTACAGGTTGTGGTGGATCAAACAACGAGCCACCGTGCAGTCGCTCTGAAGATGCGTGCATAATACCACCGCCCGAACCTGTTGAAATTTGGTGGGACGTACCATTGCCAGACTTTGCTGATAATCAAGATAGACCTACAGTGAGTATACTTGGTAGCAGAACCGAATTTCTAACTTTAAATGAAAATTACCTAGAGCAAGGCGCTACTGCTTTGGATGAACAAGATGGTGACATATCGTCACAGATAAATATTAGCGGCCAAGTAAATGCCAGTACTATTGGTGACTATCTCATCAAGTATTCAGTAACCGATAGCAGTGGCCTCAATGCCATTGAACAAATTAGAATTGTTAGGGTTATGGCTGATTCGGCAGAAAACTTTTCTCGCCGACCACTTGGTAGCACTATTGCAAACTTTGGTTATCTCGAGCATTTGCCTTTGGATTATGGCCAAACAACCGAGCAAAAACCCCCTTTACTTATTTACCTTCATGGTTCAGGAGGAAATGCGCAGTTTGCTAACACCACAGATCCAACATTAGCATTAGATTCTATAATCAATAATCAGGGGTTACCAAAGCTAATTGAAGAGAATCAGTGGGATAATACATTACCGTTTTTAGTATTAGCACCTCTCTTAGGAGCCGTCCCCAGTGCAGAATACAAAGAAAGAATAGATGCCTTTGTTGAGTTTGCTATTCGAGCATATGATATTGATACTTCACGAGTCTACATGGCTGGTTGGAGTAATGGTGGTTTTATAAGTTATGAGTATGCGATCAATTTTCCTGAAAAAATAGCAGCAGTCATTCCTATGTCATCAGGCCTTCCCTATGAATTAGATGACCTGCCAGATAATTTTTGTGGTATCGGGCAAGTACCTGTTTGGTTGTTTCACGGTACTGATGATGAGGTCATACCTTTTGCAAACTCAGTAAATGGTTATAATACAACTATAGACAATTGCCAACCTAACGTACTGCCTAAACTATCACTAATTGTTGGTGGTAAACATGCAATTCATAAATCAGTTTACGACCTTACTGCCATGACTGGTGGTAGTGAGGATGCACAATACGATACGAGGTTTTCTCCTTACGATTTAAGTATCTATCAGTGGTTACTAAGTCACAGTTTGACCGACAGATAGCGTTTGTTTCGGTAGAGGTTTGAGGAAGTGTTGTCAGATCTCTACTTTAGACTGGATGGATTTTGATAAACATACTTATTTGAGTGACCAACAGATAATAGGTACGATAGGTCTAGATGAAAGTTGGCACTCCTTTGTTGGAGACTATATTAATACCACCTCTCTATATGATATATAAATCTAAATCAACACACTTGCCCACAGGCGATACCTTGTGCCCAGCATGCCTGAAAATTGTAGCCACCTAACCACCCAGTGACATCGATCACTTCACCAATAAAGTAGAGGTTTGGTACTTTCTTGCAGGCAAATGTTTTTGATGAAAGCTCATCGGTGTCGACTCCACCCAAAGTAACTTCCGCTGTACGATAACCTTCAGTACCGTTGGGCTTTATTTGCCAGTGATGGATATATTCTGCCAATTGCTCAATGTCGTTGTTTGTGAGTTGATTGATATTTTTGTCAACGATTTCTTGTTGGCTGATCATCGCTTCGACAAAGCTTTTTGGCAGCAAGGTTGCTAATTGGTTTTTCAGTGATTTTTTTGAATGACTTTCTCGCCACAGCGTTATTTGTTGCTGAATTGTCGTTTCAGGTAATAAGTTAATACTAACGGATTGTCCTGCTTGCCAAAAAGATGATATTTGCAGTATTGCTGGCCCCGATAGTCCGCGGTGAGTAAATAAGATGTTTTCTTTAAACTGAGCGCCGTTTTCGCTGTTTACTACTGTGGGAATACTGATACCTGATAGTCCATCAAATCTTTCTTTATCATGTTGGTGCAGGGTGAAGGGCACCAGAGCTGCGGTAGTAGGTAATACATTTAAGCCAAACTGTTCAGCAATTTTATAACCGATAGGTGTAGCGCCTAATTTGGGCATAGTTAACCCCCCTGAGGCCACCACCAGTGATTCACACAAGTAATGATTATCTGTCGTATCAACAGCAAAACCCGTTTCTGTTTTCCTTACCGATAATACTTCGTTGCGTAATTTGACCTCAGCACCAGCCCAATCACACTCTGTCATTAATATATCGACAATGTCTTGGGCAGAATTATCGCAAAATAGCTGACCTAAGGTTTTATGATGATATTCAACGCCGTGGCGTTCAACCAATTCAATAAAGTCTTGGGCACTGTAACGACTTAGGGCTGATTTGATAAAGTGGGGATTTTGACAAAGATAGTTTTCAGGCTTGGCGTTTTCATTGGTGAAATTACAACGACCACCACCACTGATCAAAATTTTTCGGCCGGGCTTTTTACCCATATCGACGACAATGACTTTTTTGCCGCGATATCCAGCGGTAGCCGCGCACATCAGTCCAGCTGCCCCTGCACCTATGATAAGTACGTCAGTTTCAATGGCAGTGCTCATTAATCTAATCCTTGGGATATTACAGAGAAGGTTGAACAACCATAAAGGACAAATTGCCCTTTACGGAGTTAGTGAGTAAACACTATGGGGCGGTATTGTTCATGATACTACTTGAACCTGCTTTTGCCATTTCAGCGAGATCTTTATCAACAAAAAACAGCGCATGTCCGTCGTGTCCTACTAGGTTGATTTTATCTAACACACTTTTAAACAAGGTCTCTTCTTCGTGCTGTTCAGCAACATACCACTGTAAGAAATTGAATGTAGAATAGTCTTGGCTGGTAAAGGCCTGATGCGCCAAAGCGTTAATGCATTCCGTGATTTTACATTCATGTTCGTAGGTTTTCTCAAATACATCTGCTAGAGAATCAAATTCATGTGGCGGAGCATCAATGGCACCTAAAATAGGTAATGCACCCGTTTCGCTGACATAGGTAAATAAACGGGTCATATGATCCATTTCTTCTAACGCGTGCTTGCGCATAAATTCGGCGGCACCTTCAAAGCCTTTTTCTTCACACCAGGCACTCATTTGTAAATATAGATTTGAAGAATAAAACTCTAAGTTAATTTGGTCATTCAATTTGACAACCATTTCAGGTTTTAACATTGTTTACCTCAGGTTTTGTTGGTGGAAAAGGCATGGATTCAGGAGCAATAATATCATTACTCCTTATCTTGTGTCTTGGCATAGAAAAATTTATTTAGCTTTATGCCCAAAGGTTACAGGGAATTTAAAATAACTTCGGCTTTACTGACGTCAAATTCTTTCGGCTTTTCAATATTAAGGCTAGTAACAATACCGTGGTCTATAACCATCGAATAACGCTGTGATCGCAAACCACCAAACGCGCCTGTATCCATTTCTAATCCCAGCGCTTTGGTGTAACTGCCATCGCCATCACCAAGCATCATTATTTCGTTGGCATTTTGTGCTTCTCCCCAGGCGTTCATGACAAAGGCATCGTTAACAGATAAACACATGATGGCATCAATACCTTTCGCTTTTAGCTCATCGGCATTAACTACATAACCCGGTAAATGTGCCGCCGAACAGGTGGGAGTAAATGCGCCAGGAACAGCAAATAATACAACTTTTTTATCTTGAAAAAGCTCAGGACATTCGTGGTTGACTAAGTTACCGTCAACTAATTGTTGTAATTGCCCTGGAGGCATGAGATTACTAACTTCGATCATGGTATTTACCTAATAATTAATAGTTAAAGTGAGTGTAAACGCTAGTTAAGTAAGCTTGACTGGTTTACATAAAAAACCTTTATCGTGCGCCGCTCTTGCACAATCTTTGCAAATAAAACGCGGTTTATCAACAATGTGAACTAGGACATGGATCTCTTTTTCGATGTCCTTTTTCTTCCATTTGCATAACGCTTTAGCCATAAAATACATTCCACGACATTTGATTATTACAGTGTAGGATCATTCAAATGAACTTGGCACTTTTTAGTTGTGTATTCTCAATTTATTCAACTCATTATTTCACTTAGTATTAGTTGTCTTTTGGAATAGCGAGATTCACATAAACGTCAAAACGGTTTTTCTTCATCTTTATACTGGTCGACGGCTTTTGGTCGGCTAAAGGCGGTGCATAGTTTGGTCTTTTTACTACCACACGATATTTTGCTAACGCTAGCGCCGGTGCTAATAAACTGTCGGCATCTAAATCTTCACCCACTAATGATTGAAACACGCGCATTTCTTTTTTGACCAGTGCTGATTTTTCTCGATGGGGGTACATGGGATCGAGATAAATAACGTCGGGCTGCGCTACCATGGGCATGTTTTCAATGGAAGAGGCGTGGATAAGTTTGAGCTTGTCGCCAATCAGCTGATTTATCTCTATATTTAACTGAGCTCTTTCCAGACCGTCCGCTAATAATGCGGCGACGACCGGCATTCTTTCCATCATAGTCACTTGACAGCCCAGGCTAGCGAGTAAAAAACTATCTCGACCTAGTCCTGCGGTCGCATCTAGCACATGTGGAGTAAAGCCGTGTTTTAAGCCGATAGCTTTGGCGATGTCTTGTCCTCTACCACCTCCAAATTTACGGCGATGAGCAACTGCGCCATCAACAAAGTCGACTTTTATCGCACCGAGTTTAGGTTCATCAAGTTTACATAACTCAAGGTGTTGATGATTCACTTGCAATAAATACTGCAGCTGCGGATGTTTGTTAGCTGATGCCTGATCACCAATATAATCAAATTGCCAAAGAGCGGCTATTTTTTTGGCTTTATCGGCATCACTTTGGTCACAATAAGCAACCGCGATAATTGCATTGTCAGCCATGCTAAGACTCTGCCTGAATATGATTATCACCGGTCGCAAATGCGACTAAACGGCTGAGCTGGCTAAGCGATAGATCACAGTGTTGTTGCCAGTGATTAAAGCTGTCTTGAATGGCTGCCAAGCTTGATTTTGTTTGTATGCCACCGCTGATCACATCGTGAGCACGAAAATAGGCTTCGACATCTCGGCTGAGTATAAAAGTATCTTTGCCCAGTGCTCGCAATGCGTAAGGGCCGGTGTTACCACCTAAGCGTTGACCATGTCTTTTTAAATACTCCCATAAGCCTATGATGTTATCACTGGGCCAGTGTGCAATAAATTCAGCAAAGCTAGAACCGTTGTGTTGGACATCAAATATCATCTGAGCATTAGCTTTTACTGTTTTTACTTTATTAAAATTTCTAATGATTGCAGGGTCTTGTGCTTTTCTCTCCATCATTTCTTCGGGCATCATCAGAATTTTTTCAATATCAAAATTGAAAAATGTCTGCTCAAAACCTGGCCATTTATTTTCAACCACTCGCCAAACAAAACCCGATTGGAAGATTTTTTTAGTAAATGCTGATAAAAACCGATCATCAGGTACTTTCGTTAACATCTGATCGTTGTTGGGGTCGCCGAGCAATTTTTTTAAGACGGATTCGCCGCCTTTGCGGTCAGCGGCTCTTTGGTAGACAACATCAACATTTTCTAAAGCCATCAGTATTACCCTTGAATTCCACAGTGACGAAGTAACGCATCAATTTGAGGTGCGCGTCCTCTAAATGCTTTAAATAGCTCACTTGGTTCTTCTGAACCACCTTTTTCTAATATATTGGTTAAAAAGGCGTGGCCAACATCGGGGTTAAAAATGCCTTCTTCTTCAAAACGCGAAAAGGCATCAGCGGAGAGTACTTCTGCCCACTTATAGCTGTAATATCCCGCGGCATAACCACCACCAAAAATATGGCTAAAGCTGTTTTGGAAGCGATTAAATTCGGGCACTTTCACCACTGAATATTTTGCTCTAACTTGATCAAGAATTTGCTGTATTTCATCACCCACCTCAGGGTTGTAATTAGCATGCATAATAAAATCAAATAGGCTGAATTCAAGTTGACGTAGCATTTGCATCGCAGACTGAAAATTTTTCGCTGCGAGCATTTTATCGAGCATTTCCTGTGGTAAAGGTTCATTGGTCTCGTAATGGCCTGAGATAAAAGTTAACGCTTCGGGCTGCCAACACCAGTTTTCTAAAAACTGACTAGGAAGTTCGACGGCATCCCATGGCACACCATTAATACCCGAAACACCGCTGGCGTTAATTTGGGTAAGCATGTGATGCAGACCATGGCCAAATTCATGGAATAAGGTAACGACTTCATCATGGGTAAATAATGCCGGCTTATCACCAACAGGTTTATTGAAGTTACAGGTAAGGTAGGCAACTGGTAATTGTATTGTGCCATCGAGTTGCTCGCGTCGACCCACACAATCATCCATCCATGCACCGCCACGCTTTTTCGCTCTGGCATATAAATCCAGATAAAAGCTTCCTCTTAGGTTACTGTCGGCGTCAAATACATCATAAAACTTCACGTCTTTATGCCACACATCTACATTTTCACGGAGTTTAATGGTTAAACCAAACAGTCTGTGCACTACTTCAAATAGGCCGTTGACGACTTTGTTCTCTGGAAAATAAGGACGTAATTCTTCATCGGAAATAGCATAGCGGCTTTGTTTTAGTTTTTCGCTGTAATAGGCGAGATCCCATGCCTGTAGCTCTGGTTGCTGGTGTTCACTGTTAGCAAAAGCACACAATTCATCATAATCTTGCAGACCTTGTTGTTTTGATTTTTGTGCTAGGTCTTCCAGAAAGTTTAATACTTCTTCTGGTGAATTCGCCATTTTAGTGGCGAGCGACTTTTCCGCATAGTTGTTAAAGCCAAGTAACTGGGCTAATTCGTGCTTAAGCGCTAATAATTCAGCCATAATAGGGCTGTTATCGAATTGTCCAGCATTGGGTCCCAACTCTGATGCTCTCGTGACATAGGCGCGATAAAGTTTTGCTCGCAAATCGCGATTGTCACAGTACATCATTACTGGTAAATAACTGGGGATGTCTAAGGTAAATAACCAAGCATCTTGCTCGTCAGTGGCCTGCTCATGTGTTTTAGCCAGTTCGTGGGCCGCATCTAGTGCGCTATCGGGTAAGCCCGTTAGTTCATTTTTATCCGTAATAAGCACAGAAAAGGCATGGGTAGCGTCCAGCACATTGTTGCTGAATTGCGAGCTTAACTCGGAAAGTTTTGCGACAATTTCGCCATAGCGTTTTTTGTCGTCATCGTTCAAGGCAATGCCCGATAATTTAAAATCACGCAGGGCGTTCGTGATGACTTTTTGTTGTGCGGTATTTAGTGAGGAAAATTCTTTATTATTGGCCAATTGTTGATAGGCTTCAAACAGTCCATGGTGCTGACCGACGAAAGTGCCATATTCAGATAATAACGGTAAACATGATTCGTAGGCCTCACGTAATTCATCACTGCTGATCACCGAGTTCATATGAGAAACAGGCGACCAAATTTTACTCAGTACATCGTCTACTTCGTCTAAGCTAGCGACCAAATTATCCCAAGTAAAATGCGTGTTTTCGGCTAATATATCTGAAATGGTGCTCTTACAATCAGCGATGGCCTTTTCAACCGCTGGTTTGATATGTTTAGGCTTGATTTGAGAAAATTTAGGGAGTTCGCCTAGCGTTAATAGTGGATTGCTCATAAGTGCTCTAGCGTAAAAATTAATAATGCTATAGATGTAATACCTTATAAGCCTATATTCAAGGTGTGATTGAAATTGAAACTAAATTATAAATATCAATTTAACGATCACCTGTATAAAAAATCGCACAAATGTTGATAAGTTGTTAAAAATGTTGGTTTTATTGATCTACGCTATAATGGTTTGTATTGTTAAATAGTAATGGTGTAAATTAGCTCACATGTAAATGGAATTTAAAGGTAATTCATCATCTATCATTTCGGTGAAGACAGTCCTACTTATAGGTATGTCAAAATATTGGGTTTACATGCTAAAAATATTTGCGGTTTTCATACAGGTTTTCTTTATATTAATTTGCACTAGTGCTGCTGGAAGCGTGCCGTCGCAAATAAATAATCTACATTTGGATAATTTGTCTGTGGATGACGGATTATCACAAGGAACAATTAATAGCATTTTGCAAGATGATGCTGGCTATATTTGGCTTGGTACAGAAAGTGGTTTAAATATCTATGACGGCTATTCGGTGCGCGTTCTGCCTGGGCCCGATGGCGATTTTGCAAATTTTGGCGTATATAACCTAATGCAGGATAGTGCCGGTTTGATCTGGATCAACCTGTTTGGCAAGGGATTGTATACCTACAATACTAAAACCAATCAATATAAGTTTATCTTGGCAAGTGATCCAAACAATAAAGACTATTTTATTTCTGACTATATTGAGGGTGACAATAATACCTTATGGATTGCGACCTCAAAAACCGTCGGTCGATATGATCAGCGTAGCGGTGAATATCAACAAATCTTAGATTTGACTTCGGAGTTATCTAGTAAGGACAATATCAATCGTATTGTAAAATCAGGCAACGTGCTATACATCGCGACACGAGTAGGATCTTTTGCTTATCATATTCCTAGCAAAAAGTGGCGTAAGTTACCTGAAATAAAAGAAAAAATAGCCCATCCAAATGCATTTAACCTCGTTGAAGCCGCGAAAATATTTAACTTATATATTCACAATAATTTACTTTATTTGGGCAGTAATGATGGCGTATTTGGTCTTGATGTTAGTTTAGTTGAACAATACATAAACAAAAGCGCAACGTTACCTGATTACTCCCTGGTGATCGACAACGTATCTTCATGGACATTTAGAGCTGATGACGAGTATTTATATATCGGCAGTGACAAGGGCTTGTCAGCTATAAATACTAGAGATCAGAGCGTTAACTTTTTATTTGGTTTAAGCCAAGCGTCTAAAAATGTTACCGATGATCGGATAATTTCACTGCTTAAAGACAAGCAAGGGTTGTTTTGGTTAGGGTCAAATTCTACAGGTGTATATCGATGGGATCCCCGTCGAGAAATTATTGAAAATTATCAATATCACCAAGGTGGTAAGGTCAGTTTGAGTAATAATGAGGTCTGGTCAATTCGTCAACATAGTTCACACCCAGAACAGCTGTGGGTTGCAACGTCTAATGGTCTAAATTTAATAGACATGGATAAGCGTCACATTGAACATTTTAACGTCGGCTCTGATTCGAAAAATATGTATACCAGTAGTCATATATACACATTATTTGAAGATTCCTTACATCGCTTATGGTTGTCTACCGCGAAAGGGGTTTTGTTATTTGATCCTCAGCAGAATAAGATTGTTGATTTACCGTTTTCTGAACAAACAAAAGCGTTACTGGCAGAAGAACAATATTATATATATCTAGATAAATATGATTATCTTTGGGGGATAGGAGAAGCTGGGATTTTTAAAATGTCGGTAATAACGGGTGAGGTTTATGATCTCCCTCGCATTTCAGAAAAGCTTGATGTCGATAAAATTTTCAGTTTTTTGGGTTTTCTTCCTGGTAGTGACCAGCTATTGATGTCAACCAATGACAGTGTCTGGGGCTATAACGTCAATACAGAAGAGTTTTCTTTATTGTATAAACAATCCGGTATTTTAGGCACCGAATGGGCTTATGTGGATAGTTGGGCGATAGATAGAAATAACACGTTATGGTTAGGCTTTAGTAGTGTTGGAATTGTTGGGCTTTCGTTACCTGATTTTGAACAGAAATATTTTTATCATAAAGGTAACTCCATTATTGATAATAATATTTATGGAGTAATGGCTGATGCAGACGGAGACGTGTGGTTTTCTAGTCACAGTGGCATTTTTGTTTTAGATAGTGACAGTCACCATATTCAAAATTACACCGTAGAAGATGGCTTGCCCGCGATGGAATTTAATAGTGGCGCCTACACGGTAATGAAAAATGGTGAGCTTGTGTATGGTTCAATGATTGGCGTCAGTATTTTTGATCCTATCGCCCTTAAAAATAACGATTCAGCTGATATTGAACAAGTCAAAGTTACCCAAATTAAAGTGTTGTCTCGTGAGATGAGTTTACCGCTGGTTATCGATAACAAAAGCATCTTGGAATTTAACTATGATGATGTTGGTCTGCGCTTTGATTTTTCGCCACTTTCTTATAAAAACATCAACAAATTAATTTATCAATATCGCCTACTCGGTGACAAAACCGTCGAATATCCGCCGACCAGCAAAAATGAAATTACTTTTCCAAGCTTACCTTCTGGAAAGCATGCTTTAGAGGTTCGAATTAAATCTCCGATAACGGGTGAATACTCTGCTGCTACGAGACTGAATTTACAAGTGAGTTATGCGCCTTGGGCCTCGCCTTTGGCCTACATGCTTTACACCATTGTAGTATTGGCATTGCTTATTTATTGGTATTTGCGGCGTGCAGCCCAACAACGAATTTTGCTCGATGCTCATGACCAAGTAAAATATAGGGAAAACAGGCTGCAATTGGCGCTTACTGGCAGTAACAGTGAAGTTTGGGATTGGCAAGCCCACAACAATCTTATGTTTGGTAAACGTATAACTGATGAACTGGGCTATACCGATTTTGCTGATTCATATCCATTTTCCGAGCATATACAATTTATTCATCCTGACGATAAAGACAGCTTTTTATCTAATTGGCAAAATTACTTACAACATGGCGATCAGACTGATAATTTTTCGTGTAATTATCGGATGAAAAATAGTGAGGGTAAGTGGCTGTGGTTTAAAGATTTAGGCAAAGTTGTGGCAGTTGATGGTGAAGGCAACCCTACGAGGATAACAGGTTCATATACAAATATCACCCAAGCTAGAGTCGATGAAGAACGAGCGCAATATTATGGCGATGCCTTTAGACAAACTAAAGATTGGGTGTTGATCATTAGTGACAATTTTGAAAAGGTCACCGCTAATCAGTCGCTAAGAGATGTGTTTGGCTGGGAAGATGAAGAATTTGAATTTACTACTAGCTTATTAGGGTTAGACAAAGAACGTCGTCAATTTTATCAGCAACTTCTATCAAGCTTAGGAGAAAATTCACATTGGCGTGGCGAAGAACTAATCTCGAGCAAAGCTGGTGAAGAATATCATGTCATCGTCAATATTAATGTCAGTAAAAATGTCAACAATAACAGTTTGCACTATATCTGCGTGTTTACTGATATCACCGCACAAAAGGCCGCAGAAAAAGAACTTCGCTATTTAGCGAATTATGATTTTTTGACAGACTTACCTAATCGTTCTTTATTACTTGACCGTATTAAGCATGCGTTAGATTATTCTAAGCGTAAGTCTACGTCTATTGCCCTATTTTTCATCGATT
Organism: Colwelliaceae bacterium 6471; assembly: GCA_040779335.1. GTDB lineage: Bacteria > Pseudomonadota > Gammaproteobacteria > Enterobacterales > Alteromonadaceae > JBFONV01. Next base: position 95,087 of record JBFONV010000007.1, read on the forward strand.
TAGATCGCTTCAAACAAATTAATGATTCACTGGGCCATGATTATGGCGATTTGTTGCTCAAAGAAGTAACCCTTCGTTTGACGGGAGTATTACGTATCGACGACACCGTTGCACGCATTGGTGGAGATGAATTTGTGGTGTTATTGGAGTCTTTTCGTGGCAATGGTCAGTTGGCTCAAATAGCACAAAAAATTATTGATGTCATCGGTCAGCCAGTAACATTGAACGATAATGTCGTTAGTGTCGGGGCTAGTATTGGTATTGCGCTATATCCCGATGATGCGACCAATTCTGACGAGTTATTACGAAATTCAGATGTTGCGATGTATCATGCGAAGCAATTAGGGCGCAACACTTTTCAATTTTTTACTCAGCGAATGAATTACGAAGCGAGTGAACGCTTACAAAAAGAGTCAAGATTAAAGCTTGCCTATGCAAACGATGAATTTATTAACTATTATCAGCCGATTGTTGACGCCAATATAGGCAAGGCCGTTGGTGTTGAATTGTTATTAAGGTGGCAGAGTAACGGAAAGATAGTTCCGCCAATGGAGTTTATATCGGTTGCTGAAGAGTTGAATCTTATTATTCCAATGACGGAAGCGGCATTAGAGCGTGGATTACGAGATTTAAAAATATGGCGGAAATTACGACCAGAGTTGTATCTTTCTATAAACTTATCGGCCCAGCATTTTTTAAAAGAAAGTTTGTTGCCATTCGTCGCTAAAATGCTGGAAAAATATGATCTTCCTGCAAATTCGGTGAAAATGGAGGTTACTGAAAGCGCGTTAATTTCAGAGCCGCAAAAAGCCATAAAAACCATGAATGCATTAGCCGATTTAGGTATAAAGCTGGCGCTGGATGATTTTGGCACTGGCTATTCTTCGCTAACTTATTTAAAACAATTACCGTTAGATATTATCAAAATAGATCGGAGTTTTGTTTTTGGCATCGGCCATGATAAAACTAACGAAGCGATAGTTGACGCAACCTTAGTACTTGCTAAGCGTTTAGGGATGCATTGCATTGCAGAAGGGGTTGAGACTAAAGACCAACTGCGTTACCTGATTGCGAGAGAGTGTCACTATATTCAGGGGTATTTATATAGCAAACCAGTTGATTTTCAGACCATTCAGACATATTTAGAAGAAGATATGCTGGAACTTATGGCTTCTCAATTGTAATAAAATATCAATTTCGCCTTTCTTATAGCGTACATTTAAGCAATGTTCACCGTAACGCAGATACGCTGACAACATCATTATAAAATTCAACAGGAACTTTTCATGACTCAACATTTTGACTATATCTCAATAGGAGGAGGCAGTGGCGGTATTGCTTCTGCAAATCGTGCAGCAAAACATGGTAAAAAAGTTGCCGTTATTGAAGCGAAATATATTGGTGGTACCTGCGTAAACGTTGGCTGTGTACCGAAAAAAGCAATGTGGTATGCGGGACAAATTGCTGATGCGCTGCACTATGCCAAAGATTATGGTTTTAATGCGCCACTACAAAATTTTAACTGGGCGACCTTGGTTAAAAATAGAGAAGCTTATATCGAACGGATCCATGGCGCGTACCAACGAGGTTTTGACAGTAATAACGTCACCGTAATTAAGGGGTTTGCCAAATTTGTTAATAAAAATACCTTAGAGGTCGATGGCACTTTATACACAGCCGATCATATTACTATTGCTACAGGTGGTCGCCCGCAAATTCCAAGCATAACGGGCGCCGAATATGGTATAGACTCAGATGGTTTTTTTGCATTAACTGAACAGCCTAAAAGCGTGGCTGTGATCGGCGCTGGCTATATTGCCGTTGAATTAGCGGGGGTTTTTCATGCGTTAGGCAGTCAATCACATTTACTGGTACGTAAAGCAAAGCCGCTGCGTAGTTTTGACGATATGCTTAGCGACACTTTAGTTGAACAAATGGCAAAACATGGACCGACGTTACACACCCATAGTATTCCTGAACGCATTGAGAAAATGAGTGATGGCCGTTTTACCGTGCATTTAACTAATGGCAGCAGTGTCGGGCCGGTTGAAAAAGTGATTTGGGCAATTGGTAGAGAGCCAGCAACCGACAACATTAATATTGAATTAGCCGGAATAGCGCTTGATGAACGTGGTTATATTAAAACTGATAAATATCAGAATACTAACGTTGACGGTATTTATGCTGTTGGTGACAACACTGGCAGAGCCCAACTCACACCAGTTGCTGTTGCTGCCGGTAGAAGACTTGCGGAGCGTCTATTCAATAATAAACCTTATGAGCATTTAGATTATTCAAATATTGCCACTGTGGTCTTTAGTCATCCGGTTATTGGTACGGTAGGATTAACTGAACAGGAAGCTTATAAGGAATTTGGTGAGTCACAAGTTAAAGTGTATAAGTCACAGTTTACCGCTCTTTATCAAGCAATCACCGAAGATTACCGCGACCCTACACGTATGAAACTCGTGTGTGTCGGCAAAGAAGAAAAAATAGTCGGCATTCATAGCATAGGCTTTGGCAGCGATGAATTATTGCAAGGCTTTGCGGTTGCCTTAAAAATGGGCGCTACTAAAGCTGATTTTGATAATACTATTGCCATACATCCAACATCGGCTGAAGAGTTTGTCACTATGAATTGATAGCACCGAAAGGCTACTCTCACATGTTTAGAGCTCCGAAAAACTGCTGTTTATTCCGTAAATTTATCTGATTTTAAATCATGCACACTGAATATGTTCGGTGTGCTATCCCTCATATACCTCCTTGCTCGCTTGCTATAACCAAACTAGATAACCCAACCCAAGTTGACGTTATCTAGGTTTAGTCAAATAGTCTTTTTGTGGACATATTTATAATAAAGGTCTATTCTAAGATATATTCTCAATGAGGAATAATGACTATGGTTGCACAAACTACAAAGCCTTTAACGCAAAACCCTAAAGCTTCTAAAGCATCTGTAGGGTTGAAGGCGGTATTCACTATTCTTGCAAAATGGGGATGTTCTAATGAGCAAATTCAGCATATTTTAAGGATATCTCGGGCTGCTTTTTATAAATATCGAGAGCAACCAGAATCCGCCAGATTATCTGAAGATCAATTAGAACGTATTAGTTACATTCTCAATATACATGCAACGTTGCGCATGGTGTTTTCAAATAACGAGAATATTTATGGTTACATGAAAATGCCTAACCATAATCCCTATTTTGAAGGCAAAGCGCCGTTAGATATTATCTCTTCAGGTTCTTTTGGCTCTCTGTATGAGGTCTTTAAACGTATTGATAGTATGCGTGGCGGTCAGTGGTAATGATCAATCTCTCTGATATACCAGATATTAAGCTAACCAAACAAAAAGGCTACCGATTAATTAATTCTAAATTTCCGCCAATTTCACTTTTTGATGATGTTGCTAGTGCGGATGAATTTGAGCTGTTGTATGAGTTACAAGCACTGACAAATCCACGTATTCAGAATGAAATAGGCAATATTAACTTGATTGCTAAGGAAGATATTCCTTTCCACATTAATGGTTGTTCATATGCAACCGCTCCTTTTACGCATGTTAATCCAGAAGGTAGCCGGTTTAGCGATGGTATGTATGGCGTGCTTTACATTGGTGATTCATTTGATACTGCTATAGCCGAAACAAGGTACCACCAAAATAAAATATTCAACAATATTGAAGGACTTCACTATGACGTAGTCACCATGAGAGGCCTTACTTGTTATTTTTCAGGCTGTTTTGCCGATGTAACCTCTTATCATAAAAGCATTTATCATCCAAATGACTACAGTGATTCTCAGCAGTTAGCGAAAGTGTTGTATAAACAAAAACGACAAGGGTTGGCGTACCTGTCAGTACGCAATCCAGAAGCAAAATGTTGGGCACTTTTTACCCCTAAATATGTCAGCGAAATTAAACAAACTGCTCATTTTGAATTCATTTATGATGGTAACTCAATCACTCGTGTTGAAACTATTTCAAAAGTTAGAGCTTAGCTGCTTGGTATTAAACCTTCTTTAGTTTAGTCGAGGGTAACTGGTCATCAATTATTTTTAAACGACCTGTTGATTATGATTTTTTGATGAGAATATTAGTTCATGAATTTTCATGATCTATAGCTTATACTCACTAAAACGGTCATGCGTGAGTAACTGGTTATGTTACGTAGTGTAAATCACTGCTATTTATGCCTTTTAATATTATTTAGTCTTTCCATAAATGCGTCAGAGCAGCAAAGCGAGGATTTATTATCACTTTCACTTGAAGAACTCTTAAATTTAGAAGTTACCGTGGCGGCACGCAAAAATGAATCTTGGTTATCTTCCTCAGGCACCGTATATGTTATAAAACGCTCAGATATCGAGAGTTATGGTTGGCGTGATCTCAAAGAAATATTAGCAACCGTACCCAACATGGATTATTTCTACCAATGGGGCTGGCTGCCTGGTGGACAGCGAGGGTTTACTGGCAATATGTCCGGCACGTTAATGTTAATCGACGGACGGGAAGTACAAAACCTGTTGGCGAATGAAGCCTTTATAATGAATAATTTTCCGTCGGCTAGGATTGAACGGGTTGAAATATTACAAGGTCCAAATTCCACCCTATACGGAGGCAACGCCGCTCAAGGTGTTATTAATGTAATTACTCGCCTCAATCAGAATGAAAATGAAGTAAGTATGCTAATTGGTGAAGCCAATACTAAGCATGGACATGTATTATTTAATCATTCGTTTAAGCATGCTGACTTTTCCCTGTCTGCAAGCTATTTCAGTAGCGATCTTGATTATGATGAGCTACGTGAATTTGTTGTTGATGATAATGAATTTAGCCGTAACCTAAATAGAGATCCGCTAAGAAATCATAATGTTAAGGACTTTAGAAATAAGGAAGATAATGTAACGTTAGATGCAACATTACGCACAGATTACTTTTATTTGGGTTCAAACATTACTCGCACACAAAACGTCAGTGGTATTGAAGCGGTTGCTTATGATTACGTCACTGGTGACGATTCTTATCGCGGCTATGCTCACTATTTTCTCGGTAATGACTACCAAATCTCTGATAAATTATCGGGCAATATTGAAGTCAGTTATTTTAGCGAGTATAAAGAAAAGTATCGACTTACCGCCATCATTCCTGCTGACGCTCAAAACTATAATGATTTAACCCTGTTTACAGAACGAGAGGATATTGGTCCTTCTGATCGAATACGGTTTAAAACTCAATGGCAATATCAAATAAATGACAATCAAGATTGGATATTAGGCTATGATGCCTGGCGTACAAAAATAGGCCGTAAAATAAAGTATCGACAAACCGAAGAAGGCATTACATTAATTACCCCCTCTTCTTGGCCGACTGATAAAGAGAAATCTGACAAACATGCTGTTTATGGGCAATATTCTCAAACTTGGAAGTTTGATCAACGTAGTATAAAAATAAGTGCTGGGCTTAGATATAACCACCAAGATTTTACTGATTCAAGCTGGCTACCCAGAGCCAGCTTGGTTTATCAACTAGACAGTAGTCAGGCATTAAAATTTACTTATGGCGAAGCTTTTCGCCCACCAACAATTTTTGAGTTTGATCTCGTTGACGATGATGAAATAGAGTCGCAGACCATGAAAATGTTTGAACTGAACTGGAGCAAAGCATTTAAATGGCAGGATATTCAATTCGCCAATATATCAGCGATGTATCATATGCGAGCTGAAAATTTCTATCAAAAAACCTTAGATCCGGTGTCTGGTGTCTGGAATACCATTGTAACCGGGCAACATAGTGTAAAAGGGTGGGAAAATCAGCTGAACTGGACGGCTAAGCAATGGCAAGGACAGCTATCATTTCGTTATGCTATCCCTGATAAAACCAAAATTAATACCCAAGAAAAAATTCTAGATATCCCCAAATACAAAATAAAATTAGGCGTTGCTTATAGCTTCAATGAATATTGGAAAATGGCCGCTTTTATTGATCACTGGGACGACAATTATACTCAAGCCAATAAATTTGAGTCACCTGGTGTCGAAATTGCTCATATTCCCTCTTGGACAACCGCAAACCTAAATATTTCTTACCGGAAAAAAAGCCATTCATTAGCACTTTATATCGAAAATTTATTCGACAGGGAATATTTTCACGGTAATGCTAGAGGTACTTCGCCAGTTAAATACCTTCAACCACCAAGAAATATAAGAATAGCTTTTACTTACAAATATTAAGCTTAATAGATCCTAGCTGGCTTTGGCGTTGTCGCTCCATATTTATAGGTTGAGTGGTGGGGATAAAAAGAAGGCCCCTAGAGGGGCCTTCATATAAATCGACAATACCTGTAAAAATTGTGTCGACGAATATTATTTAGACTAAGCTGGTGAGCATTTCATCCGAATATTCAACTAGTTCGTCTTTATTTTTAACTCTAGCGACATAGTCAGGGTTAGCAATAAAAGGCCGACCTATGGCAATTAAATCGAATTTATTATCGGTGATTGCAGTGCTGGCTGTTGCAGCGGTATAACTACCTACACCAACTAAGGTTTTATGGTAATGAGCTCTGACATAGCTTGATGCTTGACCACCTAAATAATCAAACTCCATGCTGTCATCGAAAATACCAATGTGCAAGAAGGCTAAATTGCGTTGTTCTAATTCAGGTAGCAAGTAGTCAAACACATCACGATCACGGCTATCACCAGTCATATTAAAATATGCCCCAGGAGAAACTCTTAACGCTGTGCGTTCATTACCGATACGAGCAATAATGGCATCAACCACTTCAAGCGCGAATCGACTCATATTTTTTGGATTGCCACCATATTCATCGGTGCGCTGGTTGCTGTCATGATGTAAAAATTGGTCGATTAAATAACCATTAGCACCATGAATTTCAATCCCGTCAAAACCAGCGGCTATGGCATTTTCTGCCGCTTGAGCATAGTCATTCACTAACGTGGCTATTTCTGCTTTTGTCGCAGGCTTAGGTGTTTGATAAGTGAGTTCACGCATACGCGGAACACTTCCTTCTACCGCAATTGCCGAAGGTGCTATAACGTCAGTGCCGTCATAAAAAAATGGATGTGCAACTCGTCCCGTATGCCATAACTGCGCAAAAATTTTACCGCCGTTTTGATGTACAGCATCAGTAACAACTTGCCAGCCCTTAATTTGCTCAGCAGTGAAAAGTCCGGGTGTGTTTGGGTAACCTTGACCGTCTGGGCGAATAATTGTTGCTTCAGAGATAATTAAACCAGCTTCAGCTCTTCGCGCGTAATAATCTGCCATCAACTGAGTTGGGACTAAGTTATCATCAGCCATGCAGCGAGTTAAAGGTGCCATCAATATACGATTATTCAGGGTAATCGTATCGTTTAGAGCGTAAGGTTGAAATAAAATATCAGTCATAATGGTTTCCCATACTTGAATATTCGTTCAAGATAATGTTTTTTGAATAAACATTCAAGTATTATTTTTGAATGATCACTCAATATTAAGTATAATAGTCGAAATTCTTTCTGGTATGTGAACGACTAATGCGAAATGCTGAGTTTGATAAAGAAAAAGTATTAAGGTCTGCGATGACGGCATTTATGCGTAAAGGTTATGGCAAAACCAGCATGCAAGATTTAACGAAAGCAACGGGGCTGCATCCCGGTTCTATCTACTGCGCATTTACCAATAAACGAGGTTTGTTATTGGCGGCGCTTGAGCAGTATCGATTAGATCGTCATGCTGAATTTGAGCGATTTTTTTCGGGCGAAGCTCCGGTATTAGCTCAGTTAAAAGCCTATCTAGATAACATTGTCATTGAATGTTTAAGTTGTGATGCCGCACAAGCATGTTTGTTAACTAAAGCACTGAACGAAATAGCCGAACAAGATGACGAAATAAGAATGATTATTTCCGATAATTTAACTTTATGGCAGCAAGCAATAGCCGATAAATTTGCATATGCTCAACAAGCAAATGAGTTAGCCGCAGACAAAAATAGCCAGCAGTTAGCGCAATATTTTGTTATGGGAATATATGGGCTGAGAACGTATGCGCATACACATCCTTCCGCGGAAACATTGCAACAGCTTGCCAATAAACTGTACGATGATGTTTGTGGTTAAAATTTTATACAAACGTTAGGTTGATCCAGGTATGATGATTCAATTGCAAGACTGGCTATTAAACACAGAAACCGGTGCTATTGCGCTAGCAAGTGAGCAGGGCTTAATTGAGCATGCACGATTGGATCAGGTTCCTTTGGAACTATTATTGTGTTTAATTCGATATCAAGGCGAAGATGTCACCAGACAAACTATGCTAGACGAAGTTTGGCCCAATAAAGAAGTCAGCGAAGATGTAGTTTCCGCTAGTATCAGTCAAATTCGTAAAGTTTTGGGTGATAAAGCTCGCAGCCCCACGTTTATTAAAACGGTTCCTAAGGTTGGTTATCGTTTAATCGCTGCTGTGACTGAGCATCAGGAAGTCAGTAACCAGCCAGAAAATGTGACTGATAATGTGGCATCTGACACTCAAGTTGATGATAAAAAATTTCCCATGATTTATCGTTTTATTTTGCTGTTATTGTTGATTTTTCTCTATTGGACCTATAACGGCAACCCATAAAAATTACCTGTTTGCCGTTAACGGCACCTTATTACGAAGGTGCCACAATGCAACAAATTTGTATCAAAGCTTTTCAATTCGATAATTTCTCTAGTAATTTTATCGCACTTTAATCAATATACATTGTCTTATTACGTCAGCTATAACGCGTCAATTTCTAATGTATTTTATACGGAAATATATCAATGTTTACTAAAACCAAAATTCAGACTCTCGCACTTATCGAACGAAAGCATTTATCTCGGGTCTTTTTATTATTGACCGCGGTAATCGGCAATGCTTATGCAGACGGCTTAAATGATTTAAACGCTGCCTTAGAGCGGTTGCAAGGTACGGAGGCAATTTCTGCTGAACTTGAATCCTCTTTTACTGAAATTAGAGATGCAGGCGAAGATGTCAAAAAAGGCTTAGCTACAGTTTGGTTAGATGATAATGCCAAAGGCCTGAAAGTGACTTATAGCAAAGAAGTGATCAAGAATATTGAGCTTGAAGCACAATTAAGAATTGAAAATGAAGACGCAGATACGCCGACATTAAATGCGGTAAATGATTTACGTGCCGCCACGATCAGAGAAATGTTATCAGCGAATAAGGCCATCGCTCGTCGTGTTAGTCAGGCTACTTTTATTGATGAGCAGCAAGTGGATTTTCAAGGGCAGATGGTCCGACAATTAAATTTTGAATTACCATTAAAGGCCGTCATCAAAGATAAAAAAGTCAGAGAATATGTGAAAAAATTCTCGGCAAAATATCAAATTTTGATAGATGACGAAGGTATTCCCTTTCAAACTACTTTAGATTATCAGGGCAAAGGACGCGCTTATATTGTCTTGAGCATGAAGGCTAAAGGTTCAAGAGTATCAAAATATACCGTAGTCTCAGACCGGTTAGTGAGATTAAGCAGTCACCATGTCGGTAGCTATTCATCGACATTTGGTGACACCGAGACGACAGAAGAAGATAAAATTGAATTGAAAACAAGTTTGGCCGCTAATAACGATAATTTGACGGCAAACTAATTTCACGCCACATTACTGTCTATTAGGTGCTATGTCGGCAAACAGGCGTGTTAGTTTATTGTGCACTGATATTAGTGATATAGCGGTGCTTTCTTCCTTGGAAACTGTCGAATAATTGTTGATGGGCGCTAAGAGAGAAAACGTCATCGCGTTGTTCGTAAGCTTTTATCCAGTTAATCAGCATGGCTAAATTTTCGTCTTGTGCCTGTTTTGAGGGATACTTATGAGGCTCCCACGGACGAGATTTGGCATTTTTGATGCAGTCATCAACGGTTAAATCCATAAAAATAATTTCATTTGCCTGATCAAGCAACAATGTTAGCAGATCGCTATAACAACCTTCTATCACCCAGTTGGAATGTTGCTGAGTAAACTTATTGATGTCAGCGTATGCTTTTTCAATAGTAGTGCGTTCTGGTGGAGATGTTGGCAGCCAAGCTAAAGTATCTAAGTCTAAGTGAGCGAGTTGTTTAGTGTTAGCTAGCTTTTTGGCGAGTGTCGATTTTCCTGATCCAGAATTACCGAAAATTAGAATTTTTTCCACAATATATACGTCCTTTTAGAGTGACGCTCCGCAAACAGTCTTGATGGAGAGGTTGCAAAATTATCATTAATCACAGTATTAAGCATCAGCTTATAATTATTAAAAATTGATAGGGCTATTGATAACATAAAATTTCTCAAAAACACTTATTGAAATAAATATTTTTCCAATGAAAAAAAGAAAAACACTTTGATATTGTCGCTGAGCGTTGCCCTTTCTCGCTTATGTTTTTTTGTTATTTATAGATGTCATATTTCTTTAAAAATATTTTAATAATTGTCTGGTAATGGTCATCAATTCTGGTAATCTCTTACCTCGCTAATTTCATTTAGATTGTTCTTTGAGCAAATAGAAAATAGCAAGGATAAAAATTATCCACAATTATAAAAATAATAACATTGTGTTTTAAAAGGATTTACTTCTCACCTTTTTTCAATGATTTCAATAATTTATAATAAAACAAACGCAGCAGCTTTATAGTTGGTGTGATTTTTGTCGTGTTTTTCAACAAAGTTATCCACAAATGATGCTTGAATATATCGTTTTATTCGCTAACGGCAGTGGAGAGAATAATGCGATTATGGCATCCTTAATACTTCTATAGTTATATACAAAATTTATCATGATTGAATCTAGCTTATCGCCACTTATTTTAGTGGATGGATCTTCCTATTTATTCCGCGCTTATCATGTTCCTTATTTACAAGCGTTATCAACCAAAGATGGTCAACCTACCGGCGCAATTACTGGTGTGTTGAATATGATAAAAAGCCTTAAGAAAGATTATCCACAAGGTAATGTTGTGGTTGTTTTTGATGCTAAAGGTAAAACGTTTCGCAATGATTTATATCCTGAATATAAAGCGCACCGTCCTCCTATGCCTGATGATTTACGCAGTCAAATAGAGCCGTTACACAAAATAATAGCAGCGATGGGTTTACCTTTGTTAGTGATTGAGGGGGTAGAAGCTGACGATGTTATCGGCACTCTGGCCCAACAAGCGACTCATATCGGTATGGAGACGGTCATATCAACTGGTGATAAAGATATGGCGCAGCTAGTTAATGAGCATGTTCGGTTGATCAACACTATGACCAATGTTGAACTGGATGTGCCGGGCGTTATTGAAAAATTTGGCGTTAGACCCGATCAAATTATCGATTATTTAGCCTTGATGGGCGATAAGGTAGATAATATTCCCGGTGTCGAAAAGTGTGGACCAAAAACCGCGGTAAAATGGCTATTAGAGCACGATACTTTAGAACAAGTTATTGCCAATGCCGATAAGGTAAAAGGAAAAATTGGTGAGAATTTACGTGCTGCGTTAGACAAATTACCCTTATCTTATGAACTCGCCACCATTAAATTGGATGTCGACTTACCCATAGGTGTAAGTGATTTACAGCCTAGCAGTCCTGATGTTGAGGTTTTAACCGAGCTTTATCAAAAATTTGAATTAAAACGTCTGCTGGCAGAGTTAACAGCTGGCGACAAATCAGCTACTAGCACAAGCACGGCAGCTGACAATGCAAGCACAGTAACACCAGCCCTAGTTAACAATGATATCGCGGTTGAATATGAAACAGTGTTAGATAAAGCGCACTTAAAGCAATGGTTGGATAAATTAACCAGCGCCGAGTATTTTGCTTTTGATACCGAAACTACCAGTCTTGATTATAAACAGGCGGAATTAGTGGGCGTGTCCTTCTCAGTAGAGCCTGGCAAAGCGGCCTATGTGCCGGTTGCTCACGACTATATAGATGCTCCACAGCAACTAGAGCGTGATTGGGTGATCGCGCAATTAAAGCCATTGCTTGAGAGTGACACGATAAAAAAGGTCGGACAGAATCTAAAATATGATGCCAATGTGCTAGCTAATTACGACGTCAAGTTAGCAGGCGTCGCCTTTGATACTATGATTGAATCTTATTGTTTAAATAGCGTTGCTACACGACATAACATGGACGCCTTGGCTGAAGCTTATTTAGGCTATACCACGGTACATTTTGAAGAGATCGCCGGAAAAGGCGCAAAACAACTGACGTTTAATCAAATTGACATCGAAAAGGCCGCACATTATGCGGCTGAAGATGCCGACATTACCTTGCGTTTGCACCAAGCTATTTATCCGCAATTGAGCCAGTTAAAAGGCCAATTGAGCGTATTTACTGAAATAGAAATGCCGTTGATGCCAGTATTGGCAAAAATGGAACAGCACGGAGTGTTGATTGATTGCGACCTATTAGATCAGCAAAGCCATGAAATTGGCATGAGGCTATCTCAACTTGAGATAGAAGCGCATAATATCGCCGGGCAAAATTTCAACTTAAGCTCACCGAAGCAATTACAAAAAATTCTTTTTGAAGAATTGAAAATTCCGGTCATCAAAAAAACGCCTAAAGGCGCACCTTCTACGGCTGAAGAGGTTTTGCAAGAACTGGCGTTAGATTATCCATTGCCAAAAGTCATTTTGGAAAATCGTGGGTTAAGTAAATTAAAATCAACTTACACTGATAAATTGCCATTAATGGTCAATAAAAGCTCTGGGCGTGTACATACCTCTTACCAGCAAGCGGTTACCGCGACCGGACGTCTATCCTCAACCGATCCAAATCTGCAAAACATTCCGATTCGCAGTGAAGAAGGGCGTAAAATACGTCAGGCCTTTATTGCCCCGCCGGGAGCGAAGATAGTCGCGATAGATTATTCGCAAATAGAGCTGCGTATCATGGCTCACCTGTCTGATGATCCGGGTTTAGTCTCGGCCTTCTCAGAAGGCAGAGATATACATAAAGCGACCGCAGCAGAAATATTTTCGGTGTCTTTAGATGAGGTGACGACAGATCAGCGTCGTAGCGCTAAGGCAATCAACTTTGGTTTAATTTATGGTATGTCTGCATTTGGTCTTGCTAAACAACTTGGTATAGGCCGTCATCAAGCACAGGAATATATGGATAAGTATTTTGAACGTTATCCTAATGTGCTGACTTATATGGAAGATACTCGTCAGCAAGCAACCGAACAAGGCTATGTTGAAACCATCTTTGGTCGTCGTTTGTACTTGCCTGAGATAAAATCAAAAAATGCCATGCGCAGAAAAGGCGCTGAAAGGGCCGCTATTAACGCGCCTATGCAAGGTACCGCTGCTGATATCATTAAGAAGGCCATGCTTGCAGTCGACGCATGGATAACCGAACAACAAGACCCCCGTATTAAGATGACCATGCAAGTGCACGATGAATTGATTTTTGAAATTGATGAAAGCATCGTTGAAGCAACCACCGCGAAGCTTGTTGATATTATGGATAATGCTGTTGAGCTTAAAGTGCCATTAATCGCTGAATTTGGTATTGGTGACAACTGGGATGAGGCGCATTAAGTTAATCACAATATAAGCTTTCTGCTTTAGATAATCCCCTTTTTAGTTAGGCTAATTAGGGGGTTTTTAATTTTGGGTATTGATAATTAATTTATTTATACAGGAAAAAGTAATTTAATAACGCAAAACATGTAAATAAATTACACTTTTTCTTTACAAGCTTAGAGTAGCTGCTCTATAATGCACTTGTTCCTAAGCGAACGCTTGTTGTTATAATTTGTATATTCTAGCTTTCCTCATAGCTAATCGGCCGATAGTTTTACTATCGGCTTTTTTTTGTCCTCAACACGCTATATCTCAATTTGTAGTTTTATTACATTGTCGTTAATGGTTGGTTTTCTACTATTACCTCAAAAGATGCAAAATTATCGTTAAAAAATAGACTGCATATGGCATTATCATTAGTAATACTCTGTTGGTACTCTGACATTTTGCGCAACTTAGCAAAACCAAATCATATCGGTGTTTTAGGATGAAATTATTTTTAGCGGCAGGAGCGTTAGTTTTGATGCTTCTTGTTTCTGGGATGGTCGCAGCGGCTTTACCTGAGTCAGGCACTAATATGCCAAATTGCATCGAAATCAATGATGATTTTTCGCGCATCGAACACTTAATGGCATCGGGGGAGTTGCGCACTGCCAATAAGGTATTGTCGGGTCAAGAGTTCTCGTTTAGTTATGATAAACAACAGCCTTACCGTCAATATCTCGATTACGCCACCAACCGGATCAAAAGTCGGAACCCCCAAGCCAGTCGCCTCTGCCCTATCGTGACACCAGTCATTGAAATATTAACAAAGCAAAATGACTGGACAGCAATAACAACGGTGGGTGATTTGATCGCACCTTTTGAATTGCGCCGCGCTGATCATGCCAAAGGTATATTACTTATTCATGGTTTAACCGATTCACCGTATGTATTTCATGAATTAGCTGCTTACTTTTATCAGCAGGGTTTTAATGTTCGAACTTTATTGATACCCGGTCACGGTACTGCCGCTTCCGATCTTATTGATGTAGAACTCGAACAGTGGCAGCAAGCAGCGAGTTACGCAATAGAAAGAGCCATGATAGATTTTGATCAAGTGTATCTGGGGGGATTTTCAACTGGTGGAACGTTGATTTTAGATTATTTTATGACCCATAAGTTAGCAAATAATAAAGTTGCAGGAGTATTTTTATGGTCACCTGCTTTAAAGGCGAAAAGCAATTTTGCGTGGCTGGCAAAATACGTTGACTATATTCCTTTTGTTGATTGGCTTGCAAAAGAAGCAGACATCGATTTTGCCAAATATGAATCATTTCCTTTTAATGCCGCCGCACAGGTCAATACATTAATGGAGCGCGTCGTGCGCGAAAGCACTGTTCCTGATAGGATAATAGCGGATATTCCGCTTTTTGTTGTTGCAAGTGAACATGATCAAACCATAGCAACCGAAGCAACGTTGGCTTTGATGCGGGCGTGGCATGATCCTGTTATCAAAAAGCATACGGGCTTAGACACAATTATTTATTATGGTGACCCAGACAGAGTCAATGCTTATTTACCGAGTACCGTAAATATTATTGTGCCAAGCTGTGCTAAAGGAGAGTTGTGCCAGTCCGTTTATGATATTGCTCATACCGCGCCAACCAATTCTCCAGCCAATGCGCATTATGGCGTTAACGGCAAATATCGAAATTGCAGTCATTATCTTACCGATATGGATAAGTTTAGCGCATGTAAACAAGCCAGGGAGGTGATTGTTGGTGAAAGAACCGAGCAAAACTTAAATCGCAATAAAGTACTCAAGCGTTTAACTTATAATCCTTTTTTCGATGAAATGTTGGCGGAAATAAATAAATTTTTAGCGAAAACTTCGACTCCTTAAGTTTATGACAACAACGGTGAATTATTGTGATGAATAGCTCGAAGGCTAGACAAATCATACTAAATGCTTTTGTTATAAAGACTCGATGTTCACTTTAACGCTAAACAATAAAACACCGATCATCATCTAGTCATAACTTGAGTAATTCAGCGTATACTTAGTGAATAAAGATATCGATGAAAACAACACAGGTGTGCATTATAACTATGCAATTTTCAATGCGACAAATCCTTACTCTAATTTTAATTATTTTTCATGAGATGGTGCTAAATCTTGCTTGGGCACAAGATAATGAGCCGATTGCTTTTGCACGTATTCGTATCGAAGGTGTACAAGTGCCAGAAGAACCAGCGTTACCTTATAATCGATTAATGACGTTTCTGTTAAAAAATCTTGAGGATGTTGAAATCACCAATGCTTATTATCCCACGGCCCGAGGTTTTTTATTATTTGAGCATGGCAAAGTTGACTGCGTTTTTCCTGGTGACACCAATAGTTTGAATCCACCTTTTGATATTATCGTCAGTGAACACTTTAATATGGCTGATGCCTATTTGTTTAACTTAGCCAAAGAACCATTAAACGAACATAATATTAAGGGAAAAAAGTTAGCACTTCTTAGGGGCTATGTATACGGCGGTAATTACACAATACTTACACACAACCAAGTGGTCACAGTGAATAATTCGACCAGTGCCATGAGTATGTTGCAACTAGGCCGTATAGACGCCTTTGCTGATTATTATCTCGATTTAAAACGCAACCTGCCTCCCGTTATGTTTGAGCAACTTAATTATGACAAAGCAACGCCAATTACTTCAGTCAAAGATCGTTTAATTTGTCAGTCTTCTGATAAGACTCAAAAGCTTATAAATGAAATAAATCTGTTGATTGTAAAAATGAAACAAGATGGCAGCTTAAAACAGTTGCTGGGTAACTATTATGGTTATGTTGACAACAATTAACGGTCATCATTGCATTAACCTAGCCCTTCCTTAACAATTTTTAAAAATTATTTAACCCTATTTTTTCCCTTCCGTCGTTTTATTGATAAGTAAGTATTTTAAACAACTGCTTGCTGTGTGATCACACCTCTTTAATTACTACATTAGTGAGGAAACATATGAAAAAATTTATTGCGACTTTATCATTGGCGGGGGCGACAACATTTGCGTTGTTCGCATTTATGGCTTTTTTGATCAGTAATGATCAGGTTGGAATTGTTGAAACAGCTCCCCCTGTGGTTATCGATATTTTTCAAACGCCAGAACAACCTAAGCCAGAAGTTTACGTGCGAAAAATCTTTGAGCCCCCAGTGCCGCCTAAGCCTATGCCAAGAACCAAGATGGTGGCCGATGACATTGAGGCAAATACCGACTTTACTTACAAGCCGACAGGGCTAACGATTGAAGGGCAAAATACAGATTTAGGGAAGTTAAGCAATGCGCCCGATAATGACGCACGACCAATTGTTAGAGTAAACCCTAAATATCCCATTGATGCGGCTCGAAATGGTACTGAAGGTTGGGTAGTATTGGCGTTTGATATTAATGCTATTGGTGAAGTAATTAATATCAATATCCTTGATTCACAGCCTAAGCGAGTATTTGATAGTGCCGCCAAGCAAGCGTTAAGAAAATGGAAATACCGGGCCAAGTCAGTGAATGGTAAGCAAGTTGCGCAGAAAAATTTTACTGTGCAGTTAGATTTTAATATGAATCAGCAAATATAAAGGAATTAATTTGAAGCTACCGTCAATGATCAAAGGTTGGTTGAATCCGCAAATCGATCCTGAACGTGCATTGAAAAGCTACGCCTCTACCGGCAATAGTAAATATTTAACTTTGCTGGTAGAGCATTTTAACTTATCACTTTATCACTATGTTTTAAGTCAGTCAGACCAAGAGCTTGCTGAAGATATTATTCAATCGGTGTGGTTAAAAGTGATGCATGCGACACGTTCAACCAATGAGCATACCAATGTAAAAAGTTGGCTATTTACTATCGCTAGAAATACCTTAATTGATGAATTAAGACGTCAACAACGATGGCAATGGCAGGAACTTTCAGAGCATTATTTATCACATGAACCCGTTGAACAGGTAGTTTCCGAAGCAGATCGTTTAACGCAGTTTAACTATGCGATTACACAATTATCATTTTATCAGCGTGAGGCTTTTATATTCCAGCAAGAAGGCTTCTCGGTATTGGAAATTTGCCAATTAACGAATGAAAGCTATGAGACGATAAAGAGTCGATTACGTTACGCCAGAAACAACATAAAAAGTTTACTAGGAACACAAGCATGAACCCTGACCATATTGATAAAGAGATCAATCAACTTTATCAGCAACGCAAAAATAGTATTAAAGCACCTGCTGTGGATGTCGGTGGTGCTTCGCTTAATCGACCCAGTAAATTCTCTATTGCTGGCATCGTGACAATATTTTCTATGGGCGGTTTAGTGTCTTTTGCTCTTTTGGCCATTATCAGTCATTTTGCTAGCGAGCCAATAAAGCCAATGTTAACGTCGCAGGTAAGTCATCAAATAGACCTCGAACAACCTAAGCCAGAACAAATAGCGGATAAAGCTATATCGGTTAAACAAGTTTTGCCGCCCAAACCAGCACATATTCCCTTGAAAATAAAACCGCCCATAACAGTCGACAATAGTAATAGTCCCAGTGCAGAAATCGATTTAAACATTAAGGTTGCTAAAGTTATTGTTGTGCCGCGTTTAACACAGCCAGAAATAGAGTTAACACCAAAATACAAAGTGATGCCGCAATACACTGCCAAAGCCATTATCGAAAAACAGTCAGGCGCAATAAAATTGACCTACCAAATCGATACGCAGGGCAAGGTAGAAAATATAGAAGTGTTAGCAAGTGATGTTAACCGCGAATTGCAACGTTCTGCGAAACAAGCATTGGCTAAATGGCAATTTGACACCAACTTACACTCTAAAAAACGCCATGAAATTATTTTTGAATTTACACTTGATGATGGGTGAGTGATACACCCGATAGTTAAATCCCCAATGGGGTTGTAGCGCTCAGTAAGTCTTTATCGGCTGCAAACGATTCATAAGATTTGTTTGCTTTATCAAGCGCAGCTTTTAACCTAAGTACATGTTCAAAAGGCGTTCTTTCATCATATTCACCATGAGAATTATTAATTGAAATAGAGGAGTGCAAAGTTTGGTTTCGAACAATAATAAACAGCGGCCTCAGTAGTTAAGGCCGCCGAGAATGTGATGTGTTATTGGCTAAATTTGGGTAATGCAATTGTGATTTCTTGGGTGTGCAGTTTTTCATTGCGCAAAAACGATTTAATAACGCGAGTTACTTCAGGTGAAACCATAAAAACATTATGTCCGCCATTCACTATCATTACCTGAGTTAAGTGAGTCAGGCCTTGGGTGGCCGATTTTTGAGCGTCAATATAGGTGCGACCGTCTAATGTGCCTGTTAATAATAAAGTCGGAATATCATTCACCGGTCTCTGGCGAAAATCATCACCTAAATCGAGCCCAGGGATCACTTTATTCAGCTGAGGCATTGGAAAGTTAAGTGCTTTGCCCAATAGTGCATTAGGTGCTTGTTGGTTAACTAATGCTAATCTTTCTTCGGTGATACCTGAGGCAATGTCCATGGCAAAAGACATAACATTAAAGCTAATAGGCTCATTACTAAAGTAGCCACGCTTAATAAATTCGATAATGACTTTATCTGAACCCATATCGAGTGTTTGGTATAGTGGTAAAAGGTGTTTGATACCGCGTTGAGGATCAGCTACAAGTGATGCGGCAATTATTTGTAAATGCATTTTTTGCAATAAAAGATTTTCCTCTTTTTCACCATCTGAGAGTTTAAGCATCATAGGCTGGGTATCAAGTTTTTGATGAACTCGCTTCATCAATGCGACAATATCAGGATATTGCTTAGCTGCTTCAGCTTGAGTATTGATGGCTTGTTGCAATCTTGCGAAATAGGCGTCTGTTTCAGCGGGTAACTTAACGGTTTGGTTGAGTCCCTCAGCGCTGGCAATAATGACTTTGTCGATATTGTCTGCAAAAGTTTTCATACTGGTTAAAGCAAGATGAGAGCCATAAGAAATGCCCCACAACGTTACTTTCTCAGCGTTTAAATGCTTTCTCAAATCGTCAATGTCTTTAGCATTTTCAACCGTCGTGTAGCCCAGAACATCTACCCCTTTTTTTTGCCAAAAAGCAGAACACTCCAATGCAGCGGCGCGATAAAGCTCTGTAATTTTATCTTCGTTGATTTTTTCTACTCGCGGTAGACTGATACTAGATTGGCATTCTGGCGCTGTTTTAGATGCGCCAGTTCCTCGCTGATCAAGGGCGATAACGTCACCAAATTCTCGCATTGCCATAAACAGCGGAAACCGAAAATTTGGATATTTTGCCGTTTGAATGCCCGAACCACCAGGCCCCCCAGAAAGATAAATAATCGGTGAACCTTGCTTGGTTCCCGTTGCTGGAAAGCGCACATATTTTACCTGAATTAAACGACTTTTCGGATTGGATCTATTTTCAGGTACCTCAATAAAACCTTCAAAAGCGTCGGTTTTCTTTCCGTCCATGGTTTCAAAAATAATAGCGTGTTCGTTGGCATAGATTGTTTTGCTTGTTTCTGTTGCAACAGCTAAGTTGAAAGTACTAATAAAGGTTGTGATTACGCCAATAAGGCTTATAGAAGAAATTGTTTTTCTAAACATAGAAATTCCTAAAAGTTCGTTAATTTTTAATGTTGTTTATTAAACGTCATATCTAGAGTTAGATGCATGTGATAATCTTTAAAACGTATTGAATTTATGGGTGAAATCGATGAGCGGTAGCAAAAAATCGATCAACGGTCTGAGTATTTTTAAGGTGCTTTACAGTAGGTATAAAGCAGGTCTGTGCTGTTTGTTGTTAATGGCAATTAATTTTGCAGTGAGTGCGCAATCACTGATCGCCATTAATGACGAAAAGCTCATTATTTGCCCGACTCAAGTAGGCGATATCAGCCAGCCAACTTTTCTAGAAGCTGATTGCAAAGCGATACGTTTTAATGAAATCGATCCGCAAAACACCGACTTTTGGTTAAAAGCCGAATTAGATGTCCCTGCTGATTATCTTGCCCAGAGGCAACCATCCGCTTTATATGTCTTTGGTAAAATGTCGAGTACCGTGTATTTTAATGGCGTGTTACTTGGTACCAATGGCACTCCCAGTCCATTTGCGAAAAATGAATACGTCGGTAATATGGACGCCAATTTTTATGTGCCGCCAGAACTGATAAAAGTTGGCAAAAACCAAGTGGTAGCATATGTGTCTTCACATCATGGTTTGCTTACTCTCAAGCAACCAGTGCATTTTATTGGCCTTGGTGAATTTGGTGACACAAAACGATATTTTAAACAAAACCTGTTGGTGTCATTAATTTTATTCGGTGCGCTGATCATTGGTGCTATTTATTTGGCGGCGTTGACCTTTCATTCGACAGAAAAAAAATCACCCGCCTTACTTTGCTTTATGGCGATTATCGCCAGCGGGCAGCTATTTGCTGAATCTGCTCGAGGTCTTATTAATTATAGCTATCCCATGCATGACTTTAGGTTGATAGTCATCGTAGTTTTGGCGTTTATTTTTGGTCAAAGCTTAGTACTTTATTCATTGTATAAAAACCAACAGTCTATTAAGAAACGCTGGTTGTTGGCGAGTATCATCATGACTTTAAGTGCAGTATGGTGGCTGGACGGTTACGATATTAAAACGGCGATTTGTATCATGATCCCCGTTATTTTTTCTTTGATATTGGCGTTTAAAAAATATCAGCAACACAGCAGCCAAAGCCATTTGATTAACTTAGTTATTTACGGTGTTTTTACCATTATTATTGTTGCTACGGTTCAGGTTTTTCATGCCATGTATTTCTATTACCTGCTAACCATCATGATGGCATTTTTAATGGTTAGGCAGGCGCACGAATTAGGCAAAGAGCAGTTAAAACGGCAACAAGAACAGCAACAATTAGCAAAACTGCAATTTAAATTAGATCAGTTAGCGCAACAACATACCCCGAGTAAATTAACGATCTCTAGCGCGGGAAAAACTGACTTACTGGCGACCGAGTCCATTTTGTATTGCAAAGCGGCAGGCGATTACGTTGATATCTTTTTGTCTGACCATCAGCATTCTCTTTATAGTGGCAGTTTAAAAAGCTTAGAAGGGCAATTGCCAAGTACTTTTTTGAAAGTACATCGCTCGTATATTGTTAACCTTGATCATATTGTGGCGATTAAATCGAATAAACCTGAAGAGGGTAGTGGCGCGATATTATTGTTGAATGATGATAGCGAAGTACCCGTTAGTCGAAGAATTTTGCCAACCTTAAGAAATGCCGTTAGAAACACCCCGTTATAAACGGCTGGTTTGACAATTCCAGCATGTTTCAAACGCAGGAGCGTTTTTTTCATTGCAAGTTTGACACGTCCAATCGTCGTTGTTTAACTTGCTTTGTGTCAGC
Organism: Colwelliaceae bacterium 6471; assembly: GCA_040779335.1. GTDB lineage: Bacteria > Pseudomonadota > Gammaproteobacteria > Enterobacterales > Alteromonadaceae > JBFONV01. The sequence continues at coordinate 117,061 of JBFONV010000007.1, forward strand.
TCAATAATTTCTTGCGCTTGGTCAAAATCAGCGTCATCGAAAATCCACACTTCTGGCCAGGCGTCAAAGGCTGATATTTCGCCAACGGCTCCTTGGGCAAATTCATTTTTAATAAAAGTGCTGATACTTTGCGCTTCAAGAAGGTTTTGAATATTGCTGACAAGAAATTGATTTTCGTTGCTATACACCATTTTCATCATTAGACCTCATTAATTCAGGTTTGTGGCGATATTTGCTTCAATGTAGGCTCCTGATATATGCAGGGCTTATGTCGGAATCGTTTGCTGCCAGATATTACGGCGTCTAAATATCTATACTAAATTAATCTAAAAAGTATTTATATACGTATAGCATTACACCCAACCGTAATTGTGAAAAACTATGTTTTCATTCTTTAGAAAAGATCCGCTGAAAAAATTGAATAAACGTTATGAAAGTAAACTTGAAGAAGCAATGCTCGCACAACGCAATGGAGATATTAGATCATATGCCATGATCACTGAACAAGCAGAAAAAATTCAAGAAGAAATATTACGTTTAGAATCGTCAATTAATGGCTAATATAACGGTGTAATGGTTTTAATTCTTGCTAGGAATATATAGCCAGTTTAACTGCCTCTGCTGCGTGTATTTGCGTTGTACCATACAAAGGGATTGATGTATGTTGTTGCTGTACGAGCAGAGCTACTTCTGCGCAACCAAGCATACCGATTGTTTTAATGTTGGCCCTTTACCCTCTCTTTTTATATCGTCCGTTAGATAATATATTTGGATTTTATAATTAAAATTCTTGCTTTTTATTTAGCTCGTTTAGCTACGCCGTGAAAGTGAGTGGGACCACCAGGCATTGTAGGGTCCATTTGAAAGTCGATATTTATAATTTCCCAACCTTCTACTCCTAAGTTATTTAGGTATGTCTCAGCTTGTTCAACAGATCTTCCCTTTAGGAAACCGCCTTTTTCAGCGTTTGCCGAATCAATGATCTTGTATTCCCACATACTAGAAATTCCTTTTTATTTATCACACATTCCGAAATACGATTTTTAGCTTTACAGTTCAGTAACGTACCTTTCTTTTACGCCAGCATCGACAGTCTCTACAAATGTTGAGCTTTCAGCAATGTTGTCGGCGATTTCTTGGCCAAATGATACTTTTATTTTCTCTTGCCAGGTATCTGGTTGCCACGTTTTGCTTCTAAGAAACGCTTTGCCGCAATGAAAATAGGCATTTGTCACTTTGATTTCCATAACGAGCAATGCTTGGTGGGACTTTGATCCCAATGACTTACAAATTTCGTCGCCCTTTAATAATCGACAAGTACCATGAACTCTCAGTGATTCAACGGTTCCTGGTACTAAAAATATCAAAGCCACTTTATTTTGCTGTACGATATTCGCTAAGGAAAAGGCTAATTTATTACCGCGTAGTTCAGGAATCAATAAAGTATTATTATCTAAAACTTTAACAAAGCCTGCTTCATCACCTTTGGGCGATATCGTTGGAAAGCCATCACTATCGACAGTGGATAACATCATAATAGGAGATGACGAAATGAAGTTTTTCATTCTGTCATTTAAGCACGTATAAATTTTCTTACTTGCAACGGGGTTTGGCTCACCAATTACTTCTCTAACATCTTCAAAATTAGTTAATTCTTTCATTGTAAATATATTCTCTCTGACGACATGAACATCGCTTTGTTAACCGCTAATTATGATTGTTGGTGACAAGCGATGAGTAAAATAGGTAATGTTTACATCGGCTTTTTCAGCTGTGCTAAGGTTTTTTTATAACTATCTAACAGCGCTTGTTCAACTTGTGCAATTAAGGTCATATCACTAAGAAAGAACTCACCATCAAATGATTTTCCATCGCGTGACTCTGGTTTACTTTGATTGATAGCTGCAATTAAGGAACGATGATTGGCAATGTTTTGAATCAACTGATAGCCCAGATTTTTATATATTTCCTGAAGGGCATAAATATTAGATATTTGATATAGCGTTGCATAGTCAATGTATTCAGCAACACCTGTCGATTGCAGTGTTTTCCATGCGGTATCTTGTATCTGTAGTCCTGGTACAAACTGCTGGTCTTTGCTTTCATCGGCAGGAACGCTATTTTCATTTTCTAATAAATTTATAACGGCTTTATTATTTTTATTAACTATACCAATAAACTTAATATTAGAATCAAGTTCATTCACGATATTTTGAATCGCCTCGTTAGCCCTTGCAGTATGTACTCTATTTTCATTCCACTCATTTACAGCTAAAGCAATCAATACGCCTATTACAATAGACGCTATTTCTGCAAACGCGGAACGTATCGTGAATACTGTCTGGCTTACCTTCATGTATTTCTCTTTTATCTTGGGTTGGTAACTAGATGAAGTTATGGGGTTAAATATTTCATAATTTCAAAACATTAGGAAGCATAAATTTATGGAGTTTGCGTTTTACTGAGATAACGCTTTCATTGGCAGATATAGAGAGCGCGGCAAAGATGCTTTTTAATGCTGAAGGGGTAAGTGAAAGTAAAGGGGAGTCGTCTTCCCCTGTACTTGCTTATTCGTGTCATAAGGGGCATAAGGGTTATAAGGTGAAATCAAACTTAGTTTTAACATCGGTTAGCGGTGTATCGAGTTCGGCATATTGCCATTGCGAAAGCGCGGTTATTGACGCTTGTTCAAACATGCCGCTTGGCGTTGATTCGATTATTTTAATGTTATCAACGCTGCCGTCGGTGTTAATAGAAAACGACATGGTCACGCTGCCTGTTATTTTTGCATCGATTGCTTTTTTCGGCCATATTGGCTCTACATGAGTCAGCAGTTCTCTGCCTCGCGTTTTGATCCTGTTTTTCAATGCGGTGACTTGAGTTTCACCTTGCTTGGTTAATGTTCGTTCTCCATGAAAGTCATGCATTATGATGTGGTTAACCTTGCCAGTGTTCTCAGTGTGCACGGTAAACATTCTATTGATTGCGGGAGCAAACCAGCGCGCTGATGTGGTTTTGGCGATCTCAGTTTGACGAGTAGAATTTCCCCAGCGATAACAGACGGTTTCGGCGCAGGGTTCAAGGTAAAAGTCAGTGCCATCGGTTAATTGATATCGACCTATTAACGCCGTGATTTCTTCTGCATTCGCTTTTACTTTAGTATAAGTCGGTCGTTTAATGGCGAGTTTTGTTAATTCAGTGTTTGAGCTGCTCATTATTTTTGCTAACCATTGCTGATGTGCACTCGTGCGGGTGTAATATTCTTTTACGCCATATAATCCTTCACCATTGTCATTATCGCGTTGATGCGAACTGACGCCCGCTACTTTTAAACCTGTCGTCGTATTGATGAATGCTGGCCCCCCGCTGTCGCCCGGACCACTTATTCCTTCCAATGGCAATGCGTTATTCTCTGGCGCATCAAAATCAAAGGTGATCCATAAGCCTTCTGCGCTGTCGATAATGTTTTCTGCATGATTCAATACAGTCGCCGAGCCGGTAATACCGGTTTGACCATTTCCGGTATCTCCTCTGCCAACAAACCAGACATGCTGTGATTTTTCATCGGTCTTGTTATAAACAGGGGTACTTTCAATATTTGCTACTGGGCGGTTTAGCTTTAATAATGCCATGTCATGACTGAGATTATCTTTGTTGTATTCTGGATGCCTGATGATGAAATCAACTTGATATGTTTGCTGGTTGATTATCACTTCCTGCTTGCTGGGCATATAAGGAACGCCGTGAGCGGCGGTTAATATCCATTGCGGAGCAATAAGTGTTCCGGTTAAAAAGTTTAGGTCAATAACACTTGGATATTGCGCCTGTTTTACTTGGTATCTATCCACATTGATGTCATGGCGCATGACTATAGCCTGACTATAAAAAGAGAGTAAAATTAATAAAATTGTCAATCGTGCTAAAAATTTCATATCTACCTTAATTGTTTATTTATTTGCAGGTAGGCTTTATCATTAAAAATGGGATAAAAAGCGAGTAAATAGCACTTAACAAGTTCTAACTTTTGACTATCCAAATTATATCCTCCATTAACTTAATGAAAAATATGACAATTAATAGCGATAATTCTGCAGATGAAACATTAACGGTTACTCAGTTAATGCAGGCTCCGTTTAGTACGGGCTCGCTTATTGTTAATTTTAGCCAAAATCAAGTGACGCGCGAAGGTGAAGCGTTAGTATTACAACCTAAGGTGTTGGAGCTACTTGTTATTCTTTGTGCCGCCAATGGTAAAACCTTGAGTAAGCAAGCACTGATTGATGCGCTATGGCCCGACACTGTCGTGGGTCCCGACTCGTTAGCAAACACTATGACGCGATTGCGTAAAATACTTAACGACGATGCGAAAAATCCGCAATTTATTAAAACCGTGCAACGTAAAGGTTACCTGTGGTTGCCGAGCGTGGTATTGATAAAGAAAACTAAACACAACATCAATATCAAATATTTAATCATGACGGCGAGCTTATTAATTGCCAGTGTTTTGCTTTACTACATTGCTCAGCCAGAGCCTGAAAAATTTATGTTTCCCGACTTATCTATTAAGAAGCTAGAAGATGGCGGATATGAGATTGAAGCGGGCATTGAGGGCGAGCTAACTGAAGAAAAAAAAGCCGCGATGTTAAAAGAGCTGAAACGCATTACCGGGGAAGAATATTCCGACATGGAGTTCACGGTTGATCCTGTTGAGCCTTATTGTAGTGATACGGCTAGTGAAGATACTAAAAAAGACCACTGTATAAAAAAATAACCCGATTATCGCGCGGTTAAATTTTAGAGAAATTAATGACATTTACTTGGATTAACAACTACAAAGTTGATTGGCAGCGTGGCGAAGTTCATCTTGAACAGCAAATACGCTCAATAGAACCACGAGCACTGCAAGTACTGAAAGTGTTGGTTGATGCCAACGGCCAAGTCATTTCACAACAAACTATTTTAGAGCAGGTCTGGGGAGACGTAGTTGTTGCCCCTAATGCGTTACAACGCTGTATTGCGCAAATACGCAAAGTGTTTGATGATAGCGCCAAATTACAAAGCATCATTAAAACCCACCCTAAATTAGGCTACAGTTTAGTAGCTGTATGTCGAAGTGGCGATGGTTCTGTGAATGAGCGCACCGGAGTAAGCGAGGTTCCATCTGCTGTAGGATGTCAGAAACCCTCTAAACCGTATCGTCGATTGAGCCTTGCAATAGGGTTCATGTTGTTAACCATGCTCGCCATTGTGTATTGGTATCCGCAGACAACTTCAAATTTTACGACCATTATCCCGATCACCAGTAGCGACTATACCGAGCGCGCGGCGACACTCGCAAATGATGGTAAAACCTTGGCATTTATTCGCGGTTTGTCAGCCGATCACGAACAACTTATCTTGCACGATATCGACAGCGGCGAAGAATCGATATTAATAACAAAGGCAAAATTTAAAGGGCAAATCGCATTTTCACCCGATGACAAAAGGCTTGCTTATGGTTTGTTGACTTTTGAAGGCGGCAATAAATGTAGTCAAATAATGGTGGTTAAGTTACATAGCCAGCAATCGCAACAGCTTAAAGCCTGCCGTCATGATTTTCTGCACTCTCCCTACTGGATAGATTCACAAAGCTTATTGTATTTACGTGAAAACAAAAACGCCCAGCAACACTTGGTGCGTTTGAGGCTTAGCGATGATGTTGAAACAAGTATTGTTAACGTGCCTCAGTCTATTGAAAGTTTTACCTATTTCGCCGACGAAAATAAACTTGCGGTTGTGAGTAGTGCAAAGCAGCAACGACAGCTGAATATAGGCACACTTACCGGCAGTGAATTTAACGCTAACCATGATTGGTTGCTTCCTTATGCCAATGAGCAGACCCTGTGGCCGCATTGGCAAAACTCTCAGCAAGTGATATTGGCGAATCAAAAGCAAATTCATTGGTATCGCGTTAACGGTGAAAGCGGTCAATATCCATTATTAGCATCAGATAATCTTTATAACGCCATTCCCTATCAGCTGCAGAGTTTGATTGTGGAAATGGGGCGTTCAGATTGGGATGTTTATCAATCAAATTTGATAGATAGCAATAATAGTGACGCTGTTGCACGCTCGGTGTTTATAGAGTCAAATGGACAATTTCGACCGGGTACTGCAGATGTTAGCGTGATCTCTACCCGTTCAGGGAAAAAGCAAGTATGGTTAAGCAGTCAGGGTAATACACGGCAATTAACTCATGATGATACGGGTGTAGACAGTTATATTTGGTCATTAAAAGGGAATAAGTTGGCTTATTTGGCTGACAATCAATTATTCATTCTGAACTTAACTAACGATAACATTCGCCCACTTATGCTTTCGGAAAAGGTGAGTGAAATTTTTCAATGGTATAAAGATGACAAAGGTGTAGAACAGCTGTTGTTACAGATGCAGATTCATCAGCAGCCGACGATAGTGAGTTTAAATGTCGACGATTTAAGCTATATCCTAGAACATCAGGGGGCAAGTCGGTGGGCACAAAAAGTAGCCGCCAAAACCCTTATTGTTAATGATTCATTAGGCCGATTACACCAATTGGTAGCGGGTGAGTTTCATGTTATTAATGCCGTTGCCGAGGTGAAACTACAATGGCGCTATTTTTTCCGCGATAACGCAATATACTTTCAAGATAAGCTGTTTAACGTATGGCGGTTAGCCCCTAAAGATGACCGTGCTGAAATTGTTGGGCACTTAAATGAAAGTGCCCTGATCATGACGGATATATTGCCACAGCAACAAAAACTCTTGAGCGAAAACTTTGTTAAAGATCGCCGAGAATTAATGCTAATTCAGTAACGCAATTTGTGCTTTTACGTATTCAATATCACTTGGATACTGACCATTTTTTGCCAGTGTTAACGCTCGTTCCAATGTCGCGCTGGCTAAGTCTGTTTGTTGGTTTTTATGCTGAGCTTTAGCCAGCAAGGTTAAATAGTAAATACTGCTTGGTTTTAAGGTGGTGATACGTTGAAATGTTGAGAGTGCAGCGCGATATTGTTGATGGTCTAATTGCATTTGACCAAGATCGTGCAGGGTTGAAATTGGTGATACTTCAAAACCATATTTTTGCTGCAATTGTTTGAAGTAATCTTCCACTCCCTTAACGCCGGTTTCCATAAACTGACTAATATCTTTAGGTTGTCTGTCGGCGAATAGCTTTTCTAATGCTTGCGGCAAAACTGTGGTGGCGGTGGTGTAGTAATTTACCCCACTTAAATCAGCCAAGGTCCAGCTCAATTGCGTTTTTTCGGCAGACAATAGCTGTTCAAGTTCTGCAAAGCGCGGTTTATTTTGTGCCATATCTCCGAGACTGGCATACAAGTTTTTATACGCTAATGGATCCGCTTTAAGACGTGTTTTTAGTTGCTCAAGTAATCCAGATTTATCTAAAACTAACGCCGGACTTATGCTGATATACGCGTTAAATAATTCTGGTTTTAGCGCCAATATTCCGAGCGGCAAATTGGCGAACGTTGAATAGCTTTCGATAATACGAAACGGCTGAGTATTAAATTCCTGATCAATGTAAGGTAAAAGCTCGTGTTTCAATACCTTGATGATTAACGGCGTATCTTCGCCCGATGCCTCCGCATTTTTTTGTTTTATCTTTTTACTGGTCTTGATATTAGGCATCGAGACAATGATCATTTTTGGTATAGGGCCAAAATCAACATGACTTAGCCAATCGAGTTGTTGTTGAATAAGTGCTAAACGTCCTTGATCGGTTTCAGTCACGAGCACGGGATATTTTTTCTCACTTTGCGTGTCATATCCTTGTGGTAAAATCACCTTAAAGTTTAATTGTTGTGCGGCGATAGTTGACTTAATTTCAATGGTTTTGATGCGGTGACTTTCTGTTGGTGTCGCCATACCCTTATGGCTGGCTATTACGAGTACGAACAGCGCTAAAATTTTTCCTAGATTCATCATATGTCCTGCGTTAAAAGTTCACTATCAACTATTACGAACTTATTGATAAATTAATTGATTGTTATGTGATAAAAGTCTGATGAAATGCTGATGTTTTTGGTTTTAGTACAGAATGCGGTTAAATATTAGGGGCTGTTGCTCTTTCGCGGTTAAATTTTGTTCGAAATAAAAGCGTTTTAATCACGGCGAGTAGTGTGTAGCCTAGTCATTCTAAGCAAATACTACTCAACAAAGAGTAAAACGCTTTTAATCGAACCCTTTGGGCAACGTTTGTTGAGCATTTTTACGGCGTTATCACCTTTTTAGGTAGAATGACTACATGACAAAGGCTCTGCCTGGTACAAATACCCAACAAATCGCTGCAAAAACAATCTCGAAAGATCAACAGCCCCTAATGAAAATCGCGAGAAGCAGACGTTAACTTATCCATTTCAGCGGAAAGATCGATCAGTTTACCGGCAATAACGTGAATGACTTCACCTTCACGCTCTAAAATTCCTTTTACTTTGAGTATCTTGGCAGTGAGATAGGCTTGTTTTTGTGCTCTGGCAGTACCCGCCCAAACCACCACATTAATATTACCGGTGTCATCTTCTAAGGTGAAAAATGTCACCCCGCCTGCGGTACCAGGTGATTGCTTGCCTGTTACTACGCCGACAACAGAGACCAAGGATTGATGGGCTTTATCGGTGAGATCTTTCATGCGAGTAAAGCGGCCAAGTAGGTTTAGGCTTTCTAACAAGGTGATCGGGTGAGTGTTTAACGACAAACTTGTTGCAGCATAATCTTCAATTAAGGTATCAAATTCGCTGGGACTATAGTTAAATTGCTTGCTGTTGTCGGTCTCTACTGCAAATAGAGGCAATTTGTTTTCCGTATTCATGATTGACCAACGGGCGCTGTAACGGTTGCCGGATAATATTTTTAGCGCATCTGCAGAGGCGAGTAATTCAATATCTTTGTTATTGATGGCGACATTTTTTAATTGCTTAATATCGCTAAAACCACTTGGTGGGCGATGGCGTATTAATGTTTTTGCTGCTTTGGAGCTAAAGCCTTTAATTAAACGCATACCTAAACGAATAGCGAGTGTGTCAGTCTGTGTTTCTTTATCGTTATGGCGTGTCACAATATGATCGTATTGCGAATGATTAATGCATATCGGCAATATGATAATGCCATGTCGACGGGCATCTTGAACCAGTTGTGAGGCGCTGTAAAACCCCATGGGTAAACTGTTTAACAAGGCTGTGTAAAAAGCCGTAGGGTAGTAATATTTCAGCCATGCTGACGCGTAGGCCAATACGGCAAAAGAGGCGGAATGACTTTCCGGAAATCCGTACTCTCCAAAACCGCAGATTTGCTGAAAAATACGCTCGGCGAATTCAGCGTTGTAACCTCGCACTTGCATGCCATCAATGAGTTTGGCTTTAAATTTTAGTAATTCGCCGTTTTTGTTCCATTTTGCCATCGCACGCCTGAGTTGATCGGCTTCGCCGCCACTAAACCCCGCAGCAACCATCGCCAGTTTGATCACTTGTTCTTGAAATATAGGCACGCCCAATGTGCGAGACAATACTTCCTTAACCGCTTGTGAAGGATAGGTTATGGCCTCTTTACCGTCGCGACGTTTTAAAAATGGATGCACCATATCCCCTTGAATAGGACCTGGTCGAACAATAGCAATTTGAATGACTAAGTCGTAATAGGTGGCGGGTTTAAGCCGAGGCAGCATACTCATTTGTGCCCGCGATTCTATTTGAAAAACCCCTACAGTATCGGCTCGTTGGAGCATGCTATACACGTTAGGGTCGTCTTGTTTACGAGTAATATCGGCGATAGTTAAGCGTTGTTGGTGAAATTTTTCGACTAACGAAAAGCATTTTTTAAGCGCGGTTAGCATACCTAAGGCGAGTATATCCACTTTAAGTAGCCCTAAACTTTCTAGGTCATCTTTATCCCACTGGATGACAGTGCGATCAGCCATTGAGGCATTTTCGACGGGCACCAATTCGTACAAAGGACCCGATGAAATTACAAAGCCCCCGACATGTTGCGAAAGATGTCGGGGAAAGCTGATGATTTCATTGACTAAAGCAATGAATTGTTTGCTAATTAGTGAGCCTGGATTGAGGCCAAGATCGACTATTTGTGTTTGCCAATCTGAAGTTTTATCCCGTCGGTTTATGTTTTTGATAAAAAAATCGAGTTGTGTTTCTGCAATTCCTAAGGCTTTACCGACATCACGTACTGCACTTTTAAAGCGATAAGAAATTACGGTAGCGGCGAGCGCGGCTCTTTCCCGACCATATTTTTGGTAGATATATTGGATCACTTCTTCGCGGCGTTCATGTTCAAAGTCGACATCAATATCGGGCGGTTCATTACGTTCTTTGCTGATGAAACGTTCCAGCAATACTGAGATTTTTTGTGGATCGACAGCGGTAATTTCTAAGCAATAACAAACAATGGAGTTTGCTGCAGAGCCTCGCCCCTGATAGAGAATGCCTTGAGCTTTGGCAAACATCACAATGTCATGAATGGTTAAGAAAAAAAACGGATAGTTAAGTGCTTCAATCAAAGCTAATTCTTTATCAATAATGGCTGCAATGGTGTCGTCAATGCCGTCAGGAAAACGAGTCTTTATGCCCTGCACCACCAGTTCCCGTAAATAACCCATCGGCGTTTTACCTATAGGAATAAGTTCACTTGGGTATTCGTATTGCAGTTCACTTAATTGAAAAGAGCAGCGTTTAGCAATCTTTATGGTTTCGGCTAGCCACTGCGAACGATACAATTTTTCTAATGTGTCTTTACTGCGTAATGAACGTTCAGCATTCACCAGCAAATGCTTACCAGCCTTATTGACCGTAGTGTTATAACGAATGGCGGTTAATGTGTGTTGCAAAGGCAATCGAGATGTTGTGTGCATTAACACACCGCCACAAGCGGTGATCGGAATATCGAAGGTTTCAGATAAATTTAGGCAATGTTGAGCGTACTGCTTTTCATAGGCACTGAGGTGATTTTGTAAGCCAATCCAGAGGCGTTGGTGATGATGTTTTTTCAGCCAAATGCCCCACTCATGATCTGCACTTGAATTAGAATCTGAGCCTGAATCTGAACCTAAAGGAAGCCAGATCAATAAACCATGGTTTATGGAAGTGAGATCCCACTTAGACAGCGCGTATGCTCCTTTTTCTGCGCGTCGACGGGCATTAGTAATAATGCGACATAGCTCAGCATACGCACGTCGATTAGGGCAAAGCACCAGCACTTGCAACGTTGAATTAAGCTTGAATAGGCTGCCGACAATCAGTTTTAGCGCTAGGTTATGCTGTTTGATGGCGGTATACGCACGAACAACACCAGCGACAGAGCATTCATCAGTAATGGCTAATGCGTGATAATTCAATGCATCAGCCTGTATAACCAGTTCTTCGGCATGTGAAGCACCTTGTAAAAATGAAAAATTACTTTGGCAAAATAGTTCGGCATATTGTCCTGACATAAGCGACTCGTTAACTGAAAATCCCGTGTAAAAACCATTGCTTTTCGGCGGTTCTATAAATCCACAGCCATCGGCCATTAGGGGTTTGTGCGATAAAATAGTCCCGCGCCATAGGATTGCCATCCCACCACCCAGTGGCTAGCCTTTCCGGACCTTGCATGATGGCTACTTGTTCCGTTAAGCGCTGTGGTCTTGGTAATAATAAACTGGGACGCAATTTGTATGCTTGATGCTGGCAATAACTTGTATGGCTCAGTGGCAAACATATTTCTGTGCTGCGTTCTGGGCGAGGATCTTCGGTTAAGTGCATGCCTTGCACGGCTTGTTTACCAAGTTTTGCTTGTAAAACAGACACCAACTCTTCTGGAGAATAAACCCCTTTAGCGGTTGAGAATAAGTCCTCAACCAGCGGGTTTAACGGCATGGAATGCTTAACGAGTAAAGTGATGCTTTGCACAGGTGCAAGTAGTTTTATCGACTCTACGGTTAGCTGCGAAAGCGTTAACCATTTTTGACTTTGGTATTCTCCCTGTGCTGAGTGGATAGTAAGTTCAAGATCGCCATGATCTCGTTGGTGTAATAATAAGGTGATTTCATGGGTGATCAGGTTGCGTTTTTTGAGAAAATATTCCAATTTAGTTAATAAAATACTCAGTGGTTTTGCTAGCCATTGCAGGTTATCAATTTCAAACAGTAATTCTAATCGGTGTTTAAACGCTTCCGATGGTCGATAAAAATTAAGCGGATGCTTTAATTGCCCTGTTAACCGACCAACATAATTAACCAGTTCGAGGTCAAAACGTTTAGCGAGATCGGTTAAGGTAATATTCAGTAGCGCACTGATCGTGGTTATGCCAACACGGCGCAGCTTTTCAATGGTGGCGACAGAGAGCTCGGTATGACACAAAGATTGTTGATGAAGATGCTCAACTAAGTTTTCTTGATTGCTAATGATTTGATTAACACCAACCTTAGCCAATAGCCGAGCTGCTAAAGGGGAGTAGCCAGTGGCGAAGTTATATTTTAAGGCTAACAAACTTAAATGTGAGTGTAATGTCTGCCAATAATGCTCTAAATTTTTATATAAACTCAGCATATTGCTGACTTTAAGCAATATGCCGTTGGGTTCAAATAGCGATATGTCGGCAGTGACGCTGTAAAGCCAATGGGCTGTTTCTGCCAATTTTTCTTTTTCAATCGCTATTTTATAAGGGTGTACTTGCAAGTCGTGGCAAAGCGACGCCGCAGTGCCTAAGCCCATTCCATTTTTAATACCGTGTTTATGCGCTGTTTGATTGTGTTGAACAATGGTATTTTTATGACCATCAACAATAACCAGCGCATGCTGCTCGTGTGTCGCATACAGGGAGTCGAGTTGCAGAGCGGGAAAATGTAAATATAACCAAAGTGTCATGTTAGCGAGTTCTAATGCTAGGAAAGGCAACAACACTATTTGCGGTTTTGGCTCGGGTAAGCGCTGGCCAATGTGTAGACATATCAACAGTAAAATTTGATATTGGCCAACCGCCTTTACGTTTGGGAATATCAATACTTATGCCAGCATGATGAGGTGATAATTTCATGCTTAAGGATACGGGTAAAGATAACGAATATTGACTCTTTTCTTTAAATAAGAAATGTAAACAATTACCTGTTTCAGCCGCTATTTGAAAACGTTTGATGTGATGAACTTCTAGTGCTTGGTGCCAATGTAATAGCGCATGACAGGCACCACTTTTTAGACACTGCTCTGCCGCCCATAGCCCTTCTTGATGGGAATTAGGGTGGATGGTTATTATTTGATTTACGTTAAGTCCTTGCGCAAAAAAATGCTCAGCATTAATGATGCCAGGAGGAGCAATAAAGACCAATAGCCTAGTGTTTATTGCTTGTTTTATATAGGGGATCAACAAGCGTATTTCACCGATACCAATAGGGGTGTTAATTTCAACGACGCCACTTTGAGGCAGTCCACCTTGTAGCTTGTGATCAAGCTCAGGATATCCTGATGTTGTGACTTCAATTGCCATTTTTCGCTCAGTACCGCGCCATAACAAACGTTGATTTTGTAATCGTTCTATTATTTTATCCATAAAAATACCTGTATATAAACACAGTATAAATGAAGTGTAAAAACTTACAAGTTTATGAGTGTTTTTTCAGTACGTGGTCTAAATGACAACCAACGGAGAAGCGAGCAATAAAGCAGGTTTATGGTGTGTGGTGAGCGAGAATACGGCTTACAGAATAAAGAAATATAAGCCGTGATTATTATTTAACTCTCATTGGTGAGGGAAAAGTCTAACCGTCTTATTTTGATGTTAACGCCTGCGGAAATTAGCCGTTCGTAAAAATCAACAATGTTACATGTGCTAACTTGTTGACAAACAATAGCGTATTTCAACACGCCGGGTTTATGGCTTTGTAAAGCGGCTTGTTCAAACCAATACAATGCTTTTTTAAGATCTTTGTTAACGGCATTACCGTTGATGTACATTTCGCCTAGGTTGACTTGCCCCGGCGCGAAACCCAGTTCAGCAGATTGGCTAAATTGAGAGAATGCGCTATCTAGATTAGTTTCGCCATTAGGAATGTTAAGAAAGGCGACGCCAGCATTGTTTTGTTGCTTACCTGGAATATAAATTTTATTCGACACTGGTAGCGTTGCAGGATTAACAAAATTACCAAAGAGTTTATTTAAGACTGGCCGTTTAACCATATAAATAGCATTGGATACTTCCATTGATTTTAATTGCGCTAAGGTAAAATTGTATCGCTTGGTTTCAAAGTAATCTTTATATCTTAATTGACCAAATTTAATACTTTTTTCAACGGCTTGTTGCCTTAAATAGAAAAAACTGCCGTAGAGTAAAGTGACAACGTCACCCGTTACATCAACAACTTTTGCCAGTCGGTATTTTTCATGCGGGCGCAATTTATCGCTAAGTAATCGAAAGTCTAAGAAATATAAGTCATTCACTTTTGGTGACGAAAGAAAAGCTTTAGTTTGTTCTTCAAGCTGATTCGTTGTATGCCATGTGTTTACAGCATATAAAACCAGTAGAACAATAGACATTACTTGTATGATGGGAAGTACCCGCTTAGCAAGCGGTGTTTTAAAAACGAATACATTAGTAAAGTTGATACAAGAAAGTAGCTTGTGAGCGGATGATATATTTACTTGGTCTGCATGTGTTTTTACCATCTGAGCTACTTCCATGTATGATACTTATTTTATTAGTATCATTTAGCTATAAGCAGTGCAAGTAGGTCTACCGTGTTTTTCGTAGTTATTGTTTTTTTTATGCGAGTTGTTAATGTCAAGTCTATGAAATTAATGATAAATCCACTGCGTTATCGGTTTTGATTTGGTCTGCATCCCAGCTTTTCAATAAGGCAATAAAATCATTTTCTTTTAATGGTTTAGAAAAGTAATAGCCTTGTATGATGTCTCCTTGCTCATTTTGAATATAAGTCAATTGCTCTTTATCTTCTACGCCTTCTGCTACCACTGTCATACCTAAGCCATGAGCCATCAATATAATGGTTTTTACTAAAATCGCGTCTCGGTGACTCACCACAATATTATCAACAAATGACTTATCAATTTTCACCACATTAATCGGATAGTTTTTAAGGTAACTGAGTGCAGAGTAACCTGTGCCAAAATCATCTATCGAAATCTTTATACCGAGTGCCGATATTGAGTCTAATAACATGTGTATATCACTGGATTTTTTAAGTAGTAAGCTTTCTGTTATTTCTACTTCTAGCGCCGCTGCTGGCAATGCATGAGTATTTAGGGCTGCTTCAATGGTTTTGTTTAGATTGTTACAAGTGAATTGCTTAGATGAAAAGTTCACCGCTACCGATAAATTTTGTTTAGTTAAGTCTCGCCATTTTTTTACTTGAGCCAATGCTTGATGTAGGACAAATTCTCCTATTTTGTGAATTTCTCCGATATTTTCAGCAAGAGAAATAAATTCGTCGGGGTATATTTCCCCTAATTCTGTACTTTTCCATCGTACTAATGCTTCTGCGCCGGTTATTTCATAAGTACTGGCATTAACTTTAGGTTGATAAACAACGTATATTTCATTTTTTTCAAGCGCTTGTCTAAGTTTCGTTTCTAATAGTAATCTTCGTTGTGCTTTTCTATTGTCATCAACAGAATGAAACGCAAAGCTATTTTTTCCCGCATCTTTTGCGTTATGCATCGCGCTATCTGCATATTGAACAAGCTGTTCGGTAGAGCTTGCATCATCAGGGTAAATAGAAATACCAATACTGACACTGGTAAATATTGGTATGTCGATATGATAATGAATGGGTGACGCTAAACTATTAATAAGTTTTTCAGCGATATGTGAAAGGTTGTCGTTAATGTTAATGTCTTCGACTAAAATTAAAAATTCATCCGCGCCATAACGGGCAACTATGTCTCTGTCACGAAGGATACTTTTTATGTGTTTACTGATATTGATAAGAACATCATCGCCGACAGCGTGACCTAGGCTATCATTGATTGATTTAAAGTTATCGAGATCGACAAAAAATAGCGCGAATTTTGTTTGTGTTCTTTTACTGTGTTTTATCGCCATATTTAAGTGTTCATTGAACATTAATCGATTGGGTAATCCTGTTAATGCATCATGATATGAAAGATACCTCAGCTTGCTTTCAACGCCTTTAAAGGTGGCTATATCTGTAAATACCGCGATGTAACCTGTTAAATCGTTTGACTCGTTTCTCAACGCTTTAATCGAAAGTAACTCGGGATATTCTTCACCTGATTTTTTTTTATTCCATATTTCGCCTCTCCAATAATCGTGACTATTCAGCTGTTTCCACATCGCAGCATAGTAGCTTTTTTTATGACGACCAGAAGACAATATACCAGGGGTTTTATTGAAAATTTCTTGCTCTGCGTAACCGGTAATCAGTGTAAATGCCTTATTTACACTGATTATTTTTGAATTAACGTCGGTGATCATTACACCTTCAGATAAATTATTAATGATCGTTCCGGCTAAAAGCAGGTTTCTTTGCTCTTCAACTTGCTTAGTCACGTCAAATGCGATTTGGATAAAACCTGCGTTGTGATCAGTAAATTGTAATGGTGTTAATGATATTAAGTACGAACAACCATTTCTTAAGTTTTCAAATACTTTTGTTGGCAGCGCTTCGCCTGCTGCAGCTTTTTGACAAATTTCACAATTTACTTCACTAATACTGGGGTCATGAGAAATCGCATGAAAGTGCACGTTGTTGCGGCTAGGAATGGTAAATGTCGATTGAGCAGCTAAGTTTGCCTGTTTTATCATGCCTGTGTTATCAATGACGATAGCAGGCTGCGGTATCGCATTATAAGATTGCGCCGTTAAAGTTAAAAATGAAAATGGCTCTTTTAACATCGTTTGGACAATGGCGAAATATATCATCAAAAAGGAGGCTATTTTAAAGAGATGCCCGATTTGGCTAGACATACCATAAACATTAACGTATTGAGTAAAAAAGAATTCAGCTGATATGGTCGATAATAATGATAATACAATATATAAACGAACATTAGATGCTATTGATACTTTCGCTCGCCAATAAAAAACCATTGCAACGAACAATGCACTTATAATCGCAAATTCACTCCATACTTTCGCTGAAGTTAACCCTTGGCCTTCAATAAAAAATAATGGCGAGTCTTGGTTAATGGCAAAATATGAAAACAAAAATGAGATCACAAGAAATACGGCAGAGACTTTTAATGCATTAAATTGACGCGTTAAAAACAACGGCGCAGATAATAAAATTAGTGCTTCCAGTGCGCGACCATAAACCCAAAAATGTAGGGTGATATTAGCTGTTGATAAATTAACAAAGGGCATTCCTGGGAATGTTAGCATGTGAAAAAAGTCTAAAAACGCTATCCAAAAATAACCTATTCCCAAATAAAGCAGGAAATAATTTTGAGTATGTTTGTGGGTATGCCACGCCACAATGGCGGTAGTGATACCAATGATGACACAGAATAACTCCACTACGCTATGAAACAATAAAGTGCCATAAGTTACATTAATGAAAACAAGTAAAAGGGTCACTGCTATTGTGATGGAGATGATATGACCAACGCGATAATTAGTATTGAGTTTCATTTTTATTTTATTACACGCAGTGTATTAAATCGTTTAGCAAGGCTGACAGTGCGTTGCTAAGGGGCTTTTTTTGTTCATATAATCTTATATCCATATATTAGAGCCGCAAACTAACCTGTAAATAAATTACATAGGCATGAATAACTATAGCTTAAGCTATTGAAATAACCATCCAAATTTTGAGCGTTTATCAAAGTCCTTTTTTGTTCAATAATCCATCGGTTACAACAATGTTACTAACTGATTTGTGAGATTAAACAAACCTTGTTGCGTTTATTTTGTGGCTGTATATACTAACAGTATATTGTACTGTACAGAATAACAGGAATGTCATGCGCCCTTTAACACCAAGACAACAGCAAATATTTGATCTGATAAGAGAAAAAATATCTGAGACCGGTATGCCGCCAACGCGAGCGGAAATAGCAGATTTTTTTGGCTTTAAGTCGGCTAATGCGGCAGAAGAGCATTTAAAGGCGCTGGCTAAAAAAGGCTATATAGATATGCTACCGGGGACATCGCGGGGCATTAGATTAGCCGAAGAGTTTATTGAAGAAGACGGCTTGCCTTTAATTGGGCGAGTAGCTGCGGGTGAACCCATACTGGCGCAAGAGCATGTAGAAGATCACTATAAAATTGATGGTAATTTATTTCATCCAGCCGCGGACTATTTATTAAGAGTTAACGGCGAAAGCATGAAAGACATCGGTATTTTAGACGGTGATTTATTGGCAGTTCACCAGACTACTGATGTGCAAAATGGTCAAGTGATCGTTGCACGCGTTGAAGATGATGTAACCGTTAAACGCTTTAAACGCGAAGGCAATGTTGTATACCTTCATGCTGAAAACAAAGATTTTTCACCGATAAAAGTAGACTTAACGAGCCAACACTTTAATGTTGAAGGTATCGCTGTTGGTGTGATTCGTTCCGCTGATTGGATGTAGTTACCAGCTTTACAGTTAATATCAGGTTTGATTGTTGATGAATATTATTTCTTACTGACTTATTAAACCTGAACCTCTCTTTTTATCTTATTTACAGATAAATTACTGTATAAAAAACGCCCCTTTTTTGTTTGATTATCAACCATTGGTTGTTGGTTAATATTTCACTATCCTCATACTTGTCAATCCCTATAGCCAAAAGGCACTCAGCTTGGTTAGAGTTGTTACTCTATTGAATTTATTAGTATTTATTTTTTCATTGCTCAAATTATGATTTGACCTAGATCAAGTTTTGAGTAATTCTAGGGCAGAAAGTGTACAAAAAATAATAATGAATAATAATAAAAAGCGTAATTTTGCTGAGGCAAATTACGTCAATCATTAAACAAAGAATAGCCAATAACTTTGAATGCCGGACTACGCAATGGGCCGATTTCTTAGTGGTGTTTTTTGTTTTTAGAAGGGCAGAGGAGATGTCGAGTGAAGAGACGTAACCTGTTTTTGCTACCATTGGGAATGCTAATTTCTAGTATGGCTTGGGCGGAAACTCAGTTAAATCTAACTAAAGGTGTTACTGATGTAAGTAACGAGGTATATGATTTACATATGCTGGCGTTATATATTTGTACCGCCATTGGTGTCGTAGTGTTTGGCGCGATGATTTGGTCGATGATTTTTCATCGCAAGTCAAAGGGGGCTGAGGCTGCATCATTCCACGAAAGTACAAAAGTGGAAATCTTATGGACAGTAATTCCAATAGTTATTCTTGTCGCAATGGCAGTTCCTGCCACTAAAACCTTGATTACGATGGAAAATAACGATGATTCAGATGTCACAATTCAAATCACAGGTTCGCAATGGAAATGGCACTATAAATATTTTGATCAAGATATAGAGTTTTATTCTGTATTAGCAACACCACGGGAGCAGTACGAGAACCAAAACGGTGCTGGTGAGGCTAAAGGCGAAAATTATCTACTTGAAGTAGATAAGCATCTTGTTATTCCTGCCAATAAAAAAGTACGCTTTTTGATCACCTCTGATGATGTTATCCATTCTTGGTGGGTACCTGCATTTGCGGTAAAACAAGATGCAAATCCAGGGTTTATTAACGAAGCGTGGGCAAATGTCCCAACGCCAGGTATTTATCGTGGCCAATGTGCAGAGTTATGTGGTAAAGACCATGGTTTTATGCCCGTAGTTGTAGAGGTTAAATCTGAAGCTGATTATGCCGTCTGGATTGAGGAACAAAATCAGCTTAAAGCAGCTGCTGCTCAAGCAGAAGCCGCTTCACTGAACGCTTCATTATCGATGGATGAACTGATGCAGGTAGGTGAAACTACTTATATGGCGTATTGCGCTGCATGTCATCAACCAACAGGCTTAGGCTTACCTCCCGCATTTCCTGCACTTAAAGGCAGCCCAGTTGCGACTGGTGATGTTAGTGAGCATATTGATATTGTCTTTAATGGTAAAGCCGGTACCGGCATGCAAGGCTATGGTAAGCAACTTAGCTTGAAAGAAATTGCAGCTGTTGTTACTTATGAGCGTAATGCATGGGGTAATAATACAGGCGATGCAGTTCAAGCAGCTGATGTTCAAAGTGTTTCTGGTGGTGCTGCACCACAAGCAGCGGCAGACGTTGTCGAACAAGCGGTGGAAGAAGTTACTGAGAAAGCTACTGCTCCGTCAGAAGATTTGGCAAAGCAATATACTCTAGATGAGATGATGGCTAAGGGCGAGCAAGTATACACTACAGCTTGTGCCGCTTGTCACCAACCAACTGGTGCAGGTATACCACCCGCATTTCCATCGTTAATTGGTAGCCCGCTTACTACTGGTGACGTTAATGCCCATATCGATATGGTCGTTAATGGTAGTAAGAAGAATCCAGCGATGGCCGCATTTGGTGCGCAATTATCTAAAACCGATATCGCAGCAGTAATTACTTATGAGCGTAATGCTTGGGGTAACAATACTGGTGATGTTATACAACCCGCAGATGTTGATGCTGCAAGTGCTAAGTAGGGAGGCAGAATAATGACTACAGAAGCTATTCACGACTCGCATGAGCACGACGATCATCATGATCACAAAGTGACGGGTATTAAACGTTGGCTATACACAACCAACCATAAAGATATAGGTACGCTTTACCTTTGGTTTGCATTTATCATGTTATTGGTAGGTGGCGCGCTGGCTATGGGCATTCGGGCTGAGTTATTTCAGCCTGGTTTACAATTGATGGAGCCAGACTTCTTCAACCAGTTAACCACAGTACATGGCTTAATTATGGTATTTGGTGCCATTATGCCAGCCTTTACAGGTTTTGCTAACTGGATGATCCCCATGATGATTGGGGCGCCGGATATGGCTTTACCTAGAATGAATAACTGGAGTTTTTGGATATTACCATTTGCGTTTGCTATCCTACTTTCTTCATTTTTTATGGAATCAGGTGCGCCAAACTTTGGTTGGACTTTCTATGCACCGCTTTCATCTACGTACTCAAATGGTAGTACGGCATTTTTTGTTTTTGCTGTGCATATTATGGGGATATCTTCAATAATGGGCGCGATTAACGTCATCGTTACTATTATGAATTTACGAGCTCCAGGTATGACCTACATGAAAATGCCACTATTCGTCTGGACATTTTTCATTACGGCCTACTTGTTAATAGCGGTTATGCCGGTGTTGGCTGGGGTGGTAACCATGTTGTTAACTGATACCTACTTTGGCACCAGTTTCTTTGATGCCGCAGGCGGTGGTGATCCGGTGATGTTCCAGCATATTTTCTGGTTCTTTGGTCATCCTGAAGTTTACATTATGATTTTGCCGGCATTTGGTATTGTCTCAACGATTATCCCAACGTTTGCACGTAAGAGATTATTTGGTTATAGCTCAATGGTATACGCGACAGCGTCGATAGCATTCTTATCGTTCATTGTTTGGGCACACCATATGTTCACTACCGGTATGCCATTATTTGGTGAATTGTTCTTCATGTACTGCACCATGCTAATTGCTGTACCAACAGGTGTTAAAGTCTTTAACTGGGTAGCAACAATGTGGCGCGGTTCGATGACTTTTGAAATACCAATGTTATTTTCAATTGCGTTTGTAATTCTATTTACAATTGGTGGATTTTCAGGATTGATGTTGGCATTGACGCCAGTAGATTTCCAATACCATGATACTTATTTTGTTGTTGCTCACTTTCACTATGTATTAGTGACTGGCTCATTATTTTCTATCTATGCAGGAGCCTACTATTGGTTACCTAAGTGGACAGGACATATGTATAGCGACGGTTTAAGTAAGGCACACTTTTGGTGTTCACTGATTTCAGTCAATATCTTGTTCTTCCCAATGCATTTCTTAGGGTTAGCGGGCATGCCTCGTCGTATTCCTGACTATGCATTGCAATTCGCTGATTTCAACAAATGGGTTAGTATCGGTGGCTTCGCGTTTGGCTTATCTCAATTGATTTTCTTGGCTGTAGTGATCAAGTGTATCAAGGGTGGTAAAAAAGCGGATGCTAAACCATGGGAAGGTGCTCAAGGTTTAGAATGGACGGTACCAAGTCCTGCGCCATATCACACGTTTTCAACACCGCCTCCGGCTGAAGATATTAAAGGTCAATAGGTAACAATAATGAGCACAGAGCAAGACAAAATGCCAACTACGCAAAAAGTAAATACGACAAAGACGGTTAAAAAACTGGTTTTGGTGGTGTTCGCGATGTTTGGTTTTGGTTTTGCTTTAGTGCCATTGTATGACGTGTTTTGTGATATTACTGGGTTAAACGGCAAAACATCAACAACCGCCGCGAGAGTTAATGAAGATGGTGTTGATGAAAGCCGTACGATCACTGTGCAATTTATTAGCCGGACAGCTAAGGGCATCCCTTGGCAGTTCGAGCCTATGATAAATGAAGTGAAAGTACACCCCGGTGAAATGAAATTAGTAAAATTTTACGCTAAAAATGAATCGCTGAAAGATATAGTTGGGCAAGCCGTACCTTCGGTTTCGCCAGGACAAGCAGCGATTTATTTTCAAAAAATAGAGTGTTTCTGTTTCAACTCGCAGCCACTTAAAGCAAGTGAAGATGTCGAAATGGCACTGCAATTTTATGTAGATGCTGAACTGCCTGAAGATATATCGACAATAACTTTGTCTTATACTTTGTACGACATTACAAGCTCAGTTGAACCACAAGCGTTAGCGCTGAACACAGGGGAATAGTTATGACAACAAAAGAATATGAAACATATTATGTACCCGCTCAAAGCCATTGGCCAATAGTTGGTGCCGTCGCATTGTTTTTAATTGCCATCGGTGCGGCAAATTACGTAACTGATATTAAAAATGGAACATCGGGGCTTGGTGGTTATATTTTAATTGCAGGTATTGTAACCGTTATTTATATGATGTTTGGCTGGTTCAATAATGTTATTAATGAATCGATGTCAGGAAAATATAGCCATCAAATGGATAACTCGTTTCGTCAAGGGATGAGTTGGTTTATTTTTTCAGAAGTAATGTTTTTTGCTGCCTTTTTTGGTGCTCTGCTTTATGCAAGAACGTTTTCTGTGCCGTGGTTAGGTGGCGAAGGCAACAACGCAATGACTTGGCAAGTATTATGGCCAGAGTTTACTGCACAATGGCCTTTGATTAAAACCCCTGATGGTACTGAAACTACAGGAATGGGCTGGTATGGCTTACCTCTTATTAATACCATTTTACTGTTAACTTCTTCAGTAACTGCGCATTTAGCACATGTTGCTTTGGAACAAGACAAACGTCCTCAACTTAAGTTTTGGTTAGGATTAACAGTATTGTTAGGTGTCGTTTTCTTGTATTGCCAAGGGTTAGAATATGCTCATGGCTATGCTGATGAAATGCAGCTTTATTTAACGTCAGGCATATATGGTAACACTTTTTATATGCTAACTGGTTTTCATGGTATGCATGTAACTTTAGGTACAATAATGCTGTTAGTCATGCTAATACGTGTATTTAAAGGTCATTTCACTCCTAAAAATCACTTTGCTTTTCAAGCAGCAAGTTGGTACTGGCATTTTGTCGATGTGGTATGGGTAATGCTGTTTGTGTTTGTTTATATTATATAGACGGTAGACAAGAAAGCGTAATAAAGACACTCGTTAATGAGTGTCTTTTTTCTTTAAAAGGGTCTTGGGTTTGGTGTGATAAAGCCAGTTAAGATGCCGATTAAAAGTAAAATAACAATGACGACTGATGTCATCACACGGCGGCCAATGAATTTTGACATACTCGGTTGATTTGGGTCATTCTTATTCATCAGCACTAATGCTTTAAACAAGTTGTAAATCATGTAGCCTAACAAGCCAACAATAATGATTTTTATAATCACATAACCCTCTCTTGTTGTAATATTGGTATATACGGTAATGTATGAATTTAGCTAATTTTAGAGAATATTTAAGTCAACTAAATTGGCTGGTAGTATTGTTCACTTTGCTTGTCTTTTCGGGATTAATCAAGCTTGGATTATGGCAAACAGCCAGAGCAGTAGAAAAAGAACAGCGCTTAGTTCGCATTGCTGCTTATCAAACCCAACAAGCACTTACTGTTGAACAACTCAGCCATCTACAATTCGCCAACGAAGATATCAACGATATACCACTCAAATTATCAGGGCGGTTCGAGTCAGAAAAAGTATTTTTAATTGATAACCAAACCAATAATGGTCGCTTGGGTTATCGAGTTATCCAAGTTTTTCAATCGTCTCATGGCAGTGTTTTAGTTAATCTGGGTTGGGTGCAAGGTTTTATTGAACGCGATAAGTTACCACAAATTACTCCACTGTCGGGTGACTACATCATAAAGGGCAATGTTCGGCTTGTTGAACCTAGTATCGTGCTCACTGAGCAGAGTTTTGATGTGGTTTCATGGCCGCTGCGTGTTCAGCAAATTGACTTGGACAAATTTTCACAACTAATTGGTGAAA
This sequence comes from Colwelliaceae bacterium 6471, assembly GCA_040779335.1. Classification (GTDB taxonomy): domain Bacteria; phylum Pseudomonadota; class Gammaproteobacteria; order Enterobacterales; family Alteromonadaceae; genus JBFONV01. The sequence continues at coordinate 141,631 of JBFONV010000007.1, forward strand.
AGCTATTGCCCTTTGTTGTCTACTTAGATACAAAAGAAGATATAGGTTATGAAAAAAACTGGCGTCCGATAGTGATGCCACCAGCAAAGCATCGTGGTTATGCTTTCCAGTGGTTTTCATTGGCAACGGCTTGGTTAATACTGATGATCAGTGCTAGTGTTTGGTTTTATAAAAATAACAATGAATAATAACAATAATAAGGTTTTGTATGTCGTCTCAACTATCTAAATCGCGTCGAAATTTATTGTTAGTACTTGGGGTATTTATTATTCCCGTTGTATTGGCAAAGTTAGCGCTTGAACAGCATTGGTTTAAATATGGTGTCACAAACCAAGGGGCATTATCTAAGCAAGAACTTACCTTAACAGATATAGGGTTATCCAATACAAAATTTAATGAACAATGGCTAATGTTGTATCGGGTTCCAAGTATGTGTGACCAATTATGTAATGATACTTTACTTGCTGTTAATAATACCTACACATTATTAGGAAAAGAATTACCCCGAGTAACTCCTGTAGCCTTGTTTGAGCAGCAACTTAGCCAGCAAGAACAATCTAATTTTCGTCATCATAAATGGCTGAATATGCCACTTCCAGAACAAGCGACATCGTTAATGAGCCAGTCACAACTTGTCATTGTTGATCCACTAGGGAATATTGTGATGACTTACAACGCACCTAATAATCAACAAGGTTTAGCGACCTTTAGTAAAGCTATTTTAGCTGATATGAAAAAGCTGCTTAAATATTCAAGGATTGGTTAAGATGTTAGATATTAAAAGATTGGTCTTTGTAAGTATTTTACTGGCGTTAATCGTCGTTAGTTTAGGGGCATATACCCGATTAACCCATGCAGGTTTAGGTTGCCCAGATTGGCCTGGATGCTATGGACATATTGGTGTACCTGCATCAGAGGCTCATATTGAAAAGGCTGAATTGGCCTTTCCAGATAGTAAGGTTGAGCCACACAAGGCGTGGAATGAAATGATCCATCGTTACTTTGCTGGTAGCTTGGGCTTATTGATTGCACTCATCGCCTTTCTTTCTTATAAACGCAGGCAACAAGGAACACCGTTATTTTTGCCGTTAACTATTCTGGGCATTGTCATCTTTCAGGCGGCGCTTGGTATGTGGACGGTGACCATGAAACTTATGCCGATAGTGGTTATGGGACATTTGCTCGGTGGTTTTACGACCTTAGTGTTGTTATTTTTGCTGTATTTACGTTTAAAAGGCTATCGTATCTCAACGGGTGATTGGTCGATAAAAAAATATAGCAGTTACGCACTCTTTGGCGTTGTGCTATTGACCGCGCAAATCGCATTAGGTGGCTGGACATCATCTAATTATGCCGCATTAACCTGTACCGAATTACCAATATGTCAATCTGGTTGGGTAGAGCGATTAACATTTGAAGATTCATTTGATCCAATTCCTCCTAAGCTCGATAGCTATGAGTTTGGCCATTTAGATCATAATGAAAGACTAACGATTCATGTTGTACATCGTATAGGTGCAATCGTTATTGCACTGTATTTAGGCTGGTTAGCATTAATGGTCTTTATGAAAGCTCAAACAGTTTTCTTCAAGAGAACTGCAGCGATATTAGGCATTGTTTTAGTGCTGCAACTTAGTTTAGGTATTAGCAATGTTTGGTTTTCTTTGCCGTTAGCGGTTGCGGTCAGTCATAATGTTGTTGCCGCCTGTTTAATGCTGGCATTAGTCACGTTGGCCTATAGCCTGAAACGAAAAATTTAAGGAAAACTGATGAGTAAATCTAGTGTCATTCCCGTTACATCAGGTGTGAATTTTATCTCTAATTGGCGTGCCTATTATGAAATTACCAAACCAAAGGTAGTCGCTTTGTTAGTACTTACTGCGCTTGTTGGTATGAGCCTATCAGTGCCTGGAGCTATTCCTTGGCAAATACTTATTCCATCAATGCTCGGCATAGGTTTACTCTCTTCAGCAGCAGCTGCGGTTAATCATGTCGTTGATGAAAAAATAGATGGCATTATGGGGCGAACTCATAATCGTCCATTGCCAAATGGTCAAATAACTGGCCAAAATGCCATTGTTTTCGCAACTATCATTGCAGTGCTAGGTTTTGTAGTGCTTTATGGTTTAGTCAACCCATTGACAGCGTGGTTAACCCTGTCGGGTTTAGTTGGCTATAGCTTTGTTTATACTATGTACCTTAAGCGTGCGACGCCGCAAAACATTACTATTGGTGGTCTAGCGGGCGCTATTCCTCCGTTGTTAGGTTGGACGGCAATGACTAACGAAATACACCCTAATGCCCTGCTACTCGTGCTGCTTATTTTTACGTGGACGCCTCCTCATTTTTGGGCATTAGCCATCCATCGTAAAAACGACTATGCCAAAGTGAATATTCCGATGTTACCAGTAACACACGGGATAAACTTTACTAAAACGCAAATTTTACTCTATACCGTGCTGTTATTTGTTGTTGGTTTATTGCCATATTTAGTGGGCATGAGTAACTGGTTATATTTGATTGGCGCGGTTGTATTAAACTTAATCTTTTTTGCCTATGCGTGGAAGCTAAAGTTTAACGCTGATGAAAACACCGCAATGGATACGTTCAAATTTTCAATTATTCATTTGATGCTGTTATTTATAGTGCTACTCGCTGATCACTATATATTGCCTATGAGCTAACCAAGGGTTTACATTACATATGAATAAAATAGTTATTGTATGCATTGCCATTGCCGCAATGCTTGCAGGTGTTTTGTTATTTTCAAAGTTAAATACCGCGTCTCAACCAGAGCATGCTTTGTATTATCAGCAATCTCGCAATATAAATAACTTTACTATGACCGATCATCAAGGTGAGCAATTTGGTAATGAAGATCTAATTGGTAAATGGTCATGGGTATTTTTTGGTTATACATCATGTCCAGATGTTTGCCCTACTACGTTGCAAGAAATTAATTTTGTTTATGATGAGCTCAAGGAAATTAGCGCCAATACCCAAGTGTTGTTGGTTTCTGTTGATCCCAGGCGCGATAGCCAAGACGTATTAGCCAATTACATCGCGTATTTTAATAAAGAATTTAAAGCGTTAAGAGCGGATCATAGTGTGTTGTTTCCTTTTGCTCGCAACCTTGGCCTAATGTACGCTATTACTGATGATGCTGCAGGAGACGGTTATCTTGTTGATCACAGCGCCTCTATGGTATTGATTAATCCTAACGGTAAAATTGCTGCCATTTTTAAACCTAAGCAAGCGCTAGGCGAATTGCCTACTATTGATGGTCAGAAATTACTTAGCGACTTTGATAAAATTGTTCAGCTTAATTGATCACCATGCTTGCCATTAAGTTGGCGTCTTTAGGCAAATATCATGACTGTTAATGTCCATAGAACAGCGGCAATACCAGCAGCAAAAGACGCTGGGACAATTTGAGATTTAACATGATCCATCAGGTCACAGCCGGTCGTCATCGAACTTAAAATAGTCGTGTCTGAAATCGGTGAACATTGGTCACCATAAACACTGCCATTGAGCACAGTAGCAAAGCATACCATCATAAATAGCTCTGGATTTGCCAACTCTTGTGATTGACAAATAGCCCAGGCTAATGGCATTGCCAAAGGAAAGGCAATGGCATATGTTCCCCAGCTGGTGCCAGTTGAAAATGCAATCAACATAGTGATAATTTGCAATATAACCGGCAATAACCAAAACGGAAGCTGTTCACCAAGCTGCGAAACTAAATACAGTCCGCCACCAATTTCTTTACTGATGTTACCAATAATAAGGGCGAGCATTAAGATCACCGATGCAACGACCACCCCTTTTAAGCCGTTACCAAATCCTTCGACAATATTAGCCAGCGACATACCTTTGCCGATAGCGATAAATGCAGAAAGTAACAATGCGGTGCCAAAAGCCCAATTAACTTTGGGCGTGCCCATAAAGATGAAAGTGATTACCGCAATAGCGATCAAAGAAACCAAAGGGAAAATAAATTCAAAAACATGAGGTTTATATCCATCTGGGACCTCACAGGTGTGTAATTCTTTTGCGCCTAGTGGCATGGCATCTGGAGCGTCTAGTTCTGCGGTCTCAGCGGCCCTAATTTGTGCTGCTCTAATACGCTTTCCTGAAAATTTAGTAATATTTAAACTGAGTAACAAAGTACCGATAACCGCTAAAACACCATAAAAACTAAAGGGGATACTACTAAAAAAGAACTTGATACGATCGGCTTCGGTGGCCAAAAAACTAACGCCAGGTACAAAAATGAGTGCTTGTACATACGCTGGCCAAGCATTAAATGCTAGTACTGACGCTATTGGCGATGCGGTCGAGTCGACAATATAGCTCATTTCTTCATGGCTCACTTTTGCTTTATCGGCTAGCGGTCTAACCGTTGTGCCAACCAATACCGTGCTCATTGTGCCGCCTTGGAAAAACAACACACCGAGTAACCAAGAGACCAATTTAGCCGATCGGGGCCCTTTAACAAAATGGGTAGTCATATATTCAGCAAACGCTTGAGCTGCGCCTGTTTTTGACCAAATACCGAGTAAGCCACCAAGCAACCACAAGTACAGCAATAGTATTGCTGCGGTGCCTTCCTTAGCTAAATTGGGTACGATCACTTTATCGGTGAGATCGTACTGACCTAGCATAAAGGTGCCGACGACAATACCACCAAACAATGCGGTGAGTGGTTCCCGAGTCAGTAAACATAAGATGATTGTGATCAGCGCAGGCAGCAAAGACCAAATACCAAAATGAAAGGCAGGTTTGAGTAACTTCAAATTCTGACTGCTGTCTCTTACCCACTGCTGTGCTATTGACGGTTTTTCAGTAATAGTATTTAAATGCGCTTGGTTGAGAGCAGACTCTTCATACGGTACGACATTAGTGATGACAATCTCACGATCCCGATATTTATATGCTGGCTGATTAGCATCTGTTTGATAAATATCGTAAATATAGGATTGTTCTAACCAAGTGCGTTCAACATTATTGTGCACAAATAGTGCAGAGATAAGACTCAAGATGAAGATAAAGAGTGCAATACCGTTGTAGTTAGTTTGCATTTATTGGTTCCATTTCCCTATATGAATATTTTTTGTTTTAACTAAGTTTAGGTGTATTAACGGTATTTTATAATGGGTACCACTTACGCCCTTCTTTGAGAATAAACCAAGGCTTTGAGTACCAATAATATCTCCCTGGTTCACTTAAACTTGGCGCGGTACAATTACACCTTACCCGCCCAACGGGCAAAGGTGCACTAAAGTTTATGGTAAACATGTTTTCACCTTGCCAGATGATTTTCTGTTTACCTAAGCCAGAAATATAACAATGTAACTGTGATCGACGAAAATCATCGGCGTCTATGTTAAAGCTAACGCTGTGCAGGGTATTGTATTCATAGATTGTTTCGGCATTATCTTTATCGAGTGAAATACCTAACGGCAATGAATTGAGCTTATCGCGCAGACTGATCAGTTTATCGTAGGGTTTCGATGCAGGATAACGAGGAATACTCGTTAACTCAGTATTAAGTCCAACCGCGCCAGATTGTTGGGTAAAGCCAACGTAACCATTTTTTTTGAGCCATTGTTGAATGGCTGGCGTATATTCTCCATATGGATAAGCAAAATATTGCCAATTTTGGCCAGTATGCTCTTTGATCAGACTTTCTGCTTTGACTAACGATGCGGTTTCTTGTGCTAGCCATTGTGACTCACTCATGTCGTCTGGCACTCTGATCATAGAATTATGCTCTAAGCCATGATTTGCAATTATTACCCCATCTTCAGCAAGCTTTTTGATCTGTTGCCATGAAAGATAGCGATCTGAGTCTAACTTTATACTGTTTGGATTAATAAAAATGGTGTATGGATAATTAAATTGATCAAGTAAAGGCTTAGCATTGTGTAAAATGTCGGTATAGGCGTCATCGAAGGTAATAGCAACGGTCTTGTCTTTTAACGGTTGTTGTTTTTTGATGGCATCTATCAACTGGGTAAGGGGCACTACATTAAAATGTTGGTCTGCCAAATATTGTAAATGTCGCTCAAATTGTGCTGGTGAAATACTGGTACTATTGGGTGTAGTATCGCTAACGTGATGGTATTGTAAAATAACGGCGCTGGCAGCGGAAAATGAAAGATAACACAACATAAATGCGAGTAGCCGTAGCAACATGGTTTTAGCCTTTTTAACAAGAATACTAAGTGGATTCTTTAATCCACTGGTTCGAAAAGTATTAACACAAATGAACTGGAAAATATAAAGCTTAATGACTGAGATAGGAACACCTTTTGCGATTATTTACTGATATTGTGCAACATAAGCGACTATTTTCACTTGCTGTTCCAATGATATTGTCGAACATTACCGTACCATTATTGGGATTAGTTGATACCGCGGTGATTGGTCACTTAGACCATGCCTATTTTTTAGGGGGCAGCACGGTAGGGGCAATGATCATCACTTTTGTGATTTGGCTGTGTGGCTTTCTTAGAATGTCTACCTCAGGGTTAGCGGCACAAGCATATGGTGCGCGAAATAGTCAACAAGGAGTACTTGTGCTGCTTCGAGGCTTATTAGTCGCGTGCGCTATTGGCGGCATACTCATTATTGCCCAAAAGCTATATCTAGACTTTGCATTATCGCTGGCAGGTGGCTCTGCCGATGTGCAATTTTACGCCCGTCAATATGCAGATATTCGTATTTGGGGGTTGCCAGCAGCACTTTCTAGTTTAGTTATAGTCGGCTGGTTGCTAGGAAACCACCAAGCTAAAAGCGTAATGTGGGTATTGATCATTACCAACGGAGTTAATCTAGTCTTAGATCTGGTGTTTGTGGTTGGCTTTGGTTGGCAAGTAAAAGGCGTTGCCTTAGCTACATTGATCGCTGAATATGCTGGTTTATTATTCGGATTGTGGCTTATCGCCCAAAGATTTAGCGACAGCTTGCATAAGATAAAAAATAGCTTCAGCAAGTATTATTACGCCTTGATAGATGTTGCCAACCTAAGTAGCTACTTTAAACTCAACAGAGATATATTGATCAGAACCTTATGCTTAGAAATCTGTTTTGTCTTCATTACCTTTCAGGGTGCTAGACTGGGTGATAATGTTGTCGCCGCCAATGCTATATTGATGAATTTCTTGCTGTTAGTCTCATTTGGCTTAGACGGTATTGCTAATGCGGTAGAGGCAATGGTTGGACATGCAAAAGGGGAAAAAAATAAACCGGCCTTACAGTCTGTTGTTAATATAGCGCTTTTTTGGACGGCAATATTTGCCACTATGTATGCGCTGGCCTTCGCGCTATTTGGTGAACAGTTCATTAGTCTGATCTCTGATATTCCTGCTGTAGTGAATATTGCTAATCAATACTTGATCTGGATAATATTTTTACCTGTTATCGCCTGTTGGTGTTTTCTCTTTGATGGTGTTTACATTGGCTTAATGCAGGCAAAAACTATGCGCAATAGCATGTTGCTGGCGACTTTTGGGACATTTTTTCCAATATGGTTTTTGTTACAAGGAATGGGGAATCACGGTCTATGGGCTGCATTCTCGGGGTTTATGTTACTGCGTGGTATATCGTTAGCCTGGCATTACAAAACCCATCGTCATGCATTTATAACCGCAGATCATGGTGGAGAAAATCATGTTTAATATTTACCACCAGGGCGATTTTTAAACATATTAAGCAGGCGATTGGCAAAAATACCGATATAGCCCCAAGCGGCAACTATACTGCCAAACGCGAGAAAAAATAAACCAGGTAATTGCCATAAAGGCTCGGTGTAATAGCCTAGTAATACTAATAAAACCCCGATAACAAAAAGACCAAGCCCTTTTATAAATAGCGCTAAACTGCGCTGAGGGTCTTGGCCTAGTTTTTCGAGTACTGTCGTCATTACTAATTAAGACACATAGGTAGTACTTTAATAATATGAATGTTCGCCACGCTCATGATCAGTCATATCACGAACACCTTTAATTTCACCATTCATTTCTTGTAGCAGTTGCTTTTCAATACCTTCTTTTAAGGTTAAATCGATTTGGCTGCAGCCGTTACAACCGCCACCAAATTGTAAAATGGCAAAGCCATCTTCAGTGATCTCCATTAATGTACATTCACCCCCGTGTCCAGCGAGTTGCGGGTTGACTTCCGCTTGCAGAAAGTAATGAACACGATCAAACAGAGGGGCATCGTCGGCCACTTTACGCAATTTTGCATTAGGGGCTTTTAGGGTGAGTTGAGAGCCCATCTGATCGGTAGTAAAATCGACTTCGGCATCTTCTAAATAAGATTTACTGTCGTTATCAATAAAGGCGGAAAAGCCATTGAAAGGTATTTCAATATCATCAGCTTCTACGGCCTCAACTGGACAATAAGATACCCCACACTCAGCACTTGCCGTGCCTGGATTAATCACAAATACACGGATGTTAGTGCCTTCAGCTTGCTGGGATAATAGTTGAACAAAATGCGCTTGTGCGGTTTCTGAAATACTGATCATTGTGCCTATTTCACTCTCTACTTAGGTAATATAATTGAACACTATACTTGAGTAAATTACTCAAGTATGGATATTTTACTCTGCAAATGCTGTCGGTGCCAGTGATTGTTTGTAATAATAGCGCGTTATTTATCCTTTAAATGCTAGTTTCGTCTGGTTTTGTTTGTTATTTTTACCTAAGTTTAAAAAGGAAATCATCTATCTATGCGTCTCACTATCAGTTTGTTTATATCATTGTTGTTGCTCAGTGCATTGGCAACGGCGGCACCCATCAGTCAATATCTGCCAAAGGGGCATGAATACAACAATAAGGTTGTTAAGCCCAGTGACGTATTTGGGTTTGAAATAGGTGATCGTCATGTCCGTCATGGGCAAATGCTTGAGTATATGAAGTCTTTGGCTGACTATTCACCGCGAGTGATGTTAACGAATATCGGCAAAACGGTTGAACTACGTCAGCAGATCTTATTGACAGTTTCAGCGCCTAAGAATCTGGCGAAACTTGATGATATTTTAGCGCAACGACAATTAACAGGCGGTAAAAAAGCTGAACAACAACCGCTTGTTATTTGGTTGGGATATAGTGTGCATGGTGATGAAATTAGTGGTACAAATGCTGCCATGTTGGTGGCGTACCACCTTGCGGCAAGTCAAGAAAGTAGTATTGCTGAGTTGTTAGACAATGCCATTATCGTGATGGAGCCAAGTATTAACCCTGATGGTATGGATCGCTTCGTTAATTGGGTGAATACCTATCGTGGTACCTCACTTAATAGCGATGCCAATCATATTGAACATCATCAAGGGTGGCGTACCGGAAGAACAAACCATTTCGGCTTTGATTTAAACCGAGATTGGCTGCTATTGTCACAACAAGAAAGTCAGCATAGATTAAAATATTTTCACCTTTATAAACCCAATGTCCTCGGCGATTTTCATGAAATGGGCGCCAATGGGAGTTACTTTTTCCAGCCTGGGATCCCAACGCGTAATCACCCATTAACGCCGAAGGAAAATACCGCATTAACGCAAAAATTAGCCTTGTATCACGCTGAAGCTTTAGATAAAGAAAATCGCTTGTACTATAGCGAAGAGAGCTTTGATGATTTTTATTATGGCAAAGGTTCAACCTATCCTGACATTAATGCTAGTGTTGGCATTCTATTTGAGCAAGCAAGCAGTCGTGGCATGCAACAAGAGACTCAAAACGGCTTATTAACTTTTGAGTTTGGTATAAAAAATCATGTCTTAACATCATTATCAACCATTAAAGGTGCTTGGCTGAATCGTGACGAACTCAAAGAGTATCGTCAAAACTTTTATCAAGAATCTCAAAAACAAGCCAAAAAAGAAGAGTTTAGTGGTTATCTAATACATGAAAAATTCGATCAGCATCGCTTAGCAAGCTTTCTCGATAAACTTAAACAGCACCAAATAGATGTTTTCCCATTAGCTGATGATTTCCGTTATGACTCGACACTTTATAGTAAAGAACATAGCTTTTATGTCCCTTTAGAACAGCCTCAATATCGTGTGATTAAAGCATTGTTTGGCCAAGAGACTGATTTTCAGGACAATACTTTTTATGATGTTTCCGGCTGGACCATGCCTTTGGCGATGAATATAGAATTTTATCCCGTTAAGCGCACTTGGGGGCTTAAATTAAGCGATAACCAATGGACGCGGGCGGAAAAAGTCGTTGCCGATATTGATCTGCAAGCCTATGGTTATGCTTTTGAATGGCATGATTTTTTAGCCCCTAGATTACTGAATAAATTATTGGCTAACGATATTAAAGCGAAAGTGGCGACTAAATCTTTTACGGTGGCAGATGGCAGCGTAAATCACCAATTTTCAGCGGGCAGTATAGTGATCCCTGCAGGGATACAAACTAATGTAAATTGGCGAAATATATTGGCGACAGCGAGTAATGAAAACCATATTAGCATTACTAGTTTAACATCAGGTTACACCGCGCAGGGCATAGATATTGGTAGCGGTTCATTAAAGTTACTGAAAGAGCCGAAGGTCTTGCTTGTTGGTGGCAAGGGAATATCGCAGTATGAAGCAGGAGAAATCTTATTTTATTTAGATGACACCTTAAATATGCCAGTTTCTGTAGTAGAACACCAACGACTCAAGCAGATTGATTTATCAACTTATACTCATTTATTACTCGTTGATGGTGATTACGCCAAACTAGATGTCGCAATGGTGAATGTGGTTGAGTCATTTGGTAAACAGGGCGGCGTTATTTTCGCACAAAAACGTGCGGCAAAATGGCTTGCTGAAAAAGGAGTCCTGACGGCAAGTTTTGTTAGTAATACTCAAATAGATCAACTGTTCGATACCGAAAATTTAAATTATCAAGACAAAGATAAACTCGCTGGACGAAAACGCATTGCGGGTGCCATTTTTGAGAGCGTTATTGATACTAGCCATCCCTTGGCTTATGGTTATACCTCGCCCAATTTACCTCTGTTTCGTAATAGCACGCTGATAATGAATCAACCCTCGCAGCCGTTTGTTACTGTCGCCAAATATAGTGAAGAACCGTTAATGAGTGGTTATGCTGATCGTAATTTGGTATTACGTATCGCCAATAATGCTGCGATTGTCGCCCATAATCTCGGAAAAGGCCGGGTTATTGCTACCAGTGACAACCTTACGTTTCGTGGTTATTGGTATGGTAGTGCGAAGTTATTATCCAACGCTATTTTCTTTGGTAAAGCTTTTAATGCGCCTGTGGAATAGCGCTGGAATTTATTAATATGGCGGCAATTGTTATGTGGTTGGTAAGCTCAGACAAATCGCCATTAATGTAATTTTTTGCACGCCATGTTGTTTTAATAATCGGCAAATGGCATTTGCTGTCGAACCTGTTGTGACGACATCATCAATAAGCATAATGTGGTTGGGCAGGACGATGTTTTTGTTCGATAGTTTAAAGGCGTGGCGTAAATTTTTACGCCTTTGCGCGCCGTTCTTCCCAACCTGTTTTTGCGTTGCTTGGTCTCTATAAAGTACTGAGGATTCATACGGTAGTCCGCTATATATTGAAAATTCTTTGGCTATTAAGTGCGCTTGATTAAATCCCCTTTCTTGCCATCGACTGATATGAGTCGGTACAGACAAAATCAGCTCTGGTATAAATAATTGATATTGACTTTGAATTTGGCGCCAATAGTTACTTAACAAGGTGGCAAATAATGGCGCAAGCTCAAATCGACCTTGATATTTGAATTGACTCAGCCAATGTGAAAAAGGCCACAAATATGGGGCAAGGCAGATTAAATGATCAAATTGGTAGTGAGGTAATGCACGGTTAATTGCTGGCCAATTGAGTAAGTCTCCTTGAGTATGCGTACTTGAGAAGACAGCTAAATCATCAAAGCAATGAGAACATAATAGTGGATAGCTAACCTTAGCTTGACCACATAAGTCGCAATAACTTATTTGCACCGCTAATTGTTTGAAAATCAGCTTGATGTTATGCAAATTAATTGCAGATACTGAATATTGATATAAACGGGTAAATTCCATTTTTAGACTCCTTTCTGTAAACTGGCGGCACTTCCATTAGCAACCCTTATTTATCATGGCAGAAACATTGAAAATAGCGAGTCAGGGCAAAGGTACACCTTTAGTTTTTATTCATGGTTGGGGGCTTAATTCCGGCGTATGGCAGCCGTTAAAGACTCAACTTATTGATCATTTTCAGGTGATCACCGTCGATTTGCCTGGCTTTGGTGTGAATGTAAAGAATGAACTGCAAGATTATTCTTTAGCTAATATTGTCGCTGAAATAGGCCGTGTGATTGAGCAACCCGCAGTATACATTGGCTGGTCGCTAGGCGGTTTGATCGCGACTGAAATAGCTTACCAACACCCTGAAAAAGTATTGGCTTTAGTTACCGTTGCGAGTTCGCCACTTTTTGTCGAAAGCGAAGATTGGCCAGGTATTAAGCCTGAATTATTAAAAGGCTTTCACCAACAATTAGCACAAGATACACAAAAAACTATTGATGGTTTTTTAAAAATTCAAGCCATGGGCAGTCCAAACATTCGTCATGATATTAAACAACTAAGAGCATTGATCATGGAGTATCCAATGCCTACTAAAAATACGCTCGATCAGTCGTTACAGTTGTTGGAGACTATCGACTTACGCGAAAAACTATCTGAACTTAGATTACCCTTTTTACGACTATATGGACGTTTAGACAGTTTGATTCCTAAAACTATTCCGGCACTTGTGACCACACTCGCACCTCATAGCGAACAGTATATATTTGCTAAAGCCTCCCATGCACCATTCATATCTCATCCGGAAGAGTTTTTGCAAATAATTGAAAGCTGGTTAAAAACTGCAGTAAGCTAGTTTTAATAGGGATTAGAGAGAGCAAGAAAGTTTACTTTTAACTGTTTTTGGTTAATAATTAGTCAGTGTGGTTGTTGATATTTTAATTGGCATTAGAAGATCGCAATGATTCGAAGAGTATAAATTGTACGAGGAGTGCATTATGGAAATTCAATCGGCATTGAGTTCTGGTATTCAAGGGTTTCAACGAGCTGAAGATAGAGCTAACAGCGCAGCGGAAGATATTGCCGCTCAGGTTGCTGAAAGCCGCGCCGCGCAAGAACAATTACAGTCGCAAACCGTGACCCCTTTGGCGTCACCAGAACCTAATAATTTAACTCAGTCACTTGTTGAACTTAAAGTGGCGGAAGTGCAAGCGGGGGCTTCTGCTGAAGTGATCAAAACAGCAGATGAAAACCTTGGCACCTTGATAGACGTGCGAGTATAACGTGAACATAGCACCGCAAACATCTTTTACTCCGGTAGCTACTGTGGTTAACCCACAGACGGATAGTTTGCGTCGAGAAAACAATGCCCGGGAAGTCATTACTCAACCAGCAGCGACTAGTCAAAGTGCTGCTGAGAAGGGCGTAGCGTCTGACAAAGATAAAGCAAAAACACCCGCGCAAAATAATGAAGCCGTTGATTTTGCTAATATACGAAAGCAGGCTGAAAAAGATGATACCACCATAGGTGATGCGTCCGAGCAAGAAGGTGAATCATCTTCCGATGCTCAACAACAAAAACAGTCAGGGCAACCCAAAAACGTTGATAGCGTTGCCGAAGAGCTAGAACTTAGTACCCTAAAGAAAAGAGATCGTGAAGTCCGAGCGCATGAACAAGCCCATTCTTCAGTCGGTGGTTCGTTAACAGGCGCACCTTCTTATTCATATGAACAAGGGCCTGATGGCAATAAGTATGCAGTCTCAGGTGAAGTGGATGTCGACTTGTCGATTGTTGAGGGCGATCCGCAAGCTACAATTAACAAAATGCAAAAAGTGTATGCTGCAGCGTTAGCGCCAGCAGATCCTTCTATTCAAGATAAATTAGTTGCTGCAACTGCTTCAAAAGCAATATTAGAAGCGCAATCAGACATACTGAATGAACGTGTCAGCCAAGCTGACCCAGCTACAAAACGCGATGTGCTTGATGAAGAGGGTGAAGAAGCTAGCAAAACTAACGCATCGGACTCAGACTATGATGCTTTAGTGAAAAAAACCTTGGAAGAACAAGAAAGAATTGCCCCAGAAAGATCTGTAGATGTTATCGAACGTGCTTTAAGAATTGAAAACTTGTATAGCAATATTACCCAAGCATACGAAAAACCGCCATCGTATCAATTTCAGCTCACGGCATAACGTACCAACAAAAAAGCCTGCATATGCAGGCTTTTTTATCATTAGGATACTTACTAACTAAATACCATAGTCTTGACGATATTTTTTTATACTGTCTAAACTTGCTTTCATGTCGGGCTGATCTTCAAGATAGGTTATGAGATCGGCTAAGGTCACAATAGAAATTACCGAAGTATTAAAATCACGTTCAACTTCTTGGATTGCCGATAACTCTCCTTTGCCTTTTTCTTGCCTGTCTAAAGCAATAAGTACGCCTGATAATGTTGCGCCACGTGATTGAATGATCTCCATTGACTCACGAATAGCAGTACCTGCCGTGATCACGTCATCGACGAGCATGACTTTACCTTTTAACGGAGAGCCTACTAGGTTGCCTCCCTCGCCGTGAGTTTTTGCTTCTTTACGATTAAAGCAATAAGGCAAGTCCATATTGTGGTGGTCGGCAAGTGCAACAGCGGTTGTCGTCGCAATTGGAATACCTTTGTACGCAGGCCCAAATAACAAATCGAATTCTATGCCCGAATCAGCAAGCGCTGCAGCGTAAAAGCGTCCTAATCTAGCTAAATCGCCACCAGTATTAAATAAGCCAGCATTAAAAAAGTAAGGACTAGTGCGGCCTGATTTTAACGTAAACTCACCAAAACGTAGCACTTGTTTGGCTAAAGCAAATTCTATAAATTCGTGTTGATAATCTTTCATGGAATTTTCCTGCATCACTGTTTTTACTAATTTAAAGCGGATTTTTGTAAATCAAACAATTCTACGATGCCTTGCTTGGCAAGTTGCATCATTGTTTGCATTTCTTCAAAACTAAATGGCTCTTCTTCGGCCGTGCCTTGTACTTCAATTAATTTACCGGTGTCAGTCATAACAACGTTCAAGTCTGTTTCGGCGGCGGCATCTTCTACGTACTCAAGATCGGCTATAGCCGTTCCTTGATAGATACCGACAGAGACCGCGGCAATCATGTGCTTAAGCGGGTTAGTTTTGATTAAGCCTTTTGCCCGCATGAAATTCAATGCATCGACTAACGCGACACATGCGCCAGTAATAGAAGCCGTGCGAGTGCCGCCATCAGCTTGTATAACATCACAATCAACGGTGATAGTATTTTCACCTAAAGCGCTTAAATCAAGCGCAGCACGCAATGAACGGGCAATTAAACGTGATATTTCAAGCGTACGTCCACTTTGTTTACCGTTCGCTGCTTCACGGCGCATACGAGTATGTGTTGAACGTGGTAACATTCCATATTCAGCCGTTACCCAGCCTTTTCCTTGCCCTTTTAAAAATCTCGGTACCCCTTCTTCAACAGTTGCGGTACAAATTACTTTGGTATCACCAAACTCGATTAATACTGAACCCTCAGCATGTGCTGTGAATTGACGCGTAATGGTTACCGGGCGAATTTGCCCAACAGTTCTGCCGCTTGGTCGCATGATGAAATACCTATAAAAAAATAATTGCTGCGCATTATAAAGGGTCGCGGTGAAATTTGACATAATGACGCGACAACTATT
Organism: Colwelliaceae bacterium 6471; assembly: GCA_040779335.1. Classification (GTDB taxonomy): domain Bacteria; phylum Pseudomonadota; class Gammaproteobacteria; order Enterobacterales; family Alteromonadaceae; genus JBFONV01. The sequence goes on from JBFONV010000007.1 coordinate 157,405, forward strand.
TTGAAATATAGTTTATAAATAGAAGGTCATCTTGGTTATCGAACTTATTAGAGGTGTTCATGAAAGCACAATTTTTACAGCATTTAATTGCAGCAATGCTTGTATTAGCAAGCTATTCGGCGTCGGCAATTGAAAATTTACCTAGTTATAGCACCAGTTACAACGATACTAGTGATCCTTTCAAAGATGCAGTTGCAGCGATAAAACTCGCGAGTGAAACGGATCGTAATGTCCTGATTGAAATAGGTGGCAATTGGTGCACATGGTGCCATAAAATGGATGCCTTTTTAGAAAAAAATCCTCGCGTGTACAAAGAGTTGCATAGTAAGTTTGTAGTCTTAAAAGTTAATGTCAGCGACAGTAATGAAAATACAGCTTTTATGAAAGCTCTACCGCCGGTACTTGGCTACCCGCATATGTACGTTTCAACAGCCGCTGGAAAAATGATTTTGTCTAAAGATACTGCCGAGCTACAAGAAGAAGGTCAGTATTCAGCGCAACGTTGGCTGGAATTTATCGACCAATGGCAACCCAAAAGGGAGCAGGACGAATCATGAATTCATTTTTTGATGGTCAATACCAAGTTGAAGCTTGGTACGAAAAAAAGCTAACGCGTCGTAGTTTATTAAAATCAGCCGCTGGGGCTGCGGCAATAGCCGCACTGCCTGTTAAAGCCCTTTCCCAAGAACAATATAAAGCATTACAAATAGCGTTAAAAACTGATCCATGGCTGACGCTCGATGCCGTATTAGACCATTTGTTACCTGCATCTGAAACTGGCCCTAGTGCAAAAGATATTAAAGTAATTAACTATTTATATAACGTCATTTATCAACAGCCTACCGACAAAAGTGAAATAGACTTCATTTATAAAGGTGTTGGTTGGTTAAATGATTTTAGTCAAAGTCAATATCAGCAAGCGTTTGTTACCTTAGGATTTGATGATAAAGAGCGTTTACTTAAAGCGATCAGTCAATCGCGTGCTGGCGACAATTGGTTAAACAATTTAGTGGGTTATATTTTTGAGGCAATGCTTTCACCGCCCAGTTACGGCGGTAATCCTAATGGCATAGGTTGGCAATGGTTAAATCACCAAGCGGGCTTTCCTTTGCCTGAAAAAGGGCAACGATATTTTGAAATCCCGGGTTTTAAAAGTATTGCTGTTGCCAATGTAAGTGACGTTTCTTCTATAGGTAAAACCAAATCATGAGTTTTGATATATGTATTGTAGGTAGTGGCGCAGGAGCATCGCCTGTGGCGTACACCTTAGCAAAGGCGGGAGCTAAGGTTTTGGTGTTAGAAAAAGGCCCTTGGTTAACAGAAAAAGAGTTTTATAAAGATGAACTCGCTATTAGTTTACGTGATGCGTACAACCCCAAATTAACCGATGAACAACACGTTATTGAAGAGCAATACGAGAGCGAAGACGGCACTGACTATTGGCAAGGGCAAGCAACCAGTGATTCTGGTTGGAGCTTTTGGAATGGCACCGTTGTTGGTGGCTCATCTAATTTCATGAGTGGCTATTTTCATCGCTTAAAACCGATAGACTTTCGATTGAAATCTGAATTTGGAGAAATACCCGGAGCAAACGTTGCAGATTGGCCGATCACCTATGAAGAACTTGAGCCTTATTATGCAATGGTGGAACGAGAAGTTGGTGTATCAGGTCGTGTCGTTCAGCATCCTCATCAAGAACCAAGATCGGGCGATTTTCCTTATCCTCCACTTGCAGAACATGCGGTTTCAACCTGGATAGATAGTGCGGCACAAGATATAGGTTATCACACTATTCCAGTGCCAAGAGCCGTATTGTCACAACCAGCCATGGGTCGACGAAGCTGCGAATATTCGGGTTACTGCAGTAGCTATGGTTGTTCATCTGGGGCAAAAGGGAGCGGCCGAGCGGCACTATTAAATCATGCAGTAGCGACCGGAAACTGCATTATTAAGCCTGAATCGAAGGTATATAAAATTGACACCAACTCCAACGGTGAAATTATCGGTGTACTTTATTACGATAAAAAAGGGCGCAAGCAAACTGCGGTAGCCAAAACCTATGTAGTGGCATGTCAGGCAGTAGAAACCTCGCGTTTATTATTAGCCTCAGTGGGAGAAAAATTCCCTAATGGTATAGCAAATAATAATGGTCAAGTGGGTAAAAATTTAGTCTTTAGTGCTGGCGGCACAGGGCAAGGTGATTTCTATTTTAATGACTTACCTAAAGACAAAAAAGAGGAAATAAAGCAAGTGGGGCCGTTTATTAATCGCGCCTTGCAAGATTGGTATCAAATTGATGACGAATCTTTTGAAGGCGCCAATAAACAGGGTAAAGCGAAAGGCGGCACCATAGATTTTCTTTTCCACCAAAACCCAATTGCACGTGCCCAAGGTACTCAAAGAGATAATGACGATAATCTCATTTGGGGCGAACAACTTAAACAAAGTATGCTGACAGAATTTACTACCTATAAAACACTTAGATTTGAAGTGTTTAATGATTGGTTACCCAATGATAATTGTTATGTCAGCTTAGATGATGAGGTTACTGATAAATGGGGAGAATCGGTCGCTAAAGTTAGAATAGGCTATCATGATCACGATTTGAAAGTCGGTGAATACCTTTCTAAAAAGGCGGAAAAATTGCTCGATGCGATGGGCGCAAAAAATGTTTCGTCATCTGTGAGTGGCTATCCACCGACAAATCTAATGGCGGGTGGTTGCCGATTTGGCAATGATCCAAAAACATCGGTGCTTAATAAATATTGTCAGGCCCACGGCATAGACAATCTATACGTAACCGACGGCTCCTTTATGCCAACAGGTGGCAGTGTTCCTTATACCTTTACTATTTACGCTAATGCGTTTCGCGTTGCTGATCACATTAAAGAAAAATGGCAGAAACAACAAGGTGATACCATTTAGTGTTAAATGTATAACACCAAATGGTTGACACAAGGATGTGTCCATTTGAAGTTTATCCCTCGGTAAATTATGTCGTTTATCTGCACGGAACTGGATAGATACATAGCGCTCAGGCATAATCAGCATAATTAGGAAAATAACATAAAGGTTTAAACATGATCCATAGTATGACTGCTTTTGCTCGAAATGAAGTGAAAGGCGATTGGGGTAACGCTGTATGGGAAATTCGTAGCGTTAATCAACGATTTCTAGAAACTTATTTTCGCTTACCCGAGCAGTTTCGTGGTATTGAACCAGTGTTACGAGAGCGTTTTCGCAAGCAATTAAATCGCGGTAAAGTAGAATGTAATTTGCGTTTTAATGCCAATCCGGCTGCTAAAAGCAACTTAACCATCAATGAAAAATTAGCGGAACAATTGATTGAGCATGCTAATGCCATTTGCTCTCGGGCAAATAACGCCACAATAAACCCAGTTGAAATTATGCGCTGGCCTGGCGTGATGGAAGCCGAAGAAGCTGACATGGATGCCGTGCAAGCAGAAATATTAGCGGGTTTTGACGCTGCGCTTAAAGATTTTATCGTAGCAAGAGCCGATGAAGGGGCAAACCTTAAAGCGTTAATTGAACAACGCTTAGACGGTATAGTGGCTGAAGCGGAAAAAGTTAAAGCGCATATGCCCGAAATTATCCAATGGCAGCGCACTCGAATTACCGATAAATTTGCTGAAGCAAATATTGAATTAGAGTCCTCTCGCGTTGAACAAGAATTAGTAATGTTAGCGCAAAAAATGGATGTTGATGAAGAAATTGATCGCCTATTCAGTCACGTAAAAGAAACCAAAAGTATTCTAAAAAAAGGTGGCGCTCAAGGCCGACGCCTTGATTTTATGATGCAAGAATTTAATCGTGAAGCAAATACTTTGGGTTCAAAATCAATCAATGCAGAAATCACCAACTCTGCCGTAGAGCTTAAAGTACTAATTGAACAGATGAGAGAGCAGATCCAAAATATCGAATAATACTCGTAAAAATGCACTTTTGCTCACAATGTGTTGAATTATAACAAATATTTAGAGGTTAGTAGTTCGCACTCATCCATAGGTACCCACCGAAATCCGTGGCGTAATGGTGGGTTATTTGGTGGGTGTTAGGGTGTTTACAATATATGTAGTGGTGGGTAAACTCAATCTTAAGTGATAAAAGGCTTGAGAGAACTATGAGTACGAAAGACAAACTGTCAGCAAAGGAAATTGAATCGAAAGCCAAAAAAGGGGAAACAGGCCGTTACGCTGATGGCGGCGGATTATATTTCGTAGTTCCTAAGTCTGGCTCCCCATATTGGATGCTTCGTTACACTTCTAATAAAAAGCGCAAAGAGATGACCCTAGCCAAGTACTCAGATCTTGGCTTGGCTGATGCTAGGTATGAAGCGGCATCAAAAATGAAACAACTTAGAGATGGTTTAGACCCACTTCTCGCTAGAAAGCGTGCTGAGCAAGAAAGCATTAAAACAGTAGATGATCTATTCGAAGACTGGTACCCGACGCTTGAAGCTAGGCTGAAGCACCCTAAAATCCCGAAACGAATATATACCAACGATATTGCACCGCATATTGGTGAGTTCAAACTTGATCAAGTTACCGCTAGAGATATTCGTACGGCGATAGAAGCTATTAAAACTTCTGATAGATTAGCGATCGCAAATGATGCTCTTGGCTATTGTAAGCAATTATTCAATCACGGCATAAAACTCGATTTACTCCCCTATAATCCTGCAGCTGCTTTTACCTTCAAAGATGCTGGCGGAGTAGAAAAGAGTAGAGATAGAGCTTTAAGTGAAGAAGAACTTAAGCAATTTTTTGCCACAGCAAAGAAACATAGTTATAGCTTTAGCCATGATAACTATCTCGCATGTCTATTGTTAGTTTGTTTAGGTGTTCGTAAGTCTGAATTGTGTGAAGCCAAATGGGAAGAATTTGATCTCGAGGAGGCTATATGGGAACTTCCTGCCGAAAGAAGTAAAACTGGTGTAGGCTTTACTATCCCTCTAGCGCCAGAAGCACTACACTGGCTCAATGAATTGAAGGTGTTTGCATGTGATTCTGAATATGTGTTTCCAAGCAGGCGAGCTAGCAAAAAACCTCATATGGGCGCTGATACCCTAAATAGAGCTATTACAAAATTATTTGGGCATGAAGCTGGTAAGAAAAAACAGCCTCCTAACCTAATGGGAAACATGCTTCATTTTACTGTTCATGATCTGCGTCGAACTTGTCGAACATTATTAGCTCAGCAAGGCACACCTGGTCATGTTGCTGAGCGTTGCCTTAACCACAAGTTAAAAGGTGTAGAGGGAATTTATAACAAACATGATTATCTCGATGAGCGAAGAGAAGCGCTTTCAAAGCTAGCATTAAAAATTAGTAGCTTGAGCAGTTCCTGAGAAAATTGAATCAAGTTGCTTTGTGCAGACCTGAATCTAAAAACAATAAATGTAAGCTAAATGCAAAGGTAATAACATTTTAGCCATAGGAATTTCGATAAGGAAAAAAAATGAGTGACAAGGTAAAGTCAATAGAAAATTATGTACAACACTTCTCAACAAGAATTCCTTGGAAAGATAATGATTACACAGGTCGAATTGATAATAATCCTAAATATAACGTAGCAGCTCAAGTCATTTCTAATATTGCCGCATCTCGCGATCTAGATTTTGAACAAAAAAACAAAGGAGCGAGTTATAAGTTAGTTGGAAGTGAAAAAATGCAAAGCTGGATTACTGAAAATGCTGCATTTATGAGTGAAAACAAACTTTCTCTTCGCATGAACCACCCTTATAAGAAAGGTAATGAGAAGTTTAAGCACTTTGAAGAAACCACTTTCGAACTAAAACCATATTCATTCTTATTGCGCCCATTTTCATGGACCTTAAAAGAAAGTGCATGTGAAAAACAAAAACATTATAACTTTTACTTTGACCGAGATAAAACTGAACAGATGCTGAACTGGTCAAGTGCATGGGTATCACATGGTGAGTCGCAAAAGGGTATCTTTGAGTATTTTTTTTCAGGTGTTAAGCCTAATCAATCGTTAATATTTCCATATTATAAACAAGTTCCATTTATCGAGGATCATCGACGAGTTATTGCTGGTATAGGCAATTTAATCTCTAATATTGAAATTACTGAATATGTAACCAATGGAACTAGCGATGAGAAAAACTATATTTGGGAAACGAATGCTGCTCATTCAATAAGAGTTGGTGGAAAAGAAGGCTTTTTAATGCCTTATCATGAAATTTCTGAATACGTGAAAAGCCACCCTGACTTTGATGTTTCAACAGTCATTCTGTTTGAACCCTCTGGTTTTAGATCTGAATTCTCATACACCGCAGAATGGGTTAGCTTTGATGCAGCTATAGATGTTCTAAATCAAGCAAAAAGCGTATTAATAAATATAGCTAAACTTAACCTAAAAACTGCTAATCAAGAATGGGTTAATACTCACCTTGAATACATTGATAAACAGTTAAAAAGAACTTGGAATCAAAGGGGGATTTTTCCTGGTTTAGGAGCAATGCTGTCAGCTTTTGGAGTACGTTATGGTTATGACGTTTCTCGTTATATTGACACATCTAAAAACGATTTGGTCTCAGAGTTGGAATTGTACTTTTCTGGAGAGAAAGAAACTGAAAATGAGAAACTTGATGATAGCTTGGCCGAAAAAGAAGATGAGTTTTTTGGGTTACTACAAGATGACAATAAAACAAAGCTATTTGAATTATTATCGAGAATAAACCTATCAATTGAACAATCTCAATATGTATGGAGTACACATAAAGATAATGCTCTAAAGATCATTGATAACCCTTACCTTTTATTTGAACTAAGTAGGTATGAAAAAGAAGAACATCAAATTTCTATCGCCCAAATAGATAATGCCCTTTTTGTTAACTCTTTAGTAGAAAATAATCATCCAATTATCAAGCCCTCTAAGATGAGAACAAAGAGCGATAAGCGTAGGTTTAGAGCTATGATGATCTTTGTTTTGATGGATGCTAAAAATAAAGGGCATACATTGCTTAGCTATGATCAGATTGTTAATAAGATTAACGAACTTCCTTTGGATTCTAAAACTGATTTTCAGACAGAAAAAATTGAAGGTATTCTTGAGTTCTTACAAGAGGGGGATTTATTCATCAATAGATCCAACCAGTACGTTAAATTAAGTGAGTATCAAGACTATAAAAAACTGGTAACAGAGATTATTAAAAGCCGCCTTAATGCTTCCTTGCCAGGTCGGCAAGACTGGAAAAATATTATTGACGAAAAGTTTGGTGATATTAATGAGAATTATGCAGAAAAGGACAAGCAAGCTAGAAACGAAAAAGCTATAGCTTTAAAGAAGTTAGAGTTATCAAAAATATCAGTGCTATTAGGGAGAGCTGGAACGGGAAAAACTTCAGCATTAGGGATTTTTGCTTCTTCACAGGATATTAAAGCAGGGGGAGTGTTAGCAATCACTCCAACAGGAAAAGCTCGAGTTCAGCTCGAAAACTCACTTAAAAATAGTGCTGTTAAAGCCGAATTTATGACGGCTGCCCAATTTTTGATTCGTTCTAAAGGGTTTAGCTGGAATACAATGAATTATAAGTTGCCAAGCGAACCTAGTTCTAGCGTTGCTAAAACAGTAATTATTGATGAAAGCTCGATGCTTACTGAAGATATGTTTGCTGGCATACTGAAGCTTGTCGACCCTCATGCCGAAAGAATTATTTTTGTCGGAGATCCAAATCAACTCCCCCCAATAGGGGCCGGACGTCCATTCGTAGATTTAATCAATTATTTTGAAAATAATCATCTTGATAGAGTTGCGATATTAGAAACCGAGATGAGACAAGGAATTGGAGGAGATGATTTATCATTTGCTCAGATATTTTCAAATACAGGCTCACTCGATAAAGATGTCATTCATCGTATTCAAAACAAGCTCACTGATCATCGTCTCAAGTATGTTAAATTTTCCGATTTAGACGAATTAGAAGAGAAGCTATTTGAGGAGCTAGTTGAAATATCTGGTATGGATAATAAGGATGATTTTGAAGGGTTTGATAGGAGCTTAGGAGCTGAAAAAAATGGTAAATATACGAATTTTAATACAGGGAAACACATAGAAGACTGGCAAATCTTATCTCCTACAAAGTTTATTGGTGCTGGTAGTTATTATTTGAACAACCAGATACATCAACAATATAGACAATCTACAGTTGAAAGCTGGCAACAATGGAAACGGAAAAATAAATACGAACCACAGTCAGTTCAAAATATAGTTGTAGGTGATAAAGTTATATCAAATAGAAATGAAAAGCGCAGTGCCTGGGATAAAACAACAGAATATATAGCAAATGGGGAACTTGGAATATTAAGTAGAGCTAATAAAACCGGGAAATACCCTGCTTCATACAATTTTATGTTTGGCTCATTTGAAGGAAAGCTTTTTTCATATAGCAGCACTGATTTTGGTGGCGATAACAGCGACTCTAAATTGGAATTAGCTTATGCTCTCACGGTTCACAAATCACAAGGCTCAAGCTTTGGAAAAACCATAATAGTGATCTATGGTAAAAGCTCATTAATATCTAAAGAGCTTTTATACACAGCCTTCTCTCGTCAAAGAGAAAATCTAATCGTTTTATGTGACTTGTCTGTAGAGGAGCTCGTACAGTATGCACATGACTGGCATTCAGATACCAAACAACGATATACCGACTTATTTGAAATCCCTAATATCGTTGAAATTGAGTCAAACAATCAGAAACGCTACTTTGAAAATAGGTTAATTCACAAAACAATTCGCGGTGAAATGGTCAGATCTAAATCTGAGGTAATTGTAGCTAACATCTTGGATAAGTTAGGAGTTGAATATAACTACGAGGAACCATTGGCTATTGGGAATAAAGTTTATAGGCCTGACTTCACCTTACGCTATCAGGGCAAGACAGTTTATTTAGAGCACTTAGGAATGTTAGGTCAACAGTCATATAAAGATCGTTGGGATAAAAAGAAATCTGTGTATGAAAATGCAGGTATATCAGAATTTGTAGGAAACTTGATAATAACTAATGATGGAATGGATGGTAGTTTAGATGCATCAAGAATCCAAAATAAAATTCAACAATGGATGAACAGCTAATCCATCTTTACAAGTCGTTTGCTAAGTTGTGAGTTATAAATACCTTGTATCAATGCGGGGATGAATTAGTTGTAGTATGGCAATTGTTATTTTCTTGCTCTACAAATCCATCCCGGCACCATTATGTTTTAACCATGAAACTTGTTTTCGATAGTCCGGTAAAATCTTATCTACAACGTTCCAAAAAGCAGCGTTATGATTTTGATGTAGTCGATGAGCCAATTCATGAACAACAATGTAATCCAAAACTACAAGTGGCGCCATTAAACAACGCCAATGGAAATTTAAATCACCTTGTGGTGAACATGAAGCCCAATGATGTTGAAGTTCCATAACTCGAACTTGACGATAATCAACACCTAACTTTGGAGCGAAATATTCGACTCTTTTACTGATCCTTGGCAAGCCTTTGGTACGATAGAAGTGCTTAAATAGCTTGCTGCCATGCTCCGCTTTATCGCGACGCATCAGGAAGTATCCACTTTTTAGTATTAGATCTTCTTTTTGTTCCTCTACCAGCTTAAGTCGATAATTGCTTCCTAAATACAGAAAGCCTTCACCGCTAACAAATTCTCTCTCAACTCTTGTTCTATTTAGATCTTCCCATTCGGCTAAGTTTCTGTATATCCAAGTTCTCTTTTCTTCAATAATGCTTTCGATTTTTTCAATAGCATAGAGCTCAGGTGCAAGCACGCTTACGCTGCCATCACGTTCAATCAAAATGCTAGTAGTTTTTCGCCTATTTTGCTTTAGGTTGTACTTGATATCTTTATATTGCATCAAATTATTTAGTTCTCATCTTTTGTAGAAGAGTTTCGACTTTTTAGTTGTTCTAATGCTTCATTCACTAGCAACTTTTGCTCTGTGTACGATATAGAATATTTGGGCTCCCCTTTGCCTCGTTGTGCCCTGTTTCGTTCTACTTTTGATGGTATATCGAAATCATTAAAGCTATTTTTCTTTGCATAATCTATAAATGGTTGACGTTTTTGATTGATGGAGTATTTGATAAGTTCAAAAATCCCCGCAGCCATCACACCGATAGCAAGATCATATATGAAACTTCCTCTAGCTGTTTTCTTTAGAACCACTAGCGGCTTTTCTTCTATGCCAGGAAAAGAAAGTTCAGATTGAATCGCTAAAATGATGTCTGCCAAAGCTTCCCTCACATCATCCGCATTAAGCATAAATTGCTTTCTTACTTCAAAAGGTAAGGCCGGAGTGTGATGTTCGCTTTCTACGTAGTTTATATCGGTAGCAACTTTTATAAGTGCTAACTCATAATAGCTCTCATACTGCTCTAATTCTTGCCCTAAATATAAGTCTACCCCGTTCAAATCATACTTGAGCATACTTAAGTCAGGCTGCATCTCCACCTGTGATTTTAAGCTATCTAAGTCAATTTCTCGGAGTTTAGTAATTACCTCATCAATACGTTGGTTTAAAGCTTGGTCAGAAAGAATCAGCAGCTCTCTTCTGCGCGCGAGCGCGACTACTTCAATGGTAAGCTGCTCTCTTGCCTCTTTAAGCTCTGGTACTTTACTAAGAATAAAGCGCTTCTTAATACGACCTCTCAACTCAGAAACTAAATCTTCACGTTCCCAAAAGTCTAAGCTTCCAATATGCTCACCAAGCTCTTCCATAATAGCGTCCACGCAAGCTTTAACTTTTTCAAATGGCTCAACAGGCGCGCCGTCAGGGAAGGCAATACTTACAACCAAATCAAAGAAAGGGTCAACCAGTCTAGCACTTGGACCACGACCAACATCAATTCGCTCTCTTAACGCACTCAGCTCAATAATCATTTTCTCCCAATTACCGGAGTGCTTTTTGATTATATCTTCGAGCTTGTCGCTCATTTGTTTATAAAACACAGGATCATCTTCAGCATTAACTTTGCAATGCTTTCGAATTGCATGCTCCATTTCACTAGCTTGAGCTTGTTTACTTTTTTCTTTGCTCACGTTAGTTATGAATTCAGGGCTAAAAAGCTCAACAGGAGAAACCTTTGGGTTTATACCTAGACTGATAAGGTGCTCATTAACAAGATTGCGAATTTTTGCTCCAACACCTTGGAAACTCATAGTGTCATCTTGGTAGCGTTGTCGTGCTTTAGCCTGGATATGCACAAATTGATACATTGGCGTTTTATACGGATCTGCTAGTGAGTTGGGCATGATGATGTCCATACTCTGCAGAAACTTCTTCAAGAACACGTTAAAACTGTCTCTTTGTCTAGGATCCTCCAACACCGAAATTGCCTGGAGCTGTGCTTGGTAGTGCTCTTCCACACTAAGTTGTTGGTTAACAAATGCTTCGATGTTGTGGACCTTAAGATCGGTAAACAGCTGAAGTAAACGACGATAGCGACTTTCCATAACAGGCACTTCACTGTCGATGTTTTGCAAGCTTTCCAGGATATCATCTTGATCATCCTGTGAGTACATCGATAAAGCTTCTTTCAGGTGGTGAGCCAACCCTATATAATCGACAATATATCCACGTTTTTTCTCTTTAGCGGTGCGGTTTACTCGGGCAATAGTTTGCAGCAAGTTATGCTCACGAAGCTTTTTGTCAAGATACATCACCTGTTCTATAGGAGCATCAAACCCAGTTAGTAACATATCACAGACAATCAGGAAAGCTACGCCGGTATTCGGGTTGCTATGGTCAAATTTCTTCTTAAAACTCTCGACCGCTTTCAGTTCTTTAGCTTGCTTTCTAGCATAGGTGAAAGCCGCTGGTTCATTAGTATCATTACTTGAGATTACTACTGCTGTTTTCAGGAATTCTAAGCGCTCAAGCCACGCTTTATCAACACATTGTTCTGGCTGCTTTTTGTATAGCTCTATTTCTTCTGCTAATGCATTCTCAATGTATGTTTGGTAGTGAATAGCAGCTTGCTTGGAAGAGCAGACCACCTGCGCCTTAAAACCTGCTGGTAAGATTTGTCTCAGGTAATGCTTTACCAAGTCCCGAGAGATTTCCTCAATACGTTTTTCTGCTTCCAGGATATCTCCTTCAGCTCCGTATTTTTTACGAATTTCTCTGAGTTCTTCTTCTGTTCTGTCGGCAAAGAGGTCTTCAAACTTAGTATCAAACCCTGCTTTATCGTAGATAGCACTTTCTGCTGTTTTTCCCTCATAAAGGATTTTTAGAGTCGCGCCATCATCTACAGCATCCTGAAGCTTGTATTTATCAATGTAGGCTTTTTCTTGGCTGACACCAAATCGCTTCCAAGTAGGGTAAGTTTGGTGTTCAGCTATCAATGGTGTTCCAGTGAATGCTACACGTGTCGATTTAGGGAAAGCATCAAATAAATTGTCTGAAAGGCTTGGCCGGTCTTTGCCGCCTCGCTGGGTTCGGTGTGCTTCGTCTACAAGGATCAGCACTTTTTCACCAGCATTGATCACCCCGAAAGGTTGGTGCATAACGATTTCAGCGTCAAAGTCAGCTTCCAACTTTTCAATTCTTTCTACATCCCCTGACTCTTTAGCATCCGCAATTTGCTTAGCCAGCAATTTACGAACGGATTCTGGTAGAAAGCTACAATCTTGTTCACGGAACTTATGCACCATAACCATATTGGTATTTGAGGTGTCATTGGCTAGCTTTTTCTTAGCATCTTTGGTGCTTTTTATTTCAATAACTGTATCACCAATTAAGGCTGCTGTATTAGTGAGCTGTTCTTCGAGATCGCTACGATCATTTACCATCAACACTTTATAGCTTTTAAGCTTAGGATGACGGCGAATCTTGCGCACTAAGAACACCATTGTCAGGCTTTTTCCACTTCCTTGAGTATGCCAAACCACGCCCGAACGCTGAATACCTGTTTCTCCATGCTCCATTCGCTCTATGATCTTTTGTACCGCCCTGAATTGTTGATAACGGCAAATCACTTTGACCCTAGGACCACCATCAGTATCCATAAACAGAGTAAAACTGCATGTGATGTCTAGAAGCCTTTGCGGATGAAGCATTCCCTGAACCAATTTTTCCTGGCTGCGATGAGTACCTATTTCCGGTGCAATGTATGGCTTATTATCAGGGTAGATAGTTTTCCAGTTGAAATAATAGTCCTCATTAGAGGTTATGGTGCCCACTTTGCAATCATCGCCGTAGGTACTGATCATCAACTGATTAGTAAAAAACAAGGCTGGCTCGCCTTCGCGTAGTTTGCTGTGTTCCGGCTCTCGCAAGTCAGCATAGCGGCGCAATTGGTCAATGCCTGCTGCCATTGGATTACAGCAGTGCTGTGATTGCTCTTTACACTCAATCACCACGAGTGGCAGACCGTTTACAAATAATACGATGTCAGGGCGAATATGCTCTTTACCCAGCCCAGGCGTATCAACACGGAATTGATTGATAGCGGTGAACGTATTGTTTTCCCAATTATCAAAATCAATCAGCTTAACAACTGGATCATCCTCATTCTCCAACTCGTTACGGTCGATCTGCCACTTGTGCAAACGGCCAATAAATTCTTCATTAGCCGCCAGCAATTTATGAGTACTAAAATCGGTAACGTCATCCAGCAAAACATCTAATTGGCTATCAGTCAGCCAAGGCGTACCATCATCCGTGATGTTGATGCGATGCACCGCGGTTTTAAATATATCTTTTAAAATGACTTCTCGAAAAGAACTACGAAAACTGGTGGTTGGGTCGGTAGGAACGCCATGTCCTAAATCCGTCACATCCCAGCCCATACCTTTAAGCTGATTTAGAAGTGGTTTTTCAACCAATTTGTACTCTGACATTGTTTTATATCCTTATTACAAGCAGCGAGGAATTTGCCTACTACCATTATTTCTTGTTCTTAGCTATGCGGGCACGGGGACTTTGCCAGTTAAGAGGTCTTGCATTAGACCAGCTTTTTGCGCCTGGAGCTTTCTAAGGTGCAACAGTTCTGTGTTTAAAAGCTCCGCTATTTTTTTTATTCGCTGTCCTATTAGTTTTTGTTCCAAAGCATCAACTGGCATCGGAATGAGTAACTCGCGAACTCGACCGATACTCACTTGTGGAAGAGCCTGCCCCATGACCATCTGATTGATCTGAGTTTCAAGTGCTAAAGAGCGTAATGAATAATAAAAATAACTTACATTGATATTTTTAGGGTTAATGACACAAAGCGAATCTAGTAATGCAAACCTACAAGAGTTTGGAACAAAACGAGTCTCACCAATGGTTCCTTTGCGAGAGAAGACAATTGAATTCTCAGTAAAAGTACAGCGTCGTTCTTGTTCTAAAACGACAGACTCTGCAACCCTTCTCGATGTATTAGTCTCAACACTGTCACCTTCAACAAATTCGACAGTTGAAATAAATGCGAATCCATCGGAACGATAAATAGGATTCCTGTGGCTCGGATTCGGGTCGATTACATCAGCTACATCTTCAATATCTAGAACATCCCACCCTTTAGGAAGCTTTCCTAATGATGTTTCATGATAAAGCTCTGGAACTTCTTCAAACGTGGGGCGAAGTGCTTTAGTTTCTGGGTCAATACCACGGCTAAACAGGTCAGCCATCATGCCTTGCTTTATGGCTGTGTATTTATTGATAAGGGCATGAGTGGCGTCAATTTGGTTGTCGATAGTTTTTAATATGCTTCCAATTTTTTTTCTTATAGGTAAAGTAGGAAATGGAACCCACAGCTTTTTAACATCACTACTATTTATCGCTGGATAATTTGATCCAACAGCAACTCTTTGTATCTGTTGGGACACCACTTCTGACAGCAAGCAAGCATAAATGTACTGCTGATCGTAATCGTTGCTAGGACTGATAATTGCAAAACCAGTGGACGCTACTGTGGGAAAGCTACTTGCTTTGAACATCGCAAAGGATTTCAAGTTAGGCCTAACAGTAGACATTAAAATGTCAAACTCCCTTACAACTCGGCGAGCTCGGCTCGGTGATTCTGCAAATTGGTAGGTTTCTAATTGTTCAGAAATGTTCCCAGTACTAACCGACGAAATATCGATGTAGTTAAACTGAAATTTAGGGTCAGTGCTTCCTGATAAACTAACTTGGTCAATTTCAGTAATTTCAGCAAGTTGACGCCAACTCCAGCCACTCGGTAGTTTAGATTCTACAAAGAAATCACTCATAACCCAGCTCCATCATAAAGCCAGCTAGCTTGCTCGCTTCTAGCTCTCGTTTAGCAATAATGTTTTTCGCGGTAACTTGGTACTTACGATGAAGGTTCTTAATGGCGGTAATACGATCAAGTAGTAACGCACGTACATAGCTTTGGTATTGGCGGTCTAATTCAGTTTTGAATCGCTCCAGAATTAGAACTTTCGCCTCATCTGGTGTGATCTCGTTACGTGCAATCTCAAGTAGATCGTCGCGACGTTTTTCTGTTTCCTTGATTTCGGCTTTAAGCTGTTTTAACTCATCTTCCAAGACTTTATGGGCTGCAATTCTTTCCTCGATAGCTTTAGCTTCCAAGGCTGCCTTAGAGCCATTTCTAGCACTATCTTTAATAAGCGCAAGGTTATCTAACTGGACATTATGTTCATCAGCTAAGCTAATGACCTCAGTGTGTATAGAAAAATTAAGCTCTTTGGCAGTTAACCCCGTATTGTAATCAGTTTGCTTAGTGCCTTTTGGCAACTTAATTTCTGATTTGATTTGAATAAACGCATCCTTGATTTGGGCTTTTAATACCTTAATGCTTGCAGAAATCGTTGCTTTATGCCCCTTTAGCTCCTCTTTAAGCTGCTTTACATATTCACTGGGCAGCGCAGGGTTTTCATCCGAAGGCTCGTAGTCTTCTTCATCAGCTGCATCGACAAAGGCTTGCAGTTCACTGACGCGAGCTTGCTTGGTTTCCAGCTCCTCCACAACATCCTTGCACTGGCTAGCAAACAGCACTTCGTCAGGGATGAGTTCAGCGTTCCAGCCACTTGCTGCGACAGACTTGAAATCAGCTTCTAAAGTTTTAAACCAGTCTGCTAGAGCGCCGCGCACTTTATATTGATTTAGCAGCTTTATAGGCATCAAGTGTTGTTCTATGGTATTAAGTGACTCACGGCGGAGCGCAAATACACCTTTATCTCCCAGCTTTTTATCGCCCAGAGCTTCGAAGCCAGCAAGATCCTGCTTCCAGCCATCTAACGCAGTTTGAAACGTAGCGTGTTTATCTAGTACTGCTGGAAAGTTTTCAATGTGTGGTTTTAGTGACGAAAGCGCTTCAAACTCGTCAGAGAAGTCTTGAAACTCATTGTTAGTTCTTGGTACGAACATACTTTCTTTTAAGCCTGGATAATCGTTCCAAATGCTTTGTAGGGCATCGATTTCAGTAGTTGGAATACCTCCGTTTAAATGCGCTTTGACGTTCTGAGGTTCAGGAGCAGGACTGTTATCGACATAACGTCGAACGTTGAGTTTATAATCGTTTTTAGGCGTGGACAGTACGTCTTTATGAACCCAATGAGCATATTTTTCTACACCTGAATGACCAGGCTCTTTCAGCATAGCTCTATAAACGCTAGTGATCTTCTCAATGTCTTCTGGGCGTAGGCTGTTTTGGTTTTTGCCTTCACGGTATTCGCGGTCAGCATTAATAAACAGCACGGAGTCACGGTTTTCTCGACCGGCTTTGTTAAGAACCAAAATACAAGCAGGAATGGTAGTACCGTAAAACAAACCTTGAGGTAAACCAATCACAGCTTCTAATATACCACGCTTAATAAAGTCTTCCCTACAATTGCGTTCTTCTTTACCACGGAACAGGACTCCATGAGGCATAACCACGGCTGCTTTACCATTAGCTTTTAGCGATGCCACCATATGCTGCACAAACATCAAATCGGCTTTTTTACCTGATTCTGGCATGAACGTATTGAAACGCTCTTTTAGCTGCATATCAGCTTTTTTATAATTTTGGGAAAATGGAGGGTTAGCAATAACTCGGTCAAATGGGCGAACTTCCCCATTATTCGTTCTGTGCAGAGGAGTAGCTAATGTGTCTCCATTTTCAATGTCTGCGCCGCCGGAGCCGTGCAAAATCATATTCATTTTACAGATAGACCAAGTGCCACCATTGTCTTCTTGGCCAAATAGGTGAATATTTTTCACATTACCGCCGGTTTCCTGCACGTAATTTCTGCTTTGGATTAGCATACCGCCTGAACCACAAGTGGGGTCGTAGATTTCCATACCTTCAGCAGGCTCCAAAATCTCTACCAGCAGACGAACCACTTCAGAAGGTGTATAGAATTCACCGCCTTTTTTGCCGGCACTGTCAGCAAAATACTTAATCAGGTATTCGTAAGCTGCACCAAGCAGATCAGGAAACTCAAAATCCTCATTTGAAAGTGGAATGCTGTCGAAATGCTGAATAAACTCAACCAAACGTTCATCCGGTATTGGTTTTTTACCAACTTTTCGGTTGAAGTTAATATGCTTGAGAACACCCTCTAATCCTTTTTTAGTGTTCCTTTCTTCTAATGCTTCCAATGCTTTGTTTAAACCGGAGCCAACGTTAGTTTTTAAATGCTGAAGGTTTTCCCAACGAGCTTTTTCAGGTACGTAAAAATCAAACTGTTCTTCGTCTTCAAGTAGAAGTTGGATTTCTTCGTCATCGTGACCTTCTTTTCTTAGCTCATCGACCTTCACTTTGAGATCTTTGCTGAATTGGTCTGACATTCGTTTTAGGAATAGAATACCGAAAATGTACTCTTTGTACTCAGAGGCATCCATTTTGCCTCGCAGGATATCGCATGCTTTAAAAAGTTTGCTCGATAGTTTAGTCAGCGTAAGTTTTTGCATATTTTTCTCATTTCAACGCTCAGCTTAGGCTGAACCATATAATCCTGATTAAGGGTAGAACTAAATTTGTAAGTGATTATTCATTAGCTGTCTTTTGCTTTTCGATCCAAGCTTCAAGATCTTTTCTCTTAAATCGCCAAGAACCACCAACTTTGAACCCTGGTAGCTTACCTTCACTTGCGAGGCGATAAGCCGTTTTTTCATTCAATTTAAGGTATGTTGCAACCTCTTGAATTGTCAGTATTTCATCAGTCATTTAGCTATCTCTTTAATGAACAAACGTAGAATATGAGAAAATTGAGGAATGGTCAATTAAGCAAAGTAACGTTTACGTAATAAAAAACAAAAGGCATAAATACCAGGCTTAAGGTGCCTGGTATTTATGTCTAACTTTGTAAGTTGTCTTTTGTAACGGTTGTCATATTAGGGTTAACATCGGGGCCCATTATGCACACCATGCTTGGAAATGGAGCGGGGTCTTGTGCTTTACCGTTTTGCCTGAACTTTAAACGTCCTTTAATAAAACGTATCTCACCACTCGCAAGGTTTTCATGGAATGCCTTAGTGTCCGTTCTAGCTGGCACCAGCATTACAACTTGTGTTCCATTATCTGATTCCCGCCTGGCTTTCTCGGCAAACGCTTTTAACTTGGAATATGGAGGGTTGCAAAAAACGGTTTCTCCACTCCAATCTTGGGTAAGTGCATCATCTTCTTCAGTAAAAAATTTATCACAAAGAGCTGTGTTTTCTTCTGCTGCCGCATCCAGCGTAAAGTTAAATTCTTTATCAAGTTGTTTGAAAACATCTGGCGGTGTTTGCCATTTATCCTTCTTGTTTTCTCCGGTTCTAGCACTGGAGAAATGTACTTTTTTGTTCATGGTTAAGTTACCTTAAAATATTAGATTATTAGGGACTGATTCAGTTGGGTTCATATTCATGATTGCTACCAGGCATTCTTGGCTTTATTTTTCTTTCTTCTGGGCTTGTACATATTTCTGCTGAATTTGATTCCAAGCACTTCGTCCAGGTTTTCTGTATGAAACCTAGGTTTCCTTGCTAGCGTACTAAGGATATAAAAGCAGTACCTCAGATGTTCGTTGTAGGCTTTACTGCTGCGAGGTAGGGGCGTGATGTTGTGCGTCGGAAATAAGCATAATGATTGAGCTACAGATTCATCTAGATATAGAGCGTAAGCCCATGTTAAAACGATTTTCCTTTTAAAGAACTCCTGTGCTTTTAGCAGAGAAAGTTCAGTTGGTTCCTTTGGAGCCTTAAAGAACAATGCCGCATGATAAATAATGGTGCGATTTGAGGTTATATCTTTAGCCCATATCATGTTGATTGCTTCAGTATGTGGCCCTTCATCAAGGGCCAATTTCCCCTTCGTTTTTACCATATTGGCTGGCAATTGCTTAGCTAACGAATAGAACCAATCATTGAGTAATTTATTAGCTCTATCCTCATTAAAGGTTTGAGGGATTTTCAATCGAAAGCGAAATACATAACAATCAGGAAAACGGCGCATTGAGCTTTCAAAAGCTGCGGTAAACTTTTTAAGTAGAGGCAATGATAGCTCTCCTGAATCGATGTCTACTTGGTACTTTTTGTAATACCCTTGCTCAAGGCGTTTGGCTGTTATATTTTTGTTCGTCTTCATTGTGACTGTCTCGCTTGAATTTTACTTTCAATCCATGACTGGATGTCACTTCGTTTCCAAGCAATACGCCTTGCACCAAAAGATATCGCTTGTGGAAATTCTTTGGCGTTCATTAGTTTGTATATGCTGGTTTTTCCGAGACCAGTAAGGTAAAGGACTTGCGGGAGTCTGATGTATTCGCTGTTCACTTTTTTCTCCTATTAATTTGTAGTTTGATTGCTACTAGTCAATAAAAAAGAAAAACGTGTATTTTTTGTTCGTAAAGGTCCTAGGAAATAGAGCACCGTAACACTAGGAATAGCCCTAGTGTTACGGTGCGTACTTTATGGTTACCAGCTTAAAGCATTATGGAAAGACCTAGTGGGGGTTCCATAGCCAATTCGCGCTGTAAATAGAGGTGGTTCATAATTTTGCTCCTCTATATATATTTTGGCTATGTCGCAGAGCCTAGCAAAGGCTTGTTCTTTCGCTTCGAAGCTTGAGTTACAAAGAACCCCTCCTCTTCCTTCTTCCGAGGGAGTTACTAAATACAGTCCTACATCTTCTGTAAAATGTTCTTTGTCTTGAGACATTATTTTACCAATAATTTCTAAGATATCTTTTGATAATAGATTTTTATTCCCTTCAGGTTTATTTTCTATTTCACCCCTTATTATTGGTATAAAAAAGTACCCTTTATGAATTGTTGAAAAGCCTTCACGATAAGATTTCCAAATGAATCCTGTTGAGTTGTGAGAGCATGATTTACGATGTTTAATGTTTTCTTGAACCGTATGAAATAAAGAGTCTAATACTAATTCACTACGAGCTCCTGAATTATCTGGAATTCTCAAGTTGAATTCTACGAAGGAAATTCCAAATTCAGCTTGTAGCCATCTGCAGTACATATCATAAATTATCCCTAATGAATTAGTTGTATAATCAGCACCATCGATAGGTAAGTTAAACTCTCTGAAAGTTGAACCTCGAAGCAACTCATTTGTATTGCCATTGTATTTATCTAAAATAATCATCATTAAACCTCCACATCGTAGCCAAATAGAATATTGTCATTTCGATGCTCAATTCGCTGTTCAATCCAGTGTAATATTTCGTGCTCAACCCAGGCTACTGCTCTAATGCCGAGCTTTACGCTTTTCGGAAATTTATCTTCACTGATGTATTTGTAAATAGCTGAGCTTTTTAAGCCTGTTAGGTTTATGACTTGTTGTAGCCTTATTAGTCTTAGGTTCATTGTTTTATCCTCATTTTAAAATTAAGAGCAGTACTCACTCAAAAAATGAGAATCCTATGTAATTTTTGTTCGTAGTCTGCCAAGGAGTATCAGTCTAGGTCGGCAGTGGCGATTTATTCGATTCCAAAATTATTCACACATATATTACAAAGAGGCATATGCAAACGAATCATTTAAGGAGTGTGGTATGCCTAATAACATATCAATTAATTACATTACAGAAGACCCAATGACAGCTGAGCAAGTACTGGAAAAGGCTGCTGAGATTTTGCAAAACAGATACCTTGATAGCGAAGCATTTACTAGTAGCCAGGCTACTTTAGATTTTCTTCAATTTAAACTAGGCAAATATGAGCGGGAAGTATTTGCCGTTATGGTGCTTAACAGCCAACATAAACTTATCGAGTATAAAGAGCTTTTCTTTGGAACTATAAACAGCGCATCAGTGCACCCTAGAGAAGTCGTTAAAGAAGTTTTACATCAAAATGGAGCTGCCGTGATATTTGCTCATAACCACCCCAGTGGTGAATTGGAGCCATCGCAAGCAGATATAGCAATAACAAAACGATTGAAAGATGCCTTAGCATTAATAGATGTTCAGGTGCTTGATCATATTGTTGTTGGTGATGGTGCTACCTCATTTGCTGAACGAGGGTTGCTTTAACACCCTTTTACTCATTTCAAACTAATCAACGCCAGGTAATTTCTGGCAATCAATCCAAGAGAATAAAACCATGAAGCTGAACTTTAATGAAGTGCAGGGCCTTCCTGTGCCTGTAGAATTATTTGAAATAATCAATCAGTCATTAACTGGTACCTCATTACCAAAAAGTGATTTTAATGCCATTACGCTTAATTTTCGAGACCCGGACTACTCTGCTGATACTGGTGGATACCACCCTGTAGAGATACGTATGGAGAAGCAAAATGAACTGTGGCAGCTGGTATACATAACTGATTTTTCATACCAGGGCGGTCCTTTTCCTGAGCTAGTCAAAGAAATTGATGTTTGTTTCATCTCGAAGCAAGTATTCAACTTATTTATAGGTTGGCTGCAAAACCGTAATGCTAAAGAACTACTTACATTGTTCATCGGTAACTTCATAGCTTATTACGCTAATGATTGTTACCAGGTTAGCGTGAGTTTTGACTAAACAGCATATAACGCCAGCATTATTGCTGGCTTTTCTATTTTAGGAGTTTTTGTAATGGCGGAAGTAGAGGCAATTAAAGACTTGGATAAAGTTAAGTTGATAAGTCACTTACTGGAAATTCGTTGTTCTAAGCAAATGGCTGATATTTGGAATATAGGGCTTAACCTTGCTTTGAGAATATCTGATTTATTATCAATCAAGTTTAGTGATATTACGGATGAGCGCTTAATTTTGTTTGAGGGAAAAACAGGAAAGAGAGCCGAAATAAAGTTAAATAATAAAGTACAAATATTGATTAACGATATTCAGTTACGGCATCCAAGTCATACTTACTTATTTCAATCTTACCGTAACCAACAGTCGATAAACCGCGAAGCTAGGCCACTGACAAGAAAAGCGGTAGCTAAAGCTTTTATGTTGGTAGGGGAAGAGCTAAATATTCGACTCGGCACCCACTCAATGCGGAAAACTCGAGGCTTTCATTTGTATAAGAAAACGAATGATATTGCTCGGGTTATGAAAATGTTAAGGCATAGCTCTGAAGGGGTGACACTAAGATATATTGGTATCACCCAGGATGTTATTGACAAGGACTTTAGCGAGCTAGAGCTATAACCAAAAAGAGTCAGCTAGTACTGACTCTTTTTCTCGCAATAAGTTACTGCCGTAGAACCTTTGTTTTTTTGCCGAGTTATAGGGTTTTGTTGCTTTTTTGGCAAAGTAGCTCAAACGGTGCAGCAAAACTTGGATATCTGTATAAAAAGTAGGGGATTTTTTATCTATTTTATATCTAGGGTTATCTGGTACATGAACTAAACCTATTGCAGCACTTGTAGAAATACCAATCGCGCTTGCCCATGACTCTAAAATGCGGCTATACATGTTCGTATTTGAGCTGTCTATATTGCCTAAGCAGCTATATATATCATGATTCAAAAAGATAACGACATGATAATGCCAGTTCATCGAACGGTTCTTTTCTTTTACCCATACATAGCTCAGTTCACATGACAAATTTCTATTTCTAGCTTGGCTTTTAGCGGCTACATCAATCTTAAGCCTAAAACGTAACGCATCGATAAATTTAGAAATTACTTCACTTTCACCTTGATACCCAACGGGGAACCTCAAGTCGAACCTTAGTGCAACGACTCGATTGTACAGACTTAATGCCTGAGTCAACACGTATTCATTTTTCAAAAGGATATCTTCAAATAGTTCCCCCTTATTTGATTGTACTGGGTAGCCATTGAATGTTGGTGTATTAATAGTTCTCATATTTTATCTCCTATGGTTAATCTATAACCTAAGAGACATGAGTATTTTTTAACTTGAAGTAATTGAACTAACTAGCGTTGATAAGGTAATAGAGTATATTACTAGTAACAGTCGGGCAGTTAGTTTAAATCTGTCACTAAATAAATAACATCTGTCTACTGAGACCTTTTAAACTTGGTGATTTTCTTAACCAAGTTACTCTGGACTTATCTCAATTGCTTCGCACTCAAATTGACTAATCACAAGAAAGACGCTCTGAGATTGAGCCCTTGTAATTAAAGGGCTGTAGACGATGTAGTGTTTGTAGGTATCCGAAACGGTGTTACATGTAAAAAAGGGAACTAGAAAATCATCATTAAGTTGATGTGATCTCCCACCCTTGTTTTAGCCGATACAAAATTCTAGCCCCACCTTTTGGCGTTGCCTCTTCATGTACGTCAAATATCTCAGTTGCTTGGATTAGCTTCATCAATGAGTTGTAGCCGAGCCTTTCTTTCATTTGTTCAAGCTGTTCTGGCGCATGACGTTTGATAATGTGACCAGCAGTACTTACTAAAGCCCAGCCATCTTCACGATTCATTTGGGTGGCGATATCGCCAAGCATCAAAACTAAGCGACTTTGTCTTAAAAAAGATAGCTCGAGTTCTTTTTTGCCTTCTTCAGATTGCAAGTAATCGCCTAGTTCCTCTCGTCCTTTATGTAAGGCTTTCGCAATGGATTGTACACTTTTTATTTGTGACCTAATTTTTTCAGCTTGTTCATCAAGTTCCTGACTAAGTGCTTCACAACTTTTGGCTGAGCTCATATCAAATCGTGGTAACAAATGATGAATGAGATCATTTCGCTCTGATACCAATTGAGCAAGAGCCTCTTTCTGGCTTTGGTAATAGTCATCATCACATTCAACCCTAAAACTAAACGAAAAATATGCTTCATCAAGTTGTTCAGGTTCAAGTGAGGCAGCTTCTGTCAAAGGGTTTGAATTTTCAACATACTGCCCAACTAAAGTCCCCATGGTTTGCTTATTTATTTTGTTGTCTTGCTCTTGCTCGACCGTTTTGATCTCACTAGCAAAACCAGCAAAGTTCCCGTTAGCAACAACATACTTAAGCAACTGTTCTAGTTGCTGAAAAAGGACAACATTTCGGCCAACCTTTCTTAGAGCATCATCTAATAATTCTTCGTTTTTCAAATCCATTAATCCTTTATCATTACTTAGTTCCGATATCATTGACCATGTGTGAGTCCATTGCTTTGCATAGAACAATCGTTTTTGACGTCACTATTACTAACATGTATTTGAAGGCTTAAGCTTTTGAGTTCCTCTATAAGGCTTATAAAGCTCCGTCCAAAAGTGAGTATCTAGATCATCTGCAACAGCTTCAAGGCTGATCTTTACAAAAGGCGAGGCTACCGCAAAAGCATCGTTAGCCATCATTTCTCGTAAATATCGTTCATGATTGTTTTCGTTAAGCTTTTCAACTTGAAGTAATGTTGCCAAGGTATCCCTCGCAATTAACCCTTTTAATGGACCGTAACTTCTTT
The DNA here is from genome assembly GCA_040779335.1 of Colwelliaceae bacterium 6471. Taxonomy (GTDB): domain Bacteria; phylum Pseudomonadota; class Gammaproteobacteria; order Enterobacterales; family Alteromonadaceae; genus JBFONV01. The sequence goes on from JBFONV010000007.1 coordinate 182,177, forward strand.
CATTACAAGCACTAAGTGCGCGATTTAAAAAGTCAGCCGCTACTTTGAATTCATTTAAAGCAATATAGTGCTTTGCCTTAGCTGCTAATGCTGGAGCTAACCAGATCTGATAACCATCGTGTTCCTCAATACGCGTTAGCAATTTTTCAATTCGATCTCTAGTATCTTTAGGTCTCTTGCTTTTATTAAGGTCGACAAGATAGTTAAGCTCTAACAGAATTACTCCAGCTTCCTCAGTTGAAGTTCTTGCTACTTCTTTCAAACGATTTAGCCCAGCATTAAAAGCTTTTTGATTGTGAGTTAAAGTCTGAATTACTTGGGTTAATACCCAATAACGATCTTCTTTCTGAAATGCTCTCCACGGAGAGCCTTTCCGAGCATTTTCTTGTAACTCTTTTTCAGCAATTGTTTCTTCAGCCCACCTTGATTGCTCAGCTACTTTACTCCTCAATACTTCTACTGAAGTAGTCGGGTTATCATCAAAAAGATCTAATAGTGGGGCATTGGGTGGCATATTTTTAAAACGTTTCGTAAGAAGCTCACCAAGTAACAACGATGAATGATTACCAATAGATGGCGCTATAGATAGAAATAAACTAGTTTTGTCTATCAAAGGTAAATTACTGTCAAACCATTGGTTTTCTGCTTGCTCCCCGTAATTTAAACGGTGTGCTTCAATGGTTAGGTTATAGATGTACTTATAAATATGGCATAGTTGCAGTACTTTATTCTTATTTAAGTCTTTACAGCTTGGAGATACGCCAGGGCATAGATACTTCAATAGCCTCTTATACCCATCTTGTACGGCCTTTGCGATATGCAGCCTTTGCCGGATAGTTTTAAAACTTGGTTGTGCATACCTAATACACATTAAACTTATAAATTTCTGGCTACTTTCTGAGTCAGCATTACCTTCAATAATTTTTTCTATATCTGTGGGATTTTTGATGGGAATTTCATGAACTAAATCGGAAGGAGATAACCCTTTTAGGTCGATAAATTCAATTATTTGGCTAAGCTGTTTTTCTTCAGATAATGATTTATCAATATATAAACAGCCTTTAAAGGGTATGTTTGCAGTATCAGGAAAATTGCTTTTTATCGTTTCAAAACGCGGAACTTTACCATTTTTCCAGTTATAGATATTTCTTATTAAGGTTTCAGAGTTTTTGTCGCTTAGATTAACATCTCTAATTTTATCTAGAGGTATGTGAAGTAAATCGAGCAACCAATTACAAACTTGCTCAACTGGCATCATTACCCTATCACGATCTGCAGTTTCTGTTGGTAAATACCAGAAGTAGCCTCCTGGCATTCCTTTATCTGTAATATCATCCAGATTCCAAAAGGCCATAAATCTTGCAATACCCGGAATGTAAGAGTGACTTACTAGATGCCAAATAACCTGCTTTGCCTCTGCATTAAAAGTCCACGTTTTTAGTTCTAAAGCTTTTTGAAAGAATGCAAAATTAACTATATGGCTACTCAGGTCTGCACACGCTAGCTCATCTTTGTGGATTTCTAACGCCCGAAAAATGCCATCCAAAATTTCATCAAGTTGTTCATAGTGCTTTTTCAAAGGCCTTTTCAACTGAGCAAATGAGGCCTTTTGTTTGCTGGTGTAAGCTGGTAGTTCCAGACTTTGATGAACTTGTAAAAGGATTGATTCGATCGAGGGAATTGCGTTCATATTTTTCCTTGTTAATTTAACTTTCCTTAATTATTCCCGCAGGGAAACAACTCTACCATGAAACACCATGTTCCCTCCTTCAAATCTATAAATTAATAAGGGGTGACAATTAGTTTCATGTTTTGCAGTTGAGCTAAGTTCTAGTATTCCAATTGTCGATTAAGTCGATAGGTCTGATAAGGCCAGCAAATAGCTTAGCTATTTGAATTATTAATCCGGAATTTTTAATTCCAATTAAAGAGGAATTTAACATGCCAAATACTGATGACATGTCAAAAGATGAACTAGATCTTTGGTCTGATATTAACAATCCAAACAATGATGCTGACATGGATGATTGGTCAGATGCCCACAACCCAAATAATGATGATTACTTAGGAGATTAAAATGAATTTAGCTAAATACGGAAAAATGGGGCAAAACCCAAACTGGCCTAGTAAAACAGGTAACCCTTCAGGGCCAGGTAGAGGAAATAATCCAACGAAGGATAAGTAGCATTAATAAGAGCGTTGGGGTGTGCCACCGCTCTTACTTCTAAACACAAAATATTTTGAAATGCATATTATTCTATAAAAAGCTTTTTCTGTTCTTAAATTCCTATATTAACCCTCGAAGATCTGGCTCTAAGACGACTTCTTGTTGCTGGCTTCTCCAGCTTTTATGGAGGCGTGCATTATAATTATTGCATTCGACTCCTTCAGTTGCTTCTTGCGATTCAAAAGTGGCTATTACTTTTAATTGGGGTTCTTTCAAAGATACGATCGTAGTGTTGAGTGAAATGAGTTTCTCATAGCCAAGCTTCTCTAGCTCTAATATCAATAAATTGAGATTTAAGGCGTTTTCTAAGAAAAATGGTGATAAAGCTTTAACTACTTTATCAGTATTACTTATTTTTTCTGAAGATAATATGGTTGAATCTAATAACTCTTCAAGCTGACCTATTATATTAGCTCTTATGTCGGTTTCATCGTTCTCCACATCACCTTTTAGAATAGCTATAAGCTTATTTAAATCATCGCTTTTGCTGAGCACTCGGATAGCAAAGATCGTCATTAAGCTATTGCAGTAAGTGATCATCTTGAAATTAGGTGCTGTTAAATTTGCATTCAGATTTTTTAAAGCTTCATACCTTTCTCTATCATTAGAGCTATTGATTTTTTCTAGGTCTGACGTTTTCAAAGATTGAGTCATACCGATTAAGTGACCGGAAGGTAACTGGTATTTGTCAGCATATTTCAGATCAACCTTGATAACTGGCTTTTGTGTTTCGATGGTGTATAACAAATGATTTAAGCACAATTGGTAAACGCTAGATTGAATACCAAAAAAACCTGATAAGCCTGGCGTGATGTGGGAAATGAAGCCCATAGATGTCAAAATTTTTGTTAGTCGCAGAACTTTCGCAGTATTAAATCCAACAAGATTCGAGATCTTTTGCCTGGTGAGATTAATGACATACCCATTTAGATCAGCTTTGCAAAGCAGAACTTCAAGTAAAAGGGCGCAGTCATCAGTATTAACTGCGTATCGCTCTTCACCTTTTGGGGCAAAACTTTCATCATAATTTATCTTTAGCTTTATTTTAAAGTTTTCACTCTGAACCTGAGTTATTAAATATTCATGAATGGGGTTACTAAAGGTGAATGCTCCTAACAACTCTAATCCGGCATCGGAGATTCGATATTGGTATTTTGCAGAACCTTTACCCTTGAAAATATCTTTCGTCTCCTGCTGAAGCAAGTGACCAGACTCAACAAGCAGCTTTAAGTATTTATTTACTGTTGACGGTGGCATGTCAAAATTATTAGCGATCTCTTTGTGAGATACTAAAAAATAATTATCTGCATATTTAGCATTTAGTCTCTTTAAAAAGTGCCGTGGTTTAGCTCCTAAAACAACTTTTTCCACCTTTACTACCTATCCATAAAACACAACGTATGAGCCTAAATAATGAAGTAATAGCTTTAAAAACACAAATAAACTATAGTTTATTTATATTGCGTATTATTTTGCGTATTTGTACGCATTTAATTGGTGAGTGGTTATGACTAGAAAATCTGATAAACTTTCTAAGTGGGATGAGGCTTGGCTTAATGATTCAAATCAAGATAAATGGGACTACGTTTTGGAGTACATCCGAGTACGGTGGCCCATAGAAGTTACTCAAACTATTCCACCGCTTTGGATTGAAAAGGGAGATAAACAAAAAATCGTTCGAGATTTGTTTTATAGGCTGTTACAAGAAAGTCAAATTGATACCAGAGGGATAATAAGAAGAACTAAAGAGGCATGGCGTAGGTATCATAATGAATCTCTTAAGCGAAGCTCTGGTAATTACACTTCTATAAAGCTAACTAAGTCAGATAAAAATAAAATGAGAAAGTTAGCTGAAGAAGTGGAATTATCAACTGCTACAGAAGTTGTTTCTTTGATTTTAAATGGTGAATATAAGACTCTTTTAACAATGAAAAAAGAAGAAAAAGAGTCCAAGAATAAAAACAAATTATTAAATCAGAAGAAGGCTGACCTCGTAGGCTTTTTTGGTAGCTCACAACTTAATAAAGCGAACAAAATAAACAAAAAATTAAGAAGCGAACTAGAAGATGCTACACAAAATTTAGCAGTATTGTCAGAAATTGTATCAGAGCAAATCGTTATCCTAGAAAGATATTCAGATGATGGTTTCGAAGAGTTAAGTGAAGAAGAGTCTAAAAAGGTTCAAGAGTTGACTAACGATATGATTCTTTCACTAAAGAATAACAAATTTAAAAGAGTCTAGAACAAAGGTGATGTATTAATTTGGGGGCCGTTAAACCTAATGCGTGCTCATAGAGATTCCCTGAGATAACTCTAGTTATCCCCAAATAATTTAAAAATTATGTTTATTTTGACATCGGTTTCCTTTTGTCGATTAACATCTATACTTTACATTAAAAATCTTGCATTATTGAATTTGCAAGATTAAAATGCGCCACCTTATCAATAAGGGTTATTATCATGTTAAGCGAAGATTCAATGGTCGAAAGACTTGTAGCATATAAAAAGTTAAGAGGCGTCAAGCAAGGCGATTTAGCAAAAGCTATGGGATTTAAAGCTCATCAGACACTTTCCTCTATTGAAAAGTTTGAAAGAGCATTAAAACCAGAGGAATTGATTAAGGCTTTAGACTATTTAGAGGTTAACTTTGAAGAGTTTATTGACCCATACTCGTTAGTAGGTGAGGCTGTTTATTCCTGGCGTCAAACAAACTCATCTAAAAGTACATTAGATGAGTTTGAAGAAGATACTAACAAAATTGTTGCTTTATATCGTGATTTGCATAAAAAATTCTCTACTAAGAAGCAGAGTGTATTACTGCCAAAGCTCCCTATCAAAAAATCTAGTAGTTATTCTGAAGTAGAAAGAATAGGTCAATCATTGGCTGATGAACTGGAGTTAGGTGATTACCCTGCAGAAAGACTAGAAAAGCAGTTGTTTGAAAAATTCAACATAGCTACTCTTTACCTAGATATGCCTAGTTCTGTATCGGGTGCCGCTACTAAACTAAATGATATGTTTGTAATTCTAGCAAATAGAAACGAGGTTGAAGGACGTAGAAACTTTGATATTGCTCATGAGAAATTTCATTGTTTAACTTGGGACGCTATTCCTCCCGCTCATATTGAGAAAGCATATACTTCTGCAAACAAACCTTATGAAGAGAAGTTAGCGGATACTTTTGCTAGTGCCTTACTTATGCCTGAAGATAAAATAGAAAAACATTTTTCTGATTCTGTTAAATTAATTGATGAGGAGTCAATCAATGTGCTTGCAACAAAGTTTGGTGTCTCCTCACAAGCAATGAAATGGCGTCTTAAAGGTCTTAAAAAAATTACCTCTAGAGATGTTAATAATCTGGATGACGACTTATTAATTAATAATGGCAACCTAGTTAGCACCGCTAAACCAAAGCTCTTTAATGAACATTTTGTTGAGTATCTATACAAGGCAATCGACACGGGGTATTTATCTGTACGAAAGATTTCTTCAACTCTAAAAATGCCTTTGGATGAATTATCTAGTGTCTTCAAGGATTACGGGAAAGTAGCCCCTTTTGATCTGTAAGGAATAGAAATGGTCAAATCAGGAGATATTGTTCTTATTGATACGAACGTGATAATTGAAGCTTACAGATTGTCATGTTGGGATCATTTATCAAAGACATTTGAGCTTCATACTGTTGCAAAAGTATTAGAGGAAACACAGAATGGATATAATAGTCGTAGCTCTGAAACAATTGATTATGCTTCTTTAAAGCAAAGCTTTCATTATGTTCATGATGTAACACAGCAAGAATTGCTTGTTTGCAATATGAAGCATCCACATGCCAGAATTTTAGAGCTAGATCCCGGGGAGCGGGATTTAATCGCATATGCAACATCGTTAGGAAAAAATTGTTGGTTGCTTTGTAGTCCAGATAAAGCTGCAATGAGAACATCACATTCACTCGGTTGTCTTGATAATATAGTCTCACTAGAAGCTCTGCTTGATATTACTTCATTACAGCTGAGTTCTAAATTGAAAGAAAACTATACTGAGAGTTGGCACTCAAGAATTAAGGTAGCAATTCTAATGGGAGCCCTATAAGCGCTGTATCAATTGCTAAATTGACAAAGAAGCAGCGATAGTCGGTATATAGCTTTCCATGTGGTGAGTGATTTGGTGGGTTTTATTCTATATTCTTGGTAATATCATCAGCAAGCAATTGAAAATTAAATGATTTGTTTGGTGCGAAAATATTCAGATCCAAAATATCGAATAAAAAGCTATTGAAAATTATTTTTAATAGCTTAAAGAGGGCTAACTGTTAATTAAAGTTCGTTAAAGTTCAAATACTTAATTGAAAAACTTAATTGTTAGACCAAGTCAAAGCTTTATCAATGATGTTAACAGTAGCCGTTTTTAGGCGGCTACTGAAAGTAATGAATATCGCTTATCGCACTATTAAAGCTTTATTAAATCTTCCGATATTTCAAATGTTGGGAAATTGTTCTTTAACGCTTTAACTTCTGTTTTCGCTTTTTCATCAAACCCTTGTTCAAGGTAAGCTTTAGCTAAAGCTTCTGAATAATTAGGATGTGAAAAGTGCTCACCAATTCGTTCCATTATTCTTAACTCAATCAATTTATGCGCTTGGGTCTCTGCTAGTTTATAGGCATAAAAACCATATAAAGCGAGGTACTGGAGATTATAATTATCTTTTGAAGTAGCTAGTGCTAAGTCAATTAAATAAGCGCCTTCGATGCGAGCTTGTGATATGAGTTGCATTGTTGCTTCATCTTTAAATAAGGTTCTAGCTTTAGGTGTTTTCCCCAGTTTTACGAGTAATGCGTCAGCGGCTTTTGCTACTGACATAGGGTTTTGCGCAGTGATCAATAAACCATCTTCTGCAAGGTAGGGCAGCATAGGTAAGTTAGACACAAATTTTGCGCCACGCTCTTTTAAAGTTGGCTCTAACATAAACGGATATTTATCTATTAACTCAGCTTTAAAAGCGTGCTCCTCTTTTACTGTGAAGCTATTTACTCGCTTACCTTTTAAGAAGAAATCACCATTTTCTAATTTTACATTTATTAAAGCTGCAGGTCCGTGACATACTGCTACGATAGGCGCTTGTTGGGTAACAAACTGCTGAATAAAAGTTTGAGTTTCAGTATGAACGGGCAAGTCAAACATTGCGCCGTTACCACCAATGATCATTAACGCATCGTACTCATTATTTTGAGCTTGTTTGGCCGACAAGGTATTCATGAGCTGCTTTAAAGCCGGAGTTTTCTGTTTAAATTGCTGAATATAAGGAAGAACATCTTTTTTATTGTGAACATGGACTGCCCCACCTTTAGGGCTAATGATATCTAACTCAATGCCGTTATCGTTTAACACGAGGTAAGTCTGCGCTAATTCTTCCAAGTCGTAGCTAATGTTAGTGTCACCCTCACTACCATATCCTGAAATCAATAGAGCCACTCGTGTCTCTGCAAATGATTGAGTAGAAATAAAAAAGGCAGCCAATAATATGCCAGTAATTAATTTTTTCATGATCGTGCTCCTAAGTAATTAGTGAGCACTTTAATGCAATGCTTGTCGTATTCTCGTGAAGATAAGCAAAATTAAGGCAGTAATTTAGCGAATAATGCGCGATATATAGATGAAGAGTTAACAAAATTAAAAGTAGATATGAAGGTTAAATTCGCCTTGCTGATAATCTGTCTTCATTTTCCATCCGCTTGTTTCACATATGCGCTCAATCAGATTAAGCCCCTGCCCAATTCCTGTACTGGAAAAACCTTTAACGCCGCTTTTTTGCGGCTGGTTTGGTACTAACTCTGCGGTATCATTTTTAAACGACATACCATCGGTACTGAGCGATATGTTTACATGTGTTTTGGTGGCGTATTGCACTATATTGGACAGTACATTATTTAACAGTATTTGTGCCAGGTTTTGATTGACCGTTTGAAACACATTCTCTTCTAGTTGTAACTCCAAGCTCAGCGCCTGACCTTTGTTTGAATGATTAAGTTCAAAGTGCTGCAATACCGTATTCTCAATGAGCTCAGTTAAATTAACGCTAGCGGTTTGACTCGATTCGTTTCTCGCTAACGCCAGCAGAGTGTGGGTGATTTTCTCGAGTTCAAAATTGGCACGGTATATTTGATCAAATTCTTCACCACTTAACGTTTCAGATTTTTGATAATTGCTGATCACATTTTTGATCACGCTAATCGGTGTCCGAATTTCATGGCTTACATCACGGGTGAAGTTAACTTCTCGTTTAAGGGCCGCTTGCAACTGACTAAAGCTTTGTTCAATTTTTGTTGCCAGCGTTCTTAATTCATTATTTGGGTAAGATAAGGCAAAGTTATTCGGGGTTGAGTTAACGGAAAATTGGCTAACTTCATCCGCAAGTACTTTAATCGGCTTAGTGATTCGCTTAGCAATCAAATAGGCTAAAGCTGACACTATAAGCGCTAGCAAGCTTGCGACAGCTATTAACCAAACAATAACAGTTGGCAGATAATCACGGCTTACCTCAAAGCCTGCCACGTCTGCCAGAAGCACATAATCAGTACTATCAAGTTCAACTACCTTGATATGCACGGTGCGATCGTTATCAAGGGTATATTCAATTTTTTGAGGGTTAAGCGCATAACCGCGAATAACCTGATTGGGTACAGTTTCCCAGTTTTTATGAAGCGTAATAAACCCAGAACGAGGCGAAGGTACCGTGCCTGTTTTTTGAAATGTCTGTTCAATGTAAGTAGCTTCTGACGCCACCAAACGGTTGAATATATTATCTTCAACCATCCAAGAATAGGCGAGAATTAAAAGGCTATAGATGACCGTTAGTGTCACCGCCAACCCAACAACAAGGTAAGTGATAGCGGTGGGTAAACTGCGTTGTATTTTATCCATATGTCTTTTTAATCTGGAACTTCCAACTTAAAACCAATGCCATGTAAAGTTTTAATCATTGCATATTCAAAAGGCTTGTCTACTGCATTTCTTAGGGTGTATATATGGCTTCGAATAGCGTCTGTCTCTGGTAGTTCATCACCCCATATTTTTTCTGCTAAATAACGTTTGTTGACTGCATTAGGGTAGGCTTCTGCCAATAACTTTAAAATGGCAAAGTCAGTGATCGACAACGAAATGTTTTGGTTATTTCTTGTCACCGTATGCTGCATAAAGTCGATGTTTAATTGGCCGATACTAATACTATTTGCTTTGTGCAATTGATTACGTTTACCCAGCGCCAAGCAGCGCATATAAACTTCCTCTAGCGCAAACGGCTTGGTTAAGTAATCGTCAGCTCCTGCACCAAAACCATCGATTTTTTCTTCTAAACTATCCCTTGCCGTTAGCATCAACACAGGAATGTTTTTCTCAGAGGTTTGTTTGATGTGTTGGCAAATGTTGATCCCATCTGTATCCGGCAACATAAGATCTAATATGACAATATCAAACCGTTCATTGGCAAGCAAGTTGAAGGCTGTTTTACCATCAGAGGCGAAATCAGTCACAAAACCTTTTGCAGCCAAATAATTACTGAGCTGGGTCGAAATGTCGATATTGTCTTCAACAATCAGCACTGCATACGTTTCTGGCATAGTTATTTACTCGCTATCAGTGCTAAAACCCGTTCGATACCTGCATCTCGTTGAGATTTTATATCATCTGGGGAATTATAAGCAAGATGATGCGGTACGACGCCTTGGCGAGTTAAATCGCCACTTGGACGAACCAAAGTACGTGTCGCAATATAAGCGCGTAATTGAGAATTTGGCAAGTTAAAAAGGTTGCCTTGTGCTGTTTGATTGGCAAACCCGCCAGTCGTTTCACCAACTAATGTTGCTAATTGATTATCTTTCAATGTTGTCGCTAGCACGATAGCAGCAGAATAGCTTATCGAGCTGACAAGTAAGTAGGTATCGCCCTTGAAGTAATTAGCTATTGGCTTTTCCCAATCCGTCCACTCTTTATTGGTTATGTTACCTACTTCACCTTTATAGTTAAACCAACCACGATTATCTTGATTTAGCTTTTCACGAACAGATGAAACGAGACGAAACGGTTTATCAGCCAAATGGCGCGCTAAATATGTAACGGTGTCAGTGTTGCCTCCTGGATTGTCACGAATATCAATAATGAGAGAGCTGATTTCGTCTTGCTTGATTTCGGTGAATGTTGCGTCAATAAAGTCTTCAAATTCATCTGGATCAATGTCAAAGTGCTCCAAGTATAAATATCCAACCCCCGGTTTGATTATTTTGTAGTAATATGAATTGTTATTTGCCGTTGCTTTGATTTGCTGCCAGTTCTGTCCTTTATTAATTATCAATGTCGAGGCAGAGTTGTTTTGTGTCATTTCAATTTCAAAATCATCAATAAAACCATAGACCGCCCAAAGAGCTAGCCTAAAGCGACTAGCAGTAACTTGTTCCCTTAATAGTCGAGTTTCACCTCCTACATATTGTTGTAGGGACTCAATCAACTCATTAGATGACACTCCGTTTATTTTATTTATCACGGTACCCGCAGTTAATGTGTCCATAGTGTTTGAATACGAGTGCTTAATAACAATGTCACCTGATCTAGAAATAACTACATCGAATGGAAACGTTAACTGACCTTTTTCTTTTAGCTTTTGCCATTCGTGATATGGCCAAATTAAAAAAGAGTGCCCATCATTAAACAGGTGATTAAGCTTACCTATGTGACGATAAAACCTAGTTCTAATCATGGGTTTCGTTATTTCTTGCTTAACCTGATGGGCGGCTTGCGCCAACGAATCAATATTTGTATATGCAGACAATTCAGGGTGTCTAGCTAAAGCGCCTTTAATTAAATAATCAATATCTTGATGCATTTCTTCAACGGTGAGTTGCTTACTAACAATAGATGGGTCTTCTAAGTCAGGCATAATGTCCAAATGATTACCTTTACAGGCCGCTAAGATAAAAGTTATTAAAATAGAAAGGATTATTTTCATGATGGCTATTCACCGTTAAAGTTACATAGCTACAAGGTAACAATTTAATTGTGAAGCTTATGTGAAGAATATTAGTACTGACTATAAGTTTGAATAAACTAAAGTAGTCTAATTAAATCAAAGCCTCCTTTTCTATATCGGTTACTGCATACTTCCTTTTTGAAGAACGCGTTATCATTAAGTTTTCGTAGCATTTCTATTTGAGTACATGTTTTAATAACGGTATCTATTGGTGTCTTTGTTGAGATCTAACGTCTAATAACATTATGAAAAATAAAATATCTCCAGAAACCCTACTCAAAGCGGAAAAAGTTGCAAAAGGCACTCAAAAGCCAGGTCAAACTAAAGAGCAAACTAAGTTGATCGCGCAAGGAATCGCTAAAGGCATTGCTGAGTATAAAAAGCAGCAAGGGAAGAAGGCTCGAGAGCTTGATAAACAAAGAAAGCAGACGTTAAAACAACGTAATCACGATGAGTCTGAACCCCAATTAAATGAACCTTCGCCGAGAAACGTCAATATATTTCCGTGGAGTTTACTGGTTGTAAGTTGGTTGATTTTTATTACATATCTAGTCATAAAAGGCTAAATGGATTTTGATAGCCACAGCGGCAATATATTCAACCAATATTTATTTTACCTCTTTTGACACCGTTTTTTGTTACATATCAGTAGCGCCAACCGACGCGCAAGCAAATAAAAAAGCTACAAATTTACCTGTTTATAAAACTAATTAATGTTTTTTACACTAGTATTACTGTATGTTTTAGTTACTATTCACGTACCTTTGTGAGCCATACCATACTGTTATTATCTCGTTTTGCAGTCATTCTTGTTAGTGGATTGATGATTTCTTTAAATGTGCAAGCCAAAGAGCAGGTTATATCCATTGCATATGGTTTAGAAAATTATAATTTCACTGCTTTATTTGCACGTTTTACTGAAGAAACGGGTATTAAAGTTTTCGATGCCTCCTTTAAAAACAATGAATTGAAAGCCGAATTGTTGCAACGTTCAAATATCGATAAATTACCCGATGTTGTTATTGTCCCCTCTGATTTTATTGGCCTTGAAGAAATAGATTTTAGTGAAGTTCCTGATACGCTTTTATCAAAACGTTTAACTGAAAAAGCTAAATCATCAGTGCAAATAGGCGATAAATATTTCGCTGTTCCTATAGTTTCTGGTAACCATTTGTTGCTTTATTACAATAAGGCGGTGATTAAATCGCCGGCGGATTCTTGGCAAAAATTGCAGGAGCAACAAGCTCAATTAGCGGCTAATATTGATCTTATTGCCTGGAGTTACTATGAAATGTATTGGTTTATTCCATTTTTAGGAGCATTCCAAGAATTTCCATATGTTAATGGTCAGCTCAACTTTAAGACTGCGGGCATGGAAAAAGCGTTAGTCTGGTATCACCAATTAGCTATTGACGGGATTGTCGATAAAAATTGTGACTATAAGTGCAGTGTTGATAAATTCACCAATAATCAATTGGCGTACACAATTAACGGGACATGGGCATTAAATTTATTCATGAATAAATTAGGTGACAACTTAGGGGTTGCTTTGCTACCTAGTTACGAAAACAAACCTATGTCTCCTTATTTCTCATCGCATGTTATAGCATTTCCTGCCAAAGGATTAACGGGGGACAATGCTGAGGCACTAAAAATGTTCGCACAGTTTTTTCAACGTAAAGACATACAACAAGCAATGTGGGAGAGCATGCGCTCTATTCCCACTCATAAAGAGATATTAAATGATATTACTCTAAGTGAAAAAGGCAATATTCAAATAATACTCAAGCAGTTAGATCTATCTGTTCCGCTACCCAATGAGCGTAATATGGCCATTGTATGGGAAGCAATGTTAAAAGGTATGAATCGCTATCAAGGCGGTTTGTTTGACGCAAAGAAAGCAACGGAATATATGCATTATATAGCAGGTAAATCAATAGATCATGTCGAACAACAATAACAGGGCATTGCCTAGTTTTAGAACCGAACTCAACATAAAAATGATGTTGTTAGTGCTTATACCTGTGTTATTGAGTGCAATTTATTTGTCCTATAACGCTTATAAGCAAGCCATAGAGTTGGCTCAGGACGACATACAACGTCATGCAAGTTCTTTGGCTTTAGATATCAAAACTGAAATAACCGCGCAAAAGTATAATTTTTCCAGCCTGAGTAATAACAAAGTTTTGGGTGAAATTGCGGTTAATATACTTTATTCGCAGTATGCCTTTAATCAATTAAAAGACATCGTTTTAAGCTCACCGGCAATAGATGCCGCTTTTATTTCTGATGGTTCGGAGTTTATTATTGAAGGCTTTCCTCTTAAAACGTTAACCATATCAGATCAGACTTTAACAGAGTTTGCTCATCGTATTATTGAACGGACAACAACAAAAACGGTTCCCCAATTATTTTATTTATCTAGTGATAAAGCCGATTTAGCGAGCGATGGTTCAGGTTATTTTTTTATTGTTTTGCCGTTAAGGAGGCAATTGTCAAGTTTAGTTCAACCCTTTGAAAATACCGCGGCCCTATTTTTATTACTCAATCCTAAAAAGCTTTTTGCCGCGGACCGACAAGGAGAACTGTCCTCTCTAAAGCTGATGGTTAATGGACATGATTATTATGACCATCTGTGGGTTGAAAATCATTTGTTATCAGTGCAAGAGTCCATTTTTTATGCTGAAGACGATGGTTTGGAGGTTTCTGTCGTTGTTGGGCAAGCATCGTCTAAATATACCGAAAAAGTGTGGTCATCTATAGGAGTAACTATCGCCTTTATTGCGGTGATGCTAATACTGGTTTTGGCATTTATGAAAAACTTTACTACACGCTTAAATCGTCCCATCAAGATACTCGAATCACAAAGTAAACATTTTATTGATGGTGATTACTATATATCTACCGAGAATGTAGAGTTTTTAGAGTTAGAGAATTTAAAACAAACCCTTAATACTATGGCGCAAACCATTACCAAACAACTGCAGTCTTTAAAGCAAGAACGTAACAATGCAGAGGCATCAGAACGGATGAAAGCACGTTTTTTAGCTAATATGAGCCATGAAATTAGAACGCCATTAAATGGGGTACATGGTTTGTTAAAAATGATCGCGTCTGAACCGCTTTCTGCCAATCAAAAAGCTTGGTTAGCAAATGCCAATAAATCAGCAAATTTATTGCTCTCGGTTGTCAATGATATTCTGGACTTTTCAAAGGTAGAGGAAGGTAAGGTTGCAATAGAAAATATTGCCCATGATTTAACTGAAACTATTGCTGCGATTGAATCGACGGGAAATACGCTAATAAAGGAGAAAAGTCTTCAATTTGAAGTTAAAAATCAGTTATCACATTCTTACTGGCTATGTGATCCTGCCCGCCTGTCACAAATATTGATCAATTTGGTGAGTAATGCGATTAAGTTTACGTCAGCGGGTAAAGTCACTTTTGTTGTCACGGAAAAAAATACCGACCAAGGTGACTTCTTGTTATTTTCGATTAACGATACCGGTATAGGTATCGCGCCGGAAAAAATGGATAAATTGTTTAATTCATTTGAGCAAGCGGATGTGTCAACTACGCGAAAATTCGGTGGTACTGGCTTAGGACTTGCTATTTCTAAACGGCTGGCGAATTTAATGGATGGAGACATTACTGTTAATAGCGAGCTTAACAAAGGCAGTACCTTTATTTTGACCTTGCCAATGAAAAGGGCAATAAAACCTGTTGAAAATTCAGATAGTGAATTATTCACCCCTGACCTATCCCAATATCATATTTTGGTTGCCGAAGATAACAAGATTAATCGCATGATATTAGCTCATGCGTTAGAGCAAACCCATGCAAGCGTCACCTTTGTCGAAAATGGTCAATTAGCGCTGGATAAAACTGCAGAAATATCGCCGGATCTTATTTTAATGGACGTGCAAATGCCGGTAATGGACGGCGTTGAGGCGACTGAAAAAATTAGGGCTGCTGGATATCAAGGTCCCATCATAATGCAAACTGCCAATGTTTTAGATGAAGAAATAGCCAGCTATTTAAAAATTGGTGCCAATGCACACATTTCTAAGCCGATTGATGCGGATAAAATGTTTCAGGTCATGGTTGAATTATTGAGCTAATCAGAATAACAGAAAGAAAAATGGGGTGGCTGAAGGGACTTGAACCCTCGACAACCGGAATCACAATCCTGTTGTCGGTATAGTATTTACTTGGATTAACGTATATCAAGCTAGATATTACGGGTGATGATCTTTTCACAGCTTGGATTTAGATGTAATTTATTAGCTTTGTAAACTCACAGAATAGTGCCAGAAAGTTATTTAGAGTTTAAAAAATCTATTTCTGTATGAGTATAAATCAATCATAATTTTTAACACGCTAAATAGTTATGGGCTTCAATGAAGAACAAAGTAATACCAATTATTATTCTATCTGGACTTTACTGCTTTTTATTTACAGTTGTAGCGGCTTTATTTTTATAGTTATTGTGAAATAGATATAATTGTAAATTAGTGCAATGAAGTTTATAGTGTTGTAAATGTGGATCTATTTGATAAATATGGAAATTAAATTTGGAAGTGTATTTTTTAGGAGCGGGTCGACCAGCTCAAGGCAATAAACCCGCAGCACTTAGATCTATTGCATTAAATACTAAAGCAATGGATTGGCAATTACACAGTTTTGAATCAGTTTGTAACGCAGAAAACATCTCTTTTCTGGGAGGTTATCATGTCGATAAAGTTATTGATAATTATCCTTTCCTTAAATATCAAGTTATCCCTAACTGGGAGAAAAGTAGTGTTCTGCATACTTTATTAAAAGCTCAGTTTACAGGATGTTCACTCTTAGTTACATATTCTGATACCGTATTTCGCAAAAATAACATCGAAGAATTGGTTAAAATTGATGCTGATATTGTATTTGCCATTGATAGTTGCTGGAAAGAACGGTATGAATCACGATCCGAAGCTGATATTCAAGCAGCAGAAACTATTCTGATTAATGATCAGAGAGTAGAATTTACAGGATTAGTACGCCTTTCACCTGCTATCGCACAATTACTTCCAACGCTTTCAGAAAATGATATTGGTCGAAGCTTAATTGATTTAATTAATTATTTAGAAAAAATCGGTTACTCAGTCGCTACTCATGATGTCGCCGGACACTGGGCAGAATTTAACTCCGCAAGAGATATCGCTCACTTTATACTAGGTACAAAATCTGAAACATTAGCTCGCTTGGAGCCATTAGTCAAAAATAGCCACATTGGTAGTCAGGTAAGCTTTACCTCATTAGATTGGCAACTCAATAGGGATAAAACCCTTAAGGATATTCAGCTTAAATTTTGCGGTGCTCGGCTTGTAGTGCGTAGTAGCTCTAAGGGTGAAGACAATTGGTTTAGTTCTAATGCTGGTGGTTTCGAAAGTATTTTAAATGTTGATGGTCACGATAATGACAAAGTAATTAAAGCTGTCGATGACGTGATCACTTCATTTAATAAACCGCAAGCTGGTGATGATCAAATTCTAGTGCAAGAGCATTTAAGTGACGTACAGGCTGCAGGTGTCGTTTTCACCTGTGATTTAGAGTCGGGTTCACCCTATTATCGCTTTAATTTTGATGATAAAACTCAATCAACAGAGTCAGTTACTGCTGGAACTCATTGTGACTTACGTACGGTTTTATTGAGTCGTTCGTCACCAGAAAAATTACAATCTATCGCACCTGAATTACAACCCGTGTTAGTCGCAATACAAGAATTGGAGCAGTTATTAGGTTTTGACAAATTAGATATTGAATTTGCCATATCTAAGACGGGCCAAGTTCATATCTTTCAAGTACGACCTATTACGGTAAACCATGATGACTTTAGTTTTGATGAAAAAATGGTGGAGCTACAACTAGCGAATGCCTCAAAGCAATTTACAACACAACAAACGACATCGCCATTTGTTTATGGTAATAAAACAATCTTTGCTAATATGCCTGACTGGAATCCAGCTGAAATAATTGGCACCCGGCCTAAACCATTAGCATTTAGCCTGTACAGACATCTAGTCACTAATGATGTATGGGCGAGACAAAGGGTTGAATTCGGTTATCGTGATGTTAATCCTTCACCCTTGCTGGTTTCTTTATGTGGCCAACCATATATTGATTGTCGTGCTAGTATCAACTCTTTCATTCCAGCATCATTATCAGAGGCAACGGCAGAACGCTTAGCAAATGCTTATCTTGATATATTAGCTGACAACCCACAATTTCATGACAAACTTGAATTCGATGTTCTTTTTACGGTTTGGACACCAGACTTTCGCCTTAAAGCTGAAGTACGTCTTTTACCTTATGGCGTACTAACCTCTGATATAGACAGTTTAGAGTCAGCCCTTAAAGTTATTACGTGCCAAGCTTTAAGCAGCCTAATTGATAATACCAAATCGATTGAGCTCTTAACCCAACGACGTACACTCATTGATAAGTGTGATTTATCGATAATTGATAAAATATATACTCTACTGGATGACTGTAAGCGGTTTGGTACCTTAGCTTTTTCTCACGCTGCCAGAGCTGGCTTTGTCGCAACATCTTTATTAAAAAGCTTTGTTGGCAGTGGTATATTGACTGATGAACGCCGACTGCAATTTTTAAAGAGTTTTGCTACGGTTGCCGGTGAATTTAGTTTGGATAAACACCGTCATGCCAACGGTGAACTTGAATTACAAGACTTGATTGATAAGTATGGCCATCTACGACCAGGAACTTATGATATTACTACGCAAGCCTATTGGGAGGATCCGTCTCGCTATTTAGTTTCAAATAATGATACCAGTTGCCATCAAGAACAGGCCTTTAATTTTACAGAAACAGAATTGTCTGCGTTTGCACAAATATTAGCAGAACTAGGTTCAGATAAATCCCCCCTGCAATTGATCACCTATTTAATGGAATCAACACAGTCACGTGAATTTGTTAAATTTCAATTTACGCGTAATTTAAGTAGGTCTTTAGACTATTGCCTTCAATATGGCCAACAAGAAGGATTGAGTAGAGAGGAACTGGCGTTTTTAACCTTTAATGATTTAAAGCAGATTAAACTCAATTTAATAACGTTAGCTGAAATTAAAGTAGTCATTAAAATGCGCAAACAAGCACATGACGTTACTTGCGTGATTGAATTACCTTCTTTTATTCAACAAAATATCGATTTGTACTGTTTCGAACGTTTAGCATTGCAACCTAATTTTGTCACATCCAACCGTGTTGAAGGACAAATAAAATGTCTAAATAATCATCAGGAAGAAGCCCTCAAAGGCAAGATTGTACTTATTCCCCAGGCTGATCCTGGCTACGATTGGTTATTTGGCCAAGGGATTGTAGGATTGATTACTCAATACGGTGGTGCTAATTCGCATATGGCCATTCGAGCCGCTGAAATTGGTCTTCCTGCTGCTATTGGCGTGGGTGAAAAACTTTATGAGGAAATTTCATCAATGCACCAGATAGAGCTAGATTGTGGCAATCAACTGATAAGAAATATCAATTGAAACGCATAGGTATTACCCAAAGGGTTGAAGTTATAAAGAGCTATGGTGAACGGCGTGATTGCCTTGATCAACAATGGTCAAACTTCGTTATTGAGTTAGGTTACATACCTGTACCACTGCCGAATATTACCGGCGATAAGGCAGACCAACTTATAAGGGCTTTAAATCTTGATGCTATTATTTTAAGTGGAGGTAATTCTCTTACAAGTTTAGATCCCGAAGCTTCAGATGCAGCTCCTGAAAGAGATATTTTTGAATTGGCGCTCATCTCTGAAGCTTTAAAAATGAATATTCCACTCATAGGCGTGTGCCGAGGCATGCAAGTATTAAACATAGCTATGGGGGGCCGTTTAGAAAACATCAGCGGCCATGTTGGTAAACGGCACCCATTAATTTCCAACATTGATGGATTTGATCTGCCTAAAACAATAAACAGTTTTCACAATTATTGCATTCCCAAAAGTGGTTTGGGCGAATCATTACAACCATTGGCTTATGATGAGGATACAAATATTGAAGCATTTTACGATCTTAGCAGAGCCATATTAGGTATTATGTGGCACCCCGAAAGGGAAAAACCTTTTTCCAACCTTGATATTCAACTATTTAAAAGATTTTTACTATGACTAGAGTTCTGATATTAGCCGCCGGCGAAGGTACACGATTACGCCCTTTAACCAATGATAAACCTAAATGTATGGTACCTTTACTAGGCACTTCTCTGGTAGAACGCCAAATCGCTTGTTTGAAACGACAAGGGGTTACTGACATCCATATTGCTACGGGTTATCGAGCTGAGCAAATTGAAACGCTGGGGTATCCGACATCGTTCAACCCCCGTTACAATAAAACGAACATGGTCAGCACTTTGTTTTGTGCTTTAAATTTTATTCAACAAGCGGGGGATTTGATCATTGCCTATGGCGATATTGTCTATGACGATATTAACCTAACCACTTTGTTAGAAAGTGATGGTGATATCGCGCTAATGATAGATAAAAAATGGCGTGAACTGTGGTCTCTTCGTTTAGAAAATCCATTAGAGGATGCAGAAACTTTAGTCATGAATGAACAGGGTTATGTTACTGAGTTAGGTAAAAAACCCGACAATTATGAGCGTATTCAAGGCCAATATACAGGTTTGATAAAGATTAGTGCAAACAAAATAGCGGATTTTGTAAATTTCTACCAACTGCTTGACCGCAATGCTACTTACGACGGAAAAGACTTTGATAACATGTATATGACCAGCTTTCTGCAAGCCCTAATTGATGCTGGTTGGCAAGCAAAGGCTGCATTGGTAAATAACGGTTGGCTAGAAATTGATTCAGTAGAAGATCTAGAACAATATGAATTGTTAGCGAAACAAGGAACGTTAGATAAGTTCTACCAAGTTTAAATCAAAAAGTCGGTATGCGTAGACTCAATATCATTGAGTATTAATACTCAATGATATCTCTTGTTATGTCGGTATCATCGAAAATAATAAATAATAACGCTCAACCTCAGGTAACAATATGAAGCCATACATAATAATTCTTGGAATGCTAGCATTGGTGCATTCAGAATCTGCTTTTGCATACCTTGATCCAGGCTCAGGAAGTGCAATTATCAGTGTTATCACTGCCACAATCGGTTCATTATGGCATTCTTTAAAATCAGTCTTTTATTGCTTAATAGGGAAGAAATCTTCTAGTCAACCTTTGATATCACAAGATAATAGTTTAGTGATTTTTAACGAAGGTAAAGCATACTGGGGAACATTCCGCCCTCTGATTGAAGAATTAATCAAAGAAAAAATACAATTTCGTTATCTTACATTGGATTTACATGATCCTGCACTTCAGATTGAAAGCCAATATATGCAATCGAAGCGCTTATCGTTGAATTCATTTAGTCTGGCGGAGCTAAAAAATATCAAGGCACCGGTTATGGTGTCGACTACACCTAATATTGGCACCAAAGGTTACCCTATTGCCAAACCCGCTGGGGTAGGTGATTTAATCCATATATTTCATCATGTCGGAGATGTTTCTATTTATAAAAGACACTCTCTTGATCATTACGATAGTGTTATTCTTGTAGGTGATTTTCAAGAAAAGTCAATTCGTAATCTTGAAAAATTGCGTAACTTAAAACAAAAAAAACTAGTTTCTTTAGGTTTGCTTTATCTAGATGATCTCTACCAAAATCTACCGCCATCTAAGTGCTTACCTGAAGACAGACCCACAATTCTAATTGGCTCCTCATGGGGAAAAAAAGGTTGCTTACAAACCTACGGGACAGAATTCATAAATTCGCTTGCTAACGCAGGCTTTAATATAATTATCCGTCCTCATCCGCAATCTGCCGTATCAGAACCTACATTCATTGCCCAATGTAAGCGTGAAACAAAGAGCCCACATGTAAAATGGGATGGAGAGATTTCTCCATCTGAAGCTATGCATAAGTCTCAACTATTAATTTCTGATACGTCCTCTCTACGTTTCGATTACGCCTTTTTATATGAAAAACCTATCATTACGTTGGAAATTCCAAGAGGAAATCTTACAGAGTTCGAAGCAATAGACCTAGAAGAACACTGGCATGAATCTGCCGCATATAAAATAGGTACCATAGCCAATGGTGAAACCATTATGAATATTGTCGATATTGTCAATGATGAAATTAATAACCGTAGTTCATCCGATTTAGAAAAGTTCAGAGAACAAACAGTGATGAACTTTGGCAAATGTGCGCCGAATATAGTGAATTACATTAATAAATTAAATGTTAGTCAGGGATCCTAATTTATGATTGGCGAATTTATACAATCAGTAATAGTAGTTTATTCAGATTTATTTTTATTGTTGTCAGCATTGATTGGCAGTTATGGCTTAGCGACAATCCTTTTATCCATATTGGCTACTTTACTCATGTTTTATCCTCTGCGATGGGCAGGTAAAGTTTCGGGTAAAGAAGTAGAATTTCAATCTGTTATCAATCCACAGATTATGAAAATAAAAATGGAAAGTCAGGGGGCTGATCAGCATCACCGCATAAATGAACTTTATTCACGATACTCATACCATCCTATTTTTGCTATTCGTCTAATAATGGGCGTTTTTATTCAGCTACCTTTTCTCGTATTAACATTCTTTATGTTTGAAGGTCTTGATGCATTGAATGGAGAATCATTTTTATTTCTTAAAGATTTTGGTCAAGCTGATGGTCTACTTTATGGTGGCGGTAATTTATTACCATTTGCAATGACCTTCATTAATTTGATTGCTGCTTTATTTATCCCTAATTTCACACGTAAAAATTTGACGCAGGCTATCTTCGTTAGCTTGTTATTCTTTGTCTTATTATATAATGCTAAATCGATTTTATTACTGTTTTGGACAACAAATAATATTATTTTATTGCTTCGAAATATCGTGTCGTATAGACAAGTAGATAAACAATATCGCTTCAACTTCAAGAAAATGTGGTTAAAGTTACAGTTGAATATGCAGCGTAAAGAAATAGCTTTATTTTTTGTTGTATTATTTTTTTACTCATTAATTGCAAAATCAGTTTTTATTAAAAGCTTTAATCTACATCTAACAAACAACCTTTTTAGAGTCTCGCTCTTAATTATTATAGGTCTCGGCTTATTCCATGTAGTATTATATATCAAAGGGGTTTGGCATCGAATTAATCTAATTAATAGAAAGAAGGGTTTGGTATCACAGCATATATATAAAGCTGATATTTTGTTGGTTTTACTCCCTCTAACTTTTATTGTTCAATATGCTGTAATAAATCATGAACTATTGAGTGTTATCGACCAATTTAAATTCATATTAATTAGCTATGTATTCTTATTTTGTTTTGTTTGGCTTGTTCCATTAATACTTCAAAAAGTTTTCCCTGTAACAGGAATTATTCCACTTAGTTTAGCTTTGGCTGTAATTTATCTTTCAATGCCAACACTTGTGGTACTGAATGAGTGGTATATTAAACCTGATCTATTTTTGATTGGGACTGGATTTGTTGTGTTGTTTGGCCTTTTTGGGTTATTGTACCGAAATCAAAGAAAGTTGTTTTTAGCTTTATCTGTTTTCTTTTTTAGTCTGAGTACGTTATTTACAAGCTACCCTATTTATTTTCCAACAGACACTGGTTCAGCGAAACCAACTTTTGGAGTAAAATCTGAAATCAATTATTCATATTTTATTCCAACCCATTCAATGAAGAAAAAACCAGATGTCTATCTGTTGACTTATGATGGATATGTTGGGCAGGAGACTATGCTCCAATATGGAATTGATAATTCAGCACAAGAGCAGTTTTTAGTTAATAATGGCTTTAAAATTTACCCCAAAACATACTCTATTGGAGCAACCTCTCTAGAATCAATGGCAAGAGTCTTAGAAATGTCTGATACATTGCATAAGCCAGCTGTTGAATCGACTGCTGGACAAGCAATAGTCCCTGCGATATTTAAAAACGCAGGGTATAAAACGTATGGGATTCTTACTCCATATCTTTTAAATAATGTAACTAATGGGTATGACGTTTCTTATCCTAAATTAGATCCAAATTCATCACTTGGAGTATCCTCTATTTTAACAGGGTTAATAGAAGGAGAATTTCGTTTTGATGTTATCGATGAGATGGTTGATTATAGTCGTAGTGATTGGCTTGCAAAAAAACGCAGTGTTTTTAGTGCGAAAACTGATTATCCAAAGTTTATGTATACGCATACTGGGCCTCATCATAGTCAGAACTCAGGAGTATGCCTACCAAATGAGACAGATTTATTTGAAGAGCGATTGGTAGAAGCTAATGTAGAAATGAAACAAGACATTACCTCTATTCTAGCAAGTAAGCGAGACGCAATAATTATCATAAATGGAGATCATGGTCCTTACCTTACTGGTGATTGTACGCAATTAAAAAAACTTAAAGTGTACGACATTAATCAATTACATTTGCAAGATCGGAATGGGAGTTTCTTAGCTATTCGCTGGCCTGATAATAATTATCAAGGATTAGATAATATAAGGGTGTTACAACATACTTTTGAAGCTGTTTTTAAATATTTATTTGAATCCGAAAAGGTATTACGTAATAGCATATCAACATCTACACTAGAACGTAACGAAACTTTACCTGAGGGGATGATAAAGGGTGGTAAGATCATGTTAGGGGCAGATAAAGGTAAAATGTTGTATAAAGAATAGAGCAACAGTTTTGTCAAAAAGGCTATGAAAATCCCCCCTAAATTAGTACTTATAAAAAAGGCATAATGAAGAAATAATACGGTAGATAAAGATAGGTTGCTAAAATCTGAGTTTTAACAACCTATTTTTATCTATTGAAATAAGACTAACCAACGTTCTGTAACGGTATGATTTAACTAGAGACTTCGTTAGAGGTAAAATCACATTAACTAACGAGGTCAAAATGCCAAAGAAAACATTAACAGCAGAGTTTAAACGTGAATGTGCAGAGCTAGTCATTGTTCACGGTTATAAACATAAAGATGCGGCAGCAGCGATGAATGTTGGATTATCGTCAATTCAGCGTTGGATTAGCCAATATCGAAAAGAACAAAAAGGTTATACACCCAAAGCTAGTGCACTAACGCCAGAGCAAATCCGCATCCAAGAATTAGAAAAACAAGTTAAGCAGCTAAAAAGTGACAATACACTATTAAAAAAAGCTTCAGCCTTTTTCGCTATGGAAATGAGCAACGGCAGCAAGTAGCTGCCAAGCTGAAAAAGGCAGGAAGTAAGGTTCAGCAAATATGCCGTTGTTTATCGATACCATTTAGTTCGTTTTATTATCGAGCCAAACCAAAACTTATTTACCCTGAGCGTGTGAAGCTTGATGCGGCGATGAAACAAATTCATGTTGATATGGATGCTACTTATGGCAAAGTGCGTATGCACGGTGAATTACAAGCACTAGGCTTTGATATTGGCATTCATAGAGTACGCAGTTCAATGAAACGATTAGGCTTAGTTGCTAAACGACCTAAGCAGCATAAATACCCTGTAGGTGGTAACCCTTCGGATATTGCGTCTAATTACTTAAATCGTCAGTTTAACCCGCAAAGCCTAAACAAGCTGTGGTCTGGCGATATTACGTATATTCGCACACAGCAAGGTTGGTTATATCTCGCAGTAATTATGGATTTATGCTCTCGTAAGGTGATTAGCTGGGCGTTCTCGGGTAAGCCAAACAGCGAGCTAACAACACGTGCACTGCGGTTAGCCGTAAATAAACGACAGCCAACTGATGGAGTATTATTCCATTCAGATCAGGGTGTGCAATATACGTGTGAGGCATTTCAACGCTCATTGAAAGAACACGGATTAATCTCAAGTATGAGTCGTGCTGGAAATTGCTTAGATAATGCGGTTACTGAACGCTTTTTCCGCAGCTTAAAATCTGAGAGGATTAACTATCGTCGTTATCAGACAAGGCGTGAAGCAATGGCTGATATTATTGATTACATCGAGCCGTTTTATAATCAAAAACGGCGACATTATAAATTAGGAAATATCTCACCAGCAGAATATGAGATAAAACTAAGAAAAAGTGCCTAAAGAAGTCTCCAAGTTTATTTGACCGTTACAAAAACTGTGAAATCAACTGGTCGATGCAACGCTATCCTTAAACAAGGGGTACGTTGCTATGAAACAAAGAAAACGAATTTACTATTCACCTCAACAAAAAGCACTAATATGGGATCGCTATAAACAAGGTGATTCTCTGCATGAAATTGCTCGCATGTTTGATCGTTATCATTCTTCTATCATGCCCACAATATACGCTACAGGAGGGTTTAGACCTCCTGAACGTAAAAGACATCCAGCCTCATTATCATTGAGTGAACGAGAAGAAATATCTAGAGGATTAGCCGCTAGCTTATCTTTAAGAGAAATAGCACGAAAGCTCTCTAGAGCAGCTTCCACGATTAGTCGAGAAGTTAGAAGGCATGGCGGCTTAAAACATTACAGAGCAAATAAAGCCGATGCAGCGGCTTGGGATAATGCCAAAAGGCCAAAGGAGTGTATGCTTAAAGGTAACCCTGACTTGTGTAATGTCATTGCCCAAAAGTTAAAGCGAACATGGTCTCCACAGCAAATAGCAGGTTGGCTGAAACGAAAATATGCAAACAATCAGGAAATGCAGGTGTCGCACGAAACGATTTATAAAACGTTATATATACAAACAAGAGGTGCTTTGAAGAAGGAACTTCAAAAGTGTTTGAGAACCAAACGTGTTGTAAGAAAATCGAGAGCTACCTCGCTAAAAGGCAAAGGAATTGGAAGGATCAATGATGCTGTTTCAATTAGTGAACGGCCCGCTGAGGTTGAAGACAGAGCAATACCAGGCCATTGGGAAGGTGATTTAATTCAAGGCTGTAATAACACGTTTATTGCCACACTAGTGGAGCGCCACTCGCGATATGTGATGTTGGCTAAAGTATCTGATAATAAAACGTCTACCGTAATTTCTGCATTGATTAAGCAAGCACGGAAGTTACCTACTGAATTATATAAAACACTTACTTGGGATAGAGGTTCAGAGATGACTAACCATAAAGACTTTACGCTAGCCACCGATATACAAATTTATTTGTGTGATCCCAAATCACCTTGGCAACGTGGTTCAAATGAAAACACCAATAGGCTACTAAGGCAATATTTCCCTAAAGGAAGTGACCTGAGTATTCATAATCAACAGAAATTGAGTCAGGTTGCTAGGCAATTAAACGAAAGACCTAGAAAGACGCTAAACTATGAATCACCAGCAGAAAGATTTAATCAATGTGTTGCGTCCATCGGTTGATCTCACAACGAAAAGGGATTGTAATCTAGTTCCTGGATTGAAATTTTTTGACATCGTGTCTAAATTAATCACGCTCGTATAGCCATTATAAATCTAGTTATTATTAGTAGCCTGATGTTACATTATTTAAGTTGTTAGGAAAACAACGAGCCAGCTTATTTCTGGTAAATGAGAAAGTTAAGCCTTAAAAAGGACAGTAGAGGAAAAAATTGAATTTAATTATCACACTGAACTAATACTAGCAGAATGCTTACTATATGAAATTGTTTGTGTTTATTTAAACCCATTTTACTCTATTTGTGCAACGAATATGCACCGAAGTAACGCATAAAGTAGAGGATTTATTATATGAAAAGTTTTGCAGGTATTGTTTTTAAAGGCGATAAGATGGGGTGGCTGAAGGGACTTGAACCCTCGACAACCGGAATCACAATCCGGGGCTCTACCAACTGAGCTACAGCCACCACTGAGGTGTTTTGTTTCATCAATGAAACAGTGCGCGGATTCTATATCAGATGATTGGGTTTTGACAAGGGACTTTTGTCCATTCTTTATCATTACTGTTAAAATTGGTTAATAACCATCAAATTATCATGGATTTTACTTATGTCGTTAGAAGGTTTATCGCAGCAGCTCGGCGAGCAATCAAGTAAAAATATTAAGAAATTACCCCCTGTTGAATTATGGGATCCGCCTTATTGTGGTGAAATTGACTTATTAATTAAAGCCGACGGCAGTTGGTTTTATAATGGCACCGTGTTTAAACGACTTTCCTTGGTGAAATTATTTGCTTCAGTATTAAAGAAAGAAGGTGACGATTATTTTTTAGTGACACCAGTCGAAAAAGTAAAAATTCAGGTAGAAGATGCGCCTTTTCTGCTAACACAATGGCACTGGCTAGATGAAAATAAAAAGGATATGGTGGTACAAACCAATCTTGATGATGAATTTATTTTAAATGAAGAACATCCGTTAACGGTTAATGATAAAGGTGAATTGTACGTAATAGTGCGCCGTAATTTACTGGCAAAAGTGCATCGTAATGTTTATTACCAATGGATTGACCTAGCAACAGAAAGAAAGCAGGGCAATACCAGCGAGTTAATCTTTTATAGTGGCGAAGTCGCGTTTTGTTTGGGGCAGTTTTCATCGTAACTGATACTGCTTTATATAAATCAGTATGTTAGACAGAAAGATTTAGGCTGCAGAGTTGAATTAACCACAAAACCTAACTATATAATATTAATGAAAATACTGGAAAAATCTTCCTACCTGATATCAATAACAATTAAGGAATTATAGTGGTAATACAGCGTATATTTTTATTGATATTGCTTTTTTCTTTTCCGGTCCTTGCCGAAAAAAATTGGAGTCATGACGAGCTTCGAGAAAAAATAAACAAAATTGAAGCGGAACAGAGTGTCGATCCAAAGGCTTTGCTTGATACCTTGGACAGTTATATTGATTACGGGACGCAACGTGGCTGGAAAGATATTGAGATACTGGCCATGAGCCAAAAAGCCAATATTTATAGTATCTTACAACAACTCGATGAAACTAAAGCGATTATAGATGAGTACTTACCCTTAGCTGAGCGCTTAGACGATTTACAAAGTCAATTAAATTTACTCTCGCTTTTATTGCAATATTACGACGTTGTAGTCGACAAAGAAAACGCCGCTAAAGTGAGAGTGCAATACGAAGCAAAAGCGCTCGCTTATGGCAATCAACAAGAAATAGCGACAATGTATGCTGACATTGCACAATCAATTCAAATTTATGGTGAAGTTAGACAAGCCTTAATGTATTTGCAAAAAGCGCTGAAAATTTTTGTTGAACTTGATGATCTACAAGGAAAAGGCAGTAGCTTGAATTCGATTGCCGCCCTTTATGACGAGTTAGCTGATTATGAACAAGCGATAGAGTATTACAAGCGCGCCATTGCTTTACATGAATCACAGGCGAACTCGTACACCTTATCAGTGTTGTATTTCAATATTGGACAGTCTTATTACAAAATTAATGAGTTTACCTTGTCGTTAGATATGATGAACAAGGCGTTAAAAATGAGCGAAGCACTCAAAGATGAGGTAGGTGAGGCATACGCATATCGTTATATTGGTAAAATAGATTTTGATCAAAGCCGTTACCCTTCTGCTTATGCAAGCCTCGTTAAAGCCTTAAATATATTTCAAGAGTACAAATCACAGCGGATGATTTTTATTACTTCAATCGATTTGTCTATGGCCTTAGCAAAACTAGATAAACTGGATGAGGCAATAGCGCTATTAGCTCCGCTTGAAGACACGGCTCAAGAGTTAAATCGCCCTCAATATTTAGTTGATTATTATCACCACGTTTATGAATTGGAAAAGCAACGGCAAAATTATCTTGCCTCTTTGAGCGCGTTAGAAAAAGAACGTGATTTAAAACAAGCGATGTACGACAAGGAAAAAGAAGATTCGTTGCAGGAGTTGATGCTCAAATTTGATACTAGCCAACGCGAAGCTGACTATAAATTGCTAGAGCAGCAGAACCAGCTTAAACAGTTGCGTTTGACTGAACAAGGGGCCCAAAGAACTATCCTGATCCTAGCGTTTAGTTTTGCCATATTGATTGGTTTACTGATCAGCTTTTTGCTGTTTAAACAAATCCAAAACAGAAATCGTTTTAAATATATGGCGATGCGTGATGAATTAACGGGGGCTCCCAATCGCCGAGCAATACTGACACAAAGCAGTAAAAAATTTGAACAATGCCAAGAAGAGGGTTCTAAACTCACCATTGCTATTTTAGATATCGATAACTTTAAAACCTTTAATGATACTTATGGCCACGATATTGGTGACCTTGTGCTGCAAGTCTTTAGTGATGCCTGTAGGGACAGTTTGCGTAGTCATGACCGCTATGGTCGTTATGGAGGAGAGGAGTGGCTGTTGGTGGTCATTGATGCACAAGAAATCGATATTAATATGATATTTAATCGATTACGTGAACGTTTGAGCAAGGTAAAAATTAAAGGAGTGGCTGATAATGTCACCTTGACCTTTAGCTTAGGTGCCGCCAGCATATTAGACAGTGATACCCACATTGAATCGATTATTAAACGAGCCGATGAAAATCTCTATAAAGCGAAAGCTCAAGGAAGAGATCAGTACGTGATCTCTAATTAAATAGGCAAACTGTGTAGTGGTTACTGCGCACTCAAACTAGTTATATCACTCGCGAAAATCGTTGCTGGTTGACGTGTTGTTTCATATAAGCATCAAAACTCATACAGATAATGCGGATCAGCAGGCGCGCTTTTTGATCGACCCGAATATATGCTTGAGTATTTTCAAGTAACCCATCGTCAATAAAGGTCTTTAATAATGGTAAGTCTTTGGCGAAATAGTGGTCGAAATCTATTTGATATTTGTCGTTAATGTCGACCTTATCTAAGTATAAATTACACATTAACTCTCGTATAACTTCGCCACGAATAATGTCGTCTGTAGACATGCTGACGCCTTTTTCCTGTGCATGCTGTTGTTGTTCAATCGCTTGATAGTAACTTTTTAACTCTTTGATGTTTTGGCTAAAACAGTTGCCAATAGAGCTAATAGACGACACACCTAAGCCCAGTAAATCGCAATCACCTTGGGTGGTATAACCTTGGAAATTTCGATGTAATGTGCCGTTTCTTTGTGCGATAGATAATTCATCATTGGGTTTAGCGAAGTGATCCATACCAATAAAGTCATAACCAAAATTACATAAGGTCTCAATAGCAAGTTTCATTAGGGCAAATTTTTCGTTAACGCTGGGTAACCATTCGTCGCGTAATTTTCGTTGTGCGGCAAAACGACTGGGTAGATGCGCGTAACTAAATAACGAAATACGATCAACATCCATTTCATGCACTTTATTGAGCGTTCGGGTAAAAGTCTCAATGGTTTGATGAGGTAAACCGTAAATAAGATCGACATTAATGGATTTAAATCCTACCGCTTTGGCGTGTTGAATAAATTGTTCGATAAAATCAGTTGATTGAACACGATTAATGCTTTGCTGTACTTTTTGATCTATGTCTTGTACGCCGATGCTAATGCGGTTAAAGCCTAAGCTGTATAGATGATCGGCTAAATCCAATTCGATTTCTCGGGGATCAATTTCAATGCTCATTTCCACCTGTTCAGCGAAATTGAATTTTTCTTTTAACAATTTCACCAGTTGGGTGATTTGTGCATGCGTTAAGAAACTTGGCGTACCGCCACCCCAGTGAAGTTGCTTTACGGTATATTCAGTAAATAATGGCGCGCGTGAGGCAATTTCTTGTGCTAAATATTCGAGGTAGGTGTCCGCTTTATCTCTGTGACGAGTAACAACTTTATTACAGCCACAGTAGTAACAAAGGCTGTGGCAAAACGGTATATGCACGTATAAGGATAAGTCTCTATTGGGAGACTGGGTAACGGCGTCAATGAGATCTTGGTGATCGAATTGTTGATGAAATTCTAACGCCGTTGGGTAAGACGTATATCGGGGACCGCTGGTATTATATTTTTTAAGCAGTTCGCTATCGAAAAATTGACTGACTTGCATCTTGAACACCGATTATTAACATACCGATATTATAGCCAATGCTAAAATCTACATATTGATCAGGCGCAAGCAATTGTGACATAACGCACAAAATTGATTATGTAAATTATTGTGCACATTGTATGCATTTTATCGCCGCAGGCTGCACCAATAAACGCTCTCGGGCAATGGGCTCACCGCAATCAGCGCAAATACCATAACTGCCGTTATCTATTCGAGCGATGGCGTTTGAGAGTTGTTGTATTTCAATTTTCGCTTCAGATTCAAGCGCATTGAGCACTTCTTCGTTTTCTCTTTCGCCTGCTTGCTCCGACCAGTCAGCATTTCGGCCACTGGCAAAATCATGATGAATTGATGAGACTCGCTTTTGCAGCTCGATAATGCGTTGAGTAAATTGTTCTTTCAATTGTTCAGACATAATACTTCCTACCTAACAAGCTAAATGGAGACATGTCGACCATGTAGAAGAGATAGCGTATCAGCAAGAGTAACGGTAAATAACGAAATTATTGCTGGGTGATAGCGCTAATCCGTTCAACAGCATATTGATGTAATAAATTTATATCGTTTATGATCTTATGCTCAAGTTCTGCTTCTGCTTTCATTCGCTCAACATCTTCACGCATACGCTGCTGTTTTTCGAGTTGTTTGCGATCATCTAAAATCGACATGTGTTTTATTTTCTCATACAACTCAAATATAGCAGGAAATTGCTGATTTAGGGCTTCGCTGGTTTTTAATGAACTCAACAAAACACTTAAACGCCAGCAACCTTCACTGATGTCACATTGCTCTTCCTTCATTGCTCTGACAATAATAACGACACTACCCAGTACTTTTTTGTCGTGTACATGCAGCGCTGCTTGGCGATCGAGCTCAGCTTGCTGACGTTGTTGGCTTTGGCGTTTTAGCTGCATCAATAATTTAACGGCATAAAAGGCGAGGCCGGCAATGATGAAAATTGCGACAATGAAAGCCGCTATCCAAGGTGTAGACATCTCAATAAATCCTAGTGATAATCTGAAAGATCGCCATTATCAAACTTATTCCAAAGTTCATCTTCTGAACTTGGCTTTTGTTTACTTTCATCAGGGGCTTCGCTGTCATCGTTATCCCAACCAAGTGCCTCTCGTATCTGTTGGTGCCTGTCCATTAATTTATTGAAATGGTTTACTTCTTGTTCGCTTAACGCGATATCTTGTTCTTGTTTTTCAAGAATAACTTGTAACAGCTCATCTTGTTCTATGGCGTACAACTCATCTTCTAACGCATTGTCGGGTTCAATAGTCCGGATTGCGGCTATAGGCTCTACTTTGTGCTTAATCGGTTTTTTCTCAACTTTAGTGGATTCTTTGATTAATACGATCGGCTTTTTACTGCCAAGACGCGGATCTTTGTTGGTGACATTGTTTGTTTGAGTTGACTGTTTTTTCGTCGCTTCTTGCTGACGATTACCGGCTTTTTTACCTGTGCTTTTTTTCGGCTTTTTATCGACGACAACAGCAACTTTCTTTTTTTCGTCTTTGACTATACCGCTAGAGCCAACACCTGGTTTTCTAGATTTCTTTTTACGAGACATTTTGTTTAATCATTCTACGGGGATAATAACGCTATTTTACGACATTAGATGGATAAACTGTTAGTGATCAAAAAAAATTTCTGCAGAAAAGAAAAAAAGCGATGACAGAGTCATCGCTTTGGGAGAATATAATTGCGGCAAAGCCAGCAAATATCATAGTTCCTATTCTTAAGTGTTATCCTAACCTATTAGCACTTTCCCTGTATTCTCTGAACGCATCCGGTTTTGTTTTAAGCGTTTCCCTACATTGTTTCTTTTTCTCGGTCTTCCTGACGCCTTATTGGCTATCCGTAAAGCCCTCCTGGACTAATAATCAAGTATCATCCTGATAATGAGTAAACCATCCATATTTGAAATAAAGTCATTATTTTATCAATAATGTAATGCTTTCCGTGCTTTACCTTCCATTTTATTATTTTTTGCTACAAAGTAGCTGACCAATACTTTACCCAAGTTATTACAAGCAGCAAGTTATAAAAGAAACTTTTTTTTAACAAATGCATTCAATAATCACTACTACTTTGTTTTATAACGTTAAAATGTAAAATTCCTCACAATTGAGAGAGATATTCTTTATATAAATGGCAAATGTCTCACATAAAAAATAGCCGAACGCTTACTCGTTTTTATACGAAAACATTCGTTGTAAGCGGCTTGTAAGCTACTTTTGTTTTGATATCGATAGGAGTTGCAGGATGGCTGCCTGTACTTTTTCTGGGTGTTGGAACGTCACTAAATGATCTGCGGTGTTTAGAGGAAGGTAATATCCTCCACTTTCGTGCGCTATATCTTTACTCCATTGGCTACCTTCGCGTTGCCACTTTTGCAGTTTGTCATAGTCCTCATTGCTGTTATCAATACCTGTTAATTCGAAATCGGTATCTATGATGGTAATAGGAGCGGCGTTAGTGGGCGAAACTTTTGCGGCAGCCGCTAAATCATCAGCATAATTGGCTATTTCTATGGCACGTGTTTGCTGAGCACTTATGCTGGTGCGGTATGCTTGTATCGCTAAAAAATAAGACCAATCCATCCAATGTTTATTGGCTTCATTAATCAGTGACTTTATGTGTGCTTGCTCATTGTTGTTTTTCTTCGTTGTTCTTTCTGTCCAATTTCCTTGAGCAATGTGCGGTAAAATTTCAGCAATATTTTGCTTGTACCAACTTGCCGGTGAGCCAGAATATAGGGCAATTGAATGGGGCAGTAAAATATCAGGATCAAGCCATAACTGCGCAGAAATCTGCACATCTGGGTGATTTTTCTGCAGCAATAAGCTGGTAATATTACTTGACGAATAGCACACCAAAACCACTTCCTTGAGCTGTAGTTTTTTGTAAACAGTCGCCAAATCATCCGCAAATTGTTGGTAGGAGGCATGCTCAATTTTATCGCTCCATGCTTGCCCGGCTCTGTCAATCGCGATAACGCGAAATCTTTCGGCTAGCATAGGTTGTAATAGGGCAAACCAGGCAGAATCACTATGCCAGTTTTCATTTGGACCTGCGAGTAGGATAATGGTGGGCTCGGTTTGATTAACACCTTGCTCTCGGACATGTATATTGCGTCCGCCGATATCAATCAATCTGGAGTCGGTCGGTAACGCACTAGCCGATGCCATTTCGCCATATAGACAGAGAAAAGCTAATAGCGCTAATTTAAAAATATTCATCATATTCACTTTATTATTCATTTAGCCAGCAATTGAAATAGCGTTTGAGAAGTTAGTTTAAATTTATAGCAGAAATCAGGGCGAAGATTCAACTTGCCCTTATTTGAGGCAACTTAAGTGAACTTAATTTGGTGAGCTTGATCTGGTGGGGAATAAAAAAGCCAGCATTACGCTGGCTTTTTATCTAGTGGTAACACTAGTCTTGTTCATGTAACCAAGCGGCGTGGCGTGGCGCTTTTTTAGTTTTCGCCCATTCTTCTACCATCGCGTGGCCCACGGATTTTAGTTGCGCAAATTGCTCAGGGGTGCCAGTGTTAGCAGCGAGTTCTAAACGATGTCCGTTAGGATCAAAAAAGTAAATAGATTTAAAAACGCCATGATTAGTTGGCCCCAAAACATCTACGCCTTTACTTTGTAAGCTCTCTTTAGCTTCAATTAACGCGTCTACACTTTCTACTTGCATGGCTAAATGTTGAACCCAAGCTGGAGTATTTTCATCACAGCCCATTTCAGGTGAATTAGGGAGTTCAAAAAACGCCAACACGTTGCCCATGCCTGCATCTAAAAAAATATGCATATAAGGATCGGGGGCTTTGGTTGATGGGACTTCATCTTCAGCAATGGCAAGTACTAAGTCCATATTTAACTTATCTTTGTACCAATCAACAGTCTCTTTTGCGTCTTTACAACGATATGCCACATGGTGGACTTTTTGTATATTAATCATAGAAGTTAAAAACCATTTCAAAAAAATAACAATTTATGTACGAGTTTTTATCATAAAAGTACTCATGATTGTTAATTTTGAACTGATTTACTTATTAGCGCTTCGTCAGCAATTCACTACGGGTGTATAAGAATATGTACAAAGAAAAAACAAGTAACCAGTTAAGCTTTTGAATGATTTATTATTCAAAAGCTTAACTCTAATGCTGCTAATGACTGGTAGATTAAGACAAAATAACGGTTTTATCGCCGTTTAAACAAATTCGCTGTTCAGCATGTATTTTTACTGCATGACTAAGTGCCGTCGCCTCGAGATCATGACCTAAATGCACCATTTGCTCGATAGTAAAGGTATGAGTAATTGGCTTGACCTCTTGCGCGATAATAGGCCCTTCGTCTAGATCCGCGGTCACGTAATGCGCGGTTGCCCCAATGACTTTTACGCCGCGTTTATGTGCTTGGTGGTAGGGTTTAGCGCCCTTAAAACTAGGTAAAAATGAGTGATGAATGTTAATGGCATGTCCTCGCAATTTCGTACACATTTCATCAGACAATATTTGCATGTAACGTGCTAACACTAATAAATCGCATTGATTTTGCGTCATTATCTCTAATATTGCGGCTTCCTGTTCGGCTTTGTTGTCTTTATTCACTGGCAAATAATGAAAGGGAACGTCGTGCCATTGCGCTAGTCGTTCACAATTTTGATGGTTGGAAACTATGGCGACGATATTGACTGGCAACACTCCTGCTTTCCATTTAGTCAGCAAGGAAACTAAACAATGGTCGTCTTTTGAGACAGCGATAATGATATTGGGAAAGTTATCACGCTCTCGCAATTGATATTTCATATTGAGAGGTTTGGCTAATTGTTCGATCGCATTACCAAATTCTTCAATTGATACGGTAAGCGAGCGATCGTCAAAAGCAACACGTGAATAGAAAATATCAGTATAGGGGTCGCTGTACTGGCATGTTTCTGTAATGAATGCGCCGTGCTCAAATAAACTGTTGGAGACTTTAGCTAATACGCCCGAGGTATCCGGACATTGCCAAGTGAGTATGTAATGATTGGTATCGCTCATGATGTTTCTTATTTACTGGATAAAAATTTTGTTCGACTGTTGAGTGTGCCAGTTTTGGATACGAAAGGTCTAGTATTTGATGATATAAGCTATATTTTTATTGCATCGTGTCGTTTTTATCTGGTTTCAAGTTAATTATCTTTGCTGATTAATGCTTTATTCTTGAGATAAAAGTTTTCCACTTTGGTTCTTGCCCACGGCGTTTTGCGTAAAAATTTCAAACTGGAATTAATACTGGGGTCCTGAGTGAAGCAACGAATATTGATTTCTTTACCTAAGACATCAAAACCGAAGTGCTCGACTAACTCGGTAACGATCGCTTTTAAGGTGATATTGTGCAAGGGATTGTAGGGTTGATTATCCATAGTTGTTTATCTTGATGGTCAGGACTTAATATTTTAACACTGACGGTTAAGAAAAGTTACTAAAGAAAATGGCTGACGTGTTTTAGCTATTTTCCCACACTAAAGCTCAATGTGTGCTTTAGTGTGGGATGGACGTATTATTAAGAAAAATAGCTGGTTAATTCTTCGCTGCCGCCAATGTATTTACCGTCAATAAATATCTGTGGTACAGAATCAGCATTAGTGAGCGCTTTTACGCCGGCAATACTAATGTCTTTGCCCACGGTAAGCTCTTCATATTGTAATCCCTGCTCGGCAAGTAAAGCTTTTGCTTTGTGACAATACGGACAGCTTGGTTTGCTAAATATAGTGATTAGCTGTGATTGCACTGCTTCAGGCGCAAAGTACTGGAGCATAGTGTCAGCATCTGACACTTCAAATGGGTCGCCCGGTAGGTCAGGCTCTATAAACATTTTCTGAATAATGCCGTCGGTAACTAGCATTGCATAGCGCCAGCTGCGTTTGCCGAAGCCGATCTCACTTTTATCTACTAGTAGGCCCATAGCGTCGGTGAACTCGCCGTTACCGTCGGGGATAAAGCTGATGTTCTCTGTGTGCTGGTCTTTAGCCCAAGCATTCATAACAAAAGTATCATTTACTGAAACACACAATATTTCATCAACACCATGCTTGAAAAATATCGGCGCCAACTCGTTGTAACGAGGTAAGTGCGATGAAGAGCAGGTTGGAGTGAATGCACCAGGCAAAGAAAACACGATTACCGTTTTATCTTTAAAAATATCGTCAGTACTGCGAGATATCCATTCATCGTTCGCTCTAATTGCGAAATTCATTGTCGGGATGTGTTGACCTTCTTTATCGATAAACATATTGCACTCTCATATTGTTTGTTTAGTTTGTGGAGCTATTATGCAGAATTAATATAATTTATTAAAACGATTAATATTGATATTCGTAAACGCTATTTTAGATTGATGTCTGAGTTTTAAATTTGGAGAGGTGATTGTAGGCATTATTCAGCTTGTTTATTACTTCTTCCTGAGGGGTTGGTTTCGCCATGTAGTCATCAAACCCCGCGTCTAAACATTTTTGTGCGGCACCGCTTAATGCGTCGGCGGTAATTGCAATAAGCCATAGCGGCCTATCTTGCTTTTCGGGTGTTAGTCGCTTGGCCAATTCAAAACCGTCAATAATGGGCATATGGCAATCTGAAATAATAATGTCATATGGCATTTTATTGTACATCGTTAATGCTTGTTCACCATTCTCAGCAACATCGGCAAAGATACCAAGTCGTTCTAGTTGTGCGGTTAGCACTTTAATATTTACTAGATTGTCTTCAGCAATTAACACTCGGTATTGCTGACATTCTTTAGCAAATTGCGTCAATTGATCACGATTACCTTGTTTATGTTCGGTAGTATGATGAATATTTTTAGCACGCCTAAATTGCAATGAAAAATAGAATCGACTGCCTTGATTAGGTGAAGATTCCAGTTTTATCTCTCCGCCCATTGCTTTGATTATTTCTTGACTGATACTTAGTCCGAGACCGGTTCCTCCGTACTTTCGTGTCACCTCACTGTCGGCTTGAATGAAGGGAGTAAATAATTGGTCTTGATTTTTCTCAGAAATCCCTATGCCAGTGTCTTGTACTGAAATCAAGATTGTATCTATAGTTTCCCGGCCAATTCGTTTACTGCCGGTGACAGATATTGATAAAGTGATTTTCCCTTGTTCAGTAAACTTAACTGCATTGCTGAGCAAGTTGTTTAATACTTGTGTAAGTCGTGTTGGATCTGTGGCGTATTGATGGTTGATGGTGCTTGGACAATCGAGTTCGATTTTTATATTGGAGTCTTTTTCATAATGACCAAAACCAGTGACAATATTTTGCGCTAAAGCCTTTAGATCTACCGGCACTGACTCCAGAGTAAGTTTATGGGCGTCCATCTTAGAAAAATCTAATACATCGTTGAGCAAAGCCAGTAAGTTTCTTGCTGAACCGTTTAGAGTTTCTAATAGCTCTTTTTGCTCTTTGTTTAAAGAAGTGTAGGCAAGCGCTTCTGCCATACCTAAAACACCATTCATCGGTGTTCTAATTTCATGACTCATACGAGCTAGGAAGGTTGCTTTTGCCTGTGTGGATTTTTCCGCTTCTGCGCGCGCTATCTCAGCTACCGCTAGGGCTTTTTCTATTTTGTG
Source organism: Colwelliaceae bacterium 6471 (assembly GCA_040779335.1). Lineage (GTDB taxonomy): Bacteria > Pseudomonadota > Gammaproteobacteria > Enterobacterales > Alteromonadaceae > JBFONV01. The sequence continues at coordinate 221,013 of JBFONV010000007.1, forward strand.
TTGCGCTATTTTTCGTACCTTTAATTCACGATAATATACCCAAAACAGCATCAGACAAATAATTAACGTGCCGGCCAAAATGTATATGGTATATTTATAAACGCCTGTATTGCTGTCGGTTTTAGCTATATCTGCAAACGATGTTTTACTCCAACGAGCATACATGTCGTCAAATTGATTAGCCGATATGCTGTTAATTGTTCTATTTATTAGAGTTGTTAATACTTGGTTGCTACTAAGCGTTGCCATGGCAAATTTAGCATCATTTTTAAAATTGAGTAACGGCTGAGAGGTTAAGTTGGACAACGCTTGCTCTTTAATGATGTAGCTACTAATTAAAGACCTGCCAATATAAACATTGGCTTCTTGATGAGCCACTGCATTAATTGCCGCTTGCACTGTGTCAAAAAGTACAAAATTGGCATTGGGAAGCTGCTGTTGTAAAACAGGTGTGGCATTAAAGTTTTTAACGACTGCAATTTTCTCGTTTCGTAGCCCTTGCACCGAATTTTCTACTGGATGGTCATGACGATAGATTACACTGTAATGCGCGTCTAAAAATGGTGTTGAAAACAGCAGAACATCTTCCCTATTTTTAGTATATTCGGCGATGATAAACAGATCTGCTTCGCCTGTTGTGACCGAATCGATAGCTTCTTCAACGTTACTAACATAATAAGGCTTGAACAACAGGCCGGTTTTTTCGGTGGTTAGTTTGGTGAGATCTATCGCAAATCCACGTTCACTAATATGAGAAAAGTTTTTGGAAATGATATAGGGCGGAAAACCATTTTTTGTTACCGGAAAATACAGTTGGTTATGATCGAGAATGTAATCTTTTTCTTCTTGAGATAATGTCGATAAATAGCGCCCTAAAGTGAGCGAGATAGGATTATCATCGCCTAACTGATATTTATTCGCCCAAAGTTCATTTTGAGTCGTACTTACCAAGCGAAAACTGTCATTAATCGCCTGCATCAACGTTCGATTATTACGCCGCGTCGTTGCATGAAAATAAATATCAGGTCCCTCATCGACACTGACGAAAAACTCTTGATTTAATTTTAATTCAGCGAGCTTTTTTCTTAATAGCCAAGGTTCGGTTGAATACAAGACATCAAATTTCTTATATTCAGCCAGCATTACATCAAGATCCTGATAATATTGGCGCTCAATGTCTTTGGCCAAATAATTCAATGTTGTTGGGGTGTTAGAATGGATGCCTAGTTGCGTGCCATTACGTTCATCGCCCACTAAGCGCCGAAAAATTTGCTGTTTAAATTTGGCATAGGGTACGCTATATAAATTGTTTTTATTGGCATCAAATACTGCAAGTGCCGCTATATCAATGGTGTTGTTGGCCAACGCAGAATAGATCAATCTATTTGGTAGGCGCACAAACTCAACCTCTTTTTGATGATCAATGGCCCATATTTGCCAGTATTCCTGTAAAAAATTTACCAGAGAGCGAAATTTTCCATCAGAAATTTCTTCAATAGTATTTTCGTCGGGTAAAGCAATACGTATTACTGAGCGAGTGTTCTCGTCATTTTGCATATTAGTGGCGAGCTCACTTGCTGAAAGGCACGTGCTTATTGAGAAAAACATTACTAACGAGATAAATGCTAAATGCCACTGCTGAGCAAAAAAAGAGACTCGATTGAAAAAAGCAATAAAACTGAGTTGTGATAAAACCGATTTTTTCATATTTAAATAATGCTAAAGAATAGTGTTACGACTATTCATACTATAGTGGATAAATCGCTATTCGTTTGAATGGACGTTATTTTATCTGCTTTAGTTTAAGTGCTAATAAATAAACGAGGTTAAGCTCATTTGAAATAACTTGGAAGAATACAGGGTCTATCCATTCACTATCAAATACACAGTTGTTAAATATGAAAAAAATTATTCTAGTGTTATCGAGTCTATTATTTTGCAGTGCTCTTCAAGCTAAACCTATAGCGCAAAGTGCTGATCGGGTAATGCCTCTGCTCAACGGGCAATTTGTGCCTGACGTTCAAGTAGTAGACATTGGGGGGGCTTCCCGTTCGCTAAAAGAGATAACAATGGATAAGAAAACCATCTTGTTTTTTTATCGTGGTGGCTGGTGCCCATTCTGCAATACGCAAATGGGACAATTGCAAAAAGTAGAAGCATCGCTAAAAAAATTAGGATTTCAATTGATTGGCATTTCAACAGATGCACCCAATACGCTAAGCGAAAGTGTGCAAAAGCATGAACTCGGCTACCAATTGTTTTCTGATTTCAATTCAACAGCCAGCCAAGCGTTTGGTCTTGCTTTTTTCACGTCGAAAAAAATCACCAACAGATATTTGGCAAAAATGAAGTTGACTAACCCATTACAGAAAAATGTCGAGGGAGAGGCTAGGCTAGTGCTACCCGTACCAGCAATTTACGTCATCGATACACAAGGTTTAGTACAATTTAGTTATGTAAACCCAAACTACAAAGTTAGGTTGCATGAAGAGGTGTTATTAAAAGCAGCAGAATTAGTTCGTTAGCGGAAAGCTTATCTTTTGGTGGACAAGAGCGAACAATATATTTTGTTATGGCTAGAAAATAAAAAGGCCTTACCAAAGGTAAGGCTCTATATCTAATTAAAGCATTGTTTTAATATGCTTTATTTTTCCAATTTATTACTTGGGATATGCAGGGGATATTGAGTGCGAGTATAAAAAATACTTAACTCGTCACTTCTTCTACATAATTTTTACATTTATTTCTATTAAACTTGGTTTCAGCTGCTTCATATTTTCCTTTTAACAATGCATATTCTGCGGCTTGCGGACCATCACCACCTTCTAGGAAAAGTAATGCGGGCCAAAACAAGACCAAACCTACACCCATCTGAATATTGTCTGCGTTTGCTTCCTCATCCAACTTTCCAGTTAGTGTAGCTACTCTTGTAGATAAATCTTTCATTTCATCGCTAAGTTCTTCACATGTTAGCCCGCTATACTCGTTAGGAGACACATATGTAGCTGCTATATCTTTAGGGGCACTCGCACATCCAATTAGGCCTAGTGTAAATATTGCAGGGAATAAAATAGATTTCATGTATTAACTTCCTTATTTAGTTATAAATATCATGCTTGTGTATGATAAAGAGTAACAATATATTATGTGAAGGGGGCAGTAAAGAGCCGTTTAAAAAACCAAAGTTATTTAATTGATTTTGACGCTGTGTATGTTGCTTATATTCAGAGTTGCCAACTTGTTAATCTCTAATTATTTCTGAGGTATCAAACACTCGCGCGTACTGGTGCTAAATCCCCCCTTTTTATAGTGCAAAAAAATACCCTTATTTTTCACTCCGAAAATGAATCTAAAGATGCCTGAAAATACCCTTTTATCAGTCCAGTTTATGCAATCTACGATGTAGTCCATGTAAACCAGAAATACTTTGTCTTTGTAACATTCTAAAAAGCCGTTTTGGTGTCCAATTATTACCTCGTGCCGTAATTTTGCCGTATTTGTCTAATATGGAGCAGATGTACTTGTAACTAGGTGGACGGTATCTATTGGTTAAGTGCCTTTTTATTGTGCGGATCACATCATTGTTTAGTTGCTGTTCTTGTCTTGTCATTATTGGAGTCCTTAAAGTAAACACCACTACATGGTAGATCTAAGAAGTTCCCCAGTTGGCGGGGTGTAGTTAGTCGCTAAAATTGCTAAATATGCCCCATTTGGCAGGGTGTGAATAGTCGGATAGCGACCACACGCCCCATTAATTGGGGTCATGCGTTCACCAACTGGGGTGTAAATTTTTTATTTGCTGGTTTTTTCTTAGGTATTTGATACTTGTCTTTTACTTTTTGCCAAGTGTTTAACGGCGCGACACAAGGTTTTTGTTCTTGCACTTTGCCGTTACATTCATCAATACCAAAAAACGTTAAAGCATATAAGGTTGGCATATGGCGTAATCTCATACCATGACGCGTAATGACGATAAAACCATAATAGAGTAATTCGTTTTTAGCGCGGTCTATTGATGCTTTTGACGTCCAGCCTCTTAGTTTTAATAGTTCCCAAGTTATAGCAAGATCACCATTGTTTACCGTTCCCCCCTGCTTGAATCGTAAATAACTGCAAACATCTATGAACAATTTCAACGCCAGCGGAGTTAAGTTGGTAAAGTTTTGGTGATTCATCACTGAGCAAGGAAAAGGAACAAAAGCGCCGCTGGTGCGCCGCCCTTTGGCTTTATCCCTAGTCAGTGCCATTTCTTGCCACCTCAGACAATTCATCCTTGTGTTGGTCTAAACAAGTTTGAATAGCGTCTGTAAGCCAGTTATGGTGAAGATTGCTGATTATGACTACTTCTGGTTCATCTAAGAAATATAAGCAATTCTCAATTGTTTCAGCGGCACTATCAGAGATTAGTGGGTTGTTGTATCTACTCATGCTGCTTCTCCTGTTAAAATTTGCTCAGATTCGCCTTGATAATAATAACGGGCTACGTTGATGTGTGTTTTACCATCGGGTGTGGTGTATGTTTCTCGCACTGTTTCAATGTTATGGCCTAGCGCCCTCAACTCTAAAATCCTGGGCGCTGGCGACCATATGCCGAACAAGTGGCGAAATTCAAAAGTATTAATTGATCCTAATTGTTTTAGTAGCGATACTATTTGTCGGCGCTGTGTGTTTGCATCAGTGCTGTTTGAATTAAGAATGCTACGCTCTTGGCGGGGGGTAGCATTTTTCTTGTTTTGATAGGCTGAATTACTCATGATCGCAACCTCCTTTGGCTGAAAACTCGCCAGTGTGGTTGAAGGTGCGAGATTTTTTGAATGCCTCTATTGCCTCACGCTCATACATAACCTTAGAGCCTACTTTTACAAAAGGCAGGTTATAGCGGCCAGTTGATCGCCAAACGGCAAGTGTGCCTAATGTGACTTTTAATTCATGTGATGTGTTGAGTGGCGTTATCAGTTCTGGTTTGGAACTTATAGGCTGTAACTTTAAATTAGCTAGGTTCATTTTTATATCTCTATATTGGTTTATATTAGGTTGCGTTAATCGCAAGCCCAGACTATCAAAATAGAGATTTTATAAATGCGTAATGCCAAACATCCATTGGCACTGCCAAATTAAATTTGGCACTCAGCTTTGTGTTTTACGATTTTTTAATTCTTCTTCGCTTGATTTCAATATCCCTTCAATGCTTCCTTCCTGAAGGTTTGTAGGCAATTCTTGTTTTGAACTCAATTTTAGAATATTGCGGGTATTTCTATCTCCTAGTCCTTGCTTATCTTCTATATTGTAGTTTTTAATTAGTTTGGCGTATTGATTAAAGATTGGCTTGTCTGGAGAACCGTATCTAGTAGATTTTACACATCCCTCGTGTTTTAGTTTACAGTGCTCCTTAACTAGAATATTTAAAATTGCTAATGTAGTGGTATATCTACTTTCATTATTATCTGGCTCTACTTTTTTCGTTGATAGGGCTATTTTGAGTTGCTCGTTTTCTAGTTCGATCTTTTCACGCAACGCTTTTTCTTGTTTGGCTATTTCTAAATATTCACTGGCCGTTGCGAGTAACTCCTTTTGCACGTCTATAGATTCGTTGTTTTTTAGGGATAAATTCTCAATAACGGAACTTTGGTCACTTTGGGTTTGTTTATACATTTCAATGGCAGTTTTGTAGCTATGAATTGTTTTCGATTGGCTTTCTATAATGTTAGCCATATTTGGTGAATTTTGAGTCGACGAATTAAAGCTAACTGATGTTGGCATTATTGGCGACAAAGGCAGTGCATTGCCTTGTGCTTGCTGCGCTGTTATTTTTTCTAAGATTTCGCTGTTTAATGAAAACCCATGCTTATCGGCTATGGCCTTAAGTTCGTCTAATGAACAATAAGCCAAATTATTTACGTCTTTTGTTTCTATGGGGAAAAAGGTTTTACCTACTAATTCTGGCTTGGTTGTATGCTCTGTAAAAGTTAATGATTCAATAATTATGCGTGGAGTAGTGTTTGCGTGTTTGCTTACATACTTAAAAAAACCGTGAGCATAAATTGGTTCTGATAATGTACTTTGCGCTAAGTTAATTTTGTCAGTGATTTGTGTTTTGGGTTTAAACCAACCGTCGTAGTGGGCATACCATTTAATTAAAGACATGATGGCCGTATTGTTTAATTTAAATGTGACTAATTGTTGTGCTTCAGAGTGTGTAACAAATTTTTTGCCTTTAAATTCCAACATATCGCCCCCGCGATTCCCTGTAAAATATCACTAAGCCAAGGTGGTTGGGTTTCCACCGATTCAGGAGCGACCCTAGGCTTAGCAAACTTTATAAAAATTATATTGTTGTTTTGGTTTTATTTTCCATTAATGAAAATAATATACGTCTTTGTTCGTCCTCTGTAAGCCCCTCAATCGCATTTTCTAATTGTTTTTGTAAGTTAGGCTTAGCGGTTGGCGATGCGTTGTTATTTCCTGTGGATGCTCTTTGTATTGCATCCGTTGCTTTTTGTACGCCAGCTTTAATGGTGTCACCTGATAAATGCGCATAAGCTTTTGCTGTGGTGGCTATGTCTGAATGGCCTAGGCTTTTAGAGATAGATAATAAATCAACGCCCTCTAAGGCTTGCCAACTGGCGAGTGTTTTTCTCATGGTATGTGGCGTTATGCGTTTGTTGGCGTTGTCGGTATCAAGGTTTGCTCTTTCTATAATACGTCGCCAATATCCCGAGTTGTCGCTTTTAACTGACAAGTGCCCTGTAGAGCTACCGCGTTGGTTAGTCGCGAAAACAAAAGGTGATTCACCAAATTGTGCAGAGTGATCTATCAATCGACGTTTTAATATTTCAACGGCTGGCGTGGCAAGTTGCACATGATAAACTTTTTTTGTTTTGGTTTTTGTATGTGGAATTGTCCAGACGCCGCGCTCAAGATCAAGCTCTTGCCATTCCATACTATAAACATTGCCTTTGCGCTGGCCTGTATATATCAGCATTTGCACTACGTCTTGATAAATAGGTTTTTCATGTGTCAGCGATTCAAACAATAACGCTATTTCATCTTTTGATAAAAACCGATCTCTTGCTTCAATATTTACTTTAGAAATGCCACTAAACGGGTTCTCAGATATTAAGTCGTGGCTCGTGGCTAAATTAAATAATGATTTAAGTAATGATATAGCGTTGTTATATAAGCCAGCTGTTAAATCTGCCTTTAGCTTGTCAGCGATTCTAAGCGCTTTCCCTGCGGTTATTTCGTCTGCTTTGAGCTTGGCTAGTCTAACTTTAACATGAAGCTTCCAAATACGACTGAGATCGTCTAACGACTTTTGCCGACGTTCACCGACTTTGATTTTTGCTTTGAAATTATCTTCGTAGTTATCGTATAAATCTTCGATTGAAAGTTTCTTCAATCGTTCTTGGCGCTTTAAGTCAGTAGGGTTAATTCCATTTTCCATAATTCCTATTTTTTCACGTGCCTTTTTACGTGCTTGTTCAATAGCGTTAGCGGGATAACGCCCTAAGGTTGCCCTAATATATTTACCATTGATAAATTTGACTACTGAGAAGGTTTTAGTACCTGTTGGAGTGACTCTTAAAACGAGTTCAGGGATTTTAGTATCGCGATATTCAATGCGATTTTTTTCGGGAATAGGTAGCTTGTCTAATGTTGCTACTGTGAAGTTAAACCTATTGCTCATTTCAGCGCCTTTTCCTTGGGGATATGGATTGGGGATCACTGGGGGATATTTTTTAGGGATATTTTGGTTAAATTCCATTAAACCAGAAAAAAGCTAACTATCCCTAAACCCAGATGCAAAGCCATATGTATTAACGTCTGTTAAGTATAGTATATTATTTCAGGCAATAAAAAGGCCTTACCAAAGGTAAGGCCGTAAATGCTCGCTGTATGGTCTTGTTAATCAAGCTTCTTATTAGTTGTTTCTTTTATTTATTATTGTTCTTCTCTAGCGCGGAACAATTTATACCAAACCTATTTCATTGCCGCAACAACTTTAATAGAGCATTTATACCACGAGGATTGTCGTATTTTAGGTGGTGTGAAAGTTGTTATGGAAATGTTAAAAATAACCGCCTGAAAACTATGGGTTTAATATAACTAGAATAATATTGATAGCTCAACTAGCGAGAGTTTTGATTTGGAGCATAGAAGAAAAATAATCCTAGTGTTAGAATGCGCGCATACAAAAATTGGGACAGCTTTTCATGACAGAATTAAAAAACGACAACTATTTACGTGCGCTGTTACGTCAACCCGTCGATTATACGCCAGTATGGATGATGAGGCAGGCGGGACGTTACTTACCTGAATATCGTGAAGTAAGGGGCCAAGCTGGAGACTTTATGTCTTTATGCCGTAATGCAGAGCTCGCATGTGAGGTGACTATTCAGCCTTTACGTCGTTTTGAGCTTGATGCCGCTATTTTATTTAGTGATATTTTAACCATTCCTGATGCAATGGGATTGGGGTTGTACTTTGAAACTGGTGAAGGGCCTAAATTTGAACGTCCTATCACGTGTAAAGCGGATGTTGATAAAATTGGCCTGCCAGATCCTGAAGGTGAATTGCAATATGTGATGAATGCCGTGCGCACTATTCGTAAAGAGCTTAATGGACAAGTGCCATTAATTGGTTTTTCGGGCAGCCCATGGACTTTAGCAACATATATGGTTGAAGGCGGTAGTTCAAAAGCGTTTACTAAAATCAAAAAAATGATGTTCTCTGAGCCACAAACGTTACACTTATTATTAGACAAATTAGCAGATTCAGTGATCTCTTATCTTAATGCTCAAATAGCTGCAGGTGCACAATCTGTGATGGTATTTGATACTTGGGGCGGGGTTTTGTCGCCACGTGATTATAAAGATTTTTCATTGCAATATATGGCTAAAATCGTTGATGGTTTAACGCGTCATAATGATGGTCGACAAGTGCCAGTGACACTTTTTACTAAGAACGGTGGTATGTGGTTAGAAGATATTGCTGCTACGGGGTGTGACGCAGTAGGGCTAGATTGGACTATAGATATTGAAAACGCTAAAGCACGTGTCGGCGATAAAGTTGCTTTGCAAGGTAATATGGATCCATCGATGTTATATGCACCTTTGCCACGTATTGAACAAGAAGTCGAAAAAATATTAGCGGGCTTTGGCCACGGCGGTACAGGACATGTCTTTAATTTAGGACACGGTATTCATCCAGATGTTAACCCTGATCATGCTGGGCATTTTATCGAATCGGTTCATAGACTCAGTAAGCCATACCATAAGTAAAACAAATAAAAAGGAGCGAAAGCTCCTTTTTTGTTACCCATCTAAAAGATGTGTTATAAATGACTAAAGTGTTAGTCCATTTGATGTAAATTCAAGATACGGAATAATTAAAATGAAAAGTACGCTATTACCCATTGGAGTTACCTGTCTCATTTTTCTTGCAGGATGCAATGTGGCACAAGAATCGTCAACAAAGCAAACCTCAGAAACATTGGTTGCCTCTACTGCTAAGGACAATAAAAGCATGCCAATTAATCCTAAACTAGTAAAAGTGATTAAATCAGATAAAGAGCTGCCAGAACTAAATTGGCAACAGGGCACCATTAGATATTTAAATTTAGAAGGAGGCTTCTACGGCATCATTACTGAAGATGGTAGTAAGCTTTTACCGATGAACTTAAAAAGCGAATATCGTCTTGATGGAGCGGTTGTCAAAGTAAAAGGGCAGCTACAAAAAGATGTTCTTACCATACAGCAATGGGGCACACCTTTTAAAATCACTGAAATAGAGTTGCTTAAATCTGGGAGTAGTGTGCCAGCGTCAGATCAGTGAGTCATTAATAATGCTTTAAAAACAAGATAACGGCTGCTTAAGCACGGTTAAAAGTGCTTGCTCATCGTTAAATTGAATTTGATAGAGCATTTGATATTCACTTTCTGGAATGCTTTCAACAGTTTGTTCACTTAGCAACTCAGCCAGAGCAGGCGTTGTATTGCTATGCCCAACAATTAAAGCATTTTGTTTACGCAGCTTTAACTGCAAGGCTAATTGCGCCAATTTGTTGGGCGCATACTGTTTAATCGCTAGCTTGTTGCGGGTTGCGCTTGGCTGAGCGGTAGACATAGTGCGTTGATAACTCGTACTGTAAATAGCCTGTAAGTTTACCTTTTCTAATAGGGTTGATAATTGCTGAGCACGTAATTGTCCGCACTGCGTTAATCTTGGATTGTCTTTAGATGCTTGTTTTTCAGCGTGACGTACCAAATACAAGGTAAAAGCATCGTTGGCAACGCTGGGCAAGCAAAGTAACAAACTAATCGAAAATACCACTACTCTTTTCATCATTATTCCTAGAATAGGCGATTTAAACCGTTTAATGCGGCTACCCTAAAGGCCTCCGCCATCGTCGGGTAGTTAAAGGTGGTTTCAACGAAGTACTCAATGGTATTTGCGCTGCCGCTTTGCTGCATAATGGCTTGGCCGATGTGAATAATTTCAGCAGCATTCTCACCAAAACAATGTATACCCAATATTTCTTTAGTTTCTCGATGGAAAAGTATTTTTAGTGAACCCACTAGATTATTGGTAATTTGTGCTCTTGCTAAATGTTTGAATTGCGCACGACCAACTTCATAAGGGATTTTAGCATCGGTTAATTCCTGCTCTGTTTTACCGACAGAGCTTATTTCTGGAATGGTGTAAATTCCGGTAGGAATATCTACAATAAGTTGCTTATTATGTTCATTGCTGAGTATGTTTTTAGCGGCTATTCTACCTTGATCAAAGGCGGCACTTGCTAAGCTGGGATAGCCAATAACATCGCCGACAGCATAGATGTTCTCTACCTCTGTTTGGTAGCGCTCATTAACTTTTAACTGTCCCCTACCGTCGGCTTTTAATCCTGCAGCAGCCAAGTCCAAATCTGCGGTATTTCCGGTACGACCATTAGCGAATAATAGGCAATCGGCTTTCATTTTTTTACCTGATTGTAAATGTACTATCACCGCATCATCATTAGCCTCGAGACGTTCAATTTGCTCACCATGACGTATAACAACGCCATTATTCCAGAGGTGGTAACTTAAAGAGTCAGACATTTCTGCGTCAAGAAAAGACAATAAGCGATCGCGGGTATTAATAAGGTCAACCTTAACGCCTAAGCCTCTAAATATTGACGCATATTCGCTGCCTATAACTCCTGCACCATAAATAATGACATGCTGAGGAGCATGTTTTAAGGACAATATACTGTCTGAGTCGTACACTCTAGGATGTTTAAAGTCCATATCACTTGGGTGATACGGGCGAGAACCTGTTGCGATAATGATTTTCTCAGCGGTAATTTTATCTACTGAACCATCGCTGCGTAATATCCTAATGGTATGAGCATCAACAAAAGAAGCTTCTCCTAAGAAATGCTGAACTCGGTTACGGTTGTAAAATCCGCTGCGTAAACTTACTTGTTTTCTTATTACGGCAGATGCGTGCTTGAGGATATCTTGGAAGGTTAAGTATTTATTGCCTTGCCCTTGGTTAAAAAGTGGACTGGCGTTGTATTCAATGAGTCTACTGACTGACTGTCGAAGTGCTTTTGATGGGATGGTGCCCCAGTGTGTGCATCCGCCACCTACTTTATGATAGCGCTCAATAACCGCGACTTTTTTTTGTTGCTTGGCCAAGTTCATGGCTGCGCCTTCACCACCAGGTCCTGTTCCAATTATTATGGCGTCAAAATCATAAGGTTGGCTTGATGATTTTTGGGATGGATTTTTTTGTTGTTTTGTCAAGGACGTCACCTCAAAGCCAGTAGAATGAAAAATTCTAGCAGGATTTAAGGTAGACGTAACCAGTATTTTGTTTTTACGCGAGTTTTTCTACAAATAGTTGCCAACTGCGTTGTTGCTCGGCTAGACGATATTTAAGCTCTTTGTATTGGTGAGCTAACTCAGAATTTTCTACATCAGCGATAAGTTTGTCACGCTTGGCAGCAAACAGTTGCTTGCGGGCAGCATAATAATCGTTGATTTTGTTAATTAAAGCGTCATATTCGTGCTGTAACTTTTCCATCAGTAATTCCGCATCAGGATGCGTTATTAGCTTTTGTTGGCTTCGTTTTAGTGTCATAGCAAGTTTTGCTTTTTCCACTTTATCTTCTGGGCTGGTACGTAAGTGCGTGGTCAGTTTTAAGTATTGACAACTTTTAATCAGCCATTTGGTCGGATCAAAATGCCACCAGCGAATGCCGTTGCGGTAATCGTTTTCAAAAATATGATGATAGTTATGGTAACCCTCACCAAAGGTGAAAAATGCTAAAAAGCCATTATCTCTGGCCGTATTTTTATCGGTGTAGGTTTGTTTCCCCCAGATATGGGCCAGCGAGTTGATAAAAAAGGTTGTATGGTGACTTAAGACTAAACGTAAAAAACCAACCAGTAATAAGCTACTAATAATGTCACCGTGAACAATACCAAAAAGTATTGGCACACCAAAATTCATTGCGATGGTCAATGCTAGGTAATGCTTGTGTTGCCACATCACGATGGCATCTTTTTGCAAATCGCGAGCATTATCGTAGTTAGTATAACGATGGGCTTGATATTCTCTTAACATCCACCCGATATGTGAATACCAAAATCCCTTTTTGGCAGAGTAAGGATCTACGTCATTGTTATCGACATGTTTGTGATGAATGCGATGATCTGAAGACCAGTGCAATATACTATTTTGTAGAGCAAATGCGCCGCCTAAGGCAAAAATCAACCGTAAACTCCAGTGAGCTTTATAGGTTTTATGTGCCCACAAACGGTGATAGCCTGCGGTGATCGACATACCACAATAGATAAAGCACAAAAGAGCGACAATTATTTCGGTTCCGTCAAAACCATGAGTAAGTGCACGATAAGGCACTGCGATGGCGGCAAATAAAAATGTAATGAGAAACACCATTGCATTTAGCCAAATTATACGGGGTTTTTTCATGTATATTCCGTCTATATATTGATCTTTGTAGAAAGCTTATCGGCAAACTTTCAGTGTACAACTGTACGCTAGTTTATCGCGCGTAACAAATCAGTCAAGTATTGTTTATAAACTTATATGATGAATACCACCGATGATATTTATATATCTTGGTGTGCTAGCGCTGGTAATCAACTGGCAATTAAGTATCATGATCCTAATAAGTGATTGTATCAGGTGGTATTTATACAATGAGTGGAATCAGGGCACAGCAAAAAGAAAAAACGCGCCGACAACTAATTGATGCGGCGTTAGGGCAGCTCAGTGCCGAGCGCAGCTTTTCAAGCTTAAGCTTACGCGAAGTCGCTAAAGAAGCCGGTCTAGCTCCTACGTCTTTTTATAGGCATTTTACCGATATGGACGAGTTGGGATTAACCTTAGTTGATGAAGCTGGCTTAACATTAAGACAACTTATGCGACAAGCGCGTCAACGTATTGAAAATGGCGGTTCTGTCATTAAAATATCCGTACTTACTTTTATGGAGTTTATTGAAAGTAATGGCAATATTTTTCGGTTGTTACTAAGAGAGCGTTCAGGGACATCATCTGCGTTTCGTGCGGCGGTTAGTCGTGAAATTCGCTATTTTACGTTAGAATTATGTGATTATTTACAACAAGCAAATGCCTTAGAAGCTGATGTCGCCTTTTTGCAAGCGAATGCTGCGGTTACCATAGTGTTTAGTGCAGGCGCCGATGCGCTCGATATTGATAAAAAGGAGCGCGAGCAATTGGCAATTGCCACCATACATCAGTTACGTTTTATTGCTCGCGGGGCAGCAGCACTTAATGGTCGTTTAGAGCTGACTAAGTTGTAATTTCGACATTATTTACGTGAAAGTATTACCCCTGTTTCCACGTGGTGAGTGTATGGAAATTGATCAAACAGGGCGAAATTTTTAATTTTGTGGGTTTTGCAAAGTATGTCTAAATTATCTTTAAGTGTATCTGGATTGCACGACACATAAATGATGCGGTCGAATCGACTCACCAGCTCAACACTGTCTTTATCTAGACCCGCGCGAGGAGGATCAACTAATACCGTTTGATATTGATAAGTAGATAAATCGAATCCTTCTAAGCGCCTAAACTCGCGCTCGCCATTCATCGCTTGACTAAAATCTTCACTCGACATTCTGATTATATCGATATTATCTATGTGATTTGCTGCAATATTAATTTGCGCAGATTTAACCGATGTTTTTGATATTTCCGTCCCTAAAACACGATCAAAGTTTTGTGCAAGTGCAATGCTAAAATTGCCATTGCCACAATAAAGTTCGATAAGATCGCCGCCAGTATTTTGGGTCGCTTCTTGCGCCCACAACAGCATTTTTTCATTCACTGTCCCGTTAGGTTGAGTAAAGCTATTCTCTACTTGTTGGTAGCTAAAGGCCTTACCGCCGACATTGAGTTTTTCTGTGACCCAGTCTTTATTCAAAATTATTTTTTGTTTTTTGGCTCGACCAATAATGTCGACAGGCGCCAGTGACGATAACTTTTGCTGTAATGCATTTGCTTCATTGACCCAGTTGTCATCTAGCGCTTTGTGGTATAACAAACTGATCAACAGTTCACCGCTCAGCGTTGATAAAAAGTCGACTTGAAACAATTTATGACGCAGCACTTGATTGTCTATAATGGCGTCACGTAAAGCGGTCATCGCTTGGTTGATTAAAAGGCTGGCGACGGGAAAATTATCGACCCTAAATTTTTGCTTGGTTGCGCTATCGAACATGATGTAAAAAAGATCATCACCTTCGTGCCAAACTCTAAATTCAGCACGTAATCTATAATTTAGCGGCTCAGACGTATAAATATCGAAGTTAGGTAAATCAAATGAAGAGAACTTTGCTTGTATCTCAGCTTGCTTATCTGCAAGTTGTTTACTGTAGTTACTTGGCTCAATATGACTGAACATAATGTTGTCTCGCTAAAAATGGAGCGCAGATTTTAACCTCGCAATCCACATTGTCTAGTAATAGTGTTAATATTAGCTAAATAAAATTCAAGTTTTTGGCTTGAAAGTCGATAACATTAACACAGTTATTTATTGAGAGACTGTCATGGCGAATATTAATCAACTGATCAGAACTGGCCCATTATTTAATCATGGGCGAAACAACGCAAGTGAGCAACATCAGCTTAATCCTAGCGTTACTAAGCCAATGCAGCCCTTAACCCAAACAATTGACAGTCACTTTTCACCCAGTAGCAAGTCTGCAGTTAGTACAAATTTGCTTTATCGAGCCGTTGCTCAGCAATTCTCTGCCTCAACTTTGTACGACGAAAATCAATTGAAAACGGATGAAGTTGCTAACGACAGCTTGTTTGATTTTGAAAAAGTAGCTGACAATGTACTCGCTTTCATTGGCTCTAGTATTATGGCTGCAAAATCTCGTGGCTTGGCGGATGATGAATTAGAAGGTATGTTCGAACAGGCAAGAGCGGGTGTGGAAAAAGGCATTGGCGAAGCGAAAGAGCAACTTAGTGATATGAATATGCTTGACGATGAAATCGATGAAGGCATTGAAAAAAGTAGAGCGTTGATCAATGACGGCATCGACAAACTGCATCAAAACGTATTTCCACCACAAAGCCAAGATCCAACGTCAATAGTGGATGATTTTGAACTCCCTGACGCAGCGTCATATCAAGTAAAAAGTAGTACAGATATATATAATGCTAACAGTCAAACCAGTGATTTAAGTATTACCACTGCTGACGGTGATATAGTCAATATATCCTTTAGTCATCTTCAGGAAAGCCTGTCATCTTCTCGCCGCAGTTTTTCGTCAGGTGAAGGGTTTCAGCAGGCGAGTATACAATCAAGCGCTTATTCATACGAAGAATTGAATTTTTCTTTCTCAATAGAAGGTGAACTTGATGATGAAGAAAAAGCGGCGATTGGCTCGTTGATAAAAGACATCAATAAGCTGCAAAAGGAGTTCTTTGATGGCGATATTAATAAAGCATTCGAACAAGCACTAGAATTAGGCTTTGATGAAAGCCAACTAAGTAGTTTTACCTTGGATTTGCAAAAGACATCAACCAGTATCGTTAGTCAAGCCTATCAAGAAGTGGCAACATTAGGCGATGAGCATGCAAGAGGTTTATCAAGGTTTGTTAAACCGCTATTTGATTTTGCTCAGCAATTTGAACAATTGCAAAAAAGTAGTGAGCAAATATTGGCGCCTGAACTAGATCAACTAGATAAATTAATGGAAAGTGTTTATAACGCGCAATTTGCTAATCAAGAAGATAAAGCGAATGGTTTTGGCCAATTTAATCAGTTTATTAATAAACTTAAATAAGCATATAAAGTACTAGATATAAAAAAGCCCGCTTAATAGCGGGCTTTTTGATGAGAATAGTTTACTCGTCTTCATCTGCCCTATCGGGACGTTCCTTCGCTTCACGTACTTTTAGAGTGCGCTGCTGAAACTCAGTATCGTTTAAGGCTGATATTGCTGAATCTGTATCGGCGGCAGACATTTCAACGAATCCAAAGCCACGTCGTTTACCAGTATGTTTATCCTTCATAAGACGAACGGAATGAACTTGACCATATTCAGCAAATAAATGTCGAACGGCTGCTTCATTAGCTCTATAAGGTAAGTTACCTACATATAGTGTTTTTACTTCGCTAGAGGCTTCGCTATCGTGAGTAGAGGAACTGCTGGAACCAATGAAAGGAGCTATAAAGGCACCTAGGAAAAGACCGATAGCAGTACTTTTTCCCTCAAGGCCTATAAAACCAGCGACGAAATAACCAATAGTAGCAAAAACAATGGCCACTATGATTACAGTTAAAATTTGCGGAGACTTCATA
Organism: Colwelliaceae bacterium 6471; assembly: GCA_040779335.1. Classification (GTDB taxonomy): domain Bacteria; phylum Pseudomonadota; class Gammaproteobacteria; order Enterobacterales; family Alteromonadaceae; genus JBFONV01. Next base: position 237,862 of record JBFONV010000007.1, read on the forward strand.
ATTATTACCTGATTATTATTTTTTAAAATCACAAAATTGCAATTCTATGTTACCCAGCTTTTGTGATTGTGCAACTAATAAGCTTTAAATTTGTGCCAATTAATTAAATTCATACTAAAAGTATTGGTGGCTTATGTCTATTTAGCACTTTTACATTGAGTTAATAGGCAATTGTGGAAAGATTGTTCTCTTAATATTAAATGCGCAGACCAATAAAGGTGGAAAAATAGCCATATAGCAACGTTTATATCGTTCTATAGCCTATATTGTGTCTGATTTGTTGCAAAAATAAACACTTGGAAAATTAATTGAAATTAATGGTTGACCTCAATGTAAAAGTGTCTAAAATGCGCATCCACTTCCAAGGGCGAGCCCAAAGGAGTGTTTTGATAGGTTATCTTAGTCGCTTTCGAGCTTAATGGGATAACATAACGTTTTAAAAAGTCGGTTTGAAAAGTTCAAATTTATTTAAATAAAATGTTGACAT
>JBFONV010000008.1:0-177674 GCA_040779335.1 Colwelliaceae bacterium 6471
GCATTAAGTTTGTACGCCAACGAATATTGGTCGTAATGACGTTTTCTTGTATGTCCCATAGCTAACCTCTTTGATGACAATAAAATAAATTACTGTCCACCAAAGTGGTGCAAGATCAAAGCGAAACCGAGCAAACTGTTAGCAGTCCCGCTTTAAATTCTTGTTATGTTTTTGGGCAACTTTTTGTATCAACATCAATTGCTGTTATTTGCTTCTTATTTGCGTCGTAATAACTATAAGAAACTACAATCTCCATATCTCTAAATGTTTTCATATCTTCAGTTGTACACACAAAATTATTAATATTCGGTGACATAGAATCGACAAACGCACTTATATCCAAATTATCTTTCTCATAGTTTGGTAATTGGTAGCTATATACAAATTTATTTTGAACACCAGAAGTACCAAATAGGATAGTCTCGGCATCAATTGTCATTGGTAAATTAGCATTAATTTCGCTAGCTGCTTGCATTAACACCTTGGTTTTGTCTTCCGCTGTTTGAGTAAACAAATCACTTACTGCCCATTTCCCTATGATTGCCCCGCCAATTGCTGCGACAAAAGTCAAAGCATTCTTCCATGTAACCTTTTTCATTAAATACTCCAGATTATGATAAAAACATAACGCCTCACTAAGAGGCAAAAAATTGTTGGCTAAAATAAGCGACGAAGGAGCAAACAGCCAACTGTTATTTGTCCTTTTGAGTGCCTTGTTAGAGAGCTATTTATAATTACGCTTATCAAATTCCATGAATAAAGCTCCGTACAAGGCAAAAATTGTAACGAATGACATAAAGGCAACCATTAGCCAAAATGCAAAAGGGTTTGCGGTTTCACTTATGAATATATTTTTATAAGTAAACTCTCTGCTGGGAATAACTTCCCAAAGATAATTGACTCCAATTAAAACAGCGAAAGCGCAAATACCTTCTATTATAGAAAACTTACTTTTTAGTTTAGGTAATTTCATTGTGCTATTTTGCACCCAAAATATGATTAAACACTTTTAGCTCTCTAACGCCCGCATAAGGGGCTGATAATAGTTTGCTAAAATGTGTAACGAAGTGGAACTGAGCAAACTGTTAGCAGTCCCGTGCTTAATGCGCTTGTTATATACCCTATTTAACCAGTAGCTCTTTTTGTTTGCAAAGGGCTATTAAAAACAAGCGCATAGAATAAAACTATGATTGCACCGCAGTAAAACAAATAACTATCACTTTCTACAGAGTACATCGCTAGGCCAGCCAAAGCTGCATTTAAAGTTCCAATGATAAAATATACGAGGCGCGATATTTTCGATGAAAAAATACCTTTAAAGCGCATATAAAATAGAATAATTCCAGCTAACGCAGAATAAGGTAAACCAAAGTAAATAATATATGTGTCAATCAAATCCACTTTGATAAATGCCTCATTATGCCAAGGGTATATAACGCCCAAATAACAGGCTAAGTAATTGTTGGCTAAAATTGTGTAGCGAAGCGAAACGTAGCCAACTGTTACGTGTCCTTGTTGATTTGCTTGTTAGGTGAACATACCACCAAACTATTTAAACCACTTTTTAAAGTGATACGATAAATAAAAATAACATGCACTAAAAATAATTAAACTTAGAAATAAGAGCAGTTTGCCATTCTCTTGAATTACAGTATCAAAGTTAAATGTGAAAACAACGTATAAAGCTAACGAGTGAAAAAATAAAGCTATGAGGAGAGTCCAAATCATTGCAACTAACTCAACAGACGTATGAACATTATCTTTATTAAATAACCTACAAGTTAACTTAAATGCATTTTTCAAAGTTCACCTAACAGCTTATTAGTAGGAAAAAGTCACGCTTTCCACGGCAAAACTCATCCTATATTTTTTATTGGTACATTTTTAACATAGCATTTAAGTTATTGCCATATATAGCAATAAAAGAAGAAGGATAAAATTAAATATGTAGAAAGCGAGAAAAAGTCACGCTTTCTACAATAAAGCGTGATTTATAGCTGTGCTGTATATAAAAACATATATCGTAAAAAATATTTTAGAATTATTTTTGGTTTTTGGGGTCGTAACGTAACCATGGTTTGCACGCTATATGTAAAGGGAAGAGGGGGCTAAACTGGTCGTTGAAAGCAGAAGGTATTTATGGTGATGAGCAGGGTAATACTCCCCATATTTTGTTTTACAGGCATAAAAAAACCCTCATGAGAGGGCTTTGATAAATGTTTTTAGCAAGGAGACTAGTCCGCAAGTTCAGCTAAACACATTTCGTCATAAATTTGTTTTACCCACTTGTCGACACGCTCTTCTGTAAGCTCTGGTTGTCTATCTTCGTCAATAGCCAAACCGATGAAAGTGTTGTCATCAATGAGTCCTTTTGACGCTTCAAACTCGTAACCTTCTGTTGGCCAGTGACCAACTAAGATTGCGCCTTTAGATTCAACAATATCGCGTAATGGGCCCATAGCATCACAAAAGTATTCTGCGTAGTCTTCTTGGTCGCCTAGGCCGAATATCGCGACAAGTTTGTCGGTGAAATCAATTTCTTCAAGCTCGGGTAGAAAGTCATCCCAATCACACTGGTTTTCGCCGTAATACCAGGTTGGGATCCCCAAAATAAGGAGATCAAACTCTGCGATTTCTTCTTTAGTGCTTTTTGCGATGTCTTTGACTTCAACCATCTTTTTACCCAGCTTTTTCTGGATCATTTTACTCACGGCTTCGGTATTGCCGGTGTCGCTGCCAAAGAATAAACCTACGATTGCCATAAAATGTTAACCTTTTTCTTTAATTAAACTTAAACTTGTTTCGTCTCTAATGCATCTTGCAATATTGACTCTATCAATTCGCCTCTGCTTATTCCTTTATCTTTGGCCAACTGATCTAGCTGTTCAAACAGATTGTAATGAATTTTAAACTCAACCCGTTTTAAGCCTTTGTTTTTATCTCGTTTTACTTGATTGCGTTTATTTATTTTTACTTGAACACTGCGCGAGTGAGGGTTCGTTTTCGGCCGTCCTGGGCGTTTTTCATCACTAAATAAATCAATCGTTGTTAAATCTGCTGCTTCTTTTGCCATGCTACTTACTATCCAACGCCCTGACTTTCCCAAACAAATTGAATAACGCCTTTGGCTATAAAACCAGCACAGCCTAAAAACAAGACAAAATAAACTACGTATTGTCCCACTTTAGGAACACTATTCGTTTTCATTACGTCATGAATAGACAATCCAATGAAAATAAATATAAAAGCGAAAAATAAATTAAGACCGATCGCCTCAATAACATCAATGTATTCTGCCAGCATATATTTACCCTAAAAAAATCTGGCGGCACTATAGCATAACCTTAATTTTAAACACATTGAAAATTGGTGAAATTGGCCCATTCAAGCACATTTTTTACCATTTATTTTGACATATATCGTCAGACGATTACTGATCGTAATCAAAATAACGTAATTATCTTGTTTGACCTTACGCGTTGAAAAAATCTAACACTATTTTATTAAAGGCACTGGTCTTTTCTGCATGTAACCAATGACCCGCGCCTTGGATCACTTTTGCGCGACTATTTGGAAATAAGCTGACTATTTTTTCTCTGTGCTCGGGCTTAATATAATCAGACTGTTCTCCCTTAATAAATAGGGTAAGACCGTTAAATTGTGCGCTGCCTTCATAGCCTTTCATTATTTGTGGATAGCATGTTTCAATAGCGTCAAGATCACACTTAAAACTAAACTGATTGTTTATTGTGGTTAAATTGCGCAATAAAAACTGTCTAACGCCCATGTTGTCAACATATGGGGCCAGTTGCTCATCGGCATCTTTACGTTTTTGTACTTTGCTTAAATCTATTGCTTTTAAGCCTTTCATGATGGTTTGATGATGAGGAGGATAGCTCACCGGCGCAATATCTGCGACGACGAGTTTGTCGACATACTCAGGGTGTTCAAGCGCCAGTTGCATGGCTATTTTACCGCCCATAGAATGGCCTAATAGTTTGGCCTTTTTAATCGATAAGTGCTGCATCACGTTAATAATGTCTTGCGCTAAAGTAGAGTATTCCATGTTGCTTTCATGAAAAGACAAACCATGGTTTCTAACATCAATTTGGGTAACACGATAAGCGCTTGTTAATGCTTTGGCGACCATATTTAGGTTTTCTAAACTGCCAAATAATCCATGGATCAAGATGACATCTGGGCCTTCACCTGTTTGTTGGAAATTTAATAGGCTCAATCTAACCTCGGTTTGATAATGATGTTTTAGCCGCAAATTGTCTTATGAATTACGGTATCTTGCAATACATTAGCATCTCGGGTGTTGGATTATTCGCCAATGGAATTAAAAATTGCAAACTAATCTGAATACCCTCTAGAGTCTTATCTGTAAGGGAAGTATAATCTTTGCGATCAAAAATTTTCCTAGGGTTATTAATGAAAAACATCGAGATAGACGAAGAGCTTTATAATCACATAGCACGAAATACTCAGTACATTGGTGAAAGTGCTTCATCGATACTACGTCGTTTAATATCTTTACCATCAGATGTCAGTAATCAAGCGCCTATTCAGCCAATAGAATCTGAATCTAACGCGGTGACAAAATCAAGCGTTGAGAAAATAAATACAATTAATAGCGCTTCTGAGAACGTATTTAATTATATTAATAAAGAAGAGTTAGCCATGCAACGCGGTGCAGTGGGGCGATTTTTATTAATATTAGCGACCCTACATAGAGTTCATCAACGTCAGTTTAATGTTGTTTTGGATATTAGAGGCAGAGACCGCCTTTATTTTGCTTGCAGTGAAGCTGAATTAGCCGAAAGTGGTAGCAGTACCAAACCTCGACAAATACCAGATAGTCCTTACTGGGTGATCACTAATTCAAATACCACGCGTAAAAAAATGATGTTAACCGAAGCTGCTATCGCGTTAGGCTATCATGAAGCAGATGCCGAAAAAATTCGCGAACTATTATAAGAAAAAACTTTACTAATGACTCATTAAACGAAGGAAGTGTTATGTCTGTGCATCCACATGCAGGAAAACCGGTAAGACCAGAAGACAGAATAAATATTGGCCGTTTGGTCAGCGATTATTTTTTACAGATCCCAGATGTCCAAATTGCTGAGCAGCAAGTCAGTTTTGGTACGTCAGGGCATCGTGGTTGTGCAACTAAACTTAGTTTTAATGAACCGCATATTTTAGCGATATGTCAGGCCGTTGCTGAATATCGACAATCGCAAGGTTATACAGGACCACTTTTTTTAGGTAAAGATACCCACGCGTTATCAGAGCCTGCGTTTGCCAATGCTATTTCGGTGCTTATTGCTAATAATGTGCCTGTTGTTATTCAGCACGACGAAGGTTATACGCCAACGCCGGTGATCTCACGTTTAATTTTGAGTCATAATAAATCATCAAGTGATCAAGCCGACGGTTTGATCATTACCCCGTCACATAATCCACCAACTGATGGTGGTATTAAATACAATCCTCCGCATGGTGGCCCTGCAGAAGGTAGCGTAACTAAGCTTATTGAGCAACGTGCCAATGATATTATGGCAAATGAACTTATTGAGGTTAAACACATTAACTTTAACGAGGCATTAGTTTCGCCGCTGTTAACTAAGCAAAATTTTATCGAGTTATATGTTGCGCAACTTGAGCAAGTACTTGATATGCAAGCTATCGCCAAATCAGGCGTAAAAATTGGCGTTGACCCTCTGGGTGGTGCGGGTATTCACTATTGGCCTGTTATTGCTGAAAAATATGGCATTAACATTGAAATAGTAAACCCTGTTGTTGATAGTAGTTTTGCCTTTATGCCGTTGGATAAAGACGGGAAAATTCGCATGGATTGTTCTTCTCCTTATGCAATGAGTGGCCTGATCGCCATGAAGGACAACTTTGATGTCGCAGTGGGCAATGATCCTGACTTTGATCGCCATGGCATAGTGACAAAAACCGGCGGTTTGATGAATCCTAATCATTATCTAGCTGTTGCTATTCACTACCTGATGTCTCATCGAGCGTGGCCAAAAGAGTGCAAAATTGGTAAAACCTTAGTGTCTAGTTCATTAATAGACAGGGTGGCAAAACTTATCGAGCGACCACTAGCCGAGGTACCTGTTGGCTTTAAATGGTTTGTTGATGGTTTATATGATGGTAGTTATGCCTTTGGTGGTGAAGAAAGTGCAGGCGCGTCATTTTTAGCGCGTGATGGTAGCTGTTGGACCACCGACAAAGATGGTTTCATTATGACCTTGTTAGCGGCAGAAATATTTGCGGTTACTGGGAAAGACCCGTATCAATATTATTTGTCATTAGCAGAGCAATTAGGCGAGCCTTGCTATGGCCGCGTAGAAGCAGTGGCTAATAGTGCTCAAAAGACGGTATTAACCAATTTAAGTGCCGACGCTATTAGTGCCAGTACACTTGCTGGTGAACAAATAACGCAAATTTTAAGTCATGCCCCTGGTAACAATGCTGCCATTGGCGGTATAAAAGTAGTGACTGAAAATGGCTGGTTTGCCGCACGTCCGTCGGGCACCGAAGATATTTATAAAATATATGCTGAAAGTTTTATTAACCAAGAACATTTGCAACGTATTATTGAAGAAGCACAACAGATAGTGGCGCAGGCGTTTAGTCAGGCTGGGTTGTAATTTATTTAACCGCATATTGTATTTTATGAAAAGGCATCTTCGGGTGCCTTTTTTTATTGATATATTGGTTTTTTTATCTTGCTATTAATCGCTAGAACCATAGTGATAAAATTAACCAATAGGCTGAAATAAATGCTTTTCTAGGTACTTTCAAGCGTCAAATTTTGCTATTATTTTAGCTATATTCCGTTAAATATAAGCAAATAAAAGTACCATGACTCAAATACAACAGCTATTACAACAAACGGGTGATTTTCTGTCATTAACACGAGCCAATGAATGGACATTATCCAGCGCACCATTTTCTTTTGTTGTCGCAGATAAAGTCAGTCAAAAGCAATCTAAAGTGACTGTTATTGATACTGGCATCATTGCTTTTGAGCCGTTAGATAATCAATCTCACAAAGATATTGTCCTCTCAAGTGCAGTACACGGTAATGAAACTGCTCCTATTGAAATATGCGCCGATCTGATCAAAAAGCTTATTTTGGGTGAACTGCCGTTGGCAGAGCGGGTGTTGTTTCTGATTGGTAATCCGGCTTCTATCAATATCGGTAAGCGCTTTGTTGAAGAAAATATGAATCGATTATTTTCCGGAGGACATTCGTTAGACCAGGGCAATGGCCCAGGGCTTATTAATAAAGAAAGAGTACGAGCATTGGCTCTGGAAAACGCCGTGCGTGATTTTTTTGTACAAGGTGGACCGGAACATGAGCGTGAGCGTTTTCATTACGATTTACATACCGCGATTCGTGGCTCAAAAAATGATAAATTTGCCGTTTATCCGTTCAGGCATGGCAAGCCTTGGAAAAAAGAGCAATTACAATTTTTATTGAGCTGCGGCATCAATACAATTTTACTTTCACATTCACCAACGACGACTTTTAGTTATTTTTCATCCAATGAATTCGGCGCCGATGCTTTTACCGTTGAACTGGGTAAAGTGATGCCATTTGGTGAAAATGATATGAGCAATTTTGCGGGGGTCAGCGAAACCTTAGCGCGATTTGTTTCAGGTGAGCCGTTAGAGTTGAAACCATACGATGCTCAAGATTTTCATATCTATGAAATTTATCAAACTATTAATCGTCTTGGTGATAACTTTACTTTACATTTTGATGATGAGGTTGAAAATTTTAGCGATTTTCCAATGGATTATATTTTAGCAACGGATGACGATATTGAGCATAAAGTAAAAATAGAAGGGGAGGCGATTATTTTCCCTAATGCTGACGTAGCTATAGGGCAAAGGGCATTGTTGACCGTGATCCCTGCAAAAATCGATTAATATTAATTTCGGTAAATCAAGTAGTTAAATTTTGGAATGTGTGAGTGTAAACATTTATGCTCACCATCAAGCACAGACAGGCGCTAATTTTAATGGACTAACTTGATAATCAGTTTACGTAAAGGTAAAGTGCTGGCGATTATTACATAATAACAAGTCGTAACAGGTGTTAACTGTATTGAACAATTGTTGATGTTTAACAAACGATAACGTTTCATCGAGCTATACTAGATAGCAAAATAATTTTCAAAACATATACCTTGCGTAGCAAGACTTATAATAAAGAGAACGCTATGAAAACTGATATCTATAATGAGGGGCCTGTAGTACACACGCCTGTTTTTATTGACGGTCATTCTGTTGAAATCCCTATCCTCAAAATTTTACAACAAGACGGCACTGTGTATAAAGGTGCTGAGTTACCAGAATTAGATCAAGAACTTGCCATAAAAGTTTATAAAACTTTAGCTTTCCATCGCGTGTTAGACGAACGTATGGTTGCCGCCCAGCGCCAAGGCCGTATTAGTTTTTACATGGCCGCTTTAGGTGAAGAAGCCACTAGTGTTGGTGGTGCTGCAGGGTTAAAAGATCAAGATATGATCATGGCGCAATATCGTGAGCAAGGTGCGTTAATGTTTCGAGGGTTTTCATTAGAAAACTTTATGAATCAAATGTTCAGCAATGAAAAAGATCTGGGTAAAGGCCGTCAAATGCCGATTCATTACGGCAGTAATGAATTAAATTATCTGACCATCTCTTCGCCATTAGGCACACAAATACCACAAGCAACTGGTTATGCTTATGGTCAGAAATTGCAAGGTTTAGACGCAGTTACTATTTGTTATTTTGGTGAAGGTGCCGCCTCAGAAGGCGACTTTCACGCTGGCTTAAATATGGCAGCGGTGCATCAAGCGCCTGTCATTTTCTTCTGTCGTAACAATGGCTACGCGATTTCTACTCCGTCAAGTGAACAATATGCGGGTAACGGTATTGCATCGCGTGGGGTTGGCTACGGTATTAAGACGATTCGAATCGACGGTAATGATATTCTAGCAGTGATCAAAGCTACTCAAATAGCACGCGAATATGCACTGAAAGAAAATAAGCCGATGATTATTGAAGCGATGTCATATCGTTTAGGGGCACATTCAACCTCAGATGATCCTTCTGGTTATCGTACTCGTGAAGAAGAAGCGAAATGGCAGGCACATGATCCTATTTCTCGTATGAAAAACTGGATGCTTAACCAGAAATGGTGGGATGAAGAACAAGAGAAAGCACTTTTTGATACGTTAAGAGAAGATGTTTTAGCTGCTGTAAAAGTGGCTGAAAAAATTGCCAAGCCTGAACTTGAGTCACTGGTTACTGATGTTTACGATAATGTACCTAAACATTTGCAAGCCCAACTTGATGAATTAAAAGAACATATCAAGAAATATCCTGAATCATATCCAGTTACGGCAGGGAGACTATAATCATGGCGCAAATGAACTTATTACAAGCAGTTAATAACGCCCTTGATATCGCCATGGCAGAAAATGATCGTGCGGTATGTTTTGGTGAAGATGTTGGCCATTTTGGCGGTGTATTTCGCGCAACCAGTGGTTTACAAGATAAATATGGTAAAGCTCGATGCTTTAATACGCCGTTAGTAGAGCAGGGAGTTATTGGTTTTGCTAATGGTTTGGCGGCACAAGGCAGTGTGCCTATTGCCGAAATTCAATTTGCCGATTACATCTTTCCTGCGTTTGATCAAATCGTCAATGAATCAGCAAAGTTTCGCTATCGTAGTGGTAATGAATTTGATGTCGGTAAATTAACCATTCGTACACCTTACGGTGGTGGTATCGCCGGTGGTTTGTATCATAGTCAATCTCCAGAAGCTTATTTTGCTCATACTCCGGGATTAAAAATTGTTGTTCCACGTAATCCTTATCAAGCCAAAGGTTTATTGTTAGCGTCGATTCGTGATGATAATCCTGTGATATTTTTTGAGCCGAAACGATTATATCGTGCGTCTGTAGGCGAAGTGCCTGAAGAAGATTATCAATTACCTTTAGGTAAAGCCGAAGTGGTGCAAAGTGGTACTGATGTGACTTTGTTGGCTTGGGGTGCTCAAATGGAAATCATTGAAAAAGCGGCAGAAAAAGCATCTTCAGATGGTATTTCCTGTGAAATAATTGATTTACGTACCATTTTACCTTGGGATGTTGAAACTGTTGCAAATTCAGTAATGAAAACAGGACGTTTGATCATCAGCCAAGAAGCGCCGTTAACAGCGGGTTTTGCCAGCGAAATAGCGGCAACGATTCAAAATGAGTGTTTCTTGCACTTGGAATCTCCTATTGCGCGGGTTTGTGGTTTAGATACGCCGTATCCTTTGGCGTTAGAAAAAGAATATGTCGCAGACCATTTAAAAGTATACGAAGCAATTAAACGTAGCGTAAATTATTAGGACTTATTTTAGGAATGAGTATGAGCATTGATTTTATATTACCCGATATTGGTGAAGGTATTGTTGAGTGTGAACTCGTTGAGTGGCTAGTAAGCGAAGGCGATACAATTGTTGAAGATCAGCCTGTGGCTGACGTAATGACAGATAAAGCATTAGTACAGATCCCAGCGATGTATTCAGGTGTAGTTGAAAAACTTTATTACAAGCAAGGTGATATTGCTAAAGTGCATGCACCTTTATTTGCAATGACTCCAGAGGGCTCAGCAACGACTAAAGCGCCGGAAACCGTGAGTCATGATGAACCTGTTGCTCAACAACCTGCAGATAGTCAAGTCGTAAGTGTTTCTGGTGGTCAAGGGAGCAGTGTTGAAGACTTTATCTTACCTGATATTGGTGAAGGTATTGTTGAATGTGAATTGGTTGAGTGGTTAGTCGCAGAAGGCGATGATATCGCAGAAGATCAACCTGTTGCTGACGTTATGACTGATAAAGCTTTAGTGCAAATTCCTGCAATGCATGCCGGTAAAGTGGTTAAGCTTTATTATGCTAAAGGCGATATTGCTAAAGTTCATCAACCATTATTTGCGATTGAAGTTTCTGGCGGCACAAGCGTTGCCAAATCTGTTGAACCGGCACCAGCGTCAGCAGTCGTTAGTGCAGCGGTTGCTCAACCTGCAGCGGCAGAAAAGCCAGCCAATGTTGCTACGGCTAAAACCGTTAACGCTAAGGCTGTTGCTAGCCCTGCGGTTAGAAGAGTCGCTCGTGAATTAGATGTAAACATTCATGAAATTCCTGGCTCAGGTAAAAAAGGCCGTGTTTATAAAGATGACGTCATCGCTTATAGCAAAGGTGGAACGCAAACTGATGCAGCGACAACGTCAAGCAGTCCCACAAGCGTTACTGGTGGTACTCGCGTTGAGCCTATTCGCGGTATTAAAGCAGTAATGGCTAAAGCTATGGTTGAGTCGGTATCAACGATTCCTCACTTTACCTATTGTGAAGAAATTGATATGACGAACTTGATCAAGTTGCGTTTAGAGCTTAAAGAAATTTATGCCAAGCAAGATATTAAGTTAACGATGATGCCATTTTTTATGAAGTCGATGTCGTTGGCGTTAAAACAGTTTCCGGTGATCAACTCGCAAGCTAATGCGGATTGTACTGAGCTAACGTATTTTGACGATCATAATATTGGTATGGCAGTTGACTCTAAAGTGGGGTTGTTAGTACCTAATGTTAAACACGTACAAACAAAATCTATTTTAGATTTGGCGCATGATATTGCCCGCTTAACAAACGCTGCTCGCAGCGGTCGAGTTGCCGCTGAAGATCTTAAAGGTGGCACTATCTCAATTTCTAACATTGGTGCTATTGGTGGTACGGTGGCAACACCTATTATTAATAAACCCGAATCGGCTATTGTTGCTTTAGGTAAATTGCAAACTTTGCCACGCTTTAATGCCAATGGTGAAGTAGAAGCAAGATCTATTATGCAAGTGAGTTGGTCTGGTGATCATCGCATCATTGATGGCGGTACCATTGCACGGTTCAGTAATTTGTGGAAATCTTTCCTTGAAGAACCGTCTAATATGCTAGTTCATATGAGCTAAACATCTACACGCACATTAGTATTATAAAAGCCTGCTTAAATGCGGGCTTTTTTATGTCTAAGGTGTTTGAGTAGATAAAAAAACGCTCTACTAAAAAGTAGAGCGCGCTAAAATAGCATGTCATTAGCTTAGCAAAATAAGCAATAAGTTGGGAGCTACGTTAGAATCTTTAAGGTTAATTTGTCGACCAGATTTAACAAGCTCGTTAATAATAGTCGTGCTTGATGACAAAATTATGACAACAGATAAAATTTCTAATTGAATTTTATGCTAATTTTTGTTTCTAACAAATGCTCACACGTAGAATCGCTCGCAATTACTTGTAGTTAGGGGCGTTAATGTGTAATTTGAATCTCTAATGCTAATAGGCAATAATTTAAAAAATAGTGAAACAGAAAAAGTTACAGCACTTTTATATCGCCGAAGATCAGTCAATATATCTATTGAGTCATAAAGACGCGACTAAGTTAAAAAAATGGGTAGAACTGTGTCAGCAACAGTTAAGGCAGTTGGGTTATCAAAATACCTATCTTTTAGGTAAAGGTGCTTATGGTTTTGTTTTTAACGGTGAAAATGAGGCAGGAGAGTGTTTTGTTTTCAAATTTTCACGCATAAACTTACCACAGCATGTCCAAGATAGGTTGCAAGAAGAAGCTGAGATCCAAGCTGAACTTCATCATGATCGTATTCCTAGCGTTGTCGAATTTCATAAAATAAAACGTCAATCCATTTTGCATATGTCGCGTGCTCCCGGTGTTGATTTAGAAAAGTATTCTCACCAACACGGTCCACTAGCGCCCGAGTTAATTGTCAATATTGCGATACAACTCGCTGATATATTGTTGTTTTTGAGAGATGCAAAAGCGCATTTTAGAGGCAAACCTTATGTTCATGGTGATATTAAACCCTCCAATGTTGTTTATGATGAAACGGACGGTAAAGTATATTTAGTTGACTGGGGCTCGTCGGTAACTGCTCAGCTTGATATTAATGGCCAGAGCACAGCCAATAATGTCATGGATTTAATGAGCAGTGATTTGCAACACAGCAATGCTCGTCTTGGCGATGTTTATTTTATTGGACCTGAGCAATTAAACGGTGGTTTATCATCGCCAAAATTTGACGAACAAGGTTTAGCGGCAACTTTATACGCATTAGCTTCGGGGCAATCTTGTCGATACGGCAGCAAAGTTATTACTGCTAGCTCATTAGGACTGCCTAAAGTGTTAGCAAAAGTCATTGATGGCATGTTGAGCGAAGACGCTAAAATTCGAGAGCAAGCGGGAAATTATTTTTTTGCCAATATTGATTATTTAAAGCGATTAGTTTTATCGCCAGAACCAACCAAATATCCTATTCGTCCAGTAATTCCTGTATGGGTGAAACATTCTAAAGAAGCTATGGACACAGTGGTTTATGGCTCACGAAAATCGTTTTTACGAGAATCATCAGAAAAAGAAAGCCTTAAAGGCATTGATGATGTGCAATTGGAAAAATATTATAAAAATTTCCTTATTGGAATGGGGGACACCGAGAAAGCTTTTATTGCGGCGGTCAGTCGATTAGGGAATTTTCCGGTGGTTGGTGGATTGGCTATTCGCTGGGAAAAAGACGGGGTTTATGTCGATTCTAATCTCACCTTATTTGATGAAAATCTCAAGCATTCTTTTCAAAGTGCGGTTAATAATATGATCCATCTGGCTCAGGGGATTTTTCGCATTGGTATGTTTAAAAGCTGTTTGTTTAATGCGCGAAATACCCTGCATGTCGAGCGTAAGGGCGCTAGAAAACCCTTTGTGGCAGGGCCGGAGCAAGTTATTCCGTTTGATGTGAGCGATGTCCCTGAACTTGATGATGTTACTCGGCTTCATTCTTATTTTGAAGATGGTAAAGATCCCGATGAATATCTGTATTTACCAGACGATATTATGGCGGTATTGGCACGCCTTAATTTGATCCACCATACGGGCTGTATCATTTTTGAAGTGTTACCAACACACTTAAAAATTCATAGCTACCTAATGTTACTTAATCACGACAAAAAGCAGGAATTTGCCGAGTGTTTAGCGAAAATACTGACATTATTGCCGACGATAAAAGGTCTAGGTATTTCTGGTTTTATGAAATTACCTTACAAAGATACTCGTTTTTTTGAGCATATAAATAAACTTCCTGAAATGTTTTATCCGAAGAACCCTAAAGTTAAGGTAGGAGAGAAGCATGAGTGAGCAAAAACTTGGTGAATTGGCTTGGATAGATTTATCCGTTAAAGATGCAACTAAAAATAAAGATTTTTATCAAAAAGTCATCGGTTGGGGAGTCGAAGAAGTCTCTATGGGAGACTATAACGATTACTCGATGACCTTGCCGGGAAGCAATGATGCCGTCACCGGAATTTGCCATGCGACCGGTGTCAATGCCGATCTTCCCGCCGCATGGCTACCTTATTTTTTGGTGGAGAATATTGAGGAGTCAGTTAGCTTCGTGGTGTCTGAAGGAGGGGAGTTACTTACCGAAATTAAAGCGGCAGGCAATGACAAGTATGTTGTTATTAAAGATCCTGCTGGCGCAATGTGCGCACTTTATCAAAAAGGCTAGGGTTACCTCTCGTAAGCAAAGGTCTATGACGCTATGCTTACGAGACGTGACAAGCTGCTTATGAAAACAGTGACATTACATCGCTGATAGCGATTAATGATTTCTCACCAGTCATTCTGTTTTTCAATTCAATTTGCTGTTCATCAAGATTACGTTCTCCAATAACCAGTAGATATGGCGTACCGATTAATTCATGATCGGCGAACATTACACCCGGGCGTTCTTTGCGATCATCAAATAATACTTCTATGCCTGCATTGGAAAGCTGTTGGTATAATGCTTCTGCGGTTTCTTTTACGCGGGCCGACTTAGCCATATTCATTGGTACGATAGCCGCCTGAAAAGGGGCGATGGCTTGTGGCCATTTAATACCATATTTATCGTGATTTTGTTCAATGGCTGCCGCGACAATGCGGGAAACACCAATACCATAACAACCCATCGTTAAGGTTTGATTTTTACCTGCTTCGGTTAATACGCCGCAGTTCATTGCTTGAGCATATTTTTGACCTAATTGGAAAATATGACCCACTTCGATACCGCGTTTAATCACGATGTTCCCTTGACCACAAGGGCTTGGATCCCCTTCTACAACATTGCGAATATCGGCAACGGTATAATTTGCACAATCTCTGTCCCAGTTAACCCCAGTGATATGAAAATCATCTTCATTAGCGCCACAAACAAAATCTGCTAAGTGTGCAGCGCTGCGATCAACAATAACAGGGATGGTTAACGCCACTGGACCGATAGAGCCTACATTGCAAGTAAGTGCTGCTTGAATTTGTTCATCACTAGCAAAGGTTAAAGGCGAAGCGATGCCGTCAATTTTCTCTGCTTTAATATCATTAAGTTGATGATCGCCGCGTAACACTAATGCCACTAAACCTTGTTGGCCGTTTTCGTCTTCATCGCCAACAACAATCAAGGTTTTAACTGTTGAGGTAACATCAACGTTTAAAAACTCAGCAACATCACTGATAGTTTTAACATTTGGCGTTGAAACTTTAGAGAGCGGTTGTTGTGGCTCTGGACGTTTGCCTTGTGGTGCTAATGCTTCCGCTTTTTCGACATTAGCAGCAAAATCGCTGGCATCACTAAAAGCTATATCATCTTCACCAGAATCAGCTAGTACATGAAATTCGTGCGATGCTTCGCCGCCGATAGAACCAGTATCTGCTATAACTGGGCGATAGTCTAAGCCAAGACGGTCAAAGATACGACAATAGGCATCTTTCATTATTTGGTAAGTATTTTCTAAACACTCGTCGGTTAAGTGGAACGAATACGCATCTTTCATTAAGAATTCGCGACCGCGCATTACACCGAAACGAGGACGAATTTCATCTCTAAATTTGGTTTGAATTTGAAAAACGTTTAAAGGTAATTGCTTGTAGCTTGAAATTTCATTGCTAACGAGCTTAGTGATCACTTCTTCATGTGTTGGCCCTAATACGAATGGACGCTGATGGCGGTCATTTAAGCGCAAAAGTTCTGGTCCGTAGTCTTCCCAACGGCCTGATTCTTCCCATAAATCTGCGGGCTGAACCATCGGCATTAATACTTCAATAGCCCCAGCTTTTTCCATTTCCTCACGGACAATGTTTTCAACTTTTTTCAGCACTCGTAAACCTGTCGGCAGCCAAGTATATAGTCCTGATGCAACATTACGGACTAGGCCTGCACGTAGCATTAATTGGTGACTGATAACTTCTGCACTGGCAGGAGTTTCTTTTAAAGTAGACAGTAAGTATTGACTGGTGCGCATTGGATGCTGATTCCGTAAGAAAGCGTGAAAATAAAAGTGGCGTTATTCTATCAGGGCATATGCTTTGGAAAAAGCGCTAAATGTATATCCGGAGACGAATTTTTTGTATCTTCACTGTGAGTGATAAAACGCATTGATTTTACGTTGAAATTACTCACTTTTTTAGCGTTATTGCTTTTTAAGTCGAATAACTAAATGGCAAAGGCTCTATCTCGTATAAAAACTTTAATAGCCTGTGCCGTTTCCTACTCGTTCCTGTAACAGTTTGAATTTGTGAAAACCTTTATTTTGTAATCGTTTTAAGTCGAAATGGATCATGCCTTTCATCGGTCTGGCTTTGACTGTTTGTGAACATTTCAGTTCACCTTCATTTTTTTTATTAAATTTAGAAACAGATTTATAGCATATTTTAGCCGGGCATGTATAAGCACATCCGGCATTGGCAAATAATCTTATTCGATGTTTTTCTATGATGTTATCAAGTAATTCATCGTCATCGTTTGCTGCCATAGGCAGGACGACGGTATCATATAGTTTCAAGGCTTCTTCTATTTTTTCTATATTATCAATATTTTTGATAACACTTGCTTCAAGATCATATTCAGGAAAATCACCTTTTATCCATTGTGCTAAGTCATCATTAGTGCAAATAATGGAGTTTAGTGGATTATGGTACTTTTTTAGTAAAGCTTTATTTTCTTGAAATTCTTCTTTACTTGCAAAATGGTTAGTGAAAGGAATTCTTACGCCCAAACCTATTTCGTTTAACGTTTTTGCGTCTTGTTCTGATAATTGCCTCATCTGAAAAAATCGACCACCATATAACGTAGAAGGTTCGACAAAACCAAAAAAGCTTTCAATTTTTTCAACGGGGACAGAAGCAAATGATCTTTTGAGAAAATCAAAAATAGGCTCATGGTGGGTTTTACCTCGTGCTGATATTGTATAGGTATTAGCATGAGGTATTGCTTGAGATTTTACAGGATATGACATGGAATTGAGTGTTTATGCAAAGTATTGTATTTAATATAAAAGCTGCTGTTAAGTTTACTTTGATACAGATCAATAACCGAGTTATTAACTGACAAAGCTTAAGTTTTAACTATGTCATTAGAACGTGTGATAAGTGCATTTGGCGATTTACTTTACTCTTTTCTATAGAGCGCTGGCTTTATCCTTTATTTATACAACTTATTTAAAAATCATCTTGTCATTTTCTTGACGAACACAACCACGAATAGCGCTATGGTAAAGCTACCCGTAAAGGCTTCGATAGCGGCGATAGCACGCGATATTCCCACAGGGGTAAAATCTCCATAACCCAGTGTGGTAAAGGTAACCACAGAGTAATAGAGACAAGAAAGAAACAACTCAACATTCTGCATTAAGGTTAAATTTTCACTGAATGCTTGTATCTGTCCTTGATAATTTAATCCAGTAAAAGCATATAGCACCGCGCATATTAGGATCATCATTATGGAAATGCCGACAATTCTTAGTGGCGCTTCCCCATAACCACAAAATAAGTCCACCATCTTAGAGGAAAAACGTTTGAAGCTGCGGGGCGGAAGTTGCATGCGGCGCATGGTTAACTCTTGTTGAATAAATGCTCCCGCTAACGAAAAAATACCTTCGTGCTCGGCATGTTTTCTTAGGTCTCGATATATTTCTTCAGCCTGCTCAAAATAATCTTGGGCCAGTGCTTTGTCATTATTTCTTAGCGCTTTTTTTGCCAAATGTTGTTGTACGAGTTTGCGACCAAATTTTATATTTTCTATCTTACTGCCAGCCCATTTCACCCCTAACAAATTTGCGTTTGCTAAATTTGCATAATTTAATGTAGCTTCTCGTAAGTCAGCTTTCATCAGACTGGCATTCGTTAAATTGATATTAAATAAATGGCTATTTTGTAAATTGCTACGGTAGAAGTCTGCGTAGGAAAAGTCATAGCCGATTTTACTATGATGGTTAACCAAGTCTATTTCAGATAAGTTAGCACTTTTAACAATAATACCTCTTAAAAAACCACCGCTGTGGGCGTAGGCTTCTAGCGCTTCTTTAATATTCGCACCTGACTTATCAATATCCTTATCATGCCAATAACAATAACCTGAGTCGCTCGCCTGATTTGGACATGCGACGTTTTCAGGATCTTGGTATTTGCACTCAGCGTGTATATCTAACAGGTTATTTTCATTCATAAATACAGTATAGTAAGCGGCTGAAAAATTGCATTTAATGTCTTTATTAGAGGAAAGTGATGAATATTGAGTTAGTAACCGTTGATTACAATGATGCCAAGCAAGGGCAAGATTTACTTATGTTACTAAATGCTTACGCATTAGATCCGATGGGCGGCGGGGAGCCGATAACTGAATATGTCCGAGAAAATTTACTTGCGACTCTTGCCAAGCAAAATAATGTCTTTTCAATTATTGGTTATGTAGATGGCAAGCCGGCAGGGTTGATCAATTGCGTTGAAGGTTTTTCTACTTTTAGTTGCAAACCTTTGGTTAACATTCACGATGCAGTGGTGTTACCGGAATATCGTGGCAAAGGTTTAGTCGACCGATTATTCAACGAAGTTGAAAGTATTGCCAAAGATAAGGGCTGCTGCAAGGTAACCTTGGAAGTGTTAGAGGGAAATATTGTTGCTCAAAAGGCCTATAAAAAGTTTGGCTACAATGGCTACGAGCTAGATCCTGAAATGGGCAAAGCAATCTTTTGGCAAAAGAAATTATAGTCGTTGTGATATTAATTTACTGTGCCTGCGGTTAAAAAGAAATAGGTCTTCTTTTATTGGGTTGGTTGTTTGGCTGAGCTTTTTCATCGTGGTTAAGTTTAGCCTTTTTCTTATTGGTTTTTTTCGCCGCTTTTTGTTGAACCGAATCACGAGTATCTTGCGCGCGAGAGGCAACTTCCGTGGTTTCTTTTTTAGTTGCTAAAGACTCAGCATTAGCCGGAGATAGCTCTATTGCTATAGTTTCACCATTAAACTCAATAACGTCGCCAGCATTAATTTTTTTACGCTTACGAAACTCTACTTCACCGTTAACTAACACATAACCTTCACTGATGACGATTTTAGCTTCCCCGCCACCCGATACCATATTGGCAATTTTCAGCAATTTACATAGCTCTATCGGTTGTTCGCTGATAGTGATGATTTCGTGTTCTGCGTTTGACAATGTATTGCTCCATTTAGAATAAGGTTAGGGCATGTTGAATTTTGCCTCCAATAACTCTGACAGTTTAACACTTACCTAAAGATATTGAATGTTTATCAGTGAGGTTAACCGGCTTAATTATTTTTAATTCCTAAAATAGGTGAAAGATAACGTTTGGAACAAGGGGTTTTAAAAACCTCGGAAGAAAATACGTTTAACACTAAACTTATTGAGCATTTTTTCCATTAGCTCTAAATCAGATACGCGGTCATCTAATTTTTCAATTGCCTGTTGATGATTGTGTAAATGTCGGTCTTGCGCTTTGTCTAAGCCACCACTGGCAATAAAATTTCTAATTTGTATCAATTCGTCTTTGTCTAACCAAACCCCACAGTTAATGCATAAATCGATCACTACACCAGAAATTGATTTAAAGTTTTGTCTAGTCATCAATTTTGAACAGCAAGCACAGGGTAGATAACCCTCAGCTCTAGGCATAGATTTCTTGATATAATTAGGATCTGATTTTTCATCCCTGTAAACATCAAATTCACTGGTCAGCACGTTAAACTCTTCAGGTTCAAGCCATAGTCCTTCACAGTTAGGGCATTGATCTAATTCATAGCGATTAAACTGATGAATGTCTAACGGGTTTTTACAGCGTGGACATTGACGTTTTGTTGATGGCTGAGCTGTTGTCATGGTACCTCCGCACATTGGGCAGGTACGAACATTACCATTGATTGTGTGTTCACATTGAGTACAACTTGATAATGACATAACTACTTCCTTGTATTTACATGTTTATTATTGAATATCAATCAGTTCGACATCAAAAATCAATAACGAACCTGCTGGAATTTTACCCGCACTATTATTGCCATATCCTAAATGAGCAGGAATGAAAAAGCGAAACTTATCACCTGCGACCATTAATTGTAAGCCTTCTGTCCATCCCGAAATTACCTGATTTAAACCAAAGGCAATGGGTTCGCCTCTCTCGACTGAACTGTCAAACACAGTGCCGTCGATTAAGGTGCCATGATAATGCACTGTTACTTGATCCGAAGCGCTGGGATGTTGGCCACCGTCACCATGTTGCAATACCTGATATTGTAAACCTGAATCGGTTGCTAAAACCCCTTCATTGCTTTTGTTTTCGGCCAAGAATTCTTCGCCTATTTTTATGTTCTGTACTGCATTGGCTTTATTAATGTTGGCGCGATAAAAATAGAAGGTAATTAAGCCGAATATGACGACTAATATGATGACTTTGCTCATTAAAAATCCCTAGATAGGTTGTTTGGTAGCATATTAAATAATGCAATCTAACTCAGACACAACGCGTTATCAAGGTGATAAAATTAGTCGGAGTATTTTAATGGTTTTGTATGGTACTAAAAGAAGTGGTGGACGATACTGGGCTTGAGTCAGTGATTCGGCGCGAGTGTAAAGAGTAGAAGGTGCTACACAGCGATGCTTTATGCTAATGAATTAATGTTTGGAATTATTTACTAATATATCAGAGAAGTGGTGGACGATACTGGGCTTGAACCAGTGACCCCCGCCTTGTAAGGGCGGTGCTCTCCCAACTGAGCTAATCGTCCGAATTTTTCGCATATATCAGTAAAGTGGTGGACGATACTGGGCTTGAACCAGTGACCCCCGCCTTGTAAGGGCGGTGCTCTCCCAACTGAGCTAATCGTCCGGATGTTACTAATATATCAGAGAAGTGGTGGACGATACTGGGCTTGAACCAGTGACCCCCGCCTTGTAAGGGCGGTGCTCTCCCAACTGAGCTAATCGTCCTTCTCTGTGGGGGCGTATTATAGGGAGATCGAAAAAGCTGTCAACAAAAAGAAAGTAATTTTTTCAGTTTTTTCTTTATATTTAAGTTAACTGCGTTAATTTTCAACATCATGATTAATTTATAATCTTTTATTGGTCATCTGCATTCAATAGGTGTATTCAACCCTTGAGCCTGATAAAATAGCGGCAATTTTTTTAGGCCAAATTATCGACCTTGCTCTGATTAATATTTTATTCAGGTTTTAGGTCAGAATTGAGAGAATAACATGACATTGACAACTCGATTTGCTCCAAGTCCAACAGGGTATTTACACGTTGGTGGAGCGCGTACTGCGCTATATAGCTGGTTATATGCGAAAAAAAATGGTGGCGATTTTATTTTACGTATTGAAGATACTGATCTCGAACGTTCCACCCAAGAATCCGTCGATGCTATTATGGATGGCATGCATTGGTTAAATTTAGATTGGACTCATGGTCCTTACTTTCAGACTCAACGATTTGACCGTTATAAGGAAGTTATTGCTCAGCTAGTTGAGTCAGGCAATGCATATCGTTGTTATTGTAGCGCGGAAGAAGTTGAAATGATGCGTGAAGAGGCTCGCGCTAATGGTCAAACTGAAAAATATAATGGTATGTGGCGTGATCGCACTGATTACCTAGAAGATAAACCTTATGTGATACGTTTTAAAAACCCGTTAGCAGGTAATGTCGTTATTAATGACATGGTTAAAGGCGAAATTGTTATTGCTAATGAAGTGCTTGATGATCTTATTATCGCGCGTTCTGACGGCTCACCAACGTATAATTTAACCGTAGTGGTCGATGACTGGGATATGAAAGTAACCCATGTTGTACGTGGTGATGATCATGTTAATAACACACCAAGACAAATAAACATCTTAAAAGCATTGGGCGCGCCATTGCCTGAATATGCACATATTCCAATGATTTTAGGTGATGATGGTAAGCGCCTATCAAAACGTCATGGTGCGGTTGGTGTTATGCAATACCGTGATGAAGGCTATTTACCTGAAGCCTTGCTTAACTATTTAGTGCGTTTGGGTTGGTCTCACGGCGATCAAGAAATTTTCTCGCGTGAAGAAATGATCGAATTGTTTGATTTGAAAAACTGTAACCGCGCACCATCGGCGTTTAATACTGACAAGCTTATTTGGGTTAATCAGCATTATATGAAAACCATGGATCCTGCTGATGTGGCAAAGCACTTAGCGTGGCACATGGAAAATGAAGGCATTAACACTGAAAATGGTCCTGAGTTGGCAGAGATTGTGAAAGTGCAGGCCGATCGTGTTAAAACCTTAAAAGAGATGGCGCAAATTAGTCGTTACTTTTACGAAGACTTTAGCGAACTTGACCCATCCGCGGTTAAAAAACATCTTCGTCCCGTGGTTAAAGAGCCATTACTTTTAGTTAAAGCTAAGTTAGCGGCATTAACTGATTGGTCGCCAGAGCCTATTCATGCAGCGATAAATGATACGGCTACTGAGCTTGAAGTTGGTATGGGTAAAGTTGGTATGCCACTTCGTGTTGCCGCAACCGGAGGTGGTAATTCTCCTTCGCTTGATATTACGTTAGCCTTGTTAGATCAACAAAAAGTATTGTCGCGTATTGATAATGCCTTGGTTGTAGTGGAAGAGAGAATAGCAAATAGTTAATTTGCATTTGTTAGCTTTTGCTGCGAGTGATTATAATGGCGAATTATTACTTTGTGGTAATTCGCCATTTTGTTTTTACCTTTAATACACAATCAAATTGAATTTTTTATGAAAAAAAATGCTCTTATTTTTAGTTTAATCCTAAGTATTACAGGTAGTTCAATACCATTAGCGGCTTATGAAAAACAACAAGTGTTAACTATTGCTGTTGGAGAAATGCCTTTTTTATTTAGTGGAGTGCCAGAAGATAGCGGTGCATACAATGTGTTGTTTGATACAGTGAAACAACAAATGACTGTACCCTATAAATTGTTATATGTTCCTGTTGCTCGTGCAGATATAGTGTTTATAAATGGTCAAGTTGATTGTTTAACCCCCGCGTCAACTGCAAAAATGGCAGAAAAACATAAACTTATAGCAAGCCAACCATACAATTATGTGACAGCTTATATTTATAATTCTACTAGCGAGCCGTCTATTTCATCATTACATGATCTAGATAAAAAAATCGTGGCTATTCAAAGAGGCTTTACCTATGGAGGTAAGAATTTTGGTGAAAACATTAGTGTTATTGCTGTCGGTACCATAAACCAAAGTATAGAAATGCTGCTCAAGGGGAGAATAGATGCTTTTGTTGGCTATGAGTCAGATGTGGTTAATGCCTTCAAAGAGTATGACTCAAGTTTAATTCATACAAACAAAGCTTTTATTGTGCATAGCCAATCAGAAAATATTGTCTGTTATAAATCAAAAGTGACTGAACAATTTATTCAACAATTTGATGCTAGTTTACATCTGTTGAAGTCCTCTGGTCAGCATAAGCAAATAATGGCGTATTAGGATTATTATTTATTAGTAACCTTTATAAAGTTTTATCAAGTATGTAGCCCTCATAACGGGTTATAATGAACAAGTATTTAATGTGTTGGAGCAGGATTTGTTATTTAGTGATTTTGGTTTAGATAAACGATTAATGTCGATAGTTGAGCATTTAGGCTTTAATGAGCCGACAGAGATTCAACAACATGCAATTCCGGCAGCCATGGCGGGACATGACTTAATTGCCTCGTCTAAAACGGGCTCTGGTAAAACACTTGCATTTTTACTTCCTGCATTACAGCGCTTAATGAAAAATAGAGCGTTGAGCAAACGCGATCCTCGCGTGGTCATATTAACGCCGACCCGTGAACTTGCTAAGCAAGTTTATACTCAATTAAGGTTATTTACCTCAGGTTCACAATTTAAAGCGGTGTTAATTCTCGGCGGTGAAAACTTTAACGATCAAGTTAAGACCTTGGAAAAAGACCCACATTTTATTGTCGCTACGCCTGGACGTTTAGCTGATCACTTAAAGCAGGGCCATTTCTATCTTAATGGACTAGAGCTGTTAATACTCGATGAAGCCGATCGGATGTTAGATCTTGGATTTGCCGAGCAATTGGCATTAATCAACAAAGCAGCTGATCACCGTAAACGTCAAACATTAATGTTTTCAGCGACCTTAGATCATGCGCAGGTGAATGATTTTGCTTTAGCATTGCTGAAAAAACCAAAACGTATTGCCATAGGTAGCGCGCATACAGAGCATAAAGATATCACGAAGCGATTTTATTTATGTGACAACTTAGCGCATAAAGAACAGCTACTTGCGCATTTTCTTGCTCATGAAAATTATCAACAGTTGATTATCTTCACGGCAACTAGAGCTGACACAGAGAGACTTGCTGAGGTATTAGCAAAACAAAATTTAAGTACGGTGGCACTAAGTGGCGATTTAAGCCAAAGCCAGCGTAATCAAATTATGGATGGTTTTAGTAAAGGTCAGCAGAAAATACTGATCACTACCGACTTAGCCTCTCGCGGTTTAGATCTGGTGAATGTTTCTCATGTCATCAATTTTGATATGCCTAAACACACCGAAGAGTTTGTCCATCGTATCGGTCGCACTGGTCGGGCAGGAAGCAAGGGCGATGCTATTTCCTTTGTTGGACCTAAAGACTGGTTGAGCTTTAAGAATATTGAAGCTTTTTTACAGCAAGAGATTTCATTCGAGAAAATAGCAGGTTTAACCGCTAAGTTTACTGGGCTCAAAGCGAAGAAATCGGTAAAAGCGAATAAAGTTAAAGTAGATAAGACTAAAAATACAGGTCCGTCAAAAAGCACAAAACCGCGCAAGAGTAATATTAAAACCTTCCATGCCGCGCAAGATGTTGGCGACAGACCGGTATTGCGAAGTAAAAACACTTTGCAGGATCATGAAGACAATGAAGAAGCCTAAGGCGTATTGTCTGTTAAATTGATAGTCGCTGTGGGCGGAAGTCCTAGCAGAGCTGAATTTAAGTTAACTTAATTTAACGTAACTTAGCTTAACTCTATAAAGTTGTTATTACAGTAGAAAGGGGCCCTAGGGCCCCTTATTGCTATAGTAATTTACATTTGTTGCAACAATGCCATTCTGCTTTGGTCCATCAAGCGCAGATTTTTGACATTAAACGGCGCGGTCAATCCTGAAGATGTGATGATGCTTTGGTCAAATACCAATGGCAATTGATGTTCACCTGCAGGCAGGTAATATGCAGAGCGGCTAAGCATAAAGGGTACAAAGCGACCTTGCTTATTAGTGCCGTATACTATACCACTTATTTCATACCGTCCCTCGCTGGCAACGGTCAAGTTAATGTTTGCACCTGTACTTTCAACCGCTACATTGTCTTCCATCGCTGCAGTTGGCTTGGCGACCGCGAAGGCAATTTTACCATTACGTCTAATGTTAAGCGCTTTGTCTACCGCTTGAGACTCGACATGCAATTCATATAACTGTCCCCGTTTTTCGTTGGCAATATCGCCTGGAATTTCTACGCGAAAGCCGCTTGGTGATGTAATTAGTTTAACTGGGTGTTTTACGCCTGAGGGCGTTTTAATAAAACCTTGATGTTTGGCAAAAGCTAACACTGCGTCGTTATGCTTAAATTCTGCTTTTATATCAACTTGTTGACCCGAAAGGTAATTCATACTTGGTGTTGAAAGGTGCAGTTTATGCGGTGAATTTTTCTCTTTTACGTTAATGACAAAACGTTGCCCAGGCATCAGTTTTTCATTGACCAAGAGTTTAAATTGACCGTTGCCAACCGCCTTATCTAACTTCACTGCACTACTGTTTGGAAATATATTAGCTGTCGCCAGTTGTTGCTGACTGACGGTTTGTTGAAATGGTGTCGTCAGTTTATGGTTACTTTTGAACAGTTCAATATTACTTGGATCAATGGTGTTGTTATCAAATTCGCGATTATCAGCGCTTGTTTTACCCGACAAACGGATCAAAGCTTCGGCTTGACTGATATCTAAATTCACGCCTTTATTAAGTTGTGCTCCAGTTACTTCAAACCAATATTCATCGCTGCTACTTTCATAGCCTTGTTTAGCGGTTAAAAACTTGCCGTTAGCTTGAATGGCTTGGCTAAAATGTATCGTTTTTTGTTCAACCATGTGCTGCGGCGCATCAATATTGACTAGTTCCGTCATGGGAAGTGACTTTGCCTGGCTTGGGTTAGTTATGAGTAACGGTAAGGTGCTTAGCACCATAAAAGATAATTTTGTTAGTTTCATGGTCGGCTCCTTAAATATCATTTCTTAAAATAACGTCTAAATTAAAACAGTCACGTCGGCTTTGTTGATGGCTTAATGGTTCGCTGCCGTTGGTACGTT
The DNA here is from genome assembly GCA_040779335.1 of Colwelliaceae bacterium 6471. Lineage (GTDB taxonomy): Bacteria > Pseudomonadota > Gammaproteobacteria > Enterobacterales > Alteromonadaceae > JBFONV01. Next base: position 26,748 of record JBFONV010000008.1, read on the forward strand.
GCTTATCTTTAAACCAAACAGAACCAGCGCCTGATTGAGATGAACAATTTAAGAAACCGTCTGAGCATGAGTCTAACCAGTTTTGTGTGGTTTCTAGGGCAACTTGATACTGATATCCCGCGCAATAACTGTCACCATCCCAGAAGGCAGAATCAACATCAGAGCCAACAACGGCCTTAAATTCACTAGGTAGAGCAGGGCGAGAGGCGCTGCCTAATAACCAGTTTTGGTTGTAATAGGCCATCCAGCTTACTTGTTGTTGGGTAACGGCATCAGAGTCATATCCAAGTATCCACCCAAGTGTGCTTTCAAAAATGTTTCCTTGTTTTACCGCATCGGCTAGTGGAGTGCCTAAGCTTGATGGCGCCAGAGCAATAACTTTTGTGGTGCGATTAATTATGTTGGGGAAGCGACTATCCCAAGTTGGATTTGATAGGATCCAACGGACAATATTACCACCGTTAGAGTGGGTGAGCATGACAAGTTCGGTAATGTTTTTATTATTGATGAAGTCCGTTAATTGCTGGGCCAAACAACCCGCAGCTTCGGTGTCCCACATGAACTGGTCGAAGTCACAATTGATCACTGTATAGTTGTTAGTATTTGTTAATCCTTGCTTAACAGAATTAACAAAACCCCCAGTCCAGTAATCGTTATAGGCATCGGTTTGTTTGCCGGTGCCATGAATAAAAGCCAAACCTTGGTTTGCATAACTACTTGTAATAAAAGAGATATATACAAGAATGAACGCTGTTAGTGTTTTTTTCATTGCTATTTCCTATTGTTATTATTATATCAAACACGCCAGGTCAAACCTCTGAGGTCCGATCACATACGTGCAACAACTATATAACATTTAAAAAAACAGCGATGCAAGCAAAAATGTGAGTAAATATTGTTCAGATAGCGCGTTTAACAAGCAATCCTGTATTAAGTAATCACTCTAAATAGCTTAAGTACATTGAATGTCGTGCTAATAGAAAAAGTAAAGAAAATGAACCTGTTTGATTGTTGGCTCAAAAAATATTAAAAATTAACTTGTTAGCAATTCAACGAATGGTTTTAGGTGTGTATTTACATACGAATTAAATAAAACGATGAGCTTATTTTAATAAGTGGTTGGCTAGAAGAATAACAATTAACAAGATATGCGGAAAAGCGACCGTTGGTCGTAATGCTTGTTTCGCATATTCAATCATTAAGCCCATGCTGCTAGGGCGTTTGTCTATAAAAAGGGAGTTAAACTGAAAAGCCGATATTTGCGTATCAGCTTGTGCTTTTTTTAGTGACTTTTCAAGGATGAGTAAATGGCTTTCAATACGTGATTGAAACGTTTTCCAAATGGCATCTTGTCCCCAAAGCACTAATACCACTGCTAGTATCAGTAAATCAGAGCTGTTCATCGCCACTAACACAGAAAATAATGCAACGTTGACAAGTTTGATCACTAATGAGTATTTTTCATAGCTATCATACTGATTTTGTAACAGTGTCCATTCTGTAGCTAAGTCATTATTTGTCATGCTTTTTCCTTGCAGTGATATTGAAGGTTTCACTATTTTATCGTTGATAACAATTATTCTTCAATCAACTGCACTAGTCGAGAAGAAGTGTTTTTATCCCCAAGTTTACGTGTTAAGTAGGGCAATATAGTGTCGAGTTGACTGGCAAGTTGCCATGGCGGATTAACAATAAAGAGTCCTGTTCCTGTCATGCCGTATTCGTCCGTATCGGCGCGCAGACAAAACTCTACTTGTAAGATGTTTTTGAGCGGGCTGGCTAAAAATTGTTGTTCCATTTTATTTACTAGTTCGCGTTTTACTACTGGATACCAGAGGATGTAGGTACCAGAGGCAAATTTTTTACCGCCTTGGATAATCGTATCAACCGCTTTGGTATAATCGTCTTTTATTTCATAAGGTGGATCGATTAATACCACACCACGTCTGCTAGGGGGAGGTAACAAAGATAACACCCCTTGATATCCGTCAGAGTGATGAACGTGGCCTTTTTGCCAGCGTTGACTAAAATCGTTTAAATATTCAATGTCGCTCGGGTGTAATTCAAATAAATGGGCGCTGTCTTGGCGACGCATAATTTGTTTAGCAATACCTGGAGAGCCAGGGTAAATAGCCAGCTCAGCATGTTCATTGAGTGAATTAATCAGCGTTAAATAAGATGACAGCGCTTCAGGAGCGTTTTCATCATTAATTATTTGGGCAATACCTTGTTTATATTCACCGGTTTTTTGGGCATATTCATCGGTTAATTGATACATGCCTGCGCCAGAGTGGCTGTCGATATAGGTAAAGCCTTTGTCTTTACGCGTCATGTATTCAAGCACTTGCGTTAATACTGCATGTTTTAGAACATCCGCAAAGTTTCCTGCATGAAACGCATGGCGATAGCTAAGCAAAATTTAATTCCTTTATCTACTAGATGATTACCCAGTACCCAATCAGGTACTGGGTAGCAAGGGGCTTACGCCTGAGACTCAAGGTAGGCGTCGTAGCTACCGCTAAAGTCAACGTAACCGTCTGTTTTAAGCTCGATAATGCGAGTCGCCAAACTTGAAACGAATTCACGATCATGGCTGACAAAAATGACGGTACCTTCAAACTGTTCCATCGCCATGTTTAATGACTCGATTGATTCCATATCCATGTGGTTGGTGGGTTCATCCATTACTAGAATGTTAGGTCGTTGCATCATGATTTTACCAAACAACATGCGACCTTGTTCACCACCAGATAGTACTTTAACTGATTTATTAATATCATCGGCTGAAAATAATAATCGTCCTAAATATCCGCGCACGGCTTGTTCGTCGTCGGTAGGTTGGCGCCACTGACTCATCCAGTCGAATAAGGTCATGTCGTTTTCAAATTCATGAGCATGGTCTTGTGCATAATAACCAATATTGACATTTTCAGACCAAGTATATTCGCCAGAGGTTGGCTTATATTCACATTCCCCCATTAAGGTGCGCAAAAATGTTGATTTACCAACACCGTTCTCACCAATAACTGCAATTTTTTCACCCACTTCGGCGATCAGTGATATGTCTTTTAGGACGTTGTTATCATCAAAACTTTTATTCAAATGCTCAATAACTAAGGCATTACGGAATAGCTTTTTCTCTTGATCAAAACGAATAAATGGATTGACACGACTTGATGCTTTAACTTCCGCTAATTGAATTTTATCAATTTGTTTAGCACGTGAGGTTGCTTGTTTTGCTTTCGAGGCGTTTGCAGAAAAACGGGCCACGAAAGCTTGTAATTCACCGATTTGTGCTTTTTTCTTAGCGTTGTCAGAGAGTAACTGAGCACGCGCTTGGGTAGCCGCCAACATGTATTCGTCATAATTACCTGGGTAAACACGAAGTTCACCATAATCAAGATCCGCCATATGAGTACAAACGCTGTTTAAGAAATGGCGGTCATGGGAAATGATTATCATGGTAGAGTCACGTTCATTCAATGTCTCTTCTAGCCATTGAATGGTATGAATATCCAAGTTGTTGGTAGGTTCGTCGAGCAGTAAAATATCAGGATCAGCAAACAGCGCTTGTGCAAGTAGTACCCTTAGTTTCCAACCAGGGGCAACATCGCTCATCAAACCATAGTGTTGCTCAACGGGGATGCCGACGCCCATCAATAATTCACCAGCACGGCTTTCGGCGCTGTAACCATCCATTTCTGCATATTCAGATTCTAAATCGCCCACACGCATGCCATCTGCTTCGGTCATTTCAGGCAAGGCATAGATACGATCGCGTTCTTCTTTTACCGCCCATAATTCGGTGTGACCCATAATAACGGTATCAACTACGCTAAAATTTTCAAAAGCAAATTGGTCTTGACGTAATTTACCAATGCGCTCGTTAGGATCTAAGCTAACGTTACCTGAGGTTTGATCAAGGTCGCCGCCTAAAATCTTCATAAAAGTGGATTTTCCGCAGCCATTGGCGCCGATTAATCCGTAACGATTTCCACCGCCAAATTTTTGTGAAATGTTTTCGAATAGCGGCTTGGCGCCAAATTGTTGAGTGATATTATTTGCTGCTAACACGTGGTGATTTTTCCTTTATTACTTTTCATATAATGTCGTGGTATGTCGTTATACTAAGACAATGCGTTATATTTGCTTATGATACTTTCTTTACTGGTTCAGCGTTATTTACGCTTTTTACCTACAGATTGCTTGGGTTTACGGTCGTTAAATTGATTGTCACTAAAGCGCGTTAAACCACTTTTAGCTTTATTTTGTCCGGACTTATTTTTAAAGCCTTGGCCGGGGGAGGTTTTATTCCCTCGGCTATTATTTTTACCTTTTTGATATTGCATGTCTTTTTCAGCGCGCGTTTCCGCAGGGACTAAACAGCCAGGCTTACTACCAATAAGTTTACGGGCCAGGCCCATTTTAGTCAGCGCTTCGCGAATGATCGGCCAATTGGCTGGATCATGATAACGCAATATTGCTTTGTGCAAGCGCCTTTGTCTGCCGCCCTTGGGAACAACAACACTTTCAGTGTCCTTTTTGATATTGCGTAACGAATCCAATTCAGTATGGTATAAAGTCGTTGCATTGGCTAAAGGCGACGGGTAAAAATTTTGTACTTGATCCAATTTAAAGTCATTCTCTTTCAACCACAGCGCCAAGTTCACCATATCAATGTCTTTGGTACCAGGATGAGCAGAAATAAAATAGGGAATAAGGTACTGCTTTTTTCCTGCCTCTTTTGAGTATTTTTCAAACAGCTCTTTAAATTGATAGTAGCTGCCCATACCGGGTTTCATCATTTTGTTCAATGGGCCATTTTCGGTATGTTCTGGAGCAATTTTTAAATAACCGCCAACATGATGAGTGGCTAATTCTTTTACATACTCAGGGTCTTCAACCGCGAGATCATAGCGAACCCCTGAAGCGATAAGGATTTTTTTAATGCCCTTAATTTTCCGAGCGTTACGGTATAAAGAAATGGTTGGTGAGTGATCGGTGTCCATGTGCCCACAAATCGTTGGCCATACGCAAGAAGGCTTACGACAAGTGGCTTCTGCTTTTGGGCTTTTACAACGTAATTTATACATATTGGCTGTTGGACCACCCAAGTCTGAAATTACGCCGGTAAAACCAGGGACTTTGGCTTTAATATCTTCAATTTCATCAAGAATTGATTGTTCAGAGCGACTTTGAATGATACGACCTTCATGCTCAGTAATGGAGCAAAAAGTGCAACCACCAAAACAACCACGCATTATATTAATCGAAGTTTTGATCATCTCGTAAGCGGGTATTTTTGCATTACCGTAACTTGGATGAGGCACTCGTTGATAAGGTAAACCAAACACGCCATCCATTTCCGCTTCACTGAGCGGGTAAGCGGGTGGATTTAACCAAATAATTCGATCGCCATGTCGCTGTACTAGAGGCTTTGCCGAGCCAGGGTTGACTTCTTGGTGAAAGATACGTGACGCGTGAGCATACAGTACTTTGTTGTCTTTAACTTGTTCAAAAGTGGGCAGATTGATATAAGTTGTTAGCCATGGCTTTTTCTTGTCTTGCCAAGATTTATTACGATAATCCGCAATTTGTATCGGCTGCGCTGTTTTAGTGACGTCGCTAACTTCTTCTTCAACCGTTATCGTTTGTGCTGAATCACAACTTTCGTTAGTGATTTCTTGATAAGGATTTGGCAAAGGCTCTATTTTACCTGGTCTATCGATTGAGCGAGAGTCAATGCCATGCCAACCCGGTAATGCTTGTTTGGTTAAAAATGCGCTGCCACGAATGTCGGTTAAGGTTTTTACATCTTCACCATTAGCAATACGGTGTGCAGCCTCAATAAGCGGGCGTTCGGCATTACCATAGATTAATAAATCAGCTTTGGCGTCAAACAAAATGGAGCGACGCACTTTATCTGACCAATAATCGTAATGGGCGATGCGGCGTAAACTGGCTTCAATACCGCCGATAATGACAGGGACGTCTTTATAAGCTTCTTTACAGCGTTGGCTATAAGCTAAAACCGCGCGATCGGGACGTTTGCCGCCTTCATCATTTGGGGTATAGGCATCATCATGTCTTAAACGTCGTTCGGCGGTATAACGATTTATCATTGAGTCCATGTTGCCAGCGGTAACGCCAAAAAACAGATTAGGTTTGCCCAGCTGCATAAAAGCATCTTTAGAATGCCAGTCTGGCTGTGAAATGATGCCAACACGAAAACCTTGCGCTTCAAGCATGCGACCAATCACCGCCATACCAAAGCTTGGATGATCGACATAGGCATCACCCGTAACCAAAATGATGTCACAACTGTCCCACCCCAGTTGCTCCATTTCTTGGCGAGACATAGGTAAAAATGAAGAGGTGCCATAACATTCGGCCCAATACTTGGGGTAGTCAAATAGCTCTCTTTCGGGTAATGGGATCATAAAGCTGCCTATGTTGGCCAAAAAAAATAATAGTTTATTTTTGTAAAAAATATGCCGTACTGGGCGCTCTAATCAGCAAACCAGATATCGACTTTTACAAAGCGCGCGATTATAGCAGAAATTTGTTGGAATGAGTATGGTGACTTTACTGAACGAGAATATGATATTTCAGTAAATATTATCAATGTATGGGCATCAGCAATAACTAAGCTTGGCTTAAATGGTTAAAACTTCGTTGTTAGTTAAGCCAAATTGCTGATGATAAATGAGTGAGGTTGCAAGTGTTCGTCTATACAATGTTATCAATTTCAATTGGTTATACAGGTGGTTATCCTTAGTTTAATTGCTTTAATACATTCTTCTTTCTTGATTGCGGTTACTCGTGAGGGTTAGTATAGCGACCAGCCTTACTGTTAGGCACAAAATAAACTCACTAATTAGAACCTTCTTATATGAAATTACAAATTCTTGCAGCTGTGATCAGCTTTTCGTTATCGGCGTGTGTTGTCACTAAAAATGACACTGTGTCTTCACCTCAAATGAGTCGCGATGTAATCGAACACATCAGTGCAAAGCCACCTATGGGTTTAAACAATTCGGATGAAATTACGTTAGAACAAATAATGGCGGATCCTGACTGGTTCGGTCGTTCGCCTGAGTCTTGGTATTGGGGAGACGACAATAAAACGGTCTTTTATCAGCAAAAACAAGAAGGTAATCCTTTGCGTGATTTGTACCGTAAAAACATTGATACTCAGGGCAATGGTGAAGCAGTTAAGTTAGCTGAAATGCATGTTGTCGCTGATAGAGGTGCAGTGGTTAATAAGGCCGGAACACATGAAGCGTATAGTTTTGAAGGCAATGTTTTTATTAAAGAAATAGCCACGAAAAAGATAAAACAACTAACCTATACGTCGGCGAATGAAAAATCAGTAATGTTCCTCAACGACGGCAGCGTCGCCTATCAAATTGATAATATATTTTATGCTTATCAACTTGAAAGCAATCAAGTACGCGAATTGGCGAACTTGGTGATGAGTGACGACCCTAATTTTGAACAAGCCGAGAGCTCATATCTGGCCAGAGAGCAAAAAGAGCTGATTGATTATATTGCGCTGAAAGAGCGAAATAAAAGCTTGCATAAACAACAGGCATTGGCGTTAAAAACCCGTAATGATACTGTAACCGATACTACGTACTATCTCGGGGACAATAAAAAAGTAGTCCATGCGGTGTTATCGCCATCAGGAGATAAGCTTTTCGTCAGTATTGCCAGTAATAAATCGAGTCGCAGTGATACTGATATTATGCCTAATTATATTACTAGTGATGGTAATATCGCCGCGGAAAAAGTTCGAGCGCGTGTTGCTAATAATCGTGTTTACAGTGAAGAATTGTTCATTTTGGACTTGGCGCAACATAAAAAATCGCCACTCGCTTATGATACTTTGCCTGGGTTTGACCAAGATGTTTTAGCGAAAGTTAGACAAGAAAACTATGCGCGTGATAACCAAGTGTATCAATCGAAGTCGACGCCAAGAAATATTCACGTGATGCAAGCTTATACTCCAGTGCAATGGCACAAAAATGGGCAAGCTGTCGCGGTGATGTTAGAGGCGTGGGATAATAAAGATCGTTGGATTGCGACGATTGACTTTGAAAATAACAAATTAGTTAGCCAACATCGATTACATGATGACGCATGGGTAAATCACACCTTTAACGAATTTGGCTGGTTAAATAATTCAGCAACGCTTTATTATTTATCCGAAGAAAGTGGCTACTCTCAGCTTTACCTTAAGCCCATAACAGGCACAGCTAAAGCGCTGACGACTGGGCGTTTCGTGGTCAATGATTTAACCTTATCAAAAGACGACAGCAAAATATTTTATCAAGCCAATAAAAAACATCCTGGTATATACGAAATATACCAAGTGGACGTACAAAGTGGTGAAAGTATTGCTTTGACTGACTTAGGTGGTATGAATGAATATACATTAAGCCCTGATGAATCTAAATTATTGATCGAGCATTCTGAAATCACTATGCCGCCTGAGCTTTACCAACAAGATGCGAAAGCAGGCGCAGTGGCGCAAAGATTAACACATACGGTAACGGATGACTTTTTGCGTCTGCCATGGTCAGCGCCGTCAATTATTGCTATTCCCTCTAGTCACCAAGAAGATCCTATTTACTCAAAGGTTTATTTACCTAAAAACTTTGATCAAACGCAGGCTAAAAATAAAGCGGTAATGTTTACTCATGGCGCTGGATATTTGCAGAATTCGCATATGGGATGGTCAGGCTATTTTCGTGAATACATGTTTCACTCAATGTTGGTGCAAAAAGGCTATGTAGTTATCGATATGGATTACCGTGCATCGAAAGGCTATGGCCGTGATTGGCGCACCGCCATCTATCGACACATGGGCAAACCAGAAGTTGAAGATATGCGCGACGGTGTTAATTGGTTAGTTGACAATGCCAACGTAGACCGAGAACGGGTTGGTACTTATGGTGGTTCCTATGGTGGATTTTTAACCTTGATGTCTATGTTTACGGCCCCTGATTTATTTGAATCAGGTTCGGCGATTCGTTTAGTGTCTGATTGGGCTTATTATAATCACGGCTATACCTCTAATATACTAAATACCCCCGCAGATGATGCTATTGCCTATGAACGTAGCTCACCAATTTATTTTGCTGAAGGACTTGAAAAGCCATTATTAATTAACGCGCCTATGGTGGATGATAATGTGTTTTTTGAAGATACCGTCAGACTAGTGCAGCGTTTGATTGAATTAGAAAAGCAGGATTTTGAAACCGCTATTTATCCAGTTGAGCCACACGGATTTGTTCAACCTAGCTCTTGGTTAAACGAATATCGTCGCATTTTCAAACTATTTGAAACAACACTATAAGTTTCCCTATAAATGCTGTAAATATCGCCGATATTTACAGCATTTCTCCCCATTTCAAACAAAAATATCATAATTTGTGATAGTCTAGCTAAAGTTGACTGTAGTTTGGGTGCTAGTATTCCTGGTCCCAATGCGATGTGATTTTTATTGGTATTAAGGCTGAAATGCATAAATGTTTCTGTTGTTTGCTGGCGTTGTTTTGGCTAAATGCCGCGCTAGCTGAACCTGTTGAATTTCTTGTCAGTTATGGGCCACATAACGGACAACCCTACGTATTTATTGAAAAAAACAAACTGACTAATGGCATAATAAAAGATATTGCTGATGAGTTAGCTAAGATATTACAGGTTGAGATTAACTACAGAGAAACACCTCGAAAGAGAGAATTTACTCATTTAGCACAGAATATAAACCATGCGATTATTATCTCTAATCCTGAATGGGTACATAACAGTGAACAATATCAATGGAGTGAGCCAATATTTATCGGAAAAACGGTCTTAGTCGTCAATAAACATAACAGCAAAGTCGTTAATAAAATTGATGATTTGGCCAACATGACGCTAGGCACGATTCGCGGCTATCACTATCCAATTTTAGACCCTTTGTTTGATAAAAACATCGTGTTTAGAAGTGACGTGAAAAGTATAGAGTTAAATTTTTCCCGTTTAAATAAAGGTTGGATAGATGGTCTGGTCGACTCGAACCTTTTGGCTCGCTATTATTTAAAAACGATGCCAGTGGAGCAAAAAAACGTCGCTATCTCGACACTTTTTATTAACGAATATCCGCTTAGAAGCGCATTGTCGCCAAATTCTCCAGTTACTCTGGCAAAGTATAACGAAGCACTTAAACAAATGAAGCAAAACGGTACCATTAATAGCATTTTGAAAAAATATGGGATAGAGCATTCATCCGAACATCCAATTAATCCTTAGATATTGGTTGGCCTTATTTATCGATATGTGACATTTTATTGCGCCAGTTGTTAAGGATTTTATTGTATGTGCCATCTTCATGAATTTCAGCAAGCACAGCTTTAAACTTATTAATGACATTGTCGTTCGTTGTTAGACTACAAGCAAAATTGAAATTTAGCGGTACATCCTCCATTTCAAAAACGCGCTGCAATGAATTTACGTCAACCCCAGCAAGTTCTGCACGATAGGCTAAAGTAATATCATCGGCGACGATAAGTTCAATTTCAGGCCTTGATGCCAATAATTTAATCAATGATTCCGTATTATTAAGGACATAAAGATTTTCACCCTCCTTAAAGCCTTTTTCGAGTAGTGCTAGGTGAGTAACATCATTTTTATTAACGGCAATGGTATATTTTTTCGCATCTTCTATTGTTTCTATTTGAATATAACTGTTCTTTTTTAGGCCCCATATAACTAAGTTGTTAATTTCTGTTATTGGTCCTATCCATTTAAATAATTTTTCTCTAAACGGTGTGCGAGCAATAGAGTAAATACAATGGTTTGCTTTCATGCTAGCAAGATTATACGAGCGAACCCAAGAGTACGCGTTTAATTGATAAGGATATTTGGCGCGTGCCATTACTTCATGAATAATTTCAGTAGCAAAGCCAGAGACATTATTTTGTTCGTCAACAATTTGATAAGGGGGCAAGTGTTCGGTGACAATCACAATTTTTTCTGTTTTTGCCAGTGCAACTTTTGGTAAAACGCTAATAATAGCCCCAATTAAAATTAAAAAAGAATGTTTTAGCATGGTTGTTTCAAATAATGTTAGTTCAGTCCGTAAGTGAATGTATATCCGCTATCACGTCTAGTGGCTTTGGCTACTTGATACCTGCTGTTTAGCCAACATCAAAAAAGAGACAAAACCGATGAAAAGTCCACCTACCGCCCCCCAGAGGTGGGCATCTACAGCAACACTAGCGTTAATAAGTGCAGCAACATCGTTACTGGCACCGAAAATTTGTTCGTGAGCTATTTTTATCCAAACGCCGACAAAGAGCAAATACCCGGTTTTGTCTTTATGTTGAATATCTTTTAATGCTCCCCACACAAATAATCCGTGCAATACGCCAGATAATCCAACGTATTGGTGTAACTCAGGGGAGTCAAAATAAATACCAATACTACTTGTTAATGCACACGTTAGTAATAGTAGGGAGTAGTTTTTGTAAGTATAAAATTGGCCGTGCAGCGCCCATAATAGCACTACCGCTGATAGATTGAGCAGTAAATGAGCTACATTGGTGTGAAAAAAGTGGCTAGTAAATAAACGCCAAAGTTGAAAATCTATAACTTTATCACGTTGATAAATGAATAACTCACCAAACAAGTCACTAAAAAAGTAGGCTGAAATAGCGAGCACACTAACCAATAAAGGCAATAAAAGTTGATGGGAGCATAATGGTAATGAACGAAAAAATTTCATGAATAATATACTTAGTAAGAAAAGCTATTGAATAAAAAATATAGTTAGTAAGTTATTGTACTAAGGCGTCACATTAGCTGCTAGGAATAATCAGATAAATCTTCTATTTACTTGTTCTTTACTTTTTAATTAGCGATTAACTCAGTAAACTACCGAGCTGGATTTTATTGACGAGCTTATTATGTCGCGAGCTTATTGCCAAAACTGCCATCGTCCTGAAGTTAGTTGTATATGTGATTTCATATCGCCTGTAGACAATGATGTTCGGGTGGTAGTACTGCAGCACCCGAGTGAAGTTAATCACGCTAAAGGGACGTTAACTTTGCTAAAAAAATCGTTAAGGCAATGCCAAGTAATTGTTGGTGAAACTTTTGATGAAGATCCTATCTTTTACGATTTGTTGTGTGAAAATCAGGGGCGTATCGCCTTGTTATATCCAAGTGAGCAGGCTACATCGTTGTCTATGCAAGAGCAGGCATTAAAAGTAAGCGATGTATCGTGCTTGGTCATACTCGATGCTACATGGAAGAAGGCATACCGTATGTATATGCTTAACAAACATTTACACGATATTCCACATATCTGCCTGCCTGATGGCATAAAAGGTCAATATTCAATCCGAAGTACGCGCAAAGCTAATGCACTGTCTACCTTAGAAGCATGCTGTTATAGTTTAGGGATCCTTGAGCAGTCTTCAGCAAAATATCAGCCTCTGATTGAAAATTTTGTCAAATTTAATCAATTCCAACATGCTTTTAAAAAGAGCGGAATTAATCCCACGTAATTATTGTTGACAATAGAATAACGTTTGATGATACATTAGGTGATTCTAATGTATCTAGCCTCAACCTACTGTCGTAAAGAGCCACTATGCCTAAAAAAATCACTGCATTGAGCTTAATGTTTGCCACTTTGTGTCATGTAAACTTGGTGTTTGCTGAGCAGTTTGCCGCTAAAAATGAAGATAGAGAGCCAGAGGCCGCAACAGGCGTTTTAGTTAAACAAGCGGTTACAGCTAAAAAGTTTATAGTGGCGGCAGCGAATCCTTATGCGAGCCAAGCCGGATATAATATCTTACAAAAGGGCGGTAGTGCGGTAGATGCAGCGATAGCAGTACAAATGGTATTAACCTTAGTTGAGCCGCAATCGTCAGGTATTGGTGGTGGCACCTTTATGTTGCATTGGGATGATAACAATAAATATTTAACCACTTTTAATGGACGAGAAACCGCACCGATCAAGTCTAGCAGTGACATGTTTTTGGATAAAAATGGTCAAGCAATCTCATGGATTGATGCTGTTGTAGGGGGTCGTTCAGTAGGGGTTCCTGGCGTATTACACGCATTTAAGAAAGCCCATGACCAATATGGAAAACTCCCTTGGACCGAGTTGTTTTCTGACGCTATAGCCTTGGCTGAAAATGGCTTTGTGGTATCACCACGACTAGATAAACTGGTTTCTATGCAGCTTAACCCTGGTATGGTACGTTTACCCGAAATTCATCAGTACTTTTACCCTAATGGACAAGCGGTAAAAGCGGGGGATGTTTTAAAAAATAAAAAATTAGCTAATGTATACCGAAGTATAGCGAAAGAAGGCATAGTGCCTTTTTATCAGGGCTGGATAGCAAAGAAAATTGTCAATGCAGTTAGGCATTCGCTTATTGCGCCTGGGCGATTAAGCTTAGATGATTTGCGTCATTACCAATCAGAGCAAGTAGATGCTATTTGTGGTGCTTATCGGCAATACAATGTCTGCGGTATGGCACCACCAAGCTCTGGTGGCGTAGCGGTTATTCAAATACTGAGTCAGCTGGAAAAATATGACTTGTCAGGTTTTAAGCCAATGGATGCTGAAGCAACACATCTGTTCACGCAAAGCTCACGTTTGGCGTTTGCTGATAGAAATAAATATATTGCCGATAGCGACTTTGTTAGCGTTCCAGTTAAGGGACTCATTGCCAAAGCTTATTTGGCGCAGCGCGCACGACTAATTGACATCAAGCATGATATGGGCAAAGCACAAGCTGGCATTCCAGATGGAGCACTTGTTCAAGCCGATGATTCAGCAATAGAAATGCCGTCAACTAGCCATATTTCTATTGTTGATGGTGATGGTAATGCCATTTCAATGACCACGAGTATCGAAATGGCGTTTGGCTCTGCAGTCATGGTTGAGGGCTTTATACTCAACAATCAATTAACCGACTTTTCTTTACAACCTAAGGTCAATGGTGTGCTAGTAGCTAATCGACTGCAGCCGCAAAAAAGACCTCGCAGTTCAATGGCGCCGATGATGGTATTCAACCAAGATAATACGTTGAAGCTAGTGGTTGGTTCTCCTGGAGGCAGCCGAATTATTAATTATGTTGCTGAAACAATTCTTGGTGTACTTGATTGGCAATTAGATGTTCAGTCAGCGATTAATTTACCTAAAGTAACTAATCGCAATGATGTGACCACCTTAGAGAAAGACACGGAGATGGTATTAATTAAATCGGCGTTAGAAGCCAAAGGCCATAAAGTGATGATCAGAGATTTAAATAGCGGCATTCATGCAATTGAAGTCACTGAACATGGATTGGTTGGTGGGGCAGACTCTAGGCGGGAGGGGCAAGTGCTAGGACAATAAATTTCATTTGAAAAAGGCAGGTCGGATTAACATTGATACTCCATTGGTGATGCAAACGATAAACAGTCATTTGAATCAAAATATTACAAAGTCGTCCTGACGTTGTTCCTATAACTTAGAGCGCCGCCGAAAGTTAATGTGTTTGAATTAAAGTAGTTCATTTTCGTTAAAAAACGTTCATAAAAGGCATACAGAACTTTGGGAGTTGGCCACCTTTGAATTATATGAATACAGTTTAGTCATAATCAGAAATCACCTATTTTGATTCCTTCAAAGGTACAAAAACAGATGTTAATATGGAAATATTTAACGTCACTTTATGAAAAATGACGTTTGACTTTGCCTATTCACTTTAAGGTTTTATATCTGCGTCGACAACGTTAATTTGAATATGCGAAAGAGGATGTGATCATAAAAAATGTATCTACTGATTGGCGATTCAACCTTGTTTGATAGCAACTTACTTGTTCATCACAAGTTTTCCCTTGTAACTTAGAGCCCGTAGTTTTCTTTCTTTTCTTAAAGCTGGCTATTTGTGTATCAAATATAGTCGAAATAGGCGGTGAAGTTATAGTGATTCTTTCCACGGCCGATTGTGGCCAAGCGAACTCTTCATCATCCTTTATCACTAAAGGTTTCTCAGACATAATGCTTGTTAGTTGCGGAAAAGAGTCTGCATTTTTATCTAATGATTCACTAATTGATGTAAGTAACTCAGGAATCCTTTTGTCTTTTTGTTTGTATGCTTGAGTCAGGTAATGATCTGCTTTTGCTAAGTTTTTGGGGATTAGCTTATCATTTATATATAAAGTTCCTAATAAATAGTTAGCATCTTTGTAATTTTTTTCTGCGACTTTCTCTAGATATTTTACTCCTTTGTCAATATCTCTATTGTTTTCACTTACCAAAGAAATGACACCGACAAGATACTGCGAAGAAAACTCACCTTTTCTAGCTGCTTTATTTAAATGTTTTAATGCTTTGTCTTCATTTTTTTCAGTGCCATAGCCAATATAATAAAATTGTCCTAAAGTCGCGTTGGCTTGAACATAGCCGCGTTTAGCGCCTTTTTTATATTTTTTAAAATAATCGACGCAGTAATCCGTTTGACATTCTTCAATTTCTTCTGCTTTTATATGTGAAGACATAACTAATAAAGTCATTACTATTACTATGCTAATTTTCATCTATCCATCCTTAAATATTTATTTAATTAATTTATCCATATAATTGCATTAATATGTTGCATTAATTTTGTTATCAATCAAGCTCATGGTACTAATCAGTTGTATTGATTACTATATTCTTGACACGAACGGCCTATATGCTGTGACGAATCGTTTACTACAAGCAAAAGCTAGTCGTTGAGATATTATTGGTCAATGATCCACAATAGCTTTTGCTTGTTTATGTTCTATAAGGTTTTTCGAGAGTTAAACCATCGTTATTTAGACTGAACTGTTAAGTGAAGCCTTTGTTTAGCACTTAATTATAAGGGAGGTTTTCAGTACTTCCAATGAAAAGGAACTAGATATGGACAGATTAATATCTATATATATGTAGTCTGGTTAGAAACATAATTAAGACTAAACTAGGTATCTAATTGACGATAATTTTTTAGATGGTGCCGTCCTCAGGCGAGAAAGTAGGTTGCTGGGATAATAAATATCATTTAAAAAAAAAGGCAGCTAAGCTGCATTTTTATTGTTAAAGAGATGAGGTCATTTGCTTAAAATGGATCTTTTAAAATTTTATTTATTACCCACTTTTTGTCTTTCTGTATTAAAGATACTCGCTTAACATTTTTGAAAATGCCATCTTGATACTTGCCTTTGAAATATACGGTGATGGTAGCGCGTTCTTTAAATTGTTCTCTTACTTTTACACCTGTGCTATCGGGAGTTATTTCGACTGAATCATACGACATATTAAATAAATGACGGGCGACGGCATTAGGCGACCTATAATGTAAAATAATCCGTGCCATTTGGGGGCTGCACACAGAAGCTGCTTTTTCGATGTCTTTTTGATTATATAGCGCGTCAAAAAAAGCAACGGTGACTAATTCAGGGTTGTCTATTTCTGTGATATCTTCTTCTTTATTTCCACAGCCAATAACAACGAATAAAAAGCAGGATATTAATAGAGTCTTTATATACTTCATTGTTTTGCTTTATACCAAGTTCTTGAGTTTTTCATATACTATATCAAATGAATTCATTATTTGCTTATTTACCAAAAATTAAAAGTTTATAGGGCGAATATTCCTAAAGCGTTTGTTAACCGCTTGATGTTAGCTCTAATTAATCTAGATTGGTAAGTATAAAAAAAAGGTGCGATAAGCACCTTTTTAACGTTTCACAATTTACGCGTTACACTTACATAGTCCTATTGGACAAGTTCTTTATCAGTAAAGCTGTCACTGAATAACGGACTTGATAAATAGCGTTCTGCGGAGCTTGCTAAAATGACTACAACATTTTTGTCGGCATTTTCTGGTTTTTCAGCAAGGCGTTTAGCCGCAACAACGGCTGCACCAGAAGAAATACCGGCAAGTATGCCTTCTTCTTTCATCAATCGATGTGCCATTTCCATTGCTTCGTCGTTTGATACCTTTTCAACCAGATCAATCATCTCAAGATCTAAGTTACCAGGGATAAATCCAGCACCAATTCCTTGTATTTTATGAGGACCAGGAGTGAGTTCTTCGCCAGCAAGTGCTTGGCTAATAACGGGTGAATCAACTGGTTCAACCGCAACCGATGTTACTGCTTTACCCGCTGTTAATTTAAGGTAACGACTCACACCAGTGATAGTGCCGCCAGTACCTACACCAGCAACAAAGATATCAACATTGCCATCTAGCGCGTCGTATATTTCAGGGCCCGTGGTTTGTTCGTGGATTTGCGGGTTTGCCGGGTTATCAAACTGACCAAGCAGCACATATTTATCAGGATCAGAATCTTTGATTTCCTGTGCTTTAGCTATCGCGCCGTTCATGCCCTTAGCACCATCGGTCAACTCTAATTTTGCGCCTAAAGCGATCAGTAATTTACGACGTTCTAAGCTCATGGTGTTTGGCATAGTGAGCGTGATTGCATAACCGCGGGCAGCGGCAACAAACGCGAGTGCGATACCGGTGTTACCGCTGGTTGGCTCAATTATTTCTTTACCTTCAGTTAAAAGGCCTTTTTCTTCTGCATCCCAAACCATGTTTGCGCCGATACGACATTTAACACTAAAGCTTGGATTTCTTGATTCAATTTTGGCAAATACATTGCCGCCAGTCACTCGGTTTAGTTTAACGAGCGGTGTATTACCTATCGAGGTAGAGTTATCTTTAAATATTGCTGACATAGTCACATCCTATTGGGCAGCCATTTCCTGATTCTATATTCATGAAACCTTTCTTTTATATCGTAATAGTAACGATTAAAGGAAGTTATGAACGCTAATCGTTACCATAAAAATAGCTGCTTACTTTAAACTGAATAGATTCATTTTAATTTACCCGTTAAGATTAGCTTTTTATCACAGAAAAAGAAGTGACATTTAGTTATATCTTATATACTAAAATGGAATAAATAGATGTTTTACTAGTACATAGTGGTTAAATAGTGGCCCCATTTACTCAGCGATATTATAAATATAGTTGATTTTAAATAACGATATGCCTGATGGGACTTGGTTTATCATTAAGGATTATATATGACCGATAAACAAATGGTTAATGCTCTTGGTGACAGAGCGCCAGAAAACGAAATTGCCAGCCATTATTTAAGTGACGAAGAAACAAAAAAAATACTCACTCCGTTTGCATTTGAAATTGATAAGTCATTGTTTGGTACGCCATTGGCTGCACCTTGGAAAAGAGCGGCTGCATTACTGATTGATTTATTATTGATCGCTATTCTCGCGGAAACACCTGGAGAATTATTAGCGCTGGTAGTGGCCGTTACCGTTTTTCGTTTGGGCAGTAAAAAACGTGCCCAATTACAAGGGAAAGTTAAAGGTAAAAAGCGCCGCGCTATGATGCGCTTTATCGGCGCTTTTATTGTTTTTGTAGTGTTAGTCGATACGTTACCGAGCATCTTTAAAAGCGCGGACGATTTTAGTAATGGGTTGGATAAACCAACTAATATTGTTGAAGCAAAAAGCAAAGAGTTAACGCCGACACAATCAATCGCATTTGCCGCTATTGTGATGAACATCACGAAAAAAGTGAATGACAGTGCTTGTCAAACGGTTAGTTGTTGGCAGCAGGAACTGAGCCCTAGTATCGCTCAGGCCGCTAAGCTTGAGCTGGAAAGTAAAGAAGTCGAAGGCGGATTAGATGGCATAATAGAGTTTACTAAGCTTAATGATGAAGATAAACAAAGGCTGAAGGCTGGACTCCTTGAACATTATAATCAAAGCATTAAATCGTCAAAAAATTCTCCACTAACAAAAAACAATAATACAGACGATAGCGTGCCAGCTGAGGTGATAGATGAAGTGACAGATGACTTGATGGCTATAGATGTGGCGAACGTTGATGTCGATAACACAAAAATGGCGAGTAAAAAGGCGGAGAAAGAAACGCAGTTTTATTCGATCATGAAATTACTAAAGGGCGTTATTGACGATTTAGGGTTAGAGTTTGGCTGGGCTGCGTTCTACTTCACAGCATTTACTGCATTATGGAAAGGGCAAACTCCAGGTAAAAAAATATTCAAAATTAAAGTGTTGCAGTTAGATGGAACACCACTTTCATTATCCGATAGTTTCGGACGATACGGTGGATATGGGGCCGGTATCGCCACCGGTTTATTAGGCTTTTTACAAATATATTGGGATCCAAACAGACAAGCTATCCATGATAAAATTTCGGCGACTGTGGTCATGGATTTAACCAAAGGTGCTTCTCACTAGAGTCAAGAATCGATAACCTGAGAACCAATCGAAAGCACCGCTATTATTTATCATAACGGTGTTTTTTTTATTGTGCTTGATACGACTAAAGCGCTTGGTACTGCGCCAGATGAAGTGGTAGAATTCAGTGAAAGGAACATAAAATTAAAGGATTAAAATCATAGTGTTAAATATTAGAAAATCATCTTTAGCGTCAGCTGTTATTATTTTTACTTCAGGCTGTTCTTTTTATGCCTTATCTCAAGAGGTATTGACGGAAAAACAGGCGTTTGAGCAAGCGTATAATGTCTATCAGCAAGCGAACGACCAAGGTAACTATTACGAAAAACGTGTCTCGGCGCAAAAAAGTTACCAGCTAGGATGTAAATTGTATGGCATGGAAAGTGACAATTGCGCGGCGTTGTCGGTAAATTATGCTAATACATTATGGCAAGATGATGAGCAGGTAATATCTTTATTTGAGCATGCTTTAGCGATTAACGTTAAAAAATACGGTGGAGATGCAGTTGAAATTGCCGATTTATATATTCAACTGGCCGAAAAACTCTCACGTAAAACCTATCAGGATTATTTAGACAAAGCACTTGATATTGCCAAGCATTTTGAAGATGGCTCACCTTTACTAGCGGTGGATATTCAATTTCAGGTTGCTAAAGTTTATTTACGCCATGGCAGTCGTAAATCTCGTTTGATCATCGATGTATACCGCGGGCTTTCAGAAGCACTTCCTGAAAATGAAACACGCGTGGTGAGTGCTCGTATGTGGTTAGCGAAATATTATCGAGCGAAACAGCTTTATAGTAAAAGCATAGCGCTTAACGAAAAAAATATTGATATTTTTGAACAGCTTGAAGGCGCTACACATCCATTTGAATTAGTTACTCGAGCTGATTTGGTCAACAGTTATGAACTTAAACATCAGCACGAGCAATCGACCAAGCACTGTCGGGCTATCGGAGCAATGCAACCTTGGAGTGATGAACAAGAGCAAATACCTTTATTTCGAGTGTCGCCCAAATATCCTGTTGCAGCAGCAAAAAGACGTAAAGAGGGATATGTTAAGCTGAATTTTACGATTGATGAATTTGGCCAAGTTAAAGCACCTAAGGTGGTTTTGTCTACAGATCCTATCTTTGAAAAACCAAGTTTAGCTGCGTTGAAGCAGTGGCGTTATGCGCCAAAATTTGAACACGGAGAAGCGGTTGAGGCGACTGACGTAACCGTGCAGCTAGATTTTAAAATGGGCGCTAACTAGCTTACCCTAACAATTTGAATGAACTAATTCATACTGTGGTGGTGTTATGGCATTTTGTGCCTGAGTGTATTTGAAGTAGCAACTGTCTTCTTTTACATTGCCGTCGCCATCTTTATCATAACCAACATAAGTATAATTTATATTTTCGTATTGGATGTGAAATTCGTTTGAAATCTCAATTCGTTTAATGATATCGGTATTATCTAAATAACCCCATTTTAATCTAACATCTATATTATTAGAAACATCAAATAAGCCATCATTATCCATATCAACATCAATAAGGTCAGCTCGTCCAGGGACTGGTCTAGTTGTATAACTGGGCATTTTCGATTTTAAAAATAGCAAATCGTTGGCGCTTTTAACGCTTGACTTTAGCTGCATTAAAACCTGATATTTAGCGTCATTCGACAGATCGATAAAACGAGGTAGGGCCACTGCCGACAGAATGCCTAGGATCACAATGACTGTTACTAATTCAATTAATGTAAATCCAGATGATTTCATCGTATTTTATCCTGAGCTAAGGCATCCATGCATAGCTGATTTTAGTAAAGAAAGTTCTTTCTTCACGTTCCAAATTCTGTAAATAATCATCTTGATAACTATTGTCTGAATAGCCTAAGAAAAACACAGTTTGCGGATTGAGTTTATAGGCATAGATGAGCTGTGTTGACAGGTTTCTATTTTTTTGTGAAGCATCAATACGCGGATTATTGCTTGGGTTTCTGTCAACATCGCTATATACCAGATTGAGTTTTAGATAACTTTGTACATCAAATTGATAAGACACGCGTAATTCAGTGAGGTTAGCTTTATAGACATATTTGTTGGCGACCTCTAATTGACTGTGAGTAACATATAAGTCTATCTCTAAATGGTTAGTCGCATTGTAAGTAAGGTTTGCTGAGAATTCTTGTACGTCACCTAAGCGGTTATTGCTATAGTCGATTTTGTCACCTACGGTAAAATCAAGCGCAGCATATAAGCGCGAAGTAGGCTGAGCATTGGTGCTAAACGTAAATTGATTTTCAGTAAACCTTGAGGTGTTATTATCTATTGATAAATTTGAGCTGTCTTGGCGTAAACCCACTTTATCGGCTGACACTAACATAAAGTCGAAATAGGATAATTTAGGGCCATCAAAGCCTAAGCTTGTGGCAACAGTGCGCTCTAGAAGTTCGCCTGCTTGATTGTGTTCAATGTACCATTGACCCGATAATCGAGCTTCTTGCCAAAAACTGTGTTCATCGCCATAAAAAAGTCGATCAACGAGGATCTCATCTTGCTTGAAATCAGCTTTGGGCATATAGCCTAAATCAGCACGAAAATCTTTGCCAATTTGTTGGTGGTTAACATTAACTTGCCAATATTCTGATGCATGGACAAAATCAATTTTCATTGCCTGATCGGAAAAATCATCTAAATGTTGGGTTCTCAGTATTTGCTCTTGGTTGTAATTGGTTAGGTGATCACTTATGTCACTCGGATATAGAGTATTTGAACCTAACACCTGAGCCAATAGTGAGTTAGATTCATCGATACGATACTTTGCATCGATAGCACTCACGTAATTATGATAATTATCGGCATCACGTAGGGTTGAAATTGCGCCAATTGAAAAGTCATCATTAATATCGTAACGATATTTAAAAACCGCTGAGTGACTATTGCTTTTCAATGAGGCTAGATCAGAACCAGTGTTGCCTGGGACGATAAAGTTGGTTTGGGTATCATTGGTAACAAACAGTCCATAGGTATGCTGATTCTTAGTGCCCGTTAACTTCGTGCCAAAGTCTGGATCGGCAATATTGCGAGTGTAAACTAAGTTAAAATTACTACTAAAATACTCTGCATTATCAAGAAAGAAAGGACGTTTTTCATCATAAAATAACGAAAAAGTTTTATTAACACTTAACTGACCAGAGTCTGATTCGACAGTTGAAAAATCAGGGTTTAAGGTAACATTTAATAACGTATTCGGGTTGATGCCCCAACGTAAATCTAAACCCGCATCAATATCATTATCATCATGCCAATTATCTTGTGAGTCATATATGTCACGAGATTGACTTTTATTGGCGACCAAAGATGGTGTAAGCATTAAGTTAGAGCCAATTTTAGCGTGCTTAAAGCCTTTTATTTCTGGATATTGGCACAACCAACAAGCATTATCTCTATCGAGCGGCACATGAGAAATACGCAGTCTTGTTTCTCTAGGGTAAAGACGAACTAACTCCATAGACCACGTTTTAATATCGCTATTTTGTTCAAAATTTAAGATGTGATAGGGGATAGCTATTTCTACCTGATAACCTTGATCGGTTATTTTGCCATAAGATTGCCATATACCGTCCCAAAGATCGTTTGACTCTCCAGTCATTTCATTTTGAATACCATCATTTTGCACACCAAATGGGTTGACGAAGAACTCGTAATTTAGACGACGGTTATTCATGGTGTCGAGTTTTATACCGACAAGATCGTCGCCCCATTTAGTATCGCGATCACCGAGAAATCCTTGAATATCTTTAGGTGATGGATCATTGGCAATAAAGGCAATATAGAGAAACTCTCCGTTCTCTATAACTTTGGCCTCTGTTGTTACAGGGCTAGGTAAGTTATTCCAAGGATTATTGACAATCGCCATTGGAATGGAGAGCGCGTTGTCCCAAATTGCATCATCAATATCACCGTCTATTTTCGCCTGTAAATTTACATAGGGTATATTGAGCGCACTTACTTTCGTTTTTACATCTTGGTGCTCTTCGGCGAAGGCGTTACCAATAAGCAACGAAAATACTACAGCTATATAATACATACAGCTTTGTTTAAGGGACTTCATTAGGGCTCCGAAGATATTATTATTATTTTTTAATGATTTGATGTTTACGTGGTAATCAAATTTAATGCCATGATTTTGTCAAATTCGTGGCATTAACACAATATTAACTTGTAATTCAGTAGCTAAAGTTTTTTATTTAGCCGCTGTTTTGTCAAATATTGAACGGTAGTAGCGGTTATTGACCGATAATATAGCGCTTTAATTTACACTTAAATGGAGTACTTTGTTTATATTAATACGGACATATTTTGATTGCGATAATTGAGGGTCGAATCTTACGCTTAACTATTGCATAATATTGTTTTTACAAAGTAAAGACTGCTTTGCCTATGCAATTTTCGTATTTGGATGTATTAGCGATTGTTTGTTTTATAAGTTGTTGGTTTGGCTATACTCTTTTTGCACGTCGAAAAGCCAAAACAACCAATTGTATTGCGCGGTGTTTACATCAGCATAGGATCCATTGGATGTATGAGGTGATGGCCCGAGACATAAGGGTTGGTGACGCCGCTTTATTAGCTAACCTAGAGCGCAATATTGCTTTTTTTGCCTCTACCACTATGCTGGTGCTTGCCGGGGTTTTAACCTTGTTTGCTCAAGTTGAACGAGTAGAAAGTGTTCTTTCTTCAATTCCCTTTGCTGAGTTTTCAAATCATTTTATGATCCAAGTTAAATTAAGCTTACTGACATTAATTTTTGTGCTGGCTTTTTTTCAATTCACTTGGTCTATGCGTCAATATGGTTTTCTCAATGTTATGGTAGGAGCCGCGCCGATAGATATTGATGGCGCTAATGAGAATTTGCAGCAATACGCCGTACAAATGGCCATAGTACAAGATCAAGCGGCTCATTCTTACAATTATGGATTGCGTTCATACTATTTTTCGATGGCGGCAATCAGTTGGTTTTTTCATCCCCTTATCTTTATTTTGGCGAGTATTTTCGTGGTGTACATTTTGTTTCAGCGTGAGTTTAGGTCAAAAGCGGTCAGAGCAATTACCACGGGGCAGAAACATTTAGAGATAGAGCGGGAACAAAGATTTGCGACTTATCATGCTGTAGAGAAAGATGACTAAGGAATTATATTCACAATATTCCCTCGAGGACTTTGATGTTTTTGATTGTTTGAAAATTTCGAAGGGAATTTATTTATTGCTGCTATTTGTATTGCGTGGTTATATCGTTTGGATTATGTCGGTAACGAATATGAACGATAGAGTTGGCATAATACAATGGGTATATCCGGTGCCGGCGTTGTTTTATTTAAGTTTATTGTCTGGTTTGGTTGGCATATTTGTTGTTTTAGTTTTGAGTTTGCGTAGGCCCGATGCTGCACCTTGGGTTAGGTTTTGCTGGCGGCATTGTCGAACCTTGTTAGTGATTACCTTGATATTTGATTTGATCGTTAGTGTGCTGGGGGAATTGTACTTACAGATGTTTTCAATTAGCTGGATCTGTGCTCAAACATTGCTGGTGATCGCTTTCGTTGCATTTTGTTTTAACAGTAAACGGTTTAATATTAACCTTAGAGAGTTTCCTGAGAAACTTCCAGAGAAGTAAATTCAGCGTTTGAAATGATTCGAAATGGCCAGATTGGCGTTAAATACCCCTGATAAATTGTAGAAAAGGTAGTTAGTGTGAGTGATATAAATAAACAAGAAGAAAGGTTAATTATTCTTGATACGGAAACAACGGGGATTAATCCAAAAGAGGGACATCGCATTGTTGAGATCGGTTGTGTTGAAATGGTAAACCGACAACTTACTGGTCGAAATTATCATGCTTATATAAATCCTCGATTTATTATGGAGCAGGAAGTTATTAACGTTCACGGCTTAACTAATGAGTTTCTGGCCGATAAGCCACTTTTTTCTGATGTTGTTAACGACTTTATTGAATTCATTCGCGGGGCAGAGCTGGTGATCCATAACGCTAAGTTTGACGTCGGCTTTATGGATAATGAGTTTAGTTTATTAAAACGCGGTTTACCGATGACCCATGATATTTGTACGGTAACCGATACTTTAAAAGTTTCTAAGGACGAATTTGGCTCACCTAAAACACTTGATTATCTAGCGCGATTTTACAAGGTTGATAAACTCGTCGATCGTACTTATCACGGGGCGTTAATTGATGCACAGTTATTGGCATTCGTCTATGTAGAAATGACGCGCAAACAAGCTGCGTTAAATCTTAGCACTGGCGAAGGTGAGCATGAAGATGCGTTAGCCGTGCGTAGAGTAAATAAAGAGCGTTCGCCGTTAAAGGTTATTGCCGCTTCTGCCGATGAAGAGATTGCCCATCAAGAACGTTTGGCAATAATCACTAAAAAAGGAGGTCAGGTAATATGGCAAAATTGATCGCAGTGCGTCATTTTTTTATATTGATTTTGCTCTTTTGCTTGGCGAGTCTATCGGCCGCAGTCAACGCCTACTCAGAAATTCCCGATGTTAAGTTTGTTAAACCAGACGATGTCACTAATCAAATTCCTTACTTCGACAATCGTTTTCGTATTGACGCTCAACTCGATGAGATCACTTTATTGTTTTATCGTAAAAGCGGTACCCCGCCAATTATTTTGATCCGCCCGGATGGTACTAAATTAAAAATTGATACAGTTCCCAAAGATAGAATTGAATGGTTTGATGATCGTTCCTTTGATTTGATTAAAATTAAAAAGCCTATGCCAGGCCCTTGGCAAGCATTAGGCGATATATTGCCTAACAGTCAGATAATGGTGGTGTCAGATGTAAGAATAGCGGTAGAGCCTTTACCTGAAATTATACTTTCGGGAGAAACGCTAAAAGTGACAGGGCAACTTTTTAATGGTGACTTAGCTATAGATACGCCAGAATTTAGAGAGGTACTCCAAGTTGACGTTGAATTTTTTAGTACTAATAATTCGGCTTATGATAACTTCGGCGCATTACCAGTACAATTGACTACCTTTCGTGATGATGGTCGTGACTTGGATGAATATGCCAATGATAATATTTTCACTGGAGAGTTTTTGCTAAATTTTGCACCAGGAGAGTGGGTGCCTGTTTATAATATTAAATTACCGATGGCGACACGTGAATTGCGTCAAAAACCTGTTATTTTGCGACCTACGCCAATTAAAATATCAGTCGAGCATGGTAAAGATGAAACGCAAACACATAAAGTACATTTTGACATTGATCCTACCTATGTCGATCCAGACTCAATTATTATCCAAGGATCGATAACCTTTCCCGATAGGCAAACAAACCCCTTTTCAATATTAGAAGGAACAGGCGATAAGCGTATTGAAGAATTTGATTATACTGAACCGGGGATCCACCGAATAAAAATAGGGGCTTATGGGAAAACCAAGGATGGACGAGAGTTTCGGTTAATCATGCCTGAATTTAGCTTCAATGTTGCCTTGAAACAAGACGTGATCGTTGACGAAGAACCAGAGGAAGTCTCTGACAATTCGGCGGAACTGGCGTTAAAAGAAGCACAAGAACAGGCAGAAAAACTGGCTCAGGAGCTTGAAGCTGAGCGAATGGCCGAAGAAGCCAAACAACAAGAAATAATGATGATTATTATTGTTAGCAACGTTTTGATATTAACGCTCGCGATCATTGGTTTTTTTGCCTACCGTTGGCGTAAAAACAAGCAAGCTAAGTAACACACAAGCGCTCGTTATATTGTTAATAGTTGATCTGGCAATGTTTACTGTCCAATTATGATATTTATTATCAATAAAATGATGGTTAATTAAGCTCATTGTTCAGCAAATGCGCAGACGGTAAATTATATGAAAAAAGAGGTTGACTGCACTTGCTCATAACCGTATTATCTCCGCCGCATTCAACGACTTGTTGTTGAATGTCAGTGTTTATACAGCGGAGTGGTAGTTCAGTTGGTTAGAATACCGGCCTGTCACGCCGGGGGTCGCGGGTTCGAGTCCCGTCCACTCCGCCAATATAAACCTGATATCGCATTATCGCGGAGTGGTAGTTCAGTTGGTTAGAATACCGGCCTGTCACGCCGGGGGTCGCGGGTTCGAGTCCCGTCCACTCCGCCAATCGATGCGATTATAAGATACAAAACAAATACAGCGGAGTGGTAGTTCAGTTGGTTAGAATACCGGCCTGTCACGCCGGGGGTCGCGGGTTCGAGTCCCGTCCACTCCGCCAATTTGTTAATATCGAGGTTAGAGTACCTAAAGCTCATCAAAACAAGTAAATACAGCGGAGTGGTAGTTCAGTTGGTTAGAATACCGGCCTGTCACGCCGGGGGTCGCGGGTTCGAGTCCCGTCCACTCCGCCACATTTACTCATATCTATGTAAGCATTCTCTGGTGATTTAATTATTTAGTTCTCGTCTATACTCATTTGAGTTAACGACACTAATTCACTACGGGTATTGATACCAAGCTTTAAATAAATACGGTATAAATGATTTGATACCGTCGACGGTGATAGTCCTAACTGCCGTGCAATTTGTTTAAATGTACTGCCTTGACATATTCCATCGACCACCTGTTTTTCTCTTTGGGTTAATAAGTCTATCTGTGTTTTAACCCGTACCGATATTTTATATAGATCACCCATTTTTTGCTGGCTAAAGAGTAAATTCCCTAATGCAAATTCATTATTGCCGGGGATTATTTCTAGTGGAAACACTTGGCTAGGTAACTCAGAGGAATGGGTGTCTAAAATATTAAGAAATTGCGTGCCAACGCAATGGTATATCCCTTGTGCATCACAGATGGCACTATCATGTTTTTCATTTTCATTTTCAGTTAGTGTACTTCCGTTTAATTCAATAAATTGTCGATGTGACGCTGCTGCAAGTAGATGATAAAGCAGTCGATTTTGCACCGTTTTTTCTTCCATGGAAAAAGGCGACTCTCTATTGTACCGATATAAAGTTAACAACGTAAAAATGCCGCTACGCTCGTCTAAGTGAAAAGAGCTTAATATTCGCTCTATACCAAAAGGCTTAAAGCATTGGTGGTATAGATTAGAATTATAAAAACGTTGGTCATTTAACACGTCAGCCATATCAACAGCATCGCCCGAATTTGCTAGTAACTGTTCAAAAATAGGGTTGATGGCAAGATGTTTTTTTAATTGTTCGAAGATATCTGGTGATACATCAAGTGTTGTTTGGGTATGAAATTTTTGCGTCGAAATATGTCCTGTCCCCCAAATAGCCCCTTCAAAACTGATCACTTGCTGTAATAAATCCAGCGCCCAATGAGAAAAATCAGCGAGCGGGATTTGTGCAGCTTGTCTATATAGCAGACTAATAAACTGATCGGGAGACATGGCATTGTTCATATTGGGTAATTTTTACTATGGTTATTTTTTGGTGGATCAATAAAGATGAAATCGGCACCAAAGCGAACAGTAAGTCGAATTATCTTATTTAAGTAATGCTAACAGCAGGGTTGTAGATGAAACAAGCACAAAATATCTATTGTGATGCCGTGATCGCTGGTGGCGGTATTGCGGGGCTCGTTACTGCCTTGGAATTATTACAGCGAGGCCAGTATGTACATCTGGTTGATAGAGACACACCAGAGAGGATTGGTGGCCTAGCCCGTTGGGCATTTGGCGGAATGGCGTTATCGGGCACTCAACAGCAAAAGCGCATGAAAATTCCGGATGATAGTAATTTATTGCTGAAAGATTGGCATAGTTTTGCCCAGTTTGGCGAGGATGATTATTGGCCCAAAGCTTGGGCGAAAGAATATGCGCTAAATAATCACACTATGGTCTATCAGTGGTTGCTTGATTTAGGCATGAAATTTTTACCCGCGGTAAACTGGGTTGAGCGCGGTCTGTATGTACCGGGCAATTCTGTGCCCCGTTATCATATTTTATGGGGAACTGGATGGGGATTAATTGAAACCATTCTTGCCAAATTAACACCTTACATTGAGCAGGGTTCTTTAACTGTATACCACCAGCACAAAGTTATTCAGCCTATTTTTTCAAAGGATAAGGTAATAGCTGTCGACATTGAAAATGAATTAACTCACCGTAAGTTTTCCATTCAAGCCGCTAATGTCATCATTGCCTGTGGCGGTATAAATGGTGCTACCGAAAGAGTTAAGAAAAATTGGTATAAATCTTGGAGAACACCACCTACAGCAATACTTAACGGCGCAAATCCGATTTCTGATGGGCAGTTACATGATCGCATTGAAGAAATCGGCGGTAGCATTACTCATCAAGATAAAATGTGGAACTATGCTGCTGGTATTCCTCATCCGCAGGCTGAATTTAATGGTCATGGTGTAAGTTTGATCCCGTGTAAATCCGCATTATGGCTAGATCATAAAGGTATACGCATTGGTCCAGTCCCTTTAGTGACTGGATTTGACACCCATGATTTGTGTCAGCAGGTTGCTAAGCAAGAGCAGCCCTGGACCTGGCAGATACTCAATTGGAAGATAGCCGCGAAGGAGTTAGCCGTTTCTGGTTCACTGCATAATCCAAGCATTCGAGATAAGAAGCTATTTTCGTTTTTAAAAGAAGTGTTATTGGGTAATCATAAGTTAGTCAAACAACTTGAACAGGAATGTGACGAGTTTGTTTGTGCAGACAGTTTGGACGAACTTGTTGGCAAAATGAATGCGTTAACACAAGAAAGCTATGTATCGCTTAATACAATTAGAACGCAAATCCAGCTTTACGATGAGATGGTTTTACGCGGTACATCGCTACAAAACGATGACCAAATAAGGCGCATCAATCATGCACGCCAGTGGCAACCTGACAAATTACGTACTTGTAAACCCGCACCGATATTAACCAAAGGTCATGGCAAACTCATTGCCATTAAATTGCAATTAATCAGTCGAAAAAGCTTAGGTGGCGTGCAAACCAATCTAAAATCACAGGTTTTAAGTACAAAAGGTGATGTTATTAGAGGCCTATATTGTGTCGGTGAAGCGGCAGGATTTGGTGGTGGCGGAGCTAACGGTCTGCGTTCATTAGAGGGCACTTTTCTGTCTGGTTGTATTTTAACGGCGAGAAAAGCGGCGTCGGCTATCCTTGAAGAAAGCGAGTCATCTAAATAAATATAAAAATAATGGGACAAACAATGCAAAAAACTGCAGCATGGCTAGTGCGATATGCACTGGAACAACTAGATATTAAATTCACCTTTGGTATTCCTGGCGTTCATAATACCGAGATCTATGATGAGCTGGATAAATCGAATGTCATCACGCCTATTTTAGTCACTCATGAAGGTTATGGGGCATTTATGGCCGACGCAATCAGCAGAAGTAGCGATTCTACCGGTACTTTAGTCATTGTGCCCGCTGCTGGTGCCACTCATGCGGCAAGTGGTATTGGTGAAGCGTCACTTGACGGCATCCCTATGCTAGTGATCAGCGGTGGTGTCAGAACAGATTCAGCGTTTCGTTATCAACTCCATGATATGGACCAGCATAAAATGCTTGAGCCTATCACTAAGCAAACTTTTAAAGTGACCACTCATGAAGAAGTGGTGTCGACTATTTTTAAGGCGTATGAGGTTGCAAACGCCGGAGAGCCAGGGCCAGTATTCGTTGAAATTCCGGTGAATTTACAATTGGACAAGGGAGAGGTATCAGCACTTCCAGTTTATCAACCTCAGGTAAAAATGCTGGATGAAGATATCTCTTCATCAATAAAACAAGCCGTTCAATTACTATTGGATGCAAAAAATCCAGGAATTTTTGTCGGCTGGGGCGCAGTTGAAGCGAGTGAATATACCAGTGATATAGCAAACTTAATTAATGCACCGGTGGCAACTACTCTGCAGGGATTAAGTGCCTTTTCGGCAAAACATCCTTTACACACTGGTATGGGCTTTGGTCCGGCAGCAGTGCCTGCGGCAACGAATGCTTTTAAAAATTGTGATTGTCTTTTGGCGGTAGGTACACGTTTTGCTGAAATTGCAACGGGGAGTTTTGGCGTTAATGTTCCTGAAAATTTAATTCATATTGATATTAATCCAAACGTCTTCAATGCAAATTATCCGGCTAAAGTATCTATTGAAGGGGATGCGAGCTTAGTGCTTGCTCAATTAGTGACTGAGTTAAAAGGTAGAGAACTACCATCACAGTCCATTTCGTTGCCACAGTCTATTCAAACAGATAAAAAGGCGTATATCGATGAATGGCTAGCGCATGACAGCAAAGATAGAGTAAATCCCGCTCTATTTTTTAACCATTTACGCACCGCAATTGCCGATGATGCGTTTGTTATTGCTGATGATGGTAATCATACGTTTTTGAGCGCTGAATTGATGCCGTGTTATCAAGCTAAACATTTTTTTAGTCCAACAGATTTTAACTGTATGGGTTATGCGATACCTGCTGTTATTGGCACTAAACTCGCTAATCCGAAAAACCAGGTGATAGGCATAATTGGCGATGGCGCTTTTTTAATGAGTCAAACTGAGTTGTTTACTGCATCGGCACAAAAAATAGGTGCAATCTTTACCGTTTTTAACGACGGCGAATTGGCGCAAATATCCCAAGCACAATTAACACCTTATAACAAAAAGACCTGTACCGTATTGCCTAATGTCAGACTAAAAGCGATTACTGAAGCGAGTGGCTGTCAATATCTACGCATTGAAACTAATGCTGACGTTGAGCAGGTTCTCAAGCAGGCACTTGATTTGGCCGAAAATAACATACCTGTTGTTTTAGACGTAAATATTGATTATTCGAAGAAAACTCGTTTTACCAAAGGCATTATTGCGACGAATCTTAAACGAATGAAACTGCCAACTAAGGTGCGAATGATCAGTCGTGCATTATGGCGGAGATTATAACGCTCACTCTAGGCACTGAAAAGTACGTTGTTGATAGTGGCAGACACCTGATTTTTAAACTATTTTACAAATATCTAATAAAAAAACGCAAAAAGTGGTTGGACCAGTCGTTTTGTTTGTTATACTCAAACCACATGATTTTTTATAGTCCCATAGTTAGGAGTTCAGATATGCTTAGTTATAAAGCACCGATAATGGACATTAAATTTTTAATTGAAGATGTATTTAAGTATTACCAACATTATCAGCAATTCCCTGAATTTTCTGAGGCAACGCCAGATCTTGTCGACGCCATTTTTCAAGAATGCGCTAAATTTTGCGAAAATGAACTGTTACCGTTAAACCAAAGTGGCGATAAAGAAGGTTGCCGTTTTGAAGATGGTAAAGTTTTTACCCCTAAAGGCTTTAAAGAAGCATACCAGCAGTACGTTGAGGGCGGATGGCAAAGCTTATCTCATCCCATTGAACATGGTGGGCAGGGGTTACCACCATCGCTTGGCATGGTTAAGTCTGAAATGATGGGCACGGCAAACTGGTCGTGGGCGATGTATCCCGGCTTAAGTCATGGTGCGATGAATACTGTACAATTGCACGGCACAAAAGAGCAAAAAGAATTATATTTAACGCGCTTAACTGAAGGTACTTGGACCGGCACTATGTGCTTAACTGAACCACAATGTGGCACCGATTTAGGACAAGTTAAAACTAAAGCTGTCCCTAATGGTGATGGCACTTATGATATTTCAGGTACAAAAATATTTATTTCCGCGGGAGAGCATGACCTCACCGATAATATTATCCACATAGTATTGGCAAGATTACCTGATGCTCCAGCGGGAACTCGTGGCATCTCTTTGTTTATTGTGCCGAAGATTCAAGTTGATCAAGACGGTAATCTAGGTGACGGTAATAATGTCACTTGTGGTTCTATTGAAGAAAAAATGGGCATTAAAGCGTCGGCAACAGCAGTGCTGAATTTTGACAATGCGAAAGGTGTGCTAATCGGACCGGAAAATAAAGGCTTAGAGTGCATGTTTACCTTTATGAATACCGCGCGAATTGGTACGGCGTTGCAAGGAGTTTGTGCATCAGAGCTTGCCTATCAAAATTCGTTAATATATGCGAAAGAGCGATTATCAATGCGCTCTCTAACAGGTAAGAAATATCCAGAAAAAGTTGCCGACCCTATTATCGTTCATCCTGATGTCCGTAAAATGCTGATGACGCAAAAGGCCTTTTCTGAGGGTGGTCGTGCAATGATTTACTATACCGCTAAATTAGTTGATCAAATAGAACACGGTAAAACTGAGGAAGAGCGCACCAATGCCGATGATAGATTAGGTTTTATTACGCCTATCCTAAAAGCTTTCTTAACGGAAGTCGGCTGTGAAAGCGCAAATCATGGCTTACAAGTATTTGGTGGTCATGGTTATATTAAAGAGTGGGGGATGGAGCAAATCGTACGCGATGCACGCATTTCTACTCTATATGAAGGTACAACAGGTATACAAGCGCTCGATTTACTTGGCAGAAAAATCCTGTTGACTCGCGGAAAGTCATTGAAAAATTTTGCTATGGAAGTGCTAAGTTTTTGTAAAGACAAAAGTATGATTTCGAGTAGCCCTCAAAAACGACAAATGAATAAATTTATATGGCCATTAAGTAAAGCGGTAGCAAACTGGCAACAATATTCTGTTCGCATCGCTTTAAAGGCTAAAAAGGATCGTGATTTTGTCGGCTCTGCGTCGGTCGATTATCTGATGTATTCTGGTTATATTGTTATGGCATATTTTTGGGCACAAATGGCACAATCTGCTTATGAGAAATTAGCTGGGGAGTGCGAAAATAGAGATTTTTATCGCGCTAAAATAAAAACGGCTGAATTTTATTTTGAGCGTATATTACCTCGGACTAAATCACTGTCTAAAACGATGATGGCAGATCCAAAAACCTTAATGCAACTTAATGAAGATTTACTATCATTTTTATAACACTTAGCCAATAAGTGAAAATAACTGAATATGATCCCAAATGAATAGTTAGTCGTTTGGGATCATTTTTTTAGCCCGATAACCCACGCAATAATGCGTCGAGTGAGCGCTTTTATTTCATCTATATCTATTTCCGTACTGGCGATGGCAAGATTTCGATATTCTATTTGTTGAAATAGGGTAAGCATAATATCGGCATTAATATGCGGATCGTGTTTATTAAAATAACGACATAAACGAATAAAGGGGGCCATAAGCAATTTTCTGTGTTGCTGAGCAAGATCTCTTAACGCTGGAGTCACTTGTATTTCGGTAAACAACAATTGTTCAACGGCGAGTGCTATTGGCCGATCTTTCAGTTGATTAACTAAATATTGAGCCGACATTTGGGCCAAAACATCGCGTAATTCCTCTTTAGTGCTCACTTTCCTAAGACTTGCTTTCTCGAAGCCCTCAATATATTCAAACGCTTTTTTCCACGCCAAACTGCCATCATGCGTAACATGAATTGAGTTTAACACGAAGGCTTGATGGATAAGCGCCTGGATATCTTTAAAGTAATAAGTAGTTAACGAGAGTTGGATGTTGGCTTGGCTTGCAATAGCGCGATGAGTTGTCCCTTTTATGCCATGGGTAGCAAGCACTTGGATGGCAGCTTCTAATATAAGCTCCTTGGTTTGTTCACCTTTTGATTTAGGCTTAACCGAATTATTTTCTACAACTAAAGACATAAAAAGTTTAAATCAATACAACAAGTAATAGTTAAGCTAACGCTTTTATCGCCTTTTTACAAACACTTAATTGCTTAGTTATATATGGTTACCTATTATATCAGATGCTAGATCTAAGACTACGCGTGTATCGAGATATACTCACTATAAAGATTGTCAAATGGACAACTAATGACATTGACATTGGTATAACCTAAACGCTGCAATTGCTCCGCAGCTAAAATAGCGCGACCGCTAGTGGCACAATGAATGAATATATCGGTATGTGCTGACGGGTAACGATTAACCATTTGCATTTCAAGGACACCACGGGGAATGTTAATAGCCCCTGGAACCGCTTTTTCATTGAACTCACTAGGCTCTCTAACATCTATTAGGATGCCGTTACATTGGTTACATTTCTCTAAGGCGTCTTTAGCGACTAAGGTAGTGATATTTTCTCTGGCAAGAGCGATTAATTCAGGAATAGTTTTTAGCATTTACATCTCGAATAATAATAATTATGATTTTTCAATGTTTATATTAGGTGTTCCTAATGTATGGTTCAAGTTTAATTTAAACGAATACAAGAATTATCAAAGAGTGGACAAGACAGAATCACAAACTCACAACTGAAATCCCAAGTGATGAATTCGTTAGCTTGAAATAAAAACGCCAGTATTGGATAACTGGCGTTGATAGAAGTGATGGTCATTTCATGTTTTTTAGGTGTCGATTTTATGTTGAACTCGATGCTTTTAATTCATCGGAATCAAAATCATCAACGTTAATCACCGTTAATCTTTCTTGCTCAGCTCGCCTTAGTAGCTCGGCTTCTTCTTCAGTGATTGCTTTTGCCGCTAACCCTTTATCAGCTAACTTATCTAATTGATAAAAAGGGAATTGTTCATCAAGTGCGAGACATATTTTATTAAAAATAGGCTCACACGCTAAAATGTCGGTAAAGGCTTGTTCCAACTGTCCAACAGGATTATGTGCAGAATTTGTTAAATATTGACCGTGCCCAAGACGGGTTCTTGCATCACTTGGGGTCATGAGTATCTGAGCGACTTGTTGGTCAAGTTTATCAGAAGGTTTGGTTAACCACTTACCAAATGGGAAAATGACTAATCTCAATACCGTCGCGATGATCCTATTTGGAAAATTATTGAGCAGTTCGTCTATTGCTTGTTGTGATTTATACATACAGTCTTCTACTGCCCATTGTACTAGAGGTAAATCGCCTGATTGACGTCCCTCATCATTAAAGCGTTTTAATGTTGCTGATGCTAAATACAGGTTGCTTAGGATATCCCCTAAGCGAGCGGATATTCGCTCTCGTCTCTTTAAATCGCCTCCTAAGGTCAGCATAGCAATATCTGACAACATGGCTAAGTTGGCGCTAAATCTTGTCATCAATTGATAATATCTTTGTGTTTTGTCAAAAAAAGGTGTCTTAAGTAGACGGGCGCCAGAAACTGAAAACCATAAGCTTCTAAAGATATTACTGATGGAAAAGCCGATATGACCGAAGAGCGCATGATCGAAATCATTTAGAGCCAGATTCTTATCAGTCGTTTGTGCTGCTTTCATTTCCGCTAACACATAGGGGTGACAACGAATGGCACCTTGACCGTAAATAATCATGCTACGGGTAAGGATATTGGCTCCTTCAACGGTAATTGCTACCGGTGCGCCTTGATAACCTCTGGCAAGATAATTATTCGGTCCCATACAAATGCCTTTACCGCCATGAATATCCATTGATGAAATCACTGACGAGCGCATTCTTTCGGTAAGGTGGTATTTAGAGATAGCAGAAATGACAGATGGTTTTTCACCCAAGTCAATTGCACCAGTTGACATGGTGGTAACTGCATCCATTAAGTATGCATTTGCGCCGATAGGAGCTAAGGCTTCTTCAATACCCTCCATTTTGCCAATAGGTAGTTTGAACTGACGTCTAATTCGGCTATATGCCCCCGTTGCTAGTGCGAGTGTTTTAATGCCGCCAGCGCTGTTTGAAGGTAAGGTTATTGCTCTGCCTACCGATAAGCATTCAACAAGCATGCGCCAGCCTTGCCCGGCCATTGCTGGCCCGCCAATGATATAATCGAGCGGTACGAAAACGTCCTCACCTTGTGTTGGACCATTTTGGAAAGGAACATTCAGTGGGAAATGTCTCCGTCCAGTAATAACACCTGCAGTGTCAGTAGGAATGAGTGCACAAGTGATGCCTAATTCTTCCTTATCACCTAATAGCTTGTCAGGATCTTGTAATTTAAAGGCTAGCCCTAATACCGTTGCGATAGGCGCTAACGTAATATAGCGTTTGTTCCAAGTTAAGCGCATTCCCAATACTTCTTCACCATTAAAGTCGCCTTTACATATAACGCCGACATCTGGAATTGAGCCCGCATCAGAGCCTGCTTCTGGACTGGTGAGTGCAAAACAAGGAATTTCTTCACCTTTTGCTAAACGGGGCAGATAATAGTCTTGTTGTTCTTGCGTTCCATAGTGTTGTAATAGCTCTCCAGGGCCTAGTGAATTAGGGACGCCTACAGTGCTTGCTAGCACAGTGCTTACACCACTTAGTTTTTGCAGCACTCGCGATTGTGCATAGGCACTAAACTCTAAGCCACCAAATTTTTTCTTAATGATCATGGCAAAAAACTTATTGTCTTTTAAAAATTGCCAAGTTTCAGGAGATAAATCGGCTTGCTCATGGGTTATTTCCCAATCGTTAATCATTGCACATAATTGCTCTACTGGTCCGTCTAAGAATGCTTGCTCTTCAACGCTTAATCTCGGTTGTGGGTAATTGTGTAGTTTTGACCAATCGGGATCGCCTCTAAATAAATCAGCGTCAAACCATGTTGTTCCTGCATCAATTGCTTCTTGTTCAGTCGAAGACATCTCTGGCATGATGCTTTTGAAAAGCTCAAGTAATGGCAAGCTAATATAATGCTTTCGAATGGAGTCTACATTGAGTGGAATGGCAATGATGGCAAACAGTAGCCAACTAAAAAATGAGACAACATTTAAAAACGTTCCTATTGCCATTAGGGCGACAAACGAAAGTGTAAATGTTGACAACGACGCGCGTGAATAGGCCATAAACCAGCTAAGTGCTATGGCGATTAAAATCCAAGTTAAATAGTCCACAAATTTTCCTTATATAATTGAGGTCTTACCACTTATATTAGAGTAAAAGTAAAAATCACCGATCTCAAATATTATTTTAGGATATTATTAAGTTTAATTCAGGAGGAGAGTCAGAATATGTGTGAACTGTTAGCCATGAGTGCTAATGTCCCAACGGATATTTGTTTTAGCTTTAGTGGTTTAATGCAAAGAGGAGGCAATACAGGTCCTCATAAAGACGGCTGGGGAGTGACGTTTTATGAAGGAAAGGGATGTCGTAGCTTTAAAGATCCTATGCCGAGTGCACAATCTCCCATTGCTCGTTTAGTAACAGAATACCCCATTAAGAGTGAGGCCGTCATTTGTCATATTCGTCAGGCAAATTCTGGCGGTGTATCGTTAGAAAACACTCACCCATTTACTCGTCAAATGTGGGGAAAGAATTGGACCTATGCACATAATGGACAGTTAAACGGTTTTAAAGAAAAACTACCTGTTAAGTGGCATATTCCTGTGGGTACCACTGATAGTGAACATGCTTTTTGCTGGCTGCTTGATCAGTTACACATTAAGTTTGCGCAAAATCAGCCTGATGATTTGGCATTGTTTACTTATATTGCTACATTGAGCGCGCATATAAATAATTTAGGTGTCGGTAATCTTATCATTAGTAATGGCCAGTGTTTATTTGCCTTTTGCTCAAATAATTTGCATTGGCTCACTCGACGAGCGCCGTTTGGGCAGGCAAGTTTAATTGATACGGAAGTGATTGTAGACTTTAAACAACACACCACTGACAACGATATTGTCACTGTTATTGCGACGCAACCGCTAACCGACAATGAGCAATGGTTTAAAATGAAACCGGGCGATTGGTTGTTGTTCTCTAGTGGTGAACTGGTCACATCGGGAAATGAGTTGTAAAACTGCTGGTCAATGTCGATGTTGATGTTGTTCGTTACACTATAAAGGTTGAGTTTTCTATAAGGAGTAAGCGATGAAATTGCTAATAAAAATAATACTATTGGTGTTTCCGCTGTCTGCGCAAGCGATATCAACACAGCCAGAGGGAATAGAGGTAACAGGCAAAGCGGAAATTTCAGCGACTCCAGATATCTTTATTGTTGAAATGGATGTTATTGAACGAGGTGCAAGCGCGGCCAAAATAAAAAACTTAGTTGACTACAAAAGCAAGCAAATAGTGAAAGCTGCTCGTGCTATTGGTGTGAAAGAAAATGAAATACAGTCAGCGAGAGTGAATATTCGACCGATATATGAAGAACCATCAATTGTTATTCAAGGTGCTGATATTATAAATAAATTTCCAGATGGGACTCGTGGGAAAGTCAACGTATCAACGGAGTCTAGAGATAAGTCGTCTGCAAAAGTGACGATTGAAGTTAGTCGCCGGATAAAAATCAACCTATTTGATTTGACCCATTATGATCAATTACTCGATAGTGTGACTAAAATTGGTGTCAGCAGGATTTACCCGCTAAGCATGTCAATCAGTAAAGCCGGGCAGTTGTATCAACAGGCGTTAGATCAGGCAATTATGGATGCTAAACAAAAAGCAACTAGAATAGCTGCACAGGCGGGGGTTTCATTGGGCAAACTAAGCTATATGAAAGAAATATCCTATGGTGCTCCCAGTGCCTTAGCGCGGGCGAGTGATTTTAGAGCAGAGTTTCAGTCATCGGCGGGACAAGAAAGAATAACGGCTCAGGTTCTTGCTACCTATTCGATTAACCCTTAGGTAGGGGGATTTAACGAGCTTACAGCGTAATGACTGTTATCTCAAAAGCAATAAAAATAAAGAAAACTGATAAAATGCATTGATTATTAACGCGAGAATTAGAGAAAGCCTGCGCTTGTTTACAATAAATGTGATGAATGTCGGTGATAATGCTTTAATTCTTTGGCTTATCAAGGTATGTTATGCGCTTTTTCAATAGGGCAAATATCTATAAATGAATAAAATAGATTTTTATCGTTTGCTAAATGAACAAGCTAGCGCAATCATCAGTGATGAACCTGATATAATTGCTAATATGTCTAATCTTAGTGCGCTATTATTTGATGCCTTAGACGA
The DNA here is from genome assembly GCA_040779335.1 of Colwelliaceae bacterium 6471. GTDB lineage: Bacteria > Pseudomonadota > Gammaproteobacteria > Enterobacterales > Alteromonadaceae > JBFONV01. The sequence continues at coordinate 66,914 of JBFONV010000008.1, forward strand.
TATTAATTGGGTTGGTTTTTATCGTGTTATAGACAATGAATTGGTATTAGGTCCATTTCAAGGGAAGGTAGCCTGTATTAGAATTCCCGTTGGTCGTGGTGTATGCGGAACCGCGGTTGCTAGCAATGAGACTCAACGTGTCGATGACGTACATCAATTTTCTGGACATATTGCTTGTGATGCAGCCAGTAATTCTGAAATTGTCATACCACTTAGAAAAAACGATAAAGTCATCGCGGTGTTAGATATTGATAGTCCTATTTTTTCAAGATTTACTGATGAAGATCAGCTCGGACTGGAAGCTATCGTGTCAATGTTCGAAAAGGTCATTGAAAAATAATGAAAGAATTTGTTGTTATTCATGATTACCTAGTCTCAGAAGCCGTTGTCGGTGACTGGGATGGCGATGAAGAACAAGTTGCCGAGCACATTAATGAAATTTATCATACTTTATATCATTTAGCTGAAGAGGATATAGCACCAGAAGTGCTAACCCAGTTATTAGATTTAGTATGGGATACATGGATTGGGCAAGATGTTTTGCCTGATCTGGAAACGGATGATATTTATGACTGGTGCCAACATTTGTTGGAGAACCGTGAACAACATCTTCAAGATTAAATTTATATTGTAATAAGTTGTATTTATGGAAACTAAACGCACAAATAGTAAAGAAATTATCGCTTATCTAGCGGAAAAATTCCCGTCATGTTTTTCAATTGAAGGACCTGCGAAAGCCCTTAAAGTTGGGATTTTTCAGGATCTTGCTGAAAAGTTGAGTGATGATGAAACCGTCAGCAAAACTCGTTTGCGTCAAGCACTTCGCCATTACACTAGTAGTTGGCGATATTTAAAAGCCATTAAAGTGGGTTGCTTTCGTGTTGATATAGATGGTAACAATGCCGCGGAAATTGATCAGGCTCAAGCTGATTACGCGGCGAAGACGTTACTTGAAAGCCAAGAAAAATTTGGTAACAAAAAGCAGAAAGACAAAGTCGTTAAAAAGGCTTATAAAGGAACTAAAGATACGGTTAAAGGTTCTAACGACGAAAAGGCTAAGCGTAAATTTAAAGCGGTTAAGTCAACTAAACGTGCAGAAACCAAAGTAGCCGTTAAACTTAAACCAGTTGCATCTGAAAGTGTAAAAGTAGGAAGTAACGTAAAAGTACAGTTGGGTAATTCGCCCATGGATGCCGTCATTACTGAAGTGGCTGGAAACGAAGTAAGTGTTCAACTTAACTCTGGAATGGTAGTAAAAACACAAATTAAGAATATTTTTTCTGAATAATATGGGGTAGTAGGTATGCATAAATTTGGTCGTATCGCGTTTGCTGTATCTTTGTCATTAACAAGCGTTAGCTTATTCGCTGTCGCGAGTGTCGATAAATCAGATTCGTTACCGATATTGGCGCCAGAAAGTCAGCATACCACTTCGAGTAAACGTATTACTGCACAGTTTACTCGCGCACATTACAAGAAAATTCAAGTAAATGATGAGTTGTCAGGTCAAATTTTTGATCGTTATATTGAGCAACTAGACTATGCGAGAAACGTTTTTTTAGCGTCAGATCTTGAAGCGTTAAATAAACACCGATTAGAGTTTGATTCGGTTATTGCTCGTGGCAAGCTCGACGTGGCATTTGATATTTATAATCTCAATATGCAGCGCCGATTAGAGCGCTATGAATTTGCGATAAGTTTACTTGAGAAACCTTTCGATTTTACTAAAGATGAAGTTTATCACTTTGATCGTGAAGATGCTCCATGGCCAGAGAGTCAAGCTGAGTTAGATGAATTATGGCGTTTGAAAGTAAAATATGATGCGCTAAATTTAACTTTAACCGGTAAAGAGTGGCCAAAAGTTAAAGAGGTTCTGTCAAAACGATACCGCTATGCCATTAAACGTTTAAAACAAAGTGAAAGTGAAGATGTTTTTCAAATAGTGATGAATAGCTTTGCTCGAGTTGTTGAGCCGCATACTTCATATTTATCACCTCGTAACGCTGAACGTTTCCAAATGGAGATGAATTTATCGTTAGAAGGCATAGGTGCAGTGCTTAGGGCCGAAGAAGATTATACCGTTATTCAAAGTGTTGTTGCTGGTGGTCCTGCAGACAAGTCGAATGCTATCAAGCCCAAAGATAGAATTGTTGGTGTTTCCCAAGCCGATGAGGAGTTTGTTGATGTTGTTGGCTGGCGCTTAGATGATGTGGTTGAGCTAATTAAAGGGCCGAAGGGGAGTAAGGTACGCTTGCAAGTACTTCCTGGAGAGGCCGAAGATGATGCCAGCATTAAAGTTGTCTCTATCATTCGTGAAAAAATCAAACTGGAAGACAGAGCGGCTAAATCTGAAGTTTATATTGAAAAATCAGCTGATCAACATGCTAAAAAATTAGGTGTTATTACTATTCCTAGCTTTTACAATAATTTATCGCGTGATGTGAAACAGGAAATAGCAAAACTAAAAGCAGAAAATGTCGAAGGGATCATTGTCGACTTACGTGGCAACGGCGGTGGTTCATTAAGTGAATCAACTCTATTGACCGGGCTGTTTATTGACAAAGGGCCTGTAGTTCAGGTGCGTGATGGAGCCAATCGGGTGTCTGTTAATAGCGATAAAGACGGTTATAGTTATTATGATGGCCCGCTTACTGTTATGGTTGATCGCTATAGCGCATCAGCATCGGAAATATTCTCTGCGGCGATCCAAGATTACGGGCGCGGCATTATTGTCGGTGAGCACACCTTTGGTAAAGGTACCGTGCAACAGCATCGCGGCCTTGGACGAGTTTACGATTTATATGAAAAGCCGCTTGGTAGCATTCAATTTACCATCGCAAAATTTTACCGCATTAATGGTGGTAGCACGCAACATCGTGGAGTATTACCTGATATTGCATTTCCATCAGCAATCGATCCTGAAGAGTGGGGCGAAAGCCGAGAAGAAAATGCTTTACCGTGGGATCAAATCGCGCAAGCAAAATACCATAAGTTAAATGATTTATCGGCCGATCTTTCTTATTTGAGCTCGTTGCATAAAGATCGCATAAAAAATAATCGTGAATTTAATTATTTGCAAGAAGATATTAACCTTTATCAGGCTGAGAAAGATGATAAAACAATTTCTTTAAACATTGATAAACGTAAAGCAAAAAGAGAAGAGCGTAAAGCGAAACAGTTGATCCGTAATAATGAACGTCTTGTCGCTATGGGTAAGGAAAAAATCACTTCGTTAGAAGATTTACCTGAAGAAATAGAGCAGCTCGATCCATTTCTAGATGAAACTGCAAAAATTACCTTTGATCTGGTCACGCTAGGCAAAGTTGCAAAAAAATAATTGCTGCATAGCTAGATAACTTAAAACCGCCACTAAGGCGGTTTTTATTTATTATCGAGCGAAGTATTAAGTTTGTTTTTTGTTGAAGCTGTTTAACTAAAGGTTTTAATTGATCTGGTTTATTTGAGTGATGATTATTAAATACTCACAAGAATATTTTTATACACCATATGTGCATAGTTATGTTTGAACGTTAAAAAATTTACTTCTGGCAAAAAAGATTAGTGAAAGAAATTGCTTGCAACCTATGCCAACTCTGGGCATGTTAAGAACCCAGTCAACTACTGTCGATTACTATAACAATTAAGAAAATAAGGTAAGAATTTAACAATGACAGAATTACAACATGTTAAAACACCGAGTATGCTCGACTCTTTTATCCCATTACTGGCGTTGATTCTAATGCTATCGGGCTCGGTATATTATTTTGGGGATAACTCAACTGGTGGACCCAATCAGATAGCGTTAATGGTAGCAACTGGTATTGCTGCGATCATTGGTATAAAGAATAATGCCACATGGGCTGAAATCGAAAAGGCCATGGTGCACGGCATTTCAATCTCTATGGGCGCTATTTTTATTTTACTCGCTGTTGGCGCGTTAATTGGCACTTGGATGTTGTCTGGCACAGTACCAACAATGATTTATTTCGGTCTTAAATTATTAAACCCTGATTGGTTTTATCCGGCCGCCTGTATTATTTGTGGTATTGTCGCGTTAAGTATTGGTAGTTCTTGGACAACAGCAGCAACCATTGGTGTCGCACTGATGGGAATTGCGAGTGGTTTGGGACTAGATCCTGCGATCACGGCAGGTGCGGTGATCTCTGGGGCTTATTTTGGTGATAAAATTTCGCCATTATCAGAAACCACTAACTTAGCTCCTGTTGTTGCTGGTTCTGAGCTCTTCTCTCATATTCGTTATATGATGTGGACAACCTTACCCTCTATTACTATTAGCTTAACTTTATTTACTATTATTGGTTTTACCGAAGAAACACGACAAGCAACCGCCTCGGTTGATTTTATCAATCAAAAGTTAGTCGATAATTTTAATATCAGCATTTTCAACTTACTGCCACTAGTATTGTTATTAACATTGGCGATTAAAAAAGTTCCAGCCTTCCCATCCGTCGCCATTGGCGCTCTAGTGGGGGCATTATGGGCGGTATTATTTCAATCAGAGTTAATTCTACGCCTAGCTGCAGAAGGATTAGATAGCACAACTGCGACAATAACGGTTGTTTGGACGGCCTTTTTTGATGGCGTAGCCATTAACTCCGGTGATGCTGAACTGAATGACTTATTAAGCGGCGGAGGCATGGGGGGCATGCTTAAAATAATATGGTTGGTGATGTGTGCCTTGATGTTTGGCGCAGTTCTCGAACATTTAGGGATGTTGAAAAGATTTGTCTCTGCGATATTATCATCGGTAAAATCTGTTGGTGGTTTAATTGCTAGTACTATTGCGACATGTATTGGCACAAACATTATCACAGCCGATCAATATATGGCGATTGTGATGCCTGGCCGTATGTATAAAGAAGAATATAAGCGCAGAGGTTTAGATCCCTTAGTGCTTAGTAGAACCCTAGAAGATTCAGGTACGCTAACTTCTCCATTGATTCCTTGGAACACCTGTGGTGCTTTCATGTTTGGTGTGCTGGCGCTGACGTCTTATGACTATATTTTTTATTGTTTCTTTAACCTGATCAATCCAATTTTGGCGATAGGCTATGGATTTCTTGGCTTTAAAATAAAAAAACTTGCCGATAACGCATAAAAAACTTCATAAATAATTATTCAATAAAGCCTGTCTCATACAGGCTTTTTATTTTCTTAAAAGTTACATAAAATAAAGTCATTATCAAAAGTGAAATTAATGATATAAATTTCACTTTTGTCGCGTGATTTTTCATCGGCTATTTGAGCCATATTTGAGATTGAAAAACTTTATACAGCTAGGGAATAAAATGACAGAATTTACTGCTCGTTATTTATCTGATTACACTAAACCTCACTTCTCGATTGCAACCACTGATTTGTCATTTGAATTATCTGATGAAGCAACCATAGTTACAAACGTGATGTCGATCACTCGTATCGGCGATGCTAAAGCCTCATTAGTGTTAGATGGCGAACAATTAGAGTTAGTATCAATTTCAGTTAATCAGCAGTGTGTTCCGAAAGAGAGCTATGTGTTAACCGATAATTCGTTAGAACTCTTTACTACAGAGAATGCGTTCGAGCTAACAATAGTCACCCAAATTAATCCATTAAAAAACACTGCACTTGAAGGGTTGTTTAAATCAGGTGATGCCTTTTGTACTCAGTGTGAAGCGGAAGGCTTTCGACGTATCACCTATTATATAGACCGCCCTGATGTCATGGCGATATTTTCAGTGGCTATCGTTGCTGACAAAAACACTTATCCGTATTTGTTAGCCAACGGTAATAAAATTGAACAAGGGGATTTGCCCAACGGTCGACATTTTGTTAAATGGTATGATCCCTTTCCGAAACCTTGCTACTTATTCGCACTGGTTGCGGGGGATTTTGATTTACTAAAAGACACTTATCGAACAAGTTCAAATAAAGAGGTGCAATTAGAAATATTTGTTGATAAAGGTAATCGTGCTAAAGCACAACATGCAATGACTTCATTAAAACAGTCAATGAAATGGGATGAAGATACTTTTGGCTTAGAATATGACTTAGATATTTACATGATTGTCGCGGTCGATTTTTTCAATATGGGGGCAATGGAAAACAAAGGCTTAAATGTTTTCAATAGTAAATATGTTTTAGCCGACAACCAATCGGCAACAGATACTGATTATTTTAATATTCAAGCGGTGATTGCTCATGAATACTTCCACAACTGGACAGGGAATAGGGTTACTTGTCGTGATTGGTTTCAGTTAAGCTTAAAAGAAGGTTTAACGGTTTTTCGCGATCAACAGTTTAGTGCTGATATGCACTCAGCTGCAGTAACTAGGATACAAAATGTTCGTGTATTAAGATCACAACAGTTTGCTGAAGACGCAGGTCCGATGGCGCATCCTATTCGTCCTGAAAAAGTCATTGAGATGAATAATTTCTATACCTTAACCGTATACGAGAAGGGCGCTGAAGTTATTCGTATGATACATACGCTGTTAGGGCCACAGAAATTCAGACAAGGCATGGATTTATATTTTGCGCGCTTTGATGGTATGGCAGTTACTTGTGATGATTTTGTCAATGCCATGGCTGATGCATCTGGAATAGATTTGTCACAATTTAAACGTTGGTATTGCCAAGCTGGGACTCCACAATTAAGCGTCGAACAAACCTTTGATAAAGAGAGGGGCGAACTCAAATTATGCGTTGAACAATCACTTAAAGGGCCATCGACTCAGCAGAATAAGGAATTACACATTCCTATTAATATCGAATTAATTGACGTTATTACTAAACAAAGTTATCGACAATTAATCGAATTGAAAGATTCACAGCAAACCTGGACATTTAATGGTTATGAACACGCGCCTATAGTGGCGTTTCTTGGTGGTTTTTCTGCCCCGGTTAAAGTTAGCTTTAAGCAAACTGATGCTGAACTGATAACTATTATGGAACACGCTCAGGATGATTTTTGTCGCTGGGATGCAGGGCAAAAATTATTTACCCGTTACATTCAAAAAGTAATGATTGAACCAGATCTTACTCTGCCTCAAGTTTTTATTTCTGCTTTTGCCAATATATTGTCTTCTAGTATTGATCCCGCACTAATTGCTGAACAGCTGACGTTACCCTCGTTTGATGAATTGGCTGATTTGATTGATGAAGTAGACCCAATAAGCTTGTTGGATGCCATCACTAATATAAAACTGCAGCTAGCGTTGGGACTGAATGCACAACTTAACGATGTTTATGTCGCTTTGTGTCAGTCTGCTAATACCGATAATGCAATTGCCGCCGCAGAACGTTCATTGAAAAACGTATGTTTATCTTATTTAGCATTGTTTGGTGAAAATGAAAACGTGGTTTTAAAACATTTCAATCATTCAAACAATATGACTGATACGCTTGCCGCAATGCAATGCAGTGCTAAAAATAACCTCAGTTGCTTTGATGAGCAAATGGCTTGTTTTGAAGAAAAGTGGCATGACACCTCCTTAGTCATGGACAAATGGTTTATGCTCAATGCATCACTGGTTAGTGGGCAAATATACCAGCACCTCGAGAGTTTATTGGCTCATCCTGCGTTTAGTCTTAAAAATCCCAATAGAGCGCGCTCCTTAATTGGCGCTTTTGTTCATAATAACCCTCGTTATTTTCATGACATTAGCGGTAAAGGTTACCAATTTTTATCCGCACAAGTGGCTAAGTTAAATGAGATAAATCCACAAGTAGCATCACGCTTAATAACACCTTTGATCCAATTTAAAGGCTTTGATCACACTCGACAGCAGTTAATGTTGGCAGAAATTAAAAAATTAAGCCAAATGCCAAAACTATCAAAAGATTTACAAGAAAAGTTAGACGCAGCATTAAAATAACGATGAAATATTATTTTTCTATTCATTTGTCATATCGAGAATTTCTGCCCTATTATCAAGGGCAGATATATGCAATTGTTGCTACTACAGATAAAGGTATTCGTGTGCAATTTCCCGCATCTCATTTGAGGGAATATGTAACGAACGAAGGAATTCATGGTTATTTTTGTATGAATACTGAAAATAACAAATTTTTATCTTTGACCAAAATAGCGTAGTTAGAGTATATGCTTTAAACAGTGGTCGGACCATGATGTCTGCTACTGACTTGTTAATTTATTATCAAATGAGTGCTAATTCATTCACTTAGTTGTCCATCGATGTACTAATCTAAGTAAGTTTTAAACGCTTGTTTTAAACGCTGTTATGATTTGTTGGTTTTATTGTGCGCAAGTCATTAAAATACAGCGTCTTAACAATTGTTTTTAAGCCTTGCCTAGATGATAAAATGATGCAATTATTGTTTTATACCACTAAAAAGTGGATAACGAAAATAACAAATAAAAGTACTCTGTTTCGGGATTGGGGAGAGAATAAATGAAACATAGCCCTCGTAATCGGTTTTATAGAAAACCGTTGGCTGCAAGTATCACAGCTGCCTTAATGACCATTGCTACCAGTAATGTTAGCGCAGCCAAATTTCAATTAGGTGATTTCGACATTAGCTTTGATTCTACTTTCAGTCTTGGTAGCAGCATGCGTGTTGAAAATCGAAATTGGAATGATAATATAGCCAAAGCAAACAACGTTAATAATGGGTTTGATTTTAGTAGTTATCATGCTGCACTTAATGCTCCACTAAGTCAGACATTATGGTCTGGGGCAGGTGGTTATTCTGCAAATGGCGATAACGGTAATTTAAACTTTGATGCTGGTGATACGTTTTCAACTATTTTTAAAGGCTCTCATGAACTAGATATTCATAAAGATAATATGGGCTTGTTTATTCGCGGCATGTATTTCTATGATTTTGAAATGTCTGACAACGATCGTGCATGGACTAATCCTACGTCTGGCCTAGTTAATGACCCGTGCAGAGACAGCGAAGCAAGCGATCAGTTATGTAATGACGTCCGTTTACTCGATGCTTTTGTTTATGGTGATTTTGATTTAGGTGAAATGCCGTTTTCTGTTCGTATTGGTCAGCAAGTGATCAGTTGGGGCGAAAGTACTTTAATTTCACATGGTATTAGTGAACTTAACCCCGTAGATATCTCTCGTCTTAGAGCACCAGGAGCAGAATTAAAAGAAGCCTTTATACCATTTGGTGCAGTTTGGGCGTCGTTAGGTGTTTCAGAAAACTTTAATATTGAAGCGTTTTACCAGTACAGCTGGGAAAAAACGATATTGCCAGCCCCGGGAAGTTATTTCTCTACTAATGATTTTGCCGGAGACGGTGGTCATTATAACAATATACAATTAGGGTTTTCGGGTAATCCAGATATGGATCTTGATTTCCTTATTGCGGGCTTAAACCAAGTCGGCGGTATGATGCGTTCGGGTGATCCTGCGACTATGGCTGCTGCTGCACAAGTCTACTTAGCTTACCCAACAAAGCTTACGTTAAAAGCGCCTGGCGGAAAAAGTGCCTTGGAGCCCGATGATGGCGGCCAATATGGTTTACGTCTATCATGGTACTTGCCAGAGCTTAATGATACTGAGTTAAGCTTGTATTACATGAATTATCACAGTCGTCGCCCATTATTTTCAGGGATCACTGCTGACTTTACATCTGCCTCTATCGCAAGTGATTTAGGGTATTTAGCAACAAATACTATTACCGAAGATAATTACGCCGATTTAGGAACCTTCTCGCAAGTGTTGCTCTCATATCCTGAAGACATAAAGTTATACGCACTAAGCTTTAATACTACGGCGGGAACGACGTCCGTAGCAGGTGAAATTTCATATCGTCAAGACGAACCACTACAAATTGATGATGTAGAGTTGCTTTTTGCTGCAATGCCTCAACAATTGGCCAACGCTGGTTTGCGTCCTGATTTAGATGGTATTTCACAAATGGATGTGTATGGCTCAGGTGAACAAGCCCAAGGATTTATACTTTCTGATACATTGCAGGCACAACTTACATTAACGCACTTGTTTGGCCCAACCATAGGTGCCAGTCAATTTACGGCATTGATGGAAATTGGAGGTATCAATATTCAAGATATGCCTGATAAAGATGTACTGCGTTTAAATGGCCCGGGTACGGCTCGTAGTGGTGGTTTTCCTATTAAAAATGGTTTGGAAGCGGGTGTGCAAGATGGTGTAGAAACCAATCCATTCCCTGATGACTTTGCTTGGGGATACCGCGCGGTCGTTAAACTAGACTACAATAACGTTTTTGCAGGTGTTAACGTATCGCCAAGGTTGGTATTTTCACACGATGTTGAAGGTATTACACCGGATCCTTTATTCCTTTTTGTTGAAGATAGAAAATCACTTGGGGTTACTATAGGCATGGACTACCAAAGTCGTTGGTCAGCAGATTTCAGCTACAATAGCTTTTGGGGTGGTGTAGGCACTACAAATAAGATGGAAGATCGTGATTATGTTTCTTTCAATATTAAGTACTCTATTTAAGGAACCGGATCATGAAACATAACTCAATGAAAAAAGTAACATTATTATCATTAGCCATGTCACTTGCATTTAGTGGTTCACTATTGGCAAAGGTTGATGCTGCCCAAGCGGAAAAGTTAACCAACGATTTAACCGCAATGGGCGCTGTTAAAGCGGGGAACGCTGATGGCTCAATTCCCGAATGGACGGGCGGAATTACTACTCCTCCAGCAGGGTATACAGTGGGCGATCATCATCCAGATCCATTTTCTGGTGACAAAGTAAAGTATACGGTGACGGCCAAGAATGTATCAGAATATAAAGAATTTCTGACACCTGGACAGGTCAAATTATTTGAAACCTATCCAGACACCTTTAAAATGAACGTCTATCAAACTCGTCGTTCAGCATCTTTTCCTGAACATGTTTATCAGGCAACGCTTGCAAACGCAACGCGCTCTGAACTAATTCAAGAGGGTAATGGGATTAGTCAAGCGGCTATTGGTGTGCCATTTCCAATTCCTAAAGATGGTTTAGAAGCGATTTGGAACCACGTTCTACGTTATCGTGGCGAAGCGGTAACTCGTGAAGGAGGTCAAGCGGCACCAACAGCGTCTGGTGACTACACCTACATGGGCTTTGATGACCAACTTATGTTGCCATATTCAGTTAAAGGCGCATCAGCAGAAGAACTGCAAAAAACAAATATATTGTTTAAGTTTAAGCAAAAAGTGACAGAGCCTGCTCGTTTGGCTGGTACGGCATTATTGGTTCATGAAACCATGGATCAGATCAAAACACCTCGTCAAGCTTGGACTTACAATACCGGCCAACGACGGGTTCGTCGTGCGCCAAATGTAGCTTACGATGCACCAGGTACAGCATCTGATGGTTTAAGAACGACTGATGATTTCGATATGTTTAACGGCGCTCCAAATCGTTACAACTGGACGCTTAAAGGTAAGCAAGAATTGTTGATCCCTTATAATGATTATCGTTTACACAGTGATCAACTTAAATACGCCGATATCTTAAGACCAGGTCATATTAATCCTGAACATGTGCGTTATGAAAAACATCGAGTATGGGTTGTTGAAGCTCAGTTAAAAGAAGATACTCGTCATATCTACAAGAAACGTGTATTTTTTATAGATGAGGATAGCTGGCAAATCGCAGTGACCGATATTTACGATAATCGTGATGAACTTTATCGTGTTGGTGTAGCCCATGGTATTAATTATTATGAAGTTCCTGCACAATGGTCTACGCTTGAAGTATTTCATGATTTACAATCTCGTCGGTATATCGCCATGGGATTGGATAACGAAGCGAGCATGTATAACTTTTCAGCTGAGTTAAAAGACGCTGAGTTTACACCAGCGGCATTGCGACGCGAAGGCCGTAGATAGACGTTTAATTACAGATACAACGGCTGGCAAACGTCAGCCGTTTTTATTTCTTCATAAAATGGTAATACAACCATTAAGGATTTCTAAAGAGTGTATTTTGTTATGAAGCGTCTAGTAGCTTTCACCCTATCTTGTGTTTTTTGCTCTCAACTTTGGGCAGCTACACAACCTATATCATCAGTAATGGCACCTCTTGCCAATCAGTCACTTTTACTGGATATATTTAATGTTGAACAAAATAAATTAGTGGTGGTCGGCCAGCATGGTCATATTTTAACATCGACCGATGCTGAAAATTGGCAACAAGCCCAAGTTCCAATCCAGTCGACATTAACTGCGGTTTATTTTATTGATACGCAGCAGGGATGGGCGGTGGGGCATGATGCCACAATTGTCCACACTGAAGATGGAGGGGCTAATTGGGAAGTGCAGCAATTTTCTCCGCATTTGGAGAAGCCTTTACTTGATGTTGTTTTTAAAAACGAGTTAGAAGGTATCGCTGTTGGCGCCTATGGTCAGTTTTTTAGAACTGTTGACGGTGGAAAGCATTGGGCGTTTGAGTTTCATAGTGAGTTTTTGCCGCAGGACGATATAGACTATTTAGAAGAATTAAAAAATCAAGACGAAGAAGCTTACCTCGATGAAAGAGCAAGTATTCTTCCCCATTTCAATCGTGTGATCATGGATGGACGGACACTTTATCTTGTTGGTGAAATAGGGCTTATCGCGAAAAGTAATGATTTTGGGGTCAGCTGGCAAAAGCTTAAGGAAATATACCAAGGTTCATTTTTTGATCTTGCTCGAACGCACGAAGGGAATTTGCTGGTGGTTGGCTTGCGCGGTAATGTCTTTAGAAGCTTAAAAAATGGCACTCCTTGGCAGCGTAGCGATACAGATACCACTGCGTTACTTAATTCAATTGTCTTGGGCGGAGACAACCGTATTTTTATATTGGGTAACAATGGTATGTTGTTAGAGAGTCGTGATGATGGCATCTCGTATACGCAACACATACAAACAGATGGTAAAGCCCTAATTGCAGGTGTTTGGTTTAAAGATCAAATTATTGCAGTTTCAGATGTTGGCGTTAAAACAATAGAAATAATGAAATAAAATATGAGTATTAATACATTAACTAACAGATTAGAAGTTACCTTATTTCGACAAAGAGCATACGTGTTGGCGTTGTTTGTTGCCGCGAGCATATTTTTATTATTTCAGGCAACTCAAATAAAGCTCGACGCAGCATTTACTAAAAATATTCCTTTAAATCACAGTTATATGAAAACATATTTAAAACACCGAGAGAATTTCGGTGGTGCAAATAATATTCTTATTTCTGTCTGTGATAGTAATGGCGATATTTTTAATGCAGATTTTTTTGCTTCGTTAAAAGGCGTTCACGATAAACTGTTTTTTATACCTGGTGTTGATCGTATTCAAGTTAAATCTTTGTATTCACCCAGTACCCGCTTTGTCGAAATTGTCGAAGACGGCTTTGCCGGTGGTCCAGTTATTCCCGCCGATTTTCAACCCACCGAGCAAGGTTTAGCGGTGGTGAAATCAAATATTGAAAAGGCGGGCATTGTTGGGCAGATTGTTGCGGATGATTATAGCTGTGCCATGGTAAAGGCGTCATTGATGGACATAGATCCCAATACGGGAGAAAAGCTTAATACTATTTCATTTGCCGGGCAGTTAGAAAAAGATATTCGACAGGAATTTGAAAAAGGCAATATCACTGTACATATCATTGGTTTTGCCAAAATGGTTGGTGATGTTGCGGAGGGAGCTAAAGGGGTAGTCACCTTTTTTGGTGTTGCTATCGCAATCACTGCAATCATGGTTTATTTATTTTGTCGCTCTGTCAGATTAACTATTTTACCGATCGCTTGTTCATTAGTTGCGGTGATTTGGCAGATGGGCATGTTATCTACATTAGGATTTGGTTTAGATCCTATGTCAATATTGATCCCGTTTTTAGTGTTTGCTATTGGGGTTAGCCACGGTGTGCAAATGATTAACTCTGCGGTTAAGCTCGTCGGCACAGGTAGCACCAGTAAAGAGGCGGCGCAGTTAAGTTTTAGAGCTTTACTTGTGCCAGGTGGTATTGCGTTACTTTCTGACACAGTAGGCTTTATGACTTTACTCTCTATTGATATTGGTATTATCAGAGAGCTGGCGATCACTGCCTCATTAGGGGTTGCGATGATCATTTTGACCAATCTTATTTTGTTACCGTTACTCATTTCATACATACACATTTCACATGCGTATGTTAAACAACAGTCATCAGGTGAAAAGGTGCCACACCATCATCCTGTATGGTCTTTTATGTCAACGTTTGCGACTAAGAGACCCGCTATTATTATCTTAGCGGTCACAACTGTCTTATATTTAGTTGGCTACCAAAAGTCACAAGATATTAAAATAGGCGAGTTACATGCGGGCGCACCAGCTTTGCACGAGTCTTCTCGTTACAATCAAGACACGTTTTTGATCACAGATAGATATGCCATTAGTGTTGATTATATGTCTGTTATTATTGAAACAACGCCAGATGCCTGTACCTATTATGACACTATGGATATCATCGATCGTTTTCAATGGCGTATGGAAAATATCTCAGGTGTTCAATCTGCGATTAGTTTGGCTTCAGTCGCTAAAATAGTGAATGCTGGGTACAATGAAGGTAATCCTAAATGGCGAGTATTATCTCGTAACCAACAAACTTTGGTGCAGTCTATTGCTCGTGTGCCATCATCAAGTGGTTTGCTTAACAGTGATTGCAGTGTTATGCCAGTGATCTTGTTTTTAGAAGATCATAAAGCGGAAACCATAAATCGCGTTGTCGCAGCGGTTAAACAATCAGCCAACGAATATAATAGTGACAAAATCACCTTTAAGTTAGCGTCTGGCCCCGTCGGAGTAATGGCGGCAACTAATGAAGCCGTTGAAGAAGCTCAATTACCTATGATGCTATATGTATACGGTGCGGTAATACTATTGTGCTTATTAAGCTTTAGAAGTGTACGGGCGACCATTGCCGTTGTGATCCCTTTATACGTGGTGTCTACCTTAGCACAGTGGTTAATGACCGCGCTTGATATCGGTTTAACCGTGTCTACTTTACCCGTGATTGCGCTTGGAGTGGGGATAGGTGTTGATTATGGTATCTACATTTTATCGACCATGAGTATGCGCATAAGTCATGGTGAGAGCGTTCAACAAGCGTACTTATCTGCATTAAAAGAGCGAGGCAGCGCTGTACTCATTACCGGAGTTACGTTAGCCATAGGTGTTTCTACGTGGTTTTTCTCTGATTTGAAGTTTCAGGTAGATATGGGCATTTTGCTGACTTTCATGTTTTTAGTCAATATGCTTGCAGCAGTGATAGTGTTACCAGCAATCGCCACTTTTTTATGGCCAACGAAAAAAAAGGGCTAAATTTTTTACCGTTAAATTAGTGCATAAATAAACATGAAAATGGCCGAAAGGTCATTTTCTATTTATAACAAGTGAATAAACAATTATAGCTCTGTGAAATATTTACAACCGTGTTACATATTTCGTGAGTCACATCGAAAAAAACACTCGCAATACGTTAGAATTCTTAATAAAATCGCCGATATAGTCTATCCTGTTAGACAATAATACTAATATAAAAATTATTTCAAGCGTTTTATCCAAAAGGAAAACGGCATGGCGTTAGTAGACGGTTTACCCTCAGTTATACTTAAAAATGTAGCTCAGTTGATCCAGCAAAAAGTTCCATCAGAAACAGCTCCATTAGTTGAGCAATTTTCTGAGCTTCTATATAGCAATATTTCTACCCTAGATTTAGCCCACCGTAATGATAGTGATATGTACGGTGCGACATTAAGTTTATGGAATTCACTCAACGGCCATCAGGACCTTTCTCCTGTTATTAAAGTGTTTAATCCACAAGTCTCCAAGCATGGCTGGAAATCAAGCCATACCATTATCGAAGTAATCGTAAGAGATATGCCGTTTTTAGTTGACTCTTTACGTATTGCTTTAGGTCGCCTTGGCTTAACGCCACATTTAATGCTTAATTGTCCGATCAAAATTGTTAGGGACAAAAATAATCAAATTACCCAGTTATCTGCTGCTGCGGATAAATCGCTAAAATCGACTTCAATTGAAACTGTGTTTTTTATTGAGATAGATCGTCAAAATAACCAGAGTGTGCTTGATGATATAGCCAAAGAACTTTTGTCTGTTGTGGGTGATATTTCATTAACGGTCAATGATTGGCAACCGATGAGAAAACGCTTAGGCGAAGTTATTGATGACTTGAAAAAAGCAAAATTACCTTGCTCTAAAAGAGAGCAAGATGATGCGTTTGAGTTTTTACAGTGGGTACTAAGTGATAATTTCACTTTGATGGGATATCGCTCGTATGATGTAAAAGCTTATAAAGGTGATGTAGCATTAGAAGCAAATGTAAAATCAAGCCTTGGCTTAATGAAAAATTCAAATGGAACAAAGCAGCGTTTTATTTCTACATTGAGCGAATCAGCACGTGAAATCGCGTTAGGTAAAAATTTACTGATATTAACAAAAACCAATTCTCGCTCTCGAGTGCATCGTCCTGCGCACTTAGATTATATCGGTGTTAAACGATTCGACGACAAAGGGAATGTTATCGGTGAAGAACGTTTTGTTGGTTTGTTTGGCTCTGCTTATTACACTAACAGCGCTTTAGATTTGCCATTAATCAAAGCTAAAGTTCGTGATGTCTGTGCTTTATCAGGCTTTGCCCAAGGTACACACTCCTATAAGACTTTGATAAACATCCTAGAAACATACCCACGAGATGAAATCTTACAAACAAGAGTCGAAGAGTTACTTAAAAACGTACGCGGCATTTTACAAATGCAGGAACGAGATTATTCTGGCTTATTTATTCGTCGAGACTCATTTGATCGCTTTTACTCTTGCATGGTTTATGTTCCTCGTGAACGCTATAACACCCAATTAAGAATGACAACACAGCAGTTGTTGCAAGAAGCGTTTGGTAGCGATCAAGAAGTCGAATTTACTACTTATTTTTCTGAGTCGGCCCAAGCTCGTACCCATTACATCGTGCGTGTAAAATCAACCAAAGCAGACATTAACGTGAAAGAAATTGAAAAGAATTTGAATGAAGCGGCGAGAAGCTGGGACGATAAATTAGCGGATGCACTCCATTCACATAAAGGTGAAGCGTTAGGTAAAGAGTTAAGCCGCAAATATGTGAAATTCCCACAATCATATAAAGATGAAGTCTTACCTGGCACCGCAATTGTTGATATTGAAAAATTTGAGGCGTTATCAAAAGATAACGCCTTAGAAATGTTATTTTATCAACCACAGGAAGAAAAAGCAGATAGTCGCTTTGTTAAATTAAAATTGTTTCATTCAGGTGATCCATTACATCTGTCAGACGTTTTACCAATGTTGGAAAACTTTGGCTTACGTGTTATCGGTGAAAGCCCTTATGCCGTTAAAACCTTAGACGGAGATACACATTGGATACTCGACTTCTCTATGCTGTTAACTGGCGATGGTCAGTTTAACTTAGAAAAGGTACAAACATTATTCCAAGATGCTTTTGCAAAAGTATGGAATGGTGAGCTAGAAGATGACGGCTTCAACCGTTTGATTTTAGGGGCAGGGCTTGGTGGACGTGAAGTGTCGATATTACGTGCTTTTGCTAAGTATGAGCGTCAAATTGGCGGTACGTTTAGCCAAAATTACATAGAAGATACTTTTGCTTGTTATCCAAATTTAGCGGAATTGCTGATTAAATTCTTTATACGACGTTTTGATCCTAAATCGAAAGCAAGTGAAAAAGTAATCGCTAAATTATTAGAAGAGATAGAAACATCATTAGATAATGTTGCCAATTTGGATGACGACAGAATTATTCGTCGTTTTGTTGAAATGATGAATGCGACTATTCGTACCAACTATTTTCAACCTGATCCGAATAAAGGCGAAAAATCTTATATATCGTTTAAATTATTACCGTCTAAAATTACTGACATTCCTCAACCAGTGCCACAATTTGAAATCTTTGTTTATTCACCACAAGTTGAAGGTGTTCACCTTCGTGGTGGCAAGGTTGCTCGTGGCGGATTGCGTTGGTCGGACCGACGTGAAGATTTCCGCACCGAAGTGCTGGGCTTAGTTAAGGCACAACAAGTTAAAAATACGGTGATTGTTCCTGTTGGTGCTAAAGGTGGATTTGTCTGCAAACAATTACCCAATGGCAGCCGTCAGGAAATATTTGAAGCGGGACAAGAGTGTTATAGAACCTTTATCCGTGGTTTATTAGATATAACCGATAATATTGTTGCTGGTGAGGTTGTGCCTCCACAAGACGTTGTGCGTTTAGATGAAGACGATCCTTATTTAGTAGTTGCAGCCGATAAAGGGACAGCAACATTTTCTGATATTGCTAACGGCATTTCAGAAGAATATAACTTCTGGATGGGTGACGCATTTGCTTCTGGCGGAAGTGTTGGTTATGACCATAAAGGCATGGGCATTACCGCAAAAGGTGCATGGGAATCTGTAAAACGTCATTTCCGTGAAATTGATATTGATTGTCAAACCACTGATTTTACCTGTGTTGCTATTGGCGACATGGCGGGGGATGTGTTTGGTAATGGCATGTTGTTATCTAAGCATATTCGTTTACAGGCTGCCTTTAACCACTTACATATCTTCATTGATCCTAACCCAGATGCAGCAAGCTCTTTTATTGAAAGAGAACGTTTGTTTAATTTACCTGGGTGTAGCTGGGAAGATTATAATGCTGACTTAATTTCAGAAGGTGGTGGTATTTTCTACCGTTCGGCTAAATCTATTAAGTTAACACCACAAATTAAAAAAATGTTGGGTACCCAAAAGCTAACAATGGCGCCAAATGAGTTAATTCAAGCGCTATTGAAAATGAAAGTTGATTTGCTTTGGAATGGTGGTATTGGTACTTACGTTAAAGGTTCAAGTGAATCAAATGCTGATGTCGGTGACAGAGCAAACGACAGCCTACGAATTAATGGTAAAGAACTTAATGCCAAAATTGTTGGCGAAGGTGGTAACCTCGGTCTAACGCAATTAGGGCGTATTGAGTATGCCTCTAATGGGGGGAGATTAAACGCAGACTCTGTTGATAATGTTGGTGGTGTTGATTGTTCTGATAACGAAGTCAATATCAAAATATTACTTAATAGCTTAGTACAAAGCGGCGATCTTACCGTTAAACAACGTAATAAGTTGTTATATGACATGACTGATGAAGTCGGTGAAATTGTCTTGGATGATTGCTATCGCCAAACACATTCTCTCTCAATCACTGCTATGCGCGGCGTCAATCAGTTAAAAGAGCAAACCCGTTTTATTCACGCAATGGAACGTTCGGGTAAACTTGATCGCGCGTTAGAGTTTATCCCTAATGATGATGAGATAGCCGAACGTGTAGCTAAAGGTAAAGGATTAACTCGACCTGAATTATCGGTGCTATTGGCATACAGTAAAATGGTGATGAAGGAAGACTTGGTTGATCCTGAAATTACTGATAATCCTTATCACGATCGATTATTAGTTGAAGCCTTTCCGAAGCAATTACAGAAAAAATATCGTGAGCAAATGCAAGAGCATCCATTGCGAGCTGAAATTATTGCTACTAAGTTAGCGAATAAAATTGGCAACGATATGGGCTTTAATTTCGTCAATCGTATGCAGGAAGAAACAGGAGCAACAGTTGCAGAAATAGCAAATTGTTACGCCATGGCCAGTGCTGTATTTGAAATGGCTGACATTTGGCATCAAATTGAAGACTTGGATAACCAAATATCGACTTTAGTGCAAACAGAAATGTTATTCCAGTTGCGCCGCACTGTCCGTCGGGCAACACGTTGGTTCTTACGTCACCGCAATAAAGCCTTGAGCATTGAGCAGGCCATTGAGCTTTATCACCCAACATTTGTGACTATGTCTGAGAATATTCAGAGCTACATTGTTGAAGACGAAGCGGAGCAGTTAAAACGTGTAGAAGGAGACTTAGTTAATGCCGGCGTTCCTAAACATATCGCTGCACGTATTTCTCAACTAAGTACGCTATTTTCTGCAATGGATATTGCTGAAATTGTTCAGTCAGAAGGACGTTCTGTTGACGTCGTAGCAGATTTATACTTTAAACTGGGTGTGAGACTAGATTTACACTGGTTCTTAGATCAAATCACTCGTCAACCAGTACAAAATCACTGGCAGGCGTTAGCAAGAGCATCGTTTAGAGAAGAACTTGATTGGCAGCAGCGTTCATTAACTATGGTTGTATTAAAATGCAGAGCAGATGTTTCTGATACTGAAGCAATGTTGGATAATTGGTTTGAAATTAACGCGCAAACATTAGCACGTTGGAAACAAATTCTTGCTGATTTTAGAACGGGTCAAACACATGAGTTTGCTAAATTTTCAGTGGCATTACGCGAACTGATGATGTTAAGTTTAAACTGCGACACCGGAAAATAAATGATAGAATCCCCGCCAAGAGCGGGGATTTTTTTGTCAAAATTATAAACTAGAGGTGCTATGTTTTATTCGGCTATTCGAAAAGTGTTATTTCAGTTTGATCCAGAGTTAATCCATGAGTTAACCATCAAAGGATTAAAAAACACTGGTGCAACGCCTATTAGGCAACTGTATAAACAAACAATTGATGCGAAACCAGTTAATGTCATGGGGATAGAGTTTCCTAATCCTGTTGGTTTAGCTGCTGGGTTGGATAAAAATGGCGAGTGTATTCAAGCTTTTTCAGCGATGGGCTTTGGTTTTGTTGAAATAGGAACAGTTACTCCTAGACCTCAGCCGGGTAATGAAAAACCGCGCATTTTTCGTTTAGAACAGGCGAACGCGATTATTAACCGTATGGGCTTTAACAACAAAGGCGTTGATTATCTGGTTGATCAAGTTCGTAAAGCAAAATTTAATGGTGTTTTAGGCATTAACATTGGTAAAAACAAAGATACGCCAGATGAAAATGCGAAAGATGACTACATCTATTGCATGCGTAAAGTCTATGATTTCGCGAGTTATATCACGGTAAATATTTCATCTCCCAATACTCCAGGTTTACGCTCTTTACAATATGGTGACGCACTTAACGAATTATTATCAGCATTAAAAATTGAACAAAAATCATTAGCAGAGCAATTTAAAAAGTATGTTCCTATTGCGGTCAAAATTGCCCCAGATTTAACCGCAGAAGAAGTAGAGTCTATCGCGCAATGTTTAATAACTAATGAAATCGATGGTGTTATTGCGACCAATACCACTTTATCTCGAGAAGGTGTTGAGCATATAAAGCATGGCGGTGAACAAGGTGGATTAAGTGGTGCGCCCGTCAAAGAAAAGAGTACTCAGGTCATTAGGTTATTGGCAAAAGCACTCGATAATAAACTGCCTATTATTGGTGTTGGCGGCATTTCCAGCGCAGCGGATGCTAAAGAAAAATTAGCTGCCGGAGCTAAACTTGTTCAGGTTTATACTGGGTTTATTTACCAAGGACCAACACTGGTTAAAGATATTGTTAGCGCTGTGTAATTTATCAATGTGTTTTAATGAAATGTCTGAGAAAAAAGCCTTAACTTAATATAAGTAAAGGCTTCTTTATATGTTATCACAGTATAACTAGGAGTGATTAATGCCACTTAATGTCATATTCTGGCAACACATCAATTGCTAAATGATCAACTTTAGCCAAGCTTTTTTCTACTTTAGCAGATATGGTTGCCCACTTATCAAAAAACGCTTGTACTTTGGTGTTGTCGCCATCCCCCTCTAAAATCAATAACTCTTTGGCTAGCGATGCAACATTTCTTGGCAAGCGCTTATAGTCAATGGTCCAGCGGGCAGTGCTTTCGTCAAATATGAGACCACCATGTTGAGCAAAGTAATTTAATGACAATATTGCGGCCTTACCATGTGCTTGGTTTAGACCAAAACGCATAGAACGAAATAGACTGCCGACGTAGGACGTATAAAAGTTATTCGCTCTGCTTTTGTCAATTACCCCTTTGTCCATTAAATATATTAATGAATGCATGCCACTTATATCGGCCTTGGCTTCTTCTAATGCGTTGTAATTTGGCCCTATGGCTGCATTGGTTGCCATGCCTTTTTTCTCGCCGACCTTAACGGTTCGAGGCCCCAGCGCATGACTAATTTCATGCATGAGCACAAATTGGAAGAAACCATCATCAGAGATGTTTGCGAGTTGATCTTCGACAATCAACAACTCACTGACGGGCTTGATTATGCCGTTGAAACGCGCTTCAAACATATTTTTCCAAAATGTTTTTTTAGTGCCTTTTTGTTCGTGGACTTTGGGATCGTTAGGTAAATTAGTCGCTACCGCTTGATAACCAGTGATTGCCATACCTGTGCGAATAATGTCACGCACGACAACAAATTTTGTTGTTAAACCACCAACTACCGAATGATATTCCTTCGGAATAGGGAGGTTATCTTCCATTTCTTGCAGATACTGAGTGTATAGATCTAACTTTGCTGACTCGGCCTTATCGACAATTTCAATATAAGCTTGATACTTTGCTTTTACGCCCATAATGCCATCGTCGTAGGTTTCAAATGGTCCAAAGACGATATCAAATTTGTTATTTTTAAGATCAATCCATGCAACGTCTGCATCAAAATAATTATCAGTTTTTAAGGCCTGAGCTTTTAAACGAAGAAAATCGGCAAATGATTGATTATCTGATAAATCTGCAGCTTCATTTAATAAATTGATCACTGGATCGAGTTGCGCTTTAAAGGCTTGGTAGTAGCTTATCGCTTTATAGCCGCCTTTGCCGTCTTTCCTAATGACGGTATAGGGCGACATGAAGTTTTTTTGTTGCTCTTGAGATAGGGTATTCAAATAAGCTTTAAAGTCTTCAGCACTCAAACCTCTAGGATAAAATTCTTGTCCAGGGTAGTAAGATTGATAGCCCATAAAAGCAGTATTATTATTTAGTTGTTCAAATGGTCCACCATTTCTTTTTAACAAAGTTAGCAGTTTTTGAGCTTCGCTGTTGTCTTGCACAAGTTCAAGGGCATCTTTTAGTTCTTTGCCATATTTGGATGTTTGTTGCCAATAGGCTTGGTCGAGTAACGTTGCCGCTTGGACGAGTTTTTTTAAAATAAGTTTGTCAGTTTCGTCAAAGTGACTAGCATCGTAATGCATTTTATAGGGGGTATATTGCGCGAGATAGCCGTCTAGTTTTTCGGGGGAAGTAGTAGCTACAACTGACGTTGACAGGCATGTGGCTATGCATAACGATGTTGCGATCAATGTTTTTTTCATTGAATGATCCTATTGTTGTATGAGCACTTTATTTTTATTGCTATAGCATGACGCCGAAAATGTTTTTTTGAAAGTGTTTTATCGAAGTAACCGTAGAAAAGGAAATACACTTTTTTAGAGATAGTCTAATGACGGGTATAAAAAAGCCGATAGCTTTATTTGTCGCTACCGGCTCCAATGAGTGAGTTTATTATGAACTATAACTGTCGTTATGAACACTCAAGACTGCCCGACCTGAAGGATCGGCCATTTTACTAAAGCTTTCATCCCAAGCAAGCGCTTGAGGTGTACTACAGGCTACCGATTTACCACCAGGCACACAATCTGCAGCCGAGGGCAGTGGAAAATGCTCCTCAAATATACTGCGGTAGAAATAAGCTTCTTTAGTATCAGGTGTATTGACTGGAAATTTAAAGGCTGCACTGGCAAGCTGTTGGTCGCTTACTTGTGCCTCAATATAATCCTTTAAACTATCGATCCATGAGTAACCGACACCGTCAGAGAATTGCTCTTTTTGCCGCCATAAAATTTCTTCAGGCAAATACCCTTCAAATGATGAACGTAAAACCGCTTTTTCCATTTTGCCGTTACCACACATTTTATCTTCAGGATTAATGCGCATGGCAACATCCATAAAATTTTTGTCTAAAAATGGCACGCGCGCTTCAATACCCCATGCTGACATTGATTTGTTGGCACGTAAGCAATCAAACATGTGTAATTTGTCCAGTTTTCTAACTAGCTCTTCGTGAAACTCTTGGGCGTTAGGGGCTTTATGAAAATACAAGTAACCACCAAATATTTCATCAGCACCTTCACCGGATAACACCATCTTGATCCCCATGGCTTTAATTTTTCGTGCCATTAAATACATGGGCGTAGAAGCACGAACCGTCGTGACATCATAGGTTTCTAGGTGATAGATCACTTCTTTAAGTGCATCGATACCTTCTTGCTCTGTGAATAAAACACTGTGGTGGATAGTGCCAATGCTATCAGCTACTTTTTGCGCGGCTTCGAGATCAGGCGAGCCTTCTAAGCCACAGGCAAATGAGTGAACTTTAGGCCACCAAGCTTCGGCTAAATCGTTATCTTCCACTCGACGTGCGGCAAATTTTTGCGTAATAGCCGAAATAAGCGATGAATCTAAACCACCAGAAAGTAAAACACCATAGGGCACATCGGTCATTAGATGACTTTTAACAGACTCTTCAAGAGCCTCGCGCAATTTTACTTTGCTGGTAAAATTATCTTTTATTGCTTCATATTTTTGCCAGTTGCGTTTGTAATATTTTTGCACTGTACCAACACGACTATCTAATATATGCCCGGGAGGAAATTCGCTAACGGTTTTGCAAATAGGCATCAGTGCTTTCATTTCTGAAGCGACGTAAAAATTTCCTTCAGCGTCGTAGCCAGTATACAGCGGGATAATACCGATGTGATCACGGGCGATCAAATAGGAATTATCGGTTTCGTTATATAAGCAAAAGGCAAACATACCGTGCAGCTTATCGATAAAATCTACACCAAATTCTTCATATAACGGCAAGATGACTTCACAGTCAGATTTAGTTTGAAACTGATAGTCGACATTGAGTTGGCTAGCAAGAGTCTTATGATTATAAATTTCGCCATTAACAGCAAGTACGTGGGTTTTTTCTTGATTATATAGTGGTTGTGCGCCGTGTTCGGTGTCAACAATCGACAAGCGTTCGTGTACTAAAATCGCATTGTCATTGTTATAAATACCAGACCAATCAGGGCCACGGTGACGTAAAAGGCGGGAATACTCTAGTGCTTTGGGACGTAATGTCTCTACACCTGTTTTTATATCTAATATACCAAAGATCGAACACATTGAAGCGCTACTCCTTTATTTATTATTAAAACAATCAAATTGTGAGAACTTATAAAAAGTTGTGCTAAAGCTTTATCTTTAGCTGCTTGCCATAGCTGTCGAAGGCAACAAGCTATTTTTGCATTTTGGCGAGAGGTTTGAAAACTTTCATCTAAAACTGCAAACGGACCGCTAGCCGTCCGTTGATTCACTGTGCCATTTCTGTAGGAAAAAGCAATAGTAAATTGTGTTTTTTAATACATAAGAAATGCATAAGATATGTAAATCTATAGGAAAAAAATATATCTCATAAAAATAGCTTAGTTATTTCTTAATCGATACAATAAGTTAAATGTGTTCCTGTTTAGGTGGCCGACCATTTTATGATATCAGTTGTACAAGTGAGTAAATCTTTTACATTGAGTAAAGAAGCAAAAAAACAGTTCTTGCACGAATCTCATGACGAAAGACAGCAAAGCAACCATTTTCAAGCGCTAAAAAAGGTGAGTTTTAGTTGTGATAGAGGACAAGTTTTAGGCTTGCTAGGTCCAAACGGAGCGGGGAAAACCACGACGTTAAGGATTTTGGCATCCGCGTTAAAACCTGATTCAGGCGAGATAATTGTTGATGGTATCAATGTAATAGAAAATGCTAGAGTCGCTAAAGAGAAAATAGGCTTTTTATCCACCAAAACAGGTTTGTATAGTCGACTCACCGCTAAAGAAAATATTGAGTATTTCGCCAAACTACATGGTATGTCTGGGCAGCAAATAGCACAATACAGTGAGCCGTTATACCAACAACTTGGCATCGGTTCCTACTTACACCGTCGTGTTGATACGTTGTCTTCAGGGATGACACAAAAAATATCGATCGCCAGAGCGGTTATCCATCAGCCCGAAATCATTGTCCTAGACGAACCCACTACAGGGTTAGATATTATGGCGACGGAAGTGATTTTAGATTTCATCCAGCGATATAAAGCGCAAGGTAAAGCGGTTATTTTTTCAACCCATCATCTTGATGAAGTGGCAATGCTTGCCGACAAAATTGCCATCATTAATCAGGGGAGTAGTTGTTTTGATGGCGATATTAGACAGTTGCAAGAGCAAACTCAATGTCATGATTTACGCGCAGCATTTATGCAAATGCTTGCGTCAACCGAGAACCATTAGCTATGTGGCAAATTTATTTGAAAGAGCTTTTAGAGCTCGTACGCGATCGCAAAACCCTATTTTTTATCATCGCACTACCGTTGTTAATTTTTCCGGTTATTTTCGCTGTTATGGGAGTTGTAGTCGCTAATGTAGCGATGGATGAACAACAAAAAGTGTTAAAATATACGCTGATTAATGCCGATAAAGCGCCGAAGTTTTCACAAACATTATTTTATCATCGTGACTTTACTCAAATTGATTTATCGTTAAATACAGACCAGGAAATTAAACAGGCGATACAAAACGGACAAATTGACGTAGTGATAAAGGTTAACCAATCTCACGAACAAAATATTGCTAATAATCAAAAAGATAATTGGCAAATTTACTTTAATGGTGCGTCACAATTAAACAGCGTAAAAAGCAAAGTCGATAAGGTATTTCTTCAATATAGCAACACCCTTCGTCAGCAAAAATTAGCCGAGTTGTCATTAAGCGAACAACAATATGAACGACTGACAACGCCTATATCCCTTGAAGTTATAAATACCGCCGATCAAAGGGAGAATGTCGGTGAACAAGTTGGTGGCTTATTGCCGTATTTACTGATCGTACTTTGCTTAACGGGGGCTATGTATCCAGCAATTGATTTAGGCGCTGGAGAAAAAGAACGCGGTACTTTAGAAACACTTCTACTCACCCCCATTTCGCGTATCTCAATAGTTTTAGGTAAGTATCTGACCATTATGACTACGGGGATCATCACGGCGCTGATAGCGGTATTTAGTTTATCGCTGTGGAGTTTTATTATTGGTGAGTTTGCCAATATTGATGTCGTCCGTGAAGTGTTTGCATCGTTTACCGCCAGTGATTTATTACTTATTCTATTAATGCTGGTCCCTGTTTCTGGGATTTTTGCGGGCTTGTTGTTATCTATATCAATTTATGCACGTAGTTTCAAAGAAGCCCAGAACTATATGGGACCTGTATCAATGTTGGGTTTTTTCCCAATAATGGTGGCAATGTTACCAGGGATAAAACTAGATTGGCTGTGGTCGTTAGTACCCATTTCCAATGTTGCCTTGGCTATCAAAGAAATATTAAAAGGGACTATAGATTACACTATGCTGATTTATATCTTAATGTCGTCAACAGTTTTTGCCATTTTATCCATTATTTTTTGTGTATACTGGTTTAAAAAAGAGTCAGTACTATTTCGTTAGTTCGCTGATTTATATCAATTCATTTTAATTGGGCAAGAGAATACCTAACATGGCTTATCGGGTTAAAAAATATCGTTACTTACTCACTGAATTAGCACTACTAAGTTCATTTTTGTTGACCATAAATGTCAATGCTGAAAATTACAATGAACTAACAGTAGAAGAGCTAAGAATAGAAAAAGCTGAGCAAGCGATGAATAACGTTGTTAATCGACTTGATAGCCGAGTTAACAAATTTGCGCTGCAATTATCGCAAGCCAGAAATCTTACTGCATTGACGCAATTAGTTATTCGACATGGTGAAAGTGTATGGCGCGAAGCTGTTGAGTCTTTTAATCATGAAAATGATTTTGATGATCGTGCATTATATTGGGCCCGGTTAAAAATGACTCGTGCGTTAAGGCAAACTCAAACCTTTAAAAGCTTGTTACCGACGCAACAACAAAAGTTGATGTGGAAATTTGAACTGTTATCACGCGGTCAGCAAGACGTGAAATTTGATAGAGGTACGGCTAAAAAAATTCTAGTGACAGGATTTGATCCCTTTTTTCTTGATAAACACATTAATCAAAGCAACCCTTCAGGGGCAGTCGCGTTAGCGTTTGATGATCTAGTGATCAGTAAAGACGGTCAAAGTGCTGAAATTGAAACATTGATCGTGCCAGTACGTTTTACTGATTTCGATCAAGGCATGATTGAAGAACTATTAACACCTTATATTAAACAATATGATGTTGATATGGTTGTAACTGTCAGTATGGGTAGAGAGCATTTTGATTTAGAAAGATTTCCAGGACTAAGACGCAGTGCGAACGCGCCAGACAATCTTAATGTCTACACTGGCGCAAATGGACAAAGGCCATTACAGCCCTTGCTAAAAGGTGAGCCCCTTAAGGGACCTGAATTTGTGCAATTTAGTTTACCGAGTAAAGCCATGATGGCTGTGCAATCGCCTTTTAAGGTAAATGATAACCATAAAGTGACGACGTTAACGTCAACCATCACGCCAAAAAACTTAAAAGCCTTAGCCAACCAAACCTCTGTACAAGGCTCTGGCGGCGGCTATTTGTCTAATGAAATATCTTATCGAAGTATATTATTGCGTAACTTATATAATCCAGTCTTGCCTGTAGGGCATATACATACACCTAGACTGTCAGGTTTTGATGCTAAAACATTGAAAGAAATCGTTCAGCAAACGAAGGCTATGTTAACGGAGGCGTTGCCCAGCACGTAATATTGACTGTGTTAGGCAATAAAAAAGGCTGAATATTTTCAGCCTTTTTTATGATTGTTGCTTTGTCTAAGTGCTCAGTTGCTCAGTGCTATTTTTTATATGCTATTAGTGACGTCGACCGACAACTTTAATAATTGACCGGGTTGTAGATATTTCTTGCGACTCAATCGATTCCAGCGTTCAATATCTTTAATAGTGACATTAAACTTGTCTGCGATACGGGCAAATGAGTCACCGCGACGCACTTTATAGGTGATGTTTCTCATAACAGCCTGTTCTGCAGGCCTCGTCCGCTCTGCCGTAACACCAGACGTTTTTTGCCATATAACCAAGCTTTGGCCAGGTTTAATAGTATCTCTTGGTGCCATACCATTCCATTTAGCGATGCTACGTGTACTGACTTTATGTGCACGCCCGATATCCCATAAGGTGTCGCCCGAACGCACTTTATAAACAGTTTTCTTCCCTGCTTGCTGCTGGCTTTGCTTGGAGGCTAATCGCTGGTCCTGAGAAAAGATGTAGCTATCAAGTGATTGCGCAGCGATTGGAATTAATAAATGTTTACCAGCTCGGATCTGCGTACCTTTGACATTATTTATCTTTTTAATTAACGCGGTAGTGGTATTAAATTTATTTGCTATTGTACTTAGGCTATCGCCGGACTTTATTTCGTAACGTTGCCAGGCAAGTCGATCTTTTTCTTCTAATTTACTTAGTTTTTCAGTAAATTTTTCCAATTTATTATTAGGGATCAATAAATAGTGAGGACCATCGGGATCAGTTGCCCAACGATTAAAACCAGGGTTCAAGCGTTGTAGTTCTGCCAAAGAAAGATCGGCCAGTTGTGCCGCTTTTGCGAGATCTAACTGTGATTGCACATCGACTTGTGTGAGCACAGGGTTGTTATCTATCTCATACAGCTTTATCTGAAAATCTTCTGGACGTTTAATGAGATCAGCGAGCGCAAGTAATTTGGGCACATACGCTCTGGTTTCTCTAGGTAAATCTAGTGACCAAAAGTCCGTGGGTTTATTTTTTCGAGCATTATTTCTAACCGCGCGCCGAACTCTTCCTTCACCAGAATTATACGCAGCAAGTGCTAGTAACCAATCGCCATCAAAAAATTTGTTTAAATATTTTAAGTATTTTATTGCGCCTTGTGTCGACGCCACGACATCGCGTCGTCCGTCATACCACCAGTTTTGTTTCATGCCAAACCGTTTACCAGTACCAGGCACAAACTGCCACATGCCAGAGGCGCGACCGTGAGAATAGGCAAAGGGATCAAATGCACTTTCAACGATTGGCAGTAAAGCCATTTCAATCGGCATATCATTTTTTTCAAGCTCTTCAACAATGTAATGAAGAAAAGGCTCAGCGCGTTTGGCAACACGATCTAAATAGGAAGGGTGTTTGGCATACCAGTTACGCTGGGCAAGTACGCGATCATTTTCAGGAACATTAAAACTGAGCTGAGCACGTATACGTTGCCAGATGTCGTCAGAGACATCAATTACATCGTCTGAGACAGTAAAATCAATATCGGCAACCGGATGGATAACATCAACAGACTCATCAGTGAGTAAGGCATGATTTATGTCATTTGGGCTGGCAATATTGCCGACAACCAAATTATCATCATGGTGCTGCGTTGCCTGAAACGAAGTGCTTTGGCAACCGGTAATTAGAATAGCTATGGACAAAGAAACAGGTAAATATTTCATGGAAAATCTGTTTAGTAATATTAGGTGTTAAGTGTTACTTATTTAACGGTGTTATTCAACATTAAGCGCTAAACTCGATGATTAAAAGTTGTCTTTCCAACGCCTTATTATCGTAAAGGTTTCTAGTGGCGTTAAAGTTTCCGCTTTAGCAAATTCTTGTGCAGAGTGTTGTAAGTCTTTGGTATGGCATCGTAAAAAGGGGTTAATGCTTTTCTCTACCAAAATTGAAGTTGGGATAGTTGACTTATCATGCTCTCTGAGCTGAGTAACTTGATTATAGTATTGGATTAACTCTGGATTATTGGGATCAACCGTTAAGGCAAAATTAAGATTTGCCAAAGTATATTCATGAGCGCAGTAAACGCGAGTCTTCTCGGGTAAATCTGATAATTTACATAGAGAGTGGTGCATTTGTTGGGCTGTGCCTTCAAATATCCTGCCACAACCGCCAGAAAATAAAGTATCGCCACAAAATAGTACGCCGGCTTCATTACTAAAATAAGCGATATGACCTAAGGTATGACCCGGTAACTCAATGACCTTAAAGCAATACTCGTTATCAATACTAATGACGTCATTGTCGACTAACTGATGCTGACAACATGGGATGTTTTCATGTGCGGGGCCGTAAATGTTGAGCGGCCATTGACGGTGTTGGCAATAGTCTTTCAATGCTTTGATACCGCCGGTGTGATCGGCATGATGATGGGTGATTAATATATTGCTTAAGATGAGACTATTATCTTCAATATAACGAATACAAACTTCAGCGTCACCGGGATCGACGAGTGAAATGTTCGAAGTGGTGGCTGAGTGTAGTGCCCAGATATAATTGTCAGAAAATGCTTTTATCGCAACAACTTTGATTTGACTTTGAGTCATAACTCGTCCTCAATATAGATAACGCTTCTAATTATCTATTAAGTTTGATGTTGATGAAACCTGCATTAGCTTTTCGACAGCCTTTTTTTCCAAAATCATGGCAAGCTCTGCCAAACGGGGCAACTATTTTAAAAGAAATAGAGCAACAATTAGCGCCATGGTGGCCTAAGTTTTTTGGCTATCATTTACTTAAAATTGGAGCCTTAAGTGGTGCGATATCTACTGAAGAAAGCCCAATTAAACATCAACTAACATTGTCTCAGCAGGAGGGCGAGGGAGATATTCTCGCTGACATCGATGATTTACCATTATTGGAGCATAGTGTTGATGTTTGCGTATTAAGCCATGCATTAGAGTTCACTTTAGATCCGCATCACGTAGTGCGGGAGGCTAATAGGGTGTTGATCCCTAATGGCTATTTAATTATCACAGGCTATAACCCTTTTAGCTTGGCCGGTTTAAATAAACTTATGCCTTATCGACGTCAACGGGCGCCATGGAACGAAAGGTTCTTTTCACCAATGCGGGTAAAAGATTGGCTACATTTGATGGGCTATGAAATATTGGCTGATCAGCGCTGTTTACATACTACATTAATGAATAAGGTCGGAGAGGGCGTTATTGCAAAACATTGGCGAGAGTTTGCTGAAAACTATTTACCGAGTTTGGGCTCTATATATGTCATCGTCGCTAAAAAACGCGTGTTGCCATTGACGCCAATAAAACCTAAATGGCAGCTAAGACCTAAATTTGATTCGGTGAAAGTACCGACTATGAGTTCATCGAATAAAGTTGTAAACAATGATTATTTGTATAAATCAAGGTAATCAATATATTTTAATGATGAGAATTATTGTGACAGCACATATATTATAAATAATTTAAATGCTTTGGAAATTTGTGCAAGAGCATAAAAAAAGCCGCTAATGCGGCTTTTTAAATATTTACAGTGTTAACTTAAAATTTATAAGAAGCTTTTAAGTAGGCAAATCGTCCTTGACCACTATGAACATTAACGACAAAGCCCATAAAGTCGTGATATGCAAATGGAGGTTCTTCATTGAATAGGTTAGTAGCGCCAATTGAAAGCACGGTATTCTCTATTCCATAATAGTTGAATGAAGTATCAACGGTCATCATAGAGTCGACCATATCGATACCTGGAGCTATCACTGAAGGCTCCTGCTTAAATTCGTCTATATAGTTTACTGCAACCGTTGCACTATAGTCATCTTGCACCCAATCCATTGAAGCTGTCCAACGCATTTCAGGTTGTTCAAATCCACCTTCTTCTGTTGCTTTGTAGTCTTCGAAATTGAGTACATAATTTAGTACATAACCGAATTTGAATTGGCCCATTTCTGTTTCAAGGTTATAGCGAACATCAATGTCTAAACCAGATGTTTTTAGGTCACCAATATTTTGGAAGCTATCATTTACTTGAATAACTTCACCAGGATCGCCAGCAATTGAAGTTGGTCTTCGCATAACAACACTTTGGTTTAAACCTTGGGTGTCCATCAGGAACTGTGTATCTGAATCAATAATATTTTCAATGTCATAATTATAGTAGTCAACAGAGAAATTTAAATCGTCAGAGATATTGTATACGATACCTAAGTTATAGCTTTTTGACTCTTCTGGACCTAGATCTGGGTTACCTTCAAAGACAGCGGTATACTCTTGAGGATCACAGGCACGGTCTTGATCGCCAATGGCAGCACATCGAGCGGTATCGACTAAGTTTGGAGATTCGTCAGTACGACCTAAACCTAATTGATGTAATGATGGTGCTCTAAAGGCTGTACCATAAGAACCACGTAGACTTAAATCTTCACTAGGCGTCCATAAAAATGAAACTTTCGGATCGGTGGTAGTACCGAAATCACTATAGTCTTCATGACGGACAGCAAACTGAAATTCTAAAGTATCGAGTACAGGTACGATTAACTCACCAAATATAGCGGTATTATCACGTTGACCATTGGCTTGTGTCGCCTCAGTACCAAAAATATCACCACGTAAGAATTGATCATCAGGGTTATCACTAATCGCTTCTTCACGGTACTCAGCACCAACCGCTAAGTACATGTCTCCATGTTCCATTTCCATGATAGGACCTGAGAATTTAAAGTCATAAGAACGAGTTGTTGATTTACCAATACGGGTGGTAGTAGTTTCGATGTAATCTAATGACTCTTGAGAGTTACTTGAAGGCTCAAAAGGATTCCATAAACCGCTATCAATGGCTTCTTGGATACGACGAGAGTTGGGGAAACCGTCTACACCGCGCTCAGTTGATTCACTTTTGATATAGCTATAAGCCGTTTCCCAGCTCCAATCACCTAATTCACCTTTTAGGCCGATAATTGCACGGTAATAATCGCTATCTACACGTTTTTCTCGGTTACCAATATCTACGGTACGGCGACGCATAGTTAAGTCTTGCTGATAAAACTCATGATCTGGCATGTCAGCAAAAGGGTGGTTAACATTGTCTCCCGACATAAATAATTCGTTAAAGCTCGGGCTACCTGCACCACGAACGACAGACTTAGAATTTTGACCGTTTAGCTCAGCAAAAGCTTCTAATGTATCGTTAACTTCGTAACTTCCCATATAGTTGAAGCTGAAGCGCTCTGCATCAGGGATCATCGTCATATACGGCGCATAGTCGTATCGACATAAATTGTTAGCTGGATCTGAATCTTCGGCAGAACATACGTCGTTGCCAAAGGTATCAATTAATCTATTTGATGGATCTGACGCTAATGCTATAGTCCCTGGAATACCCGATGAACTTCTAAAATCAGTAGCTAAAGGGTTGCCAGTTCGCGCTGCTTGGTTAGATGTTTTCGAATAATCTCTATCTGCATACAATACTTCTTCACGGTCAAAATACTCCATGATAAAAGTGTGATTAGATTTTTCAGTAGAGTTACCGAAAACTAGACTTACGCTTTTTTCTTCACCACCGCCATCGGCTGTTGTCCCCACTTTTGCAGTAACTTCAGCACCATCAACATCGTCTCGTAAAATAACATTAATAACACCTGCAACAGCGTCTGAACCGTAAGTTGCCGAGGCGCCATCTTTCAAAATGTCAACGCGTTTGATAGCTGATAATGGAATGTTATTGATATCGACGAATGCGGTATCAATGCCTTTTGCAAATGGCGATACTGAAACTCTGCGACCATTGACAAGTATAAGTGTAGAGTCTGCTCCTAAGCCACGTAGTGAGACACTAGAGCCACCGTTCGCAGTATCATCACTACTGTTTGCTTGTGTAGAGAAGGTACCTTGACCAGATATAGGGAGTTTAGTAAACAGACTGATCAAGTCAGTTACGCCACTTTTTGATATGTCCTCTTGTGATAAGCTCGTGACCGGCGATGGGCCTTCCATATTTGTACGTTTGATATGAGAGCCAGTAATTTCAATTCTTTCTACTTCTTCTTCCGCTGCCATTGCTGATGAGCTTTGGGCTGCAAGTAATGAGGTAGAAATAGCAATAAAGAGGGCATGCTTTTTCATTATTTGAGATTTCATATTCCGTGTTCCTTTGTGTTTTTATTATGTGTTGTCAAATCCAGCATTCTTTTACAATAAATGTTAACACTTTGTTATAAATAGAAAATTATGACATGAATGTTTTATCAAAAACTTTCGCCTATAGATACACTCTATTGATGTTTTTGTGATAATAAATGTAAATAAATCTGTCCAAATCATTTTTAAAAATGCTAATAGTTTGAATTTACGATGTATTTCGTAAACTTTGCTTGAGAGTTATTTTGGTAAAGTAGTCATGTTAAATAGAAAGCAATTATCAAGCTGATGAAATATCAACAAACCCCCTAATATATTAATAAACTTATTAAAGCATAAATGTTGAAGCATAAAGTTGTTTTACCTTATGATGGGGGTATTACTCAATTAGACTTGTCAACAAATGCAACGTGATGATTTTGAGCGTTTTTTGAACGCATTACTTAAGCCGGAAAGTATTAAAGATTATTGCCCTAATGGATTACAAATTCAGGGCGCTAATGTCATTAACAAGGTAGTAACTGGGGTATCGGCAACTCAAGCGCTTATCGATCGGGCGATTAGTGAAAACGCGAATACCATTATTGTTCATCATGGTTATTTTTGGAAAAATGAATCTGCCGTTATTCGCGGTATGAAACACGCGAGAATAAAAGCAATTCTTGAGCATGATATTAATCTGTTTGCGTATCATTTGCCGTTAGATGTTCATCCTGAACTTGGCAATAATGCGCAATTAGCAACGTTATTTGGCATTAATAATGTTGAACCTCTAGAGGTTGGTAATTTGCTGAGTGTTGCTGTGAAAGGTGAGTTTGATCAGGCGCAGAGCGCAGCAGATGTTGAGCACTTAATTGAAACAACGCTAACGAGAAAATGTTTACACATAGCGCCTGAATCAAATAAACCGATTAAAACGGTTGCTTGGTGCAGTGGCGGTGGACAGGGCTATATCGAATTAGCGGCGGAGCAGGGAATTGATGCTTTTATTTCGGGTGAAGTGTCTGAGCAAACCACTCATGTTGCGCGTGAAATGGATATTCATTTTTTTGCTGCAGGTCATCATGCCACAGAGCGATATGGCGCCAAAGCGTTAGGCGAGTATATTCAACAAGAACTTGGCATCGCGACTACCTTTGTTGATATTGATAATCCAGTCTAATTGTTTAAGCAGCTAGTTCGTTAGCTGCTTTAATTGTTGCACTATCCGGCCTAATGTTTCGTACCAAGCAGTGGTTGTTTGCGTTAAATTATCACTGTTAGGAATAAAGTAGCCCCAATGTTTATCCATTTTATTATCTTTTACATAATGACTGGTTGGCGCAGCAATGGGGTAAGCCCCTTGCTCTGCAAAATATTGTATTGCACGCGGCATATGGTCGGCATTGGTAATAAGGATAGATTGATGATCTTTGACTCTGGGCGCAATTAATTCGGCTTCCTCTTCAGTATCTTTAGGAAAATTTTCGGTAAGAATTTTTTCTGCTGGAACCCCTAAGCTTACTGCCGCTTCCTTAACTTTCATGGCGTTAGACATAGGATCACCAAATGCATGGCCTGAGGTAATAATAGTTGCTTCTGGGTGAAGTTGATAAATTCTCACTGCTTCAACTAGACGCTGCAACGAACAAGCCTTCAATTGACTGGTTGCCGGTAGTGCATTATCACTGGTGTGTCCGCATCCGAGTACAATAATATAATCAATGGGTAGTGGATTTTTTGTATAAACAGGATAGTTGTCTTCTATTGGTTTCATCACCCAATCGGCAAAAGGCCCCATGCTTGTTACTATTAATAGGAATGTGCTTAATAGTAAACATTTAAAACTAAACTGAGGTTTTTTACGATGCAAAATGATAGCGATAATCAGCAAGATGATGACTATGCTGAGCGGCATAATTAACGCGCTAATGACTTTTTTAAGTAGAAAAAGATCCATAATTTTCATTACTGGTTGTTTTTGTACACTATAACAATTATTTAATAGTATTAGCAGCAGATTCAGCTGATAATTTTTTTAGAATAGACGTCTAAAAGGCTGTTGATTTTCACCAGTAAATCGGTTCTAATAGCGCAGTTGTGTAATTTAATTACAAATAGCAAAAGTGCTAATTTGTTTTTAATGGCGACACCAGAAGAGGCGCAATGACTAGGTAGATAACGTTAGGAACCACATTCCTATTACCGTTATTGAGGGAGGTATTGCCGAGGGTGCGAATATGAGTGGCATATTCCATTCGGTTGCTAGGGCTGAATCCCTAGGACTGTCACCAAAGTGGTGGAGAGCTTCTGGCTGAAAAAGTTTAGTCTTATGCTTTTGGCTCCCACTTTACTGCTCAGTCACGCTCTTCCTTGTATTAGTACAACTTGTTAATGGCAGTGTTAGCTATCGTAAGTTGTTAGGGAGACTTTTAGATGTTAAAAAATATAATCATGTGTGCGTCAATCTATTTCGTTAATAATTGTGAGGTGGTCTTGTGACTGCTCAACTATCCACGTTAACTGTTGCTAAATTTGGTGGTACAAGCGTTGCTGATCATGCAGCGATGTTGCGCTGTGCCAATATCATCAAAAGTGATCAATCAAACCGACTTGTGGTAGTTTCTGCCAGTGCCGGCGTAACTAATTATTTAGTGCGTTTAAGCCAAGAAAGTATTTCAAACGAAGAACAAGCAGACATTATTGCCAAGATATTAAAAATACAGCGCAATATTACTCAGCACCTTGAAGCAGAGACCGCGCTTAATGAGCAAATAGATAAGCTATTGGTTAAATTAGCTGAACACGCCGCGCAACAATCAATAAAACACAGCGTGCAAACTGCCGATGTGATTTTATCATTTGGTGAGCAAATGAGTTCATTGATTTTTGCTCAGGTGCTTCAGTCTGTTGGCGTTAATGGCGAGTACTTTGATGTTCGCCAAGTAATGAAAACCAATAGTTTATATGGTAAAGCGGTTGTCGATGTTGAACAACTTCGAGTTAATTGTGTCGAGCTATTAGCCAACAAACTTAGCAATAAAGTGATTGTCACCCAAGGTTTTATTGGCCAAGACGGATTAGACAACACTACTACCTTAGGTCGAGGTGGTTCTGATTATAGTGCGGCGTTGCTAGCTGAAGCGTTGAATGCTGATAACTTATCCATTTGGACAGATGTGGTAGGTATTTTCACAACGGATCCTCGGATCACCGACCAAGCCAAAGCCATAAAAGAAATAAGTTTTGGTGAAGCGGCTGAAATGGCTACTTTTGGCGCAAAAATTTTGCATCCAGCAACTTTGATCCCAGCCATGAGACAAAATATTCCGGTGTTTGTCGGCTCTAGTAAAGAACCAGAAAAAGGCGGAACAAAAATTCAGCAACAGGTCGAATCTAACCCGACTTACCGCTCAATAGCCTTACGCCGAGAGCAAACCCTAGTAACGGTTAAAAGTCCGGCAATGTTGCATGCTAATGGTTTTCTCGCAGAAGTCTTCAGCATTTTGGCCAAACATGAATTAAGTGTTGATTTAATTACTACCAGTGAGATCAGTGTTGCATTAACCTTTGATAATCCCACTGGCACAACGCAGCAATTGTTAACTAACTCGGTTGTCAAAGAGTTAGAACAGCTCTGTGAGGTTAGCGTTGAGCATGGCTTGTCTTTGGTTGCGGTCATTGGTAATGGCCTACACGCAACCAAAGGGCTAGGTCGCAGCGTATTTGATAAAATTAATGACTTTAATATTCGGATGATTTGTCATGGTGCTAGCGCAAATAACTTGTGTTTTCTAGTGCCCGAAAATGACGCTAATACTGTCGTTGAACAACTGCACAATACCTTATTCGCCTAACGCCTGATTTAACCAATATATAAACTGCAAACTGAGGGCGAGATTATTAGCCCTCAGTTGTTTTGATATTAGCCATTAATAGATCTAAACCTGATCGCAACGCTTTCATTTCTTGATGTGATAATCCCGTTAAATTAAACAGCTTAGCCGGAATATGCTTCGCATCCTTTTTAATGTTTTTGCCATGGGCCGTTAATTCAATTTTTACACTACGTTCATCCGCCAAAGACCTTGAACGAGTAAGTAATGACTGGTTTTCCATGCGTTTTAACAATGGCGATAGCGTTCCTGAATCTAAATCTAATGTTTGCCCGAGTTGGCTGACAGTCATGGCTTCTTTGTGCTCCCATAGGGCCAGCATGACTAGATACTGAGGATAAGTGAGCTGCAGTTTTTTTAACAAGGGCGCGTATAAGCGATTCATGGTTTTACTAATGCTATAAATTCTAAAACACAGCTGTTGATCTAGCTTTAGTAAATCGCTCATAGCAGTTTAATAATGTCTTTTTCGAGCTTTTCTGGTTTGGTGATCGGGGCAAATCGTTTAATTACTTTGCCTTCTTTGGAAATTAAAAATTTGGTGAAATTCCATTTAATATTTTTGCTACCCAATAATCCAGGGGCTTGGTCTTTTAGATAAGTAAATAACGGATGAGCATTACTACCGTTCACGTCTATCTTTGCAAATAAAGGGAATTTAATATTGAAGTTTAGATCACAAAATTGCTTAATTTCAGTGTCATCACCTTGTTCTTGTTGTTTAAATTGGTTGCACGGGAAAGCAAGGATTTCTAAGCCTTGTTGTTGATATTTATCATACAATTCCTGTAAACCTTGATACTGAGGAGTAAAGCCACACGCACTTGCAGTATTAACAATGAGTATGACTTTGTCTTTAAAATTGCTTAGTGGGATTTGCTGTTGAGCAACATTATTTGCCGTAAAGTTGTATATGCTATTTTCCATGTCTTTATTATGTATTTTGTGAAATTATATTGTGCACAATATAATTTTTGTGGCAATTTGTAAAGATTTTACTGATCTAATGGCTAAATATGGGATCTTGATTGTAGAGACACGTTGCATTTTTGCGTAAACTACACCGCGAAAATGAAATGAAAAAATCACATGTTGAGAGATAACTAAGCAATGAAAAAAATAGCGTTTGTAGGACTTGGTGTAATGGGTTATCCCATGGCAGGTCACTTGAAAAAAGCAGGGCATGATGTCTGTGTGTATAACCGTAGTATGGAAAAAGCACTAAAGTGGCAACATGAGTTTGGTGGTCGCGTTGCGTCAACCCCCGCAGAAGCTGCTGAACATTGTGATGTCGTTTTTTGCTGTGTTGGCAATGATGACGATGTTAGACAGGTCGCCCTAGGAGAGCAAGGGATCCTTGCTGGCTTGCCGGTCGGTAGCATTTTTGTTGACCACACGACCGCTTCAGCGATCCTCGCCAGAGAGTTAGATGTTATTGCTAAAGAGCAGCACAAGTACTTTTTAGATGCACCCGTCTCCGGTGGTCAAGCTGGTGCTGAAAACGGTGTATTAACGGTGATGGTTGGTGGAGAAGAACAAACATATTCTCAAGTTAAAGATATTATCAGCGCCTATGCTAAGTTCAGTAAGTTAATGGGCCCCGTAGGAAGTGGTCAACTTGCGAAAATGGTCAACCAAATTTGCATTGCCGGTATTGTACAAGGACTCGCTGAAGGTTTTAATTTTGCCGAAAAGGCCGGATTAGACGCTGATGCTTTGGTCGAAACTATTTCAAAGGGTGCCGCTGGTTCGTGGCAAATGGAAAATCGTTATAAAACCATGTTTGCCGGAGAATACGATTTTGGTTTCGCGGTTGATTGGATGAGAAAAGATCTCGCTATCGCTTTTGCAGAGGCAGAAAAGAACCATGTTGAATTACCTATGACTAAAATGGTTGATGGTTTCTACGAAGATATTCAACGAAATGGTGGTAATAGATGGGATACGTCTAGTTTAATTTCTCTTTTGAAATAATACGTTAAGTAAAATGCAACGATAAAAATAATAGTAGAATTTTTTTGATTTAATCATGAATCATTTTAAAGCGTATATAATTAAAAGAACTATCTATTTTGGTCATCTTATGTTTCGACAACTGACGTTTTCAATTTGCATTATTGCCTGTTCACTCATTGCTTTACATAGTGCTAGTGCTGCGTGCGCAAAGATGACCATAGATATTCCTGGGCATATGCAAGGTAAAAAGTTAGAAATCAATATGTAGATGAATTATTACATCTAATTTTCAGCAAGCAAAATATCGATTTAACAATTCAATATAGTAAAGAGCATATGAGCCAAGGACGGGCGCTAAAAGAATTAGCTAGAGGGGAAACAATAGATCTTAACTGGTCGGTGACTAGCAAGGAAAGAGAGCAGATATTACGCGCGGTGCGTATCCCTATCTATAAAGGATTGATCGGTTGGCGGGTATTTTTTATTGTCAACGACTCTCAAAAAAGGTTCGCCGCAATATCAAATATTGCCCAGCTACAGGATTTGTTGGCAGTACAACGCTTCGACTGGCCAGATCATCGAATTTTGATGGCAAACCAGCTGCGGGTGGAGGGGGATTTTTCATACGAGCAAATGTACAAATCGTTGAGTGAGGGGTTAGTCGATTATTTTCCGCGCTCTGTACTTGAGATCAACCGCGAAAAAGAACAGCTTAAATATGACAACTTGAAAATTGAACAAACCTTGTTAATTAAATATCCGTCAGCGACGTATTTTTTTGTTAATAAAGAAAAGAAAGCGTTAGCTAAGACCATTGAAGAAGGATTTAAAAAAGCGATCGCGGATGGAAGTTATCATGCTTTGTTTGATCGGTATTTCACTCAAGAATTAGCTAAATTATCACTCGATAAGCGCAAGGTCATAGAACTCAATAACCCGTATTTTCCCATTACCGTTTTAAACCAGTAACGTTCAATTGCCGAGCTATCGCTTGGCAATTTCTGTAATTCGTCGACAACTAGATCGTCGTCTGTATCTATAAGTAGCAGCCAGTAGCAGTATTATCTTAAGTTTTTAATCTAATTGCTATTAATCTCTTTTAGTCGAATAAATAAGTCTTGATACTCTGCTCGTACTCTTTCACCAAACAATGGATCTTCATCTTGCTTTGGAACTGATTGCGCTATTATTTTCCAACCTTTATCGTCAATAAGAGATTCAACCATTGGGAAGATGAGATTATCTTCTAATTCCACGTGTGCTTGCTCGGTTTGAATAAATGCTCTCAATTGTTCAATGGTGGTTTCTTTAGGTACAATAATGTCGAGTAAAATAGCATCTAATGTTGCTTTTAACGGTTTAGTGGTCTGACTGATTGTTTTGTGGTCTTTCATTATATTGGCAATATCTTTCGTTCTATCCAAATCATTATCGATAATATATTGATAAATAATATCTTCTTTAGGATGATGATAGCGTTCAATATAGCTCTCGATATAATCAATGGTATCTGCTATCAAGCTATATTTGGGCGGAATGTCTTGCTCTAGCATGTGTAATTTAGCTTCCAGCAGGGCTAAAAGCCTTCTTAGTCCATAATGCTCGCGCCTTAGGTCTTTCATTAGTTCATTCATGTGTCTTTCCTCGAGTATAAAGTCCCTATATTCAGCGTAGACCCATACATCCCATTTTGCATAGCTAAACTTTTCAGTGCTTATTAATAGGTATATTTAACAGTTAACGTTATGACCGGCTCATGAAAGAGATAATTGATTGATTAGTTATAGGGCTGCTTAGATGGTTATTTATCGGACTCTTAATAAGTTAACTTTCATAAAATAACCACGCGCTATAGATCATTTTATAGAGTGATTATTGCACTACTACAGGTTTTGATTGCAGCCTAGGTGTAACAGCAAATACAGTACATTTTTCATATATTTATGCTATAACTACTTCTAATTGAGTTGTTGTAAGTCCTAAACTCTTATTTGAATAATTTTGACAAAAGGGATAAAACGATGGATACACTAATAGAAAAATTAGGTTACTTCTGCGCTATTGTCGGCTTTCTATTTTGCGCATTAGCTGGTGGGGTTCGTTTAGCAGGTATGTTTTCTATCTTGAGTTTTGAAGCAATCACGTTATTACAAGCTGGAATAGCATTGATGGTATTTGCTTGTATGATACGTTTGTATTTTCCTGCATCGTCAAATTAATTTGAACGTATAGCGCTACAAGAACTATGAGCTAGCGATAAAGAATTTGGTACGGTTGACTAAACACTAATAGCGGCAGAAAACGTTATATGTATTGGTGTTTGTTAGATAATACTGTGGATTTAAATTTATTATCAATAAATTGGTACGACCGAGTGGACTCGAACCACCGACCCCCACCATGTCAAGGTGGTGCTCTAACCAGCTGAGCTACGGTCGTACATTAGAAACGTTGAATGACTCAACGGAGCGCTATGTTAGCGATCTGAATTGGTT
The DNA here is from genome assembly GCA_040779335.1 of Colwelliaceae bacterium 6471. Lineage (GTDB taxonomy): Bacteria > Pseudomonadota > Gammaproteobacteria > Enterobacterales > Alteromonadaceae > JBFONV01. The sequence goes on from JBFONV010000008.1 coordinate 110,083, forward strand.
GATGCAAGCAGTTTTATGCAATTCCTTTCAAATTAATGCTTGATTGATTGCTTCTTGTTCAAATAGCGTTAATTTTGTTCTTTGTGAAGAGCTGGACGCCGATATTACCGCTGCTAATTGTGCACTTCAACGCGTCGTTGCACGATTTTCAATCGCCAAGCGAGCATAATTGCTGCTACTGTTAAGCCAGAAATAAAGCCTATCCAAAAACCATATGGGCCGATCTGCGGCATAATATAATCGGTGATCCCTAATGTTAGCCCAATGCTTAAGCCGACAATCCAATAAGATACAAAAGTAATAATCAAAATTGATCTAGTATCTTTATAACCGCGCAGTGCGCCAGCTGAGATAACTTGAATCGCATCAGAAAACTGAAAAAGAGCGGCTAAAAACATCAAGCCCGCTGCTAAATCTATAACTGATACATCAGTCGTATAAATACTGGCAATTTGTTCTTTAAAGGTTAGGGTTATTGCCGCCGTGATCACCGCAATGAGTAAGCCTAAGATCACTGAATGTCGGCATAATTCTTTCGCTTGTTGGTATTGGCCTTCCCCTACGGAAAAGCCAACTTTTATTGTGACCGCCATCGCAATGCTTAATGGCACCATAAACACTAGGCTAGAAAAGTTAATAGCGATTTGGTGGCTGGCAACAACATTGGCGCCAAATGGTGCTAGTAAAATAGCAACGACCGCAAATAGGCTTACTTCAAATAGCAACGACAAAGCAATGGGCACTCCAATACTAAGGATGCTTTTTATTTCTGACCATTCAGGCCAGTAGAAGTGTTCGAAGAGTGGTGCATGTTTTAAATGTTTAGAGCAATACGAGTAAATTAACATGCTGACAAACATGACCCAATAAACAAGCGCGGTAGCAATACCGCAGCCCGCGCCACCTAATGCAGGCATGCCAAATTCACCATAAATGAAAATATAATTGGCGGGAATGTTAATTAATAGACCAATAATACTGATAATCATTGTTGGTCGAGTATGCGATAGTCCTTCGGAATAGTTTCTCAACACCAAATATAAGCAAAATCCAGGGCCGCCCCAAACGATGTAACCTAAATATTCAAACATTAACCGCTTAAGGTCACTTTCCAAGGTGATTTGCTGATACAGCAACGGCGTTAGCAGATAGTATAACCCTATCAAAACAATACCCAAAGTGATGGCTATCCATCCTGTTTGATAAGTAGCTTTTGCGACCAAATCAAATTTTTTCGCACCAGCAAGTTGTGAAACTATGCTCGCTAATGCCATCACTAAGCCATAAATGGTGAGAATAAGGGGTAACCATACACTACTCGCAACTGCAACAGCCGCCATGTCTGTTGCGCTAACGCGACCTGCCATTACTGTATCAGCAAAGCCCATTAAATTTTGGATGAGTTGCGCGATAAGTATCGGGTAGGCTAACTTAATTAAGTTTTTGGTATTTGAAAAGAATCTATCTAATTTCATTTAAGGTCTTATTTAGCGAATTTGAGTTTGATAAAATAGGTCATGAAAATTCAACTCATGGATAATATATGTTTACTGGCATAGTGCAATCACAAGCGAAAGTTTTAACTATAAAAACCAATAATAATTTGTCTCGTTTAACTGTTGGCGTCGAAGAAAAGTATATTTCAGCGTTAGATATTGGCGCAAGCGTTGCTATAAACGGTGTTTGTTTAACTGCGGTAGAATTTGGTCAACATGATGAAAATCAAGCATATATTTGTTTTGATGTTATTGATGAAACGTTACGCGTTACCAATTTGGCGCATTTAACTGCAGATATGATGGTTAATCTTGAGCGTTCGTTAAAAGCGGGTGATGAGATAGGTGGCCATATGGTCAGTGGTCATGTTCATTGTCAGGGCGAACTGCTCGAAAAGAAAGTAAGCGCAACAAACTGTGCGTTGACATTTTCATGTGATACTGCGCAGGTGAAGTACATATTAGAAAAAGGCTTTATCGCAATAAATGGTGTTAGTTTAACGGTTGGTCAAGTTGGTGATGCACAATTTAACGTGCACCTTATTCCAGAAACTTTATCGCGTACTAATATTGGCGCTCTTGAAGTCGGACAAAAGGTAAACATAGAATTTGATCAACAAACTATCACGATAGTAAAAACGATAGAGCGTTTAAAATTATAACAGCTCTGTTTTAAAACGGCTTTGTTGGTAAAGCACAATTTAGCGCACAAGTTTTAGACGATGTTAAAATACTTGTTCGTCATCACTATCAATAGCTAATTGAATTTTTTTGCGATATTCATCAATGTGCATATTTAGGTGAATATCGTTGCAGCAAGCGGGGCACTCTTCGTAATAATCTTGATCACCGCCAGAAGTGTCTAAAGTAACGAATAAGTGATGTCCACAATGTGGGCAATGTATGCGCATTCTGTTGATATCTTGGGGCATGTTGCCTCCTAGATGTTGCGTTCAATTATGTATCTATTCTCACTTTATTATGGACAGTTTTAGTAAAAGCGCTACTTTGATTTTACCTAGATACGACATTTTACCGGTAGAGATATTAGTGGATACTTAATGTCATTACCCTAGAAAGTAGCGCTTTGGCTTGTTCAATATAAACACCACCAAATAGGTTAGCGTGATTGAGGACATGATAAAAATTATAGATGATTTTTCTTTGCTCAAATCCTGCTTTTATTGGATAAAAATCTTGATATCCTTGATAAAAGTCTTGAGGTAAATAACCAAAAAGTTCTGTCATTGCAATATCTACTTCTCGATCACCATAGTAGCATGCGGGGTCAAAAATGACCGCCTCTGAATCTGTGAAGCCGAGGTTACCGTGCCATAGGTCGCCGTGGACGAGACAAGGCTCGGTTGCGTGGTGACCTAAAGCGTCGTGGCAAACGCTAGTAATGTGATCTATATCACCCAACTTGATAGATTTTTCATGGAGTAATTGTAGTTGCCAGCCAATTCTTTGTTCGGCAAAAAATGTTCGCCAGTTCTTGCTCCATGCATTGGGTTGTAAGGTGTCACCGATATAATTGTCTGATTGCCAACCATATTTTCCATGTTGAACATTTTTGTGGAGTAAAGCGAGCTTTTGACCAAGTTGATACCAGTTTTTCTCATTGCCTGGGGATAAAGGAATATAATTTAACACCAGATAACTATGCTCGTGAGTTTTGCCTTGGGCAATAACATCTGGACAGGAAATTTGTTGCGCTGATTTTATTTGTTTAAGTGCATAAGCTTCGGCTTCAAAATGACTCATATGATCGGCATCATTTATTTTGACGAAATACTGGGTACAACCATCCGATATTTTGTAGGCCTGATTTATATCGCCACCTAAAACCACATCGGTCGTGAGTATTTTAAACGAATCGCCAGTTGCAGATTTAATTTCATCCTCAATACTTTGCCACATTGTTATTTACCCAATAAAAACAATACATACCGACAAGTATAGTCTGAAATTTGTGGCTTGGGTGTATGCGGACTGTGCGAATTTATTAAGATGTAATGATCGAGTCGTTATTGACGTTTGTGACGGAATATACTTTCTATGTCAAAGTTAGTTATTGTCTTCGCTGTCATCGATGAGTAAGTATTCAATTTTATTGGCTACCCCATCCCATTGCTTCGCGTCATCTAACGGCGGTTTAACTTCAGTAATACGAGGCCATACCTTAGCTAACTCTGCGTTAAGTTGAATAAATTCTTTTTGGTCATCAGGTACAGAATCTTCTTGATAAATAGCTTCAGCAGGGCATTCAACTGGGCACAAGTCACAGTCAATACAATCATCAGGACTAATGACTAGAAAGTTAGGTCCTTCGTAAAAGGCATCTGCAGGGCATACCGCCACACAATCTGTATATTTACAACGTATGCAGTTGTCGGTTACTACGAAAGCCATTGGTTACTCATTTCACGTTTGTTTATTGAATGCCGGCGATCATACCGCTTCGCACAACAAATTCAATCTCTTGTTTCTTAAAGTGATCAGTATAGGTAAAATGCCGTAAATTTTAAGGCACTACCTTGTGGATCTCCGTATATGCTACGACTAACTGATATAAAGCTCGATTTAAACCATCAACCCGAGGAGTTAGAGCAAGCTATTATTGACAAACTTAATATATCGAAAGAACAGTTATTAACCACAACAGTATTCAAACGTGGTTATGATGCCCGTAAAAAAAATAAAATAACGTTGATGTACACGCTTGACGTAGATACTAGTTTAAATGACGCTTTGCTTGATACCTTTAGTAATGATCCTCACGTAAAAGCTAGCCCAGATGTTAGTTATCATTTTGTCGCGCAGGCACCTGAAAATCTAAGTCAACGTCCGGTAGTTATCGGTATGGGCCCGTGTGGATTGTTTGTTGGATTACTTCTTGCCCAAATGGGTTTTAAACCCATTATATTAGAGAGAGGCAAAGAGGTGCGTGAGCGCACTAAGGATACCTTTGGTTTTTGGCGCAAAAAAATCTTAAATACTGAATCAAATGTTCAGTTTGGAGAGGGCGGCGCAGGCACGTTTTCTGATGGTAAATTATATAGCCAAGTTAAAGATCCTAAACATTACAGTCGTAAAGTCTTGCATGAGTTTGTTGATGCCGGGGCGCCAGACGAAATTTTATACGTCAGCAAACCTCATATAGGTACATTTAAACTTGTTACCATGGTTGAGCAAATGCGTGCCACCATCACCGCGCTTGGCGGCGAGGTTCGATTTGAGCAGCGTGTTGACGATATTCACATTGAAAATGGCCGAGTGACCGGCCTGACGTTAGCAACCGGCGAAAATATTGAAACAAATTATATAGCCTTAGCGATAGGACACAGTGCCCGTGATACCTTTGAAATGCTGGTAAATAAGCACGTTTCCATAATGCCTAAACCTTTTTCTGTTGGTTTTAGAATTGAGCATGAACAGTCGGTTATTGATCAGGCGCGTTTTGGTAAAAATGCTGGTCACCCCATTTTAGGCGCCGCAGATTATAAATTAGTGCATCATTGTAAGAATGGTCGCTCTGTCTATAGTTTTTGTATGTGCCCAGGTGGCACCGTGGTCGCTGCTGCCTCTGAAGAAGGCCGGCTTGTTACCAACGGTATGAGTCAATACTCCCGTCATGAACGCAACGCTAATAGTGCCATAGTTGTTGGTATTTCTCCTGAAGATTATCCACCAAGATTTGACGGTGATGTTTTAGCGGGAATTGAATTTCAACGACAATTAGAGGAGCTAGCTTTCAAAATAGGTGGTTCAAATTATGATGCTCCAGTACAACTTGTCGGAGATTTTTTAAAGGGACGCAAATCAGGTGAGCATGGCTGTGTTGAACCATCGTATAAACCAGGGGTTAACTATTGCGATCTAAGTGAAACGCTACCAGATTATGCGATAGATGCTATCAGGGAAGCTTTGCCCGCTTTTGAGAAAAAAATTAAAGGTTTTTCAATGGCTGATGCTACGTTAACCGCGGTGGAAACCAGAACATCTTCGCCAATACAAATTACCCGAGATAAAGAAACCCTAGAGAGTATAAACGTTAAAGGTTTATATCCGGCAGGTGAAGGAGCCGGGTACGCTGGCGGAATTTTGTCTGCTGGTATTGATGGTATTAAAGTCGCCGAAGCGATGGCGTTAGCGATGTTAAATGATAAGTAAGAATAAAGCTGGATAATTGATAGTTATATGAAGGGAATCAGTGTAAGCAACCTGATTCCCTTTTCATTACATAAATAATATTATTAGCAAATCAATAGTGAAATTCTAAAACTTAGCCACTACTTTCACTGCATCAGTAACTAAACTCGCGTCAATATAACCTATTGCATTCGTATTATTTGCGACCAAATCTATAACTTCCGCAGCATTTGCGACATCTTCAGGAGGTGTACCTTTGCCAGTAAAAATCCTTTTTGACCAATAAGCTTTTATTTGACTCGTGGATTTGTTTAGTACTTTTTCATCAAAATCTTTTCTTATTGCTTGGGAGTTATCCTGATTTATCGGTAGAGCTCGTTCTCCACTGGGAAAGGTTTTTGTTTTACCAAGAAATATTTTAGCAATATTTCCAGTATCGAGAGTTTCACTGCTTGATGGATGCATGATCACGGCGTGTTCTGCTAAGCAAGTTAGTGACACAAGGTATAGCATTACTATAGTTATAATTTTTTTCATCTCTTAGCTCCTAAAATACTAAGTCAACACCAATCGACCAAATTGAATAATCGCCAACGGCAGCACGAGCATTCGAACCCTTGAAATAATCTAATTTTAATGTTGCGTTACTGTGAAAATCATAACGTAAGGTGATCCCTGAACCATCAAATGCACCTGATGCAAATGCTTGATGAATAGCTTCGCCGGTGGCGTTAAGAACAGGGTGTTGTACCGAAGATAGAAAACTATAATCTCTGGTTTGCTCAAAATCCTCGGTATGGACAGTTATCACATATGAATCGAAACGATACCCTAACGCCGCATACCAAACTTCAGTTCCTGCACCTACTGAATCTTTAACGCCGTAATCAGCATATTCAAAATCTGCTATCCAATTGTTATAGTCAATATTAAAACCTGCATACCAATATATGCCATCTTTTCCCGTCCAAGTAACTGCTTTATTAAAAGTATTAACATCTGTTTGTGTTGCACCTAAACTAACAGCTGCAGCAACGCCTCCCGAGGAAAAAACATCAGTGATTAAAGTATCGACATCACCACCATCCATTTCAGAGATAAAACCACCGGCATATATTTTCCACCAATCACCAGAAAGAGTTCCACGCATTGATATTATATCTTTAAGTCCGAAAGCCTCTCTTTTACCCGTCTGAGTAAAAAAAGCACTGCCATCCCAATTGCCATAAAGGACTTTAGTGTCGAGTGTATAGTCACCTATATCAAAAGTGCTATCAAGGGCCATTCCTTCAACTGTGCTGAAATCAAAACCAACGTAGACAGCCTTGGGCAATCTAGAAAAATTATGGGCAAAGCCCACTTTCTCGTACTCGGATTGAAAAAAAATGGGATTTGCGAAACGTCCAGCACTCACTCGGTGAGTGTCGTTTATCTCATAACTAAAGTAGGCCCAACGTGCTTCAACGTCAAAATCATTGCGACCTTCAGCCATTAATTGAACCGTTGCGCTTAGACCCTCACCTAAATCGGCCCGCGCTTGAATCGCAAATAGGGATTCATCTTTAAAAGATACTTCACCATCACCTTTTAATGTAGAAAATGGCGTCGTACCGTTATCTGAATCGGCAGCGGTTGCTCTTATCGAGGCAAAGCCATTTAAGGTCACTTCTGCAATGACAGACGTTGAACATAACGTCAGTATGAGAGGAGCTATTTTTAATTTTCTATTCATAGTATTTCCTTAATAATTTATAGCGATGCATTCAAGTGGAACCAAAAACACTACTATTTGATTAAAGGTCTTAACTTGCTTTATTTTGTTGATTCAATGTTATTTTTATCACCGATATCTTGGTTATATCTATAAATATTGGCGTATGTTCATAAATATAGTGCACAATTTTGTAAATGCTTAATTTTATGTCTTTTTTTGTTGGAATTAAGCCGTACATGACTATAAAGCTATGGCACATGGTCAGCATTGCTATTTGTTGTAACTCTTTATTTGTTTTTGTTAAAACGGTAACGGGGTATTAAATTATTACCCGTAGGTTGGTTCTTTAATAGCGATATGTTTTTTAGTCTGCCAAGCAGATTTGGGTAGCTGTTGTTTGATATTTTGCATGGTTTCCCATATTCCTTTTAAAGCTAATTTTTTATTAAGCCATAATGGAATATTTCCTTTTGCATCTACGACAAAAGTATAAGCAACATGAACCCGAGGTATAGCGTTATATATTGGTTTAATTAGCCAGTGCCCGCTGATTAACTCTACCCGTATAATGTTTGCGTAGGGCTTTTGAAAGTCACCAGCATCTAGTGTGAAAATATCAACCGAAAAATCTTCATTCTGCCGATATTTTGAATGTATTATTATATCTCGAGTTTGAATCGGCCAAAAACCTTTAAACTCAGTTCTAAAAATATTTTCAGTAGCGGATATTTTTTTCAAAAATTGACTCGAACTAGCATTAGCTAGCCAATTTGGAATGTTATTGGCATCTTCAATAAATAATAGAAATCCAGACAAGCTTGATTCGATTGTGGTACTTGCCTTAATTTCAATGAATTGATCTTGTCGTACTGGACGATACTCAATTTTTACCTCGTCTTTGTTACGCCATAACTGCCAAGGAGTATTAATATCTGCACTATTGTTTTCACTGGCTGTTGCAGTTTGACAAATGAAAGTATTAATTAGCACAAATAGAACTTTGACTATGTTTTGGTGGGAGAAAATCAATAAATTTAAAATGCGGTACAAGATAATGCCTCTAGCCATTGCAATATAAGATAAATTCCCCTATATTCCCGTGCTCAGTTATTCTCCATGGAGAATAAACTTAAAAGAATTTGGCCATTATACCAACATGTAAATGAAATGTGGTGTAAAACGAATAAACGTTAATATAAATAAAACAAGCGGCACTTCGTATGTGTGGCCACTGTAGAAAGGAAAATCCATGCCTGTAATTACTCTCCCTGACGGTTCTCAACGCTCTTTTGAACATGCTGTATCTGTAATGGATGTTGCATTTGATATTGGTCCTGGCTTAGCGAAAGCAACGATAGCGGGTCGAGTAGACGGTACTTTAGTCGATGCGTGTGAATTAATCGATAAAGATGCTGTACTGCAATTAATCACCAGTAAAGATGCTGAAGGTCTAGAGATAATTCGTCATTCTTGTGCACATTTATTAGGGCATGCAATTAAACAAATTTGGCCTGAAACCAAAATGGCCATTGGCCCGACAATTGATAATGGCTTTTATTACGACGTCGACTTAGACCGTTCTATTACAGAAGATGATTTAGCGGTTTTAGAAAAACGCATGACCGAGCTTGCGCGCACTGGTTATGAAGTAGTGAAAAAAACCGGTTCATGGCAAGACGCATATGATGCGTTTACTGAGCGCGGTGAAACATACAAACTAGAAATTCTTGACGAAAACATCGAGAAAAGCGATTCACCTGCGCTATACCATCATCAAGAGTATGTTGATATGTGTCGTGGTCCACATGTACCAAGTATGCGTCACTGTCATCATTTTAAATTGATGAAAGTTGCTGGCGCATATTGGCGTGGTGATTCAGATAATAAAATGTTGCAACGTATTTACGGGACAGCATGGGCAGATAAAAAACAATTAAAAGCCTACATTCAACGTTTAGCTGAAGCTGAGAAGCGCGATCATCGTAAAATTGGTAAAACACTTGATTTATTCCATTGGCAAGAAGAAGCGCCGGGAATGGTGTTTTGGCATAATGACGGTTGGACTATTTATACTGAACTTGAAAAGTTTGTTCGTGAAAAACTTCACGAGTATGATTACGACGAAGTTAAAGCGCCATTAATGATGGATAGGAGCTTGTGGGAAAAATCAGGCCATTGGGATAAATACGCTGAGGCAATGTTTACGACTGAGTCTGAAAAGCGTGAATATGCAATTAAACCGATGAATTGTCCTGGTCATGTGCAAATATTTAATCAAGGTTTGAAGTCTTATCGCGATTTACCGTTACGTATAGCTGAATTCGGATGTTGTCATCGTAATGAACCCTCTGGCTCATTGCATGGATTAATGCGTGTTCGAGGTTTTACTCAAGATGACGCGCATATCTTCTGTACAGAAGAACAAGTTCAAGCGGAAGTCACAAAATGTATTGAAATGGTTTACGACGTATACAAATCATTTGGTTTTGAAGATATCATCGTAAAATTATCTACGCGACCTGAAAATCGCATTGGCAGTGATGAAATTTGGGACAAAGCTGAAGAAGGTTTAGCTAAAGCATTAACTGATAGTAATATCAGTTTTGATTATTTGCCGGGTGAAGGTGCTTTTTACGGGCCTAAAATTGAATTTACCTTATTAGATTGCCTCGGACGTAATTGGCAATGTGGTACAGTACAATTAGATTTTGCATTACCAAATCGTCTTGACGCCACATACATTGGCGAAGATGGCGAACGTCATGTTCCTGTTATGATTCATAGAGCAATATTAGGATCACTTGAACGTTTTATCGGAATATTGATTGAAGAGTACACCGGGAAATTTCCGACGTGGTTATCTCCAATTCAAGCAACTGTGATGAATATTACCGACAAACAGGGTGAATATTGTCAAAAAGTTGTAAAAAAACTAAAAGAAAATGGATTTAGAGCAAAAGTAGACTTGAGAAATGAGAAGATAGGCTTTAAAATCCGCGAGCACACTTTGAAGCGTGTTCCGTATTTGTTAGTTATTGGTGATCAAGAAATGGATGCTGGCGAAATTGCAGTACGAACTCGAAGTGGTGAGGATTTAGGTAAAATGTCGGTAGATGACTTTATTGCTCAGTTAGATAACGAAGTAAAAACACGTTGTTAATCGATAAAGTAAAACGGGCATAACAATATTTTTTTAATCCAGCAGAAGTTAGGGTATTATAGCGTTAATGAAGTTGGGACAAAGTTCTTTGGAGGAACATGGCTATTAAAGGTGGTCAACGAGGCGGGCAAAAAGAGCCAGCTCATCGTTTAAATGAGTTAATTACAGGTACAGAAGTACGTTTGATTGGCTACGACGGCGAACCAGCCGGGATTGTGACATTAGATGAAGCAATGGATTTGGCGGAAGAAGCAGGAGTTGATCTTGTTGAAATTAGTCCGACAGCCCAACCTCCCGTTTGCCGTGTTATGGATTACGGCAAGTTTCTTTACGAAAAAAGTAAAGAACAGAAAGAACAGCGTAAAAAGCAGAAACAAGTTCAGGTTAAGGAAATTAAATTCCGACCTGGCACAGATGAAGGCGACTATCAGGTAAAACTACGCAGCCTGAAGCGCTTTTTAGAGGATGGCGATAAGGTCAAGGTTACATTACGTTTCCGCGGCCGTGAAATGGCCCACCAAGAGCTCGGTTTAGATCTTTTAACTCGTGTAAAAACGGACTTAGAAGAATTAACAGTAGTTGAGTTTTTCCCTCGTAGAGCGGAAGGGCGTCAAATGGTGATGGTCTTAGCCCCTAAAAAATGATGATATTTGGTTTTAACAAGTAGTTGTTTTTACTTCGGTAAAAACAACTCACCAATATTGTCTTAATCGGTAGCCTAGGCTTACAAGTAAAGTTATATTATTTGTCTGAATAATCTCAGATTTATAATAAACACTTTCGCCTGAGTTGCTTAATATTTGGCATTACAATGCGGAGTTATTAACATGCCTAAAATGAAAACCAATAGTGGTGCTGCAAAGCGCTTCAAGAAAACAGCCAAAGGCTATAAGTTCAAGCAAGCTGGTCTTCGTCACATTCTGACTAAGCGCCGTACTAAAGTAAAACGTCACCTTCGTGCGAAAAGCATGGTTGCTGCGTCTGACATCAAGTCAGTTAAAAAAATGTTACGTCACGCTTAATTAGAGGAGAGCAGAAATGGCAAGAGTAAAACGTGGTGTACAAGCACGTGCACGTCACAAGAAAGTTCTTAAGCAAGCTAAAGGTTACTACGGTGCTCGTAGTCGCGTTTATCGCGTTGCTTTCCAAGCGGTAACTAAAGCCGGACAATACGCATATCGTGACCGTCGTCAACGTAAGCGTCAATTCCGTCAACTTTGGATTGCTCGTATTAATGCAGCAGCTCGTCAAAATGGTTTATCTTACAGCCGTTTCATTAATGGTCTTAAAAAGGCTGCTATTGAAATCGATCGTAAGATCCTAGCTGACATCGCAGTATACGATAAAGCAGCTTTCACTGTATTAGTTGAAAAAGCGCAAGCTTCTTTAGCGTAATATAGTAAAGTAGTATTGGGAAAAGGACGCTTAGGCGTCCTTTTCTTATTTTAGAATGAAAAGCTGACCTAATGGTCAAATATTTTTAAACGATTTAGGCTTATTACGAGCTTTTAACTAAACTGATTTATTCAATGAAGTCACTTTTGTTAAAAGTTTAATCTAACAATAGGAAGTAAAGGTCTTATTATGAGTCTTGCTGATCAAGTTTTAGCGGTAAATAACGATTTACCTATACGCACTAACGCCCCTGTTCACAGCGGTAAAGTACGCTCCGTTTATTGGTTAAATCAAGCCGATAGTAAACGTTTAATCGAAGAAAAAGGTTATGCTGTTCCAATTGATACGCCATTGGCAATCATGGTTATCAGTGACCGAATCTCTGCTTTCGACTGCATTTGGCAAGGCGAAGGTGGCATGAAAGGTGTTCCTGGAAAAGGGGCGGCACTTAATGCTATTTCAAACCATTGGTTTAAGCTTTTTAAAGAAAAGGGCTTAGCTGATAGTCATATTCTAGATATTCCACATCCCTTTGTCTGGATAGTTCAAAAAGCAAAACCTGTCATGATAGAAGCCATCTGTCGCCAGTACATTACTGGCTCAATGTGGCGCTCTTATGTAAAAGGTGAACGCGAATTTTGTGGTATCGAATTGCCCGAAGGTCTTGAAAAAGATAGTAAGTTACCTGAATTATTACAAACGCCGTCTACTAAAGGTATCTTAGAAGGCATTCCTGGGGTTCCTGCTGTAGATGACGTTAATATTACTCGTCAAAATATTGTTGATAATTTTGAAGCGTTTAACTTTAAATCTATCGATGATATCGCGTTATATGAAAAATTACTCACCGAAGGCTTTGATGTTATCTCTGATGCATTAGCTAAACTTGATCAGATATTTGTTGATACAAAATTTGAATTTGGTTACGTAAAAGATAAAGCTGGTGATGACAAACTCATCTACATGGATGAAGTTGGTACACCTGATTCTTCGCGTATTTGGGATGGTGAAGAATATAGAAACGGCAAAGTGGTTGAAAATTCGAAAGAAGGTTTTAGGCAGTTATTATTGTCGCATTTCCCAGACCCTGATATTTTGCTAAATAAAGATCGTATGACAGAACGCGAAGCGCTGGCTCGTGATAATGAATTACCTGCAGAAGTATTAATGGCGGTGTCAAAAACCTATATTGATATAGCAGAAAAAATCACGGGTGAAAAAATAATTTTAAGTGAAAATCCAAAAGCTGAAATTGTTGATATATTAAAAAACGAATACGGTCTTATTGATTAAATATATAGTCATTAATATAACCCTCGAAAAGGTGAGCACTAACATGCTCACCTTTTTATTTTATCGCTTCGATAGCTATTAAAATTCATCATAAAAATTAGGTGTTTGCATAAAATTTAAATTGAACTATGTTTATAGCTGTACATAAATTACGGAGCTTTTTTATGAAAAGATGCTTAACCATAGTTATTTTGCTAGTTCAGAGTTTCTCTAATATAGCCTTCGCTGATATATCAATATCAGGATTTGCCAGTATTAATGTTGGTAAGGTTTTAAGCGGCAGTGGTGTGCCTCAATATGATGTGCCGCCAACGTTTTTAGCTGATTATCCGATTGTTTCTACCTATGAAGAAGAGTGGTCTTTTAAACCAGAAAGTCTGTTTGGTCTTCAGTTTTCAGCAGATCTTTCAGAAGGTTTGTCGGCAACTGCGCAAGTTGTTTCTCGCGGCGCCGATGATTTTGACACTCAGCTAGAGTGGGCTTATTTTTCTTACGTTATTAATGACAGCTGGACCATTCAAGCAGGCAAAAAAAGGCTTCCTCTGTTTTATTATTCAGATTTCTATGACGTTGGTTTCGCTTATGTATGGATGAGGCCACCAGCAGACACATATACGTGGCAAGTCTTTAACTATAATGGCATTAATGCATTATATACGGGAGAAATTGGAGATTGGTCTGTTACTGGTAATATCTATGCAGGCAGAGAAGATAGTACTGATAACCGTTTGTTAAGTCAGTTTTTCTTTTTAGAGCCGACACGCGAAATTTGGAAAGATATTTTAGGCGGTGTTGTTAATTTTAGTAATGACTGGCTTGAAGTCCGTTTGACACATATGCGGTATACAAATGAACGTTATCGCAGTGGAGTTCAATCAACTTGGGATGGAAGTACTGAACGAGATGGCAAGTTTTATGGCATAGCGATGAATGCAGATTTTGGGAAGCTCTTTATATTAACTGAGCTCAATAGATTAAAACTTGGTGGAAACTTAGATACGGGAATGATATCACTCGGCTATAGAATGGATGATATAACGCCATATGTTGGTTATTCAAAATTTAAAGAAGATACTGATGACGGCGAAAATCATAATACTGCCTTTGTTGGTGTCCGCTGGGATTTTCACTCATCTGCAGCATTTAAAGTTCAATATGATGATGTAGAAGATAATTCTTTTGATTTAGCCGTTGCCGGTGATAGTAAATCAATCACTCTAGGCGTAGATATTGTCTTTTAGGAGTTGTTTATGAAAAGCTTAATATGTATTTGTGCCTTGTTCTTTGTTTCGCTTCCGGTGTTTGCCGAAATTGCCATTATTGTAAACCAAGCGAATTCAGATGCAGTTGACAAGGTTGCGATAAAGAAAATCTATACGGGCAAAACTAAATCTTTTCCGTCAGGAGGGAGTGTTGTTGCAATTAATCAAAGCGGTAATAACGAAATTACGGCAGAGTTTAATAAGAAATTATTAAACAAGTCATCTAGTCAACTCAAAGCGTATTGGTCAAAACAGCTATTCACAGGCAAAGGTACCCCACCGCAAGAGATTGCTAGCGATGCAGAGGTTTTAAAATTGGTTGCCGCTAACCCCGCATATATTGGATATGTTAACAGCTCTGCCGTAACTGATGACGTAAAAGTAGTTGGGAAGTACTAGTGATTTAAGATTTGTAGACTGTAACTTTTTATATACCAAGGCTTCGTTTTAGTGAAGCCTTTAATACTAACCAATAAGTGATATTTTTATGTCTACGTTTTGTGATTTTTTATACTGAGGTTTTAACGAATCGTTATTTCAGGAGATGTATCTACATCACCTTCGCTGTTAACCGTTGCCGCATTGTTTCCACACAACATTATTGCCATATTGCCTGAGTCGCTTTTGCGAACAAAAGACAAGTCATAACCAAATTGGGTTAGGCCTGTTGCAGCAAATTTTTGGGTGATAGAAAGTTTATTCCACAGACCTGATTTTCCAGGATTGTTGTGACGACGTTCTTGAATAACATTTTCTTTAGACATTGCTTCCATAATAAACTGTTCCTATAAGTTTAACTGCTTAAGATGCATAATCGCGCTTATTTCCGTGCGCCTGAGCTTAATTTTAGCGCAAAAAAGTAAAAACAGCTATTATTTCGTTTTACTATGTTTCCATTAGGGATTAATGGCAATTATAGAGTGACAGATTGCCGTGGAATTATGTTGATTTAGTCCTATCGTCAGCAACTCAAATTTGAACTTTTCACTAGATTTTTAAAAATCCCTTCGTTTTACTTAAAAACTCTCTATTTATCCTACATTTCACTGGGTTTTTTGTGTAGAATCATTGACCATTTTATTAATCAAAATAAGTCTACCCAAAGGCCAGTTGCTATTAATGCACTGTAGAGGACATCATGAACTTAGACGATATTATTTTGCAAGCAGAACAAGCCATTGCTGCTGCAACAGATCCTGCTGAACTTGATCAAGTTCGCGTTAATTTTTTAGGTAAAAAAGGTTTGTTCACCGAACAAATGAAAGGCTTAAGTCAACTACCTAAAGAAGAAAAGCCCAAAGCGGGTCAGGTTATTAACCTTGCTAAACAGCAAGTACAGAAATTATTGACAGCGCGAGGTGAATTATTACGTGCTGAAGAAATTAAGAAAAAACTATCTGCAGAATCTATCGATATCACTTTGCCTGGGCGTGCAAATGGGCTAGGGGGCCTGCACCCTGTTACGAGAACAATTGCTCGTATAGAAAGCTTTTTTGGCGATTTAGGTTTTTCAGTGAAGCAAGGTCCAGAAGTTGAAGATGATTTTCACAATTTTGACGCCTTAAATATTCCAGAGCACCATCCAGCTCGTCAAGATCACGATACTTTTTATTTTAATCCTAAGTTAGTGTTGCGCACACAAACATCTGGCGTCCAAATACGCACAATGGAAAAAGAGCAACCTCCTTTACGCATTATTTCCCCAGGTAAAGTGTACCGTAACGATTATGATCAAACACATACGCCGATGTTTCACCAGGTGGAAGGGCTAATGGTTGATAAAGATGTCAGTTTCACTCATTTAAAAGGCATATTGCATGACTTTTTACACCACTTTTTTGAAGAAGACTTAGAAATACGTTTTCGTCCGTCATATTTTCCATTTACTGAACCGTCAGCTGAAGTGGATGTGATGGGAAAAAATGGCAAATGGCTAGAAGTATTAGGTTGTGGCATGGTGCATCCAAATGTTCTTAAATCAGTAGGAATTGATCCTGAAGTCTATACCGGCTTTGCTTTTGGCATGGGAGTAGAGCGCCTAACAATGTTACGTTATGGCGTAAATGATTTACGTGCATTCTTTGAAAATGATCTTCGTTTCTTAAAACAATTCAAGTAGGACAGCCACAATGAAATTTAGCGAATCTTGGTTACGTGAGTGGGTAAATCCTGCTATTTCTTCAGATGAATTGTCTCATCAAATTACTATGGCTGGCCTTGAAGTTGACGGTGTTGAACCTGTTGCGGGTGAATTTAGCGGAGTTATGATTGGTGAAGTGGTCGAATGTGGGCCACATCCAGATGCAGACAAATTACAAGTGACAAAAATTAATTTAGGACCAAACTTTAACGACGGTGAATCGGTCGATATTGTTTGTGGGGCTAAAAACTGTCGTTTAGGCTTAAAAGTTGCGGTCGCCACTGTTGGAGCTGTGCTACCTGGCGATTTTAAAATTAAAAAAGCCAAGTTGCGTGGTGTTCCTTCTAATGGCATGTTGTGTAGTGAATCTGAATTGGGGTTAGCAGAGACCTCTGACGGTATTATAGAATTAGCTGCTGATGCACCAGTTGGTATGTGTGTACGTGAGTATTTGGACTTAAATGATATCACTATTGACGTAGATTTAACGGCAAATCGTGGTGATTGTCTTGGATTAAAAGGCCTCGCTCGTGAAGTTGGCGTTTTAAATAGCCTCAGTGTAACAGAGCCTGAAATTACAGCTATTACTCCAACTATCGATGATCAACGTGACATTATTTTATCAGCACCAAAGGCGTGTCCTCGTTACTTAGGACGTATAATTAAAAATATTGATGTCAGTGCCAGCACCCCTTTGTGGATGGTGGAAAAATTACGTCGTTGTGGAATTCGCTCTATTGATCCAGTTGTTGATGTTACCAACTATGTTTTGCTTGAACAGGGCCATCCAATGCATGCCTTTGATTTAGCAAAAATCGACGGTGGTATTGACGTTCGTTATGCCAATGAAGGTGAAAAATTAATATTACTTGATGGTAACGAAGTGACATTATCATCACAAACATTAGTGATTGCTGATACTGGTTCTAACGGCACAGGTAAAGCCTTAGCAATGGCGGGTATTTTTGGTGGTCAAGATTCAGGCGTTAATGAAAACTCAAGTGATATCTTTTTAGAAAGTGCCTTCTTTGCGCCGTTAGCCATTTTAGGTAAAGCACGTCAATATGGATTGCATACTGATGCATCACATCGTTACGAGCGCGGTGTCGACCCGCAATTACAGCGTATTGCAATGGATAGAGCAACCCAGTTGTTGTTAGATATCGTTGGTGGTGAAGCTGGACCAATCGTTGAAGCACTCAGCGAGGAGCACTTACCTGAAGCAAAAAAAATCACATTACGTCGAACTAAGTTAGATGGGCGCGTTGGTCATTTTATTGCAGATGACAAAGTGAACGAAATTTTTACTCGCTTAGGGTTCGATGTCAGTTTTAGCGATAACGTTTGGACGGTGAATGTTCCAGCATATCGTTTTGATATTTCAATTGAAGTAGATTTAATTGAAGAAGTCGCCCGTATTTATGGTTACAACAATATTCCTAATGTCTCGCCGAGCGCAACGCTTGAAATGCGTGAGCAGCCTGAAAAAATATTGTCTGTAGCGAAACTACGTCATGCTTTGGTTAATCGAGGCTATCAAGAAGCTATAACCTATAGTTTTGTTGATCCTAAGGTACAATCTCAATTACACCCAAATCAACCGGTAATGACTTTACCTCATCCCATTTCGTCTGAAATGTCTGAAATGCGTCTGAGCTTATGGACTGGGTTATTACAATCAGTTGCCTACAATCAAAATAGACAACAACATCGTATCCGTTTATTTGAAACAGGATTACGTTTTGTTCCCGATGAATCTGCTGAAAATGGTGTTCGACAAGATAATATGATCGCTGGTGTTATTACTGGTCAGCGAAATGAAGAACATTGGAACATGGAAAAGGGCGCAATAGATTTTTATGACATTAAGGGAGATGTAGAAGCGTTGTTATCGCTTACTGCTAATATGTCAGCTTATGAGTTTGTTAAAGCTGAAATTGACGCATTACATCCAGGTCAAACCGCAGCAATCTATAAAAATAAGGCATTAGTGGGCTACGTTGGTACCTTACATCCTGAATTAGAAAGAAAATTAGGATTGAACGGCCGTACATTAGTTTTTGAACTATTATTGTCTGAAGTACTCAAGCAAAAATTGCCTGTGGCTACTGATATATCTCGCTTTCCTGCCAATAGACGAGACATTGCAGTGATCGTTAAAGAAGAAGTTGATGCAAAAAAAGTGTTACAACTTATTGAAAAGGTTGGCGGAAATTATTTAGTTGATCTAAACTTGTTCGATGTATATCAAGGCGAAAGCATCGAAGCGGGCTTTAAGAGTTTAGCGATTGCCATGATATTACAAGATCATAGCAAGACTCTTGAAGAGAAAGACATTAACGAAGTCGTTAATCGCGTGGTCGATACATTAAAAGATGAATTAGATGCATCACTGAGGGATTAAGCAATGGCGCTAACTAAAGCAGAAGTAGCAGAACATTTGTACGAAAAAGTTGGGCTGAATAAGCGTGACGCAAAAGACATGGTTGAAGTGTTTTTCGAAGAAATACGTGAAACTCTTGAAAGTGGTGAACAGGTTAAGCTTTCAGGTTTTGGTAACTTTGATCTTCGTCAAAAAAGCGAACGTCCAGGTCGCAACCCAAAAACGGGTGAAGATATTCCAATTTCAGCTCGCAAGGTCGTTACCTTTAGACCGGGTCAAAAACTAAAAAGCCGTGTTGAAGATGGTAATGGCTAATTAATTATTTGTATTAAGTAATACAACTCTGGTACTAAATAAAATAGGTTGCTTTATGCAGCCTTTTTTATTTGTTTATAAAGCTTGTTATATCACAGGACGATTTTTGTATTTGGGATAATACAGCTGTCTAAAAAGCCATTTAACACCTCTCACTAATAACGCTTGAATGGTAATAATACTTATCGCAAATACTAACCCCGTAGCTAAGGCATTAGGTTGCAGGGGAATCGCTAGCTGGAAGTGCTCAATGGTTGCTTTTGCCATGGAAAGATTTATTTCTTTAACAAAGTAGGTTAAGCGCTGCAGGTAATCCCCATGTTGTAGGTGTTGAATATGCTGTTCATAAACAGTAACTCTTGTCGCTAAGCTTTCAATTAACTGACCAGTTTTTTGGATCGCTACATCCGTGTTACTCCCATAACGTTCTATTAATACTGATAAGTTACCGTTAAATTGTATATCAGCAATGTGTTGAAATTGTTGTAATTGATAATTAGCCTCCGTTAAGTGACCTGAAAGTCGTTGTAAATATTGCTGCATAAATTCAGGCAATTGAACGCCAATGATGAAATTAAAAGTAAATAGAAAGCGATCAAAAAGATTTAATAGCAGCTTATTCATATTTCAATACTCTTTGGTGTTATTAAATGACAGCTTATTGCATCTAGCACAATTCTCCAATAGTTCCTTGTTAATCATTCTAATAAATAGAAGTTAATGTCGTATTTAATGATATTTTGTTCTATTAAGTGGGTTGGTAATATATTCCTACTTTCTTGGGAGGCATATATGACAAAATTATTAGTGATTAATACGGGATTAAACGGTGAAGATAGTAATTCAAATAAATTTACCGCACTTTATTTACAAGTACGAAAATCTTCTGGACTAACCGACGTGATTACCCATAGGGATTTAAACAAACAAGCTATTCCTCATTTGACTGCGGCTGAAATGCAAGCCTGGATGACGCCGCAAGAGCAACGTTCAGATAAACAGGTTGAACTCGCTAACCTATCAGATGAACTCATTGAAGAGCTATTTGAGCACGATATCGTTGTGATAGGTATGCCTATGTATAATATGGGGATCCCCTCAACCTTTAAAACGTATATTGATCGTATTACCCGAGCAGGTAAGACATTCTCGTACACAGAAAATGGTCCTCAAGGATTAGTGAAAAATAAGCGGGTTATTATTTTGGCTGCAAGGGGGGGAATGTATCAAGGTACGCCACTTGATACACAAACGGACTATATCAAAACTATTTTTGGCTTAATGGGTATCACTGAGGTTGATTTTATTTATGCCGAAGGACTAAATATGGGCGAGCAAGTTGCTGAAAATGCATGGCAGCAAGCGAATGAAGAACTTGCTACCTCGATTTCATGAATCAAATCGTAGTGAAAAGCGCTATTGGAAATTGGCGTATTAGCCGATAGCGTTATTCAACCTGACAGACCAAACCTTTTAGGTAGTAACCTTCAGGATAATTAGACGAAACAGGGTGGTCGGCGGCTTGATGCAAACGATCAACAATATAAACTGATTTATTTGCATCTAATGCGGCATCTGCGACCACTTTTTGAAATAGACTTGATTCTAATAAACCAGAACAAGAGAAGGTTAACAAAATGCCGTTAGGGTTTAGTAGCTGCATGGCAAGCATATTAATGTCTTTATAACCTCTGCATGCTCTAGTGAGTTGGGCTTTAGAGTCGACAAATTTAGGCGGATCTAAAATGATCATATCAAAGGTGCGTTTTTCATCTCGATAACGGCGTAATAATTGGAAAACGTCTTCCTTTATAAATGAGACGTTTTTACTCTCTAAATTATTTAGCTGTAAGTTGCGTTGGGCCATGTCTAACGCTGTTTGTGAAACATCGACATTAATAACTTCCTTTGCATCATTTGCTGCACAGTGTAAAGAGAATGTCCCAGTGTACGAGAAACAGTTTAATATCGATTTACCTTTTGCATATTTACCTGCGGTTAATCGAGAGTCACGTTGATCAAGATAAAAGCCGGTCTTATGGCCAGTGGCAATATCTACATGAATTTTTATCCCGTGCTCTTCAATCACACATTCCGTAGTATGGTAAGGCTCTGTTAACCAGCCAGTTGTCGGTGTTAAGCCTTCTTTTTTTCTCACCTCTACGTCTGAACGCTCATAAATATGGCAGTCTGGGTATAGTTCCGTTAGACAATCAACAATGGTGTGACGATGAAAATCGGCACCAGCACTCAGTAATTGGCAGACGATAAAATGATCATATTTATCTATAGTAATACCGGGTAAACCGTCTGATTCGCCAGCGATCAGCCTATAGCCTGTTAATTGACCTTCACTAATGAACCAATCGCGTCTTTTTTGTGCCTTGGATAATTTATCCAGAAAAAATTCCCGATCAATTTCTTGTGACTCGTCAAAGCTCCATACTCGCACACTAATTTGGGATTCGGGGGAATATGCTCCTTTAGCGAGCCAATTGCCCTTACTGTCCAAAACGTCTACTGTTTCACCTAATAAAGGCTTCCCTTTAATTTTGTTAATCGCTTTTGAAAAAATCCAAGGGTGTTTGCGCTTTAATGATTTTTCTCGACCAATATTTAAATATATTCTGGCTGACATATGACTATACTTATCAATAAGTAAAAATTGTGCCGATTTTAGTCAATGGAGTCATCAGGTGCAAACAACTATTGGTATTTATATTTTTTAAAGGATCTCTATCAATGAAAGTAAGCTATATAGTGCACGTTAGCGGGCAAGTTCAAGGAGTCTATTTTCGAGTGTCTAGTCAGCAGCAAGCGATTGAATATGGTTTAAGTGGCTATGCGCGAAATTTAGCCGATGGTGACGTTGAAGTTTTAGTCTGTGGAGAACAAGATAATGTTGATAAGATGCTTGCGTGGTTAAAGCACGGTCCACCCCAGGCTAAAGTGGAAAATATTCAGCAAAAACAAGTACAATGGCAAGAACACAATCACTTTTCAATTGGTTAAGCGTAAGGAAAACGT
Organism: Colwelliaceae bacterium 6471; assembly: GCA_040779335.1. Classification (GTDB taxonomy): domain Bacteria; phylum Pseudomonadota; class Gammaproteobacteria; order Enterobacterales; family Alteromonadaceae; genus JBFONV01. Next base: position 132,420 of record JBFONV010000008.1, read on the forward strand.
TTGAAATATATTAGGGTTTTAGAAAATAAACAATTAAGTATTGCCTCAACATTAAAACCACAGCCAGGTGCAGACGAATGTTTAATTCGCGTCAGGGCAATCGGCATTAATCGAGCAGATCTACTGCAAAGGGATGGAAAATATCCGGCACCTAAAGGAGAGTCTTCGATTTTAGGGTTAGAAATTTCAGGAGAAGTTGTTGAAAGTGATAGCAAAGGGCGTTGGCAAAAAGGAGCAAAAGTTTTTGGTTTAGTCGCAGGTGGCGGTTATGCTCAATATGTTAAAGTAAAATCATCACATTTGATGAAACTCCCTGAACATTTTACGTTTGCGCAAGGTGCAGCGACGGCAGAAACGTTTCTAACCGCTTATCAAAGTTTATTTACTATTGCTAAATTACAATCTGGTCAATCTGTGCTGCTTCATGCCGGGGCCAGCGGTGTTGGTACAGCGGCCATTCAGCTTGCGAAATCTATGGGGTGTAATGTTGTTGTAACAGTGGGGTCGAATGAAAAGGCTAAAGCTTGCCTATTATTAGGGGCTGATGCTGTTATCAACTATAACGAAGAGGATTTTGTCGAATGGACCCAAAAAAATTACCCGCAAGGATTTGATGTTATTCTTGATGTTGTGGCGGGAAATTATTTAAATAAAAATATTATTGTTGCAGCGCTTGATGCCAATATTGTGATCTTGGCAATGCTCGGTGGGCGATATAGTGACGCGGTTGATATTGCTAAATTGCTGATGAAAAGGATCACAGTTTCAGCGTCAACATTGCGCAACAGAAGTGATAGTTATAAAGAACATCTAGTAAACAGTTTTATCACTGAGTTTGGTGAGAACTTAAATAATGGTTCAATAGGCCCAGTGATTGATACTGAGTTTGATTGGCAAAATGCAGATGCAGCACATCAAAAAATGGCAGCTAACGCTAATATAGGTAAATTAGTGCTGAACATGTCTGATAACGATGAACCTGCTTAGTTTTTAATATGATTCATAATACTTTCACTCATGCTGACCCTATATAGGTAAAGCGTTTTATTTGAAGGCCATCACGTTCAATGACTTCATCAAACATAGATAGGGGCCGAACCCATACGTCCCTATCTCCATATAAGGGTTGATAAACCACCATTTCCTCTTCTGTTTCCGAATGTTTCGCAATGTGTAATACAAGGTAATAACTCCCTTTGAAATGTTGGTATTTTCCAAGTTTTAGCATGAGAAGAAAGGCCCTAAATGTTTGAGATTGAAACCGATAATAACATAGAAATCATTTAGTTATAATGCCGGTGGTTTTAGCTTTATCGGGGGGATTATTAAACAATATGTGAGAATAGGTTACAGGAGCTTTTATTTGAAAAGAATGAACTGACGAATTCAGGTCGACTATTTGAATATTTAAATAGTTTTGTTATCAACTGATATATGGAAATTGGTTACGGGAGCTTTTATTTGAAAAGAGTGAACTGACGACTTCGGGTCGACTATTTGAATGTTTAAATAGTTTTATTATCAACTGATATATGGAAATTGGTTACGGGAGCTTTTATTTGAAAAGAGTGAACTGACGACTTCGGGTCAACTATTTGAATGTTTAAATAGTTTTATTATCAACTGATATATAGAAATTGGTTACGGGAGCTTTTATTTGAAAAGAGTGAACTGACGACTTCGGGTCGACTATTTGAATGTTTAAATAGTTTTGTTATTAATTGAAATATGGGAATTGGTTGCGGGAGCCAGATTTGAACTGACGACCTTCGGGTTATGAGCCCGACGAGCTACCAGGCTGCTCCATCCCGCGTCCGAATGGTTTTATCAGAAATGATAAAACAAGCCTTAGAAGTTTCGATTCATTCTAAAAGAACTGTTCTCAGGTTCATCCCCTGAAAGCGAGGCGTATCATAAGGATACCTTCAGCATTTTGCAACCTGTTTTACTTAAAAAAGTGTACTTTTATTAAGGTCGCTAGTTAATCCAGCAGATTGCGTGCTATTTTTGAGCAATCTGTAGGCTTAATCATATATTGTGTTTAAGTCGGAGGTGTCTTTGTTTATAATCGCCGCCACATATCCGTATGGAATTTAACCATGATCCAATTTTTAGCTTTAACATCATTTGGAATAGAAACCTTACTCGCCGATGAAATTAAATCATTAGGTGGTCAAAGCGTTGTACAAAAACCCGAAGGTGTTTATTTTTCCTGTTCGTTAGAGCTTGGTTATAACATTTGTTTGTGGACACGTTTTGCCACTCGGGTAATGCTTAAGCTTGGTGAAGGCGAAGCTAAAAACAAAGATGAGTTATTTAAAGCGGCTGCAGCTGTTAATTGGTCTAAGGTATTTTCTCACTCGAATACTTTTGCGGTAGATTTTGTTGGCAAAAGTGAAGAGATCCGAAATAGTCAATTTGGTGGTTTAACGGTTAAGGATGCCATAGTCGATCATTTTCGTGATAATGGTTATGAACGTCCTTCAGTTGATAAAAGCGATCCCAATATACGTATTCAAGCTCGCTTATTAAAAAATAATGTCACATTCTACCTCGATTTCTCTGGACGAGGACTGTTTCAGCGTGGTTATAGACGCCACTCAGGTGCCGCGCCATTAAAAGAAAACCTAGCGGCGGCTATTATTAAACGTTCTGGTTGGCTAGAAGATACCAGCAAACCATTAGTTGATCCCATGTGTGGCTCAGGCACTATCTTAATTGAAGCGGTTTCTATGGCGGCAGGAGAGGCGCCAGGCATAGAACGTGAAAATTGGGGCTTTGAATTTTGGTTAGATCACGATGATAGTATCTGGCAAGAACAATTACATCAGGCAATGACGCGCTCAAGTGAAGGTATTGAAAACTTGTCGATAAAAGTCTTCGGCAGTGATATTGATAGCCGAGTACTAAAAACGGCACAGCAAAATGCTAAAAATGCTGGCGTACAAAGATTCATTGAGTTTTCTTGTAAAGATTCAAATAAAGTAAATAACACTTTTGGCAAGCCTGGCACCATATTATTTAATCCACCTTACGGTGAACGTATAGGTGAACTCCCTGAATTGGTTGAGAGTTTTGTATTATTGGGGCAAAAGTTAAAACAACAATTTGTTGATTGGCGGGTCGCAATACTGACCGCAAATGTCGAATTGTTGGCGATGTTAAAACTTGCCAGTACCAAACGTTATAAGTTTAAAAATGGTCCTTTAGATTGCCAACTTGCTTTGTACGACGTTGATGCCAAGCAACAAGCTAAAGATGCAGCTAATCCGCAAGCGAGTTTTGAACAAAAAGACTCAGCCTTTGCTAACCGTTTGAAAAAGAATATTAAAAGCTTAAAAGGGTGGTTAAAGGCTGGAAATATTGAATGCTATCGCGCTTATGACGCCGATATTCCTGAATATAATGTTGCGGTTGATATTTATGGTGAGTATTTAGTGATCCAAGAATACGCAGCTCCTGCCAATATTGAAGCTGATAAAGTCGCTAAGCGCTTGCAAGAAGTGATTTATTGGGCACCCAAAGTCTTTAATATTCCAACCGATAAAGTTGTATTAAAAACCAGAGCTAAACAAAAAGGCAGTAATCAATATCAAAAAATTGATAAAAGTAAGCAATCTTTGGTGGTATCGGAATACGGCGCTAAGTTGAAAGTTAATTTGTGGGACTACTTAGATACGGGATTATTTTTAGATCATCGGAAAACCAGACAATTGGTAGCGAAAAAAGCCAAACAAAAGTCATTATTGAATTTGTTCGCTTATACTGGCTCGGTATCGGTGCAGGCGGCGTTGCATGGTGCTGAATCCGTTACTACGGTTGACATGTCAAATACTTATTTGAACTGGGCGCAGGATAATTTTAATTTAAACAAATTATCCAGTCATAAATTCCAGTTCATTCAAGCCGACTGTTTACAATGGTTGAAAAATAATACCCAACAATTTGATGTGGTTTTTATTGACCCACCAACGTTTTCTAATTCTAAACGAATGGGTGAAAGCTTTGATGTACAGCGTGACCATGTTGTATTAATTACCGATGCGTTAAAAGCACTAGCTCCTCAAGGCGAGCTGATATTTACCAATAATAAACGCAATTTCAAAATGGACTTTGACGCATTGAATGAATTAGGACTCAATGTTAAATCCTTGAGCAGTTTAACGTTAGATAAAGACTTTCAACGTAACCCTCACATTCACAATAGCTGGTTAATCACTCGTAAAGCAGCTGATGATAATGAGCAAAAAACATAATGCCAAGCGCTTACATTTTATATAGTAGTGAAGGTTGTCATTTATGTGAACAAGCGTTGGCTATATGTTTACTGTACCTTTCATCAGAACAGATAACCATTGTTGATATCGTTGACGATGAATCGTTGGTTGAGCGATATGGCATGTCTATTCCGGTACTCAAGCGCAATGTAGATAACGAAGAACTGTATTGGCCCTTTACCACAGAACAAATTATTGAGTTTATATAAGTATGGAATTAATCCGCATAACCCAAGCCGAATTGGCGTTTGGGGAAGATAAAATATTAGATAGAGCTGAATTACGTATTAAAAGTGGTGAACGAGTCTGTTTAGTGGGGCGTAATGGTGCGGGTAAGTCGTCTTTATTAAAAGTACTGTTTTCTAAACAGAAACTAGATGATGGGCAACTTGTTATTTCTAATAATGTGCAATTGGCTATGTTAGAGCAAGATCCACCTGAATCTTGTGACATGAGTATCTTTGAATACGTAGCCCAAGGCGTTAAAGAAAATGCCGAGTTGTTAAAAAGGTATCACGTCTTGATTAATGATATTAGCCAAGATCCTTCAGAGGCTAACTTAAATAAGCTCGCCAACGTACAACAGGCACTTGAGCAAGCCAATGCTTGGCAAGATGAACAACGTATAGAGCAAGTGCTAAGCACATTATTTTTGCAAGCGGACAACCGAGTTAGTGATTTATCTGGTGGTTGGCTTCGTAAACTTGCGCTAGCAAAAGCGTTAGTGAGTAATCCTGATGTGTTGTTGCTTGATGAACCTACTAACCATTTAGATATTCAAAGTGTGCTTTGGCTGGAACAGTTTTTAAAAGACTTTCCTGGTACGATTGTATTCATTAGTCACGATAGGGCATTTATTCGGGGATTATCAACACGAATCGTTGATTTAGATCGAGGCAAACTGACCAGTTACCCTGGAAACTATGACGTTTATATTGAGCAAAAACAACATGACTTGCAGGTTGAAGCAACTCAAAATGCGTTGTTTGATAAACGCCTTGCTGAAGAAGAAGTTTGGATACGACAAGGTATCAAAGCACGTCGAACTCGCAATGAAGGACGGGTTAGAGCGCTTGAGAAACTGAGGGTTGAACGCCAAGCGCGACGTGAAATCAAAAACCAAGGTGATATTAATATATCTAAAGGTGATCGCTCGGGTAAATTAGTGTTTGAATCTGAGCAGTTAACGATGGCTTTTGACGATAAAGTCATTATTCACGAACTTGATTTATTGATCACTCGTGGTGATAGAATAGCGTTGATCGGCGCAAACGGCACCGGCAAATCGACCTTAATTAAATTATTGATGGAGCAGTTACAACCTACATCTGGAAAAATGCGGATTGGGGTAAACCTTGATATTGCCTATTTTGATCAACATAGAGATCAGTTAGACCCAGATAAAACGGTACAAGATACGGTCGCCGAAGGTAAGCAAGATATTACGGTTAATGGCAGAACTCGTCACGTTTTAGGGTATTTACAAGATTTTCTTTTCAGTCCTAAAAGGGCAAGAACACCAGTAAGAGCGTTATCAGGCGGAGAGAAAAACCGTTTATTGTTAGCGCGTTTGTTTTTAAGACCGAGTAATTTACTGATTTTAGATGAACCAACTAATGATTTGGATATTGAAACATTGGAATTACTTGAAGAAGTCGTTGCTAATTATGCTGGTACTGTTATTTTAGTCAGCCATGATCGTGATTTCGTCAATAATTGTGTTGATACCTGTCTATATTTTGACGGTAGTGGCCATATAACGCAGATAGTGGGTGGCTACGATGATGTTGATAGTTATTTAGCGATGAAAGCAGAACAACGTAAGGCTTTGTCGGCTAACGTTGACAAAAAGAGTGCTAAAACTGGCGAAAGTGTTAAGCCAGCACAAGTGAAAAAGACTGCGAAGAAAAAATTATCATTTAAAGAAAAGAATGAATTAGAAGCTTTGCCCGATCAAATCGATGAATTAGAGAATTTGATTGCATCTTTACAGTCGAAAGTAAACGAAGCAGATTTTTTTAGCAAAGATTCAGAATATACTCAGAAAATTTTGAACCAGCTGCAAGAAAGTGAGTCGAAGCTTGAAGTCGCTTTCCTAAGGTGGCAAGAGCTGGATGAACTATAACAAGAAAGTGAGAGTTAAGTAGTTAAATGAACAAATTTGTAAAAACGTTATTAGCATTAGGGATCACTAGTGCATTTGGGTTGTCTGTAGCGAATGCTGCCACTTATCAAGTTATCGATAAAGGTGACATATCTTCATTAAAATATACCTATGCACAAGAAGAAAACAATGCTGGTGATATGGTTATGTCAGGAGCTAATGTTTATAACTTTCCGGTACAATTTCAATATTTAGAGCAGACTGACTATGACGCGATTGAGTTGCTAGCGGCAAGGAGTGCTGAAAGCGTACATGAACTTAGTGCTCTGCAAGATAAAGCCTTACTTGAGGCGGGCACTCCTACAGCGAATGACCTTGCATGGGTTGTGCGATATTTGCAAAGCAAAAGCACCAATGTATATCAAAAGGTTGGCAATAATTCAGCGATAATAAATATTGGTGGTATATCGCAAGAGTTAGCAATTTTTGATACTACTTTTGAAGGGACGAATTCACTTACTCGCTCAACCAATGATTATGTTAACGGTATAACAGATGACGGTTGGGTATATGGTAATGGTAGTGCGCCATATTTGCCGTTAGAATATACCCAAGATGATGGTGGAGAGGTGACTTATTGGTTAAGAGAATTTACCAGTCGTGGCTATTTTTCTGTTGATTATGGTCAAACCATTATCGAAGTTATCCCACCCGAAAATCGTTTTGGTGGTGAATCAGCTATTTTAGATATCAGTGATAGTCATTATGCGGTTGGTTATGCCAGTGTTGCCATTGATGAAAGCAAATTAACGACCATTGAGGATGAATCGGGTGGTTGTGCCGATCCAGAAAATTTGGCTAATGTGCCTTTTGAAGTTTGTGTACAGGGCTTAGCCTCTAACCTTTATGATTTAAGAGCGTTTAAATGGTCATTAGATAGTAGTGGCGTTGTTAGCGAGGAAAATTTAGGGTTATTAGTCACTCCTAATGAAGAAGATGTCAGGGCGTTTACCAGCGTAGCTCAGGCAGTTAACTCTCATGGTGTTGCGGTTGGTTTTGCTCATGGTTGGTGGGATGAAACTGAAACAGAACCTGTAAAAAATGAGGCAAGAAAAACCTATGCGGTAGTTTATAAAGACGGCCGTGTGGTTGACTTTACTGAAGATCACAGCAAAGAGTTTGATTCAAGGGCGTACGATATTAATGATGCTGGTATTGCTGTTGGCCATGTGAATAAGTATGTAAATGGCACGCGTAGAACAAAATTTTACTACGTTGATACTACAGATTTAGACAATATGACTATGGTGCAGCCAGAAGATTTTTTCACGGGGTCGTCAAGTACAGCAAAATCAATCAATGAAAACGGCATTATTGTAGGCTATGGTGAAGTTGAAACTCATCAATATGATCCTGACCGTAGTTCAAATAACCCAAGAAGAACACATGCCTTTATGTATGACATTAATTCTAATGCATTTACTGATTTAAATGATTTACTGTCTTGTAATTCAGTCTATACCGTCATAGAGGCAGCGGCAATTAACGAAAATAATGAAATTTCGGCAACAGCAATTGTTAAGGTACCGCGTCGAGATCCAAAAGGTGAATTGATGCTTGGCGATGATGGCCAGCAACTTACCGAAGATGTGGTACGCGCCATTAAACTAGCGCCACTAGCAGGTGAAATTGAAGATTGTTCGCAAGTTGAAGAAAAGGTTGAACGCCAAGGCGCTGGTTTTGGCATGTTTACTGCCTTAGCTTTATTCTTAATGGCATTGACTAGAAGAAAGCACCACAACGTCATTTGTCATAAATAAAACTCTAGTTATTTTTAATTATAAGCGCTCTGTTGAGCGCTTTTTTTTTATCTAAATTTTAGTCTTTATCAATACGTTAATTACATTGGTAAATTTTCGGGTTGAATTATCTAATTTCGTTAGCTATTCCTTAATAGTGCACTTTGTGTGCGAACCGCAAGCGAAGGAGAGAAAATTAATGATGAAAAGGCAAAAACGTGATCGTCAAGATAGAGCGCATTCAAGAGGGTATCAGGCAGGAGTTTCTGGCAGATCGAAGGAAATCTGCCCCTATCAAAATTTGGAGGTTAGATCCGAGTGGTTAGGCGGTTGGCGTGAAGCTATTGCAGACAAGCAGCAAGGTTTAATCAAATAAAATTAATGTAAAACCTTTATATAATTACGTGTGTCACCATTTCAAAGCCAGAAAGTATTCTTTCTGGCTTTTTATATTCAGGACGAATGGTATGTCTCGGTGACACAGGGGGAGATAGCGATGGTATAGTTAATTAAAACTTAGATGTATCGCTAAACAAGCCTACTTTCAAGTCCTTAGCGGTATAAATTTCTCTGCCATCCACAGAAACTGAGCCGTCAGCTATTCCCATGAAAAGTTTGCGTTTTATTACGCGCTTAAGGGTTATTTTATATGTGACTTTTTTAGCCGTAGGCAAAATTTGACCAGTAAACTTAACTTCACCTACACCTAACGCTCGTCCGCGTCCAGGGCCGCCTGACCACGCTAAATAAAAGCCGACTAACTGCCACATTGCATCTAAGCCTAAACAACCAGGCATAACAGGATCGCCTTTAAAGTGGCAATCGAAAAACCATAAATCAGGCGTTATATCTAATTCAGCAATAATTTCGCCTTTTCCAAATTCACCCCCGTCAGCGTTAATTAGGTTAATTCTATCCATCATTAACATATTATCTGACGGTAATTGGCTGTTGCCTTCACCGAACATTTCACCGGTGCCAGCTTTGACCAGATCTTCTTTATTAAATGAACTTTTTTGTTCCATGATAATTATTCCAAAATTAGACTTGTATGAAGAGAAAATTTTTAAAGCGCTACTTTAGCGAACACTTGTACACTAAACAACTCTGAACAGTTAAATAATTAATTAATATTGCAAAATATTTAGTTATGCGTAACCATAATGATAGGTTTGTACTAGGATTGAATACTGATGACGATTAAGAATAAAGCGGCACTGTCAAATGCTGAAAAACAAAGGCGATTTAGAGAGCGACAAAAAGAACGTGGTAAAAAAGAAATGCGTGGTTATTTATCTCAAGAAGCGCAAGATTGTTATAAATTGATCGCCGAGCAGACAAAATGGTCAGATAGCACTATATTAAGTAATGCGGTGAGATTAACGTATGCCGCGTACAAGAACGGGCAAATAGGGCTATTAAACAATTGGTTAAATAAAAATGAACTTTAGGTATGAAAAGTCATTTTTGTCAAGTTTTACAAGTAATTAAAAATATTGACCAAATCGTCGAATTTAGATTGAGTTAAAGTGAATTTAACTATATTCTTCCTGACTAAGAATATATTCGTACATAGAATTAATAACAACGAATAAGGTGTGTCCCATTGATAAATGTTTTGTTAGTTGATGACCATGAATTAGTCCGCACAGGAATACGTAAAATTCTTGATGAAGTTAAAGGATTAAAGGTTATCGGTGAAGCGCAAACAGGAGAAGAAGCTGTTCAGTTTTGTCGAAAAACGGAACCTGATGTCGTCCTCATGGATATGAATATGCCTGGCATTGGTGGATTGGAAGCGACAAAGAAAATTATTCGTTATGCACCTGATGTAAAAATTATTGTGTTAACTGTTTATAGTGAAGATCCTATCCCGACAAAAGTCATGCAAATTGGCGCATCTGGATACTTAACTAAAGGGGCTGGTCCCGATGAAATGGTCAACGCTATTCGGGCCGTTAATAGTGGTCAACGCTATATTACGCCTGAAATTGCACAGAAAATGGCATTAAATCAATTTAAATCAGCCGATGAAAACCCGTTTAACTCACTATCTGAACGTGAATTGCAAATCATGTTTATGATCACTCGCGGCGAAAAAGTACCTAATATTTCAGAACAATTGGTACTTAGTAGTAAAACCATCAATAGTTATCGCTATCGCATGTTTGAGAAACTTAATGTGAGTAATGACGTAGAGCTAACTCATTTGGCCATTCGCCATGGCATGTTAAAAACGGAAAGTTTTTAAAACTATCATTTGTTTTGCAAAATTCAGCACCAAACACCGACACTTCTTTTGATCATAAAGCATTTCTAGCGGCTGTAACTCAGCAAGCAGGGGTTTACCGTATGTATGATAATGCGGGCGTTGTGATCTACGTAGGTAAGGCCAAGCAGCTAAAAAATAGATTAAACAGCTATTTTCGTAAAGATGTGGGCAGTGTTAAAACCAAGGCACTCGTTAAACAAATTTGTGCAATAGACGTTACAGTAACGCATACCGAGGGTGAGGCACTTATCCTTGAAAATAACTACATCAAAAAATACCAACCCAAATACAATATTCTATTACGCGATGATAAATCTTATCCTTATCTTTTGATCACTGAGCATAAACACCCAAAACTGGGCTTGCATCGTGGCGGCAAAAAAATAAAGGGTGAATATTTTGGTCCTTATCCAACGGTTGGGGCTGTGTGGGAAAGCTTACGATTAATGCAAAAACTGTTTCCGCTTAGACAATGTGAAGATAGTTATTATCGGGCGAGAAGCCGACCTTGTTTACAATACCAATTAGGGCGATGTTCAGCACCTTGCGTTGATAAAATATCGTCAGCTGATTATCAACAACAAGTTGAATTGGCAAAATTGTTTTTACGGGGCAAAAGTTCTCAGGTTATTGACCTATTGGTTAATAAAATGGAGCTAGCGAGTAATGAATTAGATTTTGAGCGGGCGGCAAAATATCGAGATCAAATCGTCACTTTGCGCAAAGTACAACAACAACAATATGTCAGCGGTATTGCATCAGAGATGGACGTTATTGGTTTATATCGAGTGAAATCTCAGGCATGTGTGCATTTGTTATTTATACGGGACCATAAAATACTCGGCAGTAAGAGCTATTTCCCTTTGTTGCCATCAGAAACTACGGATGGAGAGATCATTCAGGCTTTTGTCAGCCAACATTATTTGGGTAATGACAACATTCAAAACAGTATACCTAAAGAAATTGTTGTTTCTGAAACCTTCGAACATGTCAGCGAGCTGAGTGCTTTGTTGCAACAGCAGGCGGAGCATGAAGTAAAGATCTCTGTTAATGTCAGAACAGAGCGAGCTAAGTACCTTAAATTAGCGACAACCAATGCACACAGCGCGTTAGTGACTCGTAATAGCCATAAAGAATCTATGCAAGCTCGTTTTTCAGCATTGAATGAGGTATTTGAGTTACCTAATGGTATATCGCGAATAGAATGCTTTGATATCAGCCATACCATGGGGCAGCAAACGGTCGCTTCAAACGTGGTTTTTAATACTGAAGGCCCATTAAAAAGTGATTATCGACGCTACAACGTTCATGGTATTACTCCTGGAGATGATTATGCTGCGATGGCATTTGCGTTAAATAAACGATATGGCAAAGTTAAAGCGGATGAAAAACTACCTGATATAGTATTTATCGACGGCGGAAAAGGGCAGTTAGCCAAAGCGGAAGCCTTTTTTGCTGAACTTAATTTGTCTTCAATCCCTTTATTGGTTGGTGTTGCTAAAGGTGAGTCTCGTAAGCCAGGTTTAGAAACACTTATTTTAGCAGGCAGCCATCAACTTATTTCATTACCTTCTACTTCCCCTGCATTGCATTTAGTGCAGCATATTAGGGACGAATCACATCGTTTCGCCATTGCTGGACATCGCGCAAAAAGACAAAAAGTTGCTAAAAAATCAACGTTAGAAACAATTCCAGGTATTGGCGCTAAAAAAAGACAGGCGTTATTGAAATATCTAGGTGGTATTCAAGAAGTACAACAAGCCGAAAAAGAGACATTAGAAAAAGTGCCCGGTATCAGTAAAGCATTGGCTGAAATAATTTATGAAGCTTTACATGACAATTGATCTGCAAACTGTGTAAAATAACTCAAAAAAAGGGCTTGTTGTTATTTTATTTTTACTTATTTCAATTCGCTGACGTTACGGTAACGTTTCTTTTTTCTTTGCTGTAATTATTTTAGTAAAAAATGAGTAAGTTTACCGTAATAACAACATAAAACCTTGGTATGAAGAGTATATGTGGACAATTCCGAATCAAATTACGCTATTTAGGATCATTCTAATACCGGTATTTATCGCGGTGTATTACTTACCCGTGTCTTGGCATCATTTTGGGGCCTTTGCGGTTTTTTGGATTGCGTCTGTCAGTGATGCATTGGATGGTTATTTGGCCCGTAAATTAAATCAATCATCTGCCTTTGGTGCCTTTATAGATCCTGTCGCTGATAAATTGATGGTAGCGGCTGCACTCATCATGATAGTGACAGAATACCAGTCTTGGTGGATAGCAGTACCCGCTATGATCATGATTTCTCGTGAATTGTTTATCAGTGGTCTACGTGAATTTATGTCATCACGAGGAAAGCGCGATGATGTTGCTGTTTCTACCTTAGGTAAATATAAAACCGCCGCGCAAATGTTGGGGATAATGGGGCTAATATGGCAACCAGATTATGATATTCCATTGATCTTATTTTATTTCCCACATGAGATATTAATGTTTGCTGCTTATGGCTTTTATTTTGTCGCTACCGGTTTGTCCTTTTGGACTATGCTAGTTTATTTTAGGGCGGCTTGGCCTGAATTAAAGGGTAAATAATCATCAAGTTGCTGGTCGTTTTAGCTAAAAAAACACCAATTTAGACGGTTTTTAATCAGTTGAAATAAAATTGAAATTAAATGGTTGACTCATGATTTTTTCAATGTAGAATGCGTTTCCAGTTGACAGGGAGTCAACCAATGAAGCGGCTGTAGCTCAGCTGGTAGAGCATCACGTTGCCAACGTGAATGTCACGAGTTCGAGTCTCGTTAGCCGCTCCAATTTCTCTTTAAGAGAATTCCAAAGGAATACTACTCAACTCGTAGTTAATGAAACGGCGGGTTGGCAGAGTGGCTATGCAGCGGATTGCAAATCCGTGGACCTCGGTTCGACTCCGGGACCCGCCTCCATAATGCCCGGGTGGTGGAATTGGTAGACACAAGGGATTTAAAATCCCTCGCTGGTAACAGCGTGCCGGTTCAAGTCCGGCCCCGGGTACCATTTCATTATTGCAGGTTGGGTTGTAAAAAAGTGTAGTGGCATACACTTAAAGTGTGAAAAGTCTCGCGATAGTGTGAGCATATGAAGCGGCTGTAGCTCAGCTGGTAGAGCATCACGTTGCCAACGTGAATGTCACGAGTTCGAGTCTCGTTAGCCGCTCCAATCTTTTATTTGGTTAAGTCCAAATGAAAGTACAAAAAAGTCTTGCGATAGTGTGAGCATATGAAGCGGCTGTAGCTCAGCTGGTAGAGCATCACGTTGCCAACGTGAATGTCACGAGTTCGAGTCTCGTTAGCCGCTCCAATTTCTTCTCTCATTAAAAAGAGAAAGTAGGGAACCAATCTCTACTCTAAAAAGTACTTCCCTTATGCCCGGGTGGTGGAATTGGTAGACACAAGGGATTTAAAATCCCTCGCTGGTAACAGCGTGCCGGTTCAAGTCCGGCCCCGGGTACCATTATTTATTACGCTAAATAAATAATCATAATCAATCTTTCATCTTTGTTATAAATAATTTTGTACCATTTTAGTTGCATTGTTATCACTGTTCCTTGTTATTTATAAATTATCACTTTCTTATTTACCCGATCCTTAAGTGCTTAACCTGTAGCTATACACATAAAGTGTAAACTAGAAATAACAGTTATGGTTGACCACGCTAGTATTTGTAAGCGATAGCAAATGTTGTTCTGATTGGTATTAGTCTTGGTTTTCCTCTAGGCTTTGCTTAGATTAAATAACTCCTGACTAAGGTCACCCCATGTTCGAAATTCGCACCGGTAATGCCATATCGTCTGATTCCTCTGAGGCCGTGGTACTCTATCAGCAAGCCATTGATTTAATACTAGGCTCAGAGTCCGGCGCAGCTCAAGCCCTTGATAAGGCACTTGAGCTTGATAAAAATTTTGCTTTAGCCTCAGCCGCACGCTATTACGTGGGAAAAGACATAGGCGAGCCTAGTATCAATGTTTACCGTGAACTTGCCCAAAAATCATCCCTAAACGCTACCGACTGGGAACGTCAACATATTGATATACTTATCGGCTTAATTGACCAGCCCCGTGATACCCAAGAGAAAGCTCTTGCCTATATAGATACTACACCAAGCGACTTGTTAGTGGTCTCGCAGCTAACCGGCAGCATATTTTTCTATGGTGGTCCCAAAAAGCTAGAAACTGTCCTAGAGGTACTTGAGTCAGTCGCAGGCGTTTTAGCTGATGATTGGGCTTTTCTGGCGCGGTTAGGGTTTGCAGCAAGTGAAGCGGGCCAACGTCATCGTGGTCGAGAGCTTATTGAACGAGCATTAGATATTCGACCTCAAGCACTTTATTCCATTCACGGTTTAGCCCATGTGCTACACGATGATAATCTCGCTCAGCAGTCGGCAATGGCGTTGCAGGATTGGTTGACGGTGCATGGAACAGGGGCTAGAAACGGGCAAATGTATGGACACGTCCAGTGGCATCTAGCCTTGTCTGAATGGCAAATAGGCAATAGAGACGCCGCAATGCAACGCTACCTAAGTTATTGTGCCCCAACAACAACGACCTGTGGTCCCGTGCTGACATTGGCTGATTGCGGCGGCTTCTTACTAAGGGATTATTTGCAAAGCGGTCAGGTGAGGGGGTTGAGTAGCGATGTGCTTACGCACATTGATAGCGTGTGGCAAATGATGGGTCATCCATTCATTGCTCTGCATGTTGCCGGCCTATACGTATCAGCTGGTGATGTAGAGGGGCTTAACCGATGTCGAGAGCATATTTTGGCTACGCCTTTAGGGGCAAATCGCGATATTTCTCTCGCGTTAGTGTCTTCATTAACTGATTTTGTCATGGGGAATTACTTGCAAGCAAGTCAGACTTTGGCAACGATTTCATCTGGAGATCGTATTGGTATTGGCGGTAGTAATGTTGAACGAATACTGGTTGAACTCATAGAATCAAATGCTAAGGCGCGACTGTAGCTGACCAAGTTGGCTTAGACATTCCCCCTTGTCTGGCTTAACGAAATACTTAGGATCTGCGGCAGTATTGATCAGTATTGCGATTGTCCCCCTTATCTGGGTCGTGGTATTACTCTCGTAATCGTTTGTTGTTGTATCAATAAAAATGTACCGTTTGCTTATTTTAGTAAGTGTTCTCGCTACAAACAGACCATTTTTTTTCTTTTTAGGGGAATTAATTACCGTCCTTCTCGTTTATCGATTAATTTACCTTTACTCAAAACCGACTACAATGATAACTGTCGATTGTTCTCAGTGTCATAACTAGGTGGTAATTAAATGAATAAGCCAATAGCCGCGGATAATAAACCTATTGCCGTTCTACTCAATAAAGATGATTACTACTACTTTTGTACCTGTGGCCGGTCTAATAATCAGCCTTTTTGCGATGGTTCACATAAAGATACGTCGTTAAAGCCGATGAAGTTTCAGGCCGAAAGTGACAAGAAGGTTTATCTATGTGCTTGTAAGCATTCTAGCAAACTACCATTTTGTGATGGCACACATAAGCAATTTAGCCTAGAGGACGTTGGGAAGTAGCGTTCTGAATTAGCGCTCAAGCCACTTCTGCGTCTTTCGTGATAATTTAAAACTGATTACTATCTGCTTGGTAAGTTATCGAATTAGCAACAAGTCTAAGGCCAAATTTATAATGGGAGGTCGTTGTCTGCTATGTTTAGCGCTTTTACGTACCAGCTGTTATTTTTAATGTTATTTAATTCACCATTATTTGGCAGGATGTCTTTGTCTAAAAAAGGCGCTGTTAGCGGATGGTAATTGCCGATACACAAATCTAGTGCTTTGCGGGAGGAATGGTTTTTATAAATGCCACGATGGAGCATTTGTGCATTAAAAAGAAGGATATCACCAACATCTAGGCCGATAGATGTAGAATTGGCCAATGTTTCTTCACTACTATGACCTTGCTTTTCAAAACGAACATTGTGTTGTAAATCAGTATCCCATGTTTTATGGCTGCCAGGAATAAGTTCTATTCCTTGTTCTTTTATTAATGGAATTCTTATATGCAAAGTGAGCATATGCTGCTGTTCACGTTTTTGCTCTTCATCGGGGAGCACACTGTACTGGAGATCTCTATGCCAATAGGGATGTCTTTTTTTGTTTGACGGACTAAAAAACAATTGCGTGTTGTGAAAATAAATGTCATCTCCAAAGATCCGCTGAACAAATTCAGTCAGCTTTAGCGGCGTTAATGTCTCAAAAAACTTAACTCTTTGTCCCAAATTGTTTTTGAAATATCGTTTATGCGTCAGCGAATGCATATTAACGAGTCTTTCTGCAATGATGGTGGTTCTATTCTGTTCAACCCAAGGCTGGTATACGCTATCTACGTGATAGGTTAATGCTAAAACCTCGTCTAACGTAAAAAAATTTCTGACGAGAATATATCCATTTTCATCGTATTGTTTGCGCATATCCATATAGGCCTCCTGTAGTAACTTTACCCTAGAAATAATATAGACAACTGAGTCAGCGTTATGTTTCTTTAGTTGTGGGGAACAAATTTAGTTTTTACCTGTTTTCCTAACTAGCGCACGGCTACTAATTGGTATCTATCTGATGAAAATCATCATATTGCATAATTTATGATTAATGCTATTTGGGACAGTAATGAGTTTGATAAAACGCTAAAAGTTCATCTTCATTTATCAAGCTATAACCTTTTTTATTAAAGGAAGTTAAGTCATTTTCTGTTGGAAAAGTGTAATAATCACCGTCACTCTCTTGATAGTAGCTTACAGGCACAATACCCTGTGTTATTTGATTTACAGCCAGTTCAAGTAATTCGCATCCGCCTTTGTATAATTGTAAAACATGCCACAAATAACAATGTTGTTTGTTAATTGATAATGTCGATTGAGCCAGTACTCGCCCTGTATCTATGGTGTTATCGTCAATATAGTGCAATGTTGTCCCAATCGTTTCTTCATCATTAAGCATCGCCCAAAATGTTGCCATGACGCCACGATATTGAGGTAATGAACCTGAATGTAAATTTAATACGCCAAATTTTGCCAGTGACAATATTGGCGCTTTTAAAATCACTCCATATCGAATTGAGAGAATGAGATCAGGTTCGCATGCGTTAATTTTTTCAAAGCCGTCGGGACTATTAATGTGATTGAGCTCTTCAATGGGACGACTTAACAATGATGCTAATTGTTTAAAGGTGAGGCATAAAGCTTTTTTAGTAGGAGTAGCTTCTAATAGTGGAGACAATAACTCGTTTAACAGCGATTGTTCAAAAAAGGCTAAGGATTTCAACTGGGCAGGTTTTTTTGTGTTATTGCCGACTTTTGACGATAAAAAAACACTTATTTTATGCTTCGTTAGCCTAGGCAGTAGCAGATTGAGTGCAAAATTACTGGCGATATCTTTATTGGCTAATATAACAATATTCATTAAATGCTCTATTAATATGGTTTAGCGTCTTGAGAGTTACTTATAACTAGCATCAGTAGCAAATAGAAGTATTTAGTAGCTTTTTCAAAATGAACTAACTGATGGGTTTGAATCCACCAAAATGCGACTTCCATCAGTAATTCTGATTAGGCATTTTTATTGGCGAAAAAGGCATATAAAGATAAGCCATATGTTCGCATACTTGAACTATTTCGTCTTTTAATATTTTCCTCACATAAGTATGTTGAATAATGGCAAGTATTATTTTATAAGTGGCTGTATATTTATGCTTTTCTGAGGGAGTATTTGCGGCGAACTTCGTCAACGAGTCGATAACGAGTGCTTTGATGATATTCATGTGGAGCAAACGGATTACTGGCTTCATCTAAAAGGTTCACTGCTGTGCTTAATCGTGCAAGTGCTGTTGGTGTTAAGTCTTCTGCCACCGTCAATTCGTGTATTTCAATGATAGCAAATTCTTTCGCTGCAATATCTTCTGGTAAACCAGTTTTAGTACACAACCCATATATACCATTAATAAATTGCAGCCATTCTTCTTGGACATGTAAATCAAAATCCACATTGAGTTTTTCACTATCAACATGATGTCCCAATGTTTTTAAACGTTCAATTTCATTTGCATATCGTTGATAAAAAACCTCATAAATTGCTTCAGTGGTTTTTAGGGATTGAATAATAGCTAGCCATGAAGTGTAGCCCTTGGCGTAGTACTCTATTGCTTGACTTTCAAGGTGGGGACCGAAAAACGAGTCACATTCAAGCGTTAAATTTATTCGATAAGAATGCTTTGGCATAACCCCCTGTTTTTGATACTGCCTAAATTCTTTTTTTGTTACTTTAGTTGTATCAAGTAATTGCTTTTTGCTTAAAAAGTTCTTATTTAGATAGTGAGTTAGTTCCATTGCATATTCCTGAGAGCATATAAAATTGTATATTTGACGCTATCTCTAGCAAGAGTTTTCATTATTGGTTAGATTTTAATGTTTTGCACGTATAATTTAAGCGCTATTACATGTTTTTTGTATTGAACAGCACATCTAAAATATATCCGTGATAATTTTAAAACGCCAATACGAATAAATTGGCTTAACAAGAAATACTTACAAAATATCGCTAGCTATTTATAAAACCTACGATTAAGGTATTTAAAAACAATAATATGGAAGAGTAAATGCACAGTTTTAAACGCATAGTGTGTTTAGCAAAATTTGAGTTAGTTCGATTATTTCTAACTAAAAGAGGGGCGTTAGCATTAGCCGCTTTTGCGACAGCTTGGTTTCTTATTTTATATTACTTAGTGAGCTCTGCTGCCACCATAGTTACATCTGCTGCTTTTCAAGAGATGGCCAAACAAATGTTTGGCATGTTGGGGTTGTCACAATTATTGAAATGGCCAGTGCCAGAAATGGCCATTTATTGGTTGTTGTCCGCCTACTCATTCCCCGTATTCGCATTATTTGCAGCCAGTGATCAAACTTGTTCAGATCGAACAAGGGGAACGCTGCGGTTTATTTCATTGCGGGCAAGTAGAAGCGAAATCGTCATCGGCCGTTTTTTCGGTCAAGTAATGATCATTGCGATACTAATTTTCGTCACTTTACTAGCAACCTCCGGCATGGCAACTTATCGTGATAGTGAAATATTTATCCCAGCCCTAATGAGGTCGATAAGCTTATTTGGTAACTTATTTATCGTGGTCTTGCCATTTATTGCCTTTATGTCATTTATCAATAGTTTTATTCGCTCATCTAGATTGTCGCTAATTGTCTGCTCCTTGTTTTTTGGTCTTGGACCGTTAGTTATAGGGTTACTCGAATACAATATTGGCGCTACAACCTATTTAGATTATTTACTTCCTGGCGTACAAATAAGTGACATGCTTGGACAAGAAAAAATCATATGGAGTCATTTCTCTATCCCATTAATGCAAACGGCATTTTATTTAGTACTTGCAGATCTCACTATGAAAAGGAGTGCACTATGAGCGTATTAATTCGAGCTCAAGGACTGAATAAGTACTTTGGTCAAAAACATGCGTTAAATAATGTTGATTTTGAGATTGAAAAAGGCGCGCCGGTAGCGTTAGTAGGGCCAAATGGCGCGGGTAAAACAACATTATTCAGTATTTTATGTGGTTATATAAAGCCGAGTTCGGGAGAGGTGTCTGTTTTCGATGTTCGTCCTGGCAGTAGTGCTACTTTCTCTCGTTTAGCCGCATTACCGCAAGATGCCCAGCTCGATCCTCGTTTTTCTATAGCACATCAACTCAAATTTTATGCTCAGTTACAGGGGCTTAATAACAAGCAAAGTCAATATGAGGCGGAGCGAACCTTAGAGTTAGTGGGCCTAAGAGACGTGCTCAATGAAAAGCCGCAAGCTTTATCTCATGGTATGCGTAAACGCGTTACTATCGCCCAGGCATTAATTGGTAGCCCTGAAATTGTGATGTTGGATGAAGCAACGGCTGGGCTTGATCCTCGTCATGCTCGAGAGGTCAGGGAAGTTGTAGCAAAACTGTCTGAGCAAACGACTTTTATCTTAAGTTCACATGATTTAAGTGAATTGGAACGTTTATGTCAACAAGTGTTGTATCTTGAAAATGGTCAATTAAAGCAACATCAAACGCTTCAACAAGATGAATCTATTAATTTTTATACCTTAAGAATGGAACGAAAAGAAACTGGGTTTATTGAGATATTGTCTTCATTAACGCCAGTAGTTGATGTGGTAAATAGCCAAGATAAGGAATATATCATTAGCGTCATTAACGATGAACAACAGCCGCCATTTGACGTTCAGCTGTTACAGTTATGTCACCAGCATCATTGGCGTTATCGTCAACTCATTAATGGTAAAACGTTAGAAAACCAACTGTTTTAGCCTTAATGATGGCAAAGAGTAACGGCCAACAATTATCTAATTAATGCCTAGAGAATGTTGGCTACGTTACGTTAGTACATTAATTAGTACTATTTATTATCGTTAGCATTGTCAGCGGGAATAAATACCCCTTGAGCAACGTTTTTGCTTTGGCCATTAGTTTGTTCGTCAAGCCACGTTAAATATTCGTCAATTGGCATTGCTTCAGCGTAATAATGTCCTTGGCCAATGTCGCAGCCAAATTGTCTTAAAGTACGTTCATCTAGTTCGCTGCTTATACCTTCAGCGACAACTTCAAGCGCCAAGCCTTTGGCCATTTTTACTGTTGTTTCACATATGGTACGCCGTTTGACACTGTCGCAAACATTTTCGACAAATTGCCCATCAACCTTAAGCTCATTAAATGGTAGCCTGCTAATATAGGACATTGAAGAGTTGCCAGTACCGAAATCGTCGATGCTTATGGTTATACCTAAGTCACTTAATTTCTCAAGTACTTCAATTTCTTGTTCGTTAATCGCTGTTGAAGCAGATTCTTTGACTTCAAAAATGATTTTTTCTGGTTTTATATCAAATTGACCAATGATTTCAGTTACCTGATCATAAAAAAGGCGGTTGGCTATATCTTTTTTGCTAATATTTATCGAAATCATATGATTTTTATGGCCACTCTCAACTATTGCTAAATGCTGAGTCAGTGCTTGTTGAAGCACCCACAACGTGATTTGATTAATAAAGCCTAAGTCTTCTGCAACTTTAATAAAAATACTTGGGCGAATAAAGCCATCTTGGTGCGGCCAACGGATCAAACACTCGCTGCCACAAACACGCAAGGTTTTTAAATCTATTTGTGGCTGGTGATAAAGTTCAAATTGATGATTACTAAGTGCCGCTTTTATATCGGCAGCTAATTTAATAGCATGGGGCTGGTTTTCTGCAAGTTCACCGTTGTAGTAAGCCCATTTTTGCTGGTTGCTTTCCGCCTCTTTTAACGCTAATTGAGCCCTGTTTACCAGCAAGTTAGCAGTTTCTCCATGCTCGGGATAATTGGCAATACCAATGATGCCCGACAAGGGCAGCGTCAGTTCATCTATATGAAAGTTTTCGCTAATAATTTGCTGAATAGAATCTACGACCACCTGTATAGGTTGATGATTATGTTTATGATTTAGCAAAATAGCTAAGCTATTATCCTCTATAAAGCATATTTTTTCTTGATTATTGGTTAGTGGGACAATCGCATCGTTGTAGGCAAATAATGGTTTTAGCTCGGCGCTCAATATTTTAAATAGCCTGATGTTTGTGTCGTTATTTATGTACAGTGCTATACGATCGATTTGTTCGGGCTTAATCAATAGCACACTAAATTTTTGCGTATGGTGGGTTATCAAATCCTCAATGGTATTTTCTAACGTTAACTTTCTAGGTAACTGAGTTGCTTTGTGGTAACCAATTTCGTTTAATCTATCTTGTTCATGGCGCCGCATTCTTTCAGCAAGGGCAAATGCCATAAATATAATTTCTACCAATGCCCCTAATAGAAAAGCATGGCGGGCATAGAACGAATAATCCAAGTAATTGAGTAGCATTAACGGCTGAATAGCTGCACCTATTAATAACGGGATCCACGACAGGAAGTAAAATCGTGCCCAAGAAAAATCTTTGGATAAGCGTCTGAAAATGATAAAAAGTGCGCCAATGTAAACGACAGGTTGTAATGAGAAGAATATTTTTGCTTGCAAAACCTGATCGAAAAACTGTGACACTAAGCCGATGATGAAGATCAACACACAAAAGCTTATGCCTATTTTATAGGTTTTGTTATTTGCAATATCGTATCGTAAGAAAAATAAGGTAAACAGCAATAGAAACAGCGCTAAGAAAAAGTGAAATAGTATTGAGTGCTCGTTGAGCCATTGCTGAACATCGTTGGTAAAAAGAAAATAACCGAAACCATTAACACTGGCGAGTGCGGCAAATGCTGATAATAAGTAACCGATATAAGCAAGATAGACTTTATCTTTAATGGCGAAGTAGAGGACAAAATTATAAATGGCCATTAATAAAATGATGCCAACAGAAGCGCCGAAAAGTAGTTCGGTCATTTGTACTCTTTTAATGAAATTACTTTGTTCATAAAGGACGAAGGGGACATTAGGCGGCCCCAAGGTTTGCAAACGAATTAAGAACTGCTTAGATTCGTTTTTCGCTAATTCAAAACTCAGGTGTGGGAATGCTTGTGCAGACGCTAATGTTGCTATTGGAGATCTGTTCTTTGCTATAGCTAATGAAAAAACTTTATCACGTAGTTGGTTATTCGAATATGGATATATGTCTAAGACATTCAACATGGTGTTGTCGGCATGTAATACTAAGTCTTTTCGTTCATTTGATTGATTAGTAAATGACATTTTTAGCCAATAGGTTTGCTTTCCTAACTGGTAAGGAATATGGCTTTGTTTAGAGTTGATTGCAGTAAACTTATTAGCAAGAACATCGTTAATTGAATACTGTGAGCTTTTATCAAGGAAGTAACTATATTCGCGAGTGAAGTTTTTATTGTCTTGATCAATAATATCTTGGTTTGATTGCGCCAAAATTTGGTAAATGTTGAACGCGATGAAAGCAAGTAATATCGCAATAGTCGCTATAAAAGTGCGTTGCACAAGTTTGCCGAGTTTTTTCAAATGAACAAGCATAGAAATTGAAAACCTTTTTAGTATAACGTGCTTTCTATGGCAATTATCTTAGCGTTATAAAGCGCTTTTTGCACGAAACTTACTGAAATCAATACTATAGTCGTGAACTTAGAGAAAGTTATTCACTTAGTGGTAAGCCCGTTACATATATTTTTTATTATTTAACTTTATTGTTTAAGTTTATTAACAACCAAGCGTTCAATAGTGAAATGCTAATGGTTTAAAGACTATTTTATCCCTTAGCGGCCAATAATAAAGGTCAGAGTAAAAGTGATCTACTGATATACGAATGAGTAATTTGTTATTCCAGCTTTTTATTCCAGTATAAAGGCGTTAATTATCTTGAATTCTTATTTAAAAATTGTACTCTTTAAGGCTTAAATATTTTCGCTTTGTTAATATTGCGCAATGGGCCTTTATAACCCATGGAATTTCATACCGTTACTAAATTGGATTTTACTCGATGATCGATCTAAATAACGTGCAATCTATTTTGTTTGTTTGCATGGGCAACATTTGCCGCTCTCCAAGTGCTGAAGCCGTATTTACCCACATGGCAAAAGAGTTGGGGAAAAACTTAACGATAGATTCTGCTGGCACCGTAGGAGCACATGCTCGTGAAAAACCCGATCATCGAGCGCAAAAAGCCGGCGTTGCGAGAGGTTATTGTTTCGATAATATGAAAGCGCGTAAAGTTAACGAACAAGATTTCGATAAATTTGATTTGATACTGGCGATGGATAAGAAAAATGTTGTCGATCTTGAAAAAATTGCGCCCGCTCATCATAAAGTTAAAATTCAGTTGTTTTTAAGTTACGGTGAAATGTATGAGGAAGACGAAGTGCCTGATCCTTACTATGGTGGCGCAAAAGGGTTTCAGTATGTTCTTGATTTAGTAGAAGATGCAAGTAGAGGTCTGCTCAAGCAATTACCTTAATAAAACATTGACGTAAATAATATTTCTAACATTTCATTTACGAATAATAAAAAAGCAGTGGTTGAACACTGCTTTTTTATTGGTCATTTTGTCATTGCGTTTTTGTAATGGTATTAAAACGCTCTCCTGTTGTGCACTGCCGTGGATAATATTGCCAGTATTTCATTGCTGGTTGGGACGTCTATACAAGCATCGGTAATACTTTGTCCATAAGTTAGCTCAGTATCAGGGTTAACTGCTTGCTGTCCTGCGACAATGAAGCTTTCAATCATTACGCCAAATATTGCACGATTGCCAGCTGATATTTGAGTCGCAAGCGATTTTGCGACTACTATTTGCTTGGAGTGATCTTTATCGCTGTTGCCATGACTACAGTCGACCATAACTTTTTCTGCCAAACCAGCATTTTTTAGAGATTGACAGGTTTTTTCTATATCTGCTGCATGGTAATTAGGCTTAGTTCCGCCACGTAAGATAACGTGTGCATAAGGATTACCATGTGTTTGATAAATGCACATTTGGCCGCTTTTATCAGGTGAATAAAGTACGTGCGGAACACTTGAGGCTTTTATGGCGTCTATGGCTATTTTTACGTTGCCGTCAGTACCATTTTTAAAGCCAACAGGGCAAGATAATGCTGACGCTAGTTCTCTGTGGACCTGACTTTCTGTGGTACGCGCACCAATAGCACCCCAACTGATCAGATCCGAAATATATTGGCCAGTGACCATGTCTAAAAATTCTGTACCTGCAGGCAGTCCTAACTGGTTTATTTCAACTAGTAGCTGACGCGCTAAATTCAGTCCTTTGGCGACATGAAATGATTTATCTAAATCAGGGTCGCTAATAAGCCCTTTCCAGCCCACTGTTGTGCGAGGCTTTTCAAAGTAAACACGCATGATGATCAACAGTTCATTTTTATATTTGTCGTGCAATACTTTTAATTGCTTAGCATAGTCAATCGCCGCTTCAGTGTCATGTATTGAGCAGGGTCCTATAATGACTAATAATCTGTCATCATCACCGCGAATAATGGCTTCAATCTCAGTGCGACTGGTGATGATAAAATCGGCGGTAGCTTCGTTTAGGGGAATTTGCTCTGCTAATTCAGCAGGGGACACTAAATTTTCAATGAGCGTAGTGCGTAGTTCGTCTGTTTTAATGGTCATGAAAGACTCTATCATTGCTTTTGAGTCACTTAAACTGACAGTGACCTAATATATCGCGGTAACATAGCTAAAATGCTTAACTATGTGAACCGCTTTCTTAGGAAAAATTAAAGTTTTTTGATATATCTTAGTATTTGTAACGTTGTAGCCCTGTTTCGGCTAATATTTTGGCGGTTATTTCTTCAACAGAATATTTGGTCGTGTTAAGGAAAGGAATTTTTTCTTGTTTGTAGAGCTTTTCTACTTCCCTTACTTCCATGCGACATTGCCTAGCTGACGAATATTTGCTGTTCGCCATACGACCATTTCTAATGTCCATTAATCGCTGTGCATCAATCGTTAAACCAAACAGTTTTTTCTTATGTGGTTTAAGAAAATCAGGAATTTTTAATTCATCCATATCATCATCGGTAAATGGGTAGTTTGCCGCTTTAATGCCGTACTGCAAAGCGAGGTATAATGACGAGGGTGTTTTACCTGATCTCGATACGCCAACCAAAATAACATCGGCATGTTCATAGTTACTGATATTAGAGCCGTCATCATTTGCTAAGGCGAAGTTAACCGCGTCGATTCGATAGTCGTAGCTGTTTTCGTGGATACTGTGCGTTCTGTGTGCTTTGGGCTTAGCGGAAATACCTAATTCTTTTTCAAGCGGTGCGACAAAAAGTTCAAGAAAGTTATAAATAACGCCATCGCAACTATCGATAATTTCACGAATTTCATGATTAACAAAGGTATGAAAAACTAAAGGACGCTCACCTGTGCGCTTAAATGCCTTATTAATTTGTGCTTTGGCTTCAAGTGCTTTTTCTTTGGTTTCAACAAAAGCTATGGTGGAATGATCAAACTCCATGGGGAAAAGAGACAATAAAGCATGACCAAACACTTCAGAGGTGATTGCTGTTCCGTCTGAAATATAAAAAGCTGTGCGCATATGTATTCCTATATGAAAACTTTTATACCACTATAACAAATTGGTATAAATTCCGATTTAGTTTAATTAATTGGCAGTGTAGAATGTTGTTGGCTTATTATAAAGAGGCTTTCGAACAGTTTTTTTCCCTCACTGGAGATTTTGTTGTGCAAGAATACGTACTTTGGTATGAACACTTAGGTATGGGTGATGTTGATCGCGTAGGCGGTAAAAATGCATCACTTGGTGAAATGATTTCAAACCTCGCAAATGTTGGCGTGCAAGTGCCGGGTGGCTTTGCCACTACATCGTTTGCGTTTAACGAGTTTTTAGAGCAAAGCGGCTTAAATGACAAAATACATCAGTTACTCGATGAATTAGATGTTGATGATGTTAATGCGTTAGCAAAATGTGGTGAAAAAATCCGTCAATGGGTTATTGATACGCCATTTTTACCTGCCATGCAAAAAGATATAGAAAAAGCTTATGAAAAATTAGCCGGTGGTTTTGCTGATGATGCTTCATTTGCTGTACGTTCTTCTGCCACAGCTGAAGATATGCCTGATGCGTCTTTTGCCGGTCAACAAGAAACTTTTCTGAATGTACGTGGTTTAGACGCGGTGATGGTAGCGATAAAACACGTCTTTGCATCTCTTTTCAATGACCGTGCAATTTCTTATCGTGTTCACCAAGGCTACGATCATCGCGGTGTTGCTTTATCAGCTGGTATTCAGCGTATGGTGCGCAGTGATATAGCCTCATCTGGCGTTATGTTCTCTATTGATACTGAATCTGGCTTTGAAGATGTTGTTTTTGTTACTTCAAGTTTTGGTTTAGGTGAAATGGTTGTGCAAGGGGCGGTAAACCCTGACGAATTTTATGTTCATAAACCGACGCTTGCCAACGGAAACCCAGCAGTTGTGCGACGAAATATTGGCAGCAAAGCCATTAAAATGATTTACGCAGAGACTCAAGAGCACGGCAAACAAGTTGAAATAGTTGACGTTGATGAAAAACAATCGAACACCTTTTCATTAACTGATGCCGAAGTGCAAGAGTTGGCGAAACAAGCGGTTATCATTGAAAAACACTATCAACGTCCAATGGATATTGAATGGGCGAAAGATGGTTTAGACGGCAAACTTTATATCGTACAGGCGCGACCAGAAACAGTTAAAAGCCGTGAAAGTGGCAATGTGATGGAACAATTTCATTTGCAGTCAACGGCGAATGTTATTTGTGAAGGACGTTCTATTGGCCACAAAATTGGCAGCGGTGAAGCCAAAGTTTTATCGTCGCTTGACGAAATGGATAAAATTTTACCTGGTGATGTCTTAGTCACCGATATGACAGATCCCGATTGGGAACCTATCATGAAGCGTGCTTCGGCCATCGTCACTAACCGTGGCGGCAGAACCTGTCATGCAGCAATCATCGCGCGTGAAATGGGTATTCCTGCTGTTGTTGGTTGTGGTGATGCGACCAGCAAAATAGCGCATGGTGACGATGTTACTGTTTCTTGTGCAGAAGGGGATACCGGCTTTATTTA
The DNA here is from genome assembly GCA_040779335.1 of Colwelliaceae bacterium 6471. GTDB lineage: Bacteria > Pseudomonadota > Gammaproteobacteria > Enterobacterales > Alteromonadaceae > JBFONV01. The sequence continues at coordinate 160,507 of JBFONV010000008.1, forward strand.
TCAAGGTAAACTTGAATATACAGTGACAACCTCTGAAGTTGACGCTATGCCAGAACTACCGTTAAAAATTATGATGAACGTGGGGAATCCAGATAGAGCGTTTGCGTTTGCTAAACTTCCTCATTCAGGTATTGGTCTGGCTCGTCTTGAATTTATTATTAATAAAATGATCGGCATTCATCCTAAAGCGCTACTTAACTTTGATGAGCAGTCAGCCGATTTACAGGATGAAATTAGCGACATTATTGCTGGCTATGAAAGCCCCGTTGACTTTTATATTACTAAATTAACTGAAGGTATTTCTACATTAGCGGCTGCGTATTCTCCAGAAAAAGTTATCGTTCGTATGTCTGATTTCAAATCAAACGAATATGCTAATTTAGTTGGTGGTGAAGAGTTTGAGCCTGAAGAAGAAAACCCAATGATAGGTTATCGCGGAGCTTCTCGTTATATAGCCAAAGATTTTCGTGAGTGTTTTGCGCTGGAATGTGAAGCAATTAAGCGTGTTCGCAACGACATGGGCTTAACCAATGTCGAAGTAATGATCCCATTTGTACGCACGGTTGATGAAGCTGCGTCGGTTATTGATATTCTTGCTGAAAATGGATTAAAACGTGGCGAAAATGGTTTAAGAGTGATCATGATGTGTGAATTACCATCAAATGCTTTATTAGCCGATCAGTTTTTAGACTATTTTGACGGCTTCTCTATTGGCTCAAATGATTTAACGCAATTAACCTTAGGCTTAGACCGTGACTCTGGTTTAGTCGCGCATTTGTTTGATGAACGTAATCCAGCGATAAAGATGCTGTTATCAATGGCAATCAAAGCCTGTAAAGCGCGTGGCAAATATGTTGGTATTTGTGGTCAAGGACCTTCTGATCATGCTGACTTTGCTGCCTGGCTGGTTGAAGAGGGCATTGATAGTGTCTCGCTAAATCCAGATACGGTATTACCGACGTGGTTATACTTAGCCGAGCAGCACAAATAAATATTCAATCTTTTTGAATATAATTACATTACTGATTTTATTTGAGTTTTTCTCTTATAATTAAGTCGAAAGCCTAAGAACTAAATCGTTTAAAAAGTTCTTAGGCTTTTTTATTACTTTTTAAATGAGATGCACAATTTTAAAAAAGCGCATGATATACTTGCCTACACTACTCGTTGTTTACAGACCTTTACACCTATGCTGCCCCGGTTAGACCATTTAGAACTTGTATCTCCCTTGTATCAACAATTTGCCCAGCAACTGAGCGCTCTGCACTTTACCGGCGATATTAATTGTCAATATAGCGCACGTTTAGCCGTGGCCACTGATAACAGCGTTTATCAACAATTACCGCAATTAGTGCTGCACCCACGCGTTAAACAAGATATTCAATTGCTATCTAGATTAGCAAGCAAAGATGAATTTCAAGCGATAAAGTTTAGCGCCAGAGGCGGTGGTACTGGAACTAACGGACAAAGTTTAACGCCTGGTATTGTGGTTGATTTATCTAAATACATGAATCGTATTTTAGAAATTAACGTGGAAGAACAATGGGTGCGAGTAGAGGCCGGTGTTGTAAAAGATCAACTCAATGATTATTTAAGGCCTTACGGGTTTTTCTTTTCTCCTGATTTATCTACCAGTAACAGGGCAACAATTGGCGGTATGATCAACACTGACGCCTCAGGACAAGGTTCGCTGGTTTACGGTAAAACCTCAGATCATGTTCTGGCACTTGAGTCTATTTTGGCAAACGGCGAGCTACTAAGTACCTCACCAATGAGTATTGAAGCAGCTGAAGCGTTATCAATACAAGAGTCGGCAATAGGGCATATTGTTAAACAAGTGCTTAGCAGTTGTCGTGACAATAGGGCATTAATACTCGAAAAATTTCCTCGCCTGAATCGATTTTTAACGGGTTACGATTTAGAACATGTCTTTAACGATGACTTAACTCAGTTTGATTTAAGTCGCTTGATCACTGGCTCTGAAGGTTCGTTGGCGTTTGTTTGTGAGGCTAAGTTAAATTTAACCGTTATTCCTACAGCCAAAACCTTAGTGAATATCAAATATGATAGCTTTGATTCGGCACTTCGACATTCACCTGTTTTAGTTAACGCCAATGCGACATCGGTGGAAACCATAGACAATAAGGTACTTAACCTAGCTCGTCAGGATATTGTTTGGCACTCAGTCAGTGATTTGATCACCGATGTGCCAAATAAAAATATGGACGGCATCAATATCGTTGAATACACAGGGGAGTCGCTTGAACGTGTAAACCAACAAATTGAGCAGCTTACCAAACAGCTAGATCTTGATATTGAAAATAATACTGGCGTTATCGGTTATCAAGTAACAAACGACCCAGCAAGTATCGGTAAGCTTTATGCTATGCGCAAAAAAGCGGTAGGTTTATTAGGAAATACCCAAGGCAGCCAAAAACCGTTAGCCTTCGCAGAAGATACTGCGGTTCCACCAGAGAATTTAGCCGATTTTATTGTTGAGTTTAGGCAGTTACTTGACGATAAGGGCTTACATTATGGCATGTTTGGTCATGTAGATGCCGGCGTACTGCACGTTAGACCTGCGTTAGATATGTGCGATCCAGAGCAAGAAAAAACGCTACGAGTACTATCCGATCAAGTTGTTGCATTAACGGCAAAATATGGCGGTTTAATGTGGGGTGAGCATGGTAAAGGTTACCGTAGTGAATATGGTCCTGAATTTTTTGGCGAGCAGTTATTTACTGAACTTCGAAAAATTAAAGCGGTGTTTGATCCGTTCAATAAAATGAATCCGGGTAAAATTTGTACGCCAATAGATTCGAGTGAAAATCTTGTGTCTGTTGATGATCAAAAACGAGGCTATTTTGATAGACAAATTCCTATTGCGGTCAAAGAATCGTTTAGCTCAGCGTTAGAGTGTAATGGCAACGGCTTATGTTTTAATTATGACGTTGACAGTCCAATGTGTCCTTCAAGTAAGGTTACGCGTGACCGGAGACATTCTCCTAAAGGTAGAGCTGGCTTGATGCGTGAGTGGTTACGCTTGTTAGAAAATAAAGGCGTGGACATTTTAGCATTAGAAGAAAATATATCGGGTTGGTCGGTTAAACGCCTCATTGATAAAGTTAAAAACCGCTTCATTACAGCCAATCAAGCAGACTTTTCACACGAAGTTATGGAAGCAATGTCGGGCTGTTTAGCGTGTAAAGCATGTGCGAGTCAATGCCCGATTAAAGTTGATGTGCCTGATTTTAGAGCCCGATTTGTTAACTTGTATCACAGCCGCTATTTTAGACCAATAAAAGATCATTTAGTGGCGAATGTTGAAACACTTGCGCCGCTATTGGCGAAAGCCCCCAAACTAGTGAACAAAGTTTTAGATTCAAAACTATATGACAAAATTTCAACAAGGACGATTGGTTATGTCAATACGCCATTATTATCGGTGCCGACGTTAAAAGACAGAGTCACTCAAGCGCAATTTGAACATTTTGACTTAGATAAGTTAAGTAGCAAGACTGCGGAGCAACGTGAAGAATACGTACTTGTTATTCAAGATCCGTTTACGTCTTTTTATGATGCTAAAACGGTTGAAGCCATGATGAAACTCATACAAAAGCTTGGCTTTAAACCGCTTTTAGTGCCATTTAAACCGAATGGCAAGGCGCAACATGTTAAAGGGTTTTTATCTCGATTTGCAAAAACGGCTCAGTCGAGTGCCGACTTTTTAAATCGTTTACATCAACTTGCTATTCCTATGTTAGGAATGGACGCCTCTTTGGTGCTTTGCTATCGGGATGAATATAAGCAAGTGTTGGCTGAAAAACGTGGTGATTTTCAGGTTATGCTCGCCCATGAATGGTTAAAAACCGTGCTTAACAACACTCCAGCGGTATCCAAAGCCGCGACGGTAAACTATAAGCTTTTTGCTCACTGTACTGAAAAAACGGCGCTCGCCAATAGTGAGAATGATTGGCAAACTATTTTTAGCCATTTTGGTTTGACACTTGACAAAATTTCTGTGGGTTGTTGCGGTATGGCAGGGACGTATGGACATGAAAAATCTAATTTAGATAACTCAAAGACCTTATTTGAATTGAGTTGGCAGCCTAAGCTCGCTGATCTCAATGATAGCCAGATACTAGCGACAGGTTTTTCTTGTCGTAGTCAGGTCAAACGTTTAGGAAATATGGTCCCACGTCATCCTGTAGAAGCATTACTGGATAATATTGAGTAAACCTTATTTAGAACGGGTCAGATTAACACCACAAAAAAGCCAGCTAATGCTGGCTTTTTTAATGGATAAAATCACCTGCTAGTGGCTGGTTATTTTCCGCCTTTAGCAATAATATCTCTTGCCATTTCGTCAGCGATTACGCCAGTTGGTCTATTTTGCGCATCAGCTTTTGCGAAAACATCGAGTAAGGTATCGTAAATTTCTTCCACTTTCTTCAGCGACTTTTCTTTACAATAGTCTTCTTCAAATGACACGTTGATGATACCACCAGCATTAATTACATAATCTGGTGCATATAAAATACCGCGGTCGACTAACGCTTGACCATGACGAGCTTCAGCTAATTGGTTATTGGCACAACCAGCAACAATTTTAACTTTTAGACGATCGATTGTACTGTCGTTAATTGTTGCACCTAGTGCGCATGGTGCGTAAATATCAGCATCTTGATCGTAAATATCGTTTAAGCCAACGATAGTAGCACCAAACTCTGTCGCGACTTTATCTAATGCTTCTTGGTTAAGATCTGTAACGATTAATTGCGCGCCAGCTTTATGTAAATGCTCACAAAGATAATAACCAACACTGCCTAATCCTTGAATCGCAACTTTTAAGCCAGTTAAATCATCGGTGTTTAGCTTGTGCTTGACCGAGGCTTTTATACCTAAAAATGTCCCTAATGCTGTGAAGGGCGCAGGGTTACCGCTTTTTCCTTCTGTGCCAGTTACATAAGGCGTCACGGTATTGGCTATGGCAATATCAGCAGTAGTGATGTTTACGTCTTCTGCGCTTAAATATCTACCACCTAGGCCATTCAATGCATTACCAAAGGCTTTAAATAATGCCTCAGACTTCATGGTTTTCGCATCACCAATAATAACAGATTTACCACCACCCATTTTTAATCCGGCCATAGCATTTTTATAAGTCATGCCTTTGGATAATCTCAATACGTCAACTATCGCGTCTTCATCAGTGGCGTAATTCCACATACGACACCCGCCAACCGCTGGACCTAGTTTTGTACTATGAACGGCAATAATGGCTTTTAGGCCAGTTTCTTTATCACTACAAAAAACCACTTGTTCATGGTCATCAAAATCTACTAAATCAAAAAATGCCACTTTATTTCTCCGCGAATTGTGAGGTCAGTACACTTGCTGTATTATCTGAATTATAGTTGTATTATTTCGGGGCGCACCTTAGCATTTCACTTATATCTGCGCTACTAAACTGATAAAATAACTCAGTGATTAAGTTGTATTAAGTGTTAAGTTATAAGTACATTTTCAAAAAGTATTTCACTAGCTTATTATTACTTCGTTTTAAACGTCATCAATAAATAAAGAAAGATAAAATGACAGAACAAAAGCAAATGACAAATCAAGAACAGCAACAGTGGGTACGAGATCAGTACCAAGTGGCAACAAAATATCTTGCGAGTAAAGGCTTAGTGACAGACTCAGTAGCGGTAGAAGATAGCCGTTACTTGATCCCTTTGGTATCAGTATGGAAATTAAAGTTACTAGATAATACCAAGCTATGGGTTATTTGTGGTGACCTACCAACAGATCATAGTGCTATCGATGCAGCGCCAACTGCACGAGATGCATTAAGACATTTTTCTCTTAAGTGGCAATTACAAGCAGAAAACCTTCGTCAAGCGGGCGGACCCGAGCAAGAAGACTTTGCAAAAATACTGGTTAGTCGCGCAGAAGGGCTTTATAAAATTCATGAAAATGAATCGCTTTGGGTTGAATCGTAAAAATATTGACTGAGAATTAATTAGTGGCTTAGGTATAATTTAGCCATTTCAACTTGATCAATTTGGCATGCCATACGTTGTCTTGGCATGCCAGCTTCCATAAATACCGCGCCAACAGTATAGAAATTGTGTTTTCGAAAATAACCAACAGCATCAAGCGGGCTATAAATAAATACTTCACTGAGCTCTAATTCTTTGGCGACTTTAAACAAGCCCTGCAAGACAACTTTGTCGACATTTTGCGAACGGTAGCTCATTAACACCGCTATTCTGCTTATTTCGCCTGATGGTAATATTCGTCCTGTCGCGATGGGCTCTTGAGTCACATCGTCGCAAACTAACATGTGATATGCGGTTCTGTCATTGCGATCAAACTCTATTTTTCTGGGAATTCTCCATTCACAAATAAAGACCTTTTCGCGGACATTTCGCAAAAGCGGCGCCGCTTGCTCCCACTGAACTCTACTAACGCTAAATGACATGAGATCCTATTCGATATACCAATAACCCTTATTTAAAACACTAGTTAACAATTGTGCGTTTTTCAAACAAATAATGAAACTTTTTACTTGTTCTGCGGTCAAAAGTTGTCGGCTTGCCAACTTATCACCTAATTTTTGGGTTTCAGCGCACAGTTCAAAGCCTTCACCATTAATGTATAGCGTCGGTGGGGACTGCTCTATCACCAGAGATTTAATGCCACACACTGGCACAAGCATAATCTCATCGTCAGCAAAAATATCGTCAAGCTGGGTGATAGCAATCGGCGTCATCGGTACTAAAATCTCTAAAGTGTGATGATTTTGAGTTAGAAATTTACTGACGAAATCATTAAATAATGCCGGTTCATTAACCTGGGTTAACATAAAAGCTTTAATTTTTTCGATATCATCTTGTGCGAGTAATTCGGGGCGAGTGGTAAACTGCCTATCGCTATCAGGTAATCGTTGTTCGCCAAGGTTTTCGTCGAGCAACTTATCGGCAAAGGCAGACCATAAGTCTTGAGTATTTGGCGCCTGAAAACCAATGGAATAGTTCAACGAGTTTTCAATGGCAACGCCATTATGGGGATGATTTGGTGGGATATACAAGATATCACCAGCCTCGGTTATTTCATCGATAATGGGGTCGAATGACGACACTTGTTTTAAATCGGGGTGCGGTAACAATGCTTGTAGGCTATTGTTGGGTGCGCCAACTTGCCAGCGCCTTTTGCCTTCACCTTGAATAATAAAAACATCATACTGGTCAAGGTGTGGACCAACACCACCATTAGGGGTTGAAAAACTCACCATCACATCGTCAATACGCCAATTGGGAATAAATTCAAAGGGAGTAAGCAGTGCATTGGTGCTTCTTGACCAGTTGTTTACCGCTTGTACTAGTAATGTCCAGTTATCCTCGCCAAATTGATCGAAGGCATCAAAGGGACCGGTTTGAACATCCCAGTTAGTATGGTTTTGATGAGCAATAATACGAGATTCTATTTCCTCTTCCATCGCTAAACCAGCTAATTCATCCGCGCTAATGGGATCAACAAATTGCGTAAACCCGTTTTTTATCAGCAGCGGTTTTTTTTGCCAATAATCGCGCAAAAAAGTTTCTACCGTTAACTCACCCCAGTTTAATTGATGCACACTCATTTTGACGACCTTGTGTTAAATATGTAAATTTTGGACAAAAAAAAGAAGGCCGTAGCCTTCTTTAATCAGCGGCTAATTAGTCAAGGTCATTAATAAATGACACCGCTCGACCAATGTAACTGGCTGGTGTTAATGCGGTGAGTTCAGCTTTTGCTGATTCAGGCATATCTAATCCAGCAATAAATTCACGCATTGAGTCGCCGTCTACACGTTTGCCACGCGTTAACTCTTTTAATTTTTCGTAAGGCTTTTCGATACCATAACGACGCATCACCGTTTGAATAGGTTCAGCAAGCACTTCCCAGTTTTTATCAAGTTCATCAAGCAGTGCTTGTTCATTAACTTCTAATTTACTGATCCCTTTTAACGTTGCCCCATAAGCGATTAACGCATGGCCGAAACCAACGCCTAAATTACGTAATACGGTAGAGTCAGTTAAATCGCGTTGCCAGCGAGAAATTGGCAATTTTTGTGCTAGATGAGAAAATAGTGCATTAGCGATGCCTAAGTTACCTTCAGAGTTTTCAAAATCAATCGGGTTAACTTTATGAGGCATAGTTGAAGAACCAATTTCACCCGCGATGGTTTTTTGTTTGAAGTGGCCTAGTGCGATATAGCCCCAAACGTCACGGTCAAAGTCGATTAGAATTGTGTTAAAACGCGCTACCGCATCAAACAATTCTGCGATGTAGTCGTGTGGCTCTATTTGTGTAGTAAAGGCATTCCAGGTTAAACCCAATGACGTAACAAATTCGTTAGAAAAACTGTGCCAGTTTACTTCAGGGTAAGCTGAGATATGTGCGTTATAGTTACCAACCGCGCCATTGATTTTACCAAGCATTTCAACGTTGGCAACTTGGTCACGCTGACGTTTTAAACGCACGTACACGTTGGCCATTTCTTTACCCATAGTACTGGGTGATGCAGGTTGACCATGAGTACGACACATCATCGGCATGTGCTGATATTCAACAGCCAATGCTTTTATAGCGGTTAAAATTTCATCCATAACCGGTAAAAGTACATCATTGCGACAATCACTAAGCATTAAGCCATGAGATAAGTTGTTGATGTCTTCAGAAGTACAAGCGAAATGAATGAATTCGGTGATCTCATTTAATTCAGCATTATCGGCAATTTTTTCTTTTAGGAAATACTCAACGGCTTTTACGTCGTGATTAGTCGTTGCTTCAATCGTTTTGATGCGCAATGCATCTTGCTCTGAGAAGTTACTAACAATAGCGTTTAGTAAGTCATTAGCTTGCGTTGAAAACGCAGGGACTTCAGCAATACCTTGAGTATTAGCAAGTTTTTGCAACCAACGCACTTCAACCGTAACACGATATTTGATTAAACCAAATTCGCTGAAAATAGGGCGTAATGATTTTACTTTGCTGCCGTAACGACCATCAACGGGTGATATTGCACTTAATGCTGAAAGTTCCATATTGAGTTCCTAAGTTAAAAAATCTATATCTGACGAAGTAATTGTTGTGCACATTCCACTATTTTAGAACGTGCGAATAATATGTTTCTGCGCTTGCCGCCTACTTGACGCCAAAGTACACATGCTCTGATCCCCGCTAATAAAAGCGCGCGGATCTTATGTTGATTCAGTTGCTGCTTCAGTATTTCAGGGTTACCGGCTACTTGGATCGACGCGCCTAACGGACTAATAATGTCACTATAAATGCTGGCTAAGCTTGCTAACATAGTATCGCTAGTGATCTCAAAATGAGCCAGTTGGCGGTTACATTGATCAATTCGTTCACCTAATTGACCCAACGCTTTTGATTTTAAGCGACGCTCTAAGCTCATTAAACTAACGACATACCGTGTGAGTTCAGGATCTTTGGCTTTGTTTTGATTACCTAGGTGCGCAACGATAGTTTCTAAACCGATTTTTAGGTTGGCAATATCACCGCCGTACACCGCAAGCGTATTTTCAGGAGTGGTATTCATAATGCTGTTAAGCAAAATAGCTAATTCAGCATTATCGATTTCACCACTGCGAGATAATTTTTGTACCCAATATGCCGATTGGCAAATTGCGGCTAAGGTTAACGTTTGTTCTTTCATATAATTAACGAATTAGAGAATTGATAATGCCGCCACCTAGGCAAACATCATTTTGATAAAAAACCACTGATTGCCCAGGTGTTACTGAGCTTTGTGGCTCAGCAAACATAATTTGATATTCACCGTTTGCTATTGGGGCAACTGTACAGGCGACATCTTGTTGGCGGTATCTGGTTTTAACGGTACAAGCTATTGGGCTTGATAATTCAATTCTATCAACCCAATGTAATTGGTTAGCGATCAAGCCTTTAGAAAATAGTCGTGGATGATTATGCCCTTGACCCACAATAAGCACATTACGTTGCATATCCTTGTCAACCACATACCATGGCTCTTCACCTGCATTGGCTAAACCACCAATGTGTAAGCCTTTACGTTGCCCAAGCGTGTGATACATTAACCCTTCATGTTTACCTATTGCTTCGCCTTCAGCAGTTTCGATGACACCGGGTTGGGCAGGGAGGTACTGTGCTAAGAAGTCCTTAAATTTACGCTCACCAATAAAACAAATACCTGTACTGTCTTTTTTGTTGTGAGTGATCAAACCAGCTTTTTCGGCTATCGCGCGTACTTCAGGTTTTTCAATGTTACCGACAGGAAATAAAGTTTGGCCAATTTGCTGATGACTCAAGGTATAAAGAAAGTAGCTTTGATCTTTATTGGCGTCTAAGCCACGGATCATCGCCCATTTTCCGTTTCGAAACTCTCTTTGCACATAATGCCCAGTTGCAATGTAGTCGGCGCCTAAGTCTTCACAGGCGAATTCAAGAAAGGCTTTAAACTTGATTTCTTTATTACACATAATATCAGGGTTAGGAGTTCTGCCTGCTTTATATTCTGCTAAAAAATATTCAAAAACATTGTCCCAATATTCAGTCGCAAAATTAATGGTGTGTAATTTTATGCCTAATTTTTCACAAACTTGCTGTGCATCTTTCAGATCGTCGGCTGCAGCACAATACTCGTCGGTATCGTCTTCTTCCCAATTTTTCATAAATAAGCCTTCTACCTGATAACCTTGTTCAAGCAAAAGATATGCGGATACGGAAGAATCTACACCACCTGACATACCGACAATGACTTTTGTGTCGGCAGGAGTTTTGTTGGTCATATTCGATTTTAGATCGTCGATGTTAGTTGTCATTAAAAAAACAGTTAAATATGAAAAAACGGCGCGGAATTATAGCATGACGTAATCGCAGGTTATAGGCTAAAGATTGCTTTTTAACATACTTAATGGCATTTTTTTACCGGCAATATAATCTTCAACACATTCTAAAACCATGGGGCTGCGTAATTGTAGGCTGCTTGATTTTAACTGTGCTAAGGATAACCAATGCGTTGCTAGTATTTCATCATCTTGAGGCTGCGTCTCTAGGGCTTTGGGTAGTTCAAAGACAAAACAAAAGCGTAAAAAATATAAATTAAGCTCAGGGCGATAGAAATAATAAATACCTGATAAGTAGTCAGGAGTAAGTGTTAAACCAGTTTCTTCGACAACCTCTCGTTTTACAGCATCAATTAAATGCTCGTTTGCTTCTAAATGACCTGCGGGTTGATTAAGCACATGAACACCATTATCTACTTCTTCGACAAATAAATAACGATCTTGATGCACAATTACGGCGGCGACAGTGGTATTAGGTTTAAACTGTGATTGCCCATGAGCAGAAGGGGGGATTGACTGTTCGTTATTCATTTTTTATCACTTATTTTTATGTTAAGTATTTGTTATTACCTGGTATTCGCCATTGGCGATGTTGTCAATTGACCACTGACCAATACGGTATCGAATAAGTCGAAGTGTTGGAAAACCAATATGTGCAGTCATCCTACGAACTTGGCGGTTTTTGCCTTCATGAATGGTTATTTCTAACCAAGTTGTCGGTATACTCGCTCTTTCTCTAATTGGAGGCACTCTAGGCCATATATTTGGTTCAGTAATAATATTTACCGTTGCGGGCAGAGTTAAGCCGTCTTTTAGGTGCACGCCAACACGAAGCTTTTCCAAATCATCGTCATTTGGACTGCCTTCTACTTGTACCCAATAAGTTTTGTTGGTTTTATGCTTTGGATCTGCAAGCTTATGCTGAAATTTACCGTCATTAGTTAACAGCAATAATCCTTCACTGTCTCGGTCTAATCGACCTGCAGCATAGACGTCTTTTATTGGGATGAAATCTTTTAAGGTTTTACGGTTTTGATCATCAGTAAATTGGCTTAAAACGTCGAAAGGCTTATTGAAGAGAATTATTTTTCGATCTTTTACGACTGGTCGTACCCTCTTCGGGGGATTGACTTTGTGTCTTGTATTTTGGGAGCTGCGGTTATACTTCACAACATAATGCCTTGTAAAAATGAGGAACTGATTTTCATCAACTATTTTAATACGCTTTGATTTCCTATACTATTCGCGCGCCAAATAAATTTTCAGTTAAGTGTAATACCTAAGTAACGACAATTACCTTTAGCTGAATATTTATTCATATTACTGCACGATAGGCTCTTAAGAGTAGGAAAATAAATGACAACTGACACTTCTAAAATTATCTATACCATTACTGATGAAGCACCTGCATTAGCAACTCAATCTTTGTTGCCGATCATAACAGCCTATACAGCGTCATCAAACATCAATGTTGAAACTCGTGATATTTCATTGGCGGGGCGCATCATTGCCAATTTCCCTAAGTATTTAACTAAAGAGCAACGCATTGATGATGCGTTGGCTGAATTAGGTGAGCTTGCTAAAACGCCTGAAGCGAACATTATTAAATTACCCAATATTTCGGCGTCTATTCCACAATTACAAGCAGCAATTAAAGAACTACAAGAAAAAGGCTACGAGTTACCTGATTACCCTGAAGAGCCACAAAACGAAGCTGAAAAGTCAATTAAACTAACTTATGCCAAAGTATTAGGTTCAGCGGTAAACCCTGTATTACGTGAAGGTAATTCAGATCGCAGAGCTCCAAGTTCAGTTAAACAGTATGCACGTAACAATCCGCATTCTATGGGCGAATGGTCTAAAGAGTCAAAATCACACGTTGCACATATGCAATCAGGTGATTTTTACGGCAGTGAAAAGTCAGCCACTATTGACGGTGCGACCAGTGTTAACATTGAATTTGTTAATAAAAATGGTGACGTTAAAGTATTAAAAGAACACTTACCTTTATTAGATAAAGAAATTATCGATGCTTCTGTGATGAGTAAATCAGCATTGGTTGAATTTTTTGATGCAGAAATTAATAAAGCCAAAGACGAAGACGTGCTGTTATCGCTACATTTAAAAGCGACCATGATGAAAGTGTCTGATCCCATTATGTTTGGCCATGCGGTAAAAGTATTCTATAAAGAGGTGTTTGATAAGCATCAAGCCATTTTTGATCAGTTAGGTATTGATGCAAACAACGGTATTGGCGATGTTTACGCTAAAATTGGCCGTTTACCTGCTGAAAAGAAAGCGGAAATAGAAGCTGATATTGCGGCTGTTTATAAAACTCGTCCTGAGATGGCGATGGTTGATTCTGACAAAGGCATTACCAATTTACATGTTCCTAGTGATGTAATTATTGATGCATCTATGCCAGCCGCACTGCGCGCTTCTGGTCAAATGTGGGGACCAGACGGCAAGCAAAAAGACACTAAATTTATGATCCCAGATCGTAATTACGCGGGCGTTTTTTCTGCAGTAGTTGATTTTTGCCGTGAAAACGGTGCTTTTAACCCAACAACAATGGGCACAGTGCCAAACGTTGGTTTAATGGCACAAAAAGCAGAAGAATATGGTTCTCATGATAAAACATTTACCATGACAGAAGCTGGTGTAGTGCGTGTTGTTAACGATAACGGTGCAACCTTACTTGAACACAATGTTGAAGAAGGTGATATTTGGAGAATGTGTCAAGTTAAAGACGCGCCGATCCAAGACTGGGTTAAACTGGCGGTTACCCGCGCTAGAGCAACAAACACACCAGCAATTTTTTGGTTAGATGAAAATCGAGGCCACGACGCAGAAATGATCAAAAAGGTTAACACCTACTTGGCTGATCACGATACTAGCGGCTTAGATATTCAAATTATGGCTCCGATAAATGCCTGTAACTTTACATTAGCGCGTGCCGCTAAAGGTGAAGATACTATTTCAGTAACAGGTAACGTATTACGTGATTATCTTACTGATTTGTTTCCTATTTTAGAGCTTGGTACTAGTGCTAAAATGTTATCAATTGTGCCATTAATGAATGGCGGTGGCTTGTTTGAAACGGGCGCTGGCGGCTCAGCACCTAAGCATGTTCAACAATTTGAAAAAGAAAATCATCTTCGTTGGGATTCTCTTGGTGAGTTTTTAGCGCTAGCAGCTTCTTTGGAGCATGTTGCCGTAAACACCGGTAATAAAAAGGCACAAATACTCGCTGATACGTTAGATCAAGCAACGGGTAAATTTTTAGCTGAGAATAAATCACCATCGCGCAGAGTAGGTGAATTAGATAACCGCGGTAGTCACTTTTATTTAGCGATGTACTGGGCACATGCGTTAGCAGAGCAAACTGATGATGAAGAATTGAAAATGAACTTCTTTGCGGTTGCTAAAGCCATGGCTAAACATGAGCAAAAAATTGTTGATGAGTTAAATGCAGCACAGGGCCAACCAGGTGATGTTGGTGGCTATTATTTGTGTGATATGGACAAAGCGGCGACGGCAATGCGTCCAAGCCAAACGCTAAACTTTATATTGTCTATATTGTTATAAGCTAACAAGCGTATAATCGTTAAGAAAGCCGAGCGTATTGCTCGGCTTTTTTTATGCCTTTGACATTAGATCAGACAAAGGGCTGCGAACACCGTTAGCACCATGCTCTATTACATGGGTATATATTTGTGTGGTTCGAATATCGGTGTGACCTAGTTGCTCTTGTACCGTTCTAATATCGGCGCCACGTTGCAGTAAATGAGTAGCGAAAGAATGACGCAGGGTATGGCAAGTGATGTGTTTATTAAAATTGGCATTACATGACGCTATTTTGATACTTTTGCGTATAGCTGTTTCATTTATATGGTGCCGTCTTTGTTGGTTAACTTCAGGATCGATGCTTAACCGAGAAGAGGGGAATAGGTAGTGCCAACCTAATTCACGAGACGCATTAGGATACTTTTTAGCGAGAGCGAAAGGCAAATACACACCGTGATATTGTGTCGAATTAATATCACTAAAATAATAACTCTCAGCCAGTGATATTTGATGTTTTAACGCAGGCACAAGTTCATCTGCTAAGGTAACACGTCGGTGTTTACCGCCTTTTCCATACCAAATCTGAATACATTGGTAATTGAAGTCAATATCTTGAATACGCAACCTAACTGCTTCCATTAGCCGTAGTCCGCTACCATACATTAATTGGAATAACAGCAAATGTTTTGTTGGAGTGTGCTTAAATAACTTAGATATTTCTTCCGGTGTTAAAACCGTAGGAAGTTTTGCTTGAATATGTGCTTTGTTAAATCGTAAATCTAAACTTAAAGGCATATTTAATATGTTTTTATAAAGATACGATATTGCATTTAAGGCAAGTGCTTGTGATTTAGGGGCCAAATTCAAACTATTGGATAAATGACTGAGGAAAAATTCAACTTCTTTGTCGTGATACAAGCTAGGATGCTTTTTATGATTAAAGTTTATATAGGCCTTTATCCAATAGAGGTAAGATTCTATCGTGCGCTTCGAATAACGCCGCGCCCACATTTGTTCCTTAATATGGCTTAAAAAAGCTGAATTCATTGTAAAATCCTTTTTATAATGCATGTAGTTTTATACAGTATAGCCATGATTCACGCTTTCTTGTAGAAAGCGTGACTTTTTCTCGCTTTCTACAAGTTTAAATTTCTACCCTTGATTTTATTGCTATATATGGCAATAACTTAAATGCTATGATAAAAAGTCAATAATAAATAAAAAGGAAACAGTTTTGCTGTGGAAAGCGTGACTTTTTCCTACTAATAAGCTGTTAGGCATACATGAGAATAATGGAGCTAACTAATAGGTTATATAGTTTCAATGAAGACTTAACAATCTATGCCAAAAAGCCTTGGACTTGTGAATCCCAAGTTGAGCTTTTAATAGAACCAGAAGATGGATCTTTGCCAACAGGATTAAGCGATGACTTTGAATATTTCCTAGAGGTTTTTATTGCTAAGGATATTATCCCAAACTTGTCACATGTAGAGCCCTCATATACATTGGAGCAATGGGCATTGAAATTAATTCTGTACGCAGAAAATGATGCCTAACAAGCTAATAAACAAGGACAAAAAACAGTTGGCTGTTTTCGTTCCTCAACACTTTAGCCAACAATTATTTGCCCGTTAGCTGGGCGTTATATGCACATGAAACTATCTAGCATTTTACTACTATTTTTACCTTGGCAAACTTTAGCTAATGTAGAGTTTAAAAATTGCGAACCTAAGGTTTGTGAGTCTCTTTATGAAAATTTAGTAAAGGGTATTCCTGTATTTGCGTCTCAAATAAATACAGGTAAAGTGTTTACTTTAAAGGAGAATGAAATCACTTCAATTGAACAAATAGGTAGTGACTTCATGGTCGGTGTCAATAAGCGCACTTTTCATCACGTAAGTTTTAAGTGCTTTTCTAATACTCCGTGTTTGTTCGTTTCAACGCGCGGTATTACAACGGTTACCGTCGACTAAGTGCATATAACAAGCAAATTAACAGGACTAAAAACAGCGGGCTGTTCGCTCCGCTCCATTTTAGCCCACTATTTTTAGCCCATTATTAGGGCGTTAGGCATACATGGAGTTGTCATTGAACATCAAATCAATATTTAGAGTCGTTCTAGTCGTTCAATTTGCAGTACTAATATTGTCGGTATTTGCTGGTTATCATTTTGCACAATTTTTGCCTGAGCCATTACAGGATTATTTGGTTTGGGAAGAAGAACAGGAAATAACAGGTAGCGAATCCATTCTGTTTCTTTTAATCCTGCCATTATTCTTAATGTTTTTTTCTTCAATTGTTGGCTTATACTTTTTTAAAGTTTGGGCAAAAAAAATATACATCGGCTCAAGCCTAATTATGCTATTTTTAACGCCGTTTTTGGGACCAACGGTTGAGCATGCTTTCGTTACAGCGCTTAGCTCATTGGAATCAGCTTGTTTCGGTTTCATTTTTGCGTTGCTTATTTTTTGTGATGTAGTACCGTCTAAAAGTATGCCTAACAAGGCAATTAAGAACGGACCCGCAACAGTTGGCTAGGTTTCGCTTCGCTTCACATTTTAGCCAACTATTACTTGTCCGCTTATTGCGGCGTTAGGTGAATAGATGAAGTTTTCGCTGCCCGCGCAGTTAAAAGGCCCAGAATGTAAAAATGTTATGCTTCAAGCTATTTCCATCAGAAAAAAGCTGGAGCCTGTCTTTTTTAATATT
>JBFONV010000009.1:0-43349 GCA_040779335.1 Colwelliaceae bacterium 6471
GCATTAAGTTTGTACGCCAACGAATATTGGTCGTAATGACGTTTTCTTGTATGTCCCATAGCTAACCTCTTTGATGACAATAAAATAAATTACTGTCCACCAAAGTGGTGCAAGATCAAAGTGGAACGCAGCCAACTGTTATTTGTCCTGCTTTAAGGACTTGTTATATTCTCTTTGCTTCGCCAGTGTAGTTAACATAAAACTAACAGCAAAAATTATTATTAATTGCGCAATAGATTTAACTACATCTAGGCCTTTAGCAGACAATTGTTTCGATCTTTCTTCAGCTAATAGCCTTTGAGAATATATAGCTTTTATCATATCCATATCTTGCTTTTTAAGCGCCAAATCAAATGCTTTTTTTTCTAAAGGTATATTTTTACTGTACTCATTTTCAATGTGGTTAACTGAAATGTAATTGTCATCATATTTGATGTATGGAATATCCTCAAAAAATATGATTAGAAAAGAAAGAGTAATCACTATTGAACCGAATAAATAAAATCCTTTTGATTGCACCAGTTTCTCCGAGAATATAACGCCCACAATAATGGGCAAATATCAGTTGGTTAAAATAAGCGACGCAGGAGCAAAAACCAACTGTTATTTGTCCTGATTTATTTGCTTGTTATATGCTTTTACCACCACGCTTAATTCGAGTTCGGTTAAACAAGTCAATTGGTAGACCAATAGCAAAAAACATAATAGCAATAAAATCTAAATACTCTAATAAACTCATAAACGAGTTATACGTACTCTCAGAAGTAATAACAAAAATACAAAACCACAAAACAGGAATAATAAATAAGAAACCTAATGTCATAGCTAACATAGAATCTAGAAGGCAGCGAGATAGCTTTTTTTGAGGGTTATTTTTATCGCCACTAGTTTTCAATTTCGGTCAATCCTTGAGAAGCATATAACGCCACGTTAAGCGGCAAAAAATTGTTGGCTAAAATTGTGAACGGAGTGAAACAGCCAACTGTTTTTTGTCCGTTTGAACGCCTTGTTAGGGCTATTTACGCCAAACTGTAACTTGAAACTATTTTATTAAAGCCAGCCTTCGACTCACTAGAATTCTCTTCTAAATACTGACCAGAGATGAGGCTAGCTTTAGAACCAGAGATGACTTTAAAATAACTATTAATATATTTAACTTTTTGACGGAATAAAGTTCTGACAGTGAACTCTAACGTTATCCCCTCAATTTCTAAATCTTGAAGAGTAACCTTTTCTATACTCTGAGTTGGCTTATCAATGATTTTGAAGCCAAATGGCAACTCTTCGGTGAAATACTTTAAAGAGCGTTCAATATAGCTCTCTATTGAAGGCGCTTGTTCGGACCTGTATATATCAATTGAATAATAACCTTCATTAGGACATTCAACTGTTATTGCCCTGATAATATCATCACCATCGTCGTCAACTACTTCCCAAGATTCTGGGAACTCAAAACATACTCCATTATGTTGATACATGCTCAAAATCCTAGATAGCCCTAACAGCTTATTAGTAGGAAAAAGTCACGCTTTCCACAGCAAAATTCGTCCTATATTTATTATTGTTACATTTTTAACATAACATTTAAGTTATTGCCATATATGACAATAAAAGGAAAGAAGAAAAATTAAGTTTGTAGAAAGCGAGAAAAAGTCACGCTTTCCACAAGAAAGCGTGATTTATAGCCCGACTGTATAAAAAAACAGTTATATGATAAAAATTTCACAATTAATGCAATATCTCTGAACCATACTTTTTATCATGGCCAAACGGTGTACAAAGTCCTTTGTCTGATTTTTTATGATTGGCGTTTATTGAATGGCATAAAAAAGCCGAGCTATATGCCCGGCTTATCAACTCTAAAACTCTATATTGAAAGCAGGTACTTACTTTTCAAAGTAGAATTTTTCACGTTTATTATCGTAGTTACCCACTTCATTCATGGTTTCGGCATCATATAATCGACCATTAACCATGGTGTAGGTAACGCGATCACTTAGGCGAATATCGCTCGCCACATCGCCATCAACCACAATCATATCTGCAAGTTTACCTGCTTTGATTGACCCTAATTGACTGTCTAAACCTAAGGTTATTGCTGGTGAAATAGTAGCAGACTCTATGGCTTCAAGCGGTGTCATTCCCCCTTGTGCCAGCATCCACATTTCCCAGTGCATGGCTAAGCCTTCACGTTGGCCATGTCCACCAGCATTTACTTTTACGCCAAGGTCATACATTTCTTTAGCAACTTTTGCCACATTAATATGGTTATAGTGATGTAGTGGTGCTTTGGGTCTGCGCATTGAACGCGGATCTAATAACTCGCTAGGCACATATTTACTTAAACGCGGATGCTCCCATACGTTGGTGGTGTCGTACCAATAGTTTTCACCTGATATCCCGCCATAAGCAACGCCAAGTGTTGGCGTATAAGTCATTGCTGATTGCGACCATAACTGCTTAATATCGTCATACACTCGTTCGGTAGAAATAGAATGCTCAAGTGTGGTGTGTCCATCAACGATCATAGTTAAATTGTGTTGTAGTAATGATCCCCCTTCTGGCACTACCATCATGTTTAATTCACGAGCCGCCTGAACCAACTGTTGACGCTGGTTGCGACGCGGTTGATTGTAGCTTTTAACGCTAAACGCGCCAGCTTGTTTTAAACGCTCGATATGAAATTTAGCATCATCAAGGTTATCAACATGTGAGGTGTAACCTGGAAAGGTGGCACCGTATAATATTGTCCCAGTAGAAAACAAACGCGCTGCAACTATTTGCCCCGCCTTTTGCATTTCACTGGCGGCAAAAAACTCGGTGGTATCGTTAGACGGGTCGTGAATGGTCGTTACCCCTAGCGCTAAGCCCGCGTAGTTTTTCCAGTTTTGCTGAGGAATAATCTCTGTTGAACCCTGTGGACCATGAGCGTGCGCGTCAATTAGTCCAGGCATAATGCTTTTACCTGTAATATCAATTACTTTAGCATTTTCAGGAATGCTTACATCTGCACGCTTACCTACCGCTTTAATTTTGTTTCCTTCAACGAGTACTGCACCATTATCGATAACCCCATTGCCTTCCATTGTTAGTACTTTACCGCCAACAAAAGCGACTATACCTGACGGCTTGTCGGCTTTTTTAGTAAAGGCTAACGAAGTGACTTTTGGCGTTGTTTCCTTACTTTCAGCGTCGTTGTCAGTGTCTGTTTTTGTCTTAACGTCAAATAAACCATTAACCGATGCTTGATATAAATCAGCCCCTAAGCTCCAGTATATTTCGTCAGAATTTCCATTCCAGTTAATCCCTTCACCGGCACGCACCGATAATTGCTTAACGGGTAAATTACTGGCTTTAGGACCAATATCAATCACGTCACCACGTTCAACGAGTGGCGTAACAAACACTTTAAAACGTTCTGCAAACGCTAAATATTTACCATCAGGTGATACTTTATATTCAGTGGCAAACTTACCTTGGTACAACGTTTTGTCGTGCTGACCGTCTAAGTCGATACGCGCTAAGCTAGGCGTTTCGCCCTCACGCACTACGTATATGCGGTCATTTTTATCACCAAAGTGAGGTTGAACGCCTTGCTCAGTAATAAGTTCTGCGTCACCACCTTTTGCTGATACATGGTATATCCCTGGGTTTAATCCCCATTTAGGATCGGTTATATAGCCGCCGGATATTTTGCGATAAACCACTGTTTTGCCATCAGGCGAAAAACTCGGTTCAACATATTTACCTGTTTCTTCAAGCAATGCTTTACCTTTGCCGCCGCGCGCCGAAACAATGTTTACCTGTCCTAATTTTTGGTCATCCCAAGAAACGTAAACAATTTTTTTACCATCTCGAGAAAAACTTGGGTTTAATTCAAAATGCTCTTTTTGTCGAGTTAAACGTTTTGGCTTACCATTAGGCAATACTCGGGTGTAAATATGGCCCATAGACTCAAAGACCACGCTTTTACCATTGGGTGATATTTTCACATCACGCAACATTTTGGTTTCAAAGCTGTCTTGGTCAATATCTTGTTGAAAACGTAGCGCGGTTTGAATTTGTTTTTGTGTTTTTACGTGAAATTCAATGTCTTTACTTTGCTTGCTCGCCAGATCTAACTTCTTGATCTTACCGCCAGCCCAAAAGACTAGTTCTTTACTGTCAGGTGTCCATGCCATGGTCGGGTATACGCCATGAATTGCCCACGTTTCCTGCATATCGCGTTCTAAACGGTCGTATACTTTGATCTCTTCACCACTTTTCAGATCATATAAATATAAATTTGACTGAAAATCATCACGGCTGATAAAAGCTAAGTATTTACCATCAGGTGACGGAGTCGGCCTAATAGCGCCGCCTTTACCTGAAATAAGCACTTTCATTTCACCAGTTTCTAATTCAAGGCGTTTAATTTTATAAATGCCTTTTTCTGAGTCTTTGCTGTAATGAAACGTTTTACCCGGCGTGGCATCTTGAGAGAAATATACATATTTACCATCGGGAGAAAACGCTGGCTCGCCTAAATCTTTTTGTTCATTAGGACGTTTAGTTAGCATTACACCGTCACCACCGGTTTTATGGTAAAGCCACACTTCGCCAGCACCTAATGAACGTGAACCGGTATAGTGTTTTCTGCCAATCAAATAGTTACCGTCTGGCGACCAAGCAGGACTATTGAGTAATCTAAACGTTTCTGTCGTTACCGCTTTAGCATCAGAACCGTCAGTATTCATTAACCAAAGGTTATCGCCACCGTCTTCATCGGAAGTGAAAGCTATGTATTTACCGTCAGGACTAAAACGTGGTTGCATCTGCCAAGCGATATCGGTCATTAAAGCCGTCGCTTCACCACCCGAAATCGGCATAGTGTAAATATCACCCAACAAATCAAATACTAAGGTTTTTCCGTCTGGGCTAACATCCACATTCATCCATGTGCCAGAGCTAACGTCTATATTGGCAGTTTTAAATGTGCCTTGAGGTGCGTTTACCGACCACTTAGGTTTATCTTGTTTTGCTGCCTCGCTATCATCAGCAGCCATAATTTGAACAGAAGGAAAAAGCACAGCAAGCGCTAATGCCGAGTGCTTGAGAAGTTTTAATGACATGTAAGTAATACCTGTTGGTTTTATAATATCTGAATGATATTTTGTATATTATCTGATGCTAATAAAACATATTTACTCAAAAAATGTAAGTCGGCCGCGATGAACCCTCAATTTTTTACGTTAATATTCGTCAACTTTTTTAAACGTTAGGGCATTTGTCACTGTGATAGGCTGGCTTATTGTTTCCTTAACGAAGAGGTCGTTAAAGAAGGGGGGCAACAAACTAAATATTAGCTCTGATAGCCCCATCGCGGCATGATCGTTTGCTCGATACCTAAATGGTCGAGTACTCGCCCGACCATAAAGTCGATTAAATCATCAATCGATTGAGGTTGATGATAAAAACCTGGCGCAGCAGGCATTATGGTGACACCTTGTTGCGACAGTGACAGCATATTTTGTAAGTGTATGGTTGAAAGTGGGGTTTCTCGAACCATTAATATCAATTGGCCGCGTTCTTTAATCACCACGTCGGCAGCGCGTTCAATCAAATTGTCACTCATACCTTGGCTTATCGCCGCCAACGTGCCGGTTGAACAAGGACACACCACCATTTGCTTAGGTGCAGCTGAGCCAGAAGCAACCGGCGAAAACCACTGCTCTTTACCACACGCAATGATTTGTTCAGGCTTCGCATTAAATTTTTCACGTAGGAACTCACTTGCGGCATCGGGCGATGCTGGCAGCTTTAAGCCTACTTCAGTATCAAAAACAATACGGGCAGCGCTAGAGCATAAAAAATACACTTGATAATCAGCGGCTAACAAACATTGCAATAAACGCAGTGCGTAAGCAGATCCTGACGCGCCCGTGACTGCCAAGGTGATTTTTTTCTCAAATGTTATGTTTTCTTTAGCAATATTGTTCGACAAAGCCCGGTACCTTTTTATTCACATGCTTGCAATGCAGCAATCAGTTTATCATGAAAGCCGTCAAAGCCACCATTGCTCATAATAACAATAGAGTCACCCGCTTGTGCATTAGCACACACTTGAGATACCAGCGCGTTAACGTCTTGTTCAACAATGCACGGCTGTTGGCATTGATTGATCAAGGTATCAACCGACCATTGTACTTTATCGCCTTGAAAGACAAACACCTCATCAGCATGCGCTAACGACTGCGCTAAGGTGTCTTTGTGAATGCCTGATTTCATGGTGTTTGAACGCGGCTCAAGTACGGCAATAATACGCTGTTCCCCCACATGCGCGCGCATGCCAGATAAAGTTTTCGCTATCGCCGTTGGGTGATGAGCAAAATCGTCATACACTTTTATATTGTTGATGGTGCCGCGTAATTCTAAACGGCGTTTAGTATTGACGAACTGCGCCAGCGCTTCAATACTAACATGACTCGGTACGCCGGCATGACGCGCCGCCGCTATCGCCATTAGGCCATTTTCAATATTAAAATCGCCAATTAAATGCCATTTTACCGTGCCCTGCACGCCGCCGTGACCATGCTCATCATAAAAATGAACATCAAATTCGCTGCCATCATTCACTAATTTATCCGCGTACCAACCATTTTTAACGCCATCGCCAAGCGCCGTAGTCATACGCTCTATCGGCGTCCAACAGCCTTTTGCTAAAGTTTGGTCAATCGCAGCAACCTCAGTAGGAGCCAATACCAAGCCGTTACTAGGCACCATGCGAATAAGATGATGAAACTGACGCTGAATGTCACTGATATCGTCAAAAATGTCGGCATGATCAAATTCCATATTGTTGATCACCAATGTACTGGGACGGTAGTGGACAAACTTGGAACGTTTATCAAAAAAGGCAGTGTCGTATTCATCTGCTTCAATCACGAAAAACGGTGCACTGCCTAAACGCGCTGAACAATCAAAATTTTGCGGTACGCCGCCAATTAAAAAACCCGGCGACATGTGGGCATATTCTAATATCCACGCCAGCATGCTACTGGTAGTCGTTTTACCATGTGTGCCAGAAACGGCTAATACCCAACGGTCTTTTAAGACGTTTTCTAATAACCATTGTGGGCCAGAAATATAGGGAATTCTCCTGTCGAGCACAAATTCAACCATAGAATTGCCACGCGCCATGGCATTGCCAACAATCACAATATCGGGTTCATCGTTTAAATGTTCAACATGATAACCTTGCATAAGCTCTATCCCTAGAGCCTCAAGCTGAGTGCTCATGGGCGGATAAACATTAGCATCACAGCCAGAAACACGGTGTCCGAGTTGCTTGGCAATTGCCGCAATACCTCCCATAAAGGTGCCACAAATACCCAAAATATGAACGTGCATAAAAACCTTTTATCTCAATTTATAGTCAGTGATTTTCACTAACGGTGCGGTAATAACGCATTGTCTTAAGCGCCAACATCGCGCAAATCACTCATTAATGCTGCCAATATACCCTAATCAAACATTGCAATGCGAAAGTATTTTGCTCAAAATCTTGTTCAATATTTATTTACGGTTTGCCATTAATGCCATCAATTCATTTATCTAACATCAGTATTTATCCTATCAAATCAAGTGCAGGTATTAATATGTCAACCGCTTGGATTGATGATCTCGGACTAAGCTTTGATAGACGTTTTGTTATTACTGATACCAACGGTCTTTTTATCACCGCGCGTACCGATCCCAAAATATGCCTAATTCAAGCAAACTTAACGGCAAACGGTATAACCCTAACCGCGCCAGATATGCCGGTACTGGTGATTGAATATCAAAATTTCACCAATACATATCAAGCGGTGACCGTTTGGGGAGATCAAATAAACGCACAGCATTGCGGGCAACAATACGACCAATGGTTGAGCCAATACTTGAACAAACCCTGCCAATTAAAATATTTTGGCGAACAATCTCGCAGACAAGTTAAAAACAAAACGAATGGCGTGTCGTTTGCTGATGGTTATCCGTTACTGTTGATTTCAAAAGCCTCGCTAGCTGATCTTAATAGCCGAACATCGGTGCATTTAACCATGGAAAGGTTTCGTCCAAACTTGGTTGTCGATGGCTGCGAAGCTTTTGCTGAAGATAGTTGGCAACACATTCGTATTGGTGAAGTAGAGTTTGAATTATCAAAACCTTGCTCTCGTTGTATTTTTACTACCGTAGATCCACTGACCGCAGAAAAACAGCCAGATCAGGAACCATTAGCAACATTAAAATCGTATCGTCAGGTGTTAAGTGGCGATGTCATGTTTGGTCAAAACTTAATACAGCTCAACCAAGGAAAAATAACTATTGGCGATCCGGTTACCATAGTGAGTACTCAGCAACCTCCTGTTTTTTTACCCGCGAAAAAAACCAAGGCAGCGACGGCTAAAACGACCGAAACGACTAAACAAAACACCATAAAATGCATAAACATTATTGATGAAACTCACGATGTTAAAACCTTTATTTTTGCACACCAAAATTCTGCAATTAATCACTATATTTCTGGTCAGCATTTACCTATTTCACTGACCATTAACGGTAAAGTACACCATAGCTGTTACACCTTGTCGTCATCCCCCAGCATTGATAATCATTTAAGCATTACGGTTAAACGCGTTAAAAATGGACAGGTATCTAACTTCTTACATGATCATTTTCATGTCGGTGATACCTTGGCTGTAAATGCGCCAGCGGGCAACTTTCATTTAAAAGACAAACCGCTTGATAAAATATTGCTACTGTCTGCTGGGAGCGGCATTACGCCAATGTTGTCTATGCTTAAAACCCTCACTCATGGGGCAGAGCAAGGTTTAGTCAAAAACGATATTGTTTTCTTTCATAGTGCGCACAGTGAACAAGATTTGATCGCCAAAGAGCTAATCAAGGATCTGGCTACGCGCCACGGTAATTGTCAGGTGCGTTATACCTTAACGCGCGAACTACAATCGCAATGGCAAGATCATCAGGGCCATATCAATAGCCAAATGCTGGTGAATATTCCCGATATCACCTCAAGACAAGTGTTTGTTTGCGGCCCACAAGGTTTTAGAGAAAGTGTCCAAACCCTATTACGTGACTTAGGTTTACCTGATTCCCATTATCATTTTGAAAGTTTTGGTCAGCGCCCAGCCACGCTAGAACAAGCGGAACAAGCGGAACAAGCGGAACAAAAAATAGTACCAAGCTCTAAACGAAAGAATATCAATATCTTGTTTGATACTTGGGACAAGTATCATCAAGGGAACAATAAAGAAACCATACTAGAACAAGGCGAAGCGGCGGGACTTATCTTGCCCTATTCATGTCGCGGCGGCATGTGCGGTAGCTGTAAGGTAAAACTGGAAAGTGGTGAGGTCAAGCAAATGGCCACCGATGGTTTAACCGATGCAGAAAAACAGCAAAATTATGTTTTGGCCTGTAGTTGTATTCCGCTAACCGATGTTGTGATCACCAAAGCATAAGTTACACTTGATAAAACAGGTCATTATTAAGAGTGCAGAATATGAAAACACTCGCCCAAAAATCTATCGTAGTATTGTATGACGGCGCCTGTCCAACCTGCATTAAAGACAGGCACCTGTATGAGAAACTCGCCGGCTTTAACAATGAGTTAATTCAATGGCGCGATTTTAACAACCATGGCGCCTTATTAGTTGAATTTGAAATCTCACCGCTGGATGCCATGTATGAGCTACATTTGATCATCGACAACCAAGTAGTGGTCAAAGAAATAGACGCCTATATTGTCTTACTTAAACATATCACTTGGTTAAAACCGCTGGCTTGGTTTATTCAAGTGCCACTCATTAAGCGACCTTTAAGTAAATATTATCGATACAGAGTACAGAAAAGGCTTACCCGAACGGGTCGAATTTAATAACGCTGCTGAGCACGACGCTTTAATGTCTGAGCATTTTGTTATAGTCTGCCCAAAGTAATATAAACAGCAATGAAGACAAGGCAACACATGAAACTAAATTGCGATCTAGGTGAAGGTTTTGGCTGCTGGCAAAAAGGCTTAGACGCTGAAATAATGCCTTTCATTGATTACGCCAATATCGCCTGTGGATTTCACGCTTCAGATCCGCTGACAATGCGCAAAACGGTGAAATTAGCGAAAGCCAATAATGTTGGTATTGGTGCCCATCCAGGGTATGCCGATTTGATTGGCTTTGGTCGTCGTTCAATCGCTTATCCTGCTGATGAACTGATCGCTATCATTCAATATCAAATAGGGGCACTGCAAGCACTGTGTGAAAATGAAGATACCTGTGTAAGCTATGTTAAACCGCACGGCGCTTTATATAACGACATGATGCGCGATCTCAATATTTTTACCTTAGTATGTCAGGCAATTTCAGCATTAAAATACCCACTACCATTGATGATACAGGCTTTGCCAAACACCTCAGCATTTAAAACTATCGCCGAACAATACGGTGTTCCGCTATGGTTCGAGGCATTCGCCGATAGGCACTATCAAGATAACGGTCTGCTGACACCGCGTAGCAATGCCAATGCGGTGATCGAAAATGAAGATGAAGTACTGGCACGTTGTCGTTTATTGATTGATAAACAGCAATTGCTGAGTGAGAACAATCAAAACATTGCCTTACAGGTCGACACTTTATGCGTGCATGGCGATAACCCTCAAGCAGTAGCCTTAGTGAAACAGTTAAGAGCATTAATTGATGACATGTATAAATAAATGATAATAATCAATGATATTCGTATTAGTGCCGTCAGCGAAAATGCGATTTTGCTCGAGTGGCCAGAAAAAATTTGCCCGATTCAACATCAGCAAATAATGCAATGTCAGTCCTTGCTCACGCAGTCTTTTAAAGCGTTAATTATTGATACCGTTGCCGCATACAATAGTTTGATGGTTTACTACCATTTTGAAAAAATAGTAGTAACGACGTTATTCGATAAACTGCAGACGCTGCTCGCCCATATAGATGATAACGACACTCAGCAAAACGCTCTCAAGCCCATTATCATCCCTGTTTATTATGGAGAAGATGCCGGTTGGGATTTACTCGAGGTTGCAAAACGCTTATCAATCAGTATTGAAGACCTTATCGCCTGTCACACAAAAACAAGCTATCAGGCGTATGCATTAGGTTTCACCCCCGGATTTTGTTACCTTGGGCAACTCGATAAGAAACTGCAATTACCACGCAGAGCGTCCCCTAGAATAAAAATCCCCCGTGGCGCGGTCGCCATTGCCGAACAGCAAACCGCTGTTTATCCGAATACTAGCCCTGGCGGTTGGCATATTATCGGACAAGCCCCTATTGAGATGTTCACTTGCCAACAGGATAACTTTGTCCCAACTATTTCCGTTGGGCAAAAAGTACAATTTAAAGCAATTGATCGCCAAACTTTTAATGAAATGGGCGGTAAAGTCGAGTGCGAGAATTAACTATGCCGATGCTGATGATCAAAAAAATTAATGGCTTGTGCACGATACAAGATTTAGGACGATTGCATGCTCAACACCTTGGTTTTAGCGCCGGTGGTGCGGCCGACGAGTATGGCTTTTTGTCTGCCAATAAATTACTAGAAAATGATAGCAATGCCGCCGCATTAGAACTGACTTTTGCCAACATAGTCCTGCTTGCTCAGGCTGACTGCACGATAGCAATTACTGGAGCTGATTGTCAGGTGTCAATCAACGACAAGCCTGCTGCCCTATGGCGCACGCTGCACCTGCACGTTGGGGATACCCTGTTGGTAAAAACCAAAAATACTGGCTTACATACTTATATCGCAATAGCAGGGGGTATCAACAGTAAAGTCTGGTTAAACAGTCGCGCACAAACGTTAAACGAAATCACCTTAGGCTTTGGTGAACCTCTGTTAGCAGCCAACAGTAAAATTAAGCTTAGCGCAAAGTGTTACCAACCAGAGTTAAACAATACTATCGCCATACCACAGGCGCAGCAATTTTATCCTACCGACGGTTTAACGCTGCGTTTCATACCCAGTACGTTATGGCAAAAACTGCCTTCATCTGTGCAACAACAGTTTTTAAAGCAAACGTACCAAATTTCGCCTGCGAGCAACCGTATGGGCTATCGACTGCTCGGGGAAGTGCTCAATATTGATGACAGCCAAACCACAACACTATCTAAACCCGTGACTTTTGGCGCCATTCAATTACCCAATGATGGTCAACCAATCGTGTTAATGAAGGAGCGGCAAACCATTGGTGGCTATCCAGTGCTAGGCAGTGTGATACAAACTGATCTGTTTCGATTAAGTCAACTTCGCCCAGCAAAAAAGGTAACCTTTGCGCCAGTGACCGTAGAATTTGCCCAACAGCAACTCAGTAGTTTTTACCAAAGATTCTCGCTAAAAAAATAAATTTACTTTTTTTGCATCTAAATAATCACTCGGGTGCATCTTAACTAATGTCTTTAACAAAAAATTTGGAGTTTGATGATGAGCGGTGAAATGATCCCTATTATTTTTTTTATTTGTTTAGCCTTAGTTGTTTGGAGTTTCTTTTTTTACGGTTCGAAAGCCAAAAAAGAGCAACAAGATACCATACAAAAAATGATTGAAAGTGGTCAGGCATTGTCTCCTGATCTTATCGCCAGCATTGCCAAGCCGTCTGACAGTGACGACAGCCGAGATTTTTCGCGCGGTGTATTATTAATAAGTGTTGCCCTATCTGTCGTACTTTATGGCAAATTTGGTATTGATAGTGAACCTGAGTTTATGAGTTTAGGGTTTTTCCCACTAACCTTAGGGATCGCCTATTTGTTTATCTGGAAGTTTAAGCCAAAAAGTAAACACTAGAACTTAACACCTCATAAGCGCAACAATGTAATGTCTTCCTTGACTAACGAAAGTGAATTAATCGCCAAAGTGCTGATCAGTAATGATCAGCAGGCTTTTTCACAGCTTGTTAAACATTACCAAAGCCCATTAAGGCAATATTGTCGGCGTTTATCCGCTCCGGATCACAGCCTTGCTGATGACATTGCGCAGGAAACATTTATACAAGCTTACCGAAAATTAAATCTGTATGCAGGGAAGGCAAAGTTTCAAAGTTGGCTGTTTCGTATCGCCTATTTTCAATTCTTACAACATTTACGTAAAACCAAAGTTTATGATGAATTGGATGGAGACGCCGCATATATCTCTCCAGACCTGCTTGGTGCAGACAAACGAGACATTGAGTCAGCTATGGTTAAACTGAAAGCCAGTGAAAGAGCATGTATCACATTGCAATATTCATTTGGCTATACCCATGAAGAAATTAGTGAGATTTTAGATGTGCCCACCGGCACAATTAAGTCTCATATCAAGCGTGGCAAAGAAAAACTGTCAGCGTTATTAAATGTTCAATCCGATACAAATACGTTAACTGGAGTCGCATAAAATGAATGACTTAGACGACTTATTATCACAACCTTTAGATGATATTCCTGATCAAGGATTTAGCCTGCAAGTACTGCATAATATGCAACAATACCGTCGTCGAAAAGCGATGTTTATTACCGCAGTGATACTGGCACTATTGTGTATTTTCATCTTTATTGTACCAATTAGCCCTTGGCTTAACATGTTCAGTGAACTCGCTGATGTTGCCGGCGAGCTCACCGGAGCCAGTGCTGAATTTTCCTCAGTAACCTACTCGGTCATCATGCAACAAATATTGCAAAAACCAATGATGGGATTCACGGTTTTATTGATTATTACCGCCGTTTTTAGTTGGCAAGAAAATTAACCCTGAGAATACGCCTTAAATAACGTCAAGGCGTGTTCTTTTGCTCGCATTCTTCATAGATAATTGCGCAATAAACCTCAGTGGCTGCGCTGATCACTATTTATTTACGATAATTGCTATTACAATAGCGGCCGTTTTCACAGAGAAAGGTAGTGAACTTGCTATTAATGATCGACAATTATGATTCTTTTACGTTTAATTTGGTGCATTACTTTCGTGCGCTCAAGCAAGACGTTGAAGTGTATCGTAATAACGAGATCAGCATTGACGACATCAAACACATGTTGCCAGAGTACATTGTGATTTCGCCGGGTCCATGTGATCCCAATAGTGCAGGCTTATCGTTGGCTATTGTCGAACACTTTGCCGGTGTCATTCCTATCCTTGGGGTGTGCCTAGGGCATCAGTGCATTGCACAATACTATGGCGCGACTATTGAAAAGGCCGCAAAAGTGATGCACGGTAAAACCTGTGATATCTATCATGGTGAACAAGGTATATTTCAATCGCTCAATAACCCGCTGCAAGTCACGCGTTATCATTCATTAATCGTTAATAAGCACTCACTACCTAATGAGCTTGAGGTCACGGCGTGGAGCCATGATGAAAATGGTAATAAGCACGAAATTATGGGCCTTAAACATAAAACGCTGGCTGTGGAGGGTGTGCAGTTCCATCCAGAATCAGTATTAACAGAACAAGGGCATCAACTACTTGAAAATTTTATCAGTCGCTATAGTACAAAATAATACCTTCTATTTTTATAGAATAGCTTTAGTATAAAGAGCAGACGTTAACGATTTATGCGCAAGTGCCGATAACTAAAAAGCAATGGATATTGCTATTGTTCACTAATACACGCAAGCCTATTTTTAATACCCAAAACCGATAGACTTTTACATTTAATGCAAATATTTGAAGACAACGACACCATTTCCCCTTTATATAGGCGCGCGCTTAGCCTGACCATTAGTAAAGATTTTGCCTCGGAAAAAAATGGCAAAATGTCGCCCGTAGAGCGCCAAAATAGCGAGCAAGCTAATCGTCGCAGAGAGTTGTTGGCGGTAGAAGAACAGGCAAATAAAGACAAAATTATCGAAGAGCACGGACAAAATTACTTTCGTGAACAAGTGATGGCGAAGTTTTATGCCCAAGTAAGTGCGCAAATTAATAGTGACTTTGAAAATAAAGAGAAGCTTTATAAAGAAATTTTAAGCATAGATGATGCAGCCCCAGCAGTAATGGAAATATTGTCGGTAAAAGCGGCGTCAATTAATCGCATCACCCCGCTAGTCAAGTCTTTACCTTGGCTGGCCAGTGATGTCGTTAACCTAGTTAACAAACCTCAATATCGAAAACGCGCAGACGTACAAGTGACCGAACCGAGTTTGGCGTTAAGTTATATTGGCCTAGATAATCTCAAACTGGTGATGCCAACCTTTATTTTAAAGAGTTGGTTACCAGTAAGTACCGCACCTTATCCGTTAATGAAACGCAAGCTGTGGAATGATAGTTTATCGGTTGCCCTAGCATCAAAAGTATTGGCCAAAGCGCAAGGTATTGACGACTTCAGTGCCTTTACTGCGGGCATGCTCAGCAATATTGGCTTATTAGCCGTGACCCGATGTTTTTTGAATACCTTCAACGAAATACACAGTACTGAACTTCGCGCAGCATATGACGAACGTGATAAGAAACTGCATGATATCTTAGTTCAAGTCAACGCTTCACCTGAGTTATTGCTGGAACAGCTCGCGGTTCGCAGTAGTAAAATAGCGGCCGATTTAGTGGAACAAATGGGCTTTGAACGGCTGCAAATCACTGAGGCGCTGTTTGATTTGGCTTACGGTAATAATATCCGCAACATGTGTCCAATCGCGCAAATTGTCGCTAAGGCAAAAGCCTACGTCGCATTTAGAAGCTTAGCCAAAGAAGACTTAATTGCAGGAAATGAAGCAAAATCTTGGTTAAGTGCGGTAAAACTCACGCCAAATGACATAAACTTGCTGAAAAAGAGCGATATTGATCATATTAAACTCAATTTTAAGTAATTTTTTTTGATTATTTATGAAATGCCCTCAAGTCGACCAATGCTAACCTAGCGCCAGCAGCACAGATATGTACTAATATCTACCTTGTTTCGTACCTAGAAATAGTTATGCACTTTATTTGAACAAAACCCTTCAAGCCTTTGTTTTTCAACGCTTACAGCCAGTTCATAGGAGACAAGAGCCTTTCCTTCTGGCATACTAGTCGCCTGATTTTTTATAATCAAAAAAATTAACTGATACTCTCTATATGATATGAGGATTGAACAATGTCGAACCATTTCCCAGTAAACCGCGAGTTATTTGATGACGTTATGGCGCCAAACTATGCGCCTTCTGCTGTAATTCCCGTACGTGGTCAAGGATCTAGAGTTTGGGATCAACAAGATCGTGAATATATCGACTTTGCCGGTGGCATCGCTGTAAATTGTCTAGGTCATTGTCATCCCGCTTTAGTTGGCGCACTAAAAGAACAAAGTGAAAAAATTTGGCATTTGTCAAACGTAATGACTAACGAACCAGCGTTACGTTTAGCGAAAAAATTAGTCGATAATACCTTTGCTGAAAAAGTCTATTTTGCCAATTCAGGCGCAGAATCAAATGAAGCTGCACTTAAATTAGCTCGTCGTTGGGCGTTAG
Organism: Colwelliaceae bacterium 6471; assembly: GCA_040779335.1. Classification (GTDB taxonomy): domain Bacteria; phylum Pseudomonadota; class Gammaproteobacteria; order Enterobacterales; family Alteromonadaceae; genus JBFONV01. The sequence goes on from JBFONV010000009.1 coordinate 16,468, forward strand.
ACGTTCATGGTGCAGACAAATCACAAATCATCGCCTTTAAGCAAGGTTTCCACGGTCGTACTTTCTTTACTGTAACTGTTGGTGGCCAAGCAGCATATTCTGACGGCTTCGGTCCAAAACCTGGCGATATTGATCACGCTGAATACAACAATTTGGACAGCTTAAAAGCGCTAATCTCAGACAAAACCTGTGCCGTTGTTATGGAACCTCTACAAGGCGAAGGCGGTATTGTTTCTCCCACTGAAGAATTTGTTAAAGGTGTGCGCGAATTGTGTGACCAACACAATGCGTTACTTATCTTTGATGAAGTACAAACAGGTGTTGGCCGTTTAGGTGCTTTATATGCGTATATGGATTTGGGTGTTACTCCTGATATCTTAACAACGGCGAAAGCATTAGGCGGCGGTTTCCCTATTGGCGCGATGATCACAACCACTGACATTGCTAAGCATCTTAAAGTAGGTACGCATGGCAGTACGTACGGTGGTAACCCGTTAGCCTGTGCCGTTGCTGAAGCAGCATTTGATACCGTTAATGATCCTGCTGTTTTAAATGGCGTAAAAGCGAAAGCTAAGCTATATGTAGATGGCTTGAACGCAATTAACGAAAAATATCATGTGTTTTCTGAGATTCGCGGTAAAGGCTTGTTAATTGGTGCAGTACTAACCGAAGAATACCAAGGTAAAGCAAAAGACTTTTTAAATGCAGCAATGACTGAAGGTCTTATGACATTAGTTGCTGGCGCAAACATTATTCGTTTTGCTCCATCTTTAGTTATTCCTGACGAAGATATTGCCGAAGGCTTAGCGCGTTTCGAAAAAGCGGTCGCTAAACTAGCAAAATAATTTTCATTCATTCAGTATAGTAACTGTTTAGCTCTCGATATAACGTTGAGCTAAATGGTTGCTCCATTGGGAACATCCTATGATTATCATACGCCCTATTCAGCACAGCGATTATGACTCTTTACATCGTATAGCTGTAGAATCAGGACACGGTTTTACATCACTTCCGGTCAATGAAGAGCTATTAAAACAGCGCATTAATCGCGCCGAATCATCCTTCACTAAAGAAGTCACTCACCCGGGTAACGAAGGTTATCTTTTTGTTATGGAAGATACTGACACCGGTGAAGTGGTTGGTACCAGTGGTATCGAGGCCGCAGTAGGCCTTGATGATGCTTTTTATCACTATCATTTAGGTAAAGTGGTTCATAATTCGCGCGAATTAAATATTTATAATACCGTTGAAACATTGTCCCTTTGTAATGACTACACTGGCACGACGGAAATTTGTACCTTATTTTTAAGTGAAAGTCATCGTAAAAACAATAACGGTCGATTTTTATCTCGTGTACGCTTTTTATTCATTGCTGAACATATGGAACGTTTTGCCGATACAATTATTGCCGAAATGCGTGGCGTGTCGGATGAAAATGGCGACTCCCCTTTCTGGCAATGGTTAGAAGAGCATTTTTTCTCTATCGATTTCCCAACAGCAGATTATTTAACCGGTATCGGTAAAAAAATATTTATCGCTGAATTAATGCCTAAATACCCGATTTACGTCAACTTACTCAGCAAAGAAGCCCAGAAGGTTATCAATAAAGTGCACTCGAAAACGGTGCCTGCATTACGTTTATTAGAAGCCGAAGGGTTTGCTCGCCGAGGTTACGTTGATATTTTTGATGGCGGTCCTACCGTTGAAGCGACTAAAGAGCAAATTAAAACCATTCGTCAAAGTCAAAAATGCCAAGTCATTATTGGCGAAGTGAGCTCAACGGATAACTATATTATTTGTAATACCAATGTTGAAGCGTTTAGAGCGGTTCAGGCAGCCGTATCTCTGAGAGAAACCGCTCATCAAGTGGTTATTACAGATGAAGTTGCAAACACACTAAACGTCACCGATGGTGACTGGGTTCGCATAGTCGCTAACTAATTGTTCGAGGAAAACACAATGTCTCACAATACGCAATTTATCGCCGGTTCTTGGTTGGTTGGCGAAGGTCCAGCTTTTACATCAACGAATCCAGCAAATAACGAACTATTATGGCAAGGCAACGCAGCGTCGCCAGCACAAGTAAATACTGCAATTGAATCAGCTCGTGAAGCGTTTTATAAATGGGCGGATTTAAGTTTTGAACAACGCTTAGCGATTATTGAAAAATTTGCCGAAGTGCTTGCTGAACATAAAGAAGAACTCGCTGTTGCTATTGCCAAAGAAACGGGCCGTTTGTTATGGGAAACTCGCACTGAAATAGGTGCAATGATCGGTAAAGTCGGCATTTCAGTTCGTGCATATCACGAACGTACTGGCACAGTGGAAAACCCAATGCCAGGTGCAAAAGCATTTATACGCCATCGTCCTCACGGCGTTGTTGCCGTTTTTGGCCCTTATAATTTCCCTGCACATTTACCTAACAGCCATATAGTTCCAGCATTATTAGCGGGTAATACCGTGGTATTTAAGCCGAGCGAACTAACTCCATTAGTGGCGCAAATCACCATGCAGTTATGGCAAAAAGCCGGCTTACCTGATGGCGTGATCAACATGGTACAAGGGGAAGTAGAAACGGGTAAGGCATTGGCAAGCCATGCAGGCATAGACGGTTTATTCTTCACTGGTAGCTCAGCCACAGGCCACATCTTGCACCAACAGTTTGCTGGTCAACCAGGTAAAATACTAGCACTAGAAATGGGTGGTAATAACCCTTTAATCGTCAAAGATGTCAGCGATGTTGATGCTGTCGTGCACGATATTATTCAATCAGCTTTTGTTACTACTGGCCAGCGCTGCACCTGCGCACGTCGTTTGTTTTTAGAAAATAACGCCACTGGCGATGCCATCTTAGAACGTTTAGTTGCAGTGACTAAACAAATTAAGAGCGGTAGTTATGATGATGAAGATGCCTTTATCAGTTCGTTGATTTCGGAAAAAGCTGCCCTTGGATTAGTCGCCGCGCAACAAGAATTGATTGATTTAGGTGGTAAAGTCTTAGTTGAAATGAAACATACTCTAGGTACAGGTTTTGTCACGCCGAGTATTGTAGAAGTCACTAATGTTAAAAATATTCCTGACGAAGAACACTTTGGTCCGCTATTAAAAGTTTATCGTTATGATGATTTTGAGCAGGCGATCAAAGAAGCAAATAACACCAGCTTTGGCCTGTCGGCGGGTTTGTTAAGTGATAGTGAAGAATTATGGACACATTTCTTAACGCGTATTCGTGCAGGTATCGTCAATCGTAACCGACCAACTACGGGTGCCAACAGTGCTGCGCCATTTGGTGGTATTGGTGCAAGTGGTAACCATAGAGCCGGTGCTTATTATGCCGCTGACTATTGTGCATTCCCGATTTCATCTGTTGAAGTAGACAAAGTGGCGTTACCTGAATCATTAAGCCCAGGATTAAAGTTCTAATTGGCTTAAGTTCAGTTATTGGCACTAAGGTAACCATGCCTTAGTGCCACATTCATTTAACCTGTTGCTTTTATCGATTTAGTTTTCGAGGATTTTATGGATAATTTTTCATCCACATTTGAAGAGTTTCTTACCTCTGGTGATTTTTTATCACTAACAAGCAAGTATGAATTAGGTATTCCAAGTACCCAAGAATTTCATCTTGATGATGCAAAAGCGACATTATTAGATTCAGGCGTGTTACTGGTTGAACCTAACGTTCTTAATGAAAAGCCAAAAGACATCCTTATTTCTTCGGGCATTCATGGTAACGAAACCGCCCCAATAGAAATCGTCAACCAACTCGTTGGTGAAATATTACAGGGAAAAACGCCGGTTAAACAGCGCACGCTGTTCATCATCGGCAACCCAGTGGCAATGAATATCAGTGAACGTTTTCAAAGCGAAAACTTAAATCGTTTATTCTGTGGAAAATATAAAAATACTGATGAAAACTACGAAAGTCTGCGCGCCGAAAAGCTAGAAAGCTATGTGCGCGATTTTTTTAGCCCGGTCAACGGCCAAAACACCGTTAAATATCATTATGATTTGCACACTGCGATACGCGCTTCTAAATATGAAAAGTTTGCTATATATCCCTACAGAAGCGATCGCGCTTGGGATAAAGAACAGTTGAGATTTTTGCAAAGTTCCGGGGTTGATACTATTCTTTTTGGGCATGCTCCTAGCGGCACATTTTCGTACTTTACGAGTGAAGAGTTTCAAGCACATGCATTTACTGTCGAGTTAGGAAAAGTCATGCCGTTTGGCGAAAATAACATGGCAAGCTTTCAAAAAATCACCGATAACTTGCGATCGCTTATCGAAGATAAACCAATAGTCATGGCAGCGTTTGATAACGACAATTTTAATTTATTTACAGTGCTTGGCGATATCACCAAAGTAACAGATGAATTTATTTTACATATTGCTGACGATGTCAGTAATTTTACCGACTTTCCTGTTGGAACCTTATTGTCAACAGACGGTAAGAGTGAATACATAACAAGTCAGCTGGGCGAGAGCATTGTTTTTCCGAATGCCAATGTAGCAAATGGTCAACGTGCTGGTCTATTGGTTGTACCGACCCAACTGTAAAGGGTCACTTGAATAAATAAGAACAAGCGTAAGACTAGTCCGCTTTTTAGACTGGTTTAACACTTTAATCAAACGAGAACCTCGCATTAAAGTGTTAATAATTTAAAGTAGAGGAAAACCATGAGCAAAACTAAAGTAGCTATCATTGGTGGTGCTGGATACGGTGCAGCAGAATTACTTCGTCACCTTATCGTTCGTGATGACGTTGAAGTATTACGCGTTTCAAGTAAAGACTATATTGGTAAAACAATCGGTCAAGTACATCGCTCTTTATTCGGTTTAGAAAAAGCCAATCTTGTTATTCAAGACATCACGCCACAAGAATGTGTTGAAGGTGCGGATATAGTGTTCTTAGCAATGCCACATATTATTACCGCGCGTGTTGCCATGGAGTTATTTGATACCGGCGTTCGTATTATCGATTTATCAGGTGATTTTCGTCTTGAAAGCCTTGACGATTATGTCCGTGATTATGCACCAGAGCATCCTTGTGCAGACCGACTAGGTACCTTTACTTACGGTATGCCAGAACTCAATGCCGAGGCTATCAAAACAGCACAGTATGTTGCCAGCCCTGGCTGTTTCGCTACCGGCATTGCAGTAGGTTTGTTACCTTTAGCAAAAGCAGGCATCTTAGTTGACAGTAACGTTCGCACGGTTGCTATGACAGGGTCTTCTGGCTCAGGTGTTCGCCCAATTGAAGGCACTCACCATCCTGTACGTACTAACAACCTTAAAGCGTATAAAGCCTTGCAACATCAGCATCGTGCTGAAATTTTACAAACCTTAGGTAAAGCAGGCGCACAAAATACATCGTTAGACTTTATTCCTGTGTCTGCGCCATTGGTACGTGGCATTTTAGCTATTTCTCAACTGGATTTACCAGAAGGTTATAGCGAAGCTGATATTCAAGCGATGTATGAAGATTATTATGCCGACCATCGCAGTGTTATCGTGATGCCCGCAGGTCAAAGCCCAGAAGTGGTTGCTGTTAAAAATACGATTCGTGTTGAAGTAGGCATTAGTGTACGCATTGATGAATTAACCGGACAACGCACACTAGCTTGTATATCTGCTATCGACAATCTTGTTAAAGGTGGCGCTGGCCAAGCCGTGCAAAGCTTTAACTTGATGACCGGCAAAGATGCATCGTTTGGCTTAGATCAACCTGGCATTTGGCCATAATCATGACGGCTACACATAAACAACCTGTCGCGGTTGTCAAAGTAGGCGGTGACGTCCTGCAAGGACAAGTAGAGCGTGAGGGCATCGCTGCTAACGTCAAAGATCTTGTTGATGCAGGTTGGCGCGTGATCTTATTACATGGTGGTGGCCCACAAGTAAACGAATTGCAGGAAAAGCATGGGCTTGTTCCTAACAAAGTTGCCGGCCGCAGAATTACCAGTGAAGCTGATTTACTGGTAGTAAAGCAAGCCATTTGTGGCGAAGTAAACGTAAGTTTAATGCAAGAACTGCAGCACGTTGGCATTAACGCTTTTGCATGCAACGGTGCTTCGGGCAAACTTATTACCGCTACTAAACGTCCGCCAAGAGTAATGTCTGGTGCGGGTGATCAGCCAATTGATTTTGGTGAAGTTGGTGATGTGGTTGCCGTAAATGCAGACTTGCTCAATAACCTGACTGAACTTGGTTTAGTCCCTGTTATTGCGACCTTGGGGGTAGAAGCAAACTCTGGACGGATATTTAACATTAATGCTGATACCACAGTCGTGCAAATAGCCCGAGCATTAAAAGCGGATTTATTGCTACTAACGACCGCTGTAGGGGCGATATATCGCGACCTTGATCAGCCAGATACCCGTATCGCACAAATCAATGCTGAGCAAGCAAAAGCTTTGATTAATGAAGGTGTGATTCAAGGTGGCATGATCCCGAAAGTTGAAGAAGCCTTATCCGTGCTTAATAATGGCGTTAAAAATATAGCCATTGTTGGGCCACAGATTAAGGGTGCTTTTCTTGACGTAGCGACCGGAAAAGGTAGTAAAGGAACCAGTATAAAATTGCTGTAATTTTGTACTAGCATCACAGTAGTTAATCTCTTATAATGCGCGCCATTAGCTACTGTGTTTCAAATTAACGATAAAGTATTACTTAATTTTTAATGACTAAACAATATCAATATCAAATCGCCGGCTCTAGACCCGCTTTTTTCAAAAGTATCGATCAAATCTAACTTTTTCTGAGGAAAGGTTAGAGCGCTTATTCGTGTAAATATCACCACTGATTTCAAAACACTCGTTATCTAACCTCTGCTCGTCCGTAACTTATATTTTTTTAAACCTTATATACTATTAATAGGATAAACTTATGACGACTCAAGTTTCTGCTTTATTTGATAAAATCTGGCAATCATACATTGAAGTAACTCCTTCTGCAGGCAAGGTACACCAACTACTTGGCTCCGGAAATGACGTGATTAATGATCATGTAGCATATCGTACATTTAATATTGAAAAAGTGAATATAGATAAGCTCGCGGCACCATTAATCGCCCTGGGCTACAAAGAATGTGGGCAATACACATTTGAAGCAAAAAAGCTTAACGCCAAACACTTCGAACATGAAGATACAACATTACCGAAAGTGTTTATTAGTGAGCTACTGGTAGAAGAGTTTTCATCGGAAACACAGGCTATCATTAATAAAATAGTTGACGCTATTGACGAAGAAAAAGTTGGCAACGCAGAGTTTTTATATTCGGGTACGCAATGGAAAATTTCTTCATCAGAGTACGATATATTGCTAGCGGAAAGTGAATATGCAGCGTGGGTAGCAGCATGGGGCTATCGCGCTAATCATTTTACAGTCAGCATTAATCACTTAAGAGATTACAACAGCATTGAAGATGTAAACGCAGCCGTCAAAAATGGTGGTTTTACGCTTAATACCGTTGGTGGCGAAATAAAAGGTGATATTACGGTTAAATTAGAACAATCATCAACTATGGCTGACGTTGCTCAAGTTGAATTTGCCGATAAAACCGTCAAAATCCCTAGCTGTTTTTATGAGTTTGCCAAGCGTTACCCTCTAGAAAATGGTGAGTTATATTCTGGTTTCGTTGCCGCGTCAGCAGACAAAATCTTTGAAAGCACCAATAACACGAAACACTAATTCTTAGTTTTTCAACAATATGGACTGCTAATAAAGCAGTCCATATTTCATAAATTCACCGATCAATTATCTTCATCAGTAGCTATTTCTTGATTCTGATATAATAATAAGAGTACAGTAAGCATCTTTATAATTATTTAGGAAAAGAGTGATTTTTATGGTCATTGATACCGACGGCTACATGCATATTATTGAGTATTTGACCGAACACTTTAGCCTATTCGAAAATCCTGGTAATAGCCCTCAATATAGTGAAACGGTAATGACCGTTATCGAAGAGGAGCTTAGTGAGCAAATAATCACAGTCTGTAGCCAAAATGAAATGCTCACTTTTAATCAACGAAACACCATTATCCGAGAAGTCGATGCGATAGTATCAGATTTAGAGGAAATCCTTTCCGGCGTTGTTAATAACCATGTTACCGAAGAGCAAATTGTCTTTATTAAGGAATTGTCCGCACTAATAAAGAACTTGTTTGATACCGAAATACATACGCAACTACTTGCGCAAGAAAAGTAATAGTGATTAATTTTAGGCTGGATAAGCTCTTAATCTAAGTAACCTCAATATATAAAAGATCAAACATCTACGTTAGAATCTTTTTCCTCGTTCTATCTTGAACAATTTATTAATCTAGTTAATTTTAAATGAGAATTGCGAATGAAAGCTGAAGTAAAATGGGTAGGAGATGAACTCTTTATGGGGACATCCGAAAGTGGTCATACCGTAGTTTTAGATGCTAATGGAGGCTCACTGGCACCAAGCCCTTTAGAAAACGTACTAATTTCCTTAGGTGGTTGTTCATCGGTTGATGTCGTCAGTATCCTTGAAAAGTCTCGCCAGAACATAACCGGTTGTAAGGTAGAAATTTCCGGTACTCGGGTTGATTCAGTGCCTAAATTATTTTCAGATATCCATTTACATTTTGTAATATCGGGTCGGGATATCGGGGAAAAACACGTTAGTCGTGCAGTAAACTTATCGGCAGATAAGTATTGCTCTGTAGCATTAATGCTTAATAAAACGGTAAACATCACTCACGACTATACGATAATGAATAGCTAGATTTTTTCTTACACTTAGCTGAAAGAGGCTGGCTCTTTCAGCAGTATAAACAAATTTTTGATAGCTAATGCTATTGCTTATAAATCACTCATCCAATCTAATTGTTTGTTCGCTTCGTTTTTTCTTTGGATCAAATCACTAATCAAAGGTGTTAATAGTAACTCCATCGCTAAGCCCATTTTACCACCGGGCACAACTAAAGTGTTTACACGTGACATGAAGGCACCATCGATCATGCTTAGATAATATGGAAAATCGACATTTTCGGCTTCACGAAAACGAATGACTACAAAGCTTTCGTCTAGACTTGGGATCGCTTTAGCACTAAATGGATTAGAAGTATCCACCGTAGGTACACGCTGAAAGTTGATGTGAGTACGAGAAAATTGTGGGGTAATAAACGAGATATAATCTTCCATACTGCGCACAATACTCGCAGTTACTGCTTCTCGGCTATGACCACGATGACTGGTATCTCTGATAATCTTTTGGATCCATTCAAGGTTTACGATTGGCACCATACCAATAAGTAAATCTACATGCTGAGCAACGTTATTCTTTTCAGTAACTACGCCACCATGTAAACCTTCGTAAAAGAGTAGATCTGTGCCTTCACCCAATTCTTCCCATGGTGTAAAAGTGCCTGGCATCTGATTGTACGGTACAGCCTCATCAAAAGTATGCAGATAGCGGCGCATTTTACCTCTACCGGTTTCTGAATAATCCTTAAAGAGTTTTTCTAATGAGTCAAAGTCATTAGCTTCATCACCGAAATAGCTAATATTTCGACGTTCCTCTCGCGCCTTACGTTTTTCAAGATCCATCTCGGGTCTTGAATATCGATGAAAGCTATCCCCTTCAACGTTACTAGCGGTAATATCAAGCGATCTGAAAATATGTTCGAATGCTTCAGTCGTTGTCGATGTTCCGGCGCCTGAGGAGCCCGTAACAGCGATAATAGGATTTCGAGATGACATAGTCTAATAACCTGAAAATAAGTGAGTTAACGTTATACGAGGAAAGCGACACGGGGTCAAGTTTTGGTCTGCAACTACATATTAGTGACAAAAAATAAAAAACGGAGCCGAGGCTCCGTTTTTAATAGTGTGTAGTTAATTTAGCAAAAACTAAATTATGCTTCTGCTGCTACTTCTTCAACCACTTCTGCTGCTTCTTCAACTGCAGGGCGGTCAACAAGTTCAACATAAGCCATAGGCGCTTTATCACCAGTACGGTAACCGCATTTCAAAATGCGCGTATAACCACCTGGACGTTCTTGGTAACGTGCACCAAGTTCGTTAAATAAAATACCAACTACTTCTTGATCTCTTGTACGAGCAAATGCCAAACGACGATTTGCTACGCTGTCGGTCTTAGCCAATGTAATTAATGGCTCTACAACGCGACGTAGTTCTTTAGCTTTAGCAACGGTAGTTTTAATAACGCCGTGCTTCACTAAAGAGCTTGCCATATTGCGGAACATCGCCTGGCGATGACTGCTATTACGGTTTAACTGGCGACCGCTTTTACGATGGCGCATAAGTTAATCCTTATCTCAACTGTTAAAAAACGATGATCGACTTAGTCGTTATCAGCAATGCTTTCTGGTGGCCAGTTTTCTAGGCGCATACCTAGAGACAAACCACGCGACGCTAACACGTCTTTAATTTCAGTCAAAGACTTCTTACCTAAATTAGGTGTTTTAAGAAGCTCGACTTCAGCACGCTGTACTAAATCGCCAATATATTGAATTGCTTCTGCTTTTAAGCAGTTCGCTGAACGAACAGTAAGCTCAAGATCATCAACTGGGCGAAGCAAAATAGGATCAAACAGTGGTTTTTCCTCTTTTTGCTCTACTTCAGTAACGTCTCTTAGCTCTACAAACGCATCTAGCTGTTCAGCTAAAATAGTTGAAGCTCGACGAATGGCTTCTTCTGGATCTAATGTACCATTAGTTTCCATATCAAGAACCAATTTGTCTAAGTCTGTACGTTGTTCAACACGCGCAGAATCAACATCATAGGCAATTCTTACAACTGGACTGAATGAAGCGTCAACTAACAAACGTCCAATTGCACGATCTTCTTCCTCGGCATTGCGTCGAGTAGAAGCAGGCACATAACCACGTCCCATTTCTACTTTAATGCGCATACTGATAGAACCGTCACCTGTTAGGTGGCAGATAACATGATCAGGGTTTGCAATTTCTACATCGCCATCATGTTGTATATCAGCAGCCGTTACAGGGCCTTCACCAGACTTAGTTAACGTAAGAACGGCTTCATTTTTGCCTTCTAACTTAACAGCAAGTCCTTTAAGGTTTAACAGTATTTCGATGATGTCTTCTTGTACACCTTCTTTACTACTGTACTCATGTAATACACCGTCGATCTCAACTTCAGTTACGGCACAACCCGGCATTGAAGATAAAAGAATGCGGCGTAACGCATTACCTAAAGTGTGACCAAAACCACGTTCTAATGGTTCTAAAGTTACCTTAGCACGACTCGCACTAACGGTCTCGATATCAACTAAGCGTGGTCTTAAGAATTCGGTTACAGAACCCTGCATTATGTCCTCTCTTAAAGTGCAACTTTACTTAGAGTAAAGTTCAACAATCAACTGTTCATTAATTTCGGCAGACAAGTCAGAACGATCTGGAATGCGTTTGAAGACGCCTTCCAATTTCTTGTTGTCTACTTCTACCCAGACTGGCTTCTCACGTTGCTCAGCTAATTCTAAAGCAGCGATGATACGTGCTTGAGTTTTAGATTTTTCACGAACAGAAACCACATCTTCAGCTTTAACAGTGAAAGATGGAATATTAACTACAACGCCGTTTACAACGATAGCTTTATGGCTAACGAGTTGACGAGCTTCAGCACGAGTGCTTGCAAAACCCATACGGTAAACAACATTATCTAAACGCTTCTCTAAAAGTTGTAACAAGTTTTCACCTGTATTACCTTTTAGACGAGCTGCTTCTTTATAGTAGTTACGGAATTGCTTTTCAAGCACTCCATAAATACGACGAACTTTTTGTTTTTCACGAAGCTGAACACCATAGTCAGACAAACGACCGCGACGGGCGCCATGTTGACCTGGGATAGTTTCGATTTTACATTTAGTGTCAATTGCTCTAACACCGCTTTTAAGGAACAAATCTGTACCTTCGCGGCGGCTAAGCTTTAACTTAGGACCTAAATATCTAGCCATGTTCTTTCTCCAACTATCCTATTAAACGCGACGTTTCTTAGGAGGACGACAACCATTATGAGGAATCGGTGTTACGTCAGTAATGTTGGTGATTTTAAAACCAGCAGCATTTAAAGCACGGATAGCAGATTCACGACCTGGACCCGGACCTTTAACGAACACTTCAATATTCTTCAAGCCAAACTCTTGTGCAGCTTTACCAGCACGATCTGCAGCTACTTGCGCAGCAAAAGGAGTAGATTTACGTGAACCACGGAAACCTGAACCACCAGCAGTCGCCCAAGACAAAGCATTACCTTGACGATCAGTAAGAGTTACGATTGTGTTGTTGAAAGATGCATGGATATGAGCCATGCCATCAGCAACTTGTTTTTTTACGCGTTTACGCGTACGTACAGGTGTTTTAGCCATTGTCTAGTTCCTCTTACTTCTTAATTGGCTTACGAGGACCTTTACGTGTGCGCGCATTAGTTTTAGTGCGTTGACCACGTAGAGGAAGACTGCGACGGTGACGAATGCCACGGAAACAACCTAAATCCATAAGACGTTTAATGTTCATTGAAACTTCACGGCGTAAATCACCTTCTACGGTGTATTTATCCACTTCAGCACGAAGCACATCAATTTGAGCTTCGTCTAATTCACTGATCTTAGTAGTTTCTGCGATACCTGATGCTGCACAAATCGCTTTTGCGCGTGTTGCACCGATACCGTAGATGGCAGTAATGGCGATTACTGCATGCTTACGATCAGGGATGTTAATGCCAGCGATACGGGCCACTAACACATCTCCTATTCAAAATTAAAATTAACCGGTTGAAAAGCCCGTTAGGATACTCAACCAGCGACTTGTTTGCAAATCGAAGCGGCATTATACAGAATTATCTGCATAATGCTACTTCTTAAAGATTAGCCTTGTCTTTGCTTGTGCTTTGGTTCGCTACAAATTACTCGAACTACACCTGCGCGTTTTACAACTTTACAGTTACGACAAATCTTCTTTACGGATGCACGAACTTTCATTTTATACTCCGTTAATTAACGTCAGCGCCCTAGCGGCCATAGCCTTTTAGGTTCGCTTTTTTAAGCACATTATCATATTGATGAGACATCAAATGCGTTTGTACTTGTGCCATAAAGTCCATGATAACTACCACAATAATAAGTAGTGATGTGCCACCAAAATAGAACTGAACGTCCCAAGCGATGATCATGAACTGAGGTACTAAACAAATAAAGGTAATATACATCGCGCCCGCAAGGGTTAAGCGTGTCATCACTTTATCGATATATCTAGACGTTTGTTCTCCAGGACGGATCCCAGGGATAAACGCACCAGACTTTTTAAGGTTATCTGCTGTTTCACGCGGATTGAAAACAAGTGCCGTGTAAAAGAAACAGAAAAATATTATTGCCGCAGCTAACAACATCACGTACAAAGGCTGACCTGGAGAAATAGCAATAGATACTTCTTGTAGGAAATCAGCAACCATACCATCACCTTGACCGAACCAGCTCGCAAGCGTGCCAGGGAACAAGATAATGCTTGATGCGAAAATAGGTGGAATTACACCTGCCATATTAACTTTAAGCGGTAGATGCGTGCTTTGAGCAGCAAATACTTTACGACCTTGTTGACGCTTCGCATAGTTAACAACAATACGTCGTTGACCACGTTCAACAAATACAACAAAGAAAGTTACAGCAAATACAATCACGCCCATTAGCAATAATACTAATAAGTGCAATTCACCTTGACGCGCCATTTCTGCTGTTTGACCAACAGCAGATGGCATACCAGCTACTATACCTGCAAATATTATGATAGAAATACCGTTACCAATACCACGCTCAGTAATTTGCTCACCTAACCACATCAAAAACATGGTACCAGTTACCAAACTAACAACCGCGGCAAAGTAGAAACTAAAGCCAGCGTTCATCACTAGCCCTGGCATCATACCCGGTAAACTTTTTGCTATCGCAATAGATTGTACAGTAGCCAATACTAAAGTGCCGTAGCGGGTATATTGACTGATTTTACGACGTCCAGCTTCACCTTCTTTCTTAAGCTCTGCCATCGCGGGATGAACCACGGTTAACAATTGCATAATAATTGAAGCTGAAATGTACGGCATAATACCTAAAGCCAATACTGAGGCTCGCTCAAGAGCACCACCGGAGAACATGTTAAACATTTCTACGATGGTCCCTTTTTGTTGTTCAAACAACTGAGCTAATACAGCGGCGTCAATACCAGGGATCGGCACGAATGATCCTAAACGAAACACTATTAGTGCTCCGAATACAAACCATAATCTTTGCTTAAGCTCAGACAATCCGCCTTGCGCTTTATTATCCATTCCTGGTGTAGCCATAATCTGTACTATTCCTCGATCTTGCCGCCAGCAGCTTCAATTGCTGCACGTGCACCTTTAGTAACACCTAAACCACGAACCGTAATAGGACGGTTTATTTCACCAGACAACATAATTTTTGCTGTCTCGATGTTACGTGTAATTAGGTTAGCGTCTTTAAGCGCGTGAATATCAACAACATCACCTGTAATACTATTTAGTTCATGTAAACGTACTTCAGCGCGAACTAAAGATTTACGTGACGTGAAACCAAATTTAGGTAAACGTTGTTTCAATGGCATTTGACCACCTTCAAAACCAGGACGTACACTACCGCCAGAACGAGATTTCTGACCTTTGTGACCACGACCACCAGTTTTACCGATGCCTGAACCAATACCACGACCACAGCGCTTCTTAGCTGTTTTTGATCCTGGTGCAGGAGATAATGTATTTAAATGCATAACTTAATCCTCCACCTTAATCATGTAAGATACTTGATTAATCATACCACGTACAGAAGGAGTGTCTTCTAACTCAACTGTATGACGAATACGACGTAAACCAAGACCTTTTAATGTAGCTCTATGCTTCGGCAAACGACCGATAGAACTTTTAACTTGAGTTACTTTAACTGTTTTAGCCATGTTCAATTACCCCAAGATGTCTGCAACGCTTTTACCACGTTTAGCTGCAACAGCTTCAGGCGAATGCATATTCGCAAGAGCAGAAACAGTAGCGCGGACTACGTTGATTGGGTTAGTAGAACCGTATGCTTTTGACAATACGTTCTGAACGCCTGCAACTTCAAGTACTGCACGCATCGCGCCACCGGCGATGATACCTGTACCTTCAGAAGCTGGTTGCATATATACCTTAGAACCAGAATGACGACCCTTAATAGGGTGTTGAAGAGTAGTACCCTTCAAGTCAACTGTTACTAAGTTGCGACGAGCCTTTTCCATTGCTTTTTGGATTGCAGCAGGAACTTCACGTGCCTTACCGTAACCAAAACCAACACGACCGTTGCCATCACCAACTACAGTTAGTGCTGTGAAACTGAATATGCGACCACCTTTAACCACTTTTGAAACACGGTTAACTGCGATCAACTTTTCAGCTAAATCACTTTGTTGTGAGTTTTCTTGATTAGCCATCATCAACCCCTAGAACTGAAGACCAGCTTCACGAGCTGCATCTGCTAACGCTTTTACGCGACCATGGTAACGGAAACCTGAACGGTCAAAAGCAACAGTAGTGATGCCTTTAGCTACAGCACGTTCTGCGATAGCTTTACCTACAGCCGTAGCTGCTTCAACGTTACCCGTTTTCTTTAACTGAGCACTAACTTCTTTATCTAAAGTAGACGCTGCTGCGATTACTTCAGAACCAGTTGGAGCGATCAATTGCGCGTAAATGTGGCGAGGAGTACGGTGAACGACTAAACGATTCGCACCCAGCTCGCTAATTTTTGCACGAGCGCGTTTAGCGCGGCGCAAACGAGATGTTTTCTTATCCATCGTATTACCCTACTTTTTCTTAGCTTCTTTACGGCGTACATTTTCGTCACTATAACGAATACCTTTACCTTTATAAGGCTCAGGCTTACGATATGCACGAATGTTTGCAGCAACTTGACCAACCGCCTGCTTGTCAGCGCCTTTCAGCACGATTTCAGTTTGGCTAGGAGTTTCAACAGTGATCCCTTCAGGAATCGCGTGGTCTACTGGGTGAGAAAAACCAAGAGATAAATTTAAATTTTTACCTGCAGCTTTCGCACGGTAACCAACACCGTTTAAAACTAATCTTTTTTCAAAACCTTTACTAACACCTTCAATCATATTATTGATTAAAGCACGTGCAGTACCGGCTTGAGCCCAAGAAGCTTTATCATCACTTGCAACAGTAGTTTTGATTACGTTTTCTTCTTGAGAAATTGTAACTAAACCATTTACAGTGTGCGATAATTCGCCAATAGGACCTTTTACTTTAATGTCTTGACCTGACAACGTAACAGTAACGCCAGCAGGAACTTCGACAGGTGCTTTTGCAACACGAGACATAATTCGCTCCTTACTCTACGAAACCGATGATTTCGCCACCAAGACCCGCATTGCGAGCGGCACGATCCGTCATCAAACCTTTTGAAGTAGAAACAATCGCGATACCCATGCCCGCTAATACTTTAGGAAGCTCAGTTGCTCCTTTGTATACACGAAGACCTGGACGTGAAACGCGTTTAATTGTTTCAATTACTTCTTTACCTTCAAAATACTTCAAAGTAACAGCTAATTCTGGTTTTGCTTCACCAGAAACACTGTAATCTGAAATATAACCTTCTTCTTTAAGCAAGTCAGCAATTGCAACTTTTAGCTTAGAAGATGGCATTTTTACTGCAGTTTTAGCTGCAGATTGACCGTTGCGGATGCGTGTAAACATGTCCGCGATAGGATCAGTCATCATAACCATTTACTCCCGTGAATTACCAACTAGCTTTCTTAAGACCTGGAACTTCACCACGCATTGTTGCTTCACGCAACTTGATTCGGCTTAAACCGAACTTACGTAAGTATCCATGTGGACGACCAGTAATATTACAACGATTACGTTGACGGCTACTACTAGAATCACGTGGTAAACTTTGAAGTTTCAAAACAGCATCCCAACGTTCTTCTTCAGAAGAATTTACGCTTGAGATGATCTCTTTTAATGCACGACGCTTTTCAGCATATTGTGCAACTAATTTGGTACGTTTAGCTTCACGAGCTTTCATTGACGATTTAGCCATAACTCTACACCTTATTTCTTGAACGGAAAGTTAAAGGCAGTAAGCAAAGCATGACCTTCTTCATTAGATTTCGCCGTAGTAGTGATAGTAATATCCATACCGCGAATCTTATCGATTTTATCATAATCGATTTCTGGGAAGATGATTTGCTCTTTCACGCCCATGCTGTAATTACCACGGCCATCGAACGATTTAGGGTTCAAGCCACGGAAATCGCGAATACGAGGAACTGAAATAGAGATTAAACGCTCTAAAAATTCCCACATACGTTCGCCGCGTAGAGTTACTTTTGCGCCAATAGGGTAGCCTTCACGGATTTTAAAACCTGCAACAGATTTGCGAGCTTTAGTTACCATCGGCTTTTGACCTGAGATTGCAGTAAGATCATTCGTGGCGTGTTCTAAAACTTTTTTATCAGCAATAGCTTCACCAACACCCATGTTAAGGGTGATCTTTTCAATCCGAGGGACTTGCATGACACTTTTGTATTCAAACTTCTTTTGAAGTTCTGCAACAATGGTATCGTTGTATAAATCATGCAGTTTCGCCATCGTTTACTCCAATTATTAAACTAATTCGTTATTAGATTTGAAGAAACGAACTTTTTTGCCGTCTTCAACTCTAAAACCAACACGATCTGCTTTGCCCGTTGCTGGGTTAACAATCGCTACGTTGGAAACATGTAAAGGTGCTTCTTTCTCAACAATGCCACCAGGTTGCTGTAACTGAGGTACAGGTTTTTGGTGTTTCTTGATTAAGTTAACGCCTTCTACGTATACTTTGCTGTCTTCAACAAGAACTTTAGTGACTTTACCAGTCTTACCCTTGTCTTTGCCTGCAAGTATGATTACTTCATCATCACGACGAATTTTAGATGCCATTATCGTGACTCCTTATAGTACTTCTGGAGCAAGTGAGACAATTTTCATAAACTTTTCGTTACGAAGTTCACGTGTCACAGGCCCGAAAATACGAGTACCAATTGGCTGTAAATTTGCGTTAAGCATTACAGCCGCGTTGCCGTCAAAACGAATAGTTGAACCATCCGAGCGACGAACGCCCTTTTTAGTGCGCACCACTACCGCAGTAAGAACATCACCTTTTTTTACTTTGCCGCGAGGAATTGCTTCCTTCACTGCAACTTTGATGATGTCACCTATGCGTGCGTAGCGACGGTGCGAGCCACCAAGGACCTTAATACATTGCACGCGTCGAGCGCCGCTATTATCAGCAACGTCAAGCTGTGTTTGCATTTGGATCATTATTTGTGCTCCGCTAAATATCTTCTATTTATTAAATAAATAAGATTAAATTCAAGGCCAAAAATTCGACCCGTCACTGCCTTTATTCTCCCACCTACGTTCAGTGGGCGCGAGATTATAACACCGGTTCACTAAAAGTGATACTTTATTTAGCTAAAAAATAAACAATAGCCATATTGGCGAGAATTATTAAGAAAATAATGTTGTTATTGAACAGGCAGCTTGAAAATATTGACTTAAATAAAAACGGCCTGACCATATAGGTCAAGCCGCTCTATTGACTATTAATGAAACTAAAACGAATTAAGCTTTAGTTATTACATCAACCAAAGTCCAGTTTTTAGACTTAGAAATTGGTGCACATTCACGAATAGTTACTACATCACCTTCATTACATTGGTTAGTTTCATCGTGCGCTTTCAACTTAGTTGAACGCGTAATGAATTTACCGTAGATAGGGTGCTTAACACGACGCTCAATCAGGACAGTGATAGACTTATCCATTTTGTCACTGACGACACGACCTTGTAGTGTACGAATCTGAACTTCGCTCATTACTTACCTGCCTTTTCAGTTATGATAGTCTTAACACGTGCAATATTGCGACGTACCGTTCTTAGCAAATGAGTTTGTGCTAATTGACCAGTGCTTGCTTGCATGCGATAGTTAAACTGTTCGCGCAATAAACCTAGTAATTCTGCATTTAACTCTTCAACGCTCTTTTCTTTAAGTTCGCTAGCTTTCATCACATTACCGTCCGAGTTACGAAAGTGGTTTTGAACGGAAGTTTAGCAGCCGCTAAAGCAAATGCTTCACGCGCTAACTCTTCTGACACACCTTCCATTTCATAAAGAACACGACCAGGTAGAATTTGGCATACCCAATATTCTACTGAACCCTTACCTTTACCCATACGAACCTCAAGAGGTTTCTTGGTAATTGGCTTGTCTGGGAAGACACGGATCCAGATTTTACCTTGACGCTTAACATGACGAGTCATTGCTCGACGAGCTGCTTCAATTTGGCGAGCAGTCATACGACCACGCTCAACTGATTTCAACCCGAAAGTACCGAAGCTAACTGAACTACCAGTGTGTGAAAGACCACGGTTACGCAGTTTAAATTGCTTACGGAATTTAGTACGTTTTGGTTGTAACATAACTTATCCCCTACTTACTGCTTTTGCCTTTGCCTTTTCTTCTAGGCTTAGGAGCTGGTTGTTCTGCCTGTAGAGGCATGTTACCAATCACTTCACCTTTGAAGATCCAGACTTTAACACCGATAATACCGTAAGTAGTATTTGCTTCTGCTGTCGCGTAATCGATATCAGCACGTAAAGTGTGTAATGGAACACGACCTTCACGATACCATTCGCTACGAGCGATTTCAGCGCCGCCTAAACGACCGCTAACTTCTACTTTGATACCCTTAGCACCTAAACGCATAGCATTTTGTACGGCACGCTTCATAGCGCGACGGAACATAACACGACGTTCTAATTGGCTAGTAATGCTCTCAGCAACAAGCTGCGCATCCATTTCTGGCTTACGAACTTCAGCGATGTTGATTTGAGCAGGAACACCAGCAATTTTAGATACTTGTAAACGTAATTTCTCTACGTCTTCGCCTTTCTTACCGATAACAACACCAGGACGAGCCGTGTGAATTGTTACGCGGATTGATTTAGCTGGACGCTCAATTACGATTTTTGATAATGATGCACGCTTAAGTTTTTCAGATAAGTATGCACGAACCAAATGGTCACCGTGTAAGTTATCGGCAAAATCTTTACTACTTGCAAACCAAGTAGACGCGAAAGGTTTAGTGATACCTAAGCGAATACCATTTGGATGGACTTTTTGACCCATACTAATATCTCCTAGTTATCAGACACAACCACAGTAATGTGGCTTGTGCGCTTAAGGATACGATCCGCGCGACCTTTCGCACGAGGCTTAATACGTTTCATTGTTGGACCATCGTCAACCATAATGGTTTTAACGATTAGTTCATCAATGTCTGCACCTTCGTTATGCTCTGCGTTAGCAATCGCTGAATCAAGCACTTTCTTAACTAAAACAGCAGCAGATTTGTTGCTGTAAGTTAAAATTTCTAATGCTTTTTCAACATGTAAGCCGCGGATTTGATCCACAACTAAACGTGCTTTTTGAGCAGAACCACGGGCAAATTTATGTTTAGCTATAGCTTCCATCTAATTTCCCCTTACTTCTTCTTCGCTTTCTTATCAGCAGCATGGCCACGATAAGTACGAGTTGGTGCAAATTCTCCTAATTTGTGACCGATCATTTCATCAGTAACAAAAACAGGGACGTGTTGACGGCCATTATGGACAGCGATGGTCAATCCGATCATATTTGGTATGATCATTGAACGACGGGACCAAGTTTTAATTGGCTTTTTATTCCCGCTTTCCACCGCTTTCTCTACCTTCGTCAACAAGTGTAGGTCAATAAATGGACCTTTCTTGAGAGAACGTGGCATGGTGAATCCTCTTATTTAATAAGTACTATTACTTAGTACGACGACGTACGATAAATTTATCAGTACGCTTGTTTTTACGAGTCTTGTAACCCTTAGTTGGTACACCCCAAGGTGATACCGGGTGACGACCGCCAGATGTTTTACCTTCACCACCACCGTGTGGGTGATCAACTGGGTTCATGGCAACACCACGAACAGTTGGGCGAACTCCGCGCCAGCGTGTAGCACCTGCTTTACCCAGAGAGCGAAGCATGTGTTCAGCGTTGCCGATTTCACCTAAAGTAGCACGACAATCGGCTTCGATTTTACGCATTTCACCAGAGCGAAGACGTAAAGTGACATAAGCACCGTCTTTAGCAACTAGTTGTGCATAAGTACCAGCTGCACGTGCGATTTGCGCACCTTTACCTGGTTTAAGTTCGATTGCGTGAACAACACTACCTAATGGCGTGTTGCGAAGTGGTAATGTATTACCTGCTTTGATTGGAGCGTCAATACCAGACTGGATAGAATCACCAGCTTTTAAGCCTTTAGGGGCTAAGATATAACGACGTTCACCATCTGCATATAATACTAACGCTATGTTAGCACTACGGTTTGGATCATATTCCAAACGCTCTACTTTTGCAGGGATACCATCTTTGGTACGTTTAAAGTCGATCAAACGATAGTGTTGTTTATGACCACCACCAACGTGACGAACAGTAATACGACCAGTATTATTACGACCACCAGACTTAGATTTAGTATCTAATAATGGTGCGTAAGGCTTACCTTTATGCAACTCAGGGGTAACCACTTTAACAACGTGGCGACGACCCGGAGAAGTAGGTTTACATTTTACTATAGCCATTTGTAACCGCTCCTATGATTCCGCGCCGACGAAGTCGATGTCGCTACCTTCAGCAAGAGTAACATAAGCTTTTTTCCAATCACTGCGACGACCCATACGGGCGCCAGTGCGCTTAGTTTTACCCTTAACATTCAGTGTACGAACACCGTCTACTGAAACTTCAAAAAGTTTCTCAACAGCCGCTTTGATTTCAGCTTTAGTAGCAGTAGTAGCAACTTTGAAAACAACAGTGTTGTTTGCTTCAGCAGCCATAGTGCTTTTCTCAGAAATGTTCGGTGCCAAAAGCACTTTTAACAAACGTTCTTCGCTTATCATGCTAACATCTCCTCAATTTGCTTAACTGCACTAGCAGTCATCAAAACTTTTTCGAAACCAACTAAGCTTACAGGATCAATACCGGCAACATCACGTACGTCAACTTTGTATAAGTTGCGTGCTGATAAGAACAAGTTCTCATCAACTTCTGGAGTAACGATTAATACGTCTTTTAACTCCAAACCGTTTAGTTTTGCTACTAATTCTTTAGTCTTAGGCGTTTCTACTGCAAAATCATTAACCACAATTAAGCGTTCTTGACGAACTAACTCAGAAAGGATGCTAGCAATAGCACCACGATACATTTTACGGTTAACTTTTTGACTGTGATCTTGAGGTTTAGCAGCGAATGTTACGCCACCAGAACGCCAAATTGGACCACGAGTTGTACCAGCACGTGCACGGCCAGTACCTTTTTGACGCCATGGCTTTTTACCGCCACCGCTAACTTCTGAACGAGTTTTTTGAGCACGAGTACCTTGACGAGCACCAGCTGCGTATGCAACTACTACTTGATGTACAAGCGCTTCATTGAACTCACGTCCAAAAGTTGTTTCGGAAACTTCAAGAGCGCCTGACGCGTCTTTTAATGCTAATTCCATCACAAATCTCCTGGGACGTTAAGCTTTAACAGCTGGTTTAATGATTACGTTGCCGTTAATAGCACCCGGAACTGCACCTTTAATAAGGAGCAAGTTACGTTCTGCATCGACACGAACCAACTCAAGGTTTTGCGTAGTAACTTTCGCAGCACCCATATGACCAGACATTTTTTTGCCTTTAAAAACACGACCTGGTGTTTGACACTGACCAATCGAACCGTTTGAACGGTGAGAGATTGAGTTACCGTGAGTCGCATCTTGCATAGAGAAATTCCAGCGCTTGATACCACCTTGGAAACCTTTACCTTTAGAGGTGCCAGTTACGTCTACTAATTTTGTCTCGTTAAATAACTCAACAGTGATTTCACTGCCAGTTTCAAGACCTTCGCCTTCATTTTCGTTTAAGCGGAATTCCCACAAGCCACGGCCTGCTTCGATACCTGCTTTCGCGAAATGTCCAGCTGCTGGTTTGTTAACACGGTTAGCTTTTTTGCTGCCCGTAGTAACTTGAAGCGCTGAGTAACCATCGTTATCTACAGTTTTAACCTGAGCAACGCGGTTGGCTTCAACTTCAAGGACTGTTACAGGTGTAGATACACCATCTTCAGTGAAGATGCGAGTCATACCCACTTTACGTCCAACTAGACCTATAGTCATTGTTAAAACCCCCTATTAACCCAAGCTGATTTGAACATCAACACCAGCTGCAAGATCTAAACGCATTAATGCGTCTACAGTCTTTTCAGTTGGCTCAACGATATCAATCATGCGTTTGTGAGTACGAATTTCGTACTGATCACGCGCATCTTTGTTAACGTGTGGAGAAATCAATATAGTAAAACGCTCTTTGCGAGTAGGAAGTGGGATAGGACCACGAACCTGCGCGCCAGTGCGTTTAGCTGTATCAACGATTTCCGCTGTAGATTGATCAATCAAACGATGATCGAACGCTTTCAAACGAATGCGAATTCTTTGATTTGACATAAAGACAAATCCCCAATTTAAAGAACGAACAAAATACTGCCCATCACCTTTTTTATGAAAAGGGGGGAGTATCGCTAACTATCATTCAACTTCATATCGAAGTTGCTGTATGGCTAATAAAAACTTCTTAAAGAGGTAATTATCAGCTGATAAAACGAAGAGACTAGCTCAACGTGGACGCGTATTATACATAAGGATAATTTTTGTGCAAGTAGTAATTACAGTCGTCATTAAATGTAAAAAGGACGGCATATAATTTTTGTACATTTTATATACTCGCTCTGCTTATATATAGATGTATAAGAAAAGTAGCTATCGATAAGAGTAATTGTTTTGATTGTTCAGATGTCTTTTTCAGTCCTCAGCGATTCGTCGCTTATAATTAATTTTGAAATTTTATGTAGATTTGCTTTTACTAATGGTATACTCGCGCGCAAATTTTCATCAATTCCGCTTTTTTAAGTAGAAATCAAATAGAGTAAAGTAATGGCAGATTTAGCTAAATACAGAAACATTGGTATATTCGCTCACGTTGATGCGGGTAAAACCACAACAACTGAACGTATATTAAAACTAACCGGTATGATCCATAAAATTGGTGAGGTTCACGATGGTGAATCAACAACTGACTTCATGGAACAAGAAGCTGAGCGCGGCATTACTATCCAGTCAGCTGCTGTTACTTGTGAGTGGAAAAAACACCGTTTTAACGTAATTGACACTCCTGGTCACGTTGATTTCACTGTAGAAGTTTATCGTTCATTAAAAGTTCTTGATGGCGGTATCGGTGTATTCTGTGGTAGTGGTGGTGTTGAGCCACAATCAGAAACTAACTGGCGCTATGCTAACGAATCAAAAGTTGCTCGTCTTATCTTCGTAAACAAATTAGACCGTTTAGGTGCTAACTTTTATCGTGTTAAAGACCAAGTAGAAAAAGTATTGGGTGCCCGCCCACTTGCGATGACTTTGCCAATTGGTGAAGAAGACGAATTCGTTGGTGTTGTCGACGTATTAACACAGAAAGCTTACATCTGGGATGATTCAGGTCAACCAGAAAACTACACCGTTGAAGATATTCCAGCTGACATGGTAGACGATGCTGCAGCATACCGTGAAGAAATGATCGAAACAGCTTTAGAAGCTGACGAAGATTTGTTGATGGATTACTTAGAAGGCGAACTAACGCCAACTGACGAACAAATAAAAGCTTGTATCCGTAAAGGTACACGTGAGCTTATGTTCTTCCCTACGTACTGTGGTTCAGCATTCAAAAACAAAGGTATGCAATTGTTACTAGACGCTGTAGTAGATTATTTACCAGCGCCGCACGAAGTTAACCCTCAGCCATTAACTGATGAGTTAGGTGAACCAACGGGCAAATTCGCTATCGTTGACAACAAAGAAACTTTTAAAGCATTAGCCTTTAAAATAATGGATGACCGTTTTGGTGCCTTGACCTTCGTACGTGTTTATTCTGGTACGCTTAATAAAGGCGATACTATACTTAACTCTTTCACTGGCAAAACTGAACGTATTGGCCGTATGGTTGAAATGCAAGCAGATGATCGTAAAGAAATCGCTCACGCAGAAGCGGGTGACATTCTTGCTATTGTCGGTATGAAGAACGTACAAACTGGTCATACATTATGTGATCCTAAAGACCCATGTACATTAGAAGCGATGGTTTTCCCTGAACCAGTTATCTCAATAGCTGTAGCGCCGAAAGATAAAGGTGGCTCAGAGAAAATGGGTATCGCTATTGGTAAAATGGTTGCTGAAGATCCAACATTCCAAGTAGAAACTGACGAAGATTCTGGTGAGACCATCCTTAAAGGTATGGGTGAACTTCACTTAGACATCAAAGTAGATATTCTTAAGCGTACTTACGGTGTTGATTTAACCGTTGGTAAACCTCAAGTTGCTTACCGTGAAACAATCACTCAAGAGATTGAAGATTCTTACACACATAAGAAACAATCAGGTGGTTCTGGTCAATTTGGTAAAATTGATTACCGTATCCGTCCTGGTGAGCCGAATTCTGGCTTTACTTTCAAATCAACGGTTGTTGGTGGTAACGTACCTAAAGAATTCTTCCCAGCTGTTGAGAAAGGCTTCAAGAGCATGATGGAAGAAGGTGTTTTAGCTGGTTTCCCAGTGTTAGACGTTGAAGTTGAATTATATGACGGTGGTTTCCACGCAGTCGATTCATCTGCGGTTGCTTTTGAAATCGCAGCTAAAGGCGCTTTCCGTCAATCAATTCCAAAAGCCGGTGCGCAGTTAATTGAACCTATCATGAAGGTTGATGTATTTACTCCTGAAGATCACGTAGGTGATGTTATTGGTGACTTGAACCGTCGTCGCGGCATGATTAAAGATCAGGAAGCAGGTACTACAGGTGTTCGTATTAAAGCAGACGTTCCACTTTCTGAAATGTTTGGTTATATCGGATCATTACGTACAATGACATCTGGTCGTGGTCAATTCTCGATGGAATTCTCTCACTATATGCCTTGTCCAAACAACGTAGCTGAAGCAGTAATTGCTGAAGTTAAAGAGCGTAACGCTAAAAAATAACTAACCATCTAGTGTTAATGTAAAGGGTGCTTAGGCACCCTTTTTTTTATTCTGTTAATTCAGAGCATAGAGCTATTTTGGCTCACTAATACTCGTAGTTTCACTTATTCAAGCTCAGCTACTGATTTTTCTTAACTTTACAAAATCTTGAAAGCGGAATACGGACTTCAACATCAAAGAAAATTGTCAACATAAAACGCTAATAAACGACATTAAGCCTTAACCAAGCAATATAAAAAGGTGAATGATAATATTCAAACTAGTGATGCATATTGTAGAGGTATGAGATTGCTCACCCAAAGACAATCTTGAAGGGCTATTTTCAGCATCATTAGTTGCAATATGAAAGAACCATTATATTAGCAATAATGCCCTTGCTAAAAGGCATATATTCTCGTTAAGTGACTATCAATTCATCGGCATTGACTTCATGCCTAAATGTGCTGAGAGACTACACTGATACCCATTCGATGTAATGCGCTTGATTTCCAGACATAAAAAAAGGCGCCTAAGCGCCTTTTTCTGTTTAGATATTTATCTAAACATCGTTAGTAATAATACTAATCGATGATTTTAGATACAACACCTGCACCAACTGTACGACCACCTTCACGGATAGCGAAGCGTAAACCTTCGTCCATCGCTACTGGGTTGATTAGCTCTACAACAAA